>NZ_WNXY01000011.1 GCF_009733815.1 Pseudactinotalea suaedae
GCCCGCCGGCCCGGCCCGCCGGCCCGGCCCGCCGGCCCGGCCCGCTGGCCGCCATCGCTGCCCGCTGCCCGCCGTCCGGTCCACTGCCCGCCGTCCCCTGCCCGCCGTCACTGCCCGCCGTTCAGCCTGCGCTGCACCAAGCCGTCGACTCAGCCCACGGCACCGTGCTCACCGCTGCGGCGGCCACCCGCGGGCAGAACTCGTCGCTCATCAGGCGCCTGCTGGCCAAGCAACCGGTTGCCATCGCGACCAGCGACGACTTCTGCCCGCCGGCCCGCCTCGGGGCCGCACAGCTCGTGCGCTGCGCAGCAGGTTCCCCCCGCAGCTGTCCCGCCACGCAGCCGATTCACCCCCGCATCGCGATCGGCACCCGGGCGCCCTCCGTCGGCGCGGCATCTCCGGACCGGACGACCGCGACGGCGAAGACCGCCGCGGCGACCGCGTAGACGACCCCGAATCCGATCCGGCCGGCGGGTGCGACGAAGTACTGCGCCGGGAACAGCGCGATCGCGATCGCGAGCGGCCAGGCCGACCAGGCGGGGCGCAGCGGCAGCGCCCGCGAGGCGGCGATCCCGATGGCGACGCCCGCCGCCGAGATCAGCACCAGCCCGATGCCGAACATCGTCATCGCGACGGGGTGGTTGCGCATCTCGTCGGCCAGCGCGAGCAGACCCGGCTCGGTCAGCGCTCGCCGCCCGATGACGTGCAGCGCGAATGTCTCGACGCCGTAGTACGGCAGCACCAGCACGGTGCCGACGAGGCCGGACAGGCGGGCGACCCGCGCCGAGACCGAGTCACTGCGGTCCGCCAGTCGCAACCCGAGCCGCCCGACCGACGCCAGGGCCAGGGCGCCGGCCACGTGGGCGATCACCCAGGCCGTCGAGGCGAAGGCCAGCGCCACCTCGAAATCGGACCCGGCGTCACCGTAGGGGCGGGCCAGCAGGTAGACGGCCATCAGCACGCCCGTGCCGACGGTCGGGGCGAGCAGCCGGTGGGATGTGGCGCGCATCGTGACCTCCAATAAGTGAGAGCGGTGCTCTCGGATACGAGCACCGTACGGCCCCGCCGTCGGGAAAGCAAGAGCAGTGCTCTCGGACGTGCGAGACTTCCGCAGTGACAGGAGTGCGCGAGACGAACCGGACCAGGACCACGGCGACGATTCTCAGCGCCGCCCGCCGCGAGATCGCCGAGCACGGCGGCAGCGGCCTGTCGATGCGGGCGGTCGCACGCCAGGTCGGGATGGTGTCCTCGGCGGTCTACCGCTACTTCCCCACCCGGGAGGCGCTGGTGAGCACGATGATCATCGAGAGCTACGGCAACCTGGCCGCGGCGCTCGCGGAGGTCACCGCCACCGATCCAGCCGCGCGCTGGCGCGAGCTCGCTCGGGCGATGCGCGCCTGGACGCTCGCGAACCCGCACGAGTTCCAGCTGATCTACGGCACCCCGATCCCCGGATACGTCGCACCGCCGGAGACCATCCCGGCGGCGGCGTCGGCGGCGCGGCCGTTCCTCGAGGTCGGCTCCCGCCATGCCGTCGGGGCCTTCGACGAGCTCCGGCTGACCGCCCAGATGGGGGAGATGACGGCGTTGGTCGCCGGCGCTCAGCCGTCAGGAGCCGCAGCCGTGCTCGCCGAGCTAGCGGCGTTGGTCGGCATGCTGACGCTCGAGCTCGCCGGTCACTTCGTGGGCTCCGCGGACCCCGCCGACCACCTCGTCGAGGCGCTGCTCGACCGCCAGGTCGCGACTCTCGGGCTCACCTCCTGACGCCGCACGAGCACGCAGACCGGGGTCGTCTCGGTCCAGCAGGCGGACCGATCGCACCCCAGAGCGCTTTCCGCGGCGTCAGCCCAGGGAGATCTCGGCGAGCTCGATCCGGTTGCGGCCATCGCTCTCGGCGACGGGGAGCTCGACGAACCAGAGCGAGATCGCCTGTGCCTCCACCGGCTCGGCGAGCGTGAAGGTGACGTTCTCACCCATCGACCCGGAGGCGAGCACGGCGCCCTGGTTCGGGTTCGCGGGGTCGCCCAGGCGGATCTCGACGAGCCCGCCCTCACCGTTGACGTCGAGCGTCACGGTCGAGACGAGCGCGGCCTCGGCGAGCACCACCGTGTAGCCGAGACCGGCCTTCATGCCGTAGGTGGGGCTGTTGTAGCGCAGCGAGTTCCACGTGGTGTCGGGGTTGCCGTCGAAGGCCAGGTACGCGGTGTCCTGGTTCTCGCCGCCGCTCGCGGTCGGGTCGAAGGTCACCCCCTCGGTGATCGCCACCGCACCCGCCGACGGCGGACCGTCGGGGTTCTCCTCGACGGGTGCCTCCTCCGTCGGGGTCACCTCGGGCGGCGGCTCGGTCGCCTCCGCCGAGGGCGGCACCTCCCCGGGGTTCGGGCCGGGCGTGAAGGCGCTCGACGCGTCCTTGAGCGTCAGCACAGCCATCACGAGCCCGAAGATCACCAGCGCGACCATCACGCACAGCGCGATGGGAGCCGGGTTGAATCGGGCACGGCCATCGTTCGAGGGCTCCTCGTCGACGACGGGGCGGAACTCGTCCCGGACGTCGTCCACGAACGCCCCGGCCCGCTGCGTAAGCGAACCGATCCGCTCACCGGCGCCGCCGATCAGGCCACGTGCACCCTCGCCGACCCTGATCGAGACCTCGTTGATCCTCCTGTTCGTGCCGCGGATCGGAGCCACCGCGGTGCGGGCGACAGCACCCAGCCCGACCACGGTCCCGAGGCCAGCCGTCTCGTCCGGCTCGGCCGGCTCCACCGGGCGCTCCTCGGGCGCGGCGTCGGAGCCGAGCGGCTCGTGGTCCGAGCCGGCTCGCATGGGCTCGTCGGGAAGCCGCTCGGGCGCCTCGCCGCCCGGCGCGTCCCAGCCCCGCGCCTGGCGGGTCAGCGTGGGCAGCCCGGCGATCGACACGATCGCCGCGCTCGGCGGCTGCGCAGAAAGCTCAGACCGAGCGGACTCGGTCAGCTCCGGCTCAGCGAGTTCCCGACCCGGCTCGACGGCGGCGGGCAGGCCCGCCACGGACGTCGCCTCGGGGCCTCCCTCGGCTGTGGCCGTCTCCTCAGCTGCGGCCGACATCTCGGTCGCGGCCGGATCGTCGGGTGCGCCGGACTCCTCGGGTGCTTCCGGTCCCTCCAGTGCCTCGGGCTCCTCGGCGGTGGCCAGCTCCTCAGCTGTCGCAGGCTCCTCGGTGACGGAGGGATCCGCGGTCGCGTCGGGCTCCTCGGCCCCGGCCGACTCCGACTCGATGGCCGGCTCCTCGCCCGCACTGTGCTCCTCGCCCGCGTCCGCTTCCTCGGCGGCCGGAGCCGCGATCGGCGCCCCGCGGACCAGGGTGGCCTCGGGGTCCGAGAAGGTCGCGGCCGGCGAACCTGGCAGGGGAGCAGCCAGCGGCGGGAGCGCGCCCGCGGCTCCGGCCGCGGGCAACGCCACGCGGGTCTCGGCACGAGGGGCGTGGGCCGGCTGGGCGTGCAGCGGACGCTGATAGGCGGGGATCGAGCCGGTGTCCGTCACGAGGTCGGCGAACGGGGTGGGCTCGGAAATGGTGGGCAGCGGGTGCGGCGCCCAGGTGGAGGTGTCGATCACGGACACCCGGGTCGGGCCCGCGGGCGATCCGGCGGCCTCGTCGGCTTTGTCGGCGCCGGCGTCGGCCGGCACCGCGTGGTGCACGGCGGTCTCCTCGCCGGGCTCAGCGGGACCGGAGCCCTGCCCAGCGGCAGGCGCGGCCACGGCGCCACCCTCATCGGGTCGGCCACCCTCGCCGGGCCGCACGACGGGCGGCAGCACCGCGAGCGCGGTCACGTCGATCTCGCCCCACGGCGCGAGGTCGGCCACCAGCTCACCGGGGGTGAACGGGCCGTCGTCGTGCTCACCCATGGTCACGGCGCAGAGCGTGTCGAGGTCGTTGGGCACGTTCGGGACGACGTCGCCCGCCGGCACGATCCCGTCGTCGTGCTCGGGAGCGGCGGGGAGCCCGTCAGCCGCACCGGGCCCGCCCGGCCAGGTCCCGGTCAGCGCGGCGTAGAGCAAATGGACCAGACCGAGAGCGTCGCGGCGGGCCGCGGCCTGCGCGTCGCCGAGGTCGATGCCGTGCCACGCGGCGTCGGTACCCAGCCCGAGCACGCGGACCTGGCCCTCGGGCGTCAGCAAGATCGAGGAGGGACGCAGCGCGAGGTGGTGCACCCCGCGGCGGCGCGCGGTCTCCAGCGCTGCGGCGGCCTCTCCCACGATGGCGCGCGCCTGCGACGGCGCCAGCGGCCCGGCGCGCAACAGGTCCGCCAGGGTGGCACCGGCCACCGGGTCGGTGACGACGAAGCCCTGGCCGCCCTCGATGCCGGCACGCATGATGCGCAGCAGCCGGGGGTCGTCGACCAGGGCGGCGCGGCGGGCCGCGTCGACCGTGTGGTCGCGGTTCGGGCCCTCGACCATGAGTAGCCGCACCGGTGCGTCGAGCGCGAGGTCGGTGCCGGACCAGATCGCACCCACGCCCGTGCCGTCAGAGACCGGGTGGTCGAGCTGGAACCGCTCCGCGAGCAGCTCGCCGGTCCTGGGGGTCACCGAAGCGCCTGTCGTCACGTCCTGCTCACCCCTCCCCGGCAACCCCCTGCTACCTGCCATGGTAGACGGCGCGCCCCCGCGTCCCCCGCGTCCGGGGAGGCGGGACAGCACGCGGTCCAACGGGCCGCGCACGCGCGCGGCCAGCACAGCGAGCTCGGTGACACCCATGGCGCGGACCAGGAACAAGAAGCCGCCGACGAGCAACCCACCCAGCACCACGATCCGCAGCAGGGCACCCCAGCCGTTGGTCTCCACACCCCACAGGTGCAGCAGGCCCCAGGCGGCGAGCGCCGGCGGGATCACGGCGAGCGTGACCCGCAGGTGCGTGCGCATCACCCGGCCGCCGTCGAGGCTCGGCAGGTACTTCCGGGTCGCGAGATAGCCGACCAGCGCGCCGATCGTGTTGGAGAGCGTCGTCGCCACACCGGTGCCGACCACCCACCACCGGGGATCGAGCAGCCACCAGCCGAGCACGGCCACGACCGCGAGGACGACCGCCATCGGGAGCTGGATCTTGAACAGCGTGCGGGTGTCCTCGTAGGCGTAGAAGACGCGCTGGACCATCGTCCAGATGCCCATCGCGGGCAGGCCGAACGCCATGGCGACCAGCACCGCGCCCACGGCCCGGTAGGAGGCGAAGTCCGCGCGGTCCAGTAGCACCACCTGCACGAGAGGCACCGCGAGCACCGCGAACGCTGCCGTGGCCAGCACGGTGAACACGCTCAGGGTGCGCAGCCCGAAGGAGAGGTCCTCGCGGACCTTGGCGCCGTCTCGCGCCGCGGCGTTGTGGGACACCCGGGTGAACAGCGCGGTGACCAGCGAGACCGTCACCAGCGACTGCGGCAGCATGAAGATCAGGAACGCGTTGTCGTAGGCGAAGTTGCCGGCGTAGTCCTGGGCGCTCGCGGCGGCGGCCACGTTCGAGATCGCGAGGTACCCGACCTGACCCACGGCGAGCGCGGCGAACGCCCAGGTCGCGACAGTGCTGGCCTTGCCCAGCCCGTGCCCGCGCAGCCCCCAGACCGGCTTGAACCGGAACCCGCTGCGGTGCAGCGGGATGATCAGCAGGAGCGCCTGGGCGATCACGCCCAGCGTGGCTGTCCCGGCCAGCAGAGTGATCCGGTCGGCCGTCCACCCCGAGGGCGCGATCCCGCCGTCGGGCAGGGATCCGAACATCACCAGGAACGCGACCAGACCCGCGATGGCGACCACGTTGTTGACCGCCGGGGCCCACATGTACGGGCCGAAGATGCTGCGCGCGTTGAGGACCTGACCGAGCAGGGTGTACAGGCCGTAGAAGAACAGCTGCGGTATGCACCAGTACGCGAGCGCGACCGCGACCGCCTTCCACTCCGGCGGGAACGCGCCCGCGTAGAGCGTGATCAGCAGCGTCGAGGCGGCCGTGAGCAGCAGCGTGATCCCGAGCAGGATCGCGATCGCGAAGGTCAGCAGGCGGTTGACGTGCTCCTGGCCGCCGTCCTTGCGGCGCATCGCCCGCACCACCTGGGGGACGAGCACCGCGTTGAGGATGCCGCCCGCGAGCAGCATCGAGATGATGTTCGGGAGCTTGTTGGCGACCGACCACGCATCGGCCATGCTGCCGCCCTGCCCGCCGGTCACCACCACGCCGACGACCGCCACGAGCAGCGCGTTGCGCAGCAGCCCGAGGATGCGTGAGACAAGGGTGCCGCTGGCCATCACCGCGGCGGAGGTCGCCAACGCCCGCGGTCCGCGCGGTGGCGTCGGATCCGCGGTGCTCTGCTGCGCCCGGGCGCTCCCCGGTCGCGTCTCATCACCTCTCATGACCGACCTCATTGTGCGCGAGCCCGGCGCCCCCCGCGCCGGATCGTGCGGATCAGACCGATGACGAACGCCACAGCCAGCAGCCCCGCCACCACCCCGGTGCCGATGTTCTCCCACTCGGCGCGCACCCGAACGGCGAAGGAGGCGGGCTCGGCGAGGTCGCGCTCGCCGGCCGCCGGGCGCACGTGCACGTCCACCATCACGTTGCCGTTGGCGACCGCGGTGATCGGGATCCGCGCGGTGGTGCTCTGCTGAGGCGGCAGCACCACGACCTCGGGCTGCCGCACCTGCAGCCGGCTCCCCTCGGGCACCAGCTCGACGACCACCTGGGCCTCGACCGGCAGCTGGTTGGACAGCGTCACCGGGAGGCTGGCGTCCCCCGAGATCAGCAGCACGTCGCTGCCGGTCTCCACGCTGATCATCGAGCCGAGCTCGTCGGTCGCGGTGACAGCGGCGTCGAGCAGCTGCTCGCGCAGCGGCGCGTCACCGTCGAGCGTCGCCGACAGCGGGGTCAGCAGCGCCGGCAGGTACGCCTCGTGGATCGTCGGGCCCGCCACCTCGGTGTAGGCCTCGACGACGGCGCGCCCCTCGAGCAGGCGGTCGACGGCGGAGGGCTCGATCGCGTCGAGGGCCGGGACCTCCGTGGGCAGGTCCAGGGTCACGCCGGTGCCCGTGCGGCCGAGCAGGCTGCGCAGCGTCGCGGTCTCGAACCACGGGGCGTCGTCCAGCGCCTGCACCTGGTCGGACACGTGGCCGAGGTCGCGCTCGCCCAGGTCCCGCGGCATCACCACGAGGAGCCCGGCAGGCTCCTGCGACAGGGCGCGGGTGAGCACCGCGGACAACGCGAGCGTCGCCTGCCGCGCCGCCACGCCGTCGAGCTCGGTCGAGGCGAGCGCGTCGCCGAGCTCGTCGTCGGCGAGGAGGGCGTCGAGCTGCCGGCTCCCCGAGGTGGCCGTCGCGTGCGTGCTGGTCCCGACCGCGAAGTCCGCGGCGTCGAGCACGACCGCCTCGGAGCCGCTGCCCATCAGCACCGAGAGCGTGTCCTGCGACAGCGGCCCCGGCGGCCACGCGACGTTCTCCACGGTCAGGCCCGCCTCGGCGAGCAGCGCCTCGGAGCGCGCCACGCCGTCCTCCCACAGCTCGGCACCGCCCGCGCCGACGAGCGTGGTGACGTCGGCATCGGCGTAGCCGAGCGCGATCAGGTCCCCGCGGCGCTCGGCCGCGGTCAGCGCCTCGAGCAGCGCCTCGAGCGCGGAGCCCTCGACCTCGGTGTCCGGCGGCGTGCCGTCCTCGGTGCCGGAGGTCTCGTCCGGGGACTCGTCCGCGGTCTCGTCCTCACCTGCGCTCGCGGGCACGGCGGCGGGGGGTTCGCTCTCCAGGAGCGCCGGGTCGATCGCGAGCGAGGCGTCGGTTCCGACGGCCTCGAGCACCGTGAGCAGGCGCGGCGCTGCGACCTCACCCACGGGAAGGCGCTGCGCGACGGCCTCCTGCCACTCCCGCGCGGTCGGCGTCAGCGGAACCAGGAGCGTGAGCTCGGAGGGGGTCCGGACCGGCGGGTCGTCCGGGTACCAGAGCATCGTGGTGCGGGTCGAGCCGGTGGCCTCGTCGGCGCGTGCCTCGATCTGGATGCCGCGCGGGCCCCACGCCGACAGCTCCGAGAACGTGCCGTCGGTGGCGATCTCGATCGTGAAGGGTGCCACCCCGTTCGGGGGCAGGGGCGGCGCATCCTCGGCGGCGTTCCAGCCGGTCAGGGCGCTGACGTTGAGGTTGTTGGTGCCGTCGAGCCAGGACGCGAGCGCCTGGGTCGAGCTCGGCACGTGCTTCTGCAGCAGCAGCCGGACCGCGGGCGGCGCCAGCTCCTCATCGGTGGTGTTCCGGATCCTGCCCGAGATCACGAGGGTGTCGCCCGTGGTGACCACAGCGGGTGTCAGGGAGATGAGCTCGACGACGAGATCGCCGTCGTCGGCCCGCGCCGGCGCGAGGGGCCACAGCGCGATGCCGATCCCGAGCACCGCCGCGAGCATCGCGAGCAGGGCGCGCGGCGCGCGGCGACGGCTGGGCGCCCACGGGCCCAGGGGCCCGGGGTGGGCCCCCGTACTCAGGGTCACGTCAGGCTCTCCCGATGAGGACGTCGCGCGCGGTCGCCACCACGCGCCGCTCGTTCGGGTAGGCCAGCCGGGACGCGACCTCGTCCAGCGACACCCAGGCCACGTCCTCGGCCTCGTGGTCGGGGTCGTTCTCGATGGTGAGGTCGCCGCCGGTGCGCTGCAGCAGGTAGTGGTGGACCACCTTGTGGACCCGCCGGTCGGTGCCGGCGAACCAGTAGTCGATCGTCGCGAGGTGCCGGATCACGAAGCCCTCGATGCCGGTCTCCTCCGCGATCTCGCGGACGGCGGCCTCCTCGGCGGTCTCGTCGCCCTCGAGGTGGCCCTTGGGCAGGCACCACTCGAGCCGTCCCGCCCGGTTGCGGCGCGCGATCACCGCGGTGACGGCCTGACCGTCGACGACGTCCACCACCAGCCCACCGGCCGACGTCTCGTCCACGACCGGCAGCGGGGGCGCGTAGAACCGGCGCTGCGGCGGTGTCGGGACGGGCCGCTGCGGCGGCGTCGGGACGGCGGCGGACATGATGACACTGTAGGAGGTTCCCTGCGGGAGGCTCCGACCGACGCTCACCCCCGCCCGGTTTCACCACGATTCCGTGCAGGCGCACCCGTGGCCGGGATCGCGGTGAAACCGGGGGATGGGTGACGGCGGAGCGGGAGGCTAGCCGTGCTCGTCCTCGGCGGTGTCCTCCAGATACACCAGGCCGTTGCCGTCGGGGTCGGTGAAGGAGAACATCGGCGGCATGCCCGCCATCCGCAGCACGTCCTCGTTGTGCAGGGCGACGCCGGCCTCGCGGATGGCGTCGTGGGCGCGCTGCGCGTCGGAGGTCCCCAGCCGGATCGCGACGGGGATCTCGCTGTCCGGTGGGAGCAGGAACAGGGACACGCTCGAGCCCGGTGGCACGACCTCCACCAGCCGCGCACCCGGCCAGACCTCGACGTCGGTGCGCAGCTCGCAGCCGAGCACCTCGGTGTAGAACCTCAGCGCGGCGTCCTGGTCGGCCACCGGGACGGACACGCTCAGCACTCTCGTCGTCATCGCCATGTCCCATTGCACCAGCGGGCGGGGCCGGTTGTCATGGTTTCGCACCCGGGCAGGCGCGGCCACCTGGGGATCACGACGGCGGAGCGCACCTCGTGCGGGCATGGCACCCTATGAGGCTGTGCCTGCTGCCCCCGGAAACCCCGACCCCGCGCTGCTCCGACGCGCCCTCGGCGTGCTCGCTCGGTACGCCCCGGAAGCGGTCGAGCTCGGACGACGGTTCGCGGAGGCGGGCTTCGAGCTCGCCCTGGTGGGCGGCCCGGTCCGGGACGCGTTCCTGGGCCGTGCGGGCGTGGACCTGGACTTCGCCACCTCGGCACGGCCCGACGACACCGAACGGATCCTTGCCGCCTGGGGCAGCGCCACCTGGGACATGGGGCGTGAGTTCGGCACGATCGGCGCGCGCAAGGGCGACGTCGTCGCCGAGGTGACGACCTACCGCACCGACACCTACGACCCGACCTCCCGCAAGCCCGAGGTCGCCTACGGCGACACGCTCGAGGGCGACCTGTCGCGGCGGGACTTCACCGTCAACGCGATGGCGGTGCGGCTGCCCGACCTGCAGTTCGTCGACCCGTTCGGCGGTCTGACCGACCTCGCCGACAAGGTGCTGCGCACCCCGGTGACGCCGGAGCAGAGCTTCGCCGACGACCCGCTCCGCATGATGCGCGCGGCCAGGTTCACCGCACAGCTGGGGTTCGAGGTCGAGGAGAAGACCTTCGCTGCCATGACGGCGATGTCGGGGCGTCTGGAGATCGTCTCGGCCGAGCGGGTCCAGGCCGAGCTGGTCAAGCTGCTGGTCGCCGACCGCCCGCGGGCCGGCCTGGAGCTGATGACCTTCACGGGCCTGGCCGACGTGGTGCTGCCCGAGGTCCCCGGTCTGCAGCTGACGATCGACGAGCACCACCGCCACAAGGACGTCTACGAGCACACGCTGACCGTGCTCGACCAGGCGATCGAGCTGGAGACCGGTCCCGACGGGCCCGTGCCCGGGCCGGATCTCGTGCTTCGGCTCGCGGCTCTGCTCCACGACATCGGCAAGCCCGCGACGCGCCGGCACGAGCCGGGCGGCGGTGTCAGCTTCCACCACCACGAGGTGGTCGGGGCCAAGATGGCGCGCAAGCGGATGCGCGCGCTGCGGTTCGACAAGGCGACCACCGAGGCGGTCTGCCAGCTGGTTTTCCTGCACCTGCGGTTCCACGGCTATGGGGAGGCGGCCTGGACCGACTCCGCCGTCCGCCGCTACGTGACCGACGCCGGTGATCAGCTCGAGCGTCTGCACCGGCTGACCCGCGCCGACTGCACCACCCGCAACCAGCGCAAGGCGGCGCGCCTCGCGCACGCCTACGACGACCTCGAGCGCCGCATCGCGGAGCTGGCCGAGCAGGAGGAGATCCGCGCCATCCGGCCCGATCTCGACGGCACCCAGATCATGGAGATCCTCGGGATCGGCCCGGGCCGCGACGTCGGCGCCGCCTACAAGCACATGCTCGCCCTCCGCATGGAGCACGGCCCGCTCGGCGAGGACCGCGCGCGCGAGGAGCTGCTCAGCTGGTGGGCCGAGCGCCAGTCCTGATCGCCTCGCGCGCGGCGATCACCTCGGCGGGAGCGTCGGTGCAGATCGCGTCGGCACCCATCGCCGCGATCTCGAGGGCCCGAGCCGGGTCGTTGACGGTCCACACCCACACCTGCAGCCCCGTGTGGTGGATCGCCGCGACGATCTCGGGCGTCAGCCCCGCCTCGTAGATCGACAACCCCGCCGCCCCGATCGCCAGCGCCCGCTCGAGCGCCACGGTCCAGTCGCTCGCGGAGCTGCGGATGTTCGCCGCCTGTGCGGCGGTGAGCTGGTCGCGGTAGCGCTCGATCAACCTGGCACCGTTCTCGGCGACGCCGAAGGAGAGCGGGTAGACCTCGGCACCGGTGCGCTCGCGCAGCGCGGCCAGGGCGTCCCAGTGCGCGCCGGAGGCGAACCAGTCGAGATCCTCGAACCGCGCGACCGCCGCGATCACGGCGTCGACGACCTCCGGGTCCTTCAGCTCGATGTTGACGCGCACCCTGCCCGCCGCGAGCGCCAGCACCTTCTCCAGCGTGGGCACGTGCTCGCCGTTGCCGGCATCGAGCGCACCGAGCTCGACGGCGGTGCGCTCCGTGACCGGACCGGTCCCGTTGGTCGTCCGGTCGAGGGTGTCGTCGTGGATGACGACGGCGATCCCGTCCCGGGACCGGTAGGTGTCCAGCTCGATGCCCTCGGCACCGATCTCGATCGCCCGCGCGAACGCGGCCAAGGTGTTCTCCGGCAGCTCGATCGAGGCGCCGCGGTGGGCGTACACGTCCATGGGTTCTCCCGTCGTCGTGGGTGTGTGCCTGACCACGACGCTACGGAGGCCGGTTGAACGCGAGGAGTCGACACCCTGAACGCCCGCGCTCAGGTAGGAGCCGCCACGTTGAGCAACTGACCACAACGGCACAGGGCGCAACGGCGGCGGTCACGCATCGTTGAGTAACTGACCACAACGGCACGGGACGCAACGGTCGCGGTCACGCACCGTTGAGTAACTGACCACAACGCCACGGCGCGCAACAGTCGCGGACGAGCACCGTCGACCAGCCGGCCGCGACGGTACCGTCCGCACCGGTGCGACCGGTCGCGCTGTTCGTCCGGGAGGTCGCCCGCCGAGCGGGCAGAGGACGCGCCGCCGTGTGCCGAGATCGGACATGCACGGCGACAACGGACTGCACGCGGTGCGAGCTCGTCGTGAATGTCGATCTCGCGAGGGCCGTCAGACCAGGTCGGTCGGTTCGTCCAAAGGCTGCGGTACCGGGACCTCGCGGGGGGTGTCGTCGATCCGGGCGATCCCGGCGCGGTAGCCGACCGCGAGCAGCACGTAGACCAGCGCCAGCACGGCGAACACCAGCGCGGACCAGCCCTCGTCGGGGAGCACGGCGGCCGCGAGCGCTGCGGCTCCGGCGAAGGCGGCGTTGTAGAGCATGTCGTAGAGCGAGAAGGCGCGGCCGCGGAAGGCGTCGTGGGTGTCGCGCTGCACGATGGTGTCGACGGCGATCTTCGCGCCCTGCACGCTGAGCCCCAGCAGCACGGCCGACGCGACGATCATCGCGAACGCCGGCGTGATCGCGAGCAGACCCTGGCTCACCGCACCGATGAGCAGGCACACCACGATCCACTGAGACGGCCGCACCCGCTCGTGCGCCAACGGCGTCAGCACGATCGCGAGGCCGTTGCCCGCGAAGGAGAGGCCGGCGAGCAGCCCGAACGTCGCGAGCCCAGCACCGGCGTCGGCGGGGTCGTTGAGCAGGTTGCGCGAGATCAGGATGAGCGCGATGAAGTTGACCCCGTACAGGAAGCGGTGGATCGCCATCACGCCCAACCCCATGCCTGGCGTGCGTCGGCGGACCAGGTACCGGGCGCCGTCGGCCATGTCGACGGCGGTGGCGCGCAGGTCCTGGGCGACCTCCGCCCAGCTCCTGCCGCGGCCGGTCGCGGCCCGGTCCGGGCCGAGCTGGTCCTTGCCCAGGCGGAGCGCGAGCGCCGAGGCGCAGCCGAAGAGCACGGCGGCGACCGTGAGCGTGAGGCCGTCCTTGAGGACGCCGGCCGGGGAGATCGCGCCGATGAGGAAGCCGAGCCCGGCGCCGGCGACGGCGCTGACCGCCCCCAGGGTGGGCGTCAGCGTGTTCGCCATCAGCAGCTGCTCACGCGGGACCACGCGCGGGAGGCCGGCCGACAGCGCCGCGAGCAGGAACCGGTTGACGCCGAGCGTGACGAGCGCGAGCACGTAGACGGCGACACTCACCCCCTGCGTCACCATGATCACCGCGAGCACGAGCGTCAGGACCACACGGATCGCGTTGCCGCCCAGCAGCACCTGCCGGCGGCGCCACCGGTCCAGCAGCGGGCCGGCGAACGGTGCCACGAGCGTGAACGGCAGCAGCAGGATCGCGAAGGCGCCCGCCACCGCGGCCGCCGTCGCCAGGTTCTGGGGATTGAAGAAGAACAGGGTCGCGAGGCCGGCCTGGAACATGCCGTCGCCGCACTGCGACACCAGGCGCACCGCGAACAGCTTCCGGAAATCCCGGTGCACCGCGACGGTCTTGAGGTCCGAGAGCACCGACATCAGACTGCGCCCCCCGCCTCGATCACGCACGGCAGGCTATCGCCCTCGGCTGAGGGGTGCTCCGCCTGGGTCAGCCTCCGCGGAGCCATGCTCCGCCTGGGTCAGGCTGCGGCCTGACCCGTGGCGGCCGCCCTCCCGGTTGGCGCCCGCGGCCGCCTGTCTTCCCGGTCGGCCGCGCGACCGCCCGTCCCTGCCGACGAGATCGTACGTGCGGCGCGAGATCGCACTCCCGGAAGTGCGATCTCGAACCGAAGGTCCGATCTCGACAAGTTCTCGGTGCTCCCGCGTGGCGTGGCGTGGAGGGCCGCGCGCACGGCCTGGTGACCGCATGCCCCCGCCACCCGGCGCACCGGCCTGCCCCCGCCACCCGGCGCACCGGCCTGCCGCCACCACCGCGCCTCGCGTCACTCCCCGGGAAAGCGCTTTGGGGTGTCCGCGAGCCACGTGGTGGACCGCAATGACCCCAGTCCACGCGCAGCCGGCGGCGCGCTGGTCGAGGCGAGCTGGGGGCGGAGCTCCGTGGCTCGTGGAGGCGACAACCGGGGTCATCTCGGCTCACCGCGTGGCCCGCGGATACCCCAAAGCGCTTTCCGAGGGGGAGCGGGTCGCGGGAGCCCGGGGCAGCGCGGGAGCCGGGGCCAGCGCGGAGGCGAAGCGAGCTGGGGCGGAGCTCCGTCGGGTCCTGGTGGCGGCGACCGGGGTCATCTCGGTTCACCACATGGCCCGCGGATACCCCAAAGCGCTTTCCGGGCCGAGGGGGAGCCGGGGCAGGCCGGGGCGGCTACGGGCGGGAGCGGGACGGCTCGGGCGAGCAACCCCTACGGGGCGGGCGGTGTCACGGCGAGGAGGATGACGGCGTCGATGTCGCCGTCGTTGCGGAACAGGTGGGGCAGGCGGGAGTCGAACGTGATCGCCTCACCGCCCACGACAGGGTGGTCGATGCCACCGATCGAGGCGACGATCTCGCCCTCGATGACGTACACGCACTCCGAGGAGGCGTGGCCACGTGGCTCGGCGGCGCTGGTGTCGCCGGGCGCCAGCACGCCTCGCAGCATCTCGAAGTTGCCGCGCCCTGAGGTGAGCCGCTCGTAGGTGAGCAGGCCGGTCGGGGCCTGCATGCGGAGCCGCTCGCCCGGTCGGGACAGGTGGACCTCGGGCGCGTCCGGTTCCCGGAACAGGTCGGCGAGATCGGAGTCGAAGACCTTCGCCAGGCGCCGCAACGTCTCGATGCTGGGGTCGGTGCGACCGTTCTCCAGCTGCGACAGCAGCCCGGCGGACAGGCCGGTCTCGTCGGCCAGTCGACGCAGCGTGAGCCCGCGTGCCGAGCGCAGCTCGCGCAGTCGTTCACCCAGCATCCATCGCCCCCCGGACGTTTCGCCCTCGTGAACTTGTTCATCAAGGCTATACATTGCTGCCCATCAGATAATCCCATGTCGGTCAGCCGACGGCGGTCGAACCGAGCGGCGAGCCCGGAACCACCGTCGGTGGAAGGAGAACCCCCATGCAGGGCTCGGCATCGCGACGCGCACGCGTCGCTGCGGCGTTGGCCGTCACCGCGGCGTTGGCGATCGCCGGCTGCACGGCAGGGGGCGGCGGCAACGGAGGCGGCGGCGGCGGCAACGGAGGCTCCGACGAGGGCGGCGGCCAGGGCGGCACGCTCACGGTCAACACCTCGTTCGTCGTCAACAGCCTCGACCCCGCGCAGGTCTACGAGGCGACCGGCAACCTCAGCGTGCACGCGATGTACGACACCCTCGTCACGTTCGAGGGCGACGACGTCAGCAACCCGGTCGGGCTGCTCGCCGAGTCGTGGGAGGCCAACGCAGAGGCGACCGAGTTCACCTTCCAGCTCCGCGAGGACGCCACGTTCCCGGACGGCGACCCCGTCACCGCCGAGGACGTCGTCTTCAGCCTCAACCGGCTCGTCAACCTCAAGGGCAGCCCCTCGGTGATCGTCGAGGGCTTCGCGGCCAGCAGCCCGGGCGAGGGCGTCGTCGTCGTCACGACCGAGGCCCCGAACCCCAACGTGCCCACCATCCTGGCGATGCCGGCCACCGGGATCGTCGACGCCGAGGCCGCCCAGGCCGAGGGCGCCACCGACGCCGCGGACGCGGCGAGCACCGACGCCGCCACCACCTTCCTCAACGGCACCTCGCTCGGCTCGGGGCCGTACGTGCTCGAGTCCTTCGACCCGGCCTCGGAGATCGTGCTGACGGCGAACGGCGACTACTGGGGCGCCGAGCCCGGGTACGCACGCATCGTCATCACCAACGTCGAGACCGAGACCCAGAAGCTCACGATGCAGCGGGCCGAGGCCGGCCAGGTCGCGCTCGACCTCTCGGGTCGCCTCCTCGACGGGCTCCCGGAGACCCTGCAGATCACGGGCAACCAGGACACCTTCTACTTCGTCTCCTTCCACCAGGATCCCGCGGTCTCCGAGGTCACCTCGAACCTGGACTTCGTGCGCGCGGTCCGCGCCTCGATGGACTACGCGGGCATCGCGGCACTGTTCGGCGAGGAGGCGCTGCCCGCGGGCGGGCTCGTCCCCACCGCCTTCGCGGGCGCCCTGCCCGGTGACGAGGCCCAGGTGCAGGACCTCGACGCCGCCGCGAGCTACCTCGAGGCGTCCGGCGTCACGGACCCGACCGTCAGCCTCATGTACCCCGCGATCACCTACCAGGGCGTCGATCTCGGGACGATCGCGACCAAGATCCAGAACGACGCCGCGCAGGCCGGCATCACGATCGAGCTCGACCCGCAGCCGATCGCCGCCTTCCTCGAGGCCCAGACCGCGGGCAAGGTGCCGTTCCGGTTCAGCCCGCAGTCGCTCAACTACCCGGTCGCCTCCTCGCTGGTGAACAACTTCGCACCGGGGCAGCCGTCGGCGATGCGGGTCGACTGGAGCGCGGAGCGCGCCACGCCGGAGATGATCGCCGCCGGCGAGGCCGTGATGGCCGCCACCGACCCGGATGCGCAGGTGCAGGCGATGCAGGACTGGCAGCGCCTGCTCAACGAGGAGAGCCCGTACATCTCGCTCGCCTTCAACTCGGGCACCGTGGTCGCGACCGGCGACGTCGGTGGCGCCGTCTACTCACCCGCCGGCTGGCTGCTCGACCTGCGGGCGGTCGCGCCGCAGTGACCGACCAGTGACCGGCACGACGGCCACCGTCGCGCCCTCGACGGCGACCGGCCGGGGTCCCCAGGACCGAGGGCACCGTGGGCGTGGCACGAGCCGTCGTGCCCGCGCGGTGCTCGGTTCGGTGCTGCTGGGGTTCCTGGTGCGGCGCGCGATCATCACCGTGGTGCTGCTCGTGGGCGTCACGCTGGTCTCGTTCCTGCTGATCCAGGCCGTCCCGGGCGACACGATGTCGGCGACGCTGTCCGAGCAGGCGCTGCAGGACCCCGAGATCGTGGCCGCCTACCGCGAGCGCTGGGGCCTGGACCAGCCGCTGTACGTGCAGTACCTCGTCTACATGCGGAACCTGCTGCAGGGGGACCTCGGCGTCTCGCAGCAGACGGGCAGGCCGGTGCTCGACGACCTGCTCACCTACGTGCCCGCGACGCTCGAGCTGGCGCTGCCCGCGATGGTGCTGTCACTGGTCATCGGGGTGGCTGTCGGCCTCTACGCCGCCGTCAAGCACGACCGCCTCGGCGACCACGCGGTCCGCGCCGGCACCCTGGTCGGGCTCTCGACGCCGCCGTTCTGGCTCGCGCTCGTGGTGCTGTACGTGTTCTTCTTCCTGCTCGGCGTCTCGCCCTCCGGCGGCCGGCTCTCCACCTGGATCGTGCCGCCCGAGCAGGTCACGGGGTCCGTGGTCCTCGACGCCGCGCTCGAGGGCCGGTGGGACGTCGCGTGGGACGCCGTCCAGCACACCGCGCTGCCGATCCTCGTGCTCACGGTGCTGACGGTCGCGATGCTGGTGCGGTTCGTCCGGTCGGCGATGCTCGAGGTCCTCGACGCCGACTACGTGCGCGCCGCCCGCGCCAAGGGGCTTCCCGGATCGAGGGTCCTGACGGCGCACGTCCTCCGGGCGGGCATGGTCCCGGTGATCACCGTGTCGGGTCTGGCGTTCGCCTCGCTGCTGTCCGGCACGGTGCTGGTCGAGCAGATCTTCAGCTGGCCCGGTGTCGGCCAGTACGCCTACCGCTCCGCGACCGCGCTCGACCTGCCCGCGGTGCTCGGCGTCAGCCTGTTCGTGGCGGTCGTGTACACCGCCGTCAACCTCGTCGTCGACCTGGCCTACGGGCTCATCGACCCCCGGATCCGGCTCTCATGAGCACCCTGCCCACCCGAGATCCCGGGCACGACGAGGCCCCCGAGGCCCCCGCCGCCGACCCGCGGGCCGACCGGCTGCTGGCCCGGCGCCGCTGGCCGCAACGCCTGCGCCTCGCCTCGGTCCACACCATCTGGCGGCAGCCCGCGGTGATCGCCGCCGCCGCGATCCTCGCGGCCTGGGTGCTGCTCGCCGTCCTGGCCCCGGTGCTGACCGCCGACCCGATCGCCCAGTCGCCCGAGCTGTACCGACCGCCGTCGAGCCTGCACTGGTTCGGCACCGACGAGCTCGGGCGCGACGTGTTCGCGCGGGTGGTGCACGGCGCGCGGCTGTCGCTGCCGCTCGCGGTCGTGATCGTCGCCTGCTCGCTCGCGATCGGCGGGCTGGTCGGTCTGCTCGCGGGGTACCTGGGCCGCGCCGCCGACGAGATCCTCATGCGGCTGACCGACCTGGTGTTCGCGTTCCCGCAGATCATCCTGGCGATGGCGGTCGCCGCGGTGTTCGGCCCCAGCACCCGCAACGCCGTCATCGCGCTGATCATCGTGTCCTGGCCGATCTACGCACGCGTGATCCGCAGCGCCGTGCTCAGCATCCGGTCCTCGGAGTTCCTGTCCTCGTCCCGGCTGCTCGGCGTCGGCCCGTGGCAGGCGCTGCGCCGCGACGTGGTGCCCAACAGCGTGGGTCCGGCTGTGGTGCTCGCGACCCTCGAGCTCGGCAACGCGGTGCTGATGCTCGCGGCGCTGTCGTTCCTCGGGCTCGGTCCGCGCCCACCCGCGCCGGAGTGGGGCGCGATGATCGCCGCCGGCTCGCGCGATCTGTCGATCTGGTGGGTGAGCGTGTTCCCCGGGCTCGCGATCCTCACCGTGGTGCTGGCCTTCAACATCGTGGGCGACGCGCTGCGCGACCGCCTCGACCCCCGCTACGCGAGGGGTCTGAGATGAGTCCCATCCTCAGCATCGAGCAGCTCGCGATCACCCTGCGGGGCGACCTGCGCGTGGTCGACGACGTCTCCCTGGAGGTCCCCGAGGGCGAGATCGTGGGCATCGCCGGGGAGAGCGGTTCGGGCAAGTCGATGACGGCATCCGCGCTGCTGGGACTGCTGCCCGACCGGTCCGTGACCGCCGGCCAGGCCTGGTGGCGCGGCGGCCGTGAGCCGGTGGACCTGCTGACGCTCGACCAGCGCTCCTGGAACCGGGTCCGCGGCCGCGAGATCGCGATGGTGTTCCAGGACGCGACAGCCTCGCTGCACCCGATGCTCACGGTCGGCACCCAGATCACCGAGCACATGCGGGTCCACCTGAAGATGTCGCGACGCGCTGCCCGGGCTCGCGCGATCGAGCTGCTCGACCGCGTGCGGATCCCCGATCCCGAGGGCGCCCTGCGCAGCTACCCCCACCAGTTCTCCGGCGGAATGCGGCAGCGGGTCGCGATCGCCGCCGCGCTCGCGTGCGAGCCCCGCCTGCTCGTCGCCGACGAGCCGACGACGGCGCTCGACGTCACCGTGCAGGCCGGCATCCTCCGGCTGCTGGAAGAGCTGCGGATCGAGTCCGGGCTGTCGGTGCTCTTCATCACCCACGACCTCGCGGTGCTGGCCGCGCTCACCACCCACGCCTACGTGTTCCGCGAGGGCCGGGTCATCGAGAGCGGCCCCACCGAGGCGCTGCTGTTCCACCCCGAGCACGACTACACCAAGACCCTCGTCGCCGCCCGCCCGCAGGCCGACGACTGGGACGACCCGGAACCGGTCGCGGGAGCCACGGCATGAGCGCGCTCGAGATCAACGGCGCCCACGTGGTCTACCGCTCGCGCGGCCGCGGCGAGGTGCACGCGGTCGACGGCGTCGACCTCGGCCTGGACCGCGGCGAGATCCTCGGCCTGGTGGGGGAGTCGGGCAGCGGCAAGTCCTCGCTGGCGCGCGCCGTCGTCGGCCTGGAGCGCCTGCACGGCGGCGAGATCCTCCTCGACGGCGTCCCGGTCGAGCCGGTCGGTTGGCGCACCCGGACCGACGTCCGCGTGCAGATGGTGTTCCAGAGCCCGTACGCCTCGCTCAACCCGCGGCGCACGATCGCCTCCCAGCTGCGGGACGGCATCCCGCGCGACGCCGCCGACCCGGCCGCCGAGGTGGCCGAGCTGCTCGAGCGGGTCGGGATGCCGGCGAGCGCCGCTGCCCGGTACCCGCACCAGTTCTCCGGTGGCCAGCGGCAGCGGATCGCGATCGCCCGCGCGCTCGCGCCGCGCCCCGAGGTGCTGGTGGCCGACGAGCCGGTGACGGCGCTCGACGCCTCCGCGCAGGCGCAGGTGGTGGCGCTGCTCGGCTCCCTGGTCCGCGACCTCGGGGTCGGGATGCTGTTCATCTCGCACGACCTCGCCCTGGTGCGGCACCTCGCCGACCGGGTCGCCGTGATGCACCAGGGGCGGATCGTGGAGCAGGGCGGCACCGAGCAGGTCTGGCGCGAGCGCGCACACCCTTACACGCGCGAGCTGATCGCCGCCGTGCCCCGGCTCGGCGCAGCCCGCCGCAGGAAGGAGAGCGCATGAGTCGCTCCAGCACCCGAGTCCACCCGCCACGAGATCGCACCTCCGGGGCGAGATCGCACCCCCGGCGGTCCGATCTCGCGCCACAGGTCCGATCTCGTGCCCACCGTGTGGAAGGAACCGACCGATGAGCAGCACCGACACCGGATACGTGCTGGCGGGGTGCCGGCTCTGGGACGGCACGGCCGCGGCCACCGCGGACGACCAGGGGCTCTGGGTCGGCGCGGACGGCCGCATCCGCGCGGTCGGCGACGCCCAGCACGTGCTCGACGAGGCCCGCGCCGACCAGGCGCGCGTGATCGACCTCCAGGGCGCCGTCGTCGTGCCCGGGTTGATCAACATGCACGTGCACCTCAGCCTCGCGCTGCCCGGCCCGATGCAGGACTCGATCCAGGGCGCGGACCTCGCCGAGCTGGTGCTGCTGATGGCCGGCAACGGGCGCGGCACGCTGCACAGCGGCGTCACCACCGCCCGGCTGGTCGGGGAGTCGCGGTTCGCCGACATGGCGCTGCGCAGGGCGATCCGTCGGGGCGCCGTCGAGGGTCCGCGCATCTACACAGCCGGGCACGCGCTGTGCTGCACCGGCGGCCACGGCCACGACGCCGACGCCCAGGAGGCCGACGGCGCAGACGGGTTCCGCCGCGCCACCCGCGAGCAGCTGCGCGCCGGTGCCGACCTCATCAAGGTGTGCATCTCGGGCGGCATCGCCGGTGAGCACGAGGCGATCGACACGCCGCAGCTGACCGATGACGAGATGGCCGCGGTGCTCGAGACCGCCCACGACTGGGGGCGCAAGGTCACCGCCCACGCCGGGCCGGCACCGGTGATCGAGCGGGCCGTCGAGCTGGGGCTGGACTGCGTCGAGCACGGCTACGAGCTGACCCCTGAGCTGACCGCGACCATGGCGGCCCGCGGCGTGAGCTACGTGCCGACCATCACCGTCAGCCGCTGCGAGGAGTTCTTCCGCGCCAACGGGGTGCCGGAGTGGATGATCGAGCGGGCGCTCGGTGCCGGCCCGCGGCACTGGGAGAGCCTGCAGCACGCGATCGCCGCCGGCGTGGAGATCCTCATGGGTTCCGACATGCCGCCGCACGCCCCCTACGACGAGACCACCGCGACCGTGCGGGAGATGGAGTTCATGGTCGACGCCGGGATGTCGCCTCGCGAGGTCATGGTCTCGGCGACCTCGGCCGCGGCCGGGTGGCTGGGCGCGACCGGGTCGGTCGGCTCGCTGACGGCGGGCGCGTTCGCCGACCTCGTGGTGCTCGACGGCGACCCGCTCGCCGACATCTCGGCGTTGCGTGGGCTCTCCGCCGTCGTGCAGGGCGGGCGCGCCGTGCGCGACGACCGCGGCCTCGTCCGCGGAGGCCAGGCATGAGCAAGCAGACCCGCCTCCACGACCTCCGGGTCGTCGTCGACCGGATCGAGGGCCGCTCGGTGTGCGGCATGGCGGTCGGGGACTCCTTCGACCTCACGTGCTCGAGCCGGTTGTCGATCCCCGAAGGCAAGCACGTCTGCCTGTACGCGCTGGCTGCGGTGCTGCCGCTGCTGCCAGCCATGCAGCGCCCCCTGGAGGACGGCGACTGGCTCGCCCACGAGAACGAGGTGGCGTGCCCCGATCCGCAGGAGCGGCTGATCATGCGGATCGAGCGGACCGGCACCTCCACGATGCCGATGGAGGACCTGACATGAGCGAGGTCACCGAGCCGGTCCCCACCGGTGCGCCGGCCCGGCCGGCCGCGCGGGCATCCCGGCCGCGCCGCGAGGTGAGTGTCGCGCTGCAGTCGACGTGGACCAGCACCCAGTACGGCGAGCTGGGCGCGCTGGTGGAGAACCTCGGGTTCGACGGGCTGTCGGTCTACGGCGACCTCGGGTTCCAGCCGCCGATCCCCGCGCTGCTGGCCGTGGCCCGGGCGACCAACCGCATCACGCTCGGCCCGGCGTGCCTCAACCCCTACCTCACCCACCCGGTCGAGATCGCGGGCCAGATCGCGGCCCTGGACGAGGCCTCCGGCGGACGCGCCTACCTCGGGCTGGCCCGTGGTTCGTGGCTGCAGCAGCTGGGGCTGCGGCAGGAGCGGCCGCTGGCGCACCTGGAGGACTCCGTCGAGATCGTGCGCCGGCTGCTGGCTCGCGACGACAGCGGCTACCGCGGCCGCGCCTTCACGCTCGAGCCCGGGCTGCGCTGGCAGTTCCAGCCGCTGCGGGCCGACATCGACGTGCTGCTGGGCGTCTGGGGCCCGCGCGGCTCGGCGCTCGCAGGCCGGATCGCGCAGGAGGTCAAGCTCGGTGGCAGCGCGAACCCGGACATGGTGCGGCTGATGCGCACACGGCTCGACCAGGCCTCGGTGGCCGCCGGTCGTGGCGAGGGTGCGGTGCGGGTCGCCGCCGGTGCGGTCACCGTCGTGGATCTCGACGGCGACCTCGCCCGCCGCGTCGCGCGCCGCGAGGTCGCGATGTACGTGGACGTCGTGGGTCAGCTGGACGAGACCGTCGCGATCGAGCCCGAGCTGCAGGCGCGGCTGGGCTCGCTGATCCGGGAGGGCCGGCTCGACGAGGCGGGTGGGCTGCTGCCCACCGACCTGCTGCGCCGGTTCTGCCTCGCGGGCACGCCCGAGGAGGTCGCCGAGCACACGGTGGAGCTGTTCCGGTCCGGTGCGGACCGAGTGGAGTACGGCACGCCGCACGGGACCTCCGCGGGCGGCCACGGCATCCGGCTGCTCGGCGAGCGAGTGCTGCCACAGGTGCGCGAGGCGATGGATCGGGAGAACGCGGCATGAGACGTCTGTACGCACGAGGCCTGTCCGCGACCGAGATCGCCGACATCTACCTGCAGGCCAGGTCGAGCGTCGACCCGGCCGCAGCCGACGCGCTCGGCACCGGCCCGGAGACGCGGTTCCCCGACTTCTCTCCCAAGGCCTACGAGCTCCGGCACTCGGCGGACAAGGCGGCCCTCCACGCGCTGCACGGGGTGCCGGGCCTGCTGGCCTCGGCGATGCGCGAGCGGCTGGAGTCCGAGATCGCGCTCGACGAGGTCGGGTTCACACGGCGGCTGCTCGCACCGCTCGCCACCCCGGTGCACCAGATCCGGCAGGTCTTCGACGACCTGGCCAGCGAGTCGGCGGGCGACCGGATCCGGGTGCGCACGGCGCTCGCCGCGGTCCCGACCGCGCTGTCCGACCTGCAGCACACGCTCGAGGCCGAGGCAGAGGCCGGCAACGTCGTCGCGCAGCGGCAGGTGCGGGTGGTCGCCGAGCAGGTCGAGCGGTGGCTGGCGGACGGGTTCTTCGCGTCGTTGCTCGCTGGCGAGGGCGGCATCGAGGTCGAGGCGGCACAGGCGGCGTTCGCCGGTTTCGCCGACTTCCTGCGGACCAGGCTGCTCCCGCTCGCCCCGGAGGCGGACGGCGTCGGCCGGGAGGTCTACGAGGTCACCGCCGCAGCGTTCCTGGGTGAGCGGGTCGACCTCGACGAGCTCTACAACTACGGCTGGGAGCTCGTCGCCGAGCTGCAGGAGCAGGCCCGCGCGCTGGCGACCGAGATCGTCGGCGCCCCGGACGTGCGCGCCGCCGTGGCTCAGCTCGACGCCGACCCGAGCGGCAGGGTCGCCGTGGGGGAGCCGCTGGTGCAGTGGCTGCAGCACCGCATCGACGCGGCCGCCGACGTGGCGCACGAGCGGGTGGCCGCGATCCCCGAGCGGACCCGGGCGGTCGAGGCCCGGCTCGTGACCGCCGTCTCCGGCGTCATGTACTACAACCCGCCGGACGCCGCGCTGACCCGACCGGGGCGGGTCTGGTGGACCGTGCCCGACGGGACCACCGACGTCGCCACCTGGCGCGAGGTCAGCACCGCCCACCACGAGGGCGTGCCCGGGCACCACCTGCAGCACGCGATCACCCACGAGCGCGCCGAGCTGCACCCGTGGCAGCGCTACCTGTGCCACGTGCACGGGTATGCCGAGGGGTGGGCGCACTACGCGGAGGCGCTCGCGGACGAGGTCGGGCTGATCCACACGCCCGGTGAGCGGCTGGGCCTGGTGTTCGCCCGGCTGTGGCGGGCGTGCCGGGTCGTGATCGACCTCGGGCTGCACCTGGACCTGCCGATCCCGGCGGGAGCGCCGGGTTTCGAGGACGTCACGACAGGCTCCTCCTGGACGCCCGAGCTCGGCGCCCGGATGCTGCACGAGGTGGCCGAGGTCGACCCGCAGACCGCGCGGTTCGAGGTGGACCGCTATCTCGGCTGGCCGGGTCAGGCGCTGGCGTTCGCCGTCGGCGCCCGGCTGTGGCGGCAGGCGCGGGCGGAGGTCGAGCTGCGCCAGGGTGCGGAGTTCGACCTGCGCGCCTTCCACACGCACGCGCTGGGCCTGGGGCCGATGGGCCTCGGGCCGCTGCGCGCCGCGCTGAGCATGCCCGACGCCGCCGCTCTCACCCCCGGAGAACCCGCATGACCGACGACGTGACCGCCGTGCTGGCCGACCCCTACCTCGACGAGGTGGCCGGGACGATCCGCTCGCTCTACCGGGCGCTGGGTGACCGCCCGGCGTTCGACGCGCACCTGCACCCCGAGATCACCATCTGGGAGAGCGACGCGCCTGCGCTGCTGTCGCTGGCCGAGCTCGACGCGCTGCGCGACCAGCGGGCCGCCGCCGGGTCGCGGGGGCCGGCGCCGGCCTGGGTGCGCCCCGAGCAGATCCGGGTGGACCGGTGGGAGGACTCCGCGGTGGTGCGGTTCGTCCTGCGCGCGCACGTCGACGGCGGTGAGGACGAGACCTTCCGCGTCACCGACGTGCTGCGCCGCGACGAGGCCGGCTGGCGGATCGTCCACCACCACGCGGAGCGCCGGTCCGGCTAGGAGGGACCGAGCTCAGCCTCCGAGACCGCCCTGGAAGGTCCGGCCCTGCTGCTCCTGCCGCGGGTGCACCTGCGCCTGGCGGGTGATGCGGGCGTCGCTGACGGGATCGGGTCCGAACAGCGAGCCGACGACGCTGCGGATCGCGCGCCAGATCCGGATGACGAGGCTGGGCCTGGTCGTCATGGCTCCCTCTCAGGCCCTCACGTCGCGGTGCATCCACAACGTCGGGTCCCGATCGGCGGCGAGGCCGCCGGTGCCGCCACGCCAGGCGAGGAGCCTGGACAGCCAGCCAGGTCGCTCAGGTGCGATGGGCTCATCCAGGTGAGCGCCGCCGTCGGGCTCGTTCTTGACGATCTCCATACGTCAGTATGGGCTGCACCTGACGTCTTGTCAGCCGATCGGCCCCGGGTCCGCGCCGGTTTCACCTGAGCGCGGTGGCGCGGGTGCGCGAGTATGGGGCCATGACGTTCACCCGCGGGCACGCCCAGGCTCGCGACGAGGCGGACCCGCTGAGCCGTTCTCGGTGGATGTTCTCCTACGCCGACGAGACGATCTACCTCGACGCCAACTCGCTGGGCAGGATGCCGGTCTCGACACCGCTCGCGCTGCGGACCGTGACGCGCGACGAGTGGGCGCGCGACCTGATCCGGTCCTGGCCGAAGTGGCTCGAGGAGGCGCGGACCACCGCCGATCTGCTCGGGCGCGAGATCCTCGGCGTCGAGCCGGGACAGGTCGCGCTCAGCGACTCCACGTCGGTCAACCTCTACAAGCTGGCGGTCGCGGCGGTGCGCGCCCGACCGGGCCGCCGCCGGATCGTGGTCGAGGCCGACAACTTCCCCACCGATCTCTACGTGCTCGACGGCGTCGCTCGCGACCACGATCTCGAGGTCACCCGCGTGGTCGCCGACATCAACGACGGCGTGCGCGCCGTCGACCTCGCCGCGGTGCTGGACGAGGACGTCGCGCTCGTGTGCCTCTCCCACGTCAGCTACCGATCGGGTGCGCTGCTCGACATGGAGGGCCTCACCCGGCAGGTGCACGACGTCGGCGCGCTGATGCTGTGGGACCTGTGCCACTCGGCGGGCGCGGCCCCGACGCCGCTCGCAGAGTCCCGGGCAGACCTCGCGGTCGGCTGCACCTACAAGTACCTCAACGGAGGACCGGGCGCGCCGGCGTTCCTGTACGTGCGGGCGGATCTGCAGGGCGCGTTGCGGTCGCCGATCCAAGGATGGTTCGGGCAGCAGGACCAGTTCGACATGACACCCACCTACCAGCCGGTCGAGGGCATCGAGCGGTTCCTGGTCGGCACCCCCAACGTGCTGGGCGTGGTGATGGTCCGCGAGGGTGTCCGCTCGGTCGCCCTGGCCGGGGTCGAGGCGGTGCGGGAGAAGGCCCAGGCGCTGACCGAGTACGTGATCGCGCTCGCGGACCAGTGGCTGACCCCGCTCGGGTTCCGGCTCGCCAGCCCGCGCGACCCGGCGTTGCGTGGCTCGCACGTGACGCTCGAGCACCCGCAGGCGTGGCAGGCCTGCCAGGCGTGGATCGACGAGGGCGTCGTCGCCGACTACCGCATGCCGGACCGGTTGCGGATCGGGCCGTCGCCGTTGTCGACGTCGTTCGAAGAGGTGTGGCTCGCGCTCGACCGGTTGCGGGTGATCGTCGAGAGCGGCGCCCACCTCACCTACCCCGAGAAGCGCAGCCGCGTCACCTGAGGCGTTCGGCGCTGGCCGGCCGGCCAGCCCTCGCCCCCGCTCCAGCCCTCCCGCCGTGCGACCTCACCGAGACGGGCGGCACCCGGTCAGGGCTGCTCGGGCTCGGGCTGCTCGGGTGCCGCGCTGCGGCGCTCGCGCCGACCGCGGGCGAGCTCGGTGCCGAGCGCGTCGAGGTGACGCGACCACCCGGCGCGGAGCTGGTCGAGGTAGGCGTCGACCGCCACGAAGCCCGCCCGGTCGATCCTGTACAGCCGGCGCGTGCCCTCGGGGCGCACGGTGGCGAAGCCGCTCTCGCGCAGCACCCGCAGGTGCTGGCTCGCGGCGGGCTGGCTGATGCCGAACTCGCGCCTGACGATCTGCGCCACCTCGCCCGAGGAGGTCTCGCCGTCGGCGAGCAGCTCCAGGATGCGGCGGCGGACCGGGTCGCCGAGGACGTCGAACGCGTGCATCAGGCGGGTGCGCCTGCCGTGGGGTCGCCGGCGCCCGCCTCCTCGGGCAGGGTGGTGTAGAACCGCACGCAGGCGTCGGCGCGAGCGCGGGACTCGCCCTCGTCGGCGCCGGCGGCAGTGTCCGCGGCGCGCCAGGCCTCGGCGCACGCCGTGATGTAGTCGACGCCCTCGCGGCTCATGCTCCACATCTGCTCGGCCTCAGGGTCGAGATCGGCGCCGGTCCTCAGGTGCAGTCCCAGACCGTAGAAGCCGAGGTCCCACCCGATCCCGACGGCGGCGGGCCCGAACTGGCGCCAGTGGTCGTTGTCGGTGGCCACGGTGTGCGCGAGGCGCACCGTGGTGCGGTCCTCGCCGTCGGGGATCAGCTCGACGGCGAGCCAGCTCGTGAAGTCGCCGAGCTCCCACGTCGAGGCGAACGCGTGCGGCGGGTCGCAGCTGGTGACCGTGCCGCCCGCGTTCCCCTCCAGCTGGTAGCGCCCACCGAGCCTCAGCTCGCCGCTGACCGGCAGGAACCAGCGCGGCAGCCGCTCGGCGTTGGTCAGGGCGTCCCAGACGTCGGTGACCTCGCCCGGGTAGGTGCGCAGCACCTCGACGACGGCGACGTCCTCGCCGTCGCGGGTGGTGTAGCTGACGGTGTGCTCGGGAACCTGTGCTTCGCTCATGCACCTATCCTGAAGGCCCCACTTATATAAGTCAAGACCGAATCTCGGGCAGGCCGTGCTCGAGATCGGACCTCCGCCGCTACGCGGTCACTCCTCGCCGCGGATGAAGGCCTCGACCTTGGCGCGAGCGGTCTCGTCGTCGTACTGCTCGGGCGGGCTCTTCATGAAGTAGCTCGACGCCGACAGGATCGGTCCCCCGATGCCGCGGTCCTTGGCGATCTTGGCGGCGCGGAGGGCGTCGATGATGATGCCTGCCGAGTTGGGGGAGTCCCAGACCTCGAGCTTGTACTCCAGGTTGAGCGGGACCTCGCCGAAGGCGCGGCCCTCGAGGCGCACGTACGCCCACTTGCGGTCGTCGAGCCACGCCACGTAGTCGCTGGGGCCGATGTGGACGTTGCGGTCCTCCTTCTTGCCCGCCAGCGGGCCGTCGTGGAGGTTGGAGGTGACCGCCTGGGTCTTGGAGACCTTCTTCGACTCCAGCCGGTCGCGCTCCAGCATGTTCTTGAAGTCCATGTTGCCGCCGACGTTGAGCTGGTAGGTGCGGTCCAGCACCACGCCGCGGTCCTCGAAGAGCTTGGCGAGCACGCGATGCGTGATGGTCGCGCCGACCTGCGACTTGATGTCGTCGCCGACGATCGGCACGCCCGCCGCGCGGAACTTCTCCGCCCACTCGGGGGTGCCGGCGATGAACACGGGCAGCGCGTTGACGAACGCCACACCGGCGTCGATCGCGGCCTGCGCGTAGTACTTCGCGGCCGCCTCGGACCCGACCGGCAGGTAGCAGATCAGCACGTCGGCCCGCGCGTCGCGCAGCGCCTGCACCACGTCGACGGGCTCGGAGTCGGACTCGGTGATCGTCTCGCGGTAGTACTTGCCGAGGCCGTCGAGGGTGTGCCCGCGCTGCACGGGCACGTTCAGCGGCGGCACGTCGGCGATCTTGATCGTGTTGTTCTCGCTCGAGGAGATCGCCTCGGACAGGTCGAACCCGACCTTCTTGGCGTCGACGTCGAACGCCGCCACGAACTCGATGTCCCGCACGTGGTACTCGCCGAACTCGACGTGCATGAGGCCGGGGACCTTCGCGCGGGGATCGGCGTCGGCGTAGAACTGGACGCCCTGGACGAGCGAGCTGGCGCAGTTGCCCACGCCGGCGATGGCGACTCGGATTGAACCCATTCTGCGGTTACTCCTTGGTGAGGTCCGACGGCGGAGCCGTCGGGTCGGGTGGTTCTGCGGGGTTGGTCGTGGTGCTGGGTCGGGTGGTGCCGGGTGCGTCGGTGCGGGGTGCGCCGGGGCCGGCCTCGTGGGTGTGGCGGCGCTCGCTGGTGATGAGGTCCTCGAGCCAGCCGACCTCGCGGTCGATCTGCTCCAGCCCGTGGCGCTGCAGCTCGAGCGTCCAGGCGTCGCGACGGTCGCGGCCCGCCTGCATGTGCTGCCGCATGTCTTCGCGTCGTTCGAGCATCCGCATGCGTCGGCCCTCGAGGACCCGCAGCCGGACCTCCGGCGACACCTCGGCGAACAGCGAGAACCGCACGTCGAAGTTCTCGTCCTCCCAGGCGTCCGGGCCTGCCGCGCCGAGGGTGCTGGCGAGACGCTCCTTGCCCTCGGCGGTGAGCTGGTAGACGATCCGCGTCCGCTTGCCGGCCAGCGCGTGGGGGAGGTCGGCGGTATCGATCGCCTCGATGTGGCCCGCCGCCGTCAGCGCCTTGAGCGCGGGGTACAGCGAGCCGTAGGAGAGTGCGCGCACCATCCCGAGCGTGGCGTTGAGCCGCTTGCGCAGCTCGTAGCCGTGCAGGGGTGTGTCCTGCAGCTGGCCGAGGATCGCCAGCTCGAGGACGTCGGAACGTGCGCGCATCATCACCTTTCGATGTATCGACCTGATACATCGGTCGAGAGGGTCAGTGAACCACAGACCGCGCTCGGCCGTCATCCGCCCGGGACCGCTAGGGTCCGGCCATGACGCAGAGCTGGCCGTTCCCCTGGCCGCAGGAGCAGATCGAGCGCTACCAGGCGCTCCGGGTCGAGGAGCCGCTCGTCATCGACGGTCGGCTGGACGAGCCGGCCTGGCAGCGGGCTCCCCGATCGCCTCGTTTCCGCGACATGGTGCACGGGACCGAGGCGGTGCACGCCACCGAGGCCGCGATCCTGTGGGACGAGCAGCATCTCTACGTCGGCTTCTGGGTCGAGGAGCCGTTCGTCGAGGCGACCATCAGCGAGCGCGACGGGCTGGTGTACGAGGGCAACGACGTCGAGCTCTTCATCGGCGGGCCGGACGCCTACTACGAGCTCGAGGTCAACGCGCTCGGCACGATCTACGAGGCGCTGTTCGTCTGGTCCGACGCCTACCGGAGCGCCGGCTACGACGCCCTGCCGGGGCTGGCGCCGGGCAGCGTCGGCCACCAGCCGTTCGGTGGTGTGGGCCTCGATCACCCGCGCGGGGGTCGGGAGGGCTTCTTCCGGTGGGACCTGCCCGGCCTGGAGGTGGCCGTCGCCGTCGACGGGACCCTCAACGACAGCAGCGACCGGGACCGAGGCTGGACGGTCGAGATCGCGGTGCCGTGGGCGTCGCTGAGCGTGCTCACCCATGGGCACGACATCGCCCTGCCGCCCCGACCGGGCGACGTCTGGCCCATGGATCTGTCGCGTTTCAACACCTACCGGGCTGCACCGCCGGCGCGCGACTCCGGCGGCTGGGTGTGGAGCCCGCACGGGGTGTGGGACTCCCACGTGCCCGAGCTGTTCACGCAGGTCGAGATCAGCGACCGTCCCGTCTGAGGTGCTCAGCCGCGGGTGGTGGACCGGATCCTCAGCTCGGGTGTGAGCTCCATCCGGGCCCACGCGTGCGGCGCGCTCGCACGCAGCCGGGACATCACGCGGCGCAGGCACAGCTGTGCGCCGGTCTCGCCGACCTCGCGGCGCGGCGGTGCCACCGCGGTCAGCGGGGTGGCGCAGAGTGCGGCGACCTCGTCGTCGTAGGCCACCACCGCGAGGTCGTCGGGGACGGCGATCCCGGCGTCCTCGGCGGCGTCCACCAACCCGATGGCCACCTCGTCCGGGACCACGACGACGCCGTCGACCTCAGCCGAGGTGCAGCGGGCGACCAGGTCGCGCAGCGTCTCCTGCAGGGCTGCGGGCGGGGCGTCGGCCGAGGGCAGCGTGAGCGCCACGGTCTCCAGCCCGGCCGCGGCCGCGGCGCGTGCGACGCCGCGCCGGACCAGCGGCGCCGTCGGGCCGGTCCGGGTCGCCACCACGATCCTGGTGCACCCGGTCGCGAGCAGGTGCTCGGCCGCCAGCACGCCGCCGACCTCGTGGTCGCAACGCACGACCTCGAGCGCGCCGTGCCACGGGGAGCCGTCGAGGCTGCGCTCCATGACCACGACGGCGGCGGGCGCCTGCGCGAGCAGCTCGTAGGTCATGGGGTCGTCGGCCGCATGGCTGGCCGGCGTGACCAGCAGCCCGTCCACGCCGCGTGCCAGCAGCCGACCGATCTGCTCACGCTCCCGCGCGGCCGAGTAGTCCGAGACGGCCAGGATCAGGCGGGCGCCGGCATCGCCCAACGCAGCGCGGGTGCCGCGGATCACCTCCGGGAAGTAGTAGGTCGCCGACGGCACCACCATCCCGATCGTGGCGACCGGCGCGCTCACCCGGGGCGCGAGCCCGTGCTCGCTCGGCGCCACCGCGCCTCCGTGCACCCGGTGCAGGAGCCCGGCCGCCTCGAGATCGGCCAGGTCCCGCCGGATCGTCATGCCCGAGGCGCCGATGTTCGCCGCGAACTCCTCGGTGCGGACCGTGCCGTGCACGCGCAGCTCGCGCAGGAGTCGGGCACGCCTCTCGGCCGGGAGCATGCGGACATTGTGCGCAGGCTCGCCGGGACCGGCGTACGGGATCGAAACCGCGGACCGGTCTCGACCACGGGCGTCGACCTCGACGACGAGCCCTCTCAGCGGACCCTGACGGTGATCGGTGCCGACTCCGTGGTCCCCGCCGCGTTGATCCACTCGACGCGGTAGACGTAGCTGCCCGGCGCCAGCGCCTGCGCGCCGTAGGTGACCCGCTGGTGCGCGGGCGTCGCCGCCACGAGGTCGCCCTCGGCCACGAGCACGTCGTCCTGGTAGAGCCGGTAGCGGTCGGCGTTGGTGCCCCACCACAGGTCGGCGGTCACCGTGAACGAGCCGTCGCCGTCCCGGTTGTCATGGCTGAGCACGGGCGTGCCGGGGGAGGCGTGCGTGACCCTCACGGTGAGCGGCGCCGTCGTCGTCCGACCCGCACCGTTGACGAGCTCGGCCGTGTAGACGTAGCTGCCGTTGGTGCGTCCAGCCACCGGGAACGTGACGCGCTGGGCGCCCGGGGTGGCGGGCTGCACGCGCTCGGACGCGATGAGCCGGCCGTCCTCGTACAGGTGCACGCGGCTGGCGTTGCTGCCCCACCACAGGTTCATGGTGATGGTGTAGTCACCGTCCTGCAGCCCGGTGTCCCAGCCGTTGTCGCTGCTCAGCACGCCGACGGCGGGGGGTTGCGTGGCGCCGTCGTCGGCCGGTGCGAAGCCGTTCCCGACCGAGCCGAGGTCGGTGACGTCGATGACGCGGTCGTCGAGGATGAGGACGCCGTCGACGACCTCAGCCGTCAGCGGCCCGGCCGCCGTCGCGAGCACGATCCCGAACTCGGCCGAGGTGCCGGTGCGGGTGAGCCGGAGGGTGTGGTCGATGACCTGCACCTGCAGGCCGTCCCGGTCGGGGACGAACCCGGAGAGCGTCGCACCGTCGCTGCTCGTGAACGTGAACAGCGGCTCGTGGGCGGCGCTGTCGGGGAAGGTCGCGACGGCCACGGAGTCCTCGGGTCGCAGCTGCCAGTCCCAGTCGTGGGACTCGACGTCGGCGAAGGTGTCGTGGATCGCGACGATCGCGTCTGCGGCGCCGCCCTGGGCGAGGTCGACGACCTGTTCGCGCTCCGCCGTCGAGACCTCGAAGTTCGCCGACCCGTCGAGGTGGACGTACCCGCCGCCCTGGCCGTCGAACGAGCGGGACGCCAGGGTGATGCCCTCGCCCCGCACCGTCTCGTACTGGTTGGCGTACGGCTCCAGCTCACCGTCGACGAGCGGCTTGCTCCACAGCAGCGGGTCCTGGACCTTGCCGCCCTGCAGGGTCCACGAGGTGTCGTGGCTCATCCACGACAGCGCGAACGTCTCCGCCGCCGACCACCCCTTGTGCTGGAGGTTGCGGTTCGAGGTGGAGATCAGCGTGTCGTCGACGCCGGCGTACTCCGAGCGGAACGCGTAGAAGCCTGCCTCGTCGTCGAGCAGCGCCGTGTGCGCGGCCGGCGCACCGAGGTCCGCCGGGTCGTCGCTCACGCCCTCCGGGTAGTAGAGGACCGCGAACATGCTGTGCACGTCGTCGAAGGCCACGCTGGTGGAGTCGACGCCCTGCAGCTCGTCGTACAGGTGCACCAGCCCGGGCAGCGCGTCCGCCGATGCGGTCGGGAACAGCAGCGGGAAGGTGCCGCTGACCTGGTTGCTCGGGCCGGACACCCCGAACTGGAGCACGTCGCCCGCGGCCCGGGAGGAGACGACGTGCAGCGCGAGGTTCCAGAAGTCGACCGCGGCGAGCGGGGCGTCCAGCGCGAGCACGCCGGCGTCGCGGGTCATGAACAGCGCGGGGAACAGGTACAGCTGGGCGTAGTGGAAGTAGTCCCAGCCCTCCTGCGTCCAGCCGGTCTCGGTGTAGCCGTCCTGCAGGTGCCGTGCCACCTGGTTGATCAGGTAGGTGATCCGCTCGTCATGGGTGCCGAAGTCACCGTCGCCGCGGGCGGCGAGCAGCAGCGCGAGCTCGGTGCCGTGGGTGACGGCGACCCAGTTGGACGCGCGGTCGGCGCCGTCGAGGGTGTCGTGGTGGTAGGTCGAGAGCAGGTCGGTGGTCTTCGTCATCAGGTCGCGGACGTCGGCACGCTGGGCCTCGGTCCAGCCCTGGTGGGCGAGGTCGTAGGCCGGGGCCAGGTTGAGGGCGCCGCGCCCGAGCTCCAGACCCATGTTGGTCTCGCGCGCCACGATCCAGTCCGCCCCGGCCATGACGGCGTCGTAGGCCTGCTGGGCGTAGTCGGGATCGCCGGTGACCGCGTAGGCGAAGGCGGCGTCGCGGGCGCGGTAGAGCTCGGTCGCCGAGCCGGGGTAGGGGGCACCGGTGCCGTCGAGGCGGGCGAGGAGCGCGTCCCAGGCGCCGCTGACGGTCGGGGCGCCGGCGGCCAGGTCGGCCTGGATCCGCGCCACGACGTCGGCATCGACCAGCGTGCGCGGGTGCTGCTCGGCACCGACCGCCGCGCGGGCCAGCTCGGTGCCGCCCGAGCGCAGGACGACGTCGGAACCGGGAGCGGCGGCGAACGTCTCGAGGTTGCCCGCGTACCCGGTCACCGGCACGGGCGCGGCGTCGCCCACCTGGACCGACAGGGCGACGGTCGGGTCGCCGTCGGCCACGGCCCAGCTCACGTGCGTGGCATCACCCTGCTGCAGCGCCGTGACCAGGCTGAGGACAGTGCGGTCGGCGAACGTGCTCGCGGTGGTGGTCGTGGCCGCCGGGCTGGTCTCGAGCACCGAGCCGTCGGCGGCGAGCGCCTGCACGAGGTAGGTGTACGTGGTCGCGGGGGCGGCGGTGGCGTCCGCGGTCGTGGGGGCGAGCGCGTGCTTGAGCACGTGGTCGGGGGTCGCGGCCGGGGGCGTGGAGCCCTCGGCGCGGTAGAGGGCGTACCGGTCGGCGACGTCGTCCTCGAAGGTCCAGGCGAGCTCGACCGGCCCGCGCGCGCTCGGTGACGCCGTGAGCGTGCCGCCGCCGACGGTCTCGGTGATGCTGAGGTCGGCGAACCACACGGTCCCGCCCGCGCGGTCGAGCATCGGCTCGATCGAGATGCGGGCCGCGTCCGGCGGCAGCACCAGGTCGGTCGAGTAGGTGCGCCAGTCGAAGGTGCCGGTCACGTAGGGACCGGAGCGCACCGGCAGCACGACCTGCCCGGCCGCGTTCCAGGCCTGGATGCGGAGCATGCTGAAACCGCCCGTGAGCCCGTCGCCGCGCACCCAGCCGGTGAGCGTGAGCTCGCGTGCGACCGAGGCATCGATGTCGATGCGCTGGGTGAGCGCGAGCCTGGCGGTCGCGCCCGAGGTCGAGGTGATCGCGACGGCAGGCCCACCGGTCGGTCCGGCGGTCTGGTCGACCGTCACGCGGGCGGTGCCCGCGGGAGCCCAGGTGCCCCAGCCGGTGGGCATGCCGTTCGCGCCGACCGCACCGAAGCTCGGGTTGGTGATGACCGGCACCGCGGCCGCCAGCGCGGGCGTCGCGACGCCGGCGGTCGCGGCCGTCCCGATCAGCGCCGCGGCGAGCAGGCTCCCCAGGACGGAGCGCACACGGGTGCGCACGAACCATGACCTCATCACGGACCTCCTTGGCGGCGACGGGCTGCTGCGCCGACTGTGACAGCCGAGCTGCCGGGTTGCACGCATCTGAACAGAACTGAACAGGCGCGCGGGGTCTCAGCCCTCGCGGCGGAGGCGGACGTCGAGCCAGAGGTCCGTCAGCAGCGTGGCGTCGAGCTCGCCAGCCAGACCGAAACCGGGGTCCGGCAGGAAGTGCACCGTGGTCCCGGTGCCCCCGGTGGGCTCGGCCTCACGCAGCTCCTGCGCCGGGACGCCGTGGCGGTACTCCTGCGTCCAGGACCCCTCGCCGCGATGGTTGGTGTGACGCAACCAGGTGCTCAGCGCGGCGACCACCGACATGCCGTGACGCGGCAGGCCGTCGGCCAGTCGCGGGGCGCCCTGCTCGAAGAACCGGACGTCGCGGGTCGCCATCACCGGCTTGCGGACGACGCGACCCTGCTCGTCACGGCGGGTCTCGGTGCCGCGGCCGTCGTCGGTCACCGAGATCGACCCGTCGTCGTGCACGACGACGTCGCACCGCCCCGCCCGGCCCCTCGCCTCGGCCTCCTCGGCGGCGTAGGCGAGGACCTCGAGCACGAGGTGCGTGACGCCGTCGGCGTATCGGGTCGGGTTCGCGCGGATCGCCTCGAGGTGCTCCCGGTCGACCGGGTGAGCCCAGACGTGGGTCGTGGTCGCCCAGGCCTGCGGACCCGTCATGACCGCCGCAGCGGGGCGATGGCCCGGGTGGTGCGCTCGAGCAGGTCGAGGAGGTTCATGAGCTCCTCGGGGCGGCGCTCGGTCGGGGCGAACGCGCCGTCCTCGTCCCAGTCGAGGAACTCGTACAGCGCGACCTGGTGCCGCACCACGGTGCCCATGACGTTGGCGAGGATGCCGCGCCAGTGCTCGGTGGCGCGGGTGCCGCCATCGGAGCCGTAGGAGACGATGCCGAAGCCCTTGTACCCCCACTCCGGGTACAGCACGTCGAGCGCGTTCTTCATCGCCGCCGGTACCCCGTGGTTGTACTCCGGGGTGACCCACACGAAGCCGTCGAACCGGTCGACCGTGGCGCTCCACTCGCGCGTCTGCGGCACCTCGTACTGCCGGTCGGCCGAGCCGGGCACGGTCGGCTCGCACAGCAGCGGCAGGTCGAACGCCTTGAGGTCGACCAGCTCGTACTCGGCGGCCTCGCGCCCCTGCGCCTGCTCGAGCACCCAGCGCGCGACCGCCTCACCCTTGCGGCCGGGACGGGTGCTTCCGAGGACGACGGCGATGCGCAGCGGGGTCATGCCTCCATCGAACAGCATGTCCACGACGACGCTCGACCTCCGAGGGCGCACGGCCGACCGCACCCTGGCGCAGCGGGGTCGATGGCGACGGGTCGTGACACACGGCGGGTCCCGGCAGAGGGCCAGTCGTTCGACCGCGCCGGAACCCGTCGCCCACGCCCGATCCCGATTGTCTAGAGGATCGGACCAGTTGTGATCCGTGGCTACCGGTCGCGCCGTGGATCGCCACCACCCCCGTACCCCATAGCGCCCGAGGCATGCATGGCAACCGTGACGCCGGCCGAACCCGCGGCTCCCCGGGGGTGAGATGCGTCGCAACCGGAGCGGGGATCGTGTGAAGGTTGCCGGCCGCTCCACGGCGACGGACGTCTCCGTGCGCATACTGGGTCCGGTCAGATCCTGGCCACCCCTGTCCTTCGTCGAGAGCGAGATCGCGTGCCGTCCGAGCGCAAGCCGACCGGCCCCACCCGTCGGAGCGTGACGTCGACCGGGTCGGCGTCGCGACCGAAGGCTCCCGGTTCGCGCACGACCGCGTCGAAGCCGGCCGCACGCACGAGCACCGCCGCGCGCAGCGGCGGCGCCGGCAAGAACGGCAAGAACGGCAAGAAGAAGTTCTGGAACTACCCCCGCCGCGGCAAGGGTCCGATCCGTCGCTGGCTGCCGAGCTGGCGGTTCCTGCTGGTCTCGGCGCTGGGTGTGTTCGTGCTCGGCGCGGGCGTCTTCTTCTACTTCTACGCCACGACGGACGTCCCGGAGGCGCAGGACATCGCGCTCGCCGAGTCCAGCACCGTCTACTTCGCCGACGGCGAGAGCGAGATGGGCAGGTTCGCCGAGGTCGACCGGGACATCATCGACCCCGCCACGCTGCCCGACCACGTCGGCCAGGCGGTGGTCGCCTCCGAGGACCGCCGGTTCTACTCCAACTCCGGGATCGACCCGATCGGTCTGGTGCGGGCGCTGTGGAACAACCTGCGCGGGAACCCGACGCAGGGCGGCTCCACCCTGACGCAGCAGTACGTCGAGCGCTACTACACCGGCCAGACCTCCGGCTACGGGGACAAGGTCCGCGAGGTCATCCTGGCGCTCAAGATCGACCGGGAGCAGAGCAAGGACGAGATCCTCGGCAACTACCTCAACACGATCTACTTCGGGCGCGGCTCCTACGGCGTCGAGGCGGCCTCGCAGGCCTACTTCGGCAAGCCCGCCACCGAGCTGACGGTCAGCGAGTCGGCGCTGCTGGCGGGGATCATCCCCTCGCCCTCGCGCTGGGACCCGGCCGTGGACCCGGAGCAGGCCGAGGCGCGCTGGAACCGCACGCTCGACTTCATGGTCGACGGCGGGTTCCTCACCCAGGCGGACCGGGACGCGCTCGTCTACCCGGAGACGATCGCCAACGAGCAGACCGACTCCCTCGGTGGCCCGACCGGATACCTCCTCGACATGGTCCGCACCGAGCTGATCACCCGGGGCGAGCTCAGCGAGGCGGACATCGACGGCGGTGGCCTCGAGATCGTCACCACGATCGACGCCCGCCTGCAGGAGCTGGCGGTCACCGCGGCGGAGGGCCTGCCCGACGACGCGCCGGAGAACCTCAAGGTCGCGCTGGTGTCGATGGACCCGACGACGGGCGCCATCGTCTCGCTGTACGGCGGTCCCGACTTCGTGAGCGAGTCCCGGAACCGGGTCACGCAGGACGTGGCCCAGGGCGGTTCGACGTTCAAGCCCTTCACGCTGATCGCGGCGCTCGAGAGCGGGGTGCCGCTCGAGGAGCGCTACGCCAGCTACTCGCCGATGGAGCTCGAGTGCTACGGCGACCAGGCGGTGCGCAACTTCGACCGCGTCAACCGCGGCAACATCGACCTCGTCGAGGCCACCGAGAACTCGGTCAACACCGTGTACGTGCAGCTCAACTGCGACGTCGGACCCGAGAACACGCTGGACGTCGCCACGCGTCTCGGTCTCCCGGAGGACACGGCGGGTCTGGAGCCGGTGCCCTCGAACGTGCTGGGCTCGGCCTCGCCGCACCCGCTCGACATGGTCACGGCGTACTCGACGATCGCCGCCGGCGGCGAACGCCACCAGAGCTTCATCGTGGCGCAGGCGACCGACCCGGCCGGCACGGTCGTGTACGCCGGTGCCCAGCCGGGCGAGCAGGTCGTCGACGAGCAGGTCATCGCCGACGCGACGTACGCGATGACCCAGGTCGTCGAGCAGGGCACCGGCGAGACCGCGAGCGAGATCGGCCGCCCCGCGGCCGGCAAGACCGGGTCCTCGCAGGACTACCGGTCGGCGTGGTTCGTCGGGTTCGTCCCGCAGCTGACGACGGCGGTCGCGCTCTACCAGCCGGCCGAGGACGGCACCGAGGAGGTGCTCACCCCGTTCGGTGGCGTCGACCCGATCGCCGGCGGCACCTGGCCGACGACGATCTGGACGAGCTACATGACCGAGGCGGTCGCGGACCTGCCGGTCGTGGACTTCCCCCAGCGCAGCGCGCCGTCGACCCCCAGCCGCGAGCCGACCCAGCAGCCGACGACGGAGGAGCCCACCACCGAGGAGCCGACGACGGAGGAGCCGACCACGGAGGAGCCGACGACGACCCCGCCGCCGGAGCCGACGGAGGAGCCGACGACGACCCCGCCGCCGGAGCCGACCGAAGAGCCGACGACGACCCCACCGCCGGAGGAGCCGACGACGACGCCGGCCGAGCCAACCAGCGAACCCACCGACGAAGGCGACGCCGACGGCGGTGGGTGAGCTCCGCCGTCGGCCATCGGCTGATGCCGGGGCCTACGCCTCGCCGGACTCCTCGCCGCGCGCGTTCTGGATGTGCTCGGTCAGCCACGTCGCGGTCCGCAGCACGTGCGCCGACATGGCCGCGGCCGCCGTACCGGGGTCGCGCGCGTCGAGAGCGGCGACCACGGCACGGTGGGCCCGGTCGGTCGTGCCCTTGGCGACCTCGGGCGGGAGCACGAAGTAGAGGTTGAACCGCCCGCCCAGGCGGTGGAAGGTCCGGGCCACGCCGGCCAGCGTGCGGTTGCCGCCGATGGTGCTGACGAGATGGTGGAACTCGGTGTCGATCTGGCCCATGCGTTCGGGGTCGGACTCGGCGGTGAAGGCATCGAGCAAGCGGTGCAGCTCGAGCGAGTCCTCGGCCGTCATGCGCGCCGCAGCCATCGCTGCGCTGTGCGACTCCAGCACGCGGCGGATCTCTGAGAGCTCTCCGATCCGGTCCACGGGCGTGACCTGGAGCGCGATGGCGAACTGCGCGAACATCCGCCCCGGCTCGAGATCGGTGATGTAGCTGCCGCCGCCGTGCCGGGTGTCCAGGATGCCCATCGTCGCGAGCGAACGGATCGCCTCACGCACCGTGCCCCTGCCGACCGCCAGAGCCTGCGCGACCTCGGCCTCGCCCGGGGCCCTGTCCCCCGGCTGCAGCTCACCGGCAGCGATCTGGTCGATCAGCCACGTCATGACGACCTGGGTCGCACTGCCACGGCTGCGGGTGGGGTCATCCATGATCGGTCCGCTTCCTCGTCATCGTCGTCGTGCCGCTCACGCTAGCGGCCGCCACCACCGTCGGATGGGTGGCTTGCACCGGGAGCTCCCGGCGCTCGCTCCCGCGGTCGTGCCCACGTGCGGTCGCCATCACGACATCCTAGACTTGTAGGACGACTACTTGACACTCGCGCCTGAATCGCCATAGTGTCCCGTCCGGCAGGACGTGGTTGTCCTACATCCTGTCTGATCTGCGTGTGCGCCCCCACCCCAGAACTTGAGCCGATGGAGCTTCTTGTGACCCGTAACGACGGACCTGTGCCGAACTCGCTGTCCCCCGTCTCCCGGCTGCTGCCGCGCCGCCGCTTCCTCGCGGTCGCCGGTGCGCTCGGCGCCGGCGTCCCGTTGGCCGCTGCTCTCACCGGGTGCTCCGACAGCAACGGCGGCTTCCAGCCGTCCGCGAGCCCCACGGCGCCGGCGGGAACCCTGAGCGGGGAGGTCGTGGTCGCCATCCAGCAGAACCCCGACGATGCCGCGAAGAAGGCGCTGACCGACGCCTACGCCCAGGTGCAGCCCGACGTCACGATCGTCTGGGAGACCAAGGAGCAGCCGCGCGCCGAGTACCTGACCTATCTGGGGACGCAGCTCGCGGCCAACGAGATCCGCCTCGACCTGGTGTCGGGCAACTACGTGCCGACCTTCGCGAACTTCGTCAACTTCGACGCCCACCGCGGCGAGGAGAACCCCTACACCGGCAACCCGTGGGACACCGATCTCGACTTCGACTTCGCACGCTCGGTCAACGCCCAGGGCGAGCTGATCATGCTGGCCTCGCAGTCGGTCCACGTCGGTTGGTACTACAACAAGACGATCTTCGCCGAGGTGGGTGTCGAGCCGCCGACCACGTGGGAGGAGTTCATCGCCGTGTGCGCCGCGATCAAGGAGCACGACGTGACACCGATCTCGATCAACTTCGAGTTCCAGCTGCCGCAGTGGGTCATCGAGGTCTACTTCGACCAGTACCACGCCGACTGGGTCGAGACCGTCCGCGCCCAGGACGGCGACTGGAACTTCAACCCCGAGGTCGACGCCGACTTCAGCTTCGACCCCGAGAACCCCAACCTGCACTCCACCTACACCTACAACCTGCAGCGGTTCTACCAGGCGCTGCGCGACGGCACGCTGCGCTACGACACCGACCGCATGGTCGAGATGATCACGAACCTCACCAAGGTCTTCCCGCAGTACGCCACCGACGACATGTTCGTGCTGGACGACGCCTACGCGCCGTTCCTGCAGCAGCGCACGGCGATCATGTCCAGCGGCTCGTGGTCGATGGTCGAGATCGCCAACGACCTCAGCTCGATCACGCCGGAGCGGCTGGCGGAGCTGGGGCTCGAGCCCGGGTCGATCGAGAGCTTCGAGTGGGGCACCTTCGAGAACCCCGCGATGCAGAGCGGACTGGTGCAGACGTCGATCCCCCGCGCCGTGGAGTCGGCCGCGGGTGAGTACATCAGCGTCGTCGACAAGCAGAACGGTCAGACAGAGGCAGCGATCGACTTCGCGCGGTTCTGGTTGTCGAGCGCCGGCTACCAGCCCTACCTGGACGCCACGGTGGCCGAGGGGAGCTGGGTCCCCCGAGGTCCTCTGGAGGTCGCGAACCTCGAGGAGCCCGAGGCCAACAGCGTCTTCGAGACCCTGGAGTCGCGAGGCAACGCCGAGATCAACTACAACGGCTTCTGGATGTTCGGTGGGCCGGCCTCGCAGGCCGCCGACAAGAAGCAGCTGTTCCACGACGTGCTGCAGGGCAAGACCACGCCGCAGGAATACGCCGCACAGCTGCAGCACTACATCACCGACCACATCGACGAGACGATCGCCGATGCCGGCCTGAGCACGGCCGACATCGAGAACCCGGCACGTCGGCCCAGCGGTCTGTGAGCGTGCTGCCCGCCCTCAGGCGGCGCAGGACGGCGTGGATCGCAGCACTGCTCGTGGCTCTCGCCGTGGCCGGCAACCTCGCCGTCCTCGCATGGGACCACGCCCGCGCACAAGCCGGGCAGGTCCGCACCTTTGCGGCGGAGATCGACGACATCGGCGCGGTCGCGGCCCTGGACGACACCGATGTGGCGGTCGCCGGCCTGGGGACGAGGGTGAGCCTCGTCCGTGAGGGCGCCGTCGTCGTCGAGGTCGATCTCGACGCACGGGTCAGCGCGATCGCCGCCGAGCCGGGCAGCATCGTCGTCGGCACGGCGACGGGCGAGGTGCTGTGGCTCGACCCACGGCTGCAGGTCACCGATCGTGCCGAGGTCGACGGCAGCGTCGTCGCGCTGGCGCAGGCCGCACAGACCACGGTCGCGGCGTCAGGATCGGGTGCCTACTCGCGGGACTACCAGATCTCGCGGTGGACCGACGGTCGTGACGCGGGTGCGGCCGGTGCGGCCTACACGGTCAGCGCGATCACCGTGCTGGGCGAGCACGCGGTCTACGGGACCACCAACGGAAGCGTGGGCGCCGTCGACGACGCGGGGTCCGAGGCCTGGCTCGTCGGACTCGGTGCGCCGGTCACCGCCGTCCTCGCCGTGCCGGACCGCGGCCTGGTCGCGGTCGGCGACCAGGACGGTCGCATCCACCTGATCGACAGCACGGGGCAGGCGCTCGGATCGGTTCGCGTCTCGGCGGGATCGGTCTCGGCGATGGTGTGGGACCCCGAGCACGAGTACTACCTCGTGGGCGACTCGCGAGGTGCGCTGCACGTGCTCGACGTCGACGGACGGCTGATCAGCTCACGCACCCTGATGGCCGCGCCGATCCGGGGCGTGGTCGACACCACCGCCGGCACCATCCTGGCGGGAGAGGACGGCAGCTGGCTGTCCTTCGACGTCGACCAGGTCGCGGAGTCGGTCGCCCGCGACGCGGTCCGGCCGTGGTGGATCGCCGGCAACGTCGTGGCGGCGATGGCGCTGGCGCTGCTGCTGGGCCTGGGAACCGCGGTGCGCCGTCGGTCTGCCGGGCTGCTCGCCCGCCGGGTCTGGGGCGGGCGGGTCGGGTACGCCCTCGTGGGCGCGGCGGTCCTGGGCGTGCTGGTCTTCTGCTACTACCCGGTGGCCAGCGCGCTCTGGTACTCGCTGACCAACTTCAGCCTGCGAGAGCTGGAGCCGGAGTTCATCGGTCTCGACAACTACATCCAGATCCTGTTCCACGACCGCTACTTCCGCATCGGGCTGTGGAACATGCTGATCATCACGGTGGCGAGCCTGGTCAAGACGATCGCCGTGCCGCTGCTGGCCGCCGAGCTCGTCTACTGGGTGAAGCGGTCCACCACGCAGTACGTGTTCCGCACCGTGTTCGTGATGTCCACCGTCGTGCCCGGCCTCGTGACCACGCTGCTGTGGAAGCGGGTGTACGACCCCGACGTCGGAGCGCTCAACCAGCTGTTGCGGCTGGTCGGGCTCGACGACTGGACGCGCGCCTGGCTGGCCGACGAGGGCACCGCGCTGGGCGCGGTCATCGCTGTCGGCTTCCCCTACCTGGCGGCCTTCCCGTTCCTGATCCTGCTCGGTGGGTTGATCGCGATCAACCGTGATCTCTACGACTCCGCGGCCCTCGACGGCGCCGGACGCTGGCTGCAGTTCCGTCACATCGATCTCGCGCACCTGCGCCCGCAGTTCCGCATCCTCGCGTTCTTCGCCGTCACGGGCGCGGTCGAGGGCTTCGCCTCGACGTTCCTGCTCACGCGCGGCGGACCCGGTACGGCGACCTACGTCCCGGCCCTGCAGATGTACCTGCGGATCGCCGAGGGCGACCTCGGCTACGCCTCGGCGATCGGGGCGATCCTGGTGATCGGTCTCCTCGCCATCTCCGTGGTGATCCTGCGGTTCCGCCGCAACGAGCTGGAGGCATCGTGAGGACCACGAACCGCTCCACCGGGCGGCCTCGACCGCCGGTCAGGGTGGCGACCATCGTCCAGTACGCGGCCCTGGTCGCCCTGGCCGTGGCGTCCTTCGCCCTGATCGCGCTCATGGTGGTGCTGTCGCTGCGGCCGGGTCTGGCGATCTACGTCGACTTCTGGAGGCTGCCGATCCCGCCCTACCTCGGGAACTTCACCACGGCGCTGGGCAGCCTGCTGCCGGCGATGGGCCGGACGCTGCTGATCAGCGCCGTCTCGATCGCGTTGCTGCTGATCATCTCGACGGTGGCCAGCTACTCCTTCGCCCGCCTGCAGTTCCCGGGCCGGGACGTGATCTTCTACGGGATCCTCGCCGTGATGACGGTGCCCGCCGTGATCACGCTCAGCCCGAACTTCATCCTCGCCGACCAGCTGAACCTGCTGGGCTCGCTCTGGGGCCTGATCGTGTTCTACGTGGCCGGGGGGCTGCCGTTCGCGATCTTCCTCATCACCACGTTCTTCCGCACGCAGCCGGTGGAGATCTTCGAGGCGGCCCGGGTGGACGGCGCCTCCGAGCTGCGGATCATGCTGCGTCTCGCGGTGCCGCTGGCGATGCCGATCCTCGTGACCGTCGCGATCCTGAACTTCCTCACCTTCTACGGCGACTACATCTGGCCCAGCCTCGTCCTCACCGAGGCCAACCAGACCCTGCTGCTGGCGCTGCAGCAGTTCAACCCGTCCGTCGGCCAGTTCGGCAACCGGCCCGACTACGGCGTGCAGACCGCCGGCTACGTGGTCGCCACGATCCCGCAGCTGCTCGTCTTCGCGTTCGGCATGAAGTACTTCGTCGCCGGCGTCACGTCGGGCGCGATCAAGGCATGACCCCGACCGCTCATCTCTGGAGGAGACCGTGACAACCCTGACCGTCCACGTCGCGCCGGGAGGGCGCGCCGATGGTGCCGGCACGGCCGAGGACCCGGTCGCCACCCCTGTGCAGGCTCGCGACCTGCTCCGCCGGAGCCGTCGCGGTGACGAGCACGCCACGGTCCTCGTGGCGCCCGGCACGTACGCGCTGACGGAACCGCTGCTCCTGGAAGCCGTGGACTCGCACACCTCGTGGGTGGCGACGTCGCCCGGGAGCGCGGTGCTCGACGGCGGTCGGCGGCTGACGGGCTGGTCGCCGGTGGGCCCGGATGGTGACGTGTGGGTCGCCGACCTGCCCGAGGGCGACCCGCGGTCGCTGTACGTCGATGGCCGCTGCCGCCCTCGGGCGGCATGGCCGCGTGAGGGCGAGGTCACCATGACGCACGCCGAGTCCGTCCTGGCCCACCCCGACCTGATCGAGCTGTTCGCCGGCGGAAGCACGTTCGGGTACGACCGCGATCAGATCGGCGCGCTCACCAGGCCCGAGATCGTCGAGGTCCTCGTCCCGCACTACTGGGTGCAGGAGCGGATGCCGGTGGCGAGCCAGGACGTCGACGCCGCGACGCTGACGTGCTCGCGGCGCAGCCTGCTCGCGCTGCGCGACGACGTCGGGTCCGACCACGCGCGGTTCCGGCTCGAGAACGTGATGGACGCGCTGGGTGAGGTGCCCGGTGAGTGGGTGCTCGACCACGTGCACCGGCAGGTGCTGTACGCGCCGGCAGCCGGTGAGCACGCCGAGGACCTCGACGTGGTCGTCCCGGTGACGGTGCGCCTGGTGGAGGTACGCGGCACCGCTGCCGCACCCGTGACGGACGTGCACTGGTCCGGGTTCGAGCTCGCCCACGCCGCCGCGACGCAGGTCGACGGCGTGTGGAAGCTGCCCCAGCAGGACATGCTCGACGGCGTCGAGTTCGCGACCTCGCCCCAGGCCGAGGTCGGGGTGAGCGGCGCTATCGAGCTGAGCTACGCCGTCGACGTCTCGATGTCCGACTGCACGGTCCGACGCGTCGACGGGCACGCCGTGTGCGCGCGCGAGGGTGTCCAGGGTCTGCATCTGGAGCACTGCCTCCTGACCGAGCTCGGCGCGGGCGGCGTGCACCTGGACGGCGCAGCGGCGTCGGCCGCTGCTGCCTCGGACCCCTCGGCGACCAGCGGGAACCGCATCAGCGACTGCGAGATCGGCCCAGGTGGCCGCGTCTATCCGGGCGCCGTGGGCGTCCTGATCCGGGACAGCCACGACAACGCGGTGGTCCACAACCACATCCACGACATGACCTACTCCGGCGTGTCGGTGGGATGGGTGTGGGGGTACGAGCCGAGCGCCGCGTACGGCAACCTCATCGAGGCGAACCGGATCCACCACCTCGGCGGGCCGCTGCTGTCGGACATGGGCGGGATCTATCTGCTCGGCGTCGCCCCGGGCACGGTCGTGCGGCGCAATCTCGTCCACGACGTGGCCTGCGCCAACTACGGCGGCTGGGGCATCTACCTCGACGAGGGCAGCTCCCACGTGGTGGTCAGCGAGAACGTCGTGCACAGCACAGCCACGCAGGCGTTCCACCAGCACTACGGCCGCGAAAACATCGTGCGCGGCAACGTGCTCGCCTTCGGGGAGCGCGGGCAGGTCAAGCTGACGCGCCCCGAGCCGCACGTGTCGGCCTCGTTCCACGGGAACCTCGTGGTGGGCGACAAGCCGGGCTTCGTCAGCCGCGACGAGGGCTGGATCGAGGAGCTGAGCGTGCTGAGCGACCTCAACCAGATCTGGGGCACCGGTGCGCAGACCGTGGTCGCCGCCTTCGGGCGTCCCGACCGGGTCGAGCCCGACGCCCCGTTCACGGATGCGACCGAACGGTGGCGCGCGCAGGGCAGGGACCGCCACTCCACCATCGTCGATCCCGGGCTCGTGGTGCACGAGGACGGCACCGTCAGCGCCACGGGTGACCTCGCGGACGGTATCCACGTGCCCGACCTGACCGACGTCGGGCCGCGTCGGCACAACGCGACAACCGCCCAGGAGGGCCAGCAATGAAGATCGTTCGCGTCGACGTCGAGATGGTCGAACTGCCCGCCGTCACGCCCGCCTTCCGGTGGCGTGACGGGCTGCCCGGTTCCGAGCCCGCGCGCACCGGGGCCTGGCTGCGGCTGACGACCGACGACGGCGTCGTCGGGCGGGCGTGGTGCGTGCGCGGCGTGATCCTCGCCGACCTCGTCAATCGCCGGCTGCGGCAGGAGCTGCTGGGGGCCGACCCGTTCGCGCGGGAGACTCTCTGGCACCGCATCTGGGAGATGGATCGGATCGAAGAGCTCCCCGTCTACGTGCCCGGCGTGGTCGACGTCGCCCTGTGGGACCTGGTCAGCACCGCGCTCGGCATACCGGCCCATGCGCTCGCCGGGACGGCCCGGACCGGGATCGAGGCCTACGCGTCGACCGTCACCTTCGACACGGTCGAGGAGTTCTGCGACGTCGCCACCCAGTGCCTGGAGCTGGGGTACAAGGCGATCAAGCTGCACGCCTGGGGCGACGCGCGCCGCGACGCCGCCCTCGTGACCGCCTTGCGGGAGCACGTCGGTGATGACGTGCCGCTGATGTACGACGGCTCCGCCGGGTTCGACCTCGCCGACGCGTTGCACGTGGGCCGCGCCTGCGCCGACGCCGACTACCTCTGGTACGAGGAACCGATGCGTGAGGCGAGCATCACCTCCTACGAGTGGCTCGCGGAGCGGTGTGACGTGCCGCTGCTGGTGGCCGAGACCAGCGACGGCGCGCACTGGAACACCGCCGACTGGATCCGTTCGGGCTGCGCCACCTACGTACGAACCAGTGCGATGTTCAAGGGCGGCTTCACCGGTGCGTTGCGTGTGGCGCACCTGGCCGAGTCCTTCGGGCTGCGGGCCGAGGTGCACGGGTCCGGCCCCGAGAGCGTCCACCTCGCGATGGCGGTGCCGAACACCACGTACTACGAGTCGCTCGTCACCTCGAACCCCGTGGTGCGCGAACCGCTGGTCGGGGCCGACGGCGTGGTGCGCCCCGCCGACGTGCCCGGGATCGGTTGGGACGCCTACCTCTGACCCGCGGCTGCACGGAACCGCAGCGCCGGAGCGGCTGTGCGGCGTCTCAGCAGCCGGCGCCGATCGGCTAGACTCCTGGGGCTTGTGCTTGCGTCCGAACCTTCGGCGCAGCCAGAAGCACCGCATGAACCCTCCTGTCACGGAAAGACCGTGACCGCCAAGACCGAAGGAGGTGGGTATACACATGCGTCAGTACGAGCTGATGATCATCCTCGACCCCGAGGTGGACGAGCGCACCGTCGCACCCTCCCTGGACAAGTTCCTCTCCGTCATCACCACCGGTGGTGGCACCGTCGACAAGGTCGACATCTGGGGCAAGCGCCGCCTGGCTTTCGAGATCGCCAAGCGCACCGAAGGCATCTACGCAGTCGTCGACCTGACGGCCACGCCCGAGCTCGCCAAGGAGCTCGACCGCCAGCTGGGGCTGAACGAGTCGGTGCTGCGCACCAAGCTCATCCGCCCCGACGCTCACCGCCAGCCCAAGCGCCGCGCAGCCGCCAAGGCCAGCTGAGCGTCCAGGCCCCGACAGCACAGCAGGAGGCACCGATATGGCAGGCGACACCGTCATCACCGTCGTCGGGAACCTGACCGCCGACCCGGAGCTGCGTTTCACGCCCTCCGGAGCTGCGGTCGCGAACTTCACCGTCGCGTCCACGCCGCGGCAGTTCGACCGCCAGAGCAACGAGTGGAAGGACGGCGACACGCTGTTCATGCGCTGCTCGGTCTGGCGCGAGGCAGCCGAGAACGTGGCCGAGTCGCTCACCAAGGGCACCCGTGTGATCGTGCAGGGCCGGCTGGTCCAGCGGTCCTACGAGACCCGTGAGGGCGAGAAGCGCACGGTCGTCGAGCTTCAGGTCGACGAGGTCGCTCCCTCGCTGCGGTACGCCACGGCCAAGGTCACCCGGAGCCAGCGCTCCGGTGGTGGCGGCGGCGGCAACTTCGGCGGCGGCGGCGGTGGCTACTCCGGTGGCGGCAGCGGCGGCGGTTACGGCGGCAACAGCGGTGGCGGCAACGCCGGTGGCGGCCAGGGCAGCGGCAGCAATGCCGAGGACCCGTGGGCCAGCAGCGGTGCGTCGTTCTCCGACGAGCCCCCCTTCTAACGACATCCCGCGTCCCGCTGGGACGCGCAGTACCGAGGAGACATCACCATGGCGAGGAACACTCGCAAGCCGGTCATCAAGAAGGTGAAGCCGGTCAAGCGCCCCGTTCTCGAGAACGGCATCAACTACAAGGACACCGCGACCCTGCGGAAGTTCATCTCCGACCGCGGCAAGATCCGGGCCCGCCGGGTCACCGGGGTCAACGTGCAGGAGCAGCGACTGATCGCGAGGGCCGTGAAGAACGCCCGCGAGATGGCTCTGCTGCCGTACTCCGGCTCGGGCCGCTGAGGAAGGGGCAGACATCATGACGACGAAGCTCATCCTCACGCACGAGGTGACGGGGCTCGGTGCACCGGGCGACGTCATCGACGTCAAGGACGGCTATGCCCGCAACTTCCTCCTCCCGCGTGGCCTCGCCACCGGGTGGACGAAGGGCGCGCAGAAGCAGATCGACGCGATCCAGGCAGCTCGCCGCAAGCGCGAGATCGCCACGATCGAGGGCGCCCGCGCTGCACGTGACTCGCTGCAGAGCAAGCCGGTCATCGTGAAGGTTCGCTCCGGCGAGTCCGGCCGACTGTTCGGTGCGGTCACCACGAGTGACATCGCCGACGCGGTCGCCGCTGCCGGTGGCGTCCAGGTCGACCGTCGCAAGATCGAGGTCAAGAACCCGATCAAGTCGCTCGGCAGCCACCAGGTCTCGGTGCGTCTGCACGACGACGTCTCCGCGACCCTCGAGGTCCAGGTCGTCCCGGCCTGACGCAGCATCTGAACGACGTGAAGGCCCGGCTTCCCTCCAGGGGAGCCGGGCCTTCACGCGTCTGCTGACGAGGTGACGGCTACTCGTCGCCCTCGAAGAGGCCGCCGTCGAGGAGCCAGTGGTACCGCAGCCGCAGTGCTCGCTCGGTGCTCGCCACCGCGGCGGCCACCCCGAGCCCGATGTTGAGCCAGCCGGGCAGGTGCACCGGTGAGGTGAAGGTGCCGACGTTCTCCGCGACCGGTGGGATCTGCGTGATCTGCTCGACGATCTGGGGGATGCCCAGCACCAGCGCGACCGCCAGCACGGTCCACGTGAGTGCGCCGATCGCGCGGCTCAGGCCCGGCCGGTCCCGCTCCAGGCGTGCGCGGCGCCCCTCCGCGGAGGCGGGGTCCGGCACGAGCTGTCGTTCCTGCCCGCTCTCGGTCACGTAGTGGCAGCGCCGGAGGCCGTAGCTGCTGGTGGCCACCTGCACGGTGCCGCCGGTGACCGGGAGCTCTGCCGGCACCTTCGAGCGGGCGTGGTGCGCGCCGTTGCGGTACAGCTCGGCGAAGACGTCGCCGTTGTCGTCGCCCCAGAGCCGCACGTCCACGGACCAGGTCTCCGGCTCGCCGTCGGCGCCGGTGAGCGAGAGGTGGAAGAGCGCGCGAGAGAGCGGCTGCCACCAGCGGAAGCGTGGGAGGGGATGCCCGTCCCCGGGCTTGACGCGGCGGGCTCGCCGCCGCCGGTTCCAGTCCGAGAGCATCGGTCCCACCGTAGCCGCGCCGGCGCGCCGTGCTGCACACGGGCTAGAAGCCGGCCCCCGGGTTGAGGATCCCCTGCGGGTCGAGGGCGGTCTTGACGACCTGGTTGAGCCGGACCACGTCGGAGCCCACGTTCGCCGCGAGCCACGGCCGCTTGAGCCGCCCCACGCCGTGCTCGCCGGTGATGGTCCCGTCGAGGGCGATCGCGAGATCCATCACGCGGCCGTAGGCGGCGTCGGCGCGGGCGATGCTCTCGGCGCTGGAGGTGTCGCGCATGACGAGCGGGTGCGTGTTGCCGTCGCCGGCGTGCGCGATCAGCGCGATCGGCACACCCGCCTCCCGAGCGATCTCCTCGATGCCCACCATCAGCCGACCCAGGCTGGGCAGCGGCACGCCGACGTCCCCGAGCAGCAGCGAGCCCGCCGCGGCCTCGACCGAGGGGATCGCGCCACGGCGCAGCTGCGCCCAGTGCTGGCCCTCGGCGGCGGTGCGTGCCTGGCTCACGGTGATCGCGCCACCCCGGGTGCAGATCGCGGCCGACTCAGCGATGGTGGCGGCCCCGGCCTCCCCGGGCTCGTCCGACTGCACGATCAGCGTGGCGCAGGCCCCGGTGTCCAGCCCACCGCGGTGCTCGTGCTCCACGCACTCGACGGTGGTGCGGTCCATCAGCTCGAGCATCGACAGCCGACCGGTGCGCGCGAGAGCCACCACCACCTCGCCGGCAGCGTCGATGTCGTCGAACGTCACGAGCAGCGTGCTCGACGGCGGCGGGGCGGCCCGCAGCCGCACGGTCACCGAGACGATCACGCCGAGCGTGCCCTCGCTGCCGATGAAGAGCTGCATGAGGGGCAGGCCGGCGACGTCCTTGATCAGCCGGCCGCCGAGCTCGACCACGGAGCCGTCGGCGAGCACCACCGTCATCCCCAGCACGTAGTCACGGGTGACGCCGTACTTCACGCAGCACAGGCCGCCGGCGTTGGTGGCGACGTTGCCCCCGATGCTGCAGAACTCGAACGAGGCGGGGTCCGGCGGGTACCAGAGGCCGTGCTGGGCGGCAGCGGCCTTGAGCTCGGCGTTGAGCACCCCGGGTCCCGCGGTCGCGGTCATGGTCACCGGGTCGACGGCGATCTCGCGCATGTCCTCCACGCTCAGCACCACCGCGCCGTCGACGGCGGACGCCCCACCGGACAGACCGCTCCCGGCGCCGCGGGGGATCACGGCGACGCCGTGCGCGGCCGCGAGCTCGATCACGGCCTGGACATCGGTGACCGACTGCGCCCGCACCACCGCGAGCGGCGTTCCCGCACCCGGGTCCGCGGCCCGGTCGCGGCGGTAGGGCTGGAGATCGTCCGTGGCGGTCAGCACCGGACCACTCACCCGGGCGCGGAGCGCTGCGAGCAGGGTCTCCAGGACTGCAGGCGTTCGGGCGACGGTCACGGTGCTTCCTCCAGGGTCGAAGCCACTGTCGTGCGTCCCACCATCGTCGCGCGAACACCGACAGGCAACTATTCCGAGATGCGGAGTATTGTGCCCGCACTATGGAAGAATCCTAGCGAAGGCATGCGCGTGCCCACGGCTCCGCTCGGAGCCCTTCCCTTAAGTCGGACGGCGTTGTACAGTTACTAACTCGAACATGCTTGTATGACTACGCGATGCCGAGAGGTACGAGATGAGCACCGTCGCTGAAGGCGCACGCGAGACCGATTCGCGGTCACGCTCGTGGTGGCGCACGATCTGGCCGGCAGCACTGAGTCTCCTCGTCGCGGCGGGTACCGCGTTCGGGCTCGAGGACGGTCGGGACGTCGCCGCGGTCGTCGCCGCCTCAGGTTTCGTGTACCTCGCTGCCGCGGCACTCGGACGGCCGGGGGTCGCGTGGCCGGCGTTCGGTCTCAGCTTCGTGCTCGTCACACTGGCCAAGCTCGCCGGGGTGGACGCGATGGCGTGGATCCTCGTGCTCGCCGGGGTGATGCTGGTGGTCGGGATCGCGCGGCGCCGCTGGCAGCCCACCTGGGGACTCCCGCTGCAGGCCGCCGCGATGCTCGTGCTCGGCGCGGTCGCGCTGCTCGCGGTGCAGGTGAGCCCGCAGCTGGGCGGTCTGCTGGTGTCGGCCGCCCTGCTGGCGCACGCCGGATGGGATCTCTACCACCACCGCACCGGCAGGGTGGTGACCCGGAGCCTGGCGGAGTTCTGCTGCGTTCTCGACGTCGTCGCGGCTGTCGTGGTGGCGATCGTCGCGCTGAACGCATGATCACCGAGCCGATGGCAGCACCCTGGTCCCGCGTCGTGACCCGCGACGGCGTGCTGCTGCGCCGCCCGGCCGAGGCCGATGCGCACGGCGTGCTCGCGGTCCACGGCGATCCCGCCGTCTACGCCTACGACCCCCACGAGACGCACCCGGACCTCGAGCACAGCGCCCGCTTCCTGGCACCGATGATCGGCCACTGGGCCATGCACGGCTTCGGGTACTGGTCGGTGCTGGTGCCGAGGCCCCGCTGGCCGGGGGGCGTGCCGGGCGCGGAGGCGGCCGACGAGGGGCGCATCTTCGCCGGCCTCGGCGGCATCCAGTCGCACAGCCTGCGGGGTGTGCCCGTCCTCAACGTCTACCTCCGGTTCGCCGTCCCGGCCCAGGGCCGCGGGCTTGCGCGCGCCGTGCTGGAGCAGGCGCTGGCCACGGCGCCGCTGGTCGCACCCGGTGTGGACGTGGTGGTCCGCACGCGGCCGGCCAACGCGGTGACCAGGCACGTGGCCGAGCGTGCCGGGTTCGTCGACGAGGGTCTCGAACCGGGCACCGCCGACATGCAGCTGCTGCGCCACCGAGGTGTCCTGCTCGGCGAGTGAGGCCGAGCGGGTCGAGCGGAGACCGACACAACAGGAGGAGGAGACCGATGCAGACCTTGACCGTGGACTTCATCATGTCCCTCGACGGCTTCGGGGCCGCCGAGGGTTGGCCCGGGTTCTGGGGCATGGAGGGCCCGGAATACCTGCAGTGGCTCGACGAGTCACCGGAGAAGGACCACCCGGCGCTCATGGGCGCCAACACCTACCGCCTCATGCACGGCCTCGCCGCGAGCGGCGAACCGGGTACTGAGGTGATGGACGAGATGCCGAAGGTGGTGTTCTCCTCCTCGATGGACAGCGTCGACTGGGCAAACACCACGCTGGTCACGACCGACGCCCTCGAGGCGGTGCGCCGGATGAAGGCGGAGTCCGACCTGCCGCTGCGCACCCTCGGCAGCGTCTCGCTGTGCCGCTCGTTGGTGGCGGCTGGGCTCGTCGACAGGATCCGCACCGTCGTGTTCCCGGTGATCACCGGCGCGACCGGGGCCGACCCGGTGTTCGGCGGCTATCCGGACGTGCGGCTCGAGCTGGTCGAGCATCGGCTCTTCGACGGCAGGCTGCAGCTGCTCGAGTACGTCCCCACCGTGCTCGACGGCCCGCCGCTCGGCGCCGACGCGGCGAGCTAGGGTCACGCTGTGGCGACGACGGTCCTGGACATGTCGATGTCGGTCGACGGGTTCATCGCCGGGCCGAACGTGGCCCTCGACAACGGGCTCGGCGACGGCGGCACCCGCCTGCACGAGTGGTTGCTCGGGCCCGACGGGTCCTTCGACGAGCGGCGCTTCGCGGACCTGACCGACAGCGACCGCGCGGTGTACGAGGAGCTGATGTCCACCGGTGCGGTCATCGCCGGGCGCGGCACCTTCGAGCCCGCGGGCGGGTGGGGCGGCGACCATCACGACGGCGTCCCGATCTTCGTGCTCAGCCGTCACCCCGCGCCGCCCAGGTTCGCCGACATGCCCCTGGTGACGTACACGCCCGACATCAGCACCGCCGTCGGGCGGGCCAGGGCGGCGGCCGGTGACGGGAGCATCCTGGTCCATGGCTCGGGGGCCGCGTCGATGCTGCTCGCGGCCGCTGAGCTCGACGAGATCCAGCTCCACGTGGTCCCGGTCCTGCTCGGGCGCGGCCGACAGCTGGTGGACGAGCTTCATGCGCAGGTGGAGCTGGAGCTGATGAGCAGCCGGCAGGGTGCCGAGGCGCTGCACCTGCGGTATCGGGTGCGGTATCCCTAGCGTCGCGGAGTCGAGGCGGCGAGTGCACCGAGGGCGGTGTCGCGCACGAGGGTGGGTGCCTCGTCGGCGGTGATCTCGCCGCGGTGCACGGCGGCCGAGGCTGCGTGCAGGATCGCCTGGATGGTGCTGACCTGCCACGTGACAGGCTGGTCGGAGCGGAAGGCGCCGGAGTCGCGGCCGCGCTCCAGCAGCCCGATGACCCGCGCGGCCGGTCCGACGTGGGCACGCCGCAGCGCGTCGGGAGGCAGCGCGTGCTCGGCGGCCACCACGAGCGCGCCGAACCGGTGGGTCAGGTGCCAGCTCGCCTCGAGGACGCGCCCGAGGGCGTCACGGGGGTCGCCCTCGAGATCGATCTCGGCCAGGGCGGACTCGGTCTGGGCGATCGCGCGCTCGGTGACCACGTCGAGCAACGCGGCGCGGTTCTCGAAGTGCCCGTAGAGCGTCACGCGGCCGACCCCGGCTGCCGCGGCGATGTCGTTGATCGAGGCGTCCGGGTCGGTCGCGAGCAGTCGGGTCGCCGCGCCGATGATCGCCTCGACGTTGCGACGCGCGTCCGCACGGAGGGGCCGGGTCACCTGCACGTCGCTCCTTCTCGCCGCGAACCTACTCGTACATCGACGTCCACATTAGCGGTACCGCAGGACCGGGCATGATGCAGTCATGACAGCACGATTCGACGGAGCGGTCGCGGCGGTGACCGGGGCTGCGCACGGTATCGGCGCGGCGGTGGCGAGCCGGCTCGCCGCGGAGGGTGCCTCGGTCGCGGTTCTCGACCTCGATCGCGACGCCGCCCAGCAGGTCGCCGAGGCGCTGCCGCGCGAGCACGGCAACGACCATCTCGCCCACGGCGTGGACGTCACCGACGTGACATCGGTGACGGAGGCGCTCGCCGCCGTCGAGCATCGGTTCGGACGTCTGGACACGCTGGTCAACGTGGCCGGCGGGGGTGAGCACGAGCCCACCTTCGAGGACGGTGACGACGGCGCGTTCCAGCGCATGTGGGACCTGAACTTCCTCGGCACGGTGCGGATGTGCCGGGCTTCGATCCCGCTGCTGAAGCGGTCGGACCGTGCGGCGATCGTGGTCACGTCCTCGGTCAACGGGCTGATGGTGTTCGGGAGCGAGGCGTACTCCTCGGCGAAGGCGGCGCTGGGCTCGCTCACCACGAACCTCGCCATGCGTTACGCACCACAGATCCGCGTCAACGGCGTCGCGCCCGGCACGATCCGCACGCGCGTGTGGGACCGCCAGGGCGGCCCTGACAAGTTCACCCCCTTGTACCCGATGGGTCGGGTCGGGGAGCCCGAGGACATCGCGTCCGCGGTCGCCTTCCTCGCCTCGGCGGACGCCTCCTGGATCACCGGGCAGATGCTCGCCGTGGACGGCGGGATCACGGTCCGCGGGGTGCCCGAGTTCGGCAGGCGAGGCCGTGAGACATGAACGGTCAATAGATGAGATGTCATCAAACCGTTACCAACTGCACACCTGAATAGTTGAACCTTCCCGCTAGCGTCAGCCCCACTGCCCGTTCCCGGGCAGCTCCAGCACGACGCAGTCGGGGGATTTACGTGAAAGTAGTTACACGAGCGCGCAGACGACCAGCTCGCTATCTGGCAGCCGGGGCCGCAACGCTCCTGGCCGTCGGGATGATCGGGTCGCAAGCAGCGGCGCTGCCGGAGGACGACTCGGAGGCGCTCGCGCAGCTGATCGACGTCGACGCTCTCGGCCTCGAGGTGCTGGAGGCCCTGACGCAGGCGTCGGGCAACCCCAGTGACCTCGGCCCGAACTTCGGCGAGATCGATGCCGAGGTCCTCAACGGCCTCGTCGGCCTGAGCCTGCCCGGTATCGGGATCCCGCTCATCGGCGACGGCGAGAACACCGGGCTGCTCGACCTCGGCCCGCAGGCGGGGGTCGGGGCGACCAACGCCTTCACCTCGTCGGCGACGCCGAGCACCTCGATCGCGGCCGTCGGCGCGGTCACCGATGAGGGTGCCGTGGACGTGGCTCCCGAGTTCGACCCGAGCGATGTCAACAACGCACAGCTCGATCTCACGGCCCTGCTCGGTCAGCTCGAGGTCGACGGCCTGACCGACGAGATCGTTGACGAGCTCACCATCGCGCTCGGCGCAGTCGCCGCACGTGCCGAGGCCACCGGGCCGGGCGCGTACGACTCCGACTACCTCCTCGCCGGCGCCGAGCTGCGAGTGAGCAGCCCCGCGGTCGGTGGGCTGGCCAGCACGCTCGACACGACCTACGACACGGTGGTCGGCGGCCTGGAGACCACGGTGAACAGCGCCGTCGGCGAAGGCGGCACGATCGACACGGCACTGGGTCTCTTGGAAATTCCCGCCCTGAACGTGCTCGGCCTCGTGACGCTCGAGCTCGACGACATCTCCGCCGCTGTCGACGTGACGATCCCGGATCTGTCCGATGCGCTGCTGACGCAGGCCGTCAGCGATGACGGTCTGGTCACGATCGATCTGACGGATGGCACCATCGCCGTCGACGTCGCTCAGCTGGTCAAGGGCGAGGACGGCGAGGACCTCAACGGACTTGCGCCGAACACCTCGGTGCTGACCGACGAGACCATCGAGGCGATCACCGCCGGTGTGGCGAGTGCGCTCGGCAACGTGGTGGACTCGCTCAACACGCAGATCGTCACCGGGCTGCAGAACTCGACGCTGACGATCACGCTCAACGGTGAGGCGACAGCGGTTGGTGGCGTTCTCACCGCTCCGGTCAGCCTGACGGTGGCCGGGACGCTTGCCGGGTTCGCCGGCCTCGCGGACGCGCCGACTCCCGTCGTGAGCTCGACCACGGCGATCGAGATCCCGCTGCTGGGCATCAGTATCCCGGCGGGGGCCGTGGTCACGGCGGTGGCGAGCACGCTGCTCCCCGCCGTGCTGGCTGGTGTCGGTCCGGTCGTAGGCTCGCTCCTCGTCACCCAGTCTGCACTGGTCGAGTCCACGCTCACCGGCGTGGTCGACCTGGTGCTGGAGCCGCTCGAGCCTGTGCTCGACGGCGTGCTGCGTCAGATCGTCACGCTGACGATCAACGAGCAGCCCACGGTTGCGCCGATCAACGGCACCGGTGACCTCGGCGCGGGCTCCTTCACGGTGCGCGCGCTGGCGATCGACGTGCTGCCGATCCTCGGGGCCGGCGCAGTGGGCGTCGATCTCGCGAGCGCCAGCGTGCGTGCCGCTGTGCTGGCACCTGTCGTGATCGCGACTCCTGACCCGGTCGAGATCGGCGCTGAGCTGACGGCGACCGGTACGGGCTTCACCCCGTTGACCGAGCTCACGGTCACCTACGTGGACGCGGGCGGCAACACCGTCGGGACCTCCACCGTGACCACCGACGAGACCGGCGGCTTCACCGACACCATCACGGTGCCGGAGGAGACTGTTCTCGGGATTCTGACGGTCACCGCGGACGACGGCACGCTGTCCGGCTCCGACACCACCACGGTGATCGACGAGGGCACGGGTACTGACCCGACGGGCACTGACCCGACGGGTACTGACCCGACGGGTACTGACCCCACGGGTACTGACCCCACGGGTACCGACCCGACCGGCACGGACCCGACCGGGACCGACCCCACGGGTACTGACCCCACGGGCACCGACCCCACGGGTACCGACCCGACGGGTACTGACCCGACCGGGACCGACCCGACCGGCACGGACCCGACCGGGACCGACCCGACCGGTACCGACCCCACGGGCACTGACCCGACCGGTACCGACCCGACGGGCACCGACCCCACAGGTACTGACCCCACGGGCACCGACCCGACGGGCACCGACCCGACGGGCACCGACCCCACGGGCACTGACCCGACCGGGACCGACCCGACGGGCACCGACCCCACGGGCACTGACCCGACCGGGACCGACCCCACGGGAACGGACCCGACCGGCACCGACCCGACGGGGACCGACCCGACGGGCACCGACCCCACGGGCACTGACCCGACCGGGACCGACCCCACGGGAACGGACCCGACCGGCACCGACCCGACGGGCACCGACCCGACGGGCACCGACCCCACGGGCACTGACCCGACCGGGACCGACCCCACGGGAACGGACCCGACCGGCACCGACCCGGGTGCTTACGACCCGACGCTGGTGGTCGACCCGGGGACGGTCGAGCCGGGCGAGGAGCTCACCACGAACGGTTCGGGTTACCCGCCGAACACGGAGGTCGTCGTGACCTACGTGGACAGCGAGGGCAACACGATCGCGACGTCGACGGTCACGACCGACGACAACGGTGACTTCACCGACACGATCACCGTTCCTGTGGGCACGCCTGCCGGCGCGCTCGTGGTGACCGGTACGGCAGACGGCTACGCGGCCTCCGACACGGCGATCGTCGTGACGGATGAGCTGGGTATCGCCATCGAGCAGCCGACGCGCTACCGCGGTCAGGTGCAGGTCGGGCACGGATGGGGCTACGCGCCGGGGACGGTGGTGCACGGGTACATGAACTCGACGCCGCAGATCGACCTCGGCACGCAGGTCGCGAACGCGGACGGCGAGGTGACGTTCACGTGGACGATCCCGGCGTCGGCCGCGATCGACACCCACACGTTCTCGCTCACCGCCAACGGATACGACGACCAGTCGGTCACGTTCCGGGTGCTGGCGAACGCGGCCGCTCCTGGCCCGCAGCTGCCGAGCACCGGTGCTGACACCGGTCTGGCGATGTCGGCCGCGATCCTGGTCCTGCTGGGCGGCGCGTTCGCCCTGCTGTCGACCCGGGTGAAGCGTCGGCGAGGCATGCTGGAGGGATGACATCAGTCGTCCGTAACAAGGCCGGCCGCACTCAGCCCGAGTCAGGTCGACCACAGCCCGAGGGGCGGCGTGCAGACGCCGCCCCGAGGGCCCCGGGTGAGCACCCACCCGCCCAGCGAGGACGTCCTCGCTGGGCGGGTCCCGCCGTCTGGCTGGGTGTCGTCGCCGTGCTGCTGCACACGCTCGTGATCGCGACCTGGGTGGGACCGAACACCCCGGTCCGCACCGCGGTCGGCGACGACCGGCTGCGCTCCTACGTGATGCCCGTCTTCGAGCAGTCGTGGATGATCTTCGCCCCGACCCCGCGACGCGTCGCCGTCAACCTGCAGATCCGGGTCGAGTACGTCGACCCGGCCTCGGACCAGCCGGTCATCACCGACTGGGTCGACCTGGTCGACGGCGAGGACGCCCTGATCGCCGGCAACCCGTTCCCGCCGAGGATGTCGCTGGCGGCGCGCCGGGTGGCGAACACCCTGAACGCCGCGATGGGTGATCTCAACGACGCCCAGCTCGAGGCGGTCGCGGGCAACTACCTGTCCACCCCCACGTCGGTGCTGGGGGACCGGATGATGGATGTGACCGACGCCGGCGTGCCCTCGGGCACGGTCGGCACCTATCTCCAGTACGACGAGATCGCGACCCATCTCGCCACGCTGTACTTCGCGGCCGCCTATCCCGACGTCGAGCTGACGTACGTGCAGTTCCGCACCGGGATGCGGTACGTCCCCACCTGGGAACCCGGGACCCCGCGGAGCATCAACGACGCCGAGATCACCTGGTTCGACTACGGCTGGCGTCAGCCCGCCGTGATCACCGAGGACGAGCTCGGGCTGTTCGCCCCGTACCTGCGCATGACCGGGAACCTGTCATGAGCGTGCTGAGCACCCCGATCGCCTCGATGTCGCAGGCCAAGGATCGGGTCGACGACTGGTTCCTCGACGACAAGCGTGCCGGCTACGGCCTCTCGTTCAGCCGGATCGCCGTCGGGATCGCGGTCCTCGGCATCCTGGTGACCAACCTCGGCACCCGGTACGCGCTGTGGGGCCCGGGCTCGTCGTGGGCCTCGAGCCTGCGCGAGAGCTCGACCTTCGGCGGCCTCAACCAGCTGTGGGGGACGTCGAACCCGGTGCTGTTCACCACCCAGTACCTGCTGCTGATGCTAGTCGCGGTGGCGGTGATCATCGGGTGGCGCACGCGACCGGCCACGGTGCTGCTCGTCATCGGCATGACCGCGCTCGTGGAGCGGAACCCGATGGTCGGCGACCAGGGCGACAACATCGCCCGCATCGGGCTGATCTTCCTCGCGGTCACCTCCTGCTCCGAGCACTGGTCTCTCGATGCGCGCCGGCGGCGCCGGGTGCTCGCCGAGGGTGCGCCCTCCGGTGCTCTCCGCCGGCTCTGGGCGGGGCTGCCGGTGCTGCCGCACTGGGCCGGTGCGGCGATCCACAACCTCGCCCTGATGGCGCTCGCGCTGCAGGTCTTCGTGCTCTACCTGGCCTCGGCGCTCTACAAGGCCAACGGCGAGCTGTGGCAGCTGGGCACGGCCCTGCACTACCCGCTGGCGCTGCACGAGTACGGCGTGTTCCCGTGGTTGAACGAGCTGCTGACCGGCAACGGCGTGATCCTGACGGCGGCCACCTACTTCGCGGTGTTCGTGCAGCTGTTCTTCGCGCCCGCGTTGCTGCACCCGCTGACGCGGAAGGTGGCGGTGCTGGCGGTGGTGGCGATGCACGTCGGCATCGCGGTGCTCATGGGCCTGCCGTGGTTCTCGCTGTCGATGATCGCCTTCGACGGCATCTTCGTCTCCTCGGTGACCTATCAGCGGCTGGCCGCGTGGCTGCGGGAGCGCGCGCGTGCCGTGCAGGCGTGGTCGGCGCGGCGAGGCTGGTTCACCGGATCCGCTACCACCTGAGGAAGGTCAGGCGCCGAGAACCATCCACCGGGACCCGCGGGCACGAAGTCCCGTGGTGACCGCCCGGGCGAGCATGAACCCGCCGGCGAAGGCGACCCACAGCCACGCCAGCCCGGCGGCACCGCCGGGTGCCCAGGCGCGCACGGCGAGCGCGAGCGGCGCGTACGCCACCAGGGTGATCAGGCCGGCCCATGCGAGATAGCGGCCGTCGCCGGCGCCGATGAGGACGCCGTCGAGCACGAACACCCAGCCGGCGATCGGCATCAGCACGCCGGTGACCACCAGTGCGAGCGCGGCCGCTCGGCGCACCGCCGGGTCCTCGGTGAAGAGCGGCGCGATCAGCCAGCCGGAGGCGGCCACCAGCACCCCGACGGCACCGCCGCCGAGCGTGCCCCACCACAGCGAGCGGCGCGTGATCGCGCGCACGCTGCCGGGGTCGCGAGCGCCCAGCCCGTGCCCCACGAGGGCCTGGGCGGCGATGGCCAGCGCGTCGAGGAGGAAGGCCACGAGGTTCCAGATCGAGATCACGATCTGGTGGGCGGCGAGGGTGTCGTCCCCGAGGGAGGTCGCCACCAGCACCGTGAGCAGGATCGCCGCCCGCAGCGTGAGCGTGCGCACCAGCAGCGGCGTCCCGGCACGGGCGTTGGCGAGGATGCCGCCGGGGTGCGGGCGCAGCGAGACCCCGCGCGCTCGAGCGCCCCTGACGATCACGACGAGCAGGGCCAGACCCATGCCGATCTGGGCCACCGCCGTCGAGAGTCCCGAACCCGCGATGCCCATGTCGAACCCGTAGACGAACGTCACGCACAGCACCGCGTTGGTGATCGCGCCGGTGACGGCCACCACGAACGGGGTGCGGGTGTCCTGCATGCCGCGCAGCGCGCCGGTGGCGGCGAGCACCACGAGCATCCCGGGGATGCCGGGGGCCGACCAGCGCAGGTAGTCGACCGCGTGCGGGGCGACGTCATCGGACGCCCCGAGGGCGGTCACGACGTGCGGTGCGAGGGTCAGCCCGAGCGCGGTGAGGGCGACGCCGAGCAGGAGGGCGAGCCAGACGCCGTCGATCCCGACGGCGAGCGCGCCCTTCTCGTCGCCCGCTCCGATCCGCCTCGCCACCGCGGCGGTGGTGGCGTAGGCGAGGAACACGAAGACGGCGACCAGGGTCACCAGCACCGTGCTCGCCAGGGTGAGGCCGGCGAGCTGGGGTGTGCCGAGGCGGCCGACCACGGCGGAGTCCACCAGCACGAACAGCGGCTCGGCGACCAGCGCGCCCAGCGCGGGCGCGGCGAGCGCGAAGATGCGCTTGTCGAGGGCGCGTCGCTGCTGGGCGTCCTCGGGTGCTCGACGGCGTTCGGTCACCTGGTCATGGTGGCGCACCTCGGGGGCACCGGGCGCCGCAGTACCGTGGCCGCATGCCGCGCCTGGTGCTCATGTGCGGTCCCGCCGGCGCGGGAAAGTCGACGCACGCGCGACGGCTCGAGGAGGAGGGCTGCGTGCGGGTCTCGGTCGACGACCTCGCCTGGGCGGAGGGCCACGTGGAGCATCCGCTGCCGGCCGAGGTGGCGGCGCGGGTCGGGGAGGCGTTGCGGGAGCGGGTGGTCGCGTTGCTGGACGAGCGGCGCGACGTCGTCGTCGACAGCTCGTTCTGGTCACGGGCCTCGCGGGAGGAGTTCCGCCGCCTGGGTGCCGAGCGGGGCGTGGTCGCGGAGGTGCTCTACGTCTCGACACCGAGGGCGGTGGCGCTGGCGCGGGTGGCCGCGCGCACCGGTGCGCACGCGCACGACGTGCTGCTGAGCCCGGAGGTGGCCGCCGCCTACTACGACGGCTTCGAGGTCCCGACGCCGCAGGAGGGTCCGCTGACGGTCGTTCGTGGTGGTTGAACCGGACCGGTGCCGTCAGGGCCGGCAGCCGGCAGGGCCGGCAGGCGTCGCGGCGGTCAGCGGCGCAGCAGGGCGGCGGTGTCGCGGCCGAAGGACCACAGCAGCAGCGCCAGCGTCACGGCCGTGACCACGACGGCGGCAGGCTGGGGCAGCAGCGGACCGGCACCTAGCGCCAGGGGCGGGATCGAGCCGATCACCTTGCGCGAGAGCCGGGGCGGCAGCGGGCGGCGCAGCGCGGGGACCCGCCGTCCCGCGAGGGCGTAGCCGTAGGGCAGCGCGCCGATGAGCAGCACCCACCACCCGAGTGCGGCGGCCGCGGCGATCGAGAGCACCGCCGTCAGCGCGCAGTCGACGGCCATGTCGAACCGGCCGCCGGCCTCCGAGGCCTCGCCGCGCGAGCGGGCGAGCCGACCGTCGACGCCGTCGAGCAGCACAGAGACGCCCACGAGCGCCAGCACGAGCAGCGCCGCCGCCTCGCCGACGAGCATTCCGGCGGTCGCGGCCAGCAGCAGCACCCGCACGTGGGTGACGTGGTCGGCGAGAGTGACGTGGAACGGTGAGCGCCTCAGGAACGCCGCGGTCGCCACGACGCAGAGGATCGCTGCCGTGACGGCGGCGAGCGGGCGATGAGCGGTGGCGGTGGTCACCGCGAGCAGCGTGGCCGCGCAGGCTTGCACCGCTGCACGCGGCAGCCACGCCGCGCGTGACCAGCGGGAGGTCATCGGTGTCACGTGGTTGCCTCGTTCGGTGGTGAGGAGTCCGTTCAGCGGCGACGATCGCCGTCGAGGACACGCCGACGCATGTCTCCCGACCCGTCACCGCAGTCTCCCACCGAGCCGGTCCACCCGCCCCGCCGGGCCGATCGGGGGGCACCTACCCGGGGGCGACCGCCCAGGGATCGGACCGCCGTCGGGCGCTCGGCGTGTCGCGAAGGTGTGTTGCGCGGGTTGTCCACCGACGGGTCTTCGGCGGACGTCCACAGCGTGTGGGAGGGCGTTCGGGTGCGGTGGCGGCGTTGTGCACACCTGTTGAGAGAGGTTGTGGACAACTGTCCACACGGACTCCACAGGTGGGGGCGGGTTCTCCCCAGGGCGGTGTGGACCGGGCGGCTCGACGGCGGCCTTCGGGGCCGCTAGCGTCGCGCGGGTGCCGTCGATGGTGAGGGCCTCCGCGGGGGTCTGGATCCCGCGGGCCAAGGTGATGTCGGTGGGCGGTGCAACGCTCGGACCTATGGGGGAGACAGCAACGGTGAGAGTACGGAGACGGCTGACGTGAGCGTGGCAGAGCTGGCTCCCCAGGGGAACTTCGAGCGGACCCCACCGCAGGATGTCGCGGCTGAGCAGAGCGTGCTCGGCGGCATGATGCTGAGCAAGGACGCGATCGCCGATGTCGTGGAGACGGTGCGCGGCACCGACTTCTACCGGCCGGCGCACGAGTCGATCTACGACGCGATCGTCGACCTGTACGGGCGTGGCGAGCCAGCCGACGCGGTCACGGTGTCGGCGGAGCTGACCAAGCGCGGTGAGCTGGGCCGCATCGGTGGCGCGCCCTACCTGCACACCCTGATCAGCTCGGTGCCCACGGCCGCGAACGCCGGGTTCTACGCGCGGATCGTGCGGGAGCGGGCGGTGCTGCGCAAGCTCGTGGACGCGGGCACCCGGATCGCGCAGCTGGGGTACGCCGCCGATGGTGGCGACGTCGACGAGCTGGTGAACACCGCACAGGCCGAGGTCTACGCCGTCACGGAGCGGCGCAGCAGCGAGGACTACCTGCCGCTCAAGGACGTCCTCAACGGCACGATGGAGGAGATCGACGCCGCCTCGCACCGCGGCGAGGGGATGATCGGCGTCCCCACCGGGTTCAAGGATCTCGACGCGCTCACGAACGGTCTGCACCCCGGGCAGATGATCGTGCTGGCGGCTCGTCCGGCCGTCGGCAAGTCGACCATGGGTCTGGACATCGCCCGGGCCGCGTCGATCAAGAACGGTCAGACGTCGGTGATCTTCTCGCTGGAGATGAGCCGCAACGAGATCGCGATGCGCATGCTCAGCGCGGAGTCGCAGGTGCCGCTGCAGCACCTGCGCAAGGGCACCCTGCGCGATGAGGACTGGACGCGCCTGGCCCGCACGATGGGCAAGCTGAGCGACGCGCCGCTGTTCATCGACGACAGCCCCAACATGTCGCTGATGGAGATCCGCGCGAAGTGCCGCCGGCTCAAGCAGCGCCACGACCTCAGGCTCGTGGTCATCGACTACCTCCAGCTGATGAGCTCGGGCAAGCGGGTCGAGTCGCGCCAGCAGGAGGTCTCGGAGTTCTCGCGTGCGCTCAAGCTGCTCGCCAAGGAGCTCGAGGTCCCGGTCATCGCGATCTCCCAGCTCAACCGTGGCTCCGAGCAGCGCACGGACAAGAAGCCGCAGATGAGCGACCTGCGCGAGTCGGGCTCGATCGAGCAAGATGCCGACGTCGTGATCCTGCTGCACCGCGAGGACATGTACGAGAAGGAGTCGCCGCGCGCGGGTGAGGCGGACATGATCGTCGCCAAGCACAGGAACGGCCCGACCGACACCATCGTCGTCGCGTTCCAGGGGCACTACGCCCGGTTCTTCGACATGGCGCAGTAGCTCAGCGCGCAGCAGCGTTCAGCACCAGGATCCCAGAAGGGGCGGCGCCAGCCCACGATCGCGATCCCTACCTCATGCTGCGAACCGTGGGGACCCGCAGCCCTGTCGCGGCGCCGCGGATACCGTGGCGCCCCACCGCTGGGGCGGATCGACCAGGGATCAGATGTCGAGAGGGGTCACGCCGTCGGCGACGAGAATGTCGCCGGCGGCGTCGACCGCGTTCGGGACGACGACGAGCCAGGGGAGCTCAGCGACCGTTTCCTCACCGTGCTCCGCATCGGGACGTACCGTCGTTCCATGGAGACGGTCCACATTGCGGGCCTGGGTCTCGCCTACCGCCGCTGGGGTCACGGGCGAACGGTGTTCTTCGTCCACGGCGGGGCCCAGGACAGCCGTTCCTGGACGCCGCAGCTGGAAGCCCTGTCCGACGAGTTCACCGCGATCGCGTGGGACGAGCCCGGCGCCGGCGGGTCGGCCGACGTACCGGACGGATTCGGCCTGGCCGACTACGCCGACTGCCTCGCCGGCATGATCGATGCCCTCGGCGCGTCGCCGACGGCGCTCGTCGGGCTCTCGTGGGGTACGACCGTGATCCTCGAGCTGTATCGACGCCATCCCGGGCTCGTGCGCAGCATGGTGCTGGCCGACGGGTATGCCGGGTGGCGCGGATCTCTGGGCGCCGACGAGGCAGACGCCAGGCTGGCCGCCCTACGTGCCGACCTGGCTGAGCCGGACGCGGTATCCGCTCCGACGCTGCCGGGACTCTTCGCAGGTGGTCCACCAGCGCGCTTCGTCCCTCTCCTGAACGCCATGGCGGCGGACGTCAGACCCGCGAGCATGATGACCGCCCTCACGGCCATGGCACAGGCCGATCTCAGTGACGTCCTGCCGACGGTCCGGGTGCCTACCCAGCTGATCTGGGGCGCCCTGGACGTGCGGTCGCCGCTGTCGGTGGCGCGCGAGCTCGAGCGCATGATTCCCGGCGCGAGACTCGACCTCATCCCGGGGTGCGGACACGTGAGCAACCTGGAGGCACCCGGGCCGTTCAACGACCTCGTTCTCGCCTTCCTCCGAAGTCACGGGTGACGAGCGGCGCCAGCATCTGTGTCTGGTCGCGCGTTGCCGCCAGCCACGGGGGCATGTGGCTCATCCGCACTCACCGCTCGGCGCTCCTGTCGGAGGCGGGGATGGACCGCTCGATGTCATCGAGGATGACACCGAGGCCGTACGCGAACTCGTCGCCGAAGTCGTAGCCAGGCTTCATGACGCGTTCGACGGCGTACTCGCGCAGGCGCGGATACTCGCCGGAGGAGAACTGCGCCGCAATGGCCTGCGTCACCTCAGGTGCGCTGTCGCGGTCGAAGGGCAACGCAGATTCCTGGATGGCGAACCCATAGACGAAGGAGTCGAGGAGAGCGTAGGCGTGCCCCGTCATCGGTAGGGAGAGCCCGGCGCTGCGGAGCGTGTCGAGCATCGCTTCGTGGTGTCGCAACGTCGCGGGGCCGGGTGTGGTTCGGGACTCCATGAGGGCGATCGCCCAGGAGTGACGCCGGAGCACGGCGCGCGCAGAGGTCGCCCGGCGGCTGACCTCGGTTCTCCAGTCCCCGTCGGCTGCGGGCAGCTCGATCTCGCCGAAGACGAGATCGACGACGCCGTTCAGGATCTCGTCCTTGGTGGCGAAGTAGTGGTAGAGCGACATCGGCCTGACGCCCAGCTCCTTGGCCAGCGACCGCATCGTGAGCGACTCAAGGCCGCCCGCGTCGGCGATCGCGACGGCACGCTTGAGCACCCGTTCACGACTGAGGGGAGCGCGATCGCGGCTCTCGCTTGCTTCGTTCAACATCAGCCCCCTGTCGCGCTCGTACTTTGTACGGTACCGTGCCTTACATAGTACGGCGGGACGCGACACGGCGCCCAGCAAGATGGAAGGAACACCATGGCGGCTCATGGTCAGCACGTCGTCTCGGAAGGCCTCGGTACGAGCGAGGACACGATGCGCGCGGTCGTGCACGAACGATACGGAGGAGCCGAGGTACTGCAGCTTGCCCGTGTCCCGCGCCCTGAGGTGAGCGACCGGGCCGTGCTGGTCCAGGTGCATGCGGCGGGTCTGGACCGCGGGGTTTGGCACGTGATGCGGGGGCTCCCGTACGCCGCCCGTCTCGCCTTCGGGCTCCGGCGACCGAAGCACCCGGTGCTCGGCTTCGACGTCGCCGGCACGGTCATTGCCGTGGGAAGGTCCGTGACGCGGTTCGCCGAGGGGGACGAGGTGTACGGCTTCGGCGAAGGCACCTTCGCCGAGTACGCCACGGTGCCGGAGGGCAACCTCGCCCGCAAGCCGACGAATCTCTCCTTCGAGCGTTCGGCCATCGTCCCGGTCTCTGCCGTCACGGCGCTCAAGGGCTTGCGCTCCGCCGGGAAGCTACGGGCAGGGCAGCACGTCCTGATCACTGGTGCCTCCGGTGGCGTGGGCAGCTACGCCGTCCAGCTCGCCAAGGCCCTGGGGGCCGAGGTGACCGCCGTGGCGAGCACCACCAAGCTCGAGCTGGTGCGATCCCTGGGAGCGGACCACGTCCTGGACTACACGTATGAGGACTTCGCCGACGGGGCGCGGCACTACGACCTGATTCTCGACATCGCCGGCAGTCCGTCGATCGCACGGCTGCGGCGCGCACTGACCCCGAACGGGACTGCCGTGATCGCCGGCGGCGAGGACGGCGGCAAGCTCACCGGCATGAGCAGGCAGCTGAGCGCCTTGGCCATCTCTCCGTTCGCGCGCCAGCGGCTGACGAGCTTCGTCGGCAGTGTGCGCACCGTCGACCTCGAGCAGCTCACCGCATACATCGAGGCCGGCACCGTGACCCCGAGCCTCGACCGGACCTACCCCCTCGAGCAGACAGCCGATGCCATGCGCCGCCTCGATGCGGGAGAAGTACGGGGAAAGGTCGCCATCACTATCTGAGCTCCGCCGTCGGGCGACTCGCGTGGTGTCCGATACGCGCGGCGGCAATCACTAGTCTTGCGGCATGCCTGGACGCCTCTGGTTCGGTTGCGGCAGTGCCGCGGATGAGCGGCCGCTGTGGCTGGAGATGCTCGGCGAGCGGCACACGCGGATCGTGTACTGGCCGTTCGCGCTGGGCCCGGAGATGCTCGCCGGCGCCGATGCGTGGCTGCGAGGCAACCTCGACGCGCTCGGTGCCGACTACGAGCTCACCACCTGGGAGAGCCTCGAGGGGCACCGACCCGAGGAGCTGATGGAGGTCGCGGACCTGCTGTTCGTCGGCGGGGGCAACACCTTCAGGTTGTTGGGCGAGGTCCGACGCCATGGCTTTCTCGAGCCGGCCCGGGCTTTCTGGCGTGCCGGCAGGGACTACTACGGCGGCAGCGCCGGTGCCGTGCTGGCGTGCGAGTCCATCGCGATCGCCGAGGGGCACGACCCCAACGAACCCGGCCTGGACGACCTGACCGGGCTCGGCCTGTTCACAGGCGCGACGATCCTGCCCCACTTCACACCCGCGCAGGTGGAGTCGGCCCAACGGTGGGGCCGCGCCCACGACACCACGGTGATCGGCATGCCCGAGAGCATCGGCCTCGCCCACGCCGATGCTCACTCGACCGTGATCGGCGCTGGAGTGCTGACGGTGATCACCCCCACCGGTGTCCAGCAGCTCGCTCCAGGGGAGTCGTTCGGGTGAACCTTGTTGCTTGATCGGTGACGGCACGGATCAGCGTCACCCGGATTCGGGAGGGTCACCACTGCGCGGGGACGGCGCCATTTCCGACCGACCCTGGACCTCTCGACGTGCGGTGCGTACGGTGGATGGCGTTTTGCAGCCGACCGAGGAAGCACTATGCACCCTCAGACGAACGCACGATCAGCAACCAGCACGTCGTCCCGGCGCCGATCTCGCCGCCTCTCAGCGCACCTCGGCAGCGCCGTCGCGATCGCGGCGACGGCCCTCGCCGTCGCGGGGACCGGGGCGGCCGCGGCACCGGGCAACGGCACGGCCCTCGATGAGGCCGAGTACCACGATCCCGGCACCTACGCACTGGATGTCACGGACTACTCGCAGGCCATCGATGCGATCGCCGGCCAGCCCGACGTCGACCAGGTGAGCTTCGACGAGCTCATCGCGAGCCGCTCCGGCGAGACGACGTCCTGCGGCGAGACCTGCCGTACCTGGCCCGAGCACCTGAGCTCCGACGACCGCTGGTACCCGCAGGGACTCGCGGGCAGCGAGGAGTCGAACTGGTCGGAGGCACCGGACGCCGAGGTTCTCGTCTCTGCCTGGTACCAGCGCACCTCACCGGAGGAGCACGCGGCCGTCGACTCGGCGCTGAAGTTCGTCTCCACGGACGACTGGCGCTACCGCAACGTGCCGCTCCGACTCCCGGTGCAGACAGACGACGGCTGGACAACGGAGCCGCTCGCCAGCCACAACGGTGGCGTCGCCTGGGCCGGACCGTACCTGTACGTGGCCGCGACCGACCGGATCCACCGGTTCGACCTGCGCACGACGATGTCCGACGACGAGGGCTACTTCCTGGTGCCCGACAGCACCTATGTCGGGATCGACCAGGACCCGTACGGCGAGCCGCGCCTGTCGGCGATCTCCACGGACTGGACCGGGCAGCCGGCGCTCGTCTCCGCTGAGTACTCCGCAGACGAGAACGCCACCACCGAGGTCGTCCGCTGGCCTCTGAGTGCCTCGGGTGAACTGGCGGCCGAGAGCGGAGTCGTCGGTTCGCAGGACAACTTCTGGGTCGACAAGGACTCCTCGGTCGACAAGGTCCAGGGAGTCGGCGCACACGAAGGCCTGTACCTGTTCAGCGGTTCCGCCGGCACTCTCGACACCGCGCGGGTCGGATCCCAGACGGACCGAGGCACACTGACCTGGGGGCGCACCGGCGACGACACCGACATCCCCCAGGACCTGTATCTCAGCGAGTCGAACGTGTACGGCCAGACCGAGGAGCGCACCGACCGCTACCTGTTCTGGGAGTCCCGTGACGACGTCCTGCCCTGACGCCTCGACCTTGCACGCTTAGCCCTGCCGCCCTGCCGCCCTGCCGCCCTGCCGCCCTGTCGTTCTGCGGCATGCGCCCTCGGACTGACGCCCTGCTCCAGGTGACGGACGGGCACGTCAGAACGGTGGTGGGACGTCGGGTCCGGGATGTGCGACCGGGGCCGGTGCGGGTTGCGGCTGCTGCATGACGACCCTGCCGTCGTGGAACTCGGTGTACCGGTGCCCGGTCGCGGTGGTCCAGGTGCGGCTGCGCTCGATGCCGTTGTAGGTGTAGTGCCAACCGGCGTGGGTCAGGAGCAGGTGGTCCCGGCGGCAGCCTGGCGCCATGTCGCGGGCTGTCGTTATGCCGATCGGCCAGGGGATCTCGTGGTGCAGGTCGCAGGAGTCCGAGCTCACGCCGCAACCGGGCCGAACACACTGCGGGTGGGTGGCCTTCACCAGGTCGGCCATGCGAGGCGGCGGCTTGTACCTCTCGGTGGAGAGCTCACGGACCGACTCATCGATCGGGTCGGTGACCAGACGTTGCCACGTGCTGCCCGCCGCGAGTGCGCGAGCCACCGAGGCGGGAATCGGGCCGTACCCCTCGAGATCGGCCGGCTCATGGGAGCCCGGTGGGTCCGAGCCGCCACCATCGGTGCCGGTCATCAGACTCGTCAGCGGTACGGTCACGCGGATGTGCGCGGACCTGCCACCGATCACTCCTACCCGCATCCGAGGGGCACGCTCATGATCCGGGCCGTCGGGTTCTGGTGCGGCAGTGCTGCCAGCGGATGGCGCGGCTGCGTCAGCAGCTGATAGGCGACCGCACTGGACGCCGTCACACGGGCCGATCCAACCGGTCTCGACCGCGGTGGCGCCCAGCAGTGCGAGGGCGTCGGCGCGAAGCTGATCCATGGTCCGCTCATCGCCGCCTGCTTTCGCGGACCGTGCCGCGGCATCCAGAGCTCGGTAGAGGGTCGACGCCTCGGCAGCCGGCATCACCGCATACACCGAGGCCATGCCGTGCGGCAGCGCCCGCGGTCGGTCCACGCGCCGCACCGTTGCCGCCTGTGCGCACCGATCCTCGAACTCCTCGGGATCGACCTGTGCGCACGCCTTGGTGAGCTCGCGGCGCACCGTTCCCGACGGCACGTACGACGCCTTCTCCAGGACCCGGCTCTGCACCTCGAGAGCGACATCGACCGACAGATCGGTCAACGCATCGAGGATCATGTCAGCCTTGACGGCGTTGATCTCCCCGGCCTCGAACGCCTCCTGGGTGGGGATGCCGACATGCCGCATCACCTGGCCGGTGTTGATCAGTCGCTTCGCGGCGCGCTTGGTGATGCCGAGTCGGGACGCGAGCTCGTCGCCAGCGATGCAGGGGTCGGAGACCACCACGCCCCGGCCTCGGGCATCCTTCTTGCGCAGCCGTTCCAGACCCGCCAGCCCGTGGGCCATCTGCTCGCGCCGTGCCAGCGCCGCAGCAGCCAGGCGCTTGCGCGCTGCGCAGAACGCCTCCAGCCGATCCCAGTGCGAGACGATCTCGACGGCGTCGTAGTCGGTGTCGATGGCGCCTTCGGGCAGCTGCTCGAGCTCGGACAGGAGCCTGCTCGACGGCGGTAGCTCACCCAGCCACGAGCCGGGCCCCAGCTCCGGAAGGTGAAGCTCTGTCAACCAGTCCGACTCGGACGCGTCATCGTCAGCACTCGGCTCCCAGTCGTGCGGTCGTGTGGGCAGGAGGTCGGTGAGGAGGTCGAGCAGCTGCTCACGCGACATCTCGTCGAGAGGCACAGGGCCGCGGCACGAGTCGTCAACGATGGTCTCCGACACCCTCCCACTCCCTTCAACGACGCTGGTGATCTGCACTGATCCGAGAGTCCCACAAGGCTCTGACACCGGCTGATCTCGATGCTCCGAGCATCTCACCGAGGTCTGACATTCCTGCTTCTGCCAGGAGAAGGAGCCTTCATCCGACAAGGAGAGCTCCGCCGTCATACCTGAAGGATGGGGGTCGTCGTTGCCGCCCGCAGGCGCCTGCGCAGGGCCGCCCATCGCGCTCGCCACCTCGCGCAGACCCGAGCCGTGCCCCGCGCCGTCAGCGTTCGCCCCGCGCCGCTCGGTAGCGGGCGACCTTGTGCTCGTTGCCGCACGTGCGCATGCTGCACCACCGTCGGCGGCGGCTCCGTGAGGTGTCGACGAAGAACCAGCCGCACCCGTCGCAGGCGCGGATCGCGGGCGTGGGCGGGTGCAGCAGCAGCTGGAGCGAAGCGACCGCAAGAGCGGCCGGCGCGCCGGCGGTTGCGCTCGCGGTGATCGCCCCGTACGGGTCGACCACGACGTGCTCCGCGCCGCGCCGTGCCTGTGCGAGCACGCGCGCCAGGACCGCGGGGTCGATGCCTCGCCCTGCACGCTGGGCGTCGAACGCCTTCCAGAGCACCGAGCGCAGGTCGACGGCGGCCCTCAACGTGGCGGCCTTGACCGGTTCGGCGGTCGGCGCCACGAGATCGACGTGGATGAGCCAGCGGTAGAACGCGTCGGTGCTGTCGAGCAGCTCGGCCCCCAGCTCCGGAGTGCGCCGGTAGACGGTGTTGCAGAAGTCGAGGGCGACGTGCCCGGCGACGACGTGGTCGTCCAGCCAGACTGTGCCCGTCATCGTGGCGTCTGCGTGTGCCCGGCGACCACGTCGCGAGCGAAGGCCCTGACGGCGGTGGTGATCTCGTCGGCGTGCGTCTCGGTGAGGAAGTGGCCGCCGTCGTAGATGTGAGCCTCGAGGCGGTCGAGCTCCTCGTGGAAGGCGAGCACCTCGGCGATGTCGAAGAACGGGTCGTGGCGACCCCAGAGGACCAGGCACGGCGGTTGGTGCCTGCGGTGGTACTCCGCGATCTCCGGGAACCGGTCGACGTGACGGCGGTAGTCGAGGAACAGCCGCTCATGGGCGTCGATGTTGCCCTGGCGGGACAGGCGTTCCCAGTCCAGGTGCCAGGACTCGCGCGGGTGCAACGGCACGAGCCGCTCGGGAAGCCCGGAGAGATAGGTGTCCCTGGTGCCGGCGAACGTGAACCAGTCCCCGATCGCAGCGCGGTTCTCCGGCGTCGGGTCCGACCAGTACCGGCGCACGGCGTCCCACGGCTCGCCCAGGCCCGCGTCGTGCACGCTGCCGTTCTGCACCACGATCCCGAGCAAGCGTTCCGGGTGGCGGGTGGCGAGGTAGTAGCCCACCGGCGTGCCGAAGTCGGTCACGTATAGCACGTACTGCTGCAGCCCGATGTCCTCCAGGAACCGCTCGATCCTCGTAGCGAGGTGCTCGAACGTGTACTCGAACTCCTCGACGGCCGGGGCGTCGGAGAACCCGAAGCCGGGCATGTCCGGTGCGACGGCGTAGTGCTCGCTCCCCAGTCCCGGCAGGACCTCGCGGAACGAGTGGGACGAGCTGGGCGAGCCGTGCAGCAGCACGATGCCCGACGAGCCCGGTACACCGGTCTCCCGGTAGTGGACGGTGAATCCCTCGATCGTCCGGTCGAGGTGCCGGGTGCGCGCGATGCGCTGCATGCCAACCTCCTGTAACCGATGACCATGCTTATAACGGTTACCAGCCTGACCGCTTCGACCACTCTGCGCAACCGTCTCGTGGCCGGCTTTCGCGGTGGTCCCGTTGATGCCTTGTCGCTCCTCGGCTGCCTCGGGCACAGTGACCCGATGAGCGAGCAGCGACCCGTCATCGACATCCGCCCCTACGACCTGCACTGGCCTGAGGAGTTCGCGGCGTTGCAGGCACAGCTCGTCGACGCGCTCGGCGGACTTGCCGTGCGGGTGGATCACATCGGCTCGACGTCCGTGCCCGACCTCGCCGCCAAGGACATCATCGACATCCAGGTGAGCGTGACCGATCTCGACGACCCGGAGGTGTCGCGCGCCTTCCTCCAGCTCGGTGCCACCGCGACGACGATCACCAGCGACCACGTCCCACCCGGGGACAAGCACGGCAGTGTCGGCTGGCGCAAGCTGCTGTTCCGCCCGCCGGCCGCCTGGCGGCCGGCGCACCTGCACGTGCGCGCCGTGGGGCAGCCGAACCAGCGGTACGCGCTGCTGTTCCGGGACTACCTGCGCGCCACGCCCTCGGCGGCCGCCGCGTACGCGCAGATCAAGATCGCGCTCGCCAGGCTGCACCCCGATGACCCGGGCGCCTACTACGACGTCAAGGATCCGGTCTGCGACCTGATCATCGATGCCGCCGAGCTCTGGGCAGGCGGGGAGGGCTGGCGCCCCTGACGCCCGCGGTGCCCGCGTCCCTCCGGTCGATGTCAGCCCTCGCTGACAGACTGCGGCGAGTGCTCGACCACCCAGGTCGCGCAGCGTCCGAGGAGGAACAGTGCCGGTTTCCGTCAGCAACCCCGAGGGTCTCGCACCGCCGCCGGCCGGCGTGTACAACCATGTGGCCGTCGCCACCGGCAGCCGCCAGGTCTACGTCGCCGGTCAGATCGGGACCGACGCCAGCGGCGAGCTGGTGGCCGAGGATCTCGCCGGTCAGGTGGCACAGGCCTACCGCAACGTCGTCACCGCGCTCGCCTCGGTGGGTGCAGGGGTCGCGGATCTCGTGCGACTCACCTTCTACGTCGTGGACTGGTCGCCGGAGAAGTTCCCCGAGTTCATGGAGGGCATGCAGGCCGCGGTCACCGAGCTGGGGGCGAGCGGAGCGCCCGCCTCGCTCATCGGCGTCGAGATCCTGTTTCAGCCCGGCGTGCTCGTCGAGATCGAGGCGACCGCCGTCGTCGACTGAACCCGCCCGCTCGATACCGGAGATCCGCCCGCCGCGGCTACAGGTCGCGGTGAGCGCCGGAGTCCGGGCCGCCGCCGCGCTTGAGGTTGATGATCGCGGCCACCAGGCCGCCCCAGACGATGACGATCGAGACGATCATCATGGCCACCGCTGCTCCGCTCATGGTGCGTCCTCCAGGTCCTGCTCGGTCTCGAAGTTCTCGACGGCGGTGTCAGCACGCCATCGGGTCCGCCCCGCGATCAGCCCGAAGATGATCGCGGCGACCGCCACACCCCAGCCGAAGACGGCGAGCATCCAGGTCGGGTAGCCCTCGTACGGGGTCCGCAGGTCGGTGATGAGCTGCTGCACCAGCACGAACGTCAGCGCCACCGGGATCACCCCGCCGACCAGGACGTACCACCACCGCCCGAGCCGTATCGAGCCGGAGCGGTTGAGGTGGGCGGCCAGCTCGGGGAGTGCGCGGACGCCCCAGGCGACCGCGAGCGTGCTGACGACGGCGACCAGCAGGATCCCGTACTGGTTGACGAAGTGGTCGACGATGTCGAGCACGCTCAGGCCGCTGGCGGTCGAGAAGAAGGCGATGCTGACCAGGGCGGCCGGCACCGTCACGACCAGTGTCGCCCTCACCCGCGTGAGCTCGAACTTGTCCCGGACGGCGGAGATCACCACCTCCAGGATGCTCACCAGCGAGGTGATCCCGGCCAGCACCAGCGAGCCGAAGAACAGCACCCCGATCAACGCACCCGCGGGTGCCTCGCTGATGATCGTCGGGAACACCACGAACGCCAGTCCGATGCCACTGGCGACGACCTCGGTCACCTGGACGCCGTTGGCCTGGGCGAGGAAGCCAAGCGCGGCGAAGACACCGATGCCGGCGAGCAGCTCGAAGCCGGAGTTCGACAGACCGACGACGAGGCCGGAGCCGGGCATGTCGGTCTTGCGGCCCACGTAGGAGCTGTAGGTGATCATGATGCCGAAGCCCACCGACAGCGAGAAGAAGATCTGGCCGAACGCCGCACCCCAGACGCCGGGTTCCAGCAGCGCGGCCCACTGCGGGGTGAACAGCGCGTCGAGGCCGGTGGCGGCGCCCGGCAGCAGCAGCGCCTGCACCACGAGTGCGGTGAAAGCGACCAGCAGCACCGGGATGAACACGACGGCGGTGGCTCCGACCCCCCGCTGCACCCCGAGCGTCATGATCGCGATCGTCACGACCCAGACCAGCGTGAGCGGGACGAGCACGCCAGGAACGATGTCGAAGGAGATGCCGCTGCTTCGCTGCAGGAAGTCGTTCATGAGGAACGACTCGGGATCGTCACCCCACGCCTGGGTCAGCGAGAAACCGGTGTAGCGGATCGACCAGGCGATCACGGCGGCGTAGTAGACGGCGATCGCGACGCAGATCGCGACCTGCCACCAGCCGATGCCCTCCGTCCACCGGCGCAGCCGCGCGAAGGTCAGCGGTGCCGAGCCGCGGAACCGGTGCCCGAGGGCGTAGTCCATGAGCAGGAACGGCAGCCCCGCCACCAGCAGCGCGACGATGTACGGGACCATGAAGGCGCCGCCACCGCCCTCGTAGGCGACGTAGGGGAACCGCCAGATGTTCCCCAGCCCGACGGCGGAGCCGATCGCGGCCAGGATGAACACGGTCCGGGAGGAGAACGCGCCCCTCCGCTTCTCGGCGTCGGTCGTGGCAGACATCGGCACTCCGTCCTGCTCGGGTCCCGCCACGCTAGCGCTGCGAGCGGGCGTGGACCACCCGTTCGCCGAGCGGCGCACGGTGGAGGTGGCGCCGTGCCGCCGCGGCGCACGACCCGACGACACGCGTTCGCCGTCAAGATTTGAGTCATTCACGATTGCGGGTTAGCGTCGAGGCGACGAGCGCGACCGGGCCAGGGGCCGGCGAGCACGACGTCGTCGGGAACCCGATCTCGGCGCGCTCTGTCCGTTCGGTCGGCGTGTCGCCACCGATCTCCCCGGGTGCAGACCGCGCCGCGGGTCAGAAGTCGAGCAGAGGAATCACCCAGGCATGAGCACTCCCACCACGAGCAACAGCGGTGCACCGGTCGCGAGCGACCAGCACAGCCAGAGCGTCGGCGCCGACGGCGCGATCGCGCTGACCGACCACTACCTCATCGAGAAGCTCGCGCAGTTCAACCGTGAGCGTGTGCCGGAGCGCGTCGTGCACGCCAAGGGCGGTGGCGCCTTCGGCAGGTTCGAGGTGACGGGTGACGTCAGCGCCTACACGCGTGCGGCCGTGTTCCAGCCCGGCGCCCGGACCGAGACCCTGGTGCGGTTCTCGTCGGTCGCGGGCGAGCAGGGAAGTCCCGACACCTGGCGGGACCCGCGCGGTTTCGCCGTCAAGTTCTACACGACCGAGGGCAACTACGACCTGGTCGGCAACAACACCCCGGTGTTCTTCATCAAGGACGGCATCAAGTTCCCGGACTTCATCCGCTCGCAGAAGCGGCTCCCGGGCAGTCACCTCCGCGACCACGACATGCAGTGGGACTTCTGGACCCTGCAGCCCGAGAGCGCGCACCAGGTGACCTGGCTGATGGGTGACCGCGGCCTGCCGAAGAGCTGGCGCCACATGGACGGTTTCGGCTCGCACACCTATCAGTGGATCAACGCGGCCGGCGAGCGGTTCTGGGTGAAGTACCACTTCCGGACCGAGCAGGGCAACGACTTCCTGCCGCAGGAGCAGGCCGACCAGCTGGCCGGGTCGGACGCCGACTACTACATCCGCGACCTCCACGAGGCGATCGAGTCCGGCGACCACCCGTCCTGGACGCTGTCGGTGCAGGTGATGCCGTACGAGGACGCGAAGAGCTACCGCTTCAACCCGTTCGACCTGACGAAGGTCTGGCCCAAGGGCGACTACCCGCTCGTCGAGGTGGGCCGGATGACCCTGGACCGCAACCCGCAGAACTACTTCGCCCAGATCGAGCAGGCCACCTTCGCGCCGTCGAACTTCGTCCCGGGCATCGCCGGCAGCCCGGACAAGATGCTGCAGGCACGGATCTTCTCCTACGCCGACGCGCACCGCTACCGCGTGGGCACCAACCACGCCGACCTGCCGGTGAACCGCCCGCACGCCGCGGAGGTGCACAGCTACAGCAAGGACGGCGCAGCGCGTCACTCCTATCCCGACCCTGCCCGCCCGGTGTACGCGCCGAGCTCCTTCGGTGGGCCGGCGGCCGACCCGGTGCGCGCCGGTGACGACGCGGGCTGGCACAGCGACGGCGAGCTGGTGCGCACCGCCGCCACCCTGCACCCCGAGGACGACGACTTCGGGCAGGCGCGCACCCTGGTCAACGAGGTGCTCGACGACGCCGCTCGCGCACGGCTGGTCGACAACATCGTCGGGCACGTGAGCAAGGTCCGCGTGCCGCAGATCCGTGAGCGTGTGATCGCGTACTGGACCTCGGTCGACACCTGGCTCGGCGAGGCCGTCGCTGCCAGGCTCGGGCCGATCGAGAACCCGAAGCGCACGCTGGTCGAGACGCCGGCGCCGGCCCCGGTGGGCTGACCGCCGCAACCACCCACGAACGGCCCGGACCGCATGGTGTCCGGGCCGTTCGCGCTCCTCGACACGAAGGACGTCTGAGGTCGCCGTGCATGAGGCTGCCCTCTGACGCGCCCAGTGGGCTCGGTCGGGCCCTCGAGCTATGCGACGCTCGCGCCCAGCCGTGCCGTGTCGTGAACGGCCACACGCTGGACCGGCAGCGCCTCGGGATTGTGCTCCTGCAACCAGGTGGCGAGCTGCTCGCGGACGAGGCAGCGCAGGGCCCAGTCGTCACCGGTGTTGCGGGAGGTCACCAACGCGCGCACCGTGAGCCGCTCGCCGGAGGAGTCGGTGACAAGGATCGAGCGGGAGCGGCCGTCCCACATCCCGCTGTCGTCCACGATCCGCTCGAACGCCTCCCGCATCCCAGCCAGGTCCACTCGCCAGTCGAGCGAGAAGTTGATCGTGCCGGTCACCGTGTTGCCGGTGCGGCTCCAGTTGATGAACGGCGTGGTCGTGAAGTACGTGGAGGGCAGCACCTTGTGCCGCTCGTCCCAGATGCTCACCACCACGTACGACAGCGTGATGTCCTCGACCGTGCTCCAGGTGCCGTCCACCTCCACGATGTCGCCGATCCGGATCGCATCGGTGAACGCGAGCTGGAGCCCGGCGAACAGGTTGCCCAGACTCGTCTGCGCCGCCACCCCGATCACGACCGAGAGCAGGCCTGCGGAGGCGAGGATGGTGGTGCCGATCCGCTCCACCCCGGGAAAGGTGAGCAGCACCAGTGCGGCGCCGAGCACCACGAAGACCGCCCCGACGACCCGCCCGATCAGCGTCATCTGCGTCTGCGCCCGCCGTTGGGCGCGATCGTCCTTCATCCGGCTCGTCACGCGCGTCCGCGCGTGCTCGAGCCAAGCCAGCACCACCGTGCCGGAGAGCCAGACCGCTGAGACGATGATCACGATCAGCAGCGCATGCAGACCGAGGTCGCGGAACGACCCGCGCTCCGCCGTCGCCGCGAAGCTGATCCTCAGTGCTACGGACAGCGCAAGTGCAGCCAGCGGTCGCCGCACCTGGCGCCATGCCGCCAGCACCCAGGGCAACCGCCGGCCGAGCCGCCCGGCGGCGACATTGATGACGAGCAGGACAAGCACCGTCGCTGCGGCCGAGGCGGCAACCGCGATGATCCATCTGAGGACTGGCCATAGCTCCATGCCGTCCGTCCTAACACACCCGGACCAGCGCGCTGAGCACACGACGAGGAGCGCACCGGCCGCTCACTCAGTCGGCGGAGTAGTCGCGGGCCCACCACGTCGTCGGCCTGACGACGAACGCGACGAAGCCGGAGCGCTGCTCGTACGGCCCGCCGGTGTAGGTGTGGGAGAGCCGGTCGACGACCTCCATCGCACGGTCGCCCTCGAGGCGCTCGAAGACGACGCCCTGCACGGTCGCCATGTCGAAGGCGTTGTCGGGTGCGGTGATCGAGAGCGCCACCCGCGGCTCGCGGGCGATGTTGCGATCCTTGCGGGTGCCCTCGAGCGTGAAGAACGTCAGCGCGTCCTCACCTTCGAGGTCCACCCACACGGGGACGACGTGCGGTGCGCCGTCGTCGTCGATCGTGGCCAGGTGGGCCACGGCCGTGCCGGTGAGGTGCGGTACTACCTGAGACCACTCGGTCATCGCCATCTCCTTCGTCCGGGATCAGCCTGCCACCCCGCTCCGTACGCGTGAAGACTCAACCGAGCGACCAACGGCGGGACACGGCTGGCCGGGGCTTGCTAACGTCCGAGAGGCCGAGCGCGACGATCAGGGAGTGCCTGTGCCAGACCGAGACAGATACCGCGGCAGCCGCCCCCTGCTCGACCGGCGCACGATGTTGCGGTTCGTCGGGGGCACCGCAATCGCGCTGCCGCTGGCGGCGTGCGGGGCGGGCGGTGGCAACGAGAACCGGCTGCGCATCGCCTACCAGCAGTTCGGCTCCGGTCAGGTGATGGAGGACTACCTGACGCGGGTCATCGAGCAGTTCACCACGGAACGGCCCGAGGTCGTCGTCGAGCTGGTGCCGATCGTCGCGGCGGAGCACGACTACTTCACCAAGAACGAGCTGATGATGTCGTCCGCCCGGACCGCGCCGGACCTGGTCTACGAGGACACCTTCATCCTGCAGGCCGACGTCGAGGCGGGATACCTCCGGCCGATCACCGAGCTGGTCGAGGCCTGGCCCACCTGGGAGGCCGTGTTCGAGCCCGGACGGACGGCGGTCACGGCCGACGACGGCGAGATCTACGCCGTCCCCACCCACACCGACACCCGCGCGCTCTGGTACCACAGCGGCCTGTTCGAGGAGGCTGGTATCGAGCTGCCCTGGGCCCCGACCACCTGGGAGGAGCTGCTGGAGACGTTCAGGACGCTGCAGTCCGAGCTCGGGGAGGACGTCATCCCCTTCAACATCTTCTCCGGCAAGGCTCAGGGCGAGAAGGCCAGCATGCAGGGCTTCGAGATGCTGCTGTACGGCACCCAGGACACGCTCTACGACGAGGAGTCCCAACTGTGGCAGCTCGGCAGCCAAGGCTTCGCGGACTCCCTCGACTTCATCCGGACCGTCTTCGAGGAAGGGCTGACACCCAACCTCGGCGACGCGCTCGACCCGAACGTGGGCGAGACCATCTACAACTCGTGGTTGCCCGAGGGCCGGCTCGCCGTCAACCTCGACGGCAGCTGGATCAGTCAGAACTGGATCGAGGGCGCGCCCGGTGAGTGGCCGGAGTGGTCCGACGTCATGCAGCTCGCGACCATGCCGACGCAGGACGGCGCCGACCCCGGTTTCGTCACGCTCTCCGGTGGCTGGTCCTGGGCCTTGCCCGCGCTCTCGTCCCGATCCGAGCTCGCCTGGGAGTTCCTGCAGCAGATGCTGACCGTCGAGAACATGACCGAGCTCGCGGTCACGGACAACCAGATCGCGATCCGGGAGGACATCGCGGCGCAGGAGGACTACCTCGGCTACTCGCCCACGGTCGAGTTCTTCACCGAGCTGGTGCCGGATGCGACGTACCGACCGGCCTACGCGCCGTACCCGCAGGTGTCGGCGGCGATCCAGACCGCGATGGAGACCGTGATGACCGGGCAGGGCTCGGTCGAGGAGGCACAGGCCGCCTACGACGAGGACGTCATCGGCATCGTGGGCGAGGACGGCGCGGAGCAGGCCGGATGACCGCCGCCACCGCACCCGAGGCCGCCGCGGCGAGCACGCCGGGGGAGGGGAGGGAGCCGGACCGGCAGGCTCCGACCTCACGCACCGTGCGCCGCGGGTTACCGCTGGTCCCCGCCGTGGTGCTGCTGCTGGCGTTCATGGCCGGACCGATCGTCTACAGCCTCTACCTCGCCTTCACCAACCGCGCGTTGCGCGGGGAAGGCGCGAGCGAGACCTCCTTCGTGGGGTTCGACAACTTCACCCAGGCGTTCGCCTCGGCCGACTTCTGGAACGCCGTCGGGCTGACGCTGCTGTTCACGCTGGTCTCGGCGATCATCGGCCAGAACCTGCTCGGGATGGCGCTCGCGCTGCTGATGCGGAAGGCGAACAAGCTGGTGACGGCGTTGACGGGCGCCGTGGTCATCGGCGCCTGGATCCTCCCCGAGGTGGTGGCCGCCTACCTCTGGTACACCTTCCTCGGCGACGAGGGTTCCCTCAACCAGGTGTTCACCGCGATCGGGCTGCCGCCGCAGGACTGGTTGTTCTCGGTGCCGATCCTGGCGGTCTCGTTCGCTAACATCTGGCGCGGCGTGGCGTTCTCGATGCTGATCTACACCGCGGCGCTCGCGCAGGTCTCGCCCGAGGTCGAGGAAGCGGCGACGATGGACGGAGCGGGGCGGATCCGCAAGTTCGTCTCGGTGACCCTGCCGATCATCCGCCGCTCCGTCGCCACCAACCTCATGCTCATCACGCTGCAGACGCTGTCCGTGTTCGGCCTGATCTTCATCATGACCGCCGGCGGGCCGGGCACCTCCAGCCAGACGCTGCCGCTGTACATGTACGAGCAGGCCTTCAGCTACGGCCAGCTCGGCTACGGCACCGCGGTGGCGCTGCTGCTGCTGCTCATCGGCGGCCTGGCCTCCCTGGCGTACCTGAAGATGCTCCCCGAGGAGGAGAAGTCGTGACCGCGGCAGCGACCAGCGAGCGCGCTCCCAGCCAGCCCGCGCGCACCACCGAGCTGCACCCTGACCGAGGACCGGGGGCGGCCCAGCGCGTCGTCACGGTGCTGTCGAACATCGCTCTCCTGGTCATCAGCGCGCTGTTCGCGATCCCGCTGCTGTGGGTGGTGCTGGCCGCGCTCGACCCCGAGGCCTCGCTCGCCGTCAAGGTTCCCTCTCCGCCGTCGCTGGCGAACTTCTCCGCGATCGCGACCATGGAGACGACGTTCCGGCCGCTGCTCAACTCGCTCATCCTGTGCGGTGGCGGCACCGTCGTCACCATGGTGTGCTCGGCGCTCGCGGCCTACCCGCTGTCGCGCTACCGGTCGCGCTTCAAGCGACCCTTCCTGCTGACGATCATCTTCGCCACGGGGCTGCCGATCACCGCGGTGATGATCCCCGTCTACGCGCTCTTCGTGCAGGTCAACCTGATCGACTCGATGGGCGGGGCGATCCTGTTCCTCGCGGCCTCGTCGCTGCCCTACGCGATGTTCCTCACCAAGACCTTCATGGACGGCGTGCCGATCGAGCTCGAGGAGAGCGCGTGGACCGAGGGCGCCACCATGCTGCGCACCCTGTGGTCGATCGTGCTGCCGCTGATGCGGCCCGGCATCGCCGTCGTCACGATCTTCACGTTCGTGACGATGTGGGGGAACTTCTTCGTCCCGTTCATGCTGCTGCTGTCACCGGAGAAGCTGCCCGCCGCGGTCAGCCTGTACACGTTCTCCAGCCAGTACGGGCAGATCGCCTACGGCCAGCTGGCGGCGTTCTCGTTGGTGTACTCCCTGCCCGTGGTCGCGCTGTACCTGGCGCTCGGTCGCCGGCTCGGTTCGGGCTTCGCGATCACCGGTGGCGTCAAGGGCTGAGCGCGGCGCGACGATCATCCCTCGGCCTACGCCATGCTGCCCAGCAGCTCGGCAGCCTGGCGGGGTCGCACCAGCCACCCCAGATGGCTCGAGGTCAGCGTGCGGACGTCGTAGCGGTTGTCCGGCGTGAGGGCGTCACCCTCGCGGATCATCCGATCCTGCATCGCCACCGGGATGCTCGCGTCCTCGCTGAGGCGCACATAGGTCCGGGGGATCGTGCCCCACGTGTCGGGTTGGGCACGGTCGTCGGGTCCGCCGGCGTCGAGGTTCTCGTCGGGTTGGAACGAGTTGAGCAGGGCGAGGAACTCCGACTCGGTCCCGTCGGCGAGGAAGGCCGCCCGAAAGCCGGCGAGCGTGGCCGGGTCGGCCGTGCGGAAGTTGCTGCGCAGCAGCCCCAGCTCCATCGGGTTGCCGAGCATCCCGCTGGCGATGCCCGCGTTGTCGACCGATGCCATCTCCGGTTCGGCGTAGTACGCACCCACCTCGAGATCGACCGGCGCCCACGCCGAGACGTACACGATCCGGTCCACCAGATCAGGTCGAGCGTTGCCCACAGCCGTGATCGTCATGCCACCGCGGCTGTGCCCGAGCAGGATGACCGGGCCGTGCTCGCGCACCCGCTCCAGTATCCCGATCACTCGCTCGACGTTCTGGGCGAGCGTGACCCCGGCGATCGCGCCCGGTTCGGCAGCGAGGCGAGCCAGGTCCTGAGGTGCCTGGTACGCCGTCGAGAACGTCGCCTCGAAGCCGTGACCGGGCAGGTCGACGGCGAGCGAACGCCTGCCCAGCAGGGCCAGCTCGGCCTGCAGCGGGGCGAACGAGAACGAGTTGGCGAAGGCGCCATGGACGAGGACGAAGGTCGGCGTCATCCTTCCGACGTTACGACATGACGCGCGGTCGTCGGGCACACGAGCCGTGGAAGCATGTCCCTCATGCAGGACGCGTCCTCCCTCGCCGAGCCCGACGAGGCCGACGAGGCCGACGAGATCATCCAGGCCACGGCCGAGCAGGTGCTGGCCGTGGTCGAGCAGATGGTCGACCTGCCGTGGCCCGAGGGTGACGAGTGGCTCGAGTGGCGGCTCGACGGCCTGGAGGGAACCACCAGCTACCTCATGCACGTGCTCCCGCTCGCCAGCCACTCCGATGCAGCGGCGGTGGCGACCTTCATCGCGCCGGTCGCCGCGCTCGCCGACCAGCGGTGGGGAGCCCGCCACCACTTCGACGCATCTCGCTTCACCGACACCGCTGCCACGCCCGCCGCGAAGTACGACCTGCGCAGCGCGCCCGCCGCCCTGGTGCGCTCGCTCGACGCCGAGAGTGCGATCTGGTGGAGGCTCGGCACGGATGCCGCGCTGCTGGTCGTCAGCTCGGTTCCCGGCCTCCAGCTCAACAAGGCGGCGTTCATGGTGTTGTCGTCGAGCTGGTTGGCCGACGAGGCACCCGACGAGGCGCCGTCGGCCCTGCTGCTCGCCGACCTCCTGTCAGGTGAGAAGGACCGGATCATCTCCGCGATGTGGGAGGTCTTCGCGACCCGCGATCGCGAGATCCTCGTCCCGCTGGCGCGCTACCTGCCGAAGATCCGGCAGGCGACGGCGGACGTCGAGCTCGGCGGCATGCTCGCCTCCCAGCGGTCCAACCTGGAGCACGTCCTGGATCGGCTCGGGCTCGTGAGCAGCGGTGCGTGCCTGTGCGCGGCGTACCCGGCTCACCAGTTCTACGACCCGAAGAAGGAGGAGGGGCGGCAGCACGTCCGGATCGTGGGGACCGTGCCCAACCAGCAGCAGTGGGAGCCGGACCGCATCTGCGAGTGCTGCGACTGCGGCGCGCGGTTCCAGGTCGAGCAGGGCGAGTACCACTACACCTGGTGGAAGTGGCGGCCACTGACCGCGCCCCGATCCGGTCGCGCGAGAAGGCGCAGCGGCGTCAAGCGTGAGCGGCGCTGACCTCCGCGGCCAGCCCGGCGACGTCGACCGGGCCCGAGGTGTCGACCTCCACCACGGGGGACAGCCCGAGCGGTCGGCCCTGCGAGGCCCAGGTCTCCCAGTCCCGCTCGAGACGCTCGACGTCCTGATGGACGGCGTGCCGGCGCCGCGCGACGTAGCGAGACCTCGCGGTGGCGGTGCCGGCATCGCACCACACCTCGACGACTCGGTCGGGGGACACCGCCGCGATCCCCGCACGGACGAACTCGAGGTCCCTGGGTGCGAACCACCACGACTCGACGAGGACCGTGCGCGCCACGGCAGCTGCCAGCACCCACGCGGCCTCCATGGCTGCGGCGCCCAGTGCGGCCGCGCTCTGCTCGTCCAGCCGGAGGGCGTCGGCCATGGCTTCCTTGATCGCGTCCTTGGAGATGACGACGGCGTCCACGCTCGCCCCGAGCTGGTGCGCCAGCGTCGTCTTGCCGGCACCGGGAAGACCGTTCACGAGGATCAGGAGGTCCGGCATGTTCCCAACGGTAGGCCGGGAGCCGTGCTGTCGACGAGGCCCCCGGAAGCGCGCTACGTTGCGTGAGGAGGCCACGCCGTCGAGATCGGGGAAGTGTCGATGAGTGAGATCCGGGCCATCACGCTCGTGCTGGAGAATCCCTCGCGCGCGGCCGGTGCCCTCCGGGACATCTTCGGCTGGGACGTCGACAGCGACTACGGTGCCTTCGCCTCGGTGGCGCTGCCCAGTGGCATCCCCCTCTGGATCAACGCACCTGCGGCCGATGGGTCGGTCACCGACAACGTCACCATCCACCTGAGCGCGGCCGACGTCGACAAGGCCTTCGACGACGCCGTGGCCCGGGGCGCTCAGGCGCTGCGGGAACCCACCGACATGGACTACGGCGAGCGTTCGGCGTGGGTCACGAGCGAGCTCACGCCCGGCGTCGTGTTCGACTTCTCCCGACCTCTGGACTGACCGGCGCGCACGCCGGCGTCAGACGAGCCCTTCGGTCCAGACGCGCTCGAGGATCTCCTCGACGCTCTCCTCGACGGACTGCTCGGAGGTGTCGAGCCACAGCCCGATCCGGGGCGTCTGCTCCCGCAGGTAGGTGTCGAGGTCGGCGATCGAGTCACCGCCCGGCCGGTAGGCGACCTTGCCGCGCGCGGCCTGCCGGTCCGCGTCACGATCGCGCACCACCTCAGGGCGGGGTGCGAGGACGACGACGTGGAGCGGCCGGGTGCGGATCGCGGCCACCATCTCGCTCAGGTGAGGCCCGAGGACGATGTCCTGCAGGACCACGGTGAACCCGGCGTCGGCGTAGCCGTCGGCTGCGGCGGCGGCCAGGCGGTAGCGCAGCTCGAGCTGACGGACCGCCTCGGGCGAGGGATCCGGGGCGCCCATCTCGGCGCGGCCGTTCACGACCATGCGCCGGAACAGGTCGCCCCGCACGTGCACGGAGCGGTCGAGCCGCTCCGCGATCGCCTGCGCGATCGTCGACTTGCCCACGGCCTGGATGCCCGTCACCAGGATGATGCCCATCGCCACCCCGTGCTCGAACCGGTCGGGCGAGGTCACGGCGCCACGTCGACCGCGACGGCGTCCTCGCGAGCACGCTCGGCGTCCAACCGCCGGCCGGACTCGGCGTCGAACAGCAGCGTGCGGCGCGGCGGCACCGTGACCCAGCCGCGGGACCCGGGCGCCGGCTCGTCGTCCTCGCCGAGCACCAGCTGCAGCCGGTCCGCGCCCGCCACGGCGGTCACGAGCACCGAGGCGCCGAGGTTCTCCACCACGGTGACCTCGGCCTCGACACCACCCTCGACCGCCGTCGTGCTCCATCCCAGGTACTCGGGGCGCGCACCCCACACGACCTCGGCGCCGTCCGTGACCGCGCCGACCGCGTCCAGCGGCATCGGGACCACCGCGGACCCCAGCCGCACCTGCCCACCCTCGACCCGCGCGGCCAGCAGGTTCATCGGTGTCGATCCGATGAAGCCGGCCACGAACGTCGTCGCCGGCTTGGCGAACACCTCGCGCGGCGTGCCGACCTGGATCAGCTTGCCCGCGCTCATGACGGCGATCCGGTCGGCGAGCGCGAGCGCCTCGGCCTGGTCGTGCGTGACGAACACCGTGGTCACCGCGAGCTCGCGCTGCAGCTCCTTGAGGAACGTGCGCGCCTCGAGCCGCAGCCTCGCGTCGAGGTTGGACAGCGGCTCGTCGAGCAGCAGCACCTCCGGTCGGGTGGCCACCGCACGTGCCAGCGCCACGCGCTGCTGCTGCCCGCCGGAGAGCTGCCCCGGCCGGCGCTCCATCAGCCCGGTCAGGGACAGCCCGTCGCCGACCTCGCTCGCGACGCCGCGTCGCGCGGACCTGGGTTGGCGCCGGATCTTCAACGGGTAGGCGATGTTGTCGGCCACGTCCATGTGCGGGAACAGCGCGTAGTCCTGGAACACCATCGCGACGCCGCGCTGGCCGGGCTCGAGCCGCGTCACGTCGCGGTCACCGATGAGCAGCTGCCCCTCGGTGATCGTCTCGAGGCCCGCGATGGAGCGCAGCAGCGTCGTCTTGCCGCACCCGGAGGGGCCGAGCAGGGCGAAGAACTCGCCGTCGGCGATGGCGATGTCGACGCCGTCGACGCCGCGGACCCCGCCGGGGTACTCCTTGACGAGAGCGTGCGTGGTGATCGCGGCCATCAGCTCTTGATCCCTCCGTGGAACCGGAATCCGTACCGGCGGTTGACGAGGAAGTACATGACGATGATCGGGATGGAGAAGATCAGCGCGAACGCCGACAGCAGCCGCAGGTCCGCCTGCCCCGACTCGGTGTAGAAGGTGTACATCAGCACCGCGGCGGGCTGCTGCTGGGTGCGCCGGATCAGCAGGTACGGCACGAGGAAGTTGCCCCACACCTGCACCAGCGTCCACACCGCCACGAACGCGAGGCCGGGGCGGGCGATCGGCACCACGACGTCGCGCAGGATCTGCCACGGCCGCGCCCCGTAGAGCCTTGCGGACTCCTCGTACGACCTCGGGATCGAGTCCATGAAGTCCTTGAGGATGAAGATCACCGTGGGCAGGGTGCCGCCGGAGACCACCAGCACCACCGCGAGGTGCGTGTCGATCAGGCCGAGCATGTTGACGAGCTGGAACGTGGGCACCATCGCGGCTGTGCCGGTCACGATCGAGGACAGCAGCAGCAGCGCGTAGAGCAGCCCGTCGCGGCCGGGGATGCGCACGCGCGAGAGCGCGTAGGAGGCGAACGCGCCGAGCACCAGCACGACGACGCAGGTCCCGAACCCGATGATCGCCGAGTTCACGAAGGACCCGATGGCGTAGCGGTTCTCCCCGATGGCCGCGAAGTTGGACAGCGTCCAGTCCGGCCACGCGACGGCGAGGGTGGGCGCCGAGTCGAACGGTGCGGTGGCGAGCCAGGCCAGCGGCACCCCGAAGAACACGACCAGCAGCGCCAGCCCGATCACGGTCAGCAGCCGCGAGACGAAGTGCCGTGCTCGCGGTGCCCGCGCCACGCGCGCTGCAAGCGGCGGGGGTGCAGCCGCGGTGGTCCGGGTCTCGGTCATGATGTCGCCGCCCCGCCGGCGGTCTCGGCCGCTGTCGCTTCCGCCGGTCGCGCGGCCCGGGCACGCCCCACGCGCAGGTAGCCGAGCGCGATCACGAGGTTGATCAGCAGCATGATCAGCGAAATCGCCGCGCCGACGCCGAGCTGGCCGCCCGGGATCGCGGTGTTGTAGATGTACACCGCGAGGATCTCCGAGGCACCGTTCGGCCCGCCGGCCGTCACGAGGTAGGGCGTGAAGGTGTTGAAGGTCCACAGCGTGATCAGCAGCGTGTTGGTGAGGATGTGCCCGCGGATGTTCGGGATGACGACATCCCGCAGCTGCTGCCAGCCGCTCGCCCCGGCCATGCGGGCGCTCTCCAGCTGTGACGGCGGCACGGACGCCAGGGCCGAGGAGAACAGGAGCATGGAGAAGGCTGTGCCGACCCAGATGTTGAAGATGATGATCATCGCCATCGGGTGCTCGATCAGCCACGCCGTGCCCTGCGTGCCGAGGATCTCGTTGAGGGTCCCGCCACGCCGGTCCAGCAGCGCGATCCACAGGAACGAGGCCACCGACGCCGGGATCACCCACGCGGCGAGCACGAGGGTCTCGACGACGGACTTCAGCCACCCGGTCAGCCGGCGCAGCGCCCAGGCGATCGCGAACCCCAGCAACGACTGGCCGACGATGCCCGAGGCCAGGACGAACACCAGCGTCAGCCGCAGCGAGCGCCAGAACGCCGGGTCGCCGAGGATCTGCTCGTAGTTGTCCAGCCCGACGAAGCTGGGGTCCACCGCCTGCAGGCCGGTGAGCCGGTAGTCGGTCATCCCGAGGTAGATCGTCCACAGCGCGGGGAACACCAGGAACAGACCGATGAGCGCGAGCGCGGGTGCGACGAACGCGCCCGCGCCGAACCGGCCGAGGCCGGCCACGTCGTCGCTCGCACCACGTCGGGGACGCCGACGGCGGGGCGCGCCACCCCCCGCCGCGGACGCCGAGGCGGCGGTCAACTCAGCCGTCCCCCGACGCCACGTTCTCTTCGCCGACGATGCCGATCAGCGCCTGCTCGTAGGCCTCGGCGGCCTCGTCCGGTGAGGTGCCGTCGACGACGGCGGCCGTCGCCTCCTGCAGCGCCACCGAGACCTGTGGGTACGCCGCGAGGCCGGGCCGGTAGCTGTTGATCGGCAGCACGTTCTCGCTGACGAAGCTGAGCATCGGGTCGCCCGCGAGCACCTCGGCGTTGACGTCGTCGCGCGGGGTGATCGAGACGGTGCCCGCCACGCGCTCGGAGTACGCCTCGGCCGAGTTCATGAACGCGAGCAGCTCCCACGCCAGCTCGGGGTTCTCCGAGTTCGGGTTGAGGACGCGGCCCGTGCCGCCACCCATCGAGACGAAGTCGCGCCCCTCGACGCCGCTGCCGGGCTCCTGCGCCGGGATCAGGGTGTAGCCGACGATCTCGTCGCGGTTCGCCATCGGCGCGGTCCCGATGCTCTCGTCGGGGTTGATCACCGAGCGCCAGAAGTAGTCGCCCTCGAGCAGGATCCCGATCTCACCTGCGGCGAACTGCGCGAAGGAGTTGTCCCGCCCCGCGGCCTCCTGCTGCAGGATCGGGTCGCCGAGGCCCTCCTCGGCGTAGATCGTGGCGTACAGCTCGAGCGCGTCACGCAGCCCCTGCGTGGCGCCGTTCCACATGCCGTCGGAGTAGACCTCCGAACCGGTCCCGGCCAGCAGCGGCAGCACGCCTTGCATCGTGGTGGCCTCGCCCATCGCGGTGCCCGCGTTGAGCTGGATCGGGATCACGCCGTCGATGCCCGCGAGCGAGCGGCCGGCCTCGAGGACCTCCTCCCAGCTCGTGGGCTGCCAGTCCTCGGGGAGCCCGGCCTGCGCGAACAGCTCCTTGTTGTAGTAGAGGACACGGCCGTCGGCGCCCTGCGGGACCCCGTACCGCTGGTCCTCGAACGACATCGCCGACTGGACGGCGTCCGACATCTGGTCCCAGCCCTCCCAGCTGTCGACGGCGTCGCCACCGACCTCGCTGAGCGGCATGATGTAGCCCGCCTCGGCGAACTCGCCGACCCAGATTCCGTCGATGCCGATGATGTCGGCACCTTCGCCGGACTGCAGGTCGAGCGCGATCTTGGTCTTGTAGTCCTCGTCGTCGACGCCCTCCTCGAGGAACTCGACGGTGACGTCACGCCCCGCCTCGCTCTGGGCGGCCTGGAACTCGGGGATCACCCAGTCGCGGATCCAGTCGGCCTCCGCGGCGTTCTTGCCGCCCGAGATCGCGTTGGCGGTGATCGTCAGGGTGACGGCTCCGCCGTCATCTCCCCCGCCGCCATCGCCCCCGGAGCTGCACGCGGCGACGAGACCGAGTGCGGTGAGCGAGGCGAGCGCGGCCGTGAGGCGTCGCGTGCGGTGGACCATGGTTCCTCCTCGAACGTGGATCGTCGACGCCCCGGTCCGGGAGCCGGCTGGGCCGGGCGCCACCGCTCCGAGGCGTCATTGTCACGACAAAGTCACCCTAATGCAGCCCCACGACAGCCGAGGGGCGCTGCGGTGGACGTCGGGACCAGGTCAGCCGGCGTCGGTCGGCGAGGGGGCGTCGTCGGCGACGACCCGGACCGACTCCTCCAGATAGGCCACGACCTGACCGGGCCGGATCTGGGCGCCGCGACGGGTCTCGACCTCGCCGTCGACGGTCACCTCGCCGTCCTGGATGACCATCCGCGCCATCACGCCGTCGTGCACGAGGCCGCTGAGCTTGAGCAGCTGGCCGAGGCGGATGGCCTCGTCGCGGATGACGACGTCGGTGGGCACGGGCACGAACCCACCCTACGTCGGCGCCTGGTCGGCGGGGACGTCAGCGAACCTGCTGCACCTCGAACTGCATCCGCGGGTGTGCGTAGGCCTCCTGGGACTCGACGAGCTGCAGCTCGCGCTCGCCGGAGGTCAGGGTGTTCGTGAGCAGGTCGAACACGCTCGAGGTGGTCGCGGCCAACGCCTGCGCCGCGGAACCGGTGCTGCGGTAGTGGGCCGTGAACAGGGCGCTCGTGACGTCACCCGACCCGTTCGCCTTGAACGGCAGGAAGGGCGTCTGCACGAGCCATGCCCCCGCCTCGTCCACCGCGAGCATCTCGATGGTGCCCTCCGGCCGGTCCGGCCGCTCCACGCTGGTCACCAGCACGGTGCGAGGCCCCATCTCGCGTGCCAGGTCCACCGAGGCGAGCGTGGACTCGAGGCTGTCGGGGTCGGTGCGGGTGAGGAACCCCAGCTCGAACTGGTTGGGCGTGATGATGTCCGCGTGCGGGATCACCCGCTCGCGGATCAGCGGCGGGATGCTGTCGGCCACGAAGCAGCCGGACTTGGCGTTGCCCATGACCGGGTCGCACGTGTAGGTCGCGTCGGGGTTGGCCGCCTTGACGCGCTGGACGGCGTCGACGACGACGTCGACGATGCCCTCGCCACCGAGATATCCCGACAGCACCGCGTCGACCTGACCGAGGGCGCCGCGCTCCTCGATGCCGGTCACGATGTCGCGGACGTCGTCGGGCGGCAGCAGCGGTCCACGCCAGGACCCGTACCCGGTGTGGTTGGAGAACACCACCGTGAACACCGGCCACACCTCGTGGCCCAGCCGCTGCAGCGGGAACATCGCCGCCGAGTTGCCGACGTGCCCGTAGGCGACCGAGGACTGGATCGAGAGGAACTTCATCCTCCTATCGTGCCCCCTCCGCGGCGCCTGCCCCGCCCCCGGCTCAGCGACGCGCCAACGTCGCTCTCTTTGCCTCTTGCGGTCGCGGTATCTAGCGCTACTATGTACCGGTAGTCAATGACGTTGAGTAGTAGGGAGCTTCATGAGCAAGCAGATGACCGAGATGCTCAAGGGCACCCTCGAGGGGATCGTGCTGGCACTGCTGTCCGGCCGTGCCGCCTACGGGTACGAGATCACCGCCTGGCTGCGCGAGCAGGGCTTCGCCGACATCGCCGAGGGCACCGTGTACGCCCTGCTCGTCCGGATCGAGCAGCGCGGGCTCGTCGACGTCGAGAAGGTCCCCTCCGAGAAGGGCCCGCCTCGGAAGGTCTACTCCCTCAACGCCCAGGGGCGGAGCTACCTCGACGAGTTCTGGAGCACCTGGCGCTTCCTCGCAGCTCGGCTCGAGCAGCTCCGCACCTCGCACCCGGACGACGCCGGCGGCGGAGGCGACGCCGTCGACCCAGACAACCGCATCGACCCAGACAACTCAGACAACTCAGACAACTCAGACAACTCAGACAAGGAGAGCTGACATGGCCAAGTGGTACGAGATCGTGACCGGTCCGTTGGAGCAGAAGAAGCAGTACCGGCAGGCGAAGGCGCGGATCGAAGCGCTCGCCGAGCCGTACGCCGAGGTGGCGACCGCCATCCACCGCTACCTGTTGATCCAGGGCGGTGTCACCGACGGCGACACCACCGTGCAGATGTTCGTCGACCTGGCGGACCTCTGGGAGCGCGCAGCGGTGGACGGCACCCCGGTGCGGGACATCGTCGGGGAGGACCCGGTCGACTTCGCGGAGACGTTCGCCCTCGCGTACACCGGCAAGCGGTGGATCGACAAGGAGCGCAAGCGCCTGATCGACGCCGTGGATCGCGCCGACGGCGACACCAGCGGGAGGTCCTGATGTCCACGGCAACCATGTCCGCCCCGGCGATCAGCGTGCGGGAGCTGTCGAAGTCCTACGGCGACCTGCAGGTGCTGCGCGGCGTCGACCTCGACGTCACGCCCGGCGCCATCGTCGCGCTCCTCGGCTCGAACGGCGCAGGCAAGACCACCCTGGTGCGGATCCTGTCCACGGTGCTCGCCGCCGATGGCGGCGCTGCCAGCGTCGGCGGCTTCGACGTCACCTCCCAGGCCGCCCAGGTGCGGGAGGCGATCAGCCTCACCGGCCAGTTCGCCGCCGTCGACGAGATCCTCACCGGGCGAGAGAACCTGATCCTCATCGCGCGGCTGCGGCACCTGCCCGACCCACGCGCGATCGCCGACGCGCTCCTCGAGAAGTTCTCGCTCACCGACGCCGGCGGCCGGCCGGTGGCGACCTACTCCGGTGGCATGCGTCGTCGTCTCGACATCGCGATGAGCCTCGTCGGCAACCCGCCGATCATCTTCCTCGACGAGCCCACCACCGGCCTCGACCCGCAGGCCCGCATCGAGGTGTGGCAGGCCGTCAAGGAGCTCGCCGCCGGCGGCACCACCGTGCTGCTCACCACGCAGTACCTCGACGAGGCGGAGCAGCTGGCCGACCGGATCGCGATCCTGCACGAGGGCCGGATCATCGTCGACGGCACCCTGGCCGAGCTCAAGCGGCTGCTGCCGCCCGCCGAGGTCGTCTACGTCGAGAAGCAGCCGACGCTCGAGGACGTGTTCCTCGCCGTCGTCGGCCACACCAGCGCCACCACGAAGGATGGAGACCCGTCATGACCCGGCACTTCGTCAGCGACCTCGGGGCCCTGCTGGGCCGGTCGCTGCGACACATCGCACGCAGCCCGGACACGATCATCACGACGGCGGTCATGCCGATCGCGATGATGCTCCTGTTCGTCTACGTCCTCGGTGGCGCGATCGATACCGGGTCCGCCTCCTACGTGGACTACCTGCTGCCCGGCATCCTGCTGATCACGATCGCCTCCGGCATCTCCTACACGGCGTTCCGGCTCTTCCTCGATCTCAAGGGCGGGATCGTCGAGCGCTTCCAGTCGATGCCGATCGCGCGGTCAGCGGTGCTGTGGGCGCATGTCCTCACCTCGCTGGTCGCGAACCTGATCTCGCTCGCCGTCGTGATCGGGGTCGCCCTGATCATGGGCTTCCGGCCCGTGGCGGGGGTGGGGGACTGGATCGCCGTGGTCGGGATCCTGCTGCTGCTGACGCTCGCGCTGACCTGGGTCGCCGTCATCCCCGGCCTGACGGCGAAGTCCGCGGACGGCGCCGTCGCGTTCTCCTACCCGCTGATCTTCCTGCCGTTCATCAGCTCCGCGTTCGTCCCGACCGCCACCATGCCGGGACCGGTGCGGTGGTTCGCCGAGCACCAGCCGGTCACGGCGGTCGTCGACACCGTGCGCAGCCTGTTCGCGCAGCAGCCTGTGGGCAACGACATCTGGGTGGCGCTCGCCTGGTGCGTCGGCGTGCTCGCCGTCGGCTACCTCGGCGCGTCGCTCACCTACCGCCGCAGGGTCGCCTGACCGACCCCCTCAGGGTGCCGACTCCCGGCACCTCACCCCTACGGTGTCGTCTGCACGTCTCTACGACGTGCGGACGGCACCGTTGGCACGAGAGGGCACTCGCGATGGGCACGGTGGGTTCGCCCGACACCCGGCTGATCGTCATCCGAGGCAGAGCTACGGCGAGATGCTCACTCGCCTCCGCCGCGACCACCGCGGCGTGACGCGCTGCTACCGCTACGACCTGGACCTGGACGTGACGCTGGAGCGCCACCGCACCAAACCGCTCGCCGCCGAGGTGACCGAGGGCACGGTGCAGTCCTGGTACCGGCCGAGCGACCCGGTCGCCGAGCTCGGTGAGACAGCCTTCGGTCCCGATGTCTCCGTCGATCTGGCTCTCCGCACCATCCTTGCCGACGTCGGCTGGACGGCCCGCCCCATCGGTTCGCACGCACCGGACACTCGGCCAGCAGGACCACCGTAGAGTCGAGAAGTGAACAACCTGACCGCTGGTGTCGTTGCTACCTCTCGCAAGCCTGACGAGCGGCGGTTGGCCATCCACCCCGCGCACCTGGAGCGGATCGATCCACAAGTGCGCTCGCGGCTGTTCCTCGAGCACGGCTACGGCGAGCGGTTCGGGTTACCCGACGCCGACCTCGCCCGCCTCGTCGGTGGCCTCCGGACGCGTGAGGAGCTTGCCGCCGAGTGCGACGTCCTCGTGCTGCCCAAACCGCTGCCGGAGGATCTCGAGACCCTCCGCGAGGGCCAGGTCCTGTGGGGCTGGCCGCACTGCGTGCAGGACGAGCGGATGACCCAGCTCGCGATCGACCGCCGTCTCACGCTGATCGCCTGGGAGGCGATGAACCACTGGACGCGTGAAGGCGCCTTCAGCCTCCACGTGTTCCACAAGAACAACGAGCTGGCCGGGTACAGCTCGGTCCTGCACGCGCTCGGGCTGCGCGGCATCACCGGTGACTACGGGCGCAGGCTGCGCGCCGCGGTCATCAGCTTCGGCGCGACGGCGCGCGGTGCGGTCCGCGCGTTGTCGGCCCTGGGCGTCAGCGACGTCACGGTCCTCACGCAGCGCAACACGACGGCGGTCGCCTCACCGTTCGCCTCGGTGGTGCTGCAGCACTTCGCGCGTGACCCTGCGAGCCCGGGCCGCACGCTCGCGCTCAAGGATCCCGAGCCCGGCCCGCTCGCCGAGGTGCTCGCGGGGTACGACATCGTGGTCAACTGCATCCTGCAGGACACCGACGACCCGCTGATGTTCGTGATGAACGAGGACCTCGGCCACTTCGCGCCCGGCACGCTGTTCATCGACGTGTCCTGCGACGAGGGGATGGGTTTCGAGTGGGCGCGGCCCACCTCGTTCGCGGAGCCGATCATCCCGGTCGGGAACGCGTCGCACTACTACGCGGTGGACCACAGTCCCTCGTTCCTGTGGAACTCGGCGACCTGGGAGAACAGCGAGGCGCTGCTGGAGTACCTGCCCGGCGTGCTGGCCGGCCCGGCGGGCTGGGATGCCGACGAGACGATCAGGCGTGCGATCGAGATCCGTGACGGCGTGGTCCAGAACCCCCGCATCCTCACCTTCCAGCACCGCGGCGAGGAGTACCCGCACGCGGTGGGCGCGGCCTGAGCTCCGCCGCCCTCAGCCGGGAGCGTCGCCGTCTGCGGGCTCCGGCAGCTGAGGATGCTCGGTCGGGTAGAGCCCGGCGACGAAGCCGAACACCTGGGTGCCGCCGCGGGGCAGCCCGCTGAACTCGTCGGCCAGGTCGAAGAGCCGCCGCCGGAACTCGTGCAGGTGCTCGCGCGGGACGCTGGCATGACGCAGGATCGCCGTCAGCGAGTCGTCGGCGTGCGCCTGCCGCGACTCGGTGGCCGCGGTCGCCAGGTAGTTGGAGTGCAACGGCCGCCCCGACTCGTCGAGGGCCTTGAGCGCACCCACGAAGAACAGCCGGGCGGTGCGCCCGTAGTAGGTCTCTGTCACCGCGCGGACCCGTCGTGTCCGGACCGCGCGCACCAGCCCCGCGGCGGCCAGCACCTTGACGTGGTAGGCCACGGTGCCCTTCGGGCGGCCGACCGCGGTGGCGAGCTCGGTGACCGTGGCCGCCCGGTCGAGGAGCAGGTCCAGCAGCGACTCCCGCAGCGGCTCGGCCATGGCCCGCACCTGGGGGATGGTGGTCAGCTCCATCCGCTCCGCGAGCTCGTAGTCCAGCGACCTCTTGCCACCCGTCACCTCATCAGGTTAACGTTACCGAACGTTTGAGATTTCTCGACCGATAGGGGTACGGAGTGAACATCGTGCTGATTCCCGGCCTGTGGCTGAACGGGTCGTCGTGGGACCCGGTCGCGCGCCGTCTCGAGCAGGCGGGCCACACCGTGCAGGCGCTGACGCTGCCGGGTCTGGAGTCCCGCACCGCCGATCGCGGCGGCATCCGGCTGGCCGACCACGTGGCCGCGGTGGTCGCCGCGCTCGACGCGGCGGCCGAGCCGAGCCTGGTCGTCGGCCACTCGGCGTCCGCCACCCTCGCCTGCTGCGCCGCCGACGCCCGACCGGAGAAGGTCAGCCGCCTGGTCTACGTCGGCGGGTTCCCGGGTGAGGACGGCACAGCCTTCATGCAGGGGCTGCCGGCCGAGGGTGATGACGTGCCGTTCCCGGGATGGGCCGCGTTCGAGGGTCCGGACAGCGCGGACATCGACGAGCCGACCAAGGCGCGCCTGCTGGAGGAGCTCGTACCGTCGCCCGCCGGGGTCCTCTCCGACAGGGTGCGCCTGACCGACGAGCGCCGTCACGCCATCCCCGTGACCGCCGTCTGCCCGGAGTACTCACCCGACGACCTGCGGGAGTGGATGGCCGCCGGCGATCTTCCGGAGCTCTCGCGGGCCCGGGACGTCGAGATGGTGGACATCGACTCCGGCCACTGGCCGCAGATCACCGCTCCTGATCGCCTCAGCGAGCTGATCCTCGCCGCGGCGCAGCGCTGAGAGCGACAGCACCTCGCCGTCGCCCTCAGCGCTCGCCGCACGACGGCGGCCCGAGCGGCGATGTCAGCCGGGCACCTTGTCGAGGAAGCCGCGGACGTCACGGATCCGCTGCTGACCGTCGAGCACGACCACGTCGAAGCCGATGACGACCGGCTCCTCGCCGGCAGCACCCAGGCCCCAGCGGAACCGGACCTGCTGGTGGTGGCCGTCGACGTCGCCCACCAGGCTGAACTTCAAGCCCGGGAACTGGCCGTGCACGGCCTCGATGACGGCACCGACCGCCTCCCGGCCCTGCACCTCGGCGAGCGGGTCGACGTACACGCAGTCCTCGGACCAGTGCTGGTCCAGCAGGGCCTCCCGTACCGACGCGTCGGTGGCGTTCCAGGTCTCCAGGTACCGGTTCACGATCTCGTTCATGGTGTCGTCCTCTCGTGGTTGGTTTGCTCGAGAAGACTCACCGCACGCCGATGCTCCGGTCCATGACCTCCGAGGTCATGGAGGCCGCGCTGTCACGTGCCTACGCTCGGAGCATGATCTCCACGGCGACGTCCCCATCGGTCGGCGAGGAGCTGCGCCGATGGCGTGAGCTGCGATCGCTCAGCCAGCTCGCTCTGGCCACGCAGGCGGAGGTGAGCACCCGGCACGTGAGCTACGTCGAGAACGGGCGGTCGCGGCCGACACCGGAGATGATCATCCGCCTGGCCGACGTCATGCAGGTACCGATGGCCGAGCAGAACCGGCTCCTGCTCGCCGGAGGGTACGCCCCGCGCTACCCGCACCGCAGCACCGACGACGAGGCGCTCGCGCCCGTGATGGCGGGGCTGCGGTCCCTGCTGGACGCCCACGCGCCCTACCCCGCCCTCCTGCTCGACGACCACTGGGACGTGGTCGATGCCAACGAACCCGTGGACGCGCTGCTGGCCGGCTGCGACCCCGCTCTCCTCGAGCCGCCGGTGAACGTGATCCGGATCTGCCTGCACCCGAGGGGACTGGCGCCACGCATCCGCAACCTGCCCACCTGGCGGGCGCACCTGCTGCACCAGCTCGAGCAGCGCATCGCCCGCACGGGCGGCGATCCCGCGCTGATCACGCTCCGAGAGGACGTCGTCGGACATCCGGCGCCCGGAGAGCCGCCGGCGCAGCCCGGCGTCGATCCGGTGATCCCGCTGGAGATCGAGGCCGGCGGGCAGGTGCTGCGGCTGTTCAGCGTGGCCAGCCAGATCGAGAGCGCCGCGGACGTGACGCTGCGCGGCCTCCACCTCGAGACCTTCGTGCCCGCCGACGAGCAGACGCGGCAGCTCCTGTCCCGATGAAGGGCTGTGCGCCCGTCATGCCCCGGCGATGCTCAGGTCAGGTGGTCGAAGTCGCCACGAGCCCACGCGGCGTGACGGGCGGCGGAGCGCTGCACCGCCGCACGGGCGTCGGCAGGCACGACACCGTCGAAGTTGTTGTAGAGCCGGTCGAACGACCACCGGCTCACGTGCGCCGCGATCCGTTCGGCCACGGCGGCCGAGAGCGGGATGCGGTTCGGGTAGCTGCGCATGAACGACACCGAGGTGCGGTCGGGGTTCGCGTGGAGGGTGTCACCCGCCAGCAGCACCCCTCGGCCCTCGGCCCCCGCCGCCCAGTGAGCGACGGCGCTGCCCGGGAAGTGCCCACCTGGCTGGCTGAGCGTGATCCCGGGGAGGATCTCGACGTCGTCGGACCACGTCTGGATCACCGGGTCCGGGCGTGCCACCCAGCCCAGGTCGGCCTCCGCCACGAGCACGGGCACGCCACCGAGCGCGCGGCTCCACTCGACCTGCACGCCGAACATGTGCGGGTGCGAGGCGACGATGTACGCGGCGCCACCGAGCTCGCGAACGCGCGCCACGCCGTCGTCGTCGAGATAGCCGAGCGGGTCCCACAGCAGGTTCCCGGCGCTGGTCCGCACGAGCTTGGCCTGCTGCCCGATCCCGACCGGCGGCCGCGCGGTCAGCCCGTACAGGTCCGGCTCGAGCTCGGTGACCACGACGGCGGTCCCGGCCGCGGCCAGCTCGGGCAGCGACGTCCACACCTGCCCGTGCGCCGGCACCCACTGGCGCTCGTCCTCGCAGATCGCACAGACGTCGGTCTTCTCGGCGTGCTCCACGGCGCACGTCGCGCAGATCCAGAAGCTCATCGGGACAGTCTGATCGGACGCCGGGCAGAAGTCGACGCCCATCGCCGTGGCAACCGGTTGTCGGCGGCCGATCGGGTCGAACGGCGACGAGATCGTCGCGCTCAGGCCGGCCGAACGCTGGTCCCATGGCCGCGAGGGGTAGCCGCTGTCGGACGTCGGTGCCAAGGTCGGGTCATGGAGGAGAAGACGTTCCAGGGAGACCTTCGCGGTGCGAGATTCACCGAGGCGAGCCTGCGCGGGGCACGGTTCACCGAGTCGGACCTGAGCGAGGTGGTGATGCGCGGCGTCGACATCGCCGGTGCGGACATCGACGCTCCATGGCTCGACGGCGGGAGCACGCTGCTCGTCAACGGCGTCGACGTCGCGCCGTTCGTCGAGGCGGAGCTCGACCGCCGGTTTCCCGGCCGCGCACAGAAGCGTGCCGCCGACCCGGCCGGGCTGCGTGCCGCCTGGGCCGAGGTGGAACGGGCCTGGGATGCCGCGCTCGAGCGGGCGGCAGCGATGCCGGCGAGCTCCGTGGAGATCTCGGTCGACGGCGAGTGGTCGTTCTCGCAGACGTTGCGCCACCTGGTGATGGCCACCGACACCTGGCTGCGGCAGGCGGTCCTCCAGCTCGAGGACCCGCACCACCCGATCGGGCAGCCTGATGCCTCGTACGGCACCGGCGAGAACGAGACCGCTGCCTTCAGCCCCGAGGCTCCGCCCTACGCCGAGGTCCTGCAGGTGCGCGCGGAACGCGTGGCGATGGTGCGCGACTTCATCGCCGCGCTCACGCCCCAGCAGCTCGACGAGGCTCGCGCGAACCCGCACTCGCCCGAGCACCCGGAGACGGTGCGGTCCTGCCTCCACACGATCCTCGAGGAGGAGTGGGAGCACCTGCGCTTCGCGCTCCGGGACCTCGACGCGATCGAGGGCGGCGCGGCCGGCGCCCCTGCCGCGCCCTAGCGAGCAGGCCTAGGCTAAGAACCGTGTCCGGGCCGATGCACTTCGAGCACCACGCAGCGACGTACGAGGAGGCGCGGCCGCCCTATCCGGCAGCGCTGTGGCGCAGGGTCGCCGAGCTCGGCGCCCTCAAGCCGGGGTTGCGCGCCGTCGATCTCGGCGCCGGCACGGGCCAGGCCACCGGCGGGCTGCTGGCAGCGGGTCTGGAGGTCACCGCCGTCGAGCCCGGCCACCAGCTTGCCGCCCAGCTGCGGCAGTCCCACCCGGCGGCGCGGGTGATCGAGTCGACCGCCGAGGCCGCCGACCTGCCCGAGGCGGCGTTCGACCTGGCCGTGGTGGCGACCGCGATCCACTGGATGGACCTCGACCAGCTGCTCCCGCGGCTGCATCGCGCCCTCGTCCCGGGTGGCCAGCTCCTCGTCTGGCGCAACGTCTACGGCGACGAGACCGCCGAGGTGACGCCGTTCCGCGAACGTGTCGCCGAGATCGTCGCGCGCCGGTCCCAGCCCGGTCGGCACAGGCTGCAGCTGTCCGAGCGCACCGAGGCCGACCTCACCCGGAGCGGGCTCTTCGCGACCACGAGCGTCGACCACTTCTCGTGGTCGATCGATCTGGACGAGGCGCAGGTCGCGCTGCTGTTCGGCACCTTCTCCGACTGGAGCCCGGCGGAGGTCGAGGAGGCCGCCGCTGCTGTGCGCGACCTCGGTGGCACGGTCACCGAGCACTACGGCTCCTGGCTGATCGCGCTGCGCCGCGTGTCCTGATCAGGCCAGCATCGGCAGCAGCTCCCGCAGGCTCGCGATCTGGGGGAGGTTCGCCGGGAGCGCCAGCGGGATGCCCGGGGTGACGAGCAGCAACCCCGTGACGCCGACGGCGCGGGCAGCCTCCGCGTCACCCGGGCGGTCGCCCACGGCGATCACCTCGGCGGGCGCGAGGCGGTGCCGCTCGAGCAGCACCTGCACCATCTGCGGCGACGGCTTGCGCTCGTAGCCGTCGGGCGCGCAGACCATGTCGTCGACGGCGAGCCCGGTCGCCCGGAGCAGCTGCTCGGCGCTGCCGCGGTCACGGTGCGTGGCGACGAGGTTGAGACCGCCGACCTCCGTGACGGCCGCCATCACCTCGCGCGCGTGCGGCATCACGGGGGCGGGGGTGTGCTGCCACAGCTCCTTGACGCCGTCGTACGCCGCCCGGAGCACGTCCTCGGCGACCCCGGTGCGGTCGGCGAGCTCGCCGATGGCGTGCCCGCTCGAGATCCGGGTCAGTGCCGCGACCTCCGCGAGGTGCTGCTCGTCGTCATCGGCGAAGGCGGCCCGCGCGAGGGCGCGGTCCACGTCCGGGTAGGTGTCCACCAGCGTGCCGCCGAAGTCCCAGATGATGCTGCGGATGGTGCGCCCTTTCCGAGGGGGCCGAAGCCCTTGCGGTGCGGTCCGATGCACGTGGTGCGTCGGATCCACACCGTAACGCCGGTCAGGCGACGCTGAAGTTCACCATCATCATCATGTCCTCGTGCTCGAGGTTGTGGCAGTGGAGCACGTAGCGGCCGGAGTACCCCTCGATCGGCACGAGCACCTCCGCGCCGCTGCCCGGCCGCAGGTCCACGGTGTCCTTCCACGCGAGGCCGTCCCCGCCTGGGGCGGCGACCTGGAACCCGAGCAGGTGCGCGTGCACCGGGTGGTGCACGTCGGTGCTGAGCCGCCACCGCTCCAGCGTGCCGAGCTGCGAGGTGAACACGTCGCCGTCGTGGAACGTCATCCCGTTGACCGACCACTCCGCCATGCCGTGATGGCCCGAGCCCGTCGGGCCCAGCGAGAAGTGCAGGTCGCGCGTCACCACGACCGCGTCGCCGTCGAGCTCCTCGATCGTCGAGAGCACCTCGGGCACCCGCGTGTCGTCCGAGGCGGCCCTGCGCACCACGTGGAACTGCATCACCTGCCCCGGGCCACCGCTGTCCAACGTGTTCGTCATGGTGACGCGGGTTCCCACCGGCACGCTCGAGAAGTCGACCACCACGTCGGCGCGCTCCGCGCTGGCCATCGGGATCGACGACCGCTCCACCGGGCGCTCCAGCAGCCCCAGGTCGGTACCGACCTGCGTGAAGGGCACCCCGTCGAGCTGCAGCTCGAACCGGCGTGCGTTGGAGGCGTTGAGCATCCGGAACCGGTACCGCGCCGCGTCCACCTCGAGCACCGGCCAGGGTGCGCCGTTGACCAGCACGCAGTCACCCAGCACACCGCCGTGGTACCGCATCGTGACGCCGTGGCGGGTACGTGAAGGATCGGCGAGCGGGTAGGCGAACGCGCCGTCGCCGTCGAACGAGCGATCCGCCACCACGAGCGGGATGTCGCGCTCGCCGGTGGGCAGCCCGAGCCCGTCCTCGGCGTCGTCGTGAAGGATCGCCATGCCTGCCAGCCCCGCGTAGACGTTCGGCCCCGTGAAGTCCATCGCGTGGTCGTGGTACCAGAGCGGCGCAGCCCGTTGCTGCAGGGGGTAGACGTAAGGCCGGTCGGTCCCGGGTGTCACGAGGTCGGTGGGGTAGCCGTCGTGCTCGGGCGGGGTGCGGCCGCCGTGCAGGTGGAGGACGGTGTCGATCTCGAGGTCGTTGCGCAGCCGGACCTGCAGCTCCTCGCCGGCGCGGGCGCGGATCGTCGGGCCCGGGAAGGTGCCCTCGTACCCGAGGATCTCGGTGGTGCGTCCCGGCAGGATCTCGACGGCGGAGCGTCGGGCCGCGATCTCGATGATGCCGTTGCGTGGTTCCAGGGTGGGCGGGATCGGGAGCGGTACCTGGAAGGGGTCGGGCAGCGGTACCTGGCTGGGCAGCAGGGCACCGTGCGACCCGGTGCCGCCACCGGCCGTGAACCAGCTCGAACCGCACCCGGCGAGCACCGCCGTCGCGGCGACCGACCCGGCCAGCCCGAGGAACGCTCGGCGTGAGGGCCTCATCGGTACGGACCTCCGCCGTCGGGCACGGCGCGAGGCGCGGCGGGCCGGTAGGAGCGCCGCGCGCGACCGGGCCGCCACGCCCACAGGGCCAGGGCCACGCCCGCCGCGACCAGCCCGACCCCGAGCAGGAGGTGGACCGCGAGGAAGCGGGCGTGGCCCATGCCGAGCTGGATGGGCAGCAGCATCGCGCTCGCGAACGCGACGGCGACCGGCCACGCCGGCAGCCGCCCGGGTCGCCACGCCAGCACCGCGGCGACGACCACCAGCCACGCCACCCCCATCAGCCCGATCCCGACGTTGCCGTGGGTCGACAAGGACGGGAAGTCGCCGTCGAGGAACCGGCCGGCGAGCACCGGCTGAGACACGAGCAGAACGGCCTGGATCGCCGACACGATGCGGAGCACCCACAGCGTGCCGATCGTGCCGCTCCCCGGGGTCGCGGGGGCCGCCGACCACGGGGGTGTCGGCGCGACCATGGGCGGGTACGTCGTCATGGCGTCGACGTTAGGGACGCCACGACCGAGGCACATCGGGCCACGGTCGGCACTGGTGCATCGCCTGCGGGTGACAGGCCGTGCCCGCGATGTCGCCTCCGGGTGACTGTGGCGGGGGAGGGTTGTCCCTAGGGTCGAGGCATGGACCGCGTTCGCCCGCTCACCGACGGCGTGCTCGCCGCGGTGGTGCTCGCGGTGCTGCTGCTGGCCACGTTCGCGCGCGAACCCGCCGCGGAGGATCGCCCGCTCGACGCTCTCGGCTACGCGTTCCTCGTCGCTTTCGCGGTGGCGACCTACTTCCGGCGGCAGTGGCCGATCCCGGTCCTGCTGATCTGCACCGCCGGCATCTTCGGCTACTACGCGACGGGGTATCCGCCCGTCGGGCTCGAGATCCCGCTGGCGGTTCCGATCTACACGGTCGCCTGGGCCGGGCGCTGGCGGTTCGCCTCGGTGTGGGCGCTGGCGGTAGCGGTGTGCGCCTACACCTCGCGGGTGGTGCTCGGCCAGGAGCTGCTGCCGCTCCTCGGCCTCCAGGTGCCGACGACGCTGGCCGTGTTCTGCGGCGCGATCGCCCTCGGCGACGCGGTGCGCAGCCGCCACGAGCTGCGCGCCGAGCAGGAGCGCACGCTCGCCGCCGTGCGCCGGGAGGCCGAGCAGAGCACCGCGCAGCGGCTGGCGGCGGAGCGGGTGCTGCTCGCCCGCGACCTGCACGACGTGCTGGGCCACACGGTCTCGGTGGTGTCGCTGCACGCGGCGGTCGCCGAGGAGGCCCTGATCGCGGACGACCCCGACGCCGCGCTGGAGGCGACGCGTGCGATCCAGCAGGCCAGCGGGACCGCCATGCGTGACCTGCGCGGGACGGTGCAGGTGCTGCGCGGCGACGGTCCCGACTCGCTCGACCCGGTGGGCGGCGTCGCCGCGATCGGCGGTCTGGTCGACGGCGCCCGCAGCGCCGGGCTCGACGTGAGCCTGTCGATCGAGGTCGAGCCCGCCGCCGTGCCGGCCACGGCCGGGATGACGGCGTATCGCGTCGTCCAGGAGGCGCTGACCAACGTGCTGCGGCACGCCGAGGCCGACCACGCCACGGTGGTGGTCACGTCCGAGCCAGGGGTGCTGCTGGTCCGGGTCGAGGACGACGGCCACGGTCGCGGCACGCGTGGAGGCGGCGGTGGCGGTACCGGGCTGCGCGGGATGGCCGAGCGGGTCCAGCTCGTCGGCGGCAGCGTGCGCACCGGGCCCCGCGAGGGTGGCACCGGGTTCAGCGTCTCCGCGAGGATCCCGACATGATCCGACTCTTCATCGCCGACGACCAGGAGCTGATCCGCGCCGGGCTGCGCGCCCTGCTGGCCAGGACCGAGGACATCGAGGTGGTGGGCGACGCACCCGACGGGTTGGCCGCCGTCGAGCAGGTGCGTGCCCTGCTGCCGGACGTCGTCCTCATGGACATCCGGATGCCCGGGATCGACGGCATCGAGGCGACCCGTCGGATCGTGGCCGACCCCGCGCTCGACGCCGTGCGGGTGCTCGTGCTGACCACCTTCGACACCGACGAGCACGTCTTCGACGCGCTGCGCGCCGGCGCCGCCGGCTTCCTCCTCAAGGACGCGCGCCCCGAGGAGCTGCGTGCCGCCGTCCGGACCGTCGCCGACGGCGGTGCGCTGCTGGCGCCCGCCGTGACCCGCCGGGTGGTCGCGGCGGCGGTCGCCGGCGGTGTCGCGCCCGACCCGGACAACCACCCCGCAGCGGCTGGCCTGACCGAGCGCGAGCGCGAGGTCCTGACCCTGATCGGGCAGGGCCTCGACAACGGCGACATCGCCGCCCGGCTCGTCATCAGCCCGGCGACCGCCCGCACCTACGTGTCCAGGCTGCTCGCCAAGACCCACTCGCGGGACCGTGCCCAGCTGGTGGTGCTGGCGTACGAGGCGGGGCTGGTGCGCCCGGGCGGCTGACGCGCGGGCGTCGCTGGCAACCTGATCGTCCTCGGAGTCTGGCGGTGGCCGCGGCGACATTTCCGGTGGCCGCGACGTGGGGGGCGATGGTCTGATCGAGGGATGGTGATCGAGCTCGTCCAGCCCGCTGTCGAGGACCTCCCCGCCGCTGTCGCCGCGCTGTCCGCGTGGCAGCGCGAGGGCGGGGCCCTGCAGCTGCACCCCGGTGACCTCGGGTGGTACTGGCAGGCAGGGCCGCAGCGGACAGCCGCGGCCATTCGCACCTGGAGCAGGAACGGGCAGCTGCTCGCGGTCGGGCTGCTCGACGGTCCCGGCCTGGTCCGGATGGGCCTGGCTCCTGAGGCCGACGAGGACGCGGAGCTCGCGGAGCGGGTGGCTGCCGACCTGACCGACCCGGCGCGCGGGGTGCTGCCGGCGGGACCGGTCGCCGTCGAGGCCCGGTTCGGTGCCGCGCTGCAGCGGCGGCTGAGCGATGACGGCTGGGCCGCCGACGAGCCGTGGACGCCGCTCCGGCGCGCGCTCGAGGTACCCCTGGAGCACCCGGGGGTGCGCGTCGAGACCATCGGTGCCGATCGCGCGCACGAGTGCGTCGCCGTCCACCGGTCGGCGTTCGACAGCGCCCGGTTCACCGAGGAGCGCTGGCACGCGATGGCGTCGGGGCCTGCGTTCGACGACGCCCGCTGTCTCGTCGCCTACGACGAGTCCGGGACGGCGGTCGCGACCGCGACGGTCTGGTCCGCCGGGCCGGGCCGACCCGGGTTGCTCGAACCGATGGGTGTCCACGCCGAGCACCGCGGCCGGGGCTACGGCCGGGCGATCAGCGTCGCTGCCGCCGCTGCGCTGCAGGACATGGGAGCCTCGAGCGCGACCGTGGTGACGCCGAGCTCGCTCGTCAGTGCGGTGCGGACCTACGTGGCTGCGGGGTTCGAGGCGCTGCCCGAGGTGACCGACTTCCGCCACGGCGGCTCGCCCGCGGTCTGAGGGATGGCGACGACCTGCACGTCGTCGGCGTAGGTGATCGGCCCGGCCAGCCTCCGTGGACCACGCGTCGGTATCGTGGCCTGACGCGCGGCCAGCGCGTGTCCCAGCGAAGGAGTGCGGTGAGCGAGCCCGACCCGCAGGAGCGCTCGGGTGCGCGCGCGCGGGTGCGCGACCTGCTCGCCGGGTGGCGTTACGCCGCGGTGGGCGTCCTTGGCGCGATCGTGTTCGTGCTCGGGATGATCGGCTTCTACCAGTCGGTCCCAGGCATCCGGTTCGTCGACGCCCTGTACGACACGATCCGTCTGTTCATCCTCGAGTTCGACATCGACGGCGAACCCGCCCTCGCGCTCGACATCGCTCGCTTCGGGGCGGGTGCCGTGGTGTACCTGGCAGTCGCGTTCGCGGCCATCGACATCCTCGAGCGGCAGCTCACGCTGGCGCGTGCGTCGCGGCTGCGCGGGCACGTCGTCGTGGTCGGCAACGGGCCGGAGGCGATCCCGCTCGCGCTGAACTTCCGCCGGGCGGGGCTCGCGCACCGGGTGGTCGTGATCAGCGACGCCGACGACACCGCCGGCACCAGCCGGGGTACGGGCGTGGTGAGGCTGCCACCGCTCTCCGACGAGTCGCTGCGTCGCGTCGTGGACCACGCCGACCAGGTGCTGGTGGTCGGCGGCACCGACCAGGAGACCGCCGAGCTCGCCCACCGGCTGCGCGGCCTCCAGGTCGCTGCCCGGTTCCCGACCGTCGTCATGGTCAACGACCGCAACCTCGCCGGCCACTGGGCGAGCTTCGCGCCGGAGGACGTCGTGTGCCGCCCCGCGCGGACCGCGATCGCGACGCTGCGCGCCGCACCCCCGTTCCTCGACGACGCCATGGTCCCGCCACCGATCGTGGTCGGCGACGGGCCGCTGGCCGCCGAGCTGGCCCGCCGCATCGTCACCGGGTGGCAGCAACCGGGCGAGCAGCTCCGGGTGTACTGCCTCGGCGAGAGCCAGGACTGGGTCGTCGACGCCGCGATCGGCATCGAGGAGCGCGCCGACCTCGTGTGGGTGCCGATGGAGCCCAGCGTGGCGCTCGCACCACGCAGGATCTGGGATCTGCTCCGCCGGCTCCCGGCCCCGGACCCGCGCTTCACGCAGGCCGCCGCTCGCGTGTACGTCGCCTACCCCGACACCTCGCGCACGGTTCCGATCGCGGCGGCGATCGCGCGCCGGGTACGCGGCGCGGACGTCACCGCGGTCGTCGACGACGCCGACACCTGGAGCGGCACGCTCGGCAGCGACCACCGCCTGCGCATGGTGTCGTCGCAGCGACTGCTCAGCGACCCGGACACGATCCGGCTCTCCGTGGTGGAGCTGCTCGCCGGTGAGCTGGTGGCCGACGCCGGCCGGTGGCCCGCCGATGTGCCGGGCGCGTTGGGCGGCGTGGTGCGGGGACCCGACGGTGCCCAGCTCGCCGAGCAGAGGCCGCAGGTGCGGACGGCGGTCCGGGCCGTGGCCGATCGCGTCGAGGAGATCTTCGCGGCCGCCGACATCGAGCTCGACGCCGGCTATCCCGCCGAGGTGCCCACGCTGATGCTCGGACCGGAGGAGCTCAGCGCTGTCGAGAAGGCGTTGGCCACCGTGCTGCCGGACGCCTCGTCCCAGCCGACCACGGACCAGGGTGAGGCCGACGAGACGGCCTCGCTCCGCCGTCGTGCCGACGAGGCGCGCCTGCGCCGGCTCGAGCTGGCGGCGCGCCTGCCCGTGCTCGCAGCCCGCGCCGGGCTGGTCCCGGTGCGCCGGGCCGCGGGCCACGCGCCGCTGACCGACGCATCGGTGCGCGAGCTGGCGCTCGAGGTGCACAACGACTACGTCCGCACCGCGAGCACCACGGGCAACGCGACCGCCTCCGACAACGCCGACCTCACGTGGGACGAGCTGTCCGAGACCGATCAGCGCTCGAGCATCGCGCAGGTGGTCGACATCCCCGTCAAGCTCGCGGCGCTCGGGCTCGGGTGGCGGCCTGCGGCCGAGCCCACGGCGCACGAGTTCTCCGACGACGAGATCGAGCTGCTCGCCGAGATGGAGCACCGCCGGTGGGTGCACTTCCAGCTCCGCAACGGCCGCGCCAGACACACCTTCAACACCGGGTGGGAGCGTCTGGCCGACGGCGTGCAGGAGTACGACCGCGGCCCGGTGCGCCTGATGGGGCGCCTGCTCGGGATGGTCGGGTTCGAGATCGTCGACGGCGGCACGCGTCAGGTTGGTGCGCACGCGGCTACCGAAGGTTGATCCTCGCCGGATCGATGACGGCGACGTGCGGGGCGTCGGCCTCGTGACCAGGGCTTCAGCCCGCTCGCAGCGGCCCGCCTTCCTCCGCTGACCACCTCCCGGGCTCCGCCGCGCCCATGCGCAGGTAGCGAGCGACGCACGAGATCGGTCCGATCCGGCGGACCGGTCCGCCGCTCGACGAGTCTCATCGAGACCCTTGACGCGTATTGGTCTGATGATTACCGTGTCCGCGAGGCGCGACCGCGAGGGTGTCGCCAGAGGAGACGACGATGTCACTGCCGGAAATCACCATGATGCCGCTGAGCCCAGCGGCATCGATGCGGCGAGAGGTCAAGCCAATCGTCGGGGTGGTCGGGTGCTGATCACCCCCCAGGCCTCGGCTCGCGGGACGCTCAGGGTCAAAGACACGTCCAAGGGGCGGAAGGCGGCACAGCGCGCTCTCCGCCGGCACTGGCAGCTCTACCTGCTGGTGCTGCTGCCGGTCGCGTACTTCATCGTGTTCAAGTACTGGCCGATGACGAACGCGGTCATCGCGTTCAAGAGCTACAACGTGATCGACGGCGTCTGGGGCAGTCCGTGGGTCGGGCTCGACCAGTTCCACCGCTTCTTCGAGAACCCGGTGTTCTGGACGCTGCTCCGCAACACGTTCATCCTCTCCGCGTACGTGCTGGTCGCGAGCTTCCCGATTCCGATCATCCTGGCGCTCGCGCTCAACGAGGTGCGGCAGAAGTTCTTCAAGCGCACCGTACAGATGGTGACGTACGCGCCGTACTTCATCTCGACGGTCGTCGTGGTGTCGATGACGATCCTGTTCCTGTCACCACGCCTGGGCCTGGCGAACGACGTGATCGGCATCTTCGGGATCGACTCGATCGACTTCCTGAGCCGGCCGGAGTTCTTCCGGCACATCTACGTGTGGAGCGACGTCTGGCAGACGGCCGGCTACTCGGCGGTCATCTACATGGCGGCACTGGCCGGCATCGACCCGACGCTGTACGAGGCGGCGAAGGTCGATGGTGCCTCGCGGCTGCAGAAGATCCGCCACATCGACCTGCCGGGCATCCTGCCGACCGCCACCGTGGTGCTCATCCTCGGGGTCGGCAACGTCATGGCGATCGGCTTCGAGAAGGCGTTCCTGTTCCAGAACACGCTGAACCTGTCGCAGTCGGAGATCATCGCGACCTACACCTACCGGATCGGGCTCCTGAACGCCGACTTCAGCCAGGCATCCGCCATCGGGCTCTTCAACTCCGTCATCAACCTCGTGCTGCTGGTGGCGGTCCACCTGATCGCCAAGCGCGCCACCGGAAGGGGCCTGTGGTGAGTGTGGAGACCAGCGATCGTTCCACCGTCCGCGCCACGGGCGTGTCGGCTCTGCTGACGCAACGCCGCAGGAAGCCGCCGCGGCCGGTCAAGATCAAGGAGCGCGGCGTCGATCGCCTGTTCATGGTGGGCGTCTACGTCCTGCTGACCACCTTCCTGGTGGCGGTGCTCGTGCCGCTGATCTACATCGTGGCCAGCTCCTTCAGCGATCCGCGTGCGGTGTCGGCCGGGCGCGTGATGCTCTGGCCGGTCGACTTCACGCTCGACGGCTACACCGCCGTGCTCGGCGACCCGCAGATCCTCACCGGGTTCGGGAACTCGCTCTTCTACACCGGGGTCGGCACCGCGGTGAGTCTCGTGCTCACCGTGGCCATCGCCTACCCGCTCTCCCGCAAGGAGTTCTGGGGCCGGGGCTTCCTGGCGGCCGGCATCGTCTTCACGATGCTCTTCGCCGGCGGCCTCATCCCCACCTATCTCGTGGTGCAGGAGCTCGGACTGCTCAACACCCGCTGGGCGTTGATCCTCCCCCAGGCCGTAGGTGTCTGGCAGACCATCCTCGCGATGGCGTTCTTCCGGGCCTCCATCCCCGACGAGCTCTATGAAGCGGCTCAGCTCGACGGGTCCAGCGACATGCGCTTCCTGCGCTCGGTCGTGCTGCCGCTGTCGAAGCCGTTGCTCGCGGTGATCGGCCTGATGTACGCCATCACGCAGTGGAACTCCTACTTCGACGCGCTCCTCTACATCCGTGATCCCGACCTGTACCCGCTGCAGCTCGTGCTGCGGAACATCCTCATCCTCAACCAGAGCGTCGCCGGCATGGACGCCGCCGAGATGCTGCGGCGCCAGGAGCTGGCGGACCTGCTCAAGTACTCGCTCATCGTCGTCGCCACGGTGCCGGTGATGCTCATCTACCCGTTCGTGGCCCGGTACTTCACCAAGGGGGTCATGCTCGGCGCGGTCAAGGGCTGACCGTGCCGGAGGGCACCCCAGCTAGCAGCGGTACCCCCGACCGGGGGCGTCGCAGGACGACCAGGAGGTCACCACGCATGGCACGACACGCACGCCGCGTCGCCGCACTGACGGCGCTCACACTCGGCATCGGCGCCGTGGGCGCCTGTTCCGGCGAGTCCGACGGAGACGGCGGAGGGAGCGGTGACGACGGCGTCATCACCATCTTCGCTCCCCAGGACGCCGAGTCGAACCTCGAGGACAACGCCTTCACCCTCCACCTGGAGGAGAAGTTCGACGTCGACCTCCAGTTCGAGACGACGACCTACGACGCCGCCGCAGCCGCCGAGGCGCGGCAGATCTCCCTGGCCAGCGGCAGCTTCCCGGACGCCTACATGCTGATCCCCTGGGTGAACCAGTTCAGTCAGCCGGAGCTGTTGCGGCTCGGCAGCCAGGGTGTGGCGGTGCCCCTGAACGACCTGATCGACGCCCACGGGCCCACGATCACGGAGACGTTCTCCGAGGTGCCCGCCTACGAGACGTTGGCGACCTCGCCGGACGGGAACATCTGGGGTCTGCCGCAGTGGAACGACTGCTACCACTGCTCCTATCCCAGCAAGTTCTGGATCAACACGCAGTGGTTGGAGAACCTCGGGCTCGACCAGCCGACCACGCCGGAGGAGCTCTTCGACGTCCTGACGGCGTTCAAGAACGACGACCCCAACGGGAACGGCATCGCGGACGAGATCCCGCTCACGGCGAACGCGCGTGACTCGGTGATCCCCTTCATCATGAACGCCTTCATCTCCAACGCCTGGAGCATCGGCGGCACCACTCAGCCCGTCTCGCTCGGCATGAGCGGCGACCAGGTGCAGATGCAGCCGGCGCAGGACGGCTGGCGTGAGGGGCTGATCTACCTCAACTCGCTGTGGGAGGCCGGGCTGATCGACGAGTCGGCGTTCTCCCAGGATCCCGACGCCATGCAGGCCAAGGGCAACTCGGCCGAGGGCGTGATCATCGGGTCCTACACGGGTGTGCACCCGGGGATCTTCGTGACCATCGGTCTGGAGGACGCGCGTGACACCCAGTACGACGCGCTCCCGCCGCTGACCGGTCCCGGTGGCGACAACGCCACCTACGTGCTGCCCAGCACCCCGGGGGCGACCTTCGTGATCACGAGCAACGCCAGCGAGGCCAAGCAGCAGAAGCTCATCGAGATCCTCGACTACATCTTCACCTACGAGGGGCACCTGCTCGGCGAGTTCGGTGTCGAGGGCGTCGGCTGGCGGCCGGCCGAGGAGGGCGAGGTCGCGCTCGACGACACGCTCGAGCCCTCCTTCGTCGACCTGCCGACCGACACCGAGAACCCGCAGGACGTGAACGCGGCCTGGGGTGCCATGGCGCAGTACAACAGCACGGCCGAGTTCCGCAACGCCCAGGTCCAGGACACCGACATCTACGCCCAGGCGGGCTACGAGCGCCGGCTCTTCGAGGCCACCCAGCTCTACGAGGGCCACGAGACCGACGCGATCTTCCCGTACTGGAACGCGTGGGTGTCCGTGGAGGACGCACCCGAGCTCGCGACGTTGCAGACCAACGTCGAGAACTACGTGTCGACCTCGACGGCGGAGTTCATCACCGGGGTGCGCGACCCGGGCGACGACGCCGCCTGGACGTCCTACGTCGAAGGCCTCACCGGTCTGGGCGCCGACAGGTACGTCGAGATCTGGCAGGCCGCCTATGACAGCAGCGTCGGCTGACATCCTGGGCGGTGCGGGATCGAGGGATCCCGCACCGCCGTCAGCTTCGGGTGCTCACCACCGCGTGCGCACGTCGCCCGACGGCGGAGGTCGGAGCCGTCCGTGCGTCCCCATCACTCGTGGATGAAGTCGTGACGACGCGGTGTCACGCGGCTGGCCAGCAGCACCCTGATCGCAACCCCCGGGAGGTCGGCGTGCGCATCCGTCAGATCCACCTCCAGCGCCTCAGGCGTGCGGCGCCACACGGCCGGTGCGGGGTCGCCGAGCACCTCGACGGTCTCGATGTCATCGAGCAGCAGACCGAGGTGGGTGCCCCAGGAGCGGATCCGCACGGTCCCGGACGCAGGCCGCGCCAGCACGATCGCGTACAGGTGCTCACCCATCTTGTCGATCCGGCGTGTGAACCGGATGTCGGCATCGGTGTACTCGACCGGCGCGTCGTCCACGAAGGAGCCTTCAACCGCACGGGTCGGACCCTCCACCGGCACGAGCCAGGGGCGGGTCCCGTAGATCGCCTGCCCGTAGACGCCGAGCCACCGGCCCAGCTCGCGAACGATCTCGACCTCGCGCGGGTCGAAGGTGCCGTCGGCCTTCGGGCACATGTTGAGCAGCAGCGCTCCGTTCTTGGCCACGCAGTCCGCGAGCTCGGCCACCAGTGCCGCGCACGACTTGTAGTCCTGCTCGGGGTGCCAGCTCCAGGAGTTCCGGGAGATCGAGGTGTCGTTCTGCCACACGTCGTCCTGGATGTGCGTCATCGCGCCGCGCTCGATGTCACGGACGGCCGAGCCCCGCGCGAACGCCTCCCACTTGTACTGCAGCACCACCTGCACGCCCCACTCGGCAGCCCGGTTGTAGTAGTAGGCGGCCAGGGTGCGCAGGTAGGGCTCGAACGCGGGCGTCTCGATCCACCAGTCGAACCAGAGCACCTGAGGCCGGTACCGGTCGATGATCTCGACGGTGCGCAGCAACCAGTCCTGCAGGAACGCCTCGTTCGGCGCGGTCTCCTCGCGCTGGGCCGGCCCGTAGAAGTCCTGGTAGGCGGGGTCGAGCACGTCAGAGTCGAACCGGGTGCCGCCGTTGAGGAAGAACCAGTGCTCGGCGCGGTGCGAGGACACCCCGGCCACCATGCCGGCACGTCGCGTCGCCTCCGCGAGATCACCGAGCACGTCACGCTGCGGGCCGACCTTGGACGCCGCCCAGCGGGTGCGATCGCTGTGGTACATCGCGAAGCCGTCGTGGTGCTCGGCCACGGGCACCACGAACTGGGCTCCGGCCTCTCGGAACAACGACGCCCAGGCCTGCGGGTCGTAGGACTCCATCCGCAGATCGGGGATGAAGTCCTTGTAGCCGAACTCGCGGTGCGGACCGTACGTGGCGACGTGGTGGTCGAACTCCGGGGTGCCCCGCCGGTAGGCGTTGCGCGGGTACCACTCGCTGCCGTACGCCGGGACGGTGAAGACGCCCCAGTGCAGGAAGATGCCAAACTTGGCGTCCTGGTACCACAGCGGAGCCTCGTACGCGGTGAGCGAGTCCCAGTCCGCTGCGTAGGGCCCGCGGGCGACGATCGCCGCCACGTGGGCCAGCGCCTCGGAGCTGTCAGAGACGTCCACGGGTTCCGGCAGTGTGGTCGGGTCGAGCGGCATCGGGCGGCCTCCAGATCAGTTCAGTTCGGTCGGGTCGAGAGCGGCGTGACGGCGTCACGTCGGGGGGAGGTTCATCAGCGGTGACGAGCAGGAGCGAACCGACGCCCGCGCTGGCCCGGTCGCAGACCGACGTCGTGATCGACGCGGTCAAGGCGATGCTGCGCGACGGGACCCTGCGGGCCGGGGACCGGCTGCCGATCGAGCGGGAGCTGGCGCTGCGGCTGGGTGTCTCGCGAGGATCTCTCCGCGAGGCCGTGCGAGCGCTCGTGGCGCTGGGGGTGCTGGAGTCGCGCCAGGGTGATGGCACGTACGTGACCTCGCTGGACCCGGCGAGGATGCTCAGCCCGATCGGGTTCTTCGCGGAGCTGCTCGAGCCTTCGAGCGCTGCCGAGGTGCTCGCCGTCCGCCGGATGCTGGAGGTCGAGAGCGTCGCGCTGGCCGCGACCCGGCTCACCGCGGACGAGCTCACCGAGCTCGAGGCGATCCTGGCGCGGGTCGACGCCATGCTCGCCGACCCCGACCACCTGGACCCCGAGCGCACCATCGAGGCCGACGTCGAGTTCCACCACCTCATCGCTCGTGCCAGCGGGAACTCGGCGCTCGCCGGGCTGGTCGACAACCTCTCGAGCCGGACGGTGCGCGCGCGCCTGTGGCGCTCGGTCAACCAGGCCGACTCGATCAGCATCGCCCACCAGCAGCACCGCTCGATCCTCGTCGCGCTCGTGGCGCGCGACCCCGACCGGGCGCGCGTCCGGATGAGCAGCCACCTCCTCGACGTGGAGGAGTTCGTCGCCGCGCACCACCGCGAGGTCAGCGCCGCGGAGATCGACCCGTCGCTGCCGTTGCTCGACGCCGACGGCGACGGCGACCCGGCCGGTCGCCCTGGGAGATGAGCTGCTCACCGCCCTCACGGCGAACCGTCGCAGGCACGCGGGTGACCGTCAGTGGTGGGCATCTCAGGGGCTCGATGTCGTCGGCTCGACTGCTGCGTCGATTGGTTCGACCAATATAGGTCCGACGTGCCCTGCGCGGCCACATCTGCCGCGCAGGGACACGCATCGCCCCGGATTCATCTGACCCCGACCCGGCTGCGACGAGACCGCAGCCCTTACGGGGCGTAGCAGCGCACCTCCGCGATCGCGGCGGAGGGGTCACCGTTGGTCGCGTGCACCACGACCCGCAGGCGGGCTGTCGAGGCGGCCTCCGGAAGGTCGTGCTGGCGTCGCCGTGCGGCGTTGCCCGTCACGGTGAGCACGCGACGCCAGCCCTCGCCGTCGGCCACCTCGATCGAGTAGTCGCGCGCACACTGCGGGTCGCGATACCCCGGGGGGTAGCGGTCGTACTCGCGCAGGAGGCTGCCCGCGAACGTGAGCTCGATCCGGCCGATCGTGCGGGCGGTGTCCCAGCTGAGCTCCAGCCACTGGTCGAAGGGCTGTGCCGGGTCGGACCTCCACACGTTGGTCGATCGGTGCGGGCGGGTGACGCCGGTCAGCACCCCCGACGCGGGCCACGCGGGCTGAGCCGGTGCGACCCGGTGCGAGAGCGTGATGGCATCGAGGTAGCGACGCATGCGTCCCGAGGCGATCCGCACCCCTGAGACGCACCCGGGGACCACGGCGCCGGCGCGGTGCCAGGAGATCTCCGGGTCGGCATCGAGGTCCAGGCGGACGTAACGCACGTCGCCGGCGGCGCCCTCTCGGAGCGTCTCGGCGTCCAGGTCGACGTCCCAGGTGACCCAGAGCCGCTCACCGGGGGGCACCAGCAGGTCGGTCGCGGCCAGCACGGGCACGCCGTCGATGCGGTAGTCCCAGATGTTCTCGACGGCGACGATGCTCGCCCCGATCGACCGCGCGGCCCCCGAGGTGTTGGTCAGGCAGACCGACACCTGGGCCAGGCCGGGTGCGTCGGCACCGGTGCCGACGGCGATCCACTGCCCCCGCCGCTCGGCCAGCACGTCGCTGGGCTTGGAGTGGTTGCCCACGCCGCCGGTGACCGCGGTGCTGTCCGGTCCGGCGCCGTAGGCGAGGGCGTGCGAGGAGGCTCGCACCCGGGCGTCGCGCCCGAGGTCGTCGACGTCGGTGTTCGCCACCGAGGGCAGGAAGGCTCCGTCGCGCAGCAGGCGCTGCTGGACGGCGTCGATCGCGACCGACGCCACGTCCTGGGCGCCGATGCCGTCGCGCACCGCAATCGCCGCCGCCGTTCCCGCGGCCTGGCCCATGATCGCGGTCGTCGCCTGCACCCGGACCGAGCCCAGTGCCACGTGGCTGGCCGACACGTTCCTGCCTGCCATCAGCAGGTTCGGCACCTCGAGCGCCACCAGCGAGCGCAGCGGGATCCCGAACGGCCCCACGTAGGCCGCCACGGCCGCCGGCGCGGTGGTCTCGTGGTTCTCGGCGGCCGTGGGCTCGCTGGTCTCGGCGAGCATCCCACCCGGGGTGTGCAGGTCGATGTTCCAGCCGCCGTAGGCGATCTCGTCCTCGAACGGCTCCGCTCGCGTCAGGTCGGCCTCGGTCATGAGGTGCTGGCCCATGATCCTGCGGCTCTCACGCTTGCCCGGAACCTGTCCGATCCAGTCCAGCGCGTAGGTGCTGGCGCGCTCGCGCAGGTACGGGTCCTTGTTCTTGATCCAGTCCCAGACGCCGAGCGCATGGCGGGTGAGCTCGTGCCGGATCGTCTCGGCGTCGTCGATCGTGTGCCACGGCACCCCGATCTCGATCCACCAGTAACCGCCCTTGAGGGTCGACGGACGGCGGCCGCCGCGGTAGAAGAAGTCGGCGTCGTCGTAGGAGACCGCCCACGGCGGGAGCTCGAACTCGACGGGCCGGCCGACGTCCTTGGTCTTGATGTGGATCGAGTTGCCCATGACGTCGTCGGAGGCCTCCGGCGGGGCGTGCGGCTCGTCGAACTCGTCGCGGCCCTCGGTGCCCATCCGCCACGGTGCACCGGCCAGGGCAGCCACCACCCCGTCGCCGGTGCAGTCGACGAAGACGTCGCCGTTGATCTCGATCTCGGTCTCGGCGCTGGCGGTGTAGGCGAGCACGGCGATGATGCGCTTGTCCGTCTCGTCGACCACGACGTCCCGCACCACGGTGTTGAGGTGCAGCGTCAACCCCGGGGTCTGCTCGACCAGGTCGTAGATGGTCATGTCCCACACGCTGTTGGTGAAGCCGTTCTCGAAGATCTCCTCGTGGTTGAGCAGCCGCTCGCGCTCGAGGAGGTCGCCGACGACGCCGGTCTCACGGGCGTAGGCGTGGTAGTTCCCTGCGCCGCGCGGGACCACCCGCACCTCGGAGGAGCTGTTGCCGCCGAGCACCGGGCGATCCTGGACCAGGACCGTCTCGAGGCCCAGGCGTGCAGCTGAGACAGCGGCGCTGATACCCGCCAGACCACCTCCGCAGACGACGACCTGGGCATGTTCGACACGAGTGCGCACGTGATTCCTTCGGTTGGGTGATGGGTGAGGCGACGGGGCTGGTCAGCCCTTGAGGCCGGTCGTCGCGATGCCGGCGATGAGCTTGCGCTGGAAGAGCAGGAAGAAGATGAAGACCGGCAGCAGCGAGACGAGCGACATCGCGAACAGCTGCCCGTAGGAGGACTGCCCCATCGCGTTCATGAACATCCGCAGCCCGAGCGGGACCGGATAGTCGTTGAGGTCGCTCAGGTAGATCAGCGGCCCGAGGAAGTCCTCGTAGGTCCAGATGAACGTGAACACGGCGGTGGTCGCCAGCGCCGGGATCGACAGCGGGAGCATCACCGAGCGGAACATGCGCCACCGCCCGGCGCCGTCGAGCTCTGCGGCCTCGTCCAGCTCACGAGGGATGCCGCGCATGAACTGCACGAGCAAGAAGATGAAGAACGCGTCCGTGGCCAGGAACTTCGGCACGATGAGCGGAAGGTAGGTGCCGACCCATCCCGCCGCCGAGAACAGCGCGTACTGCGGGATGAGCGTGACGTGCGCGGGCAGCATGACGGTCGCGAGCATCACGGCGAACCAGAGCCGCTTCAACGGGAAGTCGAGGCGGGCGAAGGCGTACGCGGCGAGCGTGCAGGCGATGAGGTTGCCCGCGACCGCACCGGCGCAGATGATGAACGAGTTCATCAGGAACGTCCCGAAGCCGGGCGGGTTGGCCGACCAGCCGGCGGCGAAGTTCGAGAGGTCGACCTGGGACGGCACGATCGTCGGGCTCGCGAAGATCTCGCTCTCCGGCACGACCGCGCTGCGGGCCATCCACAGCACCGGGTAGAGCGTGGCCAGGCACAGCAGCAGCATCAAGCCGTGCCAGGCGGTCGTCGCCAGCGGTGAGCGGCTGCCGCGGCGGCGCCCGCCCTTCGACGACGTCGAGGGGGGCGAGGGGTCGACGGTGGCAGGGAGCACCTGCGTCACGGTGGAGGGCATCAGCTCGCGTCCGAGTAGTGCACCCAACGACGGGCGCCGAGAAAGTTGACGGCCGTGAAGGCCGCGATGATGGCGACGAGCACCCACGCCATGGCGGAGGCGTAACCCATCTCGAACTCGCTGAAGCCCTTGATGTAGAGGTACAGCGTGTAGAAGAGCGTCGAGTCGACCGGCCCACCGGTGCCGTTGGAGATGATGTACGACGGCGTGAACGCCTGGAAGGCCACGATCGTCTGCATCACGAGGTTGAAGAAGACCAGCGGTGTGAGCAGCGGCAGGGTGACCGAGACGAACCTGCGTACCGCTCCGGCGCCGTCGACCCGTGCCGCCTCGAGCAGCTCGGCGGGGATCTGCCGCAGGCCGGCCAGGAAGATCACCATGGGTGAGCCGAACTGCCAGATCGCGAGCACGATCAGCGTCGCCAGACTGGTGTCGGGCGAGGCGATCCAGTTCGGACCGTCGATGCCCACCAGCGCCAGCAGCTGGTTGATCGCGCCGTTGCTGCCGAAGAGCTGACGCCACAGCACCGCGATCGCCACGCTGCCGCCCAGCAGAGAGGGCAGGTAGAGCGCGGCGCGGTAGAACGACATCCCGCGGAGCGTCCGGTTCATCAGCACGGCGAGCCCGAGCGCGACCACCAGTCGCAGCGGCACCGAGGCGAGCACGTAGGTGAAGGTCACCCGCAGCGACTGCAGGTAGCGCGGGTCGTCGGTGAACAGCGTGCGGTAGTTCTCGACGCCGACCCAGACCGGGTCGTGGAAGAGGTCGTACTCCGTGAAGGACAGGTAGGCCGAGGTCGCCATCGGACCGATGACCAGCGCGGCCAGACCGACGAACCACGGGAGCAGGAAGAGGTAGCCGGCTCGTGCCTCCTTGCGGCGGCGAGCCGACCGCCGCCGGCGGGCGGGCGCGGGTGCGCCACCTCCGGCGGCGGTCGTTGCGTTGCTCACCGGCTGCTCAGCCCTCGGCGTCCGCGAAGAACGCGTCCACGGCGTCGTCGACGCTCATCTGGCCGAACGCGACCTGCTCGGAGAGCTGTGACATCAGCGTGCGGGAGTCGGCGAAACCGTCGGGCCAGAGGCGGTTGAGCGGCCGCGAGTTCTCGGCGACGAGATCCATGTACTCGATCGCCGGGCGCTCCTCGTCGGTGACGGACTCGGCGATCTGGGCGCGGGCAGCAGCGGTCGGCGGGATCCCGAGCGTGGCGCCCAACGTGTCGACGGCCTCCGGGTCGTTGACCAGGTAGTCGATCAGGTCGGCCGCGCCCTGGGGGTTGCCCGACCAGGCCGAGATCGACCACAGGCTTGCGGCGTTGATCCACAGGCTCGGGTTGGTCGCGTTGTAGGGGGGCAGCGCGATGTCCAGCGCGTTGTCCGAGACCGACTGCAGTGCGACGTAGTCCTGCGTCCACACGAAACCGCTGGCGGCGCCGCCGGTGGCGAGCGGCGAGCCCGGCAGGTTGCCGCTGGCCTCCGCGGTGATGTCCGCGGGCGGGACCGCGCCGGACTCACGCATGTCCGCCCACAGCTGGAACCACGCCCGCAGGTCGTCCGGCGTCGCGTTGATCGACCCGTCCTCGGCGTAGAACTCGCGGCCGGAGTCCCGCACGAACAGGATGAACAGGATCATGTCGCCCGAGCCGTCCTGGACGCCCCAGTGCTCACCGCCGCTGGCGGACTGCACCTCGCTCGCGAAGGTCGCGAGGTCGTCCCAGGTCCACTCACCCTCGGGGGCTGCGATGCCCAGCTCGGCGAGCAGGTCCTCGTTGGTGACGAACCCGGTGGCGTTCGTCGCCGCGACCACCCCGTAGGTGGACTCGCCGACGGCGCCGAACTCGCGGATCCCCTCGTCCAGACCGCTGACGTCGAGGTCGACCTCCGAGAGGTCGAGGAGCGAGTCGCGCTCGGCGTAGGTGGGCAGCTGGCTGGCGGCCTGCATGATGACGTCCGGGAGGTCGCGGCCGGCGACCTGGGTCGCCAGCTTGTCCCAGTAGCCGTCCCACGGCTGCGGCTCCACGCTCACCTGCGGCCCGCCGGCCGCGGTGAAGGCCTCGATGGCGGTCTCCAGCGCGCGGTGCTGGTTGTCGACGCCCCACCACGCTGTCCGGATCTCCTCGTCGGTCGCCGGACCGCCGGCGTCGCCGCCGTCGTCCCCGCTCCCTCCGCCGCTGCCATCGACACCGCAGGCCGCGAGGGCCAGCGCCCCGGAGAGCAGGGCAGCGGCGGCGGCAGATCTGCGGATCGCACGTCGGGTGGTCTTCATCGTTCCTCCTGGGGCCGGACATCGGCGTCGGCGTGTACAACGTTAGACGTATCTGACATCGCCGAGATCAACGCTGTCAACTGCGGTCATGACCACGTCCCGGCACCCTCGCTCTCCGATATCCTGTCCGCTATGCCAGAACAGGTATCGGGCGACGACGGCGTCGCCGGGGACAGCGCACCGCCCCGCAAGGTCGGGGGCATCAAGGACGTCGCCGCACGCGCCGGGGTCTCCTGGAAGACGGTCTCGAACGTCATCCATGGCCGGCCCCACGTCGCGGCCGCGACGCGGCGCAACGTCGAGCGCGCGATCGCCGAGCTCGGGTACCGCCCCAGTCTCGCGGGCCGTCAGCTGCGGCGGGGGCGCACCGGTCTGCTGGCCGTGTCGGTCCCGGACCTCGCGACGCCGTACTACGCCGAGCTGGCCAGGGCCGTCGTCCGGCGCGCCCGCGACGAGGACTACACGGTGCTCATCGACGAGACCGGGCACTCGGTCCCACGCGAGTCCGCAGCAGCACGGGGCTACAGCGTCCGGTTCACCGACGGTGTGCTGCTGAGCACCTCGCGGCTGTCCGGGGCGGAGGTGGCCGCGCTGCAGACGGACACGCCGATCGTGCTGCTGGGCGAGCAGGCCGAACCGGGCGGCCTCGACCACGTCGGCATCGACAACGGCGCCTCCGCGCGTGACGCGGCGCGCCACATGCTGGCGCTCGGTCGCCGCCGGTTCGCGTTCCTCGGAGCCGAGATCGGTCCGCACCGCAAGGCGTCGGCGCTCCGGATCGCCGGCCTGCGCGCCGAGCTCGCCGAGGCTGGCGAGGCAGCCTCCCTCAGCCTGATCGAGACCAGCGAGTACTCACGGTCGGAGGGGTTCGCGCGCACCCGTGAGGCGTTCGCCTCCGGCACGCCCTGGGACGCCTTGATCTGCGCCAGCGACCTGGTGGCGGTCGGTGCGCTCCATGCGCTGGCCTCGCTCGGCATCCGCGTCCCCGACGACGTCGCGGTGCTGGGGTGGGACAACGCGCCCGAGGCCGAGTACGCGTGGCCGCCGCTGACCACCATCGCGCCCAACATGGAGGAGTTCGGCTCCCGTGCCGTGCAGCTCCTCGCGGCCCGGATCGCCGAGCCGAGCGCGCCGCCGCGGCGAGGTGTGGTCACGCACCGACTGATAGTGCGGGCGAGCACCTTGGGTTCCGCAGCCGTGTTCAATCCGGCCGTGCCATATCAGATCTGGCATGAGCGTCCGCGGCCGGGTGAGCTGATCCGCGACGCCCGACGGCACGCGGGGATCACACAGCGATCGCTGGCCGAGACTGTCGGGACGTCACAGGCGATGATCGCCCGCTACGAGGCGGGCGAGGTGAGCCCCACCGTCCGGTCCCTGGAGCGGATCCTGGGAGCGATGGGCGCGGCACTGCGTCTGGACACGCTGCCCGAGGACCTGCGCTGAACCGGTCCGACCCACGTCAGCTGTCGGACGGCCCGCTCGCTGCAGGATCTCCGCCCCCGAGACCCTCCGCACGGGCGCGGACGATGGCGGCCGAGCGATCGCGCAGCGACAGCTTCGCCAGCACCGTGGCCACGGTGTTGCGCACCGTCTTCGGGCTCAGCGTGAGCCGCCGCGCGATCGCGGTGTTGTCCAGGCCGTGGGCGAGCAGGTCGAGGACCTCGCGCTCGCGGGCCGTCAGCTGCGGGAACGGCACGCGTGCCGCACGCTGACCGCCGAGCACGTACGCCATCGCACGCTCGGCGACCGCGGGAGACAAGATCATCTCGCCCGCCGCCACGGCGCGCACCGCGCGCTCGACGGCGTCCGGCGGGGACGACTTCACCAGGTAGCCGCGCGCCCCGGCACGCACGGCGGCGACGACCGCGTCGTCGTCCTCGTGCATCGTCACCACCAGCACGCGCAGGTCCGGCCGGTCACGGAGCAGATCGCGTGTGAGGTCGACGCCCGAGCCGTCGCCCAGGTCGATGTCCATGAGCACGACGTCGGTCTCGTGGCCCTCGGCGAACAGCTCCCGCGCTGCCGCGAACCCGGGGACCTGCCCGACCACCGTGATCCCCTCGAGCGAGTCCAGCAGCGCCGCCATCCCGATCCGGAACACCGGGTGGTCGTCGATCAGCGTCACACGGAGCGCTGCCGCCGCGCCCTCGCTCATGCCGGCACCGCCGCGGGTGCGAGCGGCAGCTGCGCCCGCACGAGCGTGCCCCCGTGCGGTGACGGGCCGATGGCGATCCCGCCGCCCAGCTCCTCGGTGCGCTCCCGCATCGAACGGGTGCCCACGCCGTCGGCGACGTCGGGAGCCCGACCCGAGCCCTGATCGAGGCAGCTGACCACGAGAGCGGGTGCGACGCCGTCGGGCTCGACGAGCGTGACCTCCACGACGCACCGGTCTGCCCCCGAGTGACGAGCGGCGTTGAGCACCGACTCCGACACCACGGCGTACGCGGCCGCCGCCACCCGCGGGTCGAGGTCGCGCAGCGCCTCCGGGTCGTCGGTGACCAGACCGCGCACCTCGACGGCGAAGCCCATCCGCTGGTGTCGATCGACCAGCTCGGCGAGCGCCGCGACCAGGCCGTGCTCCTCCAGGACGGGCGGCAGCAGGCTGCGGGAGAGCAGCCGCACGTCCTGCACCCGCTGGGCCACCTCCTCCTGCAGGGCCGCGAGCACGGCGTCGGCGGCACCGGGATCGGTGGCCAGCACGTTCCGAGCCCCCTGCAGCCCCAGGCGCAGCCCGGAGAGCCAGGGCCCGATCCCGTCGTGGAGCTCGCGCCGGATCAGCCGTCGTTCCGCCAGCCGCGCCCCGGTCGCGGCATCCCGCGCCCTGACCACCTCACCGGTCGCCCGCACCAGCCCGAGACCGACGGCGAGCACGGGTCGCAGCTGGTCCAGCGCGTCGAGCGTGCGGCGGTCCAGCCGCTCACCCGGTCGCGGCGTCACGGTGAGCACCCCGACCGGCTCGCCGGTGCCGTCCTCGCCCTGCCGGACCACGCGCTCCACCGGCACGCTCGACGGCGTGCCCCACCGACCGGCCGTGCCGTCGCCCGGCTGGGTGAGGATGACGGACTCCAGCCGCAACGCCTCACCCACGGCTGCGGCCAGCCGGTCCAGCAGCTCCACGTCCTCAGCGCCTGTCAAGGAAGCGCCGATCCGCAGGGCCGCACGCCCGGGTGAGCTGGCCTCGCCGTAGACGAGCCGGTGCACCTCGCTCTCCAGCCGACGCCGCGTGGGCCCGGCGGCGAGCACGACCCCGACCGCCGCCACCACCTGCGCGACCGCGGAGCTCGCCACGAAGGCGGTGGCCGTCCACACGAGCGCCGTGTAGACCACGACCATGCCGAGCGTCAGCAGCCCGGCGAGGACCGCTCGGCTCACCGCGATGTCGATGCCCCAGAGCCGGTTGCGGAGCATCGTGACCAGCAGCGCACCGGGGAACAGCGCCTGGCACGCCAGGTGGGAGATCGGGACCAGCAGGACGATCCCGCTGTCGGTGTAGGGGACCAGCAGCAGCGGCACGAACGACAGCGCCATCAGCGCCGTCCCGGCAGCCAGCAGCCCGAGACCGGCCCGCTCGGCAGCGGGTCCGCGGCGGTGCCGCCACAGCACCGCGGTCGCGGTGCCCAGGCCGACCAGCACGACGGCGAGCAGCAGCCCGCGGTTGTCGCTCATCGGTGCAACGAGCCGCTGCAGGGTCAGGGCCAGCGCCGTCAGGGCGCCGACGGTGACCCCTGCCCAGGCGACGCGGTCCAGCGAGCTCTCGCGCACCAGCCAGGGCACCACGAGGAAGAGCGCGAGCGTCCCGGGCACCCACGCGGAGCCGAACAGCCCGATCGCCAGGTCCCCGCCCGGGCTGCCCGGCCGTGTGAGCGCGAACGACGCCCAGCCGCCGCCCAGCGCCGACAGCCCACCACCCACGGCAGCGAGCGCGACCAGCCAGCCGACCGGGTGGCTGCGACGGGAGAGGATGACCGCCGCGACCGCTCCGTAGACGAGGCCGACGGCGACATCGACGACGAGGAACAGCACATCGGGCGTCACCGGGGCGCGGCTGGCGGCCTGCAGCGCGCCACCGGCCACCGCGGGCAGCGCCGCCAGGACGGCCACCACGACGGCGGCGCGTGGCCGGCCTGGGTAGCGCGCCGTCGTCATGCGGTGAACGGTAGGGCGTGGGGGTGGTGCGGGGGAACACCCCCGCGGCAGCTGCCGCGGGGGTGTCGAGAGCGGCGCGGGTCTCACCCGCGGCGCCGGTCACCGAACGCGAAGCCCAGCGAGGCGATCAGCAGCCAGACCGGTCCCACGAAACCGGCCATGTACTGGAGCGGCGACACCCCGGCGATCACGGTCAGGAGGCCGAGCACCAACGAGACCACGCCGACCCACCGGGGTGCGGCACCGTGCCGCAGCGACGCGATCGAGACGGCCAGCGCCGACAACCCGGCCCCGACCCACAGCCACGGGATCGTCGCGACCCAGTCGGTGTAGAACGCCGCCGACTCCGGCACGTACGCCGACGGGTCGGACAGCCCGAGCGCGAACTGGGTGTCGAGGCCGCTGCCGAGCAGCAGCGCCGCCGCGGTCAGCAGCAGCCCGCCGAGCGCGACCTGCCCGTGGAGCCCGCCGGCCGGGCCCTGCTGGTCGAGCCGGCGCTTCAGCCCCGCCGCGAACACGGGCAGCACCAGCATGGTCAGCACCGCGAGCGTGTGGAACAGCAGGTAGGCGCCCTGCTTGGTCGCGGCGTCGGCGAGCATCTTCTCGGCGTCGCCTGCGGTGGCCTCCCAGTCGACCGAGGTCGCCATCGAGGCCTGGATGGTGGCGATGCCGAGAACCCCGGCGGCGACCCCGCTCCAGGCCCAGGCGCGCGAGGCGCGGGGCGGGGTCGTCGGCTGTGCCGTCACGGCGTCGGTCAGGTGCGTGGACATGAGCACTCCTCAGAGATCGGCCCGCCGACGGTCGGCGGGCTGCTGAGGACGAGCGTCGGCCCGGCTGCGTCCCGGGCACCAGGGCGCAGCGCCCGACTTCCCGGGCGGTGATCGCCGAGGGCGCGTCAGGCAGCCTCGTCCACGTCGACGACGGCCGCAGGGCCGATACCTCTGCTCGCCCCGCGGGCGGCGACGACACCGGCCAGGCAGAACCCGGCGAAGACGAGCATCAGCAGCTGCGCGGACCGCACCATGTCGGGGGCGGCGAGGTTCACCAGCACCCCGGCGAACGCGGCGCTGAACGCGCTGGCGATGAGGAAGACCGTGTTCACACCCGCGGCAGCCTTGGCGCCCTCCTCGCCGTCGCCCGCGCTGCCGAGCGCTGCCACGGTCAGGTGCGGGAAACCGAGCCCGATCCCGGCACCGGCGACGAACAGGGCGACGAACCACAGGACGACCACGAGCGCCGACGGACCGGAGTGCTGCAGCACCCCGTAGGCGGCGAGGCCCGACCCGAGCACCAACGGGCTGGCGAGGATCAGGCCGCGACGGGACCGATCACCCGTGGCGTTCGCCGTGACGACCTGGGTCAGCGACCACCCCAGCGACACCGCCGCGCCCATGAGCCCGGCGACGAAGGGGATCAGGCCGCCGATCTCCTGCCCGAAGAGCGGGATGAACGCCTCCGTCCCGATGCCGAACGCCATCACCGCGACGGTCACGTAGACCCACCGCAACGACGAGGTGCGTGCGAACGTCACCCGGGGGAGGATGCCGCTGCCGCCACGCTTCTCGTGGCGGATGAAGGCCGCACCGAGCGCCACCCCGACGACCAGCGCGAGCACCGTCGCGGCGCCGCTCGGGACGATGCTCGCGACGCCGACCGCTGCCACGCCGGTGGCCAGCAGCGCCAGCGACGTCCACGGCACCGCCTCACGTGAAGCGCCTCGTGCCGTGGCTGGCATCGACCGCACGACCACGACGCCGATCAGCGCGCACACGAGCGCCAGCCCGATGAAGGTGGCGCGCCAGGCACCCAGCTGCGCAGCGACGCCGCCCACCACGGGTCCGAGCACGTTGCCGACCCCCCACATCGCCGAGACCAGGGCGGCCGCACGCGCCCACAGCCGTCGGGGCAGCGACCGCTGGATGAGGGCGTACCCCAGCCCGGCGAGAAGGCCGCCGCCGAGTCCTTGAACGGTGCGCCCGACGAGCAGCGCCGACATCCACGGGCTCGCCGCGCAGAGCACCGACCCCAGCGCGAACAGCCCGAGCGCGAGCAGGTACGCGCGCACCGCGCCCTGCTGCACGAGGATCCTGCTGACCAGCATCGCGCTGACGACCGAGGCGAGCAGGAACGTCACCATCGTCCAGGCGTAGAAGTCGGCACCGCCGATCTCGGCGACGATGGTCGGCAGCAGGCTCGTGGTCAGGTAAACGTTGCTGGCCTCGACCAGCACACCGCCGGCGAGCACCGCCGCGATCGGGGCGTACCGCCCGGCCACCAGCTCCCGCCATGCTCCGTTGGCTTCTGTCTCCTGCTGCGCCTGCGTCATCCTGCGTCGTCCTCACGGCCGCGATCGGTCGGGCCTGCGCCCGTGCGCCGTTCGTGGCGCGTCGTCACGCTAAAACCTCAAGTAAGCTTGAGGTCAAGTGGGAGGTGGGCGATGTCACTCGAACCGGATGATCTCCTCGGCGTCGGTGAGGTCTCACGCCGTTCGGGCGTCCCGGTGTCGGCGCTGCGCTTCTACGAGGAGCTGGGGCTGATCGCCGCGACGCGCACGCCCGGCAACCAGCGCCGCTATCGACGCCACATGCTCAGGCGGATCTCGCTGATCGTCGTCGCGAAGCGCCTCGGGATCCCGCTCAGCGACGTGCAGGAGGTGTTCACGAGCCTGCCGATCGATCACCCGCCCTCGCAGCGGGACTGGCGCCGGGTGGCACAGCTCTGGCGCGCCCAGATCGAGCAGCGCCGCACTCAGCTCGAGCACCTGCAGCGTGAGCTGACCGGCTGCATCGGGTGCGGCTGCCTCTCGATGAAGGCGTGCCGCCTCCTCAACCCCGAGGACGCGCTGGCCGACGAGGGGCCCGGGCCCCGTCGGATCTGAGCCCTGGCTACGCCCGGGCCCGCCGCTCACTCCCAGCGGAACAGCCGGGCGGACAGCAGCCCGCAGATCACGACGGCGCCCGCGAGCGCCAGCAGGTGCGTCGGCTCGGGGGTCCGGCCGAGCCACGTCGTCCCCAACGCACCCACGGCGGCGCCGAACGGGAGCAGCTCGCCCACCTGGGCAACGCCGTCGGGCAGGTTGGTGGTCGGTCCGAACATGCCGCCGACGGCGCCGAGCAGGAAGAAGGTGCCGAGGCCGATCGCGACCGCGGCGTTGGCGGTGGGTGCGATCGCCGCGACGAGCATCCCGACGGCGTACATGGCCGCCGCCGCGAGCGCGAACACGCCGATCGCCAGGCCCGGGCGGCTGGGCAGGTTGGCGTCGAAGCCGAGGACCGCGACCCCGACGGCGAGCCCGACGCCGAGCGCGGTCTGGATCACGCTGACGATGAGCTGCGCAAGCAGGATCATCACCGGCGACGCGGGTGTGACGCCGAGCCGCCGCAGCACCCCGCTCTTGCGGTAGTAGGCGAGGAAGCTCGGCATGTTGATGACACCGATCGTCGCCACGCCGATCACCAGGATCAGCGGCAGCACGTAGATGTCGAACGCCGACATGCCACCGGCGTCGGGCAGCGGCTCGGTGCTGCTCCCGAGGCCGTTCATGACCAGGAAGAGCATCGGCAGGGCGATCGGCACCACCAGGCCGGCGGTGTCGCGCGCCACCATCCGCGCCTCGGCCGCCACCAGGGTGGCCAACGACCGCAGCCCGGGCCGGTAGGCGGGGACGTCGGCGAGATCGCTCGGGGAGGCGGTGGTGCTCATCGGTCGGCTCCATGCAGGTCGTGGTCGGTTCGGTCGGTGCTCAGCGTGTGCCCCGTCAGGGCGAGGAAGGCGTCGTCGAGGGTGGCGTGCTCGAGGCGGGTCTCGGTCGCGACCACACCGGCGCGCACCAGCGCGGTGCTGACGGCGCCCAGCAGGTCTCCGGCGCCGGTCACCGTCACCTGGTCGCGGCGCACCTGGACCTCGCCGACCTCGGGGAGGTCGTCGAGGGCCGCACGCGCCAGCGCCGGTGCGCCGCCGTCGCCGACGCGGAACCGGACCCGTTGTCCGAGCCCGGCGGTCTCGACGAGACCGGCGGGGCTGTCCTGCGCGACGACCCGACCGCCGTCGAGAAGCGCGACCTGGTCACACAGCCGCTCGACCTCCTCCATGAGGTGGCTGACCAGGAGGACCGTGACGCCGTCGTCACGCAGTCGTTCGACGATCGCCCAGATGTGGCGCCGCGCCTCCGGGTCGAGCCCGGTGGTGAGCTCGTCGAGGATCACCACGCGCGGCCGGCCGATCAGGGCGAGCGCGATCGACAGTCGCTGCTGCTGGCCGCCGGAGAGCCGCTCGAAGCGGACGTCGCGATGCCCGGTCAGGCCCACGGCCTCGATCAGCTCAGCGGTGTCCGCCGGGCGTGCGTAGAAGGTGCGGTACAGCCGCACGAGCTCGGCGACCGTCAGCGCCGCGTGCAGCTCGCTCTCCTGCAGCTGCACGCCCAGCAGCTGCCGGACCCGGCGCCGGTCGCGCCAGGGGTCGAGGCCGAGGATCTCCACGGTCCCGGAGTCGGGGCGGCGGAGCCCGGCGATCATCTCCACCGTGGTGGTCTTGCCGGCTCCGTTGCGACCCAGGATGCCGAGCACCTCCCCCTCGGCCACCGTGAGGCTGACGCCGTCGACGGCGGTCCGGTCGCCGTAGCGCTTGTGCAGGTCGTGGGCATGGACGGCGGTCATGGTGTCTCCCTGAGGATGGGCGTCGGCGGGTCGAGGCTCGTCCTCGACGCTAGGAGCGGCGCCCGCCCGGGCGCGCGTGCCGGTCGTCACGAGCTGCGCGCATGACTTCCGGCACGGGTGCGCCCTGCTCGAGGCGCCTACGCTCGGGCCGTGGACAGGCGCGACCCGAACCTGTGGGCAGGGGCCTTCGGCCTGCTGGTGTGCCTGGGCCTCGGGCTGGTGTTCCTGCTGCTCCAGCTGCAGGGAGCGGAGTTCACGAGCGTGGCACCCGCGCTCTGGTGGGCCAGCTACGTGCTGTTCATGCTCACCCTGGTGGCGGCCCAGTGGCTCGTCGGTGTCGATCGAGTCCGGCTCGCACAGGCGCTCTTCGCCGTGCAGGTGGTGCTCGGCATCGTCATCGTCGTGACGGCGCCGGGCGCGGGATGGCTGCCGATCCTCGTCGTCTACACCGCGGCGCTGAGCGCCTATGTGGTGTCGTGGCGCGTGACGGCGGTGATCGTGGCGGCCAACACCGCGGCGGTCGCGGCCGCCAGCTGGATCTCCTCGTCGTTGGTGCTGGAGACGGTGCTCAGCGGTGGGCTGTACGCGATGCTGCAGCTCGGGACGTACTTCGCGGTGCGTGCGCAGCATCGTGAGGTGGAGATGCGGACCGCGCTCGCAGCCGCCCACGCCGAGCTCCGGGCGACCAGCACGCTGCTCGCGGAGTCCTCGCGCGCCGACGAGCGGTTGCGGATCTCGCGCGACCTGCACGACGCCGTCGGCCATCAGCTCACGGTGCTGGCCCTCGAGCTCGAGATCGCCTCGCACCGTGCGACGCCGCCCGCGAGCGAGCACGTGGCGCGTGCCCGCGGCATCGCCGGCGACCTGCTGGCCGACGTCCGGCAGACCGTGGGCGAGCTGCGCCGGCGGGCGCCGGACCTGCGGGACGTGCTCGAGCGGATCGTCGCCGACCTGCCCTCGCCGCGGATCCATGTGGAGGTCGCCGACGACGTCGAGCTCGACGAGATCCGCACGGTCGCCCTCGTGAGGTGCGTGCAGGAGGTGGTCACCAACGCGATCCGCCACGCCCAGGCGGCGAACCTGTGGATCGAGGTGGCCAACGAGAGCGGGGCGGTGGTGCTGACGGCGTGGGACGACGGCCGCGGCGCCGCGCGGCTCGAGATGGGGAACGGGCTGCGCGGCATCAGCGAGCGGGTCGCGGATCTGGGTGGCGACGCCAGCTTCACCACCATGGGCGGGTTCCGGGTCGAGGCGCGGGTGCCGGTGTCGTGATCCGCCTGGTGGTGATCGACGACCAGACCCTGGTCCGGCAAGGCATCCGCGGTCTGCTCGAGCTTGCCGACGACGTCGAGGTGGTCGGCGAGGCCGACGACGGCATGACCGGGCTCGCCGCGATCCGCGAGCACCGGCCCGACGTGGTGCTGCTCGACCTGCGGATGCCGCGGCACGACGGCATCTGGACCCTCGAGGCGCTGCGCGCCAGCGATCTCGACGTGCCGGTCCTCGTCCTCACCACCTTCGACGACGACGACCTGGTGCTCGCCGCGATCCGCTCCGGCGCACGCGGCTATCTGCTCAAGGACGTGACCCTCGACTCGCTCGTCGGGGCGGTCCGCACGCTCGCGGAGGGTGGCACGCTCCTGCAGCCGGCGATCACCGACCGGGTGCTGCGGGCCATCCGGGACGGCGCCGTCGGGATCGACGACGACGCCCCCCTCGTGGTGGGTGACCTCACCTCTCGGGAGGTCGAGATCCTGCGGTTGCTCGCCGGCGGCTACTCCAACCGCGAGATCGCGGACGCCCTGCACCTGGCCGAGGGCACGGTGAAGAACCACGTGTCCACGGTGCTGCTCAAGCTCGGAGCCCGCGACCGCACTCGCGCGGTGCTCCGTGCCCTCCACCACGGCCTGCTGGAGTGAGGGGCTGTCGGTGGCCTCCACCACGATGGTGCGCATGGACAGTCACACGCACCGCATCCCGCACTCGATCGACTACATCGAGATCACTGTCACCGACATGCAGGCCGCCCAAGACTTCTACGGCCGTGCCTTCGGATGGGAGTTCACGGCGTACGGGGATGGCTACGCGGGGATCCGCACGGCCGCCGAGAGAGGCGGCGACGAAGCCGGTGGTCTCGCGCTGGCGCCCGAGGTCACGGGCGGTGGCCCGCTCGTGCTGCTGTACAGCGACGACCTGGAGGCCACGCTCGCCGCGGTGACGGCGGCCGGCGGCCTCATCGTCAACGGTCCCTACGAGTTTCCCGGCGGGCGTCGCTTCCACTTCACCGACCCCGCGGGGAACGAGCTCGGGGTGTGGGCGCTGCAGTAGGTTCCCAGGGACATCCGTCCCGCTCGCCAGTGCTTCTCGAAGGCTCCTGTGCTCGCCACCCCGCTCGCGCGCCGCAACGCGCTCTTCGCCCTGTTCTTCCTTCCGGGCATCACCATGTCCTCGTGGGTCACCCGCACGCCCGACGTGCGTGACCTGGTCGAGGCCTCGACGGCGCAGATGGGGTTGATCCTGTTCGGCCTCTCGGTCGGGTCGATGATCGGGATCCTCGCTGCCGGGCCGCTGCTCGCGCGCCTCGGGGCGCGCACGCTGATCCTCGCCGGGACGTCCTCGATCGCCGTCGGCGCTGTGGTGGTCGGGGTCGGGGCTGGCCTGGGGTCCGGCGTGGTCGTGGCCATCGGCCTCGGCATGTTCGGCCTCGGCATGGGCGGTGGTGAGATCGCGCTCAACGTCGAGGGCGCGCAGGTCGAGCGCCTGCTCGGGCGCTCGACGATGCCGGCGATGCACGGGTTCTTCTCGCTCGGCACGGTCGTGGGCGGGATCTGCGGCATGGTGCTGACCGCCATCGGCTTCCCGGTGCTCGCCCACCAGGTGATCGTCGGCATCATCGTGCTCGCGGTGCTGGCGCTCGCGATCCGTCCGGTGCCGGCCAAGGGCGGCCGCCGTGCGCCTGCGGACCCTGCCGGTGCTGCCGACGTCCCGCGCGCCCCGGTCTGGCGGGACAGCCGGCTGCTGCTGATCGGTGCGATCATCCTCGCGCTCGCGATGGCCGAGGGCACCGCGAACGACTGGCTGCCGCTCGTCATGGTCGACGGACACGGCTTCGACCCGGCGCTCGGGTCCGGGGTCTACGTGGTCTTCGCCGCGGCGATGACCGCCGGGCGTTTCGTCGGAGGCTGGTTCGTCGACCGGGTCGGCCGCGCCGTGGTGCTGTGCGCCAGCGCGCTGGCCGGCGGTGCAGGGCTGGCGCTGGTGATCTTCGTGGACAACCAGGCCGTCGCCGCCTCGGCGGCCATCCTCTGGGGGCTCGGCGCCTCGCTCGGGTTCCCCGTGGCGCTCTCCGCCGCAGCCGACTCGGGCGAGGACTCCGCGGCCCGCGTCACGCTCGCGGCGATCGTCGGCTACATCGCCTTCCTCGTGGGCCCGCCCACCCTCGGCTTCCTGGGCGAGGCGTACGGGCTGCGGCCGGCGCTGATCGTGGTGCTGGTTCTGGTGCTGGCAGCCGCGCTGGTGACGCCTGCCGCACGTGCCCGGCCCGCACCGGAGCCCGAGCCCGAGCCCGAACGTGAGCGTGTCTGAACGCGTCGGACTGCGTAGGCTGACAGCGGCTGGATCGGCATGGTCGGGGATCGGTCGGGCACAGCCGACTCCACGACGTTGAGAGGCAGCACCATGAGCGACTCACCGCACCTCGACACCGCGGCTGTGCCGAGCGGGTCCGGCTGTCAGGAGTGCGAGGCCGCCGGTGGCTGGTGGGTCCACCTGCGCCGGTGCGCCGCCTGCGGCCACATCGGCTGCTGCGACTCCTCGGTGGGACAGCACGCCACGGGTCACTTCCGTGAGACCGGGCACGAGCTGATGCGGACGTTCGAGCCCGGCGAGGACTGGTTCTGGAACTTCCGCACCGAGAGCGTCGTGGCCGGACCGGAGCTCGCGCCACCGCTCGCGCACCCGGCGGATCAGCCCACGCCCGGCCCGGCAGGGCGCGTGCCGACGGACTGGCGCGACCGCATCCATCGGTGAGGTCGGTGGCACGGCCGGCACCCCTACCCGCGCACGACCGGGGTGCGACGGGCCGAGGAGCCGGCACGTAGCAGACCACCACCGGGAACGGAACCCCCGCGTCACCGTTTCTGCTGTGGGAGCGCCGTGTTAGGAAGGAACGCATGCTGCGGAGACTCCCCAGACACGCTGTCCGAACCACCGCCGTCGCCGGCGCGGCCGCACTGCTTCTCGCAGGTGCCTCGGCTGCCGTCGCCGACACGACCACCGATCAGCAGGACCAGCCGCCCCTAGCCGCCCAGGTGGAGGCGCCGGTCCCTGAGATCGCCTGGAAACCCTGCGAGGGTGAGGGGCTCGAGGCCTTCGACTGCGCCGCCGTCGAGGTCCCGACCGACTACGACGAGCCCGAGGGCGAGACCACCACGATCGCCCTCACGCGGCTCCCCGCCACCGATCCGGACCAGCGGATCGGGAGCCTGTTCGTCAACTTCGGCGGACCCGGCGGCCCCGGTGTCGCGACGATGCACCAGCTCGGTGGGCCGTTCCTCGACCCGCAGGTGCACGCCCAGTTCGACGTCGTCGGCTTCGACCCGCGCGGCGTCGGGCTCTCGGACCCCGTGACCTGCTTCCCCGACCAGGCGAGCGAGAACGCATTCATCGCGGACACCCCGGCATTCCCGATGACCACGCGTGAGCGGGCCCAGATGCTCGCGACCTTCGGCACGATCTCGGCGACCTGCGAGCTGCTGTCCGGCGACCGGATCGAGCACGCCTCCACCGCGAACGTCGCCCGCGACATGGACCTGCTGCGGCAGGCGGTCGGTGACGAGCAGCTCAGCTACCTCGGCTACTCCTACGGCAGCATCCTCGGCGCCACCTACTCCGCGCTGTTCCCCGACAACGTCCGCGCGCTCGCCATCGACGGCACCCTCGACCCCGAGGGCTGGTCCGGCGGCGAGGGGTCGGTCGGCTACCGCACCGGTCAGGGAGCGGCCGCCGCCGAGGTCTTCGACGAGTTCCTCGCCGTCTGCGCCGAGGCCGGACCGGAGAGCTGCGCGCTCGCTGCGCTCGGTGACCCGGGCGAGGTGGTCGAGGACGTCTTCACCCAGCTGCAGGAGCAGCCGGTCGAGATCCCGCTGCCCGACGGCACCACCGTCGAGCTCGGCTACGACGACGCCGTGGCGATGGCGTTCAGCGCCCTCTACTCGCCGGCGCTGTGGGGAGACCTCGCCGCGACGTTCGCGGCGCTCGCCGTCCCGCAGCAGCAGTCGATGGCGGCGCAGCGATCCACCGACGACATCGACTCGATCGGTGACCTTCTGCGCCGTCTCGGCCTGATCGAGGACTACTCGGGCATCGGAGGCGCGCTCGCCAGCATGTGCGTGGACGGCGAGCACCCGCTCAAGCCGTGGGAGTACCAGGCGCACGCGGACGCAGCCGATGCCGAGGCCCCGCACTTCGGGCGCTACCGCGCCTGGGTCGGGCTCCAGTGCGAGTTCGTCAGCTTCACCGACGAGGATGCCTACACGGGTCCGTGGGAGCAGACGACCGAGGCGCCGGTGCTGGTGATCGGCACCCGCTACGACCCGGCCACGCCGTACGGCCAGACCCAGCCGTACGCGGACAGGTTCGCCGACGCCAGCGTGCTGACCGTCGAGGGCTACGGCCACGGCACCCTCGGGATCAGCACCTGCGCCAACGCCGCGATCGCCGGTTACCTCGTGGATCTCGACGCCACCGACGGCGCCACCTGCGAGCAGGACATCGCACCGTTCCAGGCACCGCCCGGGGAGGCCGAGCTCGAGGAGAGCCCGCTGCTGATGGCCCCGATCGCTGGACTGCCCGGGCTGTAGGCCCGCCGTGCCGGGCGGCGGGGGCTCTCAGGGGGAGCCTCCGCCGTCCGCAGGTTCACCTGATGCCGAGGCGTCCGAAGGCGGACCGGAACGGCGTGACGGTGCCGAGGCCGGGCAGCCGCTGCAGGCGTTTGTCGAGCTTGTCGAGGTCGTCCGCGCGACCTCCGAACAGGTGCCCCATCACGTGCTGGACCTCGGGCTCGTCCATGATCCCGGAGCCCACGGGCTTCCACACCTTCTCCAGGATCAGGCGCACCAGCGTCTGGGCGCGGGTCGAGGCTTCGAGACGCTCGCGCGCCTGCGTGGTGTAGAAGGCGACGTGCCGCGTCTCCTGCTGGGAGATCCGCTGCAGCAGCACGGACAGCGTCGGGTGCTCGTTCAGCTCGGCCAGCCGGCGGTAGGCGGCCACCGCGGAGAGCTCGTTCGCGGCGCCCCACGTCATGTGGACCGCCACGAAGTCCGGCCCGATGAGGTTGGAGAGCGCCGACTGCTTGAGAGTCCCCAGCGCCAGCCGCCACCCCAGCTTGACGCGCTTGGCCTTCAGCTCGTCGTAGTCGACGACGATCCCGTGCCGCGCCAGCACCGCGGCGAGCGCCTCGCCGTGCCAGAACTCCTCGCGGTTCCACATCGTCATGAAACCGGCCGCGTCCTCCTCGCGGTGCGAGGGCGTCACGAGCATGTCTCGCAGGAAGCAGGACGTGTGGTACTCGACGTCGCACATGTAGCGCAGCGTGCGCAGCGTCGCCCCATCGAGCGGGCGCTCCTCGAAGGCGTCGAAGTCGAGGTCGTGCCAGGTCACCGCCTCGGAGGTCTCGGCGAAGGTGTCGAGGTCAAAGGCCATGAGTATTCCTCTCCGGGGCGGCACGACGACGGCGGCGTGCCCGCAGGACCAGGTCGAGCGCCGGCGTCGGGCGGCCGGGCAGGATCGCACCCACCGCCAGGTCGGAGGCCTCCAGGTCCGCCAGCGCTGCCGGCGTGTCGAAGATCGAGCTGAGCGCCTGCACCTCGGCCGCGTCGGCGACCCCGACGGCCCGCAACGGTGCCCAGGGCCGGCTGAGCATGACGACGGCACTGGCACGCTCCGCCGTCGAGCGCTCGACACGAGCGCGCGTCTCGGCACGGAAGAAGTCCACGAAGTCGGTGCGGCGAGCGATGATCTCCCCGACGGCGTCGCTCGCCTCTCCCTCGAGTCGTGCCCTGACGGCGGCGAGACCGGCGCGAAGGGCGCCTTCCTGGACCGCCATCCTGGCGACGTGACCCGCCGCCAGCGGTTCGCCGAGCACTCCGCCGACCACGGGGGAGACCAGGGGCAGGAACCGGTCGATGCCGTAGCTGCGGATCCGCGCCGAGAGCGGTCGCCGACCGTTTGCCTGCAGCGGCCGGCCGGCTGCCGTGAGCAGGTCGCGCGCGGCGCGTGCGAGCCAGTACCGCTCGTACGCCCAGGTCGCGAGGAAGGCCGTGATCCGCGTCTCGTTGCCGGTCCAGGAGGTCAGCAGCGACCGCATCTCGGCGAGCGCCGCGACCTCGAGCCGCCACAGGAACGCCAGATCGCGGGCGGCGCGGCCGGAGATCACCGGACCCGACGCGCTCACGTGGATGCGGCCACGCGCGCCCCGGACGTACTTGTCGACGTCGAAGTCGGTGCGGACCACCGGGCGGGTCGAGCCGTCGGAATGGAGGTGGCCGTCGGCGCGGTAACCAGGTGGGGCGTCAGTCATCAGCACACCACCCGCCGGAGCGTGCCTGGCACCCGGGCCGCGCGCAGCGCGCACCGCTCACGCATGGGAACATCGTAGGGACATGACTGGTGTTCGCCACCGTGACGCGATCGGATGGGTGTGACTTCGAGTCTGTGTACGGGGGGATCTGCGCGGACGGGACCGTGCCGGCGGCGGCGTCGGTAGGCTGGGTGCCCGGGTCGAGATCCCGATCGTCCCGTCCGGATGTGCGCAGCGTGGCGTGCTGAACTCCTTTCCGGCGCTCCGGCGTCGAACCACCCGCAAGGACCCACGTGTCGCACAGCCCCGACAGCCACGCCGTGCCCCGCCCGACCCCGGCCGACGGCCCGCCCGAGGCCGACGAGTCGTTCTCCGTCCGCGCGGCACTCCGCTCGCCGAGGCGGCTGCGCATCGAGGTCCTCGGCGGGCTCGTCGTGGCCCTGGCGCTGATCCCCGAGGCGATCGCGTTCTCGATCATCGCCGGTGTCGACCCGCGCGTCGGTCTGTTCGCCTCCTTCACGATGGCCGTGACGATCGCGATCGTGGGCGGGCGGCCGGCGATGATCTCGGCGGCGACCGGCGCGGTCGCGCTGGTGGTGGCGCCGGTCGTCGCCTCGCACGGTGTCGACTACCTCGTCGCGACCGTGATCCTGGGCGGCGTGATGCAGGTGCTGCTCGGCGTGCTCGGGGTGGCCAAGCTGATGCGGTTCATCCCTCGTTCGGTGATGATCGGCTTCGTCAACGCGCTCGCGATCCTCATCTTCGTGGCCCAGCTGCCGCACCTGATCGACGTGCCCTGGCAGGTGTACCCGCTGCTGGTGGCAGGCCTCGTGATCATGGTGCTGCTGCCGCGCTGGACGAAGGCGGTGCCGGCGCCGCTGGTGGCGATCGTGCTGCTGACCGGGCTCACCGTGCTGGCAGGCATCGACGTCCCGACGGTCGGCGACGAGGGCGAGCTGCCCGAGTCGCTGCCGCAGCTGCTGCTCCCGGACGTGCCGCTGACGTTCGAGACGCTGCAGGTCATCGCGCCCTACGCGCTGGCCATGGCGCTCGTGGGTCTGCTCGAGTCGCTGCTGACCGCCAAGCTGGTCGACGACGTCACGGACACCCACTCCAACAAGACCCGGGAGGCGTGGGGCCAGGGTGTCGCGAACGTCGTGACCGGCTTCTTCGGCGGCATGGGCGGCTGCGCGATGATCGGCCAGACCATGATCAACGTGAAGATCTCGGGTGCGCGCACCCGGATCTCGACGTTCCTGGCCGGGGCGTTCCTGCTCGCCCTGGTGGTCGGGCTGGGTGACGTGGTCGCGATCATGCCGATGGCTGCCCTGGTCGCGGTGATGGTGATGGTGTCGGTCGGCACGTTCGACTGGCACTCGATCCGACCCGCCACGCTCAGGCGGATGCCGCGCTCGGAGACCGCGGTGATGATCGCGACGGTCGCGGTCACGGTGGCGACCAGCAACCTCGCGTTCGGGGTGATCGCGGGCGTGCTCGTGGCGATGGTGCTGTTCGCGCGCCGCGTCGCGCACATCACGAGCGTGACCCGTCTCGATGCCGGCGACGACGACGACGAGCGGGTCTACGCCGTCGAGGGTGAGCTGTTCTTCGCCTCCTCCAACGACCTCGTCTACCAGTTCGACTACAACGCGGACCCGAAGAGCGTCGTCATCGACATGTCGAAGGCGCACATCTGGGACGCATCCACGGTGGCCACGCTCGACGCGATCACGCAGAAGTACGCGCGCAAGGGCAAGACGGTCACGATCGTGGGGATGAACCGGGACAGCGAGGCGCGCCACACCCGGCTCGCCGGGAAGCTCGGCGCCGGCGAGTAGCCGCGCGGCGTCGGCTCAGAAGTGGCGCCGGCTCAGCGCCTGCTCGGGTCGGTCGCCACGGTGGCCCCGTGCTCACGGTGTCCGTCCCGGTCCTGGCGGGCGATGGTCGCCACGATCGCGGTCAGCAGGATCAGCTCGAACGCGTTCGTGACGGCGGCGCTCGGCACCGGGATCTCGACCGCGCTGCCGACGCTCATGGCCAGCGCGCCGAGCAGCAGCCAGGGCCAACGCTGCCGTCGCCACAGCCCGACACCCGCGACGACCAGCCCGGCTGCGACCACCAACGGCATCACCGGCGGGCCGCTGGAACCGGCGCTGGAGTAGCTGAGCACGCCGTGCACCTCACCGCTGCCCAGCTGGAGATCCATCAGCACCGTGACGATCTCGACGACGACGAGTCCGACGACGACCAGGGCCGCCACGGTCGCCGCGACCCGGGTGCGGGCCCACGCGACGCCGGCGCGGCGCAGCGAGTCCCACGCCCACAGCACGAGCAGCGGCGTCACGAACGCGTGGATCCAGAACCGACCGACGCTCAGCGCCTCCAGCAGCGGCCCCTCGCCGAGGAGCCGGCCGCCCGCGATGACGGCGTTGTCGTAGACCAGACCCGCCACCACCAGCAGCGGCAGGTTGGCCGAGCGCGGCCACCCGGACCGGGACGCGAGCGTGAGAACCCACACCAGCAGCACGAGGTAGGCGACGGCGTAGGCGCCGAACAGCACGGTGTCCATCCCTCGACCCTGCCCGATGTCCCGCCACCGGGCCAGCACTGTGAGGCGTGCCGTGCGTCGCAGCGCGTCCGTGCACGGCGGCAGCACTAGGGTCGGTCACCGCCCGAGTCCAGCATCGCCTGCGGAGGAACCCCTTGTCGATCTTCACCTGGCGTCGCCACGGCGACGGCCGCACCATCGCGCCCGGAGCCGTCGTGGCGCCCGACGAACGCCTCGCCTGGCCTCGGACCATCGGCATCGGCATGCAGCACGTGGTCGCCATGTTCGGCTCCACGTTCCTCGTCCCGCTGCTGACCGGGCTGCCGCCCGCGACCACGTTGTTCTTCTCCGCGATCGGCACCGTGGCGTTCCTGCTGATCACCAAGAACCGGCTGCCCAGCTATCTGGGCTCCAGCTTCGCGTTCATCGCCCCGATCGGGGCCGCGGCCGGCAGCCACGGCATGTCGAGCGCGCTGGGCGGCGTGGTCGTCACGGGTGCACTGCTGGCGTTGGTCGGTCTGGTGGTCCATCTCGCGGGCACCCGGTGGATCGACGTCGTGATGCCGCCGGTGGTGACCGGCACGATCGTCGCGCTGATCGGTTTCAACCTCGCGCCCGCCGCCTGGGGCACGTGCGACCAGGAGGTCGTCGACGGCGAGATCGTCCAGATCTGCGAGAGCGGCGTGCGCGCCGCACCCATCACGGCGATCGTGACGATCCTCGCGATCATCCTGGTGACCGTGCTGTTCCGCGGCATCCTCGGCCGGCTGTCGATCCTCGCGGGGGTGATCATCGGCTACGTGGTCGCCACCGCGCGGGGCGAGGTCGACTTCACCGACGTGGGCCAGGCGGCCTGGGTCGGCCTGCCGCAGTTCACCACGCCGACCTTCACGCCGGCCGTGCTGGGGCTGTTCGTCCCGGTGGTGCTCGTGCTGGTCGCCGAGAACGTGGGCCACGTGAAGTCCGTGGCCGCGATGACCGGCCAGAACTTCGACGGCGTGACCGGCCGCGCCCTCTTCGCCGACGGCGTCGCCACCGTTCTCGCCGGGTCCGGCGGCGGCTCCGGCACCACCACCTACGCCGAGAACATCGGCGTCATGGGCGCCACCCGCGTGTACTCCACGGCCGCCTACTGGGTCGCCGCGGCCACGGCGCTGGCGCTGAGCCTGTCACCGAAGTTCGGGCAGCTGATCGCGACGATCCCCGCCGGTGTCCTCGGCGGAGCCGCGACGGTGCTCTACGGCATGGTCGGTGTGCTCGGTGCCCGCATCTGGGTGCAGAACAAGGTCAGCTTCGCCGACCCGATCAACCTCATGACGGCGGCGATCGCCCTCATCGTGGGCATCGCCAACTACACGTGGTCGGCCGGAGCGATGACGTTCGAGGGCATCGCCCTCGGCACCGTCGCCGCCATCGGCGTGTACCACCTGATGCACGGCATCGCCCGGCTGCGCGGGACCGCCGGCCGGGAGCCTGCCGACACCGTCGACGCCCCGACCCCCTGACCCGCGCCGCCCACCTGACCCGCGCCGCCCACCTGACCCGCGCCGCCGACCTGACCCGCGGCGCCCACCTGACCTGACCCACCGCCTGTCCACCCGGTCACCACCGACCTGCGGAAAGCGCTATGGGGTGGTTGCGGTCCACGTGGCGGACCCAGACGACCCCAGAACCGCGACCCGGCCCGCGCTGGGGCGGGTGCTGCTAGGCCGAGAGCCGGAAGATCGGGAAGGCCCGACCCTCGGCGGTCTTCTCGTACTCCGCGAAGCCCGGCGACCGCTGCTTGAAGCGCTCCCACATCGCGTCGCGCTCGTTCCCGGTGACCTCCTCGACCGTGGCGCGCACGGTCCTGACGGGATCTCCGGGAACCTCGATGTCCACCTGCTCGGCGCGGCGAAGCCCGAAGACCCACGCGGGGTCGCGGGGAGAGCCGCCAGAGGAGCCGACGACGTACCAGGCGTCGTCGTCCTGGATCGATGCCAGCGGGGCGACCCGGATGGTGTCGCCCTTCTTCGGCACGTGCACGAGCACCAGGCTCTTGCCGAAGGACATCGGCTCGTTGACCTCGCCGCCGTTCGCGCGGAAGGTGTCGATGATCTGCTGGTTGAAGTCCATGTCGCGCCAACAGCGGGGTGGCAGCGCAACATTCCGCGTTCGTCGGGAGCGAACCGGTCTATGTAGTCGTTGCAGTAAATACTGCAATCAGCGTAGGCTCAGGCCATGGATCTCTCGGACAAGCTGACCGCAGCCGAATCGGCCTACGTCGACGAGGTCGCCGAGTTCTTCGTCGGTGAGGGACTGCCGCTCATCGCCGGGCGCGTGATCGGCTGGCTGCTGATCAGCGACCCCGCCGAGCAGACGCCGGCGCAGCTGACGGCGGCGCTGCAGGTGAGCCGCAGCTCGATCTCGTCGGCGATGCGGCTGCTGACCCCGAGCGGCCTGGTCGAGCGGACCCGCCGCCGTGGCGACCGCAACGAGTACTTCCGGATCGCGCCCGACGGCTGGAGCCGGATGCTGATGCGGCGCTACGCCCAGACCACGGCGTTCCGCGAGGTCACGGAGCGGGGCCTCGATCTGCTGGCCACCTCCGGCGCGGAACGGCGCGAGCGGCTGGAGCAGGTCACGGACCTGTACCGGTTCCTGGAGACCGAGCTACCCGCGCTGCTCGAGCGGTGGCGCACGCGCCAGGAGAGCAGCTGATGACCCGCCCCGAGGACATCGCCGTCACGCACGAGTGGATCGATCAGCCCGAGGGGCGGCTGCAGGTCACGCGCGCCGGCGCCGGTGGCAACCCCGTGGTGCTGCTCAGCGGAGCGGGCATCGACAACGCCCGCCTCAGCTGGGCCCGGATGATCCCCGCGCTCGCCGCTGACCGGGCGGTCTTCGCCCTCGACTGGCCGAAGCAGGGCGGGAGCATCCCCTGGCAGGGTGTCGCCGACCACGACAGGCTGCTCCGCGCGGTTCTCACCGTGCTCGATCACTACGCCCTCGACCAGGTGGACCTGGTCGGGCTGTCACAGGGCGGGGCGCTCAGCCTCGCCACGGCGATCGCCCACCCGGACCGCGTCCGGCGACTGGTCCCGATCGCGCCTGCCGGGATCATCTCGTTCCCACCGGTGGTGCATCAGCTGCTGTGGCTCACCGCCAAGCTGCCGCTGCTGAACCAGACGCTGCCGTCCCTGATGTTCCGCAGCCGGGCCGGCGTCGAACGGTTCGTCCGCTCTTCCCTCGTTCCTGGTCCCGTCGACGACTTCGAGCAGATCGTCGACGACGTGATGGCCGAGATCGCCCGCCGCGGCGGCAGCGGTTCGTCCGACTGGCAGAACAGCTCGATCGGTCTCTGGAGGATGCGGGTGGATCTACGCCCGCAGCTGCACACCATCGCGTGCCCGACCCTGTTCATCCAGGGCGGCGCCGACATCGGCGTCGCACCCAGGCACACGCGGGCCGCCGCTGCCCTGGTACCCGGAGCCCGGCTCGAGATCATCGAGGGTGCCGGGCACTGGGTGAACCGACAGGAACCCGAGCGGGTGAACCGGCTCGTGGTCGACTTCCTCGCCTGACCTGCTTGCCGTCGACGGGCGAGCAGCCCCGTCGCCACTACCAACTTATAGCGCACAGGGGGTCTTGCGGCAAGACCCCCTGGCCGTCGCAGAATCTCCGACCATGTCGTCGTCTCACCGCTCCGCCAGCCTTCCCACCACCACCCCGTTCGCCCTCCCGGACCGCCTTGCCGCCAAGGCCGACCCCGCCCTGATCGCCGCCGACGAGGAGCACCTCGCGGGCGTCGCGACCAGCCTCGAGTCCCAGATCGCCGAGCTCGAGGAGCGGCTGGCCGCCGAACGCCGCGCCCCTGGCGGTGGCGGCACCGAGGCGCTCGAGCGCGACCAGCGCATCCATGCGTACACGGCCCGGCTGCGCACGTTGCGCCGGTTCGGGCTCGACCTCTGCCTGGGCCGGATCGTCACCGACGAGGGGGTGGCCACCTACATCGGTCGCGTCGGCGTGACCGACGGTGACGGCGGCAGCCTTCTCATCGACTGGCGCTCACCCGCCGCTGAGCCGTTCTTCGCCGCCACCCAGGCGCACCCGATGGGACTCGCGAGCCGGCGCCGCTACCGCTGGTCGGTGGGGCGGATAGTCGACTACTGGGACGAGGCCTTCACCGACGCCGGTGCCGCTGCCGGCGCCGCCGCGCTCGACGATCAGTCCGCCTTCATCGCCAGCCTCGGCGCCAGCCGTTCGCCCCAGATGCGGGACGTGCTCGGAACGATCGCCGCCGATCAGGACGCGATCGTGCGCGCTCCCAGCGGCGGTGCGCTCGTGGTCGACGGCGGTCCCGGCACCGGCAAGACGGTGGTGGCCCTGCACCGTGCCGCCTACCTCACCTACACCGACCCCCGGCTGGACGGCCGCGGCGGCGGCGTCCTCGTGCTCGGCCCGCACGAGCACTACGTCAGCTACACCGCCGACGTGCTGCCCAGCCTCGGTGAGGACGACGTCCGCACCGTCACGCTGCGCGACCTCATCCCTGAGGGGGCGACGGCGAAGCCCGAGGCGAGCGCCGTCGTCGCCGGCCTCAAGGCGAGCGCCGCGATGGTGACCGCGGTCGACGCCGCGGTCCGCTTCTACGAGGACCCGCCGACCGAGCGCGTCGAGGTGGAGACGCCCTGGGGCGAGGCGCTGGTGCGCAAGGGCGACTGGGCCTCGGCGTTCGACGCCGCTCGCGGCGCACCGCACAACGAGGCGCGGGAGCTGATCTGGGAGGAGCTGGTCGAGATCGTGGGCAGCCAGCTCGACGATGCCGACCCGGACCTGCTGCGGCGGACGCTGCAGCGTGACTCGGACCTGGTGGCGGCGCTCGGCGGCGCGTGGCCGCTGCTGGAGCCGGCGGACGTCATCGGCGACCTCTGGTCCGTGCCCGCCTACCTGCGGATGGCTGCGCCGTGGTTGAGCAAGGAGGAGGTGGCGGCGCTTCAGCGGAAGCGCCCGCAGGAGTGGACCACCTCCGACCTGCCGCTGCTGGACGCCGCGCGCCAGCGGCTCGGCGACCCGGGCGCGGAACGTGTGGGTCGCCGTCGTCGTGACATGGTCGCGCGGCAGCGCGAGGACATGGACCGGATCGTCGGTGACCTGATCGAGCACGACGACGGCGACCTGCAGATCATGAGCATGCTGCGCGGCGAGGACCTGCGGGAGGCGCTGGTGGACACCTCCGGCATGCCGGAGCACCGGCGGGACGCGCTCGCGGGACCGTTCGCGCACGTGATCGTCGACGAGGCGCAGGAGCTGACCGACGCGGAGTGGCAGATGGTGCTGCGGCGGTGCCCGTCGGGGAGCCTGACGATCGTCGGGGACCGGGCGCAGGCGCGGCACGGGTTCGCGGAGCCGTGGGAGGAGCGCCTGGAGCGCGTGGGCCTCCGCCGGGTCCGGGTCAGCTCGCTCGGCATCAACTACCGCACCCCGGCCGAGGTGATGAGCTATGCCGAGCCGGGCATCCGCGCCGCGCTCCCGGACGCCAACGTCCCCACCTCGATCCGCAGCACCGGTGTGCCTGTGCGCGAGGGCTCGACGGCGGAGCTCGCCTCGGTCCTGGAGGGCTGGCTCGCGGAGCACGAGGGCATCGCGTGCGTCATCGGGGCCGACGGGTTCGAGGGCTCGGAGCGGGTCCGCGCACTGACCCCGACCCTCGCGAAGGGCCTCGAGTTCGACCTCGTGGTGCTGGTCGACCCCGCCGCGCTCGGAGGCGGCATCGAAGGCGCCGTGGACCGGTACGTCTCGATGACCCGGGCCACGCAGGAGCTGGTCGTCCTCACCGCGTAGCGCGCGGGGCTTGTGATGCGGATCCGATGCACCTGGTGCGTCGGATCCGCATCACAAGCAACCGATGGCCGTGGCTTGACCTCGCTCGCTCGCGCCTCGGAGGATGCCGGTGACAGAGCCGCCTCCGGGCCGGCGTCCCGCTGCGGACAGGACGACATGCCACGACGGACCCCGATCGACCGCCGCGCCGTGGTCAGCAGGCACGACCCGCGCCAACGCGAGCACCGCCCCGGGGAACCGCTGCAGCTGGGGAACGGCGAGCTCGCCGTCGCTGTCGACCTCACGGGTCTGCAGACGTACCCGGACGCGCACCCGCACGCGTCGCTGCACGGCGAGCCGCCCGGCACGCTGCTCGGCACCATGGCCCAGTGGGGCTGGCACAGCTCGCCCGCGGCGCTCGATGCGCGGCTGGAGGACGCGTTGCGTCTGTACGAGACGCCGCGCGGCCCGGTCTCCTACGTCGACCTCGACACCACCGCGCACGGTCCCGATGGTGACGCCGGGACCGACAACGAGCGCGCGCTGCGCAACAATCCGCACCGCGTCCATCTCGGGCTGGTCGGTTTCGCGCTCCCGGTCGCCCTCGATGCGCTCACCGAGACCGAGCAGCACCTCGACCTGTGGTCCGGGCTGCTGCACAGCCGGTTCGCCGTGCCCGGTCACGTCGCCACCGAGGTCACGACGGCGGTCCATCCGACCGAGGACATCCTCGCCGTGCGGGTGGCGGGCCACGTCCCGGCTCTCGAGCTGCGGTTCGGCTACGGCAGCGAGTCCTGGACGAACGCGCTCGACCTGCGCACCCCGCACGCGCACACCACCGAGGTACGCGCCGGGTCCGGCGGCTGGCAGGTCGTGCGCCGGCTCGACGCGACCACCTACACGCTGACCGTGACCACCGACGGCGCTCTCGAGCTCCTCGAGGAGCATCGCGTCCGCATCACCCCTGCCGGAACCAGCCTCTCGCTGAGCGTGCGGTTCGACCACGGCGACCCCACCGAGGCCGCGACCGACGTCGACGAGGTGCTCTCGGCGTGCCGGCTCGAGTGGCCGCGGTTCTGGGAGTCGGGGGCCGCCGTCGACCTCGGTCAGGTCGAGGACGAGCGCGCCCACGAGCTCGAGCGTCGGATCGTGCTCTCGCAGTACCTGACCCGCATAAACTGCGCAGGCTCGCTGCCGCCCGCGGAGACCGGGTTGCTGACGAACTCCTGGCGTGGGCGGTTCCACCTGGAGATGCACTGGTGGCACGCAGCGCACTTCGCCTCGTGGGGGAGGCCGGAGCTGCTGGAGCGGTCGCTGTCCTGGTACCAGCGGATCCTCCCGACGGCCCGGGAGATCGCGACCCGGCAGGGATACCGGGGTGCGCGCTGGCCCAAGCAGGTCGGGCCGGAGGCGCGCGAGTCGCCCAGCGACATCGGCCCGTTCCTGCTCTGGCAGCAGCCGCATCCGCTGCATCTGGCCGAGCTGGTGCGCCGGGCCGCGCTGGCGCAGCACGGAGAGGCGGCGGCGACCGCCGTCCAGGAGCGCTACCGGGAGATCGTGACCGAGACCGCCGAGCTGATGGCCGACATCGTCAGCCTCACCGACGCCGGCTACGCGCTCGGTCCGCCGCTCGTCCCTGCGCAGGAGTCGTACGCGCAGCTGCGGCACCGGCTGACCAACCCGACGTTCGAGCTGGCGTACTGGCGCTGGGCGCTGCTCGTCGCGGCCGACTGGCTGCGCGACCTCGGGCTCCCGGGACGGCCGCACTGGCGCGACGTCGCCGCGGGCATCGTCGCGCCGGCGCTGCGCGACGGCGTCTACGAGGCGGTCGACGTCGAGCCCTTCACGATCCGGACCGACCACCCCTCGATGGTCGCGGCCCTGGGGGTCGTCCCGCCGACCGGTCTCATCGACGAGGCCGCCATGTCACGGACGCTCGACGGCGTGCTCGCGGACTGGGACTGGTCCAGCACGTGGGGTTGGGACTACGGGATGCTCGCCATGACGGCGGCGCGGCTGGGGCGAGGCGCCGACGCGGTCGAGGCGTTGCTGCTCCCGGTCGCCAAGAACCACCACGGCTCGCACGGTCACAACCCCCAGCGCCCGTCGTTGCCCGCCTACCTGCCGGGCAACGGCGCGCTGCTGAGTGCCGTGGCCCTGATGATCGGCGGCTGGGAGGGTGGGCCGCCGCAGCCGGGCGTGCCGCCGGGCTGGGACGTGCGGCACGAGGGCTTCGTCCCGGCCCCGGGTGCGGTGAGTCCTCAGCCGCTCTCCGCACGGCGCAGCTCGCCGAAGAACGCCTCGGCGTGACGGTAGGAACCCAGTCCGTACTCCAAGGTGGCGAGCTGGTACCGCGCGAGGTCGACGTGCTCCTCGCCGATCTCGACCTGGGCGATCCGCTCGGAGAGATGCTCGAGCTCCTTCAGACCTGCCTCGATGCGTGCGTGGACGCGGCCCAGCACACCGGCCCGGTCCTCGGCAGGCAGCAGCCCGAGGAAGTACAGACGTGACAGCGCAGCGGTCTCGACGTCACCGGCGGGTTCGCCGGTCATCCACGTGCGGAACGCCGCGCGACCCGCGTCGGTGACGCGATAGACCTTGCGACCACGGGCGCCGTCGGAGCTCGCGACCTCGATGAGACCGTCCGCGAGCAGCCCGTCCAGGGCGCGCTTGATGCTGCCCGACGAGGCGCTGTAGAAGAGCGAGACCCCGGCCTCGAACGACTTGATGAGGTCGTAGAGGCTCTGCGGTGCGATGAGCAGCAGGCCCAGGATCACGTGCGCCACAGCATCACCCTAGACCTCTTGACCCTCCTAGACATATCTAGTAGACCTGTCTATGAGGTATATCAAAGGAGGGTGGACATGCTCACGAGAACCAACCCCACGCACCGGGGCGTCGCACGGCTGCAGCGGTCGCTGGAGCGGCTGAGCCGGCGGCGCGCGCCCCGGCTCCCCGCTCCGCAGGTGCTGGTGCAGGCACCGGAGGAGTCCTTCGAGTTCGGCGCCGTCGACCGGCCCTTCCACGCTGCGAGCGCAGGCAAGCTCCTGACGGCGACCCTGGTCGCCCAGCTCGTCGAGCAGGGCAGGCTCAGCTTCGACTCCCCGCTCGGAGCGGTGCTCCCGGCCTCGGACGTGGCCGGGCTCCCGGCTGCCCCGGGCGTCGACGTCGCCACCGACGTCACGGTGGAGCACCTGCTCACGCAGACCTCCGGCCTGCCGGACTACTTCGAGCCCCGGCGTGGGCACGACACGGCTGCCTCGGTGCGCGGCGCCGTCGAGCATCCCGGCTGCAGGTTCACGCCCGCCGACCTGCTGGCCGAGGCCCGGACGTTGCCGGCCGACGGGCGACCGGGGGAGCGGTTCGGCTACTCCGACACGAACTGGGTGCTGCTCGGCCGGATTGCCGAGGAAGCCGCCGGCGAGGCGTTCGCCGAGCTGCTGCGGACGCGGATCTTCGAGCCCGCCGGTATGCAGCGGGCCTCGACGCCCTACGACGCGACCCTGATCGCGGACGATCTCACCGACCTCGACGTCGAGCCGTTCTGGCTGGGCGGGCACGAGCTGAGCCGCGCGCACGCCGTCAGCCTCGACTGGGCGGGTGGGAACGTCGTCGCGCCGCCCCGGGACTGGGTGCTCTACCTGCAGGCGCTGCGCGGCGGCAGCCTGATCTCGCACGACACGCTCGCGTACCTGGACCGGACGCGGAACCGCTTCCGGCAGGGGATCCGGTACGGCGCGGGCACGATGACGCTCCGGTTCGGCGAGCTCGTGCCGCTGCTCATGCGCGGCCTGCCGGAGCCCGTGGGTCACCTCGGGGTGTGGGCCACGCACGTGTTCGCCTACCCCGAGCAGGACGCCTACGTCGTGCTCAACTTCCACTCCGACCGTGCGATGCAGCAGAGCTTCATGGTGCACATGCAGATCGCGAGGCTGCTGGCCCGGCGATGAATCCGGTGGTGCGCCCCGTTCTGGTCGGGAAGGATCGAGCGTTGTGACCGACGACGACCGCACCCGAGCCGCCTGGGCCGCCGCCTCGATGAAGTACGAGCGCGAGGCGAACGAGCACCTGGAGCTGGCGCGCACCTATCGGCTCGAGCCGGTCGAGGAGCAGGTGCTCGCGCGGGACGTGCACGGCGCCGAGGTGGTCCACCCGATGAGCGGGCACGGCCTGGACGACCTCGCGCTCGCCAGGCTCGGGGCGGCGAGCGTGCTCGGTCTCGACTACAGCCCGGCCGCCGTGCGCTCGGCCCAGCAGCGGGCCGACGCGCTCGGGCTGCCCTGCCGCTACCGCGAGGTCGCGCTCCCTGCCACGGGACTTCCCGATGGTTCCGCCGACCTCGTCTACACCGGCAAGGGCGCGCTGATCTGGGTCGCGGACCTCGCGGCATTCCTCGCTGAGATGCACCGGATCCTGCGGCCCGCGGGCGCGCTCTTCGTGTACGAGGCGCACCCGCTCGTGCCGCTGTGGACGTGGGAGCCCGACGAGGCCCGGGTGCGCGCCGATCGCAGCTATTTCGCCCCCGGTCACGTCAACGACACCTTTCCCGCCGGCGGTGCCTACGAGCACCAGCGCACGCTGGCCCAGATGGTGACGGGCGTGCTCGAGGCGGGCTTCGCCGTCGAGCACCTCGCCGAGCACCCGGACCCGTTCTGGAAGCCGGGCGACCTGCGTGCTGCGGCCTGGGACGGCAGGCTGCCGAATACCGTCAGCCTTCTCGCCCGGCGGCTGGGCTGAGCGCCGTGGAGATCGTCACCCGTCACGTGGACGACCTCGAGGGCGCCGTGGACGCCGATGTCGCGGTGGTGATCGACGTGATCCGCGCCTTCACGGTCGCGCCGTGGTGCCTGTCCCGTGGCGCGGAGCGGCTGCTCTTCGCACCGGGTGTCGAGGAGGCGGTGCGAGCGCAGACCGAGCATCACCCGGAGGCTCTGCTGCTCAAGGACGGCGGCACCGACCCGCGCTTCGCGCTCCCGAACGCCCCGGGCCGGATCGCACGCGAGGACCTCACCGGGCGGACCGTCATCCAGGTCACCGGCAACGGCACCCGGGGTGCGTACGCCGCCGGCGCCGCCCCGGTGGTGCTGTGCGCCTCGTTCGCGACGGCGGCCGCGACCGCTCGCGCCGTGCGGGCCGCCGCCCCCGCCCGGCTGCTGCTAATGCCGACCGAGGGCGATGAGGACGTCGCTCTCGCCGACTACCTCGTCGCGATGCTCGACGGCGGAGCTGCTGTCGATCCCTCGCCCTACCTCGAGCGGGTGGTCCGCTCGACGGCGGGGCGCGAGTGCGCCGCGTACGGTGCGGACGCCCGGTATCCCGGGGTCGACGCGGACAACCTGCGCCGCTGCCTGGAGGTCGACGTCTTCGACCACGCGCTGCAGGCGGTGCCGCAACCCGATGGGCTGCTCGCGGTCCACGCGCGCTGACCTCCCGCCACAATGGGCCGGTGCCCTCCACACCGCTGACAGCTCCGCACGCGCTCGACGACGTGCCGTGCCACGACCCGTACGTCCTCGCCGTCGAGGGTGGCTACCTGCTCTACACCGCCTACGACTCGGCGCGCTGGGAGCGGCAGGTGCCGGAAGGCACCCTCACCGACCACCCGGCGCCGCCCGGGACCGGGGTGCTCGCGTGGTGGAGCCCGGACCTGGTGCGGTGGGGCTCGCCGACGTCGGTGTTCCAGGTGCCCGAGGGTGCGTGGGCCGATCCCTCGGTGGCGCCCTGGGCGCCCGAGTTGCACCTCGTCGACGGCGTGCACGTGCTGGCCACCACGCTGCACAACCCGGCCGACCGGCTGCCCGAGGTCGCGCAGCGCGGCACCCGCATCGCGATGTCCTCCTCGGGCTGGGGTGACTTGACGCCGGTGCGCCGCGGCACGGTGCTCGCGGTCAGCACGACCGGCCCGCTCGGACCGTTCGAGCTCCTCGACCCGGCAGGCCCGCACACGCCCGCGGACTTCATGGCCCTGGACGGAACGCTCACCCGCGACGAGCACGGCGCGCCCTGGATGGTCTACGCCCACGAGTGGGTGCAGACCGTCGACGGCACCATGGAGGCGGTGCCGCTCGACGACGAGCTCCGCGTCATCGGCGAACCGGTGCACCTGTTCCGCGGCTCCGAGGCGTCCTGGTACCGCAGCATCACGCCCTCGGTCGCCGCGCTCGCGCCGTACGTGACCGACGGGCCGCAGCTGTGGCCGCTGCCGGGTGGCGCGCTCGCGATGATCTGGGCGTCCTATCGCCCGGGCAGCTCGTTCACCGGTGGCGAGTACGTCGAGACGCAGGCGATCTCCCGCTCGGGCTCACTGCTGGGCCCGTGGGAGCAGGGCCACGTGCTGGTCGACGGCAACGCCGGTCACGGGATGCTGCTCACCACCCATGAGGGCGATCTGGTGCTCGTGCTCCACCGCGGCATGGGCACGCCACGTGTGAGGGCCGAGATCCACGACGTCGTCGCGACACCGGAGGGCCTGCGGGTGACCGGACAACGGGGCGCCGGGTAGCACGCCCTCCCCTCAGAGGTCGAGCCACCCGCGCGAGGCGCCCTGCATGGTCTGGTGCTGACGCTCGACGCCGTCGAACTCCAGGTGGCCCGCGGTCAGCTCGACCAGCATCTTCGGGCCGGGCAGCGCCTCGTAGACGGCGAACTGCCCGACCGGCGGCACCGCGGGGTCCACCCGTGCGGCACCGACCAGCACCGGGACCTGCACGCGTGCCGCTGCGGTGGCGGCGTCGAAGTACCGCACGGTCTCGACGACGTGCGGGTCGCGCTGCGCCAGCAGCCGCACCGACTCGCCGCTGCCGGTGCACGGCGTGCGCAGCCGGGCGGGGTGGTTGCCGAAGGTGGGCACGGTGAGCGTCGCCGCGGTCACGCGGTCGTCCCACGGCAGCGCGAGCGCGCCGAGACCACCGCCGAAGCTGCTGCCCCGCAGGTCCACGCGGCGAGTTTCGGGGAAGAGCTGCTGCGCCGCGGTGATCGCGACCCAGGCGTCCTGCACGCAGCCACCGATCACATAGGTCTCGCGCGCAGCGATGCCGTGCAGCACGTGCTCGGCCGCGACGTCCGGGATGCCTGGCTGCTCGCTCAGGGCGGGCATGCCACGGACCGCGGGCGAGAGCTCGGCCACCCCGGGCCGCCGCAGCGGGTCGAACGGCTCGTGCGCACCCCCGTAGCCGCTCAGCCCGACCACGACACGATCGACACCGCCGTCAGGCTCGAGGAGGTACGCACCGAGCTCGATGCCGCCGGTGCTCGTGAAGCGGACCTCGCTCAGGCGCCACCCGGGCTCGCGGCCGATCTCCCGCACCCTCCGGGCGCCGGGCTCGACGGCGCGAGCCTGCGCGTGCCGCTCCCGCCAGAACTCGTCGAACTCGGGTGGGCCGGCCAGCAGCTCCTCGGTCAGCTCACCTCGGTCCGCGTCCAGCGGGACAGCCTCGCTCATGGCGATCATCCTGGCAGCGAACGCTCGTGGCACCCGGCGTGCGAGGATCACTGTGTGGACGGGCAGAGCGGCTCGACATGTCGTCGTTGCCGACGGGGATGGGGACAGGTGGACGATGACCTCCTCGATCGAGCCGAACGAACCGCCCATGCTGGAGCCGCATGGCGCCAACGCTGGCGCTGGCCAGGATCCCTCGCTCCGGCCGGTCGCCGACCTCGCTCACGAGCTCGCTGTCGACCTCGACACGGGTCTCAGCGCCGAGGAGGCGGCGCGTCGCCTCGCCGCCGACGGCCGCAACGAGCTGCGCGCCACCCCGCCCGTGCCGCTGTGGCGCAAGATCCTCGCCCAGTTCCGGGACCCGTTGGTCTACCTGCTGCTCGTGGCCGTCGTGGTCTCGCTGATCGCCTGGGCTGTGGAGGGGATGCGTGGCCTCCCGATCGACGCCACCGTGATCGCCGCCGTGGTCACCCTCAACGGGGTGCTGGGATTCGTCCAGGAGAGCAAGGCCGAGAACGCCGTCGCGGCGTTGCAGTCGATGACGGCCGCGACGTCGACGGTGATGCGCGACGGGGTGCTGGTCACCGTTCCATCCGCTGAGCTCGTCCGCGGTGACGTGCTGGTGCTCAGCGAGGGCGAAGCCGTCGGAGCTGACGCTCGCCTGTTCCGAGCGAGCGCACTGCGGGTCCAGGAGTCCTCGCTCACCGGCGAGAGCGAATCGGTGACGAAGGGCGTCGCGACCCTCACGGCCGAGGCTCCGCTCGGCGACCGGCTCGACATGGTGTTCAAGGGCACCGCCGTGGCACAGGGAACCGGTCGCGCACTGGTGACGGACACCGGGATGAGCACCCAGATGGGTGCCATCGCCGAGATGCTTGATGCCACCGAGGATGAGGTGACGCCGCTGCAGCGCGAGATCGCCGCCGTGAGCAAGCTCCTCGGGTTCACCGTGATCGTGATCGCCGTGGTCGTCATGGTCGTCACCGCCCTGGTCAATCAGGTCACCACGCTCGGTGACTTCGTCACCGTGCTGCTGCTCGGGGTCTCCCTGGCCGTGGCCGCCGTGCCGGAAGGTCTGCCTGCGATCCTCTCCGTGGTGCTGGCGATCGGGGTGCAGCGGATGGCGCGGCGCAACGCCGTCGTCAAGGAGCTCCAGTCCGTGGAGACGCTCGGCTCGGCGTCGGTCATCGCCTCGGACAAGACCGGCACGTTGACCAAGAACGAGATGACGATCGAGCGGGTGATCACCGCCTCCGGGGCGGTCCGCCTGACCGGTGTCGGATACCGCCCGGAGGGCCGCGCGCTGGTGGACGGCAAGGAGCTGACCGATCCGGCGCTCACACGTGAGGTCAGCATGGTCATCGGGGGTGGTGCGCTGGCGAACGACGCCCAGCTCGCGGAGCACGACGGCGAGTGGCAGATCCAGGGGGACCCCACGGAGGCCGCGTTCCTCGTCGCGGCGCACAAGGTCGGCACGGTCGAGCAGGTTCGCTCGTTCCAGCGGCGCGGTGACATCCCGTTCACCTCCGAGCGCAAGATGATGTCCGTGCTCGTCGACCCCGAGGGAGCGGGCGAACGGGCGCTCGTGACCAAGGGGGCACCCGATGTGCTCCTGGAACGGTGCACGCATCGCCAGCTCGGCGACGAGATCGTTCCGTTGGGCGACGACGGACGCGCCAGTGCGCTGGCCGACGTCGAGGAGCTCTCCCAGCAGGCGTATCGCACGCTCGGGGTCGCCTACCGCCGCATCGCTGCGGGTACCTCGGTGGAGGACCTCACGGGCGCCGAGAAGGACCTGGTCTACGTCGGTGTGGTCGGCATCATCGACCCCCCACGCCCGGAGGTGGCGCAAGCGATCGCCGACGCACACCGGGCGGGCGTGCGGGTCATGATGATCACCGGCGACCACCCGACCACCGCGGTGCGCATCGCCGAGGACCTCGGCATCGTCGACGAGGGTGCCCGGGCGGTCACCGGCGCTGGTCTGGACCAGCTGGACTCGGCAGACTTGCGTGACCTCACCCGACAGGTCTCCGTCTACGCCCGGGTCGCGCCGCAGAACAAGCTGCAGATCGTGGATGGGCTGCAGGCCGACGGGCACGTCGTGGCGATGACCGGGGACGGCGTCAACGACGCGCCCGCGCTGAAGTCTGCCGACATCGGGGTCGCCATGGGCACCGGGACCGACGTGACGAAGGAGGCAGCCAACCTGATCCTCGGCGACGACAACTTCTCCACGATCGTCGCCGCAGTACGCCAGGGCCGCGTCATCTTCGACAACATCAAGAAGTTCCTGCGCTACCTCCTCTCCTCCAACATGGGCGAGGTCTTCACCGTCTTCTTCGGAGTCGTCCTCGCCGGACTCCTCGGGCTGACCGGCGCCAGCGACGACGCCGTGGTGGTGCCGCTGCTGGCCACCCAGATCCTGTGGATCAACCTGGTGACGGACTCGGGCCCCGCACTGGCGATGGGTGTGGACCCCGAGGTCGACGACGTCATGGCACGACCGCCGCGGCAGCTGACCGAGCGGATCATCGACCGGCGCATGTGGACAGGGATCCTCTCCATCGGGCTCGTGATGGCCATGGCGACACTGATCACCATCGACATCTTCCTGCCGGGCGGCATGATCGCCGGCAACGACTCCCTCGAGGTCGCCCGCACAGCGGGCTTCACCACCCTGGTGCTCGCGCAGCTGTTCAACGCGCTCAACTCGCGCTCGGAGACCACCACCGCGTTCCACCGGATCTTCGTGAACAGGTGGCTGTGGGGCGCGTTGGGGCTGGGCGCCACGCTGCAGGTGGCGGTGGTGGAGCTGCCACCCCTGCAGGCTGCCTTCGGCACCGCCTCCATGGATCTGGCGCACTGGGGCGTCGCGGTGGCGATGGCGTCCAGCGTGCTGTGGTTCGACGAGCTCCGCAAGCTGCTGTGGCGGGCCTCGGTGGCCCGCGACGCCCGAAGGTGATCGATCCTGCCGGATCGAGCGAGTCCAAGCAGTCAGTTCTCTGACACCGCGGTCGCGTCCCGCGCGAGCCGCTCCAGCAACCGCTCGAGCGCCTCGACGTCGTCACGTGGCCAATCGGCCAGCGCGGTCGCGAGGGTGTCGGCGGCACGTGCCACGATGCGCTCGCCGACCGCGCGCCCCGTCGAGGTGAGGGCGACGAGCACCCCGCGGTCGTCGTCGGGCGCCGCGACCCGCACCACGAGCCCCGCCGCGACCAGCCGACCGACGATCTTGCTCATGTTCGTGGGTGTGCCGCCGAGCACCTGCACCAGCTCGGCCGGCCGCATCGCGCCGTTGTAGGTCAGCTGGTTGACGACGAGGAACATCCCCATGTCCTCGTACGGGAAGTCGACCACCGACATGACGTGCCGCCGCACGGGGGTGCTGTCGGCCCAGTGCACGATCGACGTCAACGAGACCCGCAGGTCGCGCGGCCGCGGCCGGATCACGGGGCTCAGGTCGGCGGACGCGGCGTCCCCCACGTCACCGCGGGCCATCGTGCCGGCTCCTCAGTGCTCTCGCAGCAGCCGTACCGGCCCGAGCAATCCGTGCTCGCGCACCACCGCGACCTGCATCCGCTCGACGCCCTCCGACATCGCGACGACGTCGCGGACGCCGTCGTAGTAGCCGCGAGCGAGCAGCCGGTTGTTGAGCGAGCTGGCCACCCGCACCACCACCGCGTTCGCACCCTCGCGCAGGTCCGCGGTCACGTCGATCACCGGCCGTGAGGTGTCGAACCCCCGCACCGGCCCGGCGCCGACCTGGACCGAGCCGAGCCCGCCGCCGGTCGACCCGAGGTCGAGGAGGTAGCGCCCCTCCTGGAGCGCGGGCACCGACACGCTCGCCCGGTACTCCCCGACACCGGAGACCTCCGGCCCCACGCCGTCGAGCGCGGTCCACGGTCGCAGCTCGGTGGGGCCGACCTCGATGCGGGTCACCGCGGTGGTCGGTCGTACCTCGCGGGTCACGTAGCCGAGCCCGCGGTCCTCGGTGATCACCTCCGGCTCGCCGGCGTCCCAGCTCTCGACGGCGGCGCTCCAGCCGGTCACCTCGGTCACCACCTCGAGAGCTGGGGCGGCCGAGCCGAGCGGCGCAGCCGCTCGGTCGAGCACGAGGACGGCGACCTCCCCGGGAGCCAGCGTGAGATCGACGACGGTGCTCTCGCCGTCGGGTGTGGCGCCCCGGTGAGGGCGGACCTCGCCCGACCAGGCATCGAGACGGTGCGCCGCGCCGAGGCCAGGGAGCCGCACCTGCACGGTGGTCGTCGGCTGGTCGGTCTCGTAGAGGAAGTGGTAGACGTACAGGACGAGCAAGTCGCCGTCCTCGCGCAGGTGCGTGAGGACCCGCTGGTCCTCGGTGACGAACCGGGCCCGCCCGGTCACCCCGAGGCCTTCCAGCGCGGCGACCACCTCCGACGGCGAACCCACCTCCGCCACGGTCGGACGCTCGCGCAGCGCAGCCATCGTTGCTGCGAGCTCGTCGTCCCGGCCGTCCAGGCCCGGGGTGCGTGCGGCGGCGCGCTCGTGGACCCGGTGCCTGCCCGCCATGAGGAACTCGACCTCACGAGCGCCGTCGACGAGCACCAGCCGCAGCCCGCGGTCGACCCACGTCAGCAGGTGCGCGGCGACGTCGGGATCCAGCTCCTCCTGGTAGACGATCAGCGCCGCGTACCCGGGCCCGTCGGGCTGCACGAGCGCTGACCGGTCGTCGAAGACGACATCATCACGCAGCAGCAGCGATCCGTCGAAGAACTCGTAGGTGATGCCCGCGTCCTGCATCGACAGGTCCTGCCACCAGTGGTTCTCGCGGTCGCGCATCCACATCGTCCCGTAGGCGACCTCGTCCGGGATGCGCTCGCCGTCCGGGCCGGTCAGGCTCATGCCCACGAGGTTGTCGGTGAAGTGGTCGGTGCGCAGGATGCCGACGTCGATGCGCGGCCTGCCGCACCGCAGCGCGTACTGCAGCCGCGCGATCGCCGCGGTCCACAGCGGGTAGAGCTCGGAGGCGGGCTGCCGGGTGTCGAACCGCTCGGAGAACATCGGCCACATGCCCTCGTGGCCGGGCCACGTCGTCACGCCCTCCGCGCCCGCCGGGCTGGCCCACCCGTGCAGCACGGTCTTGGTGATGCCCGCCGCCAGCTGGGTCGCGATGACCTGGTCGTAGAACCGGTGGTCGAGCATGTGGTTGCGCGTGGTCGCACCGGTCTCCGAGGAGTACTGCTTGCCGAACAGGTGCGCCGGTCCGGCAAGCAGCCGATAGGCGTCGATCTGGCTGCCGAACTCGAGCGACTCGGTCTCGATGCCGTCGACCTCCGGCCCCGGGCGGGTCAGCTCGAACGGCAGGCCGTAGCTGATCTCGGCCCGCAGCGTCAGGCCCACCGAGTGCAGGAACTGCGCGAACGGGCGCAGCATGTTCTCGATGTAGAGGTCGGTCAGGGTGCGCGCGTAGTCGTGGCGGACCTTGGCGACGGTGATGCGGTCGGGCTCGGCCGGCTGGTGGTGGTAGACGGTGGAGACCGCCATGAAGGCCGCGGTCCGGGTCAGGAACGGCAGCCACGGCACCAGGTCGTAGCCGCGGCGGGCCCGGAACTCCTCGATCACCGTCCAGCCGAAGAACAGGCCGCCGGCACCGAAGGTCGAGAGCTCGAGCGAGTCCATGTACATCTGCGCGCGCGGGTTCGCGGCGATCTGCTCGCGCAGCTCGGGCGTGAGCACCACCTCGTCCCAGTAGGCGATGACCGCGTCCACGCCGTCGCGGTCGAGGTAGTTGACGGTGTAGTTGACGGACGCGGAAGGGTTCGCCGTCTGGCCCGTGCCGTGCATCCAGTAGCAGAACAGCCGCCAGTGGCCCTCGGGTGCCGCCCACTCCAGGGTCTCGTCGACGACGACGGGTGTCAGGTCCGTCACCGACGCGACGTCCAGGACGCCGTCGCCGATCACCCTGGCCGCGACGACCGCGACCAGGTGCTGCTCGGTGATGGTGCCGCGATGGCCCGGCAGCGTGGTGACCGGGGGTGGGGCGTCGAGATCGATGCGGGGGAGCGGCCCGGACCGGTGCGCCCTGCCCTCGAGGTCCTCGACGGCGACGTCCAGCTCCTGGGCTGCGGCGCGGTCGTCCGGGGTGATGGTGGGCAGGTTCGCGTTCGACCAGTTCGTGCCCGAGGTGAAGCTCACCGACATGCCGCGCCTGGTGGTCTCCTCGACCACGATGTGGGAGTCGTGCACCCACTCCTCGGCGCCCCACCCGTAACGGCTGTGGTCGATGTCGCCCTCGTCCATCGCGAGGAACTCCATGCCACCGAAACCGAGCCGGTGCGCGTCGGCGATCTCGCGGCGCAGGGTCTCGTCGGTGTGCAGCCCCTCGGCCAGCCACCACCGCAGCTCTGGACGGAACTCGATCGCCGGTTCGGCGACCTCGGCGCGGAACGTCTCGAGGGACACAGGGACTCGCTCTCGTTCGTCGTCGAACGCTGCTGACGACGCCGATGCTAGCCATCTGATGTCGCCACGACAATAGATCGGCCGGCTTCGGACCATCCGGACGCGGCGGCGGTGACTGAGCGCCCACGATCTGTGCCAGCGTGGGCGCTGTCGCACCGCCGGTCGGCCGAGGTGGGCGCACAGTCACCGGCGCCGAGGGCGGCGGCGTGCCACCATCGAGCATGGAGATGCTGTTTCTGCCGCCGGTCTACGACTGGCTCTGGACCCTTGGGACCCTCGGGGCGGTGCTGGCCATGCTCGCCGCGATCGTGCAGATCAGCCGTAGCAGGGTGCTCACGGGCTCGACGCAGCTCGTCTGGACGCTCACCGTGCTGTTCGTGCCCCTGATGGGTGCCCTCGCGTGGTTCCTGCTCCGCCCACGGGATCGCGCCAGCGCGGACAGGTAGCGAGCCGCGCGCGCCGCGGGTCGCCCCACCGTGGCCGGCCGGGGACGGCCACGGTGGGGGCGAGGTGTCAGCTGCCTCGCGTCACTGCCCGGTGGGCAGGCGACGGTGACGTCGGGCGACGAGCAGCACGGCGCTGCCGAGCAGCGCGACCGCGGCACTGAGGGCCAGAGCGGTCAGACCGTCCGAGCCGGTGTCCGGGAGGCCCTGACCTGAGCCTCCGGTGCCTCCGGTGCCTCCTGTGGGCGACACGGGTGCGGCCTCCGTCGGCTGGTCGGTCGGACCCACGTCGGTCGGTGCGCCGTCGCTCGGCGGGTCGGTCGGCTCGACCGTGCTCGGCGGGTCGGTGGGCTCCACCGTCGTCGGCGGGTCGGTCGGCTCGACCGCGGCGGCCTCGACGGTGATCGTGAACTGCTTGGTGATGGGGTCGCCCACGAACACGGTGGAGGTCACCTCACCGGCGGCCTCGGGGATGCCGGAGATCTCGCCGGTCTCGGTGTCGATCGTCAGACCCGCCGGCAGCTCGCCCTCGAAGACGCCCCAGGTGTAGGGGCCGCCGTCGCCGCCGGTGGCCTCGAGGGTGACCGAGTACTCCTCGCCCACGGTGGCGCCGGGCAGGGTGTCGGTGACGATGACCAGCGGGTCGAGCACGGTCAGCGTGCCGTCGACGTAGTCGAAGGCGTAGAAGTCGTCCGCGCCGCCGAAGCAGTACGTCGTCGCGGTCTCCACGTCGTAGTCGCAGGTGGGCGGGGTGTCCAGGTCGGCGACGGTGTCCTCACCGATGAAGCCCTCGTACCCGGCCGCGATCTCGGGCTCGAAGGCACCCTCGTACCAGGTCGCATCGCCCGCGGTCACCGTGATCAGGCCACCGGCTCGTTCGACCGCGCCGGCGTCGCACGCGTCACCGACGAGGCGCGGGTAGCCGCCGCCGCGCTGGTCGGTCTCGCCCGGGCACAGGTCGATCGTGCTCTCGCCCCACAGCACCGAGGTGCCCGTCGGGACGAGGTTGACGGCCGGGCTCGCCGGACCGGGGAGAGCGGTGTTCGTCGGGCCGCCGTTGGCGCCCAGCGGCTCCAGCTGAGGGTCGCCCACAACGGTGCTCGCAGCGGACAGCGCGCAGGTCTCGTCGGAGACGACGTTGTACCCGCCGTCGGTGAGGGCAGGGTTGCCCGTGCACACGTCCGTACCCTCGGCAGCCTGCAGGATCGAGCCGATCACGGTCGCTGCGCCACTCTCACCCAGGACGAGGGCTCCCTCGCCGTTCTGCGCGACCGTGCTGCCGGCCAGCAGGAACGGCCGTTCGTCGGACTCCGAGGGTTCCTCGCCGAACCACTCTCGGAGGATGCCCGCCCCGCCGTTGCCGGCGATCGTGCTGGCCACGATGCGCCCCTCGTTGTCAGGCCCGAGCAACAGCCCCGTGCGAGCGTTGCCCGACACCTCGGTACGCACGAGCTCGACCTCGCCGACCCACTCCGGACCGGCCGAGCCGACGAGGATGCCGTGGCCGGTGATCGGCACTCCGAGCACATCGTCCAGCGGGGTGGTGACGGTGTCCCTCACCGCGCTGTCGGTGAGGGTGAGCGAGCCGCCCTGCAGCAGCACGCCCGCAGCGTTGTCCGCGATCGTCAGATCCGTTCCCGTGACGGCCGCGTGGAAGCGGGTGCCGATCCCGCCGAACCCGAAGATGGCGCCCGTCGGAGGGTTGAAGCCGTTCCCGTTGATGGATGTCCCGGTCAGGTCAGCAGTGATCTCGGTGCCCGAGTTGGGCTGCTCGGCGAGGAAGAGCCCGATCCAGTCGTTGTCCGAGATCGTGCCGCCGGTCATGCTGAGCGTGGAGTCCGGGTTGACGAAGAGCCCCACGCCGTTGTGGTCGAGCTCGGTGTCGGTGATGACGACGTCGGTGGGTCCCTCGATGGAGACGCCGGCCGGGCCGATCTCGGATTCCGGGCCGTTGCCGTCGCCGTTGCCGCTCACGACACTGTCCGTGAGCTCGAGACTGCCTCGGCTCCCGGCCGTGGCCCACGTCACGATCCCACCGCTGTTCGCCGTGACGGTGCTCGTGCTGATCTGCGCCCGCACGCCGTCCAGGCCCATCCCGAGGGTGTGGCCGGACATCTCCGAGCCCGACATCGTCAGGTCGAGCAGGGAGACCTCGCCTCCGGACTCGTCTGCCCGCCCGAGAACCCCGATGATGCCGTCGACGATCGAGCTGTCCGTCAGTGTGACCTCGCCACCGCCGTGGGCCGCCACGCCATAGCTGTTGCCGGCCATCGTGAGCCGCTCGCCGGTGAAGGTCCCACCCCGCTGGAGCACGACACCGCCCTGCGAGTCCCCGGCCCCGTCTGTCCCGTTGTCGCTGATCGTGGTCCCCGTGATCTCGATGAGGACCTCCGGCCCGTACGCCATCACGCCGGCAGCCATGTTGTCGGACATCGAGCTGTCGGTGACGGTGAGGTCACCCGCGAGCATCGCGATCCCGTTGCTGTTGCCGGTGAGAGCCGACGTCGTCATCGTGACCGTGGCAGGCCCCGTGCTCGCCTCGCCCAGCTCGCCGCCTGCCATCACGGCGTGGGCAACACCGGAGATGGTCGACTCGGCGAGGTCGACGGTGCTCCCGGGCAGGGCGAGAACACCGATGTTCGCCAGCCCGTCCTCGCCCTCTCCGCTGATCGCGACTCGGGTGAGATCCGCCGCCCCGCCCTGCTCGACGCGCACGACGTTGCCGATCCCCGTCCCGTCCCACGGCCCGGGGTGGATTGTCATGTCGGTGATGGTGACGGCGCTGTCGGTGCTGACGTGGACGACCGGCTCTCCCTCCTCCGAGCCGGTCAGCACCACGCCGGCGGCGCCCTGCAGCGTGACGGGGGTGGTGATCGCGAGCGACTCCGTGTAGGGCCCGGCTGCGATCGAGACGACGTCGTCCGGGGTCACCTGCGCCAGCGCAGCACCGATCGTCGCGCACGCCTCGGCGCCAGGAGCCTCGCCGCACTCCGAGGAGTCGGCCCCGGCGGCCTGGTCGACGTAGAAGGTGTTGCCCGCGGCCGTCGCCGGCAGCGTGAATCCCGCCATCGCCATGGCCCCGAGCACCGCCACCGCCGAGCCGGATACCAGCGCACGTCTGCGCGATGATGATCGACGCCTCGCCGTCACGTCTCGGTCCATGGCTGTACGGCCCCCGACGATGCGCATGACGACGTCCCCCCGATTACTTTCTCATTCAAGAATTCTGAGACCCTATCGGTCAGCCTGTGAGGCGGGAACCCCCATCGGGGCGCGCACCGGGTGGCCGTCCATGGTCCCGGGACGGCGATACCGTCAGCCGACAGGGAGGTCGCACACCGCATGGATGACGTCGGCAAGGCCAGGGTCGCGCTGCTCGGCTCGGGCTCGGCCGCGGCCGACCAGGTGTTCACGACCATCCTCACCAGGTCCCCCATCAGCCGGATCGACATCGCCCGCCGCACCAGCCTGTCGCAGGCCGCCGTGACCAAGGCCGTGACCCCCCTGGTCGCCGCAGGGATCGTCATCGATCAGGCCGGTCAGCCCCGCGAGCAGCGACGGCTCGGGCGGCCCGCCAACCCGGTCGCGCTGGTTGCCGACGCGCTCGTCGTGCTCGGCATGAAGGTGAATGTCGACGAGGTGATCGCCGTCGCCACCGATCTGCAGACCCAGGTGCTGCACAGCGTGCGAGCGCCGCTGGCCCAGCACGATCCCGCCACCGTCGTCGAGGCGATCGTCTCGCTCAGCGGCCAGCTGGCGGATCTGCTCGGCCCTGCCGCGCAGCGGCTGGCGGGCGTCGGGGTGTCGGTGTCGGGTGACGTCGACGGTGCCGCCGGGGTCGTGCGCGAGTCGGCCATCATGTCGTGGGCCGATGTCGACCTCCGCACCGTCCTCAGAGAGCGTCTGGGACTGCCCGTCGTCGTCGAGAACGACGTCCGCGCGCTCGCGATCGCCGAGCACTGGTTCGGTGTCGGGCTGGGCACCCGGTCCTTCGCGATCGTGACGATCGGGCTCGGCATCGGCAGCGGGCTGCACGTCAACGGCGAGGTCGTCGAGGGCTCGTTCGGCGTGGCCGGCGAGCTCGGACATCTTCCGCTCGCCTCACCCGAGGCGATCTGCGCCTGCGGGCGTCGCGGCTGCGTGGAGGCGGTGGCCGCGACGCCGGCGATCGTCGCGCGGGTCTCCGCCGCGCACGGCCGCGCCGTGACGATCGGAGAGGCGGTCCAGCTCGCGCACCAGGGTGACGAGGCCGCGGTCGAGGCGTTCCGCGACGCCGCAGCCCTCATCGGCACCGCGATCGCGAGCCTGGTCAACCTGATCGGGCCGGAGCTGGTGATCATCGGCGGTGAGGCCGTCCGCAACTTCGACCTGTTCGACTCCACGCTGCGTGCGGCCTTCGCCGAGCACGCGTTCGGCGCCGCCGGCCGCAGCCGCATCCTGGTGCGGCCGCACTCGTTCGAGGACTGGGCGCGCGGAGCAGCAGCGACCGCGATCCGGTCGCTGCTGCTCCCGTGACCGGGCGGGTCAGCGGATCTTCTTGACCGTGTACGTCACGGTGTCGAACCTCATCACCTCGCCGGAGACCATCACGAGCCGGACGGTGTGCTGCTTGTCGCGCAGCTTCTGCGAGGTGAACAGCTCCTGTCCGGTGAGCCGTGCCTCCCCGTGGGTGTCCACGACCTCGACGAGGTCGCCGTCGACCCACACCTCGACCTCACCCTGGTCGGGTGCGACCGGACCGGACCAGGTGAAGCGCTCGCCGCGGAAGGAGATCTCGACGGCGTCCCCGACCGTGGTGGTCGCGTGCACGTCGTCGAGGTGGTCACCCGAGAAGGCCACCTGGAGGGTCTGCTCACCCTCGTCGAGGGTGGCGAGGTACGCCGCGCGGACGGTGAGCTCACCGCCGTCTGCCACGTAGTCGGTGCCGTCGACGAGGGCGCCGTCGGGGCCGGTGATCCCGGCCAGCTCCCCGCCGCCGCGGAGGAGCTGCACGGTGAGGTCCGCGGGGAGCGCACGGTCGAACGCCGCCGTGCTCGGTTCGATCAGGGTCTCCTGGACCACGTCGAGCCGGTCGATCAGCATGTACTGACCGGTGGCGTGGACCAGCCGCAGCGTGTGCGTGCCGCTCGGGAGGTCGCGCACGCTGTAGACCACCTGCTGCGCGCCGCGCCCGGACTCCTGGTACGTGCTGACGGTCTCCACCAGCTGGCCGTCGAGGTAGACCTCGACGTCGCCCTGCGAGGAGTGCGTCTCGGTGACGTAGTCGATGCCGGTGCCCACGAACGTGTACTCGACGGCGTTGCCCGCCGACTCGCTGAAGTGCACGTCGTCCTCGTGGTCGCCGAGCCCGCGACCGGTGCTGTGGCTCCAGGAGCCCTGGTACAGGACGCTCGGGTCGTCGTCGTTGACGGCGATCGGTCCGGCCTCCGGCGCCGTGGGCGCCTCGCCCGTGCTCGAGTCGGCGACGGCGATGGTCAGCGGTTGCGAGGTGGCGACGACCTCAGATCCGCCGTTGCGGTTCCAGTCGCCCTGGTGGTCGACGCGCAGGTCGTCGTCGTTGACCGTGATCGTGGCGTCCTTGCCCGGCGTGACCGTGAACAGCCGCGCACCGTGGATCGGGACACCCTCCACCAGGAGCTCGTCGGTGACCGTGCCGACCCTGCGCTGCGCCCAGAGGTCGCGCACGGTGGCGCTGCCGCTGAGGCCGAGATCCTCGAAGCTGAGGGTCATGTCGGCCTCGGTGCGCCCGAGGTTGAACAGCGCGACCGTGTAGGTGCCGTCAGGGTTGAGCGCGTACCAGACCTGCCGGGTGGTGTCGGTCGCCACGGGGCGGGCGGGGACCGCGGCCTGGTTGACGGCGATCACCTCGTCGTTGGTGAGCAGCTCGATGCCGTACTCGTCGAGGTCGGTCATGTCGTTGCCGATGTAGAGCGGAGCCGCGGACACCGCCCACAGCGTCATCGCGGTGCGGCGCTCGTCGCGCGTGAGACCGTCCATGCTGCCGTTGCCGACGTTGAGCGAGTCGAGGTCGTTCCAACCGCGGTCCGGGCCGGCGTGACGCCACCACTGCGCCAGCCGGGGGAACAGCCGCTCGATGTTCGCCCAGGTGGTGAGGGCCTCGTCACCGCAGTAGCACTCGACGTCCCAGTCGACCCGCCAGCCTTGAGCGTGCTCGGCCCAGTAGTCCGCCTGGTCGATGTCGACGGCCCAGGACAGCTCGAGCCAGATGTCGTGACGGGCGAGCGCCTGCGACCACGCCGCCACGTCGCCACGGGAGTCCATCGAGCCGTCCTCGATCCCGGAGCCGGGGGTCACGCTGTCGAACTTGACGAAGTCCACGCCCCAGTCGCCGATCAGATCGGCGATCGAGTCGATGTAGGCCTGTGCGCACGGGTTGGTGAAGTCGATCTGGTGCGTGAAGCCCCAGTAGTCACCCTGCTGCAGGGGCAGCGTGGCGATGTCACCGGTCGAGCAGTCGGGTGCACCCGCGATCGGCAGGTCCGCCTCGTACACCTCCTGCCCGATCCCCGGGATGAAGTACAGCCCGAACTTCTGCCCGTTGTCGTGGACGTGGTCGATGACGGCCTGCAGGCCGTCCGGGTACAGCGTCTGGCTGGGGACCGGGCGACCGTGCTCGTCGATGCCGCCGTTCCACCCGGCGTCCACGTTGATGTAGGTGTAGCCGTGCGGCTGCAGCGTCTCGTGCATCGCGTCCGACTGCGCGATCAGCTGATCGGCCGTGATCCACTGGCCGCCCGAGTGCACCTGCATGCTGTAGCTGCTCCAGCCCATGTACGGCTGCTGCGCCAGCTCCTCGATCCCTGGTGGATCGTTGTCGGCGACGGCGGAGCCGCCTCCAGCCATCGTGACCATCAGTGCTGCTGCCGCAGCGACAGCGGGTGCTGCCAGCCTCCTGCGGTTCGTGCTGATCTGTTCCTTCATGTGACCGCTCCTTCTTCTCTGGTGTTCCGGTCGTCGTTGTCCGGGCAGGGATCGCGGTCAGGCGATCCGACGTCTGTCGATCTCGTCGCGGTTCCAGTCGATGCCGAGGCCCGGCGTGATCGGTGCGTGCAGCCGGCCCTCGCGGACCTGCTGCGTGGTGCGCGTGATGGCGCTCAGCTGCGGGACGTGTTCGACGTAGCGTCCGTTGGGCACCGCGCACGCCAGCGAGACGTGCAGCTCCATGAGGAAGTGCGGCGCCACGGGTAGCGAGTGCGTCTCGGCGAGGTGCGCGACCTTGAGCCACGGCGTGATGCCACCGATGCGGGCGACGTCGGGCTGCAGGATCGTCGCTGCGCCGAGCGACGCGTACGTCTGGAACTGCCGGATCGAGTACAGGCTCTCGCCGACGGCGATCGGGATCGTCGTCGCGCGAGCCAGCTGCTGGTGTGCCAACGGGTCGTCCGCAGGGAGCGGCTCCTCGAGCCACGCCGGATCGATCGCCTCGAAGGCGCGTGCGCGCCGGATCGCGTCGTCGAGCGTGAAGCACTGGTTGGCGTCGAGCATGATCTCGAAGCCATCGGCACTGCCCACGGCGGCACGCACCGCCGTCAGCCGGTCGAGGTCCTCGGCGAGGCTCGGCTTGCCCACCTTCACCTTGATGCCCGCGAAGCCGGCCTGCTGGGCCGCCACCGCGCCCTGCACGAGCTCGTCGACGTGCAGGTGGAGCCAGCCGCCCTCGGTGTCGTAGGTCGGCACCGACTCCTGTGCTCCGCCAGCGGCCTGCCACAGCGGCCGGCCGTCTCGTCGTGTGGTCGCGTCCCAGGCCGCGGTGTCGACGGCGGCGATCGCCAGTGCGGTGATCGCGCCGACCGTCGTTGCCCGCGTCGTGTCGAGGAGCGCGGTCCAGAGCGCCTCCGGCCGGGTGGCGTCGAGGCCGACGACGGCGGGCAGCAGGGTCTCGCGCAGGAGGCTGAGCACGGCGCCGCCGCCGGTGCCGATCGTGTAGGTGTACCCGAGCCCGCGCGCGCCGGAGGCGAGCGTGAGCTCCACGAACACGGTCTCCTGCGCGCGGAAGGACTGCATCGCGTCCGTGCGTGGTCGTTCGACGGCCAGCTCGCAGAGCCAGGCCTCGGCGCGGACGATCGGCTCGCGCGGGTTCACGGGATCCTCCTCAGGTCCAGGACCATGGCCTGCTGCGGGTTGAGCGTCGGCATGGGCAGGCCTGCCACCGTGAGCACGGCGCCGTCGATCTCCACGCCCGGCCCCGCAGCCTGGGACACCCACACCGGGTCGTGCGTCTGGTGGCGGCTGGCCGTCCCGATCTCGGTGCGCAGCCGCACCAGGTAGCGCGCCTGCGGGTCCAGCCCGGGCAACCGCACCCGCCCGCTCTGGCCCCGGCCGCTCGTCGCCGACCGCGACCAGACCAGCACGGCGCGACCGCCGTCGCGGGCGATGACGCCGGTGAGTGTCGCGTGCTCGTCCGCCAGGTCCGCGTTGACGACCCTGCCGCTGTGCAGCAGCGGGCGCAGCTCTTTGTACAGGCCCGCCCAGCCGCGGATGATGCCCAGGTCGCCCGGATCCGCCGTCGTGAGGTCCATCTCGATGCCGGCATGGCCGGTCAGCGACGCGGCGAGCCGATACGAGAGGTCGCTCACGCGTGAGGTGGTGTGGGACCGGGCCGCGCCGAGGTGCGAGCCGATCAGCTCCGGCGTGACGAGGAGCCGGGTCCACCGCTCGATCTGCGTCCGCTCGACCGGGTCGTTGCAGTCGGAGGCCCAGACCCGGTCGGTGTGCTCGAGGATGCCGAGGTCGATCCGGCCGCCGCCACCCGAGCAGGTCTCGATCTCGAGGCCGGGGTGCCGACGGCGGAGCTCGTCGAGCATCCGGTACAGCGCGATCGTCTGCTCGCGCACGACCGGACGCTCACCGCCGGGGCGCCGTCCGACCGCTTCCAGCAGGTCGCGGTTGTGGTCCCACTTGAGGTAGTCGATGGCGTGCTCGGCGACGAGGTCGCTGATCCGCTCGAGCACGTGCACGAAGGCCTCGGGCCGCGCGATGTCCAGCACGTGCTGCTGGCGTGCGGGCAACCCCGGCCCGGCGGCCGGACCGAGCACCCAGTCCGGGTGTGCTCGTGCCAGGTCGGAGTCGAGGCTGATCATCTCCGGCTCGAACCACAGCCCGAACTGCATGCCGTGCGAGCGGACCACCTGCACCAGCGGCGCGAGCCCCTGCGGCCACACGGCGCGGTCCACGGTCCAGTCACCCAGGCCGGCGTCGTCGGCGCGGCGGCCCTGGAACCAGCCGTCGTCGAGCACGACGCGCTCGACCCCGACCTCCGCCGCGCGCTCCACGAGCCGGGTCAAGGTCGCGAGGTCGTGGTCGAAGTAGACCGCCTCCCAGGTGTTCAGCACCAAGGGCCGCGGGCTGCTCGGGTGCCCAGGCCGGGCGCGCAGGCGGCGATGAAGCCGGTCCGCGACGCCGTCGAGACCCTCCGCCGACCAGGTCAGCACCGCCGTCGGGGCCTCGTAGCGCTCGCCCGGGCCGAGCAGCACCTCACCGGGGTGCAGCAGCTCGCCGACGCCGAGCACCGCCGAGAGCGCACCCGCCCCCTCGGGCAGTCGCTCGAGGAGGTACTCCGCCTCACCGCTCCACGCGAGGTGCGCCGCCCACACCTCGCCGGTGCCGAACCCGAATCCCGGTGTGCCGACCGCCATCAGGAACGGCGAGTCGTGCCCGGGCTTGCCGCGGTGGGCGCGTCGGGTGTGGGTGCCGTCGCGGATCTCACCCCGCTGCGGGGCACGCTCTCGGCACCACTTGCCCGTGAAGTCGAGGACCTCGGTCGCGCGGTCCGGCAGCGGCACCAGGGCGCGGAGGCCTGCGAGCGCGTAGGGCGCGGCACCGGTGTCCGGCTGGCCGGTGCGTTCGATCGCCATGTCGATCGTGAGCACGCCGTAGGGGTCGAGCGCGAGCGCGACCTCGTCGCGAAAGCCCGCGACGCCGTCGTCCATGACGATCCAGATCCGGCCGCCGCCGGCGGGGTCGGGATCGATCGTGCAGGCCGTGACCTCGGGGCGTGGCGCCGTCGAGGTGCCCAGCGCGTGCCCGCTCTGCGCGGGCGTCCCCACCCAGCCGTCGCGCTCGGTCGGCCAGAGCGTCAGACGGCGCGGCACGTCGGGAGCGTTGTTGAGGACCGCGGGCGCACTGGTGCGGCGCAGGTCGTCCAGGACGCCCGCCCTCGTCCCGAGGTCGGCGCCCCAGTGCAGCACCGTGGGGACCGGCCCGGCAGGGTCGACGACGAGCGCCACCCCGGCTGCCCGAAGCGTGAGAACCCCGCTGTTCTCGTCGGCCATGACTCTCCTCATCTATTACTTGACGCCGTAAATAAACCAGGTCTACGCTCATCCCGCAACCACCACCCGGTACTGGCGCCGAGCCGGATGCCGCACGTCCGAGGGGCGCCGTCGATGGCGCGGTCGGCCCCAGAAGAGGAACCGGATCGATGATGTTCATGGACCACGTGAGTGCCGCGCGGCTCGCACCGGAGAGCTGCTGATGGTCGCGGCACCTCCGGTCGCGGTGCCCGCCGCCAGCACGCGCGAGCGGCCCAGCGACAGAGGCTGGCGCGGCGCGCGCCACAGCTGGCGGCAGCACTGGGAGCTCTACCTGCTGATGCTGGTGCCGCTCGCGTGGTTCGCGATCTTCAAGTACGTCCCGATGTCCAACGCCATCATCGCCTTCAAGGACTACTACCTGCTCGAAGGCGTGTGGGGCAGTCCCTGGGTGGGTCTGAAGCACTTCCAGGCATTCATCGACAACCCTGTCGCTCTGACCCTGGTGAAGAACACCTTCCTGCTCTCGGCCTACGTGCTGCTCGCCGGCTTCCCGATCCCGATCATCCTGGCGCTGGCCCTGAACGAGGTGCGACAGGGTCTGTTCCGCAAGTCGGTGCAGATGGTCACCTACGCGCCGTACTTCATCTCCACGGTTGTGGTCATCTCGATGACGATCCTCGTGCTGTCACCGCAGCTCGGCTTCGTCAGCGACGCACTCGGCGTCATCGGGGTCCCGATGCCCGACCTGCTCGGGCGGGCCGAGTACTTCCGCCACATCTACGTGTGGAGCGAGGTCTGGCAGACCGCCGGCTACTCCGCGGTCATCTACCTGGCTGCGCTCGCCGGCATCGACCCGGGCCTGTACGAGGCCGCCCGTGTGGACGGTGCGAGCCGGTTGCAGAAGATCTGGCACGTCGACATCCCGAGCCTGATGCCGACGGCGGTGATCATCCTGATCCTCGGCGTCGGCAACGTCATGGCGATCGGCTTCGAGAAGGCGTTCCTGCTGCAGAACCCGCTCAACCTCGGGACGTCGGAGATCATCGCGACCTACGTCTACAAGGTGGGGCTGCTCAGCTCGAACTTCAGCATGGCGACCGCCGTCGGGCTGTTCAACTCGGTGATCAACCTGGTGTTGCTGCTCATGGTCAACGCCGTCGCGAGGCGCGTCACCGGGAGCGGGCTGTGGTGAGCGCCGTGACCCGGACCCAGGTCGCCGAGCCGCCGGAGCCGCGGGCGCGGCGCGGGTCGAGCGTGCCTGGCGCGCCCCGCAGGCAGGACCGTCCGCGACGGATGCGTGAGTCGGGCGTGGACAGGGTGTTCCTGTTCCTGGTCTACCTGCTCCTCGCGCTCGCGCTGGCAGCCGTGCTGATCCCGCTGATCTACATCCTCGCGAGCTCCTTCAGCGATCCGCTCGCGGTCAGCGCGGGTCGTGTGTTCCTGTGGCCGGTCGACTTCACGCTTCGCGGCTACCAGACCGTGCTCAGCGACCCCCAGATCCTCACCGGATACGCCAACTCGATCTTCTACGCCGTGGTCGGCACCCTCATCAGCGTCACGTTGACCGTCGCGATCGCCTACCCGCTCTCCCGCAAGGACCTGTTCGGCCGCAACGTGATCACGATGCTCATCGTCTTCACGATGCTGTTCTCCGGTGGCCTGATCCCCACGTACCTGGTGGTGCAGTCGCTGGGGATGCTCGACACCCGGTGGGCGTTGCTGATCCCGCAGGCGATTGGCGTCTGGCAGGTGATCATCGCGCGCTCGTTCTTCCGCACGTCGATCCCCGACGAGCTCACCGAGGCGGCACAGCTCGACGGCGCCCGCGACCTGCGGGTGCTCTGGTCGATCGTGCTGCCGCTCTCGAAGCCGCTGCTCGCGGTGATCGCGCTGATGTACGCGATCTACCAGTGGAACTCCTACTTCGACGCGCTCCTGTACATCCGCGACTCCGACCTGCAGCCGTTGCAGATCGTGCTGCGCAACATCCTCATCCTCAACGGCGCCAGCGGCGGCATGAGCACGACCGACGCGGTCGAGCGACAACAGCTCGCGAACCTCGTGAAGTTCTCACTGATCGTGGTCTCCACCGTGCCGGTGCTGCTGATCTACCCGTTCGTCGCGCGCCACTTCAACAAGGGCGTGATGGTCGGGTCGGTGAAGGGATGAGCCCCACAGACCCCGGCCGCGCATCAGCGCGGCAGGACCGGACGGCCGCCTCGCGGCCGATCCAGAAGGTAAGCGAGTAGAGAGGCTCGACATGCCCGTGACCACCAGAAGGCGAGCGGCGACGGCGGTGCTCGCCGCAGCCAGCATCGTCGCCGTCGCCGCGTGCAGCGGCGGCCAGGACGAACCCGAGGCCGACGGTCCCACCACGCTGACCATCTTCACGATGCAAGGCACCGACCAGGACCTGGACACCAACCGGTTCACCGACCACGTCCGTGAGCAGCTGGACATCGAGATCGAGTTCCAGACCACCACCTATGACGCCACCGCCGCCAGCGAGGCTCGGCAGATCTCGCTCGCGAGCGGTGACCTCCCCGACGTGTACATGCTCGTCTCCTGGGTGGACCAGTTCACCCAGACCGAGCTGCTCAACCTCAGCTCGCAGGGCGTGCTGCTGCCGCTCAACGACCTGATCGAGGAGCACGCCCCGAACATCCAGCAGGCGTTCGAGGACCACCCGGAGTACGAGGACCTGGCCACCGCCCCCGACGGCAACATCTACGGCCTGCCGCAGTGGAACGACTGCTTCCACTGCACCTACCAGGCGAAGCTGTGGATCAACACCGACTGGTTGGACACCCTCGGGCTCGAGATGCCGACCACGACCGAGGAGATGCGCGAGGTCCTCGCCGCGTTCGTCACCGAGGACCCGAACGGCAACGGCCAGGCCGACGAGATCGGCGTCACCGGCAGCGCGGGGCTCAACAGCCTGATCCCGTACTTCATGAACGCCTTCGAGTACGACCCGCTCGGCGGTGAGGTCACCGACCTCTCGCTCGGGCTCGACGGCGACGAGGTCGTCGCCCAGGCGGTCACCGACGAGTGGCGGCAGGGTCTGCAGTACGTCTCGGAGCTGTATGCGGACGGCCTGATCGACCAGGCGGCATTCACCCAGAACGTCGAGGCCATGCAGGCGAAGGGCAACAACGCCGACGCCGTGATCATGGGCGGTTGCACCGCGCTGCACCCCGCCGTGTGCGTGGAGCTGAGCGACGACAACCCGCGCCACACGATCTACGACGCCGCGCCTCCGCTGGTCGGGCCCAACGGCGACCAGTTCACCACCTACAGCTTCCCGAGCTCGCCCGGTGCGATGTTCGCGATCACCGCGCAGGCCACCGAGGCCGAGCAGGTCGCGGCCATCCAGCTCGCCGACATCCTGTACTCGTTCGAGGGCCACGCCCTCGGCCAGTTCGGTCCCGAGGGCGTGGGCTGGCGGCTGCCCGAGCCGGGCGAGGTGGCGCTGGACTCCGCGCTCGAGCCGACCCTCGCCCGCATCGCGACCGATCCGGACAACCCGGACAGCGTCAACGGGGCCTGGGGCTCGAACGCCCAGCTCTACTCGCCGGCCGAGTGGCGCAACTCCGAGGTGCAGCCGGAGGACGTCTACCTCGCTGACGGCTACGAGCGCAGGCTGTTCGAGGCCACGCAGCTGTACGAGGACGCCGCCCCGATGGATCAGGTGCTCCCGTACTGGAACCTGTGGGTCGACGGCTCACTCTCCAACGAGCTCGCCACGCTGCAGACCAACATCGAGAGCTACATCTCGCAGACGAACGTCGAGTTCGTCACCGGTCAGCGGGACATCACCGACGACGCCGCGTGGGACGCCTATGTGCAAGGCTTCGACGGCCTCGGCCTCCCGCGCTACCTCGAGATCTACCAGCAGGCCTACGACGCGAGCCTGGCAGGCTGACGGCCTGAGGCGCCCGACCGCGACGGCACCACCCGACCAGAGGAAGCAGCAGCTCACGATGACCAGCACTGCCCGACGCACCCTGCGGTTCGAGACCCCCGCGACGCAGTGGATGCAGGCGCTGCCCGTCGGCAACGGCCGGCTGGGAGCCATGGTGCTCGGCGACCCCGAGCACGAGCGGATCGCGCTGAATCTCGACACCCTCTGGTCGGGTGGACCGCACGGCAGCGGCGTCACCGACGGGCCCAGCACGGTGGCCGAGGTCCGCCGGCTGCTGCTCGAGGAGCAGGACCCCGTCGCCGCCGGGGAGGTCTCGATCGCCCTGCAGGGCCCCGACGCCGAGTCCTACCAGCCGCTGGGAGACCTGCTGCTGGACCTCGCGCCGCTGCCCGGTGCCGAGTACGAGCGCGAGCTCGACCTCTCGACCGGGGTGGCGACGTCGACCCTCCGGACCGAGGGCCTTCTCCGGCGTCAGCACGTGCTGGCCTCCGCCGTCGACGGAGCGATCGTGGTGAGGGTCGAGCAGGAGGGCGGACCGCTCGACCTCACCGCACGACTGCGGACTCCCCACCCCACGCTGGCTCACGGCGAACACGACTCGCTGGTCGCCCTGGCCGGGCGGGCGCCGGCGGCGGTCGTGCCGGAATTCGCGAACGGCGCGGAGCCGGTGCGCTATGCCGACGGCGAGGGCATCGTCTTCGCGATGGCGCTCGCCGCGGTCGCCGAGGGCGGGCTGGTGGAGATCGCCGACGGGGGTCTGGTCGTCCGGGGCGCACGCGCGGTCACGCTGGTGCTCACCGCGGCCGACTCGTTCGTCGACTGGCGCACCGCGCCCGGCCAGGACCACGACGCCGTGGTCGCCAGGGCGGTCGAGGAGGCACTCGAGGTCGCCCGCACCGGGTGGGACGAGCTGCGCGAGCGCAGCGTGACCGATCACGCCGCGCTGCAGGACCGCGTGGTCCTGCAGGTCGCAGCACCGGCGGCCGATCGCGCACCGCTCGACCAGCGGCTCGCCGAGGTGCAGGCGGGCGGCACCGACGACGAGCTGATCGAGCGGCTCTTCGACCTGGGCCGGTACCTGCTGGCCGGGTCGTCGCGACCGGGCACGCAGGCGGCGAACCTGCAGGGGATCTGGAACGAGATGCGGCGGCCCCCGTGGTGCTCGGACTGGACCGTGAACATCAACACGGAGATGAACTACTGGCCCGCGGAGACGACGGCGCTCGCCGAGTGCCACGAGCCGCTCGTGGACCTCGTCACCTCGCTGGTCGAGTCGGGCTCGACGACGGCGCGCGAGATCTACGACGCGCCCGGTTGGGTGACCCATCACAACGTCGACTTGTGGCGGACCAGCTGGCCCGTGGGTGCGGGCGAGGGTGCGCCGTCGTTCGCGCTCTGGCCGATGGGCGGCGTGTGGCTGTCCGCGCACCTGGTCGAGCACGAGAGGTTCGGTCCCGACGAGACCTTCCTGGCCGACGTCGTGTGGCCGGTGCTGCGCGGCGCGACCGAGTTCGTGCTGCACCTCATGGTCCCCGACCCACGACCGGGTACCGCCGAGGGCAGGCTGGTCACGGCGCCGTCGACCTCGCCCGAGAACAGCTTCATCGACGACCGCGGCCGCGTCGCCGCCGTCGACGCCATGGTCACGATGGACCTGTGGCTGGTCCGCGAGCTGTTCCGCAACCTCGAGCACGCCGCGCAGCGGCTGGGCCGCGCCGATGACCCGGTCGCCACGGCGGCCCGCGAGGCCGCCGGTCAGCTGCCGCCCGTCCCGGTCGGCGACGACGGCCGGCTGCTGGAGTGGGCCACGCCCCGCGGCGAGGCCGAGCCCGGGCACCGCCACGTGTCACACCTGTACGGCCTCTTCCCCGGGAGCGAGATCGACCCCTGGTCGACGCCGGAGCTGGCGGAGGCCGCACGCGCCTCGTTGCGTGCGCGGCTGGCCGCGGGCGGCGGCCACACCGGTTGGAGCCGCGCCTGGCTGGTGGCGCTGTGGGCGCGTCTCGGCGACGGCGAGGCGGCGCTGGCGAGCCTCGACATCATGCTGCGCGAGTCGGTCGCGGAGAACCTGTTCTGCCTGCACCCGCCGTCCCTGTTCCAGATCGACGGCAACTTCGGCGTCACCGCGGGGATCGCCGAGATGTTGCTCCAGTCGCACACGGAGGTGATCCGGCTGCTGCCCGCGCTGCCCTCGCGCTGGCAGACCGGCTCGGTCCGCGGGCTGCGCGCTCGCGGTGGTGTCCGGGTCGACCTCACCTGGGCGGACGGGGAGCTGAGCGCCGGCACGCTGACGGCGGACCGCGACACATCGGTGGTGGTCGCCGTCGGGGGCGGCCACGGGCAGCGGATCGAGCTGCGCGCCGGTGAGCCCTACGCCGTCAGCGGTCCGCCGGCCTGACGCCTCACGCCCGCCGCAGCACCGCGACGAGGAAGTCCGAGTCCGGCTCCCACGGGCGCAGGTCCCAGGTCGCAAGCGCGACGTCGAGCGCCAGGCCCGCGGTGCGGGTGTCGGCGAAGAAGTCCTCGGCGGAGTACCCGCGACCGGCACCGAAGCCGGCGACGAGACGACCGCCGTCGGCCAGGGCGCCGGCCAGGTTGCCGAGCACGAGCCGGCGCGTGCTGGGCGCGAGGAACGTCATCACGTTGCCGGCGGAGACGATCACGTCGAACGGCTCGGTCACCCCGGCGGTCGCCAGATCGAGCTCGGCGAGGTCCTGCACGAGCCAGGTGGCGCCCGGGTGGTCGGCCTTCGCCGCCTCGATCAGGACCGGGTCGACGTCGACGCCCACCACGGCGTGCCCGCGTCGCGCCAGCTCGCCACCCAGCCGGCCCGGGCCGCACCCGGCGTCGAGGATCCGCGAGCCGCGCGGCACCATCGCGTCGACGAACCGTGCCTCACCGTGCAGGTCCTGCCCGGCGGCCGCCATGTCCCGGAAGCGCTGGATGTACCAGTGCGAGTGCTCCGGGTTCTTCTCGACCTGCTGCGTCCAGAGGCTCTTCTCCACCATGGCCTCAGTCTGACCGATCGAGCGCAGGCACCGGTGCGGGCCGGTCACGGCCCGCCAGCACGGCGGCGAGGGTCTGCAGGCATGCCAGCACGGCGACCATCACCAGCGGTGCCCGCCAGGCGCCGCTGACCTGCGCGAGCCAGCCCGCCGCCACCGGGCCGGCCGCGGCCAGGGAGTACCCGACCGCCTGCGCCATGCCCGAGAGCTGCGTGGTCTCGGCATGGCTGCGGCCGCGCAGGCCGATCAGGGTCAGTGCGACCACGAGCGAGGCGCCGGAGCTGAGACCGGCGACCAGCACCCACAGCACCGGGAGGTTCGGGAACGTGAGCATCCCGACCACGGCCACGACCATCGGCACGCTCGCCGTGACCGCAGCGCGCACCACCGAGCCCCGCCGCCGCATCAGCAGCGGGATCGTCATGCCGCTGACCGTCCCGATCAGCTGGTAGATCGACAGGTGCACACCCGCGGTGGTCTCGGGAACACCGGCCGCCGCCTCGATCGTGGGCAACCAGGTCACGAGGACGTAGAAGGCCGTGGACTGCAGCCCCATGAACGCGGTGACGAGCCAGGCGGTGGGCTGGCGCCAGACGCTGGTGGTCGGCTCGCCCGGCTGCGGCAGCGGGCTGGGAGGCGAGGGCGACACCCGGATCCGCAGCGCCCACACGACGCCGATGACCAACGGTGGGATCGCCCAGAACGCCAGCCCGCCGCGCCACCCCCACGCCTCGGCGAGCGGGACCGCGGTGCCCGACGCGGTCGCCGCGCCGAGCGTCAAGAACATCGTGAACACCCCGGTCGCGGCCGCCACCCGGGTGCGGTAGTCCCGGCGCACAACGACGGGCACCAGCACGTTCCCGATCGCGATCGCCAGGCCTGCGACCACGGTGCCGATCCACAGGCCCGGCAGCCCGGTGAAGGAGCGCAGCGCGATGCCTGCGGCGATCAGCACGAGCGCGAGCAGCAGCGCGCCGTCGACGCCGGTCCGGCGGGTGAGCCGGTGCACCAGCGGCGACCCGACGGCGAACGCGAGCACCGGGAGCGACCCGAGCAGGCCCTGCACCGGCTCGCTCAGCCCGAGGTCGGAGCCGATCCGGGGCAGCACCGGCCCCACCGAGGTGACCGCGGGCCGCAGGTTGATGCCCACGAGGAACACCAGCGCCGCGAGCAGGGGCGCCCAGCGGGTCGCGACCGCGCGCCTGCTGCTCGTCTCGTCTGCCACACCCGCCTCGTTCGCCTGGGGCCGTTCAGACCGGGTCGCGCACCAACGGGCAGGTCATGCAGTGGCCGCCACCGCGACCGCGGCCGAGCTCGGCGCCCACGATCGTGACGACCTCGACGCCGGCGTCGCGCAGCGCGGCGTTGGTGAGCGTGTTGCGGTCGTAGGTGAACACCACGCCCGGCTCGACCGCGACCGCGTTGTTGCCGCTGTCCCACTGCTGCCGCTCGGAGGCGTACTCGTCACCCGCGGTCGCCACCACGCGCAGCCGCGGCAGCCCAATCGCGTGCGCGACCACGTCGACGAACCGGGCGTCGCCCTCGTCGGTGATCTCGATCCCGGGTGCGCGGTCGTCGGGTCGCAGCGAGAACGTCCGCACCCGGTCGACGATCGCGGGGTGCACGGTGACCAGGTCGCGGTCGGCGAACGTGAACACGGTGTCGAGGTGCATCGCCGCCCGGAGCCGCGGCATCGCGGCGACGACGACTTGTCGCGCCGCTCCGCCGTCGAACAGGGCCTTGGCGAGCTGGGTGATCGCCTGGCGCGAGGTGCGCTCGCTCATCCCGACGAGCACGACGCCGTCGCCCACGGCCATCACGTCCCCGCCCTCGAGGCTGGCCTGCCCCCAGTCCTTCTCGGCGTCGCCCCACCAGACGTGGGCGCGGGAGTAGTCGGGGTGGAACCGGTAGATCGCCTGCATCAGCAGGGTCTCGTCGTGGCGGGCCGGCCAGTACAGCGGGTTGAGGGTGACGCCGCCGTAGATCCAGCAGGTGGTGTCGCGCGTGTAGAGGGTGTTCGGCAGGGGCGGGATCAGGTAGTCCCGGTCGCCGCGCGAGAACTCCGCGAGCGCCACGTGCGGGGTGCGGTACTCGCTCGGCAGGTCCTGGGTGGTGAGGCCGCCGATGAGGTAGCGGGCGAGCTGGACCGGGGTCAGCGAGTCGAGGTAGGCGCGGGTGCCCTCGACGAGCCCCAGCCCCACGCGGTTGGCGATCACGCGGCGATCGAGCAGCCAGGAGCGCGCCTCGGGGAGCGCGAGCGTCTCGGCCAGCAGGTCGTGTAGCTCGACGACCTCGACGCCGCGGTCGGTCAGCGCGTCCACGAAGTCGGCGTGATCGCGCTGGGCGGTCTCGACCCACATCACGTCGTCGAACAGCAGCGCGGAGGACGTGGTCGGGGTGAGCCGCTCGTGCGCCAGCCCGGGCGAGCAGACCAGCACCTTGCGCAGCCGACCCACCTCGGAGTACACCCCGAGTGCCGCCGTGGGCTCGGTCATGCGTCACCTCCCGGTGTCGCGGTCCACTGTGCCACGTGGCGGGCGACGACGGATCGTGAGGAGCGGAACCTCAGTCCTCCGGGTCGTACCCGAGGTTCGGTGTCAGCCACTTCTCGGCGACGGCGAGGGGCCAGCCCTTGCGGTCGGCGTACTCGGCGACCTGGTCGCGTCCGAGGCGCCCGACGACGAAGTAGCGCGACTCCGGGTGCGAGAAGTAGAAGCCGCTGACCGAGGCGCCGGGCCACATCGCCATCGACTCGGTGAGCTCGATGCCGGTGGTGGCCTGCACGTCGAGGAGGTCCCAGATCGCTTCCTTCTCGGTGTGCTCGGGGCAGGCGGGGTAGCCGGGGGCGGGGCGGATGCCCTGGTAGGTCTCGCCGATGAGCGCGGCGTTGTCGAGGTGCTCGTCCGCGGCGTAGCCCCAGAACTCCTTGCGCACGCGCTGGTGCAGCCGCTCTGCGAACGCCTCCGCCAGCCGGTCGGCGAGCGACTCCAGCAGGATCGCGGAGTAGTCGTCGAGCTCGTCACGGAACTGGGCGACCTTCTCCGCGGCGCCGAGCCCCGCCGTCACGGCGAACGCGCCGACGTAGTCGGCGATGCCCGAGGAGGCCGGGGCCACGTAGTCCGACAGGCACCGGTTCGGCACGCCGTCGCGATGCTCGCCCTGCTGGCGCAGGTGGTGCAGCGTCTGCAGCACCTCGGTCCGCGTCTCGTCGGTGTAGACGACGACGTCGTCCCCGACGGCGTTGGCGGGGAAGAGCCCGACCACACCGCTCGCACGGATCCAGCGCTCGGCGATCATCCGATCGAGCATGTCCTGGGCGTCCTGCCACAACCGACGCGCGGCCTCCGCCGTCGCAGGGTTGTTGAGGATGTCCGGGAACCGGCCGCGCAGCTCCCACGAGGAGAAGAACGGGCTCCAGTCGATGTACTCGCGGAGCTCCTCGAGCGGGTAGTCGACCAGCAGCTGCCGGCCGAGCTGCTGGGGCACGGGCGGCCGGTAGCCCTCCCACGTGATCGGGGTGCGCCGCTCGCGGGCCACCTCCAGGCTCACGATCGGGCGGTCGTCGCTCTTCGCGGCGTGCCGTGTGCGCAGCGCCTCGTAGTCGCGCTCGACCTCGGCCATCAGCGGGCCGCGCCGCTCGTCCGAGAGCAGCGACGCCACCACCGGCACCGAACGGGACGCGTCCTTCACCCACACCACCGGGTGGTCGTAGGTGGGTGAGATCTTGACGGCGGTGTGTGCGCGTGAGGTCGTCGCGCCGCCGATCAGCAGCGGGATCGTGAAGCCCTGGCGCTGCATCTCCGAGGCCACGTTGACCATCTCGTCGAGCGACGGCGTGATCAGCCCGGACAGCCCGATGACGTCCGCGCCCACCTCGCGCGCGGTGTCCAGGATCTTCTGCGCCGGCACCATCACACCGAGATCGATGACCTCGTAGTTGTTGCACTGCAGCACCACGCCGACGATGTTCTTGCCGATGTCGTGGACGTCGCCCTTGACCGTGGCCATCACGATCTTGCCCTTGGCGAGTGCTTCGCCGGACTTCTCGGCCTCGATGTAGGGGATGAGGTGCGCGACCGCCTTCTTCATCACGCGCGCCGACTTCACCACCTGCGGCAGGAACATCTTGCCGGCGCCGAAGAGGTCACCGACCACGCCCATGCCGTCCATCAGCGGGCCCTCGATCACCTCGAGCGGGCGGCGGCCCTCCGCGGCGAGCGTCTGCCGCAGCTCCTCGGTGTCCTCGACGACGTGGTCGTCGATGCCCTTCACCAGGGCGTGCGTGATGCGCTCGCGCACCGGAAGCCCGCGCCAGACCTCGGTCGCGACCTCGGCGGCCTCACCCGTGCCCGCGTAGTCGGCCGCGATCTCGAGCAGCCGCTCGGCGGCGTCCGGGCGGCGTGCGAGGACGACGTCCTCGATGCGCTCGCGCAGCGGCGGGTCGATCTCGTCGTAGACCGCGAGGGCGCCCGCGTTGACGATGCCCATGTCCATGCCCGCAGCGAGCGCGTGGAACAGGAACACCGCGTGGATGGCCTCGCGCACCTCGTTGTTGCCGCGGAAGGAGAACGAGACGTTGGAGACCCCGCCGGAGACCAGCGCGCCCGGGAGGTTCTCCTTGATCCACCGGGTGGCGTCGATGAAGTCCAGCCCGTACCGGGCGTGCTCCTCGATGCCGGTGGCGACCGCGAACACGTTGGGGTCGAAGATGATGTCCTCGGCCGGGAACCCGACCTCCTCGGTCAGGATCCGGTAGGCGCGTGCGCAGATCTCCTGGCGGCGCTGGAGGTTGTCGGCCTGGCCGTCCTCGTCGAAGGCCATGACGACGGCGGCGGCCCCGTACTTCATGCACAGCCGCGCCTGTTCGATGAAGGCCTGCTCGCCCTCCTTCATGGAGATCGAGTTGACGATCGGCTTGCCCTGCACGCACTTCAGCCCGGCCTCGATCACCTCCCACTTGGAGGAGTCGACCATCACGGGTACGCGGGAGATGTCCGGCTCGGAGGCGATCAGCTTGGTGAAGCGGTCCATGGCCGCGACGCCGTCGATCATCCCCTCGTCCATGTTGATGTCGATGACCTGGGCGCCCGACTCGACCTGCTGGCGGGCGACCGCCAGCGCGGCGGAGTAGTCGCCGTCGCGAATCAAGCGGCGGAACCGGGCGGAGCCGGTGATGTTGGTGCGCTCGCCGACGTTGAGGAACAGCGAGTCCGAGGTCACCGCCAGGGGCTCGAGTCCCGAGAGCCGCAGCGCAGGCTCCACCTGGGGCGGCACCCGCGGTGCGGCGTGCTGCACGGCGCGCGCGAACCCGGCGATGTGATCGGGCGTGGTGCCGCAGCAGCCGCCGAGGATGTTGACGAGCCCGGCCTCGCCGAACTCGCCCACGGTGGCCGACATCGCCTCGGGCGTGACGTCGTACTCCCCGAACGCGTTGGGCAGGCCGGCGTTGGGGTAGCAGGAGACGAAGGTGTCCGCGACCCGGCCGAGCTCGGCCAGGTAAGGCCGCATCTCGTCCGCGCCCAGGGCGCAGTTGAGGCCGACGGCGAGGGGTCGGGCGTGGCGGACGGAGTTCCAGAACGCCTCGGTCACCTGGCCCGACAGGGTGCGGCCGGAGGCGTCCGTGATCGTGCCCGAGATGATGATCGGCCAGCGTCGGCCGCGCTCCTCGAACAGGGTCTGCAGCGCGAAGATCGCGGCCTTGGCGTTGAGGGTGTCGAAGATCGTCTCCACGAGCAGCAGGTCGGCGCCGCCGTCGACCAGGCCGCCGGCCTGCTCCAGGTAGGCGGACACGAGCTCGTCGAAGGTGACGTTGCGGGCGCCGGGGTCGTTGACGTCGGGCGAGATCGACGCGGTCCGGTTGGTGGGGCCGAGCGCGCCGGCCACGAACCGGGGGCGGCCGTCGGCGGCCTCGGCCTCGTCGGCGGCCTCGCGCGCCAGGCGCGCGGCCGCCACGTTCATCTCGAGCGCGAGGTCCTCCATGCCGTAGTCGACCATCGAGATGCGCTGGGCGTTGAAGGTGTTGGTCTCGACGAGGTCGGCGCCGGCGTCGAGATACTCACGGTGGATCCCGCGGATGATCTCCGGCTGCGAGAGGACCAGCAGGTCGTTGTTGCCTTTGAGGTCGCTCGGCCAGTCCGCGAACCGGTCACCGCGGTAGTCGTCCTCGCTCAGGCCGTGCCGCTGGATCATGGTGCCCATCGCGCCGTCGAGCACGAGGACGCGCTCGCGCAGCAGCGCGGTGAGGGCGTCGGTGGCGTCGGGGCGTACGAAGGTGCTGGTCACAGTGGGCCTCGAGAGGGTGGCGATCAGGCCGTGGAGGGTCCGGGCCAGGCGGCTCGGCGGACCCTGCGGATTCTATGTCGCGGGGGAGCCGCCTCGCGGGCCGGGCCGGCTCGGTCTCACGTCCGCGACGTCGCGTCTGCGGTCGCGAGGCGAACGGATCCGCCTCCCCTACGGTAGGGCGTCATGACGGGCATCGGTGCTCCGCGCGTGATCCATACCGCCCAGGCGCTGGTCGACGAGGTCCTCGAGGTGCCGTCGTTGCCGCCGCGCGGTGGCAACGTGGTGCCGACCGGGCGAGCCCGGTACGCGGCGAGCGCCGTGAACGTGCTGCTGGCGGCGGCTCGGTCGGGAGCGGCGTGCGTGCACGCCGGGAGCATCGGCACCGGGCCCAACGGAGACCTGATCCGGAGCGTGCTCGCCGAGGCCGGCGTGAGTGTGAGCTCGCCACCGGTGCCCGACCTCGACACCGGGGTCTGCCTCGTGCTGCTCGAGCCGAGCGCCGAACGCACCTTCATCACGGCGCAGGGCGCGGAGCGACAGATCAGCGTGGCGAGCCTGGCGAGGTCCGCCCCGGTACCGGGCGACGTCGTGTGCGTGAGCGGGTACACGCTCGTCGGTCCCACCCGGGACCCGCTGCTGGAGTGGCTGGAGTCGCTGCCCGACGGCGTCGCGATCGTTCTCGATCCCGGCGCGCCGTTCGCCGATCTCGACGACGGCACCCTTGGGCGCATGCTGGCGCTGTGCACGGTGTGGACGGGGAACGCCGACGAGGCCGACGGTCTGGCACGGCTGGCCTCAGGTGCTCCGAGCCGTTCGACGGCGCAGGAGGTGCTGCCGATCGCCGAGTCCGCGGCGGCCGTGGCCGGCGTGCTGCCCGAGTCGGCGGTCGTCGTGGTGCGCGACGGCCCCGCCGGGTGCGTGGTGCACCGAGATGGCGTGACCGCGCGCCACCCCGGGTTCGCGCAGCGACCGGTCGACACCAACGGCGCCGGCGACACCCACACCGGCGTGCTCGTGGCCGAGATCGCGCGGGGGACGGACTGGCCGACCGCCGCTACCCGCGCCAACGCCGCGGGGGCGATCAAGGTGACCCGCCGCGGCCCCGACACCGCCCCGACCGCCGCCGAGGTCGACGAGTTCCTCGCTGTGCACGGTTGAGGCGTTCGGGCTGAGGCGTTCGGGCTGAGGGCCTCGGCGGTCAGCTGGCGTTGATGAAGCCGTAGGTGAGCTCGTGCTCGGTCTGGGTCAGAGGGTCCCAGTCGTTCCACGGGTCCCAGACGGGTTTCCAGGACTGGCCGTCGGTGGGGGTGTCCAGCGTGCGCGGGTCGTAGGCACGCACGCTTGCCGTACCCGACGCAGTTGCCGTACCCGACGCAGTTGCCGTACCCGACACACCTGCCGTACCTGCCGCACCTGCCGTACCTGTGGCGCCTGCCGCTCGGTACGGTGCCGTCACGGCGGCGTCGTCAGGCGTAGCTTCGCCCCCGCGCTCGGAACTAGGTGCGTCGAGACCTCGGGCTGTGAAGATGCCGTTGAGGGTTCGGGTGATGCCGTTGCTGACGAGGTAGATGGCGCCGGCAGGTGAGGCCCAGATCCACAGGCCTGGTGCGGGTTCGACGACGCGCCAGCGGCCTTGGTCTTTGGCTCGGTGGTGCTTGCGGCACAGCCGGTGGGTGTTGCCGGAGCGGGTGGCGCCGTTGCTGGCGGCGGGGAGCTGGTGGTCGACATCGCCCGCGCGGGCGCGGCGGTGGCAGTGCGGGAAGGTGCAGTAGCCGGCGTTCAGCAGTGCGAGCTGTTCCTTCAGCCGGGGTGGGGCGACGTAGCCGGTGTCGGTGAGCTCCTCGGCCAAATCCAGCACCGGGCGGACAGTCACGTTGGCGTGGCCCACGATCTGGCGGGCCTGGTCCTTGGTCAGCACACCGGCGTTCTCCTCGCACCAGGTCCCTGACCCCCGGTCCAGGTGCACGTAGAGCACCGTGGAGGTCAGCTTCGCGAACTTCTCCAGCACGCCCGCGGGCAGGCCAGCGATCCCCGCCGCTTCGGGTCGACCGGGAAGCTGCGCTGCCGTCTCTTCGGGCGGATCAGCCGCGGGCGCGGACTCGCCCGGCGTGGTGTGCGCGGCGGGCGGTGCTGGGGGAGGAAGCAGTGCGGAGTCCGCGGGAGTGTCTTCGGGCGTGAGCGCGGCTGGATGTGATGCGGGGGCGGGTGGCGTGGGAGCGGGGTCCGTTCGCGCGGTCGCCGGGATGTCTTTACCGACCTCTGCCAGTGAGGTGTGTAGGTCGGAGAGGGCTTGCAGGAGTGCGGGGTCGGCCAGCAACGCCAGCGCGACCGCGCGGAGCACCGGCTTGGGGCGGGTGTCACCGACCTGGGTCAGCCAGCCGGCGACCTCATTCAGACGCCGATCCAGCCGGGCCGCGTCAGCGGTCGTGAGGCGGGCAGCCAGATCGGTCGCACCCGGCGCCTCGTGGGTGACCTGCACGTACAGGGACTCCGCGACCCGGCGTTGGGCCTCGGCCTCACTGTCCGGACCCCGCACGGTGACCACGGCCTGGTCGATCATGGTCCGTAGCCGGCTCATCGGCACCAGCGCCGCCATCGGCTCCGGACCCCGCCCACTCTGCCGGGGCTGCAGCAGCCGTTCCTGCACCAGCTCGGCCTGCGCCACGGTGAGGTCGCGGGTGCGGCGGGCGATCACCCTGGCCCGCCCCATCGACAGCACGCCCGAGCGGACCGAGACGGCCACCCGCCGCAACCGGTAGGCCAGGTCCAGCACATCGGCGCACAACAGGGTCGCTGCGGGCTGGGTCAATCCCAACGCGGCAGCGACCTCACAGACCGCGAACTCGGGCACCAGCGGCGTCCCGGACCCGCCGAGCTGGATCGCCTGCTCCGCGCCGGGTCGCAACCACACCGGCGGCTCCCAGGCATCGGCGACCTCACCCAGGTACTGGGCCAGGTGATCGAGCTGGACACCTTCCATCCGGGTCACCTCACGACCGGCCGCGACGGCAGCGCGTAGCGCCCCGTCACCGGTCAGACCCAGAGGCAGAACATCCATACGGAAAGTAGATCACCGGCCACCGACAACACCCCGCAGCCGCGGACTCATGCGGAT
>NZ_WNXY01000012.1 GCF_009733815.1 Pseudactinotalea suaedae
CTCGGGTGCTGGCTGGTGAGGTCAAGCCGTGGCGGGCGCGTCGGATCGCGCAGGCCACTGGCGGGTTGAGCAGGCTGGCGGCGGGGTTCGTGGATCGTGAGATCGCTGCGGCGGCGGACCGGGTCAGTGGCCATCAGCTGGAGGGGTTGATCGCGACCGCGATGGCCCGTCATGACAGCGAGCTGGCCGAGCAGGTGGCGGCCGAGCGGGCCGAGCAGCGGGGGGTGCAGATCCGCCTGGACCAGACCGGTATCGCCGGGTTGACCGAGGTCAGTGGCTGGGTGGATCTGCCGGATGCGTTGGATCTGGAGGCGGCGCTGTCGCACTCGGCGCAGCAGCTGGCCGCGTGGGGATCAGCCGACCCGTTGAACGTGCGCCGCGCCCGCGCCCTGGGCGAGCTCGCCCGCGAACACCTGACCTTCCAAGGTCAACCAGTCACCGGCAGCAGCAGCGACGACCACGCCGACCACGCCGACGGCCAGGCCTGCGACGCCGGTACTGGTGGCCACGGTGGGGTGCGCGTGCGGTCCCGGCGGCAGGTGGTGCTCTACGTGCACCTGACCGATGCCGCGATCTACGACATGCTCAGCCGCGGCCCCGCCAACACCGGGCAACCCGGCGCCAGCGGCCGCAGCGGTGGCGGCGCTGCCGCCGCGGACGGCGGTGCTGCTCCCCATAGCGACAGCGCTGCCGGTGGTGGCGACGGCGCGGGTTGCGGTGTCAACGGCGAGGGGTGGCGGGTGCCGGTGTGGGTGGGGCGGGTGGAGAACACCGCGACCCCGATCACCGCCCAGACGATCCGGGCCTGGTGCGCCGATCCGGGTACCCGGGTTGCGGTGCGGCCGGTGCTGGACCTGAACGGCTACCAGCAGGCCGACTCCTATGAGGTCCCGGGACGGATCAAGGAACAGCTCCGGTTACGTGATGGCACCTGCGTCTTCCCCAACTGCCGCGCCAAGGCCCTGTACTGCCAGGACGATCACGTCGAACCTTACGACCACGCCAACCCTGAGGCCGGTGGCCGGACCGAGACCACGAACCTGCGGTTGTTGTGTCAACGCCACCACAACCTCAAGACCCACCACGGGTTCCGCTACCTGATCCTGACCAACGGGGCGGTGCTGTGGCGCACCCCGCACGGCCTACGCATCCGCCGCAACCGCGACGGCACCGTCGACTACCTCACCCGACACCAAGCACGCCACCGACCACACACCGACGACGACTGCGGCGGCGATGAAGCCGGCCACCAGGTCGAGACCACCACAGCCGCTGGTGCCCGCCGGCGAGGCATCCCCGGACTGGACGCCCTCGACGGGCTCGCGAAGCTGAACTCCATGGACAGCGTCGAGGGTCGCGGCACTCTCGACGACCTCGGTCCACCACCCTTCTGAACCACCCGCCCCGAACCCCGCCAACCCACCGAGGCGGAGACATCGGGCTGTCCACGATCGGGCACCGGGCTGCCGGAGCCAGACCACCAGGCAGTAGCAGAGACCTGAGGCTTGCGAGCCATCAAGCGGCGGGGATACCGGGCTTGTCGGAGTCAGGACACCGGGCTTGTCGGAGTCAGGACACTGGGCTGTCGGAGGCGCGACATCAGGCGCTGCCACCAGGTCCTGACGTCGACGCAGGCTTGCCCTCCACGACTCACGGCGTCCACGCGAGGCCCAAGGAACGTCCACTACCGCCCGGACCCGCGCGGTCCCACCACAGCACCAGGGCTGTACCGGTCTGCGTGTGCCGCCCTACGCTCGATCTGCTGGCATCGTCTGCGGGCGCGCCCAGACCGCGACAGCGTCGAGTACCTCGGCGACGTCCCGGCGACCGGTATCGATGCACGGCAGCCCGAGCGCGCGGTACTCAGCCGCATCGGCCAACGCGGCGAGGACCCCCGCCTCGGGCCCACCTCGGGACGACAACCGGCGTACCCGTTCCTCGTCGTCGCAGTCGAGCAGCAGCCACTCCCCCGTGGGCCAACCCTGGCCGGGGTCGAGCTCCTGCGGGGTGCACACCGTGGCGAGCAGCACGGGAACCGACCCGAGACCGCTGAGCACCGAGCGAACCAGCTCCGCATAGGGCTGCCACAGCTCCTGGTGCTCCCTGACCGGCCGCCCTGCGAGCCCCATGGCCGCAGGCATCAGCCAGTCCCAGTCGAGCACGACCCAGCCCGGCAACCGCTCCGTCAGCAACGGCAGCACCGTGCTCTTGCCGACCCCGGGCGCACCCAGCACGTACCGCATCTGCACGAGCCCGAGCGTTGCACGCCCGGCCCAACCCCGGAAGAGCAATAGCCTGGCCCCGTGGAACCGACGCCGACTCCCGTGCTGAGCAGCACCCCCGCCGAGCTCGTTCCCGCCCCGGGACACGACGACGAGTTCGCATCCCTCTTCCCCGAGGGCGCCACGCTCGACCTCCTCGCCGAGGGCGGCACCTGGTTCGAGGGCCCCACGTGGACCGGCGAGGACGAGATCGTCTGGAGCGACGTCGTCGGCAACCGTCTGCTGGTCTGGACCCCGCAACAGGGCGCCGGCATCCTCCTCGAACCTTCGCACCACCAGAACGGGCACACCGTCGACAACCACGGTCGCCTCGTCGCCGCCAGTCACGGCGAGCGCGCCGTGGTCCGTCGCGAGCTCGACGGCTCCTGGCACGTGCTCGTCGACCGCCACGAGGGGCGCCGCTTCAACTCCCCCAACGACCTCGTCGTCGACAGCCACGACGCCATCTGGTTCACCGACCCCCGCTATGGCATCGACAAGCCCGAGGAGGGCTACGGCGGCACGGTCGAGATGGACGGCTGCCGCGTCTACCGGCTGACCCCGGACGGCAACGCCACCGCGGTCACCCCGCCGCACCCGGGCCCCAACGGGCTCGCCTTCTCCCCCGACGAGTCGGTGCTCTACCTGGCCGACTCCGAGGTCGGGCACATCCTGGCCTTCGAGGTGCTCGACGGCGGAGCTCGCCTGGGCGAGCCGGTCACGTTCGCGCGCCTCGACCCGGGACCGCCGGACGGCATCCGCGTCGACCCGCAGGGTCGCGTCTGGACCTCCTGCGCCTCGGGGATCCAGGTGTTCGCCGCGCGCGGCCCGAGCGAGCCCGGCGAGCGTCTCGGCTCGGTCGCCGTTCCCCAGCGCACCGCGAACCTCGCGTTCGGCGGCCCGGAGGGCAAGACCCTCGCGATCACCGCCACCTCGGGGCTGTACCGGCTGCAGACCCGCTGACCACCGCCGCTGGCCCGCGCCGGGCAGGGTGGGTACCCTGTGACCGTGATCTCGACTCTTCCGTCCCGCCCTCTGGTGGTGCTGACGCGCGTCGAGGTACCGGTACGAGTATCCGTACCCCTCGCCTGAGCGCTCCGGCCGTCGGCCGCGCTCGCGAACCGCAGGACACCCCTGCCCCCAGCCGCACCGCGGGCCGACCGGCCCGCTGATACCGAGAGACGAAGCGACCATGACCAGCACCACGCCGAGCCAGCCGACATCCACCCGCAAGGCGCAGGTGCCGGACAAGGTCGCGCTCGAGGGTCTCGAGGAGCGCTGGGGCCAGACCTGGGCCGAGCACGGCACCTACACCTTCGACCGCAGCCGCTCGCGCGAGGAGGTCTTCTCGATCGACACCCCGCCGCCCACGGTCAGCGGGTCGCTGCACGTCGGGCACGTGTTCTCCTACACGCACACCGACGTGGTGGCCCGCTTCCAGCGGATGCGGGGCCGCGAAGTCTTCTATCCGATGGGCTGGGACGACAACGGCCTGCCCACCGAGCGTCGCGTGCAGAACTACTACGGCGTGCGGTGCGACCCGTCGCTGCCGTACGTCGCGGACTTCACTCCGCCGCACGACGGGACCGACGGCAAGAACGTCAAGCCCGGTGACCAGGTCCCGGTGTCCCGCCGCAACTTCATCGAGCTGTGCGAGCAGCTGACCGCTCAGGACGAGAAGCAGTTCGAGGCGCTCTGGCGCTACCTGGGCCTGTCGGTCGACTGGTCGCAGACCTACCAGACCATCGGCACGCGCGCCCAGAAGGTCGCCCAGGTCGCGTTCCTGCGCAACCTCGCCCGCGGCGAGGCGTACCAGGCCGACGCACCCGGGCTGTGGGACGTCACGTTCCAGACGGCGGTCGCCCAGGCCGAGCTGGAGGCTCGCGACTACCCGGGTCACTTCCACGAGGTCGCGTTCCACACCTCCGCCGGTGAGAACGTGGTCATCGAGACCACCCGGCCCGAGCTGCTCCCCGCCTGTGTCGCGCTGATCGCGCACCCCGACGACGAGCGCTACCAGGCGCTCTTCGGCACCACGGTCACGACGCCGGTGTTCGGGGTCGAGATCCCGGTGCTGGCACACCCGGACGCCGAGAAGGACAAGGGATCCGGCATCGCGATGTGCTGCACCTTCGGCGACCTCACCGACGTGACGTGGTGGCGCGAGCTGAACCTGCCCACCCGCTCGGTGGTCGGCCGTGACGGTCGCATCCTCGCCGACACCCCCGAGTGGATCACCACCGACTCGGGCCGCGCCACCTACGCCGAGCTCGCGGGCAAGACCACCTTCTCGGCGCGCACTGCCGTCGTCGACGCGCTCATGGCGAGCGGCGACCTGCTCGCCGAGCCCAAGCCCACCCAGCGCAAGGCGAACTTCTACGAGAAGGGCGACAAGCCGCTCGAGATCGTCACCAGCCGCCAGTGGTACATCCGCAACGGCGGCCGCGAGGCACCCGGGCGCAACCTCCGCGGCGAGCTGCTCGCCCGCGGTGACGAGCTCGCGTTCCACCCGGACTTCATGGGTGTGCGCTACGCGAACTGGGTCAACGGCCTCAACGGTGACTGGCTGATCAGCCGGCAGCGCTTCTTCGGCGTCCCGATCCCGCTCTGGTACCGGCTCGACGAGGCCGGCGAGCCCGATCTCGGCGACCCGATCCAGCCCACCGAGGACCAGCTCCCCGTGGACCCGAGCTCGCAGGCGCCGGCCGGGTACACCGAGGACCAGCGTGGCGTGCCCGGCGGCTTCATCGGCGACCTGGACATCATGGACACCTGGGCCACCAGCTCGCTGACACCGCAGATCGTGGCCGGCTGGCTCGAGGACGAGGACCTGTTCGGTCGGATCTTCCCGATGGACCTGCGCCCGCAGGGCCAGGACATCATCCGCACCTGGCTGTTCGCCACCGTGCTGCGCAGCCACCTCGAGCACGGCTCGCTGCCGTGGACCGACGCCGCGATCTCAGGCTGGATCCTCGACCCGGACCGCAAGAAGATGAGCAAGTCCAAGGGCAACGTCGTGACCCCGATGGGACTGCTGGAGCAGCACGGCTCCGACGCGGTGCGCTACTGGGCGGCGTCGGCGCGGCTGGGAACGGACGCGGCGTTCGACCCGCAGCGACCCACCCAGATGAAGATCGGGCGCCGCCTCGCGATCAAGGTCCTCAACGCCAGCAAGTTCGCGCTCTCCTTCGGCGGTGACGAGCCGGTCTCGCTCGACGGCGGCGCCGTCACCGAGCCCATCGACAGGGCCGTGCTCGCCGCGCTGGCCACGGTGGTCGACGAGGCCACCACCGCGCTCGAGAGCTACGACCACACCCGTGCGCTCGAGGTCACCGAGACCTTCTTCTGGACGTTCTGCGACGACTACCTCGAGCTCGTGAAGGACCGCGCCTACGGTCGCGAGGACGCCGGTCTCGATCCCGCGAGCGTCGCCTCGGCCCGCACCACGCTCGGGCTCGTGCTCGACGTCGTGCTGCGCCTGCTGGCCCCGGTGCTGCCGTTCGCCACCGAAGAGGTCTGGTGCTGGTGGCGCGAGGGCTCGGTGCACCGAGCACCCTGGCCCGTCTCGGCGCCGCTGCGTGAGGCCGCGCCCGACGGCGACCCCCACCTCCTCGCGGCCGCGGGCGCCGCTCTCGCGGCGCTGCGCAAGGTCAAGAGCGAGGCCAAGGTGAGCCAGAAGACCCGCCTGAGCGCCGCCGTCGTGCACGCCCCTGAGGCCGAGGTGGCGCTGCTGCCGGCCGTGCTGGCTGACCTGCGTGCGGTCGGCGGCGTCGACGGCGAGCTGAGGTTCCAGGTCGGCGACGAGCACCGCGCCGAGGGTGAGCTGCTCGTCGAGGCGGAGTGACCGCCTACCAGGCAGCTCCCAGCAGCAGCCGGTGTCCCACCTCGTCGCCCGCGCGTGCGCGGGCGATGAGGTCGTCGACGTGCGCGGTCGGGTGCGCGCCCAGGCCGGTGGCGCTCCAGCCGTCGACCGTCGTCTGCAGCGACCAGTCGGCAGCCTCGATGTGCACGAAGCCGCCGCCGACGACGGCGAGGATCTCGTCGTCGAGCGCACGGAGCAGATCCTCCGAGCCGCTGTCGCAGGCGTCGCAACCGCAGTCGGGTGCCCCATGACCGACAGCGACCGGCGGCTCACCGGCACCGAGGGTGAGGACGCAGCCCGGTACCGCGTCGAGGTCGCTCAGCACCAGCAGCAGCGGCTGCGCACCGGGAGCGTGCGGGCGCAGCAATGTGGCGGCGTCGGCGCTGGTGCGCCATCCCGTCGGCACGGGCACCGAGGCAGCGGCAGCCAGGCCCAGGCTCGTGAGCGTCTCGACCCAGGCGTCCGCGCGAGCGCCGACGATCCGGTACCGCTCCGGGTCGGTCACCCGCGAGTACTCCTCGTCAGCCACCTCGTGTTCCGGGTGGGGGTCCGGCCAGCTCACGTGCGCAAGCGGGCCGGCTCCGTAGGTCCGGTCGACGGCAGCACGCAGCGCGTGGACGTCCAGGCTCAGCTCCGACGCTGAGGTCTGAGGGCGCGGTAGCGCTCGAGGAGGAGCTTGCCGTACCGCAGCGCCACGAACAGCGACAGGCCGCCGAGCAGCAGCGCCAGCCAGCTGCCGTGCGTCGCGGACCGGAGGTTGACCAGGGTCACGACCACCGAGAGCACGAACCAGAACACGGCGGCCCCCGTCGAGCCGCCGGGACGCTTCTCCGGCATCCGCACCTCCTCTGTCCTGTCCAGCCTACGGCGTGAAGTTGACCGGACCCGCCGCGCCGTGTTGGCTCGTGCCCGATGAGCAGCGACGACGCCACGCCCGACCCGCACGCCTGGTTCAGCCACGACCGCTTCGGCATGTTCGTGCACTGGGGGCTCTACTCCCTCGCGGCACGCCACGAGTGGGTGATGAGCAACGAACGCATGAGCATCCCCGACTACGAGCGCTACGCCGAGCGGTTCGAGCCCGACCTGTACGACCCCGCCGCATGGGCGCGCGCCGCCAAGGCGGCCGGCATGACCTACGTGGTGCTGACGACCAAGCACCACGACGGCTTCTGCCTGTGGGACTCCGACCTCACCGACTACACCAGCGTCAACACCCCGTTCGGCCGCGACGCCGTGGCCGAGTTCGTCGAGGCCGTGCGCGCCGAGGGCCTGCGGGTCGGCTTCTACCACTCGCTGATCGACTGGCACCACCCGGACTTCCACGTCGACGGCGTGCACCCCCGCCGCGACGACGACGTGGAGGCGCTCAACGCCGGCCGCGACTGGGACCGGTACCGCACCTACCTGCACGGCCAGGTCCGTGAGCTGCTCACCCGGTACGGCCAGGTCGACTACCTCTTCTTCGACTTCACCTACCCGGGTGTCCGTCACGGGCTGCCGGGCAAGGGGCCGCAGGACTGGGACTCCGAAACCCTGCTGGCGATGGTGCGCGAGCTGCAGCCCGGGATCGTCGTCAACGACCGTCTCGGCATCCCCGGCGACCTCACCACGCCCGAGCAGTACCAACCGGCCGGTCCGGTGATCGACGAGAACGGGCGCGAGATCCTCTGGGAGGCGTGCCAGACCATCAACGGCTCCTGGGGCTACGACCGCGACAACCACAACCACAAGTCGCCCGAGCTGCTGGTGCGGATGCTGGTCGACGGCGTCTCCAAGGGCGGCAACATGCTGCTCAACGTCGGTCCGACCGGGCGGGGTGATCTCGACCCCGTCGCGCAGCGGACCCTGGCCGGCATCGCGGAGTGGACCGGGCACCACGAGCGTTCCTTCCGCGGCGCCGGACCGGCCCCCTTCACTCCCCCGCCGGACGCCCGCTACACGCTCCGCGGTGACCGGCTCTACCTGCACCTGTTCGCCTGGCCGATGAACCACGTGCACCTGACCGGTCTTGCGGGCAAGGTCGCGTATGCCCAGCTGCTCCACGACGGCTCGGAGATCCACGTCGAGGAAGCCGCCGCCGACGCACCGCACACCAGCATGACCCCGGACGCACCGACGGACGCCGTCACGTTGCGGCTGCCGACCCGCGCGCCCGACGTCGCCGTCCCGGTCATCGAGCTCTTCCTCGTGTCGGCACCGTGAGCCGGTCATGATCCACACCTGGCACACCGAGGAGACCGACCCGGCCCGCCGCGGCGAGGAGCTCGGGTCCCGGTGGCGCGACCGGGTGCGCGCCACGCTCGAGGAGTACGAGGCGCTGTTCGCCGGGCGCGCCGTCAGCTCCGTGGTGGTGCGAGAGACCTCCGAGGCCACCCGCGAGCTGGTCGCCGGTCACGCCCCCGAGATCCTCGCCGAGATCGACGGCGTCGCGCGCGGCGCGCAGATCGAGCCGTGGCAGGCGATGGCGCTGAACGCGCGCACCGAGATCCTCGCCCGCGCCGCGGCGGTCACCCAGGAGTGCTCGACGGCGGTGTTCCTGCCCGCCGACGGCGGCGCACCTCGGTCCGTGCAGACGTGGGACTGGTACAGCCAGATGGCGCACGAGACGATGGTGCGGTCACAGCCAGCCGCGGGCGGCACCCGGATCGTCACCTTCGGCGAGTTCGGCCAGGTCGCCAAGATCGGCGTCAACAGCCGCGGTCTGGGCGTCCACTTCAACATCCTGCAGCACACCAGTGACGGGTCCCGCCTCGGCGTTCCCGTGCACGTGCTGACCCGGATGATCCTGGAACGCGCCGGCACCCTGGCGGAGGCGCTGCAGATCGTCGACAGCGTGCCGCTGGGTGCCTCGACGGTGCTCACCGTCGTCACGGCCGAACCCGCTGCGGCGAGCGTCGAGCTCAGCCCCGTCGGCTGGGCGGTACTGCACGCCACACCCGGTGAGCCGCTCCTGCACACCAACCACTTCCTCGACCCGGCGCTCGCCGCCGGCGAGGTCGCCGCCACCCCCTTCAGCACCACGCGCGAGCGGCTCGCCTTCCTCGGTGGGCGCGGCTCCGCCGTCGAGATCGGTGAGCCGTTGGCGAGGGTGCGGGCGCTCGCCGACGAGGCCCCGGGCTCGATCTGCGTGGATCCCGACCCGCGGCGCGCGCCCGACGACCGCCCGGAGACCAAGGCCACCTTCACGATCGACGTCGAGCGGGCCGAGCTGGGCTTCCATGCCGGCCACCCCCGGCAGGTCGCCGACAGGACCTGGAGGGTGCTCGCGGCCCGCTCGCCTGCGTGACATCTGTCAGCCCGCACCCGTGCAGCGCTCCTGCGGATCGGTGACCGGGCGCACTACTGGAAGCGGGGCGGCCCGGGCAGGCTCGTGTCATGGCTGACCTACTCATCTCCTTGCAGGAATTCACCACGTCCCTCCCCCCGGTCCTGCGGTGGGTGGGTGTGATGCTCGCGGCCGCGATCCCCTACGTCGAGGCCGAGGGTGGCGCCGTGCTCGGGATCGCCGCCGGGCTCCACCCGGTCGTCGCGATCGCCGCCGCCATCGCCGGCAACGGTCTGGCGCTCGCCGTGGTCGTCAACGCCACCTCCGCCGTGCGCTCGGGCGTCACCGCCCGCCGCAACGGCTCCTCCGCCGCGGGCGGCGTCGCCGTTCTCGAGCAGGACGAGGCCCCAGCGAACGACGCCAAGCGTGCCCGGATGCGCCGGGTGTTCAACCGTTACGGGGTGCCCGGCGTGAGCTTCCTCGGCCCGCTGCTGCTGCCCTCGCACGTGACGGCCGCCGCCATGGTCGGCTTCGGTGCCCCGAAGCGTGCGGTGCTCGCCTGGGGCGTCATCGCGGTCGGCGCCTGGGCCGTCGTGCTGGGCACGATCGCCTACCTCGGGATCTCCGCGCTCGTCGGGTGAGCGCTCAGCGGCGCTCGCGCACCCACATCCCCGTCAAGCCGCGGAAGTGGGCGATGAACCTCTCGTGCTCGTGCGCGGGGTAGGTGCTGCGGACCGTGTCCACCAGCAAGGTGTCGAAGTCCGCCGAGGCCACCCAGTCGAGCACGCGTGAGTCGAGGTCGGGCAGGAACTCGGCGCACCAGTCCCAGTACCGATCGGTCTCGAAGTAGTCGTCCGCGAGCCGCCGGTACCGCTCCATCTTCTCCTCGTACGTGAGCGAGGCGTCGTCGGCCACGGCGAAGTAGGACTCCATGCTGAGGTCGGCCTTCACACGGCGACCGGTGGCCAGGCAGTAGACGCTCCACCGCACCAGCGCCGTGATCGCCCACGGGAAGTAGTAGTGCAGCGACGTCAGCGAGACGTCCGGGCACGCGTTGGCGTAGTCGATCGGATACACCTCGGTGCCTGCGACCAGCATCTCGGCGGAGTTGAACTCCCACCCGAAGAAGGCGTTGACCACCCGGCTCACGGTCACCGCCTCGGCGCCGGTCGACGGCGAGAGGAAGCCGTGGTTGACCTGGTAGCGCTCGTGCATGGGCAGCTCGGGCCGGAAGTCCACCACCATCGTCTCCGGCCCGATGGACAGGGCGCGCGCGAACACGTCGTAGTCCACGGTCGCCTGCAGGTGCATCAGCATCTGCCCCGACTCGTCGTAGGCGGTGTGCAGCTGCTCGGCGTTGTCGATGCGGGACACGCCGCGCCAGGCACCGCCGTCGAACGGCTTCATGTACAGCGGGTAGCCGAGATCCTCGGCGATCGCGTCGAGATCGAACGGGTCGTTGTAGTGCGTGGAGGTGTACGCCCAGCGATCGTTGTCGATCGGGTTCTTGTAGGGCACCAGCACGGTGCGCGGGACCTTCAGCCCGAGCCGGAGCATCGCGCAGTAGGCGCTGTGCTTCTCCATCGACTGGAACGTGAAGGGTGAGTTCAGCAGATACGTGCCGTCCACGAGTGCGGCCTTCTTGAGCCACTCGCGAGGGTGGTAGTACCAGTGGGCGAGCCGGTCGATCACCAGGCCCGGGCGGACCGGGTCGAGCAGGTCGAAGGGCGCGATCCGCAACCGGTCGCTGCTGAAGGAGTGGGTGGTGCCGTCCGCGGTGCGCACGTCGCCCACGCGCCGCAGGATGGTCTCGAAGGCGCGTGGCCAGTCTTCCTCGGCGCCGAGCAGCAGCCCGATCAGGTGCCGCGAGATGTCCGCCATGGTGCTCCCGTCCTCGTCGTCGTGAACGCTACCGCTCGAGCAGCCGTGGCAGGTGGTGCAGCAGCTGCAGGCGCCACCAGTGCCAGTGATGGGCGACGTCCTCGCCCCAGGTGTCCAGGTCGTGATCGATCCCGTGGCGGGCGAGGTGGGCGGCCATCGCCCGGGTGCCCGGCAGCGCGCCGGTGGGCCAGGTCTCCCACTCCCCCTGGCCGACGACCAGCTGGACGAACAGCCGGGATCGCAGCCAGGCGAGGTGGTCGGCGTCGAAGGAGTCGAGGTAGCGGCTGGGGTTGGTCCAGTGCAGGTGCTCACCGTGCTCGCCCCAGACATGCCACAGCGAGGGGTCGTAGCTGCCCGAGAGCGCCAGCACCCGCGGCGCGATGTCGGCCCGCGCGAGCCCGAGCTGGAGCGCGTGGTAGGCGCCGAGACTGGCTCCGACGGCGATCATGTCGGCGGGCGCCCGCTCGTGGACCCGGGGCACCACCTGGTGCACCAGCCAGCGCTCGTACGCCCGGTAGCGGCGAGCGCGTTCCTCGGCGGGGATGCCGCGGTCCGACCAGGTGAAGGCGTCGACGGCGTCCACGCAGAAGAGCGTGATGCGACCCTCCTCGATCAACGAGGACAGCGCGCCGACCATGCCCTCGTCCTCCCACTCCCAGGCGCGACCCAGCTCGGTGGGGAAGGCGAGCACCGGGCGGCCGCTGTGGCCGAACCGCAGCAGCGTTCCCGCGTGCGGCAGGTCGGGAGCCTCGAGCTCGAGGTGCTCGCGGTGCACGCTCAGGCCACCGTGACCGTCGCGAGCAGGTCCCGCAGTGCCGGGTCCAGCCCGTCGCGCCAGCAGGTGAAGTTGTGCAGGTCGGGCAGCTCGGTGTGGCTGAGGAGCACACCGGCCGCACGCAGCCGATCCGCCAACCTCCTGTTGTTGACCACGTTCTCCTCATGGCTGCCGCACGTGGTCGCGACGGGCGGCAGCGCCGCGACCGCGCGGTCGTCGGTGTGGAGCTCGGCGACGAACGCGGTGACCTCGCCCCACCGGGCGAACGCCGACTCCTGCCCGTCGGTCTCGGGGCTGAAGAACGACCCCGACTGCAGCAGCAGGGCGTCGAAGGCACCGGGATGGCGCCACTGGGCGTGCAGCGCCGCCAGCGCTCCCAGGCTCGCCCCGACGGCGATCGTGGCGCTGGTCGGCCAGCGCCGGGTCACGCTCGGGACCAGGTCGGTGACGAGCGCGGCCGCGTAGTCCTCCGAGGCCGCGTACAGCTCCTCGCGCGGGTCGGCGGTCAGCAGCAGCGCGCGCGTCGGGGGCGCCGCGCCGTCGGCAGCGAGCACGCTCAGATAGCGGGACAGCTCACCGCGGCTCGCGTAGTCGGGCCCGTCATGAACCACGAGCAGGGGCGCCGGCGTCGTCTCGTCGACACCCTCGGGCGACCACAGCGCGGCGGTGACACCCGGCACGAGCGCCGCGAGCGCCGTCGTCGTGCCCGGGGGGACCTCCCGAGCGGTCCAGGCGGGCGACTCGTACCCGGGGAGCTCGAGGACCGACCGGTGCCCGAAGCCGGTGTCGACCTGCGTGGGGCTGGCGGGATCGACCACGGTGGTGGTGACCTCGAAGCCGTACTCGACGCGGTGCAGCGGCGGGAGCGCGACCTCCACCGACCAGACGCCGTCCGCCCAGGCGAGCTCGGGCCGCGCGCCCGCGGTGCCCAGGCCGGCGTCGAGACGAACCCGGGTGTAGCGGCGATCAGGGTCGGGCAGACGGAACTCGAGGCGGCCGTCGCCGCGCGTTCCTGCGTGCATCCGGCGAGGCTACCCGCCCGCCCCGATCTGATCGCTGCGGCAGCCGGGCTGTTCACGCAGCGATGCTGTCGAGCTCGCGCAGGTCGTCGTCGGAGAGCTCGATACCGGCCCCTGCGATGTTCTCCCGGAGGTGCTGCACCGAGGAGGTACCGGGGATGAGCAGGATGTTGGGCGCGCGGTGCAGCAGCCACGCCAGCGCCACCGCCTTCGGGGTCGCGCGCAGCCGACCAGCGACGCGCGACAGCGCGTCGGACTGCAGCGGCGTGAAGCCACCCAGCGGGAAGAACGGGATGTAGGCGACCCCCTCGGCGGCAAGGCGGTCCACGAGGTCGTCGTCGTGGCGGACGGCCAGGTTGTACATGTTCTGCACCGATACGATCGGCGCGATCGCCTGCGCCTCGGCGACCTGCTCCGCGGTCGCGTTGCTGACACCGAGGTGGCGGATCACGCCCTGCTGCTGCAGCTCGACCAGGGTCTCGAACGCCTCGGCCACCGAGCCCGCGACGGGGCCGTTCGCGTCGCCGAGACGCAGGTGCACCAGGTCGAGGGCATCGAGCCCGAGCGTCACGAGGTTGTCCTCGACCTGCTGGAGGAGCTCGTCGGGCTTCCTGGCGGAGGGCCAGCCGCCCTGGGCGTCTCGCCGCCCGCCGACCTTCGTCGCGATGACCAGGTTCTCCGGGTAGGGGTGCAGCGCCTCGCGGATGAGCTCGTTCACCACGCGCGGGCCGTAGGCCTCGGCGGTGTCGATGTGGCTGATGCCGCTGGCGTCGGCGGCCCGGAGGACCGCGAGCGCGCCCTCGCGGTCCCTCGGTGGGCCGAGGACCCCAGGGCCGGCCAGCTGCATGGCGCCGTAGCCGACGCGGGCGACGGCGGTGCTGCCCAGGGTCCAGGTGCCGCCGGGAAGATCGGTCGTGGTGATGCTCATCGGGTGCCTTTCGTGGCGTGCGGATAGTCGTCGTCCACTCTCACCGATCGACTATCCAGAAGGAAGTAGTTACCCTGAAGTGCGTTGATACCTAGGAGGACCGATGGTCACGACGACGGCCGCCCGGAAGAAGGCGGAAGCCAAGGTGCAGTACGACGCGTTCCTGGCGGCGTGCCCCAGCCGGCAGCTGCTCGACCGCGTGTCCGGCAAATGGGTGATCCTCGTGCTCTCGGCGCTGGGGAGCGGCCCCGACTGCACCGGAGACCCGCGACCGATGCGGTACTCCGAGCTCGGCCGGGTGCTGGCGGGCGTGAGCCCCAAGATGCTGTCGCAGACGCTGAAGTCCCTCGAGCGGGACGGTCTGCTCCAGCGCACCGCCACGGCGACCGTTCCGGTCACGGTGACCTACGAGCTCACCGACCTGGGCATCTCGCTGCACCAGACGTTGCGGATGCTCAAGGTCTGGGCCGAGCGCCACAGCGACGAGGTCGCCGCGCACCAGGCACAGTTCGACGCCGCGAGCCAGCCGGCGCGGTAGCCCGGAGCGCCCGCCGCCCCCGCGCGATCACACCGCGGTGGCTCTCACGCCGGGCGGTCGATCTCGTCCATGTACGTGCGGAGTCGAGCGGCGAATTCTGCGACGTCACCGCGTACCCCGCCTTCCCACTGCTGCCACCAGAGATGGTCGTGAGGCGTTCCGAGGTGCCGGGCGAACAGGTGCTCATGGAAGTGCGGTATGCCGAGCCCCGCGACGAACGCGTGCACGTGCTCGACCCCGATCTCGGTCCGCAGCCCGCGGGCCAACCGGGATCGAGCCTGACCGATCACCCGAGCCTCCTCCTCGGTCAGCTGATCGAGTGACGCGACGTGTCGCTTCGTCTCGATGAACACATATCCCAGCGGTCCGTCGGCGCGATGAGTGATCTCGATCAGCGTGTCGGAGTGGATCACCGGTCCGGTCAACGACCCGCGACCACGGTGCTTCTGACAGATCGGGCACGGCGGACCCGTAGCTGCGCCGGTGGTCGATGTCTCGGGTGGCTGCTCGATCGACATGGGGAACGCCTCTCTTCCGCGCTGGGTCCTACGACTCCCGGCTGGCGATGCTCGGGTACTGGAGGATGAGCCCGCTGTGGTCGTACTCGAGGTCGCAGGCGACGTCGAAGCTCGACGACTCGTAGTGGACGAGCAGCCGCTCGGGCCACGCCTCCACCAGGGTGTAGCGCTGCTCCAGACGTTCCACCCGAAGGTCGTCGGCGCGGACGAACGCTGCCGGCACATCGATCCCGGCTCCGGGGACCAGCTCGAGCCGGTGAAGAGGCAGCGTGTTCGTGACGGCGGACGACTCGAGGTCGACGTCGACGCACCCGTCGAGCTCGGGGCGCAGCTCACCGTTGACGGTCCACCGACCGTGCGCATCGCGTATCAGCGTCAGGGCGCTCGTTCCCGCGGCGGTCAGGCTCGACACGTGCGCCGAGACGGTTGTCCAGGCACCGTCGACCGTGACGTCGTAGCCGACGGACCACAGCGCCCCGGACTCGTGTGCGGTGGTGTGACCCGCGAGGCGATGGCCCCCGTTCAGATCGGCGAAGAAGGCGATCTCGAAACCGGTCCGTACCCCTCGGTGGTTCCAGCTCGCGGCGGCCGGCAGCGGCGTCAGGTTCATGGATCGAACCTATTCCGGACGCGGTCGTTCGTGGGCGTCGCGCGACAGCGGGCGCCAGCGCCGGTGCAAAGGGGGAGGCAGCTAGGACGCCGCGACGGCGCCGATCACGATGACGGCGGGAGCGCGCACCCGGACCTCGGCAGCCACGGCGACGACGTCGGCCAGGGTGGCGCGAGTGAGCCGCTGGGCCGGCGTGCTCCCCCGTTCCACGATCGCGACCGGCGTCGCGGGGTTCGCGCCCGCACTGCGGAGCTGCTCCACGATGTGGCCGAGATTCCCGACGCCCATCAGCACGACCAGGGTCGCTGAGGCGTCACGGACGCAGGCCAGCGCCGCCTCCGCCAGCGGCTCGTGGCCGCTGGTGACGTGCACCGCCGCGACGACCTCGCGCTGCGTGACGGGGATGCCCGCCAGCGCCGGTACCGCGAACGCGCTGCTGATGCCGGGGATCACGTCGACCGGCACCGCGGCCTCCTGGCACGCGAGCACCTCCTCGCCACCACGGCCGAGCAGGAACGGGTCCCCGCCCTTGAGGCGGATCACGCGGCGCCCGAGCTGGGCCTGCTCCACGAGGATCCGGTTGATCTCGTGCTGGGGCACCGGGTGGTGGCCCGGGGTCTTGCCGACGTCGATGACCTCGACGCCGGGGCGCACGTGGGCCAGCACGCTGCGCGGGCCGAGACGGTCGGTGACGATGACATCCGCCTCCGCGAGCGCGCGACGACCGGCGACCGTGATCAGCTCCGCGGCACCAGGACCGCCCCCGACCAGCGTGACGCTCCCCAGCGTGCCCGGGGGGCGGCGGAGGTCGACCTCGCCGCGGTCGAGGAGTCCGTCGGCGTCGTGGATCTGCGCGGCTGCGGGGTCGTCGCTGACGACGCACCAGGTCCGCCGCGCCTCGGCCCACCCCTGCACGGCGGAGCGGTCGCGGGCGCTGTCGTCGGCGGCGACCACCAGCCACACGCCGTCGAGGTCGACCGGCGTGGGCTCACGTTCGTCGAGCCGTACGGTGGCACCGTGCTCGGCCACGAGGTCACGGAGGTCCTCGCACACGTGCGGCGCGACCACCCGCACGCGCGCCTGCACCTGCCGCAGCGCCGCCACGTGCGCCGCCGCGGCGGGACCGCCGCCGGTGACCAGCACGTCGCGGCCGGCGAGCGGCAGGCCGACGAGCAGCGCGGGTGTCATGCCTCCATGGTGAGGGCGGCTCGCGATCTCCGCCCGCTCCGCTCTCGGACGTCCGCCTGCCGGACGCTCAGCCCACCGTGACATCGGCGTTCTCCTTGTCGTTGACACCCAACCAGTCGAGAAGCCCGCAGACCGTGGCGGTGCAGCTGCCGCACCCGGTGGTGGCTCGGGTCCCGCGCGCCACGTCCGCCACCGTGCGGGCCCCCGCGTGGACGCAGTCCACGATCTCGCCCTTCGACACCGAGTTGCACGAGCACACCGTGGCGCGCGCGGGCATCTGCTCGGGCCCTGTCGCGACCGCCGGTGACGGCTGCACGGGCCGCAGGAACAACATCGAGGGATCGCTCGGTATCGGGGTCCGGCGTGTGTAGGTGGCGACCAGGTCCGCTGCGAGGTCGGGTGCGCCCACGCACGTCGCTCCCACGAGCTGGCCCTGGGCCACCACCACCTCGACGTGCCGTCCGGCGGCTGGGTCGTCCAGACGCAGCACGCGCTCGCCGGGTCCTGCCCGCCCGCCGCAGACGCCCATCGCGACGACGTCGAGCCCACGCGCCTTCAGCGTGACGACATCCGTGCCGGACACGGCCGGGGCCGCGTCCGCCGGACCGCGCATCTCCCTGGCCGCCATCACCGAGCCGACGCGCACCGCCAGGCTGGGACGCCCGCGACCGGCCGGCTCGTCGGTGCGGGACCGGGTCAGGTCGATCGCCAGCCGCCGGGCCTGCTCCCACCCCTGCGCGATCAGCCCGCTCGCACCCTCGGGCGGTTCGGCGCAGTCACCGATCGCGTAGACGGCCGGGTCGGTGGTCGCGAGGTCGGCACCGACGCGGATCCCGCGCGCCGTCGCCAGCCCGGCGGCGGCAGCCACCGAGCCCGCGGGCACCGTGCCGGTGGCGAGCACCACCAGGTCGGCGGGCAGGTCCGCCGCAGCGGGCGCATCCGTTCCCCGCCCGCCGGGCGGGCATCCCTGGACGGCGACCGACACCACCCTGCCCTGGCGTGCCTGGACACCGAGCGTGCGCGCGGCGGTCCAGCAGTCCACGCCCAGCCCGGCCAGCGACGCCTCGACCACCTGCCCCGCCCCTGACGCGAGCTGGCGGTCCATCAGGCCGGTACCGCCGTGCACGAGCGTCACCGCGAGCCCCCGACCGGCCAGCCCGCACGCGACCTCCAGCCCGAGCACCCCGCCGCCCACGACCACCGCACGACTCGCGTTCGCCGTCGCGGCGACGATCTCGCGAGCGTCGTCGAGGGTTCGCAACGGATGCACCCCCGCCGGCAGGTCGCCGTCGAGCCCGGGGACCTCCGGGACCCGTGCCGCGGCGCCGGTGGCGAGCACGAGCACGTCGTAGGGAATGCTCGCCGTCTCGGTCCGCACGCGCCGCCGTCGCCGGTCGATCGCGACGACCTCCTGCCCCCGGTGCACACGCGCGCGCTCGTCGTCATGAGGGAGCTCGAGCCCCAGCAGGTCGACCTTCCCTGCGACGACCTCGCTCAGCAGCACGCGGTTGTACGGCCGGTACGGCTCGGCGCCGAGCACGGTGATGTCGAAGCGTTGCTCGGGATCGCGTGCCGCCACCTCCTCCACGAACCGGGACCCGACCATCCCGTTGCCGACCACGACCAGCTGCGTCATGCCACCGCCTCCTGGCCGGCCGGGACCACGTCGACGGCGCACACCTTGAACTCCGGCATGCCCGAGACCGGGTCGGTGGCGTCGTTGGTGACGCGGTTGACGCTGCCGACACCCGGGAAGTGGAACGGCATGAACACCGTGTCGGGACGGATCCGGTCCGTCCACCGTGCGGTGGCCTCGACCCAGCCTCGTGCCGAGGTCAGGCGGACCAGCGCGCCGTCGAGGACCCCGAGACGGAAGCCCAGCATCGGGTGCATCTCGACGTAGGGCTCGGCGACCACCGAGCTCAGCTCCTCGACGCGGCGGGTCTGCGCTCCCGACTGGTAGTGCTGGAGCACGCGGCCGGTGACGAGGTGGATCGGCGCGTCCGGCCGTACCACCTCGTCCGGTCCGACGTGCTCGACGGCGATCAGCCGCGCCCGGCCGTCCGGCGTCGGGAACTCCTCCAGGAACATCCGCGGCGTGCCCGGGTGGGCGGGCGCGGGCACCGGCCAGAAGTAGCCCGGCCCCGCGACGGCCTCGTCGGCGTCGAGCCTGTCGTGGCTGAGGCCCGAGTAGTCGGCGCGGCCGCCGGCAGAGGCGCGGGCGAGCTCGGCGAAGACGGCGGCCGGGTCGGTGTCGAGCCGGACCTGCGACCCCAGCCGGGCCGCCAGCTGAGCGAGGACCCAGAGCTCTGACCGGGCGCCGTCCGGCGGCTCCACGGCCTTGCGGCGGCGGATCACCCGCCCCTCCAACGACGTCATCGTGCCCTCCTCCTCGGCCCACTGGGTGACGGGGAGGACGACGTCGGCGATCCTGGCGGTCTCCGACGGCACGACGTCGCACACGACCAGCAGGTCGAGCGAGCGCAGACGTTCCTCGACCGCGGTCGCATCCGGTGCGCTGATCAGCAGGTTCGATCCGTGCACGAGCAGCGCGCGTGGCCCGCCCGCGGTGCCGAGCTCGCGCAGCAGCTGCACGGCGGGCACACCCGGGCCCGGCAGGTCGTCCGGGTCGATGCCCCACACACCGGCCACATGCCTGCGGGCGGCCGGGTCGGTGACGGAGCGGTACCCGGGCAGCTGGTCGGACTTCTGGCCGTGCTCGCGGCCGCCCTGCCCGTTCCCCTGCCCGGTGATCGCGCCGTACCCGCTGCCGACCCGGCCGACCAGGCCGAGCACCAGGGCGAGATTGATCGCCGCGGTGACGGTCGCCGTCCCCTGCACCGACTGCTCGACCCCACGCCCGGTCAGCACGTACGCGCCGCGACCGCCGTGCGCGGGCGCCGCGGCGGCCAGCAGCCGCGCGGTGCGTCGCAGCGCGTTGACGGGGACGCCGGTCACCGCGGCCACGCGCTCGGGCCACCAGGCCACGACCGACCGGCGCAGGTCCGACACACCGGTCGTGCGCGTGGCGAGGTAGTCCGCGTCAGCCAGGCCTTCCATGAGCACGATGTGGGTCAGTCCGAGCAGCACCGCGAGGTCGGTGCCTGGCACGGGTTGCAGGTGCACGCCGTCGCTCCCCCGGCCGCCGCCGTCGACACCCGGCGTCAGCTCGCCCGTGAGCGCGGCCGTCGCGCTGCGCCGAGGATCGACGACCACGAGGCCGCCCCGTTCGCGGACGCCCGCCAGGTGCTGCACCGCCGGCGGCATGGTCTCCGCGAGGTTCGAGCCCAGCAGCACCACGGCGTCGGCACCACCGAGGTCGGTGAGCGGGAACGGCAGCCCGCGGTCCAGCCCCAGGCTGGCGTTGGCCGCGGCGGCCGCGCTCGACATGCAGAAGCGGCCGTTGTAGTCGATCCGCGAGGTGCGCAGGACCGCACGTGCGAACTTGCCGAGCATGTACGCCTTCTCGTTGGTGAGGCCGCCGCCCCCGAAGACGGCGACCGCGTCCCGACCGTGCTCGACCTGCAGCCGCTGCAGGGTGCCGGCCACGTGGTCCAGCGCCACGTCCCAGGTGACCTCCTCGAGCGCGCCGGTGGCGCCGCGCAGCAGCGGGGTGGTCAGCCGGTCCGGGGCAGTCAGCACGGCGGGACTGGTCCAGCCCTTCTGGCACATGCCGCCACGGTTGGTGGGGAACGCACGCGGTTCCACCTCGAGCGCCCGCCCCGGTGCAGCGCTGATCGCCATGCCGCACTGCAGGGCGCAGTACGGGCAGTGGCTGGCGACCGCGGGAGCCGACATCAGATCCTGGCCGCGGACAGCGTGGTGCCCGGGCGGAGGTAGACGAACCACGTGGTCGCCGCCATCACCAGGTAGCAGCAGACGAAGAGGCCGAGCGCCGTCGCGAGCGATCCGGTCAGCTGGGTGGAGACGGCGAACCCGCGCGGGATCAGGAACCCGCCGAACGCACCCACCGCACCCGCGATGCCGATGCAGCCCGCCGCCGCCTGCTGCGCCCGCAGCCGGCGCTCCGCCAGGTCGCCCTCGGCCTCGAGCTCGCTCATCCCCTCGTGGGCGCCGGCCGCGAAGACGGCCGGGATCATCCTGTAGGTGGAGCCGTTGCCGATCCCGGTGGCCACGAACAGCAGCAGGAACGAACCGAAGAACAGACCGAACTCGGTGCGCTGCAGCGCGGCGATCACCCCGGCGGCGCCCACGCCCATGACCAGGAACGAGGCGACGCTGACCCGGGCGCCACCGAGCCTGTCGGCCAGCACCCCGCCGAGCGGCCGGGCGACCGAGCCCACCAGGGCGCCGAGGAAGGCGACCGTCAGGGTCACCTCGGGAAAGGTGGTGGCCAGCAGGGTCGGGAACACCCCGGAGTAGCCGATGAAGGATCCGAAGGTACCGATGTAGAGGAAGGAGATGATCCACGTGTGCCGGTTCCGGGTCGCCACCGTGAACGTGCGGGCGTCAGCGCGTGCGGTACCGAGGTTGTCCATGAACCTCCACGCCAGCACGGCGGCGAGGAGCACCAGCGGGATGAACACCAGGCCGGCGCGCTCCAGCGCGATCCCGGCGCCCGTCGCGATCACCAACGGGACCGCGAGCTGCACGGCTGCCGTGCCGATGTTGCCGCCGGCGGCGTTCAGACCGAGCGCGCGGCCCTTCTCCCGCTGCGGGAAGAAGAAGGTGATGTTCGCCATCGAGGAGGCGAAGTTGCCCCCGCCCAGGCCTGCGAGGGCGGCGACGGTCAGCAGCACCGGGAACGGCGTCGCGGGTTGCTGCACCACGATCACCACGGCCACCGTCGGGATCAGCAGCAGCAGCGCCGAGATCATCGTCCAGTTGCGGCCACCGAGCAGCGGGACCGCGAGTGTGTAGGGGATGCGCAGGGTCGCGCCCACCAGGCTCGGGATCGCGATCAGCCAGAACTGCTGGTCGACGCTGAGGGCGAAGCCCGCCGCCGCCAGCTGCGGCACGACGATCGACCACAGCGCCCACACGCCGAACCCGAGGAACTCGGCGACGATCGAGACCGACAGGTTCCGCCGTGCGACATGGCGACCGGTGCTCTGCCAGGAGCGCTCGTCCTCCGGGTCCCAGTCCTCGATCCAGCGGCCACCGAACCTGCGGCGCTCCCGCGTCGGCGCGACGGTGGAACCTGTTGCGGTCGTCGACATGTGCGCTCCCCAGAGGATCGGCGGTATGCCTACCGACGCTAGGGAGACGCTGTTTCGACCAGCGGCGTGGTCGGTTTCCTACCGGTAAGGGCTTGCGCACGCCGGCCCGACCACGGTTGTGAGGTCAGCTCTGTGCGGCGATGTCCTCGTGGTGCCGGATCACCTCGGCGACGATGAACGACAGGAACTTCTCGGCGAACACCGGGTCGAGCCCGGCCTCTTCGGCCAGTGCCCGCAGCCGGGCGATCTGCTTCGCCTCGCGGCCGGGGTCGGAGGGCGGCAGGCCGTGCTCGGCCTTGAACCGCCCGACCTCCTGCGTGCACTTGAACCGCTCGGCGAGCAGGTGCACCAGGGCGGCGTCGATGTTGTCGATGCTGCCGCGGAGCCGGACCAGCTCCGCGGGGGGCTGATCAGGCACTCTTCTCCCGCGGCGGGCGCTTGCTGCGCGGAGCCTCGCGAGGCACCAGGGTCGGGTTGACGTTCTTCTCCACGACGGCGCGATTGATGACCACCCGGGCCACATCATCACGGGAGGGCACGTCGAACATCACCGACTGCAGCACCTCTTCCAGGATCGCCCGCAGCGCCCGCGCACCCGTACCCCGCAGGATCGCCTGCTCAGCCACGGCCTCGACCGCGTCCGGGGCGAACTCCAGCTCCACGTTGTCCAGCTCGAACATCCGCTGATACTGCTTGAGCAACGCATTCTTCGGCTCGGTCAGGATCCGCGAGAGCGCCTCCTTGTCCAACGGCGCCACCGTGGCCAGCACCGGCAACCGACCGATGAACTCCGGGATCAACCCGAACTTCAACAGATCCTCCGGCATCACATCAGCGATCCCGTCCACATCATCAGCCGAGTGCAACGGCGAACCGAAACCGATGCCCTTACGACCCCGCCGCCCGGCGATGATCTCCTCCAACCCCGCGAACGCACCCGCCACGATGAACAACACCTTCGTCGTATCGATCGTGATGAACTCCTGATGCGGGTGCTTGCGCCCACCCTGCGGCGGCACCGAAGCGGTCGTGCCCTCGAGGATCTTCAGCAGCGCCTGCTGCACACCCTCACCCGAGACATCACGCGTGATCGAGGGGTTCTCACTCTTGCGAGCGATCTTGTCGATCTCATCGATGTAGATGATCCCGGTCTCAGCCTTCTTCACATCGAAGTCAGCCGCCTGCAACAGCTTCAACAGGATGTTCTCCACATCCTCACCGACATAACCCGCCTCGGTCAGCGCCGTCGCATCAGCGATCGCGAACGGCACGTTCAACAACTTCGCCAACGTCTGCGCGAAATACGTCTTCCCACACCCCGTAGGACCGATCAGCAGAATGTTCGACTTCGCCAGCTCCACGTCATCGGCCTCACCGCCGAATGCCGTGGCGCCTGCGCCGCCCACGCCGCTCTCGCTGGCCTGGACGCGCTTGTAGTGGTTGTAGACGGCGACGGCGAGCGCCCGCTTGGCCGGCTCCTGGCCCACGATGTAGGACTCGAGGAACTCGAAGATCTCGCGCGGCTTGGGGAGCTCGACCAGTCCGAGCTCGCTGGCCTCGGCGAGCTCCTCCTCGATGATCTCGTTGCAGAGCTCGATGCACTCGTCGCAGATGTACACGCCCGGCCCGGCGATGAGCTTCTTGACCTGCTTCTGGCTCTTGCCGCAGAACGAGCACTTCAGCAGGTCGGCGCCTTCTCCTACCCGGGCCATGGGTACCTCCTGCTTGTCTGGTTCTGCGTGGTCATCGGTGGTGCGATCGCGGTGCCGCGTCCTGCTGCTCGCGCTGCATCCGCGAGGGTGCGGCGCTCAGCACCATTGCACACTATGTTCACCCACCCACGCACGCCCGATTGAGCACCGCGTGTCGGAAGGACACAGGGCCCCGGCCGGCCGAGGTGGCCGGCACGGAGCCCTGTGGGTGTTCAGCTCTCAGCTCGCGGCGATCGCTGCTGCGGCCTTGCGGCTCTCCAGCACCTGGTCGACCAGGCCGTACTCCAGGGCCTGCGCGGCGGAGAGGATCTTGTCGCGCTCGATGTCCTGGCGGACCTCCTCGACCGGCTTGCCGGAGTGGTCGGCCAGCGTGTTCTCGAGCCACTCGCGCATGCGGATCATCTCGTTGGCGTGGATCTCGATGTCCGACGCCTGCGCGTAGCCACCCTCCATCGCCGGCTGGTGGATCAGCACGCGAGCGTTCGGCAGCGCCAGTCGCTTGCCGGGGGAACCGGCGGCGAGCAGCACGGCTGCGGCCGACGCGGCCTGTCCGAGGCACACGGTCTGGATCTGCGGCTTGATGTACTGCATCGTGTCGTAGATCGCCGTCATCGCGGTGAACGAGCCACCGGGGCTGTTGATGTACAGCGTGATCAGGCCGTCCGGGTCCTGGCTCTCCAGGACGAGAAGCTGGGCCATGATGTCGTCGGCCGAGGCGTCGTCCACCTGGACGCCGAGGAAGATGATGCGGTCCTCGAACAGCTTGGTGTAGGGGTCCTGACGCTTGAAGCCGTAGGCGGTGCGCTCCTCGAACTGCGGGAGGATGTAGCGCGCCGACGGGGTGGCAGCTGACCCACCGAAGTTGCTGTAGCTCATGTTCACTGCTCGTCTCTTCCTGTCTTCGCCGGCCGGCTCAGTCGCTCGTCCCGCCGCCGCCGCGCACCAGGTTGGAGTGCGCGACGACGTGGTCGATGAACCCGTACTCGAGCGCCTCCTCCGCGGTGAACCAGCGGTCGCGGTCAGCGTCGCGGTTGATCTCCTCGACCGACTTGCCGGTCTGCTCGGCGGTCAGCTCGGCCATCACTCGCTTCATGTGCAGGATCAGCTCGGCGTTGATCTTGATGTCGGTGGTGGTGCCGCCGATGCCGCCGGAGGGCTGGTGCATCATCACGCGGGCGTGCGGCGTGGCGTAGCGCTTGCCCTTGGCGCCGGAGGCGAGCAGGAACTGCCCCATCGAGGCGGCCATGCCCATCGCGACCGTTGCCACGTCGGGCTGGATGAACTGCATGGTGTCGTAGATCGCCATGCCTGCCGTGACCGATCCACCCGGGCTGTTCACGTACAGCCAGATGTCCTTCTCGCTGTCCTCGGCCGCCAGCAGCAGCATCTGCGCACAGATCTGGTTGGCGTTGTCGTCACGCACCTCCGACCCGAGCCAGATGATGCGCTCCTGCAGGAGTCGGTTGTAGATGCTGTCCCCGAGCGTCAGGCCCCGGGTGTCCGGGCCTGCCGCCTGCGGGAAGTCGTTCGAGTGCTGACTCACGTCTGCCGCCATTCTGCTTCGGTTTGAGACTGTCGCTTGGCACCAGCCACTGGTAGCTGTTGCATGCGAGGCTAACGCCGCGGCATGCCCCGCCATGCCCGCGCCCGGCCCGGTTTCGCTGCTAGCGCACACCGGGCCGGCGCTGACGTCAGGCCTTCTCGGCGTCGGCCGCGTCCTCGTCGTCGGCGGACTCGGCTGCCTCGGTCTCGACGAGCTCGACCTCGGGGGCCTCGACGGCGGCCTCGTCGGTCGCCGCGCCGGCTGCGGCGTTGGCGGCGTCCTCCTCGTCGGAGCCGATGTAGTCGGCGAGGTCGACGACCTCACCGGAGGCGTCGACGACCTTGACGTCGCGCAGCGCGACCGCGAGGGACTTGTTGCGAGCCAGCTCGGCCGCGTAGAGCGGGATCTGGTTGTTCTGCGACGCGCTCTGGATGAACTCGTTCGGGTCCATCCGGTACTCCTGCGCGGTACGCAGCATGAACTCGATCATCTCGCCCTGCTCGACCTGGACCTCGAGCTTCTCGGCCAGGGTGTCGAGCAGGAGCTGACGGCGGAGCGCGTCGGTGGCCTGCGCGCGCACCTCTTCGCGGTGCTCGTCGTCCTCGAGGCGACCCTCGCCCTCCAGGTGGCGGTGGATCTCGTCCTCGATCACGCCCTGCGGCAGCGGGAACTCGGTGACCTCGAGCAGGTGCTCGAGGAGCAGGTCACGAGCCTGCACGGCGCGGTTGTTCGACTTGGCGTCGGCCACCTGCGTGCGCAGGTTCGCCCGGAGCTCCTCGATCGTGTCGACCTCGGAGGCCATCTGCGCGAACTCGTCGTCAGCCTCGGGGAGCTCCTGCTCCTTGACCGCGGTGGCGGTCACGGTGACGGTGGAGTCCTCGCCTGCGTGCTCGCCACCGGCCAGCGGCGCGTTGAACGTGGCGCTCTCCCCGGCGGAGAGGCCGATCAGCGCCTCGTCGATGCCGGGCAGCATGTTGCCCGAGCCCACCTGGTAGGAGACGCCCTCGGCGGTGTCGATCTCCTCGTCGCCGATCTTGGCGACCAGGTCGATGCTGACGAAGTCGCCGTCAGCGACCGCTCGGTCGACGCCGACCAGGCTGGCGAAGCGCTGACGCAGCGTGGTGAGGCTCTCCTCCACGTCCTCGTCGCTGACCTCGGCGTCCTCGACGGTCAGGGTGACGTCGGACAGGTCGGGCAGCTCGATCTCGGGACGCACGTCCAGCTCGGCGGTGAAGACGAGGTTCTCCGCCTCGGCCTCCGCCGCGGCGGTCAGACCCGGGATGTTGGTGACGTCGATCTTCGGCTGGCCGATCGGCTTCAGCTCGGCCTCGGTGACGGCCTGGCGGTACAGGTCGGGCATCGCCGAGTTGATCGCCTGCTCCATCACAGCAGCCTTGCCGACGCGCTGGTCGATGATGCGGGGCGGCACCTTGCCCTTGCGGAAACCAGGAATCGTGACCGACTGGGCGATCTCCGAGTAGGCCCGGTCGACCTGAGGCTTCAGGTCGTCCATCGGGACCTCGACGGTCAGCTTGACCCGGGTCTCGTCGACGGTCTCGACGGCGCTCTTCACGGCATGCACTCCTGAACGTTTTCTCTGGGGCTCGACGGGCGCGCGCCTTGGCGACGGCACCGGCGTCGAGCGGGATCAGTCGTCCGCACGCCAAGGATCCGGCGCACAACAGCGACGCCCAATGCTACGGCACCGGCTCCGTCCTGATGGACGTGGGCTCACTCCTGCCGCGAAGCACCCCGATCACGACGGCGGCGCCGATGACGAGGACGAGCACGGCGACGAGGGTCCAGGGCACGGCCCAGGCTCCGCCGTCGAGCCGGATGGGTGAGGCGAGCTCGCCATCGACAGCCTGCGGGACCAGCTCGACGCTCACGTCCGTGTAGCCCACTGACCAAGCCCCGGGGATCTCGACCACCCTGACGATCTCGCTGCCAGGCAGGATCTCGGCCACGGTCGCCGTGGCCATCACGCTTCCGAGACCGCCGGGGCCGCTGACCGTGACCCGCTCGGTGAACACGGTGCGGACGCTGCCCTCGTTGCGGACCGCGTACCGCACGGTTGCGGTCCCCCCAGCGACCGGGTTGAGCTGCGCCGGTTGGCTGACCGCCAGCTCGTCCGCCGACAGCGCCACGACCTGGTCGCCCGGCACCCGGACGTGGATGCGCGACCCCAGTCGCTGCTCGAGCTGCACGGTGCCGCCGCCGGAGCTGGTACGCACGGTGACGAGGCCGCCGGTGTGGTCGCCAGGTGCGGCCCCCGCCGGCACGGCGAGCGTGAAGGGGACCTCGGTCGACTCCCCCGGTGCCAGCGTGATCTCCGAGACGGCGGGGACGACCCACATCCCGACACCGCTCTGGATCTGGCTCAGCGGCAGCAGGTCGAGGACGCCCTGCGGCGTCGTGTACCCGTCGGCAGCGGCGACGGCGAGCGTGAGCTCGACGTCGCCGGTGTTGACCACGTCGAGGGCGTCCTCGATCGTGGCGCCCGGCTCGAGCCGGTAGCCGAAGTTCGGCCGGCTCTCGCCGTGCTCGTTGTCGGACGGAGCGACCGACCACGCCGCGTCGAGTGCTGTCGCGGGTGGCGCTGTCACCACGGCGACCGCGAGCACCGCGAGCACCGCGAGCACGACGCCCGTGCGGGGCCTGGGCGGGGCGGCGGCGGTCGAGTCAGTTCTCATCGTGCCTCTCTTCGGCAGGTGGCGGGCGGGCCGGGAGATGCCCCTGCCCGCCCGCCTGATGTGCGCGGTATCTGCGGTCCTCAGCCGACCATCGTGAGTGTGATGGTCGAGCTGTACGAGCCGGGCTCGGTGTCGGCGGGTGCCACGAGGTCCAGCGCCGCGGTGATGGTGGACGACTCGGCGTTGTGCCCCACCAGCCCGATCGCGAGCCGCGCGGCCGTGGCCAGACCACCGGTCCCCGAGGTGCTGCTGCCCGGGTACGCCCCACCGGGGTTCGACAGCACCTGCGGCGACCAGCCCAGGTACTCGGCGCCGAATCCAGCCGTGCCCGAGGTGAAGTCGGTCGCATGACCGGTCAGCTCCCAGGCCGGCGCATCCTCACGACTGTCGGTGACGGTGATGGTGGGAAGCATGCCCTCGGCGTAGAAACGACCGTCGTCGAGCAGTCCCGCCTGACCCAGGTTCACCGATGCGGCGCCCTCGATGCTCCACTCGAGCGCTCCCGGCTCCTCCGGCTCCGTCGGAGCCTCGGGGACGTCGACACCGACCTCGATGTCACCGGAGCCCTGGCCGGGCTCCCCGGGGTCGGTCGGCTCCTCGCCGTCCTCTCCGAGCACCCAGGCGACGCTCATGGGGTTGGCCACCTTGCGCGCATCGACGCTGCCGCCGGATGAGTACCAGTAGGACGACTGCCCGGTCTGGCCCTGGAAGGTCACGAAGTCCTGCGGGAACGCGCCCCAGGTGGCACCCGTACGAACTTGCGTGGAGGTACCTGCAGGCGCCTCGACCTCGACGCCGAGGTAGTCCGGGGTGTGCTCGAAGCCGTGCTCGGTGACGTCCACACCGGTGAGCGTGGCGAACGTGATCTCGGTCGGCTCGATGGGGACCCAGATGCTCGGGTCCTCCATCGACGCCTGATAGCCGCCGGCCGTGACCGTCAGCTCCACCGTGCCGTCCGCGGCCACGCTCAGGTGCGGGTCGGAAGCGGTCCAGTAGGTCATCCCGCCGTAGAACACGACCGTGAAGTCGCCCTCCCAGCCGATCTCGGCGGTGTTGGACTCGATGTCGACGGTGCCGCTGCCGCCCGCGATCTGGACGATGTTGCCGGTCACGGCTGAGCCGGTGTTGGCGTTGCCGCCGTCGGGCGTCTGGCACTTGGTGGACCAGGTCGGCTCGACCCAACCACCGTCGGCGGTCGGCTTGAGGATGCTCACGTCGCCGGCGGTCGTGGCATAGAACCCGTCGGCCTCGGTCCAGAGCCTGGAACCGCCCGCGTTGCCGGCGGCGCCCGCGACGAGGAAGTTGCAGCCGCCGAAGAACGCCCCACCTCCCGACTCGTCGTTGATGGACCACGCGAACGTGGCGTCGTCCACCGTGGCCGGGGCGGCCGAGGCAGGTGCGGCGAGGGCGATCCCCGCCGCCGCAAGTGTCAACGCTGCCGTGGTGGCGGCGGCGAGCCGCGCACCCAGCGCTGGTGGTCGGTTGTACTTCATCGTTCTCCTCATGGTGGTGTGAACAGGAATTGCCGCGTTCTGGTGCGGGTCAGCTGCCCGCGGTTCGTGGACGACTCAGGGGGAGCTGAAGGGCAGCACCAGCCACCCGCTCCGGAAGCCGACCAGCGCGATGCTGCTGAGCCCGAGCACGCCGGCGACACCCAGCGGCAGCAAGTCGTTGGAGGTGGCGGGAGCGGCAGACGGGATCAGCCCCGGTGCCAGCCAGGTCGGGGCGCTCACCAGCTGACCGGTCGGGGCCTGCAGCGTGGGCTCGTCGGCCAGCACCGGGGGCGTCGAGATACCGCTCGGCGGGACGCCGCCGGCCCCTGCGCCGCTCGAGCCGGGGAACCCGTCGGCGGTGCCCGGCGCCGGTGCCCCGCCCGCGGACGGCTCCGGCGTCGAGGGCGGGGGCGGCGTCGACGGCAGCGGGGTCGATGCCTCGTAGCTGACCCACATCGTCGTCGGCGTCTTCGCACTGTCGCGCAGCCCGCCCGAGGTGTACCAGTAGGCAGCCTGGCCCGTGCGGACCTGCGCGTCGACGAACTCCTGCGGGAACGACCCCCAGCCCTCGACGTCCCTGCGCTGCGGCTGCACCGAGTCGGGGACCTGCACCTGGACGCCGTCGAAGACCGGCACGGTCGCCATCCCGGTCTCGCCGAGCTCGACCCCGGACAGCGTGGCGATCACGACGTCGGGAACCGGGCTCAGCCGCTCCCAACGGGTCAGATCGTCCATCGAGGTGCCATAGCCGCCGATCGTGGCGGTCAGAGTGCCGGTGCCGTCGGGCTCGATGACCAGCATCGGGTCGGTGAGCCACCAGTAGGTGAGCCCGCCGTAGAACACGACCGTGACAGATCCGCGCCACTGGATCCGCGCCGTGCCCGCATCCAGGTCGACGGTCCCTTCACCGCCGTCGATCACCGCGACCACGCCGGTGCCCAGGTCACCGCCGTCGCTGGTGACCGTACGACCGGTGCCGTCCTGGCAGCGGTCGGGCCAGGTGAGATCCTGCCAGCCGCCGTCGGCGTCGGGCTTCTCGATGCGAACTGCGCCGTCCCGCGTGCGGAAGAGGGCACCCGGACCCGTCGCGTCCGCATCACTCCATACGCGGGCGCCGCCCGCGTCACCGGCGGCGCCGGCGGAGAGGAAGTTGCAGCCGCCGAAGAACGCCCCCGACCCGGTCTCGGCGTTCAGACCCCACCTCAGCTGCGCATCCGTGACCCGGAGCTCGCTGTCGCCGTCGGGGATGTCGACGACGACGGTGACGCCATCGGCTGCCGCTGCTCCCGCGAGCGCGAGCACGGGCCCGAGTGCGAGCACCGCAGCGGCGAGCGCGCGCAGCCCGGCTCGGGCCGCGGTCCGGGCGGTCACGCGTCGACCCGCTCAGGCGCCGAGCGGCGCTCCGGGACTGCTGGGAGCACGGCCGTCTGCTCCTCCTCGGGTGCGGCGTGCGCGGCGGCAGCCTGCGTCTCTGGCACGGATCGGGCAGCACGACGGCCCCTGCGTCTGCGGATCAGCCCGTTCACGAACGAGCTGAGCACCAGCACTGCGAGCACCAGCCCGGTGACGAGCACGGCGATCACCGGCCAGGTCAGCTGGTCGCCGTCGTCCGCGGCGATGCCGAACGCCGAGGGGTCCGCCATCACCGAGATCGTCGCCTCCGCGACCTGGCCGGAGCCCGCCCCGGCGATCGTGAGCACGTGCGTGCCCGGCCGCAGGTCGGGTGGCAGCGTCACCGCGCCGGCGACCTCCCCGAACTCACCCGCGAGCAGCGGCCCGGCGCCGGTCTCGCCCGCACCCAGCACCGCGACGACCTGCTCCCCGGGCTGGAACCCGGTCCCGGTGAAAGTCAGCACCCGGCCCGCGATGATCGTCGACTGCTCCAGGCCGATCGTCGCCGGTTCCGACAAGGATGCGGTGGCGCCGTCGGCGCTCTCCTCGGTGTCGTCGGTGTCCTCGACCGGCGCCGGGTCGCTTCCTGGCGCCTGCTCGTCCCGCACCGTTGCGACGCCCCCCGACCTGGGTGAGATGAACTCGACCGGTGTGAAGGTCTCGTTGTTCGCGTTGGCGACGCCGTGGGCGCCGATCGTGATCAGGCCGCACGTGACCTCGCGGCAATCGACGGTGCGCATCCCGCCGTCGCGATCGACCGCCTGGAACGTCGGGCCGGGCACGACCATCGTGAGGTCCCAGCTGCCGTCGGCGCGAACCTCGCCACCGTTGGCGGCGGCCGCCGTCCCGGATCCCGGGAACGTCACGAAGCGCTGGTAGCCGGCGTTGTCCTTGGCCTCGGAGTCGGGGACGTACAGGTAGTCGACGCCGGTGCGACCACCCTCGCTCGGTCGCCACGAGCTCGACGGCTCGACCCAACCGAAGAACACGTAGATGCCACCGAACCCGCCCTGGACCGACTGGAACCCGCTCCCGCTCACGGAGATCGTCGTCGGTCCCTCCAGGCTGGCGAGGGCGGATCCCAGGTCTGAGGCGATGCTCACCCGTGCGGCCGCCTGGGCCGGGGTGCCGACGCCGCTGACGGCGGTGGCGGCCAGCAGGCCTGCAGCGAGCAGGGAGGCGAGGCGGGCGCGGGTCATCGGTACAGCTCCTTGGCACGAGGACGCGCTGGGATCACCAGCGGACCAGAGGGATGGTCGAGCACCTCGACCGGGTGGCCGTAGACGTCACCGAGCAGCTGGGCGTCGCACACCTGGCGCGCGGGTCCGTCGGCGCGCACGGCGCCGCGGTCCAGCAGCACCAGGCGGTCGGCGTAGGCGGCGGCGAGGGACAGGTCGTGCAGCACGACGACAACAGCGGCGCCCTCGTGAGCGCATACCCGGGCACGCACGAGCGTGGCCTCCTGATGGCGGATGTCGAGGGCCGCGGTCGGCTCGTCGAGCAGGATCACGGGGGTGCGCTGAGCGAGCACACGCGCGAACGAGGTCCTCGCCTTCTCACCGCCGGACAGCGTCGGGAAGCTCTGCTCGGCGAGGTCGCGTACGTCGGTCGCGGCCATCGCCTCCTCGACGACCAGGTCGTCATCCCGAGCCGCTGAGGTGCGTCGCCACGGAGCGCGCCCCATCTCGACGACCTCACGAGTGGCGAACGCGAACGCGAGGCGGTTCTCCTGCATCTGGACGCTGCGCTGCTGCGCGAGCCTGGCAGCGGGGATCGAGGCAAGGGGGACGCCGTCGAGATCCACGCTTCCGCTCGCCGGGGCGAGGTCGCCGGAGAGCACACCGAGCAGGCTGGACTTTCCCGCGCCGTTCGGTCCGACCAGCACGACCAGCTCACCCGGCCCGACGACGACGCTGACGTCGTCGAGCACTCGGCGGCCGCCCAGCTCGAGGCTCACCCCGGCAGCGGACAGCCCGAGCACACGGTCGCGAGCTGACCGGTCGGCCACCGTCGTTCCGGGATCTGCAGGGACCGTCAACCCCGTCATGCCCATGCCCCCGACCGCCGGCCGCGCCGGATCAGGTAGAAGAAGAACGGGCCTCCGACGAGCGCGGTCAGCATCCCGATCGGCAGATCGGCGTACGGCACCATCGTGCGAGCGCCCAGGTCCGCGGCGAGCAGCAGCACGGCACCGCCGAGCATGCTGGCCGGTACGAGCGTGCGGTGACCGGGCCCGACGATCATGCGCAGCAGGTGCGGCACGACCAGACCGACGAAGGCGATGATTCCGCAGAAGGCCACCGCAGCCCCCGTGAGGATCGCCACCAGCACCACGGTGCCGGAGCGCAGTCGCTCGACGTCGACACCCAGGTGACGCGCAGCTCGGTCACCGAGCGACATCAGGTCGAGCTGCCGGGCGAACGCGAGTGCGAGCACGGACCCGATGACGCACGCGGGCAGCACGGCGAGCACGTGCTGCCAGCGGGTGCCGTTGAGTGAGCCGAGCTGCCAGAACACGATCTCCTCGCGCGCGGCGGTGTCGCCCAGGAACGTCATCAGCGCGATCCCGGCGCCGCAGAACGCGTTGACCGCGACGCCGGTCAGGATCAGCGTGACAGCCTCGGTGCGACCGCCGTGGCGAGCGGTCCGGTAGGCGACTGCGGTGGCGGCGAGCGCACCGACAAACGCGCATGCGACCACGGTCCACTCGCCGAAGAAGTTCAGGCCGAGCACGATGACGGTGCAGGCGCCGAGCGCCGCGCCCGAGCTGACGCCGATGACACCGGGCTCGGCGAGCGGGTTGCCGAAGACGCCCTGCATGAGGACGCCGCCGACACCCAGGCAAGCGCCCACGAGCAGCGCCAGCGCCACGCGGGGGAACCGGATCAGCCAGAGCGCGCTCTCGGCGTTCTCGGCCAACGGGCTGGGACCGGGCAGCACCTGCAGGCGGTGCAGCACCGAGGCGAGCACGTCGCCGGGTGCGATCGCAAGCTGGCCCATGCCGACCGAGACGAGTGTGAGCGCGGTGCCGAGCGCGAGCAGCACGAGCACCACGCCGGTGGTGCGGGCGGTGCCGCGGCGCTGCCGCTCGCGCGGGACCTCGGCGCGCGCCGGTGCGTCAGGGGTGGCGGTGGTGGTGTCGGGCGTCATGCGGCGTCCGGTGCGTAGATCGCGACTGCGAGCGCCTCGAGCACCTGGGCGGCGTTGGAGCCGAAGCTGAGGATCTCGGTGTCGGCCATGTCGACGACGCGGCGGTGCTGGCCTGCCGGAGTGATGGCGAGGGCCGGGACTCGTTCCAGCAGGCCGTCGACTCCCTCGACCGAGCTCAGCCCTCCGCTCATCATGAGGATCAGGTCCGGGTCCGCGGCCACCAGGCCCTCGTCATTGAGCGGCCGCATGCCGTCCCAGCCGATCTCTGTGGCGACGTCGATACCGCCCAGCGCTGTGATCAGGGAGTCCGTCCCTGAGCCGGTGCCGAACATGTAGTAGATGCCCGACTGGCCGCGCACGTAGAGGAAGACCATGCGCAGCCGCGCGTCGCCGGTCGGCGCGATCGCGGCGATCTGCTCGATCATCTCCTCGACGGCGGTCGTGGTGCGCTCGGCGAGCTTCTCTCCCTCGGCGGGCACCCCGAGCGCGGCGGCGACCTGCCGGATCAGGTCTCCGGCGGTATCCAGCGAGCGGTGCGAGTCGACGACCACGACCGGGATCCCGGCGTCGCGCATCTGGAGCATGACGTCCCACGGACCGAGGCTGGTGTCGGTGATGATCACCGTCGGCGAGAGCTCGAGGATGGCCTCGCCGTTGAGGTCGTGGCCGTTCGCGGTCACGAGCGGGAGGTCGGCGGCTTCGGCGAAGCCCGAGGACGCGTCCCGGCCGACGACGTGCTTGCCCAGACCGAGCTCGAACACCGTCCGCGCGGTCGTGCCGTAGAGGTCGAGCGCCAGGATGCGCGAGACATCGTGCACCGTGACCTCGCTGCCCTGCGCGTCGGTGACGGTGACCGGGAGCTCTGGCTGGGGGCCGTCCGCGACCGGCGAGATGCTGGTGTCGCCGAGCACCGCCGTCGACTCCCCGACATGGCTGAGGGGATCGGTGAGCGGCTCGACCTCGGCGAGGGCAGGGCCCCCGTCGGGCGCCTGGGAGGTGGAACTTGCGAGGCCGCCGCAGCCGGCGAGCACGAGAGCCAGGCCCAGCACGGCGAGAAGGACGGCGGGACGACGCGAGGACATGGGGCTCCAGCGGAGGACGAGAGAGCGGGCAGAGCAGGATGGCGCCCCGCCCGGCGCGGCACCGGGCGGGGCAGTCTGGGGGCCGTCAGCCGAGCGCGGCGAAGATCGCGGCGTTCATCGCGAACGCACGCTCGGCCTCGGCGACCACCTCGCCACGTTCGACCGGACCCCATGGGGCGGTGTCCAGGGCGCGTCGGTAGTCGTCCTTGAAGAGTTTCGGCTTGGGGATGCCGTCGAAACGGTAGAAGAGCAGTCCCGGTTCGCCCTCGCGCAGCCCGTAGTGCTGCGCGACCCGGCGCGCGATGGCCAGCCCGCCCGAGAGGTCGCCCAGGTAGCGCGTGTAGTGGTGCCCGACGAACGCCGGCGTGCTGCCGGAGACGCTAGCGACGTGCTCGGCGTAGGCACGGGCGGCGGGGAGCACCGGCTCTGCGGTGCGCCAGTCCGGTCCGATCAGCGTGGCCAGGTCGTGCTCGAGAACAGCCAGCCGGTGCAGGCGCGGGTCGTCGAAGCGATCGCGCACCGAGTCGTTTGCGCTCGAGCACTCCATCGCCTCGTAGACCGGATACAGCTGGGCCATCAGGCGCGCGAAGGCGGCGGCGTCGAGCTCACCGGCCAGCAGCCGATCGACGAAGCTCGAAGATTCCGCAGCGGTGTGAGCTCGCTGGGTGCTCTCACGTAGGACTTGTGAGAAGGGCATCTCGTCGGTGCTGAGCGCCGACGAGGCGTGCAGGGGCGGCAGGGTGGTGGTCACGGGGTCCTCGGAGCGACGGATTCGGCACCGGCCCGAGCGGGCCGGCTGGAGTCATTGCTGGTCCTGGGACCAGCCGTTGCACCGGACCGGAAGCTGCCGCGTTAATAGCCCCGATCGGCTGAGGTGAGCCTAACCTTACGTAGGCTGCGCACGCAAATTCGTCATGTTGGCCGCGCGTAATTGATGACGATCTCTGGCGGCGTGTCACCATGGGGCCGCCCCCACCCCTTTCTCGCCACGATTCCGGACAGCCCTGGCTGGACGTGACGGGTTGCACTGCTCGCCTGAATCGCCCCGGGTTCAGTGGAGGGCGGGTTCTCCCAGGGCCGGTTGGCTCTGGGGTTGATCTGACGGTAGTCCGCGTTCTCTCTCTCGATGGGGGTACGAAGTCGATGGCGGAGTGCAGGCGGTTCTCGTTGAACCAGTGCACCCATGACAGCGTCGCGAGCGTGAGCTCATCGGCGGTCCGGAACGGGCCGTCGATCTTGACGCACTCGGTCTCGTACAGACCCACGACCGTCTCAGCCAGGGCGTTGTCGTAGCTGTCGCCCACGGTTCCGATCGAGGCGATGGCGCCGGCGCCTGCGAGTCGTTCGGAGTAGCGCAGCGCGGTGTATGGCGACCCGGCGTCCGAGCGTTGGATGACGCCGTTGACGTCCCGCCCGGCGCGATCGCGGACCCATAGGGCCATCTCGAGCGCATGCAGCGGCAGCTCGGTCGGCATCCGATCCATCGTCCGCCAGCCCACGATCCGACGCGAGTAGACATCGGTCACGAACGCCGTGAACGCCATCCCCGACCACGTCGGCACATAGGTGGATTCGACCACCCAGAGCTCGTTGGGCCGGTCCGCGCGGAAACAGCGCTGCACATGATCTGGTGGCCGCAGCGCGGCACTGTCGGCCTTCGTCGACGAACGCCTTGCCGCGGCGAATTCCTCATGACCCCTGGTGGGCGCATCGGCCGTTCGACGGTGCACCTGGCAGCGATGACGCCCTCACGGCGCAGCAGCGGCCAGACCTTCCGGGCGCCGCTGATCCCCTGGCCCTGGTTGCGGTCCCAGAACACCCGCTCGATCTGCACGATCGACTCCGCGTCGCTCTGGGCCCGTGCTGAGCGAGGTCGAGCTCCCGCGCGAAGAACGAGGAAGCCGCCAACAAGGTCTCGTTGGCACGCTTGAGCTCCACGTTCTCCGCCTCGAGCTGCTTGATCCGAGCGGCACCGCTCGTGCTCGTTCCCGCACGCTCGCCGGCATCGATCGCGGCCTGCTTGCACCAGCCCCACAACGTGTCGGCGCCGACCCCGACACGCTGCCCGACCCGGACCGCCGCGTTCAACGACAGCTCCGGATCTTCCTTCCTGGCCTCGCCAGCAAGCCGCATCGCACGCTCACGAAGCTCCGGCGGATACTTCCTCGGTGCTGGCATGGTCATCATCTCTCGGGAATCAGACCCTCTACGAGACCCGGGGCGATTCAGACCTCACCCGCGACTACCAACCCACCGGCAAGCCGCTCGCCCCCACCAAAAGCTAGCCCGAACCCACGATCCGTGGGCCCGGGCTGTGCCGATGTCCTGAGACATCACAACGTCGGGATGACAGGATTTGAACCTGCGACCTTCCGCTCCCAAAGCGGACGCGCTACCAACCTGCGCCACATCCCGTCGCCCGGCGCGACGCCATCGGCACCGCACAGAACCACCCGCTCCTGCCTGTATTCTCGTCGGCAGCACCGCGGGTGTAGCTCAATGGTAGAGCCTCTGCCTTCCAAGCAGATGGTGCGAGTTCGATTCTCGTCACCCGCTCCAGCCCGACGGGGCCGCGTGAGCGGCCCCGTCGTCACGTCCGGAGCCTGCCGCTGCTAGTGCGGACCTGGCGGCAGCTTGTCGACGCCGTGGCGGGCCGGCTCGCCGGGCTCGGCGGCGGTCTCCGGGCTCACGTCGCTTCGCTCGACCGGTCCGCCGCCCGGGTAGGGGTCACCGGACGTGGTCCGCTCGTCATCCGGCTCGCGCTCGTCGGCCGGCGGGAGGTGGTCGGTCGGTCGCTTCGGTTCGGGCGTGTCGCTCATCACTCCACGCTAACCCGCTCGGCTGCCCGGCGTGGGTCGCTCGGCACCACGATCGGGTTCGCGCAGGCACGACGAAGGCCGCCCCGGCGAGGCCGGAGCGGCCTGTCGATCACGCCGGCGCGAGCCGGCGGAAAACTCAGTCCTCGGGGACGACGAGACCGCGCTCGACGGCCTTCGCGAGCCGACGGGGAACGCGGACCTCGCGACCGCCCACACGGACGGGGACAAGCTCGGCGACCTTCGCCTTCCACTGCGAACGGCGGTGGCGGGTGTTGCTGCGCGAGAGCTTGCGCTTGGGGACAGCCATCGGGGTCTCCTAGGTCTGGTTCTGGTGAGCGGCAGGCCGTCAGGCCTTCGCGTCACCCTGGGTGGCGTAACGGCGGCGGAACTTCTCCACACGACCTGCGGTGTCGAGGATCTTCTGCTTGCCCGTGTAGAACGGGTGCGAGGCCGAGGAGATGTCGACGTCGACCACCGGGTAGGTGTTGCCGTCCTCCCACTCGACCGTCTGGGTCGAGGTCAGCGTGGACCGCGTCAAGATCGAGAAGTCCGCGGAGATGTCGCGGAAAACGACCGGCGCGTACTCCGGGTGGATGTCCTTCTTCATGACTGTCGCTTCCTTGTTCGTGACGGGACGGCACAGGTCGACGCCGTACTCCCGAGACGGCGCAATCACCCCGGGTTCGAGGGCGCGCCAGGTGCGGCCCTGCAGCCGCAACCGGACGATCATACCCGCAATCGGAGCCCGCTCGCACCTCGGGACGGGCGTCGTGGGTTCGCCGCGGCTCCCACTACGGTGACGCGCATGATCGAGGAGCAACCCTGGGTCGGTCTGCTCATCGGCCTGGCCGCGGTGACCCCGTTCGTCGTGCAGGCGAGCATCTTCACACGCAACCAGCGACGGCACCGCTCCTGGGTCCGGGCCGTCGGCGTCGTGCTTCACACCCACGCCTCCTCCACCAGCGACGGCGTCAGGACCTATCGCGCGAGCTACAACTACACCGACCCCACCGGGACGATCCGCAGCGGGCGGGGCGAGATCGACCGCGACGCCCCGCACGGCACCGAGCTGCCGATCCTCTACGACCCGGAGAACCCCGCCACGACCCAGCCCCAGCGGCGCATCGGCGTCGGCCACTGGATCGCCGGCGGCCTGGGCCTGCTGCTGTTCGTGGTCGGCGTCTTCGGCGTGGTCCAGAGCATCCACATCATGGCGACCGGGAGCATGCTCGGCGAATAAACTTGTGCTAGTTGGACTAATACAAGTATGGTGATGGCGTGCTCATCACCATCGACCCCTCGCTGCCGCGACCGCTCTTCGAGCAGGTCGCCGCAGCGGTTCGCCTCGCCGTCGTGCGGGGCGAGGTGGCCCCGGGGGAACGTCTTCCCGCGGCACGCGACCTGGCTGAGGCGCTCGACCTCAACGTCAACACCGTGCTGCACGCCTATCGCGACCTGCGCGAGGAGGGCCTGATCGATCTGCACCGCGGCCGGGGCGCGACCGTGAGTCCCGCCGCTGCCCGCAACTACGACCGCCTGCGCCAGCAGGTCGCCGCCGTGCGTCTGGAAGCTGAACGCCTCGGCGTGCAGCCCGCGACGCTGGCCGCCATGCTCACCGAGGAGGAGCAATGACCATCCGAACCCGAGCCGTGATCCTGGGTGCGGTGCTGCCCGCAGCACTGCTGGCGGGAGCGTTCGCGCTCATCACCGGCTGGCGTGACCGGCTCCCGGACCCGATGGCGCTGCACTGGGGTCTCGACGGCGTCGACCGGGTCGGCTCGTTCACCGAGCACCTGCTCCCGTTGGCGATCCTCGGTCTTCTCGTCTGCCTGCCCTCGATCGCCCTCGCCCTCGTCGTCACGGGCGCTGCTCGACGCGGCATGGTCGGCCTGTCCGCCGGGATGGCGGCGATGATCGCCGGGATCGCGATCAGCACCACCGCCGTCCAGCTCGACGCCACCGACGCGTACGCGGTCCCCTCCCCCGGCTCGGCGATCGTGCTGCCGCTCGTCGGTGCCGTGGCGATCGGGATCCTCGCGACCTGGCTCGCCGGGCGCGACACCCCACAGCCCGCCACCTCGACCGTGCCGGACGACGCCGCTCGCCTCCCGCTCCCCGCCGGTACCGCCGCCGTGTGGTCGCGTCCGCTGCCCTCGGTGCCGCTCGCGCTCCCGATCGGGGTCACCGCACTGCTCGTGGTGCTGGCGCTCACCTTCGGCGCGCTGACCGGGGACTGGTGGATGCTGGCCTTCCCTGCGCTGCTCGCGCTGCTGTTCCTCTTCACGAGCGGCTGGCGTGTGCAGATCGACCGCACCGGGCTCACGCTCTACAGCTTCCGCGGCCGTGCCCGCCACCACGTGCCCGCGAACGAGATCGTCCGCGCCGACGTCACCCAGGTGCGGCCGATCGCCGAGTTCGGCGGCTGGGGCATGCGGGTCGGCTACGGCGGGGCGCACCGCGGTGCGCTCGGGTTCGTCTCACGCTCCGGCGAGGCCGTCTCGGTCGAGCGCACCGGGGGCCGTCGCGTGGTGGTGACCGTCGACGGCGCAGCCCAGGCCGCAGCACTGCTCAACACCCTCGCCGACCGGGCCCGCTCGTCGAGTCCTGCGGAGTGAGACGCCGCTCAACCGGGTACGCCACCTGAGCACCTCGTGGGATCGTGACCCCGTACGCCTTTCACGCTCCCGGAGGAACCCCATGGCACGCATCTATGACGACGCGACCCAGCTGATCGGCAACACGCCGCTCGTGCGTCTGAACAAGGTCACCGACGGCGCGGGCGCGACCGTCCTCGCGAAGCTGGAGTTCTACAACCCGGCGAACTCCGTCAAGGACCGCATCGGCGTGGCGATCATCGACGCCGCGGAGCGCTCCGGCGAGCTGCAGGCGGGCGGCACGATCGTCGAGGCGACCTCGGGCAACACCGGCATCGCACTCGCGTTCGTGGGCGCGGCACGCGGCTACAAGGTCGTGCTGACCATGCCCGAGACGATGTCCAACGAGCGCAAGATGCTGCTCCGCGCCTTCGGGGCCGAGCTCGTCCTGACCCCGGGTTCGGAGGGCATGAAGGGCGCCGTCAACCGGGCGGACCAGATCGCCGCCGAGCGCCCCGGTGCCGTGCTGGCCCGCCAGTTCGCGAACGAGGCGAACCCCGAGATCCACCGCAAGACCACGGCCGAGGAGATCTGGAACGACACCGACGGCGGCGTCGACATCCTCGTGGCCGGCATCGGCACCGGCGGCACGATCACCGGCGTGGGTCAGGTCCTCAAGGAGCGCAAGCCCGAGGTGCAGATCATCGCCGTCGAGCCCGAGGAGTCCGCGATCCTCAACGGTGGCCAGCCCGGCCCCCACAAGATCCAGGGCATCGGTGCGAACTTCGTGCCCGAGATCCTCGACACCTCCGTCTACGACGAGGTGATCGACGTCAACGCCGAGACCGCCGTCAAGGTGGCCCGCCGCACCGCCGCCGAGGAGGGACTGCTCGTCGGCATCTCCTCGGGCGCCGCGATCCACGCAGCCACGCAGGTGGCCCAGCGCCCGGAGAACGCCGGCAAGACGATCGTCGTCATCATCCCCAGCTTCGGCGAGCGCTACCTGTCGACGATCCTGTTCGCCGACCTCGCCGAGGGCTGATCACTCCTTCATGAGCGCGACGCATCACCTTCCCCTGCTCAGTCTCGTACGGGAGGACCTGGAGACCGCGCGGCGGCGTGACCCCGCCGCGCGGACCTTCCTGGAGGTCGCGCTGCTGTACCCGGGTGTGCACGCGCTGTGGGCGCACCGGTTGGCGCACCGGCTCTGGACCACCATGCCGCTGCTCCGCTTCCCCGCGCGGCTGCTCTCGCAGCTGGTCCGGCTGGGCACCGGGGTGGAGATCCACCCCGGGGCCCAGCTGGGTCGGCGCTTCTTCATCGACCACGGCATGGGCGTCGTCATCGGCGAGACCGCCGAGGTCGGCGACGACGTGCTGATGTTCCACACCTCGACGCTCGGCGGACGCTCCATGAGCAAGGGCAAGCGCCACCCGACGATCGGTGACCGCGTGGTGATCGGAGCCGGCGCCATGGTGCTCGGCCCGATCACGATCGGTGACGACGTGCAGGTGGGCGCGAACGCCGTCGTCGTCAAGGACGTCGAGGCGGGCGCCGTGGTCGTCGGCGTGCCCGGCAAGCCCAAGAAGGTGCCGCCCGCCGCACGCGACGACCTCACCGACCCCGCGATCTACATCTGAGGCCCTTCTTCCGGCTCGCCTCATGAGAGGAGAGCCAGGATCGCCGTCCTCCCTCGGGCGACGAGGCCGGCCGACGGCGGTCGACCGGGTGGGGCGCCCGTCACGCACCTCGCGACAGGTCCGGTGGGCTGGGTGCCCAGGCTGCCCTGCGCATGTCGACCCGAGGCGGCTCACCCATCATCGGGACGTCCTCGGAGCGCAGCCGCGCGCGCTGCTCGGCGGCGACCCGCTCCGCGAGCGCGCCGGACGCCGTCACCACCCGCCACCAGCAGACCTCGCCGCCGTAGTGAGCCATCACGCGCCCGACCACGCGCGCGCTGCCCCGCCCGGTCACCTCGCGCACGGCGGCTGCGACGGCGCCGTAGCTGGTGACGCGACCCTCGGGCACGGTCGCGACGACGTCCAGGACCAGCTCGGCGTAGTCGTCGGGTGGTGGCAGCACGCACCTATGATCGCTTGTCGACCCTCGAGAAGGCTGGCTGACCAAGCATGACGACGGCGGACCCTTACGTCTGTGAGCACTGCGACGACTCCGTGCCTCACCAGCACGTGGACGAGCGACCGCTCGTGGAGAGCTACAGGCGCGACCTGCTCCGAGCGGTGCTCGCGGCCTGCGCGGTCAGCGTGGTGTGGCTCGCGCTGGGCCTGACGACGGCCTGGGGTTCGGTGCTCGGCGTCATCCTCGGGATGGCCGCCTGGGCGGTCGCGACGGCGGTCGGGGTGCTGTTCTTCCTGCTGACGCGTCGCGGGAAGCCGGCCGCGACCGCGGTGATCGGCGGCGCGATCGCCACCGCTGCGGTCTCGCCGATCCTGGCGTTGCTCGTGGCTTTCCTCACGCCCGGTCCGATCGCGGCTCGCGCCGTTGTCGCCGGGCTGGGCTGGCTCGTGCTGAGCACGCTCGTGACCGCGGTCCGGGCGGGTCGGCTGCGCGCCCAGCTGGTCGCGCACACCCGTGACGGCGAGGCAGCCCGTTCCGCGGTGGTGCGCACCGGTGGCCGGCCCAGCCCCTACGTCGAGGCCGGCTGGCTCGTAGGGACGGCGGTCGTGTTCGGGCTGTGCGTCGCGGCCACCGCGGCGCTGCCGGTCGTCACCGGGGTGCTCGTGCCGCTCAACGCCGCGCTCGCCGTGCTCAGCCGGCGGCTCCAGGCGCGTGCGGCGCAGCCGCAAGCGGCCTCGTCGACGCGGCGGTGAGACAGCGCCCACGCATCTGCACCGTCGGTGAGACAGGGCCCACACATCTCCACCGTCGGTGAGATAGCGCCCACGCGGAGTCCTCCTGTGGGCCCTCACCCACCGCCACCGCGCTGAGATGGGCCCTCACCCACCGCCACCGCGCTGGGATGGGCCCTCACCCACCGCTGAAGCGGGACCGTAGGCGGTGGCGCACCGCGGAGTGCGGTGTGGTCGGCGGGCTCGCGCGAGGTCGATGCCTCAGCCGCGAGCGGCCTCGTAGGCGCTGACCTCGTCGATGCGGCGCTGGTGCCGCTCGTCGCCGGAGAACGGTTCGGCCACGAAGGCGTCGACGATCGCGAAGGCCTCGTCCTCGCTGTGCTGGCGTGCGCCGATGCCCATGACGTTGGCGTCGTTGTGCTGGCGGCCGAGCTGCGCCGTCGTGACGTTCCAGGCGAGCGCGCAGCGCACCCCGGTGACCTTGTTGGCGGCGATCTGCTCGCCGTTGCCGCTGCCCCCGATGACGATCCCCAGCGTGCCCGGCTCGGCGACGACCGCCTCGGCGGCCGCGAAGCAGAACGCGGGGTAGTCGTCGAGCGGGTCGAAGCTGTCGGCGCCGTGGTCGACGACGTCGTGCCCGGCAGCGCGCAGGTGCTCGGTGAGGGCGGTCTTGAGCTCGAAGCCGGCGTGGTCGGCGGCGATGTGCAGACGCATGAGCGTCATCATGCCGCACCCGCGATACTGATGCCGTGACGTCCACGAAGCCTGCAACCGAGACCACACTCATCCCCCGCGACGCCCTCTTCGGCAATCCCGAACGCGCGTCGGTCCAGATCAGTCCCGACGGCCGCCACCTGTCCTGGCTCGCACCGGTCGAGGGCGTGCTCAACGTCTGGGTCGCCCCCGCGGACGACCTCGGCGCGGCCCGACCGGTCACACGCGACACCGCGCGGGGCATCCGCGCCTACTTCTGGACCTATCGCCCGGACGTGCTGCTGTACCTGCGCGACACCGGCGGCGACGAGGACTTCCACGCCTTCCGCGTCGACGTCACGGGCGGTGAGCCGCTCGATCTCACGCCGTACGAGGCGACCACCGCCGACATCGCCGGCGTCAGCCCGCAGGTGCCGGACGCCGTGCTCATCGGCATGAACGATCGGGACCCCGAGCTCCACGACCTCTACCGCGTGGACCTGGCAACCGGCGAGCGCATCCTGGTGGAGCAGAACACCGACGGCTTCCTCGGTTACCTCGCCGACGACCGCTACGAGGTCCGCTATGCGCTCAAGCAGCGCCCCGACGCCGGCATGGACCTGCTCGCCCGGACCGAGGAGGGCTGGGAGATCGCCGAGTCGATCGGGTTCGAGGACTCCCTCTCGACGGCGCCGCTGTCGCTGACCGCTGACGGCTCCGTCCTCTACATGCTCGACTCGCGCGAGCGGGAGACCGCGGCGCTCGTGGCTCTCGACGTCGCGACCGGTTCCCGTTCGGTGGTGCACTCCGACCCGCGCGCCGACGTGCAGGGCCGGCTGCTCGTGCACCCGACGACCGGTGTGGTGCAGGCCGTGGGAGTCACCTACCTCGAGCCCGAGTGGGCGGTGATCGACGAGACCGTCGCCGCGGACCTCGAGCGGCTGCGCGAGCTCGGCCCTGGTGACGCCGTCGTCAACACCCGCACCCTCGACGACGCCACCTGGGTGATCGCCTACTCGGCACCCGACACCCCGCTCGCCTACCACCTGTACCACCGGGAGAGCGGTGAGATCGAGTACCTGTTCAGCGGCCGCCCCGCGCTCGAGGGCGCCCCGCTCGTGCCGATGACGGGCGTCGAGATCGTCGCCCGCGACGGGATGACGCTGCCGAGCTACCTCACGCTGCCCGCGGGCGTCACGCTCGGCGAGGCCGGCCGCGCGGGCACCGCGGTGCCCATGGTGCTGTTCGTGCACGGCGGGCCGTGGGCGCGCGACGGCTTCACCTACGACCCCTGGGCGCAGTGGCTCGCCAACCGCGGCTACGCCGTGCTCCAGGTCAACTTCCGCGGCTCGACCGGGTTCGGCAAGGCGTTCACCAACGCCGGTGACCAGCAGTGGGCCGCCGCGATGCACGAGGACCTGCTCGACGCCGTCGAGTGGGCCGTGCAGCAGGGCGTCACCACCTCCGACAAGGTCGCGATCATGGGCGGCAGCTACGGCGGCTACGCCACGCTCGCCGGTCTCACCTTCACGCCGACCACCTTCGCGTGCGGCGTGGACATCGTGGGCCCCTCGAACCTGCACACCCTGCTCGAGACCATCCCACCGTACTGGAAGCCGATGTTCGAGCAGCTGGCCAGGCGCGTGGGCGACCCCCGCACCGAGGAGGGCCGGGCGCTGCTGACCGAGCGGTCACCGCTGGGCCGGGCCGAGGCGATCGTGCGGCCGCTGCTCATCGGTCAGGGTGCCAACGACCCCCGGGTCAAGCAGGCGGAGAGCGACCAGATCGTCACCGCGATGTCCGAGCGCGGCATCCCGGTCACCTACGTGCTGTTCCCGGACGAGGGTCACGGGTTCCACCGCCCGGAGAACAGCAAGGCCTTCAACGCGGTCGCCGAGAACTTTCTCGCCACCCACCTCGGTGGGCGCGCGGAGCCGATCGACGCCGACCTGCGGGGCTCGAGCACCGAGGTGCCGACGGGTGCCGACGGCGTCCCCGGGCTCGTCGAGGCCCTCTCGGCCCACGAGGCGGTGTCGCGGGCCTGATCGCCGCGGTCACGGCATCCGCCACCCGGCGTCGGGGGGCAGCGGGTACCGTCGGGAGATGAACGAGGTCAAGCACGACGTCCTCGTCGTCGGTGGCGGCAACGGCGGCCTCTCGGCGGCGGCGCAGCTGCTCCGACGCGGCTGCCGCGACGTGGGCCTGATCGAGCCGGCCGACGTGCACGTGTACAAGCCGCTGCAGCACTACGTCGCCGCGGGCCTGGCCGACCAGAGCGAGCTGACGCGCCCCCAGCGCGACCTCGTGCCGGACGGCGTCCGGTGGCACCGCACGGCGGCCGTGCTCGTGGACCCGCAGCGGCGCGCCGTGCTCGGCGAGGACGGCGTCTGGCGGCAGGGCACCGACCTGGTGCTCGCACCCGGGGCCCGCCTCGACTGGGACCGGGTGCCGGGGGCCTGGGACGCCGTCGAGCGAGGCACGGCGGTGTCCTCCTTCCTCGACACGCTGCTCAGCCGGACCGGCGAGCGGATCGAGGGCCTCGAGTCGGGCCGCGCGATCTTCGAGCTGCACGGTCAGCCCGCGTCAGGGCGCGAGACCGCGCTCAAGTCGCTGTTCTTCGCCTGTGATCGGTGGCGCCGCAGCGGTGCGCTCGGGCGCATCGAGGTCGTGCTCGTCCACGCCGGCCCGCGGGTGCACCCGGTGGCGGCGATCGCCGACGAGATCGAGCGACACCTGGACAGCTACCGGGTGCAGGTCCGACCGGACACCTCGATCAGCGCCATCGAGGGCGAGACGATCGTGCTGAGAACACCGCACGGCGAGGACCGCGAGCGGTTCGACCTCGCGCACCTGCACCCGCCGTACGCGGCCCCGGAGCTGGTGGCAGCCTCCGGGCTCGACTCCTCGGGGACGTCCGGCTTCCTCGACGTCGACCCCGAGACGATGCAGCACCGCCGCCATCCGCGGATCTGGGGCGTGGGAGATGCGTGCGACCTCGGTGACGCGCGCACCGGCGGCGCGCTGCGGCACCAGGTGAAGGTGCTCGTGGAGAACATCCGCAGAGCTCGGACCGGGGCGGAGCTGCAGCGCTACGACGGCTACACCGTCGCGCCGGTCGCGACCTCCCGGAGGAGTCTGTCGTTCGGTGAGTACGACCGGGACCTCCAGGTCCGTCGGAGCCTCCCGGTGCCTGACGAGATCACGTCGACCCCGCTCTGGTACCTGCTCGACCGGTACCTGCTGCCGCAGATCTACTGGCACCGCATCCTGAAGGGTCGGCTCTGAAGCTCGCCACGGTGTCGAGGGGCGGCGGTCAGCCGCGGCCCAGCGCGGTGCCGCCGTTGACCTGCAGGATCTGCCCGGTGGTCCAGCCCGCCTGCGGCGAGGCCAGGTAGGCGACCGCCTCGGCGACCTCCTCCGGGGTGCCCGGGCGGCCCATCGGGATCTGCTTGACCCGCGAGTCGGCGACCTGGGGGTCCGCGGCGATCCGGTCACGCCAGAACTCGGTGTCCGGCACGAACCCCGGGGCGACGGCGTTGACCGTGATCCCCGAGGTAGCGAGCGCCGTGGCCTCCGACCACACCCAGGCGTTGACGGCGGCCTTCGCGGCGCCGTAGGCACCGGACCCGCGGATCGCCGCGACCGAGCTCATCGCGATCACGCGGCCGCCGGGCGAGCTCAGGTGCGGCTTGAGCGCGTGCGCGAGCAGCACCGTGGTCAGCACGTTCCCGTCGAAGTCGGCACGCCACGACTCGGCGACGGCGGCGAGCCCGGTGCCGCCGCCGACCCCGAAGTTCCCGCCGGCGTTGAGCACCAGCACGTCCACGCTGCCCGCCTCGGTGATCTCCGCGGCGGCGTTGCCGACAGCCGCCGGGTCGGTGAGGTCCGCGGTGTGCAGGGTGACCTCGACCTGGGGATCGGCGGCGCGGAGCTCGGCGGCGGTCTCCTCGAGCACGCCCAGACGGCGACCGACCAGGGCGAACGACGGGCTCTCGGCCAGCAGCCGGTGCGCGACGGCACGACCGAGGCCGGTGCCGCCGCCGGTGATGACGATGCGACGGGTCATGAGCCGTGTCTACGCGGTCGGCAGACCGCACGCAACCCAACCGGCGAAGCCGCCGTGGACCGAGGTGACACGAGGATCGGATCCGGCGGCCAACCGCCCGGCCCGAGCTCCGTCGTCGTCCACGAGGACGATGCGGGAGGCGAGCGACTCGCGCAGCCACACACCGAGCTCGAGCCGGTCGACGACGGCGGTCGCGACCTCCGTGGACAGCTCGCCGTCGCGCTCGCGCCGGCGAGGCGTCCGGAGGTCGACGAGGATCGCGCGCCCGTAGAGCGCGGCCTGGTAGGCGGCGCGGGGCGAGGTCGCCGACCGGGAGGGGGCGGTGGTGACGGGCTCGTTGCTGAGGACGATGTCCCAGGTGGTGCCGGTGGTGACGGCCATGAGGTGCTCCGAGGGTGTGCGAGAGAAGGTGTGGCTGCTGGTCAGGAGCAGCGACACATCTCGCAGATACGCATGCCACGCACCGCGCCCAGGGCGCGGGGGCGGGCGGTCTCGGCGATCACGACGTCAGTCAAACCGGTCGGGCCTCGCCGCGGCACCGGCGGCGGATCGTTCCCAGATGGTGAGACTCAGTCGAGGCTGGGCCCGTACCGGGTGATCGTGAACCGGTGCCCGGCGCTGAGGTTGGTGCACGTGACACCGGTCTCGCTCGAGGCGCACATGTAGTCGCCGACCGCGGTGGTCTGGTCGTAGTCGAGCACCGTGCGGTCGGCAGCGGCGGCGCCGGGGATGTTCTCGGTGGGGCAGGGGTACTCGGCGCCCTCGGCGCTCACCTGGACGATCTTGCCGGCGAGCTCGTTGTCCGCGCAGCCCTCGATCTGCGGCGGCTGGTAGTCGATCACGTCGATCTGGCACACCGCTGCCGAGTCGCCGATCGTGCACCAGATGTTCCCGCTCGGGGTGGCGAACTCGGCGACGTCGAGGGCGTCGGCCGGCGCCGTGACCGCCTGGGTGGAGGTTCCCGAGGTCGTCTCGTCGGTGGCCGGGTCGCTGGGGGCGGACGTGGTCGTCGTCGGCCCGCCGGCCCCGTCGTCCGGGCCGTCGGGAGCCGTGGCGAGCAGGACGATGAGCACACCGATGAGGATCACGTCGATCACGATCAACGTGATCTCCACGGGTCCTAGGCGGCGTGCAGCGGGCATGGCAGAGGTCTCCTCACGATTCGAGCACCCCTAAGGTACGCGAACCGGCGAGCGCTGCTCAGGCTCCTCGGTCTGGCCGGCGGTGGGTCAGTCGAAGACCGGCCCCTGCGTGCGGGTGCGCTTGATCTCGTAGAAGCCCGGGTAGGACGCGACCAGCACGGCACCGTCCCAGAGCTTGCCCGCCTCCTCGCCCCGGGGCGCGGGCGTGATGACCGGACCGAAGAACGCGGTGCCGTTGAAGGCGACGATCGGGGTCCCGACCTCCTCGCCGACCTGGTTGATGCCCTCGGCGTGGGAGGCGCGCAGAGCGGTGTCGATCTCGTCGCCGGGGGTGTTGTCCCAGACCTCGATCAGCTCAGCAGGCAGGCCGACCTCGGCCAGCGCCTCGACGACCAGCACCTTGAGGCCCTCGTCGCGGCGACCCTGCGGGTGGATCCGGGTGCCGATCGCGTCGTAGAGCGTCTTGACGTGCTCCTCGCCGTGGCGCTGCTGCGCGGCGATGATCACGCGCACCGGGCCCCAGGCCTCCTCCAGCCCCTTGCGGTAGTCCTCGGGCAGCTCGTCGCGACCCTCGTTGAGCACCGACAGGCTCATGACGTGCCAGCGGACCGTGATGTCCCGGACCTTCTCGACCTCGCCGATCCATCGGGAGGTCATCCACGCCCAGGGGCAGGTCGGGTCGAACCAGAAGTCGGCGACGGCGGTCGTCACGGGTGCTGTGGCCTCGGAGCTCATGGTGGTCCTCTCACATCGGTTCGCGTGCTCGTCAGATCCAACCACCGCCGACGGCGCTTGTTCCCCTCGGGCGGAACCGTCCCGGTCACCGGATCGCAGCGGCGATCGCCCGCACCGCCGTCTCGAGCCGGTCGGGTGGGTGGGCGGCGTACCCCAGCACCAGCCCGGGTCGCTCGCTCGCGGCGTGGGCCAGGCGGTGCCGGGAGAGGGGATGGACGATGACGCCCACCGCCGCGGCTCGCTGCGCCACCGCCACGTCGTCGACGCCGTGGGGCACCAGCACGAGCACGTGCAGACCGGCAGCGACGCCGGTGACCTCCGCGGCCGGCAGGTGCCGCCGCACCGCCTCGACCACGGCGTCGCGTCGGAGCCGTTGCCGCCGGCGCACCCGCCGCAGGTGCAGGTCGTAGCCGCCGTCCTCGAGCAGTCTCGCCAGCACGAGCTGCGGCAGCGCAGGGCTTCCGAGATCGGCGTCGTGCCTCGCCTGCACGAGGTCGTCGAGGTACCGACGCGGCGGCACCAGCCACCCCAGCCGCATCCCCGGAGCCAGCGTCTTGGACGTGCTCCCGGTGTGGGCGACGTGCTCGGGAGCTGCCGCCTGCAGCGCGGCCACCGGCGGCCGGTCGTACCGGTGCTCGGCGTCGTAGTCGTCCTCCACGACCAGACCGTCGGTCGCTGTGAGGCGCTCCAGCAGCGCACGCCGGCGTTCCGGGGCGAGCACGACGCCGGTCGGGAACTGGTGAGCGGGCGTGAGCATGATGGTCGTGACCCGCTCCGGGATCGCCGCCACCTGCGCACCCTCGGCGTCGACCGGTACCCCGACGGCGCGCATGCCCCAGCTCTCCAGCTGGTCGCGAGCGCCCTTGGACCCGGGGTCCTCCACCGCGACCTCGGCGACGCCGCTGGCCCCGAGGACCCGCCACAGCAGCGCCAGCGCCTGGGCCACCCCGGCGACGACGAGGACGCCCTCGGGCTCGACGTGAACGCCGCGGGTGCGCGCGAGCCAGCCGGCCAAGGCGGTCCGGAGAGCGACGTGACCGCGCATGTCCCCGTAGCCGAGGTCGGTGGCACCCATCTCGCTGAGCACCGCCCGCTCGGCACGCAACCACGCCGTGCGCGGGAACGCGGACAGGTCCGGGACGCCGGGTGAGAGGTCGAGGGCGGCCGCCGGGCGGCGCCGGGGCTCCGCAGCCCTGGGGGGCTGCGGAGCCGTCACGCCCGACGCCACGACCACCGTGCCGCCGCCGGCCCGGCCCTCGGCCAGTCCCTGCTCGGTGAGGCGTTCGTAGGCGGCCACGACGACGCCGCGCGAGACACCCAGATCGGCGGCGAGCACGCGGCTCGCGGGCAACCGGTCGCCGGCGCGCAGCCGGCCGTCGTCGACCGCCTCCCGGAGCGCCGTGGCCAACCACGCGGTGCGTCCGCGCGCGGGAGCCGTACCGATGTCCAGCACGAGGAAGTCCGAGCCTGACATGTCTCCCCCGCCCGCTGAGGTGCCGTTTGGACCTCAACAGTAGGACCGCGATGGACCTGTTACCAGGTCCAAACCCCGACCAGCCTGGTGGGATGGTCGAGCGGACGCAATACCTCCCCACCGGTGACATCAGTGACGACACGCATGATGGTGGTGCCCGCCCGCGCACCACCTCGGTGGCGGCGGCAGCACAGGGCGCCCTGGCGATGGTGTTCGTCGGTGGCAGCGTCGCGGTCAGCGCGCTGCTGCACGACGCGCCGATGCACACGGCCCAGGCCGCGCGCTACGCCGTGGCGTGCCTCCTGCTGGTCGGCTGGGCGCGGCTGCGCGGCATCGCGGTGCAGCGACCGGTCGGGCGCGAGTGGGCCTGGCTCACCGGGATCGCCGCGACCGGGCTGGTGCTCTTCAACATCGGTCTGGTCGAGGGCTCGGCTCACGCCGAGCCGGCCGTGCTCGCCGTTGCGGTCGCGAGCGTCCCGATCGCCCTTGGCGTCCTCGGTCCGCTGCTCGAGGGCTCCCGACCCACGACGCGCATGCTGGTCGCCGCCGCCGTCGTCACCGCGGGCGCCGCCGTGGTGCACGGGTTCGGACGCAGCGACGGCGTCGGGCTGCTGTGGGCGCTGCTGGTGCTGGTGTGCGAGGCCGGTTTCACGCTGCTCGCCGTGCCGGTGCTGCGGCGCCACGGCCCGCTCGGCGTCTCCGTCTGGGCCACGGCGATCGCCGCCGTGGCGTTCGGAGCGCTCGGCGTCGGCGTCGAGGGCCCGACGGCGGTGCTGCGGCTGACGACCACGCACCTCCTGGCCGCCGCCTTCCTGGCGGTCGCCGTGACGGCGGTGGCGTTCGTGCTCTGGTACGGCGCGGTGCAGCGACTGGGGTCCGCGCGCGCCGGGCTGCTCACCGGCGTCGCCCCGATCAGCGCCGCCCTGGCGGCGGCCGTGCTGGCGGTCAGCCTGCCCGCCACCGCGGTGTGGGTCGGGCTCGCGCTGGTGGCGAGCGGTCTGGGGATCGGGCTGTCGCGCCGTGGCCCCGGCCCGACCGGGTGAGGGGCGTCAGGCTCCACGTGGCAGGATCGCAGCCACACCTGACAGCTGACCAAGGAGCCCATCCGTGCCCGGACAGAACCTCACCCGCGCCGAGGCGGCAGAACGCGCCACCATCGTCCGGACCCACAGCTACGACGTCGCGCTCGACCTGACCCGAGGCCCCGACGTCTTCGGCTCGAGCACCGTGGTGCGGTTCTCCGCCCAGGCAGGCGCGTCGACATTCATCGACCTGATCGCCCCGGTCGTGCACGAGGTCGTGCTCAACGGCGTCGCGCTCGACCCCACCGAGGTGTTCGGCGACTCCCGCATCCAGCTCGAGAACCTGGCCGAGGAGAACGAGCTGCGGGTCGTGGCCGAGGCCGCCTACATGAACACCGGTGAGGGTCTGCACCGCTTCGTTGACCCGGTCGACGACGAGGTCTACCTGTACTCCCAGTTCGAGGTGGCTGACACCCGGCGCGTGTTCGCGGTGTTCGAGCAGCCGGACCTGAAGGCGACCTTCACCTTCACCGTCACGGCGCCCGACCACTGGCAGGTGGTGTCGAACTCGCCCACCCCGGAACCGACCGCCGTCGGCGAGGGCACCGCCGTCTGGGCGTTCGAGGCCACCCCGGTGCTTCCCTGCTACGTGACCGCGCTCGTGGCCGGGCCCTACCACCGCGAGACCGGCACGCTCACGAGCACCGACGGCCGCGAGATCCCGCTCGGGGTCTTCTGCCGCTCGTCGCTGGCCGAGCACCTGGACACCCAGAACATCGTGGACATCACCACGGCCGGGTTCGCCTTCTTCGAGAAGGCGTTCGACATGCCCTACCCGTACGCCAAGTACGACCAGCTCTTCGTGCCGGAGTTCAACGCGGGCGCGATGGAGAACGCGGGCTGCGTGACGTTCGTCGAGAACTACGTGTTCCGCTCCAAGCCCACCGAGGCCACCGTCGAGCGCCGCGTGGTCACGATCCTGCACGAGCTCGCCCACATGTGGTTCGGCGACCTCGTCACGATGCGCTGGTGGGACGACCTGTGGCTGAACGAGTCGTTCGCCGAGTACGCCTCGACGCTCGCGACGGCCGAGGCCACGCGGTGGACGCAGGCCTGGACCACCTTCTCCTCGCTGGAGAAGTCCTGGGCCTACCGGCAGGACCAGCTGCCCTCCACCCACCCGATCGTCGCCGACATGGTGGACCTCGAGGCCGTCGAGGTGAACTTCGACGGCATCACCTACGCCAAGGGCGCCTCCGTGCTGAAGCAGCTCGTGGCGTGGGTGGGCCAGGACGCGTTCCTCGCCGGTGTGCAGCAGTACTTCAAGAAGCACGCCTACGGCAACACCGAGCTGCGCGACCTGCTCGTCGAGCTCGAGGCCACCAGCGGTCGCGACCTGTCCGAGTGGTCGAAGGTCTGGCTCGAGGAGGCAGGCGTCACGCTGCTGCGCCCCGAGATCGAGGTCGACAGCCAGGGCCGGATCACGAGCTTCGTGATCGGCCAGGAGACGCCGCAGGAGATGTCGTCGCTGCGGCCCCACCGCATCGCGGTCGGCGGCTACGACGTGCAGGCCGACGGCACGCTGCTGCGTACCCAGCACGTCGAGCTGGACATCGCCGGTGCTGCGACCCCGGTGCCCCAGCTGGTGGGCGTGGACCGTCCCGACATCGTGCTGGTCAACGACGACGACCTCGCGTACGCGAAGGTCCGCCTGGACGCGGCCTCGTTGGCGGCCGCGACCGAGCACATCACCGCCTTCACCGACTCCCTGCCGCGCACCCTGGTGCTCTCGGCGGCGTGGGACATGACGCGCGACGGCGAGACCCCCGGTCGGCAGTTCGTCGAGCTCGTCCTCAACACGATCGCGACCGAGTCCGACTCCACGGTCGTCATGGTGCTCCTGCGTCAGCTCAGCACCACGATCGACTACTACGTGGACCCGAAGGTGCGTGCCGAGCTGTCGGCGAGCGTGGCGAGCAGGTTGTGGGCACTGGCCGTGGCCGCGGAGGCGGGCTCGGACAGCCAGCTGCAGTTCGTCAAGGCCTTCGCGGCCAGGGTCGAGAGCGAGGAGCAGACGGCGCAGGTCAGGGCGCTGCTGGACGGCCCGACCGTCTCCGACCTCGTGCCCGGGCTGGCCGTCGACACCGACCTGCGGTGGGAGCTGCTCACCGGGCTGGCCGCCGCCGGCGCGGCGTCGGAGGAGGACATCGCGGCCGAGCTCGAGCGCGACGGCACCGCCGCGGGCCAGCGAGCTGCGGCGAGCGCACGCGCCGCCGTGCCGAGCAAGAACGCCAAGCAGGCGGCGTGGCGCGACGTCGTCGAGGACGACAAGCTGCCCAACGCCGTCCAGGCGGCCGTGATCAGCGGGTTCAGCCGCTCCCGCGACCGCGAGCTGCTGGTGCCGTTCGTCGAGCCGTACTTCGACTCGATCGAGAAGGTCTGGGACCACCGGACCAACGAGATCGCGCAGAACATCGTCGGCGGCCTCTACCCGAGCCACCTCGCCGACATCGACAACACCTACGGGGTCGACGTCATCGCGCGCACCGACGAGTTCCTCCAGGCGCTCGCCGACCGCATCCCGGCCCTGCGCCGGATCGTCGTCGAGAACCGTGACGCCACGCGCCGCGCGCTCGCCGCGCAGCAGGTGGACCGCACCGCGGGAGCCTGACCGCGAGCTGCCCTGCCCGGCGCGCCGGGCAGGGCAGCGCACCGCGTCTGCCGCAGCGCTCAGGCGCCGCGCCACTCCCGGTCGAGCATGGCGTAGCCGAGGCCGTCCATCCACTCACCCGAGCGGTGGAGCGACTCGGCGACCGAGTGGATCTCGCGGCGCATGCCGGTGCGCTCCATCAACCGCCACGACGGCTCGTTGACGGCGAAGCACAGCGCCTCGACGCGGTGCAGCCCGAGCGTCTCGAAGCTGAGCCGCAGCAGCTCGCGCGCGGCCTCGGTGGCGTATCCGTGACCGTGGTGCCGGGCGTCGAACGCCCACCCGATCTCGGCCTGCACACCCCTGGCCTGCTCCGCGATCTCCCGCTGCGACCAGGCGTCGGAGATGCGCATCATCAGGTCGCCGATGATCTGACCGTCGCGCTCGACGATCAGCGTGACGCCGAGACGGTCCGGCTCGGCGAAGGCCTCGCGGAAGGTCGCGAGCTCGCCGGGCAGCGTGGTCATGTAGCGGGAGACCTGCTCCAGGCTGCGGTAGGCCCAGACTGCCTCCGCGTCCGACGGCGTGGCTCGCCTGATCGTCAGCCGAGAGGTCCGCAGCGGCCAGGTGACGTCGTCGAGGGTGCCAGGCATCGCCGTCGAGGTTAGTCGTCTCAGCCGACGGGTCGGACCTCCACGCCGCCGCCCTGGCGCAGGACCGGGTTGCGGCGCGCGATCGCGAGCGCGGCCTCGAGGTCGTCGGCCTGCACCACGTAGAAGCCGACGACCGACTCCGCCGTCTCGAGGTAGGGGCCGTCGGTCTGGCCGTCCGGACGCAACGACACCGACGCCGTCGGGCCTGCCAGAGGCCTTCCGAACGTCATCTGGCCGGCCTCGGTCATCTCCTGCGCGTAGGCGTCGTGCTCGGCGAGGGCCGCGTGGCCGCCCGCCTCGGCATCGTTCGGGCGGTACATGAAGACGGCGAACTCCGCCATGGTCGTGCTCCGTTCTGCGCTCGGCCGGTCGGTCCGACCACTCATGCCTTCATGACGAGCGAGCCCGGCCGAGATCGACAGCGACTCAGTGGAGCCAGGTGAACAGCAGGTCCCCGGGGTCGACGCGCTCGGTGTCGGTCACGGTGAGCTGATCCGGATCGGCCGCGAGCGCGATGACGGCGACGAAGGAGCTCATGCCGCGGACCACCACGTCGTCCGGGGACCAGCGCACCAACGGCTGGCCCGCGACCACCTCGTCGCCCTGCGCGACCAGCAGCTCGAAGCCGGCGCCCTTGAGCTGGACCGTGTCGATCCCGAGGTGGACGAGGATTCCGCGCTCACCGCCGCCGGGACCCGCGATGACGAACGCGTGCGGGTGCATCGCGGCGACCACACCGCTGACCGGCGCGAACGCCTCGACCACGGGGGCGACCCCGAGATCGGGGGCGATCGCGGCACCCGGCCCGACCATGGCGGCCGCGAACACGGGGTCGGGGACCTCGGCGAGCGGGATCACCCGACCGCTGGAGGGGGCGAGCACGTCCACGTTCTTCTCAGGCATCGGCGCGTAGCTCCCTCACGAGCGTGGTGACGAGCGAGCCCAGGCGGGCGTTGTCGGGAAGGTCGGACACGAGCACGCACCGCTCCCCGCCGTCGGCCAGCGGGATCTTCCAGTTCGGGTACTCGGTGTCGGTGCCCGGCTGGTTCTGGGTGCGCCGCTCCCCCACCGCGTCGGCCAGCGAGACACCGACGAGCGCCGAGGGTGTCTGCGCGATGAACGCGTGCAGCGCCTCGACGGTCTGGCGCTCGGTGGGGTCGTCCGGCAGCAGGCCCCGGGAGGCGAGCGCGGCGAGCATCCGCTCCCGCTGGATCCTCGCCTCCAGCCGCACCTGGGCGACCGGCTCGGTCAGCAGGCCCAGCCGGTTGCGCAGGTCGACGTGCTCCTCCGCCAGGTAGCCGGCGGTGGGTGGCAGGTCATGGGTGGTCACGGTGGCGAGCACGAGCCTGCGGTACTCCTCGGGCGGGCGCGGCTGGCCGTCCTCGGTGTTCTCGAACCAGAGCACCGAGGTGCCGAGGATGCCGCGGCGCTCGAGGTACTCCCGGACCCAGGGCTCCACCGTGCCGAGGTCCTCCCCGATGACGACCGCCCCCGCGCGGTGCGCCTCGAGCGCGAGCACGCCGATCATCGCGTCGTGGTCGTACCGGACGTAGGTGCCCTCGGAGGGGCTCGCACCCTGCGGGATCCACCAGAGCCGGAAGAAGCCGATGATGTGGTCCACCCGCAGCGCGCCGGCGTGGCGCAGCACGGTCCGGACCATGTCACGGACCGGCGCGTAGCCCGAGGCGGCCAGCGCGTCCGGCCGCAGCGGCGGCTGGCTCCAGTCCTGACCCTGCTGGTTGTAGAAGTCCGGCGGTGCGCCCACGGAGATGCCGCGAGCGAGCACGTCCCGCAGCGACCACGCGTCGGCCCCCTCGGGGTGCACGCCGACCGCGAGGTCGTGCATGATGCCCAGCCGCATCCCGTTGTCGCGGGCGGCCTGCTGCGCCCGGCCGAGCTGGGCGTCCGCGACCCACTGCAGCCACACGTGGAAGTCGATGCGGTCGGCGAGCTCGCGGCGCAGCGCGGCGATGGTGCCGGGGGTGGCGTTCTCGACGGTGAGCGGCCAGTCGCGCTCGTCGTAGCGCTCGTGCACCGCGCACCACAGCGCAAAGTCCTCGAGCCCCTCGCCCTGCTCGCGCCGGAACGCGTCGAGCTCACGCTGCCGCGACCGGGAGCGCCCGGCGGCGAAGATCGTCTCCAGAGCGGGACGCTTGGCGTCCCAGACCGCGTCCCGATCGATCGGGCCCGGATCGGAGTTCGCCGGGGACACGCCGTCGAACGCCCACTCCACCAGGGTGCGCTGGCTGGTGGGCAGGTACCCGATCTCGGTGATCTCCTCGGGGCGGATGTAGAGCGGGTTGACGAAGCGGCGGGTGGCGGGGAGGTACGGCGAGGGCGTGATCGGCGTGGTGGGCTCCGCCGCGTGCAGCGGGTTGATGAGCAGGAAGTCGGCTCCCAGCTCGCCACCGGTCGTCGTCAGCTCGGCCAGGTCGGCGAAGTCCCCGAACCCCCACGACCGTTCCGACCGCACCGAGTAGAGCTGGGTCATCAGCCCCCAGCACCGGTTGCCGAGCTCGGGGCGCAGCTCGGGCAGCTCCAGTCGCGCCGGAGTCACCGCGAGCGGCGCGGTGGCGACACCCTCGGGGCTGGTCGCGCGCAGCGTGTGCCAGCCGAGCGGCAGCGTGCGCGGCACCTCGAAGGTGGCGCGACCGACCGTGCGGCCATCGACCTCGTGAGCCGGCGTCCACTCGTCGAGCTGCTCCAGGGCGACCTCGCCGCCCTCCTCGAGGTCGACGACCAGGTCGACGGCGGTGCCGTCGGTGACGTGCACCGGAACCTTGGAGACCACACCCTGGGTGACGATCACGCTCGGGGGCAGCATCTGGCGCCACGGCGCGAGATCGGCGTCGACAAGGCTGCGCTCGATCTGCTCGGGGGTCTCCGCCGGCACGTCGAGAGCGGCGAGGACGCCGCGGATGGTGCCGGCCGAGACCTGCTGCCGGGTGCCGTCGATGTCCCAGTACTCGGTGGCGACCCCGTGGGCGCGCGCGAGGGCGCGCAAGTCATGACCGACCGGCTCGGAGTGGCCCTCGGCCTGCTCTGGTGTCTCGCTCACGGCAACGGGTGCTCTCTGGTTGCTGCTCCCCGCCCACCGGGGAGTCCTTCGATCTTGCCAGAGCGTGACTGGTTGCGTGGACGCCGTGCCCGCGACGGCGCCACCGATCGCGGTCATTACGCTGGCAGCCGTGTCCATCACCGCCGACAACCTGCTCCGCATCCTTGTCATCCTCCTCGTCGCGATCGTGCTCACCGTGGTGCTGCGGTTCGTGGTCGCGCGGGTGATACGCCGCCTGGGGAGGCTGCCGGCCCGCCAGCTGGGGGTGAGCAACAGCGCCAAGATCGTGCTCGGCCAGCCGCAACGCATGGGCCAGCGCCTGCAGACCTTCCAGTCGGTGCTGAACTCGACGATCGCGATCGTCATCGGATCGGTGGCGCTGCTGATGATCCTGGCCGAGCTCGGTGTCCAGGTGGCGCCGCTGCTGGCCTCCGCGGGCGTGGTCGGTGTGGCGGTGGCGTTCGGCGCCCAGTCCCTGGTGCGCGACATCATCAGCGGTGTCTTCATGCTCGTCGAGGACCAGTACGGCGTGGGCGACCGTGTCGAGCTGGGGTCGACCGGTGCCGTGATGGCCGCCGGGACCGTGGAGCAGGTCACGCTGCGGATCACCACGGTGCGCGACGACGACGGCCGGGTCTGGCACATCCGCAACGGCGAGGTGATGCGGGTCGCCAACGAGTCGCAGGGCTGGTCGCACGCGGTCGCGCAGGTGCAGGTGGTGCCGGGCACCGACATCGCCGAGACCCGGGACGTGATGACCCGCGTGACCACCCAGCTGCGCGCGGAGGAGAGCTATTCGGACGCGATCCTCGACGACGCAGAGGTGCGCGTGGAGGAGATCTCGGGCGCCGGCATCACGCTGCGGTGGGCGGTGCGGACGCGGCCCGGTCAGCAGTGGCGCGTGGCCAGCGCCATGCGGCGCCGCCTCACGACGGCGTTCGCCGAGCAGGGCATCCAGCTCGTCTGAAGCCCGCGAGGGCTCCTCTGAAACCCTCTAGGAGCTGCGGAGCTTGTCCATCGCCGCGGCGAGGTCGTCGGCCTCGGGGCCGACCACCACCTGCACGACGCGTCCCGAGCGGACGACGCCGAACGCGCCGTGGCTGCGCAGCGTCTCGTCGTCGACGAGGGCGGGGTCCGAGACCTCGACGCGCAGCCGCGTGATGCAGGGCTCCAGGTCGACGACGTTCTCGTTGCCGCCCAACGCCGACAGGATCTCCTCGGCCTTGCCCACACCCGCTCCTTCGTCGTCGGTCCGCCCAGCTGAGGGGCGCCCGCTCAGCATACGCTGCACCCTGCGACGTTCCCTGGTTCTGGCCCCGCTTTCACCGCACGTCTGCACACCCTCCGCCCCCCTCGCCCATCTCGACGACGACGCGTTCGCGCAGCAATCGTGAGTGCGGGTGCCACGGTCTCTTACCCTTGCTGGGTGACCGCTTCAGCTCCTCGGCCGGGAATCCCGCTCCGCTCACGGTCGGCTGCGCCCGAGCAGCCCGGCTCGTTCTACGAGGCCGTCGGCGGTGAACCGACGATCCGCGCGATCGTGCACCGCTTCTACGAGCTCGTGGCGACCGACGACCTGATGCGCCCGATGTACCCCGAGGAGGACCTCGGACCGGCGGAGGACCGGCTCCGGATGTTCCTCGTGCAGTACTGGGGCGGTCCCACCACCTACTCCGACCAGCGTGGGCACCCGCGGTTGCGGATGCGTCACGCACCGTTCCCGATCGGCCCGGCCGCGCGTGACCGGTGGCTGCAGCACATGCGGACCGCCGTCAAGGAGGCCCGCCTGGCCCCGCTGCACGAGGCGACCCTGTGGGACTACCTCGAGCGCGCCGCGCACGCGATGCTCAACATCCCCCAGGACCCGGCGTGAGCGCCGCCGAGGAGCCCCGCCCGCTCGACGCGGTGCTCGAGGTGCTGGACCTCGCCGAGTCCGGGCCGGACACCTTCGTCGGTGGCTCGTTGCCCCAGCTGCACGGTCGGGTCTACGGCGGCCAGGTGCTGGCGCAGGCGATCATCGCCGCCCAGCGCACCCTCGAGGGCGAGCTCGCCCAGCGGCTGATCCACTCCCTGCACGGCTACTTCCTGCGCCCCGGCGACCTGGAGGCACCGATCACGTTCGCCGTCGAGCGGCTGCGTGACGGCGGCTCCTTCAGCGCCCGACGCACGCACGCGCTGCAGGAGGGGCGACCGATCCTGTCGATGATCGCCTCCTTCCAGGAGGTCCAGGAGGGCATCGAGCACACCGAGCCGATGCCCGTCGTCCCGGCGCCCGAGGACCTGCCCAGCTCCGTGGCGCTGTTCGACTCGCTCGACCACCCGGTGGCCAAGTTCTTCTACCGCAACGGCGCCTTCGACATCCGGCACACCGGCAGCGCCCTGTTCGTCGCCCCGGCGCCGGAGCCCGAGCCCACGCAGGCGCTGTGGATGCGTGCCCGCGGCCCTGTCCCTGGTGGTCAGCCCGAGCAGCGGGCGCTGCTGGCCTTCGCCTGCGACCAGGTGATGCTGGAGCCGGTGCTGCGGGCGCACGGCGTCTACTGGCGCAGCAAGGGGGTCAGCATCGCGTCGTTGGACCACGCGATGTGGTGGCACCGCGACGTCGACCTCGGCGACTGGCTGCTCTACGTGCAGGACTCGCCAACGGCGCAGGGCGGCCGGGGTCTGGGTCTCGCCCGCGTCTTCTCCCGCGACGGACGACTCGTCGCCACCATCGGCCAGGAAGGCATGGTCCGGCTGCCGCAGGCATGAGTCGACCGGCGGCCTGAGGTCGGCCCCACACCAGGGCCTTGTCGACGACGACGCGGTGCGCTAACATCGAATGTAAGCGCATACATCAGCAACTGCCGACATCCACGCCGACCGACGACCGGTCAGCAGCGAGACATCGACGTCCGACGGAGCATCGCATGGGCCGAGCCGCCCGCCCCACCGTGTACACGGTGGCCGATCGCGCCCAGGTGTCGGTGGCGACCGTCTCGCGCGCGCTGGCGGCGCCGGAGAAGGTCTCCGAGGCCACCCGGCTGCGGGTGCTCGAGGCGATCGACGCCCTCGGCTACGTCCCGCACGGCGCCGCCCGCTCGCTCGCCGCCGACGCCCACCGCGCGCACGGGCTCGTGCTGCCCGAGCTGGTCGGCCCCTACTACTCCGACCTGCTGCTCGGGTACGAGCGCGAGGCCGCCACCGGCGGCGACGCGGTGGTGCTCGCGCTGGCCGGCGGGGACGACCTCGCGGCCAAGGTGCTCAGGATCGCCGGCAGCGTGGACGGCATCGTCGTGATGGGTGCCTCCGCGCTGCCCCGCGCCGCCCTCGCGGCCATCCGCGAGCTGGTCCCGGTCCTCGGGCTGACGGGTGGCGCCGGCCAGGGCCTGGAGGTCATCGGTACCCGCAACCTCGACAGCTCGCGCGAGCTGACGCAGCACCTGGTCGAGCACGGTCGCAACCGGCTCGTGTTCGTCGGTGACCCCGACCTCGCCGAGGACATCCAGGCGCGCTACCGGGGCTTCTGCGAGGCGCTGCAGCCGCACGCGCCCGAGCCGGTCCGGGTGGAGCCCAGCGAGGCCGCCGGTGTGGAGGTGGCCGAACGGCTGCTCGCCGGCGAGCTCGATGCCGACGGCCTCGTGTGCGCCAACGACGAGCTCGCGCTCGGCGTCATCGTCACCCTCACCGCACGCGGCTGCGACGTCCCGGGAGACGTCGCGGTGGTCGGGTGGGACGACGTGATGGCCGCGCGCTACGTCCAGCCCTCGTTGACCACCGTGCGGCAGCCGGTCGCCGATCTCGGCGCGACCGCTGCGCGGCGGCTGCGCGAGCACATCGCCGCCTTCCGCGCCGGGCAGCTGCCTCCCGGGCCGGCGCCGGACCGCCTCATGACGTCCGTGATCTATCGACGCTCGTGCGGATGCACGAGCGATCCCTCCAAGGAACAGGAGCACAGATGAGCACGCGCCGAACGCGGCTGGTGGTGGCCCTCGGGCTCGCCGCCGCACTGAGCCTGACCGCCTGCGGTCGCAGCGACACCCCGGAAGGTACGGGCGAGACCGACGCCGAGGAGTTCTCGAGCGACGACCTGCAGGGCGAGATCGAGATGTGGGCGATGGGTGCCGAGGGCGAAAAGCTCCCGGCGCTGGCGGACGCCTTCATGGCTGACAACCCGGGCACGACCGTCAACATCACCGCGATCCCGTGGGACGCCGCCTACGACAAGTTCGCCAACGCGATCACCGCCGGCACCACCCCCGACGTGGCGATGATCGGCAGCACCTGGAGCGGCGACTTCGCCGGTCAGGGTGCGCTCGAGCCGCTGCCGGAGTCCTTCGACACCAGCGGCTTCTTCGAGGGCGCCGTCGGCACCACCATGGTCGACGACGTCGCCTACGGGGTGCCCTGGTACGTCGAGACCCGGATGGTCTACTACCGCACCGACATCGCCGAGGCCGCCGGGTACCCGGAGGTCCCGACCGACTGGGAGGGCTTCCAGGAGATGGCGGTCGCGATGCAGGGGCAGCCCGACGTCGAGTGGGGCATCAACCTCCAGCCCGGTGGCGAGGGTTCGTGGCAGCAGGTGCTGCCGCTCGCCTGGTCCGCCGGCGCCGAGACCGACGACGCCGAGGGCTTCCACTTCGACTCCCCCGAGGTGCTCAGCGCCGTCGAGTACTTCCAGAGCTTCTTCACCGACGGCATCAGCGACCCCAACCCGCCGGAGGGCCAGACCGAGGCCGACTTCACCTCCGGGCGGATCCCGATGTTCATCTCGGGCCCGTGGATGATGTCGCTCGTCGAGGACCTGGGCGGTGAGGGCTTCGCCGAGCTCTACGACGTGGCCCCGATCCCCTCACCGGACGGCTCGACGTCGCACTCCTTCGTGGGTGGCGCGAACCTCGGCGTCTTCACCACGAGCGAGAACCGCGACCTCGCCTGGAGCTGGGTGCAGTACCTGAGCGACCCCGCCACGCAGGTCGAGTGGTACGGCCAGACCTCCGACCTGCCGGCGATCCAGAGCGCCTGGGACGACCCGGCGCTGAGCGACGACCCGAAGCTGGCGGCGTTCGGCGTCCAGCTGGAGACGGCGCTCGCGCCGGCCAGCTACCCCAGCTGGACCCAGGTCTCCGCGGCCTTCGACGGCGAGATGGAGAAGATCGCGAAGGCGGGCGCCGACCCGGCCTCCTCGCTCGCCGCCGTGCAGGAGACCGCCGACGAGCTCGGCACCGGACAGGGCTGACCTCACATGAGTGCCACACCGGCACCGCCGCGGCGTGCCGCGGTCCCGGCCCGCCGCAGGTCGGCGGGCCGGACCCGGCAGGCCAGGGCGGCCTGGTTGCTCTCGATACCGTTCCTGCTGCTGTTCCTGGTGTTCACGGCCTGGCCGGTGTTCCAGTCGGTCTTCCTCGCCTTCACCGACGCCACCCGGCGCGATCTGCGGAGCCCGTTCGCGGTCGACTTCGTCGGGCTGGAGAACTTCGCGCAGGCGCTCGCTGACGAACGGTTCCGCAAGGCGGCCGCCAACACCTTCTACTTCGTGCTGGTCGGGCTGCCGCTGACCCTCGTGGTGGCGCTCGCCGCGGCGGTCGCGCTCAACAAGGGCATCGGCCGGTTGCGGAGCTTCTTCCGGCTCGGCTTCTACGCACCGGTGATCACCTCGATCGTGGCGGTCGCGGTGGTGTGGCGGTTCCTGCTCCACCCGGACTACGGCCTCGTCAACGAGGTCCTGTCGTGGGTGGGGATCACCGGACCGAACTGGCTGGGCTCGACGACCTGGGCGATGCCGTCGCTGATCGCCATGGCGGTGTGGCGCAACTTCGGCACGGCGATGATCATCTTCCTGGCCGGCCTGCAGGGCGTCCCTGCGTCGCTGCAGGAGGCCGCAGCGCTGGACGGGGCCAACGCCTGGCAGCGCTTCTGGTCGATCACGGTGCCGCAGCTGCGCCCCACGATCCTGTTCATCTCGGTCACCACGATGATCGGCTACCTGCAGTTCTTCGAGGAGCCGTTCGTCATGACCGACGGCGGTGGCCCGCTGAGCAGCACGCTCTCGGCCTCGCTGTTCACCTACGAGGAGTTCAGCTTCGGGAACTACGGCTACGCCTCGGCGATCAGCTACCTGATCTTCGTGGTCATCGCCGCGGTCACCGTGCTGCAGTTCCGACTGCTCAGGGAGCGTGACTGACATGGCGGGCTCGTGGAACGCCGAACCGACGCTCCGGCGCCGGTGGTGGCTCTACCTGATCATGAGCGTGGCGTTGCTGCTGGTGGTGACGCCCTTCGTCTGGATGGTGCTCGGCAGCGTCAAGTCCAACGGCGAGCTGCGCTCGGTGCCGCCGACCTGGCTGCCGGAGCAGGTGACGTGGGAGAACTACAGCCAGCTGCTCAGCGGGCTGAACTTCGGCACGTACTTCCTCAACTCCACGATCGTCGCGGTGGTGGTGACCGCCGGCAACCTGCTGTTCTGCTCGATGGTCGGCTACGTGCTCGGCATGCTGGAGTTCCGCGGCAAGAACGCCCTGTTCGCCGTGATCATGGGCACGTTGATGATCCCCGGCCTGGTCACGTTCGTGCCGCTCTTCGTGCTCGTCGTCAACGCCGGCCTGGCCAACAACCTGCTCGGGCTGATCGTCCCGTTCCTGGTGTCGCCGTTCGGGGTGTTCCTGATGCGGCAGTTCGTGCTTCGGCTGCCCCCGGACCTGGTGCAGGCCGCCCGGGTCGACGGCGCCGGAGAGATCCGGATCTTCGCCCAGGTGATCCTGCCGCTGCTCGGGCCCGCCCTGGCGACGCTGGGCATCCTCACCTTCCTGAGCAGCTGGAACAACTTCCTGTGGCCGCTGGTGGTGGCGCAGCGCGAGGAGATGTACACGTTGCCGGTCGCGCTGGCCCTGTACTCCACCGGCCAGAACGTCACCGACTACGGCTTCCTGCTGGCCGGGGCGACGCTCGTGGTGGTGCCCGTGCTGGTGATCTTCATGATCTTCCAGCGCCGCTTCATCGAGGGCATCGCCACCACCGGCATCAAGTGATGCACCCACGAGAGGAGACCTCGATGATGATGTCCCGTACCGCGATCACCCGCCGTGCCCTGCTCGGCACGGCAGCCGCCGCGGCCGCGAGCGCGGCCGCCACCACCCCGGCGGCCGCGACCCCGGGCCGGCCCAGTGCGGGTCCCGCCGCCGGCCGCGGGCCGCACCGGCCGTTCGACGAGGCCCGGGTGCGGCGCTGGGCAGCCGACACCTGGACCAGCATGCTCGCGATGACCGACGAGGAGACCGGGCTGCCGGCCGACAACATCGCCGCCGACCTCGCCGCGGAGGGCCGCAGCGGGTACACCTCGCCGACGAACATCGGAGGGCTGCTGTGGTCCGCCGTCGTCGCGCGCGAGCTCGGGCTGCTCTCGAACCGCGACACGAAGAACCTGTGCCGACGCACGCTCTCGACCCTGCTGGAGGTGGAGCGGCACGAGCACAGCGGCATGTTCTTCAACTGGTACGACGAGGCCACCGGTGCGGCGTTGCGCGCGTGGCCGGGCAGCGGGGACGTGATCCACCCGTTCTGCTCCAGCGTGGACAACGCGTGGCTCGGCACGGCGCTGCGGGTGGTGGGCGAGGCGGTGCCCTCCGCGGGTCGGCTGGCCGACCAGCTGTTCCGGTCGATGCGCTGGGACGCGTTCTACAACCCCGGCACCGACCCCGCGCACCCGAGCGTTCGCCCCGGCGGCCTGATGCACGGCGGGTTCTTCCCGTTCGAGCACGACCGACCCGACGGGGTCTACCAGGGCACCCACGTGGGTGGCGATCCCGTGTGGCTGACCACGCACCACTACGACACGATCGTGTCCGAGACGCGCATGACCTCCTACCTGGGCATCCTCACCGGCCAGGTCCCCGCGCAGCACTACTACGCCGCCTGGCGGACCTTTCCCGCCAGCTGTGACTGGAGCTGGCAGGAGTCGCAGCCGGTCGGCGAGACCCGGACCTACCTGGGGATCGAGGTCTACGAGGGTGCGTACTCCTACCGGGGCATGCGGGTCGTCCCGGGCTGGGGCGGGTCGATGTTCGAGGAGCTGATGCCCGACGTCTTCGTCCCGGAGTCGCGATGGGGCCCGCGTAGCTGGGGCAGGAACCACCCGCTGCACGTGCGGGCTCAGCGCGAGCACGGTCTCGAGCAGGCCGGCTACGGCTACTGGGGCTTCAGCCCCAGCAGCGACCCGTTCGGTGGCTACCGCGAGTACGGCGTCGACCAGCTCGGTCTCTCGGCTGAGGGCTACTGCTCGGACCGGGAGTCGACCAACGTCGACGTCGGCTTCGGCGACTGCCGCGAGGCCACCAACCCCGACCCCACCTTCGGCGACGGGGTCGTGACACCGCACGCGTCGTTCCTGGCGATGGCGTACGAGCCGGAGCACAGCTTCCGCAACCTCGCCGGCATCGAGGACGAGCTGGAGGCCTACGGTCCCGGCGGGTTCCACGACGCGGTCGCGGTCTCCGGAACCCGGGCCGAGCGCCATCTCTCCCTCGACCAGGCGATGATCATGGGTGCCGTCGGCAACGTCCTCGAGCGCGACGTGCTGCGCCGTGCTTTCGGCACCCGCCGGGCCTCCTCGGCGCTGCGCCCGCTGCTGGGCCGTGAGGTCTTCGGCGCCGGGATCGGCTGAGTCCGCCGGCCGGGCGGCATCTCCGACGCCGGGTCGTCGGCGGCCCCGCCCCCACCGGGGCGCACGCTAGGTTGGCGGGGCCGCCGACTCTTCCGACACCGATGGAGGCAGCCATGGCCGATCCCGCTGACGCGCCGCCGGACGCGCCGCCGCGCCGCGACCGACGGCTGGTCCGCGGCGAGATCCGCCGCGACAAGATCCTCGCCATCGCCGTGGAGGTGTTCGGCACGCAGGGTTTCCGTGGTGGCTCCTTGCGGGAGATCGCACAGCGGGTGGGGATCTCCGAGGCCGGGCTGCTCCACCACTTCGGCAGCAAGGCCGGCCTGCTCGCGGCCGTGCTCGCCGAGCGCGACCGCATCGACGCCGAACGGCGCGTCGAGGCCGAGGCGGCCGGCACGAGCCTGGTCGACGGGATGCGGGCACTGGTCCGACGCAACGCCGCGACGCCGGGCCTGGTCGGGCTGCACGTGATCGTGTCCGCCGAGGCCACCGAGCCGGGCCACCCGGCGCACGAGCTGTACCGCGAGCGCTACCGCGGGCTGCGGGCGCAGGACCGGGAGGGCTTCCGGGCGCTCGTCGAGAAGGGGCTGCTGCGCCAGGACATCGACCCCGACAAGATCGGCCTGATCTGCTCGGCGGTGATGGACGGGCTGCAGCTGCAGTGGCTGCTCGACCCGGAGAACGTCGACCTGCCGGACCTGTTCGACCACTTCCTGTCGTTGCTCGAGGGTGGCGCCGCCCCCGTCGCTGCAGGGGATACTGACGCCCGTGGTGCGACTGACCCTTCCTGACGACCTCACGCTGCTGCAGTCCGGGACGCCGTTCCTCGACGTGCTGGGTCCCCTCGCACCCTGGGAGGTCCCGGACGGGTGGTGGCAGCGGCTGCGCGCCGGGGTGCGGGAGATCGCCGAGACCGAGCTGACCCCGGTCCGTGAGACGTGGGACGCCTACCAGGACCGCACGCGCACCTCGGTGCACTTCGCCTTCCTCATGGCGCAGGGCCTCGCCGGCTGGTGCCCGGTGTTCACCGGCCCCAGCTCCCGGTTCCCGTGGGAGGTCGTGGACGACTACCTCAAGCCCGGCAAGCAGCTCAACCCGAACAGCACGTACCGGTACCGCGGCGAACGGACCGACTGGCCCACGTGGCTGCTCAGCTGGGCCGGCAACGACCCCGCGCGGCGCGAGCAGGCGCTCGAGGCCTCCATCCGCACGCTGCGCCTGTTCGACGGCGTGCCACCGCTCGCCGCCCGGCACGACGCGCTGCTGTCGCTGTACGAACGCGTCCGCACCGAGCCCGAGCTCCGGCGCACGCACCTGGAGGGCGACTACCAGCAGGCGATCGTCAGCCACTGGCGCAACGGGCTCGACCCCGAGGTGTACTCGGTGCTGCCGGAGCTCGGTGGCTGGATCGACGCCGTCGCCTGGTCCTTCGAGGGGCTGCAGGCGGCGCACCGGGCGATGGAGAGCGTGATCAGCCGCCCGCTGCCGCTGGCCGAGCTGCTCGCCACGTTCCTGCTCGCGGGGAACCGCGACGGCGTGCCCGCGCTGCTGACGACCGTCATCGGCCTCGAGCTGTCCGAGGCGACCACCGCGGCCATGGACCGGCTGCGGGCCGGGTTCGACACCGGTGACGCCGAGGCGCGGCTGCGGGAGTGGGTGGCGCGCGGCCTGCTCGCCGGCGAGATCCACCTGTGCCGCACGTGGACCGCGCTGGCCAACGACGTCTCGTGCGGCGTCGCGGGCCTTCCTGGTGCACCGAGATTCGTCAAGGCCGTCAGCCTCATGCCCTTCATCGAGGACATCGAGGAGATGTACACCGTGCGGGTCACCCGCAACCCGTACGCGGCCACGATCGCGGCGCGCACGCCACCGAGCTCGCTCCCGACCGACGGCACGGTCTCGCCGCACCCGGTCGCGGTCTCGCTGACCTCGGGCGGTGAGGACGACGGTGAGGCGCCCCTCGAGGACGACCCCGCGGTCGAGATCGGCGACCCCCAGGGCGACCTCGACAGGCTGATCGGCCTGGAGCCCGTGAAGGAGCAGGTGCGTCGGCTGGCCGCCGAGGCGCGCGCCGACGTGCTCCGCCTCCAGGCGGGCATGCCCAACCCCGGCCGGTCGAGGCACCTGGTGTTCACGGGCAACCCCGGCACGGCGAAGACCACCGTCGCGCGGATCCTCGCCCGCCTGTACGCCCAGCTGGGCACGCTCGAGCACGGCCACCTGGTCGAGGTCAGCCGAGCCGAGCTGGTCGGCGAGTACATCGGTCAGACGGCGCCGAAGGTGCGCAAGGCCTTCGAGCGCGCGGCCGGCGGCGTGCTGTTCATCGACGAGGCCTACGCCCTGGTCCCCCGCGACAACGCGCGCGACTTCGGGCAGGAGGCCGTCGCCACGCTCATCAAGCTGATGGAGGACCGCCGCGACGAGGTGGTGGTGATCGTGGCCGGCTACCCGGCCGAGATGACGCGATTCCTGGAGTCCAACCCCGGCGTCGCGTCACGGTTCCCCAAGACCATCCAGTTCGACGACTACGACGACGACGAGCTGTGGCGGATCTTCCAGCTGATCACGAGCCAGGCCGGCTACCACCTGGCCGACGGCGTCGAGACAGCCGTGCGGCGCATCTACCCACGGCCGCGGCCGGCCACGTTCGGCAACGGACGGTTCGTGCGGAACCTGTTCGAGGAGGCCACGATGCTGCAGGCGCAGCGGATCATCACGCTCGCGAGCCCCACGCACGACGACATCAGGACGTTGCTGCCGCAGGACGTGCCCGCGCTCACGCCGCAGACGACCGAGCGAGCGCCGGGCATGTACTTGTGAGCTCAGCCGGCCGGCCGCCTGGCGTGGGCGATCGCTGACCGCACGCCGCCGGGGTCGCCGGAGCGCGTGGGATCCGGCGGGTTCAGCGCGATGGCCGCCCGGGCGGCGTCGGCGGGCACGTCGGCGGCGAGCATCACGAGCGCCGTCCGCACGTCGCCGGCCTCGTTCAGGGCGGTGGCCGCGTCCTCGGTGCTCGCCCCGGTGCCCTGCACGAGCATCCGCACGCACCGGGCACGGAGCTTGTCGTTGGTGGGTGCGACGTCGATCATCAGGTTGCCGTACGTCTTGCCCAGGCGCACCATCACCGCCGTCGAGAACGCGTTGATCGCCATCTTGGTCGCGGTCCCGGCCTTCATGCGGGTGGAACCGGTGACGACCTCCGGGCCCGAGTCGATCAGCACGGCCACGTCGACCGCAGCGGCCAGGGTCGCGTGCGGGTTGGTGGAGATCAGCCCGGTCGCGGCTCCGGCAGCGCGTGCCGCGGCCAGCGCCCCGCCCACGTAGGGCGTCCGACCGCTCGCGGCGACCCCGATGACGAGGTCGTGCGGTCCCACGCCGGCGACCGCCTCGGCTCCGGCAGCCTCGTCGTCCTCGGCACCCTCGACGGCGCGCAGCATCGCTCGCTCACCACCGGCGAGGTGGGCGACGAAGCCCTCGGTCCCCACGCCGTAGGTCGGCAGCAGCTCGGCGGCGTCGAGCGCCCCGAGCCGCCCGGACGTGCCGGCACCCACGTAGTGGACCCGACCACCGTTCGCGAGCGCGGCGACTCCTGCGTCGACCAGGCGCGCGAGCGCCGCCGAGGTGGCGGCGACCGCCGCGGCGACCGTGGCGTCCTCGGCCAGCACGGCCGCGACCAGGCCGGCCGAGTCGAGCGTGTCGAGCTCGGTCGTGCGCGGGTTGCGCTCCTCGGTGGGCGCGCGCAACCCGATCAGCCCCTGCCAGGCCGGACCGTCGCCGTCGGGCGAGCACAGGCGCGCGGCCTCGGCGGCGCTCGCCCGGCCGCCGCCGTTGACGACCACGAGGTTCGGGGCCTCGGGCGCTGCGCCCGGGAATCCGACGTGGATGACGACGGCGTCCGGTCGCCGTGCGAGCAGCTCGCTCACCTCCGGCGTGGCGTCCTTGGTGAGGACCGCCACCCGGTGCTCGCTGGGCTCACCCGGCACGAGCCCCAGCCGGTCGGTCAGCAGCGCCGGTGCGATGCCGTGCGTGCTGCTCGCGGCGTACACGGCGCGGAAGCGGAGGTCGAGGAGACCGTCGCCGGGCCGGAGCGCGACGTCGCCGCGACGGCTCGCAGCGCGGCGGGTGAGCTCGGCGCCGACGTGCTCGAGGTGCTCGAGCGCGGCGTCGATGCCGCCGCTCCGGCTGCGGCCGCGCCGCAGCCCTGCGGCACGTGCGCCCGCCTCGTCCAGGCGTGCGCGCGGCAGCCGGTCGGTCTGGACGGCGGCGACGACGCTGGCCACCACGTGCCCGAACGCGGCCTCGTCGATGTGCACGGGCGAGCCGAGGCAGAGCAGGTCCGCACCGGCGAGCAGGGCGAGCACGGCCGCCTCGCCGATGTCACCCCCGGCGCGGTCGAGCACCGCGCCCATGTCGAGGGCGTCGGTGACCAGGGCACCGGTGAATCCCGCGGCGCGCAGCAGGGCCGGGACCGCGGGGTCCAGCGACGTGAGCCCGTCCGAGACGGCGGGCACGAGGAGGTGGGCGAGCATGATGGCGTCCACCTCGGCGGCGATCGCCGCCCGGAACGGGACGAGCTCGCGGCTGTGCAGGGTCGCCTGGTCGACGTCGAGCACAGGGACGCCGAGGTGAGAGTCGACCGCGGTGTCGCCGTGGCCGGGTGCGTGCTTCGCGCACGCAGCGACCCCCGCCTCGTGGAGGCCGCGGATGAAGGCGGCACCGTGCCGGGCGACCACCTGCGGGTCGGCGTCGATCGCCCGTGCCGCGAGCATGACGTTCTCGGGGTTGGAGGCGACGTCGACCACGGGCGAGAGCGCCAGATCGATGTCGCAGGCGGCCAGCAGCCCTCCCAGCGCGAGCCCGACCTCCCGGGTGGCGGCGACGTCGTCGAGCACTCCCAGCGCGGACGCCCCGGGGAGGCTGGAGCCGGTGGCGGCCTCGAGTCGGGTGACGTCACCACCCTCCTCGTCGATCGCGACGACCAGGTCGGGATGGGCGGTGCGCAGCTCGGCGACGAGGTGGGCGGCGGTCGTCGGGTCGGGCGTGTTCTGGGCGAACAGGCAGATCCCGCCGAGACCCTCGGCGTCGCGGACCCAGTCCGGCATGGTGGTGCCGTCGAAAGCGGCGAGGAGGACGCCGTGCACGGCGCGGCGGAGGTCGGGCTCGATCACAGGGTCAGTCAACACGCCCTGGCCGCCATCCTCGGGATCCGGCGTGCCGGAGCTCGCCGGGACTCCTCCCGCGCCCTCAGCGGCCGAGCGCGGCCGCCTGCTCGGCGGCGTACTCGGCGAACGTGCGTCGGCCGTACCCCGGCAGGCCCGTGGTGTGGTGCCCGGCGCGGAAACCTGCGCCCAGGGCGCCGGGCACGCGGACCGGCAGCATGCGGCGCCGGGTGCCGTGGGCGCGCTGCCACTGCCGCGCTGCCTCCATCACGGTGAGGACCATGGGGCCACCGATGTCCTCCGTGCGGCCCAGGGGTGGGCCGGCCACGATCTCGACGAGCCGCTCGGCGACGTCCTCGACCGCGATCGGCTGCACCGGCAGCTCGGGGACCAGCAGCACCGGGAGCCGGCGCTGCGGCCGCAGGAAACCGGCGACGAAGTCGTGGAACTGCGTCGCGCGCAGGATCGTCAGGGGCAGGTCGGAGGCGATGAAGGCCTGCTCGCTGGCCACCTTGTCGCGGTAGTAGAAGTACGGGATGTCGTCGACGCCGACGATCGAGACGAAGACCACGTGCTCCACACCGGCACGCTCGGCCGCATCGATGAGGACCTCGGTCTGGCCGATGTCACGGAACCGGGTGGTGGCGCAGTGCACCACGGTCGCCACGCCGTCGAGCGCCCGGTCCAGGCCCTCACCGGTGCTGAGGTTCCCGACCGCGCGGCCCTCCCCCGGCCTGCGGCTCAGCGCCGTGACGGCGTGACCCTGCGAGCGCAGCGCGGCCATCGTGGGCCTGCCGAGCGTGCCGGTCCCGCCGGTGACGAGGATGCTCATCGGCGTCGGAACTCCAGCGGCGTGTCGAGCAGCGGCTCGAGCGCGGCACGCTCCTCGGTGGAGAGCTTGCGGGGGCGGCCCGTGGCGGCCTCGACCATGACGATCGAGGTCGCGGCGATCGCGCACCTCACGTCGTCGGGCGAGAACACCTCGTAGTTGACCTCGAGGCTGGCGCCGCCGACCTTGGAGACCCACAGGTCCACCCGCACGGGGCGCTGGCTGAACGGCAGCGGCGCGAGGTACTCCACCTCTTGGCGGGCGACCAGCGTGAAGTGCTCCGCCGTCGGGCCGCCCGAGAGGGTCTGGGTGGGGCTGGCGGAGCCGTCCGGGAGGTCGGCGTTCCAGAACGTCGCGATGCGGGCCTCCTCCAGGAGCGTGAGCATCGCGGCGTTGTTGACGTGCCCGTAGCCGTCGATGTCCGACCACCGGATCTGGATCGGGATGCTGACCCTGGCCACATGTCCTCCTCGCCTCGTCCAGGGTGCTCGTGACACCTCGGGAGTCCGACGCTACCGCTACGGCCCGCACCCGCCCTGCCGACCCTGCGGGCCCACCCCCACCCGCCCCTGCCGACCCTGCCGGCTCGAGATCGGCGGCGGACCCGCCCGCAACCCGCGCCGCACCCTTTAAGGTCGAACGTATGCGCACACGAACCATCGGTAACGCCAGTGTCGGCACGGACGAGGTCGGAGCGATCGGGCTCGGCCTGATGACCTTCGACCAGACAGGCCTGCAGCCGCGCGAGCAGCTGGCCGGCACGGTCCGCGCCGCGCTCGACGCCGGCGTGAACCTGTTCGACACCGCTGACGCCTACGGCCCCGGTGAGCTCCTCGGTGCCGACGCCCAGGGCGAGAACGAGAAGTTGATCGCCTCGCTGCTCGACGAGCTCGGCGTGCGCGACCAGGTCAAGCTCGCCACCAAGGGCGGCTGCCTTCGCACCGACGGCGGCGGCTGGGCACGCGACAGCTCCCCCGAGCACCTGCACGGGGCCGTCGATGCCAGCCTGCAGCGGCTCGGCGTGGACCAGATCTGGCTGTGGCAGCACCACCGCCCCGATGACACGCGCGACTACCAGGACACCATCGGCATCCTCCGTGAGATCGCCGACTCGGGGAAGGTCCGCGCGATCGGGCTGTCCAACGTGGACCCCGACCAGATCCGCGCCGCGCACGCGGTCCTCGGTGACCACCTCGTCAGCGTGCAGAACCAGTTCTCGCCCGCGTTCCGGTCGAGCGAGCCCGAGATCGACGTGTGCAACGAGCTCGGCCTCGCGTTCCTGCCGTGGAGCCCGCTCGGTGGCCTGGGCAGCGCGAAGGACCTCGCCGAGAAGCACCCCGCCTTCGCCGAGATCGCGACCGAGCGGGGAGTCAGCCCGCAGCAGGTCGCACTCGCCTGGGAGCTCGCGAAGGCACCGGTCGTGATCCCGATCCCCGGGGCCAAGCGAGCTGCCTCGATCACCGACTCCGCCGCGGCCGCCGAGCTCGAGCTCACCGCCGAGGAGATCGCCCGCCTCGACGCCGACTGACGGCGCACGGCAGGGATGCCCGCCCCGCCGCCGTCCGCCAGTTCCACCAGTTCCGCAGCGCTCAGAACGTGGGCACCGGCGGCTGAACGGGCGGCCCGTGGGGGACGGTGTGCAACGATGGCGGGACAAGAGCTTGCGTGCTCTGGGGTCGGTGAAACTCCGAACCGGCGGTGAAAGTCCGCGACCCGATCGCAGCCAGTGATCGGTTGACCAGGTGGAACTCCTGGACCGACGGTCAAAGTCCGGATGGGAAGTGCACGCAGATGAGTGATCGGTGTCCGCGCAGCGCGCGGGCACCTCGCCGCAGCCACCCCGGAGCCGAGCCAGGCGACGGGAGGGATGACGATGGCGGACCGGCAGGAACGCGCTGCGATGCTGCGAGCGCTCGATCTTGCTCAGTCGCCCGGCGTCCCGTCGCACCCCAACCCGCGCGTCGGGTGCGTGCTGCTGGGACCGAGCGGGGAGATCGTCGGTGCCGGCTACCACCGTGGCGCCGGGACAGCGCACGCGGAGGTCGTGGCGATCGCCGCGGCCGGCGCCCGTGCTCGCGGTGCGACCGCCGTGGTCACCCTGGAGCCGTGCGACCACTTCGGCCGTACGCCGCCGTGCACCCGAGCGCTGCTGCAGGCGGGTGTGCGCCGCGTGGTCGTCGCCCAGCGCGACCCTCACCCGCGTGCCGCCGGCGGGCTGGAGCGACTGGCCGCAGCCGGGGTCGTCGTCGAGGCAGGGCTGCTGGTCGAGGAGGCCATCGCTCTCAACTCGCGATGGACGTTCGCCCATACCCGGCGCCGGCCGTTCGTCACCTGGAAGCTCGCGACCACGCTCGACGGCCGCAGCGCCGCGGCCGACGGCAGCTCGCGATGGGTCACCTCCCGCGCAGCCCGTGACGACGTCCATCGTCTGCGCGCGCACTGCGACACGATCCTCGTCGGCACCGGAACCGTCCAGATCGACGACCCCCACCTCACGGTCCGGCACGGGTTCGCCGCGGCAGGTCTCCCGCCGCTGCGCGCCGTGATGGGAACCAGGCCCCTGGCAGCGGAGCGCCGCGTCCACGACGGCGCCGCAGCGACCGTGCGCCTCCGCACCCGCAGCCCCCACGAGGCGCTGGAGGCGCTCTACCGCGAGCACGACCGCCACCACGTGCTGCTCGAGGGCGGGCCCACGCTCGCAGCCTCGTTCCTGCGCGCCGGGCTCGTCGACGAGGTGGTCGCCTACGTGGCGCCGGCGCTGCTGGGCGCCGGCCGGGCCGCCGTCGGCGATCTCGGGATCGGCTCGATCGGCGACGCGCTGCGGCTGCGCCCCACCGACGTCACCGTCATCGGCTCCGGCGACGACACCACCATCCGCATCACCAGCGCTCCCATCGAGAAGGAGAGATAGATGTTCACCGGCATCATCGAAGAGCTCGGCCGCGTGCGCGCGGTCGACGACAGCGGCGGCGACGCCCTCCGCATCACCATCGAGGCGAGCACCACGCTGGCGGACGCCGCGCTCGGGGACTCGATCGCCGTCGACGGCTGCTGCCTCACGATCGCCTTCCGTGAGGCGACCACCTGGACCGCCGAGGTCATGGGCACCACGCTCGCCGCCACGACGCTCGGTGGGCGCCGAGCGGGCGACCTCGTCAACCTGGAACGCGCCGTCACCGCACAGCAGCGGCTGGGTGGGCACATCGTGCAGGGCCACGTCGACGGCGTCGGCACGCTCCTGGATCGCCGCAGCGAGGAGCGCTGGGACCTGGTCGTCATCGGCCTCCCTGCCGACGGCGCGCTGGACCGCTACCTCGTCGACAAGGGCTCGATCGCGGTCGACGGCGTCTCCCTGACCGTCGTGAGCGTGGCCGAGGGCCGCGTCACGATCGGCCTCATCCCCGAGACCCTCGCGCGAACGACGCTGGGCCGCCGACGCGTCGGCGACCGCGTCAACCTCGAGGTCGACGTGCTGGCCAAGCATGTCGAACGGCTGCTGTCCTGGCGCCAGACGGCGGAGCTCGCCCCGTGATCGACGAGGTGCGTCTGGACTCCGTCGAGCGGGCGGTCGCCGACATCGCCGCCGGCCGGGCGGTGGTGGTCGCCGACGACGCCGACCGCGAGAACGAGGGCGACATCGTGTTCGCGGCCTCGGCCGCCACGCCCGAGCTGATGGCCTGGACGATCCGGTACACCAGCGGCATCGTCTGCGTGCCGATGTCCGGCGCCGCGCTCGACCGCCTCCGGATCGCTGCGATGGTCACCCGCAACCAGGACCCGATGCGCACGGCGTACGCGGTGTCGGTCGATGCACGCGAGGGCGTCACCACCGGGATCAGCGCCGCCGACCGAGCACGCACCGCTCGGCTGCTCGCCGACCCCGGCATCCGCCCCGGTGACCTGACGCAGCCGGGTCACGTGCTCCCGCTGCGGTACCGCGACGGCGGTGTGCTGGTGCGGCGCGGCCACACCGAGGCGGCGGTCGACCTCGCCCGGCTGGCGGGGCGCACGCCGGCCGGGGTGCTGGCCGAGGTCGTCAACGACGACGGCACCATGACCCGCGGGCCGCAGCTGCGGCGCTTCGCCGACGAGCACGGCGTGGCGCTGATCTCGATCGCACAGCTGGTGAGCCACCGCAGACGTACCGAGGTGCTGGTCGAGCGGGTCGCGAGCACCAGGCTCCCGACCCGGCACGGCGACTTCACCGCCGTCGGCTACCGGGACGTGCTCGACGGCAGCGAGCACGTCGCGCTCGTCCGCGGACCGCTCGCGGATCTGGCCACCGCAGAGCCGGTGCTGGCCCGGGTGCACTCGGAGTGCCTCACGGGTGAGGCGTTCGGCAGCGGCCGGTGCGACTGCGGCCCGCAGCTCGATGATGCCCTGGCCCGTCTGGCGCGGGCCGGGCGCGGGGTCGTCGTGTATCTGCGGGGGCACGAGGGCCGCGGCATCGGGCTCGGTGCGAAGCTGGCGGCCTACGCGCTGCAGGACGGCGGGCACGACACGGTCGACGCCAACCTCGCGCTGGGGCTGCCCGCCGACGCGCGTGACTACGGCGCGGCTGCGCAGATCCTGCGCGAGCTCGGCGTCACGGCGGTGCGCCTGATGACCAACAACCCCGCCAAGGTGCGCTCGCTGACCAGCGACGGTGTCGCCGTCGAGCGGGTGCCGTCGGCCCCGCGCGTGACCGACCACAACACCGGCTACCTGGTCACCAAGCGTGACCGGATGGGCCACGACCTGACAGGGGTGATCTGACATGAGCGGGGACGGCGCGCCTGCGTTCCAGCCGACCGGTTCCGGTGATCTGCGCGTCGCTGTCGTCGCCGCGAGCTGGCACACCCGAGTGATGGACGGCTTGCTCGCAGGCGCCCGGCGGGCACTGCGCGAGCACGACATCGGCGCACCGACCGTGGTCCGCGTGCCGGGCAGCTTCGAGCTGCCGGTGGTCGCGGCGGCGCTGGCGGCGGCCGGGCACGAGGCGATCGTGGCCCTGGGCGTCGTGATCCGCGGCGGCACACCGCACTTCGACTACGTCTGCCGGGCGGCGACCGATGGCCTGGCGCGTGTCGCGCTGGACCACCGGGTCGCCGTCGGCTTCGGTCTGCTCACCTGTGACGACGAGCGGCAGGCACTGGCTCGCGCCGGGCTGCCGGACTCGACCGAGGACAAGGGTCACGAGGCCGCGACGGCCGCCGTCCTCACCGCCCGCACGCTGCGGGCGGCGCCAGACCTCAGTCCCGCGTGAGCTTGCGGTAGGTGACCCGGTGCGGCCGGGCCGCATCGGCACCGAGGCGCTCGAGCTTGTTCTCCTCGTAGGCGGCGAAGTTGCCCTCGAACCAGTACCAGTTCGCGGGGTCCTCCTCGGTGCCCTCGTACGCGAGCATGTGCGTGGCGACGCGGTCGAGGAACCACCGGTCGTGGGAGACCACGACGGCGCAGCCCGGGAAGTTGAGCAGGGCGTTCTCGAGGGAGCCGAGGGTCTCGACGTCCAGGTCGTTGGTGGGCTCGTCCAGCAGCAGCAGGTTGCCGCCCTGCTTGAGGGTCAGCGCGAGGTTGAGACGGTTGCGCTCACCACCTGAGAGCACTCCGGCCGGCTTCTGCTGGTCGGGACCCTTGAACCCGAACTGCGACACGTACGCGCGCGAGGGGATCTCGACGTTGCCGACCTGGATGAAGTCCAAGCCGTCCGAGACGACCTCCCACAGCGACTTCTTCGGGTCGATGTTCTCCCGGCCCTGGTCGACGTAGGAGATGTTGACGGTCTCCCCGATCTTGAGGTCACCGCCGTCGAGCGGCTCCAGACCCACGATCGTCTTGAACAGGGTGGTCTTACCCACACCGTTCGGGCCGATGACGCCGACGATGCCGTTGCGCGGCAGCGTGAAGGACAGGTTGTCGATGAGGAGCCGCTCCCCGAAGCCCTTGCGGAGGTCGTTGGCCTCGATGACCACCGAGCCCAGGCGCGGGCCTGGCGGGATCTGGATCTCCTCGAAGTCCAGCTTCCTGGTGCGGTCCGCCTCGGCAGCCATCTCCTCGTACCGGGCCAGACGCGCCTTGGACTTGGTCTGGCGACCCTTCGCGTTGGAGCGCACCCACTCGAGCTCGTCCTTCAGGCGCTTCGCGAGCTTGGCGTCCTTGCGGCCCTGGACCTGCAGACGCTCCTGCTTCTTCTCCAGGTAGGTGGAGTAGTTGCCCTCGTAGGGGTACAGGCGACCGCGGTCGACCTCGGCGATCCAGCCGGCGACGTGGTCGAGGAAGTACCGGTCGTGCGTGACGGCGATGACGGCGCCCGGGTACTTCGACAGGTGCTGCTCGAGCCAGTCCACGCTCTCGGCGTCCAGGTGGTTGGTCGGCTCGTCGAGCAGCAGCAGGTCGGGCTTCTCCAGCAGCAGCTTGCACAGCGCGACGCGGCGGCGCTCACCACCGGAGAGGTTGGTGACCATCTCCTCGCCGGGCGGGCAGCGGAGCGCATCCATGGCCTGCTCGAGCTGGGAGTCCAGGTCCCACGCGTCGGCGTCGTCGATGTCGGCCTGCAGCTTGCCCATCTCGTCGAGCAGCGCGTCGTAGTCGGCGTCCGGGTTGGCCATCTCCTCGCCGATGGCGTTGAACCGGTCGATCTTGTCCTTGATCGCGCGGACGCCGTCCTCGACGTTGCCGAGCACCGTCTTGGACTCGTCCAGCGGCGGCTCCTGCAGCAGGATGCCGACCGAGTACCCGGGCGAGAGGCGTGCCTCACCGTTGGAGGGCTGCTCGAGGCCGGCCATGATCTTGAGGATCGTCGACTTGCCGGCGCCGTTGGGGCCGAGCATGCCGATCTTCGCCCCGGGCAGGAACGACATCGTGACGTCGTCAAGGATCACCTTGTCGCCGTGCGCCTTGCGCGCGCGGACCATCGAGTAGATGTACTCGGCCACAGTTCTCCTCAAGTCTTGTGAAGTGCGATTCCAGCCACCAACCTTACGGCGCCCGACGGCGCCGCCCTCGCGGCTGTGGGGGTTTCGCCTGTCAGCGCAAGACCGAGGGACGCCACCGGCCTCGGCGGGACCCTGCCACGCCTCCGCCGAGGCCGGCTCGCGAACGCTCGCGCTCAGGCGTTCGCGAGCTCGGGGATGTCCTCCTCCTCGACATCGTCCTCGATCTCCTCGTCGCCCTCCTCGCGGTCGCGGATGTCGTCGGTGATCTCCGACATCGCGCTCAGGTCGACCGGAGGCGGCTCCACGACCTGCCCGGCCTCGTTGCGCTGCACCTTCGTCACGCGCGCGACCGCGGAGTGCAGGTCGGGGCCGAACGCGTTCGCGTGGATCACCGCGGTCCGGAACGTGACGCTCTGCTCGTTGGTGTACTCGTCGATGTAGAGCGGCCCCTGCACGATCACCGCATCGCCCTTGCGCAGGCTCTCCGCGGCGTTCCTCGCGAAGTCACCCCACAGCTTGACCTCGTACCAGGACGTCTGGCCGTCGGTCCACCCCTCCGGGGTGCGGATCCGGCGGTTGGTCGCCACCCGCACCCGCAGCCACGGCTTGTTCGCCGCCGACATCTGCAGCTCGGGGTTGTGGCCCAGCCGGCCCCGCACGGTCACCTCTGTCTCGCCCATCTCTCCCACTCCTCCTGCTGACCGGCCGGTCGGCGACCGGCCGCCCGGCTCCGTGCCGGAGCGCCCAGGTTGGCTCGGCGGCGGCTCGGCCCGCTCGGGCAGCCTTGGGGTGCTGTGGACGACGGTGCATCGGCGTGCACCTGTGGACAACCTGGGCTACGGGCCCGCGACGCCTGTCCGCACGGCCTCGTGGTCGGCGAGCACCGCCGCCACCGGTTGGTGGAGGTCGGCGACGACGACGGCGGTCACGGCCTCCGCGACCTCGCGCCGGTACCGGTCGGCGCGTTCGGCGGCGGTCCGGCGACGCAGGGACCGTGCGGTCAGCACGAGGGCGGCGCCGATGATCGCGAGCAGCACACCACCGGAGGCGACGCCGATCCCGAGGGGCGTGCTCTGCGTCAGCAAGATCGCGCCCGCGACGGCCAGCACCGCGCCGAGCACGAGAGCCACGACGCCCAGCAGTCGCCGGCGCGCGGCGACCTGGTCGCGCGCCGGTGGCTGCGCCACACCCTCCAGCGCAGCCCAGGCGTGCTCGAAGAAGTCGCCGGCGGAGGCCACCGCCCCGACGACGGCGGTGCGCCAGCGCCCCGGCAGCCCGGTCGTGACGCCGGCGAGCCAGGACTCGCGGATCGCGTCGATGCGGGAGCGGGCCGGGCGCTGCACGCCGCTGAGCGCGACCGGCGTCGGGCTCTCGACCGCCGACCGGAGCGCGGCGGCCACGGCCGGGACGCCTGCGGCCTCCGCGAGCGCTCCCGCCGTGACGTCGGGCGCGGGGAGCTCGGGCTCGCGCTCGCCCAGCCCGTCGGCGATGCGGCGCGAGACGGCGGCGATCTCGTCGCGTGCGGTCCGTGCGGCGATCGACTCGGAGCGCAGCACCCGGCTGAGGTGCTGGCGGACGTCCGGGACGCCCTCACCGGTGCGTGCCGAGGCGAGGATCACGGGGACGTCGGCGATGCCGTCCTCCGCGAGGAGCCTGCCGACGTCGCCACGCACCGCCTCCTTGCCGGCTGCGGTCAGGGTGTCGACCTGGTTGACGACGACGACCATCGCCTCGTGCCGGTTCTGCAGCTCCCGCAGGTAGCCCTCGTGCAGGGCGTTGTCGGCGTACTTCTGCGGGTCGACCACCCAGATCAGCAGGTCGATGAGCGGCAGCAGCCGGTTCACCAGCTCGGCGTGACCGGTCGCCACGGAGTCGTGGTCGGGAAGGTCGAGCAGCACCAGCCCGTGCAGGTCGGCCTCGTCCGTGCCGGTCAGCGCCGACTCCCGCAGGATCCGGCGCTCCTTGGCGACCTGGAGGAAGTCGAGCAGCTTGTCGGCCGCGGGTCCCCACACGCACGCGGCGGCCTGGGAGGTCGTGGGCCGGATGACGCCGACGTCGGCGAACGCCAGCCTGGTCAGCGAGTTGAACATCGACGACTTGCCGGACCCGGTGCCGCCGACGAGCGCCACCACCGAGTGGTCGACGCCGAGCTCGAGCCGCTCCAGCACCCGGTCGAGGTCGGTCCGTGCCCGGTCCAGCAGCGCCGGCTCGAAGCGGTCGCCTCCGCGATCCAGCGCACCCCTGATCTGCTCGACCCTGGCCCGCAGCTCGGGGCCCACCTCCTGCGTCACGCGTACTCCCGCAGCTCGCTCGCCCGCAGCCGCAGCCTGGTGGCAGCGTCCGCGGGATCGATGTCCATCCGGTCCAGGGCGGCGGTGAACTCGTCAGCCTCGGCGACCACGGCGGCCGCGGCCCAGTCGGCCAGGTCGCCGCGCAGCGCGGTGACGGTCGCGGCGCCGGTGTCACCGGAGAGCCGCTGGACCGCGCGCACCGCGCCGTCGACCCCCACGGCTGCGACCTCGACGAGGTGCCCGAGCTCGATGCCCGACAGCGGTTCGGAGGCGGTGAGGTCGACGGTGCGCTCACCGGCGACGGAGTCCCACTCGCGGAACAGCACGTCGAGCCGGTCGACGCGCGCGGACGCGCTCCGCTCGGCGGGCACCGCGGCCGCGAGCTGACGACCGGCGGCCGTCTCGGCGAGACCGGCGCGGATCGCACGCTCGGCGGAGGCGCAGGCGTCGGTGAGCACGGTGCGCAGCTCGCCGAGGCTGACCTCGCGCAGACGCTGCAGCGCGTCGGCCCGACCCGTCGAGGACCTGCGGTAGCGGCGTCGCTGGATCCAGCCCCGGGGTGGTGCCACCAGCGACGACAGCGCGCCGCCGGAGCTCGCGCCCGCCAGCCAGGCGGTGGTGGGGGCACCGGTCGCCGCCGAGCCGGTCTGCACATCCGCCCGAGCCTGGGCAGCTGCGGCGCGCGTGGCTGCCTGGACGGCGCCCTGCAGCGAGAGCGTGGTGCGGCGCTGGGAGTCGAGGTTCGCGGCCAGCAGCTGCACGTCCTCACGCAACGCGGGCCAGGCACCTCGCACGGTGCGGGCGATCACGCTGCGGGACTGGGCACCCGCGCCGAGCACGCCGAGGAAGGCCGCCAGCGGTTGCACCTTGTCCGCGGGCAGCGGCCCGTCGATCGGTCCGACGTCGGGGATCACGAAGAACGGCACCGACGTCAGTCCCTGCTCCTGCAGGCGTGCGAACAGGTCGTTGCGCACCTCGTTGAGTCCGGCCCGGTCCACCCGGTTGAGCACGACGGCGATCGAGATGCCTCGCTCGACGGCGTCCCGCAGGCGCTGCCAGGGCAGGGCGTCGCCGTACCGGGAGCCGGTGGTGACGAACACCCACATGTCCGCCATCTCCACGAGCTGGTCGGCCAGCTCGCGGTTGGCGGCGTGGACCGAGTCGAGGTCGGGCGCGTCGATGAGCGCGAGGCCGCGCTTGGTGCCCTCGTGGGTGACGCGGGTGGCGATGTCGAGGACCGGGTGGCCGTCGAGGAGCTCGGCGTCCTTGGGGTGGACCACCAGGACCGGCTCGCGGGTGGTGGGTCGCAGCACGCCGGCAGGCGAGACGTTCGCGCTGACGATCGAGTTCACGATGGTCGACTTGCCCGCACCCGTGGAACCACCCAGCACCACGATCGCCGGTGCGGAGACCTCCCGCAGCCGCGGCAGCAGGTGGTTGCTCACCTGCAGCGCCACGCGGTGGCGGCGAGCGCGCGCCTCTTCGGCGTCCGGCGTGTCCAGCTCCAGCCGGGCCTCGTCGAGGCTGCGCAGCAGGTCTTCGACGACCTCGACCATCGGGGTGGCGGGCGGCGTCGCTGGCGCGCTCGCGGGCGCGTCGTCGTCCGGTCGCGGGGTCACGCCCCTAGCCTGCCGGTTTCTGGCTCCTGAGACCAATGCGCGCGCCGTCGCGGTCACCTTCTCCCCGTACGCTTGCCCGGTGCGATCCCGCGCGGGTCGCTGCCGATGCCCTCGTAGCTCAACGGATAGAGCAACAGCCTTCTAAGCTGTCGGTTGCAGGTTCGAGTCCTGCCGGGGGCGCGAGGAGCTCGCGACGAGCGCCCCGGCGGGACGACGGGAGCCGGAGCGCGGCCGCGACGAAGGAGCGGCCGCCGACGGCGGCCCTGCCGGGGGCGGACCCGCTGCAAGCCCCTGCCCCGCGGCCCGCCGGCACGCACGGACACCTCTGCCCCTCACTCCCCCGCAACCGCCTCACCCAGCGCTGCCATCCGGTCGCGCGCACGCTCGTGGCCCCCGACGTGCACGGCGACGCTCGCGGCACCGGCCTGGCGATACCTGCGTACCTCGTCGGCTACCTGCTCGACCGGTGCCTCGTCGTCCCATCCGATCCGGAGGGTGGCGGCGACCGCACGCCCCTCGGCCAGGTCGGCGAGCATGCGAGCCCGGTCGGCGAAGTGGTCGGGACTGCTCGGTATCCCCTGCCAGATGTCCGCGTAGCGGGCGGCACGCCGGAGCGCGGCGTCGCTGTTGCCGCCGACCATGACCGGGACCGGCGTGTCCGTCCGCGGGGCGAACACGCCCTGGTCGTAGGAGAACCGGCGGCCGCGGTAGGGGGCCTTTCCCCCGGTGAGCAGGTGCGTCATCACCGCGAGCGCGTCATCGGTGACTGCTCCCCTGCTCCCGTGGTCGGCGCCGAGGGCCTCGAACTCCGGTTCGCTCCAACCCACTCCGACCCCCAGGATCATGCGCCCCGCCGACAGCTGCTGCAGGGTGGCGACCTGCTTCGCGAGCACGAACGGGTTGCGCAGCGGTGCGACGAGCACCGACGTGCCGAACCGCAGGCGTTCGGTCACCGCCGTCAGGTGGCCGATCGTCACCAGCGGTTCGTAGACGCCGCCGAAGGTCGCTCCGAACTCGCCGGGCGGCAGCACGTGGTCGGGCAACCACGCCGTGGTGTAGCCGAGCTCCTCGGCGGCCCGCGCCAGCTCGACCAAGCTGGTCACGGGCATCGACGGCGACTCGTCGGGCAGCACGACCTCGAGATCCATACCGAGGCCGAACCACGCGACCCCGGAGCGCATTCCCTCGATGCGCCAGGACCGCTCACCGCCGTCCGACCGGACCTGAGACGATGTGCCCGTGACCACCACGCGCCCTGTCGAGACCTGGCTGACGGACATGGATGGCGTCCTCGTGCACGAGGAGGACCCGATCCCGGGTGCCGCCGAGTTCATCACGGCGCTGCTCGAGCGGCAGGCGAAGTTCCTGGTGCTGACGAACAACTCGATCTACACCGCGCGTGACCTCTCGGTGCGGCTGCGCCGCGGCGGCATCCCCGTCCCTGAGGACGCGATCTGGACCTCGGCGATGGCGACCGCCAAGTTCCTCGACGACCAGCGGCCCGGTGGCAGCGCGTTCGTGCTCGGTGAGGCGGGGCTGGCCACCGCGCTGCACGACGTCGGGTACGTGATGACCGAGCGTGAACCCGACTACGTGGTGCTCGGCGAGACCCGCACCTACTCCTTCGAGGCGATCACCAAGGCGATCCGCCTCATCGAGCGCGGCGCCCGGTTCATCGCGACGAACCCGGACGCCACCGGACCGAGCCTGGCCGGCACGTTGCCGGCCACCGGCAGCGTCGCGGCGCTCATCAGCACCGCGACGGGGCGCCAGCCCTACTACGTGGGAAAGCCGAACCCGCTGATGATGCGGTCGGCGCTGAACCGGTTGGAGGCGCACTCCGAGACCACGGTGATGATCGGGGACCGCATGGACACCGACGTCATCAGCGGGCTCGAGGCGGGGCTGCGCACGGTCCTGGTCAAGACAGGCTCCACCCAGCCGCACCAGATCGAGACGTTCCCCTACCGCCCCACCCGCGTGGTCGACTCGATCGCCGATCTCGTCCCGCTCGCCGCGGACCCCGCAGCGACCGCCTGAGGAGCCCCGGCGCCCCGGGCGCTGCGGCTCGTCGCGGATGACTACCCTGGCACGCGTGAGTGCAACGGATGCGATCGTCTGGGTCGACTGCGAGATGACCGGGCTCGACCTGACGAAAGACGCGTTGGTGGAGATCGCCGTCGTCGTCACCGACTCCCAGCTCAAGCCCCTGGGGCCGGGGATCGACCTGGTGATCGCGCCGCCGCCGGGGGTCGTCGAGACGATGCTCCCCGTGGTCCAGGAGATGCACACCGCCTCCGGTCTCATCGACGAGCTCGCCAGCGGCATCTCGCTCCAGGACGCCCAGCAGCAGGCGCTGGACTACGTCCGCCAGTACGTGCCGGAGCCGCGCAAGGCTCCGCTCGCGGGCAACTCGGTCGGTACCGACAAGACCTTCCTCGACCGCGACATGCCGGACTTCATGGCGCACCTGCACTACCGGATCATCGACGTGTCCTCGATCAAGGAGCTCGCCCGCCGCTGGTACCCGCGGGCGTACTTCGCCTCGCCCAAGAAGGCCGGGGGGCACCGCGCGCTCGCCGACATCCTCGAGAGCATCGACGAGCTGCGCTACTACCGGGCGGTGCTGTTCCCCGCCGATCCCGGTCCGGACACCGCGAGCGCGCGGCGCGTCGCAGCCGACGTGCTGGCCTCCCCGACGGTGCTGGCCCCGCCCGCTCCGGCGTGACGTCGGCCACGTACCGAGGGGGCTGAACGGGTGGTTACACTAGGTGCTCGCTGCTGACCCACGGTAACGTGGGGACGCAGGCGTGGTGGGTATAGCTCAGCTGGTAGAGCGCCGCCTTGTGGTGGCGGATGTCGCGGGTTCGAGTCCCGTTACTCACCCCAGGACGAACGAGGCTCGGACGTCGGACAGGTTGCCCTGGCCGGCCTCCGAGCCTCGTTCGCGTCGTGCCCGCCGGCGGGATCAGGCCATCTCGATGTTGTGGGTGTCGGGCCCCATCCGGACCTCGGCGAGGATCGCGTCGGCGAACCGCTCCAGCGAACCGGTCGCCAGCGAGTAGAACAGCGACGGCTCCACGAGCTCGAGCTCCATCAGCACGGGTGTTCCGGACCTCGGCGTGACCAGGTCGACGCGCGCGCACAGCAGCGGGCGGCTCGAGGGGTTCCGGCCGGGGATGCGGGCGCGCGCGAACGCGAGAATGTTCTGGGCGGCGGCGATCTCGGCCTCGGTGGCCTGGTGCGGGGACATGCTCTCGGGGCGGTAGAGCCCGTCGACGACGGCATCGTCGGCCGGTGCCAGCATCGCGTCCTTGTGCACCGCGTGCGAGAAGGTGCCGTGCAGGAAGATCAACGCCGACTCCCCCACCGAGTCGACCTCGGGGATGTAGCGCTGCACCATGACCGAGCGCCCCTCGCTCAGCAGCCGCTCGGCGTGCTCGATGGCGTAGCGGCGCGAGTCGGCGTCGGTGGCGGTGTAGCGGCCGGTGTCCTTGGAGCCGGCTGACACCGCCGGCTTGATGACGAAGTCCTCACGTGCCGGGAACCGGTTGTGGAGCGCGCGCTTGTCGAAGTTGCGCTCGGGCTCCAGCCAGGTGGTCTCGACGACGTCGAGGCCGTGCTCGGCCAGTCGCTGCAGGTAGTGCTTGTCGGAGTTCCAACGGACCACGTTCGGCGGGTTGACCAGCCGTGGCACCGAGCTCGCCCACGCCAGGAACTCGGCGTAGTTCTCGGTGTAGTCCCAGGTCGAGCGCAGCACGGCGATGTCGAAGCCGCTCCAGTCGACGTCCGGGTCGTTCCAGACCTCGGCGCTCGCCTCGGCACCACGCTGCCGCAGCGCGTCGAGCAGCGGCTGGTCCTCAGGTTCGAGGTCGGGCAGGTCGGCGCAGGTCACCAGGGCGATACGTGGCGTGGACACATCCGAACCGTACCGGCCAGCGCGAAACCTCACCGATTGGTTAAGTGTTCTGCTAGCGTCGTCGCCATGCCCACCAGCACGCTCGACGCGGCCGCCGCGGCCATCGCGAGCGAGCCACGGCGGCGGATCATCGAGAGGCTCGTCGACGGCCCTGCCTCGGTGACCGAGCTCGCCGCACTGCTGGGGATCAGCGTCCCCGCGGCGCTCAAGCACATAGACCGACTGGTCGACGGAGGTCTGGCCAGGCGGGTCAAGCACGGCCGGGTGGTCACGGTGACCCTCGTGCCCGGCAGCCTGCACGGGCTGATCGAGTGGGCCACGCGCACCCGGCTGTTCTGGACGAACCACCTCGCGGCGTACGCGGCGCACCTCGGCGCCGACGACCGACCTGACAGGAGCGAACCATGACCGAGACCACCACGATCACGATCACGCGCCAGGTACCGGTCGACCCGGAGCGTGCGTACGCGGCCTGGCTCGACGTCGCCGAGCTCGCGCAGTGGTGGTGGCCGCAGTGGCCCGACACGACCTACGAGCTCGACCCGCGGGAAGGGGGCGCGTACCGGATCTTCAGCGCCGCCGTCGGCGTGGGGGTCGAGGGCAGGTTCACCACGGTGGACCGACCGCGGACGCTCGTGATGACCTGGACCTGGATCGATGACGACACCGAGGCCGACGCCACGGCCGTGGTCGACACGGTGGACGTGCGGTTCACCCCGAACGCCGAGGGCACCGAGGTCACGGTGCGCCACACCTCGACCGAGCAGCTCGCGGGCGGCGGGTTCGAGCAGGGCTGGAACGACGTCATGGACCGCCTCCCCGGACATCTCGCCGCCCGGTAGCGCGGCCGCGTGCGAGTGTGTGCACGACCACTCCACGTGCATGCTGCAGGGCCGCCGAGGTGCGCTAAACTTGTCCGTCGGCGAGCACCTCTAGCTCAATTGGCAGAGCAAGTGACTCTTAATCACTGGGTTCTGGGTTCGAGTCCCAGGGGGTGTACCAACGAAGGGCCCTGACCGCGCGGTCAGGGCCCTTCGCCGTTCCTGCCGCCGCCTCAGAGCTCGGCCAGGTCCGCCGCGGCCAGCACCACGTCGACCCCCTCGACGCCCAGCTCGATGCGGGTGATCTGCTCGAGGCCGATCGCGGACGAGGCGAGCAGCCCGCTGGCGTGGTCGCCGCCGTCGCCGGTCCAGGTGGCGGCGACCGTGCGGGTCCCGTCCTCGTCGACGAGCACCAGCTCGTACACGCCGTCGGCCGGTCCAGGGCCACCGCCGTCGTCGTCGGGGTAGGAGCAGGACCACTCCATCTTCGTGCCCCAGGTCGACGGCGTCAGCACAAGATCCGCGGTCACGTCGCTGTCGCCCACGGGCGCCAGCGTGACGGCGGTGACCTCCGACGCGCCGGCACCGGCCCCCGCCTCGGTCAGCACCGCACCGCCCACGCCACCGGCCGCGACCAGCCCGACGGCGGCCGCCGCCTGCCACGCCCTCCGGCGGCGGCGGCGCCGCACCACGGCCGAGGCGAGCGAGGAGATCGCGACGACCTCTCCCCCACCCGACCGGCCGCCGTCGTCGGGCCCCACCGGCGCCACGAGCGCGAGCGCCTGCTCCCGGCTCAGCTCCGAGAGCACGGCGGGCATGCCCGCGAGCTCGGAGACCGCTTCGCGGCACGCGTCGCACCCGGCGAGGTGGCGCTCGAACTCACGGCGCTCCTGCGGGCCGAGCGCGCCGAGCACGTAGGCGGCATCCCAGTCCCGGTACCTGTCCTCGGGACCGCTCATGACGACACTCCTCTCTCCTGCAACGCCAGCCGCATGGCCCGAAGGCCGTAGTGCAGCCGGGACTTCACGGTGCCGGGCGGCAGGTCCAGCTCGTGGGCGAGGTCCGCCACCGACCGCCCCCGGTAGTACGCGCCGACCACCACGGCGCGGTGCTCGGCCGACAGCTCGACCAGCGCGTCCGCCACCAGCCAGGCGTCCAGCACCTCCTGCGTGCGGTCCTCGACGCCGAGCTCCGGCACCTCGTCGGTGGTGAGCTCCCGCCGCCGGCGTGCGCTGCGTGACTCGTCGACCACGAGGTTGCGCGCCACCGTGAACAGCCACGCACGCACCGACCCCTGCGGCCGGGTGAGCACCTCGGGGTTGCGCCACGCGCGCAGCAGCGTCTCCTGCACCACGTCGGCGGCGCGCGAGGGGTCGGTCATCGCCGCGACGTAACGGTGCAGGTCGCGGCCGTACGTCGCGTGCACCGCGGTCAGCAGCGCATCGGCGTCACCGTCGAGCCCGGCGCGGGCGCTCACCCCGCGACCAGCTCCAACGAGAACTCGATCGAGCCGGCGTCCTCGACCACGACGAATCCCAGGTCGGGTGCCTGCACGTCGAAGTCGGCGAAGGTGATCGGCGCCGAGCCCACGACCTGCAGGCCGTCGCCGCTCGCACCGGCCTGCGCCGTGACCGTGACCTGCTGGGTCACGCCGTGGATGGTGAGGTCGCCCACCATCGCGAGGTCACCGCCGTCGGTCCCGACGTCGAGCGGCTCGGTCACCTCGAACGTCGCCGTGGGGAACTCGTCGGTATGCAGGGCCTGGGTCCGGAAGTACTCGTCGCGCGCGGACTCGTCGGTCGCGACCGTGCTGAGATCGACCTCGATGGTGCCTGCGGTCAGCGTGCCCTCGGCGATGCTCACCGATCCGGTCACGTCCTCGGTGCGGCCCGTCACAGTGACATCCTGCCCGTTGAGCACCTCCTGGACCCGGTATCCGGCGAAGCTGCCCTCGGAGACCGACCAGTCGCCGTCGAGATCGGCGGGGCCGCTCTCGCTCGTCTCCGCCTCGGTGCCGCCCAGGGTCGGCGCCGCATCGGCGTTGCTGTTGACCCAGTTCCCGTACAGGCGCGTCCCGACCAGCACGGCCACGACGAGCACCACCAGCCCGATCCCCACCCCGGTCAGCACCCTGGTTCGCTTCTGCATGACGTCTCCCCTCGCTCGGTCTGCTCTCACCCAGAAAGACGAGACGGGGGGCCTCCGGGTTCAACGCACGGCGGCCGTCTTGCGCCTCGAGACACCGCACGCGGGGCTCTGGAGCGCTCCCGAGCACGAATTTCCTCCAGCCTCTCCCCTTCGGGCCGAATCTCGGCTACGCTTGGTCTCGAAGTTGCAGTGCATCGACGTCTTACTGGCGCCCGGTCCTTCGATGGATGGGCGTCTTTTCTTTCGAGATCTGACGGACGACACACCGTGGCAGCCGCACCGGCAAGAGGTGTGGCAGATCTTTGAAGGAGAATCATCATGACCCTCGGAACCGTGAAGTGGTTCAACGCCGAAAAGGGTTTCGGCTTCATCACCCCTGACGACGGCGGCGCCGACGTGTTCGCGCACTTCTCCGCCATCTCCGGCAACGGCTACCGTTCGCTCGAGGAGAACCAGAAGGTGGAGTTCGAGATCACCCAGGGCCCCAAGGGCCCCCAGGCGCAGAACATCACTGCTGTCTGAGCCTCAAGCTCATCTGACCCGCACGGGTCACCGAACGCGCACCTCGCTCCGGCGGGGTGCGCGTTTCGCGTCTCCGGGCCCGGTGGCTCCGGTGCTGTGAGCGAGCCGACACACCGACGCGGCGCCGCCATATTCACCCTGCTGTATATTTTCTCACTGTGTCCAAGGTTCTGACGTCCCTGCCCGCCGGTGAGCGCATCGGCATCGCCTTCTCCGGTGGTCTCGACACCTCTGTCGCGGTCGCGTGGATGCGTGAGAAGGGCGCGGTGCCCTGCACGTACACCGCCGATCTCGGCCAGTACGACGAGCCCGAGATCGACACCGTGCCCGCCCGCGCCGGCGAGTACGGCGCCGAGATCGCACGGCTGGTCGACTGCCGGAGCGCGCTCGTGGAGGAAGGTCTGTCCGCGCTCGCGTGCGGCGCGTTCCACATCCGCAGCGGCGGCAAGACGTACTTCAACACCACTCCCCTGGGCCGTGCGGTGACCGGCACCCTGCTGGTGCGGGCGATGGCCGACGACGACGTCTCGATCTGGGGCGACGGCTCCACCTTCAAGGGCAACGACATCGAGCGGTTCTACCGCTACGGGCTGCTGGCGAACCCCTCGCTCCGGATCTACAAGCCCTGGCTCGACGCCGACTTCGTCACCGAGCTCGGTGGCCGGCAGGAGATGAGCGAGTGGCTCACCGCCCGCGACCTGCCCTACCGCGCCAGCGCCGAGAAGGCGTACTCGACCGACGCCAACATCTGGGGCGCCACCCACGAGGCCAAGACGCTCGAGCATCTCGACACCTCGTTGGAGACCGTCGAGCCGATCATGGGCGTGCCGTTCTGGCGTGAGGACGTCGCGATCGCGACCGAGGACGTCAGCGTGACGTTCCTGCGCGGCCGCCCGGTGGCGATCAACGGCGTCGACTACCCGGACCCGGTGGCCCTCGTCCAGGAGGCGAACGCGATCGGCGGCCGGCACGGCCTCGGTATGAGCGACCAGATCGAGAACCGGATCATCGAGGCGAAGTCCCGCGGCATCTACGAGGCTCCCGGGATGGCGCTGCTGCACATCGCCTACGAGCGGCTGCTCAACGCCGTCCACAACGAGGACACCATCGCCAGCTACCACCACGAGGGCCGGCGTCTGGGCCGCCTGCTCTACGAGGGCCGCTGGCTCGACCCGCAGTCGCTCATGGTGCGCGAGCCCATCCAGCGCTGGGTCGCCTCGGTCGTCACCGGCCAGGTGACGATCCGGCTGCGCCGTGGCGACGACTACTCGATCGTGGACACCCGGGGCGAGAACTTCTCCTACCACCCGGACAAGCTCTCGATGGAGCGCACCGAGAACGCGGCGTTCGGGCCGACCGACCGGATCGGCCAGCTCACCATGCGCAACCTCGACATCGCGGACTCGCGCAGCAAGCTCGAGCTCTACGCCGGGCAGCCGCACGACCAGGGCCAGCTGCTGGTCGAGCACGGCACCCTGCTGGGCACGCTGCCCGCCGGTGGTGGCGAGACGATCGCGGCCAACCCGACCCTCGGCGACGTCGACGCCGCCGACGACGCGCTGGACGCCGCCGCGATGGAGTTCGGCACCGACTGATCCAGCCGGCGCGGGGACGTCCCCCGTCGCGGGGATCCGCTCGACGGCGCGATCGGGCAGCATGGTGGCGTGACCTCCACCCGCTCGCGGCTGCTGCGGCTGTCCTCGCACGCCGTCCGCGGTGGGGTGCATCTCGTGCTCGGCGGCATCATCGCCGCGGGCTACGTGGTCCTCGGCGCGGGCCTGGTGCAGCTCGCGCGGTCGGCCCCCGCGGTGCCGCTCGGGCTCACCGCGGTGCTGACCGCGATCGCCGTCCCGCTCGCGCTCGTGCCACCGCTGCTCGCGCCTGTGCGCGACGTCAACGTCGCGGCGGCGAGGAGCCTTCTCGACGTCGATCTCGCCGGCCCGACGGCGGAGCTCACCTGGGACGATCGGCTCAGGTCGGCAGGGTTCTTCGTCGCACACCTCATCGTGGGCGCGTTCGCGGTGGTGGCGCTGCTGTCGGGGATCCCGTTCGCCGTCGGGCTCGTGGGCTGGGCGGCGGGCGCCCGCGGCGACGGCTTCCAGATCAGCGCCCCCGCGATCGGTCTGTGGGGCGTGCCGCTCGCCGTGCTGATCCTGCTGGTACTGCCGGTGCTGGCCGTGCTCGGGCGCGCGCTGATGCGTGCGCTCGCGATGCCGCTGCTGGGGCCGAGCGCCAGCGCGCGTGAGCAGGCCGAGCGGCACGAGCGTCTCGTGCTCGCCGAGCGCAACCGGATCGCCCGCGAGCTGCACGACGGCGTGGGGCACGCGCTCGCGATCACCACGATGCAGGCGAGCGTGGCCGAGGCGTCGCTCGGACGCGACGACGCCGCCGCGCGGGCCGCGCTGGCCGAGATCGCGCGCGTGGGGCGCTCCGCGATGGCCGACCTCGACCGCAGCCTCGCGGTGCTGCGCGAGGAGAAGCGGGACACGGCCCCGCCCGCCCCGCAGCCGACCCTCGCCGACCTCCCCGGGCTGCGCAGCAGCGCCCACCTCGCGGGTCACGAGCTGCGGCTGTCCGGTGACCCGGGCGACCTGACCGGGTTGGACGACCTGCTCTCGCGCGAGTGCTACCAGGTGATCGCCGAGGCCGTGGTCAACGCGCAGCGGCACGGCAGCGGTCCCATCGACCTGAGCTGGCACCGCGGTGACGGAACCGTGACGCTCGAGGTGAGCAACGCCGTCGGCCCGGCTGGGCCGGCGGCGGCTGGTGGCGGCCGCGGGCTCATCGGCATGCGGGAGCGGGCTGCGCTGGTCGGTGCGACGCTGGAGGCCGGCGCCGACGGCGACCGGTGGCGAGTGGTGCTGACCGTCTCAGGGGTGGAGCGATGACAGAAGCGACGATCCGCGTGGTGCTGGTCGACGACGAGCCGCTCGTGCGCAGCGGGCTGCGGGCGATCCTGACGACCGAGCCGGGGGTCGAGGTGGTCGCCGAGGCCGACGACGGCGTCGCCGGAGTGGCCGCCGTGGACGAGCACGCGCCGGACGTCGTGCTCATGGACGTGCGCATGCCCGGCCTCGACGGCATCGCCGCCACCACGCGCATCCTGCAGCGCCATCCCGCGACCCGGGTCCTCGTGGTCACCACGTTCTCGGCCGACGACTACGTCCTCGACGCGCTGCGCGCCGGCGCCGCGGGGTTCCTGCTCAAGCGCGCCGAGCCGGATCAGATCCGGGAGGCGGTGCGGGTGGTCGCCCGCGGCGACGCGGTCCTGTTCCCGACGGCGGTGCGCCGCCTGGTGGGTGATGCTCGCCTCCAGCAGCCGCACCACGCGTCGTTGATCGGGCGGCTGACCGAACGGGAGCGCGAGGTGCTGCGCCTCCTGGCCGCCGGCCGCAGCAACGCCGAGATCGCCGCCGAGCTCTGGCTCGGGGTCGAGACCGTCAAGACGCACGTGACGAACGTGCTCGGCAAGCTCGGCGCCCGTGACCGGATGCAGGCCGCGATCTTCGCCTACGAGTCGGGCTTCTCCGACGCCGTCTCCGGCCTGTGACCCTTGCGTCATACGCCGCGAGCAAGCCTCACCTCCGGACGTATGACGCAATGCACTGGGTGAGCGGCACTCCCCCGACCGGGTGAGCCGGTTGGCTCCGGTGCGGGATCCACGCAGCGGCGCGACAGCGTTGGCTGGAGCCATGGACACCACAGAGATCACCTCATCCCGGCGGGCGCACCCCGGTGCGGACCTGCCCGAACGCCTCCGGCGCCCGACGCGCTGGACCACCGTCGGCGCGGCCCTGGCGGCAGCCGGCGGGCTCGGCGCCCTGATCGCCGGGCTGACCGGCCACGGCACCACCTCGAGCGAGGCCTACCCCTCGGTGTCGCTCACGATGGGGCTGCCGGTCGCGCACGTCTCGCTGCTGCTCGCGGCAGCCGCGGCGCTCGTGAGCGCCGGGCTGCTCGCGCTGGGCGCGATCGCACGCGCGGTCGGGCGCGGTCGGGCCCCGGCCGGTCGGACCCCGGCGCGAACCGTGCTGGCCGTCGGCATCCCGGCGATCGCCGTCGGGGCCCTCATGACGACCTGCGACGCGAACCCGCTCGCGCTCGCCGGCTACCTGCCGGCGGTCCTGATCGGGTCGGTGTTCTCGGCGCACTGGCGCGAGATCCTGGTGAGCATGCCCGCGGTCGAGCTCGGTTCCCAGCTCGTGCTCGCCGCCGTGGTGATCGTCGCGGTCGTCGCGACGCTCCGCGCCGTCGATGCCCTGCGCGGCCATGAGCCGCTGCCGGACTGGCAGCAGCCCGCGGCAGCGGCCCGCTGGGGCCGCACCGCGGTCGCGGTGGCCGTCGCGATCCCGCTGCTGTACGCCGTCACCCGCATCCTGTGGGTGCTCGGCTTCCCGATCGGGTTCGACGCCGAGGCCTACGCAGCGACCGGGGGCGACGTCAACAACGGCCTGATCCTGGCCGTCGGCGCGCTCGTGGGCGCCGTCCTGACCATCGGGCTGGTGCGGCCCTGGGGTGAGCGGTTCTGGCCCTGGTTCCCGGGGCTCGGCGGCAGGCGTGTGCCGGTCGGTCTCGCCGTCGTCCCCGCCTCGATCGTCGCGGCGCTGATCCTGCCCGCCGGGGTCTCGATGATCGTGGCGACGACCGGACAGCTCGGCATCGCGAGCATCGGGGAGCTCATGGACAACTGGGCAGCGCTCGGTGTCACTTTCCTGTGGCCGATCTGGAGCCTCGCCCTGGCGGTGGCCACCTGGGCGTACGCGCTGCGCAGGCGGCAGGACAGCGTCCTCGTCGCCTGAACAGCCACCCCAACCCCGACGGCGGACCCGCTGAGGCGAGGTCCGCCGTCGAAACGCCTGACATGACGCCAGATGACGTGGTGTGATGGCGGTGCGCCTCGGCGTGGTGCCGGGGCGTCCAACGTGAAGGAGCGTCGATGCAGGTCCGCGTGGTCCGAACCCTTGACGCTCCGCTCCCGCACGTGTGGGAGACGCTCGTCAGCCCGCACGGAACGCAGGCGATGCTCGGTCCCGGGGCCACCTTCGGCGGCAAGGGCGAGCCGTGGCACAGCGACGAGGGGCCGAGCGGCGTGCTGCGCAGCTATCACCCGCTCGAGCAGCTGCGCTGGTCCTGGCACGAGAGCCCCGACGCCCCGGCGACGATCGTCGAGCTGGACCTGCACGAGCACGGTGACGGCACCCGCCTCGACCTGAGCCACGAGGGCGTCGAGGACGTGGCGGCGTACGAGGTCCGCTGGGCCGCAGCACTGGACCGGCTGGGCGGAGCGGCAGCGGGTTAGGCTGGAGATCTCGCCCGGGCGTCACCGTAGCCGTCCGGGCGGGCTCGGCAGCCGCGCGCGACCTACAGTGGTGCCATGCCTCGACTCGACGTCGGCGCCCCCGCGCCCACCTTCACCCTGCCCGCCTCCGACGGCAGCCCCGTCAGTCTCGCCACCCTGATCGCGACCGCGAAGACCGGTGTCATCGTCTACTTCTACCCCGCTGCCAGCACCCCCGGCTGCACGACCGAGGCCTGCGACTTCCGCGACTCCCTCGCGTCGCTGACCTCGCACGGGTATGCGGTGGTCGGCGTCTCGCCCGACGAACCGGCCAAGCTCACCGCGTTCGTCGCGGACCAGCACCTGACCTTCCCGCTCCTCAGCGACCCCGAGCACGAGGTCCTCGAGGCGTACGGCGCGTGGGGCGAGAAGAAGAACTACGGCAAGACCTACGTCGGCGTCATCCGCTCCACCGTGGTGGTCGACCCCGACGGCAAGGTCGCCCTCGCGCAGTACAACGTCAAGGCCACCGGCCACGTCGCCAAGCTCCGCCGCGACCTCGGCATCGACTGATCGTGCTCAGCGGGGGTCCTGCAGGAACACCTCGCCGATGACGTCGAGCATCCGCGCCTGAGCCTCGCGCGCGGCGTCCGGGTGGCGCTCGGAGAGCGCGCGCACGAGCCCACCCGCGACGATCGCCTGCGGCAGCCGGGAGGTTCGCGTGATGTCGTCGCGGAACGACGGCGCCCCCAGTCCGACGACCAGGCTGACGGTCGTGACGTCGGCGAGCCCCGACGTCGAGGAGCCGGTGAGGCCGACGACGGCGGCGCCCGCCCGGGCAGCGGCCCTCGCCGCGGCGACGCTCGGCCGGGTGCTGCCCGAGCCGCTGACCACGACGCACACGTCGTTCGGGCCCAGCCGGCGTGCGCGCACACCCTGCTCGACGTGGTCGGTGGGGGCGTCCGCGTACCGGCCGATCGCGTTGAGGCGCATCGCCATCTCGGTCGCGACCGGGGAGGAGAGCCCGTTGCCCACCACGAGGACGTGCTCGGCGTCGGCGAGGAGGTCGACCACGCGCCGGACGTCGGCGGCGTCCAGGAGGGCGATCGCGTCCTCGATCGTGAGGGCGACGTCGTGGAGGAAGGCGCGGAACACGTCCGCGGGGTCGGGGCTGCCGTCCACACGAGCACCCGGTCGGTCGGCCGCGAGCCCGAGGTCGCGAGCCAGCAGCACCCGTAGCTGCGGGTAGCCGGTGAAGCCGAGCCGCTGCGCGGTTCTGACCACGGTGGCGCGCGAGGTGCCGGCCGCGTCGGCGATGTCCTGGGCGCTGGCCTCGATCGTCCAGTCGGGCCGGTCGGCGAAGATCTCGGCGACGCGGCGCTCGCTGGGGTTGAGCGCGGCCAGCTCGGTGCGGATGCGGGGAAGGACGCCTCCTGTCGGCACGGTCATCGGCGTCAGCCCATCTCCGCCATCGGTTCGCGCCCCGGGGTGAGGCTGCCCTTCGGACCGGCGATGATGCGGTGCCGCACCCGCGCCGAGATCTGGTCGACGATCACGGTCACCACGATGATGACGATCAGCGTGACCCCGATGCGGTCCCAGACGCGGCGCTGGAACAGCTGCGACAGGATCGAGCCGATGCCGCCGGCCCCGAGCAGGCCGAGGATCGCGCCGGCACGGATGTTGATCTCGAACCGGTACAGCCAGAAGGCGAGGATCTCCGGCAGCGCCTGCGGCACGACGCCCCACCAGATCACCTGCAGCTTGTTCCCTCCGGTCGAGGAGACGGCCTCGACCGGCCGCGGGTCGACCGCCTCGATCGCCTCGCTGCTGAGCTTGCCGAGCGTACCGATCGAGCCGACGCCGAGCGCCAGCGCACCCGCCAGCGGTCCGAACCCGAAGATCGGCATCATGATCGCGACCGCGATGATCAGCTCCGGGACCGCGCGGATGACGTTGAGGATCATGCGCGTCACCGCGACCACCGGTGCGGGGCTGATCGTGCGCGCCGCGAGGAACGCCACCGGGAACGAGCACGCCGCGCCGATCATGGTGCCGACCCAGGCCATCTGCAGCGACTCGAGCATGTACTGGAGGGCCGAGACCCAGTAGCCCTGGTGCGGGTCCGCCGTGGGGTTGGCCAGCACCCCCTCGCTCATCAGCCGCAGGTAGTCGCCGAAGATGCCGGGGGCGTCCAGCAGCCGCGACCACGGCGCGTTCACGGCCCAGATGCACACCAGCAGCACAGCGAGCGTGGCCAGCATGCCGAGGGTCTTCGGGAGCTTGCTCGGCGGGTGGGGGCGCTGGGTGGTCACCTCGCTCATATCAGCCTCCGGCGGATCGTCCGGGAGAGCTGGTCGAGCGCGAACACCACGACGATCAGCACCGCGACGACGGCGGAGATGTTGGCGTAGCTGAAGCTCGCCAGCTGCACGCGGATCACCTCGCCGATGCCGCCACCACCGCCCATGCCGATGACCAGCGAGGCACGGATGTTCAGCTCGAACACGTAGAAGCTGTAGGAGACGAACGAGGGCATCACCTGCGGGACCACGGCCACGCGGGCGCGCTGCAGCGCGTTCGCGCCGACCGCCTGGGCGGCCTCGACGGGACCGGGGTCCACGGCGTCGATGCTCTCCGCCGTCAGCTTCGCGGCGACGCCGATGTTGAACATGATGAGCGCGAGGATGCCGGCCAACGGGCCGGTGCTGACCACCGTGACGAAGAGCAGCACCCACGCCAGGTCCGGCAGGGACCGCTGCACCGCGAGGACGAGCTTCATCACCCGGTACAGAGCCGTGGGCGCGGTGACCCTGCTCGCCATCAGCGCCAGAACGAGCGCGAACGCGCACCCGATCAGCGAGGCGATGACCGCGATCTCGACCGTGACCAGCCACTGGTCGCGCACGCGCCAGGCGAACGCCCAGTTCGGGTCGAAGAACTGGCGGAGCACCTCCTGACCGTTGGTCAGGTCGGTGACCAGCGGCCGCAGCGTGAACTCGATCGCCCACAGGCAGTACACGCTGATGATCGCGGCGACACCGACACCGGCCCACATCGCCCACCGCGGCGCGGGCTTCGGAGGGCGGAGAGGCGTGCGCTCACCCAGCCGCTCCGTGGCGGTCGCGGTCACGCGGTCACGCCCTGTCCTCGGGATCGATCGTCACGGGCGGAGCGGCCACGACGTCGTCGGCTCGCAGCGAGCGCCCGTAGATGTCCTCGAAGACCGAGTCGTCGGCCTGGTCGGCGGTGCCGTCGAAGACGACCTTGCCGGCGCGCATCCCGATGATCCGGTCCGCGAAGCTCCGGGCGAGGTCGAGGAAGTGCAGGTTGACGACCGTGGTGATGCCGAGCTCGCGCTGGACACGACGCAGGTCGGACATGACCGCGTGCGCCGTCGGCGGGTCCAGCGAGGCGACCGGCTCGTCGGCGAGCACCACGCCGGCCTGCTGCGCGAGCACCCGCGCGATCGCCACCCGCTGCTGCTGGCCACCGGAGAGCTGGGAGGCGCGGGTGTAGGCCTTCTCGATGATGCCCACGCGCTCCAGCGCATCGAACGCGATGTCCTTGTTGGCGCTGCCGTAGGCGCCGACCAGCGTCGCCAGCGTCGAGGTGCGCGCGAGCCTGCCCATGAGGACGTTGTTGAGGACGCTCACACGCGTGACGAGATTGAAGGACTGGAAGATCATCCCGACCTCGCCGCGCAGCCGCCGCAGCTCGCGCTTGCTCGCCCCGTCCACGCGGCGACCGTTCACCTCGAGCTCGCCGGCGGTGACGGGGACCAGCCCGTTGATGGCGCGCACGAGCGTGGACTTGCCCGCTCCGGAGAGCCCGACGACGACGACGAACTCGCCGTCGGAGATCTCCAGACTGACGCCGTCCAGCCCCTTGGTGCCCGTGGGGTAGGTGACGTGGACGTCACGGAAGGTGATCATGGAGGCGGTCGGCCCTCAGCTCTCGTTGAAGGCCTGCGCCACCTGGCGTGCGGTGTCGAGCGCCTCGATGTCGGCCGGTGCGAGACCGTCGATGTCGTAGATGTCCTTGAGGACCTCGGCGCCCTCCTCGGTCTCGGAGATGGCCATGAACGCATCGGTGATCTGCTGGATCGCCTCGGCCGAGAGCTCACCGTTGACGGCGATGCCGTCGTTGGGGATCTCGGGCGAGGAGGCGAAGACGGTCACGGCGGTGCCGATCTCGGGGTTCTCCTCGATGAGGTTCTCGCGGGCGTCGTTGAAGCTGGTGCCCACGACGGCGTCGCCACGCTCGACGCTCTGCACCGAGTTCGGGTGACCACCGGCGAAGGCGGCCCCGGTGAGCTCGGTGGCCGGGTCGACGCCGAGGATCTGGCCGAGCTGGGTGGCCGGGTAGAAGTAGCCCGAGGCCGAGGAGGCGTCGACGAACGAGATGGCGGCGTCTGCGGGGATCAGCGCGAGGGCGTCCTCGCCCGTGGGGCCCTCCTGGGCCTCGGCGCCGTTGCAGTAGGCGTACTCGTTGCCCTCGTCGTCGGCCTCGGTGATGACCTCGTCGAGGCAGTAGGTGTCGGTATCGGTGGTGAACCACTGCGTGTGATAGGTCGAGGAGCCGTAGCGCACCGACTGCAGGATCGGTTGCGCACCGGCCTGGTCGACGGCGTTGACCAACGCGATCGGGCCGAACATGCCGATGTCGGCCTGCCCGGTCTGCATGCCGACGACCAGCGCGGCGAAGTCGGTGGAGATGAAGGTCTCGACGTCGACGCCCAGCTCGGCGCTGAGCAGCTCGCCCAGCTCGTCGGCGTCCTCGGTGAGCTGGTCGACCTCGACCGAGGGCACCAGGCCGAGGATGAGCGTGTCGGGCAGACCCTCGGCGCCATCGCCGCCGGCGTCGTCACCACCGGTCGGGTCGTCACCGCTGCCGCTGCCGCAGGCGGTGAGGGCGAGCACCGCCGCGGCGGCGATGGCTGGGGCGAGAGTGGAACGCTTCATGCTGACCTCGGGCTCGTGACGTCGCGGACCGGGAGCCGGTGGGAGTAACGACATTGCGCCCGCACGCCCGGATGTGAACACGCGTTGCACGCTACTGACCGGCAGCAGCGAGCGCCAGGGGCGGCGAGGTCGCGGAGGTATCGATCAGGTAAACAGTCGCGGGCGGTCAGGTCTGCGAAGCGAGCAGCCCGACCGGGTCCTGCGCCCACGCACGGATCACCGGGTAGAGCTCCTCGATCGTCGGCGCGCTGGCGGTGCTGGGCGCCCGACCCGACCCGTACCGGTCGATGTGGAACCCGCGAGCGCCCAGCTGCATCGCCGGCTCGACGTCGTTGACCCAGACGTCGCCCACGCTCGCCAGGTACTCGGGCGAGTCGACGGCGCCGCTCTGTGCCAGCAGGGTGCTCAGGTGCTCCGCCATGCGGGCCGGCTTCCCGGCGTCCGGGATCACGGCGTCGAGACGCTCGGCGATCCGCACGCCCGTGAGCCACGTCACGGCGCCCACCGACGGCGCGTTGGTCACCAGCACCACGCGCACGCCCGCGGCCCGGACGTCGTCGAGAAGCTCGACGATCCCCTCCGGTGCGTACGCGCTGCCCTCGCCCGCCTCCATCCGCTCACGCGACCGGCGGTAGGCCGCAGCGACCTCCTCCGGCGGGAGCGCGAACGGGGCACCGAGGTAGAACAGCGCGTGATAGCCGTCCTCGGCGTCCTCGACGCGCTCCCGACCGTCGAGAAAGGCCTCCAGGCGCCGACGCACCTCCGCGGCGCTCTCGTGGTCGTCGACGAGCTTGCTCAGCTCGTCGGCGAACAGGTGGATCGGGTCGTCACCGAGGCACAGCGTGCCGTCGAAGTCGAGGACGAGCGTGGGCGTGGGCTGGTCGGGCACGTGCTTCCGATCATGGGGGGATGGTCCTGGCACCTACGCTATGTCGAGGAGCGCGAGTGGCGTAACTGGCAGCCGCGCAGGATTTAGGTTCCTGTGCCTTCGGGCGTGTGGGTTCGAGTCCCACCTCGCGCACGCTCCCGCCTACGGTGGGGCGATGAGCAACGTCCCGCCCGCCTGGGCCGCCGACACGATCTGGTGGCACGTCTACCCGTTGGGCGCGGTCGGCGCACCGATCCACGAGCCCGACCCCACGCCCGGGCCGCGGCTGCGGCGCCTGCAGCCCTGGCTGGACCACGTGATCGAGCTCGGCGCCAACGGGCTGCTCCTCGGGCCGGTCTTCGCCTCCACCAGCCACGGGTACGACACGACCGACTTCTTCCAGGTCGACCCGCGGCTGGGCACCGAGGCCGACCTCGTGGACCTGGTCGCGAGCTGCCGCGAGCGGGGCATCCGCGTGCTCCTCGACGGGGTGTTCAGCCACGTCGGCCGGGCGCACCCGGAGGTGGCGGCCGCCCTGGCCGGCGGCCCGGACTCCACCGCCGGCGCGCTCCTCGACATCGACTGGGACGCCGACGGCGGCCCGGCGCCGCGCGTCTTCGAGGGCCACGACGCCCTGGTGAGGCTCAGGCACGACGGGAGCGCCGCCGTCGACCTCGCGGTCGAGGTGATGTGCCACTGGCTCGATCGCGGCATCGACGGCTGGCGGCTCGACGCCGCCTACTCGGTGCCCGCGCAGTTCTGGGCGCAGGTGCTGCCCCGGGTCCGCGAGCGGCACCCGCAGGCGTGGTTCCTGGGCGAGGTGATCCACGGCGACTACGCGGGCTTCGTCACGGCGTCGGGCGTGGACTCGGTGACGCAGTACGAGCTGTGGAAGGCGATCTGGTCGAGCCTGCTCGATGCCAACTTCTTCGAGCTCGCGCACGCGCTGGGCCGCCACCAGGAGCTGCTGGACACGTTCCTGCCGAACACGTTCGTGGGCAACCACGACGTGACGCGCATCGCGACCACGCTGGGGCACGACCGCGCGGCGCTGGCGCTGACCGTGCTCATGACCGTGGCGGGACTGCCCTCGATCTACTACGGCGACGACCTCGGCTGGCTCGGCACCAAGGAGGAACGCCTCGGCGGCGACGACGCGGTGCGGCCCGAGCTGCCGGGCTCGGCCGCCGAGATCGCGGCCGAGGGCGCCGCCGGCCGGGCGCTGCAGGCGCACCGCGCATTGATCTCGCTGCGGCGGCGCCATCCCTGGTTGACGGCGTCGCGCACCGAGGTGCTCGACCTCACGAACACCCGGCTGCGCTACCGGGCCCTCGGACCCGGGACCCACCTCGAGGTGACGCTCGACCTGGAGGGCTCGCCCTCCGCCGTCGTGCTCGACCAGAGCGGCCAGACCCTGTGGCGTCACGACGCCTGACGTCCCCTCGCGGGTGTGGCGCCGTGCGAGCGAGGCGGCGACAGGGTAGAACTAGGACGTGAGCGAGGTAGGCACGGACGACATCGGCAGCTGGTTCTCCCCCGAGGAGCTGGCGGTGATCAGGCGTCGCATGCCGATCCTGTACGTGGACGCGATCCCCGTCCGGGTCGACGCCGACGGCGTGATCACCGCGGTCGGCACGCTGCTGCGGACCCCACGCGAGGGCGGGATCCAGCGCGCGCTGGTCAGCGGTCGCGTCATGTACCACGAGCGCATCCGGGACGCCCTGGCGCGCCACCTCGACAAGGATCTCGGGCCGATGGCGCTCCCCCGGCTCCCGGTCTCGCCGGTGCCGTTCACGGTCGCGGAGTACTTCCCGACGCCGGGGATCACCGCCTACCACGACCCGCGCCAGCACGCGGTCTCGCTCGCGTTCATCATCCCCGTCGAGGGCGACTGCCAGCCCCAGCAGGACGCGCTCGACATCGACTGGTTCACGCCCGAGCAGATCATCGCGCCCGAGATCCTCGCGGAGATGGTCGACGGTCACTCCGCCCTGATCCGCACCGCGCTGGCCGTCACGGGGCGGCTGCTCTGAGCGCCTGATCTGCCGCTCGAAGGTGCAGCTGTTGAGCGTGCTGCCTGCGCGCTGACCCGCCCCAGACAGGGAGCGCACCTCGACACGGACGTCAAGGGCATGCCAAGATCACGTGCTCGCATGTCCATTTTCGGGGGGATAACAAGTGCGGCCAGCTGGGGCATCGATGCCGTTTGTCTTGCGCCGAACGATCGCGGGGGTGTCCAGCGCGCTGCTCGTCGTCGTCGGCCTGATCGCGTCGGTACCACCCGCAGCGGCGGCCGACGCCACGGTGACCACGGGCGCTGAGCTCGTCGAGGCGTTCGACTGCGACGGCGCAGACACCTGCACCGTGACGGCCGACGCCGACATCGTCTCCAGCCAAGGACCTGCAGTCGCCGAGGGGCGAACGGTGACCCTCGACCTGGCCGGCCACCAGGTGACGATCAGCAGCCAGCGTGACCACGCCGGCATCGCGGTGCCGCCGGGGGCGGCGCTGGTGATCGAGGACAGCGTGGGCGGCGCCGTCCTGACCACGACCGGCGGGGCCTTCGGCGCAGGCATCGGTGGCGACTACCTCGAGAGCGCCGGTGCGATCACGATCAACGGGGGCGAGGTGACCGCCGTCGGTGGTGGTCTGGCCGCAGGGATCGGAGGCGGTCAGGAGGGTGGCGGCGGCGACGTCATGATCGGCTCCGGCGCCGCCGTCACCGCCTCGGGCGCGTCAGCCACCTCCGTCGCCATCGGTCCCGGCTCCGGCGGGAGCGGGCTCGGGTCGCTCAGCAACGCCGGCACGGTGACGATCCCGGCCGCGAGCTACATCAGCATCCCTGAGGGCGTCACCGTCACGAACTCCGGCACGTTGACCGGCGGCGGCAGGCTCGACAACGACGGCGCGATCGCGAACACCGGCATCGTGGACGTCGATACGCTCGCCGTGACCGGCCGCCACTACCTGGTGTCCTTCGACGCCAACGGTGGCGACGGCGCTCCGGAACCGCTGCGCTTGTTCGCCCCCACCCTCGAGGCGGGCGCGCTGACGCTGCCCGCCACCGCGCCGACCCGGCCGGGTCACGGCTTCACGGGCTGGTTCACCTCCGCCTCCGGCACCGGGCAGCCGGTCACCGAGCAGACCGTGATCGGGACCGGCTCGGCCACCAACGCCCCGCTCTCGGTCACCCTGTTCGCCGGCTGGGAAGAGCTGCCCGGGAGCCAGACCTCCGTCACCTCCGGCGTGAACCCGGCGCGAGAGACCGACACGGTCACCTTGACCGCCACCGTGGACCCCGTGCCCGACGGCGGCACGGTCGCCTTCCTCGACCGCGACAGCGCGATCGAGGGGTGCGACGCTGTGCCCGTCGACGCCTCCGGCACCGCGACCTGCACGCCCGACCTCGACGCCGGCCGGTACGTCGTCACGGCTGAGTTCTCCGGGACGGACGCCGTCGCTGCCAGCGTGTCCGGCAGGCTGCTGCAGGTCGTCTACCCCACCGTCGCCGGTCACGTGGCGGCCTGGGGCGCCAACGTCCACGACGGCGGGTACGAGGTGCCGGCCCCCGACCCAGCCGGGCAGATCGACGTGCCGGAGGGACTCGACGACGTCATCGCTGTGGCGGCCGGCACCGATCACAGCCTGGCGCTGACCGCGTCCGGGACGGTCGTGGGTTGGGGCGGCAACCGGGCCGGCGAGACCGACATACCGTCCGGCCTGAGCGACGTGGTGGCGATCGATGCCGGCGCTCAGTACAGCCTGGCGTTGCAGGCCGACGGAACTGTGGTGGCCTGGGGTCGCAACGTGAACGGTGAGACCGACGTGCCGGGCGATCTCACCGATGTGGTGGCGATCGCCGCCGGCGACTTCCACGCCGTGGCGCTGAGATCGGACGGCAGCGTCGTGGTCTGGGGACTGAACAACCAGGGCCAGCACGCTGTTCCGGACGATTTGTTCGCGACCACGATCTCCGCCGGCACCTTCCACACCTATGCCCTGACCCCGAGCGGCACGGTGGCCGGCTGGGGTGGCTTCTCCTGGGGCCAGCTGAGCCCGCCCGGCGGTCTCGGTGAGGTCACCCAGATCGAGGCCGGCGGCGTGTGGAGCCTGGCGCTGACCGGCGGCTCCCTCGTGGCCTGGGGTGGCGACGGCCGGGGAGAGACGGACGTCCCCGACCTGAGTGACGCCGTCGAGGTGTCCGCCGGCTGGTACCACGGTGTGGCCCGGACCGGCGACGGCACGATCCTGGCATGGGGCGACAACTCCGCCGCACAGCTCGAGGTGCCGAGCGATCTGTCCCGTGTCGTCGCGCTGTCGGCAGGTGGAGCACACACGCTGGCCCTGATGTCGACCCCACCGGTCATCAACATCAACACCACCACCACGGTGGAGTCGTCGGCGAACCCGTCGATGGCTGATGAGGCCGTCACGTTCACGGCGGACGTCGCCCCGAACCCGGGCGGCGGGACCGTCAACTTCTCCGACGGGTCGACGACGCTGTGCGCCGATGTCCCGGTGGACCCCGCCAGCGGTGAGGCGACCTGCACCCAGACCTTCACCAGCGGCAGCCACTCGATCACGGCGGCGTTCTCCGGTTCCGGGCAGTACCTCGCCTCCACCTCGGCTCCCCTGACCCAGGTCGTGAACGCTCCGGTCGAGGCCCCGACGATCACCACCACCACCCTTCCGGACGGCACTGTCGGCTCTGCCTCCATCGCGAACCTGGCCGCCAGCGGCGGAGCTGTGCCCTACACCTGGTCCCTCTCCGGTGGCGACCTCCCGCCGGGACTGCAGCTGAGCAGCAGCAGCATCATCGGTATCCCCAGCGCCGCCGGCACCTGGACCTTCACGGTCACCGTGACCGATGCGAACCTGCAGACCGACAGCCAGGAACTGTCGATGACGATCGCGCCTGCCGGTGTGTCGTTGGATGTCTCGACGGTGACCGCCGCCCCGACCTCGGTGATCGCCGACGGCGCCAGCACGTCCACCGTCACGGTGACGGTCAGAAACACCGTGGGGCAGCCGATGGCTGGGAAGACCGTCGCGCTGCAGCTCTCCGGCAGCGCGATCGCCCAGCCCGCCAGCGGCCCGTCCGACAGTGCCGGCGTGGTGACGTTCCTCGTGACCGACACCGTGGCCGAGCAGGTCACCATCACCGCGACTGTCGACGGTGCAGCGCTCACCTACTCGACCGACGTCACCTTCACCGCCGGGCCGGTCGCGGCCGCCGGCTCGACCGTGACCGCCACGCCCACCGAGGTGCCGGCCGACGGCGAGACCGCCTCGACGATCACCGTCACCCTCCGCGACGCGAACGGCAACCCTGTCGCCGGTGAGTCGGCGACCCTGGCCGCCGGCGGTGGGTCCTCGGTGATCTCCGAGGCTAGCGGCCCCTCGGACGCCGACGGCGTCGTCACGTTCACCGTGACGAGCACCGTGGCCGAGCAGGTCACCTACGCCGCCACTGCCGGTGGCACCCAGATCGATCAGACCGCGGCCGTCACGTTCACCGTCGGGTCCGTCTCCCGCATCGCCTCGACCGTTGTTGCCAGCCCGACCACGGTCACCGCCGACGGCGAGAGCACCTCGACGATCACCGTCACCCTCCGCGACGCCACCGGCAACGCGATTCCGGGCCAGGCCGTGACACTGGCCGCAAGCAGCGGCTCCTCGACGATCTCCGAACCCAGCGGGTCCTCGGGCGCCGACGGCATGGTCAGCTTCAGCGTCACGAACACCGTGGCCGAGCAGGTCACCTACGCCGCCACCGCCGGCGGCACCCAGATCGACCAGACCGCGGCCGTCACGTTCACCGCCGGGTCCGTCTCCCCCATCGCCTCGACCGTTGTTGCCAGCCCGACCTCGGTCACCGCCGACGGCGAGAGCACCTCGACGATCACAGTCACCCTCCGCGACGCCACCGGCAACGCGATTCCCGGCCAGGCCGTGACGCTGGCCGCAACGAGCGGCTCCTCGACGATCTCCGAACCCAGCGGGTCCTCGGGCGCCGACGGCATGGTCAGCTTCAGCGTCACGAACACCGTGGCCGAGCAGGTCACCTACACCGCCACCGCCGGCGACACCGCGCTCACGCAGACGGCGCAGGTGCAGTTCACGGCCGGTGCCGTCTCCCCGACAGCCTCGAGCGTCACCGCGAACCCCACCTCGGTCACCGCCGACGGCGAGAGCGCCGCCACGATCACCGTCACGCTCCTGGACGCGAACGACAACCCGGTCCCCGGGCTCTCGGTGACCCTGGCCGCCGGAGGCGGCTCCTCGGTGATCTCCGAGCCCAGCGGGCCCTCCGACGCCGACGGCGTGGTCACGTTCACCGTGACCGACACCGTGGCGGAGCAGGTCACCTACACCGCCACCGCCGGCGGCACCGAGATCGATGACTCGGCGGCCGTGACGTTCACCGTCGGCGAGGTCTCCGTGAGCGGCTCGACACTGACCGCCGAGCCGACCACCGTCGTCGCCGATGGCCAGAGCATCTCGAGCATCACCGCGGTGATCGTCGACGCCCAGGGCAACCCGGTTCCGGGGCAGGTCGTCACCCTGGTCGCCGATGGCGGCAGCTCGGTGATCGCACCGCCCACGGCGATCACCGGCAGCGACGGGAGGGTCGTGTTCTCCGTGACCAGCACGGTCGCGGAACAGGTGACCTACGGCGCCACGGTGAGTCCCGCCGTCGTCCCCCTGCTGATCCAGGCACTCGCCGCCGACGACCTCACGCTGGACGCGACGACCACGGTGACCTTTGTCGCCGGCGCCGTCTCGGCCACCGAGTCGACCCTGACGGCCGACCCGACCACGGTCGCCGCGGACGGCGTGGCCGCCTCGACGATCACGGTGACGCTCCGGGACGCCCAGGGCAACGCCGTCGCCGGCGAGGAGGTCAGCCTGACCGCTGACGGCGGCAGCTCCCAGATCTCGGCATCGAGCGGGCCCTCCGACGGCGACGGGATCGTCACCTTCACCGTGACCGACGACGTGGCCGAGCAGGTCAGCTACACCGCCGTCGCCGGCTCCACCGAGCTGGCGACCCCCGTGCTGGTGACGTTCGTGTCCGTACCGACGGCACCGCTGGACCTGGTGGCGAGCGCCGGTGACGGATCGGTCGACCTCACCTGGTCGCCGCCGGCCGACGACGGGCAGTCCCCCGTGCTCGGCTACCTCGTCTACCGCTCGACCGAGCCTGGCCTGCTGGGCACGGCGCTGACCGGCGAGCCGTTGGACGCGACCTCCTTCACCGACTCGGACGTGACGAACCGGACCACCTACGTCTACACGGTCATCGCGGTGAACGCCGTCGGCGAGTCGGCCCCCGCGCAGCCGGCCGAGGCCACACCGTTCGCACCGCTGGCAGTCAGCACCGACGCGCTCCCCTCGGGCACGGTGGGCGTCGCCTACCGCGCCCAGCTGGAGGCCACCGGTGGCCTGGACTCGGACTACACCTGGGCGCTCGCCGTCGGCGACCTCCCCCCGGGGCTCACACTGTCCACCGACGGCACGATCTCCGGGACCCCGACCAGCGCCGGGACCTACACGTTCACGGTCACCGTGAACGACCCGGTGCCGGCCGAGCTGGTGATCGTCATCGATCCCGCGGACGTGCCGCCGGTCGATGAGACGCCCACCGACGGCTCCCCGACCGACAGCTCGAGCTCCCCGACCGACGGCTCAGCAGGCGACGGCACGAACCTGCCCACCACCGGGATCGGGACAGCCGGTGCCCTGCTGGCCGGACTGGTGCTGCTCGCCGGGCTCGCCCTGGTGCTGGTCAGCCGGCGCCGCCGAGGCCTGTAGCCCGCTGGGCGTCAGGCCAGCAGCTCGGCGATCAGCGGCGCGAGCTCGCGGAACGCCCGGGAACGGTGCGAGATCGCGTTCTTCTCCTCCGAGGTGAGCTGGGCGTAGCTGCGGTCGTGGCCGTCCGGCATGAACAGCGGGTCGTAGCCGAAGCCGCCGCCGCCGACCGGCTCGGTGAGCAACCGGCCGCGTACCACGCCCTCGCGGACCTCCTCGCGACCGTCCGGGGTCACCAGTGCGCCGGCGCACACGAACTGGGCGCCGCGGTGCTCGGGACCGACGTCCTCGAGCTGAGCGAGCAGCAGCGCGTTGTTGGCGGCGTCGTCGCGCTGGCGACCGGCCCAGTAGACCGAGAACACCCCGGGCGAACCGCCGAGGACGTCGACGGCGAAGCCCGAGTCGTCAGCCACGGCCGGCAGCCCGGTGTGGGCGACGAGGGCGCGCGCCTTGAGAAGAGCGTTCTCGGCGAAGGTCACGCCGGTCTCGGGCACGTCGGGGCCGTCGACGTCGGCGGCGCTGACCACCCCGTCCGTGGGCACGCCGGCCGCGGCGAGGATGTCGCGGAGCTCCTGCAGCTTGTGGTCGTTGCGGGTGGCGAGCACGAGCCTCGGCGAGATCGTCATCGCGCGAGGGGACCCGGCTCGGCGGTGCGGGTCAACGGCTCGGCGAGCGCCGCCGTCTGGAGCCGGGCGAGCCCGGCGGTGCCCGCGAGGGCGAGGTCGAGGAGCTGGTCGAGCTCGGCGCGGTCGAACGGCGCCCCCTCGGCGGTGCCCTGGACCTCCACGAAGCTGCCGGAGCCGGTGACCACGACGTTCATGTCGGTCTCGGCGGTGACGTCCTCGACGTAGGGCAGGTCGAGCATCGGGGTGCCGTCGATGATCCCGACGCTGACGGCGGAGACCGAGTCGGTCAGCACGGTGGCGTCGCGCTTGATCGCCCCGTGCTCGCGTCCCCACGCCACGGCGTCGGCGAGCGCCACGTAGGCCCCGGTGATCGCGGCGGTGCGGGTGCCACCATCGGCCTGCAGCACGTCGCAGTCGAGCACGATCGAGTTCTCACCGAGCGCGGACAGGTCGATGATGGCGCGCAGCGAGCGGCCGATCAGGCGGGAGATCTCGTGGGTACGGCCGCCGATCTTGCCCTTGACGGACTCGCGGTCGGACCGGGTGGTGGTCGCGCGCGGCAGCATCGAGTACTCGGCGGTCACCCAGCCCAGCCCGGAACCCTTGCGCCAGCGCGGCACCGAGTCGGTGAACGAGGCGGTGCACAGCACCCGGGTGCCGCCGAACTGCACGAGCACCGACCCCTCCGCGTGGTCGGACCAGCCGCGCGTGAAGGACACGGGTCGGAGCTGGTCGGGCGCGCGTCCATCGGCACGAACGACGGGCGGGTTCACGGCGGAGCTGGTCTCGGTCACGGTCCCCCACCCTACGAGGTCCCCGCACCCCCTCCGTCACCCAGCGCCCCGCCCCCACACCAGGTTTCAACACGATTCCGTTCACCCCCGCCGTGAACGGAAACGTGTTGAAACCTGGGGGTGGACGGAATCGTGTTGAAACCTGGGGGTGGGGGTCAGCCGGTGTTCTGCAGGCCCGCGGCGACGCCGTTGACCGAGAGCAGCATCACGCGGCGGAGCTTGGCGTCGGTGGCGTCGTCGGAGTCGTGGGCGCGCAGGGCGGTCAGGACGCGGAGCTGGATCAGCGACAGCGCGTCCACGTACGGCGAGCGCAGCTGCACGGCCCGGCCGAGCACGCGGTGCCCGGCGAGCAGCCGCTCCTGGCCCGTGATCCGGACGATCCAGTCCTTGGTGAGCTCCATCTCCTCGAGCACGAGGTCGGCCAGGTCCTGCCGGTCCCCGAGCGCGAGGTAGCGCTTGGCGATCCGGACGTCGGTCTTCGCCAGCGACATCTCGACGTTGTCGATCATCGTGGCGAACAGCGGCCAGCGCTGGTACGCCTCGCGCAGCCGATCGAGGTCGCCGACGCTCGCGAGCGCGGTGCCCAGCCCGAACCAGCCGGTGAGGTTGATCCGCGCCTGCGTCCACGCGAACACCCACGGGATCGCCCGCAGGTCCTCGAGCGACTCCATCGACAGCCCGCGGCGGGCCGGGCGGGAGCCGATCGCGAGCCATCCCACCTCCTCCTGCGGGGTCACGGTCGCGAACCACTGCGGGAAGCCCTCGGCGCGCACCAGCTGGTAGAACCGCTCGCGCGAGGAGGCATCCATCCGCTCCGCCACGTCGGCGAAGTCGCGAGCGGCACCGGAGTTGCGCTCCGAGATCGTCGGGGTGGCCTGGAGCAGCGTCGCCGCGGCCACCTGCTCGATGTGGCGGGAGGCGATCACCGGGTCGCCGTAGCGGGCGAAGATCACCTCGCCCTGCTCGGTCAGCTTGAAGCGGCCGTCGACCGAGCCCGGAGGCTGCGCCAGCACCGCGCGGTTGGCCGGGCCGCCGCCGCGCCCCAGGGCTCCGCCGCGACCGTGGAAGAGCGTGAGCGTGATGTCGTTGCGCTCGGCCCACTCCGCGATCCGGCTCTGTGCGTCGTACAGGGCGAGCGTGGCCGAGACCGGCCCGACGTCCTTGCTGGAGTCGGAGTAGCCCAGCATCACCTCGAGGCGGCGGTCGGTGGCAGCGAGCCGCTTCTGCACCTGCGGCAGCTCGAGCATGCCGTCGAGGATCGTGACGGAGTTCTGCAGGTCCTCGAAGGTCTCGAAGAGCGGGATCGCGTCGATGACCGGGGCGTCGTCGGCGGACCCGAGCGCCACCTCGGCGAGCCGGAACACGTTCGCGAGGTCCTGGGCCTCCTGCGTGAAGGAGACGATGTAGCGGCGCGCACCCTTGACGCCGTAGCGGCGCTGCACGGTCGCGATGGCGCGGAAGGTCTCGAGGACCTCCTCGCTCATCTCCGAGAGCGGGCCGCCGCCGTCGACCTCGGCGAGTGTCTTGGCGTGGACGGCGGAGTGCTGGCGCACCTCGAGCTCGGCGAGGTGGAAGCCGAAGGTCTCCACCTGCCAGATCAGCGACTGGATGTCGCCGTAGGCCTTGCGCGGGTCGCTGGTGGCGAGCGCGCCCTGCACGACCCGCAGGTCCGCGAGCAGCTCCTCGACGTCCGGGTAGGCCAGGTCGGCGTCCCGACGGCGGGTCGCACCGATGCGCTCGGCGATCGTCAGCATGACGCGCCGGTAGGGCTCGTCGGGAGAGCGCCCGGCGATGTCCGCGGTCAGGGCCTCGGCCAGGCGTCGCTGACGCGCCCACAGCGCGTCGAGCTCGGGCGAGGGCGGTGTGGTGGCGGCCTCGAGGGTGAGCCCACGACCGATCCGGACCGCCGCCCGCTCGAGGCCGAGCAGCACGTGCTCGGAGGCGATGCCTGCGGCCGCCCGGGTGATCGAGGCGGTCACGTTGGGGTTGCCGTCGCGGTCGGCACCGATCCACGAGCCGAGCCGCACGAACGGCGGCACCACCGGCGGGCGCGGCTGCGAGGGGTCGTCGGCGAGCAGGTCGTCGAACGCCCGGTAGACCTTGGGCAGCACCGTGAACAGGGTCTCGTCGAAGACGCCCATGGCGGTGCGTACCTCGTCCAGCGGCGTGGGCTTGTCGAGCCGCAGCGGCGAGGTGCGCCAGAGCGTGTCGATCTCGGACAGCAGGTCGCGGCGGTTCTCCTCCATCGCCCGCCGGGTCATCCGCGGGTCGTCGCGCTGGGCGACGAGATCGCTGATGCGTCGGATGCAGGCGGCGACGGCCCGACGGCGTGCCTCGGTGGGGTGCGCGGTCAGGACCGGACGGAACTCCAGCCCGGCGATGCGACGGCGCGTCTCCTCCTCACCCAGCTCCTCGCGCAGCTGCGCGACCGCACCGGCGAGCGAGTCCTCGGGTCCGCGCGAGGAACCGCCGGCGGCCTCGCTCTCGCGCTCACGGAGCACGCGGATGCGGTGGAACTCCTCGGCCAGGTTGACCAGGTGGAAGTAGCAGGTGAAGGCGCGGGAAAGCAGCTCGGCGCGGTCCAGGCTCAGCTGGTCGACGAACGCGACCGCCGCGTCGAACGCCTCGGTGCCGGACTCGGTGTAGGCGCGGATCGTCAGCTCGCGCAGCCGCTCGACGTCGGCGAGCAGGTCCTCGCCACCGCTCTCGGCGATGACGGTGCCCAGCAGCTCACCGAGCAGCCGGACGTCGTGACGCAGGGCATCGGGCATCTCCGACACCGCTCCGGTGCGCGAGCCGGTGGCGATGCCGTTCGCTGCCGTGTCGAGGTTCTCGGTGGGCTCAGCCATGACCGCGAGAGTAGCGAGCGGACGGCGTCACGGGTGCCCGCGGTCACGGAACGGACGGCTCCCGAGCCGCCATCCGTGGCCGGGACGACCGGGACGACGCGGATCTCCGCTCGCTTCCCGCGCTCCCGCTGTGAGCCTGACCACAGCGCCGCGCCGGCCGCGGGCCGCGCGCACCGACCTCAGAGCGCGAACGTCACCCCGGGCTGAGCCACGTCGACAGGGCCGCCGTAGGCGGTGCAGGCCTCGGCGCGCACCTTCTCCCGGGAGGTCCACGGCGGGATGTGGGTCAGCACGAGGCGCTCGACGGCGGCCTCGGTCGCCAGTGCTCCGGCGCGCCGGCCGGTCAGGTGGATGCCGCGCACCTCGTCGCGGCCCTCCTCGAACGCCGCCTCGGACAGCAGCAGGTCGGCACCGGCCGCGGCGGCCGTGACGCCCTCGCAGCTGTCGGTGTCGCCGGTGTAGACCAGGGTGCGGGTGCCGCTGCCATCCTCCGCCGGGCCGGTGATCCGGAACGCGAACGCGGGCAGCGGGTGCAGCACCGCGAACGGCTCGATCTGCAGCGACCCGATCCGGATCGGCTCACGGGCGGCCACGGTGTGCGTCTCGTAGGCGCACAGGCCCTCCTCGGGCTCACCGACCAGGTCCACCAGCCGCTGCCCGGTCCCCTCCGGGCCCCAGAGCGGCATCCGCGGGTGGGGGGCGCCCGGTCCGTAGCGCAGGTAGACGTCGAGCGAGGCCAGGTCCACCACGTGGTCGGCGTGCAGGTGCGAGAGCAGCACCGCGTCCAGGTCCTCCGGCTGGGCGTACCGGAGCAGCTGCCCGAACGCACCGGAGCCGAGGTCGAGCAGCACCGAGGTGGTGCGCCCGCCCTCGTCGGCCTGCACGAGGTAGCAGGAGGAGGCGGAGTCGGGCCCGGAGACCGATCCCGAGCAGCCGACGACGACGAGGCGCACCTAGAGGACCACCTTCGGGATCTCACCGGTGACGTCCGCCGCGCTGCGGGCACCGACCTCGGGGCCGAGGAACCGGCGCGCGAGCTTGTCGAAGGCCTTGGGGTCACCGGTGGCGAGGAACGAGTACGTCGGGGCTGCGTGCGGGTCGGCTGCGAGGTGGTGCGCCACCAGGGTGCGATAGACGTCCTTGGCGGTCTCCTCGGCGCTGCTCACCAGCGTGACGGCGTCGCCGGTCACGTAGGAGATGACGCCGGTGAGCAGCGGGTAGTGGGTGCACCCGAGCACCAGTGTGTCGACATCGGCCGCGACGACCGGCGCCAGGTAGCTGCGCGCCAGGTCGATCAGCTCGTCGCCGGACGTCTCACCCCGCTCGACGTACTCGACGAACCGCGGGCACGCCGTCGTCGTGAGCGCGAGGTGCGGGGCTGCGGCGAAGGCGTCGTCGTAGGCGAGGGAGCTGATGGTGGCCTGCGTCCCGATCACGCCGACCCGCCCCGAGCGGGTGGCGGCGACCGCGCGCCGCACCGCGGGCAGGATCACCTCGACCACGGGCACGCCCTGCGCGACCGTGTAGCGCTCGCGGGCGTCCCGCAGCACCGCCGCGGACGCGGAGTTGCACGCGATGACCAGCATCTTCACGCCCTGGGCGACCAGATCGTCCATGACGCGGAGCGCGTGGGCGCGCACCTGCGCGAGCGGCTGCGGCCCGTACGGGGAGTTGGCGGTGTCACCGATGTAGAGGATCGACTCGTTGGGCAGCTGGTCGATCACGGCGCGCGCGACGGTCAGACCCCCTACCCCGGAGTCGAAGATCCCGATCGGCGCATCACTCACGGACGCCGACGTTACCGCCGCCCACCGTCATCACCGATGCCAGATCACCGGGATGTGGCGCGTTTCACCGGCTGCCGGGCCTCGCGGTCAGAGCGCCTTCAGCATCGCCGACATCAACGACTCCTGCAGCCACGTCAGGGCCATGTACAGGCTCGCGAGCGCGGCGCGGACCTCGTCGACCTCGCCGGAGCGACGACGACGGGTCGCGGCCTGGTAGACCGCGTCGGCGTCGTCGTCGGTCTGGATCTCGAGCCGCTCGGCGAGCACGAGCCGCACGTCGGTGAGGGCGGCGGCGAAGTCCATCGCCCGCTCGGGCAGCACCTCGAGCCGCTCGCCGGGGGCCAGCAGCGCCCCCCAGACCATCCGCAGCCGCTCGACCTTGGCGGCCCGGAGGTCGCCCTCGGTCAGGCGACGGAACTCCGCGGCGACGTCCTCGTCCTCGGACGCGCTCGGCAGCAGCCGTGCCAGCGCCGGGTCGCTCGGCTCGGCGACGCCGTCGGCGGACCAGGCCAGCCCGGCGAGCGGGTCGTCGTCGTCAGCGGGCCGCTCGATGTCGAGCCGCGTCCCCAGCAGCAGGGCCGTGTCGGCGACCACGCGGGACAGGATGGTCCGCTCGGTCCGGTCGAGCTGCGCCACGTAGACACCGCGCTTGCGCGCGAAGCCCTTCATGCGTCCTCCTGCTGCATGGTGGCCCACAGTCCGAAGGAGTGCATGGCCTGGACGTCGACCTCCATCTTCTCCCGTGACCCGGACGAGACGGCGGACCGGCCCTCCTGGTGGACCTGCATCATCAGCGTGTTCGCGGTGCGCTCGTCGTAGCCGAAGTAGGTCTGGAACACGTAGCTGACATAGCTCATCAGATTGACCGGGTCGTTCCAGACGACGGTGACCCAGGGCCGGGCCGCGTCGACGACGACGTCGGTCTCCTCCCGCTGCTCGACGTCGGGGTGCGCACTCACCGCACCAGGTTAGGCGAGCACGATAGAAAGACCTCATGACCTCCCCCGTGCAGCGCAGCACGACCTGGCCCACGTTGCTGCTCGCGGCCGGCGTCTGGGTGCTCCTGGACCTGATCCGTGCGTGGTCGCCGACCCTGATCACGATCGTCGGCCAGGCTGCCTCGACTCCCCCGGAGAACATCGGGGCGTTCGCCCTCGGCTGCGCGCTGGTCCCCGTGGCGCTCGTGCTGGCGGTGCGACGGCGTCCGACGGCGGGTGCGCGGCTCACGTGGGTCGCGCTGGCCGTGGCGGTGGTGGCGCGGGTCGCGCTGCAGGTCAGCGAGGGCGGCTACCCGCACCTGGTGCTCGCCACCGCCGGTGTCGTGGCAGCGATGACGTGGCTGGCGCTGGCGCTGACGCGGCACGCCCAGGTCGCGGTGGTCGGCCTGGTCACCGGTGTCGCGGTGTCCGTGCTCACCCATGCGGCGCTCGGGACCTGGGGAGCGGTCTGGCGCACCGACGTCTGGGCGTGGCTGCTGCTCGCCGCCCAGGTCGGCCTCGTGGTGCTCACCGTGGTCCGTGCCGGGCGCGGCGCCGTCCACGATCCTGCGGGCGCCGCCGGCCCGGCACTCCCCCGACGCCTGGCCTGGACGATCTGGCCGGGGCTGTTCGTCGCGGGCGTGGTGGTCGCGAACGCGGGCAGGGCGTCCGCCGCCGCCGACTGGCTCGGGCTGGGCCTGCTCGCGGCCGGCGCCGCCGCGGCGGTCATCGCGGCCCGCGCCCGCGTCTCCCGCCGGTCCACGGCGATCGCCGGTCTCGCGCTGGTCGCCGTCGTGGTGTGCGCCCTCGTGGTGGTCACCGACGGGTTGACGCCGGCCTGGGTGACGCTCGGCTACCTCGTCGGGATGCCGGCGCTCGCGCACCTGTGGGCCGCCGCCGACGGCGGTCGTGCGGGTTCTCCTGCGACCGTCGCGATCGGCGGGGTCGTCTGGGTGGTGCTCCTGTTCGCCTACTACGCGGGGTACGACCTGGGTTACCGCGCCGACGTGGCGGTGATCGCCGTCGCGGTCCTGATCGCGGTCCTCGCCCTGCTCGGCGGTGCGCAGCGACCGGGACGAGCGCCGCTCGGGCGATCCGCCGTGGCGGCCTCGGCGGGCTCGCTGTCCTCGCGGGGGTGGTGGCGGCCGTCGGCCCGTCGGTGACCATCCGGCCCGTGGCGACGTCGACACCCGTACCCGGCACCACCACGGTCGCCGCATACAACCTGCGCATGGGCTACGGCATCGACGGCCGCTTCAGCACGCTGGAGGTGGCTCGCGTGCTCGCGCGGTCGCAGGTCGCACTGATCAGCGAGGTCGACCGCGGCTGGTACCTCAACGGCGGTCAGGACCAGCTCGCGATCCTCGAGCGGCTGCTCGGACGCACCGCGTGGTTCGGCGCCGCCGCCGACCCGGTCTGGGGTGACGCCGTGCTCATCGACGCCGACCGCGTCAGCATCGAGCGGCACCCGTTGCCCTCGCACGGAGCGGTGACCGGCGCCGGTGCGGTGGTCGTGCAGGGCGAGGTCAGCCCGATCACCTACGTCTCCACCCACCTGCAGCCCACGTCCGGCGACGGCGTCACCGCCCAGGCCGCCGACCTCGCCGCGATCCTGGAGCAGGTGGTCGCCGGCGGCGGACCCGTGGTGCTCGGCGGGGACTTCAACATGCTGGAGGGCAGCGAGGCGTACGAGACGATCGCCGCGACCGGGCTGGTCGACGCCGATCCGGGCGGCGCCCTGACGTCCCCCGCCGACGAGCCCTCGCAGCGCATCGACTACGTCTTCGTGACCCCGGACCTGGCGGTGCTCGACGTCGAGGTCACGTCGACGCTCGCCTCCGACCACCTGCCGGTGCTGGTCACGCTGGAGACGGGTTAGCCCACCGCTCCCCATGCCGGCACGAGCAGGAGCCGGGTCGGCGTGCAGTCGTCGGCGGTGACGACCACGTCGGCACCGGCGTCTCCCATGTCGAGCACCAGCGCCTCCAGCGAGCCGTCCAGGTCGCAGCTCGGACCGAGCTTCTCGCTGAGCGCGGCGCGGCCGGCGTCGGTGAGCTGCAGCGTCGCCTCCTCCGGTGCCGTGAGCACCGCCGGGGAGGCCGCGCTCCCGGCCGCACCGCCCTCCGGCGGGTTCGCCGCCCACGCCACCATGCTGATCCCGATGGCGGCCACGGCCGCACCGGCGACGAGCGTGGTGCGACTCCGGCGCCACTGCTGCGCCAACGCCTGGTACGCCGTGACGTCGAGGAGCGTGCCGACGAGACCGTCGAGGTGCGTGACGTCGGCATCGGCGATCTGTGCGGCTGTGCGGAGCGCCTGGTCGTCCGGGTCGGCGTAATGCTCCCGGAACGCCTGTGCACGGGCGGCGATCGCGTCCCGGTAGTCCGCAGCCAGTGCCGCGGCGTCAGCCCGGCCGGCCAGCAGGTACGGGTCGGCCAGGGCATCCTCGACCCCCGGCGGAGGCTTCGCGCCCGTGAGCGCGTGCAGCCCCACCGCCGGCGCCGTGAGGGCCGCGATCGTGGACCACAGCACCGCACCGACACCGGCGAGCGCGAGCAGGCCGCCGACGACAACGACCCAGAACCGCGTGCTCCCGAGCGCGAGGCTGCCGATGCTGCTGAGCTGGGTCCCCGCGACCAGCACAGCGGCGACGGCGCCGACGCTCGCCGTCAACCACTTCGCGGACTCCCTGATCCGGTCGCGGGCGCCGCTCAGGTCGTTGCGGGTCTCAGCCATCGACGTCGTCGGGGAGCACATGGACCTTCAGGTGCGTCGCCTGCGAGTCTGTGAGCCCGGCGATCAGCGCGTCGAGGCGGAGGCGGTCGCTCGGGCCCGACGGCAGGTGCACGCGCAGGTCGGCGCCGTTCTCGACGCCGTCGAGCAGGGCGCGCAGCTCGGCGTCGTCGAGGTCGCGGACACGCAGGTCGCGATAGGTCGAACCGGTCTGGGTGGGGACGAGGACGTCCGGCGCCTGAGGCGGCCGCGGCGCCGGTTCCGCGCCTGCGGGCTTGCCGCCATGGATGACCAGGCGGATCCCGAGCAGCTCGGTCTCGAAGGGGTCCTCACCGCCGGTGTAGACGTGGATCTCCGTGCTCACCGCAGCTCCGATCACGCGCAGGGGTGGCGCTCAGGGTAGTGGTGGCGGACACGCCGCGGTAGAGCCTGCCGATAGCGTGTGCGGCATGTCGACGGCGCTGCTCACCGACCGTTACGAGCTCACCATGCTGCAGGCCTCGTTGGCCGATGGCACCGCCCACCGCCGGTGCGTGTTCGAGGTGTTCACCCGGCGGCTGCCGCCTGGCCGGCGCTACGGCGTGGTGGCCGGGATCGGGCGGGTGCTGGAAGCGATCCGCGACTTCCGCTTCGGGGAGCCGGAGCTGGCGTACCTGCAGGAGAACGGCGTCGTCGACGACGTCACGCTCGAGTACCTGGCCAACTACCGCTTCACCGGTGACGTCTACGGCTACGCCGAGGGTGAGGTGTTCTTCCCCGGCTCACCGATCCTCGTGGTCGAGTCGACGTTCGCCGAGGGCATCCTGCTCGAGACCGTGGTGCTGAGCATCCTCAACTACGACTCGGCTGTCGCCTCGGCGGCCTCGCGCATGACCTCCGCGGCAGGCAGCCGGCCGTGCCTGGAGATGGGCTCGCGGCGGGCGCACGAGCATGCCGCGGTCGCCGCGGCCCGCGCCGCGATGGTTGGCGGGTTCGCGGGCACCTCCAACCTCGAGGCGGGCCGCTCGTACGGGCTGCCGACGATCGGCACCGCGGCGCACTCCTTCACGTTGCTGCACGACGACGAGGAGGCCGCGTTCGCCTCCCAGGTCGCCGCCTACGGTCCCGACACCACGCTGCTGGTCGACACCTACGACATCGCGACCGGCGTGCGGCGCGCGATCGAGGCGGCCGGCACCGGGCTCGACTCGATCCGTCTCGACTCCGGCGACCTCGGTGTGGTCGCCCGTGAGGTCCGCGACCAGCTCGACGCGCTCGGCGCGGCCGGGACCAGGATCGTGGTGTCCTCCGACCTGGACGAGTACGCGATCGCCTCGCTCGCGATCGCGCCGGTCGACTCCTACGGGGTGGGCACCTCCGTGGTCACCGGCTCGGGCGCCCCGACGTGCGGCATGGTCTACAAGCTCGTCGAGCGCGAAGGATCCGACGGCACCATGACCGGGGTCGTCAAGGCCTCGACCTCGAAGGCCTCGGTCGCCGGTCGCAAGAGCGCGGCGCGGCGGCTCGACGCCGCGGGCCGGGCCGTCGAGGAGGTCGTGCTCGCCGGCGCCGACGCCGCCTGGACCCCGGAGGAGGACGACCTGCGCATGCTGCACGTCCCGCTGGTGCGGGCGGGTCAGGTCGACCAGCGCTACCTGGGCGCGGACGGCGTCACGCTGGCCGCCGAGCGCCACGCCACCTCGCGCGGCGAGCTCGGGCCCTCCGCCCGCCGGCTCTCCTCCGGCGACCCGGCGCTGCCGACCACGCACGTCCGGCTCTGACACACGGCGTCCCCGCTCCGCTGCCACGCACCGACGTCATACGCTCGGCGGCAACGGTCCCACCCCACGCATGACGCAAGCCGGAGGAGGTGTGCTGCTGGTGTCCACCACCTGCGTGTTCTGCCGCATCGTCGCGGGCGAGGAGCAGGCGTACGAGGTGCTGCGGACCGACACCGTGGTCGCGTTCCTCGACATCCGGCCGGTCTTCCACGGGCACACCCTGGTGATCCCCACCGAGCACGTCGACACACTGACCGACCTGCCGGCCGACCGGCTCGGCGACTACTTCGGGACCGTGCAGCTGCTCAGCCGCGTGATCCCTGACGCCCTCGGCTCCCAGGGCACCTGGGTGTCGATCAACAACGTCGTCAGCCAGTCGGTGCCGCACCTGCACACGCACGTGGTGCCGCGGACCAAGGGCGACGGGCTGCGTGGGTTCTTCTGGCCCCGCACGAGATACGCCGAGGGCGAGGCGAGCGCGACAGCCGAGCGCATCCGCTCCACCGTCGAACGGTCGGGCTGAGCTCGCTCCGCGTCGCCGCGCAGCCCCGCGAGGTCAGCTCTTCCCGATGAACCAGGCGCGGACCTTCTCGATCCGCTTCTCGATCTGCTCCGAGGTGGCGGTCGCGACCTCGCCGCCGCCGCTGTGCTGCCGCAGCCGGGTGTGCAGCACGCCGTGCGGCGTGCTCGAGCGGCGCGCCCACGCCGAGACGAGCTGGTTGAGCTCCTTCCGGAGCTCGGTCAGGCGGCGGTGGTCGACGACGGCGGTCCCGTCCGTACCGTTCTTGCGCGGGGCTCTCGCGACGTGCTCGGCCTGGTGCTGGCGCAGCAGCGTGGCGACCTGGTCGGCGTCGAGCAGCCCGGGCAGCCCGAGGAAGTCGAGCTCCTCGTCGGAGCCCACGTCGCCCCCGACGCCGAACTCACCGCCGTCGTAGAGGACCTTGTCGAAGCTGGCGTTCGCCTCGAGCGCCTCGAAGCCGGAGAGCATGCCGTCGCTGGCCGATTCCTCCCGGTTCGCCTGCTCCAGCGCCGCGTCGTCGAGCAGCACCTCCCCCGGCTCGTCGCTGGTCTTGCGGTCGAGCGCGTGGTCGCGCTCGGCCTCCAGCTCACCGGCCAGCCCCAGCAGCACCGGGACCGACGGCAGGAAGATCGAGGCCGTCTCACCGCGACGGCGGGCACGGACGAACCGGCCGATCGCCTGCGCGAAGAACAACGGCGTCGCCGCAGCCGTGGCGTAGACGCCGACCGCAAGCCGCGGCACGTCTACGCCCTCCGAGACCATCCGCACCGCCACCATCCAGCGCTGCTCGCCCTCGCCGAAGGTCTCGATGCGCTGGGAGGCGCCCGCGTCGTCGGAGAGCACCACCACGGGCGGCTCCCCGGTGATCGCGCGGAGCTGGGCGGCGTAGGCCCGTGCGGTGTCCTGATCGGTGGCGATGACGAGCCCGCCGGCGTCGGGGACGCTGCGTCGCACCTCGGACAGCCGCGTGTCCGCGGCCTTGAGGACCGAGCGGATCCACTCGCCGTCAGGGTTGAGCGCGGTGCGCCAGGCCTGCGCGATGGCGTCCTTGGTCATCGGGGTGCCGAGGCGTGCGCTGACCTCGTCGCCCGCGCGGGTGCGCCACCGCATCTGCCCGGTGTAGGCGAGGAAGATGACGGGCCGCACGACGCCGTCGCGCAGCGCGTCGCCGTAGCCGTAGGAGTGGTCGGCGCGGGAGCGCCGGATGCCCTCGGCGTCGCGCTCGTAGGTGACGAACGGGATCGCGGCGGTGTCGGAGCGGAACGGCGTGCCGGTCAGCGCCAGCCGACGGGTGGCCGGCTCGAAGGCCTCGCGCACCGCGTCCCCCCAGGACAGCGCGTCGCCGCCGTGGTGCACCTCGTCGAGGATCACCAGCGTGGGCGCGGCCTCTGTGCGGGCTCGGTGCAGCGCCGGGTTGGCGGCGACCTGCGCGTAGGTGAGGGCGACGCCGTCGAAGTGCGCGCCGTGGCGGCCCTGGGCGTTGCGGAAGGTGGGATCGATGCTGATGCCGACCTTCGCGGCGGCGTCGGCCCACTGGGTCTTGAGATGCTCGGTGGGCGCGACCACGGCGATCCGCCGCACCACGCCGGTCTCGAGGAGCTCGGTGGCCACGCGCAGCGCGAACGTGGTCTTGCCGGCGCCGGGCGTCGCGACCGCCAGGAAGTCGCGCGGCGCGCGGCTGAGATAGCTCTCGAGCGCGGCGGCCTGCCAGGCGCGCAGCCGCCCGGCGGTGCCCCACGCCGCACGCGCCGGGTACGCCGGCGAGAGCTGGGTCGCGGCCGCCGCCGAGGGGTGCTGCGGGTGCTGCGGCGGGTTCGTCTGCTCGTGCGGGCGCACGCCGACGGAGGCATCCCCCGCCTCGTGCCGCCCGGCCTCGGGCGGCGGCGTCACCGGCGCGAGCCGAACCCGAACAGACCGGAGAAGCCGGACCGACCCGACCCACCGCCGTCGGAACCCTTGCCACCGGAGGAGTCCCCGCCGCCGTTCATCGATGCGTAGATCTCCTTGCACACCGGGCACACGGGGAACTTGCTCGGGTCGCGCGTCGGCGTCCAGACCTTGCCGCACAGCGCCACCACCGGACCTCCGGAGACCGCTGCCGCGGTGATCTTCTCCTTCTTGACGTAGTGCGCGTACCGCTCGGCGTCGCCCGGAGCGGCCTCCTCGCGCGTCTCGGGCCGCTCCAGCACTCCGGTGGACCCGGCGGTGGAGAGCCGGTCCGGTTCAGGGGCGCTGGGAGGGAGCGGTTCGGACATGCTGCCAGTGTACGAACCTCGCGGGGCGGTTGCGACCCGCCTGCGCGGCAGCTGTGCAGACAGCAAAGGCCCGGGAGCGGTGCTCCCGGGCCTTGGTGTCAGCGGCGATGCTGCCGCTGGTGCTCAGCTGATCAGCTGGTGACAGCCTTCTTGAGGGCCGAGCCGGCCGAGACCTTGACGCCGAAGCCCGCGGGGATCTTGATCTCCTCGCCGGTGCGGGGGTTGCGGCCGGTGCGAGCCTTGCGCTCGACGCGCTCCACGGAGAGCAGACCCGTGACCTTGACGGCCTCGCCCTTGCCCAGGGAGTCCACGAGCACCTCCTGCAGCGCGGACAGAGCCTTGTCGGCGTCGGTCTTGGTGAGGCTCGCCTTCTCGGCGATCGCGGCCACGAGGTCAGTGCGGTTGACGGACACGTTGTCCCCTTCTCTTCAGTTGATCGCTCCCCGATCGGGAAGCGCCGGAGCCGACATTACGGCGAACCGGCGTCAACGCCACCTTCTGAAGGCGTGTTTTCGGCATAGTTCCGCGGATTTGCGTGACCATTGATCCCATCTGTCACATGAGTAACACCGGTCACGCAGGGGTACCACGGCGACTCAACGGGCCTGCTCGCTCGGCATCAGCCGGCGATGGCTCCAGCCGTGGCGCTCACGGAGGTACTCGATGCGGACGTGCCGGCGGTCATGGGTCGCCTGCAGGAACTCGAGGCGGCGCGGCTGCAGGGCCCACACCTGCCAGTCGGGGTTGTCGGTGCCGTCGTAGCTGGGACGCTCGCGCCAGTCGGCCTGGCTGGTGGCCTCGTCGAGCGCGATCGCGTCGCCGTCGATCTCGACCTGCCGACCCAGCGGACGCCAGAAGAACAGCAACGTCGCGACCGGGCGCGCCGCCAGATGTGCGGCCTTGCGCGAGGTGCGCGAGCTCGAGAAGTGGATGCCGCGCTCGTCGACGTCCTTGACGATCAGGGTGCGGCTGGCGGGGCGCCCGTCCGTGTCCACGGTGGTGACCGTCATCGCCGTCGGCTGCCGCTCGCCGGAGTCGATCGCGTCGGTGAGCCAGGTCAGGAACAGCTCCTGGGGGTCCGCGGGGACGCTGGCCGGGTCCAGGACCGGCAGCTCCGCGGGGAAGGTCGGCAGGGCTCGGAGGGTGTCGCGCAGCATGTCCTCATCCCACCACCTGCAGGGGGCCGCGACCAGGGACGCGGCTACCGTGGCACCCATGACGTTCCTCAGCGAGGACCTGCTCGGCCAGATCCACGACCGCGCTCCCGGTCACGACCGGGACAACACCTTTCCCACCGAGGACCTGGAGGCGTTGACCGCCGCCGGTTATCTGGCCGCGCACGCTCCCGCCGAGCTCGGCGGCGCCGGGCTGAGCCTGCTCGAGCTGGTCACGGAGCAGTCGCGGCTGGCGGCCGCGTCGCCCGCCACCGCGCTGGCGATCAACATGCACCAGGTGTGGTGCGGCGTCGCCCGGGTGCTGCACGAGCGCGGCGACGACTCGCTGGACTTCCTGCTCCGCGAGGCGGCCGCCGGCGAGCTGTTCGCGTTCGGGATCTCCGAGCGCGGCAACGACCTCGTGCTGTTCGGCTCGGCCACCGACGCCAGGCCCGACGGCGAGGGCGGCTACCGCTACCACGGCACCAAGATCTTCACCTCGCTCGCACCCGCCTGGACGCGGCTCGGCGTCCACGGCCTGGACGCCGGCGACCCCGACGACCCACGCATCGTGTACGGCTTCGTCACCCGCGAGGGCACCGAGACCAAGGACGACTGGGACACCCTCGGCATGCGCGCCACGCAGTCCCGGACCACGGTGCTCGACGGCGCCCACGCCCCTGCGGACCGCGTCGTGCGGCGCCTGCCACCCGGCCCGAACCCGGACCCGTTCGTGTTCGGGATCTTCGCCTGCTTCGAGCTGCTGCTCTCGAGCGTGTACGTGGGGATCGGCCAGCGGGCGCTCGAGCTGGCCGTCGAGACCGTGCGGACCAGGACGTCGATGAAGACCGGCCAGGTGTACGCGCACGACCCCGACATCCGCTGGCGTCTCGCGAGCGCGGCGATGGCCCTGGAGACGGCGACCACCCAGCTGCACGCGGTCGCCGCCGACGTCGACGCCCAGGCTGACCACGGGCCTGCCTGGTTCGCCAAGCTCGCCGGCACCAAGGTGCTCGCCACCGAGACGGCGAAGGACGTCGTCGAGGCCGCGATCCGCGTCAGTGGAGGTGGTTCCTACTTCACCAGGAACGAGCTCAGCCGCCTCTACCGCGACGTGCTCGCCGGGCTGTTCCACCCCAGCGACGACGAGTCCGCGCACAGCACCGTCGCCTCCGCACTGCTCGGGCCGCTCCCCTGACTCCCGCACCGTGGCCGGGCGGCCGCCCGGAGACCCGCGCACCCCACCTGCCTGCGACGCCCAGTTCGGCGGTAAGAACCCGCCGGCGGGTGACATGGGGAGGTCGTGCTCACCCTTCCTGACGACAGACCTGGAGCAGCCGTGACCGATGCCGCGGCCGAGGCGCGCTTCAGCCACCTGTTCGCCGTCGCCTACGACGACCTGTGCCGATTCGTCCGACGCCGCATCACCGATGGCGACGACGTCGTCGCCGACACCTTCCTCATCGCCTGGCGGCGTCTTCCCGACGTACCGCAGGACGACGGCGAGGCTCGCGCCTGGTTGTTCGGCACCGCTCGCAAGCTGATGGCGAACCGGCGTCGCAAGGATGCACGGATGGTCACCTGGGCGGGTATCGACCAGGCCACCCTTGAGGGCGAGCCACGGGCGGACCCGAGCTCCGCCGTCGACGCCCGTATCGATCTGGGGCGGGCGTTCGCCCGGCTGGCCGGCAGCGACCAGGAGTGCCTGGCGCTGGTCGCGTGGGACGGCCTGACCCTCGCGCAGGCGGCGGAGGTGCTCGGCATCTCCGCGAACGCGTTCGGGGTGCGGCTGCATCGTGCCCGGCGGCGGCTGCGGGCCGCGCTCGCCGAGCCCCAGTCCCTCACCACACTCGCTGCGCACGTGACGAGCACGCAGCCCCGGACCGACGGGAGCCCCTCATGAACGACACCCTCGACGACGACCTGCGCGCACTCGCCCCCCTCGACCCGGCGGGAGCCCCCGACCCGGACGCGCACCGCAGCGGAAACGCACAGGAGCTCCTGCGGCAGATCACCGCCGAGCCCACCGCTCCGGCGACGGCGACCCCGCTGCCGCGCCGCCGTGGGTGGCCCGTCCTGGCGGCGGCAGCGGCTGCCGTGACGGTCGGGCTGGTGCTGACGCCCAACCTCTGGGGCGGCGATGCCTACGGGAGCTGGACCGACGTCCCCGCGGCAGCGAGCGCCGGGGACATCGCCGCCGCGGAGTCCTTCTGCCGCGACTGGTGGATGGAGAGCAACGAGGGTGCCCCTGTGGAGGGGATGCCCGGCGTGGCGGCGATCGAGCAGGTCGACCTGGTGCTCGCCGAGCGGCGCGGCGAGTTCACCTACACCGTGCTCTCGGGCGCAGGCTGGTCGATGGACTGCCTCGTGCACGACGGCGGGCTGCTGCCGTGGGGGGGTCACGGGTCCGCGGGATCGCTGGGCCCGGCTGTCGCCACCGCAGACGTCCCCGTCGACGGCATCGCCGGCGGCGCCATGGGCGCGATGAGCGGGAGCCGGATCGACGGCCTGGTGCTGATGATGTACGGGCAGGTCGGTACGCAAGTGCGCGACGTCGTCGCCCACGTGCCCGACGTCGGGTCGGTCCAGGCGACCGTCACCGACGGGTTCTTCGCGGTGTGGGCACCTGGCCTGAGCGAGGACGGCTTCAGCGCCGGCGTCAGCCTGACCCTGTACCTCGACGACGGCCGCCAGGTCGATCTCACCGCTGAGCAGGTGCTGCAGAGCTCGGTCGCCTGACCCGGTGCTACCAGCGGTGGGCGACGTCGATGACGAGGCGGGTGTGGTCGCCGGGGCCGTCGAGGACGAACACCCGGAACGGGAGCCGCGCCCTGACCCCGAGCGCGATCGTCGTCTGCCCCTCGAAGGAGCCTGCGAGCGCGACCTGGTCGAACGTGCGGAACCCGCCGACGTCCACGACCCGGCTCGTACTGGCGGGCCGGAAGGTGACGTGCCCGGCGTCGTCGACGATGGGGACCCGGACCACGACCTGCAGGTCGGCGCCACCCGCGACCGGGACCGCGAACCCGGAGCCGTCGGCGTAGACCATCGGGACGTAGCGCACGTCGTAGCCGTCGATCTCGCCGCGGACGTCGAGAACGAGCCGGTCGTAGCAGGCATGCTGCCCGGCGCGGGCGTCGAGCAGCGAGGCCTGGTAGCCGTAGCCGGGGTCGGTCTTGGCGAGCGAACCCCAGAAGATGCCGCAGTACGGTGCGGCGTGAGCCGGTGCCGCACCGGCGGGTGTGCGATCAGCACGACGCCGAGCAGCAGGCCGAGAACCCAGGCGACGGTGCGCTTCATGACCCTCCCCTTCCCTCTTGTCGGCCGGCCGGGCGACCGACACGCGACGCCGGGACCGGCGCTCGCAACCGGAAGGAGCAGCTCGGTCATCGCGTGATACACGAGCGCGAGGGGCTGGCGTCCACAAGAAGAACGGCCAGCGCGCTCACGTCGCAACGGCAGGTACCGTGAGCAGGTCCGGGTCCGCCCCTGCGTGGCCGCGCCCAGACCAGCGAACCTGACCAGCAGAGCACGGGGTGACCCCGCCGTGCCGAGGAGTGAATGTGCCCAGCCTCAAGGCGACCGACCTGTACCTCACCTACGGTGACGGCTACATCTTCGACGGACTGAGCATCGAGCTCTCGTCGGGCGCCGCGCCGGTCGGGCTGATCGGCCCCTCCGGCGTGGGCAAGACCAGCCTGATCGCAGCACTGGCCGGTCAGCTGAAGGTGCCGCGGGGCACCGTGACCTTCGACGGGCGCCCGGTCGCCCGCCTGCGTCTGAAGAGCAAGGCGGAGTTCAACGCCCGGGTGCGCGCGGTCTCGCAGTACTCCATGACGGTCTCCGACCCGCGCCTGACGGCGGAGCGCCGGATCCGCGAGGCGATGAAGATCGCCCGCCGCGGTGGCCGCAGTCATGCCACCCCGGTCGAGGAGATGTTCGCGGCCGTCGGTCTCGACGACGACGCAGGCCGTCGCCCCATGCTCACCCTCTCGGGCGGGGAGCGTCAGCGCGTCGCCCTGGCGGCCGCCCTCGCGACCCGACCGGAGATCCTGCTGCTCGACGAGCCGCTGACGGCGCTCGACCCCCACAGCCGCGGCGCGATGGCCCGCCACCTCGGCGACCTGATCGCCTCGCTCGGGGTCGGGGTGCTGCTGGCGTCGCACGACCTGGAGCTCGTCGAGCGTCTGTGCCCGACCGTCCACGCGATGGCCGACGGCACGATCGTGGCATCCGGCCCGTTGAGCACGATCCTCGACGACCCGGAGCACGAGTCGCTCAAGGAGCTCGCGGCGGCGGCACCGCTCGCCGTGCAGCGCTTCCGCTGATTCCCCCGACCTGAGGTCGCCGCGCCCGTCGCGGCACCCGAACCACCACCGAGGAGCATCCGTGCCCGAGCTCGACACCCGCCTGCGCCCGACCTTCGAGGAGGTGCTGCGACGCAACCCCGGCGAGCAGGAGTTCCACCAGGCCGTCCACGAGGTGCTCAGCAGCCTCGGCCCGGTGGTCAGCAAGCACCCCCAGTACACCGACGGCGGGATCATCCGCCGTCTGTGCGAACCGGAGCGGCAGATCATCTTCCGGGTGCCGTGGGTCGACGACCAGGGCACCGTGCAGATCAACCGGGGCCTCCGCGTCGAGTTCAACTCGGCCCTCGGGCCCTACAAGGGCGGGCTGCGCTTCCACCCGAGCGTCTACCTCGGCATCGTCAAGTTCCTCGGGTTCGAGCAGATCTTCAAGAACTCCCTGACCGGGATGCCCATCGGTGGCGGCAAGGGTGGCTCCGACTTCGACCCCAAGGGCCGCAGCGACGCGGAGGTGATGCGGTTCTGCCAGTCCTTCATGACGGAGCTCTACCGTCACATCGGCGAGTACACCGACGTCCCGGCTGGTGACATCGGCGTGGGCGGCCGCGAGATCGGTTACTTGTTCGGCCAGTACAAGCGGATCACCAACCGGTACGAGTCCGGCGTGCTGACCGGCAAGGGGCTGAGCTGGGGCGGGTCGCAGGTCCGCCCCGAGGCCACCGGGTACGGTCTGGTGTTCTTCGTGGAGGAGATGCTGCGCAGCCGCGGCGAGGACTTCGAGGGCGCGCGCGTGGTGGTGTCGGGCTCGGGCAACGTGGCCCACCACGCGATCGCCAAGGTCCACGAGCTGGGCGGCACCGTGGTGGCCTGCTCGGACTCGAGCGGTTACGTGGTCGACGAGCGCGGCATCGACCTGGAGCTGTTGAACGAGGTCAAGCAGGTGCGCCGGGCACGGCTGCACGAGTACGCCGAGAGCGCCGGCAGCGGCGCCCGGTACGTCGAGGGCGGCTCGGTGTGGGAGGTCCCGTGCCGGATCGCCCTGCCGTGCGCGACCCAGAACGAGCTCGACGAGCAGCACGCTCGCACCCTGCTGAGCAACGGCGTCACGATCGTCGCCGAGGGCGCGAACATGCCGACCACCCCCGAGGCCGTACGACTGCTGACCGAGGCCGGTGTCGGCTTCGGCCCCGGCAAGGCGGCGAACGCCGGAGGTGTCGCGACGAGCGCCCTGGAGATGCAGCAGAACGCCTCGCGCGACTCCTGGACGTTCGAGCACACCCAGGACCGCCTCGCACAGATCATGCGCGGCATCCACGCCAGCTGCCTCACGACCGCCGACGAGTACGGCAGCCCTGGCGACTACGTCACCGGAGCGAACATCGCTGGCTTCACCAAGGTCGCCGATGCGATGCTGTCCCTCGGGGTCGTCTGAGCGCAGCCGACCCGACCCGACCCGGGGAGGATCGGCGATGCCGGACGAGGCGAACGCGCCGTCGTCGGCCCTTGCCGCACTGGTGCGTTGGGAGTTCAGTGGTGGGACGTGGGCGATCCTGCGCCACTCCCCTGCCGGCGAGCTCACGATCTCGCTGCGCACCTGCACGGCAGGCGAGGAGGTCGAGCAGCTGACCACCGGCGATCCTGAGGTGCTGACCTACGTCGACGACCGCGCCCGCAGCGACGACTGAGAACGGCACGGCGGATCCCGGCGTCAGGACCGCGGCCTGGGGAGAGCACCGCGCCCGGCGCCGGTGTCAGTCGCCGCGGGTCCGCACCGCCACGGTGAGAAGGACCGCGGCGTCCTCCAGCGCGTCGAGCCGGTGTCGCACGGGCGGGATGACCAGGTAGCCGCCGGGGCCGCTCTCCCAGGTCACCTCACCTCCGGTCAGCACGACGCGGCCGACCAGGACCTGCAGCGTCGCCTCGCCCGGGCTCTCGTGCTCGGCCAGCTCGCCGCCCTCGGCGAGCGCGACCATGGTCTGGCGCAGGTGGTGGTCACGGCCGCCGTGGATGGTGCGGCCGCTGCGGCGGGCGGTGCTGGCACGCGCCTCGTCGATCATGTCGTGGGCCAGGGCGGTGAGATCGAACGCGTCCATGGGGTTCCTCTCCTCGTTCCGGCTGAGCCAAGCACAGATCGGGCCCGACGTCGTGGTGCCCGAGCAGGCGGCCGGCTCGCCGCGGACACCGGGGAGCGCCGCCCGGGTATGCGACGGGCTATAGTGTTACTAGTACGTCTACCTGAGGGAACGACGCGCTCGGGCGCCGGCCCGGGCGACGAGACGGAGGAACGCGTGGACCTCGAGGAATCGAGCCAGGACGGCAGGCGCCGAGGTGGTGCGGCGACGCGTGAGCGCATTCTCGACGCCGCAGCCGAGCTGTTCTACGCCGCCGGCATCCGCAGCACGAGCGCGGATCGCATCATCGAGTCGGTGGGCATCACGAAGGTCACCTTCTACCGCCACTTCCGTACGAAGGACGAGCTCGTCGTGGCCTACCTCGAGCGGCGGGCGGCCTGGGAACGCGGTGCCGTCGCGCAGGCCCGCGAGGGGCACGACGCAGTCGAGGCGCTCCGTGCGATCGCCTCGGGTATCGGCGAGGCGAGCTGCCGGCCCGGCTTTCGCGGTTGCCCGTTCATCAACGCCGCGGCCGAGTACCCCGACACCGAGCACCCGGTCCGGCTGGTCGTGGACTCGCACCGCCGCTGGACGCACGACGCCTTCCTCGACCTCGCCGCCAAGGCCGGCGTCGCGGATGCGCCCGCGGTTGCCGGGCAGCTGATGATGCTGCGCGACGGTGCGATGGTCAGCGGATACCTCGGCGACCCCGAGGCGGTCGCCGAGGCGCTGGCCGGCGCCTACCTGGCGGTGATTCAGGCGGGGCACCGGCCCGACGAGGGCGGGCGGCGCGGCTAGCCGTCCGCCTCGTCGCGGCCGCTCAGAGCAGGCCGTTCTCCTCCAGCCACGACGTGGCGATCTCCGGCGTCGAGACCTGCTCGACCGTGCTCTGCACGTTCAGGCCGACGAGCGCCTCGGCCGTGAGCGCGGCGCTGATGGGATCGATGACCTCAGCGATCTCCTCGGCGATGTCGCTCGAGGCGATCGGGACGATGTTCGAGGACAGGATCAGGTTCTCCGGGTCCTCGAGCGCCACGATCTCGCCGGTGTCGAACGCGGGGTCGGCCGAGTAGATGTCGGCGACCTGGATCTCGCCGGCCAGCAGCGAGTCCAGCGTGGTGGGGCCGGTCGCGGAGAAGGTCAGCTCGACGCCGTAGACCTCTGCCGCGGCCGCCGGTCCGTACGGTCGCTCCTCGAACTCGGGCGCGGCGCCGATCACGAGCTCGCCCTCGACGCCGGCCAGGTCACCGATCGTGACGAGGCCGTTCTCCTCGGCGAAGGAGGACAGCACGGTGTAGGTGTCCTGATCGGACGCCTCCGCGTAGTCGAGCGCGGTGAGCCCCTCGGGCAGCACCTCCTGCAGCGCGGCGAAGACGTCCTCCGGGCTGGTCGCGGTGGTCTCCGGGTCGAGGAACTCCAGCAGGTTGCCCGTGTACTCGGGGAACAGGTCGATCGCCCCCGACTCGATCTCCGGCATGTACGCGTCGCGCTGCCCGATGCTGAACTGGCGCTCCACGGAGTGCCCCGCGGCCTCCAGCGCCTGCGCGTAGATCTCCGCGACGATCTCGTTCGAGTAGTAGGCCTGCGAGCCGATGACGATGGTCTCGCTCCCGCCGTCGGACGTCTCGTCCGACGGGGTCTCGAGCGGGTTGTCGCTCGAGCATCCTGCGAGCGCCAGGGCCGCGGCAAGCGCGACCCCGGCGGTCAGGGTGCGGCGCGTGGGGCGTGCGATGGACATGGTGTTCCTCTCGGTGGGGTTCAGCTGGATGCGGGAACGGATGCGGTGGATCGGTCGCGGGAGGAGGTCCGCAGGCCGGTGGGCACGGCCATGCGCTGGGCGAGGGCCAGCAGCAGGTCGACCAGGAGGGCGAGGAGCGCGACGAGGATCGCACCGCCGAGCACCTGCTCGAAGCGGCGCAGCGGGATCCCCTGGATGATCGGCCAGCCCAGCCCGCCGAGGTTCACGTAGGCCGCGATGGTGACGGTGGCGATCACCTGCAGCGTCGCCGCGCGGATCCCGCCGACGAGCAGCGGCAGCCCGAGCCGCATCTCGACCTTCCAGAACACCTGCCACTCGGTCATCCCCATGGCCCGGGCGGCGTCGATCACGTGGCGGTCGACCGCCTCGATCCCGGTGTAGGCGCCGGCCAGCAGCGACGGGATCGCCAGCAGCACGAAGGTGACGACGGCGGCCTCGGGGATCCGCAGCACCCCGAGCACGAGCACGAGCAGCACCATCAGGCCGAACGACGGCACGGCGCGCGCAGCGCCCGAGATGCCGACGGCGACCTCGCGGCCGCGACCGGTGTGCCCGATCGCCCAGCCGGCGGGCACCGCGATCGCCGCGGCGATCAGGACGGAGATCACCGTGTAGAGCAGGTGCTGCCCGAGCAGGGTCGGCAGCGCATACGTGCCCTCCATGCGCTCGGGCGCGAACAACCAGGCGAAGGCCTGGGCGAACAGGTTCATGCGGCCGCCCGCACCGGCAGCCGCACGCGGCGTGCGGTGGCGTTCGTGCTCGCCCTCGTCCATGGCATGATCGCGCGCCCGGCGAGCATCAGCAGCAGGTCGATCACCAGCGCGATCACGACGACGGCGAGCACCCCCGCGAGCACCTCGGCCACGATGCGGCGCTGCAGCCCGTTCTCGAACAGGTACCCGAGGTTCGTGACGCCGATGAGGATGCCGACCGTGGCCAGCGAGATCGTGCTCACCGCGGCGACCCGCAGCCCGGCCAGGATCACCGGGCCGGCGAGCGGCAGGTCCACCGTCCAGAAGCGGCGGAAGCCGCCGTAGCCCATCGCCGTGGCCGCCTGCCGCACGGCGGCGTCGACCGAGTCGAGACCGTCGGCGACCGAACGCACCAGGATCGCGACGGCGTAGATGGTCAGCGCGACCACGAGGTTCGTCTCGCTGATCGCCGAGTACCCCAGCACCGCGGGCATGAGGATCAGCAGCGCGAGCGAGGGGATCGTGTACAGCAGCCCGGTCAGCACGATCACCGGACCGCGCACCAGCCGGTACCGCCACGCGACCCACCCCAGCGGCAGCGCGATCAACGACCCGAGCAGGATCGCGATCACGCACTGACGCAGGTGCACGACCGCCAGCTGCAGGATGAGGTCGACGTTGTCGAGGACCCAGCTCATCTCACCCGCCGTCCTCGACGAGCGCCCCCTGCGTACGGCCCTCGGAGTCGACCAGGACCCGACCGTGCGGTGTCTCCTTGATCCTCAGCGCGCGCCGTCCGCGCTCCACCCCGATGAACGCCGAGACGAACTCGTCGGCAGGGTTGTCGATGATCTCGCTGGGGCTGCCGACCTGGATCACGCGTGCGCCCTTGTCGAGGATCACCACCTGGTCCCCCAGCAGGAACGCCTCGTCGATGTCGTGCGTGACGAACACGACGGTCTTGTCCAGGTCCCGTTGCAACCGGATGAGCTCCTGCTGGAGGTCGGCACGCACGATCGGGTCGACGGCGCCGAACGGCTCGTCCATGAGCAGGATGTTGGGATCGGCGGCCAGCCCTCGAGCCACGCCGACGCGCTGCTGCTGCCCGCCCGAGAGCTGGCTCGGATAACGGTCGGCGAGCGCCAGGTCGAGCCCGACGACCTCCAGCAGCTCGCGCGCACGCTCGTGCGCGGCACGCTTCTGGACGCCGACCAGCCGCAGCACGGTGGCCACGTTGTCGATCACGGTGAAGTGCGGCATCAGCCCGGAGTTCTGCATGACATAGCCGATGCTGCGGCGCAGCGCGACCGGGTCCTTGCCGAGCACGCTCTCGCCGTCGATCTCCACCTCGCCGCTGCTCGGCTCGACCATGCGGTTGATCATCCGGAGCAGCGTCGTCTTGCCGCACCCGGACGACCCGACGAACACCGTCGTCTGGCGCGAGGGCAGCACGAGGCTGAAGTCGTCGACCGCGACGGTGCCGTCCGGGAAGCGTTTGGCGACAGAACGGAACTCGATCATCGGCTGGTCTCCGGTCGGTCGGGTCCGGGGCGGGCTATGGGCTGACCTCCACCGCGGGGTCGAAGGCTACGTGACCCGAGATGTCCTTGCCGAGCCGCTCGAACGCCGTCGGATAGGGGTTCGGGTAGCCCCATGCGTGGTCGGGGTACACCTCGCCGTCGACCCGGAGGGAGTAGTACTGCGCCTCACCCTTCCACGGGCACGTGTACGGGGTCGAGCTCTCGACGAGCGTGTCGGGTGTGACGGAGGTGAGCGGGAAGTACCAGTTGCCCTCGATCGAGATCAGATCGTGCTCCTCGGCCTGGGCGATGACGGTTCCTGCGAGTACAGCCTTCATGACGTGTCTCCTCGAACGAGATTCGTGCGGTACGGGTCCCCGACCCGGAGGTCGGGTCATGCGGTGTCGCGGCCGGCGGCCTCCAGCAGTCGTAGCCAGATCTCGCTGACCGTCGGGTAGGCGGGCACCGCGTGCCAGAGCCGGGCGAGGGGGACCTCCCCCACGACCGCGAAGGTCGCCGCATGCAGCAGGTCGGCGACGTCGGGTCCGACGAACGTGACGCCGAGGAGGACGTCTCGCTCGGTGTCGATCACCATGCGGGCCTGACCCTGGTAGTCGTCCTGGCGCAGGCCGGCGCCCGCGACCGTGCTCATGTCCTGGTCGATCACCCGGGTCCGGTACCCCGCATCGGCCGCTGCCTTCGCGGTGAGGCCGACCGAGGCCACCTCCGGGTCGGCGAAGACGACCTGCGGCACGGTGGCGTGGTCGGCTGTGGCGACGTGACGACCCCAGTCCGCCTCGTGCACCTGCTCGCCGCGGGCGCGTGCGGCGATCACGTCACCGGCGGCCCGAGCCTGATACTTGCCCTGGTGGGTGAGCAGCGCCCGGCCGTTCACGTCGCCGACGGCGTACAGCCAGTCGATCCCTGGAACGCGCAGCGTGTCATCGGTCCGGATGTACTCCCCCGGCGTGAGCCCCACGATCTCCAGCCCGAGATCGGCGCTGCGGGGTGTGCGGCCGGTGGCGACGAGCACCTCCTGCGCGATCACCTCGGAGCCGTCGACGAGCGTGAGCCTGACCTCGCTGCCCTCGCGCCGGGCGCTGGTCGCGTCGGTGTTCGTGCGCACATCGACACCGGCCTCGCGCAGCGTCGCCTCAACCCGCTCGCCCGCGAACGGCTCCATGGTGCCGAGCAGACCGTGGCGAGCGATCATGGTCACGGTGGCGCCCAGCGCCGCGTAGGCGGTCGCCATCTCGACCCCGACGACGCCACCCCCGATGATGGCCAGCGACTCCGGGATCTCCTGGGCGCTCGTGGCCTCGCGGCTCGTCCAGGGCGAGACCTCGTGGATCCCGGCGATCGGCGGCATCGCCGCGTCCGTGCCGGTGCTGACCGCGACGGCGTGGCGCGCCCGCAGCACCCGCGTCGTGCCGTCCTCGGCCGTGACCGTGACCTCCCGAACGCCGGTGAGCCGCCCGTGCCCGCGGGCGAGGGCGATCCCGGCGGAGTCGAGCCAGCCGACCTGTCCGGCGTCGGACCAGTCGCTGGTGAAGGAGTTGCGGCGGGCGAGCACCGCGCCCACGTCGAGCGTTCCGGTGACGGCCTCCGCAGCGCCCGCGACGTGCTGCGCCGCGCGCAACGCCTGGGCCGGGCGCAGCAGCGCCTTCGACGGCATGCACGCCCAGTACGTGCACTCCCCACCGACGAGCTCGCTCTCCACGATGATCGCGGTCAGACCGCCCTGGACGGCGCGGTCCGCGACGTTCTCCCCGACGGGGCCGGCACCGATCACGATCACGTCATAGTCGTCAGTGGACATCGGTACGCCTTCGTTAGCCGGGACGGAGCTCCTCACCCGCCAACGCGCATCGCCCGCGAAGTTGTTCCCGGCGGTCGAACATCCGCGGCGGTGGCGCCGTCATCCGCCGTGCCCCGCATGTGCTCTCGGGTTAGGGTCGAGACGACCCCGACACCGAGGAGGAGAACCGATCATGGGACAGCTCGACAACGCGAAGGTGGCGTTCCTGCTCACCGACGGCTTCGAGGACTCCGAGCTCACCAGCCCGTGGCAGGCGGTGGTGGAGGAGGGCGCGACCGCCACGCTCGTCAGCCCGAAGGAGGGCAGCGTCGAAGGGAAGAACGGCCACACGCAGGCCGTCGACCTCAGCACCGGTGCGGCCGATGCCGGCGACTTCGACGCGCTCGTGCTTCCCGGAGGTGTCGTGAACGCCGACCACCTCCGCATGGACGCCGCCGCCGTCGCTCTCGCCGGGGCGTTCTTCGACCAGCACAAGCCGGTCGCGGTCATCTGCCACGGGGCCTGGATCCTCACCGACGCGGACGCGCTCCGCGGCCGCCGCATCACCAGCTACCCGAGCCTGCGCACCGACCTGCAGAACGCCGGAGCCGAGTGGGTCGACGAGGAGGTGGTCGTCGATCAGGGTCTGGTCTCCAGCCGCACCCCTGACGACCTGCCCGCCTTCAACGCCAAGCTGGTCGAGGAGGTCGCCGAGGGCCGCCACGCCGGGCAGTCGCGCTGATCGGGACCTGACCAGCGGGATCACCGCTGGCCAGGTGGACGAGAATCGGCTCGGTGGTGCAGACTGCTCCTGTAAGCGCTCGAGACCGTGGCGCGGACGTCGAGGAGGACGCGAGTCCTCAAAGGACGGACGATGCTCTCGATCAACTCGGCTGACGTCGGCGCGGGCGGTGCCACCGCCCGACCACGGCGCACGCACCCGACACCGCTGCCGCGACCACGCGGACCCATCTCCGGCGCGCTGCGCACGCTCCTGACCGGGCCCCCCACACGCGACGCCGACATCCTGGCCAGCAGCCACATCACCGAGCTCTGGTCGCCCGCCAAGGACGCGCCGTGGTGGCGCTCCGGTGAGGACGCCGCGCTCGCACTCGTCTACCTCGCCGAGCTGCGCCGCCGCGGTCTCGAGGGGGTCGACGACGGCTGGGACGGACACCCGTTGCTCGCCACCGCGCGGTGGACCCTGAGCGGGCCGGTTCGGCGGGGGCTGGAGCGACTGGCGGACGCGGACGAGCCCCACCCGCGCGCGACGGGCTACGCGGTCGTCAGGCAGGTGATCGCCATGGCTGCCCGGGCGTCCGCTCCCTCGCAGTCCGCCCTTGCCTGCGGCTTCGGTGAGGGTGTTCTCGAGATCGAGGTGGCGCTCACGGCGGTGCAGCGGCTGCGCGAGCGAGACGCGCGCGCCAGCCTGCTGCCCTCGCTGGCCGGGGCGCCACGGCGCCTGCTCGCGCGAACCGTGGCGGTGGCACCCTCGGACGACGACGTCGACGACGAGCGCGAGGCGCTCGCGGCGGTGCTGCGCGGTCTCGACCTCGCGGACAGCACCGGCGCCAACCTCGACGCTCTGCCCGGCCCCGCGCTCTGGCGGATCGCCGTGCTCGACCACCTGGTGTCGCACCGCTCGTCGCGAGCTGCGGCGCTCGGGTGGCTCGCCGCGGCCGACGCGCTCGCAGCCGCCGGCCGGTTCGTGACCGGCGACGCCCTGCGCACGCACGGCCTCCCCGCGGCCACGGCCGAGGCCTGGGACGCCTGCGTCATCGGGCACATGTCGACGCTGGAGGCGGCCGAGCACCTCGTCGACGCCGAGCCGCAGCTGGCCACCGACGTGCTGCTCGGCGCGCGTGCCTGCGTCACCGCCGCCACCGCCGTCCAGGGCGCCGTGGAGGAGGTTCGACGGCTCCGCCGGCAACCGCCCACCGGGCTCACGATCGACATCCCTGTTGTCACTGACGTCACCGGCGTCGGTGACCTCACGCACCAGCCCACCCCTACGGAAGGACTGACATGAGCACCGACAGCTCGCGACCCACCAACGTTCCGGCCCAGACCCAGGAGTGGCCAGGCCGCACCCAGGACATGGACCCGGTCCCCGACCACGGCGAGACCAGCTGGACCGGGCGAGGCCGCATGGAGGGCAAGCGTGCTCTGATCAGCGGTGGTGACTCCGGCATCGGCCGGGCCGCGGCGATCGCCTTCGCCAAGGAGGGCGCCGACGTCGCCATCGCGTTCCTCCCGGAGGAGGAGCAGGACGCAGCCGAGGTCGAGCGGGCGGTCACCGAGGCCGGTCGCCGGTGCGTGCTGCTCCCCACCGACCAGCGCAGCGAGGAGGCCAACGTCAAGCTGGTCGAGGATGCGGTGGCCGCGCTCGGTGGCCTCGACACCGTGGTGTCGAACGCCGCCTTCCAGATGGGGACGAACGGCGGCATCGAGGCGTTCAGCGCGGAACAGCTCGAGCGGGTCTACGCCACGAACGTCTTCGCGACGTTCTGGCTCATCAAGGCCGCGGTGAAGCACCTCAAGCCGGGCTCGAGCATCGCGATCACCACCTCGATCCAGGCCTTCGAGCCCAGCGAGCCGCTGCTCGACTACGCGTCGACGAAGGCGGCGCTCAACAACCTCATGGTCAACCTGGCCTCGGACCTCGGGTCGAAGGGCATCCGCGTCAACGCCGTCGCCCCCGGACCGATCTGGACCCCGCTGATCCCCTCGACGTTCGGCGAGGAGAAGGTGGAGGGCTTCGGCGCCGACACCCCGCTGGGGCGGCCGGGCCAGCCGATCGAGGTCGCCGCCGCGTTCGTGTTCCTCGCCTCCGACGAGGCGAGCTACGTGAGCGGCACCGTGCTCGGGGTCACCGGCGGGCGCCCGGTGTTCTGACGCTGTCCTGACTGGTCCGCGAGCAGGTACGTCACGACAAGAAGGAGATGACATGCCACGCAAGGACACGCCGTCGTCGATCAAGAACCCCGACATGTACGAAGGGCTCCGTGACGACGGCGCATCGAAGGAGAAGGCGGCACGGATCTCGAACGCCGCCGCAGCTGAGGGCAAGGGCGCGGTCGGTCACCGCGGCGGCACGGCGGAGAACTACGAGGACCGCACCGTCGACGAGCTGCGCGACCGGGCCAAGGAGCTGGGCCTGTCCGGCTACTCGGGCAAGAAGAAGGACGAGCTCATCGACATGCTTCGCAACCACTAGCCGGGCGTAGCGACCGGCACGAGCTGAGGAGGACCACCGTGTCACAGGAGAACACGCACGACGACGGGCGCGAGCCAGAGGCCGAGCCGTCACAGCCCGAGCATCCCAGCCAGGCCGAGGGCGAGGACCCGGACGAGCCGAGCACGCACATCGACCCTCCGGCGCACGGGCACCCGTCCCAGGCCGAGGGTGAGGACGGCAGCGCCTAGCTCGACCCGCGCGGGCGCACCCACGCCTGCGCCCGCGAGTGCGGCAGCTGGGCGGGGCCGGCGAGGCCGGGTCCCGGCAAGGGCCGGGTCCCGGCAGAGGCCGGCGGATCAGCGGCGGCCGCCCGGCTCCTGGCCGCTGGTCACCCTGACGGCGTCGGCGACGACGTCGGCCAGGTTTCCCGTGCGCTCCCAGGTCTGCCGCTGGCGGTCGGCGCCGGTGCCGCGCGAGCGCAGCAGGTCCAGCGCCTCGGTCACGGCGAGCTCGTCGCCGCACTCGCGCAGAGCCGGCTGCACGTGCTCGAGCAGCTCCTGCACCACCTCGTGCGCGGGGCGCGGCGTGGCGGTCGCCGGGTCCAGCAGGTTCCCACCGAGGCCGGCGCGGGAGGCCTGCCAGTTCGCCAGCCGGAGCAGTGACACGGGCACCGGCGGCGCAGCCTTGCCCTCGGCCCACTCGGCGGCAGCCGTCATGACCATGGCGCGCGCGAGGCCCGCGATGAGCACGGCGTCAGCCGGGTCCAGGCAGACGTCGGCGACGCGCAGCTCGACGGTCGGGTACCGCTGCGAGACGCGGGCGTCGGCGTAGATCATGCCGACGTCGAGCACGGTGTCCGTGGCCACCATGCTGGCGACGAGCTCGTCGTAGGCACGCGCAGAGCCGAAGAGCTCGGTCGGACCCGCGGTGGGCCAGCGCGCCTGCGCCTGGGTGCGGAACGAGGCATACGCGGTGTCCTTGCCCTGCCAGAACGGGGAGTTGGCGCTCAACGCGATCAGGATCGGCAGCCAGGGCCTGATCCGGTCGACGACCGCCACCGCCTCCTCCCGCGACTGGATCGAGACGTGCACGTGGCAGCCGCACGTGAGGTTCTCCGCGGTGGTGATGCCGAACCGCTCCGTCATCGTGTGGAACCGCTCGTTGTCCGTGGTTCGCGGTTCGACCGGGACCGGCGACGTGCCCAGGGCCGCCACCTGTGCGCCGTTGCGCCGGGCAGCCTCGATCGCCGTGCGGCGCTGAGCGCGCAGGTCCTCAGCGAGCGCGGCGAGGTCGGTGTGCGGTGCCGTACCCGTCTCGATCTGCTGACGCTGCAGCTCCTTCTCGAGCGCACCCGCGGACTCGTCGTCCGCGCTGGCTTCTGCGGTTCGTAGCACCTGGCTCGCGAGCGACAGCGCGCGCCCGCTGCCGCTCTCGACGATCAGCAGCTCTTCCTCGACTCCCAGGCTCCGCATCGCGCCAGTCTGCAGCACCGACTCACGACCAGCGAAACCGGGGCTCAAGACCGGACGGCGCCGCCGAGAACCGGCCTAGCCGGGAACGCTGCTCGGGTCGTTTCCTGGCGCCACCGTGTTCTTGGCGCGGATCTTGCCGTCCTCGCCGTGGATGACGAGCTCGCCGCCGCCGGTGGCGGCGCACCGGTCCCGCGCCGCCGCGATCGCATCCGCCTGGGTGGTGTGCGTCGATCTCCGATCGGAGCTCTTGTCCCCGGTCGCGATCCACCGACCGCTGCCATCGGGATGGACAAACTGATCGGCCATCTCACGTCCTTCTCGCGCTGGGCATGTCCCCTCCCGGTACCCCGGACCGCCGCATGACAAACGTACGGGCGTGCGGATCCGACCGACGCGAGCGGCCACCGCGTGCACCCGGCTCGACACCAGGACACGTCTCCTCAGGGCCTGAAGACGGCCTTCACCATGCCGTCGCCCTTGTCCTGGAACGTCTTGTACGCCTGCGGCGCCTCCTCGAGCGGGAGGTGGTGCGTGGCGAAGGACTCCACGCCCAGGACGTCCTCGTCCTGCTGGAGCAGCGCGAAGATGTCGTCGCTCCAGCGCCGGACGTTCGCCTGTCCCATGCGCAGCTGCACCTGCTTGTCGAAGAGCTGCATCATCGGCATCGGGTCGGCGGCACCGCCGTACACGCCCACCAGCGAGATGGTGCCACCTCGTCGGACGCACTCGATGGCCTGGTACAGGGCCTCCAGCCGGTCGACACCGGCGTTCTGCATGATTGCGGCCCGCGCAGCCTTGGGAAGGATCCCCAGCGACTTCTGCATCACCTCGGCGACCGGCGAGCCGTGCGCCTCCATGCCGACGGCGTCGATCACCGCATCCGCACCGCGGCCGCTGGTGAGCTCACGGATCTTCTCCGGAAGGTTGTCGGAGCCGAGCTCGTCGATGTTGATCGTGGCCGCACCGCGCCGCGCCGTGCGCTCGAGCCGCTCCGGGACGCGGTCGACGACGATGACCTCGCAGCCGCGGTGCAGAGCCACCCGCGCGGCCATGTCACCGATCGGGCCCGCGCCGAGCACGAGCACCGAGTCGCCGGCGGCGACGTCTGCGTACTCGACCCCCTGCCACGCCGTCGGCAGCACGTCCGAGAGGTAGAGGAACCGGTCGTCCGGCGGCCCTTCGGGGACGACGATCGGCAACGTGTCCGCGAACGGGACCCGCATCGCCTCCGCCTGCCCACCCGGGACCTGGCCGTAGAGCTTGCTGTAGCCGAAGAGGCTGGCCCCTGTGCCCTGCTCGCGGTTCTGCGTGGTCTCGCACTGGCTGTGCAGGCCGCGTGAGCACATCCAGCACGTCCCGCAGCTGATGTTGAAGGGCACCACCACCCGGTCGCCGACTCGCAGCTGGTGCACATCGGCGCCGACCTGCTCGACGATCCCCATCGGCTCGTGCCCGACGACGTCGCCCGGGGTCATGAACGGCGTGAAGGGGTCGTACAGGTGCAGATCGGAGCCGCACAGCCCGGTCGAGGTGATCCGGACGACGGCGTCGGTCGGCTCCTCGATCCGCGGGTCCGGCACGTCGACCACCTGCATGTCGCGTCGTCCTTGCCAGGTCACGGCTCTCATGTGTTCTCCTCGTCTCGGTCCGGCATGTGTCGCTTCGGAAACCCTGACGGCGGGAGCTCAGTCCGCCTGAAACCCTGCAGCCCTGTGCGTGCCGTCGCAGAAGGGCTTGATGGTGGACAGGCCGCAACGGCACAGGGCGATGGTGCGGCGCTTGCGCTCGATCGGTTCGCCGTCGGCGGAGACCAGGTCGATGTCACCACGCACCACGAGCGGTCCGTCGGGGTAGGACGTGATGGTCGCCCGCTGCTCACGCATCAACGGCTCCTGAGCGAGGAGCGGCCGTCCGCCCAGGCGTCCAGCATCTCTTGCGCCAGCCACCCGTCCACGGTCAGGCATGCAGCAGCACCGAACATGATGTCGGGGAGCAGGTCGGGCCGGTCCTCCGCAAGGGCACCGGCGAGGTCGCGAGCCGCGATCTGCTCGTGGACCGCATCGGCCTCGACGTGCTCGTCGAAGTAGTCGGTGACGTCCTCACCGAACCCGAGACGGCGCAGCCCTTCGGCGTAGAAGCGGTTGGGGATCGACGACGTCATCTCGAACGCGGCGAGGTGCCCGACGATCGCGCCGACGAGCCGCCGGTTGAGCCCGAACATCGACATCATGTTGAGCGAGGCGAGCGTCAGCGCCGGGACGTCGTCGACGTACGCGCCGTAGGTGTCCTCGAGCCCGGCGCCTCGCATCGCGGCCGCGAAGATGGTCGCGTGGACACGGTCGGGTCGGCCACCGCCGTACTCGTCCGCCTGGATCTCGACCAGGGCCGCCTTGGCGCGACCGTGAAGACGCGGGATGGCCCAGGAGTGCGGATCCGCCTCCCGCAGCGTGTAGATCGACCGCTGCATGAGGAGCTCGCGGACCTGCTCCGCGGTGGCCTTCTTCGCCACGAACCTCGACAGGCTCGGTCCCGAGACGTCGTCGGTCAGGGCGAACAGCGCGCGGGCGACGGCGTCGACGGTCGCCTCCGGCAGCTCTGGCGCGGGCACCGCGCTGCGGAGGGCGTGCTCGAAGGCGCTCTCGAGGCGGCGGCGGACGCCGATCAGCTCCCCGTCCCACTCGAGGTCGGCGTCGAGCTGCGCGAGCGAACCGTAGGAGGAGGCGTAGAGGATGAACAAGGCGAGCTGGACGTCGTCGTCCCTGACGATGTCCACGGCCTGGTCGAGCGCATGGGTGGCGACGGCCATGAGGTCGGTGGCTCCGCCGTCACCCGACAGTCGCCCGATCACCTTCTCGCTCAAGGGTCCGCGGGGGGCTGGCAGAGTGCGACCGCGGGGGTGCGCCGCTAGCGTCAAGAACGTCTCCGATCGATGAGAAACACCAGTTACATGCGGGCCGGGCGCAGCTCAGTCGCCCGGCCACTCCCCTGTCCACCGTTCGAAGGCGCGTGCGCCGGCGCGAGAGACGACCGCTCGGACGGCGGCGAAGATGGCACCCTGCACCAGCGCACCGACGACCACCTCTTTCCAGCTGTACTCGGACTGCAGGGCTTGGGGTGGGTCGTCGTGGTCACCTGGCAGAGCGCGCTTCCACACCTGCTGGAAGATCTGTCCGGCGACCAGGCCCGCCACCAGGCTGGCCACGAGCCCGAACGGCTGGTAGAGAAGCTTCGCTGACGTGTTCGAGGGCTTCTCATGACGTCTGGGCATCGGTCTTCCTCATCTCGCTCGGTTCCGGTCCTCGACGGCGCGTGCCGCGCGCAGGCCCGGGATACCGGTACCCAGACGGACGTCTGTTCACACATCCCTGAGCCCGTACGGCCCCAGGTGCATGAGGGGCTGCACCCTGGGGCACCGGTGGGGACGGCGGTCTCGCAGCGGGCGGGACCCGATGCCTCGAGGAGGACCCCATGGGTATGGACGACAAGGTGAAGAACGCCACCCAGGAGGCGGTCGGCAAGGCCAAGAAGGGGGTCGGCGACGCCACCGACAACCGTGACTTGCAGGCCGAGGGCGCCGGCGAGGAAGCGGGTGCCAAGGTCAAGAAGGCGGCGGAGGACGTCAAGGACGGCGCGCGCGACGCGGCCGACGACATCCGCGACGCCACTCGCTGACGCGGCCGGCCCCGCCGCGCGAGGAGCGGCGCCAGCCTCACCGAGCGGCCGGCACGGTCGAGCTACGGCTGGTGGTCAGCCCCTCGCGCAGGTGGGCAAAGATGCGGGTGAGCCAACGGCTCACCTGCATCTGGGTCACCCCGAACTCCTCGCCGATCTCGCGTTGCGTTCGATACTCGACGAACCGCAGGTGCAGCACGCGGCGGTCACGCTCGCTCAGCTGCTGGAGCAGCGGCGCGAGCAGCGCACGGTCCTCTGCGGAGGCGAGGTGGTCCACGGGATCGGGAACGAGATCGCCCAGCGTCCGGCCGCCCCCGTCCGCGAGTGGTTGGTCCAGGGACAGCGGGCGGCATCCCCGGACGGCCTGCACGGCCTCGGCGTGCTCGTCGCGACCGATCCCCAGGTGTTCGTAGATCTCCTGAGAGCTGGGCACCCGCTCAGCGCCGAGCTCGCCGGCCGCGAGCCCGATCCGGTGCTCGAGCTCCTGGAGCCGTCGCGGCGGGCGGACGACCCAGCTGAGGTCCCGGAAGTACCGCAGCACCTCGCCGCGGATCGTCGGCACGGCATAGCTCAGCAGATCGTGGTGCAGACTGGGATCGAAGCGATGAACCGCCTTGATGAGCCCTTCGCAGGCGACCTGCTCGAGATCCTCCAACGCGATACCGCGGTTGCGATAGCGCGCAGCGACCGCTCGCGCGACGCGGATGTTGAGACGGATGATCTCCCGCTGCATCTCTTGCTGCTCGCGCGGATCGGTCGCCCGATAGGCACGCCACGCCAGCTGCGATGTGAGGTCGGATCGTTCGCCGTGAGAGAGACGGTGCTCGGCTGAAACCAGGCTGTGGGTCGACGTGACCATGGGGCCGACTGCTTCCTCGTTGGCAGTGGCCCGCCATGGGTTTCAGCGGGGTGATACGGATCACTCTACCGCGCCGGCGGAGCCAGCGACGCCAGTTGCACTCGTCGGACGGCGGACCGAGGGACCGTTCAACGGCAAGGGGCTTGAAGCCGATCACCGCGACTCGACTGGTTCGCGATAGCCTTCACCCTTGCATCGTGACCGCTCCTGACCCTGGCGGCTCTCGGTCGCCCCTGACCCTGGCGACGCTCAACGATCTCAGCGTGGAGCCGCCAGGTGGATCATGGAGACGACGTCGCCCGCAGCGGGCGTCGAACAGGTACGGTCACCGTGCTGGCCACCGGCGCAGGTGCGCGGCTGGTGCTGACCGGTGAGGTCGACATCGGCATGAACGCCGAGCTGCACGCCGCCGTGACAGAGCTGGAACAGCTCGGGATGCCGGTCGAGGTGCACACCCGGGACGTGACCTACATCGACACCTCGGTCATGGCCATCCTGGCTCGGCTGGCGTCACGGAACGACCAACGGATCACCCTGGTCGATCCGCCCGCCCTGGTGCAATTCCTGCTGCTTGTCGCGCAGCTGGAGGATGTCGTCGACATCGTCACGCGCCGCGGCACGCCGTCCCGGACGGGCGACGGGCTCGACACGGAGCAGGTTCGCCGTGCGAGTCGTTGCACGTGCTCGTTCTGCAGCTCGCAGCCGAGACGCGCAGCATCGACGCCTCCCTCGCTGTCGTGAACGCGCCCGCCCGAGCCGGCTGATCGCGGCGGTCACAGCCGAAGGCCGAGGTGCACGATGCCGTGCGCGACATCGATGACCTTGACGTTGTGCGTACGTGCATGGCTGCGGATGCGCTCGAACGCGACAACCACGTCCGTCCCATGAGCCTCCGCCAAGATCCCCTTCGCCTGCTCGATCAGGACCCGGCTCTCGAGCGCACGGCGTAGCTGGGCGTTCACGAGCGACTGCTCGTCCAGCGACTCGGACTGCATCAAGAAGCTGGTGGCGAGGTTGGCCAGCAGCTGCGCGGCGACCAGGTCGTCCGGCTCCCACTCGCGCACCTCAGCGTGGTAAAGGTTGAGCGCCCCGACGACCCGGCCGCTGAGCGCCATCGGCAACCCCACGACCGCTCGCATCCCGAGGCGATGCGCCACACGCCGGTACTCGGGCCAGCGGGTCTCGGCCTCGAGATCCGCGACCGCGACGATGCCCCCGGTGCTGTAAGCCTCGGCGCCGGGGCCGACCTGCGTCACCTCCTGATGGCGCTCGAGGTCTTCCAGGTGCGCGGGGATCGTGGTGACGGCGCGTAGCCTGCCTTCCTCCGCGACTGTGACGCCGCTCCCCGTCAAGAACAACAGCTCGGTCAGGCGGAGGGCGAGATCTTGGAGCACGTCGTGGACGTCGTAGTCGCTGACGAGCTTCTCGGTGAACGCCAACGTCGTCGCGACGAAGGAACGTTGGTCATACATGGCGGCGATTCCTGTCCCTTCGCGTGACCGACAGCACTTCCCGTGGCGTCACCAGCGTGCGGCACCGAGGTTGGCTCAAGTCTATGCGTTGAGGCGCCGACGAGGCCGACCCAGCCGGTCGCGTGCGTACCCGGCCCTCTCACCACGACGACACCCGCCCGGAGTAGCCAAGGGCATCGAGTGCACTCATCAGAGCCCCTCGGGGCCCATGAGTCACAGCTGTCGCTCCATGATCCGCCGCGCAGGCGCAAGAGTGCTCTGGGCACGAGCCTCCCGCTGTCGCGCCTAGGATGGGGGAAAGACGTCAGGCGAGAGGCCTGGGGCATGAAGGGGTCTTACCCGATGAGTGACAGCACGCTGGCGCGTGAGCTTGCGCTCCTGGTGGAGCGTCTCCACCAGGCGCCCGACTCCGGTCAGACGGCTGCGGAGGTCGTCGACTATGCCCGCCAGCAGCTCGGGGCCGACCACGCAGGCATCACCCTGATCAAGGGCGGCGGCCAGCTCCAGACCGTGGTGCCGACCGACCCGATCGTCGAAGAGCTGGACCGCCTGCAGAACCAGCTGGGTGAAGGCCCGTGCCATGACAGTGCTTACGAAGGTGAGACCTTCGTCTCTCAGGACCTGGCGGCAGATTCCCGCTGGCCGTTGTGGGCTCCCCGAGCGGTGTCCCTCGGCATCGGTAGTGCTCTCGGTGCTGCACTGGTCGACAAGACGGGTGAACGCAGGCTCGGATCGCTGAACCTCTTCTGGCAGCAGCCTCGGGTCTTCTCCTCCGACGAGCTCGCCTTCGCACATCTCCTGACGCGCCATGCTGCGCTCGCCTTGGTGGCTTCACTGACCGTCGAAGGTCTCAATCTCGCGCTGGACGGCCGCAAGCGGATCGGGCAGGCGCAGGGCATCCTGATGGAGCGGCATGGCCTCGACGAAGATCAGGCCTTCGCGGTGCTGAAGCGGTACTCCCAGGACCACAACATCAAGTTGCGTGAGCTCGCCGAGCAGCTCGTGCAAGACAGACAGCTGCCACGCAACGGCAGCGTGTCGCGTCGTCACAACGGCTCGATCGATCGCGATGAGTCCGCGGGGGCCGAACCCGTAGCGCTGTGAGCGTCGTCGTCGCGCGCTGAGGACCGTCCCGGACACGGCGTAGATCACAACGCTGTGCAGGGTCGGCCGACCAAACGGTGAGGCGTCGAGCGTCCCGGCGCCGTTCATACGCGCTCCCATCCGCAGCGCAGCGTCAGACAGCTCCGCCAGGGTCGATATGTCCTGTGCATGCATTTCCGGTCCATGGGGAACCGGGGCAGGCACCCTTGAACGCACCTGGCTGCCATCACCCTGGGGCCGGCACCAACGTCGAGAGCGCGCTACAGATGACCACGTCGTTGGCACGCGCACCGGGTACGGACGGCGCTCAACGAGACCCCACCCACCTCCTCAAGATCACAGATCGGACTACCCATGCGCGTCATCCCCAGCAAGACCCACACCATCATCGGCGTCCTCGTCGGCATCATCCTGATCGTCGCCCCCTGGCTGCTCGGTTTCAGCGACGAGCCGACGGCGACGCGGGTCGCCATCATCGTCGGCGCCTTCATCCTGGTCAACGAGCTCATCACCACCAGCCCCGCCAGCCCGCTGAAGCTGATCCCGATGCGCGTGCACCTCGTGCTCGACGTCCTGACCGGCATCTTCCTGGCGGCCTCACCCTGGCTGTTCGGGTTCGCCGACGAGGAGACCAACGCGTGGCTCCCCCACCTCGTCGTCGGCATCCTCGTGGCCGGGTACGCCCTGATGACCAACCCGACGGACGCCCGCGACCGCCGCGACGACACCACCACAGCTGCCGCCAGGCGGTGAGCGCCACGCAGGCGCCGTCCCCGGTCCCGACGGCGACCTGACAGGCGCTCCCGCCTGGATGGGCGCGGTCGGCCGGTCTCGATCCGAGGCCGGCCGGCCGCGCCCGGGGCACACCGAAGAAGGAGACACCGATGCCGCTGATGGACACGTCCGCGATCCCCGAGGGGCTGACGACCGTGAGCGACGGCGTCGAGATGATCAGCCACGGCGGCGTCAACTGCTACCTCGTCGACACCGGCGCCGGGCCGGTCCTGGTCGACGGCGGGCTGCCGGGAACCTGGACGCTGTTGCAGCAGGCGCTGGCGGCCCGCGGCCTCACCCCGGCCGACCTCCGTGGCGTGTATCTGACGCATGCGCACTTCGACCACGTCGGGATGTGCCGCCGGCTGCTGGAGGATCACCACACACGGACGCACGTCCATCCGCGCGATGCGCCGCTGGCGCGTCACCCCTACCGGTACGCGCACCAGTCGCCCCGACTCCGCTACCCGTTCCGCTACCCCCGGGCGATCCCCGGTCTGGTCCGGATGACGCTGGCGGGAGGGCTGGCCGTCAAGGGCATCTCGGCGGTCCCCGACGTGCAGCCCGACGAGGTGCTACCCGACACCGGTGGCCTCGTGCCGGTCTTCACGCCCGGCCACACCTATGGGCACTGCGCGCTGCTGCTGCCCGATCGCCACATCCTGTTCTCGGGCGACGCGCTCGTCACCTACGACCCCTACACCGCCCTGACCGGTCCTCGCGTGGTCGCCCGCGCGGCCACGGCCGACGTCACCGCAGCCCTCGCGTCGTTGGACGCGATCGAGGAGACCGGAGCGGCGCTGGTGCTGCCCGGCCACGGCGCACCGTTCCGCAGCGGCGCCGAGGAGGCCGTCGCTGCGGCCCGCAGCGTCGGCGTCGCCTGAAGGGTTTCTCACCCCGCGCCTCGACGGGCGTGTCACAGCATGGCGAGGATCTCGTCGGCGATGGCGTCGATCGGGTCCTGGTCCGGGTCGATGTGCTCGACGGCGCGCAAGCCGATCAGACCCTGCAACGGACAGGCGAGCTATGAATCGGCGAACGCTCGCGGGTCCGTGGGATCCGCTGTCGGGATCGACGGGATCGTGCCGTCGGCCCACGGGGTCAGGGCATGCGGTGAGCGGCGCAGCTCGAGCCTGAGCTGCAGCGCAGCGCCCAGTGCGGGGTCCGCATAACCCTGGAGGCGGGCCCGGTACACCTCCTTGGACCGGCTGTCCGCTCGCATGGGTGCACCTCTTTCGCACTCCCGTACGGCTCTGTGCAGCCGGACCGTTGAGTCGGAGTTGACTGGGTGTTCAGCACCCGAGACAGCGAATCTGGGGTGTCGGAGACCGATCCTCACGGGGTCGCCGGACGGTGCCGCACCATCGAGAAGCCATCGCCACCGGTGACGGCGCTGAGTACGCTGTGCTCGGGATCGCCGATATCGGCACCGACGACGTTGTGGGTGCCCGAGTCATCGACCTCGCTCACCGGATCACTATCTGAGGGGTCGGTACATGGCCATCTTCGGCGGACGTCGTCGCAACGACAACCCGAACCTTCCGCCTGGTCAGCACCTGACCGAGTCCTTCCCCGTGCTGTCGGCCGGCCCCACGCCGTCGATCAGCGCAGACGACTGGGAGTTCTCCATCCGCACCGAGGGCGGCGACATCCACCGGTGGAGCTGGCAGGAGCTCCTCGCTCTCCCGGCCGAGGACGTCACGGTCGACATCCATTGCGTCACGAGCTGGTCCAAGCTGGGCACCGGGTGGAGAGGCGTGTCGCTGGACACCCTGTTCGCCGACGTCGACACGGGCCTGGACTACGTCATGGCGCACTCCTACGGCGGCTACACCACCAACCTCCCGCTCGAGGAGGTTCTCGAGGGGCGGGCATGGATCGCTTACGAGTACGACGGCGAACCGCTCGACCCGGAGCACGGCGGCCCCGCACGGCTGCTGGTGCCGCACCTGTATTTCTGGAAGAGCGCCAAGTGGGTCCGCGGCCTGGTCATGCAGGACGACGACTACCCGGGCTTCTGGGAGGAGAACGGCTACCACCTGCACGGGGACCCGTGGCGGGAGGAGCGCTACGCGTGAGGAGGCCACCTGTCGGCTGGTTCACCGGCAGCCTGGTCCGGGCCACCTCCCTGACTGACTCGGCGCGAAGCCTTACCTTCTCGGTGCCCGGTTGGCCGGGCAACCTCGCTGGGCAGCATGTCGACCTGCGGCTGACCGCATCCGACGGCTACCAGGCCACCCGCTCCTACTCGATCGCCAGCGTCGGACCCGACACCGACGTCGAGCTCGCCGTCGAGCGGCTGCCGGACGGCGAGGTCTCCCCCTTCCTCGTGGACGACCTCGAGGTCGGCGACAGCGTGGAGCTCCGCGGACCGCTCGGTGGCTGGTTCGTGTGGCGACCCGAACACCCCGAACCCGTGCAGCTGATCGCCGGCGGCTCCGGCGTCGTCCCGTTGCTCGCGATGACACGCGCACACACCGACGCGCGCAGCACCGTGCCGATGCAGCTGCTGTACTCGCTGCGCACGCCGGAAGACGCGCTGTACCGGGACGAGCTTCAGCAGCGGTCCTCGACCACTCCCACCACCTGGCACTACACCCGCACGGTGCCTCCGGGGTGGACCCGAGCAGCCGGACGCCTCACGCCGGACGACCTCCGGAGCGCGACGCTGCCTCCCGAGCGGGGACCGCTCACCTTCGTCTGCGGACCGACCGGGTTCGTGGAGACGGTCGCCCGCGGCCTCATCGACCTCGGCCACCAGCCCGACAGCATCCGCACCGAGCGTTTCGGAGGCATCTGATGCAGCACCTCGACGGCAACGTCCTCGCAGGTCCGGCCTCCGAGCTCTTTCCCTCCGAGCCGACGACGACGCGAGGCCAGTGCCTGTCGTGCTCGGACATCGCCACCCTGGCCCAGGCGATGGTCTACGGCGCCCCGATGGGGTACGTCGTCCGCTGCCGTGGCTGCGACGGCGTCCTCGTGGTGATCACCGAGCATGACGGGCAGACGACCGTGAACATGCATAGCCTTCGCCTGCTGTCCGAACTCTGACCGACCGGGAGACTGCGACGTTGCGCGCGTCGTGGGCGCCCGGTGCTCGCCGAGCTCGGTGGCGGTCTCGGCGGGATGCCTCAGTCCGGGAGCGAGGTGTGCTCACCCACGTGCGCGCGCGGCGCAGGGATGAGAGCCGCGACCACGGCACAGAGGACAGCGGCCACGAGGCAGAGCAGCAGGGCGGTCGCGAACCCGGAGCTGCTGGGACCGCTGGCCGCCCCGCCCGCCGTGGAGGCGCCTGCCAGCACGGCGCCGACCACCGCGGCGGCCGTACTCGTGCCGAGCGAGCGCATCAAGGTGTTGAGACCGTTCGCGGCACCGGTCTCGTGCGCGGGCACCGCTCGCATGATGAGCGTCGGCATGGCGGCGTAACCGAGCCCGATCCCGACCCCGATCGCGATGTTGATCGCGAGGATGTGCCCCGCGCGCAGGTCGAGCGCGACGGCGACGGCGTAGCTCAGGGCAATCACCGCGCCACCGGCGACGAAGAGCGCCTTGGGCCCGGTTCGTCGCTCGATGCGGCCGGCCAGCGGTGAGACCGCGAGCATCGCCAGCCCGGCGGGCATCATGATCATGCTCGCCGCGAGGATGTCGAGGCCCAGACCGCCGAGCTCGGCCGGCAGCTCCAACAGCTGCGGGAACACGATGTTGGACCCGAACAACGCGAAACCCATCGCGACCGAGGCCAGGTTGGTCAGCAGCACCGGCGCCCGCGCGCTGACGCGCAGGTCGACCAAGGGGTTGGTCACGCGCATCTCGTAGATGCCCCAGCCGAGCAGGACCACGACGCCGCCGCCGAGCAGACCCAGGGTGGCCGGGGAGAGCCACCCCCCAGTCGCTCCCCCGCGAGATCGCCAGCAGCACGCCGGTGAGCCCGACGGCCAGCCCCACGGCGCCGACCAGGTCGAGCCGCCCACCGGTGCGCATGGTGCTGGGCGGCACCAGTGCGAGCATCAGGACCAGTGAGACGAGTCCGAGCAGCGTCGCCAGGACGAAGACCGCGTGCCACTCGAAGTAGCGCACGACGAGCGCGCTCACCGGGAGCCCGATGGCGCCGCCCACGCCGAGGGTGGCGCTGACCAGTGCGATCGCCGCTCCCAGGCGCTGCTGATGCAGGACGTCCCGCAGGATCGAGATCCCCAGCGGAATCACACCCATGCCGGCGCCCTGCAGCCCGCGGCCGAGGATGAGCAGCCCGATCCCTGGCGACAGCGCGCTGAGGAGAGCCCCGCCTGCGAGCAGCGCCAGCAGGACGACGGCGACGCGTCGCTTGCCGTACATGTCGCCGAGCTTTCCCGAGATCGGCGTGCAGATCGCCGACACCAGCAGCGTGATCGTGATGACCCACGCGGTGTCGTCGCGCGGTGCGTCGAGGAGCTCCGGGAGCTCCGCCTGGATCGGGATGAGGATGGTCTGGGTGAAGGACGCGCTCATCCCCGCGAACGCCAGCGCGGCGATGACGGGTCCCTCGCGGTGGCCGCGACGCAAGCGCGCGCGCTCATCGCGCTTCACGGACGGGCTCGGGCGGGAAGGCTCGGGTCGAGGTGGGGCGCGCGACTCATCGGGAACGACGCTAGCCGACGGCGAGGGCGAGGCGCGGCCCTGCTCAGCGATCACACGGACACGCTGCCGACGGTCAGCACGGCCGGTGCGCGACCCGCGCCCCCACCGCGCGCGGGCGGCTGAGACGGGGCCCCGCCGTCACCGGATCGTGAACCTCGCCGTCAGCAGGGCCTCGTCCCGTGACGACGGACCGACGAGGACGTCGACGTCACCCGGCTCGACGACTCGTCGGCCCTCGGCGTCCACGATCGTGCAGTCCGCGACCGGCAGCGGCAGACGCACACGTGCTGACGCGCCCGGCTCCAGCAGCACCTGCTGGTAGCCCTTCAGCTCCTTGTCGGCCCAGCTCGCGCTGGTGACGTCGTCGCGCACGTACAGCTGCACGGTCTCGCGCACCGGGCGGTGACCGGTGTTGGCGACCGTCACCTCGGCGACGACCACCTGATCGGGTCGCACCGAGGTCGAGGACAGCGTCAGGTCCGAGTACTCGACGGCAGAGTAGGCGCGTCCCTGACCGAACACCCACGCTGGAGACTGCGTGAGGTCGGCGTAGCGGTCACCGTGCTGGCCGCGGATCTGGTTGTAGTACGTCGGTTGCTGCCCGACATGACGGGCGAACGAGATCGGGAGACGCCCACTGGGCTCGACCTGCCCGAGCACGATCTCGGCGATCGCACGTCCGCCCTGCATGCCCGGGTTGGCCGCCCAGAGCACCGCTGCAGCGCCCACCACGCTCGATGGAAGGACGAGCGGCTTCGAGGCCAGCAGCACCACGATCACCGGCGTCCCGGTTGCGATCAGGGCGTCGAGCAGCGCGATCTGTCCCCCGATGAGCTCCAGCGTCGCCGTCGACCGTCCCTCACCGACCAGCTCGATGTGATCCCCGACGACCGCCACGACGGCGTCGGCCTGCTCCGCCTCGGCGACCGCCTCGGCGATCAGCGCATCGTCCGGGTCGCAGGCCCGGACGACGGGTGGCCGCGGCTGCCCGTCGGGGAAGGTCGCTCCGCGCGAGCTCGGCTCGAGGTCGAGGATGTCGGCGCCACGGGAGTAGGTGATCGTCGAGCCCGCGGGTGCGTGCTCCCGCAGCCCGTCGAGCACGGTCACGATCAGCTCTCGCGGCTGCCCGTCGATCCAGCCCGCCTGTCCGGAGCCACCGGCCCAGTCCCCCAGCTGGTACTGGGCGTCGTCGGCGAGCGGACCGGCCACGCTGATCCGCAGCGGCCTGCTCGCCGCGCCGGCCGCGCCGGGGGCGACTCCGAGCGGCAACGTCCCGTCGTTCTCGAGGAGCACGATCGAGCGTCGCGCCGTCTCGAGGTTGAGGTCGGTGTGGGCGGACTGCCCGACGACGCTCTCACGACCCCCGTCCGGCAGGCGTGGGTCCTCGAAGAGTCCGAGGTCGAACTTGATCGTCAGGATCCGGGCGACGGCGTCGTCGAAGGCGTCGTCCGTGAGCAGTCCCGTCTCGACCGCCTCGAGCGCGCCCTCGAAGAATCGGGGCGTCGTCATGATCATGTCGTTGCCGGCCCTCGTGGCCGCCACCGCGGCACGGGCGTAGTCGGGCTGCACCCGCTGCTCCCAGACCATCCGCCCGACGTTGTCCCAGTCCGTCACGAGCATGCCGGTGTAGCCCCACTCGTCCTTCAGGACCTCGGTGAGCAGCCAGTCGTTGACGACGATCGGGACGCCGTCGGTGGTCTGGTACCCGAGCATGAAGGTGCGGCACCCTTCACGTGCCACCCGCTCGAACGGCGGCAGGAACCAGGACCGCAGCTTGCGGCGCGACAGATCGGCCTCGCTGGCGTCGCGACCGCCCTGGGTCTCGGAGTAGCCGGCGAAGTGCTTGGCGGTCGCGAGGATCGCCGTGCGATCGGCCATCCCCTCCCCCTGGTACCCGCGCACCATCGCGCTGGCGAGCTCGCCGATGAGGTGCGGGTCCTCGCCGAACGTCTCGTCGACGCGCCCCCACCTCAGGTCACGTGCGATGCACAGCACCGGCGAGAACGTCCAGTGGATGCCGGTCGCGGCCACCTCGACCGCCGTCGCACGTGCGACGCGCTCGAGCAGCCCTGGGTCCCACGACGCGGCCATGCCCAGCTGGGTGGGGAAGATCGTCGCACCGGGCCAGAACGAGTGGCCGTGGATGCAGTCCTCGGCCACCAGCAGCGGGATCCGTAGCCTGGTCTGTGCGGTCAGCCGGTTGGCCTCCACGATGCGCTCGGGCGAGGTGTGCAGGATCGAGCCGGCGTGGCGCACCTGCACGGCCTCGGCGAGGTCGTCCCGCGCATCCAGCTGGAGCATCTGCCCGACCTTCTCGGCGATGCTCATCCGCGACACCAGATCCGCGACCCGGTCCGCCGTCGGCAGGGCGGGGTCGCGGAACGGCTCGCTCACTCGGTGCCCTTGTCAGCGGGCGCCGGGGTGGGGTGCGCAGCCAGACCGTCCATCTCGGGTCGGACGGCGGTGACGGGCTCGTTGACGTCGAGCCCCTTCTTCTTCATCGCCCGCGCACGTTCGCCCGCGGAACGCAGCCGTGGGTTGACGTACTCGTCGATGCCGAAGTTGATCAACGAGAGCGCGACCCCGATGATCGCGATGCACAGACCCGGGGGCAGGTACCACCACCACTGGTTCTGCTGGAAGGCGCCCTGGGCCGAGGCCCAGTTGAGGATCGTGCCCCAGTTGTAGGTGGTCACCGGGATCACCCCGATGTAGGACAGCGTGGTCAGCCCGAGGATGGCGGCGGTCACGGTGCCCACGAAGCTGGCCGCGATCAAGGCCATCAGGTTGGGCAGCATCTCGATCGTGATGATGCGGCGCAACGGTTCCCCGTTCGCGCGCGCGGCCTGGATGAAGTCACGGTTCCGCAGTGACATCGTCTGGGCACGGAGCACGCGCGCGCCCCACGCCCAGCCGATGAGGCCGAGAACCGCCGCGATCACCCACAGCGGCGGGTCCTCGAACATCGCCGCCACGATGATGATGAGGGGCAGACCCGGGATCACCAGGAACACGTTGGTCAGCGCGGACAGCCCCTCGCTCTTCCAGCCGCTGACGTAGCCGGAGATCACCCCGACGGTGATGGCGATCGTGGTCGCGATGAGCGCCGCGAGGAAGCCGACGACGACGACGCCCCGGGTCCCGTGGATCACCTGGCTCAGCACGTCCTCCCCGATGTGCGTCGTGCCGAGCCAGTGCTCAGCCGACGGTGGTTGGAACCGGGCGGTGTTGTCGACCTGGGTGGGCGAGAACGGCGCAAGGACGTCGGCGAAGATCGCGATCAGCACGAAGAAGGCGAGGATCGCCAGGCCGGCGACCGACTTGCGGTTGCGGAACATCGCGAACGCGGACCCGAGCTTGCTCAGGAACACCCGTCCGCCCGACTCCCTCCCGACAGCAGCGGCGGGGACGTTCGTGGCGGGACGGGAGCCGTCGGTGCCGCGGTCGGCGCCCGTACGAGCGCCGGTTGCCTGCGTCTTGGTCTTGGTGCTCATCTCTCAGACCCCCGCCTGACGTGTCCGTGGATCGAGGAACGCGTAGACGATGTCGGCGAGGATGTTCGCGACGAGCACCGAGATGGTGATCACCAGGAACACGCCTTGCATCAGCGCGTAGTCCTTCGCGTTGGTCGCATCGAGCAGGAGCTTGCCGATGCCCGGATAGCTGAAGACCATCTCCATCACGATCGAGCCGCCCACGATGAAGCCGATCGACAGCGCGAAGCTCTGGATCTGCGGCAGCACGGCGTTGCGCGCGGCGTACCCCCAGAGCACCCGCTGGTTCGGCATGCCCTTGGCCTGCGCCACCGTGATGTAATCCTCGTCCAGGACCGTCAGCATCATGTTGCGCATGCCCAGCATCCAGCCGCCGAGCGAGGCGACCACGATCGTGGCTATCGGGAGCGCACCGTGGTGGAGGACCTGACCGATGAACTCGGCGTTCCACCCCGGCCGCATCCCGACCCCGTAGGCCTTGCCGATCGGAAACCAGCCGAGATTCACCGAGAACACGGCGATCGCGAGCAACCCGAGCCAGAAGTAAGGGATGGTGCTCAGGAACGTGGTGATCGGGATGAGCGCGTCGGCCCTGCTGCCGCGCCGCCAGCCGACGACGGCGCCGCCCACGGTTCCGATCGCGAAGGAGAAGATCGTCGCGACACCCACCAGCCCGATCGTCCACGGCAGCGCCCCGCTGACGACCTCGGTCACCGGGCGGAGCCCGTGGAGCAGCGAGATCCCGAGGTCCCCCTGCGCCAGCAGCACCCAGTAGTCGAGGTACTGCTCGAGCAGGCTCTTGTCGCTGTCGAGGCCGAGCAGGGTCCGCAGCGCATCGGCTGCCTCGGGGCTCACGTTGCGGTTGCGCGAGAGGTACTGCGAGACCGCGTCGCCCTTCATCATGCGCCGAAGGAAGAAGTTGATCGTGATCGCGGCCCACAAGGTGAAGAGGTAGAACGCGGCCCGCCGCCCGAGGTACCGCCACGGGACTCGAGCGCGGCCGCCGTCGGCGCTGGTCGCGGTGGTACCGACCTCGAGCGCATCGGTGTCGAGCTCGGCGAGCTGGGGTTGGACGCCGGTCACTGCGCACCTCCGAGGTTGCCGGCGGCCGAGGCGAAGTGCCGCTCCGGGTCGGGAGACGCCGCACGCAGCTCGCGCGTGTACGGGTTCTGGGGGTCGAGGATGACGTCGTCGGCCGGCCCTTGCTCCACGATGCGCCCCTGGTTGAGGACGATGATCTCGTCGCTGAAGTGGCGCGCGGTGGCGAGGTCGTGGGTGATGTACAGGACTCCGAGGCCTTCCTCGCGCTGCAGGTCAGCGAGCAGGTTCAGCACCCCGAGCCGGATGGAGACATCGAGCATCGACACCGGCTCGTCGGCCACGAGCAGCGTCGGGCGGGACGCCAGCGCACGGGCGATCGCCACGCGCTGCCGCTGACCACCGGACAGCTCGTGCGGTCGTCGGTCGATCACCGCGTCCGGGACCAGGCGGACGCGCTCGAGCAGCCGTCTGACCTCGCCGTCGACCTGATCGTTCGCCGCGAGACCGCCCAGCCGCAGCGGACGTTCGATGTGGTAGCGGATCGAGTGGTAGGGGTTCAACGAGGCGAACGGGTCCTGGAAAACCATGCGCAGCTGCTGCCGGTAGGACCGCAGCGCCTTCCCGCGACGTGGGATCGGTGCGCCGTCGAGCAGCACCTCGCCGCTGGTCGGCGTCTCCAGCTGGATGAGGATCTTGGCGATCGTCGACTTCCCGCTGCCGGACTGGCCGACGAGCCCGATGGTGCGCCCCGACCGGAGCGTGAAGCTCACGTCGTCGAGCGCCTTCATCTGGCCCGACCCTCGGACGTTGTACACCTTGGTGACTCCTCTGACCTCGAGGCGTGTCATCGCACCACCACCCCCCGTTCTCCGGTCAGCCTCGGGAACGAGGACAGCAACGTCCTGGTGTACGCGTCCTGCGGGTCCGTCCAGATCTGCTCGGCCCTGCCGACCTCGACGATCTCGCCCTCGCGCATGATCGCGATGCGGTCGGTGATCTCGAGCAGCAGCGGCAGGTCGTGGGTGATGAAGATGACCGAGAAGCCGAACTCGTGACGCAGCTGGGAGATCTGCCGGATGATCTCGCGCTGCACCAGGACGTCTAGCGCCGTGGTCGGCTCGTCCATCACCATCAGCTGAGGGCGCAGCGCCAGCGCCATCGCGATCATCACGCGTTGCCTCATCCCACCCGAGAGCTCGTGCGGGAACGATCGGGCACGCTGCGCCCCCACCCGGACGAGCTCCAGGAGATCGGCGACCTCGGAGCGTCGCTGCCTGGGGGTCATCTCGGGCCGGTGCACCTCGAACACGTCCTCGAGCTGCGACCCGATCTGCGCCACCGGGTTGAGGGAGTTCATCGCGCCCTGGAAGACCATCGAGATCTTGTCCCACCTGAAGCGGCGCATCTCCTCGGCTCCGAGGGCATTGATGTCGACGTCCTCGCCGGAGGCGTCGTGGAACATCACCGACCCGTTGGTGATGACCGCGGGCGCCTTCAGCAGCCGCTGCACGCCGTAGGCGAGCGTGGTCTTGCCGCAGCCGCTCTCGCCGGCGAGCCCGAGGATCTCACCGCGGGCGAGCTCGAGGGTGACGCCCTTGACGGCGTGCACCGGGGGGTCGACGTCGTAGGTGACCGAGAAGTCGTGGATGGACAGCAACGGTTCGCTCACGTCGGAGCTCGCTTTCGTCGTTCATGACGAGGAGGTGGATGCGCACGTGGCGCACCCACCTCCTCGTGCGATCAGCTGGCGGGCTCCAGATTGGTCAGGATCTGCACGATCGCCGGCTGCGTCGGGTCGGCGGAGGCGTACTGGTCCTCCTCCGTGGGGAACCCGACGTAGTTGCGGGTGTTGTACTCGCCCAGCAACGGGTGCGCACCCAGCGGGATCGCGGGGACGTTCTCGACGAACGCGGTCTGAAGCACCTCGAGGGCCTGCTGCCGGTCCTCGTCCGATGCCGCGTTCGCGTAGCCGTTCAGGGCCTCGGTCACGGCCGGGTCCTCGAAGCGGCCGAAGTTGAACTGCGCCCGGTCGTCGACGATCCACTTCGGGTCCATGGTCGAGGTGTAGAGGCCGTAGGCGTTGCCGGTGTCCTCGAGCCAGTGGATGATCGCCTGGAAGTCGCCCTCCTGGCGGGCCATGTCCCAGCCGCCCCAGTCGGGCTGGTCGACCCTGACCTCGATGCCCAGGGCCTCCTTCAGCTCCTCGGCGATGAGTGCCTGCTCGGTGTTCCAGTCGCTCCATCCGGCAGGCACCGAGATCGAGAACGAGACCGCCTCGCCGTCGGGGTCGATCAAAGACTCGTTCTCCCAGGTGTAGCCGGCATCGGTCAGGATCTGGCGTGCCTTGTCGACGTCGACGGCGTAGCTCTGGTCCGCGTACTGCGGCAAGATCTCGCCCTCGAGCAGAGTGCCGAGGCCCGTGACGCTCCAGATGGGCTCGCTCGCCCCTTCACGTGCGATGTCGACGTAGGCCTGACGGTCGATCACCCAGGCGAGCGCCTGCCGCATCGCCAGGTCGTTGAAGGGCTTGGTCTGCAGGTTGAAGAACACCGTGCCGGCACCCGCGGTCGAGGAGACCAGGAAGTGGTTGTTCTCGTCGGCGGCCAGATAGCTCGACTCGATCTGAGGGATGAAGGCCTGCGCCCAGTCGGCCTCGCCCGAGACCAGGGCCGTGGTGAGCGCGGCGTTGTCGCCGTAGGAGATGTAGTTCAGCTGCGGGACCGCCAGCTCCCCGCCCCAGTACGACTCGTTCGCGGTCAGCGTCACTGACTCGGTCGACCAGACGTCGAGCACGTACGGACCGGTGCCGACAGCCATACCTTCACCCGTCAGCGGGTCGGTGTTCGGGTCCTCGATGTTCTCCCAGATGTGCTGGGGAACGATCGGCGTGTGCAGCACGCGCGACTGGGCGGTGTACTTGGAGTCGGCGAACGACAGGGTGATCTCGTCGCCGTCGACCGACGCCCCCTCGTAGTTCAGGCCCGAGGTGTCGGTCAGCGTGCCGTTCAGGAACTGGTCGAACGTGAACACGATGTCGTCACCGGTGAACTCGGTGCCATCGCTCCACTGGACGCCGCTGCGCGGCACCACGGTGAGCTCGGTGTAGTCCTCGTTCCACTCGACGGACTCGGCGAGCCACGGAGTGGTCCCCAGGTCGCCCGTCGGGTTCACGAGCGCGAGCGGCTCGAAGATGACCTTGGCGTAGCCGTACTTCGAGGCCGAGGAGTCGCCCAGATAGGGGTTGTGCGACTCGGTCGTGATCGCGCCGTCGGGCTTCGCGATCGTGAGAGCGACACCGGGTGAGCTGGTGTCGCCGTCTCCGTCGCCACCACCCTCGCTCGGTGCGCAGCCCGCCACCACGGCGGCGCTGAGAGCGGCGATCGCACCTACGGCGATCAAGGACCTTCTGAGCTTCATTGCTTCTCCTCGAGTCGTCCTCTGTCGGCGGGGAGCACTTCGCTCCGCACGCCATGACCAGCAGGCTGCACCGCCTGCGGACCTGGCTAACTTACTTGTCAGTAAGTGCGCTAGATGGGAGGGTAGCGGCGGCACATCGGGTGCGCAACCAGGAGAGGACTTCTCGTGACACCGACGACCGCGAGCGCGCAACGAGCACGGCCCACCACGGCGCGGAAGCGGGAGGAAATCCTGAAGGCCGCGATCGAGACCTTCGGGTCTAAGGGCTCGACGAACGGCACACTGGCCGACATCGCCGAGCAGGTGGGCATGACCCACGCGGGCGTGCTGCACCACTTCGGTTCGAAGCAGAAGCTCCTGCTCGAGGTGCTGAGCTATCGCGACAAGACCGACGTCGAGGAGCTCACCGACCAGCACATCCCCGGTGGCCCCGAGCTGTTCCTGCACCTGGTCCGCACCGCGTTCGCCAACGCCCGGCGGCCCGGCATCGTCCAGGTCTTCACCGTGCTCTCCTCGGAGTCGGTCACCAACGGCCACGCCGCCCACAGCTACTTCCTCGAGCGTTATCAGGTGCTGCGCGCCGATGTGCGCGACGCCTTCGAGGTGCTGTGCGCCCAGGAGGGCGTGACCGATCGCGAGGCCATCGACAAGGCGTCGGCCTCGATCCTCGCCGTCATGGACGGCCTGCAGCTGCAGTGGCTGCTCGAGCCCACCGCCGTCGACCTCGGCGAAGCGAGCGAGTTCGCGATCACCGCCATCGTCCACGAGGTCCTGCGCCCGGGCCAGCCGTTGAGCAGCTACGCCCGTGGTGAGTCGTGACGCCGGGCTGATCCTGGCCTCCCCCTCATCCCCGCCGCCGTCGTCCGCGCACCACGAACCGGCATCGGTGCAACGGTCGTCGTTTCGTCCATGTCACGCCGCAGGATCGTTCTGAGGAGTGCTGGCGCTCGGCTCTACTGTGGCGAAGGTGGGCTCGGCGAGCGTCGGGCGCCGTCGGCACGCAGTCGCGCGTCGCCTCGCACCGACCCGGAGAGACATGTCGTCACCCGCTGCACCAGTCCCGTTCCTTCTTCGCCCGCACGACCACCGGCCACCGGTGATCGAGCCGAGGATGACCAATCTCGAGGATTGGCATGAGCGGCTCAGGATCACGAGTCGCTGGATTGAGGTGGACGGCACTCCGACCGTGCCGGTGACCGGTGAGGTGCACTTCAGTCGCGTGCCGCGCGATCGCTGGGAGGAAACCCTGCGCCTGCTCGTCTCCTCCGGCCTCACCTCGGTCTCCACGTACGTCTTCTGGGGCCATCACGAGCCGGTGAAGGGTGAGGTGAGCTTCGAGGGCGACCTGGACGTGGCCGCATTCCTCGACGTCGCTGACCGCGTGGGTATCGACGTCATCCTTCGCATCGGCCCGTGGTGCCACGGCGAGGTGCGCAACGGCGGACACCCCGACTGGGTCGTCGCCGAGCACGGCGACCGGGCGCGCACCGACGATGCCGGCTATCTCTCGTCGGTCGCGGGCTGGTACGCACGCATCGCCGAGCAGGTTGCCCGGTTCTGCGGGCCGACCGGGCGCATCGTCGGCATCCAGCTGGAGAACGAGCTCTACGACCAGCCCGACCACATCGCGACGCTGAAGCGCCTCGCCCGCGCGGCCGGCATGTCGGCGCCGCTCTGGACGGCAACCGGCTGGGGCGGCGCACTGCTGCCGCCGCACGAGGTGTTCCCGCTCTACAGCGGCTACGCCGACGGCTTCTGGGCCGGTCAGGGCTCGCGCTGGGACGACAGCTTTCGGGACCACTTCCGCTTCTCCCACCAGTGGGACGATCCGGGCGTCGGGGGCGACTTCCGCGAGGACGGGCTCGAGGTCGTCGTGCGTGAGGTCGACCCCGAGTTCCCGCCCTCGACCTGTGAGCTCGGGGGCGGCATGGCCACGGCCTACCACCGCCGTCCGATCGCGCGCGGCGCGGACATCGCCGCGATCGCGAACGTCAAGATCGGCAACGGGTCCGCCTGGCAGGGCTTCTACATGTACGCGGGCGGGATCAACCCGCGCGACCACGCGCAGGAGTCGCACGCGACGGGATATCCGAACGACCTGCCGCGGTTCGACTACGGCTTCCAGGCGGCCTTCGGAGCGACCGGCCGACCCGGCCCGAGCCTGGCGCCCCTTCGCGAGCACAACGCGTTCCTCGCGAGCTTCGGGCCCTGGCTGGCCGACACCTTCAGCACCCTGCCCGCGGATGCGCCTGTCGCGGTGCACGACCTCGACACCCTGCGCTGGGCGGTGCGCGGCGATGGCCGTAGCGGTGTGGTGTTCGTCAACACGCACCAGCCGCACGAGCCGCTGCACCCGGTCCCCGACGTGCAGTTCCGTCTCGCGCTCGACGACGGCGAGATCATCGTGCCCGACCGGCCGATCGATGTCCCGACGGGTGTCATCGCCCGCTGGCCGGTGCGTCTGGAGGTGGCGGACGTCCGCATCGAGTGGGCGACCGCTTCGCTCGTCGCGGTGGCCGCCGGCGACCTACCCACCCTCGTGCTGCGTGCCCACGACGGGATCATCCCCCGCATCGCGCTCGCGGCGGGCGCGACGGGGGTCGTCGACGGCACGGCGGTCGACCTCGACGTCCCGATCGATCTCGTGCCGGGCAGCCTGCTCGAGGTCGACGGCGCACTCCGTGTCCTCGTGATGGACGAGGACGCGATCGAGCGTCTGTGGTTCGTCGACGGCGACCTGCTCAGCTCCGACGCCCCGCTCTGGCGCGAGGGCGAGGATCTCGTCGCACGTTCCGCGAGCGCGCCGTCGCTGGAACGGTGGACCGGCCTGACGTTCGAGCCCGTCGCGCTCCAGACCGCATCGTCGCCCGGGATCACAGCTGTCGCCGTCGAGCAGAGGCGCGAAGGAAGCCCGCCGCGCACCCGTTATGGGTCCTTCATGGGCCGCTCCTCGGCACCCGACGACGCCCAGATCGCGGAAGTGGCGGCGCTGTTCCGCCTCGACCTTCCGGGCGACGCCGAGGAGTTGATGGCAGGCGACCGGGTCGAGCTCGAGATCGAGTGGGAGGGTGACGTCGCTCAGCTGCGTGCCGACGACGAGCTGATCGCCGACAAGTTCTGGGACGGCCTGAGCTGGTGCGTCGACATCACCAGGATCGACCCTGATGCCGAGCTGACGCTCCACGTCGCGCCGATCTCCGTCGAGAGCGCCGTCGACCTGGATGCCACAGCAGCCGCACGGGTTGCCGCGGCCGGACAGCTCTGCGCCGTTCGTCGCGTCCGCCGAGTCGTCACCGCGCGCTGGACGGCGGCCGGGTGACCACGATCATGCGGTCGGGCCGATCGGCCGGTCGTGGAGGTGGCGCGAGCCGTCCTCCGATATACCTCACCGAAACGACACAAGGCCGCTCGCGCTGACGCGCGGCGGCCTATGTCGTTTGTGGAGGTGGCGGGAATCGAACTAGTCAGAGCCTGACCAGCGGACATACCAGGACGCGGAGCCCTGTGACATCACTGTGACAACTGGACAGCCTGTGCAATGTCAACATCGATACCATGGGAAGGTCGCTCTGCAGCACCCCCCGGCAGCCGCACACGCCGACTAACCAACTGGCTATCGGCAGGCAGATGAGCGGCGTGCTTGTGTCAGTGCCGGAGACACGACGACCTGAGCGGTCTGCGGTCCTTGCCTTCACACGGTGTTCTGATGCACTGTCAGCGCACCAGCGCAGCGTCCGGCCAGTCCAGAGCCCTTACGAATGCGAGCCTCATATGCCAACACGAGCGAGCAGCAGCACCACGCTGCAGCTTGTCGGCAACGGCAGCATCGACCTGGCAAGCCTCCGCACCCGACTCGGACTCGAGACCGCCCGGACTGAGTTCGAGCGCCTAGTTGAGGACATCGTTGCGCTCAAGCACCCAGACGTCAGGGCGGTCCGCGCGAACCCCGGGGACTGGGGCATCGACGCGTTCGTCGGACAGTTGAACGAGGGTGGGACGGCGATGGTCTGGCAGGCCAAGTATTTCATCGACGACTTCGACAAGACCCAGAAGGACGACATCACCCGCTCCTACAACGCGGCTCGCGCCGCGGCAACACGCGAGGGATACCTCTTGGACTCCTGGACTCTGTGTATCCCGCGGACCTTGGACGGTCCGGAGTCGAAATGGTGGGCGAATTGGCAAAGGAACCGCACGAAGGACGGTGTCCTCTTCGACCTCATGGACGAGGGCGAGATCCGTCGGCGGCTCACAGCGCCAGGCGCTGAGCCCATCCGCAATTACTACTTCAACCCGGTCATCGTCGTGCCCAGCACGAGCGCCGACGACTCAAAGGAGAGGCCCCTGCACGAGCTCGACGACGATGCTCAATTCGACGACGCCCTGTTCGTCCGACAGATGGAGGCAGCGCGCCTGCCCGAGACCAGGTCAGCACGCGAGGCGTTCTTCAACGCCGAGATCCTCACACAGGAGCTGGAGGATAAGGGCGTGCCCGCCGAGCTCGACAAGCTGAGGCGCTGGCGCATGCGAGTCGACTCGACATGGTCGACCGCCTTCAACACGGCCTGCCACAGCAGTCAGGACGACCAGCTGCCCGGCTTGTTTCAGAACGTCATGGATGTCATCGAACAACGGCACACTGACGAGGCCGTCAAGCTCCGAGCATCCGTCATCCACGGGATGGGATTGATGCACCAGCGGGTAGACAGTGAACGAGCTGGCTGGGTGCGAAACTGGCGCGATGTCGCGGCAGCACACGACGCCACTCCGCCGACGCGGCAATCTGTCCGCGGCGCGCCCGCGGACCTTGCCGAAGAGGAGCCCACTGACAGCTTGGGGTCGGCGCAGGCTTCCGACGGCCCTAGGACTCCAGCCGCGATCGAGCAACCAGTGACGGACGGCGGCGGCAGTGCCTGAGGACCAGAAAACACGACTGCGACCCGACGACGTCACGACGTTCCGGGTTGCGCAACTGCTACTGATGCTCGCCGAGACAGAATCGACTAATCTCGATCTCGAGCGACTGTCGGTGACCGAGTTCTTGGCAGCGAACCCGTTCCTCATAGTCGGAGAAGACCGGAAGGAGCGGACAGCACTCCGTCTCGCAGGCTTTGGGGAGCATTCCCTGACCTACGCGGCCCCCGGGCAGCGATTCGCCACGCGGCGTGAGCGAATCGCCAACGACGTCGCCTACCTAGTCTCGTTCGGCTTGGCGCAGGTGGTCATCGCGGACCAGAAGCGGGTCATCAGAGCCACTCCGTTTGGTATCGAGACCGCCGGCAGGCTCACCTCGGTCTACGCCGACGGGTACCGGGAAAGCGTTCGTAGAGTTGCCCCACGCGTGTCGAAGCTCAGCGATAAGGCCCTCCAAGAACATCTCACCGGCTGGCTGCGAGCCGACCCAGTGCTCTTCGACCTGGTCGACGCGGACGGCTCAGCTGACGCAGTGGCGAGCCGCCGACCATCAGCCACCGCCATGCCGCTCGTGCTGGAGCCAGACGATGGATGAACCTGTCAAGTCCAACGTTTCAGATGTCATTGTCACGGGCACCAAGTCTCTGAGCACGAGCAGAGCGAGCCCCGACGGCGAGCCCACCCCAGCTCTGACCGCTGCGGTGCCTCCGATCCGTATCCGCGGCATGCGCCTCATCGGCCCGCGGCGCAACTACACCGTCGACTTCACCGACGACGCTCACGTAGCCCGGCAGCTCGCTGTCATCGCAGGCGAGATCAGCACCGGCAAGACCTCCATCCTTGAACTCATCGATTATTGCCTCGGAGCCAAGGACTACCCGGACCACGATGAAATCATCGCGAACGTCCGCGCGGCCCAACTCAGCATCGAGGTCCGAGAAGCAGTCGGAGGTCCAGGTGCGGACGACGAGCAGCAAGTCGCGCAAACGACTTATCAAGCCGTCCGCTATATCATCGAGCGACCTATCGGATCGGTCTCCAAGGTCGCCTGGCTTTTTCACGGAGACCTCGACGCCATCCCGGACCTTCCGCGGAGGAGGCTGACTCTCGACCCGGCCGATCCCGACTCGCTCTCGCAGTTCCTTCTCGGTGTCTGCGGTCTAGGCGGACTCAGAGTGAAGTCCGCGCCGACGCAGGAGGAGTCGTCGACAAGCATCTTGAGTTTCCGCGATGTCATGCCTCTGTGGTTTCTGACGAACCGCCGCATGGACAACGCCGATCTCGTACTCGAAAAGCAGCCGCACCGGCTCCTGAAGATCCGACAGGTCGTCGACTACATGTTTGGTGTGGGTGACGAGGAGTCTTCCGAGGTTGCCGAACAGATCGAGAGCCTCCGCTCCGACATCCGGACCGGCGAAGCGGGCATCAGAGCCCTACACAGTTTTCTTGACGACGCCGGCCTCGGCGACCTCGAATCGATCGACGTCGAATCGGACAGCGAGCGCGTAAGTCTCGCAGAGGCACGCGCCGAGCTCACCAACGCCAGCGCACGACTCACTGCCAGCACCTCCTTCGCCACCCAGCTCAGAGACGAGTTCGGTAGGGCGACAGAGGCTACGCGCCGAACTGAGGCTGAACTCCGCGACCGCCAGACGCTCCTGAGACGACTCGACCCGCTTCGCTCGCAGTACGCCGATGACCTCCGCAAACTCGAAATGCTCGAAGAGTCCCAACAGTTGTTCGGGTCGCTTGCGGTCGTCACCTGCCCAGCGTGCTTCTCAACCCTCGACGACCCGCCCAACGTCGTGAACGGTCATTGCTCGCTCTGCCACAGCGACCTCACGGCCGCTGCCGCACTCGACGCCGACGACGACGCCAGCGGTGATGTTCCAGCAGTGCTCGACGCAGACTCTGATGCCGCAGGCAAGGAAGCGCCGTCCGAGTTTTCGGTGGCACGGGAGCAGAGAAGCACTCGACGCCGGCTGGAGCAACTCAAGGGCTTCATTGGGGAAGTCGCCACCGAAGTGCGGCAGCTCGAAGAAGAACTTAACGGTGAGCAGCGGCGAGTTGTGAGGGCGCAGCGGGCACTGGATGACGCGACCTCACAAACGATCGCACCGTTCATTTCCGAGCGTGACGCCATTTCCGGCCGTGTCGCGGCCAGTAGCGCCCGTTTGGACGAACTTGCGCGTAAGCGCCGCATGCTGCAGCAACTTGCCCAACGAGAGAACACGCTGAACCAGGCCCGCGCGGCCCTCCAACGCGCTCTGGCCAGGCAGCGGGAACTTGAGCGAACCCGTCTGCCCCGAGACGCAATGGTCGACAGGCTCAGCCGCCGGTTCTCCGCCACCCTCGCTGCACTCGGCTACCCGAAGCTCGACAACGCATACCTACGCAAGGACCTCGTGCCCGTGGTCCGCGGGAAGTTGTACCACCGGGTCGGCTCCTCGGGTGCGATGACGCTCGTCGCCCTCGCCTGGCAGCTCACCGTATTTGAGACGGCCCTTGAGGAGGGCCACGGTCACCCCGGCTTCCTCCTCATCGACAGTCCCCAGAAGAACCTGCGACGAGGCTCCCGACCCCGGGACATCGTCCGTAACGCTGGCGGAGACGCCGGAGACGCCGGAGACGCCGGAGGCGACGACGACGCGATCGCTGCGCAGTCCACCACCATCGTCGACCGCATCTACGGCCATCTCAGTACGTGGCTGGGGGAGCATCCTGAAGCCCAGATCATCATGGTCGACAACGAGCCGCCGACGCGCGCAGCCGGTTGCGTAGTCGTCGAATACTCGGCCAACCCCGGCAGTCCGCCCTACGGCCTCATTGACGACGAAGACGGCCGCGCCGGTCCTGGCGATGAGCAAGCGATAGAGGATGAATCGACCTAAGAGAGCCTGGAACATAGCCCCACCAGTGCCGCCTGGGTGTGCTGGATCTGGGCACCGGGTCTGAGGTCGGTGGATTGCCCGCAGCCCGGCGCCGGCACCACGACGATCGGGCTCTGAGGTAGCGGCGGCCGAGCGCTCCTGGGTCGGTTGGGCATGGATATCTACACTGGCCTTGCACAGGTGATGGCATATGGAGTTTGCATGGTTCTAACAGGTACCCGCCAGAGCGTCGCGGTACCGGGGCCGACACTAGTTGTCAGCCAGGCCAGGCCACTGCACTCTTAGGGCATGAAAATGCCGACTACCTCGGGCTCGGGTGATGCCGTCGCCGACGACGAGTCCCCTGCCAATGAGAGCGATACGCGCGCGTACCTGCTGGAGCGGTCGAAGCGAGGTTTTGCGCCGATCGCCAACGCGTTCGTCCAGGTACCCCAGAGTAAGGCCTTCGCCGACGGCACCAAGGACCGGAGCGGCCCGCTCGCAACCTTCGTGCGCAACGGCGACCTGCGCGGCCTACGCGCCCTACTGTTCCTGCACGCCATAATCAGCAACGGTGCCGGCGACAACGGCTGGTCCACCACCTTGCCGCTGTCGGTGTGGTCGCGTGTATTTGACACCACCGTCACAGCCGATTCGCGCTCGGCTGCGTCAGCTGCGACGCGTATCCTCACCCGACTCGAACAGCGCGCCATGATCCGCCGCGCTCGCAAGGGCCGCGCCCGCGAAGTGACGGTCACGTTACTGCGACCTGACGGCAGCGGCTTGGAGTACAGCCGTCCTGATGGGAAGTCGGACCGTTTCATCAAGCTGCGCAACGAGTTCTGGAGCGAAGGCTGGTACGCCAAGCTCGACCTTCCGGCCACCGCCATGCTGCTCGTGTGCCTGCACGAGAAGCCCGAGTTCTCTCTGCCCACTGAGAGGATGCAGGAGTGGTACGGATTCTCACCTGATACCGCCGAGCGTGGCTTGCGCACGCTGTGCGAGCTCGGATTGCTGACAGTGTCGTCGCGACTCAAGAAGTCGCCGCTGTCCCCGAGTGGGGTCACGCGTGTGAACTTCTACGAGCTGACGGCAGTACTCGCTCCGCCCACCCGCTTAAAGGCAACGGGTCGTCGGGCGCGTGCCCGCAAGAAGGGGTCTCGATGAGCGCGGCGCACCCGGCCAGTGACGGCTTTCGCCTCTTCTACGTCGACGACTCCGGCTCACCCAATGACGGCTACATCGTCTATTCCTGGATCGAGGTCACACCCGGTTGCTGGCAGGCTGGGCTTCGCCAATGGCTTGATCTGCGCAAGCGCCTCTACGCGAACTACTCCGTGCCGCCCTCCACCGAGCTGCACGCCACCAGGTTGATTGGTGGCCGCGACGCCCCCGCAATCGCCGGCAACCTGAATAACTCCAAGGCGCTGCGACGCAGTCTCGTCCAAGACGCCCTCGGAGCGATCGGACAGAACGACCAGATCGCGCTCGGTACCGTCTGCCGCCACACTTCTTCCCGTGGAAGGGACTACTACGACGAGAGGGGCACCGTCTATGGCGAACTTACTGACCACCTCAACGGAAGGCTAACTGCCGCCGACGAGTACGGGGTGATTTTCATGGACGGCGATGGCTCCGACCAGTCCTACTTTCAGCGACATCGCGACCTGCCGCTGGCGACCCGACGCATCCTGGAAGACCCGCTGTTTCAGCTGTCACACGTCTCGCAATGGGTCCAGATGGCCGACCTGGTTGCCTGGACGACTTATCAAGCATTGAACCGCCATCCCGGCAAGCCGTTCGCTTGGACCTGGTATGACGACTACCTGCGGCAGTCGGACATCAATGGCGCCCCGTTGCGCCTCTAACCCCGCCGACCACCTATAAGAAGCTAGACCCGCTGGTCCACGTATGTGGGGCGGGTCCGCTCCCCAATGATAGCAACCGCCCTACTGTGACTCCACCCCTCCGACGCAGCCAAACGAGCCACTTCGAGGAGCTGCCAGGGCGCTCCGTATGCGACGGACCAGCGGGTGCCACACCTACGCCGGAACACGGCTAGGTCAACCGCGATCGTGCGGCGCAGAGCTGACTACGCTGGCCCAGAACCACGGATAAGGGATGTGAACTGCGCAAGCAATCTTGCTACACGAGGAGGCTCATGGCAGCGGCGCACGTCTGCGACCATCACGAGCCGCTCATCAGCGCCGCGTGTGGTGCGGCGTGACCTGCTGCTGCTGCGGAGATGGAGAGCACCGTGCGGGCGGATCAGCTGGCGCTTCGCAAGTCTCCTGGGAGTCATAACGTGATCCCCAGCGCAGCAAGTAGCGCGGCGTGCGCCTGCTGAAGCGCGAGCGTCCCGTGAGACGAGCCGAGGCTCTTGCTCCTTCTCGTTGAGGCTCTCGCGCGAGCGCGGAGGATGCCCAGGATCTCGGACACCGGGTCTCCTCTGACGCCTCGCTAGACCATCCTGTCTGAGGGCTACCCGGCGGCCGACCGCATCGACTCCCGGCACGGCCGAGTTTGAGGCCAGGAAACTCATCAGCACACCAGCCCAAGACCGCTCCTCGTGTTTGCTACCGCCGCCGAGACCAGGTCTCCGACAGCTGCCACAGCTCGTCCGAAACCTCGTTCCAGGGACTCTGCATCAGCTCACCCACCGCCAGCCGCTGGCGGAGTACGCGCAGGATCTTCCAGCATGCCTTTGGCGACCCCGCCACGCGCTCGATCATCTCCTCCCACGATGGCTCGATGCACTTGACCACGATCTCCTTCGCAATCGCCCCCGCTGCAGCAGCCCGCCGCTCCTCGTAGGCTGCGCGCCGACAACTCTGCGAGCACCAGACACGCGGACGGCCGCGGCCGTTCGCATTCGGTGGGATCGACGACGAGCACCGGGGACACCTAGGTGCAGCCGCGAGGCGTGCCCGTGCCGCCTCGCGGATCTCTTCAGGAGGACGCTCCGATCTGGACCGCGGTGAACGTCTCGACTGCACAGTTCGGCGTCGTCTGCTTGCCATTGTCGCGTGCTCCCCGCCGTTTCGTACGGACGATTCTGCCACGCTAGTGCAAGAGGTGTGTGGCTCTCGAGGTTGTAGGCAAATCAGCGCGAAGCGGATCTCTCGGGCGCTCGGTCGCGCGGTCGGCACGGCCTCTTAGCGATGCGGAACGGGCAATGACCTACGCGAGATCGAGTCGGGTCGGGGAACTGAGCGGGGCATATTTGCGCATGCTGCTGAGCCGCGCGGTGCGGTAGGTACCCGAGCGGACCGTCGCGGCAACGAGTCTTGCGCGAGGAGCACCTGCCGCGGAGGCACCGGCATGAACTGCCCCGTGTCCGGTCCATTCCCGCGCGCTTCGGCGCAGCAGGTTCACGGACCGGCTGCCTAGCCGGTTGCACGATCGCGTTCGCCGTTAGCAACCTCCCACAGGCTCCTGACCGTCGCATCCAGATCGCGCGAGACTCGCTCCGATGACGCATCGGCCACCGCGCTCGCGCATGCCGTGGCAGCGGCAGCTACGGCGTCGATATGCTCCGTCAACCCCGGGGACTGCATGCGGAGCACCGCGAGCGATTCGCGGAGTTCACCTATGACTGTTTCAGCTTCGCTCGCGCGCTGCCCTGCTTCCTCAGACAGTCGAGTGCGCCAGCGCTCCTCTTCTATCGCGGGCATCCGGTACTGACTTGCAGGAATCGGTGTCGAGCTGCGCGCATCGTCGTTGTCGATCTCGTAGACCGGACCCATGCGGGAAACCATTTGCGCACGCTCCTGTTCGTAGCCGGAGCGGATGCTGGCGAAACGTTCGGCAGCGGTTTCCGCAACAATCTTGAGTCGCTCCGCGAGTCGGGCCACCTGTGCGAGTGAGTCGCGCTCCGAGTCAGTCAGCCGGCTGTATGAGCGTGCATCGGCGTCCGAGATCTGTGTGCCGGCTCCGGCCACAGCCACTTGCGTAGCCTTCCACTCGAGCAGTTCGTCCACCGTGTAGAGGGACTCATGGCGGTCGATGGGCCGGTGGTGCTGGCCACACAGGAGCAGCAGGTTCTCGTGGGAATTCAGGTCGCCATGGAATGACGGGTCGTGTCGTGGACCGTTGGGGCTCTCCGAGCGGATATGGGCGATGTCAGCGATCGCAGTCGCGGCACCCCGGTCATGGAACACCAGCGGCGTAGGGCAGCCGGGGTATGCGCATCTCGACGCCTCAGCGAACAGGGTCTTAATAGTTGGCTGACTGTAGTTGCGGCCCATCGGCTGACGATAGCTGCCGGGGATCCCGCCTGCTGCCGACAGAGTCAGCACGGCGATCGCCATCAGGCTGTGTCGGACAGTGGGCGTCGCACTCTCGGCCGCCCGCTACGACGGTGCCTCGTATCGGCGGGGCGAGTTCTTCGTGCGCCCGGGACCAGCGGGGACCCAGCCATCGTCGGTCATCGCGTCCGGGCGTGGCCTCTCGTAGTCCTTGTCGCCGAGACGCTTGAGAACGGCGAGTGCCATGATCCGCCTCACGTGGCGCCGAGCACCTTACGGTCGCCCGGCGCGGACCGAGGAACATCCGATTCTCGAGGCACGTCAGCGTCAGTCGTAGTTCGCGAAGGCCGCCAGCTGGTCGACGCTGCTGGCGGCGGGCGATCGATCAAGTCGCTTGTTTCCGGCGGGGGGCTCCTCGGCCCTAGGTGTTCTGGCTCATGACGTTGGCGACGCCGGTGCGTAGTCGTGAGGCTGGGGGTTGGTCGCCGGCGGCGGTGTGGGCTCGATGGTAGTTGTAGTGGATGTTCCAGGTGCCGATCGCGGCGGCTCGTTTGGCTTCTGACTCCCAGGCGCGG
>NZ_WNXY01000013.1 GCF_009733815.1 Pseudactinotalea suaedae
CGACCGGCCGCGCGGCGGCGGACTCTGTCGTCGGCCCTGCCGTGCCCGCGCTCACGGTCCGCGCCGCCACCTCGGCCGATCTCGATGCGATCGGCCGTATCCAGGAGGCTGCCGGGCGCTCCGCTCACCCTGAGGGCTGGCAGCGAGCCATCGACGCCCCCGACCGCTGTCTCCTGGTGGCCGCGGAGCCTGGCAGCGGCGACGTGGTCGGCTGGGCCCAGTCGTACCACCACACCGAACCACAGGACTCAGCACCCGCCGGTCACTACCTCGGTGGCGTCACCGTGCACCCGGCCTGGCGGCGCCGCGGCGCCGCGATCGCCCTCACCGATGCGCGGATGCGCTGGATCGCCGAACGTGCCGACGACGCCTACTACGTGGTCAACCCGACCAACCGTGCCTCGATCGACCTGCACCGCCGCTGGTCGTTCGAGGAGGTACGGCGCGCCGAGACGCTCGCCGGTGTCGAGTTCACCGGCGGTACCGGCCTCCTCATGCACGCCTCGCTCCGCTGACGCGGCCGCGGCAAGGTCTCAAGAACCGACCACGCGCGTCACGCCCGGGTCCTCGCGACGTCCTCGGTGACCTCGTGCTGCAACGGCTGACCGGCGAGCCAGCGCTCGAGCTCGTCGATCACGAGCCGGCCCAGCTGCGTGCGCTCGGTGCCGATGCTGCCGGCAATGTGGCCGGTCAGCTTGACGTTCGGCTGCTCCCACAGCGGGGAGTCGTCCGCCGGTGGCTCCGGCCAGGTGACGTCGAGGTTCGCCAGCAGGTCCGGGCGCGCACGCAGCACCGCGACCAGCGCCTCCTCGTCCACCAGCGCCCCGCGGGCGGTGTTGAGGAGCACGGCACCGTGCGGCAACGACTCGAGCTCGGCCCGGCCGATCATGGCGTCGTTGACTCCGGGGATCCACGGGGCGTGGACGCTGACCACGCGGCTGCTCTCGAACAGGTCGGCCAGCGTCTCGACCCGTTCGACGCCGTGCTGCAGCGCGTCGGTCTCGCTCAGGTAGGGGTCGTACACGAGCGTCCTGGCCTCCAGAGCCTGCAGCCGGGAGGCGACCTTCCGTGCGATCGACCCGAAGCCGACCAGCCCGACCGTGCGGCCGTAGATGCCGAGCTCGTCATGGGCTGCGACGTAGCCGCGCTCACGGCGGTAGCGCGCCTCGTTCTGGTGCTCGCCCTTGAGCGCGAGGATGATCGCGGCGTAGGTGTAGTCGGCGACCGGCTCGTTGTTGGCGTCGGCCGCCGAGACGATCCGGATGCCGCGCGCCCAGAGCTGGTCGGACACCAGGTGCCGCACCGAGCCCGCCGCGTACAGCACGAGCTTCAGCGAGGGCATCTGCTCCAGCACCGCGGGCGGCAGCGACAGGCCGCCCCAGCCGGTGACCAGGACCTCGATCTCGTCGAGCCGCGGTGAGCCGAGCGCCTCGGCGTCCTCGGTGTAGAAGCCCTCGATCTCGAGCAACCTCGCCAGCCGGGCGCGGTCGGCCGGACTGAGCACGGCGTCGGCGACGCCCTCCCCGAAGGTGCAGATCGCGAGCGGGCGTGGCGCAGAACTCATCGTCTCTCCTGATCGGACCGGCGGGGAGGTGCGGCCGTACGTACGGACCGTATCGAGTTCACGACGGCGGCCCGGTGCGCTGATCACGCGGGTCGCCTCGCGTTGATCCGACCCAGGCCCCCCTGATGTCGGTAGCTCTGGCCGCCGACCGGGGAGTGCCCAGGCCGTAGTGTTCTGATGGCTGACGACGAGACCGACATGCTCGACCGCCTCGACGAGGATCCACGATGACGCTCACGCAGGACGCCGCCACCGCGGCAAACCCCTTCGACCGGAACCACTTCGACTACTCGCCCTGGTCCTTCTGGGGCGAGGCGACCGAGGCCGAGCAGGAAGCCCAGCTCGAGCTGCAGCGGCGGTTCGTCGGCAGCGGCGTCGCGGACGTCGAGCTCGGCGAGCAGTGCTTCATCTCGCCGCTCGCGGCGGTGCAGGTGGAGCGCCTGGTGCTCGGGACGCGCTCCTACATCGCCGGGCACGCGTACGTGACCGGCTCCCTCGTCACGGGCGAGCACTGCACGATCAACACCTCCGCGGTGGTGCGCGGTGACGTCACGCTCGGGCACGCGGTCCGCATCGGTGCGCACACGTCGCTGCTGGCGTTCAACCACACGATGACCGACCCCGACGTCCCGGTGTTCCGGCAGCCGATGTCGCAGCGCGGCATCACGATCGGCGACGACGTCTGGATCGGCTCCCACGTGGTGGTTCTCGACGGCGTCACGATCGGTGACCGGGCCGTCGTCGCCGCCGGGTCCGTGGTCACCAAGGACGTCCCGGCCGGGGCGATCGTGGCCGGCAACCCCGCGCAGGTCAAGAAGTGGCGGGTGCCCGCGCTGGCGCCGGAGCCGCAGGTTCCGACCGCCGGCGTCGGCGCTGACGCCACGCTCACCGACGAGCTGCGCGCCTTCATGCGGACCGCGCGCGCCGACGCCGAGTCCGTCCTCGCGCGGTCGTGGGAGCCCTCGATCGCCGACGGCCGCTACCTCGCGGCCCCCGCTGGCGCCCCGACCGTGCGGGCGCACTGCGACGCGATCGAGATCGCCGCTTACCTGACCGGTGACGTGCCCTCGCAGCTGTCCAAGGACGAGCATGTCCGCCGGCTGCTGTCGCTGCAGCACCCCGGGTCCGGGATGATCGCGTCCTTCGACGAGCGCGGACAGCTCCAGGAGCCGGTCCTCGGCGTCCGGGACGGCCAGGCCAACTATCACGTGCTCTGCGTGGGCTACGCGCTCGACCTGCTGGGTGAGCGCTTCGCCCACCCGATCACCGCCGTCGAGAACCTCGGTGCCGACGGCGTCCTTGCCGAGCTCGATGCGCTGCCCTGGGACGGGCGGGCGTGGAGCGGCGGCCACGGCGTCGACATGTACGGCACCGCGCTGCTGTGGAACCGCCGGCATGGCACGCCGGGCCACGCGGCCACGGCCGCTGCGCTGTTCGGGTGGCTCAGCACGAACGTCGACCCGACGACGGGGATGTGGGGCAAGCCCGCGCCGGACAGCGGCGACCTCGAGATCGTCAACGGCTTCTACCGCGCCTCGCGCGGCAGCTACGCCCAGTTCGGGGTGCCGCTGCCGTACCGCGAGCGTGTCATCGACACCGTGCTCCGCCACGCCCAGGACGCCCGGTTCTTCGCGCCCGACCGGCAGAACGCGTGCAATGTCCTCGACGTCGCGCACCCGCTCTGGCTCGCCGGTCGCGACCTCGACTACCGCCGCGCCGAGATCCAGGCCCTCGCGACCCGGCTGCTGCGCAACGCCATCGCACACTGGCGCCCGGGTGAGGGCTTCAGCTTCGCCGTTCCCTCGGGTACCGGCCGCGACCCGGTCGCCGAGACGCCCGCGCTGCAGGGCACCGAGATGTGGCTCGCGATCGTCTGGCTGCTGGCCGATCTGCTCGGGATGTCCACGGTCCTCGGCTACCGCCCCGGCGGCATCCACCGCCCCGAGCCCGCGGACCGGCTCCTCGGCTGAGATCGGAGAGCGTATGGGTGCCCGCGAGGACCATGCGACCAGGCCCATCGACGCACGAGCGGCCCTGGGCTCCGCCGTCGAGCGCGAGACCTGGCAGCGGATCGCCTGCGCGCCCGGGCTGCGCGAGCAGCTCGGCCAGATCGGGGAACTGGTCGAGCAGGCTCGCACCCGGCCGATCGCCGAGCTTCCCGACGACCTGTACGGCGAGTTCGAGCGCACGGGCGACCGGGGCGCGTTCGAGTCGCGGTACTTCCAGCGGCGGCGGGCGCTGACCGCGCTCGCGGTCGCAGCGCTCATTGACCCGGACAGCGGCACCGAGCTGCTCGCCGACCTCGTCGCCGCCATCTGCGACGAGCCGTACTGGGCGCTGCCGGCCCACGTCGCGCGCGACGGGCTCGATCCTCGCGAGACCATCGACCTGTTCGCGGCGGAGACGGGCTCGGCGCTCGCGGAGATCACCGCACTGCTCGCGGACCGGCTGCCGCACGACCTCCTGCGCCGTGTGCGCGAGGAGGTCATCGCTCGCGTGATCGAGCCGTACGAGCGGCACTCGTCCTGGTGGGAGGACTCCCCGAGCAACTGGGCATCGGTGTGCGCCGGGTCGGTCGCGCTCGCGGCGATCCAGGTGTGCCCCGAGGACCGCGTGCGCGCGCAGCTGCCCAGGCTCCGCGCCACGTTGCGCCGCTCGCTCGACGGGTACGGCGACGACGGCGTCTGCGTCGAGGGCTACGGCTACTGGCGGTACGGCTTCGGCTACTACCTGGTGGCGGTCGAGGCGCTCGACGCGGTGTTCGGCCCCGACCCGAACGGCGAACCCGGCCGCGCCGCGGAGGCCGCGCGCTGGCCGCTGCGTGCTTTCCTGTCGGGACGCACCCTGGTCACGTTCGCCGACACCTGGCTCGAGGGCACCGCGGACGCCGGCCTCCTCGCCGGTGCCGACCAGCGCTACGGGGACGTCGGCCTGCCGACGGCGGACCTGACCGACACCGAGGTCGTCGACGAGTGCGGCCGGTGGGCTCTCGCCGTCCGGTCGCTGTGCTGGCACCCGCAGGTGACCAGTCGCGTCACGCCGACCGGCACCGACCAGGCGCCCCGCTGGTATCCCGACGCGCAGTGGCTCGTGGTCCCCGAGGGTGCGCACAGCCCGATCGGGTTCGCCGCACGGGCCGGGCACAACGGCGAGCCGCACAACCACAACGACCTCGGCTCGTTCGTCGTCGCGCGCGCCGGCCAGCTGCTGGTGGCCGACGCCGGCCGCGGCGTCTACGACCGCGAGTACTTCGGTCCCCGCCGCTACGACAACCCCGCGGCCGGTTCGCACGGGCACAGCGTCCCGCTGCTCGACGGCGTCCGGCAGGCCGAAGGGCCCTCGGCCGCGGCGGAGGTGCTCGGAGCGGAGCTCGACGGCGAGGGGGAGCGCGTCACGGTCGATCTCACCGCGGCCTATCCGCACCCTGCCCTGACCCGCCTGGTCCGCCGCGTCGAGCGACGTGGCGAGGAGGTCACCGTGACCGACGCCCTGACGGCGACCGAGCCGATCGCGATGACGCAGCGGTTCATCACGCTCGTGGCCCCGAACATCGAGAACGGCGTCGTACACATCGTGGCCGGCGCTGCGCGGGCCGAGCTCCGGTACGACCCCGAGGCGTCGGTCACGACCGGCGCCTTCCCGGTCGGTCGCGGCAGCTTCCCCATCGCGGTGCACCACGTCGACATCGGGCTCCCCGCAGCCACGGAGATCGAGCACACGGTGAGGGTCTCGACATATTCGGTGTGACGGCGCGCCGGCCGCGGCTACGGTCCGAGGCGTGATGTTCACAGCCTTCTTCCCGCTGCACTGACGACACCGCGTACCCGCCGAGGCCGAAGGCCCCGGGCACGCCGAGCCGTCCGGCTCCCGTGACACCGCGCCGTGGTGTCGCGGTCTGTCGCTGCACCCGTCGAAGGAGATCCCATGTTGCTCGTCGTCTCCGGTGCCTCGGGCACCGGTAAGACCACCGCCCGCTTCCACGCCGCACCGCTCCTCGGGGACCGGTTCCACGCCGTCGAGCTGTGGCACTACGGACCGATCCCTGCGGTCCCGACCATCGCGTGGAGGCAGGAGTCCGTCGAACGCATCACGCAGGACGCCATCGCCCTGGAGGCCCAGGGGCGCCACCTGCTGCTCGCGGGCGACCCGATCCCGGCCGGGGAGGCGCTCGCCGCCCCGTCGGCGGACCGGATCGACGTCGCCGTCTGTCTCCTCGACGTCCGTGAGGACGTCCTGGACGCCCGGCTCGACGCTCAGGACGACCCGCCAGCGATTCGCCATCTGCACCACGGCTTCGCCGCCTGGCTGCGGCATCACGCCACCGACCCCGACTACGTCCCGGAGGCCGTCACGAACGATGCCTGGCCGTCGATGCAGTGGGGCCGGTGGGTCGGTGCCGACGTCGCCGATCGGTGGGCCATGACCGTGGTCGACGCCTCCGACGTGACCCCGGAGCAGGCGGGCGCCGCCGTCGCGGACTGGGCCCGTGCCGCCGTGGCCGGTGACGCGCCCGTGTTCCGGGCCGGGTGGCACCGGTAGTCGGCCCGTGATCGACAGCACCGGTTGAGGCCCCGGTGAGGAACGCGTCGGTGGTTCAGCAGGCAGCCCAGAGGGGAATACCGGCACAGCGGGACCGTTGAGCCGTCCATGACCACATTCGGGTTCATCGGTGCAGGACACATCGGCAGCCAGGTGGCGCGGGCGGTGATCGCGGCAGGCCACGACGTCGTGATCGCCAACTCACGGGGGCCGGAGACGCTGACCGAGCTGGTCGCCGACCTCGGGCCGAGGGCACGGGCCGCGACAGCCACGGAGGCCGCGGCCGCCGCCGAGGTCGCGGTGGTGACCGTGCCGCTGCACGCCCTCGAGCAGATCCCGGTCGAGCCCCTTGCGGGCAAGGTCGTGCTCGACACCAACAACTACTACTTCGAGCGTGACGGCCGCATCGAGGCGCTCGATCGGGGCGAGACTACGACGTCGGGCATGCTCCAGGAGCACCTGCCGACGTCGAAGGTCGCCAAGGCCTTCAACCACATCCTGGCGTCCGAGATCACCACCGACGGCACGCCGGCCGGAACCCCTGGCCGACGCGCGCTCGCCACGTCCAGCGACCACCCCGAGGCCGTCGAGCTCGTCACGGACCTCTACGACCAGCTCGGCTTCGACACCGTGAACGTCGGCCCGCTGAGCGAGTCCTGGCGCGTGGAGCGCGACCGCCCCGCGTACGTCGCTCGCCAGACGGCCCCGGAGCTGGTCGACAACCTCGCGAAGGCGAACCGGCTGCCCTGACGCCACCTCGCCGCCACGGCGACGGCCTCAGCCCTCGCCGTCCTCCGGGATGGCGCCGTGCGCCATGATCACGGTCCAGATCCAGCCCGAGGCGACCTGCGCCGTCGGCAGCGGTGAGATGTCCAGCCAGGCGCGGATGGTGGCGAGCGCCGATCCTGCGATCGCGGCGGCCGCCACCTCCGTGGGCACGTCCACCAGGCCGTGCGGGCTGCCGCGCTCGAACGCCTGCACCAGGATCAGCTGGAGCCGCCGGCTCATGCGGACCTGGATCGTGGCCGAGCCGCCCTCACCGAGCAGCTTGCGGTAGAGCGCGGCGTTCGCCTCCACGTGGTGCAGGTACTGGTCGAGGATCCTGGCGCCCTGCTGCTCGGTGAGCGGCGGCTCGGGGCCGATGGCGTCGTCGATCACCGCGTCGAGCGCGTCGGCGAGCAGCGTGTCCTTGTCCGAGTAGTGCTGGTAGTAGGTGCTGCGGTTGATGCCCGCGCGCTCGGCGATGTCCGAGATCGAGATCTCGTCCAGTGCCCGTTCGCGCGTGAGCGCGAACAGTGCCTCGCGCAGGCTGCTCCGCGTCCTCGCGATGCGTGGGTCCATGGCCATGGATCGTGCCACATCGGACGTGACGCAGCCAACACTTGTCGGATAAACGACACGCGTGGTCTACTGACCGAGGACGTCTGACCGAACGCTGCCCGAAAGGTTCCTCGTGGCCAACCTGCTCTACCGCATCGGTGTGGGCGCGGCGCGCCGTGCCTGGCTCGCCATCGTCTCCTGGGTGGTGGTGCTCGGGCTGGCCGCCGGCGCATTCCTCGCCTTCGGGGGCACCCTCGTCAGCTCGTTCTCGATCCCCGGGACCGAGACCGACCGGGTAACGGGCGTGCTGGCCGAGGAGCTGGGGACGAGCGGCTCGACGGCGAGCGTGGTCTTCCACACCGAGGACGGCTCGGCCATCGACGCCGACCAGCAGCAGGGCATCGCCGACGCGCTCGCCGAGGTCGCTGCGATCGAGGGCGTCGAGGGCACGGTCGACCCCTACGCGACGGTCGCCCAGGTCCAGGAGCAGGTCGCCGGGCTGCAGGCTCAGCTCGAGACCAACGGCGAGAACACCGCAGCGCTGACCGAGAGCCTGGCAGGGCTGCAGACCGGGCTCGAGCAGGCGCAGGCCACCGGCGCGCCGGAGACCCAGATCGCCGAGATGACCGCGCAGCTCGAGGAGCTCCAGGGTCAGCTCGCCGGTCTGGGCATCGAGAAGGAGCAGCTCGAGCTCGGGCAGCAGCTGATCTCGTTCGCGGCCGAGATCCAGACCGTCTCCGACGACGGCAGCACCGCGATGGGTGTCGTCATGTTCGAGGGCGACGCGATCGGCGTGGCGCAGGAGGTCAAGGACGAGGTCATCGCGACCCTGACCGACGCCAGCCCCGCGGGCGTGAGCGTCGACTTCTCCAGCCAGATCGCGACGTCGGTCGAGGGGATCGTCGGGCCGGGCGAGATCGTCGGCCTGCTCGTGGCGGCGCTGGTGCTGCTGCTGATGTTCCGCGCCGCGTTCCCGGCGATCACGCCGGTGCTGTCCTCCCTCGTGGGTGTGGGCGTCGGCGTGGCGGGAGCGATGGCGTTCTCGGACGCCGTCGAGATGTCCTCGGTGACGCCGGTGCTGGGCCTGATGCTGGGCCTCGCGGTCGGGATCGACTACTCGCTGTTCATCCTCAACCGGCACCGCACCCAGGTACGCGCCGGCATGGACGTGCGCGAGTCGATCGGCCTGGCCAACGGCACCGCGGGCAACGCCGTGGTGTTCGCCGGCGCCACGGTGCTGGTGGCGCTGCTCGCCCTCAACGTCTCCGGGATCGGCTTCCTGGGCCTGATGGGCACGGTGGCCGCCGTGTGCGTGCTGATCGCCGTGCTCGTCGCGGTCACGTTCACGCCTGCGCTCCTCGGCCTCATGGGCCAGCGGGTGCTGCGGCGTTCCGAGCGCGGTGCCGCGCCGGTGAACAAGCCCGCGCCGGGTCCGATGAAGACCTCGCACGCCGTCCTCGCGATCGTGGGCGGGGTGGCCGTTCTGGGAGCGGTCGCTCTCCCGGCTCTCGACATGCGTCTCGGTCTGCCCGACGGCTCCACCGAGAGCGCCGACAGCACCCAGTACCAGGCGTACTCGATCACCGAGGAGCAGTTCGGTGCCGGCCAGAACGGGCCGCTGCTGGTCACCGCCGCGCTCGAGGAGCCGATGACGGAGCTCGACCAGCTCCCCACGCAGGTGGCGATCGCCCAGGCGATCATGGGCACCGAGGGCGTCGTGGCCGTCGCGCCGGTCGGGATCTCCGAGGACGCCGACTTCCTCGCCTTCCAGGTGATCGGCGTCGACGGGCCCTCCAGCGAGTCCACCGAGGAGCTCGTGCACACCCTGCGCGGCCTGGAGGTTCTCGACGGCGGAGCGAGCCTCGGCGTGGCCGGGTTCGCCTCGGGCAACATCGACGTCTCGGAACGGCTGGCCGACACGCTGCCGCTGTACCTGCTGGTGGTCGTCGGGCTGTCGTTGGTGATCCTTGTGATCGTGTTCCGCTCGCTGGTGCTGCCGCTGCTCGCGACCCTGGGCTTCGTGCTCTCGTTGCTGGCGGCGCTCGGCGCCACCACGGCGGTCTTCCAGTGGGGCTGGCTCGGCTCGGTGTTCGGCGTCAACGTGCCCGGTCCGCTGCTGAGCTTTGCGCCGCTGCTGATCACCGGCGTGCTGTTCGGGCTCGCGATGGACTACCAGCTGTTCCTCGCCTCGGCGATGCGGGAGGCGTACGCGCACGGCAAGCCCGCGCGCGAGGCCGTCACGGCGGGGCGCCACCAGAGCCGCGCCGTGGTGATCGCGGCGGCGTCGATCATGATCGCGGTGTTCGGAGGCTTCACCTTCTCGCACCTGACGATGATCCGGCCGCTCGGCTTCGGGCTCGCGGTCGGCGTGCTGTTCGACGCCTTCGTGGTGCGCCTGCTGCTCGTCTCCGCGGCGATGCACCTGATCGGGGACAAGGTGTGGTGGCTGCCGCGCTGGCTCGACAAGGTCCTCCCGAACGTCGACGTCGAGGGTGCCGCTCTCGAGCGCGACCACCCGGTCCCGCACGGCGACGACGACGGCGGGGACGTGGCGGCCTCCGACGACGACGGGGCCCTCGCCAAGGCCTGAGACCCTCCGGCGCAGGCGCACCCCTCGGACGAGGGACCAGGTTCACGCCGCGGAGGGATGGCTCGCTGGCGCGCGCCCGCCACGGTGGTTGTCATGGTTTCCGAACAGGTCACACGTCATCCGGTCCCGAACCCTCCCGACGGCGCAGCGCGCCCAGCCGACCGCCTCACCGTGGTGGGCGGCGCGGCGCTGGTCGCGATCGCCGTCCTGCACACGCTCGTCTTCATCGCGCAGCCCTGGTGGGCGGCCTGGCTCGCGGGGCCGTTCCGCGACGAGCAGCTGCCCGTCGAGGCGGTGGCGCAGTTCTGGGCACTGCCCGGCAGCTTCGTGGTCGCCGGCGCGTTGCTCGGACTGTCGATCATCGGCACGGGGCGCCGCGGTGCGCCCGCGGCGCTGCACGTCCCGATCGCGATCGGTCTCTGGGCGGCGCTCTGCATCTGGATCGTCGGACCGAGCGGCTTCGTGCTGCTCCTCGCGCCGGCCGTGCTGCTGCTGATCGCCTCGCTCAGAGCTCGCCGGCGGGGCACGGACCGGGCAACGCGCTGACGCACCACGGCGGCCCGTCCCGCGAGGGGAGGGCCGCCGTCGTGCGTACCGGCCGAGAGCCCTCTGGTCGATGGCGCCCGACCCGGCGTCCCACGACTCCGCTCAGGGAGCGACCAGTGCGCCTCCTGAGGCGGCCGACCTGTGAGCGGCATCGAGGACGCGCACCACGTCAGCGGCCTGACGCGGGTCGACGGGAACGGGGCCCTCGTCGCGCACAGCGCGCGCGAGCTGCTCGTAGAACTCGCCGCAGGCCTGCAGCGGCGCCAGACCTCCGAACACCTCGTCGTCACGCCCGGGCCGGATCAGCCGCAGCTCGTCGAAGTCGTCGGCCACGATCGTGCCGCTGCTGCCGAAGACACTCCACTTCGGCAGGTTCACGTCGCACTCACGGAACACCTCGATGCGAGCAGCGACACCGTCGCCGTAGTCGAGTCGGAGGTCGCCGTGGTGCTCGACGTCGTCCTGGGGATAACGGTGCATGGTGGCCGTGACGGCACGTGGCAGGCCGCCGTGCAGCAGCAGCTGGTGGTCGACGAGGTGCGGTGCGATCAGGTTGACGACACCGCCGCCCCCCTCCATCGAGTGTGCCCACGCCGCCGGCTCGGTCCCCGCGTGCGCCCGATCGACGCCCGCAACCGTGTACTTCCCGCGGTGCATCCGCCGCTCCTCGCTGCGCCACACGTCCCCGATGGCACCATCCGCCAGGAGGGTCCGGATGATCTGAAAGGACGGTTCCCATCGGCGGTTCTGAAAGACCGTGAGGATCCGCTGGTGCTCGTCCGCAGCGGCGAGCATCGCCTCGGTCTCCGCCGGCGTCGATGCCATCGGCTTCTCCACCACGACGTGCTTGCCTGCCGCGAGCGCCGCCAGGGTCATCGGGGCGTGCTGATCGTGCGGGGTGGCCACGACGACGACGTCCACACTCTCGTCCTTCACGAGATCGCGCCAGTCGTCGTGCCCACGCGCAGCGAAGCGCTGGGCGCCGGCGGCAGTCCGCTCCCGCCGGCGGGCGCTCACGGCAACGATGTCGTAGTCGGAGGAGCGCTCGAGCGTGCCCTCGGCGTGGTAGTACCAGCCGCTGTTCCCGAGCCCGATGACACCGACACCGATCGGTCGTCCCGTCATGTCGTCACCTCGTCGTCGATCTCGGTGCGCTGCGGAGCGGCGACGCCGTCGCTGAGATACCACTCGACCAGCGCGGTCTGCGTCCAACGTGGGTTGCCGGCAGCCAGCACGTCCTCGAAGACGCCCCGGAGCGCTGCCGTGAAGGGAGCACGTGCCCCGATCTCCGCGGCGGTCTGCAGCACGTAGCCCATGTCCTTGGAGTGCAGCGCCATGGTGCCGGAGGCGCCGTAACGCCGCTCGGCCATGGCTGGCAGCACCCGCTCAAGCATGCCCGACCTCGACCCCGTCCAGCTGAGCGCCTCGGGGAGGAGGGCGAGGTCGACGCCTGCATGCTCGGCGAAACCGAGGGCCTCGCCGATGACGCCCATGATCACGCCGTTCAGCATGTTCTGGACAAGCTTGACGTACTGGCCGTGGCCGTGCGGACCCATGTGGAAGGCGCGCACGGTGACGGCGTCCAACCAGGGGCAGACCCTGGCCACGTCCTCCGGGTCGCCACCCACGAACGAGACCAGACCCTCGGGGCCGTAGCTGACCGGGGCATCGACCATGGCCACGCCGCGATCGTGACCCTTCGCGGTGAGCGCGAGCGTGCGGGCCGGGAGGTTGGTGCTCATGTCGACGCACACCGAGCCGGCCGCCAGCCTGTTCAGGACGCCACCCTCGAGGAGCACGGCGTCGACGACGTCGGCGTTCGGCAACGACAGCACGAGCACGTCGACGGCGTCGACCAGCGACTCGACCTGCTCGTGCACCGTGGCCCCCGCTTCCCCGGCGCGGCGTCGTGCCTCAGGATCGAGGTCGTAGGCGTGGACGGGGAGACCGGCGGCCCGTGCCGGTGCCACGAGGCCACTACCGACGTTGCCCAGGCCGATGAGGCCGTATCCCGCGCTCATCTGCTACCCGCCCCGCCGCCGTCGACGGCGATCGTCGTTCCGGTCATGAAGCTCGCCTCGTCGCTGGCGAGGAAGGCGATCGCTGCGGCGATCTCCTCAGGCTCGGCCAGGCGGCCGAGCAGGTTGGATCCTGTCGCCGTCCGCATCCGCGCACGCGCAGCTTCGGGGTCGTCGTGGTCCTGCAGGTGCATCTCGGTGATCGTGCCCCCGGGCGCAACTCCGACCACGCGCACACCTTCCGGCGCGAGCGCCGCGGCCATCGAACGCGTCACCGAGACGAGCGCTGCCTTCGTGGCGTCATAGATCCACCGTCCGGCACGGGAGCGGTAGGCCGCCTCCGAGGAGACCGTGACGACGGTGCCGCGCCCGGACGTCAACGCCGGAACCAGCTCGTGGACCAGTTGCGCCATGCCTCGGACATTGACGGCGAACAACAGGTCCCAGCCCGCCAAGCCTCGCTCCAGGAAGGGGTTCTCCTGTGATCCGTCCACGTGGACCAGGCCTGCGCAGCCCACCAACCCCTGGATGCGCGGGTGGGCCGCCTTGATCTCAGTCGCTGCCTCGGTGATCGAGGTCTCGGAGGAGAGATCGAGCATGTGCGCCGTGGCCTGGCCGCCGGCGTCACGGACAGCTGAAGCGGTCGCCTCCGCTCCCGGCACATCGCGGTCGAGCAGGACAAGGCGTGCGCCCTCGGATCCGAGCCGGGCGGCTGTCGCGCGGCCGATACCTGAGGCGGCGCCGGTCACCACCACCAGACGGTCGGTGAAGCGGCGGACGATATCTGGTGATGTCACTTGATTCCTGTCGTCGAGATGCCGTCCAGCAGCAGTCGCTGGAACGCGAGGAAGAAGCCGATGACCGGAAGCAGGGAGAGCAACGACATCGCGAAGAGGCCGCCGTAGTTGGAGGTTCCGGAAGCATCGACGAAGAGTGCCAGACCGATCGGCACCGTGTAGGTCGCCTGGCTCGTGAGGTAGATCAACGGGTTGAGGAAGTCGTTCCACGACCAGATGAACGAGAACGCGGCCGTCGTGGCCATCGCGGGCACGGCAAGGGGCACCATGATCTGGGCGAAGATCCGGGCATGCCCGCAGCCGTCGATCCGTGCTGCCTCCGCGAGGTCCTTCGGGATCAGGCGGAAGAACTGCACGAGCAGGAAGACGAAGAACGCCTCCGTCGCCAGGAACCGGGGCACGACCAACGGCAAGAAGGTATCGACCCAGCCCAGCGAGTTGAAGAGCAGGTACTGCGGTATCAGCAGCACGTGGTACGGCAACATGATCGTGCCGATCATGAGCGCGAACCACACCCTCCGGCCGCGGAACGGCAGGCGAGCGAACGCATAGGCGGCGAGCGAGCAGGAGATGACGTTCCCCATCACTGCCAGGACGGAGATGATCAGGGAGTTCGCGAAGAACGTCCCGAAGCTCGTCTGCGCAACGCTGGTCCAGCCGTTGATGAAGTTCTCGAGGGTCGGGTTGGAGACCCACAGGCTGTCCTCGATCAGGACTTCCTCAGAGGGCCGAAAGGCCGACGCTCCCATCCACAGCAGCGGATACGACATCACGAAGGCGGCCGAGACCAGTCCGACGTGGATCAGGGTGCGTTGGGCCGCATGGCCTACGGGCCGGCGCGGGCGGCGACGTGCGACGACGGTGCTCACTTCTCCCCATCTCCGTAGTGGACCCAGAACCGGCCGCTGGCGAACACGGCCGCGGTGACCGCCGCGATGACGACGAGGAGCACCCATGCCATCGCGGAGGCATATCCGAAGCGCAGCTCGGTGAAGGCGCGTTGGTAGAGCAGCAGCGTGTAGAACAAGGTCGAGCCTGCGGGACCGCCTGTCCCGCCGCTGACCACGTAGACCTGCGTGAAGGCCTGGAAGCCACCGATCGTGGCCAGGATGCCGTTGAACAGCACGACCGGCGAGATCGATGGCAACGTGATGTACCAGTAGCGGGCCCGGCGCCCGGCGCCGTCCAGGGCTGCCGCTTCGTAGAGCTCGGTCGGTACCTGCCGAAGTCCGGCGAGAAAGATGATCATCGGAGACCCGAAGGTCCAGACGTTGAGCACCATGATCGTGATCAGCGCCGTGTCAGGATTGCCGATCCAGCTGCGGCCGTCGATACCGAAGACCGACAGCACGCCGTTGATGAGGCCGGACTCGCCCCAGACGAAACGCCAGAGCACGGCGATGGCCACGCTGCCACCGAGCAGCGACGGGATGTAGAAGATCGTCCGGTACAGCCCCAGAGCCCGGATGCCCTTGTTCAGCAGCGTCGCGACGGCGAGCGCGAACACCAGCATCACCGGCACGGAGATGAGCACGTAGAGGAGCGTCACCCGGACCGAACCCCAGTAGGCGGGGTCCACGGTGAACATGATGCGGTAGTTCTCGACCCCCACCCACTCCATCCGGCTGAACGAGCCGGAGAAGTTCGTGAACGAGAGCACCAGCGACGCAAGCATCGGCAACGCCGTCACCCCGAAGAAACCCACCAACCACGGCGACAGGAACAGGTATCCGGCGAGCGTGCTGCGAGCGGACTCGTTCCAACCGCCGTTGCCTGGTGGCCGGTCAGCCGGCCCTGGTGGTGGTCCGGAACGCCTGCCCTGTCGCGACGACGGCCCGAGGCCTGCGTCATCCCGGGTGCTGCTGGCGGTCACAGCCATGTGAACCCTTCCTTCGGTGGCGGGCGCGTCGGTAGACGCGCCCGCCACGAGCTGGATCAGAATCCGGAGAGCGCGGTCTCCAGCTGGGCGATGAAGGCATCGGCGGCAGCGTCGGGCGTCGACTGCCCGAACGCGACCTCTTCCCAGCGAGTGGTGAACTGCGCCACCAGCTGCTGTGTCCCGTCAGGCCAGATGTCCACCGTTCCACCGCCGGCGAGGATCTCGTTGTAGAGGTCGATGCGCTCCTTGATCGACGGTGCGACCTCGTCGGAGGCAAGCATCTCGTCGGCGATGCTCGTGACCGGCGGCAGACCGGTCTGGGTCTCGAGGGTGAAGGCGCCGTCGGACGAGTTGATGAAGTAGTTGATGAAGTCGACCGCGGCCGCCACGTTGGTGCAGTTCTCAGAGATCGCCCATGAGTTGGCGCCGACGACCTGCGGCTGTCCACCCGTGGGCGCGGGCGCCATCGAGACCGCGCCGAGTCCGTTCTGGTCGAGCGTGAGCTGCATGTCCGACGCGTTGTTGTCGCCGGTGGCACTCACGAGGGTGAGCCCCACAGCCATCATCCCTTGGTTGGTCGGCACGCCCGCGTACTCGGACGCCACATCGGCCGAGGGCGTCGCGCCGGCCTCGATGGCACCGAGCCACATGTCGTACCACTCCACGAGGGTCTCCTTCGAGAACCCTGCCTCGGTGTCGGCGAACAGGTCCTCGCCCTTGCTCAGCGCCCACATCTGGAACTGGGTGATGCTCCCTCCCTGGGAGGCGAGCGCGTACGCCTCGCCCAGCTGTGGCTGGACCTCCGCTGCCCAGTCCACATAGCCGGCCCAGTCGTTGTCGGGCTCCGGGACCGGGACACCGGCGTCCTCGAGAGCGGGAACGTTGAGCACGGCGCCCTCGTACCAGATGCCGTACGGGATGGAGTAGATGTGACCGTCCGCGTTGCGGTTGCTCTCGACGACCTCCGCCGGGATGCCGGAGACATCGATGGTGCCGTCCTCGATGAGATCCTCGAGCGGCAGCAGCGATCCGCGATCCTCGTAGCGGGTCTGGTAGCGGGACTGCATGGCCGGGATGCACGGAAGGTTGTTGGCCGAGGCCTGGACCGAGAGCCGGTCCCAGTGGCCGTCGAACGTGGTGGGCTGCGTCTCGATGACGAGGTCGGGGTTCTCCTCGCCGAAGACGTCGACCACGGCCTGGACGGCCGCGTTCCGTGCGTCCGAGCCGTACCAAGCCATGGTCAACGGCCCCTCGGCGGGCAGCTCGTCGCCGCCCGATACCCCGTCGGAGTCCGAGGAGCCCGAGGAGCACGCGGCCGCGACCAGACCGAGGGCCAGTGCTGCAGCCGGAACGGCGAGCCTGCGACGGAGGTGTGAGGTGCGCATGGCTTCGTTGCCTGCGTGGGACATGATGCTCCTTACGTGACGGGTTGCGGGTTGTTGTGCGGTGGGAGGTGGCGGGACGCGATCTGGACTCCCGCCTGGAGGTCAGCGATCACGGTCGCCCTGTCGACGAGGGGAAGCTCGACGACGACGAATCCCGACCATCCGGGTGTGATCGCCTGGGCGAGGACGGCGTCGAAGTCGACGACGCCCTCGCCGAACCGGACGAACTGGCCAGGGCCAGGACCGGCGCAGTCCTTGAGGTCGATGTGTGTCACGCGCTCGCCGAGCTCGGCGGCGACGGTCGCTGGGTCGTGACCGGAGGCGACGAAGTGACCGGTGTCGAGACAGACCTTGAGGGCACTCGAGGGAACGGCTGCGAAGATCTCGCGGTAGTCGTCCGGGTGCTCGATGACGTTTCCCACGTGGTTCTCGAGGACCAGGGTGAGACCGTGCTGCTCGGCGACAGGTGCGATCGTGCGAAGCAGGTCGACGAGTGAGGACAGTCCTCCTCGTGTGTCGCGCGCCGACCCCGTGGCCTTGATGACGCCGACGTCCAGGCGGTGTGCCGCCTCCACCAGCCAGAGCCAGCGGCTCACCTCACGGGTGAGGTCTGCGGCGTCGGGACCAGGGGCGAACGGTGACACCTGCAAGGTGGCCGGCCGTAGGCCGGCGTGACGGCAGCGCCCGGCGAGACCGTCGAGGCCTGATGGGGTGAGGTTCCGCCCGTACCACGCATTGATCTCCAGGTCCGCGACTCCGAGCTGCGGCGCGAGCTCGAATGTCGGAACGAAGTCCTCGTCGCCGAACCCGTCGAAGCAGATGGTGGCGACCGACAGGCGTGCGCCGGCGCTCACAGGACTGCCCTCGCGAAGTCGGGGATGCGCACCCGGTCGCCGCCGGCCATCGCCGACTCGTGCGCACAGATGCCCACCGCGGTCCAGTTGGCGGCGGTCTCGGCGTCGATCGCTGCGGGGCGCTCCTCGACGATGCTCCGGATGAACTCGTGGGCGAGGTGGGGGTGCGATCCGCCATGACCGGCACCCTGCACGAAGGACAGGTGCTCGTTGTCGTCGCCGTAGACCCCATGTGTGGTGAACGGCGCGATCTCGGCGGGGAGCAGGTGAGCGAAGTCACGGACCTCCAGCTTCTCGGGCTTCTCGCCGACGTGAAGGATGTGTCCGGCGCCGTGCGTCTGCTCCCACTCGAAGGTGGCGTGCTCGCCGAAGACGGTGAAGCTCTCGACATACTCGCGCGCGGTCTCGAAGAGCGACCGCGCGACCTCGGCACCGACGACGCCGTCGCGGGTGCTGATCAGTGCGGTCTCGACGGCGAAGGGCGAGCCGTACCGTGCCGTCAGCTCGTCGGAGATCCGGCCCGAGCCGATGCAGACGACGCTGTCGGCGAGCGCACCTGCCAGCGAGAGCACCGGGCTGACGGCGTGGGTGGCATAGTGCATCGGCGGCAGGCCCTCCCAGTACCCCGGCCAGCCGGCCATCTCCTGGTGGTGCGCTCCTCGGAGGAACTGGATCCGACCGATCGTTCCGTCTTCGACGAGTGAGCGCACGTGGAGGAACTCGCGCGAGTAGACGACGGTCTCCATCATCATGTAGTTCCGCCCGGATGCCTTGGCGGCATCGACGACCGCCTGGATCTCCTGGAGCGTGGTCGCCATCGGCACGGTGCAGGCCACGTGCTTGCCCGCCTCCAGCGCGGCGATCGATTGAGCCGCATGGTCCGGGATCGGCGTGTTGATGTGCACGGCGTCGATGTCAGGATCGCGAAGCATGTCTGCCATGTCGGTGTAGCGCCGCGGGACCCCGAACTGGTCGGCTGTCTCCGCCAGCGCTGCCGGCGTCCTCTGGCAGACCGCCAACATCTCGGCGTCAGGGTGCGCCTGATAGATGGGAATGAACTCGGCGCCGAAGCCGAGTCCGACGATCCCTACCCGGACCTTCTGTGTCATCGATGACCTCCTCGTCGCCAACGAATCTAGGAAGACGAGAGCGGAGTCACCATGCGTAATCCAGCAGGAGTCATAAGGTTATTGGCATGACGACGACCCGGCCGACGCGGCACGTCGCGTTGCTGGTGGAGACGTCGAACGCTTACGCCCGAGGCTTGTTGGGCGGAATACGGGCGTACGTGCGTGCGCACCCTGGCTGGGCCCTCTACCTCGCCGAGCACAGTCGCCACGAGACCGACTTCTCCTGGTTGGACGGGTGGCAGGGGCATGGGCTGATCGCGCGGGTGGAGACGTCGGAGACCGCGGCGCTCGTGCGTCGGCTCGGCCTGCCCACCGTCGACCTGTCGGCGGCGCGACTGGTGCCTGAGCTGCCGGGCGCCGAGACCGATGACGACGCGATCGCGCGTGTCGCCGTGGAGCACTTCGCCGACCGGGGTCTGCGGCAGTTCGCCTTCTGCGGTGATGAGCGGTTCGAGTGGTCGCGTACGCGGGGCGAGCGCTTCGTGCATCACGTCACCCGGCGGGGCGGGCAACCCCAGGTCTTCGCGATACAACGCTCGGGGATGCGGTCACGGGACCGACATCGGCTGGCGCGGTGGCTGGAGGCGTTGCCGAAGCCGGTCGGCGTGTTGGCCTGCTACGACATCGCCGGGCAGGAGATCCTCGAAGCCTGCACGATCGCCGGCATCCCCGTTCCTGACGCTGTGGCGGTCCTCGGGGTGGACAACGACGAGCTGATCGGGACGCTGACATCGCCGCCGCTGTCGAGCATCGAGCCGGACACCACGCGAACGGGGTATCTCGCGGCCGAGATGCTCGACAGGATGTTGGCTGGTGAGCATCTCGAGCCGGGCCTCCGCCTCATCCCGCCGGTGCGTGTCGTGGCCAGACACTCGTCGGAGATCCTGGCGGTGGACGATCCACAGGTGGCGGCTGCGCTGCGTTTCGTGCGTGATCGAGCCCATGGCGAGGTCGCGGTCTCCGAGGTGCTGCGGCATGTGGGCTCCTCTCGCCGGGCGCTCGACCTCAGGTTCGTCCGGGTCTTGGGCCGTACCGTGCACGCGGAGATCACGCGGGTCCGGATGGAGCGCGTGGCGGACCTGTTGTCCACGACCGATCTGACGCTGCCGCAGCTGGCTGAGCGGCTGGACTTCAAGCACAGCGAGTACATGAGCGTCGCGTTCAAACGTGCGACGGGAAAGTCCCCGGGGCAGTATCGCCGGGACGTCCGGGGCACCGTCGTGCCGGGGCGCGGATGACCGCAGTCCAAGGGCTCGCAACCCGTCAGGACGCGGATGGGTGATCACACACCGTGACGCACCACGGCGGCCCGTCCCGCGAGGGGAGGGCCGCCGTCGTGCGTACCGGCCCAGCAGTCGCCTCTCGGCGCGTGGCCGCTCGCGGCGGCTGAGGGTGAAGCCCGGGGGACATGCACCGGGCCGGCACGTTCGGTACAAGGAGACCAGGCGTCGCGTTATTCCCAGCGCCACCCAGCAGCGTGACGTTGCCGTGCCGTCCGCGCTCGGCGTGGACGGGTGCGCAGCCGGGGTGGTCGTCGACGATCTAGGAGGTCCCGGAGCGGAGCTCGAGGAGCGCCTGCCGGAACTTCGTGTACCCGTCGCCGGCGACCAGGAGCAGCGCCGCCAGTCCGAAGAGCGTGCCCGCAGCGGAGTCGAAGAGTCCTTCCACGAGCCCGTTTGCGCCGGCGCCGGCGCTGGTGCGCGTGCCGAGACCGGTCCCGATCATCACGGTCACGATCATGATGATCACCAGGGCCGCCCACGCCACCGCGACGACCCGCAGGCCCTGCGTGGCGCTGTCGAAGGTCACGTCGTCGCACCCGCGGCGGTGCAGCACCTCCGCCATCGTCAGCCCGCCTGCCGCGGACACGAGTCCGAGCACGAGCCCGGCGACGTTCGAGGGCGTGACCCCCTCGCCCGTCAGGGCGAGCGCGAGGAACACCAGGTAGCAGGCGATCGCTGCGCGGTACAGGTACAGCCAACGTGTTCGGTACCGGGAGCGGCGGCGCTCGGGAGCGGCTGCGGCGGCGGGCTCGGGCTCGGGGATCCAGAACTGCCAGCCCGGGGGAGCCGGCGGCCACTCCGGAGGTGCCTGCCAACCCTCGGCAGGGCGCCAGTCGGGCGGCGCAGCCGGCCAGCCGGGCGGAGCGTTGAACCGACCACCGCTCATGCTGCCTCCCGCGCTCGGATGGCCCAGTAGAGCACCGGCGGCGGGCGAGCGGAAGAGGGGCGATCAGGAGGTCGCGCACTACGTCCTGACGCACCACGGCGGCCCGTCCCGCGAGGGGAGGGCCGCCGTCATGCGTACCGGCCCAGCAGTCGCCTCTCGGCGCGTGGCCGCTCGCGGCGGCTGAGGGTGAAGCCCGGGGGACATGCACCGGGCCGGCACGTTCGGTACAAGGCGCACCGCACCCGGGATATTCCTTCCCGGTGGCTCCTGGAGAAAATCTCGTGCGCCACGTCGCAAGATGGACGCATGAGTGAGGACGTCGAAGGATGGACGATCGGCTCACCCGTCTCGATCTTGCGGGTGTCGATCGACGTGGAAGGTGCGGGTCCACGGCTGCACACGCACCCGTACGCCGAGACGTTCGTGATCCTGGGTGGGCGCGCGAGGTTCACGCTCGGGGACGAGGAGCGTGACGGCGCGGCCGGGGACATCCTGGTGGCGCCGCCCGACGTGCCGCACGCCTTCCGGGTGGTCGGGCCCGAGACCTACCGGGCGGTCCACATCCACGCGAACGAGCGGTTCGTCACGGAGTGGTTGGCGTGACGGCGGACGGCGCCGACGTCCCGATCAGCTGGGAGTCAGGCCGGCAGACCAATCTCGTGAACTGGGAGGAGCGCGTCCCCATCCACGAGCGTGGCTACGCGCTCGACCGGTTCCGCGAGGACCCCGGCTACCTGAGCTCGGTGGTGCGGACCGATCTCGCTGCGCTCGCCGCGTTCCTGCCCGACGGCGGGGTCTCGGGCCTGGAGGTGTGTCACCTCCAGTGCCACATCGGGACCGACACGGTCTCGCTCGCGCGCGCAGGTGCGCGCGTGACCGGGGTCGACTTCTCGCCCGCCGCGCTGGCGAGCGCGGAGCAGCTCGCCGATGAGCTCGGCGTGAAAGCGACCTGGGTCGAGACGGACGTGCTCGAGGCGAGGGACGCCGTCGAGGGCGAGTTCGACCTCGTCTACACCAGCATCGGCACGATCTGCTGGTTGGAGGACCTCGACCGCTGGGCGGCGCAGATCGCGGGACTGCTGCGGCCGGGCGGCACGTTCTACATCCGCGACACGCACCCGGTGATGCTGACGATCGACCCCGACGCGAACGAGCTGGTGCAGCGGGACCGGTACTTCGCGAACGGGCTGGCGCAGCAGTGGGAGGGCGAGTACACCTACGCCGGTGACGAGAAGCTGACGGCGACGCGCACCTACGAGTGGCCTCACCCCCTCTCCGAGGTCGTCAACGCGCTGATCGGGGCGGGTCTGGCGCTGCTCCGGCTCGACGAGGACTGGCGGTTGCCGTGGAAGTTCAGCTCGCGGATGGTCGAGGTCGGAGATGGGGACTGGGCGTGGCCGGAGGGTGAGCGCGACCGGTCCCCGGCGACCTTCACCGTGGTGGCGCGCAAGCCTGCCTGACTCAGCAGGGGCGTGCGTAACCGGCGGCCAGCGTGACGGCCCGCTCGTGCAGCGCGGTGCGCAACGGCGGCGGAGAGAGCGCCTCGGCGTCGGTGCCGAGCTGCCACAGCGCCCAGACGGCGTGGCGAAGATCCTGGAAGGTCGCCTCCATGCGCAGCCAGCCGTCGGCGCCGGCTTCCTCGCTGTGGACGGCGAGGGCGGTCTCCGCCAGCTCGTCCCGGCGGCCGGGCTCCAGCCGGAGCCTGACCGTGAGCTGGTCTCCGCCGGCTCGGAAGCGCTCGCTGCGTCGCTGCCAGAGCTCGTCGAGATCCACGCGCTCGGGTCGCTGCGCCGCTTCGTGGAGCTCCTCAGCAGCCGCGATCCGGGACAGTCGGTAGGTGCGGTCCGCACCGTCGAGCGTGGCGAGCAGGTAGCCCTTCTCCCGGACGGTGACCAGGCCGATCGGGTCCACCGTGCGCCACGCGGGATCGCGACCGACGGCGGCGTAACGGATCCGTAGTCGATGCCCGGCCAGGACGGCGCGACGCACCTGTGCCATCACGGCCGACGGGACCTCCTCCGTGCTCTGACGCCGGGAGAGCAGATCGGCCGCGGGGTCCACCAGGATGCGTCGGGACGCCTCGCTCGCGGCCGTGCGATGGTCGGCGGGCAGCGCATCCACCACCTTGCGGATCGCCGAGGCGAGTGCCGAGCCGAGACCGATCTGGTCACCTCGCGTCGACCCGGCGGTGAGCAGCGCCACCGCCTCGTCGTGATTGAGGCCGGTGAGCTCGGTGCGGAATCCGGGCAGCAGCGCGAAGCCACCGTGGCGGCCTCGCTCGGCGTAGACGGGCACGCCCGCGGAGGACAGCGCCTCGATGTCCCGCAGCACGGTGCGGGTCGAGACCTCGAGCTCGCGGGCCAGCTCAGCGGCAGACAGGCGACCTCGCTGGCGCAGCAGCAGCACCAGCGAGACCAGACGGTCGGCACGCATGCCAGAAACCTACGCCGATACATGACACAGGATGTCGTGATTGGTTGCGAGCCTCGTGAGACGCGGGAGATTCCCGCCTCAGGAGCAGGAGGATCAGGTGGCGACAGCTCGAACGGCAGTGAACCCGGTGACGTGGTCGCTGGAGATGGGGTTCAACCAGGGCGAAGTGGTCAGCGGGCAGACGCGCACGCTGTTCATCTCGGGCCAGACCGCGAGGGACGCTCACGGCGCGCCCCAGCACGATGGCGACATGGCGGCCCAGCTCGCGCTCAGCCTCGACAACGTGGAGGCGGTGCTCGCCGACGCCGGGATGTCGCTGGCCCACCTCGTCAGGCTGAACGTCTGCACGACGGACGTCGACGCCCTGCTCCCGCACTACGGCGTGCTCGCCTCGCGGCTGCAGGCAGCCGCTGTCGCGCCGACCACCACGATGCTCGGTGTCACCCGGCTGGCGATCTCCAGCCTGATGGTCGAGCTCGAGGGGATCGCCGTCGGGTAGCGGCCCGGTCAGCCCCAGCAGAGGCAGAACGGGTGACCGGCGGGGTCGGCGTACACCTGGAAGCCCGAGGCGGCGGTCCGGTCGGGCTCGGTCAGCGGGACCGCGCCCAGCCCGACCGCGTGCGCGTGCGCGGCCTCGATGTCGGCGACCGAGATGTCGAGGTGGATCTGCTGGGGCTGGCCACCGGGCCACTCGGGCCGGACGTGATCGGGCGCGAGCTGGACGTCGAGGCGGGGCTCGTCGTCGACGAGGACCGTGTGCCAGTCGTCGCTCGACTTAACCCTGCCGCCGAGCAGACCTGCCCAGAACGTGCTGACCTCGTCGATGTTGGCGGCATCGAGGACCGGAACCATGCTGGTGATCTCCATGACGCAGGAGGTTAGGACGCGGTGCGGACGATCGGCTTCCGGGAGCTCAGGCGATGTCAGGGATCGCGGAGCGGGCGGTGGCGGGGTCGACACCGATCAGCCGCAGGAGGTCGGCGATCATCGAGCGCTGCTGCGCGAGGATGACGACGGCGGAGAGCGATGACGCCATTCCCAGGTGAGAGCTCGAGAGGCCGAGCTTCTCGAGACGGGGGCGTGCCGCCGTCGGGAGTCGCCCGGCGAACATCTCGCCGGCCATGAGCTCGATGACCTCGGCGACGTCGTCCATGAGCGCGAGGTAGCCGGCGGGGACCTCGTTGCCCCGCCAGGTCACGGTGGCGGTCCGGCGGGCGAGCACGCGGAGGTTGCGGACCATGCGGTCGAGCGGTTCGGCGAGGTCGGCGTAGGCCTGGACCTGCGCGCGCTGCCGTCGGCGAAACGGCGAGGCCCGCACGACGGCGATCCCTTCCGCGGCGGCGTCGTCGAGCTCGCGCAGGCTTGCCTCGCTCGCCCGGGCGCGGTCGAGCACTGCGTCGGCGGCCTCGGGGTCGTGGTCGCGCAGCGCGCGGGCCGCCGCGCGCAGCGTCCCCGCTGCTTCCTTCAGTGCGCTCGCCGCGAGGATCAGTGGTTGGCGCACCGGGGAGCCGGGCGCCACCGTGGCGACCAGGAGCGCGACCGTGCACCCGATCAGGGCGTCGACCCAGCGGCCGAACGGGGAGGTCGCGGCGGTCATCGGCAGCGCGGTGACGATGACGGCCTGCACTGCCGCCTGCGTGACCAGCAGGCTGCCGGCGCCGAGCAACGTCGCGACCGACATCGCGACCGCGCAGACCACGACCACCTGCCACACGCCGGTACCGAAGAAGTGCAGGAAAACCTCGCCCACGAGCACCCCGACCGAGACGCCGATCGCGATCTGCACGGCGCGACTGAGCCGCTGACCGTAGGACAGACCCAACGTGATGATCGCCGCGACCGCCGCGAAGAACGGCGCCGGGTGGCCCACGAGCGAGTGCGCCACCCACCAGGCCGCCCCCGCCGTGACCGCGCACTGCCCGATGAGGAAGGCCCGCCGCCGCCAGCGATCCAACCGCTCCACCGCCGAACGGCCGCCCGCGCGCGCCGTTCGCTCGCTCAGGTCGAAGGCCCGCAGCGCGAGCGCTCTGACAGAGAACGGTGGGGGTGCCGGCTCCCGCATGGGCCCATCCTGCACCCCGCGCGCAGCTGCCCGCCGGCCGCCGCGGGGGATCCCGCTTCCGCGCCGCCGCCCGGCTCCCCCGCCCGCCCGGCTCCCACCCGCCCGGGCTCCCACCCACCCGCCGAGTGCGGCAGCTTCTACCGAGTGCGGCAGGTGCACCTGCCGCAGTCGCCGCCGACTGCCGCACTCGGCGCCCGGTGCGGGTCTACGGAGTCGCTGGAGTCTCCCACCGTCCAGCGGCCGGGTCAGGGCAGGATGGGCTGGTGCGCACGATCGACTACGGCCCGCTGCCCGAGCACCGCGCGGACGTCCACCTCCCGGAGAGCCCGGACGCCGCTGTGCTGGTCTACTTCCACGGCGGGGGTCTGGAGATCGGCGAGCGCGGCGACAACCCGGGCCTGTTCGAGCACCTGGTCGGCGCGGGCGTGGGCGTGATCTCGGCGAACTATCGGCTCTACCCCGGCGCTCGTTACCCGGAGTTCGTCGAGGACGCCGCGCTGTGCGTCGCGTGGGTGCTCGAGCACTTTCCAGGCCGTCCGATCCTCGTGGGCGGCAGCTCCGCGGGCGCCTACCTCGCCATGATGCTGAGGTTCGACCCGCGCTGGCTGAGCGCACAGGGGATCGCGAGCGACGCCGTCGTCGGCTGGGTCTTCGACGCCGGCCAGCCGACCACGCACCTGAACGTCCTGCGGGAGCGAGGCCTGGACACCCGGCGCGTGGTGGTGGACGAGGCCGCGCCGCTGTTCCACATCGGCCCCGGCACCGCGGCTGCGCCGACGCTGGTGCTCCTCGCCGGCGACGACATCCCCGGCCGGCGCGAGCAGACCGACCTGATGCTCGCCACCCTTCGTACGTACGGGGCCGACGACGGCGTCCGGACCGTGGTGCTCGACGGTCACCAGCACTGCGAGTACCTGGGCACGGAGGCCGGCCAGGCCCGCCTGGCCCAGCTCGTGGCCGAGCTGGCGGGCAGGTCCTGATCAGGTCGTGAGCGGCGAACGCTGCTAGACGTCGCCGCCGTAGAGGTCGGTGGTGCGGGTCATGCCGCCGTCGGCGGCGATCGTCTCGGCCGTGACGAAGCGGGAGGCGTCGCCGGCGAGCCAGGCGACGACGTCGGCGACGTCGGGGGGCTGCGCCCAGCGGCGCAGGGGCGTGATCGCCGTCGTCGACCTCACCGCTTCGGGAACGAGCTTGTTCTTGGCCCACAGGTCGGTGTCGACGACGCCCGGGGCGACCGCGTTGACGCGGATCCCGCGGGGGCCGAGGTCGAGCGCCAGGCTGCGGGTGATCGAGTCGAGGGCCGCCTTGCTCGCACCGTAGATCGCACGGCGGGGAGTGCCGACGAGCCCTGACACCGAGGTGATGTTGACGACGCTCCCGTGCCCGGAGGCGGCCAGCGCCTCCTCGACGCCGCGCACGAGCAGCAGCGGTGCGCGGACGTCGACGGCGAGCACCTGGTCGATGAGGTCGGCGTCGGTGTCGGCGAGCGTGACACGTCGCGCGTAGGCGGCGTTGTTGACGAGGACGTCGAGCCGGCCGCCGCTGGCTTCCAGAGCGCGCCGAGCAAGATCGGAGGCCGCGCCGGCCTCGGCGAGATCGACCGGAAGGGTCGCCGGGTCGTGGCTGAGCTCGGCAGCGACGGAGGCCAGCATCTCGGCGTCCCGGGCGGCGAGCAGCACGCGCGCCCCGGCGGCATCGAGCGCGCGTGCGATCGCGGCGCCAATGCCGCGGCTGGCTCCGGTGACGAGGGCGACACGACCGGTCAGGCTGGCGGAGGACGTCATGGGGCTCAGTCTGCCCGGGGTGTCGGCGCGGGCAGATAACGTGTCGCCGTGCGACGCGCGGAGAAGGTTGAACGTATCGGCGAGGTTCTCGAGGGCCTGTACCCGGAGCCTCCGATCCCCCTGGATCATGTGAACCCGTACACGTTGCTGGTCGCGGTGGCGCTGTCGGCGCAGACCACGGACAAGAAGGTCAACGAGATCACGCCCGCACTGTTCGCGGAGGCGGCCACCCCGGCGGACATGTACGCGCTCGGGCCGGAGCGGATCCTGCAGCTGATCCGCGAGGTGGGGCTGGCCCCCACGAAGGCGAAGAACGTCTGGACCGCCGCCGGCCAGATCGTGGAGGCCGGTGGTGAGCTGCGCCCCGACTGGGCCTTCCTGGAGGGGCTGGCGGGTGTCGGTCACAAGACCGCGAGCGTGGTGATGGCGCAGGCCTTCGACGTACCGGCCTTCCCGGTGGACACCCACATCTTCCGGCTCGCCCGCCGGTGGGGGCTGTCCCGCGCCACCACGGTGGAGAAGGTCGAGGCGGACCTCAAGAAGGCCTTCCCGATCGAGACCTGGAACCGCCGTCACCTCCAGATCATCTACTTCGGTCGCGAGTACTGCCCCGCGCAGCGGCACGTCTTCGCCACCTGCCCCATCTGCTCGTTCGCCGCCACGAAGGCACAGCAGGACGCCGAGATCAAGGCGCGCGCCAAGCCCAAGAAGCCGGTGCTGCCGCCGGCCTGAGCACGCACGGGCGCAGCGGCGGTCGACGCCTCACGCCAGAGCACGCAGCAGCGCGATGTCGGCGAGGTCGACGTCGCGGGGCTGGTAGCCGCTGTGGAAGATCAGCTGCTGCTCGACCGACAGGCAGCTGACTGTCCGCCCCCCGATCGTGCCGGTGACGAAGCAGTCGGCCGGATAGACGAAGACGCCACCGTCGAGATCCTGCTGGGTCCCGTTCCCGTAATCGTCGAGCAGCACCGGGTGGAGGTCGACCCAGCGGTCACCGGGCGCGGCCAGCTCGACGCGCACCGGGCGCCAATCGGTCTCGACCGCGTAGCCGTGCTCAGCCAGCGCGTGCAGCGCCGCGTCCTCCGCGCGTGCATCGATCGCCAGGTCGAGGTCGCGGTGACGTCGGGTCTGACGGCCGATCAGGGCGTCGACGCCCCAGCCGCCCGCCACCCAGGCCCGGCACCCGGCAGCTGCTAGCGAGTCGAGCACGGCAAGCACCGCATCGTCGTCCATCCCTGCAGTGTCTGGGCCATGGCGTGTTCTGACCAGCGTTGGCCACGGGTGACGTGGGTGCGGGCACGCGCGTCGGACCCGCTGGGCCGCAGCTCTGCGCCGCGCCTGTCCGGCGCGTCGGCGTCGTGCTCGCCCAGAAGTTGCGCAACTTCGTCGATTCGCATCGACGGCGTCAGCCGCGCTCTCGCGGGCAAACGGACCAATTCTCACGATTGTGTGACGAACCTAGGCAAGAGGTTGCGCAACTGTTAGCCTCCGCAACGTGTCCACCGTCACTCTTGCTCAGGTCGCCAAGCGCGCCGGCGTGACGGTGCCGACCGCCTCGAAGGTCATCAACGGCCGTACCGACGTCTCGGCCGCCACCCGCGCCCGGGTGCTCGCCGCCGTCGCCGAGACCGGCTACCGCAGCAGGCGAGCGCACGGAGCTGCGCACGTCGACGATGAGAGCGCTCTCGTGGATCTGGTGATCAGCGGGGTCGAGGGCACCTGGGCGAACCGTGCACTGTCCGGTGTCGAGCTCGCCGCCAACCTCGTCGGTCTCGACGTCGTCGTCACCGTGGCCCGGCCGGCCGCCGAGCGAGACTGGTGCGCTCGTCTCGTGTCGCGCCGCTCCAGCGGCGCGGTGATCGCCCTGGTGGAGCCGAGCCCGGAGCAGTACGCGGCGCTCGACGTGGCACGGATACCCGTCGTCATCCTCGACCCACGGTCCGAGCCGCCCCAGGGCATCCCGAGCGTGGGCGCCAGCAACTGGGCCGGCGGCCGCGCGGCCGCCCAGCACCTGATCGACCTCGGCCACCGACACCTGGGCCTGATCGTCGGCACGCCCAACCACCTCTACGGCCAGGCGCGCGTGGACGGCTTCAGCTCCGTGCTGCGCGAGCACGGGCTGCAGGTGCGGGAGGCCGACGTGGTGCACGGGGACTGGGCCTACCCCGGAGCGCTTCCTGCGGCACTCGAGCTGCTCGACCGTCCGGACCGACCGACCGCCGTCTTCGCGTGCTCGGACAACATGGCCCTCGGCGCCCTGGAGGCCGCCCGCCGGCTGGGCATCCGGGTGCCGGACGCGCTCTCCGTGATCGGTTACGACGACGCGCCCGAGGCGCGCTGGACGTCCCCGCAGCTGACCACCATCCGCCAGCCCGTCGTCGAGATGGGCGCGGCCGCGCTGCGGATGCTGCTGCGGGTGCGCGGCGGGGACGACGCCTCTGTCGGCGACGGCCTCACACCGCGCGAGGAGCTCGCCACCAGCCTGATGGTTCGAGGGAGCACCGCGGTGCCGTCGAGCATCGGTGCGCCAGACCGGATCAGGAAGGGGGAGCGCAGCTAGGCACGACCCACCCTCCGCCCCGGAGGGTGTCCCACGTTCAACGATGAACCAGCGGTCGGCGAAGACGCCGCCGTAGGAAAGGACTCGACATGTCACAGCGTGCTTCGACGGCGGCACTGACCCGCCGCGGATTCCTCACCGCCGCCGGCGGTGTCGCCGCAGCCTCGGCCCTGGCTGCCTGTTCCGGAGGTGGCTCCGGTGGTGGTGGCGGTGGTGGCGGCGCCGACACCCTGAAGTTCTGGAACATGCCCTGGGGTGGCACGGCCTTCAACCCGCTCGACAAGGAGATCACCGAGGCCTACGAGCCGGCCGACGGCCTGCCCTCGGCCGTCTACCAGGAGATCCAGTGGGCGAACTTCACCCAGACGTTCTCCTCCGCCGTCGCCTCCAACACCGGCCCAGCCGTCAGCTCCGGAGGTGGCACGCAGGCCTTCCTCTTCGAGTCCCAGGGCAAGATCGCCTACGCCGACAACCTCCTCGAGAGCTGGAAGGAGAACGGACTCTACGACGACTTCCTGCCCGGCCTCATCGACACGATGAAGGTCGAGGGCGGCTACGCGGCTGTCCCCTACAACCTCGACATGCGGGTGATGTGGTACAACACCACGCTCCTCGAGCAGGCCGGCGTCGAGCCGCCCACCGACTGGCCGAGCTACATGGCCGCGGCCGAGGCTCTCAAGGCGATCGACGTCTACGCGTTCGGCGTCGGGGCCGGCTCCGGCAGCTTCACCGGCAGCCACATCATGACGAGCTTCATGATCAACAACGGCGGCGGCCTGTTCAACGCCGACCACGAGCCGGACTGCGTGACCGACCGCAACATCGAGGCCATGGAGTTCGTCCTGGAGATGGTCGCCAAGGGCTACGTGGACCCGGGGTCGGTCACCTACACCAGCGACAACGTGCAGACCCAGTGGGGAGACCGCCGGTTCGGCATGGGCTGGGACGGTGCGGGCCTCGCCTCGAACGTGGGCGGCGACGTGGCGGCCGAGCTCGTGGTCAACAGCCCGCTCACCGGTCCGCACGGCGACCAGGGTGCGCTGCACTTCCCGAACAACATCATGATGTACACGAACACCCCGAGCCAGGAGGGCTCCGAGGCGTTCCTGACGTACTACTACCAGAACATGGCGCGGCTCTGGACCGAGCGCACCGGCATCGGGCTGCCGCCCCTGAAGTCGATCGCCGAGACGCCGGAGTTCCAGGCCGACCCGAACGCGGTGAAGATCATCGAGGAGTGGCAGCCGATCTCGAAGACCTGGGCCGCACCCGGTTCGGACGCCCTGTTCCTCGGGGTCACCGACGTGGACGGCACGCCTGCGATGAGCACCTTCACGCAGACCGTCCTGTCCGGCGCAGCCACGGCTGAAGAGGCGTTGACGACCCTGCAGCAGGCCCTCGAGGGCTGACCGAGCCGAGCCGCGCCGGGGCACACGCACCGGCGCGGCGCACGCTCGCACCCGTCGAACCTGTTCCCGAAGGAGTGGCATGTCAACCAGTTCTCTCACGCGGTCGCTGCGCCGCGCACGCGACGGGGTCGGCGTCGCCGGCACCGGGCGACCACCGGACGCACGTCCTCGTCGCGTCCTGACCCCACGCACCCTCACCATGCTCGCGCTGGTGCTTCCCTCGATCATCCTGGTGCTGCTGCTGAACGCCTACCCGGTGCTCTACGCCGGTGTGCAGTCGATCCGTGACGGCGACCTGATCTCGGTCGGCGACTTCGTGGGCTTCGCCAACTACGAGTCGGTGCTGTCCGACCCGGTGTTCTGGCAGGCCGCGAGGTTCACGCTGGTGTTCACGCTGGTCGGTGTGTTCGGCAGCTGGGCGATGGGGATGTCGCTGGCCCTGCTGCTGCGCCGGCGGATCCCTGCGGGCAACGTCTTCAAGGTGCTGCTGCTGCTCCCGTGGGTGGTCCCCGTGGTGGTCTCCGCCACCTCGTGGAACTGGCTCGTGGCCACCCCGCAGAGCCCGCTGCCGATCCTGGCCGAGGCGCTCGGGTTCGGCCGGGTGCTGTTCCTGGCGAACCCGCTGCTGGCCCAGATCACCGTGTGCGTCTTCAAGGTCTGGATCAGCTTCCCCTTCATGATGATGATGATGGGCGCGGCGCTGGCCTCGGTCGACAACAACGTCTACGAAGCGGCACGGGTCGACGGTGCCAGCGGTGCCCAGCTGCTCCGCACCATGACCCTGCCGCTCACGGCGAAGTCGACGTACATCAGCTGGATCCTGATGACGATCTTCTGCGTCAACGACTTCCCGACCGTGTTCCTGCTGACCGGCGGCGGACCGGTCGACTCCACCCAGACCCTGGTGGTGCAGGCCTACCGCACCGTGTTCCTCGACTTCGAGACCGGACCTGGTGTCGCCATCGCGTTCCTCATGACGATCGTGCTCGTGGTGATCTCCGTCGTCCTGTACCGACGCGTACGAAAGGTGGAGATCGAGTGATCACCCCACAGCGTTCCGATCGCTCGCGCTCCGCGGCCCTGCCGTGCGGGGACCTCGCATGAGCGCCGCAACGGTGCCGGCCACGTCGCCGCGTGCCACGTCGCGTCGGCCGATCGCCACCGAGGCGGAGCTGAAGGGCCGGTGGTGGCGGTTCGCCGTGCTGCTCGTGGTCACCGCGATCACGATCGTGCCGATCGCCGCCGTGCTCTACCTGTCCACGCAGCCCGCGCTGGGCAGCACGGTCACCGCTCCGTTCACGCTCGAGAACTTCACGAACGTGTTCTCCGGCACCAACGTGCTCCTCTGGCTCCAGAACAGCATGACGGTCACGCTGATCACGGTGGCGATCGCCGTCGCCGTGGCGGCGCCGGCCGGGTACGTGCTCTCCCGTGGCCGCAGCAAGCTCGTGGGTGGCTACTCGCTGCTGCTGTTCGTCATCCAGTCGTTGCCGATCGTCACGGCCGTGATCCCGCTGTTCATCCTGTTCGCCCGGCTCAACCTCGTGGACAGCCTGACCGGCGTCACCATCGTCTACGTCGGCTCCACCATGTCGGTGGCGATCTGGATGATGGCGGCCTACTACGACTCGATCCCGATCAGTCTGGAGGAAGCCGCCTGGATGGACGGCGTCAGCGTCTTCGGCGGGTTCGTGCGGATCGTGCTGCGCAACTCGCTGCCGGGGGTGCTGTCCACGGCGATCTTCGCGTTCCTGCTGGCGTGGAACGACTACCTGATCGCCACCGTGTTCCTGCGGTCGGACTACAACTACACGCTGCCCGTCGGCGTGCAGACGTTCTTCCAGCAGAACTCCACGAACTGGGGACTCGTCATGGCGGTCGCCGTCGTGATGATGCTGCCGCCGGTCATCGTGTTCGGCGTGCTGAACAAGTACTTCAGCGTCGGCGGCATCGGCGGCTCGCTCGCCGGGAAGTAACGTCCGCATCCCTCCGCCGTCGGGCAGATCAAAGATCCTATAGGGTCTGTCCGACGGCGGGAGGAGGTCGGTGATGACGCCAGGTTCGAGCGGGCTCGGGATCGCCCAGCTGGCACCGCGCCGCGCGCTGGCCGACGAGGTGTACGCCTCGCTCACCGCGCTGATCATGGATCACACGATCGCGCCCGACGCCCGCCTCAACATCGAGGCCCTCGCGCGCGACCTCGCCGTCTCGCCCACGCCCGTCCGGGAGGCGCTGGCGCGCCTGGAGTCCGACGGTCTCGTCGTCAAGGAGCCGCTGCGCGGCTATCGCACGACGGCGGTGCTCACCGCGGGTGAGCTGGCTCAGGTCTTCGAGTTCCGTCGTCTGGTGGAGCCGTGGGCGGCGGCGCAGGCGACCCGCAAGCGCGGCGCCGAGGACATCGCGGCGCTGCGCGCCGAGCTCGAGTCCGCGCCGGCCGCCACGGTCACCGCGACCCAGGGCTCCGACTACGCGCACTACGCCGCGCTCGCCGAGCACGACCGGCGCTTCCACACCATGCTGCTGCGGCTGGCGGGCAACGACGTGGCGCTCGCCGCCTTCGAGCGCACCCGTGCGCACCTGCACCAGTTCCGCTACGCCTTCAGCACCAGCATGACCACCCGAGCGATCGCCGAGCACCGCGTCATCGTCGACGCCGTCGAGGCCGGCGACGCCCGCGCCGCCCGTTCCGCCATGGCAGCCCACCTCCGGGCCGCCCACGACCGCATCGTCCGCGCCACCCCGGCGTCGACCTGAGAGGACCCCTGTGCCCACGATCATCGACCTGACCTCGGCCGACGTCCGGTTCCCGACCTCGCGCCATCTCGACGGCTCCGACGCGATGAACACCGACCCCGACTACTCGGCGGCCTATGTCACGCTCGAGACCGACGGCGAGCACCACGGCGCCTCCCTGGTCTTCACCATCGGCCGCGGCAACGACGTCGTGGTGGCGGCGCTGGAGGCGCTCCGCACCCACGTCGTGGGACGCCGCATCGAGGATCTCGACGACGTGAACGAGCTCTCCCGCACCCTGATCGGTGACTCCCAGCTGCGGTGGCTCGGCCCGGAGAAGGGCGTCATGCACATGGCGATCGGCGGCGTCGTCGACGCCGCCTGGGACCTGCTCGCGCGGCAGGCCGGCAAGCCGCTGTGGCTGCTGCTCGCCGAGCTGACCCCGGAGGAGCTGGTCTCGACCGTCGACTTCCGCTACCTCACCGACGCGATCACCCCCGAGCAGGCGCTCACGCTGCTCACCGAGCGCGCCGAGGGCAAGGCCGAGCGCATCGAGCACCTGCGCGCGCACGGCTTCCCGGCCTACACGACCACACCCGGCTGGCTCGGGTACTCGGACGAGAAGCTGGTCCGGCTCTCCCACGAGGCGGTCGAGCAGGGCTTCGGCATGATCAAGCTCAAGGTCGGCAACGACCTCGACGACGACGTGCGCAGGCTGCGCCTGGCTCGCGGCGCCGTCGGGCCGGGGGTGCGGGTCTCGGTCGACGCGAACCAGCGCTGGGACGTCGCCGACGCGATCGAGTGGATGACGGCGCTCGCGCCGTTCAGCCCGTACTGGATCGAGGAGCCCACCTCGCCCGACGACGTGCTCGGCCATGCCGCGATCCGCGCCGGCCTGGGCCACCACGGCATCCGGGTCGCCACCGGTGAGCACTGCCAGAACCGGGTGGTCGCCAAGCAGCTGATGGCGGCCGGCGCCGTGGACGTGTTCCAGATCGACGCCACCCGCATGGGTGGGATCAACGAGCTGCTGGCGGTGCTGCTGCTCGCGGCCCGCTACGGCATCCCGGTCTGCCCGCACGCCGGTGGTGTGGGGCTGTGCGAGATGGTGCAGCACCTGGCGATGGTCGACTTCGTGGCGTTCGCGGGCACGACCGAGGACCGCTACCTCGAGTACGTCGACCACCTGCACGAGCACTTCACCGAGCCCGTGCGCATCGCCGATGGTGCCTACGTCGCACCCACCCGCCCGGGTGGCGGCGCCGAGATGCTGCCGGCATCGATTTCCGATCACACCTACCCGCACGGCATCGTGTGGGCCGAGGGCACCACCGACAGCAGCACCGACCTGAGGGAGAACGAGCACCGATGAGCACACCCGAGCTGGCTGGGGTCCGCGCGATCGTCACGGGTGGGGCGAGCGGTATCGGACTGGCGACCGCGAACGAGCTCGCGAGCCGCGGTGCCAGGGTCGTCTGCCTCGACATCAACCCGGAGGTGGCGGAGCCGCTGCTGGGGGTGCGGTGCGACGTGACCGACTCCGCGAGCGTCGACGCCGCGGTGCGCTCGGCCGCCGAGCTCCTCGGCGGGCTCGACGCCGTCGTCAACAACGCCGGCATCGGTGCGCAGGGGACCATCGAGGACAACGACGACGACGAGTGGCACCGCGTGCTCGACCTCAACGTCGTCGGGATGGTCCGGGTGGCACGCGCCGCGCTGCCGTTCCTGCGGAGCTCCGACAACGCCAGCATCACCAACACCTGCTCGATCGCCGCGACCGCGGGGCTCCCGCAGCGTGCGCTCTACTCGGCCAGCAAGGGTGCGGTGCTCTCGCTCACGCAGGCGATGGCCGCCGACCACGTGCGTGAGGGGATCCGCGTCAACTGCGTCAATCCCGGCACGGTCAGCACGCCCTGGGTGGGTCGCCTGCTCGCGAAGGCCGACGACCCCGAGGCCGAGCGTGCCGCGCTGGCGGCACGGCAGCCGACGGGCCGGCTCGTCGAGGCCGACGAGGTCGCCTACGCGGTGGCCAACCTCGTCTCGCCGCGGTCGCGGGCCGTGGTGGGGACCACGATCGCGATCGACGGCGGCATGCAGGGGCTGCGCGTCCGCCCGGTCGGGTCATGAGGCGCGTCGCGCAGGTCATCCGCGTCCGGCCCGAGCACGTCGAGGCCTACGAGGAGGTCCACGCCGCCGTCTGGCCCGCGGTGCTCGAACGGCTCCGGCGCCAGCACGTGACGAACTACAGCATCTTCCGCCACGGTGACCTGCTGTTCAGCTACTTCGAGTACGTCGGTGACGACTACGAGGCCGACATGGCCGCGATCGCCGCGGACCCCGAGTCGCAGCGCTGGTGGACCGTCACAGACCCGATGCAGCAGCCGGTCCCCGAGGCTGCCGAGGGCGAGTGGTGGCACCCGATCCCCGAGGTCTTCCACCTCGCCTGAACCCCGCTTTCAACACGATTCCGTTCACCCTCCGCTTTCAACACGATTCCGTTCGTGCACGAAAAGGTGTTGAAACCTGGCGGTGGACGGAATCGTGTTGAAAGCGGGGTGTGGGGTCAGTCCGTGCCGCGGATGATCGCCGCGAGCGTCTCGATCGGCAGCTTGGGGCGGCGCTGGGCGTCGCAGAGGCCGTTGGTCTCCTGGTGGGTGTCGGTGATCTGCGTGTAGCAGAACCCGGACAGCTCGGTGGCGGCGTGCACCGGTTCGAGGATCGCCCGGAGCCGCTCCTCGTAGTCGGCCGCGTCGGAGGCGCTCGTGTAGCCCCAGCTGTCCTCGGGGACCTCGCCGGTCACGAACGAGACACCACCGAACTCGGTGAGCATGATCGGTGCGGTCACCTCGCCGACCTCGGTGAGCGAGATGCGCCGTCCTGCCGGCCCGATCCCGCGCACCATCGCTTCGAGCGAGGCGCGGGAGCCGTACCGCTCGGCCAGCACCTCGCGCTGCCCCTCGTAGTCGTGGATGGTCCACATGTCCGAGTCGGTGTGCTCCCAGCCGTCGTTGGAGATGACGGGCCGGCTGGGGTCCAGCGCGCGCGTGAGGTTCACGAGGGCCGTCGCGTAGGCGCGTTGCCGCGGGTCGTGCGCACCATGCTGGATGCCCCACGACTCGTTGAAGGGCACCCACGTGACGATGCTCGGGTGCGAGCGGTACTGCCGCACGATCGCGAGCCACTCGGTCGTGAGCCGCTGCACCGCGATGTCGTTGAACTCGTACGCCCCGGCGGTCTCGCCCCACACCAGCAGGCCGAGCTTGTCGCACCAGAACAGGAACCGCGGGTCCTCGACCTTCTGGTGGATCCGCAGCGCGTTGAAGCCGAGGTCGCGGATCAGCTCCGCCTCGGCGCGCAGCGCGTCGAGCGAGGGCGCCGTGAAGTGCGACGTCGGCCAGTACCCCTGCTGCAGCACCGACCGCAGGTAGCACGGGCGGTCGTTCAGCAGGAACCGGCCGTGCTCGGTGCCGACCGACCGGAGCCCGAGATAGCTCCCGACGGCGTCGCTCACCTCACCCTCGATGGTCACCGTGGCATCGATGAGGCGGGGGTGCGCGGGTGACCACAGCAGGTGCTCGTAGTGCTGCCCGTTGCGCTGACCGGCGAGCGTGAGGTCGACGACGACCGTCTGCTCGGACGCCTCGACGCGCACGTGCGCGAGCGCGGCGCCCTCGTGGCTCAGCGTCACGTCCACCCCGACGGGCGTGCTGGGACGCCGGCTCAGCTCGACCTCCAGCCGGACGCCGGCACCCGGGACGTCCGGCGTCCACGCGAGCGAGCGGACGTGCAACGCGGGCACGGCCTCGAGCCAGACCGTCCGCCAGATCCCGGTGGTCCGGTGGTACCAGATGGCGTGCGGCTCGCGGTGCCAGTCCTGTTTGCCGCGGGGGAGCGTCGCGTCCAGCGGGTCGTCCTCGGCGCGGACGGTGACCACGTGGTCGCCGTCGCCGTCGAGCGCGTCCGTGATGTCGACGCTGAAGGCGGTCTGGCCGCCCTCGTGGTGGGTGACGTGCACGCCGTCGACCCAGACGTCCGCCGAGTGGTCGACGGCGCCGAGGTGGAGGATCAGCCGGTCGCCCTGGGTGTGCCACCCCGCACGCTCCAGGTCGGCCGCCGTCAGTGGGATGCGGTACCAGACGATCGGGTGGAAGTCGGTGTCACCGATACCTGAGGCATCCGACTCCGGCGCGAACGGCAGCTGGATCTCCCGGTCGAAGACCTCGGCGCGGGTGTGCCAGCGCTCGGCCAGGCCGCGGTTGTCGTCGTCGTAGGCGAACCCGACCCGCCGGTCGAGCGCCGCGTGTGCGGGCCTGACGAGCTGGGGCCGGGGGTAGGTGCCGTCCTGGGCGCTTGCCGGGGTCATCGTCATCGGGCTCTCTCTGTTGTGGTCGTGTGGTGGCCGTCTGCCGACGGGGCGCCGGCCATCCGCAGCACCCTCACGACGCAGCCGGAAGCGTGATCTCGAGCACGTCGGGGTCAAGCCTACGCATCGTGTCGATCGAGGACACGGTGGTCGGTGTCGATGAGGATGCGGGCCGAAGGGCACCTGCGGCTCGCAGGTTCGACGGCGCGGTGGCGGGCGCTCCGCTCACCACTTTACGGTCGAACGTTACAACGTTGTCAAGTCGCTAGGCCGTCGCTCTTGACAACGTTGTAAACGCTGTGAATACTCGGCGATCGAACGGCCGCATGACGACTGGTCATCGTGGCCCGGCTACCGGCAGCGCTGTCGTGGCGATCCCCACGGGAACGCCGTGCGGTGGCCTGCCGATCGCTTCCTCCGCATGCGCGGGGACTCACCGAGACGAAGGAGTTTCCATGAGCACGCAGCACCCGAGCCGCGCTCCGCGCCGGCGCATGCCGGTCAACCGTCGCCAGTTTCTCGGCGCAGGTGGTGCCGGCGCCCTCGCCGCAGTCCTGGCGAGCTGTATCGGGGGCGGCCAGAGCGCCCAGCAGGGCACCGACAGCGGCGAGGCTGGAGGAGCCCTGCAGTGGTGGGACCAGTTCAGGCCGCTGACCCAGATGCTCGAGGACGAGCTCTTCACCCCGTACACCAGCGCCAATCCAGGGGTGACGGTCGAGAGGCGCGAGCTGGCGGCAGCCGACCTCGGACAGGCGCTGCAGGTCGCCCGGCGCAGCAACCAGCTGCCTGACGTGCACTCGCTCGCCGGCCTCGACGCCGCACCAGCGGCTCTGGTCAGCGAGGGCTGGTTCCAGCCTGTGGGCGATCACGCGGACTTCGACAGCAGCCCGATCGCGGACCTGCTCTTCGACGGGGTCCATCGGTTCGACGGCTCGGTGTACTCGTTCCCGCTGTTCTCCCCGCGCCAGCACGCCACCATCCCCTGGTACAACTCCGCCCTCCTCGAGGAAGCCGGGCTCGATCCGGACGACGAGCCGACCACCTGGGACGACCTCCGGGCAGTCGCGCGCGCGGTCACCGAGGGCACGGACGCCTCCGGGATCTTCCTGCCGGCGCAGAATCCCGACTACCTGTCAGCGATCGTCACACAGCTCGCCATGACCGCCGGCGCCCCCGGTCCGATCGACTGGACCACGGGCGAGTACGTGCACGACTCGCAGCCGTTCGTCGACGCGGTCGAGTTCCTGCTGTCGTTGCAGCGGGACGGTCTGGTGCACCCGGCGTCGCCGGCGATGATCCCGCGCGACGCGCTCGCACGGTGGGCGGCCGGCGAGGGCGCGATCTTCCCGTGGGGACCGTGGTTCATCGGCGACCTGGTGACCGAGTCGCCGGAGGTGGTCGAGCGCGGGCTCGGCTGCTGGTCCATCCCGCGTCCGAACGAGGAGCGCACGTCGGTGCGGTCCGCGCCGTCGGGTGGGGTGTTCTGGGTCTCCGTCGACTCCGAGCATCCCGAGGTGGCCGCCGACCTGCTGCTGCAGATGACGGGCCAGGACTTCCAGGCTGCGCTCGCGAGCGCCATGGACCAGCCGCCAGCGCTGCTCGAGGCCGTGGAGACCGCCGACGTGCACCCGGCCTACCGGGACTGCGTGGCGCGCTTCGCGGAGGACGTGCGCATCGCGCCGTCGCCCGAGATCGGTCACCCGGACGCCTGGCGCGTCACGGCCGAGATGCGGCCGGTGCAGCCAACGATCGGCATCCTCGTCCAGTCCGCACTGAGCGGTGCGGACATCGATATCGCGGCCGAGCTGCGGACCTACCGCGAGGCGGTCAGCGTCGAGCGCGAGCGCGCGCTGGCGGCCGTGCAGGCCGACGGCGTGGACATCGACCTCGACGCCTGGGTCTTCCCGAACTGGGAGCCCGAGTCCGACTACACGATCGAGGCGTATGACGCGCGCTGAGGTCCTGCCGAGAGAGGTCACGATGACGACGTCCGTGGACAGGGTCGCGGGGCCGGCCCCGGCCCGCCGCCCACCCGGAGTGCTGCGGCGGCTGCGCAAGGACTGGTGGATCTACCTCTTCCTGCTGCCGACGGTCCTCGGGTACGGCGCCTACACCGTGTACCCGTTGGTGGCGTCGTGGTGGTTCGCGCTGCTGGACTGGCCCGGGTTCGCCGATCAGGGCACGTTCGTGGGCATCGAGAACTTCGAGCGCCTGGTCGCGGACGACCTGTTCTGGAACTCGTTCCGGAACTCGCTGGTGTTCCTGGTGTGCGCGGTGCCGCTACGGGTCGGGCTCGCGTTGGTGCTCGCGCTGCTGCTGAACCGCCGGAACACCCCGTTCAAGGGGTTCCTCCGGACGCTGTACTTCCTGCCGGTGGTCACCACCGGGGCGATCATCGGCGTCGCCTTCACGTTGCTGCTCGACGCCGGTGGTCCGATCAGTCTCGCGCTGGTGGAGTCGGGTCTGCTCGACTCGCCCGTCAACTTCGTGGCCGACACGGGCACCTCCCTGTTCAGCGGGGCGGCGGTGTGGGTGTGGAAGTGGCTGGGTATCACGATGATCTACTGGCTCGCCGCGCTCCAGACGATCCCGCAGGAGGTCCACGAGGCGGCGATGATCGACGGCGCCGGGCCCGGCAGGGAGTTCGTCCACATCACGCTGCCACTGCTCATCCCGTTCCTGGTGATCATCACCCTCATCGACACCGTGGGTGCCCTCAACGTCTTCGACCTGCTGTACACGCTCACCGCGGGCGGTCCGGCGTTCTCGTCCGAGGTCATCGAGATCTTCATCTTCCGCACCGCGTTCGGCGCGACCGTGCCACAGCTGGGTTACGCCTCGGCTGCGGCGGTGCTGTTCGGGCTGATCACGATGGGCATCGCGGTCGCCCAGGCGCTCGGCGTTCGATGGGCGCGCAGGGCGACGGGAGCGATGAGATGAGACGACGCCGCGTCCCCGCAGCCACCCGGAGCCGATGGAGCATGCTCGTCGCCCGGCCGGGCAACCTCATGATCTTCGTCGGCCTGCTGCTCCTCGCCCTGATGTGGATCTACCCCTTCGTCTGGTTGCTGTCCGCCTCGCTCAAGACGCAGCCGGAGATCTTCGGCTCGGGTCTCGGTCTGATCCCCGACGAACCGATCTGGGAGAACTACGTCCGGGCCTGGACAGTGGTCGGCTTCGATCGGTACTTCCTCAACACGGTCCTCATTACCGGGGGCACCGTGCTGCTGATCGTCGTGCGCAGCGCGCTCGCGGGGTACGTGCTCGGGCGTCACCGCTTCATCGGCAAGAAGCTCCTCATCGGCATCTTCGTCGTGACGTTCTTCCTGCCTGAGGGATACACGATCATCCCGGTCGTGCAGCTGACCGACCAGCTGGGCCTGCTCAACACCTACGTCGGCGTGATCCTCGGGCTGGGTGCCGGCGGACACGTCTCGGCGACGCTGCTGTATGCGGGCTACTTCAGCGGGCTCCCCAAGGAGCTCGAGGAGTGCGCCCGGCTCGACGGCGCAGGTCCGTTCCGGATCTTCTTCCGGATCATGCTGCCGTTGTCCGGGCCGATCACCGCCACCGTGGTGATCTTGACGTTCCTGTTCGCCTGGAACACCTACCTGCTCCCGCTGGTCTTCACGCTCAGCGAACCGGGCATGCGCACGCTCGCCGTCGGGATGACGGCTTTCGTGGGCGAGTACAGCACCGACTGGTCCGGTCTGGCGGCGGCCGCGATGATCGCGCTCGTCCCGGTCATGGCCGTCTTCATCGCACTGCAGCGCAAGTTCGTCGACAGCATCGCCGGCGCCGTCAAGCAGTGATCCCGCACGAGCGAACCCAGGCGGCAGCGGCCGCATGACGTGAGGAGAACCATGTCCGAGAACTCGTGGGCGTCTCGTGCCAAGGCCGGCGCGACATTCGTCACCGCATTCGCACTGATGCTGCCGATGGCGGTTGCCGGTGCGGTCAGGAGCCCGGGGGAGCCGACCGGGCCGGAGCAGGAGGAGAGCGCTGTGCAGCAGACGCTGACGGTCCGTGGTCACGTGATCGACGCCGAGAGCGGGGAGGCGATCGAGGGAGCCGCCGTGCACGCCTCGCGCTCCGATGCCGCCGCCCTCTCGGGTGCGGACGGCAGCTTCGTGCTGGTCGACGTGCCGGCCACCAGCGCCTTGGTGGTGGCGGCGAAGGAGGGCTACGCCTTCACGTCCACCGCCCTGTCGGAGTCGGTGGAGCTCGAGCTTCACCGTGAGACCACGCCCCCGCGCGCGGAGTATCCGCGCCCGGATGCCGATCGGCGTCCCTTCACCGACGACGCGTGGCTGTCGTTGAACGGGACCTGGTCGTTCGCCTTCGACCCCGACGACGTGGGAGAGGGCCAGCAGTGGTTCGACCCCGGCCACGAGCTCGACCGGGCGATCCGGGTGCCGTTCTCGTACTCGTCGCTCGCGGCCTGGGGCGAGGAGGAGCTCGCGACCAACGAGATCTTCCGCAGTGCGCATGCCGACTACCGCGGCACGGTCTGGTACCAGCGCTCGTTCACGGTGCCGGAGGACTTCCCCCGTTCCGACGATGTCCGCCTCCGGATCGGGGCCGCGGACTACGGTGCCGCCGTCTGGCTCGACGGCGAGCCCGTGCTGCCGTACTCGGGAGACGGCTACACGGAGATCTCCGCGGATCTCGGACGGTTGCGGCCCGGATCGACCCATACCGTGACGATCCGGGTGGTGGCGCCGCCGACCGGTGCGAGCACGCCCTACCCGCAGGGCAAGCAGACCGGCGAGGCGCCGGGCACGGGTGCCGAGGGCTGGTTCAGCGACGTCGGCGGCATCTGGCAGTCGGTGTGGATCGAGCCGCAGCGTGGGGCGCGGCTGACGCAGACCCACATCACCCCGGAGCTGACCTTCGAGGGGGACTCCCGCACGCCGTCCGAGGCCTTCGTGACCATCGACGTGACGGCCGAGGGGGTGCGCGGCCGCCCGCCGGCCATGGTGACCATCACCGGCCCGGACGGCGCAACGGTGCACGCACGGGTCAAGGTCCCGCTGTCGGACGGGCAGGGCAGCGTGCGGGTCCCGATCGAGAACCCGCACCTGTGGGAGCCCGACGACCCGGCTCTGTACACGGCCGACGTCGAGCTGCTGAACCAGGACGGCGTCCGGACCTACTTCGGGATGCGCTCGATCGAGCGCGACTGGGCACCCGGACATGACGGCGAGTACCAGTACATCCATCTGAACAACCGCCCGCTCTACGTGCGTGGCGTGCTCGACCAGGGATACAACCCGTGGGGTCTGTACACCTACACCGGTGAGACGGCCGGACCGGATCTGCGCACCGGCACCGTCGACGACCCGGGGCGTGGCTCGATGCTGCTGGACCTGCGCAACGCTCGCGACCTGGGCTTCAACGTGGTGCGTCACCACCTCAAGGTCAACGAGCCCGCCTACTACCACTGGGCAGACAAGCTGGGCATGCTGGTCTGGTACGACATGCCGAACGCGGGCTGGGGCTCACAGGGCGACCCGCAGGCCGAGCAGCTCTTCGAGGATCTTCTGGTCCGCTCGCTGCAGCGCGACCACAACCACCCGTCGATCGTGATCTGGACGGTGTTCAACGAGTCGTGGGGGCTGACCGATCGTCCCTTCCAGGACCCGATCCCGCCCGCGGCCTTCGACTACGTCCGGCGCATGGTCGACCTGACGCGCGAGCTGGATCCGTCACGTCTGGTGGTCGACAACTCACCGTGCTGTCAGAACGGTCACCTGCAGGGATCGACCGACCTGAACGACTTCCACTTCTACCTCGACAGCTACGGGGCGTGGAAGCAGCTCCTCGACAGCATCGAGCCGCAGATCCATCCCGGCTCCACGTGGAACTTCAACGACGGCGTGCAGGAGGGCCAGCCCTGGCTGAACTCCGAGTTCTCCACCAAGGGCGGCCAGTTCATGCACGAGGTGGGCCTGTTCCGCGCCTACCCGGCGTTGAGCGGGTATGTCGGGGTGCAGATCGCCGAGACCGAGCAGGAGATCCACAGCCCGTTCCGGTACGACAGGCAGCCGAACTCGCCCGAGTTCATGGACCACACCGGGACGCTGCGGACGATCGAGATGTTCCAGGGTGACGACGCCCTCTCCCTCATGGCACCCTCGGCGCACACCCTGGAGCGCGGCGAGCGGATCGATGTGCCCGTGCGGGTCAGTCACTTCAGCGACCTCGACCTCGCTCACGCGCAGCTGCGGTGGCGGATCGGTGGTTACGACGACGACGGCGAGTGGGTCGCCGAGGCAGACAGCGGCTCGCAGCCGATCGCCCCGGATCGGTACACGGTCTCGGACGCGGGCACGATCTCGCTCACCGCACCTGAGCGGGTGCGGAACGGGTTCATCTGGTTCTGGCTCGAGGTCGACGGCGAGACCGTCGCCGAGCAGTACCTCACGTACGACACCCCACCCCGCGAGGGCGAGACGGGCTTCTCGCCCTCCGACGTCGTCGCGCACGAGTGGACCGGAGGGGTCGCCTCCCACGGGACCGCGGACTGGGTGAGCGGCTACGGCCGCGGCTACTTCGAGTACGAGGTGCCGGTGCCCGAGGTGATCCGCAGCGGCGAGGCGACCGAGGCGACCCTGCTGCTCGAGGTCGCCTCGGCACAGACGGCGGGCGTCTACGACCGCAACCACGTCACGAGCGCGCGGCGGTATCCAGCCGAGCTGACGGTCACCGTCAACGGTCACGAGCTGCCGGCCGTCCTCCTCTCCGACGACCCTCACGGTCCGCTCGCGCTCGCGGGGCGCACCCGCGGCTCGCTGGGGCCGGACTTCGGGAACCGGTACGGCTTCCGCATCGCCGTGCCGATCGACGCAGCCACCCTCGGCGAGGGTGAGACCGCGACGCTCCGCCTGGCCAGCGACGGCGGCGGCCTCTCGGTGTTCGGCGTGCGCTCCGGGCGGCACGGCCTCGCTCCGACGCTGGTGGGCGGCACCGTCACGGTGGACGACGAGCGGCCCGCCTTCGCGGCGGTAGACCACCGCGTCTCGGTGTACCAGTCGGCGGCATCGATCTCGCCGGCCACGGGCACCGGCACCGTTCTGGTCTCGGTCGTGAACGACACCGCCGAGGTCGTCGAGGGCGTCGAGCTCGGGCTGGCCCCGGCCGCAGGGTGGACGGCGTCCGCAGCCGAGTCGGCGACCGTCGCGTCGCTGGCACCCGGCGAGGCGAGGCACGTCGCGTTCACGGTCGCGGCGCAGGGCGAGGTGTCCCCCGGGGAGTCGGCGACCTTCACCGCGACGGCGAGCTGGGCCGGGCACGCGATCCAGGCGAGCAGCGCCTCGATCGTGGCGTTCGACCCCGCCGCCTACCCCGCGATCGGGGTCGCGGACGACTTCTCCGAGGACAGCATCGCCGAGTACTCGCTGCACCAGCCCCTGGACAACCGGGTGCTGCCGCAGCTCACGCTCGGGGGCGGGTCGCTGCAGGCGCAGGCGCCCAGCCCGTACTTCGGTCTGGTCGCGCACGGGTCCGGTCCGCTCAGCGACCAGGCGGTCGTCGTCGTCGAGCACGGGAGGTTCGGCGAGAACGGCATCACGCCGGACTCGCAGTTCGTCGGCCTCGTGAAGGACGAGGAGAACTACGTGATGGCCTGGACCGGCATCGGTGGCCAGCACGGGGTCGACCTGATGATCGACGGCCAGCTCACCAACGCCTGCTGCGGCAACGGACGGCTGCAGCCCGGTGACCGGTGGGCGCTCGCGCTCGACGGGAACGCCATCGCGGTCTGGGTCGATCGCGGCCTCGGATGGTCGCGCGTGTTCACGGCCACCACGCAGGGGCGCATCGACCTCACGGCACCGGGCGCGCTCGACGGCTGGCACTACGCCGTCGGCCTCCGCAGCGGCGGGGTGCAGAGCATCGGCCACCTCGAGGGCCGGAGCGTGGACGACTAGCCGTTCTTCCCCGTGAGGTTGTGAACGCGGTCGGCGGGGGTTGAGCCTTCGATGCCGATGTGGGGGCGGTGGTGATTGTAGTGATGGAGCCAGTCTTGGTAGGTGGCGGCTCGGGCTGCGTCGGAGGCGTAGGTGGCGGCGTAGGCCCACTCCGATGCCAGGGTTCGGTTGAACCGCTCGACCTTGCCGTTGGTCTGCGGGCGGTAGGGCCGGATGCGGTAATGCTTGACCTCCTCGCCCAAGGCTTGGGCGAAGGTGCCTGAGCGGTAGCAGGAGCCGTTGTCGGTCATCACCGCGGTGATGGTGATGCCGTGTTCGGCAAAGAAAGCGCGGGCTCGGATCCAGAATCCGGCAGCGGTCTCCTTGCGCTCATCGCCCAGCTGTTCGGAGTAGGCCAGTCGGGTGGCGTCATCGACGGCGTGGTGCAGGAACGCGTAGCCCAGTCCGCGCTTCTTGTTGTTGCGGTTGCCGAGGGTGCGTCCGAGCTTGCGGTGCCCGCCTCCATCGGGGATCCGGCCCAGCTTCTTGATGTCGACATGCACCAGCTCACCGGGCACGGCCTTCTGGTAGCGCACTGCCTTGGCCTTGCGGACCGGCAGACCGGTGGCCTGGTCGAGGTGGTGCAGCAGCGGCATCCGGTAGCGGGCCAGCACCCGCCCGACCGTGGAGCGCGGCACGTGCAGGTGGTAACCGATGCGGTGCGGTCCCCACCGCCTGGTGAACCGCAACGCGATGATCCGCCGATCCAGATGCTGCGAGGAACGCGCAGGCGAGGTCCGGGGCCGGCAGGGCCGATCCGTCAGCGGCAGCCCTGCTCGATAACGACGAGCCCACTTCGAAGCCGTCGCCGGTGAGCACTGGAACCGTTCCGCAGCCCGGCGCACGCTCCAACCCTCCTCGACGATCAAGCGGGCCAGGCGAGCCCGGCCCTCGGGGGTGAAAGGCGCGTTAGCGTGAGTCACGAAGACCTCCGTGGAACGAACGTGAGTGTGGTTACCCACATCGTTCCCGGAGGTTTTCGCTCACCTCAGCCGTTCACAAGGTGTCGGGAAAAACACCTAGCGCCGCGCCGTGCTCTCGCGAGCGGCGATGGTGAAGGGAATCCTGACGTGACGCGGCTCAGCCGTCGGCTCCTTGATGCGCCGCAGCAGCGTGGTCACCGACTCGTGCGCGAGCAACGTGAGATCGGGGGAGACCGACGTCAGCCTCGGGTGGGCGAACCGCCCGTCCTCGGAGTCGTCGAAGCCGGCGACCATCACCTGCTCCGGGACGGCTGCTCCGTGGTCGTGCAGCGCACGGAGCGCGCCGAGCGCGAGGAGGTCGTTCATGCCGATCACACCGTCGATGTCAGGGTCCCGGTCCAGCAGCTCCCGCATCGCCCGTGCCCCCTGCGGCCGGTCGTACGCGGGCACCTGCACGGCGAGGCCGGGCCGCACGGGGAGTCCGGCAGCCTGCAGGGCCTGCACGTGCCCGACCCAGCGCTGCCCACCGGTGCCGACTCCGTCGTCGCGATAGCCGATCGCGGCGATGCGTCGGGCGCCGGCGGCGATCAGGTGCTCGGTCAGCAGCCGGCCCGCGCGGGCGTTGTCGATCCCGACGTGATCGGTCGCGACATCTTCGGCGCGCTCTCCCAGCAGCACGATCGGGGTGGACCCGAGACGCGCCTCGATCGCCTCGCTCGGCGTGGAGATCGGGGAGAGGATGACGCCGTCGACCAGGCGCGAGCTCAGCTCGTCGACCGCCTCCTGCTCCCGCTCGGTCTCACCGCCGGTCTCCTCGATGACCACCGCCCAGCCACGCTTCTTCGCGCTCTGCCCCACGAGCGAGGCCAGGGTCGAGAAGTAGGGGTTGACGACGTCGGGCAGCACCAGACCGAGAAAGCCTGACGTGCCGTGCCGCAGGTGACGCGCAGCCTGGTTGGGGCGGTACCCGAGCTCGTCGATGGCGGCGAGAACCCGCTCCCGGGTGGCTGGTGCCACATGAGGGAAGTCGTTGACGACGTTGGAGACCGTCTTGAAGGAGACACCCGCCAGCTTCGCGACATCGCGAATGGTGACGGCCACAGACGCTTCCCTTCGGTCACCGGATCCCGGTCACAGTACCGCCGCACGAACTCGATCAGCGCTCCAGCCTGAGCTCCTCGGAGTCCAGCAGCCGCTCGGCCTCGGTGAGCGCGGCCGTGGTGTAGGCGCCGATGGCGCGCTCCTCGTGCAGGGCCTCGCGCATGGCGTCGACGTAGGCCCGTCGGACGAGCTGCAGCTGCTGGCGTCGGGTGAGGTCGCGCGAGCCGCCCGTGCCGAGGCGTCCCTCACGCAGCTTTCGGAAGCGGGTGGTGACCTCGCTGAGCAGCTCGGGGTCGAGCGTCTTGCCGTCGAGCACCAGCTGGTCGGGGCCACCGACCGAGGCGACCGCCGCCTCGCTCAGATCGGTCATGAGGGACTCGAGCTCGGTGCGCGCCGCGCCGGGGTCGGAGCCGCGCACGCGCAGCGCGCGGATCACCCAGGGCAGGGTGCCGCCGTAGAGCAGCAGCGAGACCACGGCCACCGTGAACGCGACGCACACCAGCAGCGTGCGCTGCGGCACCTCGGCGCTGATGCTCAGCGCCGCCGCCAGCGTGACCACACCGCGCATCCCGGCCCACGAGATCACCACGCCGCCCCGGGCGGTGATCGGCTCGCGGGCGTAGAAGTCGAGGTCCGCCTGGCCGCGGGCGACCCTGCGGCGGAACATCGAGACCCGGCGCTCGCCACGCTCGTCCTGGGTGGGGAAGCTCTCGATGCGTTCGGCGAGGTCGTCGATCTGCTCGCGCCGCTCGGCGAGCTGTGGCCGGCGGCGTCGCTCGGCCAGCACCTGCACGGCGACGAAGGCCGTGCGCAGCACCAGCAGGGTCAGCAGCGCCACCACGGCGAGAAGGATCACCGTGCCGGCGTCGGCGCCCGAGGACTCGAGGTCGAGGAGCAGCACGTGCAGCTCGAGCCCCATCAGGAGGAACACACCGTTCTCGATGAGGAACTGCAGCGTGTTCCAGTTGGTGTGCTCGGTCGTGCGCTCGCGCGCCGTGAACTTCCTCGCACCCAGGTGCCCGGTGACCAGGCCCGCCACGACCACGGCCACCACGCCGGAGGCCTCCGCCTCCTCGGCGGGCAGGAAGGCGAGGAAGGGAACCACGAAGCTGACCGCCGTCGTCAGCACAGGGTCCTGCAAGCGCGAACGGAGCCACACGCTCGCGTACCCGACGACGAGACCGACGGCGACGGCGATCGCCACCGCCGTGGCGAACTCCCAGACTGCGTCGCCCAGGCTGAAGGACGCCGCCGTCACGGCCACGACGGCGGTGCGCAGCAGCACGAGCGCGGAGGCGTCGTTGAGAAGGCTCTCGCCCTCGAGCACGGTCATCAGCCGCGGCGGCAGGCCGAGCCGCTTGCCGATCGAGGTCGCGGCCACGGCGTCGGTGGGGCTGATCACGGCGCCGAGCGCCACCCCGGCGGCGAACGGGATCTCCGGGACCAGCCAGTGGACCAGGCCGCCGATGGCCAGGGCGGAGGCGATCACCAGCAGCACCGACAGCCACCCGATCATCGCGACGTTGCGGCGCAGGTCGATCACCGGGACCCGGACGGCGGAGGCGTAGAGCAGCGGCGGCAGAACGCCCACGAGGATCCAGTCGGGCTCCAGCTCGATGTCGGGCACGACCGGGATCAACCCGACGACGATGCCGATGACGAGCAGCACCAGCGGGGTCGCGATGCCGGTGCGGCGCGAGAAGACGGAGGCGACGACGATCGCGGCGAGGGCTCCGATCGCGAGGGTGAGCGGCTCCACGACGAAAACCTACGCCCGACCGCTTGGCTTGGGTCACAACCCGGTCTCGGCCTGGCGGGGCAATCTCGAGGTAACACGCGGTGCCCTACGATCGCCCCAACGCGGACGGGATACTTCCGTCTGCTGCGTCGAGGAGGAATCCATGTCCCGTACCGGTCGCTTCATCCAGGTCGCCGTCATCGCGGCCACCGCATCGCTCGCTGTCACCGCCTGCGGCGGGTCCGAGGGGGGCGAGGGCGGCACCGGTGACGAGGGAGCCGCGACCGACGAGCTTGAGCTCGTCACGGCAGGCACCCTGACCGTGTGCTCGGAGGTCCCGTACCCGCCGTTCGAGATCGAGGACAGCTCCGCGCCCAGCGGGTACAGCGGGTTCGACATCGACCTCGCGCAGGCCATCGCCGAGGACCTGGGCTTGGAGCTGTCCGTGCAGGACGTCTCCTTCGACGGCATCCAGTCCGGCACCGCGTACGCCTCCGGGCAGTGCGACATGGGGGCCTCGGCGATCACGATCACCGAGGAGCGGCAGGCGAACCTCGACTTCTCCGACCCCTACTACGACTCGCTGCAGTCGCTGCTGGTCGCCGCCGACTCCGGGATCCAGGGGATCGACGACCTCGCGGGTCAGCCGGTCGCCGTGCAGGCCACGACCACCGGTGAGGCCTACGCGCAGGAGAACGCGCCGGAGGCCGAGCTCATCAGCTTCCCGGGCGACGCCGAGATGTGGCCGGCGCTGCAGGCGGGCCAGGTCGTCGCGATCCTGCAGGACCTGCCCGTCAACGTCACCCACGCCCAGGACGACCCGGCGTACGTGATCGTCGAGGAGTACGACACCGAGGAGAGCTACGGGTTCGCGTTCGGCAAGGACAGCAACCCGAACCTGCTCGCCGCTGTGAACGAGTCCCTGCAGACGATGCGCGACGACGGCAGCTACCAGGAGCTGTACGACTCCTACTTCTCCACCGAGGGCTGAGCGGCATCTCATGGCGATGCGTCGCAGCACCCGCCGTCGCGTGGTGCGGCTCGCGCTGTACGCGCTGTTCGTCGCGGTCATCGCGGTCGCGCTGCTGACGACGGACTGGCAGCGCGTCGAGAGCCAGTTCCTGCGCTGGGACATCGCGGCCGATCAGTTCCCCGAGATCGTCACGATCGCGCTGCGCAACACGCTGCTGTTCACGCTCATCGCGTTCGCCGGGGGGTTGTTCCTCGGCATCCTGCTGGCCCTGATGAAGCTCTCGAGCATCGGCCCCTACCGGTGGTTCGCGACCGGGTACATCGAGCTGTTTCGTGGCGTACCCGCGCTGCTGACGATCTTCGCGATCGGCTACATGCTCCCGATCGCGCTGGGCATTCAGGTGCCGTTCCGACCGGTGGGCTCCGGGCTGCTCGGACTCATCCTGGTGGCGGGCGCCTACATGGCCGAGGTGATCCGTGCCGGCATCCAGGCGGTGCCCAAGGGTCAGACCGAGGCCTCCCGCTCGCTGGGGATGTCCTCGTTCCGCACCATGATGTTCGTGGTGCTGCCGCAAGGCTTCCGCATCACGATCCCACCGATGACCAACGAGTTCGTGCTGCTGCTGAAGGACACCTCGCTGCTGTTCATCGTCGGGACCACCCCGTTCCTCAAGGAGCTGACCGTCTTCGCGCGCGACGAGGCGTCGCGGACGGGGAACAGCACCGTGCTGCTGATGGCGGCGATGCTGTACCTGGTGGTGACGATCCCGCTGACACGGTTCGCCGCCTACCTGGAACGACGACTGGCGAGGTCCCGATGAGCACCGACGAGACACCGCGCGAGCGCGTCCATCCGGACGCGCCGGCGATCGAGATCCGTGACCTCCACAAGAGCTTCGGCGACCACGAGGTCCTCAAGGGCATCTCGCTGACCGTCCGCCCCGGTGAGGTGGTGTGCGTGATCGGCCCGTCGGGCTCGGGCAAGTCCACGCTGCTGCGCTCGGTCAACCTCCTCGAGGAGCCCACGAGCGGGCAGATCCTCATCGAGGGCATCGACATCCTCGACCCCGAGGTCGACGTCGACCGGGTGCGCACCCGCATCGGCATGGTCTTCCAGCAGTTCAACCTGTTCCCGCACATGACCGTGCTCGGCAACCTGTGCCTCGCGCAGCAGCGCGTCCTCGGTCGCAGCCGCGCCGAGGCGGAGCAGGTGGCCCGCGACAACCTGGTGAAGGTCGGTCTCGCCGACCGCGAGGACGCCTACCCCGCGCACCTGTCCGGAGGTCAGCAGCAGCGGGTCGCGATCGCTCGCTCGCTGTCGATGAACCCCGACATGATGCTGTTCGACGAGCCGACCTCGGCGCTCGACCCCGAGCTCGTGGGCGACGTCCTCGAGGTGATGCGCACCCTCGCCCACGAGGGCATGACGATGATGGTCGTCACCCACGAGATGGGGTTCGCGCGCGAGGTCGGCAGCCGGTTGATCTTCATGGACGACGGCCTCGTCGTCGAGGAGGGCGACCCCCGCGAGGTGCTCGCCAACCCTCAGGAGCCCCGCACCCAGGCCTTCCTGTCGAAGGTGCTCTAGCCACACCTACCCCGGGTGGAGGTGATCGAGGACCAGCAGGTGGTACCCGATCACCTCGAACGGGCGGTGGTGGTGGGCGGTGTCAGACTGGGCGCATGGGTCTTCCTGTCGATTCCTCCGCCAAGTTCGCCGAGTACGCCCACCCGGAGCGCCTCGTCTCCACCACCTGGCTGGCCGAGCACCTCGGCGACCCGGGCCTGGTCGTGGTCGAGTCCAACGAGGACGTGCTGCTGTACTCCACCGGGCACATCCCCGGCGCCGTCCACCTGGACTGGCACACCGACCTCAACGACCCGGTCAGCCGCGACTACGTCGACGGCGCGACGCTCGCCACCGTGCTGGGCTCGCGCGGCGTCGCGCGCGAGAGCACCGTGGTGCTGTACGGCGACAAGAACAACTGGTGGGCCGCGTACGCGCTCTGGGTGCTTACCCTCTTCGGCCACGAGGACGTGCGACTGCTCGACGGCGGTCGGGCGGCCTGGATCGCCGAGGGCCGTGAGATCACCACCGAGGTCCCGACGCCGGTGCCCACGGACTACCCCGTGGTGGAGCGGGACGACGCCGCGATCCGCGCCTTCAAGGACGAGGTCCTCGACTTCCTCGGCGGTCAGCTCGTGGACGTGCGGTCCGCCCCCGAGTATTCGGGGGAGCGCACCACGATGCCGGACTACCCCGAGGAGGGGGCGCTGCGGGGCGGCCACATCCCCGGTGCGCAGTCGGTGCCCTGGGCACGCGCCGCGAACGAGGACGGCACCTTCCGCTCGCGCGCCGAGCTGGAGGCGATCTACCAGGAGGAGAAGGGGCTGTACCCCAGCCAGCCGGTCATCGCCTACTGCCGCATCGGCGAGCGGTCCTCGCACACGTGGTTCGTGCTCCAGCACCTGCTCGGGTTCGGCGACGTCAAGAACTACGACGGCTCCTGGACCGAGTGGGGCAACGCCGTGCGCGTCCCGATCGCGACCGGCAACGAGCCCGGCACCGTGCCCGGGACGGCGTCGCAGCGCTGACCGCCGTAGGCTTCCCGTCATGACTTCCGGAGCCGACCTGCCGAGCGCGTTCGCCGCGATCGTCGACGACTTCCAGGCACTCACCGAGCCCGACCGGCTGCAGCTGCTGCTCGAGTTCGCGGAGAGCCTGCCGGAGCTGCCGGAGAGGTACGCCGACCACCCCGACCTGCTCGAGCCGGTGCCCGAGTGCCAGTCACCGGTGTTCCTCACCGTGGAGGTCGGCGAGCAGGGCTCGGCCGACGGCGGCGCCTCGCCCGGGCCTGACTCTCCCGTCCGCGTGCTGCTCACCGCTCCCCGCGAGTCCCCCACGACGCGCGGCTTCGCAGCGATCCTCTCCGACGGCCTGGCGGGGCTGACCGCGGCCGAGGTGCTCGCGGTCCCGGACGACGTCTCCCACCGGCTCGGCCTCGACCGCGCCGTCAGCCCGCTCCGCCTGCGCGGCATGGCGGGCATGCTCGGCCGCATCAAGCGCCAGGTGCGCGAGCAGACCCGGGCGGCGTGACGCCCGGCGGAACCCTCGCCGCGGCGGACGCGTTGTACCGGCACCGGACAAGGAGGCGATGACCCATGCAGTGCCCCACCGACGGCACCACCCTGGTGATGAGCGAGCGGAGCGGTATCGAGATCGACTACTGCCCGCAGTGCCGGGGCGTGTGGCTCGACCGCGGTGAGCTCGACAAGATCATCGAGCGCTCGTTGCAGCAACCGCCGCCCGGTCCGCAGCCCGCGTACGGCACACCGCCGCCGCAGGACCAGCCCGCGCCGGTCCAGTACGTCCAGGACCCGCGCGCCGGCTACGGCCGGGACCGGCGCTACGAGGCGTTCTCGGCTCCCTCGGCGCCCTCGCCGGACGACTCGCGCTACTACGGTCAGCGCCGCGGTGGCCGTCGCAGGGAGAACTGGCTCAGCGAGCTGTTCGACTGACGAGCCGGGTGAGGTGAGGACGGCGCCGGCCCGGCGCCGTCGTCGATGTGTCCCAAGCCACGCTGTCACCTCAACGCTGCGGCGATAGGCTCGGAGACGTGACCGAACACTATGACGTCGTCGTCCTCGGCGCGGGCCCCGGTGGCTACGTCGCCGCCATCCGCGCAGCCCAGCTCGGCAAGTCCGTCGCTGTGGTCGAGAAGAAGTACTGGGGCGGTGTCTGCCTCAACGTCGGTTGCATCCCCAGCAAGGCGCTGCTGAAGAACGCCGAGCTGGCGCACACGCTGATCCACGACAAGGCGAAGTACGGCATCGAGGGCGACGCCACGATGTCTTACGCACCCACGCACGCCCGCAGCCGCCAGGTCTCGGCCGGCATCGTCAAGGGCGTCCACTTCTTGATGAAGAAGAACAAGATCACCGAGATCGACGGCTGGGGCACGCTGACCAGCGCGACCTCGATGGACGTCGCCGCCGATGACGGCGCCACGACCCAGCTGACCTTCGACGACCTCATCATCGCGACCGGCTCCGTGACGCGGATGCTCCCGGGCGTCGAGGTGAGCAAGAACGTGGTCACCTACGAGGAGCAGATCCTCGACCCGGAGCTGCCGGGCTCGATCATCATCGCCGGATCCGGCGCGATCGGCGTCGAGTTCGCCTACGTGATGGCCAACTTCGGTGTGGACGTCACGATCGTCGAGTTCCTCGACCGGATGGTGCCGACCGAGGACGCCGACGTGTCCAAGGAGCTCGCCAAGCACTACAAGAAGCTCGGTGTGAAGGTCCTCACCGGCACCAAGGTCGAGACGGTCGAGGACACGGGGTCGGGCGTCAAGGTGACCGTGACCGCGGGCGAGAACCAGCAGGTGCTCGAGGCGGACCGGCTGCTCTCGGCGATCGGGTTCGCGCCGCGCACCGAGGGTTTCGGCCTGGATGCCGTCGGCGTCAAGCTCACCGAGCGCGGCGCCATCGAGATCGACGACTTCATGCGCACGAACGTCCCTCACGTGTACGCGATCGGTGACGTCACCGCGAAGCTCATGCTCGCCCACGTGGCCGAGGCGCAGGGCATCGTGGCCGCGGAGACGATCGCGGGCGCCGAGACGATGGCGATCGACTACCGGTTCATCCCGCGCGCCACCTACTGCCACCCGCAGATCGGCTCGATGGGTCTGACCGAGCAGCAGGCCAAGGACGCCGGCCACGAGGTCAAGGTCGCGAGCTTCCCGTTCAGCGCGAACGGCAAGGCGCAGGGTCTCGGCGATGGCGTCGGGTTCGTCAAGATCGTCGCCGACGCCCAGTACAACGAGATCCTCGGCGCCCACATGATCGGTCCCGACGTCACCGAGCTGCTGCCGGCGATCAACGTCGCCCAGACCTGGGACCTGACCGCTGATGAGGTCTCCCGCGTCATCTTCGCCCACCCGACCCTGGGCGAGGCGGTCAAGGAGGCCTTCCACGGCATCTCGGGCCACATGATCAACTTCTGAGCCTGCCCGATCGCGCCGTCCACCCTCGGCGGGTGGGCGGCGCTGTCGTCTCCGGTGGAGGTGGAGGATCTCGCATGGACACGATCAACGACAAGCTCCTCAGCTGGGCGAGCCTGCTCGAGCCCGCCACCCGGGAGCAGGCCGAGCGGACTGCGACGATGCCGTTCATCCACCCGCACGTGGCGTTGATGCCGGACGCGCACCTCGGTCTCGGCGCGACGGTGGGTTCGGTCATCCCGACACTGGGTGCGGTGATGCCGGCCGCCGTCGGCGTCGACATCGGGTGCGGCATGATCGCGGTCCGGACCGAGCTCGGTGTCGGTGACCTCCCCGACGACCGGGCCGCCCTGCGGCAGCAGATCGAGCGGTCGGTGCCGGTGTCGGCCGGGGCGTACAACCGGCGGATCACCCGAGACCACACGCAGCGGCGGATCGAGGAGCTGCGGGCGTCGGCTGAGGAGGCCGGCTTCCATCCGGCGTCGTACGCGCGGACCTGGGAGCTGCAGCTCGGGACGCTCGGCTCGGGCAACCACTTCATCGAGGTGGGCCTGGACGAGCGGGATCGGGTCTGGCTGTTCCTGCACTCCGGTTCGCGGGGTGTGGGCAACAAGATCGCCCAGCACCACATCACGGTCGCCCGGCAGCTGTGCGAGCGGTCGGGTGTCTCGCTGCCGGACAGGGATCTCGCCTACCTGGTCGAGGGGACCGACGAGTTCTCGACCTACATCCGGCAGCTGCGGTGGGCGCAGCACTTCGCGCTCCTCAACCGCGAGGAGATGATGGACCGGGTCGCCGAGGACCTGCGGAGGTGGGTGGGGCTCGAGCAGGTGGCCGAGGCGGAGCGGATCAACTGCCACCACAACTACACCGAGCAGGAGCGGCACTTCGGCCAGCAGGTGTGGGTCTCCCGGAAGGGAGCCATCAACGCCGAGGCGGGTCGGCCCGGCCTGATCCCGGGATCGATGGGCACGGCGTCGTACGTGGTCAGCGGCCTGGGGAACCCCGTCTCGCTGAACTCCTCGCCGCACGGTGCAGGGCGGGTGTACTCGCGGACCAAGGCCCGCAAGACGTTCACCCGTGACCAGCTCCGGGAGGCGATGGCGGGCATCGAGTACCGGGACACGGACGCCTTCCTCGACGAGATCCCGCAGGCGTACAAGGACATCGACGTCGTCATGGCTGATGCGGCCGAGCTCGTCGAGGTACGGCACACGCTGCGGCAGATCGTCAACGTCAAGGGCGACTGACGCCGTCCCTCGCCTCGCCGCGCGTACCCTTGCCGACCATGGCGATGCACGCGCAGCCCGAGGCGACCGAGCGCATCAGGCGGATGACCCTGGCGAGCTTCTACCCGCACTACGTCGCCAAGGCGGAGCGCAAGGGGCACACCCAGGCCGAGGTCGACCAGGTCATCACCTGGCTCACCGGCTACGACCAGGACGGCCTGCGCAGGGTGATCGACACCGAGGTGGACCTCGAGACGTTCTTCGCCGAGGCGCCTGCCTTCAACCCGGCGGCCTCCCTCATCACCGGCTCGATCTGCGGGTACCGGGTGCAGGACATCGAGGACCCGCTGATGCAGAAGATCCGGTACATGGACAAGCTCGTCGACGAGGTCGCCGGCGGGAAGAAGATGGAGAAGATCCTCCGGACCGCCTAGTCAGGGCGTGCGGCGTGCTACTCCTGCGGGTCGAGCAGCGCCTGCGCGGCGTCGCGGTGCTCGGGCTTGCCGGTCGTCAGCGCGTAGATCCCGTAGCCGACGGGTCCGAAGGCGCTGAGCTCGGCGCAGTGCTGGGCGAGGCCGGGCCAGGTCCGGGCGCCGGCCTCGCGGTAGGTGCTGACCGTGAGGTCGAAGACCTCGGGCGGTGCGGTCATCTGCTGGTACATCAGGTCTCGGGCGGGGTCTTCGACGCCGGCGGTCGTCCAGTCGAGGACGCCGGTGACCCGCTCCTGCGCGTCCACGAGCACGTGCGCCTGGTACAGCTCGCCGTGGCTGAACACGGTGAAGCTCGGCCAGGTGGAGTCGTCGTCGAGCCAGGTCTCCCAGCGGGTGCGCAGGTGATCGGCGACGCTGAACTCGGCGGCGACCCGGTCGTACTCGCCCCGCCGCTCGGCACGCACCTGCTCCGGGCCGAGGACCTCTACGCCGGCCGCCCGGACCTCCTCGGCGGGTATCGCGTGCAGCGCGGCCATCAGTCGCCCGATCTCGATCGCGTAGCGCTCCGAGGCGGCGTCCACGTGGAACACCGGGTGCCCGTTCGCACCGAGCGTGAGCGCGGGCGACCCCGGCAGCAGCGGGTACGCGATCAGGTCCTCCGCGGCGACCTGCCAGTCCGGCACGGCGACCGCGAGGTGCCGGCGCACCAGCGCCAGCACGGCCGCTTCCCGACCCATCGACTCAGCCATCCCCGGTCGGCGAGGCACACGCAGGACCCAGGCTCCGCCGTCGGCGGCGGTGGCGTAGGCCACCCGGTAGTCGAGGCCCGCCTCGTTGAGGCGGACCGAGTCCACGTCGATCGTCAGGCCATGACTGGCCGCGAGGGTCGCGAGTGCCTCGGGGCTGGCGGCATCGTGGGTCGTCATCTCCTCAGGTTGCCAGGGATTTCGGCTGCGGTGCTGCCATGACACAGGAGACACTGGTGCCCATCCGTTCCGATGAAGGCACGACGATGACCACGTTCACAGCCTGGAAGTTCGGCACCCCCGAGGGAGCCGAGACCGCCGCGACCACGCTCAAGCAGGCGTGGAGCGAGAAGCTCATCAAGGTCGAGGACTACGCGGTCATCGAGTGGCCGCTCGGTGCGGACCAGCCCAAGGTCAAGTACGAGAACCGTGACGAGTGGCGCGCCGCCGGCTGGGGCGCGCTGATCGGGACCGTGATCGGTTCGCTGATCTTCCTGCCGATGATCGGCGCCGCTGCCGGTGCGGCGGTCAACATCCTGCGCAAGAAGATGGAGGGGGTCGGGATCAGCTCCGACCAGCTCGACAACATCGGCAAGGAGGTCGTGCCCGGCACCTCCGCGCTGTTCGTCGTCTCCTCCGACAGCGACCTCGACCGGCTGGCCGAGCGGTTCCGCGGCCAGAGCGGGCACCTGATCGGCACCAACCTCGTCGAGGGCGAGCTCGACGACATCAAGCAGGCGTTCGAGGGCTGACCTCGCCGGGGCTCCCGCGGGACGCGGACGCGGCGCCTCAGAAGCCGCCGTCGAAGCCGCCCGCATCGAAGCCGCCGGCGTCGAACGCGCCCGGGTCGAACCCGCCCGGTTCGACGGCGCCGGCATCGGTGGCGCCGGCGGCTCCGCCGTCGCCGCCTGCCTCGCTCCCACCCGGTTCACTGCCCGGTTCGCCGCCGCCGTCCGACTGGGCGTCGGTGGGTGACTCGGCCGCGGGGTCGGCGAAGGCGGCACCGAACATCGACTGCGCGACGGCGGTCCCGATCACCACGCCTGCCACGGTCCCGAGCAGGCCCCCGCCGAACCCGGCCCCGCCCCTGCCGAAGCCCTGGTCGTCACGGCCGCCGAAGGTGCGCTCGAGCGTGCCCGGCTCCCGCACCTCGGCGCGGGTGGCGCTGCGGGCGAGGTCGGTCGGCGAGTCCGTCGCCGGTCGTTCTGCGGCGGGGACGGCAGAGCCGAGCTCGGCCTGCACCTGCGTGCGCTGCTCCGGTGTCAGCCTGGCGAAGGCTTCGGCGTGCGCCTGCTCGACCTGGTCCGGCGGCGCGGTGCGCAGCAGGTACCGGTACCGGTCCACGGCGCGATCGTCCGGGGTCATCGGTGTCACGTGGCGCGGCGTGCCGCCCGGCTGGTAGGACTCGTTGCGCCCGAAGAGCCTGTCCAGGAATCCCATGATCGTGCTCCCGTCGTGTGGACTGCGTGATGCGCATGCACCTGGCTCAACGACGCTGACGAGCGGGTGGTTCCGCTCGGCTCACGCCACGGAGCGGTCCTGGAAGGGGTTGGGGATGGCGTCGAGGAGCTCTCGGGTGTAGCCCGCCTGCGGGTTCTCGATGACCTCCTTGGCCGGGCCCTGCTCCTGCACCTGCCCGTTCTGCAGCACGATCGCATGATCGGCGAGCATCTGTGCCGAGAGCAGGTCGTGCGTGATGTACAGCATCCCGACACCACGCCGCAGCACCAGCGACTGCAGCAGCTCGAGGATCTCGGCGCGGATCGAGACGTCGAGGCTCGCGATCGGCTCGTCGGCGATCAGCAGCGTCGGGTCGGGCGCGAGCGCCCGGGCGATCACCACGCGCTGCCGCTGGCCGCCGGAGAGCTCGTGCGGGAGTCGCGCCAGATACGCGGCCGCCGGCGTCAGCCCCACCTGCTCCAGCAGCTCGGCGGCGGCGTCCAGCGCCTGCTGCTTGGTCATGCCGCGGTAGTTCTGCAGCGGCCGCGACAGCTGGTAGGCGACGGTGAGGGCCGGGTTCAGCGCGGCGTAGGGGTCCTGGAACACGTACTGGACGGCGTTGCCGTAGACCCTGCGCTGCTTGCGGTTCAGCCGGGTGATGTCCCATGGCTCGCCGCCGCCCTCGGGGTGGTAGCGCACCTGCCCGGAGGTCGGCGACTCGATCGTGGTGATGATCCGTGCGATCGTCGACTTGCCGCTCCCGCTCTGGCCCACCAGCGCGGTCACCTCGCCCTTGCGCAACGTCAGGGACACGTCCGTCACCGCGTCGACGTGCTCGACCCGGAACCCGCGGCGGCGCTCGAAGCGCTTGACGAGATTGGTGATCTCGACGATCGTCGGGACCTCGACCGCCTCCTGGATCTGCGCGACCTGCTCCTCGCGCTCCTCCACGGCCTTCAGACCCGCGGCGTCGTAACCCTCGACGTCCTCGCCGAGCAGCTCGCCGTAGGAGCCGAGCAGGTGCACCGAGTACGGGTGCTGCGGGCCCCCGGTCAGCAACGTGTCGGTGGCGACGTCCTCGACGATCTCGCCGTCGAGCATGATGGCGACCCGGTCCGAGAAGTCCAGGATCGTGCCCATGTCGTGGCTGATGAGGATCGCGCCGAACCGGAGCTCGGCCTGCAGCCGCCGGATCTCGTCGAGGATCTGCTTCTGCACGACCACGTCGAGCCCGGTGGTCGGCTCGTCGAACAGCACGAGCTTCGGCTGCAACGCGAGCGCGAGCGCCAGGTTGACCCGTTGGCGCATGCCGCCCGAGAGCTCGTGCGGGTACATCCGCAGGAAGGACCGCTCGATCCTCACCATGTCCATCAGCTCGCAGGCACGCTCGTGCGCGGCGTCCGCGTCGGAGTCGGAGTGCGCCGTGATCACGTCGGTGAAGACCTTCTCGATCCGCACCACCGGGTTGAGGCTGTTCATCGAGCTCTGGAACACGGTCGCGACGTCACGCCACCGCTTCGGCCGCAGCTCGTTCTCCGTCGCGTCGGTGACGTCGTCCTCGCCCCACCAGATGCGCCCGTTGGCGACCCGGCCAGGCTTGCGCAGCAGCCGCAGCACCGCCTGGGCCAGCGTGGTCTTGCCCGACCCGGACTCGCCCACGAGGCCGACGAACTCACCCTCGGACACGGTCAGCGAGGCGTGCTTGACGGCGTCCACAGCGGTCCCGAGCCTGGGCTCGTACCGGACGCTCAGGTCCTCGACCCGCAGGACCGGGGTGGTGCGCTCGTTCGCCATCAGTTCTCCTCCTCGCGCAGCTGGGCGTTGCTCAGCAGATCGACACCGAAGTTGACGAAGCTGAGCGAGGTGGTGATCAGGGCGAGGAACACACCCGGGACCAGCAGCCACACCCACAGGCCCTGCACCAGCGCGCCGTTGGCGTTCGCCTGGAAGAGCATCTGTCCCCACGAGACCGTGTTCGGGTCGCCGAAGCCCATGAAGGACAGGCCGGCCTCGGCCGCGATGGCCGCCGTGGAGGCCGCGATGAAGCCCGAGACCACCAGCGAGGTCATGTTCGGCATGATCTCGCGGAACACGATCCGGAGCATGCCGTCGCCGCCGAACCGCGCCGCCGTCACGAACTCGCGGCTGCGCAGCGTGATGATCTGCGCCCGCTTGGTGCGCGCGTGACCGGCCCATCCGGTGATCGCCACCACGAACACCAGCAGACCCAGGCCGCGGGTCTCCGAGTACGCGACGATCACCATCATCAGCGGCAGCACCGGCACCACGAGCGCCAGGTTCGTGAGGAAGGACAGGCCGTCGTCGAGCCAGGTGCCCTCGGCGTAGCCCGAGACCATGCCGATCAGCAGCGCGATCAGGGTGACGCCGAGACCCCCGAGGACACCGATCGCCAACGACAGCCGGGTGCCGAAGAGCAGCTGGGTGTAGATGTCGAAGCCGAGCGTGTTGGTGCCGAGCCAGTGCTCGCCGCTCGGGTCCTGCACCGGCACGAACGAGGAGTCGTTCGGGTCGTGGGGCGTCAGCATCGGCGCGAAGATCGCGATGAACACGAAGAAGGCCAGCATGACGATGCCGATCCGCGCCTTCTTGCTCGACCACAGCACCGCGTACCAGCGCGGTGGCCGGGGGACGTGGACGTGCACCTCGGGTGCGCCCTCGACGTGCTTGGTCGCACGGCTCCAGCGGTCCTCGGCAGGCGGGCGCTGTCCGGACCCCGCGCCACCGGGGGGCGCGTTGGTCGCGTCGGCCTCGGCCGCCGTGCCGACCGGTGCCAGCTGGGCCGGCGGCGGCCCGGCGGGTGCGGACGTCTCGTTCTCAGTCATCTCGGCTCCTCCTCACCGGCTCTTGCGTGCACGCGGGTCGATGACGCCGTACAGCAAGTCGACGACGAAGCTCGCCGTCAGCACGATCGTGATCGTGGTCAGCAGGATCGCCTGCATCAACGGGAAGTCGCGGTTGCTGGTCGCCTCACCCATCAACCGCCCCATGCCGGGGTAGTCGAAGAGCTGCTCGACCAGGATCGAGCCGCTCATCAGCACGCCGAGGGAGAGCGCGAAGCTGGTCACGGTCGGCAGCAGCGCGTTGCGGGCCGCATAGCCGAGGGCGACCTTCCGGTCGGGCAGTCCCGCCGCCTGCGCGAGCCGGATGTAGTCGCCGCCCAGCTCCTGCACCATCGTGTTGCGCATCCCGAGGATGAACCCGATCGGTGCCGTGACCATCAGCGTCAGCGCGGGCAGGAACGCGTGCGAGAGGACGTCGGCGACGAACAGCCAGTTCCAGCCCGGCGTCGTGTAGCCGTAGCCGCCCACGGCGGGGAACCAGCCCAGCTCGTAGGCCAGCACGAACAGGATGATCATGCCGATCCAGAACGACTGCAGGTTCCCCAGGAACGTCGAGCCCACGGAGATGAAGGAGTCGAACCGCGAGTTGCGGCGCCAGGCCGCGTAGGTGCCGAGGAAGGTGCCGAGCAGGAAGGCCAGGATCTGGGTGACCCCGATCAGCCCGAGCGTCCACGGCAGCGCCTGCCCGATCACCTCCCCGACCGTGAAGGGGTAGTAGGTGAAGGAGACCCCGAGATCTCCCTGAGCGAGCTGCTGCAGGTACTTCCAGTACGCCACGAACACGTTCTCGTCGGCGTAGCCCAGCATCGCCCGGACCGCCTCGATCTGCGTCGGGTCGATCTCGCCGTCGCGCCCGGTCAGCTGTCGGACCATCACCTCGGCCGGGTCGCCGGGCTGCAGCCGCGGGATGAGGAAGTTGAGCGTGACCGCCGCCCACAGCGTGAGCAGGAAGTAGCCGGTCTTGCGCGCGTAGTACCTCATGCCGCGTCCTCGGGCGGGCGGAGGGTCGTGATGACACGGAGCATGTTGTTGGTGGGGTAGGGGTCGTCCTCGCTCGGCCAGCCGACGGCGTTGTCCTCGCGGTAGATCAACCGGACCGGCGAGTACTGCAGCGCGATGTAGGGCATCTGCTCCATGTACACGTCCACGATCTCGCTGAGGTAGCCGGCCTCCTGCGCCGGGTCGGTGCTGGCCGACCAGTCCTCGACGAGCTGGTCGACCTCCGGGTCGTCGTACCGCGCGATGTTGAGCAGGATCGTGTCCCCGTCGGGGATCTGCGAGGTCGTCAGCCGGCCACCGAGGTCACGGGAGCGCTGGCACCCGCCGCCGATCGAGTCGAGCACCATGTCGTACTCGCCGGACTTCTTCATCGAGTCGACGGCGTTCGGGTCCGTGGTGACGACCTTGGCGTCGATCCCGACCGCCTGGAGGCTGCGGACGACGACGTCGGCCATCGCGATGTAGTCCATCCAGCCGGCCTGCACGGAGAACACGAGGGCGATGGGGGAGCCGTCGGGTGCCGTGCGCCAGCCGTCCTCACCCATCGCGTAGCCGGCCTCGTCGAGGATCTGGTTCGCCGTCGCAGGGTCGTGCGGGATGAACTCCTCGCCGCGCCACTGCTCCGGCACCTGGTCCTGCTGGATCGGCAGCTTGAGCATCGTCTGGCTGCCGACGTCCATGATCCCGAAGCTCGCCCGCAGCGCCAGCGCCTCCTTGTCGATCGCGTAGGCCGTCGCCTGCCGGAAGGCGAGGTCGCCTGTGACCGGTCGCGTCATGTTCATCGCGAGCACGGTGGTACCGCCCGGCGGGTAGTAGTACTCGACGCCGCTGCGCGAGACCGATCGCTCAGGGTTGGGGATGTCACCGGTGTACAGGTCGAGCGCGCCGTTGCGCATCGCGAGTGCCCCGGAGTTGGCGTCGTACTGACCCTCGAGGATCAGCCGCTCGACCTTGACGTTCTCCGCGTTCCAGTAGCTCTCGTTGCGCTCCAGCGTCAGCTGGCGGCCGTTGTAGGACTCGTGCACGAACGGTCCGGTCGAGACCGGGTCGGTGTCGACGTACTGGGTCGGGTCGCCGACGTCGGCCCAGACGTGCTCGGGGACGATCTTGATCTCGTTGAGGATCTTGTCGGTCTTGGCGACCGCGCTGCCGGTGAAGGTGACGATCACGGTGTGCTCGTCCGGGGTCTCGACCGACTCGGCCGGCGCGCCGAACAGGTCGCTCCACAGCCCTCCTCGGTCAGCGGCCGGGTACTCCTTGGCCATGAGGAAGTTGAAGGCGACGTCCTCGGAGGTGAAGTCCTCGCCGTCGGTCCACTGCACGCCCTCCCGGAGGTCGATCCGCAGCCGGGTCGGGCTCTCCCACTCGTATCCGGTCGCCAGCCAGCCGATCGCCTCGCAGGTGAACTCGTCACGGATCATCAACGGCTCGTACAGCCACGTCGAGGTGATCGGGTTCGTGCTCAGCCAGTTGTAGTTGATGAGACCCTGCACCGCGCCGGTCGCCTCGGCGGGCAGCCGCAGCACGTCGATCATGCCCTCGGGCGCCTCGGGGACATCCGTGATCCCGATCGTGGCGCACGCCGACAGCCCCAGGCCGGCGGTGAGCAGCGCTGCCGCTGCCCTCAACCTTGCTCTGCGTCGTCTCATCAGGCACCTCCTTGTGCTCGGTCCCGCCGTCGCGGCCGGGTGGCCGCGACCGTCTGCTAGGGGATGTCGACGTCGATGACGACCCCGTCGAACAGCCTCGGCTGCAGCTCTGTCCTGGAGATCCGCAGCCCACCGTCGCGGTAGGCGTGCGGCTCGCGCCGCGCCGGCACCGCAGCGCCGTCGACGTGGACAGCGCTGGGGCCGTGGCCGCGCTCACCCACGTGGAACCGCAGCCGCGCGCGGACGCCCCAGATCGGCAGCGTCACCTGCAGGCCGTCCAGCTCTGGCACCAGTACCGGGTCGACGACGAGCGCGTCGCCGCGGCGGGTGAGCCCCAGCAGGCACTCGACCACGATCCGCAGCGCGATCCCGGGGCCGGAGGAGTAGACGCGCCACCCGCCCTCGACCTCGACCTCGCCGCGGACGATCTCGTCCCAGCGCTCGAGCGCGGCGTACCTGTCGGGCACGACGGCGTCGCTCGAGGAGAAGTACGTCGTCGCCTGCCGGCGACGGGCGTGGCCGGTCGCGGCACGCGTGTCGACCGGGTTGATCAGGTCCAGGGCGTGCAGCAGGTCCGCCCCGCGGCCGAGCGTGGCCATCGCCTCGGCGTAGCGCAGGTGGGCGTGCGTGTACATCGTGCCGATCTCGCGGCCGAAGAAGCTCGCGCTCTCGGCACGCTGGAAACGCAGCATCGGGCCGCCGCGGTAGACCGGGGGTCGGTCGAACAGGTGGGCGCCGTCCGGGAGCACCAGCTGCTCGGCGATCAGCTCGGCGTGATGGGCCGCCTGCTCCGGCGTGAAGATCTCGTCGATGATCGCGTGGATCATCGGAAGGATCGAGTAGGTCAGCCCCGTCTCGTGGTCACGCGGGTGGAGCAGGTAGGTGAACTCGTTCGCACCGGGTGGCAGCAGGCCGTAACCGGCGACCGTGCCGTCGGGTACCAGGTGCTCCTGGAGCTCCGCGAGGATCGTCGCCGCGTCGCTGCGCAGCCGCTCCGGGCTGAGCGCACCGGCGGCCACCGCCGTGTCCGCTCCGGCGGCCTCGATCCCGGCGGCGAGGGTGACCAGCGCGTGGTGGTGCAGCGTCACCGTCCAGCTGGAGGTCATGCCCTCCTTCATGGCGGGGTCCGCCGGCTGCAGCGAGTCGTTCCAGTCGCCGTGCCCGTAGGCGCTCAGATGCGTCCCCGGCACCACGAGCGAGGCGCCCAGCTCGACGGCGCGGCGCAGGTGCTCGGCGACGGTCGCCTCGCCGGCGCCTTCGCTGCCCGTGTAGAAGGGCACCATCTCGCCCAGCAGCGAGGCGTCCCCGGTGGCGAGCAGGTACCGACCCACGGCGAGGACCGGCCAGAAGATCACGTCGCCGTGCGCGTCACCGTTCGGTGCGATCCGGTCGATCTCGAAGATCTCGAACGCCTGCCCCCAGCCGCCCTCGGGGCTCTGCGAGGCGAGCACCCGCAGCAGCAGCGCCCGCAGCTCGGGGTGCCGCTCGAGCGCCAGCAGCATCTCGACGGGTCCCTGACACACGTCGCGCGTGCCCCAGCCGCCGCCGGTGTACTGCTCGATCCCACGCGGCGACAGGTAGTGCGTCAGGGCGTTGTCGGCCAGCCACGGCAGCACGTGGCGCAGCCGATCGACCTGCGCGAGCGCGCCCCCGGCCTGGTGCGCCTCCTCGCGCGGCAGCTCGATGTCGAGGCCGCCGAGCACGCCGTCCCAGAAGTCCGCCGGACCGACCTCCTCGGGGAGCGGGACCAGCGTGGCCGACAGCCGCAGCCCGGCGCTCGTGGTCGGCTCCGTCGTCACCGTGACCCAGGGCAGACCGCGCGGACGCGCGTCGGCGAACAACGGTGCGTCGTCGCCGAGCGGGACGTCGGCGGCAGAGCCGGTCCGCTCGATGACGAGCCCGCCGCCCGGGCGCCGTTCCGCCAGCGCTGAGCCGGCCGGCGCCAGGAACGTGCTGGTGGCAGACCCCTCGGGGCCGTCGGTGCGCTCCAGCGGGTAGGCGTCGAGCCCGTCGTCGCCGTCGAGCGCGAGGTTGAGCGCGAGCAGCAGCCGCACCGGCTCGCCCGAGGTGACCGAGACGTCCACCGTGACGACCTGCTCGTCGGTGGGCGCCGTCGTCGTCACCTCGATCTCGTGGGTGTCGGTGACATAGGTCCAGGAGACGGCGCCGGGCGTGATCGACCACAGCGAGGGCGCGTCGAGAAGGTGCCAGACGCCGTCGATCTCCACGAACGCCCGCAGCCCGGCGGCGCGGTGGTGGCCGAGGTAGCCGCGCCCGATCGAGAGCAGGCGGTCCTTCGAGACATGACCCTGCGTGAGGTAGGAGGCGAGCTGGCCGCCCATCGTGGTGGTCGTGGTGAGGATCGACTCCTCCGGGAGCCACCGCCCGCCGGAGCGCAGCAGGTGGGCGTGCGGGCGCACGAGACCGAGCTCCTTGCGCCGCGTGACCACGTGCCGGGCGTTGCCGAGGAAGTAGGCGAGCACGCCGTGCTCGTCGCGCTCGACGTAGGTCGCCTCGGCGAGGCCCGGCAGGTCCGCCACGTCCTGCGCCGGGAGCAGCGCGGCGGGTGCGAGCAGCGTCGGGACGGTCTCCTCGCCGCCGTCGACGGCGCCCGGGCCGGCGGGCTCGATCAGCTCGCGCGCCCAGGTCAGCGCCTGGTCCGCGTGGGTCAGGTCGGCCGGGCTCGTCGCGTCCGGGTGGTCGGCCACGACCAGGCCGACGACGGCGAGCCGGTGCGGGGTGTCGACGCTCAGCTCGGTCGCCGCGGTCTGCAGCGCGACGAGCGTGTGCTCGTGCTGCCACCGCCGCGAGGGCAGCGTCGGTGCGAACAGGCCCTCCGGGACCTGGCCGGTGCGCAACGACAGGCCGGCGAGGTCGAGCAGATCGGTGGCGTAGCCGACGACCTCGTCGGTGGCGGCCATGACCAGCCACGGGTTGGTTCCCTCGAAGCGCTGGTTCTGCCGGACCGCGACCACCGTGCCCGCCGCGGGATGGCGCAACGGGGTGACGTCGATGTACTGGGCCCCGTAGTGCTCGTTCATGCGCACCAGCCAGGGCGGCGCGAGCGCGACGTCCTGGACGGCGACGACGTCGACCGTTCCGGAGCCGGTGAGCTCGACCACCCACGCCCACGTGGTCTCGGCCAGCTCGAGGCGCGCGGTGTAGCGGACACCGGCCCACTCGCCGTGCACGAGCAGCCGGCCGTCGACGGTCGAGATGCTCGACCCGGAGGCCGGGCCGAGCACGGGGTGGACCGCCGTGACGACATCGCCGTCACGGAGCCGGAGCCACGGGGTGGCGAGCGGTGTCTCCAGAGCGTTCGCGGCGTACATGTTCAGCCGCGTGGTGCGCCAGCTCAGCCAGGCGAGGCCGCCGTGCGGCTGCACGTCGGCCCACACGCCGTCGCGCTCGCCCACGGTGAACCTGGAAGTCATCATCGTCCTCGGTCGGGGTGCCGTACATCACATACCTAGTGCACACTAGGTTACTTTGGCAAGCCTTTCCAGCGATCTGGAGGACCCGTGAGCGACGTCCGACTGCAGCGACGCGAGGTGCTCGTGGACGGCCGACCGAGCCTGGTCCGCGCCGGTGAGATCCACTACTTCCGGCTGAAGCGGGACGACTGGGCGGGCAGGCTGCGGCTGCTCCGCGCCGCCGGCGGCGACACCGTGGCGACGTACGTGCCGTGGGTCGTCCACGAGCGCGGCGACGGCAGCATCGACCTCACCGGCCGCACCGACCCGACCCTCGATCTCGGCGCGTTCCTCGACCTGGCCGCCGAGACCGGGCTGCGGGTGCTGCTGCGCCCCGGGCCGTTCATCATGGCCGAGATGGCGGGGGAGGGGGTGCCCGACCGCATCCGCCGCGAGCGCCCCGAGGCCCTGCCCGTCGGCTGGCACGGCGAGCCGGCCGCGTCCTCGGACCTTGACTACCTCGCGCCGGGGTTCCTCACCGAGGTCGCCCGCTGGTACACCGCCCTCGGCGAGGTGGTCGGACCTCGCACGGCACCCCGCGGCGGTCCCGTCATCGCGGTCCAGCTCGACAACGAGATCGGGATGCTCGCGTGGGTCTCCAACACGCCGCAGCTCACCGACCGTGCGTGCACCGAGCTGCACGACTGGCTGGCGAGCAGGTACGGCTCCGCGCTGCTCGAGCGCTACCCCGGGCTCCCCGCCGCAGTCGGCTTCGCCGACGCGGTCCGTTCGCCCCGCCCCGAGTGGGCGCGTGCGCTGCGGCTCGACCTCGGGCTGTTCTTCCGGGGGCAGTTCGGCCGGTACGGCACCGAGCTGGCCTCGATGGCGACGTCGGCCGGCATGGGTGGCGTGCCCTTCCTCATCAACATCCACGGCACCTCGGGTGGATCGGGCGCCTCGTTCCCGATCGGGCTGTCGCAGGTGCTGGAGACGTACGTGGGGCGCAGCCAGATGGCAGCCGGCTCCGATCACTACCTCGGCGACCTGACTCTGCGCACCGCTGCCGACCTGCACCTGATCAACGCGTTCATGGCGGCTGCCGCACCCGAGCAGCCCGGCATGACCCTCGAGTTCGAGGCCGGCCGTGGTGACTACGGCGACGACCTCGGCCACGAGGTCGACCCCAGCGCGGTGGTGCTCAAGACGCGGCTCTCGCTCGCGCAGGGGCATCGGCTGCTCAGCTATTACCTCTTCGCCGGCGGCACGAACTTCGTGGCCGACCCGCCGCGCACCGACGGCACCACCCGGTTCGCGATCACCGGTGAGCGGCACGGCTTCTCCGCACCGGTCGACCCCGAGGGCCGCCCCGGTGCCACCTACGAGGCGACGGCCGAGGCGTTCGGGGTCGCAAGGCGCCTGGAGGCCTGGCTCGCGGACTCCCGGGAGGAGCACGACGACCTGGCGCTCGGCATGGTCCTCGACGACTACCTCACCGAGTACCAGCCGCCGCTCGCCGAGGGCGACGACGCCGATGCGGTGAGAGATCTCGAGCACGGCCGCGGCGCCGGCCCGCGCGACCTGCTGGGCCGGGTGCTGCTGACGCTCGGGCTGCGGTACGGCGCCGCAGACCTGCAGCGGGACCCCGGCCCGGACGGCTGGCCCCACCTGATCGTGCTGGGCTCGCCCACCGCGCGCGACCGCGCGGTCCAGGAACGGCTCGCCGAGCACGTGGGTGCCGGCGGAGCGCTGCTGCTGCTGGGTGCGCTGCCCACCACCGAGCTCGACGGGACCCCGTGCACGATCCTGGCCGACGCCCTCGGGGTCGCGGTCGTCCGCGAGATGCGCGACGGGCCGGGCCGGTTCACCTCGGTGATCGAGGTCGCCGGCTGGGGCTACGGGACCGAGCGGCGCGTGGGACGCCTCCAGACCTACGACGCCCCCGACGCGCAGGTGCTGCTGACCGAGGCGATGTCCGGGGCGCCCGCCGGGCTGCTGGTGCAGCCGACCGGCAGCGGACCTGCAGTGGTGATCGGCTGCGACTTCGGCGCCGACCTCGCGTTCTTCGCGACCGCGCTGGAGCGGCTCGGCGTCACGCCCGGGCTGCGCCGCGACGCCGTGCCGGGCCTCATCTCGACGACCACCCGGGCCGGCGACGGCTCACGGCTGCTCCACCTGCTCAACGTCAGCGGGTCGACGCTCCGCTCCGCCGTCGAGCTGGACGGGGAGGCGCTGCTCGGCGGCACCGAGCTGGCGCTGCCCCCGCGGACCGGGCTCGCGCTGCCGATCGGGGTGCGCATCGGCGGCCGCACTCTCGCGGCGACGGCCGAGATCGAGGAGGTCGACGGCGATCACGTGCTGCTGGCCGAGGCCCTCGACGGCACGCCCCGACGCGCCTGGCTCGACGGCGTCGAGGTCAGTGTCCCGACCGACGGCCGCCTACCGCTCTGACCAAGCCTTGCGTCATACGTTCGGTGGAAGCAGTGCCCCTCGACGTATGACGCAAAGGGAGAGGCCCCACGGCGTGGTCACCGCTCCACTCGTTGCGTCATACGTTCGGTGGTGGGGGTTGCTCACGATGCATGACGCTACGCGATTCGCCCGAGAGCCCCCCGGATCTGGGCGAAGAACGCGTCGGGCTGCAGTCGGAGACCGAGCAGCGGAAGCCTCAGCACCGTGTCGCTCTCGAGCGTCAGGAAGTTCTGGCGCAGTGCGTCACCCACGACGTTCTCCGCCCACGTGTGGTGGATGCCGTCAATCTCGACCACGACGCTGTGCGCGTCCCAGTAGACGTCGAGGTAGTAGCGGCCGCGGTTGTCCTGCCGCAACACCTGCCGGTCAGGTCGAGGTAGTTCTCGACGGCGGCACTCCTTGGCGAAGTCGAGCTCGCCGAGCGCTCGGGCGCCGTCGAGGATGTCGTTGACGATCTCCGACAGGGGAACGCGGCGGCGATGGCGCTTCACGCGGAGCAGCTCGAGACCGAGATCGTTCGGGTGCACCAGCCCTTGCTGAACGGTGGCGGTCACCAGATAGGCAGCCTCGCGGTCAGTGCGCGCCCAGAGGGCACCCCGGATCGCAGCGACAGGTGGGCGGCTCCGAGGGATGCCGATGGGCACGATGTCCTCGGCGCACCAACGCCGGGTCTGTCGAATGTCGTAGAAGCGCGTGCGGCGCACCCGGGCGCCTCGAGGAACGCTGACGCGGACGCGTTCCTGCTCGAAGCGCCTCAGGCCGTCAGCAATCAGCGCCGACGCGCCGTCGAGGTGTGCGCGGGGACCGCCTTGCAGGACCGCGGCCCAGGCGTGCCCGACGGCACTCACGTCGCTGCTGTTGTGCAACGCGACAGCTTGGTCGCTCAACACCTGCCATCGACGCGCCCTGATCTCTCCGGCGATCTCCCATCGGGTCAACCCGCATGCGTACAGCTGTGGCCGTGAGAGCACATCACCTTGTTGCCGTCCCAGCTGACGAGCGCGTCGGAGCCGCTCATCGGAGGGTTCCAGGGCGCGCGGCATGGCGTCGATCGTGGTCCGGTTGGCCCGCCGCGCGCATGCCCCGGACGACATCCTGTGGATAGAGCACCTGCAGCAGGGTGCCCGTCAACGAAGGCGAACTCTTGCGTCATACGTTGTGTGGCAGTGGTCCCTCACAACGTATGACGCAAGCACGGAGGGGTGCCGATGTCGCGGCGGGTGATGGGCGGCGCTGCGCGGTACCGCGCTGTGGGGCGCGTTGCGTCATACGTTGGGTGGTGGGGGTTCCTCGCGGCGTATGACGTCAAGCGGGTGGCGGCGTCAGATCTCCCACTCGATGCCGCCGGCGCGACCGGGCTCGCGGGTCATGCCGGCCGCGAGGGTGCCGCCGGAGACCGGGTCGATGAGCACGAACGCGCCGCCGCTGCGGGAGGTGCGGTAGTCCTCGAGCGGGAGCGGGCGCGCCAGCCGGAGCGCCACCCGGCCGATGTCGTTGAGGTCGAACGCGCTCGCGGCGTGCAGCTTGAGCTCGTCGAGGTCGAGACGGCCGTGCAGCTGGGTGACGATCGCCTGCACCGTGGACGAGCCGTGCTTGAGCAGCACGCGCTGGCCACCGCGCAGGGGCACCTCGGCGAGCCAGCACAGCATCGCCTCGGCCTCGGTCACGGCAGGCGGGGCATCGGCGGCGGCGGCGATCACGTCACCGCGTGTGACGTCGACGTCGTCGGTCAGCCGGATCGTCACCGAGCGGCCGGTGACGGCCTCCGGGAGCTCGCCCGACGGCGTGTCGACGCCGGCGATCCTCGTACGCACGCCCGAGGGCAGCACCACGACCTCGTCGCCGGGCCGTGCCACGCCCGCACTGATGCGGCCCGCGTAGCCGCGGTACTCGCGGTACTGCTCCTCGAGCGCAGCCGACTGCGGGCGGATCACGCGCTGCACGCCGAACCGCAGCGACTCCGACAGCACCGCCTCGGCGGGCGGCAGCTGCTCGAGCAGCTCCAGCAGGGCGGGCCCGTCGTACCAGGGGGTGCGGGTCGAGCGCTCGACGACGTTGTCGCCGGCCAGCGCCGACGTCGGTACCGTCACCACGCGCTCGATGCCGAGCGCCTCGGCGAGCTCGGTCACCTGCGCGAGCACACCGAGGTAGGTCGCCTCGTCGAAGTCGACCAGGTCGATCTTGTTGACGGCGACCACCACGTGCGGCACCCGCAGCAGCGAGGCGACCGCGAGGTGGCGGCGGGTCTGGTCGAGCACGCCCTTGCGGACGTCGACCAGCACGAGGATCGCGTCGGCCGTGCTGGCGCCGGTCACGGTGTTGCGGGTGTACTGCACGTGGCCGGGGCAGTCGGCGAGGATGAACGCCCGCTCGCCGGTGCTGAAGTACCGGTAGGCGACGTCGATCGTGATCCCCTGCTCGCGTTCGGCCCGCAGGCCGTCGGTGAGCAGCGCGAGGTCGGCGCCGTCGAGGCCCCGCTCGGCGGAGAGCCGCTCGAGCGCGTCGAGCTGGTCGGCGAGCACGTTCTTGCTGTCGTGCAGCAGCCGGCCCACGAGGGTGGACTTGCCGTCGTCGACCGATCCCGCGGTGGCGAGCCGGAGCAACGAGGTGGTGCGGGTGGTCGGCTCGACCACCGCCTGCAGGGTGCTCATCAGAAGTACCCCTCCTTCTTCCGGTCCTCCATGGCGGCCTCGCTGAGGCGGTCGTCGGCACGGGTCGCGCCGCGCTCGGTCACGGTGGTCGAGGCGACCTCGACGATCACCTCGGCCGTGGTCGCCGCCTCCGACAGCACGGCGCCCGTACACGAGGCGTCGCCCACGGTGCGGTAGCGGACCCGGCGCGTCACCACCTCCTCGCGCGGCCGCGGCAGCGAGTGCGGCGTCACCGCGAGCCACATGCCGTCGCGGGCGAACACCTCACGCTCGTGGGCGTAGTACAGCGGCGGCAGCTCGATGCCCTCGCGCTCGATGTAGCGCCACACGTCGAGCTCGGTCCAGTTGCTCAGCGGGAACACGCGCACGTGCTCGCCGGGCCGGTGCCGCGGGTTGTAGATGCTCCACAGCTCCGGTCGCTGGTTGCGCGGGTCCCACGCGCCGAAGGCGTCCCGCAGGCTCACCACCCGCTCCTTGGCCCGCGACTTCTCCTCGTCACGGCGCGCACCGCCGAACACGGCGTCGAACCGGTGCTCGGTGATCGCGTCCAGCAACGGCTGGGTCTGCAGCGGGTTCCGGGTGCCGTCGGCCCGCTCGGCCAGCCGGCCGTCGTCGATGTAGTCCTGCACCGAGGCCACCACGAGGCGGATCCCGAGGCGCTCGACGGTGCGGTCGCGGAACGCGAGGACCTCCTCGAAGTTGTGCCCGGTGTCCACGTGCATCACCGGGAACGGAACCTTGCCCGGCCAGAACGCCTTGGCCGCCAGGTGCAGCAGCACCACGGAGTCCTTGCCGCCCGAGAACAGGATCACGGGCCGCTCGAGCTCGCCCACGACCTCCCGGATGATGTGGATCGCCTCGCTCTCGAGGTGGTCCAGCTGGTCGAAGGTCGTGCCCGACGGCGGGGCCTCCGCTCGCAGGTCGGTCACATCGGTCAGGTGCTCAGAGGTCGTCGTCACAGGTGAATCCCGCACTCGGTCTTCCCCAAGCCGGCCCAGCGGCCCGCCCGGGGGTCCTCGCCCTCGGCCACCCGCCGCGTGCACGGCTTGCACCCGATCGACGGGTAGCCGTCGGCGAGCAGCGGGTTGACCGGGACCTTGTTGTTCTCGGCGTGCTCGAGCAGCTCGTCGAAGCTCCACGGCGCGACCGGGTTGATCTTGACCATGCGGTGGGTCTCGTCCCACTCGACCAGCTGGGCGTTGGCGCGCAGCGCGTTGTCCTCCCGCCGCACCCCGGTCACCCAGGCCTCGTAGCCGGCCAGCGTGCGCTCGAGCGGGATCACCTTGCGCAGCTGGCAGCACTGGCCGGGGTCGCGCACGAACAGGTCCTTGCCGTACAGCGAGTCCTGCTCGGCCACGGTCTGCTCGGGCTTGACGTCCACGATGTGCACGTCCTTGACCGCCTCCAGGGCGGCCCGCGTGCCGAGCGTCTCGGCGAAGTGGTAGCCGGTGTCGAGGAACAGCACGTCGACACCGGGCCGGGCTGTCGCGGCCAGGTCGACGACGACCGTGTCACCCGCCATCGAGCACGCCACCGCGAGGCGGTCGCCGAACTGCTCGGCCGCCCAGGCGAGCACCTCCGCCGCGGCCTCGGAACCGCCGTCGGCGAACCGGGCCGCGCCCTCGGCAGCGATCGCGCGGAGCTCGTCCTCGCTGCGCCGGGTCGGGACGCTGGTCAGGCTCGTCGTGTGGCTCATCGGAGGGCCTCGTCGTCTGCTCGGTGCGCCCAGACGGCGAACGTCTCGTCGTCCTCGCGGTCCGCGAGGAAGCGCAGGGTGACCCGTTCGACGTAGTCGGCCAGCTCGTCGGCGGCGACCTTGAGGCCGCGCACGGTGCGTCCGAGACCGGCCTCGTCGCGGTCCTGGGTGGCGAGCCCGCCACCCAGGTGGACCTGGTAGCCGAACTCGCTGCCGCCGAGCAGCTGGCCCTTCAGCCCGATGTCGGCGGTCTGGATCCGGGCGCAGGAGTTCTGGCAGCCGTTGATGTTGAGGGCGATCGGGTGCGGCAGGTCGATGCCGGCGAGCCGCTTCTCGAGCTCGGCGATGGCCCGGCTGGCCGTCTCCTTGGTCTCGACGAAGGCGAGCTTGCAGTACTCGATGCCGGTGCAGGCGATCGTGGAGCGGCGGAACGGGCTGGGTCGGGCGGACAGCCCGACCGCGTCCAGTCGTGCGATGACCCCCTCGACGTCGGCGGGCGCCACATCCAGGACCAGCAGCTTCTGGTGCGGCGTGAGCCGGACCCGGTACGAGCCCACCGACTCGGCGATCTCGACGACGGCGGCGAGCACGTCGCCGCTGACCCGCCCCACCACCGGGGCGACCCCGATGTAGCGCAGCCCGTCCTTCTGCTCACCGACGCCGATGTGGTCGCCGGGTCCGACCGAGGGTGCGGGTGGCGGGCCGTCCGGCAGCGGCGCGTCCAGGTACTCGGACTCCAGCACGTGCCGGAACTTCTCGGCGCCCCACTCGGCGAGCAGGAACTTCAGGCGGGCCTTGGTGCGCTGGCGGCGGTACCCGTAGTCACGGAAGATCTGCACGACGCCGTGCCAGACCTCCGCCGCCCGCTCCGGCGGCACGAACGTGCCGAGCCGCTCGGCCAGCCGCGGCGCCGTGGACAGACCGCCACCCACCCAGAGGTCGTAACCGGCACCGAGCTCGGGGTGGATGACGCCCACGAGCGAGACGTCGTTGATCTCGTGCACCACGTCGAGGCTGGGGTGCCCGGTGATCGCCGACTTGAACTTGCGGGGCAGGTTGGCCAGCTCCGGGTCGCCGATGAAGCGCTCGGTGATCTCGCGGATCGCCGGGGTCGGATCGATGATCTCGTCGGCGGCGATCCCCGCGAGCGGCGACCCGAGGATCACGCGGGGGGTGTCGCCGCACGCCTCGGTCGTCTGGAGCCCGACCGCCTCGAGCCGCTCCCAGATCTCGGGGACGTCCTCGATGCGGATCCAGTGCAGCTGGATGTTCTGGCGGTCGGAGATGTCCGCGGTGCCGCGTGCGAACGTCTGGGAGATCGTCGCGATCGTGCGCAGCTGGTCGGTGGTGAGCGCTCCGCCGTCGATCCGGACCCGGAGCATGAAGTACCGGTCCGAGAGCGCGTCGGCCTCCAGCTTGGAGGTGCGCGAGCCGTCGATGCCCTGCTTGCGCTGGGTGTACAGCCCCATCCAGCGGAACCGGCCGTGCAGATCGTCGGTCGGGATCGCATCGAAGCCCGCCTGGGCGTAGGTGTCGATGATCCGCTGCCGCACGTTGAGCGGGTTGTCAGCGGCCTTGAACTCCTCGTTGTGGTTGAGGGGAGCGGTGCCGTCGACGAGCCACTGGCCGTTCGACCGGTCGGCGGCGGGCCCCGACACCCGGGCGCGCGGCGTCGAGGACGCGCTCGTCTCCTGCGTGGTGGTGGTTCCGGCCATGCGTCCACGATGACCCAGCGGGCTGCGGCGCGGGGGAGGCGTCAGAAAGGGTCCACGATGTGGGCGGACCGTTCCCGCGGGTCAGTGCGGCGGCAGCTGGCGGCGCGCGGCGGCACCGATCAGGTGCATCATCCAGGCGTCGAGCATCCCGCCGACGATGCCGCCCACGAACGGCAGCCCCCGCCCCAGCCGGGTGAGGAACCGCTCGCCGACGCCCCGCAGCAGCCGGAACCCGATCGCCTTGTTCACCAGCATCAGCGCCGAGGCGGGCAGCCGCTTGAGGGCGAACGAGGCCATCCGACCGGTCGCCGTCGGGATGCCCGCCTTGGCGAGCACGTCCTCGGCGTCGGAGCGCACCAGCGTCAGCATCACCGCGGTCCGGACCTCGGGCCGGCTGATGTCGTAGCCGCGCAGCGTCGCGACCGCGGCCACCATGCGGGTCGCCTGCACGTAGAACTCCAGCAGGTTGGCGGGGAGTGCGACCGGCATGGTCACGAACCCGCCCAGGCCCGTGGCGAAACCGCCGACGGCGCCCCACCGGATCGCCGAGCTGGTCACCGCGTGCACGGCCTTCTCGGTGTTTCCGTCGGCCTGGGCCAGCGCCCGTTCCGCGACGGCGGTCGCCGACCGGAAGGGACCCTTGCCATCGATGCCCACGGACATGACCATCCGCACGAGACGATCGATCGCTCCGCCGTCGGGCCTGCCCTCACGGGCCTCCTCCAGCGCGGTGCGTGCCTGCACGATCTCGTTGCGGCTCGGACGGAACTTCTCGAGCATGCCCATGGTGTGTCCTTCCCGAGCTCGGCCGCACGGCGGTGCTGCCCAGTCTTGTACAACGAGCGAGAGAGCGAGGCGTTCCCGGGACTGTCATGCTGCACGGGTGCCGGATCTGTCTCTGCTCGCCTGGGCCGCGCTCGCGATCGGCGCCGTGACGGTCGGCATCAGCAAGACGGCGATCCCGGGGGCGAACATCGCCGTCGCGCTGTTCGCGATGGTGCTGCCGGCGAAGCCCTCGACGGCGGCGCTGCTGGTGCTCCTGATCGTCGCCGACGTGTTCGCGGTCGTGTTCTACCGCCGCCACGCGGACTGGCGGATCCTGCGGCGTCTGATACCGCCGGTACTCGTGGGGCTGGTGCTGGGGACCATCTTCCTGTCGCAGGCCTCGGACGCGTTGGTGGGCCGGGTGATCGCGGCGATCCTCATCGGCGTCATCGCGCTCGGGCTCGTGCAGCGACGGCGCGCCGAGCGTCGCGAGCGGGCGAGCGAGGGGCCGCCGCCGGAGGCCGGGCGCGGGGCGGTGCTCGCCCAGAGCGCGGTCTACGGCAGTCTGGGCGGGTTCACCACGATGGTCGCCAACGCCGCCGGCCCGGTGATGAGCATGTACTTCCTCGCGGTCCGGCTGCCGATCACGGTGTTCCTCGGGACCTCGGCCTGGTTCTACTTCGTGGTCAACCTCAGCAAGGTGCCGTTCTCGGTGGGGCTCGGGCTGTTCAGCACCGAGCTGCTGCTGCTCGACCTCGTGCTCGTGCCGTTCGTGGTGATCGGGGCTCTGGTGGGGCGGCTGATCGTGGACAAGATCAGCCGCCGCGTCTTCGAGTGGACCGTCATCACGCTCAGCATCCTCGGGGCTGTCTACCTCCTGGTGCGCTGACGCACCTCGTCGTGGTGACGAGTCCGCCGCCGCGATGTGGACGTTCGCGTATGTCTGAGCGACGCTCACACATTCCCCGTCCGGGCAGCGGCACCTTGAATGGGACGCATGAACACCTCCACGTCCTGGGCCGTGAGCTGACATGGGCACCGTCACGATCGCCGTCGTCGTCGTTCTGGCTCTCGACTTCGTGAACACCGGGGCCTTCCTGGCCTTCACGACGATGGTGAGCCCTGCACTCCGTGACGCGGCCGAGCCGCGAGCGGCAGCCGACCTTATGCGCGACATCAACCTCAGGGCTCCCCGCTCGCTCTTCATGGTGCCTTTCATCGGCGCCCCGCTCGCCGCCGTCTTCGCCGGCGTGCTCCTGGTCACCAGCGGTGGCGCGGAAGCCGCTCCGTGGATGATCGCCGCGATCGCAGCGACCCTGCTGGCCTTTGTCGTCAGCGTGGCCGTGAACATCCCGTGGAACGATCGCCTCGCGCGAGAACGCGACCGGGGAGCGACGTGGTCGGCCTTCACCCGGACGTGGTCGCGCGCGAACACCCTGCGCTGCGTTCTCTCCTTTCTCGGGGCGGTCGCAGCCACGGTCGCGCTCGTGTGACGTCACGTCGCCTGGATCGACGACGATCGCGTGCTGACCCCGATGGACGCCTGAGTACGCTCGCCAGGTGATGCCGTACTCCGGGGACGACTTCTACTGCGATGTGGCGATCCCCCGGCGGGAGCCGCTGGTCGTGGTTCACGAGGACAACGACGTGCTCGCGTTCCACCACACGCGCCCGTTCTGGCCGGTGCACGTCGTGGTCGTCCCGAAGGTCCACGTCGACTCGTTGCTGACGCTGCAGGATGCCGCACTGGCCGCACGGCTGCTCGAGGTGGTGCAGTCGGTCGCCGCCGACGTCGTGGCGGAGCACGGCAGTGCCAGCGTCATGACCAACCTCGGCGGCTACCAGGACTCGAAGCACCTGCATGTCCACGTCCACTCGGGAGAGGCGCTCTCCCGCGCGCTGTGACCGGGCGGTCGACGCCAGGACGCCCCTGCGGTCCTCGTCGCTCGCAATGCCCTCGACCCCGCGGCCTCCGAGCGGCGAGGATCGAGGCGATGCGCACCCGGATGCACGACGACGAGAACCTCACCGACGCCGCTCTCGCCAGGCGGTTGCTGGCCGACCAGCTGCCCGAGTGGGCGGACCTGCCGCTGAGGGCGGTCGAGCACTTCGGGACCGATCACGACGTCTACCAGCTCGGCGAGGAGATGTCGCTCCGGCTGCCGCGGACCGCGTGGGCCGCCGCGCAGGCCCAGAAGGAGGCGGCGCTGCTGCCGCGCCTGGCTCCGCTGGTGAGCCTCGCGCTGCCGCGGGTGCTGGCCCTCGGCCGAGCCACGCCGTACTACCCGTTGGGCTGGTCGGTGCAGTCCTGGTTGCCGGGTCGGGACCTCGTCGGGCGAGCGCTCGACGGCGACACGCGCCTCGCGGGTGACCTCGCCGGCTTCGTCGCCTCGCTCCGGGCGGTGAGCACGGCCGATGCGCCGCCGCGGCGCCCCGGCGCTCGCGGTGGTGACCTGGCGGAGCATGATGGCACGGTCGAGCAGCGGATCGCCGAGCTCGGCGACCGGGTCGACGGCGCCGCGCTGGCCCGTGCCTGGCAGCAGTCCCGGGCCGCCGGCGCACCGGGCGAGGAGCGGTGGACCCACGGCGACCTGCTGCCGGGCAACCTGCTCACCACCGACGGCGTGCTCACCGCGGCGATCGACCTCGGTGCGCTGAACGTGACCGACCCGGCGCTGGACCTCACCCCGTGCTGGTACCTGTTCGGCGGCGTCGAGACCGCTGCCGCGCGGCGCTTCCTCGGTGACCTGAGCGCTCCGGAGGCCGACGTGCTCCGGGCTCGCGGCTGGGCGCAGCTGCAGGCGCTCAACGCGCTCCCGTACTACTGGGACACCAACCCCGGCATGGTGCGGCTCGCGGGCGCGGCACTCCGGCTGATCACCGCGGAGGTCGCGCACGCCCCGGCGTGATCACGCGACGCAGAACTCGTTCCCCTCCGGGTCGAGCATCACGACGTGGCCGAGCACGCTGCCCCGCTCGTCGCGATATCGCTCCTCCCGGACCACCGTGGCACCGAGCGCCGCCAGCTCGGCGACCTTGGCGCGGATCTGACCGGTTCGCGCGGCCCAGTCCCAGGGTGGCTCGCCCGCGACCCGGACGTCGATGTGGAACCTGTTCTTCGCCGTCTTGCCCTCAGGTACCCGCAGGAACCCGATCGCGGGACCGCGGCCCTCGGCATCGACGATCGAGGCGCCGTCGGGCTCGTCGTACCCCGGCTCGGGCACGTAGCCCAGCGCGGTCGCCCAGAACGCGGCGAGCGCGTGCGGGTCGCTCGCGTCGCCGCCGAGCGTCCAGTGCACCGCCATGGCCTCACGGTAGGAGCGTTCCCGGACGCGGCGCTTCCGCGGTGGTCGCGCCGCTGCGCCGGTTCAGCTCGTCGGTGCGTCCGCGGGGATCAGCCCGGCGCTGCGGAGGTCGTCCCAGAGCTCGGCGGGCACCTCGGCGGCGGCGCGGGCCACCGCCTCCTCGGCGTCGCCCACGTGGCGCATCCCGATGACCGTGGACACCACGGCCGGATGGGCGTTCACGAACGCCAGCGCGGCCTCCGGCAGGGTGACGCCGTGACGCTCGCAGACGTCGGCGATCGCATGCGCCCGCTCGATGCGCTCGGCGGGTGCGCGGACGTAGTCGAAGGTGGCGTCGGCGCCCGGCCGGTCGACGGCGAGCAGGCCCGAGTTGTAGACGCCGCCGATCACGACCCCCACCCCGCGCTCGGTCGCCGCGGGCATCAGGTCCGCCAGTGCGGACTGGTCGAGCAGCGTGTACCGGCCGGCGCACAGCACCACGTCGATGTCGCACTCGCGCACGAACCGCGTCAGCGGCGCGGAGTAGTTCATGCCGGCGCCGACCGCGCGCAGCACGCCCTCCTCGCGGAGCTCGATCAGGGCCGGCATCGCCTCGGCCACCGCCTCGTCCATGCGTTCGTCGGGGTCGTGCAGGAAGGCGATGTCGATCCGGTCGAGGCCGAGCCGCTCCAACGAGTCCTCGATGGAGCGGCGGATACCGTCACGCGACAGGTCCCACTCCCGGCGCAGCGTCGCGGGCACCGCGAACCCCTCGGCGAGGTCCTCGGCGTCGGGCTGCAAGGAGGGCACGAGCAGTCGGCCGACCTTGGTCGAGAGCACGAAGTCGTCGCGGGTGCGCTCGGCGAGCAGCGCACCCAGCCGCCGCTCGGACAGACCCAGGCCGTAGTGCGGGGCGGTGTCCACGTACCGCACGCCCGCCGCCCAGGCGGTCTCGAAGGTCTCGCGCACCGTCTCGTCGCTGCGCGCGGCGCCGAGGTTGCCGGCCTGCGCACCACCGAGGCCGACCGTGGTGAGCCGCACGTCCGGACGCTGGGGGAGAGCTCGTGTCTGCATCGAGATCACACCCTAGGGCCGCGCCGGGGTCAGGAGTAGTACAACGCCACGGGTCTGCCGTCGATGTCCCGGACGTCGACCGGGGTGTCGTAGACCGCCTCGAGCACGTCGGGGTCCATCACCTCGCCGGCGGCCGCGTCGGCCACCACCCTCCCGGCCCGCATCGCGACGATCCGGTCGGCGTAGGTGGCGGCGAAGTTGATGTCGTGGAGGACGACGACGATGCGCTTGTCGAGCTCGTCGGCCATCCGCCGCAGCAGCCTCATGATCTCGGTCATGTGGCGCAGGTCGAGGTTGTTGAGCGGCTCGTCGAGCAGCACGTAGCGCGTGTCCTGGGCGAGCACCATCGCGATGAACGCGCGCTGCCGCTGACCACCGGACAGCTCGTCGAGGAACCGGCCGCGGTAGGCGTCGAGCTCCAGGTAGTCGATCGCACGCTCGATGTGGTCCCGGTCGGTCACGGTGAGACGTCCGCGCGAGTGCGGGAACCGCCCGAACTCGACCAGGTCGTGAACCGTCAGCCGGGCGGCGACGTGGTTGTCCTGCCGCAGCACCGCGAGCGCGGTGGCGAGCTCGCGCGAGGACGCCGTCGCGACGTCGACGCCGTCGACCACCACCCGGCCGTCGTCGGGCTTGAGCAGCCGCCCGACCAGGGAGAACAGCGTCGACTTGCCGGCACCGTTCGGCCCGATGAGCGCCGCGATGCCCTCACCCCCGAAGGTGAGGGAGACGTCGTCGACGACGGTCGTGGCGCCGTAGCGCTTGGTGACGTTCTCGAGCGCGATCATCGCGCCCCCTTTCGCAGCACCAGGAAGAGGAAGAACAGGCCGCCGGCGAACTCGATGACCGTCGAGAGCGTGCCGGCGAAGCCGAAGAGCTGCTCCAGGACGAGCTGGCCGCCGATCAGGCAGAGCATGCCGATGCCGACGGCGGCGGGCAGCGTCCAGGTGTGCCGGAACGAGCCGGCGTAGGAGTACGCGAGGTTGGCCACGATCAGGCCGAAGAACAGGATCGGGCCGACCAGCGCCGTCGAGGCCGCGACCATGAGCGAGACGATCGGGAACAGCGTGAGCACCACGCGTCGGTGCTCCACCCCCAGGCCGATGGCGGCCGGGCTGCCCAGCGTCAGCACGTCCAAGGTGCGCAGCAGCGGTACGAGCGCGATCGCGCCCACGAGCACGAGCGCGGCGGTGAGCGTCAGCAGCAGCTCGTCGGGCCGCGTCAGCGACGCGAACATCGCGTCGGAGAGGATCTGGAAGTCGAGCGGGTCGAGCATCCGCTGCATCCACTCGCTGAAGCTGCGGAAGAACACCCCCAGCACGATGCCGACGAGCAGCATCAGGTGGACCGAGCGGCGCCGGCCCCCGAACAGCCAGCTGAACAGGGCGGCGCTGAACGCCATCATCACGCCGACCTGGACCAGCCAGAGCGTGACGGGGTCGAACCTCACGAACGACTGGGAGCCCAGGAAGAACACGATGAGCGTGGAGATCAGCACATAGAACGCGTCGAAACCCATGATCGACGGCGTGAGGATCCGGTTGCCCGTGATCGTGTGGAAGACGACCGTGGAGACGCCGACCGCCGTGGCGACCACGAGCATGGCCGCGACCGTGAGGCCACGGATCCGGAGCGCGAACGCCAGCGAGCCGGGCACGTCGGTGAACAGGTACACCACGACCGCCGCCACGATGACCGCGGCGAGCAGGGCCAGCCGGACCCAGGGCAGCGCCCACAGCTCGCGGATGCCACGCCTCGCACGGGTCGCGCGCGCGGGAGCGGCCGGCGCGGTGCCGATCTCGAAGGTCTCAGTGCGCATGGCTCCGCCTCCGCAGCAGCAGCCAGAGGAACAGCGCCGCACCGATGATGCCGACGATCACCGACAGCGGGATCTCGTACGGGAAGCGGATCACGCGGGCGAGGATGTCGCACGCGAGGACGAACACGGCGCTGAGACCGGCGACCCACGGGATCGCTCGGCGCACGTTGTCGCCGATGATGAGGCTGACGACGTTCGGCACCACGAGCCCGAGGAACGGGATCATCCCGGCCGTCACCAGCACCGCCGCGGTGATGACGGCGATGATCACCATCCCGATGCCGACCACGCGCCGGTAGTCGAGGCCGAGGTTGACGGCGAACTCCTCGCCGAGCCCGACCACGCTGAAGCGGTCGGCGGCGAACCACGCCACCACGACCATCGCCGCGGCGATCCAGACCAGCTCGTACCGGCCCTGCATCACGGTCGAGAAGCTGCCCTGGGCCCACTGCCCGAGCGACTGCAGCAGGTCGAGCCGGTAGGCGAAGAACGTCGTCACCGAGCCGACGACGCCACCGAGCATGATGCCGACGATCGGCACCAGCACGAGCTGCCGCACCGGGATGGCGCGGATGACGCGCAGGAACACCCAGGTGCCGAGCAGCCCGAACGCCGCGGCGACGCCCATCTTGCCCATCACCGCCATCCCGGGCCAGAGCACCATGGTCAGCAGCATCCCGAAGGTCGCGAACTCGGTGACGCCGGTGGTGCCGGGCTCGACGAACTTGTTCCGCACGAGCATCTGCATGATGAGGCCCGCGATCCCGAGCGAGGCACCCACCAGCACGACGGCGATCGTGCGCGGCGCCCGGCTGGCCACCAGCAGGAACGCTGCGGTGCTCCCGCGGCCGCCGTCCAGCAGCGCCGCGGGCGAGACGTCCGAGACGCCGACGAACACGCTGAGCACCGTGAGCAGCACCAAGAGGACGCCGATCAGCGCCCCCACCCAGGTCCGTCGGGGACGGCGCTGGGCGGGGGCGCTGGCGATCGCGGCGACCGCTGTGCTCACGGGTGGATCTCGGTTCTGCTCGCGGCCTAGGAGACCTGCATGACGTCGTCGATCAGCAGCTGCGTGGTGGTGATGCCGCCGTAGACGATGTACCACGCGACCGGGTCGAGATAGACGATCGAGTCCGTGGTGTACGCGGTGGTCTGGTGCACGATCTCGTTGTCGAGGACCTGGGCCGCCGCACCGTTCTCGGCCTCACCGGTGGCGACGTCACGGTCGACGACCCACAGCACGTCCGGGTCGTGCTCGAGCAGGAACTCGAAGGAGATCGGCTCGCCGTGGGTGGCCGAGGCGATGTCGTCGACGACCGGCGTGACGCCGAAGACGTCGTAGAGCAGCCCGCCGCGCACGTTCGAGCTCCCGGCGTCGGAGCCCGAGGGCGCGAGCGCGTTGAGCTGCCCGCCCGAGACCATGACGCCGAGCCCGGTGCCGGCCGCGGCCGCCGCCGTCTTGGCCTCCTCGATGCCCTCGTCGAGCTCGGTCAGCGCGGCGGCTGCCTCGTCCTCGGCGCCGAGCACCTCGCCCAGGAGGCTGACGTTGCGCTCGAGCGTGTCGAGGTAGCTGCCGGTGATCCCGAGGTCGATCGTGGGCGCGATCTCGCTGAGGTCCTCGTACAGCGGCGCGGAACGACCGCCGATGATGATGAGGTCGGGCTGCTGCGACTCGATCTCGATGAGGTCGGCCTCGAACAGGGTGCCGGCGTTGAAGGCGTCCTCGGCGAGGAATCCCTGCAGGTAGTCGGGCACCGACTCCAGCGGCGCACCGGCGATCTCCCCGCCCAGAGAGCCGATCGTGTCGACGCTCGCCATCTCGAAGGCGACGATGCGCTGCGGGTCGAGCGGCACCTCGACGGTGGTCGCCTCGTAGACCGGCTCCTCGTCCTCACCCGCGACGTTGCGCTCCCAGGTGTAGCTGACGGTCTCGGCGGACGCGTCGTCGCCGCCGGCGCCGGCATCCCCCGCGGCCCCGCAACCGGCGACGACGAGGGCGGAGACCGCGATCAGCGAGACCGCGGCGAGTGGTCGGTGCGTGGACATGGCGAAGCTCCCAGGTGATAGGTCGACCCTGCGGCGGGCGCGCGACAGCGACGCGCGCCGCCGTCGGCTGTGATGCCCCCGCTGACGCGGATCACGGACGATGTCGTCCGTTAAGGCAAGCCTAACCTAACGTATATCGAGAGCTGCGCGGGCGCCGGTGCCCACGATGTGGGAAAGCGCTCCGGGGTCACCTCGGTCCATGTGGCGGACCGCAGGTGCCCCAAAGCGCTTTCCCGGGAGAGACGGGGACGGGCGAGAGGGGAGACGGGGAGAGAGGGGAAGGGGGAGGGGGAACTACCAGGCGTAGGCCTCGGGGGCCGGGTTGCTGCCCTTCGGGAAGGGCGCCGGGAAGAGCTCCTCGAGGCGGTCGAGGGCGGCGTCGTCGAGGTCGATCTCGGGCACCCGGAGGCTGTCGGTCAGCTGCTCGATGGTGCGCGGGCCGATGATCGGCGCGGTCACCGCCGGGCGCGTCAGCAGCCAGGCGAGCGCGACGTCCGCGGGCTTCTCGCCGATGTCGGAGCACAGCTCCTCGTACGCGGTCAGCACCTCACGGTTCTTCTCGATGCCCTCGGTGTTCGCGGTGCCGCGGCCCTCGACGCCGTCACGCTCCTTGGCGAGCACGCCACCCAGCAGACCACCCGCGAGGGGCGACCACGGGATCACGCCGAGCCCGTGGTGCTCGGCTGCCGGCAGCACCTCGAGCTCGACCCAGCGCGACATCAGGTTGTACAGCGACTGCTCGCTGACGAGCCCGACCATGCCCAGCGAGGCCGCCACGCCCTGCGCGGTGGCGATGTGCCAGCCGGCGAAGTTCGAGGACCCGACGTAGAGGATCTTGCCCTGCTGCCGCAGCACGCTCATCGCTTCCCAGATCTCGTCCCAGGGGGTCTCCCGGTCGACGTGGTGCATCTGGTAGAGGTCGATGTAGTCGGTCTGCAGCCGCTTCAGCGAGGCGTCCGCGGCGCGACGGATGTTGAGCGCCGAGAGCTTGCCCTCGTTGGGCCAGTCACCCATGTCGCCGTAGAGCTTGGTAGCGAGCACGGTGCGCTCGCGGCGACCGCCGCCGCTGGCGAACCAGCGGCCGAGGATCTCCTCGGTCTCGCCGGGCTGGGTGCCGTAGCGGTTGGCGGTGTCGAAGAAGTTGAGGCCGTTCTCGTGAGCGGCGTCCATGATCGAGTGGCTGTCGGCCTCGCTGGTGCGGGGGCCGAAGTTCATCGTGCCCAGGCACAGCGGGGCGACCTTGAGGCCGGTGCGGCCGAGTTGGCGATAGTCCATGTCTCGAACCTACTGGCCGAGGGCGCCCGGGCGTCTGCGATCAGTCGGCGTGCATGCGGAAGTTGAGCCGGTCGGGCACCGGCTCGCCCGGATGGACCAGCGCCCACACCGCGTCGAGCTCGCGCCCGCCCTCGGCGAGGTCGGGCACCTCGAGGTCCTCCAGGATCGCGGCGGCCCCGGCGCGATCGCCCGTGGCGACCAGCGCGAGCGCCCGCTGCAGCCGGAGCCGGCCGTGCGAGGCCAGCGCAGCCGGCGCCCGGTCGAGCGCCGCGAGCGCGGCCGCCGGGTCTCCCGCCGTCAGCAGGAACCCCACCACCTCGGTCAGCAGCGTCCGCTCCTGGGGCGCTGCCGCCAGGGCGCGTGCGTAGAGCGCGCGGGCTCCTTCGACGTCGCCGCGTGCCGCCGCCAGCAGCGCCCGGCCCCGCACCGCCGCGACCGGTGTGCCCTCCCCGCGTCCGGCGGCGAGGTCCTCGGCAGCCGCGTACTCGGCGTCGGCCAGCTCGGCATCGCCGCGCACGTGGGCGTTGACGGCACGCGCGTAGCGGACCCAGGGCTCGGCGTCCCACCGCGGGTCGGCGTAGGCCTGCCGCCACCGGTCCGAGACCCCCGGGATGCCGCCGAGCGGGAGGCTGTGCGCGTCCCCCGACGAGGTCCCGCTCGAGGAGTCCTCCTGCGAGGAGAAGGGGAGTGCGGCGGCCGGGACGGCGGCCTCCTCGCCGAGCAGGTCCCGCAGGTCCAGCTCGGCCCGGCCCCCACCCGAGCCGGCGAACACGATCTCCTCCGGTGCGCCGTCGGCCACCTCGGCGCGCCAGCGCGCGTGGCGAGCCGACAGGTCGGCCGGAGCTGCGGCCTCGTGCACCGCGTGGCGAGCGGCCTCGGCGGCCGCGCCGAACGACCCGGCCACGGCGCTCTGCTCGAGCTCGATGCCGCCGAAGGCCTCGGTCCAGGACAGCTCGGAGCGGCCCTCGATGACGTCGTGCTCCATCTGGGTGGTGCACCAGCCGGCCTGGATCTCGGCGTAGCTGGAGAAGCCCTGCGACGAGCCGCTGAGCCACTCCTGCCAGCGCCGCCCGCCCGGGCCGGTGCCCCAGAGGAACAGCTTGCGCCCCCGCAGCTCGTCGGTGGCGGTCTGGGCGAAGCCGGTGCCGTCGGGCTCCACGGCGGCCACGAACCGACCCGGTGCCGGGCTGTCGAAGAAGTAGTCCGCCGGGTGCGAGGCGCTCGCCGGATAGCTGATGTCGACGTCCGGTGCGTCCGGGTGCGGCACCGCCACCCTGCTCAGCCGCCCGGTGTAGTCGGTGCGCCACGCCGACTCCGCGGCGCTGAGCACGCGCGTGCCCGGCGTCTCGGGGACCGCGATGTTGGTCCAGTAGTAGAGCGGTTTGCTCTCCGGGTCGGGGTTGATGACCCGGGTGTGCGCGAGGAGCCGGTCGCCGTCGAGCTCGAGGTCGATCTGCAGGATCAGGTCGCGCGTGCGCTCCCACTCCCACAGCCGCAGCCCGTCGCCGGACGGGGTGGTGATCCGGGCGGCGTGCAGCGGCCGGTTCGAGAGGGTCCAGTGCCCGGTCGACCCGAGGTTCCACTCGATGCCGCCTGCGAACCAGCCGTCGGTCAGGCCGAAGTTGGCGTGCTGCAGCACCGGGTTCACGAACAGCAGCTCGCGCCCGCGCGTCTGGTCGCGCAGCGACCAGACGCGACCCCCGAGGGAGGGGAGCACGGTCGCCGTCAGGATCCCGTTGTCGAGGACCAGGGCGGGGAGCTCGACGTCCTCGCGCGCCCTGGTGTAGTCGCTGTGCCGTGCGTAGGGCAGCGGGGTCTGCAGACGCCCGTACGCGATTCGCTCCGCCATCGCGGCGTCGACGCCGTCACCGGCCTCGATCGGGGGCAGCGCGCGCATGGGTGCGAAGGCCGGCAGCGGGCTCTCCGGCCCGGGCAGCGACCCGGTCACCGACACGGTGGTGGCGCGCAGGGATGTGCTCATCGGTGGGTGCTCTCCTGGTCACCGAGCAGCGACGCTCGGCCGTCGGGGGGACGATCTCGACGACATCCTGGCGCATGTCCCGGCGAGGCTGTCGATTCGTCCCACCGCCGTGCGTCATGGTGTCGGAGCCGAACGGCTCACCCGAGGAGGAGTGACATGACCGAGTACATCATCTACTTCCACCAGCAGTGGGTGGGCGACCACACGGGGGAGTGGTTCGTCAGCCGCGCACCGCTCGCCACCGCGGTCGTCGAGGAGATGCGGGACGCCGGCGTCCTGATCTTCGGTGGCGGTCTGGAGGAGAACATCGCGGAGGCCGTCGCCGCCGACGCCACCAGCGGCACCCTGGTCTTCACCGAAGGCCCGTACACCGAGAGCGCCGAGTTCCTGGGCGGGTTCGTCGTGGTGGACGTGCCGGACGAGGAGACCGCGCGCCTGTGGGCGGGCAAGGTCGCCGAGGCGTGCGGCTGGCCGCAGCAGGTCCGGCGGTTCCAGCCGGGGTCGATCAGGGGCTGACCTCGCCCAGCGCCTCGTCGATGCGCTGGACCTTCGCGGTCAGCTGGCCGGTGTGACCGGGCCGGATGTCGGCCTTGAGGACCAGGCTGACCCGCGGCGAGACCTGCGCCACGGCGTCGACGGCGTCCTTGACGACCGCCATCACCTCGTCCCACTCGCCCTCGACGGTCGTGAACATCGCCGTGGTCTCGTTCGGCAGCCCGGAGTCGCGCACCACCTTGACGGCGCGGGCGACGGCGTCGGTGACGCTGCCGGTCGGGTCGGAGGTGAGCGGTGCGATGCTGAAGGCGGCGAGCATGGCGGCAGCGTGCCACACCGAGCCTCGCTCACCCGTACGGTAGGCCCGTGCGCATCCGTCGGTGGCTCTCGAGCGTCTACTGGCGGTTCAGTCGGTGGACCCCGGTGGCTGAGCCGCTACCTCCGCGCGGCGTGCTGCTCGGCGCCCCGCACACCTCCAACTGGGACTTCGTGCTCATGGTGATGGTGAGCTGGCACGTGGGTGTGAACTTCCGCTTCCTCGCCAAGAAGTCGGTGTTCTGGGAGCCGCTGGGGACCCTGATGCGGGCGCTGGGCGGGATCCCGGTCAACCGGGGCTCCGACTCGGGGCTGGTCCGCCAGCTCGTGGAGATGGCGGACCGCGGCGAGCACTTCATGCTCGTGATCACCCCGGAGGGGACGCGAAGCAAGGTCGAGCACTGGAAGTCGGGCTTCTACCGGCTCGCCATGGCGGCGGAGCTGCCGGTCATCCTCGGGTTCGTCGACCGCTCCCGGATGGCGTGCGGCATCGGCCCGCATCTCGACCTCACCGGTGACGTGCGGGCCGACATGGATCGCATCCGGGCGTTCTACGACTCGTTCGTGGGCCTGCGGCCCGGTCTGGAGTCGGTCCCCCGGCTCAGGAACGAGACGACGGCGCCCTGACCGGGCGGGTCAGGCGTGGACGGGCGCGCTGACGAGCTCGTGCATGAGGTTCTCGACGGCGGCCGCGTGCTCGGCGTCGGCCAGCTCACCCGCGACGAACGCCTCGTGGGCCGCGGCGATCCCCACCGTGCGCGCCAGCGGTTCGGCCCGGGCCCGGGCGAGGATCGCGACGAGGTGCTCGCGGGCGCTCTCGGCGCTGCCGGCGGTTGGGCTGGCGGCCAGCACGGCCACGCGCTTGCCGCGGATCGAGGAGTCCGCGTACGGCCGCGACGCCCAGTCGATGCCGTTCTTGAGGGAGCCGGGGACCGAGGCGTTGTACTCGGGGGTCGCGATCACGAGGACGTCGGCGCGGCCGCACACCTCGCGGAGCTCGGCCACGGCTGCGGGCGGGTTCGCATCGGCGTCGTCGCTGTAGAAGGGCAGCTCGTGGAACCGGTCGAACCTCTCGACGGCGGTGCCCTCGGGGAGCGCCGCGACGGCGGCCTCGGCGAGCTGGGCGTTGAAGGAGTCGGGGCGGGCGCTCCCGACGAGAACCAAGACGTTCACGGATGTCCTCAGGTCGAACGGTCAAGTGCTTGACCAAGAGTGGGCGATCGCGGCATCACTGTCAAGTCCTTGACCAGATCGCTATCATGGTGGGATGCCGACGACGACGCGTACCGCTGCGCTGCCGCTCGTCTCCATGCTCAGCAGGCTCGAGGCGGCCTACCTCGCCGAGTTCGACCACCGGCTCCGCACCTCGGAGTTCTGCTCGCTCTCGCTCGCGCACTCCCGCAACGTGCTCCGGCACCTGGGCGACGGGCCGCAGCGGGCGAGCAACCTCGTGGAGCTCTCCGGCGTCACCAAGCAGGCGATCAGCCAGCAGATCGTGCAGCTCGAGCGCGTCGGTCTGGTCCGGACCGAGCCGGACCCGGCGGACCAGCGGGCGCGCCTGGTGGTGCTCACCGAACGTGGCGGCAGGGCGATGGAGCTCGTCCGGAAGACCTTCCGCGACATCGAGGAGGACTGGGGTCGGCATCTCGGTGACGGCGAGCTCGCCGCGCTGCGCGATCGCCTGGGCGCGCTGCTGGAGCGCACCACGTCCGACACCGAGCTCGAGCCGGAGTGCTGACCCGACCTCACATCTCGGACCCGCCGAGCGTCTGCAGGGTGTGATGAAGAAACCGTTCGAGGCCCTCGTCCGGGCCCACGGCGCCACCGTGCTGCGGGTCTGCCGGGCCGTGGCCGGTCCCGACGACGCCGAGGACGCGTGGTCCGAGGCGTTCCTGGCGGCCCTGCGCGCCTACCCGGACCTGCCCGCCGGCGCCAACGTCGAGGCATGGCTCGTGACGATCGCCCATCGCAAGGCGATCGACCAGCTGAGGTCCCGCCGTCGGGCACCGGTCCCCGCGGGTGAGGTGCCCGAACCGCGACACACCCGCACCCAGCCCGCGTTCGCGGGCTGGCAGCGCGACCTCTGGGAGGACCTGGCGACGCTGCCCGACAAGCAGCGGGCCGCGGTCGTCTACCACCACGTCGCGGGGCTGCCGCACCGGGAGGTCGCAGCGATCCTCGGCGGCACCGCCGCGGCGGCCCGGCGCGCGAGCGCCGACGGCATCGCCGCCCTCCGACGCACCCACGCAGAAGGAACCGATGATGACCGAGATCGCTGACCTGCAGATGCCCGACGACGCCGACACGCTCCGCCGCCTGACCGACCGCCTGGGCCGCGCGGCCGAGGCCGCCGACCTGCTCGACGTCGCCTACCGCACGGTCGACTCCCCGCTCGGGAGGCTGCTGCTGGCGGCGACCCCGCGCGGGATCGTCCGCGTCGCGTTCGAGACCGAGACCGAGGACGAGGTGCTCGACGAGCTCGCCGCGCGCGTCAGCCCGCGCGTGCTCGCCGACGCCCGCCGCCTCGATCCCGCGGCGCGCGAGATGGAGGAGTACTTCGCGGGCCGACGGCGCGACTTCGATCTCGCGATCGACCTCACCCTGGTGATGGGGTTCCGCCGGGAGGTGGTCCAGCTGCTGCCGACGATCCCGTACGGACGCACGGCCAGCTACGCCGAGCTCGCCGCGATGGCCGGGAACCCCGGCGCGACGCGCGCGGTGGGCACGGCGTGCGCCCGGAACCCGGTGCCGCTGGTGCTCCCCTGCCACCGGGTGGTCCGGTCCGACGGCACCACGGGCGCCTACCGCGGCGGCCCCGAGGCCAAGACCGCGCTGCTCCAGCTGGAGCTCGCCCACCTCTGAGGTTTCAACACCTTTCCGTCCACCTCCCGGTTTCACCACGATTCCGTGACGACCCGACCCACCGCGGCCCTGGTCGGAGCACACTGGGACGATGGCGACGTTGCGCGACGTGGTGACCGACTGCGCCCGCCCCGCTCCGCTCGCGCGGTTCTGGGCCCAGGTGCTCGACGGCTACGAGGTGGCGCCCTACGACGACGCCGAGGTGGCACGGCTGGCCGGGCTCGGCATCACGGACCTCGAGGACGACCCGACCGTGCTGGTGCACCCCGTGGCCGGTGGCCCCGGGGTGCGGTTCTGGTTCCAGCAGGTGCCAGAGGGCAAGATCACCAAGAACCGTGTGCACGTCGACCTGGCCGCGGATGATGTCGCGTCCGAGGTTGCCCGACTGGTGGCGCTCGGCGCCACGGTCATCCGGGACACCGGATCAGGCACGATCGTGCTCGCCGACCCCGAGGGCAACGAGTTCTGCCTGATCCGGTGAGGTGGCCAGGGCGAGCAAGGCGCGACAACCGGTTGCCGCCTGAGGCGGTGGGCGGGGCAGGATGGGCGGTGCGTGCCGACGGCGGCGCGCCGAGCACAGGAGGAACCACACCGTGATCATCGAGCGGGCCGAGGTCATCGTCACCAGCCCCAACCGCAACTTCGTGACGCTGCGGCTGCAGACCGACGAGGGCCACGTCGGCCTCGGGGACGCCACCCTGAACGGTCGGGAGCTCTCGGTGGTGTCCTACCTGAAGGACCACGTGGTGCCGCTGCTGATCGGCAAGGACGCCCACCGCATCGAGGACACCTGGCAGTTCCTCTACCGCAGCGCGTACTGGCGTCGCGGACCCGTGACCATGGCCGCGATCGGCGCCGTCGACATGGCGCTGTGGGACATCAAGGGCAAGGCGGCCGGGATGCCGGTCTACCAGCTGCTGGGTGGCGCCAGCCGCACGGGGCTGATGGCGTACGGGCACGCGTCGGGCGTCGATCTGCAGGCGCTGTTCGACTCCATCCGCGAGCACCGCGAGCTGGGCTATCGCTCGGTCCGCGTGCAGACCGGGGTCCCGGGCCTGAAGGCGATCTACGGGATCGCTGCGCAGTCGGTGATCGACGGCGGCCTGGAGCGGTACGACCACGAGCCCGCCCGCCGCGGTGCGTACCCGGCCGAGGAGGACTGGGACACGCGGTCCTACCTGCACCACCTGCCCACGGTGTTCGAGGCCGTGCGCAGCGAGTTCGGCCCCGACCTGCCGCTCCTGCACGACGGCCACCACCGGATGACCCCGATCCAGGCCGCGAAGCTCGGCAAGTCGCTCGAGCCCTACGACCTGTTCTGGCTCGAGGACTGCACCCCGGCGGAGAACCAGGACGCCCTGCGGCTGGTGCGGCAGCACACGACCACACCGCTGGCCATCGGCGAGATATTCAACACCGTGTGGGACTTCCAGACGCTGATCAGCGAGCAGCTGATCGACTACGTGCGCGCAGCATCGACCCACTTCGGCGGCATCTCGCCGCTCAAGAAGGTCATGGACTTCGCGGCGCAGTACCAGATCAAGTCCGGCTGCCACGGTCCGACCGACATCTCCCCGGTCGGGTTCGCCGCCCAGCTGCACGTGGGCCTGGCGATCCACAACTTCGGGATCCAGGAGTACATGCAGCACGGCGAGCGCACCAACGCCACCTTCCAGCAGTCGATGACGTTCGAGAACGGCCTCCTGCACCCGGGCGACAACCCGGGTCTGGGCGTCGATCTCGACGTCGACGAGGCCGGCAAGTACCCCTACGAGCAGGCCTACCTGCCCTTCAACCGGCTCGCCGATGGCACCGTTCACGACTGGTAGCGCCCAGCCGGCCGGGCGTCAGCCCGAGACGGACTCGAGCCGGTCGAGGACACCCTCGCCGAACCGGGCGAAGGTCTCCAGCTCGTCGGGGGTGGCGCCGTCGATCACGAGGTCCCGCACGAAGTCCACGTGACCCGGTGCGGTCGCCTCGACGCGGCGCCGCCCCTCCTCGGTGAGGATCGCGTTGGTGGCGCGCCGGTCCTCCGGCGCCCCCTCGCGGCGGACCATCCCCTGGTCCTCGAGCCGCCGCACCACGTGCGAGAGCCGCGACAACGATCCGTTCGTGCGGTCCGCGAGGGTGCTCATGCGGAGCGTGCCGTCAGCCTCCTCGGCGAGCATCGAGAGCACTCGATACTCGAAGAACGTGAATCCGGACTCCCTCGCCATGGCCGCGTCGAGCGCGGTCGGCAGCTTGATCAGCAGGCCGGTGAGCGCCGCCCAGGCCTGTCGTTCTTCGGGTGTGAGCCACTGCGTAGCCACGGTCCCTCCATCCCCTCGTGTACATCAGTCCCCCTGACGTCAGCACAGGCTATGCACGGGTCCGCGGAACCTGGCGACGTGGCAAGGATGGGAGCGGTGGGATTGAGGGGGTGAGGGGAGAACTCCCCATCTCATCCCCGACGGCGGGACCTCACCCTGGTCGCCTCACTCCGGTCGGCGCAGCACGGCCATGAGCACCCGCAGGGCGAGGACGGTCGCGATGCACAGCAGCGCACCGCCCAGCACCCAGAACAGGCCGATCCCCGGCGCCACCGACGGGCCCGGTCCGACCGTGAAGAGCAGCGCGGCCATGATCCCGGCGGTCGCGGCGATGACGGTCATGATGCCCTGGTGCCAGAGCCTGGTGACCAGCTCTCGGTCGCGGCGGTCGGCCAGCAGCCGCACCCCGAGCGAGAGCCGGCCGTGCTCGGCGGCGTCGGTGAGCCGGTCGAGGCGGCGGGGCAGCCGGCGCAGCACCGGCAGCAGCGTGATCGCCTCGCGCTCGAGGCCGGCCCGCAGCTGCGCCGGGCTGGTGGCCTGCCCGAGCTGCTCGCGGCCCATCACGCGCACCCGCTCGGAGAGGTCGTAGCCGGGGTCGGCGACCAGCAGCGTCCCCTCGAGCGTCGCGACGGCGCGGAACACCGCCGCGACGGCCGGCGGGATGCCGAGCCCGTGGTCGGAGACCACCCGGAACAGGGCGGTGAACGCGGCAGCACCGGCGCCCTGGCCGCCGGAGCCGAACCGCAGGATCACCTCGGCGACCGCCTGCTCCAGCGCCTGCTCGTCGACCTCCTCGGGGCGCTCGACGACGTCGAGCAGCGCATCGGCGGCCGCCTGCGAGCTTCCCGTGCCGATCGCCCCGAACAGCCGCGTCAGACCGTCGCGGGTGGCCTCGCCCAGCCGGCCGACCGAGCCGAGGTCGAGGAGCCCGAGCGTGCCGTCGTCGTCGACCAGGATGTTGCCCGGGTGCAGATCGACGTGGAAGACGCCCGTGCGCAGCACCTGGCCCATCACGACGTCGAGCAGGGTGTCGGCGATCTCGCTGCGTCGTTGCGGGCCGAGCGAGGCGAGCAGCGGCTCGGCCGCCCCGAGCGGGGTCCCGCTCAGCCGCTCCATGACGAGCAGCCGCGGGGTCGACAGGTGCGGATAGGTGCGGGCTCCACGCACGCGGTTCGCGTGCGTCCGGGCCAGCTCGGACGCGACCAGGGTGGTGCTGCTCAGCTCGACGGAGAAGTCGAGCTCCTCGCGCAGCGCGGCGGCGAACCCGTCGGCCAGGGCGCGGAGCCCGAGCCGGTCGGCCCACTCGGTCCGGGCGGCGAGCGTGGCCGCCAGCCGCCGGACGATGTCGAGATCACGCTCGACGTTGTCCGCGATCCCGGGGCGCTGCACCTTGATCACCACCGGGGTGCCGTCCAGCAGCGTCGCCGCGTGGACCTGCGCCACGGACGCCGATCCCAGCGGCTCTGGATCGATCGTGCTCAGCACCGACTCCGGCGGGCGGCCCCACGCGGAGCTGATCGTCGCGTGCACCAGCGGCCATGCCAACGGTCGCGCGGCGTCCTGCAGCAGCGACAGCTCGTCGATGAACTCCGGCGGCAGCAGGTCGCGACGCGTCGAGAGCTGCTGACCGAGCTTGACGAAGGTGACGCCGCCCTCCTCGAGGGTGCGCCGCAGGGCGCGCGCGAGCTCACGGCGCTCGGCCGAGCTCGACGCCCCGGCGGGGCGACGCCCGCGCAGGAACCGGCTCAGGCCGTGCTTGGTGACGATGCCGACGATCTCCGCGTAGCGCCGCCCCCGCGACAGCCGGGACCGCCAGCTTCGCCAGAGCTCGACCGGGCCTGGCAGGCTCCCGTCGGGGATGATCATCTCCGCCAGAACCAGCAGCAGCAGGGCCAGCACCACCGCGAACGCGGCCAGCAGGCACAGGTACAGCCCCAGGGCGACCGTGGGTTCGCCCTCGACCGGCAGCGGCTCGCCGACCAGGGCCTTGAGGATCGGCTGCGCGATCGACGTGGCCAGCAGTGAGGCGATCGTCGCGCGCACCAGGCTGATCGGCGCCCCCGCGATGCGCCGCACCAGCACGGCGAAGACGACGGCGTTGAGCAGCGTGGCGACGACGGTGAGCAGTACGTCGAGGGACTCCATCGGGCCCGAGTCTTCATCATCGCGGGCGGTCCCGGTAGTGCCTTTCTGCCCCGACCTCACCTCCGGCACGAGGGTTGTCGGCAGGGATCTGAGAATCCGGGAAGGAGAGCGGGGCCCTCGTGGTTGCGGTGAAGGTGACCGATGAGACGACCGCTGCCCCTGCTCCCTCGACACTTCCGCTGGCGGTGCTCGACTTCGTCGGCATCGAGTACGGCGAGACGGCCTCCGACTCGATCGCCGGGGCTGCCGAGGTGGCGCGTGCGGTGGAGGCGGCGGGCTTTCGGCGCTACTGGATGTCGGAGCACCACAACATGAGCTCGCTGGCGTGCAGCGCGCCGGAGATCCTGATCGCGCACCTGCTCACGATGACCAGCAGCATCCGGGTGGGCGCCGCCGGGATCATGCTCCCCAACCACTCGCCGTTCAAGGTCGCCGAGACCTTCCGCACGCTGCTCGCGATCGCCCCCGACCGGGTGGACCTGGGCCTGGGACGCGCACCGGGCACCGACCCGCTCACCGCGCACGTGCTGCGCCGCGGTATCCAGACCGAACCCGCCGCCGACTTCCCGGGGCAGGTCGCCGAGCTGCTCGGGTTCCTCGGTGACGGGTTCCCCGAGGGTCATCCCTACAGCCGCCTGATCGCCGCCCCGATCGTGGCGAGCCGCCCGGACATCTTCATGCTCGGCTCCTCCGGCTACGGGCCGCAGTTCGCGGCGGTCAACGGCATGCGGGCGGTGTTCGCCCACCACATGAGCCCCGAGATCGCGACCTCGGTGCTGCGCCGCTACCGCGCGGACTTCGAACCGGGTGTCGAGCAGGAGCCGTGGTCGGCGATCTCGGTGCTGGCGTTCGCGAGCGACGACCCCGCCGAGGTGACGCGCTTCGAGGCCGGCTGGGCGCTGACGATGCTCAACCTGCGTCGCAACATCCGGGAGCCGATCCGCCCGGAGGCCGTCGACGAGTTCGCCGCCTCCGCCGAGTTCCGCGACGCCCCGCGCGACCCCGATCGGATGGCGACAGGTCCCGCCGACCAGGTGGTCGAGCGGCTGCGGCAGCTCCAGCAGGAGAGCCAGGCCGACGAGGTCGTGCTGGTCACGCCCGGGCTCGACCGCGCCGCCCGGATCGCGAGCTTCGAGTCGATCGGGGCGGCCTGGTCGCGCTGACCTCTGCCCGAACCGGGGGTATCTCGGTCCACCACGTGGCCCCTCGTGACCCCAGAGCGCTTTCCGATCAGATGGGGGGAGGGGGTCGGGTCAGCGGCGAACGGTCAGGCCGAGCCAGGTGGCGAGCGCCTCGATCTCCTCGTCGACGGCGGAGCGCACCGCCGCGCTCGGCTCGCCCTCCCAGTGGACGGCGTTGACGGCGAGCACGCCCTCGTCGTGCTTCGCGGCCGCGTCGAGCTTGCCGACCAGGTCGGCGCCGTACAGGATCGGCAGCGCGTAGTAGCCCCAGCGCCGTGCGGCCGCGGGCTTGTACATCTCCAGCACGTACGTGAAGGAGAACAGCTGCTCGAGGCGCTTGCGGTCGTGGAGCAGCCGGTCGAAGGGTGACAGCAGCGCCACCCGGGGCTGCAGCGGCCCGCCGAGGTAGGCGGGGTCGACCCGCCACGTCCCTGGGACGCCGTCGACCACGGCCTCCTCGCCGGCGGCGCCCACGTGCACCGGTTCCATCGGGTGCTTCGCCGCCCTGGCCCGCGCGAGACCGAGGGAGCGCAACCGGCGCGCGTCCCGCCGTCGGGACGCCTCCTCGGCGGGCACGGCCGGCACGTCCGGGTACACGCGCAAGGCGAGATCCCACAGCCGCTCCTTGCCCGAGCGCCCGGCGACGGCGACCAGCCCCCGCGCCACCAGCACCTCGAGCATCTGCGTGACGTTGCGGTTGTTGGTCCAGCCGGTCGAGCTCCAGGGCACCACGCATGTGTCGGGCAGCTGCCGGGACACCATCGCTCCGTGGTCTCGGAGCCGGGCGAGGATGTCGTTCGCGCAAGCCTCGTTCGCCTGCGCCCAGCGGGCGACCGCGCTGCCCTCGTTCCGCTCCGCCCACCCCGCCATCGCCGCGGTGTACAGCGCGAGGTCCTCCGCGGGTCGCAGCAGGGCGTCGAGCTCGATGAGGTCCCGCCGCGCCAGCGCGCCGCTGAGGTCCTCCCGCCGGTAGCCGCTGCCGAGCCGGCTCCACAGCACCAGGTCGGCGCTGGGCGCGATCGCGCTGGTGGGATCGAGCTGCAGCAACGTCGCCCGCCGGACGAACGCCAGCAGGTCCGCCGGCCGGTCCGCGCCGAGCCACTGCGCGTCGACCGCGATCCGGCGGGCCTCCTGCCTCGACAGCTCGTGCACAGCAGCACGGTAGCCCTGCGCGCCGACGGCCGAGCCCGCGGTGGGGGATGCCCCCGTGGCTGCGGCGGGGAAACCAGGATGTCCAACGGTGGCTGCGGCGATTACGGTTTCAGCCATGCCCCGATCGCTCACCGAACGTGCGCAGGCGGCGGTCGAGAGCCTCCACGTGCCGGTGCGGTGGATCGACCGCGTCTTCGCCGGGTTCGCGACGCTCGCCGCCGCGTGGCTCGCGTTCCTGCTGATCTACCAGCTCGCCAAGGAGGGGTGGACGCACCTGTGGGCGTTCGTGCCGTTCTGGTTGCTGGTGACGTACCTGATCCTGCCGCGGATCCACTCGCTGCTCTCACGCATCTACCTGCCGGACTACTTCATCGGCCGCACCCGGACCCGTGAGGGGGTGCTGGGCGACCCGGTGAACCTCGCGATCCTCGGCGACGAGGAGCAGATCCACGCGGCGATGCTGCGCGCCGGCTGGCACCGCGCCGACGAGCTCAACCTGTTCACCGGATGGCGGACCGTGCGCGCCACGTTGAGCCGCCGCTCCTACTCCGAGGCCCCGGTCAGCCCGTTGTTCCTCTTCGGCCGCCGCCAGGCCTTCACCTACCAGCAGGAGGTCGAGGGCAACCCGGCCAAGCGCCATCACGTCCGCTTCTGGCCGACGCCGGACGGGTGGCTGCTCCCGGGCGGTCGCCGCGTCGAGTGGCTCGCCGCAGGCACGTTCGACCGCGCGGTCGGACTGTCCCTGTTCACCGGGCAGTTCACGCACCGCATCGACGCCGACACCGACGCCGAGCGCGACCACATCGTCGAGACGATCACCGCGACGGCGGCGGGCAACACGGGCGTCACTGTCGAGCGGCTGCGCCATTTCTCCTCGGGCTACCACCACCGCAACGGCGGCGGCGACCGCATCACGACCGACGGCGACCTCCCCATCGTCGACCTGCGCGCCACGCCCGCTGCGTCCACCGAGCTGCGCGACCAGATGGACGCCGAGCGGGCCGAGGCCTCCTATCTGCGACCCGTTCCGCTGACCGTGGCACTCGGCGTCGGGCTGGCGCTGCTGCGGGCGATCGTCGGGATGCTCGGCCTCAGCTTCATGGTGCCGACCGACGGCGGCGGCCTGCGCCAGATCCCGATCGTCGCGAACCTGCTGGAGAGCGGGCTGGCGCTGGAGACCTTCGTCACCGCGAGCCGCGTGCTCCTCGTCGTCTACCTCGTGCTGTTCGGCCTGCTGGGGATCCTCGTCTACCGCGGGCACCGCTGGGCGCGCACCGCCGGGCTGATGCTGAGCACCGCCGGTGTGCTCGCGTGGGCGTCGTTGTGGTGGTTCGGCATCGAGCGCGGCGCCACCGTGATGAGCCTGCTCGGCACGGCGCTCGAGATCCTCGTGATCCTCGCGCTCTCGAGCGACACCGCCCGCATCTACGTGGGGAGCCGCCCCGGTGAGCCGGAGCGCGACACCGCCGGCGAGGTCAGAGGATGAACCACATCGCGAGCGTCACGAGCGCCAGCAGCGCGCTCGCCAGCACGGCCGGGACCACCGACTCGCGCTGATCGCTCGAGTGCCGCTGCTCGACGGCGGCGCTCACCGGGGCGGGCTCGGCCGGCACAGGCGGCTCGGCCGGCTCAGCAGCCGCAGGCGCGACGGGCTCAGGCGCGACGGGCTCAGGCTCGACGGGCTCAGGCTCGGCGGCCACCGGCTCGGCGGGGTGAGGATCGGGCTCGGGCTCGGGCTCGACGGCGGCGCTCACCTCGTTCTCGACGGTGGGCTCGCCGACGGAGCGCAGGCCGGGCTCGCGGACGATCAGCGCGGCGAGCGCGGGCAGCGTCTCGCGCAGCGCGGCGCTGGCGGGCTCGGACAGCTCGAGGCCGTCGATGACGGCGCCGGCCAGCTCGGGCGGGACGCCGTCGGAGGGCTCGCCGACGACATCGGCGACGACGACCGTGACGTTGTCGCGCGTGCCGACCCGGAGCGCGGCGTCGATGAGTCGCTCGGCCGCCTCCTCGCGGTCGGGGTGGGCGAGCACCTCCCCGATCTCCTCGGGTGCGAGGTAGTCGGACAGCCCGTCGCTGCACAGCAGCAACCGGTCACCGGGTTCGATCTCGAGAGCGATGACGTCGAGGTCGGGGCCGCCGGGCTGGTCGTCGAGGGACCGCAGCAGCATCGCGCGGTAGGGGTGGGTGCGGGCCTTCTCCGGCGTCAGCTGGCCGGTGTCGACCAGCCGCTGCACGTGGGTGTGGTCGGTGGTCACCTGGTACAGCGAGCTGCCCCGCAGCGCGTATACACGCGAGTCGCCGATGTGACCGACCGTGACGTGGCCCGCGTGGCTGACCACCGCGAGCAGCGTGGTGCCCATCGACTCCAGCAGCGGGTCGGCATCCGACATCTGCTGCAGCGCCGACCGGGTCGAGCGACCGGCGTGCGTGATGCGCGAGACGACGTCCTCGACCGCGGTGTCGTCGTCGTCGGGCAGCTCGTCGGTCAGCTGCGCGAACACGCGCGTGGCCACCGTCGAGGCCACCTCACCGGCGGCGTGGCCGCCCATGCCGTCCGCGAGCACGAGCAGGTTCGAGCTGGCGAGCGCGGAGTCCTCGTTGTTCGTCCGCACGGTACCCAGGTCCGAGCGCACAGCGAAGCGGAACGTCACCTCCATGTCTCGCCTTTCACCATCGACACCCGGCCCCGGTGGACGTCCTCACGATAGTGCGTCTCAGACCGCGTTCTGCTTCTGCAGGTGGCGGAGCGCCACCCATCCGAGCGGGACCCGGATGTAGAGGGTCAGCACGCGGAAGATCAGCACGGTCGGCAGCGCCGCGGCGGTCCCGATGCCGGCGGTGCGCAGACCCGCGGTGAGCGCGGTCTCGACACCGCCCATGCCGCCGGGGGTCGGCACGGCGGAGCCGATCGCGGTGCCGGTCAGATAGATGACGGCGAGCGTGGTCAGCGGCAGGCTCTGGCCGAACGCGGCGAGGGTCGCGGCGAACGCGGCGAGGTAGCCCGCCGTCATGATGACGTTGCCGCCGATGCCCATGAGCAGGCGGCTCGGCTGGCCGAGCACCCAGATCAGCCGCGGCATCACCTGACGCAGCGTGGGGCGGGACTTCGCGATCAGGAACCTGCGCAGCTTCGGGATCGCGAACAGCACGCCGCTGATGACGATCGCGATCACCAGGATGATCACGATGGTGCCGGAGGGCAGCGACGCCAGCGCGCCCTGGCTCCCGGTGAGCAGCGCGATCGCGATCAGCATCAGCACCGTGGTGACGAACTGCGAGACCTGCAGCAGCGCCACCGTCGCGACCGCCAGCGGGGTCTCGACGCCGCGCTTGGTCATGAAGCGCAGGTTGAGCGCGGCGGGGCCCACGCCCGCGGGTGCGACGATGCCGATGACCGAGGCGGCGACCTGCACGAGCGTGGTCCGCCAGAGCCCGAGCTTCTCCGGCGAGAACGCCACCAGCCCCATCGCGGACCCGAGGTAGGTGATCAGACCCAGACCGAACGCCGCGAGCATCCACATCGGGTTGGCGTTGGCGGCGTAGGTGAGGATCTCGCGGAAGTTGACGGCGGTCAGCAGCACCCAGCCCGCGGCGACCGCCACGACGATCGTGACGATCGTGCGCGGGCGGAACCGGGTGAGCTGGATCGGCTGCACCTCGGACTCCGACGCCGGCAGGTACGTGACGAGCTTGTTCCGCACGTCCCGCATCACGGTCTTGTCCTTGCGCGCCTCGGCCTGGGTCTCCGGGGGCAGCGCCACGCCTTGGAGCAGCGGCGCGAGGGCGGCGAGGTGGTCGGTCCCGAGCGCCTGCGCGGCGGCCGCGCAGGCGCGGTCGGCGCCGACCCGCACGGCGAACAGCATCAGCATCTGGATCTCGTCGATGCGGCGCGAGAGCGAGGAGGAGGCGATGTCGCCCTGTTCCCAGCCGTTGATGTACACGTCGCCGGCCTCAGGGCCCTCCCCGACCAGCAGCACGGTCTCCGCGGAGAGGTTGCGGTGCGAGAGCCCTGCGGCGTGGGCGCGGCCCAGCTGCTCCCACGCCTGCGCCATCACCTCGTCGGTGACCGCCTCGATCGTGTAGTCGGACAGGTTCTGGGCGCCCTCGACGTGCTCGCCGAGCAGCAGGATCGAGTCGTCGGAGCGGGCGATGCCGCGGAGCCGGGGGTTGTTGACACCGGCTGCCGAGGCGGCATAGGTCATCAGCACGGCGCGGTCGGCCGCCTGGCGCAGCGACACCGCGTTGCGGCGACCGAAACCGCGGAACCGGATCGCCGACCACAGCCACGCGAGCAGACCGATGACCTGGCGGTCGCGGTCCAGCACCACGGCGTCCCACCGCTGCCCGTCGCGGTCGAGGACCGCGTAGATCCGGTTGAGGCCCTCGCGCTCGATCGCGACGGTCGCGGACTCGGGCATCACCGCGGCGATGCCACGGAACGCGGTGTCCGTCATCGGCTCGGTGCCGGCCGGGGGGTCGGCCTCGGCGCCGGCCGGCTGGGCGGCCGCCGGCAGCCGCTGCACCCGGGGGATCGGGGCGGTCACCACGTCCGGCTCGAGGGGGTCGGGCCGGGTGTCGGCGGTCGTGTAGCCGACCACGGCCGGTGTCACCACGGTCTCGACCCGCATGTGCTCGACGGCGGACGCGCCGCCCAGGCGGATGACGCTGACCGGGTCGATGCCGGACCGGCGGATCGCCGTCACCAGCGCGTCGCCGTGCACGCGCTCGGACAGCACGCCGAACAGGTAGCGCCCGCCGAGCCCGACGGCCCGGCCGATCAGCACCGAGACGAGCGCGCCCACGATCGTCGACGTGCTGGTGATCACGGCGACGACGAGCACGATCCAGAGCAGGTTCCACGAGATCGCGATGATCCGGCTCCGGTCGCGGGTACCGGTGGCGGTCAGCAGCGCCGAGAGCGCGGCGACCGTCGGCGTGATCGTCATCACCCACTGCCCCGAGCCGTCGAGCGCGACCTGCCAGACCTGGAGCTCGTCGACCAGCACCACGGGGGCGTGGTCGAGGATCAGCCAGGACAGGACCACGGCGAGGACGGCGGCCACGATCGCGGCGCCCAGCGCCTCGAGCACCGCGCGCGGGTTGCGCCGGATCAGCCGCTCGGCGATCACCACGATCGGCAGGATCAGCGTCAGCCAGCCCTCGATGACGTTGACCGGGAGCAGCAGGATGCTGCTGACGACGTCGATGACCCGCTGCAGCGGGGACGCCTCGATGTCGTCGATGACGCCGGTCGTGGTGCGGCTCGCGTAGACGCCGAGCACCAGCACGGCGGCGATGCCCACGACGGACGTGACCATCAGCACGAGGTCCGAGGGTCGACGGACCCGCTGCAACGGCAGGTCGACCACGCGGACCGGTCCCGTTGCGGGTGCCGGCGGTGTGGTGCCGACGGCAGCTCGCGAACCGGACATGGACTCGATAGTAGGTTGCGGTCTCGCCGGGGCCACGTCGCAGCGCGGGGACGCCGCTAGCCGCGTGCGAGCCGGGGGGCGCCCCGCGGCGCGGCGGGCAGCTTCCGGTCGATCAGGGCGGCGAGAGCGAACAGCGCCAGGAACAGCGCCGTCACGCCGGCCGCGTTGATCAGTGTCTGCGGGTACCCGAGCTCGCCGACGTCGATGAAGGGGTAGGGGTACCAGCCGTTGATCTCACCCATGGCGAGCGTGCAGCCCAGCCACAGCACCGGCCAGATCAGCGCCAGGCCGATCGTCGAGAGCCTGATCCGCGGGCGCGGCCCGAACAGCAGCCAGCCGACGAACGCGAGCGCGGGCACCACGATGTGCAGCAGCGTGTCCGCGAGCGCGTCCGCGCCGGTCAGGCTCATCGACGGCCGCAGCAGGAACCAGGCGACGAGCCCGGTCACCGTGATGCCGATGACGGCGTCCAGGCGGAGCACCCGGAACCCGCGGCCGCTCGCCGCCGGGTTCGCCGAGAGGACGGCGGCAGCGATCGCGACGGCGATGTTCGACTGGATCGTGAAGTAGCTGAAGAGCCGCAGCATCCGGGTCGCCAGCGGTGGCACCTCGGTCTCGTCGAGAACCCGCCCGCCGTCGAGCACGAGCAGGGTCTGCAGGACCAGCGCTGCGACGGCCACCACCAGGGTGATGGCGTGCCAGACGCGAGCGGGGGTCATGCGGCGTCACGGTACTCGCGGGTGACCTCGGTCCGGTAGTCCGCGTGGGGGCGCCGGTCGGCGTGCGCGGCAGCCCTCCTCAGGACTCGAACGAGATCAGCAGCGTGCGCAGCAGTGCGGCGAGCTGCTCCCGCTCGGCCGGCGAGAGCGCCGCGAGGATGCGGTCCTCGTTGGCCACGTGCGCGGCCATCGCCTCCTGGGTGAGCGCGACGCCCTCGGCGGTGAGCTCCACCGGCCACGACCGGCCGTCCTCCGCGGGCACGCGGCGCACCAGTCCGACCTCGGCGAGCCGGTCCACCCGCTTGGTGACGGCGCCGCTGGTCACCATCATCTGCTCACCGAGCTGGGTGGGGGTGAGCCGGTAGGGCGGGCCGTTGCGGCGCACGGTGACCAGCAGGTCGAAGTCGCCCTCGCCGAGACCGAACGTGGCGTAGACCTCCTTGAGGCGCACGTCGAGCGCTCGCGAGGCACGGCTGATGCGGCCGACGACCGCGATCGGGGAGGGGTCGAGGTCGGGGCGCTCCAGGCGCCACTGCGCGACGATCATGTCGACGAGATCACCGGCGTCGTGGTCCATGGTTGCACTATACCTTCCACGGAAGGTATTATATCTTCCATGGAAATTACTTCGGTGCGTGCGGGACTGCTGGCGGCGTTCGCCGCTGCGGCATGGGGGACGACGTACGTCGTCACCGGCGCGCTGCTGCCGCCCGATCGGCCGCTGTTCTCCGCCGTGGTGCGCGCGCTGCCGATCGGCCTGGTGATGCTGGCCTGGCGGCGGCAGCTGCCGCAGGGACGCTGGTGGTGGCGCACCGCGGTGCTCGCGCTGTGCACGATCGGGCTGTTCTTCCCGCTGCTGTTCCTGGGCGCCTACCTGCTGCCGGGCGGCCTCGCCTCGACCCTCCAGGCGGCGTCACCGCTGCTCGTGATGGCGATCGCCTGGCCGCTGCTGCGCGAGCGGCCCACGCTGCTGCGGGTGGCTGCCGCTCTCGTCGGCCTGGTCGGTGTGACGCTGCTGGTGGTCCGGGCGCCGAGCGCGCTCGAGCCCTGGGGCGTCGCGGCTGCGCTCGCCTCGATGACGGTCTCCGCCCTCGGGTTCGTGCTGATCAAGCGCTGGCCGGCGCCGACCGACATGATCACGGTGACCTCCTGGCAGCTCGTCATGGGTGGTCTGGTGCTGCTGCCGATCGCGTTGGTCGTCGAGGGCGCGCCGCCTGCCATCGACGTCCCGGCAGCGCTGGGATACGCGTGGATCGCGGTCGTCGGGACCGGGGTGGCGTACGTGTGCTGGTTCACCGGTCTGGCCCACCTGCCGGCCGCCGCCGTCTCCTTGATCGGTCTGGTGAACCCGGTCGTCGCCACCGTGCTGGGCGTGATCGTCATGCACGAGGCGTTCGGCGCGATGCAGGCGATCGGCGCCGGGCTGGTGCTCGGGAGCGTGCTGCTCGGGCAGCCGGCGATCGCGGAACGGTGGCGCCGCCGTCGGGCGCCCGAGATCTGCCCAGCCGCCTGAGCGGACTCTCGCGCACCGGCTGTCGAGAACGTCGCTCCTCGATCGTCATCACGATGTCCGGCACCGAACGGCACCGGATCGACGATGATGACCAACGAGGAGTGGAGGTTCGCGATGGCCCAGTACATGGTGCTCATCCCTGATGACTACGACGCGTGGGAGGCGATGACGCCGCAGCAGCGCAACGAGGTCTACGCCGAGCACGAGGTGTTCGCCGCACGGCTCGCGCGCGGAGGTCATCGCGTCACCGGAGGTGCCGAGCTGACCCTCCCGCGCACCGCACGCACGGTCCGTTCCGGGCCGGACGGCATCACGGTCACCGACGGCCCGTACACCGAGGCCGTCGAGCAGCTGAGCGGCTACTACCTGATCGAGACCGACGATCTCCCGGATCTCGAGCAGGCCTGCGGGATCCTGGCGCACCACGTCCCGATCGAGATCAGGCAGCTGGGCCGTGCGGTCGAGGACGACGTGATGGTCGTGGCCGCCGAGGCGAGGACATGAAGTACATCGGGTTCCTGGTCGGCTACAACGATCCCGACTACAGCTGGGCGAGCGCCGGCGAGGCGGAGCAGGCAGCCGAGATGGATGCGCACGGAGCCTTCACCGAGGCCGTGGAGCGCCGCGAGGACAGCACCCTCCTCGGTGGCGAGGCGTTGACCGACGGTGACAGCGCGACCGTGCTCCGCCAGGTCGACGGTGACGTGACGCTCACCGACGGCCCGTTCAGCGAGGCCACCGAGGGCATCGGCGGCTTCTACCTCCTGGACGCGCCGAACCTCGACGTCGCCGTCGAGCTGTTCGCCGCGCTGACGCCCTACGTGATCGAGATCCGCCCGGTCGACACCTCGGTCAGCTGACCCGGGCGCCGGCAGCCGCATGACGAACGAGGCGAGCGCCGCGCTCGAGAGGGCCTGGCAGCAGGAGTGGGGGCGGCTGCTGGGTCTGCTCGTCGGGCGGTTTCGCGACGTCGACCTGGCGGAGGACTCGTTGGCGGACGCGTTCGAGTCGGCCGCGCGGACGTGGCCGACCGACGGCGTGCCGAGCAACCCCGCGGCATGGTTGCTGACCGCAGCCCGCCGCCGGGCGCTCGACAAGGTCCGCGGCGCCGAGACCGCTCGTCGCAAGCTGCCGCTGCTCGTGGTCGACCACGTGCGGGAGGAGGAACGCGCACAGCGCGAGGAGGTGGTGGACATGGACGACGTCGGGGACGACGAGCTCAGGCTGCTGTTCCTCGCCTGCCACCCCGCGCTCGCGCCGGAGTCGCAGGCGGCGCTGGCGCTGCGGCTCGTGCTGGGCGTCCCGACGGCGGAGATCGCCCGGCTCTTCCTGGTCACCGAGCCGACCATGGCCGCCCGGATCACCCGGGCGAAGAAGAAGATCGCGACGGCGGGGCTGCCGTTCACGTTGCCCGACGACGGCGCTCTGGCCGGTCGTGTCGAGGTCGCCTCGCAGGCGATCTACCTGTGCTTCACCGCCGGGTACGCGCCCGGCTTCGGCGACGCCGTGGTGCGTGCCGACCTCGCGGGTGAGGCGATCCGGCTGGCGCGGCTGCTCGCCGCGCTGCTGGAGCGTCGCGGCGAGGTGGCGCCCGCGGTGCTCGCGCTGCTCGCCCTCATGGTCCTGCAGCACTCGCGCCGGGACGCCCGCGTGAGCGCCGACGGCGAGCTGGTGCTGCTGGCCGACCAGGACCGCTCGCGCTGGCACCACGAGGAGATCTCGGAGGGCCTGGCCCTGCTGGCCGCGTTGCCGCCGACCACCGGCAGGGCCGAGGAGCTGCGGCTGCAGGCCCGGATCGCGGCTCGCCACGCCACCGCGGTGCACCCCGAGGGAACGGACTGGAGCGCGGTCGCCGCCGACTACGTGCGGCTGGAGCGGCTCAGCGGGTCGCCGGTGGTGCGGCTCAACCGCGCGGTCGCCGTGGCCGAGGCCGACGGCCCCCGGGCCGGGCTCGCGCTGCTCGACGGCCTCGACGAGCTGCTGCCGCTGTCGCACCGGTTGCCCGCGGTGCGCGGTGAGCTGCTCGCCCGGGCCGGCGAGACGGACGCCGCGCGCCGGCAGCTGCAGGTCGCGATCGACCGCTGCCGCCACGAGGCCGAGCTCGCGCACCTGCGCGCCCGGCTCGCCACCCTGTGACGCCACCCTGTGAGGTCCCGGTCCGGCCGCACCGCCGGGCAGAAGTCGTCGTCGGCCGACCCGCAGGCCCGGATGTGAACGCTCACCTCCCGTCTGGCGACGAGTTCTGCCCGCACGTCCTCCTGGGAGAGCGCAGCACGCCGGAAGATCCCCGGAGTCGGCGGCGTTGAGGCCGACGTGAGCGCCCAGCCCGCGGTCCGCCCGCCCGAGGAGGCGGCGGTGACGCTGCCCGCTCGCGCGGACGTGGTGGTGATCGGCGCCGGCCAGGCCGGCCTGTCCGCCGCCTACCACCTGCGCCGGCGCGGCCTGGGGCCGGCGACCGAGGAGGCGAGCTCGACGGCGGAGGGCGACCGGTCGCCGTCGGGCTCGTTCGTGGTGCTCGACGGCGAGCAGGGGCCGGGCGGGGCGTGGCGGCACCGCTGGCGCACGCTGCGGATGGCCACCGTCAACAAGGTCCACGACCTGCCGGGCCGCGAGCTTCCCGAGGTGGACCCGTGCGCGCCCTCCCGCGAGGTGGTGCCCTCCTACTACGGGGAGTACGAGCGCGACTTCGACCTGCCGATCCTGCGGCCGGTGCACGTGCACCGGGTGGAGCGCGAGGATGCCGACCCGCGTGGCCGACTCCGGGTCGACACCGACGCGGGCCAGGTCTCGACCCGCGCCGTCATCAACGCGACCGGGACCTGGACGAAGCCGTTCTGGCCGATCTACCCGGGCCAGGACAGCTTCCGGGGCCGGCAGCTGCACACCGCCGACTACGTCGGCGCGGAGGAGCTCGCGGGCCAGCACGTGATCGTCGTGGGTGGCGGGATCTCGGCGGTGCAGCTGCTCGAGGAGATCTCCCACGTCGCCGGCACCACCTGGGTGACCCGGCGGGAACCGGTCTGGCGAGATCTGGACAGCTTCGACGCCGAGGCCGGGCGAGCCGCCGTGGCGCAGGTCGAGGACCGGGTGCGCCGGGGGCTGCCGCCCCGCAGCGTCGTGAGCGTGACCGGGCTGGTCTGGACACCCACGCTGCGTGCCGCGGCCGAGCGCGGCGTTCTGGAGCGGCGGCCGATGTTCTCCGAGATCACGCCGACCGGGGTCCGGTGGCCGGACGGCACCGAGCAGCGCGCCGACGCCATCTTGTGGGCGACCGGGTTCCGGTCGCAGCTGGACCACCTGGCCCCGTTGCAGCTGCGCGGCCGGGGCGGCGGCATCCAGATGGCGGGCACCCAGGTGGCCGCCGAGCCGCGCGTGCACCTGGTCGGCTACGGCCCCTCCGCCTCGACGATCGGCGCCAACCGGGCCGGGCGTGAGGCTGCCGCCGGCGTCGTGTCGTTGCTGAGCGGCTGAGCGAGCGAGCCCGTCGTCACTCCGAGACGAGGTCGGCGCTCAGGTGCGGCATCCAGTCGATGCTGTGGGCCGTGACCGTGGCGTAGTCGGTCTCGGGCTCGTCGGCGAAGAGGCTGATCGCGGTGTTGTGCTTGGTCACCCAGCCGGTCATCTGCTCGATGCCGAGGAAGGCGCGGAACAGGTGCTGGAAGAACGCCCCGTGCGTGAAGATCGCGACCACGTCGTCCTGGTCGTGCTGCTCACGCAGGCCCGCGACCAGCGTGCGTGCCCGCTCGGCGCGCGCGGCGTCCTCGTGCTCGTAGGCCTTGGTGTACCAGCCGTCCGGGCCCGCGCTCGGGGGCAGCATCAGGCGGGCGCTCACCGCCTGCAGCACCGACGCCGCGGCACCCGGGTGCGGCGTGCGCTCACCGGCCTCGTCCTCGGTGAACGGGCCCGCCGTCTCGTGGGCGTCCAGGTGGCCGAGCAGCGGCAGGTCCAGCGCATCCGCCAGCGGCGCGGCGGTCTGCACCGCACGCGTCATCAGGCTCGTGTGGATGTGGGTGATCGACCAGGGCAGCACTCCGTCGGTCACCGCCTGGGCGAGCCGGGCCGACTGCGTCCGGCCGAGGTCGGTCAGCTCCGGGTCGTGGTGCCGGCCCGTCGAGACCCCGGTCTGCTCGTACAAGAGGTTGTTGGAGGACTGGCCATGTCTGATCACCACGAAGCGCATGCGTGAATCTTCGTGGCAGGAGGGACCGTTCGCCAATTCGGGTGCGGCAGCGGGGCGAGAGCCCTGAGGGTCAGGTGATGCCGAGCGCGTCCAGCCACGACGCGGGGAGGTAGGCGTACCCGACGAACGCCACGACGTCGAGCAGGGTGTGGGCGACGACCAGCGGCATCACCCGCCGTCGACCCCATCGCGAGAGGTAGAAGCAGGTGAAGACGACGCCCATCGCGATGTTCGCGGCGAACGGTCCCCACCCCTGGTACAGGTGGTAGGAGCCGCGGATCAGCGAGGACGTCATCACGATCACGGCCACCCGCCAGCGCAGCTCCTGCAGCCGCTCCACCAGGTACCCGACGACGATGACCTCTTCGATCAGCCCGTTCTTCAGCGCCGCGAGGATCAGCACCGGCACCGTCCACCAGTAGTCGTCCAGCCCCGAGGCCGAGACCGCGACCGTGACCCCGAGCGCGCGGCCGGCGAGGTAGATCGCGAGCCCGGGGATGCCGATGGCCGCACCCAGCGCCAGCCCCCACAGGGCGTCCTTGCCGGGTCGCGAGCCGTCGAGACCGATCCGCCTGACGGCGCTGCGCCCACCCTCGGACAGCAGGTACAGCGCGAGCGCCACCGGCACCAGCGCGAACCCGATCGAGAGCACCTGGTAGGTCAGGTCCAGCAGCGACCGGTCCGCCTGCGAGGTGTTGATCTCCGCGGTCTGCTCGCCGAGCGGGCCGCGGGTGAGGCGGTCGAGGATGTTGACGACCGCGTACACGCCCGAGCGACCGAGCGAGAGGCCCAGGACGATCCAGATCTCCGCCGTCAGCCGCCTGCGCCGCGCCGGCGTGGGGTCGGGCTCCGCCACCGCCGCCGTGCCGGTCATGCGTCCGCCGACGTCACGTCGCGCCAGAAGCAGCGGGCACGGGCCAGCCGGGCCTCGTCGTAGCCGCGCCACTTGGCCTCAGGGAGCGCGCTGCGGGGCACCTCGCGAAAGCCCCGGTGGGTGAAGAACGCGGCGGCGTCGGCCGAGACGGTGACCGCGAAGAGCGCCCGCAGCCCGATCGTCGAGGCGTGCTCGACCAGACCCTCGAGCAGCATCCCGCCCGCGCCCGCGCCCGAGAACTCGCTCACCGTGATCAGGCCGGCCACCTCACCGACCCCCTCGCCCGCGTACAGGTCGGTCTCCAGACCCACCACACCGGCGAGATGACCGGTGCGCACCACCCGGGCGCCGAGCCCGCCGACAGCCATGCGGGCGATCTCGGCGCGGCTGCGCGGCTTGAGGACGCCGTCGCGCACGCCCTGCGCGACCAGCGCCTCGACCGCGGGCAGGTCGTCGACCCGCAGCTGCGCGAGCCTGACGTAGCCGCCCAGCGTCAGCAGCGTGCCGGCGCCGTCGAAGGTGAACAGCTCGAGCTCGAGGTCCTCCGCACGGCACAGGTTCACGCTGTAGGCGCCGCCCCGCAGCGCGGCCTCGGCAGCGGGGAGCAGGTTGCCGATGCCCCGCCGCGTCAGCTCTCCGAGCAGCCCCAGCCGGTAGACCTGCAGGTCGGCGAAGCTGCGTGGAGGGTCGCCCCAGCCGCCGCCGGGGTCGGTCAGCACCACCTTCGAGGCGCGCAGCCCGGCCGCGAGGAACCCCGCGGTCTCCGCGACGCCGTCGGGGTTCGCGACCACCACCACGCGGTCCTCGTCGGCGACCGTGAGCCACAGCCCCGCCATCCCGGCGTCCTCCCACACCGTCGGCGACGTGACCACGGCGGGTGGGCTGGGCAGGGCCCGGGCGAGCCGGTCGGCGTCCTCGGCCTCGTTCACGACCAGCACGAACCGCGTGTCCCCCGGGACGAAGCCCGACACGGTCCGCGCCACGGCGGACACCGCGGCGTCGGTGAGCACCGGCAGCGAGACGACGATCGTGACGCCGCGGAACTCCTCGACGAAGAACGCACGCTCCTGCGCGGGGATCACACCGGCCTCGCTGGGCACGTGCGGCACCACCGGCCGCTGTCGCAGCGGCGGTGGGTTGGTGCGGACGTCTCCCGGTTCCATCACGGACAGTGTGGCGCAGCGACGTCAGTCATGGCTGTCGGCCCGACGGCGGTGCTCACCCCGGGCGTCGCGGTGCAGGCTCACGCTCCGCACCCGAGCGGGTCCGTAGGTGAGATCGACGACGAGACGCAGCCGGCGCACCCCGATGGGTGGGAACCGGAGCGCGCGGAGGTGGCCGATCGTGGTGCCGGAGGTCAGGGGGCGCCAACGCTCGCCGTCCGCCGCGGCCTCGTCCTCGGCCACCTCGACCTGGAGCCGGAACGCCGCGACGTGCTGGCCCTGCTCGATGTCCTCGGCGAGGGTGACCAGATCGGCGACGACCGGGGCCGGTGGCGTGATCACGAGAGCGCCGCGGTCCTCGGAGATCGTGGCGCCGGCGAGCAGGTCGGTGCCCAGCACCTCCTCGCGCAGCCGGGCGAAGGACCGCAGCGCGGCCACGTCGGTCCGCTCCAGCAGCCCGTCGCGGTTCGGCGGCACGTTGAGCAACAGCTTGCTGTTGCGGCCGACCGAGGCGAGATACAGGTCGAGGAGAGCTCCGCCGTCGAGCACGGAGCCGTTCTCGTGCTCGTGCCAGAACCACCCGGGCCGGATCGAGACGTCGGTCTCGGCGGGCCGCCACACCTGGCCGTCGGGGTCGCCGGAACGCAGCGAGTCCAGGCTCCAGGGGTCGGACCGGCCGGGGGTCGGTACCCGGGCGGGATCGATGCTCGACCAGCAGGTGGCGCCGGCGACGCCGTCCTCGTTCCCGACCCAGCGGACGTCCGGACCGGCGTCGGAGAAGATCACCGCGTCGGGCTGCAGCGCGCGCACGGTGCCGAAGATCCGGTCCCAGTCGTAGGACTGCCGCCCGCGTGCGGTCTCGCCGACCGCGCCGTCGAACCAGACCTCCGCGACGTCGCCGTACCCGGTGAGGAGCTCGGTGAGCTGGGCGATGTAGAGGTCGTCGTAGCCACGCCCGCTGCCGTAGCTGGGCGCGTTCCGGTCCCAGGGCGAGCAGTAGATGCCAAACCTGATGCCCTCGGCGGCGCAGGCTTCGGCGGCCTCGCGGACCACGTCACCGGAGCCGCCGCGCCACGGGCTCGCGGCCACCGTGTGGCTGGTGGTCGCACTCGGCCAGAGGCAGAAGCCGTCGTGGTGCTTGGCCGTCAGCACGAGCGTGCCGAACCCGGCCTCGTGCGCGGTGCGGGCCCACTGCCGGGCGTCCAGATGCTGCGGGTCGAAGATCGCCGGGTCCTCGGTGCCCTCGCCCCACTCGCGACCGGTGAACGTGTTCATGCCGAGGTGCACGAACATCGCGAGCTCCTCGCGCTGCCACGCGAGCTGGGCGCGGCTGGGCCGAGGGACCGGGGTGAGCCGAGGAGCTGAGGCGAGGGCCGCCGTCGGGCGGTCGATCAGCACGCGATCAGCGCGACCCGACCGCGAGGACCACCTCGGTCGCGTACTTCTGCGAGGACTGCATGTCGCCGCGGTACCAGGTGAGCACGCGGCGGGCGGGATCGCCCGGGATCGCGATCGGGCGGAAGTTGGAGGCCGGTGAGCCCTCGGTGACCGGGGTCCAGGTCCAGCTGGCGCCGCCGTCGGACGTGGTGCCGTGGAAGATCTCGTGCACACCGAGGTCGCTGCCGTCGCGCGGGTCGACGGTGGTGGAGAAGTACAGCGCGTCGAGATCGTCGGGGTCGATCGAGCCGAGCCCGGTGTAGTCGGTCTCGTGCGAGAGCAGCTGCGGGCCGGCGTCGCCCACCTTGGTGACCTGCCACTGCCCGTCCCCGGGCGCGAGCTCGGCGCGCAGCAGCGCGTGGGGGAGCGGCTCCTCGGTGCGGAACGGCAGCGCGAGGCCGAGGGTGTCGTCGGTGCGGGCGGTGAACAGCACCACCACCCGGCCGGTCGCGTCACGGCGGATGTCGGCGGTCCAGCAGTGGGTCATCACCTGGCCGTCGACCTCGGTGCCGTTGGCGAACACCTGGGTGAGGTCCTCGGCGCGGGGTGTCTCGTCCTCGACGCCGCGGCCGAGCGCGCCCACCACGGTGCCGTCGGCGCGGTGGAGGCTGTCGCCGGCGAGGTAGCCGTGCCAGATCGAGGTCGGGAAGTCGCGGGGGTGGTGCTCGGTGATGACGAGATCGATGCGGTCCTCAGCGCCCTCCGCTCGCTTCGGGTGCGGACCCGAGGTGTAGCGCGCGTAGCCGTTGACGTAGCCGACCTTCTCCCGCGTGAGCAGGCGGCCGCCGAAGGTCCAGGTGGCGCCGTCGTCGTCGGAGACCAGGTAGCAGGGGTCGTCGTTGATCGCGCGCACGAAGCAGCAGAGCCGGTCGCCCAGCGGGTGCACGTTCTGATAGGTCACGCCGCGGCCCGGTGCGCGGCCGGTGAACTCGGCGCCGAAGTGCGGGGTCCACACGTAGGACTGCTCGGGTCCCCAGCTCGTGGGGTCGCCCGGCGCGGAGAGCCGCCAGAACGTGTGCTCGTCGGTCTTGTGGCGCGAGTAGACGGCGACCCAGCGGCCGTCGGCGCGCAGCCACAGCGCCGGGTCGTCGTGGTCGTCGGCCTCGAAGCCGGCGTGCAGGACCGCCTGGGTGCCGGTGATCTCGGCGGCGTCCAGGTCGACGACGGTGACCTCGACGTCGCCGTTCCGATCAGCGCCGTCGACCCCTGTGGGGGAGGCGACCGAGCCGATCACGGCCGTACCGCTCGCAGCATCGACCAGCGACCGCTCGTCCTGGAACCAGCACCAGCCACCGTTGGCGTTGACGACGCCTGTCTTCTCGAACATGACGACAACCCTGTCACGGATGCCGCCACTGGGAAAGCGCTCGCCGCGATCTCGTGCACCGCGAGGAGCGAGGCGGTCGGGGCGGACCGCCGCGGCGGCGCGGGCAGATGTGGTCTCCTGTTGCCATGGTGCGCATCGGGTTCCACGCCTCCCACGAGCAGATCTCGCCGCGGCAGCTGCTCGCGGACGTCCAGCACGCCGAACGCGCTGGTTTCCAGATGGCGATGTGCTCCGATCACCTGGCGCCGTGGAGCGCCCGCCAGGGCCACTCCGGGTACGCGTGGTCGTGGCTGGCCGCTGCGCTGGCCACCACCGAGCTGGAGCTGGGCTGCGTCAGCGCACCGGGCCAGCGCTACCACCCGGCCGTGATGGCGCAGAAGATCGCCACCCTGGGCCAGATGTTCCCCGGGCGGTTCTGGGTCGCGCTCGGCAGCGGTGAGGCGGCGAACGAGCACGTCACGGGAGATCGCTGGCCAGCCAAGGTGGAGCGCGAACGCCGGCTCGAGGAGTGCGTCGACGTCATCGGCCGGCTGCTGGACGGCGAGGAGGTCAGCCACCACGGCCTCGTCACGGTGGACCGGGCCCGGGTCTGGGAGCGGGCGGACCCGCGGCCGCGTCTGATCGCGCCCGTGGTGTCCCCGGAGTCCGCGGCGAGGGTCGCGGCCTGGTCCGAGGGGTTGGTCACGCTCAACCAGCCGCACGAGACGTTGCGGGAGCTGGTCGAGGCCTACCGCGGCGCGGGTGGGCGCGGGCCGTTGTCGTTGCAGGTCCACCTCGCGTGGGCGAGCACGCAGCAGGAGGCCGAGACGATCGCGATGGACCAGTGGCGCAGCAACGTCGTCGGCGCTCCGATCGCCTGGGACGTCGAGACCCCGCAGGGCTTCGACGCGATCGCGGCGCACATGCCGCTCGCCTCGGTGCTGACGGCGGTGCGCGTCTCCTCCGACCTGTCCCAGCACGCCGACTGGCTGCGGGAGTACGCCGAGCTGGGGTTCGAGGACATCTACCTGCACCACGTCGGCACCGAGCAGACCGCCTTCATCGACGCCTTCGCGGCCGAGGTGATTCCCGCCGTCGCCTGACCCCTCCTCTGGGAGGGTGGTGGCATGCAGATCACCGACACCAGCGACCTGTGGTGGAAGAACGCCATCATCTACTGCCTCGACATCGAGACCTTCCTGGACTCCGACGGCGACGGCGTGGGCGACCTGGCCGGCCTCGCGAAGCGGATCGACTACCTCGCCGAGCTCGGTGTCACCTGTCTGTGGCTGATGCCCTTCTACCCGGGCCCCCAGCGCGACGACGGCTACGACGTCACCGACATGTACGGCGTCGACGCCCGCTACGGCGACCACGGCCACCTGGTCGAGGTGATCCGCACCGCGCACGACCGCGGCATGCGGGTGATCGCCGACCTGCTGGTCAACCACACCTCCGACAAGCACCCGTGGTTCGTCTCGGCCCGCAGGAGCACGAGCTCGCCGTACCGCGACTACTACGTGTGGCGCGAGGACGAGCCGCCGGACACCTCCGACCACGTCGTCTTCCCCGACAAGGAGGACGGCATCTGGACGCTCGACGAGGGCAGCGGGCAGTGGTACCTGCACCACTTCTTCCACCACCAGCCGGATCTGAACATCGCGAACCCGGCGGTGGTCGACGAGCTCCTGCGGGTGATCGGGTTCTGGCTCGAGCTGGGGCTCGACGGCTTCCGGGTCGACGCCGTGCCGTTCTTCCTCTCCGACGTCGAGACCGGTGACGGCGCGCACGCGGGCGACCCGCACGCCCTGCTCGAGCGGATCCGGGCGTTCCTCGGGCGCCGTCGGGGCGACGCGGTGATGCTGGGCGAGGTCAACCTGCCCTACCCGGACCAGGTGCGCTACTTCGGGGGCGATGACGGCAACCAGCTGCACATGATGTTCGACTTCGCGGCCATGCAGGCGACCTACCTGTCCTTCGCGCGAGGGGACGCCGGGCCGCTGACGGCGGCGCTCGCCGCCCGGCCCGAGATCCACCCGACCTGCGCCTGGGCGACCTTCCTGCGTAACCACGACGAGCTGACCCTCGATCAGCTCTCACCGGAGGAGCGCCAGGAGGTCTTCGACGCCTTCGGTCCCGACCCGGAGATGCAGCTCTACGGGCGTGGGCTGCGCCGCCGGCTGCCGACGATGTTCGACGGCGACCCGCGCCGCGTCCGGATGGCGTACAGCCTGCTCTTCTCGTTGCCGGGCAGCCCGACGCTGTTCTACGGCGAGGAGATCGGGATGGGCGAGAACCTCGACATCCCCGGCCGCGTCGCGGTGCGGGCGCCGATGCAGTGGGGACCCGATCGCAACGGCGGTTTCTCGACGGCGCCGCCGCGCCGACTCACCCGGCCGATCGTCGGCGACGGGTACGGACCCGAGCACGTGAACGCCGCCGAGCAGGTCCAGGACGCCGACTCCCTGTGGAGCTTCATGCGGGCGCTGATCACGGTCCGGCGCGCCTGCCCCGAGGTGGGGTGGGGCGCGCACACGGTCCTCGACGTCGGCAGCTCGCAGGTGTTCGCCCACCGCTGCGATCTCGAGCAGGCCTCGCTCGTGGCGCTGCACAACCTCAGCCCGGACGCCGTGACCGCCACCGTGCCGGCGATCACCGACGACGACCACGACCTGGTCGACGCCTTCACGCACAAGCGGCTCGGGCTCTCGAGCGAGCCCGCCGAGGTCAATCTCGAGGGGTACGGCCACACGTGGTTCCGGGTGCGCCGCCGGGACGGGCTCCCGCAGGTGCCGTAGCGGACGGGGCGAAGGCCCCGCCGGCGATGGTTGACATCGCTCCGCGGCTGCGGCAGAGTAGTTTGCAGCACAAACCACTCTGCAGCTGCGCAAGGAGAGCCGATGACCGAGCCTCGAGAGGCCGACGCCCCGCTGGGCGACGCCGAGGACGACGGTGAGGTGACCGTCTCGCCCGCCGCCGCGCTGGCGGCCATCAAGGCCTCGCAGGAGGCCGTGCGGCAGCAGACCCACCCGAGCGCCACGGCGATGTTCACCGTCTGGGGCGTCGCGTTCCTGATCTCCTACTCCTCGCTCTACCTTGGTTACTCCGAGTCCGCGCAGATGCCCCGCGGCTGGTCGATGGCCGTGCTGGGCGCCTGCGTGGTGGGTGCGATGGTGTTCACCGCCATCCACATCGCCCGACGCACCTCGGGCATCCGCGGCACCAGCTCCAGGGTCGGCGCCATGTACGGCTGGTCCTGGTGCATCTGCTTCGTGTTCGCCATGGTGATCTTCGGAGCCGTGGCCGACGCCGGTGCGCCGCCGCTCGCGATGTCGATCCTCACCAACGCGGTCGCCCTGCTCATCGTGGCCGCGCTCTACATGGCGGGCGGCGCCCTGTTCGGAGAGTGGCGGATGTTCGCGCTCGGTGCGTGGTTCGCCGTCGTCGGATCGATCGCCGCGATCGTGGCACCGCCCGAGGGCTACCTCGTGCAGGCGATCGCCGGGGGTGGGGGCTTCCTCGTCGCAGCCGTGGCTGCTCAGCTGATCGAGCGGTGGCGGTCGAGGTGACCGACCTCGAGCTCGATCCCGTCATCCACGTGCAGGCGCGGCTGCGCGTCGTCGCCACGCTGGCCGGCATCCCGGGCGGTGATCGCATCGCCTTCACCCGGCTGCAGAACGTGCTCGGCATGACCGCCGGGAACCTGTCCACCCACCTGCGCAAGCTCGAGGACGCCGGGTACGTCGTCGTCGAGAAGACGTTCGAGGGGCGCAGCCCCGTGACCTACGTGGCCCTGGCCGCCGCAGGCCGCCGGGCCTTCGAGACCTACACCGCCTCGCTCGAGGCACTCCTGAAGGGGGCTCTGGAATGACCAGCACGACCACCACCAGCACGACCGCCAGCACGACCACCGCCACCGATGCTCCCGTCGTCACGGTCGAGCACGCGCACCGCATGTTCGGTGACGTCGTCGCTCTGGACGACGTCAGCCTGAGCGTCCACCCCGGCGAGATCGTCGGGCTGCTCGGCCCGAACGGTGCCGGCAAGAGCACCCTGCTCTCGCTGATCAACGGACAGCGCAAGCCGACCTCGGGCACCGTGCGGCTGTTCGGGCAGGACCCGCGCACCCCGGCCGCCCGCATCGGGCTCGGCATCACGCCGCAGGAGACCGGGCTGCCGGCATCGCTCAAGGTCGGGGAGGTCGTCGACTTCATCAGCGGCCACTACCCCGACCCGATGCCGCGCGCCGAGCTGCTGGCGAGGTTCGACCTCACCGACCTCGACAACCGCCAGACGGGTGGCCTCTCGGGAGGTCAGAAGCGACGCCTCGCCGTCGCGCTCTCGCTGGCGGGACGGCCGCGACTCGTGCTGCTCGACGAGCCCACCACCGGGCTCGACGTCGAGGGCCGCCGGGCGCTGTGGACCGCGCTGCGGGACTACCACGCCGAGGGCGCCACGGTCATCGTGACCAGCCACTACCTCGAGGAGATCGAGGCGCTGGCCGAGCGGGTGGTCGTCATCGGCGGCGGCACCATCCTGGCCGACGACACCCTCCACGCCGTCATCTCCCGCGTGCAGTCGCACCGGGTGACCTTCCGCAGCGGCACCGATCGCGACCAGCTCGCCCGGCTGCCCGGTGTGACCGCGCTCGAGGCCGACGGCGACCGCTACTCCCTGCTCACCGGCGACTCCGACGCCCTCGTGCGAGCACTGGTCACCGGAGGCGCCGCGTTCAGCGGGCTCGAGGTGCGCGGCGCCTCGCTGGAGGAAGCGTTCCTGAGCCTGACCGACACCACGACGGAGGCAGCATGACCACCCAGACGATCGACCGCACCCGGACCGCAGCGACCGGACCGCGCTCGGTGAGCTTTCTGCGGCTGACGCTGCTGCACGCGAAGTACAACATCCTCGAGTCCATCCGGATCCCGATCGCCGTCATCGGGAACCTGATGTTCCCCACGCTCGCGATGTTCTTCTTCGTGGTGCCGCAGTCGTCCGTGACCAGCGACCCGGTGTGGTCGATGATCTCGGTCGGCGGGCTCGCGATGTTCTCGGTGATGAGCACGTTCCTGTTCACGTTCGGCGTCGGCGTCGCCGAGGACCGGGCACTGCCGTTCGACCCCTATCTGCGCACCATGCCCGCGGGTGCGGCGCCCCGCATGGTCGGCCGCATCGTCAGCGCGTGCGCCTTCGCCCTGGTCGCGCTGGTGCCGCTCGGCCTGGTCGCCGGGATCTTCACCGCCGCTGCTCCGACGCCGGGCCAGCTGCTGCTCGGCGTGGTGACGCTGCTGGCCGCCGGCATCCCGTTCCTCATGCTGGGCCTGTTCATCGGGTACAGCCTGAGCAGCAAGGCGGCGATCGCCGTCGTGCAGGTGGTGCTGTTCCCGCTGGCGTTCGCGGGCGGGCTGTTCATGCCGGCCGAGATGTTCCCCAGCTGGCTCGAGCGGCTGAGCACGTTCCTGCCGAGCCGAGCCGGCCGCGACCTGGTCATCGGCGCCTTCACCGGCACCGACGTGTACGCCCACGCGCTGCCCGTCCTGCTCGCCTGGGGCGTGACCTTCACCGCCCTCGCCGTCTGGGCCTACCGCCGCGACGAGGGGCGACGCTTCCGCTGACGGCCGCACCGTGACGCCTCGGCGAGCAGATCTCGGCGGGGCGGAGCGTGCGGCGGGGCGGTGCCGTGCGCCTAGCATGCTCACCATGCGCGTGACGATGCGTGATGTTGCCGCTCGTGCGGGCGTCTCGCTCAAGACCGTCTCGCGCGTGGTCAATCGCGAGCCGCACATCCGCCCCGAGACCCAGCAGCTGGTGCGAGCGGCCATCGAGGACCTGGGGTGGATCCCCAACTCCGCCGCGCGGACCCTGCGGACAGGCCGCACCGGCGTCATCGGCATCGTCGTCACCGAGCTCCGGCGGCCGCTGCTGGCGGAGCTGGTCGAGACCCTCGTGACCGAGGTGAACGCGCGCGGCCTCAACGCCGCCGTCGAACCGACGCACGACGACGGCGACCGCCTCGCCCAGGTCTGGGCGCAGCGGGGTTCGACGTTCGACGGGCTGCTGGCGGTCGACCTGCCGCAACAGCCGACTGCTTCGGCCGGCGCGGGCGGTGCCGATGCCGGCCCGGTGGTCCGCGTCGACGTGACGCAGGCAGGTGGCGGCCACGGCGGCGACCGCGTCGCGACCGACCTTGACCAGGCGGCCGACCTCGTGACCCGGCACCTGGCGGTGATGGGCCGCCGCCACCCCGTGCAGCTCGGCCCCGGGCCGCTCGCCTCCCGTGACGACATCCCGGTCGTCGAGCTGGGCGAGCACGTCGGGCGTGCTGCCGGCTACCGCGCCGCCCAGCGGGCCGTCGTGGCGCACCCCGGGGTCGACGTGATGATCTGCGGCACCGACGAGGTCGCGCTCGGTGCTCTCGCCGGCCTCCACGCGGCCGGGCTCGCAGTGCCCGAGCAGGTGGCGGTCATCGGCTTCGGGGCGCTCGACGACGGCTGGTTCGCCACGCCGTCGCTCACCACGATCGATCCCGAGCCACGGGTGCTGGCGCGCAGCGCCGTGGACCTGCTGGCGCGCCGACTCGCCGACGACGGCGGTGCGGTCCCGACCGAGGTGCTCGTGCCGGTGACGCTGGTGCGCCGGGAGTCGACGCTCGGGGCAGGTGGCTGATGAGACGCCCCACCCTCGACGACGTGGCCGCGCTGGCCGGGGTCTCGGCCAAGACCGTCTCGAACGTGCTGCTGGAGCGGCCGCACGTCGCGACGGCCACCCGGGACCGGGTGCTGGAGGCGGTCGAGACCGTGGGCTACCGGGTGAACCGTGCGGGACGAGGCCTCGCCTCCGGTCGCAGCGGCCGCATCGCCATCGTGGTGCCCAACCTGCACCAGCCCTACTTCGCCGAGACGGCGGAGCGGCTGATCCTCGAGCTCGCGGCTCGCGGCTTCACCAGCACGCTGCGGATCGCACCCGATGCGGCGTCCGAGCGCGACGCCGTGCTCACCCGCACCACCGCCGATGCCGACGGCGTGATCATCTGCCCGCACTACTTCGTGGCGGACTTCGTGGACACCGCGCTCCCCGACCGCCCGATCGTGCAGCTCGGGGGCGCGCCGGCCGGGGTGGTCGACACCGTGGTGATGGGGGAGCGGGAGGGGTTCGAGGCCGTCACGCGGCACCTCCTGGACACCGGGCGGCGCCGGCTCGCGCTGGTCTGGAACCCCTTCAGCAGCGGCGAGCCCGAGGGGTCGCGCTACGAGGGTTTCGTGAGCGCGCACCGGGCGCGGGGCCTCGAGCCCGACCCCGACCTGATGGTCTCCGGCTCGGACTGGGACCGCCGCGCCTCCGGGTACGAGGCGATCGCCGGCCTGATCCGCACCGGCCGGACCTTCGACGGCGTCGTCGCGATCAACGACGCCGTGGCGGTGGGGGCGCTGCGGGCGCTGCGCAGCCACGGTCTCCGCGTGCCGGACGACGTGGCGCTGACCGGGTTCGACGACACCGACCAGGCCGCGTTCACCGTGCCACCGCTGACCTCGGTGAGCCCCGAGAGCGAGGACATGGCCAGGAACGCCGTCGACATGCTCCTCGAACGGCTGAACGGGCTCGACGCCCCCGGCCGCACCCGCCGCACCGGCGCGCACCTGGTGCCGCGCGCCTCCAGCGCCGCCCGCAGCTGACCGGCTGCCCACGCCGAACAGGGGATTCTGCCCCGGTCTCGGCCGTACCGCCCCGATCAGGGCGTTCTGCCCGGTCTCGGCCGTCACACCGGGCGAAACCGCCTGCTCGCCGGGATACGGGTGCGGCTGGACCCGATGTTAACGATCACATCACGACGATGTCTTGCTGTTGACAACGCTGAATGATCGCTCCTAGTCTCTCGTCGTCACCCCATCCGACAAGGGAGCGGACGTTGACTCACCCGGCCGGCGCGTCGAGCGCCACGCCCGCACTGCCTCGCAGCGGACGCGCGCCCCACCGACCGCTGGCGGTGCCGTCCGTGCGCCTCGGCGGGCAGGGGCCCCTCGGCAGCTGGCAGCAGCGCAACGCCGACGCCACGATCGATCACCTGATCAGCAACCTCGAGAGCTCGGGGGTGCTCGACAACTTCCGCCGCGTGATCGGCGAGTCCGGTGCCGGTTACCGGGGTTTCGTCTTCGCGGACTCCGACCTGTACAAGACGATCGAGGCGGTCGCGTGGGAGATCTCCCGCAGCGGCACCTCCCGCTGGGACTCCTGGCTGGATCAGGTGATCGAACTGGTCGCGCGGGTCCAGGAGCCGTCGGGCTACGTGATGACCTGGATCCAGGGGCTGCACCCGGAGAAGCGGTTCGCCGAGCTCGAGTGGACCCACGAGATGTACGTCCTCGGCCACATGATCCAGGCCGCGGTGGCGCTCGACCGGGCAGCCGGTCGCGACGACCTGCTCACCCTCGCTCGCGCCTTCGCCGATCTCGTCGACCGCCGGTTCGGTCCGGGACGCGAGGACGGGATCTGCGGGCACCCCGAGATCGAGACCGCGCTCGTGGAGCTGTACCGGCACACGGCCGAGCGGCGGTACCTCGTGCTGGCCGAGCGGATGATCGACCTGCGCGGCCACGGGCTGCTCAAGGTCGGCGGCCTCGGCGCCTCCTACTTCCAGGACCACACCCCGGTACGGGAGTCCCAGCACGCCGTCGGCCACGCCGTGCGGCAGCTCTACCTCAACGCCGGCGTGACCGACGTCCACCTCGAGACCGGTGAGCAGGCGCTGCTGGACGCGATGCACGTGCAGTGGGACAGCGCGCACGACCGCAAGATGTACCTGACCGGCGCCTTCGGCTCGCGGCACCGCGACGAGGCCTTCGGCGACGACTACGAGCTGCCGTCCGACCGCGCCTACGCCGAGACCTGCGCCAGCATCGCCGACGTCCACTGGGCCTGGCGGATGCTGCTCGCCGGTGACGCACCCGCCCGCTATGCCGAGACGATCGAGCGCGAGCTGCACAACGCGCTGGCCGCTGCCGTGGGCGAGGACGGCACCACCTTCTTCTACGCCAACCCGTTACAGCTGCGCCCAGACCGGTTCTCGGAGGAGAACGCCCCCCGCGAGCGCCAGCCCTGGTACTCGTGCGCCTGCTGCCCGCCCAACCTCGCGCGGTTGTTCGCGCAGATGTCGGCGTACGTCGCCACCAGCACCGAGCGCGAGCTCGCGCTGCACCTGCACGCCGACGCCGAGATCGACGTCCCCGAGCACCTCGGCGGCGGGACGCTCGCGGTCTCCACCCGCTATCCCGACGACGGAGCGGTCCACCTCAGCTACGACGGTGCCGCCCCGCTGCGTCTGGCGGTGCGGATCCCGAGCTGGTCGAGCCGGTCCACGCTCGACGGCGACCCGGTCCAGCCGGACGCCGACGGCTACCTCCGACTGGAGCTCAGCGGCTCACGGACGCTCGCTCTCGACCTCACGCCGCGTTGGACCCGGGCGCACCACCGCGTCGACGCCCTGCGGGGTGCGCGCGCGATCGAGGTCGGACCTCGGGTCTACTGCGTCGAGCAGGTGGACCTGCCCGACGGCGTCGCGCTGGACGACGTGATGGTCGCCGAGGGCGCACCGCTCACGATCCGATCCGACTCGGGCTCACCCCAGGTGAGCCTGCAGGGAACGGTCCGGTCGCCGTCGTCGGCCGGCCTGTACGCCCGACCTGAGCACCCCTCGACGAGCGGTGACGACCGGACAGTCGATGTCGTCGCCATCCCGTTCGCGTCATGGGGAAACCGAGGCAGCACCGCCATGCGGGTGTGGCTGCCTGTCATCTAGATCGCTGGACAGCACGACCGCGTGGTCGCGCACATACTCAAGGAGGAGTCATGAGCAGAGCAGGACAGTTCCGGCGGCGTGCGGTTCCCGCACTCGCCGCCCTGACCGTGGGGGCGCTGGCGCTCGCCGCGTGCAGCGGCGGTGGTGACGGCGACGGCGACGGTGGTGGCGGCGGAGGTGACGGCACCCTTCAGATCCTTGCGCTCAAGCACCCGTTGACCGGCGCGATGGCCGACATGGCCTGGGTCGGTCAGATCGAGGAGGCCGCCGGCGTCACGATCGAGTGGGAGGAGGTGTCCGCCGACTGGGACCAGAAGAAGCCCACGATGCTCGCCGCGGGCGACATCCCCGACCTCATCGTCGGCACCAACGCCATCACCAACGGCGACCTCGCCACCTTCAACGGACTCTTCGAGGACCTCAGCGACGACCTCGAGTCGCTGCCGAACGTCACCGGCATGTTCGAGGCGGTGCCCGCGACCGAGTCGATGGCCACCCAGCCCGAGGGCGAGATCTTCTCGCTGCCCAGCTACCGGCGGTTCTGGCCCGAGACCGGCACCCGCCAGTTCATCAACCAGCAGTGGCTGGACAACCTGGGGCTCGAGCAGCCCACCACCTGGGACGAGCTCCACGAGGTGCTGCTGGCGTTCAAGACCCAGGACGCCAACGGCAACGGGGACCCGAACGACGAGATCCCCATGGACTGGGCACCCGTGGGTGAGACCGGCTTCGGCCTCTTCCAGCCGACCGTGCTGCTGGGCAGCATGGGCATGCCGATCTCCGACGGCGGCGGTGCCGGCTACTTCGTCGAGGACGGTGAGGTGAAGAACTTCCTCATCGACGAGCGCTATCGCGACCTGATCGCGTTCCTGCACGAGCTCTACGCCGACGGTCTGATCAGCCAGGACGTCATGACCCAGGACTACTCCGCCTACCAGTCGGTGGCTCGCGGCGAGGGTGACACCGCGCGCGTCGGGTTCACCTGGGGCTGGGCGGGCTCGGACCGCGTGGGCGCCCAGCTCGTGGGCCAGTACTCGGCGCTCCCGCCGCTGCGGGCCGACGAGTCCATGTCCGAGGCCGACCTGACGTGGTCCTACGACTCCTACATGCTCAACTACGGCGTCAACTCGATCACGATGTCGGCGCAGTCCGACAACAAGGAGGCGGCGCTCGCGGTCATCAACGCCTTCTACGACCAGGACATCTCGCTCGAGGTGCTCTGGGGCGACTTCGACGAGAACATCACCAAGGTCGACGACACCTCCTACGAGGTGCTGCCGCCCACGGACGAGACCGTCGACCCCTCAACGTGGAAGTGGACCACCACGCTGGCCGACAACGGGCCGGGCTGGATCAGGGACGACATCGACGTGGTGCTGCCGAGCGACCTCGCGGAGGCGGTCGAGCAGTCCCAGCCGCTGGAGGCGGCGATCGCGAACGTCGACCCGGACGCCGACATCTTCCCGGGCCAGCTGATCAAGATGAGCCAGGAAGACCTCAACACCATCTCGATCAACAACACCGCGGTCTTCACCATCGCCATGCAGCGGTGGGCCACCTGGATCACCGAGGGCGGGGTCGAGAGCGGCTGGGACGGCTACGTCGCCGAGGTCGGGGGTTCGGGACTCGCGCAGAACATCGAGATCCACCAGAGCTACTACGACGAGTTCAGCTCCTCGCAGGGGTAGCGCGAGCACGTCAGCGCTGACGGCTGACACCAACCTCAGGTGCGGTTCGCCCACGGTCGTGGGCGAACCGCACCCCGATCGAAGGAGATCACCGTGACGGCAGCCTCGCCGGCACAATCTCGGCCGCGGCAGCGTGGTGCGGCTGCCCTGGTCCGGCACGCGCGCCGGTACTGGCAGCTGTGGGTGATGGCCGCACCCGCGATCGCGTTCGTCGCGGTGTTCGCCTACGTGCCGATGTACGGGCTCCAGCTGGCGTTCCGCGAGTTCGACTTCTCCGCCGGGCTGACCGGTGGTGAGTTCGTCGGCCTCAAGTACTTCCAGCAGTTCTTCGACAGCCCGCAGTTCTGGACGCTGATCCGCAACACCGTGGTGATCAGCCTGACGACGCTGGTCGCCGGCTTCGTGGCTCCGATCGCGCTCGCGCTGATCGTCAATCAGGTGGTCGGCCGGACCCGCAAGAAGTTCCTGCAGACGGCCACGTATCTGCCGCACTTCATCTCGATCGTGGTGATCGTGGGCATGCTGCAGGTGTTCCTGTCACCCTCGTCGGGTCTGATCACGCGGGTGGCGGAGTTCTTCGGCGTCACGGGCGTCAACTTCCTGGGCAGCTCGACGTTCGTGTCGGTGTACGTGATCTCCGAGGTGTGGCAGCACTGCGGGTGGAACAGCATCATCTACCTGGCCGCGCTGGCCAGCGTCGACACCCAGCTGTACGAGGCGGCCCGGATCGACGGCGCAGGCCGGTTCACGATCATCCGTCACATCGACGTGCCCGCGCTGGTCCCGACGATGATCGTGCTGCTGATCCTCAACATGGGCAACGTGCTCAACACCGGTTTCGAGAAGATCTTCTTGATGCAGAACCCCCTGAACCTGGGGGTCTCGGAGGTGATCGCCACCTACGTCTACAAGATCGGCATCCTGTCGAACCAGTTCAGCTACGGCACGGCGATCGGGCTGTTCAACACCCTCATCAACTTCACCTTCTTGGTCGTCACGAACCAGGTGGCCAAGCGGGTGTCCAACACGAGCCTGTGGTGACGATGATGCGACTCAGCTTTCTGCGTACACGCAGCCCCGGCGACATCGCCTTCACGATCGGGCTGGTGATCGTCTGTGCCGTGATCCTGTTCGTCACGCTGTACCCGATCTACTTCGTGATGATCGCCTCGATCAGCGACGCGACGATGGTCGCGACCGGGCGGGTGTGGGTCTGGCCGCAGAACATCTCCTTGTTCGGGTACGAGCAGATCCTGGAGGACGGGCGGATCTGGACCGGGTACCGCAACACGATCATCTACACGGTGGTCGGCACCGCGGTGAACCTGCTGGTCACGCTGCCGGCGGCGTACGCGCTCTCGCGGCGGGAGTTCCGGCCGCGGCGGGTGCTGATGTTCTTCTTCGCCTTCACGATGTTCTTCAACGGCGGCCTGATCCCGATGTACCTGCTGCTGCGGGACCTGAGCCTGCTCGACAACTGGCTGGTGTTCATCCTGCCCAGCGCGGTGAACGTCTACAACCTCATCATCGCCAGGGCGTTCTTCGAGAACTCGCTGCCCGAGGAGCTGTACGAGGCCGCCACGATCGATGGCGCCACCTACTTCCAGTTCTTCGCCCGGATGGCGGTGCCGCTGTCGATGGCGATCATCTCCGTGATCGGCCTGTACTACCTCGTGCAGCACTGGAACGACTTCTTCACCGGCCTGGTGTTCGTTCGAACCTACGACAAGCAGCCGCTGCAGATCGTGCTGCGCGACATCCTGATCTCCAACCAGGCCTTCTCCGGAGGTGCCGGCGGCTCGGGAGGATCCGGGGGCGGCAGCTACGCCCAGCAGTACGCCGACCAGATCAAGTACGGCGTGATCGTGGTCTCGACGCTGCCGGTCATCATCCTCTACCCCTTCATGCAGCGGTACTTCGAGAAGGGCGTCATGATCGGGTCGGTGAAGGGCTGATGCAGCGGCTCCTGGACTGGCACCAGCGGCTCGGGCGGCTGGGGCTGCGGCTGCTCTACCTGCAGCTGCTGTGGCTGGGATGGACGCTGCGCGGGGCCGTGCTGCTCGGGGTCTTCCCCGCGACCGCCGCGGTGCACGCCGTGCTGCGTGAGCACGAGCGTGAGGGCGGCGTCGACGACGAGCTCCCGAGCTGGCGCACCGTGCGGGCCTCGTTCGGCGCGCACCGGCGTCGTGAGCTGTGGCCGGCGAACCGGCTCGGGCTGGTGCTCGTGCTGACCTGGTCGGTGCTGCTGTTCTCGCGGTCGGTCGTGGAGCGGATCGACCTCGGCGCCGCCGGCCCGCTGCTCGCCGGCGCCCACACCGTCCTCGGCATCGTGCTCGGGCTCGCCACCATCCTGGTGTGGCCGCTGCAGGCCCACTTCGACGAGGGCGCCACAGCCCTGCTGCGACGCGCCCTCGTGCTGGTGATCGGCAGGCCGGCGACGGCGCTGCTCACCGGTGCCGGGGCCGGTCTGGTGCTGTGCGCCTACTACCTGCTGCCCGGGCTGGTGCCCGTCTTCGGGATCGTCGCCCCGGCGGCGATCGCCACCGCGTGCCTGTGGCGCACCCAGGTGCTGGCAGCAGCGCCCACGGCACCGGCGACCGCCCGTGCCTCGCTCGAGCCGGTAGGGACCCGATGAACCACGAGAACTCGCGCTCCGCCGTCGAGCCCGTGCTCCGCTCGCTCGGCTACGAGGGGCGGGTACGGCTCTCGGGCGCGCTCGGCGAGCGGATCGCCGACGCGGTCGAGACCTACCTCGGCATGGCACCGGACGACGTGCTGCACGGCTTTCGCCAGCAGGCGGGGCTGCCCGCACCCGGAGCACCGATGACCGGGTGGTCGCGGGTGACGACACAGCCCACCTTCGGGCAGTGGGTCTCCGGGTTGGCCAGGCTCGGCGTCACCGCCGGTGCGGCCGAGGCGACCGCACGCGCCGTCGAGCTGGTCGCGGGCTACGCCGAGACGGTCGGGCCGGACGGCGACGTGCGGATGTCGCTCTACGGGTACGAGAAGCTCGTGTGCGGGCTCGTCGACGTGGCGCGCTACGCCCCCCAGGGGCGGGCCGAGGCGCTCGCGCTGCTCGAGCGCACGGTGGAGTGGGCGGCGCGCACGTTCGAGCGGGACCGGCCCCCGGCCCACGCCGCCAACTTCGCCGGCGGCGTCATCACGCCGACCTCGCACGCCCGCACGATCGAGTGGTACACGCTGGCGGAGAACCTGCACCGTGGCTACCTCGCCGGTGCGGACGCCTCGGTCGAGGACGTCGCGCGGCTGTGGCACTACGACGCGTACTGGGACACCTTCGCGCAGGCACCCGAGCCGGGCCGGCCCTGGGACGTGCCGGTGTGGCTGCACGTCTACTCGCACGTCAACACCTTCGCCTCGGCCGCCGCGGCGTACGAGGTGAGCGGCGACCCGTACCACCTCGAGGTGCTGCGGAACGCCTACTCCTACGTCACCACCACCCAGACCTATGCGACCGGCGGGTACGGGCCGAGCGAGCTGACGCTGCCCGAGGACGGCGCGCTGGGGCGGAGCCTGGAGTGGCGCACCGACACCGCCGAGATCGTGTGCGGCAGCTGGGCCGCGTTCAAGCTGTCGACCGCGCTGCTGCGCTTCACGGGTGAGGCGCGCTACGCCGACTGGGTCGAGCAGCTCGTGTTCTCGGGACTCGGTGCCGTGACACCGGTGCGTCCGGGCGGCCGCTCGCCGTACTACCACGACTACCGGCTGGGCATCGCGACCAAGCTGCCGCACTGGGACGACTGGCCGTGCTGCTCCGGCACCTATGTGCAGGGTGTCTCGCACCTGCCCGATCTCGTCTACCACCAGTACGACGGCGGGATCGCCGTGGCGTTGTACGTCCCCTCCGAGGTCACGTGGTCCCAGGGTGGCCGCGAGCACGGGCTGGCCCAGCGGACCGACTTCCCCGACGGCGACGTCACGACGTTGACAGTCGCGGGCACGGGTCGGTTCGCGCTGCGGCTGCGGGTGCCGCCATGGAGCAGTGGTTTCGCGGTCCGGGTCAACGGCGAGGTCGTCGAGGCGCCCACGGTCGAGGGCGGTTGGCGCGAGCTGGACCGCGACTGGGCCGACGGCGACGAGGTCGGCGTGCGCCTGGGCGCCGGGCTGCGGGTGCTGCCGGTCGATCGGTGGCACCCGAACCGGGTCGCGTTCGCGCACGGTCCGGTGGTGCTGGCGCAGAACGCCGACTGGACGATGCCGATCTCGCTGGCGACGCCGTGGGAGATGGTCGATCTCGACGCCGCGTTCACGCGGGAGGACGGTGCGCTGAGCTACCGGCCGGTGGGTGTCGGGACCGCTCGACTGCCGCTCGGTTCGCTGCGCCCGCTCGCCGACGTGCCCGACCGGATCCCGTACCGGGTCTACACCGACCTCGACGACCCGCGGATCATCTGAGCTGCTGCGGGGTGCAGCAGCCGTCGGTGCAGCCGTCCTCGCCCCGTGCGGTATCGGTGCCGATCAGCGCTGCCGAGGGTGCGCAGCAACCCTTGCCCTGCCAGGCCTCGACGCCCTCCTTGACGGCGACACCGGCGATGATCAGGGCGGCCACCGGGTCCGCCCAGGCCCAGCCGAGCGTCGCGTTGAGCAGCAGCCCGATCAGCAGGACCGCGGACAGGTAGGTGCAGAGCAGGGTCTGCCGGGAGTCCGCCACCGCGCTGGCCGAACCCAGCTCTCGGCCCGTGCGGCGCTCGAACCAGGACAGGAACGGCATCACGACCAGGCTCACGACGGCGAGCGCGATGCCCACGGGGGAGTGGTCGGGCTCGGAGACGCCGAGGAGCGAGCGGATCGCGTCCACCGAGACGAACAGGGCCAGTCCGAAGAACGAGAAGGCGATCAACCGCAGCGCGACGCGCTCGCGGCGTCGATGGTCGGTGGCGGCGAACTGCCACGCGACCGCCGCGGCGGAGAGCACCTCGACCACCGAGTCGAGCCCGAACGCGACGAGCGCCGCGGACGAGGCGAGCCTGCCCGCCGTGATCGCGACGACCGCCTCGATCACGTTGTAGGCGATCGTGGCCGCCACGATCCAGCGGACCCGGCGGACCAGCACCGACTGCCGGGGGGCGGACGGTGCGGGCGGGCTGAGCCGGGTCGCGCTCATGCGCAGCCGCAGCTCTCGTCGCAGCAGCCGGGGTCGACGACGACCACGAGCTTGACGAGCTCGGTGAGCGCCGGCGCGAGGTGCGGGTCGGCCAGGCGGTACCAGGTGCGCCGCCCCTCGCGCACGGCCTCCACCAGCCCGCAGCCACGCAGGCACGCGAGCTGGTTCGACATCACCTGCCGGGAGACCCCGAGGGCGTCCGCCATGTCGGATGGGCTGCCCGGCGCCTCACGCAGCATCAGCAGGATCCGGGTCCGGGTGTCGTCGGACAGCGCGTACCCCAGCCGCGCCAGCGCGGCCGTGTGCGTGAGGGTGACCGACTCGTTCAGGGGAGCTGTCGGGTTCGCGGTCGTGACCATGCCGCGACAGTACAGCAGACGCTGTACTGAACGGAAGGGCGACGACGAACGCCCGGCGAAGGCCCGGCGCTCACCACTCCGAGAGCGAGCCGTCCGGCATGCGCCAGAGCGGGGAGCGCCAGGCGTGGCCCCGCTTGTCGGCCTCGCGGACGGCGTTCTCGTCCACCTCGATACCCAGACCGGGGGCGGTCGGGCGGGCGACGTAGCCCTCGGCGAACGTGAAGACCGTGGGGTCCACCAGGTAGTCGAGCAGGTCGTTGCCCACGTTGTAGTGGATGCCCAGGCTCTGCTCCTGGATCAGGAAGTTGGGCGTCGCGAAGTCGACCTGGAGGCTGGCGGCCAGCGCGATCGGCCCGAGCGGGCAGTGCGGTGCCAGCAACGCACCGAAGGTCTCGGCCAGCGCCGCGATCCGGCGCACCTCGGAGATGCCGCCGGCGTGGCACAGGTCGGGCTGCAGCACCGTGACGCCCTGCTGCAGCACCGGCAGGAACTCCTGCCGCGAGTACAGCCGCTCACCGGTGGCGATCGGGATGCTCGTACGCTCGACCAGCCCGCCGAACAGGTGCGACTGCTCGGGCACCAGCGGCTCCTCGATGAACATCGGCGCCGAGGGCTCGAGCGCCTCGATGAGCCGAGGTGCGCTCGGTCGGGTGACCCTGCCGTGGAAGTCGACGGCGAAGTCCCGGCCCGATCCGAGCGCGTCCCGCGCTGCCTGGGCTCGCTGGGCGACGCCGGTGATCTCGTCCCGGGTGACGATCGGGCTGAGGTAGGCGCCCGCGTTCATCTTGATCGCCGTCAGCCCTGCCTCGACCTGCGCCGCGGCGTGGTCGGCGATCTCCGCGGGGTCGTCGCCACCGATCCAGCCGTAGATCCGCACCTTGTCGCGGACCGGCCCGCCGAGCAGCTCGTGCACCGGGGCGTTGCGGACCTTGCCCGCGATGTCCCACAGCGCCTGGTCGAGGCCCGACACGGCGCTGGCGAGGATCACGCCGCCGCGGTAGAACGTCGACCGCGTCATCGTCTGCCAGTGGTCCTCGATGCGCAGCGGGTCCTGGCCCATCAGCAGCTCGCCGAGCTGGTGCACGCACGCGCGCACGACCTCCGCACTGCCCTCGGCGACCGGCTCTCCCCAGCCGACCACGCCGTCGTCGGTCTCGATCCGGCAGAACAGCCAGCGGGGAGCCACCAGGAACGTCTCGATGCGCGCGATCTTCACGGCGTTCACGACCTCTCTCGTCGAATAGTCAGACTATAGTGGGAGCGTGGCGCAGAACGAGGTCGTGGCCGTCGGCGAGGTGATGGCGCTGCTGCTGGCGCCCGCGGGTGTGCCCCTCGGCGAGGCAGCCGGCTACGAGCAGGGCCACGCCGGCGCGGAGTCGAACGTCGCCGTCGGCCTGGCACGGCTGGGCCACCAGGTCGCCTTCGTCTCACGGCTGGGGGACGACCGCCTCGGGCGGCGGATCCGGCGCGACCTCCGTGGCGAGGGCATCGACGTCGGCGCGCTGGTGCTCGACCCGACCGCCCCGACCGGGCTGCTGCTGCGCGACGGCCTGGGCCACGGCATCTCCGTCGACTACCACCGCGCCGGCAGCGCCGCCACGCGGCTGCAGCCGGCCGACCTGCCGCTCGAGGCGATCCGCGGTGCCCGGGTGCTGCATTTGACCGGCATCACGGCGGCGATCTCCGCCTCCGCGTGCGAGACCGTGCTGACGGCGGCGCGCGCCGCACGCGAGGCCGGCGTCACCGTCACGGTCGACCCCAACGTGCGCATGCGCCTGGCGAGCGCCGAGCGATGGCGCGAGATCGTGGAGCAGCTCACCGATCTCGCCGACGTGCTGCTCATCGGCGCCGACGACGCCGCCTCCGTCGGCATCGACGACCCGATCGCCTGGGCCCACGGGCGGGGCGTCGCCACCGTGGTGCTCAAGGACGGCGCCCGCGGCGCCACCGAGAGCCACCGGAACGGCCGGACCTGGCGGCAGCCGGCGCTGCCGGTGCCGCACGTGGTCGACCCGGTGGGTGCCGGTGACGCCTTCGCCGCCGGCTGGCTCAGCGCGTGGCTGCGCGGGCTCGAGCCCGACCGCCGGCTGGCCGAGGCGGCAGCGGTCGCGGCCTGCGTGGTCGGCACCCGCGGCGACGTCCCCGGCCTGCCCGACCCCGCCACGCGCGACCGACTGCTCGCCGGATCCCAGGAGGTAGCCCGATGACCGCTGACCAGACGCTCGCGGCGATCACCGAGCAGGGCGTGGTCGGCATCGTCCGCGCCGGCACCGCCGAGGCCGGCCGCACGGCAGCCCGGACCTTCCTCGACGCCGGCCTGGCCGCCGTCGAGGTCTCGCTCACCACCCCCGGCGCCCTCGAGACCATCGAGAGCCTGACCGCCGGCGGCGCCGCTGTCGGCGCCGGCACCGTCCGGACCCTCGCCGACGCCCGCGACGTCCGCGCGGCGGGCGCGACGTTCCTCGTCAGCCCGCTGCTCGACGTCGAGGTGGTGCGATACGCGGTCGAGAACGACCTCGTCGCGCTGCCCGGCTGCCTCACCCCCACCGAGATGGCGACGGCGCAGCGCGCCGGCGCGCAGCTCGTCAAGATCTTCCCGGCCCACCTCTGGAGCCCTGCGGCGCTGGCGGGCATGCTCGAGGCGATGCCCGAGCTGCGCTGCGTCCCCACCGGCGGCGTCAGCGCCGAGTCCGCGCCCGCCTGGGTTCGTGCGGGTGCGGCCGCGGTCGGCGTCGGTGGCTCGCTGACCCGAGCGGCCGATCCCGCAGCGGCCGTCACCGCTCTGCTGGCCGCCATCCGCGAAGCGCGTGCCTGAGTCTCGTCAGCACCCGGTCGTCGCCGATCTCGGGCTCCGGATCGCCACCGGCGAGCTGGTGGCCGGCAGCCGGGTGGTGCCCGAGGAGGTCGCGGAGCAGCACGGCGTCTCCCGGTCGGTGGTGCGCGAGGCGCTGCGGGTGCTCGAGGCCAAGGGTCTGGTGCAGCCCAGGCAGCGGGTCGGTACCCGGGTGCTGGCCTCGGACCGGTGGGACGCCCTGGACGCCGACGTCATCGGCTGGCGCGTCCAGGGACCCGAACGGCTCGCTGTGGTGAGCGACCTCGAGGAGCTGCGGGCCGCCGTCGAGCCCCGTGCCGCGCGGCTGTGCTGCGAGAACGACGGCGGTACGGCCGACGTCGCCGAGCTGAGCCTGCTGGCCACGACGATGCGCCGGCTGGGCTCGCGCGGCGACCTCGGCGGGTTCACGGCAGCCGACGTCGCGTTCCACGCCCGGCTGCTGCACGCCAGCGGCAACGCCGCCTTCGTGCGACTCGAAGGGACCTTCGCCGCGCTGCTCCGCGCCCGTGAGGAGCTCGGCACCCTGCCCCACCAGATCTCGGAGGACGTGCTCGCCCTGCACGAGGAGGTGGCCGAGGCGATCGCGGTGCGCGATGCCGACCGCGCCGAGCGCGCCGCGCGCGAGCTGGTCGACGGTGCGCGCTCCGAGGTGCTCACGCAGCTGGGCGCACCCGCAGGGGCCATCGGCCGCGTGCTGCGCGGGCTGCGGAACCGGCGTCGCTGACCACCTCGGCGGCCGAAGCTCCTGCGGTCGCGGCGGCCCGCTGTGATGATCGACGGATGAGGTTCACAGCAGAGCTGGAGAGCGGAAGCGGGAACACGGCGGGGTTCCGGGTGCCGGAGGAGGTCGTCACGGCGCTCGGCGGCGGCAAGCGGCCCAAGGTCAACGTCACGCTGAACGGCTACGGCTACCGCACGTCGGTGGCGCCGATGGGTGGCGAGTACTGGGTCGGGGTCGCGATCGCGCACCGCGAGCCGGCCGGGGTGACGCCGGGGAGCTCCTACGAGGTCGAGCTTGAGCTGGACACCGCGCCGCGCGTGGTCGAGCTCCCGCCCGAGCTCGCGGACGCGCTCGCCGCCGAACCTGCGCTCATCGAGGCGTGGCGCGCGCTGTCCTACTCGAACCAGCGTCGCCTCGCCGAGCCGATCGGGCAGGCCAAGGGCGAGGACACCCGTGCCCGGCGGGTGGCGAAGGTGATCGCCGACCTCCGTGGCTGAGCCTCGTTCGCCTTGAGTGAACCACGCTCAACTTTGGGCATGGTTCGGCGTTGCACCTGGTGTAGCGCAAGCCGCCAGCAAGGGCGGCTCGACCGAACCCGAAGGTGGTTTTCCCATGGCTCTTGACCTCTACCGCACCGACGAGGCCTTCGTCGCCACGATCGACCTGCCCGGCGTGAGCCCGGCGAGCATCGACGTGGACGTCGACGGCCGCGTCCTCACCGTCCGCGCCGAGCGCCCCCGCCCCGAGGGCGACGTGCGCTGGCTCGTCCGCGGCCGCCCGGCCGGCACCTTCGCCCGCCGCTTCACGCTGGGCGAGACCGTCGACGCCGAGCGCATCTCCGCCGCCTACGCCGATGGTGTCCTCACCCTGACCGTCCCGGTCGCCGAGCAGTCCCGGCCGCGCAAGGTCGAGGTGACGACCGCCCAGGTCAGCTCCGCCGTCGAGCAGGACTCGATGGAGCAGGCTGCCTGACGCACGCACGAGGAAGGCCCGCACGCTGAGAGCGTGCGGGCCTTCGTCGTTGCGCCGGGAGCTACCGCCCGACGTGCCGCAGCCGCAGCGAGTTGGCGACCACGAGCACCGAGCTGAACGCCATCGCCAGGCCGGCGATCATCGGGTTCAGCAGCCCGAGCGCGGCGAGCGGGATCGCCGCCACGTTGTAGGCGAACGCCCAGAACAGGTTCTGCTTGATCACCCGCAGGGTCGAGCGTGACAGCGTGATCGCCTGCGGCACGGTGCGCAGATCGCCACGCACCAGCGTCAGGTCGCTGGCCTCGATCGCCACGTCGGTGCCGGTGCCCATCGCCAGTCCGAGATCGGCCTGGGCGAGCGCCGCGGCGTCGTTGACGCCGTCACCGACCATCGCGACCCGCTTGCCCTGCGCCTGCAGCCGCTCGATCTCCGCGACCTTGGCCTCGGGCAGCACGCCCGCGATCACCGTGTCGATGCCGACCTCGCGAGCGACCGCACGCGCCGGGGCCTCGGCGTCACCGGTGAGCAGCACCGGCTCGATCCCCATGGCTCGCAGCTGCCCGACCGCCTCGGCCGACGTCGCCTTGATCGCGTCGTCGAGGACGATCACGCCGCGCACCTGGCCGTCCCAGGCCACCGCGACCGCCGTGCCCTCGGCCACCTCAGGCGCCTCGCCCGCCGCGCCGCGCTCGGCGAGCCACGCCGGACGCCCGACGGCGACCTCGTGGCCTTCCGCGTCGGCGCTCACGCCGCGCCCGGCGTGGTTGGAGAAGTCTGACGCCTCCGGGAGGGGTCCTGCCGCGCGGGCCGCAGCCGCGATCGCCGCGGCGATCGGGTGCTCGCTGCGCGCCTCCACGGCGCCGGCCAGCCGCAGCACCTCGGCCGCGTCGGTGCCCTGGACGGGCAGCACGTCGACCACGGACATCCGGCCCTCGGTCACCGTGCCGGTCTTGTCCAGCACGACCACCTCGATGCCACGGGTGGCCTCGAGGATCTCCGGGCCCTTGATGACGATGCCCAGCTGGGCGCCGCGCCCGGTGCCCGCCAGCAGCGCGGTCGGCGTCGCCAGACCCAGGGCGCACGGGCAGGCGATGATCAGCACCGCGACCGCGGCTGTGAACGCGTTCTGCACCTCACCGCCGGTCAGGCCGCCCTCCGCGGCGAGCAGCAGCCACACCGCGAGCGTCCCGAGCGCCAGCACGATGACGATCGGCACGAACCAGGCCGAGATCTGGTCGGCGATCCGCTGCACGGGCGCCTTGCCGGTCTGCGCGCGGGTGACGAGCCGGCCGATCTGGGCGAGCGTGGTCTCCTCGCCGACCCTGTCGGCGCGGACCAGCAGGTGACCGCTGGTGTTGAGGGTCGCGCCGGTCACCGCGTCACCCTCGGACACGTCGACCGGTACCGGCTCGCCGGTCACCAACGAGGCGTCGACGGCGGAGCGGCCCTCGACCACCGTGCCGTCGGTGGCGATCTTCTCGCCCGGGCGGACGGCGAACAGGTCACCGACCGCGAGCTCGCTTACCGGGACGCGACGCTCGGTGCGCTCGCCCTGGTGCTCGGTGACGAGCGCGACATCCTTCGCGCCCAGGTCCAGCAGCGCCCGGAGCGCGTCGCCGCTGCGCCGCCGGGCCCGGTGCTCGGCGTACCGCCCGGCGAGCAGGAAGGTGACCACGACCGCTGCCACCTCGAAGTAGAGCTCCGGCGGGCCCATGTCCTCGGCGCGCGGCAGCAGGCTCGGCTGCATCCGCATCCCGAGCTCGCCCGTACCGCCGAGCAGCAGCGCCCACAGCGACCAGAGGGTCGCGGCGATGACGCCGATCGAGACCAGCGTGTCCATCGTCGAGGAGCGGTGCCGCGCCGCACGGAACGCGGCCCGGTGGAACGGCCACGCCGCCCAGGTGGCCACGGGCAGCGCGAGGGCCGCGACGACCCACTGCCACCCCGTGAACTGCAGGGCCGGGATCATCGACAGCAGCACCACCGGCGGTGTCAGCACGACGGCGACCCGCAGCCGCCTGCGCAGCTCGGTGCCGCGGTCGGCGGTGGGGGCGGAGGTGTCCTCGCCCTCGAGCATCACGTGACCGGGGGCCATCGCGTGACCGGACAGTGCGTGCTCGGTCTCGTCGTGACCGGCGTGCTCGTGGCCCGGCTGGCCGGCCTCGTGGGCCCCGTGGCTCCCGTGCGCCCCGTGGTCGTGGTGCCCGGCGTGCGCCGGCTGCGCGATCGCGCCGGAGTCGCGGGTCACCCGGGCGTCGTAACCGGCCTTGCGGACCGCGGCGAGAAGATCCTCGGTGGGAACGCCGTCGTCGAGCTCGACGTGAGCGGACTCCAGTGCCAGGTTGACGGTCGCCTCCGCGCCGGCCACCTCGCCGAGCCGTTTCTCGACCCGGGCGACGCAGCTGGCGCACGTCATCCCCTCGATCGCGAGCTCGACCTCACGCTGGGCGTGCACCTGGGATGTGGCCATGGTGTGTTCCTTCCTGGGCGGCGGTGCCGCGGTGGATCAGTGGATGCCGGCGACGCTGTACCCGGCGTCGTCGACGGCGGCGCGCAGGGACTGCTCGTCGAGCGGGGCGTTGCTGACGACGGTGACCGGCGAGGCCTCGCCGGCGCGCAGCTCGATCGAGACGTTCAGGACGCCGTCGACGCCTTCGAGAGCCTCGGTCACGTGGGCGACGCAGTTGGCACAGGTCATGCCCTCGACGTCGACGGTGGTGGTGCGGTCGGTGTTGTCCATGGTGTCTCTCCTCGGGTGGGGTGCTGCGGTCAGGAACGGACGAGGCGGGCGATCGCGGCGGAGGCCTCGGCGACCTTCTCCGCGCCTGCCTCGGGCGAGGTGCGGGCGGCGTCGACGACGCAGTGCGCCATGTGGTCGTCGAGGAGTCCGAGGCCCACGGCCTGGAGCGCCTTGGTGACCGCGGAGATCTGGGTGAGGACGTCGATGCAGTACTTGTCCTCCTCGACCATGCGCGCGATCCCGCGCACCTGGCCCTCGACGCGGCGCAGCCGCTTGAGGTAGGCGGCCTTGTCGTCCTCGTAGCCCGGCGGGGGCTCGTGCTCGTGCTCGGTCATGGTGCCTCCTTCGCTTCGTGCAACAGCATACCCCCCCGGGGTATTCCCGTGAAGAGGTCGTGCGCGCTGGGCTACGGTTCGGTCACGATTCACCGAGCGAACGTCTCGGTTCGGTCTCGACGGCGGAACGGGCCGATCGGCCCACCTAGTTTGACCCGTATGAGACGGCTCAAGCTCGCTGGCCTGGCGCTCGCCACCACCCTCGCGGCGATGGTGGGCGTCACGGTGATGCCGGCCGCCCAGGCCTGCGGTTGCGGCGGCTTCGTGGCCGCCGACGGCGAGGACGTCGCTGCCAGCGCCGAGTACGCCGTGCTGAGCTGGGACGGCGAGGTCGAGCGCGTGGTGCTGTCGATGGAGGCGCTCACCCAGAGCACCGACGCGGCGCTGCTGATCCCGACCCCGTCACCTGCCGAGGCCGCGCTGGCCGAGACCACGGTGTTCGGCGAGCTCGAGGAGGTCATCAAGCCCGAGGAGGTCGTCACCTACGAGTGGTGGCCCGACCTCGGGTTCGGCTCCGGCGACGGCGCGGGCGGGGCGCCCGAGGGAGCTCCGACGGGCGCCGTCTCGGTTCTGGACACCCAGCAGCTCGGTGACCTCGAGGTCACCGTCCTGGCCGCGAACGATGCCGACCAGCTCGCGGACTGGCTCGACTCCCACAACTACGTGATGCGCGACGGTCTCGCCGACGCCTTGATGCCCTACGTCTCCGAGGGCTGGTACTACATCGCGATCCGGCTGACCACCGACGCCGATAGCCTCAGCGGCGCGCTGCAGCCGCTCGACCTGACCTTCGCCTCCCAGCAGCTGATCTACCCGATGCGGTTGTCAGCGGCGGCGACGTCCTCGCAGTTCGTGCGCACCTACGTCTTCTCCGACCACCGGATGCAGCGCACGGACGAGACCGCGGACGCCGGTGTGCTCGACGTGCGGTTCGCGGGTGAGGTGCCGGCGACGGCGATGACCTCGGACGCGCTCGTCTCGATCGCCGCGGAGCGCTCCTACCTGACCGTGCTGGACCAGTACTTCCAGGAACCGAGCGCGGAGATCGTCTCCGACTTCACCTTCGGGCAGGCGCCGAACGACGAGGCCTATCGCGAGCGTGTCTACGAGACCCGGATGCGGGAGATCGCCGGCATCCCCGCGGGACCGGCGCTGACGTTCATCGCGATGGTGGTGGTCCTGACCGGCGTGCTCGTGGCCTCCGGGCTGCGCCGCCGCTCGCGCCGGATCCGCCGAGAGGCCGCCCACGCCTGAGGCGGCACCGGCGCACCGCTAGCCTGTGCCGGTGACGAACGGTCGGCTCGGCGTGCTCGACATCGGCTCCAACACCGTTCACCTGCTCGTCTTCGACACCACGCGAGGGCGCATGCCCGTGCCCTCGGTCTCGGACCGCAGCGTGGTGCGGCTGATGCGGTACGTCGACGACGGGGGCGCGATCACCGAGGCGGGGATCGGCGCCCTGAGCACCGCCGTCTCGGCAGCGATGGCACGGGCGCGCAAGGCCAAGGTCGACGAGCTGCTCGTGATGGTGACCTCGGCGATCCGCGACGCGGCGAACGGCGAGGCGGTGCTCGCGCGGCTGCGGGAGCAGATCGGTCTGGACGTGCAGGTGCTGTCCGGGCCCGACGAGGCACGCCTGACGTTCTTGGCGGTGCGGCGCTGGTACGGCTGGGCGGCCGGGCGGCTGCTCGTGCTCGACATCGGCGGCGGGTCGTTGGAGATCGCGACCGGCGTCGACGAGGAGCCCGAGCTGGCGGTCTCGCTGCCGCTGGGCGCCGGCCGGCTCACCCACGACCTGCTGCCGGACGACCCGCCGACACCGGGTCAGCTCGCCCGGCTGGTCGAGGTGGTCGACGAGCAGCTGCACCCGCTGGTCGGCCGGATGGCACAGCTGCCGGCTCCCGACCACGTGGTCGCGAGCTCGAAGACGTTCCGCTCGCTGGCCCGGCTCGCGGGGATGCGGACGCCGGGCGTCGGCCCCGAGCCCCGCTGGCGGATGAGCGCCGAGCAGCTCGCCGACTGGGTGCCGCGGCTCGCGCGCATCCCGGCCGAGCAGCGTGTCGAGCTGCCCGGGATCACGCCCGAGCGGACCTATCAGATCGTGGCCGGCGCGGTCGTCGCCGAGCGAGTGCTCGCGCGGCTGGGTGTCGAGACGGTCGAGATCAGTCCGTGGGCGCTGCGCGAGGGCGCGCTGCTGCGGCACCTCGACCGCTCGTAGCGCGCCCGTCCCAGCGGCAGAATGATGGCCATGGCCGAGCCCAACGAGGAGATGCGCCGCGGCTGGGCCGAGAGCGCGAGCGGCTGGGTCGCGAACGAGCGGATCGTCGACCACGCGTTCGTCCCGGTGACCGGGGCGGTGCTGGAGGCGGCTCAGCTGGGGCCGACGCTGCGTGTCCTCGACGTGGGTTGCGGCTCCGGCACGCTGCTGGCGGCCGCGGTGGAGCGCGGGGCGGACGCCGTGGGGGTCGACATCGCGCCCGGCATGGCCGAGGCCGCACAGGCCCGGGTCCCCGGGGCGCTCGTCGCGGTGGGTGACGCGCAGACGGATGACCTCCTCGCGCTCGCAGGCGGCGGTCCCGCCTTCGACCGGGTGGTCTCCCGGTTCGGCGTCATGTTCTTCTCGGACCCGACGGCGGCGTTCGGCAACATCCGTGCCGCCACCTCGCCCGGTGGGCGCCTCGCGGCGGCGGTGTGGCGCTCGGCCGAGGAGAACCCGGTCTTCACCCTGGGCAGCGGGCCGCTGCTCGAGCGCATCGAGGTGCCCTCGCCCGCACCCGGTGCACCCGGCCCGACCGCCCTCGCCGACCCGACCCGCACCCGAGGGGTGCTCGAGGGAGCCGGGTGGACCGCCGTCGAGATCTCGCCCCTGGACGTGACGCTCGACTACGGGCTCGACGGCAGCGACGGCGTCGAGGAACGGTTGGCGGTCACGCTCGCCAGCGGCACGGGGCGCATCGCGACCGCGCAGCTGCGTCCGAGGATGCCGGACGCCGAGTGGGCCGCGCTCCTCGAGGCGGCCCGTGAGGAGATCCGGGCGGCGAGGGTCGACGGCGTCGTACGGATTCCCGGCGCCGTGTGGGTGGTCACCGCGACCGCCTGAGGTCAGCCGAGGTGGCGGACCAGGCGCGCCGCGATACCCGTGTACCCGGCGGGTGAGAGGGCCAGGAGGCGCTCCCGGACGCCGTCGGGAAGTCCGAGACCGGTGATGAACGCACGCATGCCCTCGGCGTCGACGCGACGGCCGCGGGTGAGCTCCTTGAGCCGCTCGTACGGGTCCGCCATGCCCTGGACGCCCGCGACCTGCAGCGCGCGCATCGCGGACTGCACCGCCTCGCCGAGGACCTCCCAGTTGGCGTCGAGGTCACGCTCCATCGCGGCGGCGTCGACGTCCAGACCCGCCAGCCCGCGGCGGACGTTGTCGATCGCGAGCAGCGAGTGGCCGAACGCGACACCGATGTTGCGCTGCGTCGTGGAGTCGGTGAGGTCGCGCTGCAGCCGCGAGGTGACCAGCGTCGAGGACAGCGTGTCCAGCAGCGCGCACGAGATCTCGAGGTTCGCCTCGGCGTTCTCGAACCGGATCGGGTTGACCTTGTGCGGCATCGTCGAGGAACCGGTGGAGCCCTGCGCGCTCAGCCGCTGCGCGAAGTAGCCGAGCGAGATGTAGGTCCAGACGTCGGTGGCGAGGTTGTGCAGCACGCGGTTGAAGCGCGCGACGTCGGCGTACAGCTCGGCCTGCCAGTCGTGGCTCTCGATCTGGGTGGTCAGCGGGTTCCAGGTCAGACCCAGCCCCTCGACGAACGCCTGCGCCTCGGCCTCCCAGTCCACCTCCGGGATGGAGATCGCGTGGGCGCCGTAGGTTCCGGTCGCACCGTTGATCTTGCCGAGGAACTCGGCCTTCGTGATGCGCCCGATCTGACGGTCGAGCCGGTGCGCGAGCACCGCGAGCTCCTTGCCGAGGGTGGTCGGCGTGGCCGCCTGGCCGTGCGTGCGGGAGAGCATCGGCACGTCGGCATTGGCGCGCGCCATGGCCGCGATGTCCTCGACCAGCCCGGTCGCCGCCGGCAGCCACACCTGCCCGACGGCGTCCCTCACCGTGAGCGCGTAGCTGAGGTTGTTGATGTCCTCGCTCGTGCAGAAGATGTGGACGATCTCGCCGACCCCGGTCAGCGCGGTGTCGGGACCGACGGTCTCGGCCGCGGCGGCGAGGCGACGCTTGAGGAAGTACTCGATCGCCTTGACGTCGTGGCGGGTCTCCGCCTCGATCTCCGCCAGCTCAGCGATCTCCGCCGCGCCGAACGTGGTGACGACCTCACGCAGGTAGGCGATCTCGGCCTCGGAGAGCGTGGGGGCGCCCGGGAGCACGCCGCGGGAGGTGAGGTGGATCAGCCACTCGACCTCGACCTGCAGGCGGGCGCGGTTGAGCGCGGCCTCGCTCAGGTGGTCCACCAGCGGTGCCACCGCGGCGCGGTAGCGACCGTCGAGAGGCCCGAGAGCGATCGGCGGTTCGAGGGCGGCGAACGAGATGCGCGATGTCACGTGCCTCATCCTCCCAGGTCGCCCGGACCTTCGGGGACCTGCTGACTGCGGTGCGCACCACCGGCGGGTGGCCGGGTCGCGGGGGCGGGTGAGCTTGCGCCCACCTCCCGTGGGGAGCGGTGAGTTTGCGCCCACCTCCCGCAGGGGGCGGTGGGTTAGCGCCCACGTGCGGTCGGCGGATTCAACCGGTCGATGCAACAGATGGATCGGACGGTTCGGAGAGTAGTTGGTCGAGGGCTTCGGCGGGGGTGCGCCAGGCGAGGCGTTTCCGGGGGCGGCGGTTGAGCTTGGTGGCGACGTGGTCGAGGTAGTCGGGGGCGAAGATGGACAAGTCGGCGCTCTTGGGGAAGTACTGGCGCAGGAGCCCGTTGGTGTTCTCGTTGCTGCCGCGTTGCCAGGGTGAGTGGGGGTCGCAGAAGTAGATGTCCAGGTCGGTCGCTGCCGCGATCTGGACGTGGTTGGCCATCTCGATGCCCTGGTCCCAGGTCAGCGTGCGCCGCAGCGTGGCCGGCAGCTGGGCCATCGCCGCCACCATGGCCTGCTGGATCGCGTCAGCGCCGTGGTCATCGGGCAGGTGTAGCAGCATCACGAATCCGGTGGCCCGTTCGACCAGGGTCCCGATCGCGGTCTTGTTCTCCTGCCCGGTGATCAGGTCCCCTTCCCAGTGCCCCGGCACCGCGCGGTCTTCGACCTCGGGAGGCCGTTCGCTGATGTTGACCATGCCCACGATGCGCCGATCCCGCTGCCGCACGGCCCGACGGGTCTTGCGCAGCGCCCGCCCGGTCCGCAGACGTTTATGCAGATCACGGGCCAGGCCACCGCGGCCCTGGACATACAGGGCCTGATAGATCGCCTCGTGACTGATCCGCATCGAATCATCGTGGGGATAGTCGACCTTGAGCCGGGCGCTGATCTGCTCAGGGCTGTGCTCCTGCTCCAACTGCTCCTGCACCACCCTCTGTAACCGGTTGTCCGAGGCTAGCTTCGTCGGCAGGCGACCGGCCCGGCGGGCCTTCCACTGCGAACGCTTGTGCGCTGAGGAGGCCCGATAGCAGGGCCGATGCCCATCGGTGGGCCGGGTCGAGTTCGCCGCGATCTCCCGCCCGATCGTGGACCGGTGACAGCCGACCTGACGGGCAATCTGCGCTGGATGAACGCCTTGAGCCAGCAGGATCGCGAGCTCTTCCCGCTGCTCGAAACTCAACCGCGGACGCCGTCTACCTGGCTCCACTACCGGTGGCATCACACCGCCAGCCTTCCGGTACCACTCCTTAGCGGTCTGATGCGACACGCCCACCGCCGCTGCCGCCTCCCGCGGCCAGGCCCCTGCACGAATCTGCTCCCAGAACCGGCGACGAAGCGCCACCGAATGAGGACGACCAGTCGGCATCACAACACCCCTCAACACTCAGGTGTTGCATCGAACCCTTGAACCCAGTGTCGTCGCGTGGGCGCTATCTCACCGCCGCTGCGGTCGCGTGGGCGTTAACTCACCGCCGCTGCGGTCGGGTGGGCGCTATCTCACCGCCGCTGCGGCCGGGTGGGCGCTATCTCACCGCCACAGCCGGGAGAGCGAACCCCCGGAACAGCCCACGCCGCCGCTACGAGTCCACGACGAGCTCGACCTCGAAGCCCTCGGCGTTCTCGAGATACAGCGCCGTGTGGTCGGGGCCGCCGGCGTGCGGGTACTTGTCCGTGAACAGCTCCGACCAGCCGTGCGCGGGCGCGGCGGCGCGCAAGGCGTCCAGGCCGGCGCGGTCGCCCGTGCGCAGGGCGAGGTGGTTCAGCCCGGGCGCCAACCGGTCGTGCCGGTCCCCGATCACCGCGGCCGACGCCTCCAGCACCACGTACACACCGCTCGCGTGCCGCCAGATCCGGCCGTTCGGCCAGCCCTCGACCAGCTCGCGCTCCCACCCGAGCGAGTCCAGCAACCAGTGCCAGCCGGGCTCGGCAGTGGCGAGGTCGTGGGTCCACAGCTCGATGTGGTGCACCGGGTTGGCCATGGCGGCTCCTGCTGGTGATCACGGACCTCGCGCACGCGACGAGAACGCACGGGTTCAGGCGTAGGGGGCGGCAGCCGCGATGGCCGCCGCGGCGTAGCTGCCGCCGAACAGCACGGTGTGGACCAGCAGCGGGTTGAGCTGGTGCAGGTCGACCCGGTCGCGCCAGCCGTCGGCGAGCGGTGAGGTTGCGTCGTACCCGGCGATGGTCTCCACCAGGTGCGGAGCACCGAAGAGCGCCAGCATGGCGAGGTCGGTCTCGGCGTGGCCGCCGTGAGCGGTGGGGTCGATCAGCACCGCGTCGCCGCCGGCCGGCCACAGCACGTTCCCGTTCCACAGGTCGCCGTGCAGTCGGGCCGCACCGTCGCCCACGAGCGCGGGCTGCGGGTGGTCGAGGTCGCCGTCGAGCAGCCTCGCCACCAGGATCGTGCGTTGGCCGCTGCCGCCGATCCGTCCCTGCTCGACGGCGCGACGCAGGTAGGGCAGCACCCGTTCGGTGCCGTAGAACTCACCCCAGCTCGTCGGCGCCGGGTCCGGTGCCGCCAGCGCGAGGCGACCCATGAAGAGCGGGGTGTCACCCGGGACGAACCCGTAGCCGGGCGCGCCCGCCGCGTGCGTGCGTGCCAACGCCTCCCCGAACCCGCGAACGGCCGCCGGTTCGGCACCGACCTCCTCGATCAGCTCCAGCTCGAGCAGACCGGGCTGAGCCGAGACGACCTGCGCGACCCGAGCTCCGCCGTCGACCTCGCCGAGCCAGGCGAGCCCGGCGGCCTCGAAGAGGGCGGCGTCAGGAGTGGGGAAGTGTGTCTTCCGGAAGACCGTCACGCCGCCCCACGCTAGCTCGCCGGTCTCAGGTGCGGACGCTGCGCCGGAGCTGGTGCTCGACGTGCTCGACGATCCCCGCGGCCGCCGCGACCAGCTGGTGATAGGCGATCTCGAAGTCGCGCTTGTCGCCGTAGTACGGGTCGGCGACCTCCAGGTCGCCATCGGCGACCGACTCCGGGTCGAACGAGCGGATCAGTCGGATCTTGTCGCGAGCGGCGTCGTCGGGCGCGAGGTCGCGCAGGGAGCGCAGGTGACCGGAGTCGAGCGCGAGGACGAGGTCCACACGCGCGAAGTGGTCGGGCGCGAACACGCCCGCCTTGTGCTCCGCGAGGTCGAGCCCGTGGCTGGCGCGACGGCGCAGGCGCGGTGGTCCGCGCCTTCACCCACGTGCCAGCTTCCGGTCCCCGCAGAGCACACCGACACCCGCTCCTCGAGCCCGGCACGGGCGAGCGCGTCCGTCAGGACGGCCGCGCCCAGAGGGGAGCGACAGATGTTTCCGCTGCACACGACACAGATCGAGTAGTCCTCGGCCATGCCAGCCATTGTCACACCGTTGCCGGGCGTCGGCTGTCCACAGGGGCGGGCTGATGTCCCCCTGTCCACAGCACCCCTCGGGGAGCGGGCGGCCGGCGCCTCGCGGCACCTAGCGTCCTGAACCGGACAGAGCGACGAAGGAGGGGTGGCATGGGGCATGCGGCGGTGGTGTCGGTGGTGGCGGGGCAGGTCGAGGAGGTGTCGGCAGCGCTCCGTGGAGCGGTGCCCGAGCACTGGACCGGGCGGGCAGCGCATCGGTACCAGCAGAGCGCGACGAACCTGGCCGCCGGGCTGGGGATGTACGGGGAGCGGATCCGCGGGGTGGCGCGGCTCGTGCACCGGCACGAGCAGGAGGCGGCGGCGGTCAGGGCTGCGCTCGCGGGCGGTGGGATGGCGGCCGTATGAGCGGCGGGGCGCCGGTGATCGATGGCTCGCCGGCCAGCGGCGAGGGGCTCCAGTCCGATCGCGAGCTGGACATCTTCGGGCAGGGGATCGGCAGCGCGGTCGACCTCGACGTCAGCACGATCGACATCCGCGCGTGCGCCACGCGGCTGCGGACGCTCGCCGGGCGGGTCCGTGCCGCAGCGCAGTCCTTACGGGTCGCCTTGTACGGCGTGTCGGCGACGGCGCAGCTCACCTCGAGCGGTCCCGCCGCCATGGCGGAGGGCTGGCTCTCGGTCGCCGACGGCGAACGGCGGGCCGTCGAGCTCGAAGATTTGGCGGACCGGCTCGACGACACGGCGCAGCGCTACGACGAGGCCGAAGCGGCCAACGAGGCGCGGATCTGGCGGATCCCTCGGCCGCTGGCACCTGCGTGGACACCCGCTGCGTGGGTGCACATCGGGGTCGCCTGGCAGGCGGCCTGGTTCGACGCCTGGGCCCACGGTCAGGCGTTTCCCACGCGGCACGGGGTGGGCATGCTCGTCGAGGAGACGCTGTGGGGGCTGACCGGGCTGAACCGCCCGATCCCGACCGTGACCCGGATGGTCGCCGACGCGATCGGGCTGGTGGTCTCGCACCGGGTGCGCGTGGAGCAGGTGAACCCGCCGGGGGTCGGAGCGCCAGGTGCGGGCTCGGGGGTCGAGGAGCACGGCGCGATCGGCGACCTCGAAGGGGTGGTGACCGCGATCGACGGGCTGTACCCGGACAACGGGCAGGTCTCCTCCGGGACGGTGAGGATCGACCGCGTGGTCGGCGCCGATGGGCGGGAGTCCTGGCTGGTGCTGGTGCCCGGCACGCAAGGAGAGCTGGTCGGTGAGCAGCCCTTCGACTGGGCCGGCAACCCGGGAGCGATGATCGGTGACGTCACCGGTGCGACCGCGATGGTGGTGCAGGCGATGCGGCTGGCGGGGATCCGCCCCGGGCAGCCCGTCGTCCTGGCGGGCCACTCCCAGGGTGGGATGGTCGCGCTCAACGCGGCGAACGCCGTCGCCGAGGAGTACGAGGTCAGCGGGGTGCTGACCGTCGGCGCGCCCGTGGGCCTGCTCGACGCGCCCGCCGGCACCGAGGTGCTCAGCCTCGAGCACGTTGAGGACCCCACCCCGGGTGCCGACAACACGGCCAACCCGGTCTCGGAGAGCTGGACGACGGTCGAGCGCACCCTCACGAGCTCGATCGACGCCGATGCCAACGGCGTCTGGCACCCCGGCGGTTCCCACGACACCCCGACGTATGCCGACACCGCCCGCCTCGTCGACGCCTCCGACGACGGCGCTGTGCTCGACTATCTCACCACCGTGGGCTCGGTCCTCGACCCCGACGCCACGGCGACCAGCAGCTACTACCAGGGCGCCCGCGTCCCCTGACCGCTTTCAACACGATTCCGTGCACACCCCGCTTTCAACAGGATTCCGTGCACGTCGGACTACCTCGTCTTGCGCTCCCCGTCCGGGAGGATGACCGACAGCACCAGCGAGATGATCGAGATGACGAGCGCGCCGAGGACGGCGGTCCAGAAGCCGTCGACCGTCAGTCCGAAGCTCGTCTGGCCGCTGATCCAGCTCGTCAGCATCAGCATCAGTGCGTTCACCACGAGGAAGAACAGGCCGAGCGTCAGCAGGTAGAGCGGGAGCGCGAGCATCTTCACGATCGGCTTCACGATCGCGTTCACCAGCGTGAAGATCAGGGCGACGACCGCCACCACGATGACCGTGTTGAGCACCGGTTCACCCGTCTCCGGTGCGTCGGAACCCGCCACGATGTCGATCCCGCCGATCCACAGGGAGGCCAGCCAGATCGCGACGCCGTTGATGAGGACCTTGAGGATGAAGCGGAGCATCCTCAGATCTTGCCATCCGCCGTCGTGAGTGCGACACGACCCTCGCCAGGCTGAGCGCAGTCGTCGGAACGCCTGAACAGAATCGTGTTGAAACCCGGAGGTGGACGGAATCGTGTTGAAACCGGAAGGGGGGCGGGGGTGGCATGCTGAGGGGATGGCGATGGGCATCCCTGGTCCGTCCGAGCTCGACGAGGCAGAGAAGCCGTCGTCGGTTGCGGAGCGGCCGTCAGTGCGACTGCGCGAGTCGCTCGAGACGTTGCCGGCATACGTGCCGGGAGCGGCCGGGTCGAGCCCGGGTGTCTACAAGCTGTCCTCGAACGAGGCGCCGTTCCCGCCGCTGCCCGCCGTGCTGACGGCGATCGCGGACGCGGCCGAGGACGTCAACCGGTACCCCCTCATGTACGCGGACCGGCTCGCCGAGGCGATCGCGGCGCACCACGGCCAGCCGGCGGACCGGGTCGTCGTCGGCAACGGGTCGGTCGCCGTCGCCGAGCTGATCATCCGAGCCATGTGCGAACCCGGCGACGAGATCGTCTACGCGTGGCGCTCGTTCGAGGCGTACCCGATCCTGGTGCAGGTCGCCGGCGCCACCTCGGTGCAGGTCCCGAACTCGCCCGACGGCCGCCACGACCTCGAGGCGATGGCGGCAGCGATCACCGACCGCACCCGCATCGTGATCCTGTGCACCCCCAACAACCCGACCGGTGCCGCGATCACGCAGACCGAGCTCCTCGCGTTCCTCGACAAGGTCCCGAGCAACGTCATGGTGCTGCTCGACGAGGCCTACACCCACTTCGTGCGGTCTGCCGATCCGATCGACTCCTTCGCCCTGCTCAGCGACCACAAGAACCTCGTGATCCTGCGTACCTTCGCCAAGGCCTACGGGCTGGCGGGGCTGCGGGTGGGCTACGCCGTCGCCCGCCGCCGGCTGGCGCGCAGCCTGCGGACCGCCTCGACCCCGTTCGGCGTCAACGGGCTCGCCCAGGCCGCCGCGCTCGCTGCGCTCGGGCAGCAGCGGCTCGTCGCGGAGCGCGTCGAGGAGATCGTCGCCGAGCGTGACCGCGTGGTCGCCGCGCTCCGGCAGCAGGGCTGGGAGACCGGCGACCCCCAGGGGAACTTCTTCTGGCTGCCGCTGGGGGACATGGCCGGCTCGTTCGCCACCGACGCGCTCACGGCGGGCGTGACCGTGCGCCCGTTCCAGGGCGACGGCGTGCGGGTCAGCATCGGGGAGACCGAGGCCAACGACATCGTCCTGGAGCTCACCGCACGGTGGGTCGCGCGAGCCGGCAGCGACGCCGGCGACACCATCAGAGTTGGAGGATCCCTACAAGGCTGACGCCACGGCGTCGTTCAGCACAACAACATGGAACCTACGCTTCCGTAGCCTACGCTGGCGTAGGTACGACATCCCGTCACCCTCATCACCCCTCGAAGGAGACCGGAAGTGATCACCACCGACACGAGCGGGGCGACCCCCTACAGCGACACTGTCGGATCACACCATCCCGATACTGGGTCCGGTTCGCCGGACCACACCGTGCAGCTGCTCTCGCCCACCGGCGAACGGATCACGGACGCGGTCTACTCGGCCCGCGCGGACCACCTCGACCGCGCGGCGCTCGAGGGCCTCTACCGGGACATGGCCCTGACCCGCCGCTTCGACACCGAGGCGACCTCGCTGCAGCGGCAGGGCGAGCTCGGGCTGTGGCCGCCGTGCCTGGGGCAGGAGGCGGCTCAGGTCGGCTCCGCCCGGGCGCTGCGGCCTCAGGACTTCGTGTTCCCCTCCTACCGCGAGCACGGCGTCGCGTGGGTCCGGGGCGTCGACATGCGCCAGCTGCTGCTGCTGTACCGCGGTCGTGAGCACGGTGGCTGGGACGCCCGCGCGCACAACTACAACGTGCCGACTCTCGTGATCGGCTCGCACGCCCTGCACGCCGCCGGGTACGGCATGGGCATCCAGCGCGACGGCGACGTCGGTACCGGCGACCGCGATCGTGACCGAGCGGTCGTGGCGTACTTCGGTGACGGCGCCACCTCGCAGGGCGACGTGAGCGAGGGCATGGTGTTCGCCGCTGCCGTCTCGGCCCCCGTGATCTTCTTCTGCCAGAACAACCAGTGGGCGATCTCCGTGCCGGCCGCCAAGCAGAGCCGGATCCCGCTGGTGCACCGGGGTGAGGGCTTCGGCATCCCCTCGGTGCGGGTCGACGGCAACGACGTCATCGCCTGCTACGCGGTGATGGCCGAGGCCCTGGAGCGTGCCCACAGCGGCGGTGGCCCGACCTTCATCGAGGCCGTCACCTACCGGATGGGTGCGCACACGACCTCCGACGACCCGACCCGCTACCGCAGCCGGGCCGAGGAGGAGCACTGGCGGCAGCGTGACCCGCTCGCGCGGCTGCGCACCCACCTCGAGAGCATCGGCACCGGTGAGGACTTCTTCACCGCTCTCGAGGCCGAGGCCGAGCAGCTCGGCGAGGACGCCCGGAGCTACTGCCGCGCCCTCGACAAGCCCGACGCCGAGTCGATGTTCGACCACGTCTACGCGACGCCGCACTCCCAGATCGAGCGCGACCGCGCGTGGTTCCGCGACTACCAGGCCTCCTTCGAGGACGGGGTGGCCCGATGACGACGCAGCCCACGCTCGAACGGGTCGCGATGGCCAAGGCGATCAACCTGGGCCTGCGCCGCGCGATGGAGCGCGACAGCAAGGTCATGCTGATGGGCGAGGACATCGGGCCGCTCGGCGGCGTGTTCCGGGTCACCGACGCGCTGCAGAAGGACTTCGGTGACGCCCGCGTCGTGGACACCCCGCTCGCTGAGTCGGGGATCGTCGGGGCCGCCATCGGGCTCGCGTTCGCCGGTTATCGCCCGGTCTGCGAGATCCAGTTCGACGGCTTCATCTTCCCCGCGTTCGACCAGATCACGACCCAGCTCGCCAAGGTGCACTACCGCAGCGGCGGTCGCGTGGAGATGCCGATCGTCATCCGCGTCCCCTACGGCGGCGGCATCGGGGCCGTCGAGCACCACAGCGAGTCGCCCGAGGCGCTTTTCGCGCACACCGCCGGCCTGCGCGTGGTGACCCCGTCGACGCCCTCGGAAGCCTTCACGATGATCCAGCAGGCGATCGCGAGCCCCGACCCGGTGCTGTTCTTCGAGCCGAAGGCCCGGTACTGGGACAAGGAGGAGATCGACACCCATGCCGACGACGCGGCTCTCGGGCTGATCGAGGGGCCCGACGGCGTCGCGCCCGGTGTGGCGGGTCTGGAGCGTGCGCGTGTGCTCACCTCGGGCACGGATGTGACGGTCGCGGCCTACGGCCCGACCGTCCGGACCGCGCTCACGGCGGCTCGCGTCGCAGGCGAGGAGGGCCGCAGCCTCGAGGTGATCGACCTGCGATCGATCTCGCCGCTGGACATCGACACCGTCGCGACGTCGGTCACCAAGACCGGTCGGCTCGTCGTGGTGCACGAGGCGCCGACGTTCTTCGGAGCCGGCGCCGAGCTCGCGGCGGCCGTGACGGAGCGATGCTTCTACTCGATGCAGGCCCCGGTGCTGCGGGTGGGCGGTTTCCACACGCCGTACCCGGTCGCGAACATCGAGGAGGAGTACCTGCCTAGCCTGGACCGGGTGCTCGACGCCGTCGACGCCACCCTCGGATACTGAGCACCGGAGACCCATGCCTGCCTATCAGTCCTTCAACCTCCCCGACGTGGGGGAGGGTTTGACCGAGGCCGACATCGTCGAGTGGAAGGTGGCGGCCGGTGACACGGTGACCGTCAACCAGACGATCGTCGAGATCGAGACCGCGAAGTCGCTGGTCGAGCTGCCGAGCCCCTACGGAGGGGTGGTGCACGAGCTGCTGGTGGAGTCGGGCGCCACCGTGGACGTCGGCAGCCCGATCATCGTGATCGACACCGACCCCACCGGTCAGCCGGCCGAGCCGGCAGCGCCCGGCGACGATGCCGAGACCAGCGGTGACGTGCTCGTCGGCTACGGCACCAAGGCCGCCAGCCAGACTCGCCGGGCACGGCGACACGCGCCCTCAGCGGCGGCGCCGCAGGCCACCGAGCCTGCGACGCGACCCGCGCCGGAGCCCGTGGCGACACAGCCCGCTCCCGAGCTGGCCCCGCCACGAGCGGAACCAGAACCGGCGAGGCCAGCAGCGCCGTCGACCGCGGTGCTCGCCAAGCCCCCGGTCCGCAAGCTGGCGAAGGACCTCGGTGTCGACCTGTCGCGGTTGAAGGGCACAGGTCCCGGCGGGATCGTCACGCGCGAGGACGTCAACGCCGCGGTGGAGAACGAGCAGCCCCAGCGGCTGGCCGTCTACCCCGGTGACGAACGCCCGTGGCTCGACGGCGGCACGGTCGCCGCCGATGGCCGCACCACCCGGGTGCCGGTGCGCAGCGTGCGCCGCCGCACCGCCGAGGCGATGGTCGCGAGCGCCTTCAGCGCCCCGCACGTCACGGTCATCACCGCGACCGACGTCACCAAGACGATGAAGCTCGTCAAGACGTTGCGCGAGGAGCGGGACTTCGCCGACGTCAAGGTCACGCCCACGCTGATCGCGGCGAAGGCGCTGATCCTGGCGATCCGCCGTCATCCTGAGATCAGTGCCTCGTGGGACGACGAGACGCAGGAGATCGTCTACAAGCACTACATCAACCTCGGGATCGCCGCCGCGACGCCGCGGGGTCTGGTGGTGCCGAACATCAAGGACGCGCACCGGCTCGGCCTGCACGACCTCGCGCTAGCGCTGAGCGAGCTGACCACGGCAGCGCGGGCGGGCAAGACCACGCCGGCCGCGATGACCGGCGGCACCGTGACGATCACCAACATCGGCACCTTCGGGATCGACACCGGTACCCCGATCCTCAACCCGGGGGAGTCGGCGATCCTCGCCGTCGGGGCGATCACCAAGCGGCCCTGGGTGCACAAGGGCAAGGTCAAGCCCCGCTGGGTGACGCGGCTCGCGCTGAGCTTCGACCACCGGCTGGTCGACGGCGAGCTCGGCTCCCGCGTGCTCCAGGACGTCGCCGCGACCATGAACGATCCTGCCCGCGGCCTGGTCTGGGGCTGACACCTGCATCATCGTCCCGGCCGGCCTGGCGGGGAACTTCGCCGACCTGCGGCGCGGCACGCTGCTCGGCCGGGCGCACCCGGTGGGCAGAACTCGTCGCTGATCCGGGTGGCAATCGGTTGTCTCGGTGCTTTCCGTGCGATCAGCGTCGACTTCTGCCCACCCGTGGGCCGCATCCCAGCAGCGTCGGGCGCACCCACACCCGCACCCGCCCCGCACCCGCAGCCCGACCTGGGGCCGACGCCTCCACCTCGCCTCCCACCTCTGCGTACGGCACGCCGCGGTGCGGGCAGAACTCGTCGCTGATCAGGGTGGCAACCGGTTGTCTCGGCGCTCTCCCTGCGATCAGCGTCGACTTCTGCCCACCCCGGCGCCGCACCCCGGCAGGGTCAGGGGAACGGGTCCGCGTAGCCGAGGTAGACGTGCAGCTCGTCCTCGCGCACGTTCGAGGAGAGGTGCGCGACGCGGGGGTCGAGCCAGGTGCCCGGTAGCCGTTGCGCCTCGTCGAGGCCCATCGCCGCAGCCAGCTCTGCGGGCGACTGCCCGTCGACCGTGTGGAGCCGCAGCTCCCACCAGCAGTCACCCGAGCCGCACCGCTTCTCCTGGCTGATCACCTCCGCGCCCGCGGGTACGTCGGGCAGCGACGAGGCGGCGGGGACGGCGCCCTCGTCGACCACGCCCTGCACGATCCCGGTGCCGAGCACGACACCCGCGACAGCTGCCGGGGCAGCGACGAGCGCCAGTACCCCCCAGCGGCACCGCGAGCACGAGGAGGGCGCGCTGAACGCCCGTCCGCCGCTGCGACCGCATGGTCATGAGGATCCTCGGGACGCCGGGTGCGCTGCTACCAGTTCTGGCCGGAGCCGTCGCCGCCGCCGGAGGCTTGCTCCTCGGCGTCGGCGGACTGCTGGGCCTCCTCGTTGCGGGACTCGAGCTCCTCCTGCTGCGGGTCGGTCGACTCGGTCGGGGTCTCGCTCTCGCCGCCCTCGCCCGAGGACTCCCCATCCGTGGGGGTCTCGCCACCGGAGCTCTCGCCGTCGGTCGGGGTCTCACCACCGGAGCTCTCGCCGTCGGTGGGTGTCTCGGACTCGCCGTCGGTGGGGCCGTCGGTCGGGTCCTCGCCCTCGCCCTCCTGCTCCTGCTGCTCCTGCTGCTCCTCGGCCTGCTCCTGGCTCTCCTGCTGGCGCTCTTCGGCCTCCTGGGCCTCCTCGCCGCCGTTGCCGCCGCTCTCACCGCAGCTGGCCAGCATCTCCTGGGCCTCGGCATAGCGCGCGGCACCCATGGCGGGATCGCCCTCGGCCATCGCCTCGTCGCCCAGCCCTTCGAGCGCGAGCGAGTAGTTGGTCCGCACCGAGCACTCGTCCTCGCCCGGCGGCTCGCCCTGCGGAGCCTTCGGCACCAGGTCGAGCGCGACGTCCAGCTGCTGCGTCGCCCGGAAGAACTGGCCGCTCGCGTAGATCGCCGTGCCCTGGTTGAAGTGCGCCTTCCACGGCTCGATGACGTTGAAGAACTCCAACGACGCGAAGCGGTCGGCGGCCGTGTTGTGGTTCGCGTTCTCGTAGGCCGAGCTGCCGGCCATGTTCAGAGCGACGGCAGAGAGCAGCTTGACCGCCGCGATGAACGCGATCAGCATCAGCGGCAGCGACCACAGCAGCAGTCGCCTGCGCTTGGTCCGCAGCTCTTCCGCGTACCTGGCGTCGCGGATCTCTTCGGTGGTTCTGAACTCGCCTGGAGGTGGCAGGACGTCGAGAGACATACCTACGTTCCCTTTCCGCTCATGGCCATGGCACGTTGCCGGTCACGGCGCTGCGGCTCGCCCTCGCGCTTGCGCTTGGGCACCTCGCGCGAGAGGTCCCAGGCCTCCCACGCGAGCAGCAACCCGAGCAGCACGGCTGCGGGCCAGTACACATCGGTAAATGTCGTCAGGTCCCGCCGACCGTCGTCGGCGATCGCCTCGAGGTTGATGTCGGAGACCAACGGGGTGATGTCGTCCGGGGTGATCCGGTGCGAGTACTGCACACCGAGCTGGTCGGCCAGCGTGCGCAGCGCGGTCTCGTCGATGCGGGAGATCGCGTCCGCCCCGCTGTCGTCGGTGATGTAGGGGGCGTCGGTGCCGTAGCCGGTGCTGGACGTGCCGTCGTAGCTGCGCATCCGGGCGCCCTCGGCGGTGCCGTACCCCAGCACCGCGCCGCCGTCGACCAACGGGGCGAGGTCGGCGTACGAGGCGAACCCGTCACCGGCGTCGGAGCTCGACCCGTTCGTGTTCTCGCCGTCGGACAGGAAGAACACGAGCCGCACGTTGGAGGGGTTGCGCTCCTCGGCAGCCTCCAACGTGGTCCGCAGCTGCTCCAGCGGGCGGTCGATCGAGGAACCGGCCGAGTACGCGGTGATCTCCTGGCGCACGGTCTCGGCCCAGGAGCGGACCGCGCGCGAGTCGGTCGTCAGCGGCAGCTGCCGGGTGGACTGGGAGTCGAACGCGATGATCGCGTACCGCGAGCCAGGCAACGCCTGCGTGAGCGCGACCATGTCCTGGGTGACGCCCGCCAGCCGCGGCTGGTCGCCGTCGTAGTCCTCGGCGGCCATCGAACCGGTCCGGTCGACGACGAAGTACAGCTCGGCGTTGGAGACCAGCCCGTCGTTCTCCGTGCTCGGGATCGCCGGGCACAACCCGATGACGGCGACGCACGCGACCATCGCGGTCCTGCGCACCCAGTCCAGCCGGCGGTGCCCGGTCGAGACCCGCAGCCGCCACACGCACAGCGCGAGCATCGGCACGAACACCGCGATCATCGCCCACAGGGGCCAGAGCATCCGGAGCGTCATGCGAGCTCCCCGCAGACGCGTCCGGAGGAGCGGAGCCGGGGAGGAGCAGTCTGAGGGGTGCTCATGTCCTGAGCCTCCAGACCGCCAGCACGTACACAGCCAGCGCCACCACCAACCAGGCGAAGTAGCGCTCGGGTCTGTCGGTGATCACCACGTCGGAGTCGGCGTCGAGGTCGACCGCCTGCTGGGCCGCGATCTGGTCGACGACCTGGGAGACGAGGTTCGGGTCGGAGGCCTCGAAGAACAGCCCGTCATGGGCCTGGACGACGTCGCGGTACTCCTTCTCCTCGGCGGCGGACGACGCCGTCGACTCGCCCGCGTAGATACCGAACAGGGAGATCTGACGCTCGGCGATGAGATCGCCTGCCTCGGCCAGCGTGTACACGGGGTTGCCGAGCAGCTGGTTGTCGGTCGCGAGGATGATCGAGCGCGAGCGCTCGGTCTCCTGCTCGTCGAACATCAGACCGCAGGTGGCGAGCCCGTCGCCCACGAGCGAGGACTCGTTGTCACCCATGCCGGTGGTGCCGGTGAGGTAGTCGATCAGGCGGTCGTAGTGACCGGGGTCGAACGACCAGTCGCTGAGGGAGTCGACGTCGAAGTCGAGCACCTCGGCGGCGTAGCGGAGCTCCTCCTCGACGAGCTGGTAGTCGTCGGTCAGCGGGAACACGGTGCGCGAGGTCGAGTTCCAGATCGACAGCGCGATCCGCTCGCCCTGGAAGGAGGGCAGCAGCTCCAGGAACCGCTCCACGACCTCGGTGTCGAACTCGAGCATCGACCCGGAGACGTCGAGGCACAGCACGATGTCGCGGGTGGCGAGCTCCTCGGAGCGGACCTGCCGGTCGACCGGCCGGGAGACGAGGAACCCGGCGGCGACCGTAGTGCCGAGCAGCACCACCGCCACGACGCTCAGCAGCAGCTTGTAGCGCGACAGCCGGCTCCGGAACGAGGGCAGCGTCGGCAGGTAGCCCGCGTTCGCCACCCAGGTGACGTTGCGGCGCTCGCTCTTGGGCTTGCGCGCGAACCAGCCGAGGATGCCCATCGCGACGACGACGCCGATGACGACCCACAGCGCCCAGCCGTGCATGTAGTGGTTCACCACTGCTCGACCACCGCCCGCGCGTCGGAGGTCGCGGCGAGCGCCTCGGCGTCGGAGTCGATCGCGAAGGCAGGCTCCTCGTACTCGGTGAGCAGCGCCGTCAGCCGGTCGGTGCCCGCGATCGTGGCGATCTCGGCGACGGTGAGCGAGCTGGTGTCCATCCGGAGCCGGCCGTTGGCGAACTCGCGCATGATGTGGTTGAGGTCGAGGTGCAGCGTGCGCAGGTCGGTCTCGCCCTCGCGGTAGCGGTCCTCGGCCCTGGCGATGTCGGCCAGGGTGCGCTGGCGGAGCCCGGAGAACCGGTCGCCGCGGCTGCCCTTGGCGTCGTAGGGGCGCTCCCGCGTGTACCAGAGCACCCACCAGAGCCAGGCGCCGATCAGCACGAGCAGCGCGCCGCCGACGATCGGGACCCACGTGGAGTACGCGGCGGGCGCGACCGGGTCGTGGACCTCCACGGCCCACACCGGTGCGAGGGTGAGGTCAGCCGCGAACACGCTTCTGCCTCCTCAGGATGTCGATCAGGGCGTCGATCAGCTGGTCCTCGCTGGTGGCCGTGACGGACTCCACCCCTCGACGGCGCAGCAGCGCCGCAGCGTCCAGACGGCGGCGCGTGGCGTACTCCTCGGCCTCGCTGACCAGGTCCTTGCGCGAACGGAGGAACTCCGGGATGTCCAGCGGGGTGTCGACGTCGTCGATCACCTCGTTCGGGTCGTCGGTGGGCAGCCGGTCGGCGATCTGGACCACCATCACCTCGTGGCGGGTGCGCAGCCGCTTGAGCGCCAGCTCGTGCTCGGGCTCGGGGCGCGCCTCGTCGGTGATGATGACCACCAGTGACTTGCGCGTGAACCACGTGAGCACCCGGTCGAGCACGCGGTTGAGGTTGCTCGGCGGGCTCTCGAGGTCGAACATCGCGTCGATCCGGCGCAGCAGCATCTCCATGTGGGAGCCGCCGCCGCGGGCAGGGATCTGGACGGTGCGCTCGTCGTCACCGGCGACCAGGGCCACGGTGTCACCCCGGTTGCGGGCGAGGTAGCAGATGACCTCCGCGGCGAACACCGCGAGGTCGGCCTTCCTGCTGCCGTCCGGTGCCGTGGCGGCCATGTTGCGGCCGGTGTCGATCGCCAGCACCATCGCGAGGTTGGAGTCGCGCACGAACCGCCGGATCACCGGCTGCCCGGTCGAGGCGGTGGCCTTCCAGTCGATGTCGGAGACGTCGTCGCCGAACTGGTAGAGCGCCATCTCGTCGAAGTCCTGGCCGTGGCCGGAGTAGATCGAGCGGTGCCGGCCCTCGAGCAGCCCGGAGGCACGGCGCACCGTCGGCAGGTCCAGGCGTGCCCGGACCTTGGCCAGTCGTGAGGTCGACGACGCAGGACCCATGGTTGCTCTCGTCCTCTCGTGTCCGGCGGCCGGCGGGGTACCGCTCAGGGGCTCGGCACGGCCGCGAACACGGCGTCGACGAGCGCTTCCGGTGCGACGTTGTTGGCGAGCGCGTCGTAGGTACGCACGATGCGGTGACGCAGCACCGAGTGGCGCAGCGCCTTGACGTCGTCGGGCACCACGTACGAGCGGCCCGCCTGCACGGCGAGGGCCTGGGCGATCCGCATCAGCGCGATGCCACCACGCGGTGACGCACCGACCCGGACGTGCTGGGACAGGTTCGGCAGCGGCCGCGGCCCGCCGCCGCGGGAGGTGTTGATGATCGCGACGATGTACTGCTTGATCGAGGTGTCCACGTAGACCTTCTGCACGAGCTGCTGCAGGAACTCCACGTCGACGAGCGAGATCGGCTGGACCGTGAGCGGCGCGGTCATCGAGCCGTTGTTGATGCGCTCGAGGATGTCCACCTCCTCGTCCGGGGCGGGGTAGGTGAGCACCTCCTTCATGAGGAACCGGTCCATCTGGGCCTCGGGCAGCACGTAGGTGCCCTCCTCCTCGATGGGGTTCTGGGTGGCGAGCACCATGAACGGCTTGGGCAGCGGGAACATCTCGCCGCCGATGGAGGTCTGCTTCTCCTGCATCGCCTCGAGCATCGCCGACTGCGTCTTCGCGCTCGAGCGGTTGATCTCGTCCAGGAGCACGAGGTTGGCGTGCACCGGGCCGAGCTGGGTCGAGAACTCCCCGGTGGCCTGGTTGTAGATCTGCGTGCCCACGATGTCGTTGGGCATGAGGTCCGGCGTGCACTGGATGCGGTGGAACGAGCCACCCACCGAGGAAGCGAGAGTCTGCGCCGCCGTGGTCTTGGCCAACCCGGGCACCGACTCCAGCAGCACGTGACCGCCCGCGAGCAGGGAGCTGACGAGCGCGGTGCGCAGGCCCTGCTGGCCGACGATCCGCTGGTCGAAGACCCGCGCGATCTGCGCGAGCAACTCGGTGGCGCGCCGGGAGTCGTCGTAGGAGATCGGCGAGGTCTGCGGTGCCAGGCTCGATGAGGTGGTGGACATGGTCTCCGACTGATGGTCGCGGTGGTGTGCGGGCGTTTCCTCTGGCGGCCGACGGAGCGCCGACATCCGGCCAGTCTCGAGTTCGCGGGACCCGGCGATTATGCCCCACCAGCCTTGGCGCTCCCTGAGAGGGCTCGGGGCAGAACTTCCCTCAGGCGCCCGCGAGCGTCGAGCCCATGGGGCGATCGTCGTCGAACCCGGGCAGCACCAGGAAGCTGCCGCTCGCGGTCGGGGTGACGTAGTCCATCAGGTCGTCCACCTCGTCCAGGCGGTGCTGGGTGCGGACATAGGTGGACTGCTCGCGCTGGTAGCAGAGGAACAGCAGGCCGGCGTCGTGGACCTCGAGCCCGCTCTCGTCCACGCGACGGCCGTCGTCGAAGGCGTAACCCCTCCGGAGCATCAGGTGGCTGCCGGTGAAGCTGGGGTGCGCGGCGCGCGCGTGCGAATGTGCGGGCACGAGGAGCTCGCCCTCGGGTGTCTTGGCCAGCAGGTTCACCTCGTCGGTCGGTCCGCCGCCGGACAGCGGGGCGCCGTCGGTGCGCCGCCGGCCGATCACGCGCTCCTGCCCTTCGTGCGGGAGGGTGTGGAAGGCGCTGGTGTCGAGCCGCAGCCGCCGCACCACGAGGTTGGTTCCGTTCGCTGCTGGCCCGCTCGGGATCCAGACGTTCTCGTCCAGTTCCTCGGGTCTGCGCGGCACGATGACACCGTCGTGGAACCCCAGCGGGTTGCGCGTGATCGTGCCCTGGCCGCGCGCGCGGAACCCTCGCTGTGTCCAGCGCAGCCGTGTCGAGGGCAGCGCCCCGGTGACGTGCTGGAGCGCGGTGGCCGCGTCGTTGGCGTCGCTGCTGCAGGCGATGACGAGGACGTCGCCGTCACGCCGCTCGGCCGGGATGGCCTCGTCGCCCTGGAAGAGGGGGAGCGCGGTCGCCCCCGGGAGCGTGTCGTCGAGAGCAGCCACGAGCCTGGGTCCGACGGCGATCGTGACCGTGAGGTCACCCGGCCCGTCGAGCAGGCCCGCCTCAGCGCAGGTCTCGGGCGAGGTCGCCGTGCGCACGGCGCGGCCGGCGGCCGCGCCGATCTCACCGATCGACGACGCGCCGGGGCTCGTGTGCTCGAGGACGGCGAGCGCACAGAAGGTCTGTGGCGTGGCCGGGCGCGCGATGCCGGCCTGGTGCGCGCCGAAAACGGGGACGGCGACCGGGGCGTCCGTGCCGCCGTCGGCCCTCGCGGGTTCCTCTCGCCCGCCGCCGCCGGCCGCGAAGCCCAGCGCCAGCCCTGCAAGACCTGACCCGGCGCCGCCGAGCACGGCACGGCGCGGCAGTGCGCTCCGTGCGGCTGCGGGCTTCTTCTTGCCGGTCATGACGCAGCCAGCACGTCGGCGAGCTCGCCGAGCTGATCGGCCATGCCGCTCCCCGTTCCCGTTCCCAGGTCGACGACGGTCCAGTCCCCACCCGCCCCGAGCCGCAATTCTACGCGGTGGGCCACGCCGGTGTCGTCGACCCAGTACCGGAGGGTGGCCGCACTGCCGTCGTCGGGCAGGCCGGACTCGGGGTCGTAGACGACGTCGGCCGTCGGTCCGGCGATCACGCTCACGGCCACGGAATCGGAGTCGGAGTCGGAGTCGGAGTCGATGGTCACCTCGTCGTCGCGGAGCCAGCGGGCGTCGGTCTGCTGCAGCAGCAGCGCGTTGTCGGGCCGGTCGGCGCCGAGCTCCAGCAGGATCGCCAGTGTGGCGTGGAGCCGGGACTGCTCCACGGAGAGCGCGGAGGTGGTCCAGGACTCGTCGACCGGCGGCGCGGGCAGCGGGGCGGGCTCGCCGCCCGCCCAGGGGGTGGTGCTCACCGTCGTGGAGCTCCAGCCCAGCAGCAGGGTCTCGCTGCCCGCGGGGTCGCTCACCAGCCCGTAACCGAGCCCGGCGGCGAAGTCGACGCTCGCCTCGACCACATACGTGAGGCCGCTGTCGGTGACCTCGAACGAGACCGGTCGGGTCCCGGCGTCGAAGTTCCGGAAGCGCACCAGGGCGAGGTGCTGCGCCTCCTCGCTCGTGAGCGGCCGCGCCGGCTCGGGCTCGTTGTCGGGTTCGCTCGTGCACGCCGCCAGCGCCACGAAGGTGAGGAGGGCGAGCAGTGCGGCGACGGCACTGCGTGTCATGAGGCCCCCGAGCGGTCGGCGAGAAGCTCGGCGTCGGGCACGACCGCTCCAGCGGCCTCCGGCATCGTCACGGTCTCGGGCAGTGGCCCTGACGGAGAGGTCTCGGGGTCGGGCATCTCGGGCTGCGAGGGCGGCATCGGGACGTCGAGGAAGCTGATGCCGGGCGGCACCTCGGGAGTGGGCCAGTCAGTGGTGTCGACGCCGCCGCCCTCGTTGCCGCTGGGGCAGACCGCCTCAGCCAGGGAGCTGGGTGAGACCGTGGCCGGCGCGGGTTCGAAGCAGTTCTCGGCAGAGGGTGTCCGGTCCGCCGACGCGTCCCCGAGGTCGAGGCCGTTGTCACCGAGAACATTGCCGGTGAACGTGTTGCCGGAGGCGGCGATGTCCTCGGTGTTGCCGAGCTGGATGCCCGTGAGCGGGTTTCCCTCGATCCGGTTGGCGACCACGGTGTTGTCCTGGCCGCCGACCAGCGAGAGGCCGACGCCGAAGCCGCCCAACGCGTGCGCGGGAGAGTCCGCGCTGGTGTTGTCGGAGATCAGGTTGCCCATCACGAGGTTGCCGCGCTGCGGCGTGAACGCCTCCTGGTAGTTCGAGATGAGGGTCATCCCGATGCGGTTGTGGGAGAAGCGGTTGCCCGCGATTACCACCGAGTCGGAGGCGTTGGCGTTCTCGAAGCCGATCGCGTTCCGCTCGGCGACGTTGCCGGTGACCAGGATGTCGCACTGCTCGCACTGCCCGACGTAGAAGCCCGAGTCGGCGGACCCGGAGGCGTAGGAGTCGGCGATGACGCCGTGCTGGGCGTTGAACGCATAGATGCCGTAGAGGCCGTTGTTGGCCGCGGTCACGTGATCGATCGAGAACCGCTGCACCGGGGGGAACGCCTCCGGGTCCAGGGTCGTGTAGCCGGGACCGCCGTGGGCGATGGGGCCGTTCTCGTCGTGCATGCCGGTGACGAGGACCCCGTAGAACAGCGTCGAGGTCACGGTGAGGTTCTCGATCCGTACCCCGTCGGCGGAGGCGAACACGCCGAAGGTGCGGACCCCGCCGCCGTCGATGATCACGCCGTTGCGGTCCTCGCCCCGCAGCGTGAGGTCCGGTACGTCGACCGTCACCTCTTCCGGGTAGGTGCCGGCGGCGATCAGCACCATGTCACCGGGGTCGGCGAGGTCGATCGCCTCGCCGATCGTGGCCGCATCGTCCGGGACGCGGATGACGTCGCTCGCGCCGGTATCGCCCCCACCCGGCGCGGGATCGGTTCCGGCGCCGCACGCGGCGACGACGAGCGCCCCGGCCAGGACGGCGATCGTCCCGGCCGCTCGTCGCGCGCGTCTCTGTGGCATGAGCGAAGTGTACGAAGTCTCCTCTCACGGTCCCGTCCGCCCAGACGGCGGAAAAACACCGATCGCCGGGCCATATTTGGTTCCCCGATCACCCTGATTTCATTCTCGGATCACCCTCCGGCGATTAGCCCGTGGATATCGCTGTCCCGGATGCTGAGCGGCGGTGCTGTGTGCACCGCATGCGCCGTGTCTGCGCGTGGTCGGGGAACGGGAAGAGGAACAACAGCGTGGCGAAGCGAAGCGATGCTATGAGGCGCCGGATCCGGGCGCTGTCACGGGCGGCAGCCGCGGCGGGAGTGCTGAGTCTGGTCGGCACGGCCGCCGTCGTCGCCGGTGCCGCTCCAGCGGTGGCCGCCGAGGGCGACCAGATCACGGGATCGATCTGGCAGGACAACGACGCCAACGGCAGCTTCGACAGCTACGAAGCCGGCCTGGCCGGCATCGAGGTGTACGCCTACGACTCCGACGGGAACGTCGCCGGCCCTGCGCTCACCGGCGCTGACGGCAGCTACGTGCTCGCCGTGACGAGCGACGCCGCTCGCTGGCGCGTGGAGGCGAACGTCCCCGACACCGCGCAGTGGGAGGAGTGGCGCGACTCCGTCGTGGGCCGCGCGGGTGATCCCTCCAACGGCACCACGGTGCAGTTCGTCGACGTGGTCGACGGCGCGGGCGCGACCGGGGTGGACTTCTCCTTCCAGGTCCCGAGCACCTTCGTGGAGAACAACCCCAACGTCTACCTGCCGGCGTACCGCTACGGAGCGAGCGACGGCGACCAGGGCGGGCTGTTCGCCGGAGTGGCACACCTGTACGAGGCCGTCAGCCCGGACACCAACTCCACGGTGCCGACGACCATGCAGGTCCCGTTCGCCCAGGTTGGAGCGACATACGGCACGGCCTGGCAGCAGGCGGAGGAACCGGGCGGGGTCGGCACGGTGTTTGCGTCGGCCTACGTCCGACGGCACTCCGGTCTCGGCCCGGACGGCATCGGTGCCATCTACCGCGTGGTTCCCGACTCCGGTCAGCTCACGTCGCCGACGGCCAGCGCCGACCTGTTGGTGGATCTGACCGACTGGGGCATCGACCTGGGCAGCGACTCCGACCCCGGCGCGCTGCCGGGCGACCCCAACGGGCTGCGCCCCGCAACCACCGCCGAGAACCCGAGCTACGACTGGATCCGGGACGCGCAGGCCTGGGACACCGTCGGACGCACCGGGCTCGGCGCCATGGAGATCTCCAACGACCAGCAGTCGCTGTTCGCGGTCAACCTCTACAACCGGTCACTGATCGAGATCGAGATCAGTCGTGACGGCACGACCGTCCTGGACGTCGTCGAGCACGAGCTCGACGCCTACTTCCCGGACGGCTCGGACCTCCGCCCTCACGGCGTCTCCGCGAACCCCCTGACGAACGAGATGTACCTCACCGTCACCAACACCGCTGAGTCGACCGGTGATCGCGCCGATCTGCACGCGTACGTGTACGCGTTCGACCCGGCCGACCCGACAGATCTGCGCGAGGTCCTCGAGTTCCCCCTCGACTACACCCGCGGGTTCTTCGGTGGGGGCGCCCACAACGCCGACTACCAGCCGTGGAGCACCGACACCGCGGACTGGATGCAGTTCAGCCTCGCGTACAACGCCACGACCGACATCATGACGACGTCGGTCCCGATCGTGGCGGACGCCCGCTTCCTTCACGGTGACCTGGTGATCGGCATCCGCGACCTCGGTGGGGACCTGTTCGGGTCCTACACCAACAGGACGCCGGACGACGACAAGCTCGTCATCGGACGGGCCATCGGAGGCGAGCTGCTCATGGCTGGTCCTGACGGCGACGGCACGTGGACGATCGAGCAAGACGGCCTCGTCAACGGCGTCCCCGGCGCGGGGGCCGGTACTGGTTCGATGCTCAACGGGCCCTTCGGTGACGACAAGTTCTTCGACGACACCTGGGTGAACGGTGCAGAGCACCTCGGCGCGACCCTGGTCGTGCCGAGCCGCGAGGACGGCATCATGGAGACCGGCATCCACGTCGCCGAAGGCTCCTTCCAGGTCGGTACTCGGCGCTTCTACCAGGACACCGGTGCGGTCGTCGAGCCGCGCGGGGCAGCCGTCATCACGGGTACCAACGTCCTGGGTGCGACGACCAAGGGCAACGGTCTGGGTGAGCTGACCGCGCTGGCCTCGGCTGCGCCGATCGAGATCGGTAACTATGTCTGGTACGACGTCGATTACGACGGTGTGCAGGATCCGGATGAGGCCCCTGTTGAGGGTGCGACGGTCAACCTCTATGAGGTGGATGGTGAGGGGAACCGGACGCTGGTCAGCTCGACGACCACGAGTGCGTTGGGTGAGTACTACTTCTCCTCGAACCCGGCTCTGAATGAGAACGGGTACGCGCTGCGGACCAACACCGACTATGTGGTGGGTGTCGACAACCCGGCCGACTACGCAGCCGGCGGGCCGCTGGAGGACTGGTATCCGACGGTTCCGGACACCGGTGATGCGGCTTCGGTTGATGCTGACCGGAATGACTCCGATGGTCTGGTGGAGGAGTCCGAGGCGGGTTCGTTCCCGTATGCCGCGATCACGACCGGTGGTCCGGGGGAGAACGATCACACGATCGACTTCGGGTATGCCCAGATCGACTACGAGTTCGACAAGCGGACGGTTTCCGGTCCGACGGAGAGCCCGGATGATGACGGCACGTGGGTGCTGGAGTACGAGCTGGTGGCTGAGAACACCGGCATGATCGATGGTGCTTATGGGCTCACCGATGACCTGACTGGTTATGGGGAGGGCATCGAGGTGGTCGACACCGAGGTGGTCTCCGGGCCTGAGGGTGCTGCGCTGAACCCGGACTGGGATGGTGTGGAGGACCTGCGGGTCATCACTGCCGAGCAGCCGATCGATGCGCAGTCCACGATCGAGAACGGTTCTGAGCACGTGTACCTGATCCGGGTGACGGTCGCGTTGACGACCGACCCTGCGACTGGTGAGGCGCTCGTGGAGCCGGAGCAGCTGGAGTGCACCCCGGATCAGGCTCCTGGTGATGTGACCACGGGGCTGTTCAACGTGGCCACGCTCGATCCGAGCAACCACGAGGACATCGTGGACACCGAGTGCGGTGACCTGCCGCTGGTGACCCTGGACAAGACCGTCACGGTCGAGCCCCACGTGGTGGACCCGGTCACCAACCCGGGCGAGTACGAGATCACCTACGGGCTCGCGGTCACCAACGAGAGCACGACGGCGACCGACTACGACCTCGAGGACCGGCTGCGGTTCGGCGAGGGCATCACGATCGTCGAGGGTTCGGTCGTGGCGACCAACGTCACCCCGGGCGGTGTCGAGACCAACGCGGCCTACGACGGCACGACCGACAGCTCGATCGTGACCGACGTCCCGATCGCGGGCGGCCAGGTCGACACCTACACGGTCACACTGCGTTACACCGTGGAGCTGCCGGAGGCGG
>NZ_WNXY01000014.1 GCF_009733815.1 Pseudactinotalea suaedae
CGGGGCGTTAGCGTGAGACATCGAGGGGTAGGTCCTTCAAGCAGAACGGTCGTAGAGGTACTTCCATCCTGCCGCCGGGACCTACCCCTCGCTCACACCCCCGTCACCAACCTCATGAGACGCAACAGCTAAGTCACCGACACCTGTGGGAAGTGGCAGCTGTCTCACGGGAAGCAGGCGGTGGTGCCTCAGCGACCACCCAGCTGGAGCGGCGGTGACCTACCGCCCACGTGGCGCTCGCGCTTGGGCCCTATCTCACCGGCGTGCGCCGGAGGTGGGCGCTATCTCACCGCCACCTGCGGGACGTGGGCGCTACCTCACCGGCAGGCGAGGCAGCGGCGCGGTGGTGAAGGGTGGTCAGTGCTGCCGGTCGGCGGGGATGCTGGAGGAGCGGACCACGAGCTCGGTCGAGAGCGTCACCGCGGCCGGCACCTGGTCGCCGTCGAGCAGCCCGAGCAGCAGCCCCACCGCCTGCCGTGCCATCGGCACGATCGGGTTCACGATGGTCGTCAGCGCCGGTGTCGCCTCGACGGCCGCGTCGGTGTTGTCGAACCCGACGACGGAGACGTCGTCCGGGACCGATCGCCCGTGCCGGCGCAGCGTCTCGAGCGCGGCGACCGCCATCACGTCCGAGGCGACGAACACGCCGTCGAGGTCCGGGTGGTTCGCCAGCAGCTCCGCCATCGCGGCAGCGCCGGCGGCCGCGCTGAAGTCGCCGTGCACCACGGCGTCGTCGGGCAGCCCCGCCGCACGCAGCTCGCGGCGCCAGCCGGTCAACCGATCGGCACCGGCGACCATGTCGGAGGGTCCGGCGATCGTGGCGATCCGGGTACGGCCCTGCTCCACCAGGTGCTTCACCGCGAGCGCGGCTCCGTGCACGTTGTCCACGTCGACGTAGGGCATGCCCGCCATCGGTGCGAACGGGCGGCCCAGGAACACCATGGGCAGTCCGGCTGCCTGCGCGGTGCGCCAGAACTCGTCCCGCCGGTGGTGAGAGGTGATGATCGCGCCATCGGTGTGGCCGCCGCGCAGGTACTTGCTCAGGCGGCCGTCGCCGTCGTCGGGTTGGCCCATCACGAGCACCATCTGGAGGTCGGTGCGGGACAGTGCTGTGGCGATGCCGTGCAGAGTGCCGGCGAAGAACGGGTCGGAGAAGACCCGTGCGTCGGACTCGGGGATGACGACCGCGATCGAGTCCGCCTGCCGCGTCACGAGCGAGCGGGCTGCCCGGTTCGGTGCGTACCCGAGCGCCTCGATCGCGGCCAGCACGCGCTCGCGGGCGCTCGCGGAGACCCGGGGGTCGGCGTTGACGACCCGCGACACCGTGGCCCGGGAGACGTCGGCCTCGGCTGCGACGTCCTCGAGGGTAGGTGCGCTTCGACGCTTGTTCACGCCACTGCCCTCTCGTCGGTCCAGCGCAACATTAGTGCTGTCGGGTGCGTCAGCGACGGCGCGAGTCGGACTGTCCGAAATGGCGCGATGCGCATTCATCACCCTGCGCTCACCCTGAAATCACCCTAAGAATACGGGGTATTTGCCAGCGATCAGCAATTTGTCAACAGAGCCCCTAGTGCAGGCGACTGGCCTGGTGGTACTACTTCTTGTGACGGGGGGGCCCGCTTCGGGGAGCACCACCGGTATGACTCATCAGTGGTGCCATGAATGCGGGGAAGCATGAATATCGGTAATGGGTCGAGGTCGCCTTTCGGGCGGCTTCACAACGTGGGCGCGAGATCTGAACGGAGTGGCTCAGGTCAGCGCACATCTGTCGGGCTGGCCACCGCCACCACCAGCGCGTCGCTGGCACGGATCGCGATGGTCTTCGCGGTTCTGCTCGCCCTGCTGGCGAGCATGACGGTCATGACAGCACCGCTGGCCTTCGGAGCCGTCTCCGAAGACGCCACGACCGAGACCGGCGACGCTGCCGAGACCGGCGACGCTGCCGAGACCGGCGAGATTTCCGAGACCTCGGAGGCCGCCGAGACCGCCGAAGAGGGCGCGGACGAGACTGTCACCGAGGACGCCCAGGAGGATGGCGAGCAGTCGACGCCGCCGGCGGGCGACGAGGCGGGGTCGAGCGACGACACCACCACGGAGCAGGCGACAAGCCAGGACGAGTCGTCTGGCTCGGAGACGCCCGAGGTGGCGAGCTCCGCCGTCGCACCGCAGGCCGTTGGCGATGTCCAGATCTTGGCTGCAGCACCGGTGTACGAGATCGAGGGCGCGTGGGTCAGCCCACCCGCCACGATCGCCCGCGGCAACCCTGTGGTGGCTGAGTGGCGGATCAACGTCAACGACGCCAACACCCCGCCGAGCAACGAGCCGATCGACGACGTCACTGCGACGTTCACGCTCGGCACTGCCGTCTTCGACGAGATCCCGGACATCTGCCTGGTCACCGATGTCACCACGCCCTCGAGCATCTCCGAGGACGGCACGACGCTGACCTGCAACTTCGGCCCTGTGGTCACGGGTACCGCGCTGGTCCTCCAGGCGGCGGTGATCGCCAACGGGATCACCGGCGAGGAGATCTCGATGGAGGGCACGAGCCCCGGTGGTGAGACCGTGGCACTGCCGCGCATCCCGATCGTGAACACCTTCGCGATGGACATGCACTACGGCGGCAACACGAACGGCTACCGGTGGGACGACGCGACCGACCCCACCTACGTCGACCTCGACCTCGAGTGGTCGCTTCGCCTGGGTGTCGGTTCGGATCCGGGCCCGGACGAGGTCACCTACCAGATCCAGGTGGTCTCGAACACCGGGGCCAACGTCGACGCGGGACCGCACTACGACCAGCCGACCAACATCGGCTGCACACCTTTCGACTACGGGCGCGCTGACGGCCACCCCTGGTCGGAGCTGCCCGGCTACCCAGCGGAGCAGCAGACCTCGTTCGTCGACGAGTGCATCCTGACCGAGACCGGCACACCCGGCGTGTTCAATCTGACGCTGAGCGGCATCAACTACGACCTGGCGACCGTGCCGAGCCACGACTCGAGCTCAGTGAACGGCACCGGCAACCCGCTGCCGCTGGACTGGGACTACGTGGCTAGCGGATCGCTGTACTTCCGCGTATACACCGCTCAGTCCGGGTCGGTCACCCTGACGACGAACGCCCCGACCTACACGTCGCCGACAGGTCTGCAGTCCATCGACCTCGGCGGTAACAACAGCACCAACAAGACCTACGTCTTGCCGGGCGGCTGGGCTGCGCCCTGGTTCCGCGCCCTCACCGGGTCAGGTGGTAGCAACTGGGATGACACCTACCGCGTCTCGCCCGGCACCGTGCTGATGCAGTACATCAACGTCGTCGGCGGCCCGCTTGCCGCCGCCCCGACCAGCATGTGGGGGGACTGTCAGGTCCTCGACACGAGGTATGTCACCTACGTCCCGGTGCCTGAGGGCCAGCTAGGGGAGATCGTCGGCTTCGACCAGAGCGGCGAGGGATCATCGGGCGAGGTGGAGAACCCGCCAGCGCTCGAGTACTACGTCGGCACCAACGCGTTGGTGGATCCGAGCAGTCCGCAGTACAACCCCGATCAGTTCGACTGCGGCATCGCGGACGGTTCCTGGACCACCACACGGCCGACCGATCTGACGACGATCAAGGCGGTGCGGTTCACGCATACGCACTCCTTCTATGCCGAGTCAGGTTGGGACGGCCTGCAGCTGCGTACCTACGTCCAGCTCCACGACGACGTTCCGGTCGGCCAGGACGTGTGGATGTTCGGTTCTGCCCTGTGGAACGGCGCATGGACCGGACCGGAGCGGGCCGACGCCAGGGTCGCGACGCCCGACGCGCGCTACCCGAACACCAACGGACGCCGGGACATCGTCCGCATCTCCACGGCGGTGCCGCACATCACCAAGGAGGCGGCAGCGTCGACTGTGACGCCTGGTGTGCCGGCGGACTTCACGCTGACGTACTCGGCCAACGGCTCCGGGATCATCCCGGAGACGGTGGACGACTACGAGATCGTGGACACGTTGCCGCTGGGGATGACGTACGAGCCCGGTTCGGCGTCTCCTGAGCCGGTGGTGACGGTTGACCTCCAGGGACGCCAGGTGCTGACCTGGACACTCGACGGGGTTCCCACCAACACCCCGAACGAGCTCACGTACCAAGCGGTCGCGGACTCGAGCGTGGCGGCGGGAACGCAGCTGACGAACACCGCGGTGTCCTCCTACGGCGGCAACTCGGCGTCACCGGTCACGGAGACGGTCACGACGGCCACCAACGGCTACACCACGATCCTCAAGACCGCGGATGTGGAGTTCATCCCGAACCAGAACGGTGACGGGGTGGGCACCGGTTCGTGGACGGTGGAGATCGAGTCGCGCGACCCGCAGCCGCAGGCGTTCACCGACACGATCGACATCCTCCCGTACGTCGGTGACCAGCGCGGGACGTCCTTCTCGGGCAGCTACACGCTCGACGAGGTCGTTCTGAACGACGGCGGAACGGTCTACTACACCGATGCCGCGCCGGCTGATCTGAGCGATGACCCGGCGGATCCGTCCAACGGCACCGCGGGCGACATCACGGGCAACACGGTGAACTGGTCGACCGAGCGTCCTGAGAACCCGACGGCGATCCGTGTGATCGGCGGCGAGCTCATCAGCGGCGGGTCGTTCTCCTTCCAGGTGGTCATCACCACGGACGGGGCCCAGCCGCAGGACGTCTACGTCAACCAGGCACAGGCTCGCGCCGAGCACACCGACCTGGTGATGCGCACGTCGGCCTCGCTGGTGGTCACCGACTACGTGGTCGCGAAGTCCTCGGACCCCGAGTCGGGCTCGACCGTGGAGCCGGGCGACACGATCACCTACACGGTGCTGGTGACCCAGCAGGGTCCGGTCCCGGCCGGCGCCTGGTTCACCGATGACCTGTCCGCAGTCCTGGATGACGCCGTCTACAACGACGACGTCACCGCCGACATCGGCACGGTGAGTGTCGAGGACGGCCTCCTTTCATGGGAGGGCGTGGTCCCGGTCGGAGAGGTGGCCACGATCACCTACTCGGTGGACGTCAAGGACGTGCCTGGTCTGCAGGCCGACGGCGACACGTACATCACGAACGTGGTGACGTCGCCCGGATGCCAGGGTGAGTGCACGACCGAGCACATGGTCGGGTACTTCGAGTTCTCGAAGACCTCGGAGGCTGCACCGGGTTCGACGGTGCAGGTCGGTGAGGTGATCACCTACACCGTTCTCGTCGAGCAGGTCGGCGAGGGTGCTGTGGCCGGTGCGTCCGTCACGGACGACCTGACCGCGGTGCTGGACGACGCGACCTGGAACGGCGATGTCGTCGCCAGTGCGGGTGAGGTGTCCTTCGCGGAGCCGACCCTGTCCTGGTCCGGCGACCTGGCCGTGGGCGAGGTGGTCACGCTGACGTACACGGTGACGGTCACCGCCGCCGGCGAGGGTGATGACCAGCTGATGAACGTGGTCACCACCGAGGACGACCGGGGAGCATGCATCCCGGCACCGGACGAGAACGCCGACTGCACCACGAGTCACCAGGTCGGTGACTACGAGGTCGTGAAGACCTCCGACCCGGTCTCGGGATCCGAGGTGCAGGTGGGCGATGTCATCGAGTACACCGTGACTGTCAACCACATCGGTGTCGCGCCGGTCGCGGAGGCCACGCTCGAGGACGACCTGACCGACGTGCTGGACGACGCGACCTGGAACGACGACCTCGCGGCTTCGGCCGGTGAGGCGGCGTACGGGGAGCCGACCCTGACATGGTCCGGTCCGCTGGAGCTGGGTGAGGAGGTCACGTTGACCTACTCGGTCACGGTCACCGCTGCTGGTGACCGGCACCTCGTCAACGTCGTGACGACTCCGGGGGAGTGCATCCCGGCCGAGGGTCAGGACGAGGCGTGCACCACCGAGCACTTCAACGGCGCCTACGTCTTCTCCAAGACCTCCGACCCCGAGTCCGGGTCTCAGGTCGTGGCAGGCGATGTGGTCACCTACACGGTGGTGGTCGAGCACGTCGGCAGCGCCGCCGTGCAGGACGCGGTCGTGGTCGACGACCTGTCCGGGGTGCTGGGTGCGGCAGACTGGAACGATGACGCCGCCACCACCTCCGGCGACGTGGCCAGGGCCGGCAACGAGCTGACCTGGACCGGTGACCTCGAGGTGGATCAGGTCGTGACCATCACGTACTCGGTGACCGTGGGCGAACGGCCCGACGCCACCCTGTACAACCAGGTCACCAGCCCCGACGACCGGGCGCTGTGCGTCCCGGCCGCCGACGGCAACCCGGACTGCGCCACCGAGCACCGCACGGCTTCCGCGGCGAGCACGGCCCTGCCGAACACCGGGACGGAGGGCATGATCACCCTCGCTCTGGGCGGCGGCATCCTCACCCTCCTGGGAGCGGCCTTGCTCCTGGGCCTGGCACGCCGCAAGCAGCAGCCAGTCATGACCGCCTGACGCCATCCCGGCTGGTCCCGGGTACCTCTGTCCGCAGAGGTACCCGGGACACAGGCGTCTGGCGAGGTGTGAAGCAGGCTAGGTCAGTGCTCCGCGAGCCAGGCGGACCCGACCGCCTGCTCGACGTTCAGCACGCTCTGCACCTGCTGGACGGCCTGCTGCTCGATCTTGCGGCCGACGAGGGGCACACGGGCCTCGACCGAGCCCTCGTAGGTCAGCACGGTCTCGCTCGGCCCGACGGCGGCGAGCCTCACGGTGCCGCTCGCGCTCGCGGGCTTGCCGAGTACCTCGAGCTGGATGGTCCCGTTGCGGGAGCCATCGGCGTCGGAGGCGTCCCACGCCTCGGTCAGGCGGATCTCGATGGTGCGGCCGATGAGGTTCTGCACCGCGCTCGGCAGGTCGTCGGTGGCCAGGGCGCGCTGGGTGGTCACCGTGAACGCACCATCGGCAGCCCCTTGGACGTCGACGGCGGAGCTCACCGGCTTGCTCGCGGCCACCTTGCGTTCGACGTAGGCGGGGTCGGCCAGCATCGCGGCGACCTCGCTGGCGGGGGCGGTGTAGGTGATACGGGCGCTGAACGGGGACATCGCGTTCTCCAAGGGTCGGCGGCGCACCTACGCTATCCGTCGTGTCCACGATGAGCGATCTGATCGACTCGCGGGGGAACCTCTCCAGCGCCGACAGCGAGTGGTTGCACCTGCTCGTCGGCGACTGGCAGGTCATCTCCGACCTCGCGTTTGCCGACATGGTGCTGTGGCTGCCGACCCAGGACGACGACTTCGTCGCGGTCGCGCAGTGCCGCCCCTCGACCGCAGCGACCGTGCACCACGAGGACATCGTCGGGAAGGCGGCCCCCCGCGGGTTCGTCTCCACGCTGCGCGAGGCGCTGACCGCGCGGCAGCTGGTGCGTGTCGGGGAGGCACGGTGGACCGGCGCCTACGCGATCCGCGAGGAGGCCATCCCGGTCGTCCGGGCGGGCCGCACCATCGCCGTCATCGCTCGCGAGACGCACCTGGGCGCCAGCCGCACCCCCAGCCGGCTGGAGATCAACTACGTCGAGTCCGCCGACGAGCTGTGCGCGATGATCGCGCGCGGCGAGTTCCCGGCGCCGAACGCGGCGACCGGTCCGCGCCGCGGCGCCCCGCGCGTGGGCGATGGCCTGATCCGCCTCAACAGCGAGGGCGAGGTCCTGTACGCCAGCCCGAACGCTCTGTCGGCGTTCAACCGGCTCGGTGTCTCCGACGAGATCGTCGGTCGCTCGCTCGCCGAGGTGATCACGCCGCTGATCGAGGACTCCGCCCCGGTGGACGAGTCGATGCCGCTGGTGCTGATGGGGCGGGCGGCCTGGCGCACCGACCTGGAGTCGCGCGGGGTCTCGCTCTCGTTGCGCGCTCTGCCGGTGACCGAGCACGGCACCCGTATGGGCGCGGTGCTGCTGGTCCGTGACGTCTCCGAGCTGCGGCGGCGCGAGCGCGAGCTGATGACCAAGGACGCGACGATCCGCGAGATCCACCACCGCGTCAAGAACAACCTGCAGACGGTGGCGGCGCTGCTGAGGCTGCAGGCCCGGCGCAGCACCTCGCGCGAGGTCCGGGAGGCCCTGGACGGCGCGATGCGGCGGGTCGCGACCATCGCGACCGTGCACGAGGCGCTGTCCCAGACGATCGACGAGATCGTCGACTTCGACGACGTCTTCGGGCGCGCGCTGCGCCTGGCCGCCGACGTCGCCGCCGTCGACAGCCCCCCGGTCACGTTCGTGCGCGAGGGGACCTTCGGCCGCGTCCCGGCCAGCGACGCCACCTCGCTGGCCGTGATCCTGACCGAGCTGGTGACCAACGCCGTCGAGCACGGTCTGAGCAAGACCGGAGGCACGGTCACGGTGCGCTCGCAGCGCGAGGGCCGCACGCTGGCGGTCCAGGTCATCGACGACGGCGTCGGCGTCGACCCCGCGTCGATGGACGGGCTCGGCACGCAGATCGTCACCACGCTGGTGGACACGGTCCTGGACGGCTCGATCGAGTGGGCCAGCCGCAGCGGCGGCGGCACCGAGGTCAAGCTGGAGACCCGCCTGGGTGAGGTCGCCGACCAGGCGTAACCGCCCGACAAGGCGCTTCGCCGTTCCCAGGGCCGTGGAAATGGCGGCGAGGAACGTTTGGCCGCAATTCCTCAAAGGGGAACAAAGAATGCCGCCCTGCGCACCCAAGAAATGGGGTGCACAGGGCGGCTTTCGGAATGCTGTGTGTCAGCCTGCGCGGCGGGCGCGAGCGGTGCGACGCTTGAGCGCACGACGCTCGTCCTCGGACATCCCGCCCCAGACGCCTGAGTCCTGACCGGACTCGATCGCCCAGCGCAGGCATGCGTCAGCGACGTCGCAGCGACGGCAGACAGCCTTGGCCTCTTCGATCTGCACGAGCGCCGGACCGGTGTTCCCGATGGGGAAGAACAGCTCCGGGTCCTCGGTCAGGCAGGCAGCCTTGTGACGCCAATCCATGTATGAGTCCTCCTAGCGAGCGTGGGCGTACGTGGACGAACAATGAACTACGCTGATTCCGGCGATACCGGTTGGGCGTGGTCGTCCCGTTGCCCCGAAAATTGACCGATATCTAGTTTCACACGCGCCCAGGCCGGGCACAAGGGGTGTTACCAAACAGATGTCGGGTTTCGGTGAGACCTCTCTCACGTTGCACTTCGCGTCGGGTTCTGATCCTGCCGGCCTGGTCGACGGCGGCCGGGCACCGTCCGGAGGCGGGTGCGCCGCAGTCGTAGGCTGAGCGCGTGACCGAACGCAGTACCGCCGACGGGCCCGCGCGTGTGCCGGTGCCGGCACCCGTCGAGGACCCGTGGCGCAACCTGCCGCTGCTGGTCGCGCTCGTCGTCGCCGGGCTCGAGGGCCTGCTGCTGATCGCCGCCGCGGTGTGGTCGATCGTGGACATGGTGCGCTCCGACTTCGAGGGCGCTGCGCTCTCGGTCGCGCTCGCGGTCTTCATGCTGCTGTTCGTCGGGCTGCTGGTCCTCGGGATCCACGCGCTCTGGCTCGGTCGCCGCTGGGGCCGCGGCCCGGTACTGACCTGGCAGCTGATCCAGGCCGCGATCGCCGTCAGCGTGATCGGGATCGCCCCACCGTGGGCGGTCTACCCGACGTTGCTGGCCTCGCTCGTCGTCGGGGTGGGCATGCTGCTGCCGGCGTCGGTGGCGGCGACCAGCCGTCCCTCGTCGACCTCCGGCCCCGTTCTCTGAGCCGGAGCGCCGCGGTCCACCTGCACCGCGGTCGCCAACCCCTCGCTGACCAGCACGCCGCGGCCGAGGTGCTGCTCGGGGTCGACGAACGGCCGGATGTCCGCACCCGTCCAGGGTGTGGTGCCGGCGGGTTGCCCCAGCACCAGCACCGCGTCCGGGTCCCGCAGCCGTCGCGCCAGCTCGTGGTAGGCGGCGCCCAGCGGTTCGGGCCGCGCGGCGGCGAGGAGCGCGACCCCCGCAGCGGCCTCGGCCGCGGCGGCTGCAGCAGCCGGTGAGCGCCGGTCCACGTCGTCGACGACGAGCACACCGCGCGGATGCGTGCCCACCGCGGCCGGCTCGGTCCACACCGTTCGCCCCGCCGCGCGCAGCCGCGCGGCGAGCATCCGCAGCGTGGTGGTGCGCCCGGTGCGCGAGCCACCCAGCACCAGGAACGTCCCGCCCTCGCGCAGCGTCGCGGTGACCGGTCCGGCGTCCTCACCTCCCAGGCCGAGGAGCAGGCGGACGCCTCCGGAGTCGGTGCCGAGGTCGGGGTCCAGCGCCACGACCGTCGGCAGCGGTTCGATCCGCAGCGGCACCTGCGTGGGCGGCTGCCACGGCCCGTGCGGCACCGCCTCGGCGACCTGCCCGACCAGCGCCGAACCGCCGTCGAGCAGCACCCCGCGCCCCGGTGGCGCGCCCAGGTCGACGAGATCCCGCGGCACCCCGGCCACCAGCGCGTCACCGACGTCGCGCGGTGCCAGCACGAGATGGCGCCGTGTCGCGGCGGCCCAACGCGCGGCCGGCGGCGCGGAGGTCAGCACGATGCCGAGACCCCGGCGGTGCGCCGAGCGGAGCAGCTCGAGCATCGCCTCCCCGCCGGACCCGAACGGCAGCGCCGCGTCCAGCGCCCGGCACATCGCGTCGACGTCGTCGACGACCAGCAGCTCCCGGACGCGGCGCGGCTGCTCCAGCGCTCGCAGCAGCAGGTGGACGCGGCGCGCGTCCTCCGGCGCGCACGCGGTGCCGCGGGCCGGCGCGTCATCGGGGAGCAGCCGGTCGGGCGCGACCACGTGCGTGACGATGCCCCGCCGCATCGCCTCGACCGCGATCGTGCGTGCGGCGGTGGTGCGGCCGCTGCGCGAGGGTCCGCTGACGAGCAGGGTGTCGCCGATCTCGACGTGCGCCGAGGAGGTCCGTTGCTCCTCGGGCCGGTCGACCAGCAGCAGCGGGAGCGCGTCCTCGCGCACCTCCGGCAGCTCGCTCGTCCGCACCGAGCTCGGCAGCGCGGGTGCCCACGGCGGCGTCACCCGCACCAGGTCGGGATCGATCGCACGAGCCGCCGCGCTCGCCGCCGCCAGGGTCGAGACCAACCGGGCCACGCCGTCGTCGAGCGTGCCCGGCCACGCCACCTGGAGAGTGGTCGTGACGTCCGTCCGGATGACCGCCCGGCCCGGGATCGCGGGCAGCCGCGCCGCCGAGTCGTCCCCGAGGACGTCGTGGCAATCGGTCGGCTCCAGCACCCGCAGGCACAGCCGCACGGAGATGTTCGCGCGCATGTCGGCGGTCACGGCGCCACCGGGTCGCTGGGTCGCGAGCACCAGGTGGACCCCCAGCGAGCGCCCCTGCGCGGCGAGCCGCACCAGCGCGTCGAGGTGCTCGGGATGGGAGTCGGCGAGGGTGCGGAACTCGTCCACGATCACCAGCAGCCGCGGCAGCCGACCCTCGGAGAGCTCGGCCAGCGAGCGCGCACCCGCCTCCGCGAGGACCCGCTCGCGCCGCACCAGCTCGGCGCGCAGGCTCGCCAGCGCACGGGCGGTGGTCCCGGTGTCGAGATCGGTGAGCACGTCGACGACGTGGGGCAGCGCGGCGAGCGCGCCGAACGTCGCGCCGCCCTTGTAGTCGACGAGCAGCACGTGCAGCTCGCACGGGGCGTACCCGAGCGCGAGCCCGAGCACCCATGTGGTCAGCAGCTCCGACTTGCCCGAGCCGGTGGTGCCGGCGACCAGGGCGTGCGGACCGGCCTCGGCGAGGTCGAGCCACAGCGGCCCCTCGGCGCCTCTGCCCAGCGGCACGGTCAGACCCGTGGCGGGACGTCGCCAGCGCGCCACGACCTCGGCTGCGGTGGGCTCGCCCACGAGCTCGGCCAGCGGCACCGACGCCGGCAACCCGCCTGCTGCGGCGCTCGCACGCGACACCGCTGAGGCCACCTCGTGCGCCCACGCGACCGAGACCTGCCGATCGTGCTCCGGCTCGACCTCGATCACGGTGGTGCACCAGCTCGGTACCTCGGCCAGCGAGCTGGCCAGCACGATCCCGACGGCGTCGCTCGCCGGCGTCGTCGTGGCACCGCGACCCTCGGTCGCCTCGACCACGCGCAACGACGCGGTGGCCGGCACCGTGCCGGCATGCGGCAGGTCCTGCGCCCAGTCCCAGCCCGGCGGCACCACGAGCGCGAGATCCTCGGGCCGTGCGCGGTGCACGGCCTGGCACACCACCCAGCGCGCCATCGACCGGCACGCCTCGGGAGCACCGACCAGAGCCAGCCCCTGACCGGGTGAGGGCGGCGGGAGGGTGCGGGGCCGCCGTCGGCGGCGGTGCGGCTCGGTGCCGACGTCCCAGTCAGGTCGCGGCCCGGTGCCCGGGTGATCGGCGACGGCGAGCAGACCGGCCGGGTCGGGTGGCTGGGGCGGGTCGTCGTCGGGCAGGTCGCGGCGACGCCGGCGGCTGGCGCGCTCGCGCAACCACGGCCACAGCACCGAGGCGACGAGCACGAGGGGCAGGATCAGCCAGGTGACGGTGCGCCACGGGCTGGTGGCGCTGCTGCTGAGCGCGAGCGGGAGCACCGTGGCGGACATGCCGAGCGGGACGAGCAGCCGCATCCCGAGGCCGTCGGAGAGGTCCACCTGGGGCGGGCGGGCCGCGAGGCCCGGGTGGTCACGGATCTCCACGACGCTGCGACCGAGCGCGATCTGGGAGCCCGGACGCAGGTCCCGGCTACGGGCACCGAGGCGAAGCCGCCGGCCCAGCCGGGTGCGGCCGGCGCGGGTGCGCCGCGCCAGCCGCGCGCTCGCGCTTCCGCCGGGGAGGGCGCGCGCGGTCAGCCGCCCGCGGCGGTCACGGACCGCGAGGTGGCGACGGGACAGACGAGCATCGGCCAGGACGAGGTCGGCACCCTCGCCCCGGCCGATCACGACCTCCCGGTCATCGGGCAACGGCGCCACCCAGCCGACGTCGGGCCCGCCGACGACGGCCAGGTGGTACCGGGTTCCTGCGCGGCTCACGCCGTCATGCTGCCGGGGGAGGACCCCGCCGCGCTGAGCCCCTGTGGACAACCGGTTTCAACACGATTCCGTTCACCTGATGGGTGGACAGAATCGTGTTGAAACCGGTGGGTGGACGGAATCGTGTTGAAACCGGTGGGTGGACGGAATCGCGTTGAAACCGGGGGTGGGGTCAGTCGGTGGCCAGTGCTGCCACCGGCGACTGCCGGACGGCGGATCGTGCCGGCAGCACCGAGGCGAGCAGTCCCGCCACCAGGGCGATGACCGCCACCGCTCCCAGCTGCGGCCACGGGACCCCGAGCTCGACGGCTCCGAAGCCTCCGAGCACGACCGCCGCACCCGCCCAGCCGTAGAGCAGACCGGCCACCACGCCCACCAGGGCGCCCACCGCGGCGATCAGCACGCCCTCGACGGCGAGCATGCCGCGAAGCTGACCTCGCGTGAGGCCGATCGCGCGCAGGGTGGCGTTCTCGCGACGGCGCTCCAGCACCGACAGCGACAACGTGTTCGCGACCCCGACCAGCGCGATGACCACCGCGACGCCGAGCAGACCCAGCACCACGGCCAGCAGCGTGTCGATCACCTGGCTGAACGCGGCACGCTCGACGGCGGCGCCACCCACCTCGAGCACGGCTGCCTCCGGGTCGCTGGCCGAGATCTCGTTGAGCCCTTCCTGCACGGCGGCAATGACGCCGATCGGGTCGGACCCGTCCTCCAGCTGAGCCCAGACCGTGGTGATCGGGGCGTCCGGTGCGATCGCCTCGTGCGCGGCCGGCGTGACGATGGCCGTGTAGCTCCCGACATCGGCACGCACCACGCGCAGCTGGATCGAGCCGCCGTCGTTCCCGGTCAGGGTGAGCATCTCGCCGTCGGGGATGGTCAGCCCCTGGGCCGAGCCCAGCAGCAGGACGCCGTCCTCGAGGCCGTCGAGCACGTCCGAGCGCAGCACCGATGCGGGGTCGCCCTCGGCGAACGACGTCACCCGGACCCCGATCGAGCCGTCGGAGGCGTCGAGCGTGCCGTCCGAGGTGCGCAGCGTCACGTGCGAGGCGATGCCCTCGGTGTCCGCGACGGTCTCGACCTGGGCGGGCGTCACCGACTGCGAACGGTCGTTGACGCCGACTGCCACGTCGACCGGGAACTGCTCGTCGAGCTGGGTGAGCAGGGTCTGGCGGGCCGAGAACGCGCCGGTGGACATCATCACCACGAGGGCGACACCGATGACCAGGGCGTTCGTGGTCGCGGCGGTGCGGCGCGGGTTGCGCACGGCGTTCGCCGTGGCGATCCGCGCGGGGATGCCGCGGCCGGCGAGCCGGCCCAGCGCCGGGAGCAGCTTCGGCATCAGGAACACCGAGCCGATGAGCAGCCCGGACAGCGAGATCAGGCCACCCAGGACGCCGAGCGCGAGACCGCCGAGCATGCCGGCGTCCGCGGCGTCGGTCCCGCTGAGGCTGAGCGAGAGTGTCACGCCACCGGCCAGCATCAGGGCGCCGATCACGGTCGCGCTGATCGCGAGCACGAGTCGACCGCGGCCGGCGCGCTCGTCCGAGGGGCCCTCCACGGGCCGCAGCGCGGCGACCGGGGCGACCCGCGTGGCCATCCGCGCCGGTACCAGTGCCGAGAGCAACGTCACCACGATGCCGACGCCGACCGTCACCACGGGCACGGTCCAGCTGAACGGCACGGCGCTGCCGAGCGTCGAGCTGGGGAAGAAGCTGTCGACCACCCTGACCCCGATGAGCACCACCCCGGCGCCCAGCGCGAGTCCCGCCGTCGAGGCGACGAGTCCGAGCAGCGCGGCCTCGCCGAGCACCGAGTTGCGGATCTGGCCGCGGCTGGCACCCACGCAGCGCAGCAGCGCGAGCGTGCGGGTGCGCTGTGCCACCAGCACCTGGAAGGTGTTGGTGATCACCAGGCCGGCCACCGACAGCGCCACGGCGGCGAACGCCAGCATCACCACGAGGAACGTCACGTCGGAGCCGGTCTGCTCAGCGGTGCGCTGCTCGGCGATCTCGGGAACCGTCTGGACGGCAGCACCGGCGACCGTCGAGAGGCCCTCGACGGCGGTGCGAACCGCGGCCGGGTCGGCATCGTCGGCGAGCGCGAGCAACACGGAGCCCCAGAACTCGTCGCTGCCGTTCTGCGCGACCCGCCACTCCTCGAGCTGGTCGGCCGGGATCTGCCCACCGGATCCGGACATGAAGAAGTTCTCGGTGCTCGCGATCAGACCGACCACCTGCAAGGACTCGACCTGCGGGTCGCCCGCGCTCTCCGCGTCCGGGTCCCACGGCGTCCAGGACGTCTGGACCGTGTCACCGACGGAGACCTGGAGTCGCTCCGCGACGTCGGAGGACAGCACGATCTCGCCTGGAGCCGTGGCCTGTCGGCCCTCGGCGAGCTCGCCCACCTGCAGGCTGGGATCGCTCGGGGTGGGCGAGATCGAGACCCACTCGGTCGCTCCCGCCCCGGTGATGTCCAGGCCGAAGTAGGTCTGGAGGTCGGCGGCGTGGACGCCGTCGACGCCCCGGATGTCCTCGACGACGGCCGAGGTCAGCGGGTCGGCGTCGGCGCTGACGACGAGATCGGCGTCGGCGTAGGACGCGGTGAACGCATCGTGCGTGGCCTGGCGCATCGTGGCCGAGGCCAGCAGGCTGGCCGCGACGAACGCGGTGCCCAGCAGGATCGCGATGCCGGCGGCGGCGAGTCTGCCCGCCGAGGCTCGCATCTGGTCGAGGGTGGCGCGCAGCATCAGCCGACCACCGTCGCAGCAGGCTGACGCAGGGCGTCGAGACCGGCGAGCACGCTCTCCGGGGTGGGGTCGGAGATCGACCCGGCGATGCGGCCGTCGGCGAGCAGCACGACCCGGTCCGCGTACGCCGCGGCAGCCGGGTCGTGGGTCACCATGACGACGGTCTGCCCGAGCTCACGCACCGAGCGGCGCAGGAACGAGAGCACCTCGGTGCCGGAGCGGGAGTCGAGGTTGCCGGTCGGCTCGTCGGCGAACACGACGTCGGGCTTGGTCGAGAGCGCGCGCGCGATCGCGACACGCTGCTGCTGCCCGCCTGAGAGCTCGTGCGGCTTGTGCGAGAGCCGGTCGGCCAGCCCGAGGGTGGTGATCAGGGTGTCATTCCACTCCTGGTCCAGCTTCGCGCCGGACAGCTGGGAGGGGAGCCCGATGTTCTGCTCCGCCGTGAACATTGGCAGCAGGTTGAAGGACTGGAACACGAACCCGACGCGCTCGCGGCGCAGCACCGTCAGCTGGTCGTCGTTGAGCGAGGTCAGCTCGGTGCCGCCCAGCCACGCCTGCCCGGCGGTCGCGGTGTCGAGGCCCGCGAGGAGGTGCATCAGCGTCGACTTGCCGGAACCGGAAGGCCCCATGATCGCGGTGAACTCACCCGCTGCGAAGGTCACGTCGACGCCGTCGAGGGCGTGCACGGCCACGTCTCCGCGGCCGTAGATCTTGGTGAGTCCGACGGCGCGGACGGCGCTGCGGGCGCTGTGGTCAGGGGCTGGTGTGGGCAAGGTCTGCGTCATGGTGACGACGCTACGGACGTGACCGGTGCCGCCGCGTCGCGCTCCGGTCGGGTCCTGCCGTCATCCCGTAGGTGGACCTCCCACCCCCGACGTCCTCCTCACCGCTGGCACCGCCCGCCTCCGGCGTCACCTACACCCGGCGCACCACCCCACCCTCGGGCACCCCACACCCGGAAAGCGCTTTGGGGTCGCAGCGGTCCACCGGGTAGACCGAGAATCCACCAGATGCGGCGATGCGCGACGCCGCGATACGGCGCTCACCGGTGCGGCGTCAGGATCCGGGGCTGACCAGCCCGGTCTCGTAGGCGACGACGACCGCCTGCACCCGGTCGCGGGCCCCCAGCTTGGACAGCACGCGCCCGACGTGGGTCTTCACGGTCGCCTCGGCCACGAACAGGTCGGAGGCGATCTCGGTGTTCGAGCGACCGCGCGCCATCAGCACCAGCACCTCGCGCTCGCGCTCGGTGAGGGCATCGAGGACTGCGGGGGGAGTGCGCTCGGCGTCCGGCAGCACGCTCGCCAGGTGTCCGATCAGGCGCTTGGTCGAGGACGGCGCGATCACCGCCTCGCCGTGGTGCACCGTGCGGATCGCGGCCAGCATGTCCTCGGGCGGGGTGTCCTTCAGCAGGAACCCGGAGGCGCCGGCCTTGATGGCGCGCAGCACGTACTCGTCGAGGTCGAACGTGGTCAGGATGATCACCTTCGGGCCGTCGCCGCCGGCGGGGTCGGTGAGTGCGGCGGTGGCAGCGAGCCCGTCCATCGTGGGCATGCGCACGTCCATGAGCACGACGTCGACCGGGTGGCTTCCCAGCAGCCGCAGCGCCTGGGCGCCGTCGCCCGCCTCGATGATCACCTGCATGTCGGGCTGGGAGTTGATCACCAGCGCGAACCCGGCCCGGACGAGCTGTTGGTCGTCGACCAGCGCGACGCGGATCGGGGTGTCGGTGGTGGCCTCGGGCAGCTCGGGCAGCTCGGTCATGGGGTTCTGTCCTCGATCGGTGGGGCTGGCGTGGTGGGCGGGGCGGGCGGAGGCCCTGACGGCGGCCAGCCACCGGGGTCCGGCGGCCTCGCCTGCCCGCCGGGTACCGGGATCTCGGCGCGGACCCGGTAGCCGCCGCCGGCGCGAGGGCCGGCCGAGAGCGTGCCGCCGAGCATGGCGGCGCGCTCACGCATGCCGAGGACCCCGTGGCCGGCGCCGTCGGAGGTGGCGGCGGCGCCGCGACCGTCGTCGTCGACCTGGAGCACCACGTGCTGGGGCGCCCAGTGCATGAGCACGGTCGCCTTCACGTCGGGGCCACCGTGCTTGAGGATGTTGGTGAGGGACTCCTGGGCGATCCGGTAGATGGTCGCCCCGGTTCCCGGTGGCAGCGGCCGGGGCGTGCCCATCTCGATCAGCGACACCGGCAGCGTGCTCTTCATCGACGCCACCAGCGCGGCCACGTCGGTGTCGGCGGGCTGCGGAACGAGCTCGGCGCTGTCGGCGGCGTCCGTCCTGAGCACGCCGAGGATGCGTCGCATGTCCGCCAGTGCCGCGCGGCCGGTCTCGGAGATCGTGAGGAGGGCCCGCTCGGCGGCCTCGGGAGAGGACTTCGCGGCGTACCGACCGCCGTCGGCCTGCGCGATCACGACCGAGAGGGAGTGGGCGACGATGTCGTGCATCTCGCGGGCGATGCGGGTGCGTTCGGCCTGGGTCGCGATCTGGGCGAGCTGGTCGCGTTCACGCTCCAGACGAGCGGCCCGCTCGGCGAGGGACTCCTGCTGCAGGTAGCGGGCACGACGCATCAGGCCCAGCGCCCAGGCGGTGAGCGCGAGCGCCGCGCAGCCGGTGAAGAAGAACAGCCCGGTCGCGATCGCCGGGCCCACACCGACCCAGTCCGTCAGCGCGAACGCCGCGCCGACCATCACGGCGCCGGCCGTGGCGACGAGCACCCAGGTGCGGCTCTTGCCGGAACGCCGGAACGCCGTCACCGAGTACAGCGCGACGAGCACGGCGACGTCGGAGGGCTGCAGGAACTGCCCGAGCGCGAAGTGAGCCACCGCCCCTGCGGCCACCACGATCGCGGTGCGCTGCGGATGGGAGCGCCGCCAGATCAGCGCCACCAGCTGCACCATGCCGAACAACGTCGCGAGCGCGAGGACGAGCCCGCCGGCCATGGCGATGCCGCCGTAGGCGATGGGGAGCAGCCCGAACGAGGCAGCGAGCGCGATCGCGAGCCAGATGTCGCCGGCCGAAGGCTGCGGAGCGCCGCCGTCCGGCGGTGGCGCGTGCTCGGTCGGCGGGGCGGTCACGCCGATCAGCCTAGGGACCGCAGCAGGCGAAGGCGTCCCGCTGCGGGACGAGTGGGGTGTCAGACCTGCGGTGGACCGGGCTCAGACCGGCTGCATCAGCTCCGGACCGTTGTTGCGGACGTTTCCGACGGCGCGGCCCACCTCGTACCAGGACAGCTCGGGCGCGGGTTCGGCCAGCATCGCGAGCACAGCCTCGAGATCGGTGACCGTGGGGTCGAGCCAGGACTCGGCGACATCGCGGGTGAGCATGGCGGGCTCGCGGTCGTGGATGGTCTCGAGCCCGTCGCGCGCGGGCGCCGTGACGATCGTGGTGGAGAGCAGCCAGCGGTCGGGGTCGTCGTCGGCCTTGCTCGGGTCGCGCCACCACGAGTACAGGCCGGCGAACGAGATCGGCGCGCCATCGGTGGGGTGGATGTAGTGCGGCACCTTGGCCGGCTTGGTCTCACCGGGGGCGGTGACCTTCTGCCACTCGTAGTAGCCATCGGCGAGGACCAGGCACCGCTTGGTGGCGGCTGCCTTCTTGAACGCCGGCTTCTCGGCGAGGGTCTCGCTGCGGGCGTTGAACATCCGCGCCCCGACCGAGATGTCCTTCGCCCAGGGCGGCACCAGGCCCCAGCGCGCCAGGTGCATCTCGCGGCGCACCGCTGACTCCTCCTCGGCGGCGTCGCCATCGAGCTTCGGTGCCCGGTCGACGACGATCCGCGCGCCATCGGTCGGCGCCACGTTCCAGCTGGCCAGCACGTTGCGCGCTGCCTCGGTCATGTCCTCGACGTCGAACGCGTCCGCGAGGTCCTGTGACTCCTTGAACGAGGCGTAGCGGCCGCACATGTGCCCATCCTCGCACCAGGGACCGACAACAGTCGGGGCTGCGACGGGCCGCCCTAAGAGGTCAGCCCCTCTCGAGCTGAGTGAGGATGGCGCTGTCTATGCCTGCCGAGCCCGGGAGACTGACGCCATGTATCGGCTCACCTCCACCTGGCACCTCCCGGCCGCCCCGGGAACGGTGTGGGACGCCGTCGAGCGGGTCGGGGACTGGCCGCGGTGGTGGCCGGGGATGGCCTCGACCACGGTGGTGCGGCCGCCGGGACCGGGTGGGGAGGGCGAGCGCATCCACGTGGTGGTGCGCAGCCCGCTCGGCTACCGGCTCGCGTTCGGGGTCGAGATCCTTGAGACGGACCCGCCGCATCGCGCCCGCGCGCGCGTCGTGGGCGACCTCGTGGGCGTGGGGAGCTGGACGGTCGAGGCTGACGACGCCGGCTGCGTGGCCACGATCCGTTGGCACGTGGCGCCCGCGCGAGGTCTGCTGCGCGTGCTGGGACCGGTCGTCGCGGGGCCGGCGGCCTGGGCACACGCCCGCGTGATGCGGGCGGGGGAGCGCGGGCTCGTGACCCACGTCACGGGATCTGACACTCGATAACGATTTCGTTACGATGGCTCGACTTCCCGCCCGATCCACCGTGAAGGAGCCCCGTGCCAGCAGGCCGTCGCCGTGCCGCCGCGACCCGGCGGTCGCCGTGGTCCCGGACGCTCGGTGCCGCAGCCGTCGGCGCTCTCGCGCTCGTCGGCCTCGCCGGTGCGGTGCCGGGTGGCCAGGCCACCCCGAGCGACCCGACGGCGGAGCTCCCGATGACGTTCGACGGCACCGACGGTGTGGTTCTCGAGGGACGCAGCGAGGTCGCCGCGCAACGGTCCGAGATGCGCGAGCCGAGCGGCGCACCCGTGCCGCTCTCCGCCGTCGGGACGAATCTGGCCGAGCCGCTGCCTGCGGTGACGGGGCAGCTGTGGGTGACCGCCGCCGTCAACGTGCGGTCGGGGCCATCGGTGGAGCACGAGCAGCTCACCACGCTCGCGTGGGCCGACCAGGTCGACGTCACCGGCGAGAGCGCCGACGGCTGGACCCAGGTGATCTGGGACGGCGCGGCGGCCTGGGTGGCCTCGGACTACCTCGCGGAGGAGGAGCCGGTCGCCGAGGAGCCCGAGGAGCCCGCTGATCAGGGCGTCTCCAGCGCGGCCTGCGGGACCAGCGCAGGCATCGAGTCGTCGCTGGCGGCGAACGCCGCGGCGACCTACCGCGCGGTGTGCGCGGCGTTCCCCGGCGTGGCCTCGTCCTACGGCGGCTACCGCCCCGGTGACGGCGGTGACCACGGCTCCGGCCACGCCCTCGACATCATGGTGAGCGGCGCCGCGGGCTGGCAGATCGCCCGCTACCTGCAGGCGCACGCCGGTGAGCTCGGCATCACCTACCTGATCTACGAGCAGCAGATGTGGACGGCCGGGAGCGCCGCCGGCGCCTGGGAGTACATGGCCGACCGTGGCAGCCCCACGGCGAACCACGACGACCATGTGCACGTGAGCACCGGCTGACGTCAGGAGCGGTGCCGTCCCGACGGCTCAGCAGTCGCTGGTGACCTCGCGCGCTCGTTCTGTCCGCGCGTACGCCGAGCAGGCGGCGCACCGCGTGACGAGGTCGTGCCGGCAGGTGCGCACGTGCGTCAGGAACGTCTCAGCCCTCTCGAGCTCGGCACGCTGGCGCCGAATCGCGTCGAGGCGACGGTCGATCACAGTCTCGCGACCCTGCTGGTCATGGTGAAGAACGAGGCGGATCTCCGCCAGCCGCAGGCCCACGGCCTGGCAGGACTGAACGATCCGCAGACGGCGCAGGTGCTCCTCCGCGTAGTCGCGGTGCCCCGAGGAGGTCCGGTCAGGAACGACGACGCCCTCGTCCTCCCAGTGCCGCAGCACGTGGGTCGCGACGCCGAGCCGAGCGGCGACCTCTCCGATCTTCATGGCCCCATGATGGTCGCTTGACTTCAGGTCGACCTGAAGTTTTAGCGTGACCGGCATGAAGGAGCCGGACATCCTGCCGCAGCCCGAGACGGTCCGCGTCGATGGCGCCGACATCGCGGCCTACGTCATCAAGCCCGAGCACGGGGCCGCCGCTGCGGACGTGGTGCTCTGCCACGGGACGCCGTGGTCCGCAGCGGCGTGGCTGCCCCTCGTCCGCGCGCTCGCCACCCGGTACCGGGTGTTCCTGTGGGACATGCCGGGCTACGGCGCATCGATCGGCGACGGGGACCAGCAGCACGTCGACCTCCTCCACCAGCAGCGGCGGCTCGCCGCGCTGCTGGATCACTGGGGGCTCGACCGGCCCCATGTGCTGGCCCACGACATCGGTGGCGCCGTCGCCCTCGGAGCCCACCTGCTGACCTCGCGTGATCTCGCCTCGCTCTACCTTCTCGACGTCGTGGTGCTCGACCCGTGGGGTTCGCCGTTCTTCCGGCTCGTCGGCGACCACGAAGCGGTCTTCGCAGCCCTGCCCGCGAACCTGCACGCGGCCCTCGTCCACGAGTACATCGCCGGCGCCGGTGGCGCGGGCCTCGACACCGCGTGGGTCGACGAGCTGGCTCGACCGTGGTGCTCCCCGCGCGGGCAGCGCGCGTTCTACCGGCAGATCGCCCAGCTGCGGCCCGAGCACACCAGACTGCTTGTCGCCCGGCTCGACCAGGTCCGTTGCCCGGTGCGCATCGGGTGGGGTGAGCGTGACCCCTGGATCCCTCGCGCCCAGGCGACCGAGCTCGCGAGCCGACTCCCAGGAACGGTCGAGGTGTTCAGCTTTCCCGACGCCGGGCACCTGGTGCCGCTGGAGGCCGCCGACGCCCTCGCGCGCGATGTGCTGACCTGGCTGACGGCGGTCACGCCGGCCGACGAGACCTTTCCGGACCGTTCCGGGATGCCCACGCCGGCCAGGAGCAGCCTGGCCTCGGTCACGCAGGCTTCAGCATCCCGGCGAGCTCACTGAGGCTCGAGGCCCGGAGGTCGAAGGCGTCCGCCGGGCTCGGGGGATCACCGACGGGACGGCTCACGTACGCGGTGCGCATCCCGATCGCCTGGGCGCCGCGCAGGTCCCAGGCATGCGCCGCGACCATGAGCAGGCGATCCGGCGGGCAGCTCATGGCGGTGGCGGCGAGCCGGTAGACCTCGGGTGCGGGTTTGTAGGTTCGGGCGTCCTCGGCCGAGAGCACCTGGTGCCAGCGGAGTCCGGCATGGGCGTTGATGCGGGCGAGTGCCTGACGACTCGCGTTCGACAGGCCGATGACGGGAAAGGACGCGGCGATCTGTGCGAGCGCCGGGACCGAGTCCGGCCACGGCGTCAGTCGCTCGCTCGCAGCCGCGAGGGTCCGGATCTGCTCCTCTCCTCCCAGGCCGGCCTCGGCTGCGACCGCCGTCGCGGCCTCGAGGGTGAGGGTGCTGCTGGTCGCGAACCGACGCCTACCGGCGAGCATGGCGTTCTGCTCGTCCTCCACGTACCTGTCCCAGAGGTCGGCGAGGCGACGGACCTCGGCACCCTCCAGGTCCGGGAGCACGGTGCGGATGCCCGACTCGATCCCGCTGGGTTGATCGACCATCGTGCCCAGGATGTCGAACACGACGGCGTCGTAGGCACGGGTGGGAGCGTCCATGTGTCCTTCGGATCCTCAGGTGTGTGCGAGGGCGAGCATCTGGTCGTCGTCGACCACGGTGTCACGATCCCGCGACAGCGCGGTCCCTCTGTGCGGCGTCGAACGCTTCCCTCGCTCGGGCGATCTGCTCCTGGTGCTCCTCGGTCCAGCTGACCAGGGACTGGATCGTGGTGAGCAGGGTGCAACCCAACGGTGAGAGTCGGTACTCGACGCGAGGCGGGACCTCGGCGTAGACGGTGCGGTGGACCAGGCCGTCGCGCTCGAGGTTGCGCAGGGTCACGGTCAGCATCCGCTTGCTGATGCCGTCGATCGCCTTGCTCAGCTCCCCGAAGCGCATCGTCTTCACCTCCAGGAGGGCGATGACCAACAAGGACCACTTGTCGGCGATGCGATCGAGGATCTGGCGGACGTCGCAGTCCTCACGCACGTCCCACTGGCAGGCGTCGGGTGACGTCTCGCAGGCCGAGGCCGGCTCGGTTACCTGGGAGGAACCCGGTATCTCCACAGTGCCTTCTTGTGCCATGTCTCGATGGTGACTCATGATCTTTCTAGGCACAAGTAGTGCCTAGGGCATGATGAGTAACCAAGGAGAACGCACTGTGACGTCGTCGACCGTGGCGGAAGCAGCCGCCCCAGATCCCACCCGTCGCAGGGCCTGGGCCGTGCTGGTCGTCGTGTGCGGTGCGCTGTTCCTCGAGGGGATCGACATCGCGATGCTCAACGTCGCGGTCCCGGCGATCGCTGCGGACATCGGTCTGACCACCGGCACCGCCCACTGGGTCATCAGCGCCTACGTGCTGGCCTACGGAGGTTTCATGATCTTCGGCGGACGCACCGCCGATCTGCTCGGTCGCCGTCGGGTGTTCCTGATCGCGCTGGCCGTCTTCATCCTGTTCTCCGGGCTGGGCGGGCTCGCCCAGGACCCCTGGGTGCTGGTGGTGTCTCGGTTCGTCACGGGGGCCACTGCCGGATTCATGACGCCGGCAGGCTTCAGCCTGCTGACCACCAGCTTCCCCGAGGGCTCCCTGCGGAACCGCGCGCTGGCGATCTACGGAGCGATCGGTGCTGGTGGCTTCACGCTCGGCGTGGTGGTCGGCGGGATGCTCACCAACGTCAGCTGGCGCCTGGTGTTCTTCGCGCCGGTGGTTCTCGGAACGCTGCTGTGGTTAGCGGGCCGAGCGGTCATCCGGCCCGATGCCCCGGCACGTCGGCGCGGGGGCTTCGACGTCGGTGGTGCCATCACCCTCACGCTGGCGATGGTCTCCCTGATCTACGGCATCGTGGCGCTCGGCGAGGACCTGGGTGACGCGTTCGGGATCGCGGCCGTCGCGGCTGCGGCTGTGCTGCTGGTGGGGTTCGTGGCCATCGAGCGCCGTGTGCGCGACCCCTTGTTGCGGCTGGGCGTCCTCGGTGAAGGACTGCTGCTCCGGGTCAGCCTGGCCGGGCTGCTGTTCATGGGCGCGTTCTTCGCCTTCCAGTACGTGGTGACGCTCTACCTGCAGGACTTCCGCGGCTGGACCCCGCTCGCGACCGGTCTGACCTTCGTGGTCATGGGTGCCGACATGCTGCTCGCGCCCCTGCTCACGCACCGACTCGTCGAACGGTTCGGCAACACCCGGGTCATGGTCGCGGGCCTGGTGGCGGGTGCGCTGGCGTTCGCCCTGACGCTGCGGTTCGACGGCATGTGGGGCTACTGGGAGCTGCTCCCCTCGCTGGTGCTGATCGCGGTCATGTTCGCGCTGGTCTACGGACCGCTCACCGCGGCGGCGGCCGAAGGCGTGGACGAGGCCGAGCACGGAGTTGCAGGTGGGGTGGTGTACACGGGCTTCCAGTTCGGTGCCGCGCTCGGGATCTCCCTGGCGACCATCGTGCTGGCCGGCTCTCACGGGGCCGCCGGCCTCGACGACTACGGGCGGGCGTTGATCGTCCCGGTGGTGGCAGCAGTCCTCGCGGTCCTTCTCGGCGTCGCGGCCGTGCGCAAGCACCGGTCCCTCGCAGCAGCGGACGTGCTCTGATCGCGCGCTGCGTCAGCTTCGCAGAGATCCGCTCCGCCACCGCGGCGAACGGCCGCGGCGGCACGGGCCGTCGCGACACGTGAGGGCTTGCGAGGTCGACCCCGCCGGACGCACCGGCGGGGTCGTGCTCTCATCGAGCCTGGAGCTCGCGCAGCGGGCGGTCAGCGGAGCTGAACGCCGCACGCAGGGTCGATGTGGCCTGGTCGATCGCGGCCTGCGCGGCGTGGGTGCTGCGGAGTGCGTTGAGCATCACGAAGTCGTGAATGATGCCCTGGTAGCGGGTGGCGACCACCGGCACGCCGGCTGCGCGCAGCTTGTTCGCATACGCCTCTCCCTCGTCCCGCAGCACATCGGCCTCAGCGGTGATCACGAGGGCCGGGGGCAGGCCGGCGAGCTGGTCGAGCGTGGCCCGCAGCGGTGACGCGGTGATCTCGGCGCGTGCGGCGTCGTCGGTCGTGTACTGGTCCCAGAACCACTGCATCGCGTCACGACGCAGGAAGTAGCCGGTGGCGAACTGCCGGTAGGACTCGGTGTCGAACGACGCGTCGGTGACGGGGTAGAACAGCACCTGCTGCACGATCGGGACGTCGCCGCGCTCCTTGGCCATCAGCGCCAGCGCGGTCGCCATGTTGCCGCCGACCGAGTCACCGGCGACGGCGATCCGAGTCGGGTCGAAACCCCGGTGGGCCGCGTGCTCGACGACCCAGCGCGCCACCGCGTAGCCCTGCTCGATCGCCGTCGGGTAGCGGGCCTCGGGCGACGGGTCGTACTCGGGGAACACGACGGCGGCACCGGTGCCGGTGGCGAGCTCGCGCACCAGCCGGTCGTGGGTGTGGGCGTTGCCGAAGACCCAACCGGCGCCGTGGAGGTAGAGGATCACCGGCACCACCTCGGGCGCGTCGACAGGTCTGACGACCCGAACCTCGACCGATCCGGTGGGACCGCCTTCGACGGTGAGCCACTCCTCGTGCACCTCCGGCTTGGCGATGTCGCCGGCTTGCACCGCGTCCACGGTCTTGCGGCCCTCGACCGGTCCGAGGTCGAACAGGTACGGCGGGTCGGCGGTGGCTGCCGCGAACTCCGCGGCCTGGGGTTCGAGAATCACCTGGGAGGTGTGCATGTCCGTGTCCTTTGCTCAGGGTGCGGTAGACCGTTGCGTGCGTCGATGGCTCGCGCGGTCGCTGTCATACGAGCGTGCGCGACCACCGGGCTGGTCGCCCCCGTGCCCTCCCTGGTCCGCACCCTGGGGTGGGCATGGTGTCGAACGGCCCGGCCCCAGAGGGCACCCGCACGGTGCGTGGTGTGGCGCGCTGCGGGTCAGGGGGTCGAGCGCGCTCCGAGCGCCTCCGCCAGCCGCCTGCGCGAGTCGACACCCAGCTTTCGGTACACCTTGCGGAGGTGGTAGTCGACCGTGCTGGCACTCAGGAAGAGGCTGGCGGCGATCTCGCGGTTGGTGGCCGGACCGGCAGCGAGCTGCGCGATCGCCTCCTCCTGTGGCGTCAGGGGATCCACGCCCGTGGGCGTCCGCTGCCGCCGCACCGTCGCCCCTGTCGCGGCGAGCTCTCTGGCGGCGCGGCCGGCGAAGCGAGGAGCGCCCATCTCGACGAACATCGCGTGCGCCGTCGTGAGCTCGGTTCTGGCGTCCTTGCGTCGGTTCTGGCGGCGCAGCCACTCGCCGTAGAGCAGGTGCGTCCGAGCGAGATCGGTTCGGACGGGCGTGTTCCGCAGCTCCGATATGGAGCGGTGGAAGTGCGGCTCGGCGTCGTCCCCGGCCAGGATCGCTCGTCCCCGGGCGTGAAGGCCGGCGGCCCAGGCCGTGCCGCAGGCCTCGGACCTCGCGGCCAGCCTGTCGAGAGCCGTCGCGGCAGTGTCGTCGTGGCCACATCGGTGCGCCGCCTCGATGACCTCGGCGAGGATTCGCCCGCCCTGGATGAAGGGATCCCGCTCCAGCACGGGCCACGCCGCCTCCAGCGCGGCGGCGTAGTTGCCCAGGCTGTTCTCCAGGACCGCCAACGACAGGCTCCCGGCGTTGACCATGAGGCCGTTGCCCGTCTCCGAGATCGCTGCCGAGCGCGTGGCGCCGATGATCGCTCGGCACTCGGTCTCGTCCTCGCACCAGGCGCTCAGCTCCGAGCTGAGGAGCTTCCACGCCAGGGTGTCGTCACCGATGGAGCGTGCGATCTCCGCCACCGTCTCGCACATGGTGGCTGCCGCACCGAAGTTGCCGCACCACACCTCGCCCTGAGCCTGGTTCGCCAGCGTGCTGCGGAGCAGGTCGAGCGCTCCTCGCGACCGTTGCTCCGCGGCGTGGTGTGCCGTGATCTGCCGATAGGCGTCGATGTCGAGCAGCTCGATCGCGATCGTGGCGCCGACGGTGCTCCATCGCGGGAAGGTGCTCGGAAGGCTGCGCTGCGTCATCGACTGCATCGCGGTGCGCAGGGCGCCGACGGCGCTGGTGTGGCCCCCGGTCAGCCGCGCGGCGAACGCCCGGATCAGGTCGTCGACGACCGACGTGTCGTCGGGTCCCAGGGACGTGAGGGCGGAGACTGCGACCTGCTCCGCGACATCGGGCTGTGCGAGATGTGAGCTGAGCACGACCATGAAGAGGCAGTCGGCGTACATGATCCGCGACAGTGCAGGCTCGAGCGCCTCGGTTGCCCGAGCCGCATCGAGCATCAGCGGCAGCGACTCCGCCAGCCGGACGATGGACGTGAGCGTGGCCCGCAACCGCTTCACCTGCGCCTGGACGAGTGGTTCGGCGTGCTCGACGCGGATGGTCTCGAGGAGCGTGGCCGCCTCACCCGGCGCTCCGGCCAGCAGGAGGGCGTTCGCCGCGATCATGCTGCGCTGGGCACGGACCCGGGGCTCGGGCGTGAGCTCGGCGGCCCGTGTCAGCAGGGCGGCGTGGGCCGCGTAGCGTCCACGTCGTTCGGCCTCGTTGCCCCGGGCTTCGAGCGCGGCTGCGACGTCCTCGTCGGTGCCGCTCACCGAGTGCGCTCGGTGCCACACCCACGCGTCGGGCTCGGCCGCGGGATCGATCACCCGCGCAAGGGAGGAGTGGGCGCTCCGGCGGCTCGCGGGCGTCGCACTCCGGTAGACCGCCGAGCGTACGAGCGGATGCCGAAAGGTGATGGCACCGGCGACGTCGATCAGACCCTCGTGCCGTGCCGCGTCCAGGGCGTCGGCGCTGAGGCCGCCGAGCGCCGCTGCCGACAGCACGGTGGCCAGCTCCGCACGCGAGTCGGCAGCAGCGATGAGGAGCATCTGCTGGGTGCTCGTGGGGAGCACACGGACTCGTTCGACGTAGACGCCCTCGAGCTGATCGCCGATCGGCAGCGGGTCGGGCAGGTCGATGGTGCCGACCAGGTGCCCGGGGGAGAGCGCTCGGACGAGCTCGACGAGAGCCAGCGGGCACCCCTGCGTGCCGACCGCGAGGCGCCGACCCACGTCAGGATCCACGACCGACCCGGATGCGGTCGACAAGAGCTCGGTGGTCGCCGCCGCCGAGAGCCCGGAGAGCTCCACCGTGGCGAGACCGTCGAAAGAACGGGCCACGCGGTCGTCGGGTCGAGCAGCGAACACCAGCGCGAGCGACTCCGCCTGGATCCGACGGGCCACGAACACCAGGACGTCCAGGGACTCCCGGTCGAGCCAGTGCGCGTCGTCGATCACGATCAGCTTGGCACGGTCTGCCTCGGTCTCGGCCAGGAGCGTGAGGGTGGCCAGGCCGACCAGGAACCGGTCAGGTGCGGTGGAGCTCGCCAGGCCGATCGCCGCACCGAGCGCCTCGCGCTGGGGCGCGGGCAACCCGCTGTAGCCGTCCATGAACGGGATCAGCAGTCGCTGCAGCGCCGCGAACCCGAAGTCGGCCTCGCCCGCTGCCCCCCGGAGCTCGCTCGTGCGGATCCCCATGCTTCGGGCGTGTGTCGCCACCTCGGCGAGCAAGGTCGACTTGCCCATGCCGGCGGCGCTGCGGACCAGCAGCGCGCCGCTCGCGCCAGAGCGGGCGGCCTCGAGAAGGTCGACCAGCCGATCGAGCTCGGGCTGGCGGCCCAGGAGCGCCACGTCAGGACAGCGCGACACGTCGGGCGACGCAGCGCTCTATCACAGATCCTGAGTGTACGCATCTGTGTGTTGCCTGGTCTGGCGAATCACCAGGCTTCTGAGACCGTTGCCGGCCATTCGCGGACCGGTGGTCCGCAGGCGCGTCGTCGGTCGCGAGCACGTGGGCCTCGCGCAGAGATCACGTAGTCACGCACCGGATGGCCCAGCTTCACGACTACGCAGATGCAGGACGCGACGCACGCACGCGCGCGGGCAGCATCGAGTCACATCCGATGCGTGGAGGACGACCATGACCATGACGGTGAACCCCGCGACGACGCGACCGCCCACCCGAGTCGACCACGCGGCGGGACCGACACAGGGTCCTGGCCGAGTGCTTCGGATCCGCTCGGGCCCCACGCGCACGACGATCGGCCTGCAGGACCAGCGGGCCGCGCTGATCGCGGTGATCGATCGCGCACGTGAGGGCAGCGGCCGCGCCGTCATGGTCCGCGGTCCGCGCGGCAGCGGCAAGACCCATCTGCTGGAGGCCGTAGCGGCGCAGACCGCGGAGTGCATGATGCTTCGCGCCAGCGGCGTGGAGGTGGAGTCCGGGATCGCCTACGGCACGGTGCAGCAGCTGTGCGGCCCGGTGGAGCACCGCATCGCCGAGCTGCCGAGGCCCCAGGCGGAGGCGCTCGCGACCGCGCTCGCGCTGACTCCAGGCTTAGCACCCGAGCCCTCGCTCGTCGGGCTCGCGCTGGTCTCGCTGCTCACGAACCTGGCCGAGGAACGACCGGTCGTCTGCGTCCTCGACGCCGCCGAGTGGATCGACGACAGCTCGGCGCGGGCCCTGGGGGTCGCCGCGCGTCGGCTGGCTGGTCTGCGGGTGGCGCTGCTGCTCGCGTCGAGCAGTCCCGCCACGCTCGCGGCGTTCGCCGGCGTCGACGAGATGTGGATCCACCCGCTCTCAGACGCCGAGGCAGGCGCGATGCTCGACCTCGAGCTGTTCGGGCGGCTGGATCCCGATGTGCGCGACCGCGTGATCGCAGAGACCCGCGGCAACCCGCTGGTCGTCCGCCAGCTCGCCCGCTCCACCTCCTCGCTCGCGCTCGCGGGCGGGTTCCGCGTCGACACCACGACCTGGGTGGACGCCGCACTCGACGCCCGCGTGACCGCACGCGTCGGCCGCGCGGACGACGACGCAGCGTTCGCGCTGCTGCTGGCCGCAGCCGAACCGCTGGGAGATGTGGCGACGTTCCACCGCGCGGTAGCGGCAGCCGGTCTGCCGACCGCCGCACCGGAGGCGGCAGTCGCGACGGAGCTGCTCACGCTCGAGGAACGGGTGCTCTTCCGGCACCCGCTGATGCGGCACCTGGTGTACCGATCCGCGTCCGAGACCCAGCGTCGTCGTGCTCACGCCGTCCTCGCCACCGCTGTCGAGAACCGGGCGGACCACGCGGCGTGGCACCGAGCGCGAGCGTGGACCGGTCAGGACGAGCGGCTCGCCGCATCGACCGAGCGCTCTCGGTCCCAGGCGGAACGGGCCGGTGGCGTCGCCGCCGCGGCGGCGTTCCTCAACATGGCCGCGACGCTCAGCGAACACCCTGGCGAAAGGTCGCGACGCGCGCTCGAGGCTGCGCGCCTGCACGCGCGCGGCGGCGCCTTCGACGACGCGCTCCGGCTCGTCGCGGATCTGGACCACCGGCTGGTGGGCTCGACGACACCCGCGACGGCGTACCTCGTCACCGCCGAGGTCGCCGCCTCGATCGGGCACGTGGACGCAGCGGGTGACCTGCTGGCCGCGGCCCACGAGCTCGAGGTGACGGACCCGGTGCTGTCGGCGTCGGTGGCTCTGGCGGCGCTGGAGGCCGCGGCCGCGGCGGGCCGCCTCGGCGCAGGCGGGGGTGTGCTCGACGTCGCCAGACACGCACGCAGTCTGGCGGGCAGCGCTGCCGGGACCGCGGCCGGCGGGCTGCTCCGGGCGGTCGTCGCACGATGGAGCGGTGGGGGCACGCCGGACCACGCCGGGCTGGCGCGCGCGCTCGCGGCATGCCGTGACGATGAGTCCGCGGTGCTGCCGATGGCGGTCCGGGTGGCTATGGAGCTGCGGGACGAAGGCGCGTGGGTGGCGCTCACGCAGCGACAGGTCGACCTGGCCCGCAGGTCCGGCGAGCTGGCCCGGCTGCCGAGGGCGCTCGATCTCCAGGGGTGCCTGCACCTGTTGCGGGGAGAGGTCGCCCTTGCCGCGAGCAGCGCGGAGGAGGCGGCGGCGATCGCTCGTCGCATCGGTGCCGCCGAGCCGGTGCTCGCACCGGTCCTGATGGCGGCGTGGCGATCCTCCGGCACAGGTCAGGACGACGCGCTCGAGGGCTGTCCCAGCGCGGGTGGCCCAGGTCGGGGCGGCGGTCCCGGTGGTGCCGAGGCTCTTCTCGACCTCGGTCGCGCCATGGCACACACGGCATCGGGGCGGTACGAGCAGGCGCTGTGCGAGGCGCTGCGCGTGCTCAAGCTCGATGAGCCGTTCGTCTCGTCCTGGGCCGTGCCCGAGGTCGTCGAGGCGGCGGTACGCGCAGGCCGGCCGGACCTGGCGGCGCACGCGATCGAGGTGGCCCGGTCCGTCAGCGACGCCACCGGCTCGTCCTGGGCGCTCGGGGTCGAGCACAGGTGCCTGGCACTCCTTGCCGACGACGGCGCGGCGGAGGCGCACTTCGATGCTTCGGTGCGGCACCTGGTGCGGGCAGGCATGAGGTTGGACCTCGCGCGGACCCAGCTGCTGTACGGCGAGTGGCTGCGCCGACAGACCCGCCGGGTGGACGCACGGACGCCACTGCGCCAGGCGCTGGAGGTGTTCGAGGCCGCCGGCGCCGCCGCGTTCGCGACCCGTGCCTCGCTCGAGCTCCGCGCCACCGGAGAGCAGGCGCGCCGCCGGACCCCGGACACGCTCGTCGATCTCACCGAGCGCGAGGCCCAGGTGGCTGCACTCGCCGTCGAGGGCCTCTCCAACCCCGAGATCGGCATGCAGCTGTTCATCAGCGCGCGCACTGTCGAGTACCACCTGCACAAGGTGTTCGCGAAGCTGGGCATCACCTCCCGCGCCCAGCTGCGGGCGGCGCTGCCGCCGCGCTGAGCGGTCCACGGGGCTGGGACGCCGCGGCACGGGCCAGCACCGCCGTCGCCGCGGCCGGGAAGAGCAGCACGGAGAGCAGTCCCGCACCCACGAGTGCGGCCTGCTCCTGCGTACCCATGAGGCCGAGCTCGACCCCGATCGCGGTCGCGACGACCACGAACGGCAACGACGTCGCTTGCAGCAGCGCGGCGGCGGCAGCGGGCGCGCCCGTGACGGTGGGCCGGTAGAGCAGCACCGGCAACCCGCGGACAGCGAGCATCGCCAGCAGGAAGATCGGCACCAGCGTCGCGCTGCCGGGCTCGCTCACGAGCGCTCCGACGTCGAAGGTCACGCCGCTGGCGACGAAGAAGACAGGGATGAAGAACCCGTAGCCCATCGCCTCGAGCTTCGAGCGCGACTGCTCGCTGTGGGCGTGGGAGCGGTTGATCTGGCCCAGCGCGACGCCGGCCAGGAACGCGCCGAGGATGACCTCGAGGCCGAGCGCCTCGGCCAACGCAGCGAACCCGATGAGCAACGCCATCGCGATCCGGACCCGGATCTGGGCGCTCGAGCCCTCGAGGCGCTGCAGCGCCCGGTGAAGCAGGCGGAGTCTCGCCGCACCTCGCGCGGTGAGGCACACCAGCACGGCGGCCGCGACGAGCGCGCACACCAGCACCGCGCTCGAGGCCGGGCTGCCCCCGGTGGAGAACAGCACGCTCAGGGCCACGATCGCCCCGATGTCGGCGATCGAGCCGGCGGCGATGACGACCGAGCCGAACGGCGAGCCGAGCATGCCCGAGTCCTTGAGGACCGGGACCAGCACGCCCAGAGCGGTGGTGCACAGCACGACGGCCACCAGGGTCGGCGTCTCGACCAGGCCGGTCGCGGCCAGGACGAGTGCCGCCAGCGCCGCGAGCACGCAGGAGACCACGAAACCGAGCCCGACGACGGTGAGCACCCGGCCACGGAGCGGGCCGAGGTCGAGCTCGAGGCCGGCGAGGAACAGCACGAAGGCCAGCCCGATCAGGGCGACGACCTCGATGGTCGGGTCGATGGTCACCCATCCAAGAACGGCGGGTCCGACGGCGATGCCCGCAGCGATCTCGACGACCACGGCCGGGACCGGGGCGCTCGAGCGCAGGCTCAGCAGCAGCGGGACCGCCAGCGCGATCGTGACGACGACGAGCAGCTGCGAGAAGTCAGGCATCGGGATCTCCTGTCGGACGGGGGGAGGTGCTGCTGAGCACCCCCACGGTCGGCCTGCGGGTGATCGTTCGCATCCGGACACCTACCGGGGTGCCCCTGGTCCGCTCCTGCCGTGCGCGGGGCAGGAGGCGGACTAGGGCCTCGCCTAGGCACGACCCGGATGCCGCCCCAACGGCACCGCGACACGCTCGTGCTCATCACCCATCCGCCACCGTCGGTGGTGGCACACCCCCAGGAGATGTCATGAGCCACAGCACCCCCACCGTCGTCCTCGTCCACGGCGCCTTCGCCGAGTCGGCGAGCTGGAACGAGGTGATCAGCCGTCTCGGCGAGCGCGGCATCAGGGCCGTCGCGGCGCCGAACGAGCTGCGCAGCCTGGCTGCCGACGCGGCGGCCGTGAGGAGCGTCGTGACCGCCATCGACGGTCCGGTCCTCCTGGCCGGCCACTCCTACGGCGGCGCCGTCATCAGCGAGGCCGCTCAGGGAGCGGACAACGTGGTCGGCCTGGTCTATGTGGCCGGGTTCGCGCCCGAGGTGGGGGAGAGCTGCGGCGACCTCACCAACCGGTTGCCCGGCAGCACCCTGCCGTTGACGCTCCGGACCGTCGAGCTGGCGGACGGGACCACCGACTTCTACATCAGGGCCGACCTGTACCACCAGCAGTTCTGCGCCGACGTCCCCCTCGGGATCGCCGTGCAGATGGCGGCGACCCAACGGCCGTTGCGGGACGTCGCGCTGACGGAGGCGGCGGTCGACCCGGCGTGGAAGCGGCTGCCCTCGTGGTTCGTCTTCCCCGACCAGGACCGCAACATCCCCGTGGCGCTGCACCGGCTCATGGCCGAGCGCGCCGGTGCGATCGAGACCGTCGAGGTCCCCGGCGCCTCCCACGCGATCACCGTGTCGCAGGCAGGCGCCGTCACCGACTCCATCCGTACGGCCGCCAAGTACGTGAGCCGGGCCGCCGTCAACCACATGGTCTAGCACCGCGACCGCCGGCGCACGACATGCGTCGCCGTCCGAGCAAGGAGAACCCATGGACACCCACACCTCGGGCTCGGCCACGGCTGCCGAGCCGGCGACCGGACCGCTCGTCCGACTCGCCGAGCTCGGCCTTCGACTGCCGCTGGCGCCGGCCGCGGTGGCTGCCTACGTGCCGGCGCTGCACGTCGGCACGCGCGTGCTCACCTCCGGTCAGCTCCCGTTCGTCGACGGCAACCTGCCTACCACGGGTCGGCTGGGTGAGGCGATCACCGTGCCCGAGGGGTCCGACCTGGCGCGTGTGGCAGTCATGAACGCCCTCGCCGCCGTGCACGGCCTGGTGCCGCTCGAGCACGTCGTCCGGGTCGTCAAGCTGGTCGGCTACGTCGCCTCGGCCGACGGCTTCATCGAGCAACCGGTCGTCGTCGACGGTGCCTCGCACCTGATCGGCCAGATCTTCGGTGAGCGCGGGCGCCATGCCCGCTCCGCCGTCGGTGTCGCGTGGCTGCCGCTCGGCTCGCCCGTCGAGATCGAGCTCGAGGTCGAGGTCGAGGTCGCCGAGCGGCCCCACGCCCACTCGGCGTGAGCCGAGCGGCACTCGCACCGTCACCCCCATCAGAACCCGTTTTCGTCACCACCCATGTGGCGCGCACCAGCGCGTCCTCACCGAAAGGAACACTCATGAGCACCACCCCTGTGAAGCAGACCATCGTGCTGGTCCACGGCGCCTACGCGGACTCCTCGAGCTGGAACGGCTCGATCAACGCGCTCCGGGACGCGGGCTACCCCGTGATCGCGGCCGCGAACCCGCTGCGCGGGATCGAGAGCGACGCCGCGTACCTGCGCAGCGTGCTCGACAGCATCGAGGGACCGATCGTCGTCGCAGGGCACTCCTACGGCGGTGTGGTGATGAGCCATGCCGCCGAGGGGCACCCGGACGTCACCGCGCTCGTCTACGTCGCGAGCTTCCTCGCCGAGCCGGGCGAGAGCCTCGTCGACCTCGTGACCAAGTTCCCCGGCGCGCGGCTCGGCGACGCCGCGCAACCGGTCCCGTACCCGACGCCGTACGGCGAGACGGCCTCGGAGCTCTACATCGACCAGGCACGGTTCCACGAGCTGTTCGCCGGTGACGTCGACGCCGGCATCGCTCAGCAGATGGCGGTGGCCCAGCGCCCGCTGGCCTTGGCCGCGTTCGAGGCGGCATCGACGCGTGCCGCCTGGAAGACGATCGAGTCCTGGGTGCTGGCGGCGGGGCAGGACCTCGCAGTCCCGGCAGCGCTCTCGCGCTTCATGGCGGACCGGGCGAACGCCCACCTGATCGAGGTGGACGCCTCCCACGCGGTGACGGTCTCCCAGCCCGGAGTCGTCACCGATGTCATCCTGCAGGCCGCCGAGAAGACCGCTCGCTGAGGCTGATCCACACCTCGGCAGCCACGGCTACATCCTCGTCGCGGTGATCGCGGCGGGGATGTATCCGTGCGTCAGGAGCGAGACACTTCCGATCGACCCACGCCGCCCGACACCCCAACAAGACTCGGAGACCCCCATGACCCAGACCTACACCGACTACGACCCCACCCACGTGCCCGCCGCGGTGCCCATCTACCTCGACGCCCATGACGAGAAGCGCCACCTCGACGCGGCAGCGGTGTTCACGCCGGACGCGACCGTGCTCGACGAGGGCAGGACCTACGAGGGCATCCAGGCGATCAGGGACTGGATGAAGCGGTCCTCGAGCGAGTACACCTACACCAGCACCCGCATCGGCCAGCAGGTCGTCGACGAGGACCACGTGGTCGTGCAGATCCGGATCGACGGGAACTTCCCTGGCGGCACGGCCACGCTGCGGTACCAGTTCGAGCTCCAGGACGGACTGATCCGCCGGTTGGCCATCGAGGTCTGAGCGCGCCCTCGGACAGCACCCGCGGCCGCCCGACTGATCTGCGCCGACCCAGCGTTGTCCACAGCCGAGGTCGGGGGGCTAGCGGTGCTGGTGACGACGGCGGTAGTTTGTGCCGCCTAGCCAGGGGAGGGGCCGATGGCGGACGGGGTGGCGATCCTCGAGGGTGAGGTCCGTGAGCTGATCCGTCGGCGCGGGCTGGACCCGAGCGCCGATGCGGAGGCGACCCGGGTCCTGATCGCCGATGCCGTCGCGGACTACGACGAGCGCTCGCTCCTGGGCCGGGTGCCGCGCCTGGTGGATCCGAACGAGGCGACGAAGGCGCTCCATGACGCCGTCGTCGGCCTCGGTCCGCTCCAGAAGTACCTCGACGACCCGGCGATCGAGGAGATCTGGATCAACGAGCCGGGCAAGATCTTCGTCGCCCGCTCCGGTCGTGCCGAGCTGACGACGACGATCCTCACCGCCGCCCAGGTCCGTGACCTGGTGGAGCGGATGCTCCGCAGCAGCGGCAGGCGGCTCGACCTGAGCACGCCGTTCGTGGATGCCTCGTTGCCCACGGGTGAGCGGCTGCACGCGGTCATACCCGATGTCACCCGCACGCACTGGGCCGTCAACATCCGCAAGTACGTGGCGCGCGCCAGCCGGCTGCAGGACCTCGTGGCGCTGGGATCGGTGACCCCGCAGGCGGCCACGTTCCTCGACGCGGCCGTGGTCTCCGGCCTGAACGTGCTGGTCAGCGGCGCCACCCAGGCCGGGAAGACCACCATGGTCAACGCGTTGGCCGGCAGCATCCCGAGCCACGAGCACGTCATCACGTGCGAGGAGGTCTTCGAGCTCAGGCTCGCGGGCAGGGACGTCGTCGCCCTGCAGTGCCGGCAGCCGAATCTTGAAGGTGCCGGCGAGATCCCGTTGCGGCGGCTCGTCAAGGAGGCCCTCCGGATGCGGCCGGACCGCATCATCATCGGGGAGGTCCGCGAGGCCGAGGCGCTCGACCTCCTGATCGCCCTCAACGCCGGCAACCCCGGGCTGGCGACCATCCACGCGAACTCCGCCCGCGAGGCCGTCACGAAGATGTGCACGTTACCGCTGCTGGCAGGTGAGAACGTCTCCGACCGGTTCGTGGTGCCCACCGTGGCGGCTGCGATCGACCTGGTGGTCCATCTCGACCTCGACCGCGACGGCGTCCGCCGCACCCGGGAGATCATCGCCCTCGCGGGCCGCGTCGAGGAGGGCATGATCGAGACGTCCTCGCTGTTCGAGCGTCGCGAGGAGAACCTCGTCCGCACCGATGGCTACCCACCGCACGAGGACCGGTTCCGCCGCGCCGGCTACGACCTGCACGCGCTGCTGGCGCACGCGGGCTGAGCTGATGGGGACCGCGGCAGGGCTGCTGCTGGGCGCCGGACTGCTCTGCGTGTGGTGGTCGTTCTGGCCGCGACGCGAGCGCGTCCCCTCACCCTGGACCACCCGCGCCCGCGACATGCTCACCCAGGCGGGCATGCCAGGCGTCTCGGTCGGGGCGTTCGTCGGGACCTCGATCGGTCTCGGCGCCGCGGTCCTGCTCGTCGGCCTCGCGATCACCGCCACGCCGCCGATCGCGGTCTGCTTCGCGGTCATGGCCGGTGCCGCACCGACCGCGTACGTGCGAGCGAAGTCGCGTCGCCGCCGCAATGAGCTGCGTGGTTTGTGGCCCGACGTCGTCGACGACCTCGCCTCCGGCATCCGCGCCGGGCTGTCGCTGCCGGAGTCGTTGATCGCGCTCGCCGAGCGTGGCCCTGAGCAGCTCCGTGCCGAGTTCACCCAGTTCGCGCGTGATTACCGCGCCTCGGGGCGGTTCACCGACTCCCTCGATCTCCTCAAGGCACGGCTCGCGGACCCGGTCGCGGACCGTCTCGTCGAGGCGCTGCGGCTGACCCGTGACGTCGGCGGCACCGATCTCGGCCGGTTGCTCCGCACGCTCTCGCAGTTCCTGCGCGACGACCTGCGCGCGCGGGGCGAGCTCGAGGCGCGCCAGTCCTGGACCGTCAACGGTGCACGGCTCGCCGCGGCGGCACCCTGGCTCGTCCTGGCCATGCTCAGCACCCAGTCGAGCACGATCCAGGCGTACAACTCGGCCACCGGGGTGCTCGTGCTGCTCGTCGGAGCGGTCGCCTCGGCGGTCGCCTATCAGGCGATGGTCCGGCTCGGGCGGCTGCCCGAGGACGTCCGGGTGCTCCGGTGACCGCGTTGCTCACGCCCGCCGGGCTCACCGGCGCCGGCATCGGTCTGGTCTTCGGCGTCGGCCTCGTCCTGGCGCTCTGGCGTCTCTCAGCCCGCCGTGTCCGCCTCGTCGACCGGGTTGCCCCGTACCTGCAAGAACGCCCGACGACGTCCCGACTTCTCGTGGACAGCCACGTCATCACACCGTTCCCCACCGTGGAACGGATCGTGCGCCCCGTGGTTCGCGACGTCGGTCGGCTCCTCGAGCGCCTGGGCAGCGGCGCCCACTCGATCCGACGTCGGCTGGTCCGCGCGGGCAGCCCCACCACGCTCGAGGCCTTCCGTACCGAGCAGGTGATCTGGGCGACCCTCGGCCTGGCGATCGGGCTGGTGCTGGCGCTGGTGATCGGCGTCGCACGCGGTGTCTCGCTGGTCCCGCTGGTCGCACTCGTCGTGCTCTGCGCGGTGGGCGGTGCGCTGCTGCGCGACCAGCTGCTCACCCAGCAGGTGGCACGGCGCGAGCGGCGCATGATCGCCGAGTTCCCCACCATCGCCGAGCTCCTGGCGCTCGCGGTGGGTGCCGGGGAGTCACCGCTCGCGGCCCTGGAGCGCGTCAGCCGCACCACCCGCGGCGAGATCTCCACGGAGATCCGCACCACCCTCGCCGATGTCCGCTCCGGGGTGGGTCTCGCCGTCGCGCTCGACGCCATGGCCCGCCGAACCGAGCTCGCGAGCATCGCGCGCTTCACCGATGGCGTCTCCACCGCCGTCGAGCGAGGCACGCCGCTCGCGGACGTCCTGCGCGCGCAGGCACAGGACGCCCGCGAGGTCGGTCACCGAGCCCTCATGGAGGAGGGCGGCCGCCGCGAGGTGTTGATGATGATCCCGGTCGTCTTCCTGATGCTGCCGGTCACGATCCTGTTCGCCGTGTTCCCGGGCCTGTCCGTGCTCGCGATCACCCTCTGACCTCCGATGGAAGGACACCGACATGAAAGCTCTCCGGCGGCGCTGGGCCGCTCTGTGGGCCGAGCCGGACCGCGGCGACGTACCCGGCTGGGTCATGATCACGCTGATCACTAAGACCTGACTTCACCCACACGACCCGAGTAGGTCGGTCAGATTGTGGCAGCGCGAGCGGGCGCGGGTGTCTGAGCATGGCGGTTCGGCCAATGCAGCAGGGCCCCTCACCCTGGAACGGATGAGGGGCCCTGCCTGCTATGCCCGGCGCGTACTATCCGCGCGTGGGCGTCTTGCGATGAGCGATCCACCGCTCAACTGCCGTCCGCAACCGCAACGGTCCGGAGGATGTCTCCACCACTGCGACGGGAAAGTCTGCCTTCTCGGCGAACTCCCTCGCACGCTGGCGAGACACACCGGCCAGTGTGGCGATCTCGGCGTAGCCGACGAGATCGGGGATGGACGGAGCTTCGGCATCTGCCTGAGCTACTTCCTCAGTGCGGATGTCAAGCCTCACAATGCTGTCCTGGCCGAGGCCAGGAACAGTGCGAGTGATGGTTGATGCAGCGACCGCAGATGCCTCGGTGGCCGTCTCGGCATCTACTGTGAACGATGCGCCTCCCTTACTGCCGTCGCGGGAGACGCTAACAACGCCTCCACGGTCGAGCAGTTTGGTGAGCGCGTCATCGATGTCGTCCTCGGTCAAGGGCCGGGGGGAGACAAAGTCGATGTCGGCGTACCACGTGGCCGTGGTCATTGGATTCACTTCCTCTCTCGGTGTTCGGTAGGGAGTCGGTCGGTACCGGTTGCTCATGAGCGGCGTTGGTCCTATGGTTTGGTGGTAGCCGCCGTTGGCGCGACGGCTACCACCTCACCACCCGTAGGTCTGATCACAACTAGCCGGTGATCAGGCCCGACCTCTTCAGTCGCTGCAGTGCGTTCTGGAACCAACGATGATCGCTTGGTGTCCTGTGGAGCGCCACGATCGGCTTCGTCGGATCGGGTGGTATGAGATGCCAACCGTTCTTGGTCGACTTGCTCTCCCAGCCCTGTGACTCTGCCAGTGCGACAAGGTCCTCGGGTCGCTGACCCTTGGCCATGAGGGGGTACCTCCTTTCGTCCCTATTGAGTTTCGCCAAACCGGTTGCCTGGCTTATGCACTAGTATACACCAGCCCCTTGTCACCGACAAGGCCGGGATGGCATTTCTACGTCCTATTGCTGACTCGGACCCCGGCGGCGACGTACAACGTCCTCGGCGGGGATCCAGACTCCCCGGAAGGGTGAACGTGGGTCGAGCTGCTCGACCAGCACCGCCGCACGGGTCCACGCTTCAGCGACGGTGTCGACGTACTTCTCCCCGGACTCCCACACCAGGCGGGCGACGATCGGGATCGGTGGCCAGCCAGCTTCGGTGAAGCGCGTCGGTACGGGCAACCCGTTGAGCAGCTGCTCCTGATCGTCGTACCAGGCTCCCACCACGGCACGGAGCGTCGCACCCGGGTACGACGAATGTGCCCCGCCCGACCCTGTGATGGGTCGAGCGGGGCTCAGAATCGTGGCGGTGCGGTTCAGGCCTTCTCGAGGGTCTCGATGCGCGCCTGGAGTTCGCCGCGTTCGGTCTTCCACTCCTCACGAGCGGTCTTGAACTCGGCGGCGAGCGCCTGCCGGGCTTTCCGCTCGACGTCGAGCTCCTCCTCCAGTCGAGAGATGGCGTTCTTGTAGATCCCCTCCGCCCGCAAGAACGCACCCTCCTCGACCGAGACCTGAGCCACCTTCACCGACGCCCGGTTCGCGTACCGGGCAGCGACCCACGAGCCGGCCACGGTGACGACGGCGCCGATCAGCAGCTGCCACCAGGCCAGTGCGCCGCTCACCCGCCGCCGTCCGGACGTTGACGCAGCACCTCGCCCGCCGACACCATCCCCGAGACGATGATGGTGGCGCCGGCGATCGCAGCGAACGGCAAGGCCAGGAAGTACCCGCGGGGCGATCCGCCGGTGGCCCAGCTGATCAGGTAGATCAGGGTCCACCCCGACGCCACGGCAGCGAGCATGCCGAACGCCCACCCGTCCTTGCGGAAAAACGCCCCGACGATGCCGACCAGGCCTGCAAGGAACCAGCCCACGCCGATCGCCCAGAACGGGATTCGGAACTCCAGCAGGAACGACAAGGAGCGTTCGGTTCCGGGTGAGGGCGTGGGGACGAGGTAGGCCAGTCCGATGAAGATGAACAGCAGACCTTTGAACAGCAGGTACGTCCCGCGCCGGCCGTTGATGCGGGGCCACAGCCGCCGGTTGGTGTGGTCGCCTCGCACGACTCAGACCGGCTCTGCGCCGTTAGCGGCGTGCCGGCCGGCCCCGTCGGTGAAGGTGCCCTCGACGACGCGGCCGCGCCCCACGGTCTCGGAGGTGATGCCGGCCTTCTTCCACGCCTTGTCGTAGGCGAGCCAGGACACCACGAGGCCGGCGACGAACGTCAGGAGCGCGGTGCCGGCGTCGTAGGTAGCGCCCTCGCTGGCGGTGCGGAGCAGCTCGCCCAGCGCGGCCGTGAGGGCGTTCAGGCCGGCCAGCAGCACGACCTTGGTGCGGGACTGCGTCAGCCGCGTGGTGACGAACGCGACGAACGCGGGCAGCACCAGCGAGACCAGCAGGTTGAGCCCTGCGATCCAGTCCAGCCCGAAGGTGATCGCCGGCGTCGGTGCGAGCTCGGCACCGGTCGAGGCGTGCGCGGGGTCGGCCAGCAGGGCTAGCGTGAACGCCAGGCCGATCAGGATCGCGAGCAGCAGCGTCGCGACCTTCCAGAGGATGCGGGTTGCGGTTTGCATGGGAGTACTCACTTTCCGGTGCGGATGATCCGCACCACGTTGGGTGCCTGGGAGTTGAGCCACTTCGCCTCGCCGGCGAGCATCAGCGGACCGCGGATGCCGTCGATTGCGCCGAGGTAGTAGCGCCGCGAGCGCAGGACCCGCTGCAGCGCCTTCATCTGGGCCTTGTCGTGGGCCTTGGCGGTGCCGGCTGGGCCGTCGTACTCGGCGACGTTGGACGCCTGCAGCCACTTCCGCATCCGGTCCTTGAGGTAGCGGGTGCGGTAACCCGCCGCGAACAGCAGCGTCGCCCACGCCTTGTCCAGGTTCGAGGCCGTCGAGCTGGTCGACATCGCCGCGTAGGGGTAGTCGCGGGAGGAGGTGACTCCGGGGATGGTGAGCCCGCCGCTGGGCGCCTGCTTGGGCGGCGTGCTGGCCTTCGGCTTCGTGTAGACGCGCTGGCCGTGGTAGATCTCGGCCCAGCCCTGGTAGTCGCAGCCGACGCCTGCCCAGGCCCGCTCGAGGTCCTTGATGCGGACCTTCGCCACGGTGCCGCCAGGGCCGGCGCTGGTGCTGATGCAGTACCCGCCGCCCACGCTGATGGCGACGTGGTCGTAGGAGGCGTTCTTGCCGTAGTGCAGGTCGAAGAACACCGGCACCCCGGCGGGGGCGTTGTAGTCGCCGGCGTGCCAGCCGCCGGCGCCCTGGGATGCGATCCGGGCCAGGCGCGCGGAGGCGTACCGCGCCGGGAACCCGAAGTGCCCGCGGGTGAACTTCTCGCACATGCCGGCGAAGTTGGCGCCCTTGCCGATGGCGGCGGTAGCGCGGCGAACCCGCTCGGCGACGGTGGGCAGCGCCATCAGCGTGTCTCGGCGTCGGCGCGGTCCAGCTCGTCCAGGTCAGGGGCGTCGGGGTCGTCAGCGACTCCCTCGATCAGCTCCTCCGGGAACGGCGGGATCTGCTCAGCGGGGACGGCAGCGACTTCCGGGGCCTGGTCGTCCTCGATGAGCTCGAGTGGGGTGGACATGGCAGAGCCTCCGATCTGGCCGAGGGCCATCGGTTCGTGTGGAGCTGAGGGCTAGGCGGGTGTCGGGTTCGACTGGCCCGCGGTGTACTGGGTGCTGCCGACGGCGTAGGCGGCGAAGTACTGCCAGTCGTCGTTGCCGCTGCTCGAGCGCACCGCCCATGGAGCGGTGAGCTCGACGCCGCGGTCGGTGGTGACCTTGATGGCGCCGGCGGCGATCGGGAACCGGACGTAGTACTCGCCGGCCGGTGCGGTGTAGGTGTGGACGTTGGAACCGATCTGCACCCGGACGACGTCGGACATCGTCAGGTAGGTGCCCACCTCCACCTCGTGCGTGACCGCAGAGCGGCCCGTGCCGGAGCGCTGCGCCATGAACTGTGTCTGCCCGCCGGTGATCGTCGGGGACGCGGTACGGGCGCGGGAGGACACCACGACGGCGTCCCGCACGATCTGCGGTGCCGAGCCACGCAACCACTTGGCCGCCTCCCATGCCGAGACGGCGGCGTAGGCGCCGCCTGTCGCAGCGCTGACGCCGATGTGGTGCGTCTCGGAGTAGTCGTTCCAGGAGGAGACCTGCGCCACGTCGTTCGGGCCCGCGAGCGCCCGCATTCGAGCCCACGCCGCACGGAGCGCCTGGGTGCCCTTGGACTCGTCGAACTCGCGATGCTTGGGCCGCTGCCACCCACGGAAGATGGTGAGCATGGCCCGCTCGCCGGCGGTGTGAGCCTGGGTGATGTAGCTGGCCGCTGACGTGCTCGAGATGATGCCGGGGTCAGCGCCGCCCAGACCCCAGCGGCCGGTCACCTCCTGCGGGTTCGCGGAGTTGCGGAACGCGGTGGCGTTGGCCGGGTTGCCGAAGCAGTGCCAGGTCCGCACGTTCTTGCCGTAGGTGTTGCGCAGCCGGTTGATCACGTCGTCCCACCACCCTGCGGCGGCAGCGGCCGAGCCGAGGGCGCCGAAGTTCTCCGGGCGGTAGGTCGAGACGACGTAGTCGCCCTCGACCCGCAGCGCGCATGCCTTGGACAGCAGCGTGTTGAGCGCGGTCGCGGCGTTGGCGGAGGTGCCCTGCCCGGTGCCGCCGTTGCCGTCCAGCATCGGGATCGCGTAGAAGCCCGGGAACGACCGGACACCGCCGATGGTCTCTGACGCGGCGTCGAACATCCACTCGGCAACGTTCCAGTTGTTCCCTGAGCTGCCGAGGATGTCGCACATGAACCCGTGGATGCCGAACCGGCGGGCCAGGACGATGTCCTCGCGGATCGCGTTGTACTGCCAGGTCGGCGAGGTCGGCCACGGCGCGTTCTGCCGGATCGGCATATCCCGCAGCAGCCCACCGTAGGCGGCGTGCGCACCGGACTCGCCGTTCAGGGCCAGGTAGCCGGTGTTGTAGTAGTTGGTGCCGGCGGTGTTGCCACCGGAGCCGTTGACCACCAGCGAGGGCGGGTAGGGCGGGAAGTAGTGCGCCCAGTACCGGGGGGAGGTGTACTCGGGCATCCGGAACCACAGCGTCGCCGTGGGCTCGGGCAGCACCACGGTCGGCGGTTCCGCCAGGACACTTCCCGAGGTCGCCGAGCCTGCCGAGTAGCCGGAGCGGGTGGCCGTCACCGTGACGCTGATCAGCCGACCCTCGTCGGCCACGGCAACCTCATAGGAGGGGGCCGTGGCGCCGGCGATGAGTGAACCTGACCGGCGCCACTGATAGGCGAACGAGAGCCCCGTCACCGACCACTCGCCGGTGCTGGCGACCAGGGTCCGCCCGGTCTCCGGGATGCCGGAGATCGAGGGTGCCGAGGTGTTGAGGATCGCCTCGCCTGCTCCGCCGGTCGAGGGCGTCAACGTGAGCGCCTGCCCGTCGACCACGACCACGGACTTGATGGTGGGCATCAGACCCCCTGCAGGACGATCGCCTGCGCGCGCGGGTTCGTGGCCGCCGACCAGACGATGTCGCGGGTACCGGTCGCGCCGGCGTCGACGTCCTGGACGTAGGACTCGATGACGGTGATCGAGGAGACCCCGAGCTCACCGCCGATGGTCTGGTCGACGTGCGTCATCCCAGCGGGCGGCGCGTTGACCGTGACGTTGGAGGAGCTCGAGCCTTCCTTCCAACCGACGAACAGCATGATCGCGCCGGCCTTCGTCACCGCCAGGTCGGCGGTGCGCCGGCCGTTGCTGATCGAGGTCCCGAGGTAGTCCGTCACGGCGACGTTGACCGGCGCCGCGGGGTTGACGTAGCGGAACACGAGGAGCTGACCGGCCTTGGCGGTCGCGGTCCCTGGGGTGTGAGCGAACACGTACTCGTCCGGCTCGATCCCGAGCGACCCGACCACGTGGCCGAAGATGCCGCAGACGCGGTTGGCTGCCGAACCGGTACCCGGCCATGCCGGGCCGAGCCGGGCCCAGGTACCGGACCCGGACTGCGCTGAGAAGTCGGCGGTGGCCGCGTTGTGACCAGACCCGAGGATCGCGACGAGGTAGTCGCCCTCCTGCACGCTGCCGCCGCGGACGAGGGTGACGTCCGAGGAGGTGTTGGCCGACTCGAAGACGTCGGCCAGGCCCACGTACATCAGGTCCGCGGTGACCGAGATCGGCGTGGAGAACGCGACACCGCTGGTGTGGCCGGCCTTGATCGCGGTGACCTTGACCCGGACCTTGTTGGTGCCCAGGTCCGCCGAGGTGAGCACGTAGTCATCGCTCGTGGCGCCGCTGATCGCCGAGCCGTCACGCTGCCACTCGTAGGTGTAGGAGTCGGCGGTCGGGTCCCACGAGCCGGTGGTCGTGCTGACCGTCTCACCGACCTCGAACGTGCCCGAGATGACCGGGATGGCCGTGTTGGTGACCGACGGACCGGTGGTCTTGAGCGCGGCCACGTCGGTGAGCAGCTCGGCGATACGGTCGGCGACCGTCGTCGAGCCGTCATAGTCGATGTCCCCGGCGTCGGCCGCCTCGACGGTGACCGGCACGACGGCCTTGCCGGGTCCGACGCCGAGCAGGTCACCCTCCGCTGCCGTGGCCTGTGTCGATCGCACGTAGGTCGTGAGATCGGTGGGGATGCGATCCGCGCCGAGCACGCCGGTGTTGATCTTGCTCGCACTCAAGTTCGGGATCTGCGCGGCGTCGAAGGTGCCGGCCGTGACCTTCCCAGCGGGGATGTCGGGGATCGCAGCCACTGGCAGCTGGGCGCCGTTCTCGGCCGTGATCTGGTTGGCGGGGTGGCTGTGTGTGGTCGCCGCAGCGCCGATGTTGTCCGGGGTGAGCGGCACGTTGCCGGTGGTGTCAGGTGCGACGCCACCAACCGCGGTGACCGTGCCCTCTCCACCAGGGCCGGAACTGACGTCACCCCACACGACGTCCCGGTCGACGTCGGACGCCTTCACCAGAGCCTGCTGAGTGGTGCCACCAGGTGGCAGCGGTCCCGCTGCCAGCGCCGCGTTCTCAGCTGCCTGCTGTGCCAGCAGCGCGGCCGCGAGCGCCTGCTGGGCCGCGGCGCGCGCCTGCTGGGCGGCCAAGATCCCACCCTCGAAAGACTGCAGGGTGGCGCGGGCGCCGTTCGCTGCGACGACGTCCACCGTGAAGATGTCGTCCGGGGTGTTGAAGGAGGGCACGGCGAACTGCTCGGTGACCTTGAGGACCGCGCCGGGCACCGGCACCCCAGAGGGCGCCTCGGTGATCTCCAGCGGGGTGTTGGTGCCTTGAAGGCAGACGGTGACCGTCTGGCCGCGCAGAGCTTCCAGGAGCTCACCGGTTGCGGCGTCGCGGACCTGGGTGTGCAGGAACAGAACCATGGGGATGCCCTCTCAGTTTCCGAGCCAGGTCGCCCACAGGCGCCAGTTTTGAATGCTGACGTTCGCGGTCGCGATGATCCGCACGCCCAGCTGGGTTCCACCGCGCACCCACCGGGTGTCGGTCATCGACAGATACGCCGTTCGGCTTCCGCCCCCGTACTCGACCGTGCAGATCGGGACCTGGGAGGACGGCGCCATGCCGGATCCGGCCCAGACTCCGAGGTGACCATGGGCCAGCAGCGCCGCCGTGGAAGCGAACGCGACCCGGAACCCGATCGCATACAAGCCCGCCTGCGGCAGGTTCAGCCGCGTCGGAGCGGTCTGGGTGTTGCCGACGACGTGGGACATACCCACGCCCACCACATCGCCCTCGGTCTCGGTGCTCGCGGCGGCCGCACCCACCAGCCACGACCCAGGTGTCGTGACCTGGTTGTAGGCGCCGTCACGTGCGATGAGGATGCTCGGACGAGTGCCGCGCTGGTCGCTCAGGTCGTAGGACACCCAGGCGGCGCTGGTGTTGCCGGCCATCTGGCGGACGTGCAGGACATTCCCGATCGTGACGGTCGAGCCGACCTGGGTCAGGTACTGGCGCACGATGTCGTCACGAGCGACGGCGCCGCCGTTGGTCGACCACACACGGGCGTCGATCAGGTTCTGCACCTGCGCCTGGTTCGCGCTCACGAGCGCGAGAGCGAGCGGCTGGTCGTCCTCGGTGCCTGGGGTGGTGGCCCGAGCCGGCAGAGTGATGCCGGTCTGGGGGATGTTGACGAACGTGATCGTCGACGCCTTGGTCGCACCCCAGACCCGCTTGAGCACGATCAGGAACCAGCGACTTCCCGAGGAGACCACGGGCAGCTGCACATCGGTCGTGCTGACGGTGTCGATCACACCGCACCCGATGGCTACGCCAGGGGCGATCCGGACGGTCCGGGCCTGAGCTGTGTTGACCGAGGCCGCGAGGTCGCCGGGGCCTGCCACGGTGTACCGGGCGCCCATCGCGCCGGCGTACCGCGCCCAGTCGGTCTCGTCGACGGTGCCGGCGTAGCCGATGGATGAGGTGACGGGCATGTCAGGTTCCCTTCTGCAGCCTGCGGAGCGAGGCGATAGCGCGGCCGAGGACCGTGGCCAACTTCTTGTCGTTGTCGTCGCTGCGATCGCCCACGACGGGTGTCCACCGCGGGACGGCGTTGTCCTTGCTCCAGGAGAGAGTCGCTTCGCGGAGCACGTCGGTGATCGGTGCTGCACCTGGCTGGGGTTCGATCTGAACCAGATCGCCCACGTGCACACCGGTGCCGCCGTATCGGAAGATCGACGTCTCGAGCAGCTGCACTGAGAGCCCGTACTTCAGTCCGGCCTCCGCGAGCGCGGCGTCGCCGCGGGCGTCCATGAGCGCGTTCCGGTTCGGGTCGTCGGCCTTGATGTCACGGGCGTCGATGTACCCCTCGATGACGTCACCCCACGCTGTCTCCAGCGTCGAGCTCACCCGGGAGCGGAACACTCGGGCCGTGCCCTCACCCGGGCCGCCGACCACGACACGGGTCATCTCCGGCGGCCGCCGCGACCAGGACATCCCTGCGACCGTTCCCGCCGCCTCGGACAGGTTCAGCGGGAACACGGCCGGGGTGTAGCAGTCGACCCGCAGCCCGGCCCCGCTCTGCCGCACCGTGACACCGATGCCCGCCTGGTCCACGAGCGGGAACAGCACGTCGTTGAGCCGGTCCATCCGGGACTGCACCGTGATCGTTGCGCCGCGACCCTGGGTCGGGACCACCGTCACCGGCAGCCCGAGCCGGGATGAGTTCGCCGCCACCAGCTGCTTCACCACGGTCTCCGCGGGCCCGGTGCGCACGTCGTACTCCGAGGTCTGCGACCCGAGCCCCGAGCCGGGCACCTGCCAGCCCAGCATCCGCTGCAGCAGCCGCCAGTCGTCCTGCACCTGGATCGTGTACTTCCGTGCGCCGATGCGGCCCTCGCAGGAGACCAGCCGGCACGGGCCACTCAGCACGACCTCATCCCGGTGGCGGATCACCACGCGGGCGCCAGGCTCGAGCAGCAGCGGCGTCGAGACGGCCGCCTCTGACACGACCAGCTGGCCTGAGGGCTGCTGGTTGTGCCGGGGCGTGGCCGTGACCGACAGCGGGTCACCGACCCACCCGAGTCGCTCGAACGTCTTGGAGTAGACGCGGATGTCGATCTCGTCCACGTCAGCCCCAAGCCCGCTCGTGCCGCGGCGTCAGCAGCACCCGCACGGTCCCGGTGCCGACCATGCCGACGTCGAGGGTCACGTTGGCTCCCTTCGGGATCTCGGCGAACGCCGTCTCCCCGCCCAGGTCCTTGGTCCGGTCGACGCCGCCGGCGAGCGCCGCAGCGTGGATCGCCTGCACCTGCTGCACCGCGTCCAGCCCGGTCAGGTCCGGGGTGTCGACCAGCAGGGCCCGCCGGTCCTCACGGCTGGAGTCCACGACGAGCGACTTGCCCTCAGCGACGGCGAACGGGATGACGATGTGCTTGCCCTCGAAGCCGCCGTAGGCGGAGTCGAACGGCCCGTCGTAGGCCCACACCGGTGCACCCGCCACGTCACCGGGATTCGGGATCGTCGCCGTGCTCAGCGTCGAGGCCGAGGAGATGCGCCACAGCTCCGGGGTGGCCGGGTCAGCGAACCGGGCACCGTCGGCAGCGCCGAACACCCGCACGATCGGGTCCGAGGTCCAGAACGGCTGATCCGCCACCAGGTAGGCCGCCTGCTGTGTCCACTCCATCAACCCCGGGGCGAGATCCCAGACCGTGTCATCGCGCTCCAGCCGGCACCGCAACGACCGGGCGCCACGGTCTGGGGTGATCGCCCGCCACGTGCCCTGCTCCTCGTAGCTGAGCGACTGCCAGAACTCAGCTTCGACGTCCAGGTGCTCCTGCGTGTCGGCTCCGGCCAGGACCAGGAACGGCCAGAACACCTCGCGCTCATTCACCCGGTGCCCGCGATAGCGGGAGCCTGGCAGCCCGGGAGCCTCGTCGGCGTACCTGGTCGACGGCGGCTTACCCAAGCCGCGGGTCCCGGCCAGCCGCACCGGTGACAGCTCGTTCGTCAGCGACCACGTCCGTGAACCGTCAGGTGAGGTCCAGGTGAGCTCGATCCCAGGCCACGGGTTCTCCGGGACGACCACCGGCTGCGTGGATGCCAGTACGAGGTTCACAGCACCTCCGCGCCACTCACGCCAGCAGCAGCCATCGCATCGCCAAGGCTCGTCTTGATCTCCGTCGCGAAGAGCCGAGCCACTTCCATCGCGTACCCCGGTGCGGCGTCGACCTGAAGATCGAACTGGTAGGACGCTCCGGACCCGTGGCCTGGTGCCCCGCCGGCGCTGGTGCTCGGCGCACTCACCGTGCCGGCGCCCGTGGGCATCGAGCGCAAGGTGCCCGCGAGCGCCGAGGCTCGCAGCGCCGCGACGGCCGCGTGGCCGCCAGCGGCCGCGGTCTCGGCAGCGGACCACATGTGCTCGTTGTTCGACGCCATCAGCGGGATCGAGTCCGACGTCGATGTACCGGGGCCGGTGATCGGGCCGCCTCCAGCCCGGTAGATCATGTTCTGCGAGGTCGCCGGGCTGTAGTTCGGGTCTGCATTCACGCGCGCCTGGATGGTCAGGTGACGGCGCCGGTTGATGAAGTCCTGAAGGGCGGCGTCGGCGGGCCCGGTGTCCGCGTCGACATCGAACGTCACGCCCTGCAGCGAGTACTCGTTGATGACGTCCTGGATCGTCTTCTCACCGGACGCGACTGCGGACGCCGCCTCTGCGGCCGCCTCGGCGCCGAGCTGGGCGCCGATCTGGCCGAGGATCGGCCCGGCTGCGGCTAGGTTCTCAGCGAACGCCGCGGTGGCGTTGTCGGCCTGCTGCCCGTAGACCGCCTCGAGCCGGGCTAGCTCGTCGTCGGAGGCGTCGACGAGGGCAGCGACGAGGGGAGCGCCTTCGGGGCCGAGCGTCGCCAGGTGGTCGAGCACGCCCTGCGAGACCCGGCCCGACAGCAGCAGCATGTTGGCTTCCCATGCCTGCTGCGCGGCAACCATGGCATCGAGCTCTGCGAGATAGTCGGCCAGCGAGACCGAGAACCCGTCGTAGTAGTCCTGCCACGAGTCCTCGGAGGATTCGGTGGAATCAGCGGTCGCCTGCGCTACCTCGGTGTTCTTGTCGATCACCGACTGGTACCCGCCGAGCAGGTCGATGAATGCGCCGTCGGCCTCGGCGTAGGACGCCAGCAGCTCCTCGTTCGCCGCGGTGAGCGCCTCCGTCTCGGCGGTGGCGGCAGCCGTCGCGGCCGCGGCCTCCTCCTGGCTCTGCGCGGTGCCGCCCGTCGCCTCCGCGAGATACTCCTGCTGGTCGGTGGCCTCGACCAGTGCGTCGCTGTGCTCGTCCAGGAAGTCGTTCAGCGCGTTCGCCTGCGCCAGGTGCATCGTGAAGGTGCCGCCCTGCTCGCGGTAGGCGTCCATCTGGGCGTTGACGCGGGCGACGGCGTCGGCGTTGCCCTCGATGTAGCCGCGGGCGTCCTCGGCGCTGACGCCGACCTCGTCCATGATTTCCCGGATCGAGGTGCCCATGAGCCGGATGTCGTCGGTCAGCCAGTCGACCTTCGTCGTTGCGAATGCCTCGTTGAGCGTGCGGGCGGTGTCATCGGTGATCTTGCCCATCTCGTCCAGGCTCGCCCGCAGAGCGTCGGTGCGTTGCTTCGCCTCACCCTGCCGCTGGGTGTAGATCGCGAGCGCGACACCCGCGGCCGCGAGTGCCGCACCCCAAGGGCCCATCAGCAGGTTCGCGACATTGCCGACGCTGCGGCCGAGCAGTGACGAGCCAGCCCGCAGCGCGGATACCGTGGCGGTGAGTTCCTTCAGCTTCGGCACCGCCATGAGAGCTCCGCCGGTGAGCAACCCGAGACCGGTCACGCCGGCACCAAGGATGGTCACGAAACGCTGCCCTGGAGCGTCGAGCGCCGAGAACCCCGCTGCGAACTGGCCGACCACCTTCGTCGCGTCCGCCACAGCGGGGAGGAAAGTGCCGCCGATGTCGATCGCGGCGTCCGTGATCTGGTTCCGGGCGACCTGCAGACGGGCCTCAGTGGTCGCGTAGCGCTGGTTCGCCTCATCGATCAGCGCGGTGTTTTCGTTCCACGCCTGCGCCTGCAGGTCGAGCGAGTCGGTCAGCAGGTCCGTGTTGGCCATCAGCTGCAGCAGGATCCGCTGCTCCTCGCTCGACTTGATGCCGAGGTCGGTCAGGGTGGTGATGACGTTCCCACCGGACGCCTCGACGCCGTTCAGGCCGTCGGCGAACGACGCCAGCGCGCGGATCGGGTCCTCGCGCCAAGCGTCGGAGAACTCCTGCGCCGACATGCCCGCGATCCGTGCGAAGCCTTCGACCTCCTCGCCACCGGACTGGACGGCGGAGTAGATGTCCTGCAGCACCCGCGAGACCACGCCACCGCCGAGCTCGGCCGAGACACCCATCGACGCCAGAGCCGACGCGGTCGCCAGGACCTCACCCTCGGTTGCACCCACGAGCTTGCCGGCACCGGCGATCCGCTGAGCCATCAGCAGGATCTGCGACTCGGTCGAGGCGCCGGCGTTGCCGAGAGCGACGATCGTCGCGCCGAGCTCGTCGACGTCGTCGCCGGCGGTGCCCATGATGTTCATCAGCTGGGCGATCGAGGTCGCGGCCTGATCCGCTGACAGGTCGGTGGTCTCACCCAGGTCGATCATGACCCTGGTGAACTCGGCGACATCCTCCCGCTTCACACCGAGCTGGCCGGCGGCCTCCGCGACTGCAGCGATCTCTGTGTGCGTTGACGGCAGCGTGCGCGCGAGCTGGCGGAGCTCGCCCTCCAGGGCCGACATCTGCTCCGAGCTACCGTCGGTGGTCTTGCGGACGCCCGCCCAGGCCGACTCCCAGTCGATCGCGGCCGCCGTGGCGAGGACCAGGCCGGCGGCCGTGGCGCCCGCCAGGCCGAGGATCACCCGACCGGCGCCCTCCATCGCCAACATCTGCCGCTTGTTCGCCGCCTCGATCTCCGCAGCGCGCTTCTTCGCGGCCTCGGCCATCTCCGCCTCGGCACGCATCTGCATCTGCGCCATGCGCCGGTAGTCGGTCTCGTACTTCGTGACCGCGCGGGTGGCGAGGTCGAACCCGGCTCCCTCCCAGGAGGACTCGAGCCGAATGCGAACGTCACGCTGGGCGCCGGTGGTTGCCAAGACTCACCCCCGGGGCTTCTGACGTCAGTGGCCCGGGCTATGCCGGGATCGGGGCGGTGGGTGATTCACGTTCGCCTGGTGCTCTGTGATGCACCGCTGGCAGGTGCCCAGCGACCCGGTGGCCAGTCGGACCGCTGCGCCGTCGTCGGCCGCTGTGGCGGCCTTCTCGCCCTTCGCGCGGGCTGCGCAGCCGGGACAGACATCGACGTGCGCGTGCACCCCGGTCGGGTGCTCCTCGGGGTGGTAACCGCACTGACCGCAGCGGCGCTGCTCGTGCGCCTGCCACTCCAGCGCCGCGTCCTGGCTGGTCTGCGGCCAGGACAGGAACTCATCGAGCGGGATACCCTTCGGCCCGCAGTAGCGCATGCGAGCCGCGAACAGGTGGTCCCGGGTCAGTCTTTTCCCAGGCGGCCCCGCGGCGGGGAGAAGTTGAGGCGCCAGCACGCCACGTACATGGCCTCACGCTCACCGAGCGCCCACTTCTTCGACTCGAATTGCTCCGCCCACCAGGCCGGGTCCTTCAGCTCGGGATCGATGACGCACGCCGCGACCAGAGCGGGTCGGAACGTCTCGACGTCGAGCTCGCCGTCCTCGCCGGCGTACTCGGCCAGCAGCTCCTCGAACTCCGCCGGCTCCAGCGCTACGAGCTCCACCGGCTCGAAGCACTCCTCGACGCGCGCGAGCGCCCCGTCGTAGACCTCCTGAGCTTCCAGGGTGGCCTGCGACGGGGCGCCAGCGCCGGCCTGCGCGTCTCTGGCCGTCTCAGCCGTGAGGAACGTCCGCGCGTCCTCCAGGGCCTCCTCAGCCTGCGTGGGGTCAGCGAGCGGGACACGGAAGATCGTCGTCGAGCGACGCTCCTTGCCCTCGATCCGGTCCCGCGCGCCCATCAGGCAGCGGCGGCAGGGAGGGTGACCTGGCGCGGCTTGTTTGGGATCGAGTAGGACACCGTCAGACGGTGCTCCTGCTCGGCCACCGTCCGCAGCGGCGTGATCGCCGAGACCGTCGCCGGGAACAGCTGGGCCGGGTAGCCGGGCTCGTCACCGCCATCGGCGATCAGGAGGAACCCCTTGTCGCCCACGTCGTGCACGGTGCGGACGTCCTGCCCGTCGAGCGAGGCGGCGTAAGTGATCGTCGCGGCCTGCATCGAGGTGCGGCCCGTCATCGACGGGGAGAACCTGGACCCGAGCGTGTTCACGCTGAATGCGTTCGGGGTCGGGTCCCACCCGGCGAGGTCGACGATCTCGTTGGCGAGCTCGGTGCCCGCGGTGATCTCCGGACGCGTGGGCTCGGTGCCTGCCACAGCGGGCAGCCAGAAGACCTTGGAGATCTCGACCGCGAAGAAGCGGTCCGACTCCGGGATGGTGGTGCTCATGCCTGTTCTCCGTTCTCGGGGTTGGAGCCGCCCTCACCGGGCGATCCGTTGTCGCCAGCCGGCGGCTGGTCGGTCGTGGCGTCGGCGAGCGCCCAGCCCGCCTGACGGTGATGGGGGATCGTGGGCTTGCTCATCCACGCCGTGTTACCGGAGGCCGCGTGCTTCATCAGCACCCGGCCATCGCGCGAGATCGCGCGCTTCTTGCGAGCCATCGGTGGTCTCCTCAGAGGTTGTTCTCGGACAGCGCTTGGCTGGCGGCCGTCGCGACCGCGCGCTGCAGGCGCGGAGCGGCCGCGGTGGCAGCCGGGACCAGATAGGGGCGGGCGTCTTCGGCGACCCACACGGTGGGCCGGTTGGGCTGCTCGAACACCGGGTGCCGGAACGTGGCGCCGACCATGCCTTCGTAGACGCGGCCGTGCGGGGCCGCGTTGCGATCGACTCGGATGACCACCCCGGGGTTGGATCCGCTGAGGGTGACCTGGAGGCGCATCGCTCGCGGGATCCGGCTCGACCATGAAGCGTTCGCGCGTGCATCGGCGAGCACCTGCGATCCCTCGCTTCGCATCACAGCGCGGGTGCCGCGCTGGATGGTCTTCGGTGCGCTGGAGAGGTCGCGAAGCAGCCGCCGCAGCTGCCCGACTGTCACGTCTCCGGTGCTCGCGGTCACAGCAAGCACGTCGCTTCGACGGCGAACAGGACGTTCACGGTGGCGCCGGCTTGGTGCAGCACCGGGATCCACTCGTGCTGGCCCGAGAGTCCAGCCCGCGACCAAATCGGGCGCTTCACGGACTGGTCTCGCAGTGCGTCGTCGATACCGGCGAGCACCGTGGTGGCGGCGGTGCGTAGCCGCGCGAGCACGCCGTCATCGGAGTCGCCGGTGGACATCGTCAGCAAGCAGCTGATGGTGACTCGCTCGATGGTGCGTGTGCGGCCGAGCCCGGCAGCTGGTTCGATTGCTGCCGCGTAACCGGGTCGCTCGGGTCCGTCCGTGAGGCCGACACAGATCGCGTTCTCCATGACGTATCCGACCTTCGGGCCGTCGAGGACCTGGAACTTGCTGCCGTCCCCGAGCGGGTCCGCAGTAGCCACGTCGCCGACGAGCGTTAGGACGGCGTCGAGGACCTCGCCGATTCGAGTGACCTGGCCCATCAGCCGATCCCCGGGACCACGTAGGGCTCGATCAGCTGCTTGGCGCGGTGCGGGATGGCGAACCCGATGGCGGGCCGGTCGCCCTCCTGGCGCCCGTAGGCGGCCTGTCGGGGGCCGACGCCGCCGGTGCCGCGCTGGATGCCGAACAGGTGCTCGGCGATGATCTTGACCGCCAGCTCGAGCGACTCGGACGCCTTCGGCAGGTTCAGCGAGACGGTCCACGAGCCGCCCTTGACGCGAGGCACGGTGATGATGCCCGATCGGCCGTTTACGTCGCAGTCGGCGAGCTCCACGGTGTTGCCGTGCGGGTCGGTGACGGTCAGGATCGCGTCCTGGTCGAGGCGGATGTACGGCAGCACCAGCGCTCGGCCGGAGGCGTACACGCGAACGTTGGTGGGCGGTGCGTCCGGTGCGGCGGTCATGACGATGCCGGTCTTCTCGCGGACGTAGTCGTTCGCGGCGGCGAGCGCCTCCTCGAGGATCTCGTCCTGATCGGCGGTGGTGATCCGCATGAATGTCTTCAGATCGTCGAGGTCGACCACAGCGTCACCTCCGCTCGCTCTCGGACGGCTCCTGCGGGCGCATCACCTCAGCCGCGGCCTCGCGCTCGGGCCGCTCGGGTCGTTCGGTCTCGCGCGGCGAGGTGACCTCGCCGCGGCCCTGGCGGCGGTCCTTACCGTGACGCCGCCAGGGCCGGGGCTCGGACATCAGACCTGGTCGACCTGGTCCTGGAGCTCGGCGGAGACCTTGTCGGCCGACGCCTTCTCCTCCTTCTGCGCCTTCGCACCGTCCTCGTCGAGGGTGACGAAGCCGGCGGTCTGGTCCGGGGTGCCGTCCGCGCGGAGCGAGGGCACCGCGACGATGTCCACCGGGGTGTCGGTCTTGCTCTTGCTGGCCATGCTGACCTCCTCAGGTCATCGGGTCGTGCTGGTGGTGCGGCGACCGGGCGCGGGCTATCTCTCCCGCGCCCGGTCGCTGCCGGCTACTCGGCGGTGCCCGCGACCAGGGCCGCCGCGGCGTTGGTGTCCTGCACCATGCCGTTGAGGCGCTGGAAGCCGAGGAACCCGACCTGCAGGTAGTCGGCGTAGCGCTCGGTGAGCCGCAGCACCTGGCCACCGCGGACGCGGCGGATCAGGTAGGCGGCGCGGATGTCGCCGAACACGACCGACCTGGAGTCGGCCGCGAGCGCCGCGAACGAGTTGTCCACGGTGTAGGGGTGGCCGTTGATCGTCGACGGCACGCCGCCGGCGAGCGCCGGGACCCACAGCGGGCGCTGCTGCCCGTCCTTGAGCTTGCGGATGCCGCGCAGTGCGCTGTCGGCGATGATGTACCGCTGGTTGCCGTTGCGGTACGCCGGGTCGATCGAGTGCTCGAGGTCGACGAGGTTGTCGAACGTGATCGCTCCATCGGTGCCGGAGTAGACGACCTTGGTGAGACCCGTGACCAGGCCCTGCGGCTGACCGGAGCCGGTGCCGACCGCGAAGTGGATCGCGGCGGCGCGGGCGATGCGCTCACCGAGCTTGCGGGCCAGCCACGAGTCGAGGTCGATGCCGGAGTCCTGCAGCAGCTGGAACGAGGCACGGACGATCTTCGAGGTGTACATGTACGTCGCGAAGCTCGCCTGGCCGAACGCCACGTCCTGCTCGGTGACCTGGGTGTTCTCGGCGACGATGGCACCGACGTTGCCGGTGTCGTCGTTGGTCGGCCACAGCATCTCCTGACCGGAGTCGGTGTCGATGACCTCGGCGTGCTGCATGAGGCCGCCGTAGGCCTTCTGCACCTCGGTCATCTTGTCGAGGAACTCCTTGGGCACGGTGTACCCGCCCGCGGAGCCGGTCGTGGTCGCGAGGGCCCGGTCCTCGACGAAGCCCTGCTCGAGCATGCGCTGCTCGTCGGGGTTGAGGCGGCCGATACCGCGGCGCAGGAACGAGCTGAACGCCGACCGGTAGGCGGCGGGCAGGTCGTCCTCCGGGTCGCCCTCGCCGGCGCCGGGGCGCGGGCTGGTGCCGCGCTGGTCGCTCGCCGGGGTGTTCATCGCGGCGGCGAGGCGCTCGGAGCGCTCCTCCTCCTCGATGTCGCGGGAGAGCTTCTCGACGTCGTCGAGCGAGCGGGTGTAGCTCTCGCCGTCCTCCTTGGTCGGCTCGTAGCCGTCCGCGGCGCGGCGGGCCTGGATGTCCTGCACCTGCTGCCAGGCGGTCGCCCGCTTGTCGAGCAAGGTGCGCATGCGTGCGCTGGTCATGATGCTGTCCTTCCGGGACGTGTGGTGTTGGGGGTTCCGCGAGAACGCGGGTGCTACCGGCCGAGGCTGGGGTAGCGGGCGTTGAGCGCCTTGGCGCGCTCGTCCTGCATCGCGAGAACCCGGGTGGCATCAGCCGGCGCGGGCTCGGTGCTGGTGTCCCGGGTGGCGTCAGCCGGCGCGGGACGGTCCCCGCCAGTGGCGGGGGAGTCGGTGGTGCGGCCGCGTGCGACGCGAACCTCGTCGACCATCGCTCGGAGGCCGGCGTCGGTGTCCTCGTAGGCGGGGAACGTGACGCCGGAGACCTCGAGCAGCTTGACCTCGATGATGCGGCGCAGCTCGGCGGCGTGGGTCTCGGTCTTGCCGTCGGGGCCGGTGACCTCGACGTCGATGCTCGACCACTCGTCTCGGACGACGATGAAGCCGAACGACATCCCGGTGATGCGCCGCTTCTCCAGGTTGCGCGCGAAATCGCGGACGTAGGAGACCTCCTGGTCGAGGTCGGCGTCGACGGCGAGGCCGATGTCGTCTGTGGACAGCCGCAGGTCGCCGGCGGTGACCCGGCCGACGAGCATCCGTGTGTCGTGGTCGACGAGGAACCGCGCGTCGCCCTCGGCGAGGGTCTTGTCGAACGCACCGCGGGCGATCTCCTCGTACCAACCCCACCGGAGCGGGTTCCCGATCGCGGTGCGTGAGTCGAAGACGGCCGCGTGCCCGACGAACCGCGGGGCAGCCTCCTCGTCGGCCGCGCGCACGATCCGGGCGTCGGTCTCGTCGAGCGGCCGGGTGCGCACTTCCGTGACCTGGGAGCCGCCCGCAGCGCGGACGGGCTCACTGAGCGTCGTCATCTTCGTCCTCGTCTCCTGCTGCTGTGTCGTCGTCCATGGGCTGCTCGGAGCCCGTGTAGGGGCGGTACGGCTCGTCGCCCCACTCGACGCGGGGCTTGTCTTCGAGGTCGCGGACGTCGTTCGGGGTCAGCCAGCCGTTGACGATCCCGGAGGCGTAGAACGCGGCCCGCGACTTCGTGTCGCCGCGCAGCAGACCCTCGAGGGCGAACTTCGCGCGCTCGGTCTTGGGATCGACGATCTCGCGTGTGACGCGCTGCTCGATGCGGTGGAAGTAGTGCTTCAGCGTCACCACAACGAAGGCGATGAACTGCTGCTCCATGCCCGAACCCCAAGAGGTCGACTTCTCCTGGTCGTTGACCATCCACCCGGGCACACCGAACAGGCGGGCGATCTCGGTGGTCTGGAACTTGCGGCTCTCCAGGAACTGCGCGTCCTCCGGGCTCATCGTGAGCTGGGTGAACTTCAGGCCCTTGTCGAAGACCGGGACGTCGAACGCGTTGTCGATGCCGGCGACCTTCGCGCGCCAGCGATCCTTCAGGATCTCGACCTTCTCCTGACCGAGCTCGTTCTCGGTCGAGAGGTAGCCCTGCATCAGCAGGCCCTGGCCGAACATCTTCTCGGCGAGCTTCTCGGCCTTGGTCGCGAGACCGAAGGTGCGGCGCATGTTGCCGATCACCGAGTAGCCCTTGACTCCGTCGAGTGACAGGTTGGGGATGTGCATGACCTCGTAGGCGGTGAGCTCGTCGCCGCCGGACTGGAAGCCGCCGTCGATCTTGAACCGCCGCACGTAGGGCAGACCGACCGCGATCCGCAGCGCGGTCTCGTCGTCGTCGATCTCCACCTTCACCCGCGCCGGGTGGATCGGCTGCAGCGCGATGATTCGGCCGTCACGTGCCCGGATCTTGCGCACGTAGGCGTTGCCCCACAGCGCCAGGTGCGCGACGACCGTCTCCCACGTCTCGAACGGCGTGGTCTGGCCGCCGTCGTACTCGTGGGCCAACGCCGGGATGTGGAGGTGCTCGTAGGAGCCCTTGGCGGTGACGTGCAGCGGGCAGCCGGCCACACTGGAGGAGATGATCTGCACGCACCGCAGCGCGGTGCCGACCTTCATCGGGTTCGAGTCGCGAGTCGTGTCGCCGTCGGACCACAGCTCGCCCGGGTCGTCGAGCTGCGACAGCAGCCGGCCGCCGGTCAGCGGAGTAGCAGGGTTCTCCAGCGAACTCGCGAGGATCATGTTGCCTCGTAGCAGCGTCGAGAGCCCGTCCAGCGCCTTCACGGGGTCTCCTGCTCAGGGGGAGCGGGCGCGGGGGTGGTGCCCAGGTGCGTCAGGACGCCGCCAGCGGTCAGCACGATGCCGCCGTACACGAGCGCCCACCCGGGGCCGGCGAGCATGAGCACGCCGGCGCCGAGCACCAGCAGTCCTAGGACGGTGAGGAACGCAGCCACGGTCACCGCCTCACCAGATGTTCGGGCCGTCATCGACCGGGATGGACGCGTAGTACTTCGCGCGCTCGAGGGTGAACACCGCGGTCACTGCACCGTCAATGCGCTTGGGGGAGTCGGGTGACTCCTTGGCGATGCGTGCCATGCCTCGCGAGGTCGGCTTAGGGGTGGCGTCGCGAACGTGCCGCGCGAGTCGGGGGTCGCCGTCGTGGGTGAGCGCCTTGTCGACTACGGACTCGTAGAAGCCCTGCGTCGCGCGGCCCATGCGCTCCGGGCTCTGCGGGTAGGCCTCGACGGGCACGCCCTCCTCGGCGAGCTCGTCGAACGCGTCCTGCCAGAGGTGCTCATCCCAGGGGCTCTCCGGCACGTCCCACCGGTCGCACGCCTCACGCAGTGCTGCCTTTACCTCCGGGCGGGGCACCCGCCAGTTCGGGTCGTAGGGGTCCCGCTCCCAGATGCCGACCACGAAGATGTGCGGCCGCTCCTCGACCGTCACGCCGATCAGCGCCGTCGAGTCGCCGGAGTAGGAGCCGTCGAACCCGACCACGACCCGTGTGCCGGCAGGAGGGCCACCGGGGTACCGCTCGGGGTCCGCGAGCGCGTCCCAGGCGCCGTGCGGCAGCCACACGCGGCCGGAGGTGACCCACTGGTTCGTGCGCTTGATCCGGAACTCGTTCTCCGGGGTGCGTCGCACCACGGATCGGAAGTCAGCCTCGGAGACCAGGTCACCGAAGCCGGGCGATCCCTCGCGCCAGGTTCGGATGTCGTCGTGCGGTGCCTCGATCCCACGCAGCGGCTCCCACCACGCCATGAAGAACGTGGGGTCGTCGATTTCGCCGCGTGCGACCTGGACGCCGTACTTGTACAGCGTGTAGCAGATCGAGTCCTGGCCTGTGCGGTCCGTCTGCACACCCGCGGTGGTGATCGCGAGCATCAGCGGCTCAACCCGCGCTCCCTGGGCCTGGGCCATGACGTCCCACAGCTCGCGCGTCGGCTGCACGTGGAGCTCGTCGAACAGCACCAGGGTCGGGTTCAGACCCTCCTTGGTGTACGCCTCGGCCGACAGCGCCCGGTACGTGGTCCCGGTGGAGGGAACCTCGATCACGTTGCGGTAGGTCTTGATCACCTGCGAGAGGTGCGGGTCCATCTCGATCATCCGCTTCGCGGTCTTGAAGATGATCGAGGCCTGCTCCTTGTCGCCGGCGCAGGAGTACACCTCGCCGCCCATCGGCCCGAGCAGCATCCCGGAGATGCCGACGCCGGCGGTGATCTCCGACTTGCCGTTCTTCCGCGCCATGCCCCACAGCGCGATGCGGTGCCGGAACAGGCCATCGGCGCGACGGGCGAGCGTGCGGCGCATCAGCTGGCGCTGGAACGGCCGCGGTTCGAGCAACTTGCCAACGGCACCAGCGACCGAGTCCTTCGTGATGCGGCAGGTCGCACCGATCAGGTCGGTGTAGAGGTCGCCGTCGCCGCGGCGCTGGTCAGCGACCGGGACGGGTGTCAGCCACCGGGGCGGGAGCGAGGGCGCCCACGGGCTACGACCCACGTGCGGCGTTCCTGGCTGCCGCTTGCTGCAGGATCTGCTCGAGCGGGTTCGTCTTGTCGGTGACCTCGGCAACACCCAGGTCGCCGCGCGCCGACGGCGTCAGACCGCACTCTCGCTCCATCTGCAGCATCTGCCCGAGCTGTGCACGGACCTGAGCGAGCAGCGGGTTCGGGCGCACCTGGCCCTGCGAGCCGGTGACGTAGAAGCCCTCCTCGGCGAGCGCGTTGCGCATCCCGGCGACCAGGTCCTCGCCGATGCAGATCCGCTCGACGATGTCGATGTCGGTCGCGGGGGAGAGCCACTTCGCCTCACGCCAGATCCGCGTCCACCGCTCGGCGCCAGGCCCCTCCTCGCCCACGGTCGGCGGCAGATCGGGGATCCCGCCCTTCACGCCTTCGAGGTGGACGACGTTCGACTGATCGGGCAGCTCACGGCCGCCGGAGTCCCGGTTCGCGGACCGTCCGCGGCGGCGGCGCTCCTCCAGCGGGGCCTTGGTGCGGGGCATCGCTCACCTCACCGGCCGAAAAGCGGAATCGGACAAAAAATCGTTCGGTAGTGAGCGCGTGTGCGGTCGCGGGGGAACGGGTCGCGGAGGGCGCATTCTTCCGAACTTTCGACCGCCCCCTGGGTGCGGAAGGCTGAACGTTTCCGCAGGTCAGCGCCCCGCCAACTCGCTCAACGGTTCAGGTGTGCCTTGCGTCCCGCTTCGGCCCGGTTGCACACTCGGGAATGTTCAGGACCGTTGTATTCCATTCGGTTATCCGAATGGCCGAGGTCCCATTCTTCATCAGGGAGAATGTATTCATCGCAGCGTGCGCATCTCACTTCGCCCGCCTCGACGAGCGGTCGCCACTCCTCACGCAGACGGCGATGCGTCGAGCCGTAGCCACGCTGGGTGGTGGTGCCCCTGGCCCGGGACCGGCCGCGGGCGCAGGCATCGCAGCGGCTGCGCACACCCGGGCGACCGCAGTCCATGCACGGCATCAGAGTCCGAACGCCGCACCAGGCTGCGGGCCTGGGTCATGCCACTGCGTGGGAGAGGCAGGGCACCGAGCCGACCCTGGCCCCCGGTCCAGCCGACGCCACGTCGGTCGCCCCGGGCTCGGGTACTCCGGCTGGCCTGGTCGATCCCGAACCATCAGACCCTTCAGGAGCAGGGCCTCCTCGAGGGCGTGCCCGCAGTGCACGCAGGTGCCCGTCCGGCCGGTGGTCTCGTCGTTGGTGACGGCCATCAGGTTTGCCTCCAGCTGCGAACGGTGCTCGTCCCTGCATCCAGTAGCTGCGTTGTCGGACCGATCCGGCTCTGCAGCGGGAGGCTCATCGGTGAGGATCTCAACACGAAGGCCGGCGCATCATCTGCGACCGGCCTGTGGAGACACCTCTCCCGGCACACATTGTGCACCATCAGACGCCAGTGCGCACCTCGTCCTGCAGTCGGCGTGGCGTGAAGTGGCTAACGAATCTTCCTCTACGCGGCCAGGCGTTCGAGAATCCAGGGAATCACCGCGAGGAGAGCTGCGATAGCGCTGAGGGCGGCGAACACGACCATGATGACATCACCGCGGCTAAGAGTGCGGCTTTCAAGCGTCTTGAGGTCGCGCTCGAGGTGCTCGATCAAGACCCCTATGCGAGCCTCCGAGGCGCTCATCGATGTCGGCAAGGTGGCTCGGCTGGGAAGTCTGGACTCAAGATCGGCAATCCGCGCCTCCAACTTCTTGAGGTCGTCCGCCTCGTTCGAGCTCGGTCGCTGGGTCTTGCCGGTCGATGGCGGCGTCGTTTCAGAAGGCTTGGGCTTGTACAGAGCGGTTGCAAGTCGCTCCTCGAGCAACTCGATACGGCGATCGACATCGTGCTCTGACGCGAGCGCGAGCGCGATCTGCGCGCGGTCCTCGAAGTCGAGTCCACGAAGGATCTGTTCTTCGATTTCGCGCTGCTCCACCAAGCGGGATGTGCGTCGTCGGACCCAGTTGGAGAAAACTGCGGCCACTACTGCAAGTAGCCCGGCAACGGCAGCGACGGCTATCGAGAGAGTGTCCACAGGCCGCATTCTGCAGGATCAGAGAGCGCCGGCGGGGCGATCCGGGGATCAGTCTTCATCGCTCGCCAAGGCTTGGAGGTCTGCCCGTCGGTACACGCGTCGGCCAGCACGCTGCCCGACCGGGCGGAGGCGGCCGCGGCGATGCCAGGACCGGATCGTCCATCCCGACACGCCGAGCTGCTCCTCCGCCTGGGCGACCGTGAGCTCGTCGGAGTCGTCGAGCACCAGGCCGAGCCACGACGTCGGCTCGAACCGCAGGTACTTGCCGTGCGCGTCCCGGCACCGTCGGCACACCAGGTCCGTCGCCCGCACGTCAGTCTCGGTCGCCCAGCCCGGCGGCAGTTCGAGCCGCTGGTCGCAGAACGGGCACACCAGGTCGCCGGGTGCCTTTGTCCACGGGATCTCATCGGGCCGCGGCTCACCGAGCAGCGCACGCACCTGCACCGGCCACCGCTTCAGGTCGCCGCCGATGCGCAGGAGGTCCTGGTGGCGGTAGAGGTTCGCGCCGAGTCCCTTCTCCTGGGCGTGCGCGATCAGGACTGGGAGGTCGCTCAACGCCCGGTCGATCGCCCCGGCTCGGGCCGACACGGGTGCCGCGCGGCCGAACAGCAGCAGTCGCAGCTCACGGGTGCGCTTCTGCACCTCGTGCACGATCTCGTAGTACAGCAGCGCATGCGGGTCCGACCACGGGGCCGGCGCCTGCGTCCGCCGACGCTGTTGCTCGCTCGCGCCGCCGGTCAGCCCTACTGGGGTGCCACGGTGAGGGATCAGGTCCCACAGGCGGGGCAGCAGCTCCTTGACCTCTCGGGCCGCCAGGTAGAGATCCTCGATCGGCGGAAGCGAGCGGGCCGCCTTGGTGAGCTCGTCGACGTCGTGGGTGGAGCGGTCAGGGGTCTGGTCGAACTCGGTCACGGGTCGCTCCTCACGCCGGCACGTCGAGGTCGGTGGTTGCATCGTCGGTCTGATCCCTCAGCCACATGCGGTGCTTGGTGCGTGCTGCAGCGCAACCACCGCACGGTCTCTCGGTCCCGTAGGGCTGGTGCTTGGAGCAGAACGGTGACGGTTCTCCGGTGGGCAGACGTGCGGGCGCCTCCCTCGGCCCACCGCCTCCTCCCGGCGCCTCCTCCCCGGCTCCTCCTCCCTCTCTCCCTTCCCCCTCCTCCACTACCGCGAGGACTTCGCGAGGTCCTCGCGAAGGACTCGCGAGCGCTGGCGGGTCTGGTGGGTCCGGTGGCGGTGGCAGCCGGGACGCCGCACCGCGGTCGGTGGCTGGCCACTCGTCCAGGGCGATGTAGGTTCGGCCGTCGACGCTGTACAGGTGGATGTACCCGGCGTCCTCCAGAGCCACCAGGTGCTCCTCGATGTCCGTCTCGCTCGTGTCCTGGTCGAGGGGCCACAGGCTGGCCTTGATCAGGGTCGGGTTCGCTGACCCGCGCCCCTCGTCGTCGGCGTAGAACCGCAGGCCGAGCCCGGTCAGGCGCACCGCCGGCGGCAGCTCCATCAGCGCCTCGTCGGAGAACATCGACGGAGGGACGCTCCGCTGCCGTCTGGTCACGCTCATACCTAGCCACCCCTCGCAGAATCGTTCGCATCGCATCCCGCACGTTCTCGGCGGTCACGCGGTAACACTCGGTCCAGCCGCGCCCGTTGGGCAGGGCCACCTCTGAGTCCTCGGCGCTGGTGAAGGCACGAGGGAAGTACCGGGCGAGCTCACGGAGCGCGTACCGCTCGAACCCCGCTGGGCTGTCCCGCCACAGCATCACCACCCGGGCACCGGTGGACGTCAGCCGCCGGAGCCGGGACATCTTCCAGGCACGCCCGACCTTGATCACCCGCAGGTGGTCCCACACCACGACGTAGGTGATCGCCAGCTTCGGGATTGTCAACGCGGTCATTCGTCAGCACCCGCCTTCATGCGCGTGAGACGAAGGAGCGCCTTCTGCGTCTTCATCGGAATCGTGATGCACCCCCGGCGCTCCAGCAGAGGTGAAGCCACGGCTAGAGTCCGGATGTGGCGGAATGGATCCGATTTGCCCTCGCGTTGCCGGTCATGACGCTCCTGCTCGGCTATCTCCTGCCGGCCGTGCGCTATCGGCGCCAGATCCGGGCAGACGCAGAGATCTCCGCCGCGCTCCCGGACGGAGCGGACAAGAACTGGTACATGGACCGCGTGATCGAAACTGCGTACCAACTCCGTAGATACCGGGAGGACTTTGTCTCGTCGCCCATGTATTGGGTAGCTGGGCTGGGTACGGTCTTGTGGGTGCTCGCAACGGTTGCCGCCGTGATTTGGCCGCCGTGGACCAGTCCGTCGTTGGGCGTCGGTGACTACCTGATCGCGGGCACCGCCTGGTTGACCGGCCTGGTGTCGACTATCTACTTCGTTCGTGGTCGCGATCCCGATGGCTTCACACCAGATGCGCGCAAGGAATACGACGAGGCGCTCCTCAAGCGAGCCGTAGAGGAGAGCGTGCGACGCCGTCGCAAAGGCCGACGGGCTCGCCGCCGCGACAGATAGATCCGAGATCATGCGCTCAAACATCGGAACCGCGCGGCTCGACCAGCCGCGCCTGAGTCGTGCGTGCGGCGTCGGACGCCTCGATGTACCCACGCGGCAGGGCCAGTCGTGGAGTGCGTCGGGCCGCGTACCACGAAGTCGTCGTGACGGCCGGGCGGTAGCCTGCGACCCATGAGCGTCCGCCACCTGACTGAGCTCGACGACGACGAAGTCAAGAACAAGACAGCCTTCGCCTTCGAGGGAGTGTCCGACTACTGGCTTGTGCCCGACTCCAGCGGAGCGCTCGTACTCCGGGTAGGGCGCCCTCCGTTCGCTGCAATCCGATGCTTCGATAATGGTTGGCGAATCACCTGGATAGACGTCGACGACGATCCGGACCCTATCGACGCTCCTCGTTGGCAGGACGCCCTCGCCACGCGCATACGCCAGCTCTAGAGCTCTCATCGCGAACCTCCATTCCGAGCCTGCACGCGAGGCCGCGAGACCTGGACGACCGTGATGGATCTTGCGAAGATGCGTGGCACGACGTTCCCCTGAGTCGACGAAGGAGTGAGTGCCTTGGCGAACTACTCGGTGTTCAAGGGCGAGGACGGTGACTGGAAGGCGAAGCGCGATGATGCGTCGCGCGCATCCTCCAGCCACGGCACCCAAGCGGAGGCGGAAAAGGCCGCGAAGCGCTACTCGGGCAACTCCGGTGGCGGCGAAGTCTCGATCCATGGCCGCGACGGCAAGGTCCGCAACAAGGACACCGTTGCTCCGGGTAACGACCCGCGCAACATTCCGGGCTGATCGGTCCGGCATCGTCCCGCTCCGGAGGCCGCTTCCGCGCAGGTCGGTGACGGTCATGGGTTTGTCCCTTCCGGGCTGAGGGCGCGGACGACGCGGTCCATCTCGGCGGCGAACCCGGCCGTGACAGCCGTGATCGTGATGAGCACCTGTCCCGCCGGCTGCGAGCGCTGTCGGGCTTCATCGGCGAGGCAGGTGAGGTTGCGAGCGATGGCGGCCCGCTCGGAGCGCTGCACGGCTTCCTGCCGCTTCTTGGCGCGGTGTCGGCGCATGGCGCCGGGGCCTTGCTGTCCGTGGAAGATGCTCATCGGGGTCCTCGGGCTGTGCGGGCAGCGTGGTAGGGGCAGAGGTCGACGGCGCCGAGGTCGCCAGCGTGCCGGTTGCGCCATCCGTTGTCGGATGCGGCCCACCACGCCGCTTGGGTGACAGGGACCACGGGGACGCCGTTGGGCTCCGGGCGGACAGTCGTCGTGACCGACTCGTCGCAGCCCGGGGCGTCGCAGCGGACGGTGGCGCTGGTCGGGACAGCCTCGATCGGGCCGTCGATGGTGATCACGCCGCCACCTCCTCGGCGGGGATGAGGTGGAGGGTGATGACCCGGCAGCCGGGTGTGACTGGGCCGAGGCGGTGGTCAGGTCCGAGGACGTGCTCGGCCTTGTCGTCGGGCCAGCACCCGTGGTCGGTCAGGCCGTCGATCATCGCCTTCGTGGTCGGGTTGGCGTTGTTCGGGTCGAACGCGCGCCGTGACGGCATCGACACGTAGGCCACCACCGTCACAGGTGTCGCGAGCTCGGTCGGGACGTGCTGGTTGTTCGCGAGCGCCCATGCGAGCTTGCGGAGCCACTGGGTGCGGCGCTTGCGCTGGGCCCAGTGGACTCGGTGGTTCGCGGACATCCACGCGGCGTCCGGCACCTCCACCACGAGCACGTGAGCTCCTGGTGGGGGTGCAGGCACGCCGGGTGGTGGCGCTGGTGGGGAGTCGAACATCAGGCGCCCTCGCCGGTTTCGGCGCGGAGACGGGCGAGCGTGGCGTCCAGGTCCGGCGGTTGCACCAGAACATCGCGGGCCTTCGTACCCTCCTGCGGACCGACGATCCCGTGTGACTCCAGTGAGTCCAGCAGCCGGCCCGCTCGAGCGAACCCGACGCGCATCTTCCGCTGCAGCATCGACACCGAGCCGAACTGGGTCGAGATCACCAGCTCGGCGGCCTCCACGAGCAGCTCCGAATCGGTCTCGATGCGGTTCGTGGTGTCGGTGACGCCGCCGGCGACGTCGTCCTCCTCCTGGTCCTCGTCCTCGTCCTCGTCGGGGGCGGTGATGATCTCGCCGGTGTTCGGGTCGAACGTGAACTCGCCGAACCACTCCTCGAGGTCGCGCTCGAGCTCGATGGGGAGCACGTCCTTGCGGGTGCGGTGCTCCAACGCCCGACGCACGAGCCGCTCCGCCTCGTGCACGTCTTGCGGTGCGACCGCCTCGATACGCAGCACGCGGACCGTGGCCTCACGTTCACCGGTGTCGGTGCTCGTTGTGATCTTCGAGCAGTCCACGACGGCGAGCACCACGTGCCGCTCGTGCGGGTTGTTCAGCAGCGCAGCCGCGAGCGCGTACAGGCCGTTCCGGTCGGCTTCCTTGGGCAGTCCCGATGACAGCTTCGGCATGGCTCAGCGCTCCATCATGTGGTCGGTGTCCGTGAACAGGTCAGGCGGTGGTGGCGGGTTCAACACCGGGCACGTCGCGAAGTGCGGCATCCGACGCCGCTCCCCGTCGCGCAGCGGCTCGTCCTTCGTGACGACCCGGCAGTACGGGCCGGTGTGGTGAGGCATCACCGCGACGTTCGCCCGCTCGTCCTCGTCGGGGTAACGGTCCAGGTCCAGAGGCATCCGCCGCTGACCAGGGATCGTGCGAGCCCACTCGATCGGCTCACCACACCCAGGGACGCCGCCCTCAGGGCCGCCCTTCGGGTACACGCGGTCACACGTCGCACGGGTCACAGCCGCACCGCCTTCACGTTCACCGGCAACAGGTGCTCCTCGCACACCGCCCTGTGGAACGGGCTGGCCTCGATCCGGGCCAACACGTGCAACTGCTCCAGGAGGTGCTGCTCGCACATCAGCGCCGTCCGGCACGTATCGCCGTTGCCGCGGTGGAACATCCGGGCCAGGTACTGCGCCGGCGTCAGGCACGGCGCCGTCTTCGTCTGGTCGGTGAAGCCCTCACACGCCGGGACCCGCTCCAGGTCCACGTCGAGCACGACGTCGGTCACCTCGTCCACCGTTGGGGCGCTCATGCCGCCGCGTCCTCACCGGTGATCGCCGCCGCGACGGTTGCGATGAGGTCACGAGCTGCAGGCGGGGTCACAGCGTTCCCAGCGAGCTTCACCTGCTCGCGACGGTTCCCGAGCATCTGGTAGTCCGCACCGAAGGCCATCGCCTGCTTGATCTCCGACGGCTCCAGCATCCGGAAGTACACGTCCTCGACGTCGACCGTCGGAGCCTGCGAGCGCAACACCGCCTGATGCCCAGCCGTCGTGATGGTGCGCACCGGCTCGCCTGCTGGCGTCGTCATCTCGGCGCCGGAGCCCCGGGTGCCGTTCATGCGGGTGACAAGCGCGTAGGCCTCACGGGTCGAGAGGGTGCGCGTCGGATCCGAGGCGGGTCGGGCGTCCTCGTTCCAGGTACCGCCGGACGGGACCACCAGGGCGTGACGGTCGACCGTGGTCACCGTCGGGAGCGATCGGTCGGCGGGTGAGGCCTGGCCGTGTCCGTAGTACGGCATCACGAGTGCGTGGTGATTGCCCGACGCCGTCACCGTGGCGAGCGGGTCGTCGACGTGGCGGGCGTCAGAGCCACCGCCGCGGAGCTCGGCGATGAAGGCGAGGCCGGTCTCGTTCCGTGTCGTCATCGTGCGTGCCGCGAGCTCGGCCGACATCGCGACCTTGCCGTCGCGTCCCTCGACGGGGACCATCAGCGGTGACCAGGCCATGCCCTTCGAAATCGTCGTGTGCACGGTCTTCATGGCCTCGTCTACGGGCCATGCCCGGATGTAGCCATCGGCGCTCCCGTGACCCGGGTGGCGAGGGTTCATCGCGTCGTAGGTGTTGCCTGCGGCCTCGATCAGCAGCGGCGACCAGTACCGGTCGATGCCAGCCTGGATCCGGAGCATCGTCTTCTCGGCGAGAGGCTTGTCCCGGTCGCCGATCCGCGTGCCCGGGTTCGACCAGTCGATGATGCTCGCGGCTGGCAGCCACCCCGGCTCGACCTTCTGGCCCTTGCAGGAGTGCTTCGGGCACCGGTAGAAGTACTGCTGCCGGTAGCGGCCCGTCGGGGTCCCTGGCTTCTTCCAGGTCTGGATCGGAGAGACGACCTCCTCGCAGCTGGGGCACCACGATGGTGGTCGCTGCATACGGTCGAAGTCCGGCGCCCGTTCGCCCGTTCGCCAGAACGAGATGTAGACCCGGTCCCGAGACTGTGGTGCCGGGAGCCCGTGAGCCTGGGCGTGCATCGAGTTCAGACTGATGATCTTGTGGTCGTATCCCATCGACCGCATCGCGGCCAGCCACGCCTCAAACAGGCCGCCGCGGACGCCCCACTCGGAGGCCCAGTCCACGACCTCGACGACGTTCTCCACCAGGATCGCCCGGTACCCGTGTGCCTCGGTGAACCTGACGACGTCCCACATCGTTGCGCGCGAGCGCTCGGCGGCTTCGTCGGGCAGGACGTCGCCGAACAGGTCCGGCTGGCGGTGTGCCTTGCGGCCCTTCGCCCGGGAGTGGTTGGTGCACTCCGGTGAGGCCCAGAGCATGTCCGTGCGCGGGACGTACCGGGGGTCGGTCTGGGAGATGTCGGCCTGGAGGTGGTCGGTGTCGGGGTGGTTGGCGTTGTGGGTCTCGATCGCGAGCGCCCAGTGGTTCGCTGCCAGACGGACAGAGACCCCGGGGACGCCGGCGGCGCCGGTCGAGGAGCCACCCGCCCCGCAGAACAGGTCCGTCATGGTCAGGTTCGCGGTCATGCTGCGAGCTCCCGAGCGTGGTGGCCCCTGGAGACCACATCGCAGTTCGCCAGCAGGAACACCGCTCCCGTCGCGGACTCCCGGATATCCCAGACGGGCGCGGTAAGGACGTCCACCCCGGCACGCTCGAGCATCTCCAACAGCAGCGGCGTCGCCTCAACCACCAACTCCGTCATGGTGCGGTCCAGATCTAGGACCGGCCACTTCGCGCAGTAGACGCCGGGCAGGCTCATGGTCGGCCCCCAGCTGGGGAACGCTCAGAGCGGCACCATACGACCAGAGCGACCACTGCCACGGCGACGGCGAGGACGGTCCGCCCATCACCGGCCGCCGGCGGCCACGACCACACGAACGAGCAGACGATCGCGAGCTCGAGCACCGCGGCGACCAGCACCACGGCGAGCACGTGACGGGCCGCTGCCGCCCGGGAGCGCGGAAGGGATCGGGTCACCACAGCACACCTGCCGTTGGCCGCTCGTACACCCGCACGGTCGCGTTGTGCGCTGACACGCCCGTGGACGGGATCCGCGCCGGGAAGATGCGGCCTGCGACCTGCACCTCGAGCGGGACGAGGAGGCCCTCCTTCACGGCCTTGGCGAACAGGCCACCACGGGAACGCTCAGGTACCCCGATCTCGTCCAGCGCGCCGCGCAGGTCGTTCACCGAGACCCGCTCACCCGCGGGCACACGCGCCACCAGGTCCATGAACGCGTTAATGACCTCCGGGTCCAACCCTGCGACGGACCGCTCCTGCCCGTCGACCTTCAGTGCCTCACCGACGACGGTCATGACGGGACCACCCTCAGGTGCTCGGCGCGGGCCGGTGCCCGGGATGGTCGACCCTGCGGCCAGGTGGCGGCGTCGACCTGCGCGAGCAGCCTCGTCCGGGTCGCGGTGTGCGCGGCCCGGTTCGCCTGTATGAGTGCCCGGGCGTGCTCGAGCAGCTCGGCGTCGGTCACCGCGGCGAGCGGGGTGCTGAGCAGGGAGTCCATCGCGGAGAGCACCGCGCGGTCGGCCGCCTGCATCGTCGACGCCGTCTCGATGCCGGTGACCCAGCCCGAGACCACGCCGACCAGTGCCTGGTCGCCCCGCCCGAACCCGGCCGCGGTCATCGTCGGCCTCGGATCCGGCGCACCGCGACCAAGCCAGCGCCGAGGAGGATCAGAGCCAGCCCACCGACCGCGAGTGCGGCGGAGGTGTCGCCGGCGCCGGTCTCGGCCAGCACTGGCACGTCCGGGGTGACGACCCGCTGCGTCGTCATGTCCGGCGGCTCGACGGGTGTGGTCGGCTCCTCCGGGACCGCAGGCGGGTCCGTGGGCTCCTCTGGCGTCGTCGGGGGATCGGTCGGCGGGTTGCAGGCCAACTCCTCCTCAGCTGTCAGCGTGTCCTCGTGCGGCGTGCGCGACTCGGCCAGCTCGACCGGCTCGGTGAAGGTGCCGTCCTCGTTGCTGAACCACTCGACGGTCCACGTCTCCCACGTCACACTCGGCGCCTCGCAGTTCGGCTCGAGCGGACCGTTCGTGCGCTCCTCCTCGAACCGCTCAGGCACGAAGGGAGGCGTGCAGTCGCCGCCGTAGACGAACCGCCACGAGATCGCGACGCCGTGGTCCTCGCCATGCGTGAGGATCCCGTCGGCGATCAGATCCTCGACGTCGGCAACCTTGTAGGTGTCGACCTGGTACCAGACGCCGCACTCAACGGCGCCAGCGGGGGAGTAGGTCTGTGGCCAGGTCACGCTCTCCGGGGTGCCGCCATCGGGCAGCGCCCAGAACACCTCGACGGCGCGATCGTCGCGCGTCGCCGGCGCCCGTGAAGCGTCCGCGCGAGAGGCTGCGATGACGCCACCCAGCACGAGCAGGAACGCCACGACGATCGCGGCGACCACCCTGCCGAGCATGCGGGCCGCGGTCGGCTCGCGCTCCTCGGGGCGGGCCGCCCACATGCCGTCCATGGCGTCCTCGGCCCGACGAGCCGCCGCGGCGGCCTCCGCCTCCCGGTATATCGCCAGCTCGACCTCGCCGACATCGACGGCGCTGTCAGGGGTTTCGATGGTGCTCATTGCTATCGTTCTCCTAGGTCGGTGGCGGCCCCGGTCTTGTCCGGATGGGGGCCGCCGCTTTCTTGTGTGAGTGGTCAGGCCGACCTGCGGCCCTGCGGGGCATCCATGAGCCCGAGCGCGAGACGGCGAGCGCGGATCCGGTCTGCCAGCTCCTCGCGAGAGGGACCCGTCGGTGTCCATGCGCGGTCCACTGCCTCAGCCAGCGGGAGCGAGTCGAGCTGCTCGTACCCAGCCGCGAGCGCAGCTCCAGCCGCGGCGACCGCCTGGGCGCGCGTGACCTGTGTACTCATCACGCTGCCCGCACTGGCGTGCGTCGCTTGACTGACTGTCCGGTAGCAGTGGACTCGGAGCGCACGAAGAGAGTGCCTGGCAGCACGCGCAGGGCCTCCTCAATGCGGGAGCCAACTTCGCTCGTGCAGCTGTTCTTCTCGCCCTGCAGGAGAGCGTGGATGAACTGTCGCGAGCAGCCGACATACCGGCCGAGACGGGCTTGTGAGAAGTCGCTGGCGCGCATGTAGTCAGCGAGAAGGTTGCGGTCGCGCAGTCGCATCCACTTTCCCTTCGATCGACGTCGACGCCGAATGGCGATGGGACTCATCAAAGCCTCCGATTGACTGGTTGTCAAGCATCGTGGGACACAACGTCCCACACTGGTTGACATGCTGTCAACCCCTGACGCTCCACATTTGTGGTGCGGTGGGGCCAAAGTCGCCACGCGCAGCGCATGCCCTGGTTGACGCGAATACGGCGTGCCAGCCCTACCCTTGGTTGACACCTCGGTCTCGCACCGCTTGACCGCGACGATCCGACCCTCAGAGAGTTCACCGCGTGCACGCATACCGGCGCCTCATTCAGGCGGAGATGGACAAGCGAAGCTGGACCGCAGCTGAGCTCGTCCGTCACTCCGGGCTCACCAAGCAGACGGTGAGCAACGTCCTCTCCGACGGTCGAGAACAGCTGATGCAGCGACCCAAGGACTCAACCATCGCGGGCTTGGCGAAGGCGTTCGGCATCACGCCGGACGTGATCCTGTCCGCGGTCGCTGAGGCCATGGGCTTGCCGGCGGGGGAGCGGGTCGTCGTCTACGACGCCGACCAGATCTCTGACGAGGAGTTGTTGCGCGTGCTCGCCCAGCGGTTGCGAGGACGAGAGGACGGTGAGGGGCATGAAAAGCGTCCCGCCCCCATGAATCAAGGGCCGCAAGGCCCGCACCTAACGGTGGTGCCGGAGCCCGGGCCTGACGCTGGCGATTCAGGCCCGGGTGTGCAAACGGCGCGCGACGACATCACGTTCAAGCACCCACCCGAGACGCAGTGGACCGACGGCGTCCAGCGCAACCTCGATGAGCTCGCCGCCCGCGAGGGCGACGCAGACAACCCGCCCGACACAACGACGGGCGAGCACAACCAAGATCCGGGCGGGAACGACCCCGCCTGATCACACAACGCAGGGGGCAACAATGAACCACCGCACTGGCGCGGCGGCCGCTGGAGCACTGATTCTGGCGCTGTTGGCCGGGTGTTCCTCCGGCGGGCAGGATCCCGAACCGGCAATGACGACTGTCGACGAGCCGCCCGCCGCGGTCGAGGAGTCTACGACCGACGTTGCCTCTGACGAGCTTGAGACGACCGAGGGGCCGACGCCTGCAACTGAGGCTGAGGATGTGGATGAGGGCGAACGCGACTACGGCGACCCCGTGGAGACGGAACGCGGGAACCTCCTCAAGACCATCGGGCAATGGGCAGGTATGGCGACGCAGGAAGGGGAACAGACCGTCGACTTCCGCGTCGTCGACATCGTCACCGACTACGGCTGCCCGAACGATCCCGACGCGGAGCCGGCCAACGACCAGTTCGTCGCACTCGAGTTCGAGATCGAGACCTTCGCTGCGCTCGGAGACGGCGAGTTCTGGATGCACGCGGGCGACTTCCGCGCCTGGACCGAAACCGGCCAGCGCGTGAACGACTCGCTCGGCAATGCGATCGGCTGTGCCACCAGTGCCGAGTACCTGCCGAGCATCATCGGACCGGCCGAGCTCGTGAGCGGTCTGATCGTGCTCGACCTACCCGCCGATGCCGCGGCCGTGGGTTTCAGCGATCCCGCGCTCAGCTCGGGTGGGTGGGAATGGGAGATCCCGTGAACGACCCGACACCGGTCGCTGTGACGCCGAAACGAGACGACTTCCATCTCGCAAAGCAGGCTCCGGCAGTTCTCAAGCACGGCATCATCCGTCGCTACGTCACGCCCTTCATCGCGAAGGTCGGCTCGACGTCCGAGGGCAATCGCGTTGTTCTCGTCGATGGCTTCGCCGGTGCCGGTAGCTACACGGATGGAACTCCAGGAAGTGCGCTGTTACTTGCGCAAGCTGCCCGCGGATCGAGCCGGAACGTGACGCTGCTGCTCTGTGAAAAGAACGCCAGTCACCACGCCGCGCTCCTGCAAGCTCTCGCCAGCGACGGCCACCGCTTGGACCCTCCGCCGATGCACGCAACCTTTGAAGACGTGCTACCGATGGTCTTGGAGATCGCTGGTGAGTCGCCCACCTTCTTTTTCCTCGACCCGTATGGTCTCGGCATCTCGTTCGATGATGTGGTCTCCATCATGAACCGCGGAGGTTCTCCCAAGACGGAGGTATGCCTCAACTTCTCAGCGAACGCAGTCCGCCGCATTGGTGGGCGATTGAAGGAGCCGTCGGACGCCACGGGTCGAACCAAGACTCTGGAGGGCCTTGATCGAGCCTGCGGTGGCACCTGGTGGCGACAGGAGTGGGAGAATGCGGATAGCCCGGAGGATGCATCCGAGCGGATCGTGAGCGGCTACGCCGCGCGCCTGTCGCGCGCAACCTCGGCGTCATATTGGACCATCGAAGCTCGGAAGTCGCCTACCCGGAAGCCGGACTACCACCTCATTTTCCTGACTCGTCACGACGACGGAGTCGAACTCTTCGGCGAGGCCGTCTCCATCTCGCAGGCTGAGTGGCGAAAGACCATCACCCCTGATGACCTGCTGGCCGACTGGGACGAAGAGGAACTCGCGAACAGATGGGTCAAGGAGATCGCTGCCAATGTGATGATCCTCCTCCAGTCCGGCCCGTTCCTCACCGGCGCGAAATATGCCGACGTTATGGGCAATGCGCTCGGTTACGCTCGCGGCCTGCACGTGCGGAAGGCGCTCAAACAGCTCTACGACCAGCGTGCAATCGCGACCGAGCCCAAGGGTGAGGTTTGGAAGTTGCTCATCAGACCAAGATCATGACGCCACTGTTGCGGGATACTCGTCCCAGATCTCGCCGTCGAGCTCGCGACCCAGAGCCTTTGGGGTCCGGCCGCCCCACTGCTTGAAGAAGAACGGCACCTCCGCGTGCTTGCACGCATCCCGAATGCCGCGGGCCCAGTCGACGTGCATCGGCCGGTAACCATGGCCCGACTCGCCGCCGGCGATCACCCAACCGATCCCGTCGAGGTTGATCCCGTCGAGCGGACCGAGCAACGGTTCGCACGACAGGAACCGGACAGCCGCTGGGACGCGGCGAAGCTCGTCGACGCGGTGCAGGAGTCCCTTGCTCTCGACCGAGACGCCGAGCCACAGGTTCGGCGGCCAGTCGATCTGATCGGCTAGGAGCCGGGCGCGGCGAGCGCGCTTGGTGAGTACCTGGTAGGTGTGCTGCGGCGTCGCCGCGATCACCTCCACCACTTTCTGGATGAAGTCGAGAGGCACCTTCGCGTGGAACAGATCCGACATCGAGTTCACGAATACGGTGCGCGGCGTTCGCCACGTCAGCGGCTGGTACAGCGCCTTCGGATGCACCGTCACGGCGAAGCCCGGGCCGGAGGTGACCGGGTTGCCGTCGTTCTGGTACTTCTCGGCGCCCATGGCCTTGAGCCGCTTCGACAGGGTCAGGGCGTAGCAATTGTCACAGCCGGGCGAGATCCGATCGCAGCCGGTGACAGGGTTCCAGGTTTCCTCGGTCCACTCGATCGACGACTTCGCCATGCGGGCGACTGTACTCGGCGCGCTTCCCACCAGGCGGTTGATACATGCGTTCGAGCGTGTCGGATGTCTGTCCTACGGTCCAGGACCATGTTTCATCCGTGGCGGCGCCTCCGAGCGCTGGAGGGGGTCCGGCTGGAATGGTCTCGGTTGCGGCCGGGTCTGTTGGGGGCGACGGACGGCGAGGGGGTGGTGGTGCTGCACCCGGAGCAGTCGCAGCGGCAGCGGCGGTGCACGCTGGCTCACGAGCTCGCGCATGTGAAGCTCGGGCACACGGGGTCGTGCGGGCCGGTCGAAGATGCGCAAGCCAGAGATCTCGCGGCGCGATGGTTGATCCCGATCGAGGCATTGCTCGATGCGTTGCGGTGGACCCGGGACTGGGAGGAGCTCGCTGACGAGCTCTGGGTGGATGTGGCGACCTTGCAGGACCGGTTGGACTGGTTGACGGACGACGAGCGGGAGCAGGTGGTGGCGTTGAACCAGGAGATCGAACGTGGCGCGTGAGAGCCGGGCCAAACTGAGGAGCGTCCCGGCCGCACCGCTGCGCGCCGTGTTGTACCTGCGGCAGTCGGCGCACCGTGAGGAGTCGATCTCGCTCGAGATCCAGGAGTCCGCCGGGCGCGAGCACTGCGCCCGGCACGGTTACGACGTCGTCGCCGTCGAAGCCGACCCCGGCATCACGGGGCGGACGTGGAAGCGGCCGGCGGTGCAGCGGACCATGGCGTGGATCGAAGAAGGCCGCGCTGACGTCATCGTGCTGTGGAAGTGGTCGAGGCTGTCTCGGCAGCGACGCGACTGGGCGATCGCCGTCGACCTGGTCGACGTCGCCGGCGGGCGGATCGAGTCGGCCACCGAACCGATCGACGTCGCCACCGCAGCCGGACGGTTCTCGCGCGGCGTCATGGCCGAGATGGCTGCCTTCGAATCCGAGCGCATCGGCGAGACCTGGCAGGAAGTCCACGCCCGTCGCGTCGCCTCCGGTCGCCCCGCCAACGGCAAGCCGCGCTGGGGCTACACCTACGACACCAGCCGGAAGATCCACCTACCTGACCCGGAAACCGGCCCGGTGCTCGCCGAGCTCTACCGCCGCTACGTCGCGGGGGAGTCGGTCTACTTACTCGTGCGGTGGCTCAACGCCAACGGCCACCACACCCTCGACGGGTACGGCGTCTCTGGGAACGGCAACCGCTGGTCCGACCGCACGTTGCGACGCGTGCTCGACTCGGGTTTCGCCGCCGGGCTCATCACCCACCGCGGCGAACGGCTCACCGGAGCCCACGACGCACTCATCGACGCCGACCTCTGGGAGGCCTACCAGGCGGCCCGAGTCGGCCGCCGAGTCACTAGGTCCTCAGAGCGGTCGCAGTACCTGCTCTCCGGGCTCGTGCGATGCATCTGCGGGGCCTCCATGACAGCCGGGCAGTTCGGGCACGCCCGGACCCCGAAGTACCGGTGCAAGGGCCACGAGACAGGGCTGCACTCCGGTTACGTCACAGCGACGCTCGTCGAGGGCGCCGTGAAGGACTGGCTGCACGAGATCGCCCACGACGTCGACAGCGCAGCCTCGCTCGCTTCACGAGCACACGCACGCCGCGAGCGCACGACGGCTTCAACCGTGAGCAAGCAGATCGCCACTGCCCGGGAGCAGCTCGTGCACGCCACGCGGTCCCACGTCACCGGTGTCATCCCGGAAGCCGCCTACCTCGTCGTGCGAGACGAGCTCGAGCAGCAGATCGCCGCGCTGGAGGAACGGCAGCGTCAGTCCGCCGTTGCCTCCCGCCGGGACACCGCACCGAAGGTGGCCGCGTCACTACTCGCGGACTGGGACATCCTGCCCGTCGAGCACCGCCGCGGCGCGCTGCGCGACCTGATCTCGAACGTCCAAGTAGCACCCGGACGACCGCGGAGCGTCGTTCGCGTTGTTCCCCTGTGGTCAGGACCCGACCCTCAGTAGTTCTCGTCCACATAGCCGAGCATGTCAGCGACGGGCAGCCCGGCATGCTCCATCTCGCTCTGAGAAAGCACGAGGCCGCACACGGGACAGTCGAGATCATGGAGTGCAGGGCCTAGTGGAATGGCGTCCCAGCCGCCTCGGTCCCGACCGACGTCCCACTCGAATTCGATCCCGACCTGTAGGTCCGTCCCGCAACCGGGGCACTCGACCTCGGTCGAATCATCCGTCCCAGGGTGGCTTCCCTCGACGAGCTGCTCAATGACCTTCTCGCGCGCCTCATCGTCGGGCAGATTCCCAATGCCGGCTTCATATCGCGCTCGTGCGGCATCGACCAGCGCCTCAACCCTCTCGCGGTCACGGGTGCGCCGCAACAGGAGCGCCTGCTGGGCTGCATCTGTTGCTAGCTGCCAGAACTCGTTGCGTGACACGTTCAGTTTCGTGAGACTCGCGTCCACGTAGGCGGTCATCTCACCTACCGCCACGCTGAAGTCCGCCTGGATGGCCACGCCGAAGTGGGCAGCGGCGTTTCTCACATTCAGTGCGTTCGCAACGGACATGCCCGGGCCGACATCCAGGGTCTTCGCCAGCTCCACGGCTACAGCAGCATCGAGTGTCTTGAAGTCATAAGGCCCACGGCCGGCTAGTCCGCGCCCCTCTGTCAAACGCAAGATCCCGTGCACCGTGTCACGCGGACTCGGCTTCACAAGCAGCGCCGGATGTACGGTGGCGATCAGCGCCTTAGCAATCAGTTCGACCGCGGTGCCGACGCTGATCGCAGCATCGAGGAGTACAAACTCGTCAGCATCGTGGGGACACTCAACAGCCCGACGCGCGTGGTGCCGAGCAGCGTCACGCAAGAAGGACGCCAGTTGAGCGACCGAAACGGAGTAGTCCCCGCGCACGAGCCCACTGGGCGGCGAATGCTGCTTCCGTACCATCGACGCATGCTAGTGCTCCGACCAGCGACGCGGCAGAGCTACTAAGGTCCATCGCGCGCACCTGAGGTCACGCTGGGTGACCGAAGACACCAGTCACGCTGATGACGGCGGGACTGGTCGTCCTGATCTGGGCGCTCGCGGGAGACGCGCTGACGCGCGTGTTCAACGAGGCGATCGAACGGATCCTCGGCGGCGGCTGACCGACGAGGGCTCGGCGGTCGTCGACTTCCTGCTGGTCTCGTTGCTGCTGACCGTGCTGGTGCTCGGCGTGGTCCAGCTGGCGCTCGCGCTGCACGTGCGCACGATGCTGACCGACGCCGCGGCCGAGGGTGCCCGGTACGCCGCGCTGCACGGGAGCGATCTGGCGGCCGGCGAGGAACGCGCGGCGGAGCTGATCGCGATGACGCTCCCCGCCAGCTACGCCCAGGACGTGGCCGCCGGCTACGACACCTACGGGCAGGTCTCGTTGGTCACGGTGACGGTGAGCGCGCCGTTGCCGGTGCTGGGTCTGCTGGGACCGGGCGGGACGATCGTGGTGACCGGCCGGGCGGTCGACGAGTGAGCCCGCCGACGTCGACGCGTTGGCGCCGCGCCCTCACCTGGGCACGGGACCGGCTGGGCGAGCCCGAGCGGGGGAGCGCCGTCGTCGAGTTCCTCGGGGTCTCGCTGGTGCTGCTGGTCCCGCTGGTCTACCTGATCCTCACGCTGGCCCGGATCCAGGCGGCCAGCTTCGCCGCCGAGGGTGCGGCCCGTGAGGCGGGTCGTCTGATCGCGCAGGCCGAGACGATGGCCGAGGGCATCGACGCGGCGCAGCTCGGTGTGGAGCTGGCGTTCGCCGATCAGGGCCTCGACGTCGACCCGGCAGCGGTGCTGCAGGTGACCTGCTCGGTGCCCGAGTGCCTGACGGCGGGGGAGTACGTGCTGATCGAGGTCCGCACCGAGGTCTCGCTGCCGCTCGCGCCCGACTTCCTCGCCGGTGCGATGCCCACCACGGTCGCCGTGTCCGCGGACGCGATGACCGCCGTCAGCGGGTTCCGTGATGACTGACCGGTGGCGCAGGCTCCGCGAGGACGACGGCCAGATCATGCTGCTGTCGATCTTCTACGGGCTGATCGCGCTGGCCCTGGTGCTCGTGGTCGTCTCGGTGTCGGCGATCTACCTCGAGCGCAAGAGCCTGCTCGCGCTCGCCGACGCGGTCGCTGCCGATGCCGCCGACGCCATCGACGAGGACTCCTACTTCGGCGCCGATCGTCCGGGCGACCCGGCGCTGCCGCTCACCGACTCCTCGGTGCGCCAGGAGGTGGTCGACTACCTGGCGGCGGCGCCGCTGGGCGTCGTCGACTTCGAGGACCTGGCGATCTCCGCACCGACCGGGACACCCGACGGCACGACGGCGGAGGTCACCTTGTCCGCCGTCGTGCGCCCGCCTGTGGTGACCTGGGCGATCTCGCCCTGGCGAGAGGGGTTCGTGGTGTCGGTGACCGCCCGCGCCGAGGCGGAGCCGGCCGGCTGAGCCTCACCCCAGCCGCTTCTCGAAAGGTCGCGACGCGCCCGACCCAACCAGGACAGCCGCTCGTTCGTGAGACACGATGAAGGAGCCGAGGAGAGCGGGTGGGCGTGAGCACGTGGGAAGAGACCCTGGCCACGGTGGTGCGTGAGCACGGTCCGCGTCTGCAGCGCACGGCGTACCTGCTGTGCGGTGACCGGCCCGGTGCCGAGGATCTCGTGCAGGAGGCGTTCGTGCGTGCGTTGGGCAGGCGTCGGACGGCGGCACAGGTCGCGCACGGCATCGAGACCTACGAGGCGGAGGCGTACCTGCGCCGCACGATCCTCAACCTCTACCTCGACTCCTACCGGCGGCGGCGTCGGTGGGGCGGCATCCAGCATCTCGTGGCCCGGCCCGACCGGTCCGAGTCCGCCACCACCGCCGTGGACCAGCGGGTCGATGCCACCCAGGCGCTCGCGCAGCTGCCGCCGCAGGTGCGCGCGTGCGTGGTGCTGCACTACTACGGCGACCTCCCGGTCTCACAGGTGGCAGCCGAGCTCGGCATCGCCGACGGCTCGGTCAAGCGCTACCTCAGCGACGGGCGCGCCATGCTCGCGGTCCACCTCGCCGACGACGCCGACACGAGCGCAGGAGGAAAGCCATGAGGGCCGACGACATCAAGCGGGTGCTGGAGCGGTCCCTGCACGAGGGCGGCATGGACAGCGCTCCGGGGCCGGACGCCGGGTTGCTCGCCGAGCGCGTGCGCGGTGCCCGACGGCGACGCGCCGCCGCATCGGGGCTGGCCGGCATGGCATCGATCGGGCTGGTCGCGGCCGTGGTCTGGCAGGTCGGCGGGTTCAGCACCGACCCCAACCCGCCGGCGACCCCGACGCAGACCACGGTGACCGACGAGCCGACGACCGGCCCGAGCGACCCGACTGAGCAGCCGACAGAAACGCCGACGAATAGCGAGTCCGAGACGCCGACCGGTGACGCTACGGATGGCAGTGAACCGAGCACCCCTCCTGAGACCGAGACGGAGACGCCCCCCATGGCCTGGTCTCCCGATCAGCTCCCTGTGTGCGGTGAGCCGTTCGCGTTGCCGGACGCTGACCTAGCCCTGACGGTGGAGACGGGACCAGACGGTCCGGTCGCACCGGGTGGTGTGTTCCAGTCGGCGGTGGAGAATCCCACTGCCACCGCTGTCTCGGGGAGCGCTGCTAGCCCTTTCGCCGTGGTCGTCAACGACGGTGTGGTCGTCGCCACCCAGACAAACTTCGTCCTTCAGGGTGGTGAGGGCACCCCGATTCTCGCTCTCTCTTCCGGCGGCGAGTCGCAGCTCCCAGTCGTGATCCCGCCCGGCTGCGACGGCGGCGAGCTGAGTCCCGGTCGCTACGAGACCTTCGTGCTGGTGGCACTGGGCTCCGCCAACACCGACGGATCGGTCATGATGGGTGCGGGCGGGCCGTGGGCCCTGGACATCGCTGACGACGGCAGCGACGGCCAAGATTGGTCTCGCACACTGCCCGTGGGTGGTGTGCCGTTTCCCGACGTCTGCGGCGACAGCTGGGATCTCGGTGAGCCGAGCACAGGCATGGAGCTCGAGCTCGTTCACGACGTCCGATCACCACGGTCGGCGAGTGACGACATCGAGGGCGATGTCCGCATCACCACCACGAAAGCGATGACTGACGTCGTGCTGTACACCCACATCCTCATCCTGCAGGACGGCGTGCAGGTCAGTGCGCCCGTCCCGGCCAACGACAACGTCATGCGTGTGTTCATGTCGCCATCGGCCAGTCTCACCGCCCGCATCTACAGCGGGCTCACGGGTTGCGATGGTGCCTTGTTGCCCGCGGGCGAGTACGAGGCCGCCGTCCTCCTTCTCGGCAGCGACGGCACCACGCCACAGGTGGTAGCGCGTTCCGAGCTCATGCCGCTTGTCATCGAGTAACTGGAGATCGCCGACGGAGCTGCGTCGATGCGCGGCGGCCGGCGAGCACACGTGACGACAGGGCGTACTGCCGCCCGACACGTTGCCGGATCGACCTGACGTGCGAAGCAACTGGTCGGGCCATCGGTGTGTGGCCACGGGCTTCGCGGCTGGTTCGCTCGATCAGCTCCAGACCACGTGGCTACGAGGGAAACCCGATCAAGGGACGCGCTGGTCGCACCGCCGGGCACGAGCGCGTCCCGTAGACGTCCGGAGCGTCTTTGTCGACTGTCGGACCGCGAGCGCACTGCGTCGAACTTTGTCGGCTGGCCCTTGGCGGCCGGTCGTGCTCGCCCTGGCCACCGTGCGGGGCAGCCTTCAGCAGTCTGGTGCGACCCGGACTGGTCGACCTGTCCTCCGCTGAGGAGGCGGACCGACCGACCCAACCACACTGGTCGCCCATTCGTGGAGAAGGATGAAGGGCGCCCGCAGGGGGCGGGCGTCCTTCCGTCAACACCCCCACCGAGGAGCCTGATCGTTCATGATTCAGCCAGTCGAAGACGCGAAGGGGGACGCCGTGCGGAGAACAGGCCGCAGTCGTGTCGCGATGTTGGCGGGAGGTGTCGCGGTCGCGCTGATTTGCGCGATCGCGGCATGCCAGGCACCGGCCGCAGCCCCTGGGGCGGGCGGCACCGGTGAGCCGCACACGACGACGGGGCCAGAGCCGACCACGTCAGAGAGCACCGAGGACAAGAGCGACGACCCGACGGGGTCGCCGACTGACGATCCGACCGTGGGCGGCGACCCGTCAGATCTCTCGATGTACGACGGCACCCTGCCTGACTTCTCCGACGCCGTGATCCCCGAGTGCGGGGACATCTTCGCGCTCCCGGATCGGACGTCGGCGCTCGTGGTCGAGGGTGGCCCGTCCGAAGGCCTGCCCGCGTCCGGCGGTGGCTGGAACGCGACCGTGACCAGCAGCGCCGACCAGCTCGTCCAGGGGTATGTCACGTACGAGGACGTCGTGGTGGTCGACGGCGAGGGCCGGGTCGTCGGGACGATCGACACCGACTTCATGGGCGCGGAGGGCCCCAGCTATGTCGGGATCGCACCCGGGGAGTCGATGCCGGTCCCGTTGAACATGCCGAGCAGCTGCGGCGAGCCGGCGAACGGCAGCTACCAGGCGTACGCGATGGTGACGTTCGTCGCCGACGACGGCACCCTCGAGCAGGCTCAGGGTGGTCCGTGGCCTATCGAGGTCGGCTCCGGCGAGAGCCATCCCGGGGACAACCCGCCGGTAGGGACCGCCGAGATGGACCTGGCCTGCGGCGCCCCGTGGGACATGCCCGAGCTGGGCACCGACATGAGTCTGGAGCTGATCGATCCGATCCGCACGCCGCGCGCAGCGACGGACAACATCGACGGCGACGCCACGCTGCAGACCCCTCAGCCCATGAACGAGCAGCTGTGGACTGCCGTCGTCGTGCTCCAGGACGGGGTGGTCGTCAGCACGCTCCCCGGTGGTGACGTCTACACCAGCGCCGCGGTGTCCCCGGGCACGAGCGTGCCGCTGCAGTTCATCAGCGACATGCACTCCTGCTCCTCCGACCCCACCGACCCGGCACCGCTCCCGGCAGGCGCCTACCAGGTCGCTGTGGTGGCAGCGGCGATCACCGGCTCCGAGACCGTCACGGCGCTCGCCGTCACCGAAGCGACCGAGCTCGTCCTCCGGTAGCGGGCTGGGTGGTCGCCCCTCGTGGCACGATGCCGGTATGGGCTTCCAGATCGCCAACCTTCCTGAAGCGGACGCGGTGCTGGACGAGCACCCGTTCGCGCTCGTCGTGGGCATGATGCTCGACCAGCAGTACGGCATGGAGCACGCGTTCCGCGGCGGTTGGAAGGTGCTGAGCAGGTTCGGCACCCTCGACCCCGCGGCGATCGCGGCAGCCGACCCGGAGGAGTTCAAGGCGCTGTGCAGCGTGCCGCCCGCGATCCACCGGTTCCCCGGGTCGATGGCGGCCCGGCTGCAGGAGCTGGCCGCGCTCGTGGAGGAGCGCTACGACGGCGACGTCACCCGCCTCTGGATGGAACCCACCAGCGGCAAGGAGCTGCTCGCGCGGGTCCAGGAGCTTCCCGGGTTCGGCAAGCAGAAGGCGCAGATCTTCGTCGCCCTCCTCGCCAAGCAGCTCGGTGTGCACCCGGAGGGATGGGAGCTGGCCGCAGGTGACTACGCCCGGCCCGGATACCGCTCCGTCGCGGACGTGACCGACGCCGACTCGCTCGCCAAGGTCCGCGACCACAAGAAGGCTGCCAAGGCCGCCGCACGCGCCGGGGAGTAGCCGACGCGGTGGTCGGAACGAGACCACCGACACACCGCTCGTGAACATCATGTGAACCCACGGCGCGTCGGACCGTAACGATTCGACCCGGCGGGCTCCGGCCTGTCACAATCGCGGACGACACGAAACGTTTCGATCACGAAGTTGCGCCGAATGACGACGATCTCCGCCCGCCCGACCGACCCCACTCCCGTCGCCCCCGTCGACGCGGTCGCCGTCGTCGCACCCCGCAGTCGCATGTGGACCTTCAAGCTGGTCCTCCTGCTCGGCTCGATGTGCGCGATCGGTGCCTTCACCACGGACACCTACCTGCCGTCGCTGCCCGAGGTCGCCGCCGACCTCGCGACCACGGAGGCGAGCGCGCAGTTCACGATCACCGCCACCTTGATCGGTGCGGCGTTCGGGCAGTTCATCATCGGGCCGCTCTCGGACCGGTTCGGCCGCCGCGCCCCGGTGCTGATCGGCCTGCTCGTGCACATCGTGTCGTCGCTGCTGTGCATCGCCGTCATGGACGTGGTGCCGCTGATCGCGCTCCGCATCATCCAGGGCTTCGGCAACGCCGCCGCAGGCGTCACCGCGATCGCCATCATCCGGGACCGGCTCACCGGCTCCGAGGCGTCCGCGGTGCTGTCGCGCCTGATGCTCGTGATCGGTGTCGCGCCGATGCTCGCCCCGACGATCGGCGGCGCGATCGCCCAGGTCTGGGGCTGGCGCGCGGTGTTCGCGTTCCTCGCTCTCTTCGGCGTCGTGCTGCTCGTCATCGTCTGGAAGTTCATGCCGGAGACGCTGCCCCCCACGCAGCGTCTGCGGAGCACCCGCCAGGTCGCGACGTCGTACAAGGTGCTCGCGCGTGACCGCCAGTTCCTCGCGTTCGCGCTGCTGCCCGGCCTGACGATGGCCGCGGTCTTCTCCTACGTCGCGGCCTCCCCGTTCGTCATCCGCGTGGGTTACGGCCTCACCGAGAGCCAGTTCGCGCTGCTGTTCGCCGTCGTGGGTCTCGGCCTGGTGCTGGGCGCCCAGCTCAACGCGGCCCTGGTGCGGCGGTTCTCACCGATCCGGCTGCTGCGGCTGGCGACGCCCGTGATGGTCATGCTGGCGGTCGCGCTGTTCGTCGTGACGCTGACCGGGTTCGGTGGCCTGGTCGGTCTGATCGTGCCGCTCTGGCTGATGTTCGCGGTCGCCTCGATGGTCTCGCCGAACGCCTCGACGCTCGCCCTCCAGCGTCACGGCGAGCGCGCCGGCTCGGCAGCTGCCCTGATCGGCGTCTCGCAGTCCGGGGTCGCCGCGCTGGTGGCGCCGCTGGTCGTGGTGCTGGGCGGGAGCACCGCGGCGATGGGCACCGTGATCCTGGGTTCGGCCGTGGTCGGGTTCCTCGTGCTCCTGACGACCGGCGCGTACCGCCGCGGCGGCTGGGAGAGCTCGGTCGCCTGACGGGCTCGAATCGGCTGGCCGTGCGCCCGGGCGCGCCCGTACCGTGCTCGGGTGACCCCGATCCAGGTTCGAACCCTGTCACGTGCCGCCGGTCAGCTCGCGGCGCTCGCCCAGCCGGATGTCGCGGCCGTGGTGGCGGCGCTGCCGCGCCGGCCAGGCTCGACGGCGACGCTCACCGCCCTCGCCGAGGCGTCGGGTCTGGAGATGCGCGCCCTGGGCAGGGCGATCGCCCGTGGCCGGGACGCGGGTGTGCTGGCCCTGGTGGGTGACGAGATCGGTCTCGACCAGACCGGCCCGAGCGACGCCGTCGAGGCTCTGGTGGCCATGACCCCGTTGGGTGCGGTCATCGCGGACCGACCTGAGCTCTCCGCCGAGGCGCACCACGGGTACCTGCACGGTGTTCCCTCCGGCGAGCACGCCGAGGAGCTGTTCGCGATCGTCGCCGCCCAGCTGCCGACGACCGAGATGAGCGAGCGCGAGGTCACGACGGCGCTGAGCGTGCTCGGTGACGACCCGGTGGGGCTGCGCCGCGCGCTGGTGGACTCCGGGCTGCTCTGGCGCACGGTGGACGGCTCGCGGTATCGACGCGAGGACCAGCGCTGACCAGCGTTGACCAGCGCTGACGCCGGCTTGCTCGGCGTCGTGGTGCCGACTCCCAGCGAGCGTGCCTAAGGTGTCTTCATGAGTGCGACTGCCACGTCCACCCCGATGTCGGAAGTGCTCGCCCTGCAGCGGGCTGCCTTCCACCGTGACGGGCCGCCGTCGGCCGCCGTGAGACGCGATCGGATCGACCGCTTCGCGCACGCGGTGCTCGACAACACCGACGCGCTGGTGGACGCCATCTCCGCCGACTTCGGGTTCCGGGGCGAGATCACCACGCTGGTCAACGACGTCCTCGCCTTCATGGCCGAAGCGGAGATCCAGCGCGCGGGGCTCGGCCGCTGGATGCGGCCCCGGCCCGCGGGCGGCCGCGTGCTGGGGACCGCGATGCGGCTCGGTGGGCTGCGCGCCCAGGTCGTGCCGAGCCCGCTGGGCGTGGTCGGCGTGATGGGGATGTGGAACTTCCCGCTGACCCTCACGGCGGTCCCCGCGCTGACGGCGCTCGGCGCGGGCAACCGCGTGATGATCAAGATGTCGGAGAAGGTGCCGCGCACCGCTGAGGTGCTGGCCAACGCCTGGCACGACGCGTTCGACGTCGACGAGGTCGCGGTCGTGACCGGTGACGCCGAGGTCAGCCAGGAGTTCGCCGCGCTCGACCTCGACCACCTGTTCTTCACCGGGTCGGCGGAGGTGGGCAGCAAGGTGATGGCGGCCGCCGCGGCGAACCTGACCCCGGTCACGCTCGAGCTCGGTGGCAAGAACCCGGTCGTCATCTCCGAGACGGTCGCGCGCCAGCGCGAGTCGATGCGGTCGGCGGCGGCCCGGGTGGCTGCCGCGCGGCTGCAGAACAGCGGCCAGGCATGCATCAACCCGGACGAGGTGTACGTGCCGGCGTCCGCAGCGCGGCTGTTCGTGCAGGACATCTTCTCGGCCTGGGGCGAGTCGGTCCCGGACGCGATCGAGACCGGCCAGACCACCACGCTGATCGACGACGCCGCGTTCGAGCGCATTCACGCACTGCTCGAGGACGCCGCCGCCAAGGGCGCCCAGGTGATCCGGGCCGTCTCCTCGGACGCCGCAGGCGAGGACGCGATGCGCCGTGACCGCGTGATGCCGCCCGTGGTGGTGCTCGGCGTCACCGAGGAGATGCGGATCGACCACGAGGAGGTCTTCGGGCCGGTCCTGGCCGTGCACACCTACGAGGCGCTGCCGGAGGTGCTGGACCGCCTCGCTGCGCGTCCGGCGCCGCTGGTCGCGAGCTGGTACGGCCCCGACGACGTCGACTTCCGCACGTTCGTGGCGAGCACCCGATCCGGCAGTGTGGCCCGCAACGACTGGGCGCTGAGCTCCTTCACCCCAGGCGTCCCGTTCGGGGGCGTGGGCCGCTCCGGCATGGGCAGCTACCACGGCCGCTACGGCTTCGACCGGTTCACGCACCAGCGGTCGGTCGTCGGCTCGAACCTGCCGGTCTCGATCACGCAGTTCACCGGCCCCCTGGTCGACGCCCGGTTCCAGGACGCCCTGCGCTCCGGCGTCGACGCCTACCGCCGCCTCCTGCGCACCCGCCTCCGCGGCTAGCACCGAGGGCCCGATTTCAACGCACTTTCGGCACTGTCCCGATTTCACCGCACTTTCGGCACGGTCCAAGTTTCACCGCACTTTCGGCACGGTCGAGATTTCACCGCACTTCCGACCGGCGACCGGTCAAGAGTGCGGTGAAATCCAAGACGGGTCGAAAGTGCGTTGAAATCGGGAACTGGTCGAAAGTGCGTTGAAATCCGGAACTGGGCGAAGTGCGGTGAAAGCGGAGCTCAGGGCTGGGGGTCGGCGGCGTCGTAGCGGAGCAGGCGCCGCCCCGCCGTGGCGGCGAGGGCGATCACGACCACGGCGCACGCCACCCCGCCGATGATCGCCGCCGGCCCCTCACCGAATCGTGAGGCCAGCGCGCCCACGGTGATGTCGCCGAGGCGCGGCCCGCCGGCGACGACCACGATGAACACGCCCTGCAGGCGGCCGCGCAGCGCGTCCGGGGTCGCTGCCTGGAGCACCGACTGCCGGAAGATCGAGGAGATCGAGTCGGCCGCACCAGCGACCGCGAGCAGCCCCACAGCGACGGCCAGCGCCCACCCGATCGTGTGCTCGGGGCGGTGCGCGCCGACGGAGGTCAGCAGCACCCCCAGCCCGATCACCGAGGCGGCGAAACCGAGGATCGCGATCACGATCACCACGCCCTGGCGCCGCAGGTGCACCAGGCCGCCCGAGAGCACCCCGGCCAGCACGGCCCCGACGGCGATCGCCGCGGTCAGGTAGCCCGTGGTGGTCTCGCCGCCGCCCAGCACCAGCACCCCGACGGCGGGGAACAGCACCCGGGGCATGGCCAGGATCATGGCGCTCAGGTCGAGCAGGAACGTCATGCGCAGGTTGGGCCGGGTGCCCAGGTACCGCAGTCCTTCGATCACCGAGGCGAGCCCGACGACCTTGCGCGGGGGAGCGGCGTCGTCGCTCGGCTCGGGCGGCAGGTCGGGCAGCCGCCACAACGCGTAGAGGGAGGCCCCGAAGAGGGCGACGTCGAGCGTGTACGCCGCCTCGAAGGAGTGCCACGCGACCAGCGCGGCGCCGAGGAGCGGGCCGCCGGTGAGCGCGATGTTCCAGCCGACCGTCTGCAGCGCGAGCGCGGCGGGCAGCTGCTCGCGCGGCACCAGCCGCGGGATGATCGCCATGCGCGCGGGGTTGTTCACGGCAGAGTCGGCCGACTGCAGGCCGACCAGGATGTAGAGCAACCACACCGACCTCAGGTCGAGCCAGGCCTGCAGCGCGATGCCGGCGGTCACCACGAGCAGCACGCTCGAGGCGATGAGCGCGACGCGGCGCCGGTCGAACGCGTCCACGAGGGCGCCGCCGTACAGCCCGAGCACCACCAGCGGGACCAGCGCGAACAGCCCGAGCACGCCCACGGCGAACGTGTCCTGCGTGAGCGCGTACACCTGCAGCCCCACCGCGACCGCCGTCAGCTGCGTGCCGACGTTCGAGATCCCCAGCCCTCACCACAGCCGCCGGAACGCCGGGCTGCGGCGCAGCGGCGTCAGATCGGCGAGCAGTCGGGCCACGGATCAGGAGCGTAAGCGTCCGGGCGCCGCCGGTCGAAACGCTTCGGGCGGGCGCCGGTGGCGGGCTGGTGGGGGAGGCTCGCGTAACCTAACGAATCGTGGCTACCGACTTTCCTGCCGAGATCGCGGCCCTTCGGGGAACGCTCGGCCAGATCCTCGCCGTGTCCAAGCCGGAGGAGCTGGAGCGGCGGATCGCCGAGCTCTCCGAGCAGGCGTCCGCACCCGACCTCTGGGACGACACCGATGCCGCGCAGCTCGTCACGAGCGAGCTGAGCCATGCCCAGTCCGAGCGCGACCGGCTGAACGACATCGGCAACCGGATCGAGGACCTGGGCGCGCTGGTGGAGATGGCGCAGGAAGAGGGCGACGAGGAGGTCCTCGCCGAGGCCGACGCCGAGCTCGCGTCGCTGCGCGCGGCCATGTCGGAGCTCGAGGTGCGCACGCTGCTGGCGGGTGAGTTCGATGCACGCGCCGCCGTGGTCACCATCCGGGCGGGCGCCGGCGGCGTGGACGCCGCGGACTTCGCCGAGATGCTCATGCGCATGTACCTGCGCTGGGCCGAGCGCAAGGGTCACCCCACCAAGGTCATGGACACCGCGTACGCCGAGGAGGCGGGCCTGAAGTCGGCCACCTTCGAGGTCAACGCCCCGTACGCGTTCGGCACGCTCTCGGTCGAGGCGGGCACCCACCGCCTGGTGCGGATCAGCCCGTTCGACAACCAGGGCCGGCGGCAGACCTCGTTCGCCGCCGTCGAGGTGATCCCGCTCATCGAGCAGACCGATCACATCGAGATCCCCGAGTCGGAGATCAAGGTCGACGTGTTCCGCTCCTCCGGCCCCGGCGGGCAGAGCGTCAACACCACCGACTCCGCCGTCCGGATGACGCACATCCCCACCGGCATCGTCGTCTCGATGCAGAACGAGAAGTCCCAGATCCAGAACCGCGCCGCCGCGCTGCGCGTGCTCCAGGGCCGGCTGCTGCTGCGCCGCCGCGAAGAGGAGCAGGCGCAGAAGAAGGAGCTCGCGGGCGACGTCAAGGCCTCGTGGGGCGACCAGATGCGCTCCTACGTGCTGCAGCCGTACCAGATGGTCAAGGACCTGCGCACCGAGCACGAGTCCGGCAACCCCGCCGCCGTGTTCGACGGCGACATCGACGACTTCATCAACGCCGGGATCCGCTGGCGTCGCCAGCACGCCGACGACCCCAGCTGACCCAGCTGACTTGGGCGGGGCTGCTGACCCGCGGCTCCTCCACGAGATCGGACCCGCGGGTCGAGATCGGACCCCCGGCGGTCCGACCTCGAGCCGGAGGTCCGATCTCGACGACGGCGCATGGCACCTGAGTGGTGTGCCTCACCCCGGCGTGTCAGCCGAGCATCCCGAGGTTTGCTGCCTACCGTGGGCGATGGCCGGTCACCCGCACTTCCCCGTCATCGATCCCGGCCGAGAAGCCCAGTGATCCGGTTCGACAACGTCTCCAAGGTCTACGCCCGCGGGCACCGACCGGCACTCGACCAGGTGTCGGTCGAGGTCGAGCGCGGCGAGTTCGTGTTCCTCGTCGGAGCCTCCGGCTCCGGCAAGTCCACGTTCCTCCGCCTCGTGCACCGCGAAGAGCGCCCCACCTCCGGTGGGGTGTTCGTGGCAGGACGCGACCTCTCGCGCATCTCCTCGTGGAAGGTCCCGCAGCTGCGCCGCCAGATCGGCGTGGTCTTCCAGGACTTCCGGCTGCTCAACAACAAGAACGTGTTCGACAACGTGGCCATCGCGATGCAGGTCATCGGCAAGCCGCGCCACCAGGTGATGAGCGCCGTGCCGGAGACCATCGAGATGGTCGGCCTGGCCGGCAAGGAGAGGCGCATGCCGAACGAGCTCTCCGGCGGCGAGCAGCAGCGGGTCGCGATCGCCCGCGCGTTCGTCAACCGGCCCGCGATCATCCTGGCCGACGAGCCCACCGGCAACCTCGACCCGACCACGTCGGTCGGGATCATGCGGCTGCTGGAGCGCATCAACCGCACCGGCACCACGGTGGCCATGGCCACGCACGACGACGAGATCGTCGACCAGATGCGCAAGCGGGTCATCGAGCTCGTCGACGGCCAGGTCGTGCGCGACCAGGCTCGCGGTGTCTACGGGGCGCGGGCGGACGCATGAGGGCGCGGTTCGTCCTCGCCCAGATCGGCAACGGCCTGCGACGCAACGTCGCGATGGCGGTCTCGGTCGTGCTGGTCACGTTCATCTCCCTCACCTTCGTGGGGGCCGCCGCGCTCCTGCAGATGCAGGTCGACAAGGCCAAGGACGACTGGTACGACCGCGTCGAGGTCAACGTCTACCTGTGCCCGGCCGGTGAGCCGTCCGTGGCGTGCCCTGACGGCGAGGTCACCGAGGACCAGCGAGCCGAGATCCAGGCGCTGCTGGAGTCCGAGGCGCTGTCCGACTACGTCCAGACCGTCTACCTGGAGACCAAGGCGCAGGCCTGGGAGGCCTTCCAGGAACGGTTCGGCGACCAGGAGTGGGCGCAGCGGATCACCGAGGACCAGATGCAGTACTCGTTCCGGGTGAAGCTGGTGGACCCCGAGCAGTACCAGCTGATCTACGACGAGCTCTCGGGCCGACCGGGGGTGCAGCAGGTCATCGACCAGCGCAGCATCCTGGAACCGCTGTTCCTCGTGCTCAACCGTGCGACGTTGATCTCGGTCGGTCTCGCCGTGCTGATGACGGTGACGGCGGTCCTGCTGATCACCACGACCATCCGGCTCTCGGCGATGAGCCGGCGCCGTGAGACCGAGATCATGCGCCTGGTGGGCGCCTCGAACCTGTTCATCCAGCTGCCGTTCATGCTGGAGGGCGCGATCGCTGCGCTCCTGGGTGCCGTGCTGGCCGTGGGCGGGCTGTGGCTGGGCGTGCGCTACATCATCGAGGACTGGTTGGCCGAGTCCGTGCGGTTCATGCCGTTCGTCGACACGGCGGACGTGCTCACGGTGGCACCGATCCTGGTCGCTGTCGGGATCGGTCTGGCCGTGATCAGCTCGCTGGTCACCCTGAGCCGTTATACGAAGGTGTAGGGCTGAACTCATGACCGCGACACGTAGGCAGCGCGGGCACTGGATGCGCACGACGGCCAGCGCCGCCGTCGCGCTCCTGCTCCTGGGGGCGACGATCGGGCCCGCCGCGGCGGACCTCGACGAGCTCGAGGAGCAGCAGGAGCAGGTCGAGCAGGAGCGCGAAGAGGTGGTTGCGGCGCTCGAGGGCACCGACACCGCGCTCGCGGAGACCTACCTCGAGCTGGACGACATCAACCGGCGGCTGCCGGTGGCCCAGCAGGAGCTGGTGGTCGCCAACGAGGAGCTCGCCGCGTCCGAGCGCCACCTGGACGAGGTCCAGGGTCGGCTCGAGGTCGCGCGCCAGCAGCAGACCGACCTCGAGGTGGAGATCGCGGCGGGCGAGGCCGAGATCGACGACACCGAGTACGCGATGGGCGAGGTCGCGCGTACCGCCTACCGGGGCGGCGACGGGATGGGCACGCTGTCCCTGATCTTCGGTGCCGGCTCGGCCGAGGAGTTCGCGTCGGACTACTCGGCGATGAGCTCGGCGCTCCGCACGCAGAACCAGACGCTGACCGACCTGGAGAACCTGCAGGCGGTGAACCGGAACCGGCAGGTGCGTCTGGACGCCGTCGAGGAGCGCATCGTCGAGCTCGAGATCGAGGCACAGACCGCCGTCGAGGTGGCCGAGGTCGCCCGGCAGCGCGCATCCGACCTGGTCGTGGAGATCACCCAGCTGAAGTCGGAGCAGGAGACCAAGGCCGCCGAGCTCGAGCAGGCGCGTGAGGACTACGCGGCCAAGCAGGCCGAGCTCGAGGCCGAGAACGAGCGTCTCTCGCAGGAGATCGCCGACGAGATCGCCGCGATCGCTGCCCGTGAGGCAGCCGAGCGGGAGCGGCAGCGGCAGGCTGAGATCGAGCGTCAGCAGCAGCAACAGCAGAGCTCCGGCGGCGGCGGTGGCGGGTCCGGTGGCGGCGCTGGCGGCGGCGGTTCCGGAGGCGGTGGCGGAGGCGGAGGCGGCGGCGGGTCGTCGAGCGGGTTCATCTCCCCGGTGAGCCGATCGCTGCACGTGACCTCGCCGTACGGCATGCGTTGGTACCCGATCACCGGTGGTTACTGGTTCCACCAGGGTGTTGACCTGCGGTCGGGCTGCGGCGAGTCGCAGATGTCGGTGGCCTCGGGCACGGTCGTCGGGGTGCGCCCCGCGGCGGGCAACGGCACCCACGGCAACCAGGTGCTGGTCAACCACGGGGTCATCGGCGGCAACTCCTGGGTGAGCGTGTACAACCACCTGTCGCGGTTCGCGGTCAGCGTGGGGCAGAGCGTCTCGCAGGGGCAGGCGATCGGCTACACCGGTGCCACCGGCAACGTCACCGGGTGCCACGTGCACCTGGAGCTGTGGCGCAACGGCGCGACCGTCAACCCGATGCCGTACATCTCCTGACCCAGGCAGGGCGAGACCATCGTGCCGCTGACGGCGAAAAGGTGGGGTTCCGCCGTCGGGCCTGACCTACGCTGGTTCGGCCACGCGTCAGGGGCGGGGCAGGAGAGGGAGCTGTGAGCAACGTCAAGGGCGGTGCCAAGAAGAAGAAGGTGCCCGCGGGGGTCGATCCGCGCACCGTGAAGAACGTGGTCGCGCGCAACAAGAAGGCCCGTCACGACTACCACGTCGACGACACCTACGAGGCTGGGCTGTCGCTGACCGGCACCGAGGTCAAGAGCCTCCGTGCGGGGCGGGCGTCGCTGGTGGACGGCTGGGTCTCGGTCGAGAACGGCGAGGCCTGGCTGGAGGGTGTCCACATCCCCGAGTACACGCAGGGGACCTGGACCAACCACCCGGTGCGACGCAGGCGCAAGCTGCTCCTGCACCGGCTCGAGATCGACAAGCTCGCCCAGACGACGCGCGAGAAGGGCCGCACGATCGTGCCCCTGGAGCTCTACTTCATCGGCGGCCGCGCCAAGGTCGAGATCGCGACGGCGCGAGGCAAGCAGGAGTGGGACAAGCGGGAGACGCTGCGGCGCCAGCAGGACGAGCGTGAGGCGCAGCGCGAGATGAGCGCGCGCCGCCACGGCTGACTCCGCCGGCTCGGGGAGTTCTGTCCGTCGGACGGCTGAGGTCCGGCCACCGGCGGCCGATTAGCCTGGCAGGCATGACTCGACGGGCGCCTCTGACGTTGCTGCTGTCCCTGGTGCTGGCGCTCCTGGCCGTGGCGCTGGTGCTGCCGGCCTCCACCGCCAGCGCCGACGACCAGGGCGACCGCGAGATCACCCGGTACGCCGTGGAGGCGACCGCACAGGCCGACGGCACGCTCGACGTGCGGCAGGAGATCGACCTCGACTTCGCGAGTACCCCCGGGCACGGGCTGTTCCTCACGCTGGTGACCCGGCAGGAGATCGACGGCGACCCCGACCACTACCGGGTGCTGGAGGTGAGCGGCGTCGAGGTGACCTCACCCACCGGAGCGCCGACCGAGCTCGAGCTCGACGAGAGCGACACGGGTCTGGTGATCCGGATCGGCGACGAGGACATCGACGACGTCTCGGGTGTGCAGACCTACGTGGTCACCTACACGGTGGCGGGCGTGCCGAACTCCGGGGTCGGCGAGGCCGGCGAGGACGAGATCTACTGGAACGTCATCGGCTCGGGCTTCGAGCTGCCGATCTCCAACGTGTCCGTGGCCCTGCGCGGACCGGTGATGCCCGAGGAGATCGCCTGCTTCACCGGCGGCGTCGGGTCGATCAACCAGTGCGCCTCGTACCGGGTGTCCGACGACGTGGCGACCTTCGAGCAGGACCGGTTGCGCGAGGGCCAGGGCATGAGCGTCGTGGCGTCCTACCCAGGTGGGACGTTCGGGGGAGTGGAGCCGATCCTGGCGCCGCGGCGCACGTTCGCCAACGGCATCGGGCTGGGCACGCCCGCCGTCCCGGTCTCGGGAGCGCTGGCGCTGGTCGCGGTCGGCGGTGTGGCCGCGTTCGCGCGCCGCCGCGGACGCGACATCGCCTACCAGGGGCTGACGCCCGGTCTGCAGCCGACCACGGCGGAGGGTGCCGCTGCCGTGGGCCCGCGCAGGAAGACGCCTGTCACCGTGCAGTTCACGCCGCCGGCCGACGTGCTGCCCGGCGAGCTGGGCACGCTGACCGACGAGCGCGCCGACCGGCGTGACGTCACCGCCACCATCTTCGACCTCGCGGTCCGGGGGTTCCTGCGCATCGAGGAGATCGAGGGCTCGAAGAAGCCGGACTGGCGGCTGATCCGGAACCTGGACGCCGACTGGGACGAGCTGCGACCGTACGAGCGCACCCTGCTCCGGAGCATCTTCAGCACCAGCGGTGAGAAGAAGCGGCTGAGCAAGCTGGGAGAGCGGTTCGCCGAGGGGGTGAGCGACACCCAGGAGCAGCTGTACGAGGAGATGGTCGAACGCGGCTGGTTCAAGCACTCGCCCCAGACGGTGCGCCGGTCCTGGGCGGGGATGGGGTTCCTGGTGCTGGCCGGCGGCATCCTGGCCACGCTGCTGCTCTCGTTCCTGGTGGGCTGGGGCTTGCTCGGCGTGCCGGTGATCCTCGCGGGCATCGCGATCATGGTCGCGGCGCCCACCGCACCCGCGCGCACCGCCGACGGCAGCGCGGTGCTGGCGCAGGCGCTCGGCTTCAAGCTCTACATCGAGACCGCCGAGGCGCGCACGCTCCGGTTCGAGGCCGGCGAGGACATTTTCTCGAAGTACCTGCCGTACGCCATGACGTTCGGGCTCGAGGACCGCTGGGTGGGGATCTTCGCCGAGCTCGCCAAGCAGGGGGCCGACCTGCCCACGCCGGCCTGGTACGTCGGTCACACCCCGGCGATGATGCTGTGGTCCTCGGGGTTCGGGGAGACGGTCAACTCCTTCGCCTCGGCCGCTGACATCGCGGTCGCGAGCGCGACGCCGGCCTCCTCGGGCGGGTCCGGGTTCTCGAGCGGGGGCGGCTTCTCCGGCGGTGGTGTCGGCGGCGGAGGTGGCGGCGGCTGGTGAGCCGCGCCCCCGGCGAGCGATCGCCCGACGGCGACCGGTCGCCGTCGGGAATGAGGTGGGGGCCTGGGCTGTTGAAGGGATAGCATGGCTGGGTCGCGGGTTCACGGACCAGCGGTGCTTGATAACTGAACAGGGGGGTGATCGGTTTCGACGATGGCTGTCGTACCAGTAGAAGCGGGTCGAGGATGCATGGTTATCTCGTAAACGCTCCATGCAAACCCATAGGTGCCGATTCCAAGCGCACCGAGTTCGCCCTCGCCGCCTGAGCGAGTGTGACTCCGCCAGTCCGGGCTAGCTTCCGTCCCGGGTCCTGGCGTCATCTAGGAAGCCACTGCTCGCAGTCCTCGTCATCGGGGCTGCGGGGACACTCAGATGACTGAGCCTGTCAGCGACTTGTCTGCGTGATCGCTGGGGCCGAGAAACTCAATAGCAGACTGCACCCGGAGAAGTCCTGGTTCAGAGCTATCGGACGCGGGTTCGATTCCCGCCACCTCCACGACGAAGCGCCGTGTACCCTTGGTACACGGCGCTTTTCGTTGCAATCACAACGTTTGCAGCGATCGGCGCCGTACGCAGGAGTTGGCACAGATGGGCCCGAAATGGCACCAAAGTTGTCACACAGCTGTCACAGCGGAGCGAGTGGAGATCGCAGATGGCGCGTCCGGGGACCTTGCCCAGGGGGATCTCGCTCTACCGCGGACGCTATCGCGCCCGCCTCACGGTCGACGGCGAGACGCATGCGCTCGGGATGTTCGACGCGCTGGGAGACGCGAAGGCGGCGCTAGCGATCGCCAAGGGTGAGGCAGTCCGCGGCGCTTTCGTGCCGCCGTCGGCGATTCGGGCGCAGCGGCGAGCTGTCGCCGAGCGCGAGGCAGTGGAGTCGTTGACCGTGGGGGAGTGGGCGCAGTCCTGGCTCGCCGAGATGGACGCCAACCCGAAGCGATCCCACGCCACCGTGGTCAGCTACACCTCGGTGCTCCGCAACCACGTGCTGCCGACGCTGGGTGAGGTGCGGCTGGTGGATCTGACGACGCACCAGGTCGCAGAGCTGTTGAGCGAGCTCCGGGTGCGGCCATCGGCACGGCACCCTGGGGCGAAGGCGAACGGTGTGACGCACACGACCACGATCGTGCTGCGATCGATGATCAACTCGGCGGTCAAGCGTGAGATCGGAGGTCTGACCGCGTTCCGCTTCCCGGAGGCCGTCGGTCACGTCAGGGTGCGGCCAGCCGAGGAAGACGGCGACGTCGCGACACCGGCTGAGGTGGCCGCGATGGCCGAGGCGATGCCCGCGCACCTGCGGATCGCCGTGCCGCTGGCGGCGTGGTGCGCGTTGCGGCTGGGCGAGGTGCTAGGTCTGGAGCGTCGCGATCTGGAACACCTGGACGACCCAGCGCGCGCAAAGCTGCACGTGCGGCGGCAGTGGAACGCCAAGGCGCACGCGATCACCGACCCCAAAGCCGACTCAGCGAGATCGATCGCGATCCCGAGGTTCCTGCTGCCGGATCTGGTGACCCATTTGGATGCGTTCACGTCAGCGATGCCAACCAGCACGGTGCTGAGGGGCCGGCGGCGAGACGAGCGGGTCTCCCAGACGGCCTTCGACAACTCCTGGCGGCAGGCCCGTAAGGACGTGCGCCCGACGTTCCGCTTCCACGACCTGCGCCACACTGGCCTGACCATCTATGCCCAGCAGGGCGCGACGCTAGCCGAGCTGCTGCACCGGGGCGGCCACAGCGATGTGAGTGTCGCCTTGAGGTACCAGCACGCAACTGTCGAACGAGACCGGGCTTTGACGGATCGTCTCAGCGAAGCAATCTCGATCTGAAGGCGGTGCCTGATTGCACAGCCGGCCGGCTTTCCATCGGCGACGTCAGGTTTACGGACCCCGCGTCATTGGCTTGAGCGGCAGGTTCGCTTCCCTGATTGGCAAGGAGACTCACATGGTCGGCACACGAGAAGACCTGCTCTACCAGCACGTCATCGAGACCCTCGACACAGATCTTGGCGAGTGGCCAGGCGGCTATCCAGACGCAATCGAGCTCGCGTTGATCGATGCCATCTATTCGGTCCGTGCTCGATACGGTGACCGAGAGCGCAAGACCGGCGTGGTTGGCGTTGTCTACCGCTGGCGCACCTGGCGAGCAGGGAGTACCGACGACCTGAGCGTGTTGGCTACGACCTCAGCAAGCGATCTTCGGAGCGTCGTATCCAACAATGGCCGATTGGCCCGGCGCTACAAGGCGGAGGTTGTCGTCGATGCCGCGCGAGCGCTCCTCGACATGGACGTCAAGACCGCCGCTGACTTCCGCGCCGCTCCCGAAGGGCTTCGGTCGGCGTATCTCAGCGTCAAGGGCTGTGGGCCGGTGACCTGGCGCTACCTTCGGATGCTCCTAGGTCAGAGCGACATCAAGCCAGACACATGGGTGATGAAGTTCGTCAGGGAAGCGGTGCCAGCGGTTGGAGACAGTGACGCGGCCGCTGCACTGCTGACCGGCGTCGCCGACCGCCTGCGCGTCGACACGCGAGAACTTGATCATGCCATCTGGAATTACCAGCGAACCCGGTGACGGGTTCCGCCCATTCTTCGACTACTGGGCAGTGGTGATGGCCGAAGTCCCAAGCGCCGACCAAGGTACTCAGTTGAGCACCCATAGCGGTGCCTGACCCACTTCCGTGGACGCCTTGCCTGGGCGACGATCGCCCCGGAGAGGAGTCAAGATGCCTGCTGCCATGTCGCCGGAGTTTCAGCGTCGTGCTCTGGATTTGGTTGCGGCTGGAGCCGGTCGCGGCGATAGCGCGCAATCTCGGGATCAGCGGGTCGTGTCTGGCGTTGCTGGACGGACCGAGACGAGGTCGATTCCCGCCGCCGTGGGGGGCTGACCACTGCGGAGCATCGCGAGCTGATCGAGCTGCGCCGCCGCAACCGGGTGCTGGAGACCAGGATCGAGATCCTGGAACGGACCAGCGCGTACTTCGCGTGGGAGGACGTGCTCTTAGAATGAGGTTTCGGCTCCCCCGCGAGCTCGCCGCCGACGGCCTCGACATGGCTGGACCTGCCGGTTCGTGCGGCTCTCCCGCTCGGGCTACGGCTGGCAGCATCGCCGGTCCAGCGTTCGAGCGGTCGCCGACGCCGACGCCGACCTGAGCCGCGCCAGCGCGGCGATCGATCTGGGCTCTCGCGGCACCTACAGGGCGCCGCGGGTACAGGCCGAGCTGGTGCTGGGAAGTGGGATGCGGTGCGGCCGCAAACCCGTGGCCCGGCTGATGCGCGGCGCAGATGCGCGGATCTGCCACCGACGCAAGCGGCCTGACTGGCGCCCAGCGCCGGCCACCCATGCTGACTCTTATGCGTCGCGGGTTCACCGCTGACGCCCCGGACCGGTTGTGGCTCACGACAATCACCGAGCACCGCGCCCGCGAGGCTCGATCTACTACTGCGCGGTCATCAATGCCTTCTCCCACCGCATGGTGGGCTGGTCGATCGCGGACCACCTGCGCACCGACGTGTCGTCGACGCGCTGCAGATGGCCCGCGGGGCGCGCCGCTCAGCGCCCGGCACGACCGTGCACGCCGATCGCGGAGCCAGTACACCTCCTGGGCCTTCGGGCACCGGCTGCGCCAAGCCGGGCTGCTCGGCCCGGTTGGCCGAGTCGCGTCCTCGATCGACAACGCTCATCGAGTCGTTCTGGTCGACCATGCAACGCGAGCTGCTCGACCGCCACGCCTCGCAGAGGCGCAGAGAGCTGGCCTCGGCGACCTTCGAGCGGATCGAAGGCTTCTACAACCCTCGCCGCCGCCACAGCACCCGGGGCAACCGATCCCCGGCCGAGTGCGAAGCCCAAAACACCGCCGCGAACCCCGCGGCATGATCAACCAACCGAACGTGTCCGCGAAAGCGGGCCAAGCTCCGGTCGAGCACTATATGCACATGACAGACTCCACCTGGACCGACGAACCGCTCCGTTCCGGGAAGCACGACACCCTTGGGCGTCTGGCGTACGCACAGCGCGCCGCCGAGCTGATCCACACGACCCACTCGTTCGAGTCGAGCGCAGTGTTCGGCCTCAGCGGACCCTGGGGTAGCGGCAAGACTTCACTGGTGAACATGATCGTCGAGGAACTACAACGAGAGCACCCCAAGTGGGCCACCGCTAGGTTCACCCCGTGGGCGACGAGTGACGTCTCCGGGCTGTTGGGTGAGTTCTACTCCTCTCTCGCCGAGACACTTCCCAGGAAAAGGGGCAAGCAGGTCCGACAGGCGCTCGCGCTGACAGCCTCGGTCGCCGCGCCCGCGGCAAACATGATTCCGGTCGCCGGCGGCGCGGCCGCCGGAGCGATCCGGCTCGCAGGGGAGGCGTTGGCAAAGTCACCGTCGTGGCAGGTCGCGTTCAACAAGGCATCGGAGGAACTGAAGGAACTCAAGAAGCCGATCCTCGTCGTGGTCGACGATATCGACCGGCTCCACGGAGAGGAACTGCTGACTCTCCTGAAGGTGGTCCGACTCTTGGGTAGGTTCGACGGAGTTCAGTATCTACTCGCTTACGACGACGAGACCCTATATCGGAGCATGACTGCATCAGGTGCGGTCAGTCCCCACGACGGTTCGGCCGAGCGGTTCATGGAGAAGATCGTCCAGTACCCCCTCTTCGTGCCTCCGCTGCTGCGACACCAGCAGATCTCGCGCCTGAACACTGGGCTTACGTACGCCTCTAGGGAAGCAGACGACGAGGGTTCGGCCGACCGCCGTCTCAGCGGACTGGTCGACTGCTTCACAGACCTGTTGACGACGCCGCGCGCGATCGACCGATACATCGGCCAACTGCAGCACCACATCCCGCTCCTGCCTCCGGACGAGATCGATGACGAGGACGTCATGCTGCTGACCCTCATCCGGGTCAGCTTCCCGGCCATGTTCAACTCGATACCGCGGTACCGCACCGAGCTCGTCTCCGGCCACACCGGTGAAATGAAGACCGGAACCACGAGATTCGAGTACGAGCCGTTCGACATCGAGCCACTGCTCGGGGTCGTCCCTGCAGAGCGACGGGCCACCGCCCGGGAGCTGTTGGTCTCGCTGTTCCCGAAGGTCCACAAGAAGGGGCAGCTCTCAGTTCACGCTAGCCGCCGGCGCCAGAGCGTCCAGCACAAGGAGTACTTTGACCGATACTTCGCAATGGGCATCCTCGACCACGATGTCAGCGACGCGACGGTCGAGGACGCGGTCACATCGGCGACCGGTGGGGACGGGGGACCGTTGGCGAGCCTTCTCGTTGGAAGGCCGGAGGCATTTCGAGGCCTGGTCCTTAGCAAGTGCCTCAGCCCGACAAACCAACCAACCACCGATGCAGAGAGGATTCAGCTGGCCGAAGTTCTCGGCCAGATCGCCAACGCCCTCCCATCGGACGACAACGCACCGTTCAGTGTCCAGGACCAGCTCCTCACCTGGATAGGTGAACTGCTCGTCGGGCTCGACAGAGGGACGCCCTCGGCGACGGTTCGAGCCGTGATCTGGAGACTCGACAGTCCAGCTCTCCGCATCCGGACGTGGATGAGGTTGGAGAACAAGATCGACCACGTGTATCGGTCCGATAGGCCCGTTTGGTCCGACGAGGTGACAACTATCCTGGTCGATGATTCTCTTACCGACTTCCTGGATCACCTCAAGCAGGGTGACGACGCCGAGGCCCGTTCCGGCGTCGGATACCAGGTCCACTTCGTTCTGCGCCATCGGGCGGAACACCTTCGTTCCGCCGTCAAAGAGCTCTTTGAGTCGAAGGAAGTGAACTTCTCGATCCTTGCTTCGAGACTGGTATCGGCTCGAACGATCACTGGGACCAAGCCCGACTGGCAACTATCGCCCGACTTCGATCAGGAGACGTTCAACCAACTCGCACCGCCCGGCGATGACCCCTGGTATGCCGAACCCATTCAGGACGTCGACCTCCGCGACCTGAGTTGGGCAAACCGACGCAAGTTCGCTGCCGGTCGGGTCAGCCCGGCCCCTCAGGCGTCCTAGGTGTTGCGTCTCATGAGGTTGGTGACGGGGGTGTGAGCGAGGGGTAGGTCCCGGCGGCAGGATGGAAGTACCTCTACGACCGTTCTGCTTGAAGGACCTACCCCTCGATGTCTCACGCTAACGCCCCG
>NZ_WNXY01000015.1 GCF_009733815.1 Pseudactinotalea suaedae
CGGCCCGGCGGCTCGACGCCGCGGCTCGCGCAGCGCGCGCGGCAGCGAGGCGGCGCGCGTCCGCGGCCGCGAGCTGGCGATCAGCGGGGGACCTCATGAGGGCCTCCTCGTTCGCCCGCGAGGGGTGGACGAACACTCTGCCGTTGCTCGGTGGCGCCACCTGGCGAAGTCCCGCCGTCGCGACGATCCTGAGATCGTCCGAGTAGCGGTCGTCCGCACGGGAGTCGACCACCACCTGCCGTGATCGGATCACGGCAGGAAGGATGTATGCGAAGACGAGAACGCCGATGCCGATCAGCACCCAGCCTGCGATATCGCCCACGACCTGACGGTAGGTCCGGCGCGGGCCGCCGCGCCGGTAGCGCCTCGGCGTGTCGGGCCGCTAGCGGCGATTCTCGGCCAGGCGCGCGGTCAGACCGCGTCCGACCTCCTCGCTGGTCAGCGCGAACGTGCGGTGGTCGGCCCACACGCCGTCGATGTGCAGGTACCGCTCCCGCAGGCCTTCGTCACGGAAACCGAGCTTGGAGACCACGCGCAGGCTCGGCGTGTTCTCCGGTCGGATGTTGATCTCGATCCGGTGCAGCCTGAGCGAGAAGAAGCAGAAGTCGCTGGCGAGCGCGACCGAGCGCGGGATGAGTCCCCGACCCGCCCAGCGCTCCCCGATCCAGTACCCGATCGCGGCGCCCCGCAGCGAGCCCCACGCGATGCCGGAGATCGTCAGGTGACCGACCAGCTCGCCCTCGACCTCGACACCGAAGCTGTACCCGGTGCCCTGGCGCGCCGCCCGCGCCTGGTCACGCACGTACTGACCGAAGGTGGGTCGCCGCGACGCGGGGTCGGGAGAGGTCGCCTCCCAGCGCGACAGCCACCGCTCGTTCTCCCGCCGCAGCCGGTCCCAGGCCGCGGCGTCGCGGCGGCGCAACGGCCGCAGCCGCACCACGCCGTCGGTCAGGTCCACCGGAAAACTCTAGGGGTTCGTGAGATCACCGGGGTGCCGAGTGGCGTTCGATCCCCTCGGTAGGGGAAGGTGGACCTCATGTGGTCGGTGTCGTCCCTCGTCTCAGCGGACCCGACTCTGGAGACCGAGGACGCCAAACACCTGCTCCGTGAGGCCATCCGCGCCCACCGCAACAACCGCGGCACCCGCGAGCGCACCGAGGCCGGCCACGCGATCGCCGAGCACGCCAGCGAGATCGTCGCCGACGCCGGGTGTGTCGCGGTCTACGCCGCCCGACCGAACGAGCCCGCCACGCAGCCGCTGATCGACCACCTGCACGCCCAGGGCATCGACGTGCTGCTCCCGATCCTCGGCGTCGGGCTGAGCCGGGACTGGGCGCTGCACCGACCCGGCGGCACCCTCGAGGTCCGCGCGCCGGGTCGCCCTCCGGAGCCGGACGGTCCTGGCCTGGGCATCACGGCGCTGCACCGCGCCGACGTCGTGTTCGCGCCGGCGCTCGCCGTGGACCGCACCGGTGTCCGGCTCGGCCAGGGCGGCGGCTGGTACGACCGCGTGCTCGAGCACCGCCGTCCCGACGCCCCGGTGGTGGCGGTCGTGTTCCACGACGAGGTGAGCGATCACCCGCTCCCCCGCGCCGCGCACGATCGCGCGGTCGACGGCATCCTCACCCCTGCCGGCTGGTGGTTCGTCGGCGAGGAGTGAGTCCGGTCAACCCGGTGGCAGCAGGACGAGCGTCTGCTCCTCGGCGTCCTCGACCGCGTCGGGGGTGAACGCCCACGGGAAGGTCTCGCCCTCGGCCCACGGGCCGAACTGGTCGGCGTAGTTCTGCGACAACGGGTGCCCGGAGTTGCCCGTCAGCTGCACCCAGGTGGAGGCGTCCCAGTCCGCGACGTCGAGCACCATCCGCATCGCCGGCACCGCCGTCACGTCGAAGACCGGGTAGGTGAGCTCGCCGTCGACCTCCTCCCAGCTGGCCGCGTTCCACCCGTTCGCGTTGACGATCGAGCTGCCGCCGGCCACACCGATCGGGTCGGGGTTGACGAGGTTGCGGATGATGGTCGGCACACCCTCGCTCCCGAGGGCCTGGTGCTGCGGGGCCGCCTGGTGCAGCTGACCCCAGCGCCAGTCCTGCGGGGCCTTGCCGAGCAGCACCGTCAGCTGGGAGCGGGCGGCGATCAAGGCCTGGGCGAGGATCTGGTCGCGCTGCTCGACGACGGTCAGGGTCGCGCGGTCGTCCCACCAGGGGCTCTCGACGTCCTCGAGCAGCCCGCGCACCGCCTCGAGCCACTGCGAGCCGCCGTCGGGTCGCTGCGACGTGGGCACCTGGTCCCAGAAGGTCAGCCGCATCACGTTCGCCCACACCGCTGAGAAGTAGGCGGCCGCGGCCGAGTCGGTGTCGTTGGCGTGGTCCCAGTCCTCGAGCAGGTCGACCGCCTGCTCGGTGAAGGCGACGACCTCCGGCGTCTGCGCCTCCTCCTGGATGTCGACCTCCAGCAGCACCGGCACCAGCAGCTCGGCGTACGGGTTGGTGTCGATCAGCTGGATCTCGTTCATGTCCGCGACCGTGAGCCCGCCGCCGTCGGCGATCCGTGCCTCGAGCACGTCCCGGATCGCCTGCGACCGGTAGCCGAAGTCGTAGTCGGTGGTGAGGAACGGGTCGGTTCCCGGCGCCTGCACGGCCTGGTTCGCGGCGACGATGAAGCCCTCGTCCGGGTTCAGGACCTGCGGCATCTCGGTCGGGTCGACGAAGCCCTGCCAGTCGTAGCGCGAGTCCCAGCCGGGGCGCGGCCACGAGCCGTCGCTGGGCACGACGCCGTCGGGAACGGCCTCGCGGATCGGGATCTTGCCCGGGGCCTGGTAGCCGATGGTGCCGTCGGTCGTGGCGAACACGATGTTCTGCGTCGGCACCTCGAAGGCGGCCGCCGCCGTGGCGACGTCGGCGGCGTCCGAGGCGGTGCCCAGCAGGAAGATCGCGTCGGCGGTCCGGCCCGGCGTGAGCGCGGTCCACTGCATCGCCACCGAGAAACCACTGACGCCGGCGGGCGGCTGGTCCTCGGTCGAGGGTCGGTCCGCCGCCACGCGGGAGGAGGCCAGCACGTCGGAGATGATCGGCCCGTGGCCGGTGGTGCGGACCACGATCGTCTCCGACTCACCGCCGTTGACCGAGATCACCTCGCGTCGTTCCGTCAGCGGCTGGCGCTCGCCGTCGTAGAGGTAGGTGCCGTCCGGGTACACCCGTTCCAGGAACAGGTCGACGGCGTCGCTCCCCATGTTGGTGAAGCCCCAGCCGAGCTCGGCGTTGTGACCGATGACGACACCGGGCAGGCCCGCGAAGCTGAACCCCGCCACCTCGAACGGGCACTCCGACCCGACCGTGGTGCAGTGCAGGCCGTTCTGGTACCAGATGCCGGGCGCCGAGATGCCCAGGTGCGGGTCGTTGGCCAGCAGCGGCAGCCCGGACTCGGTGTGCTCGCCCGAGACCACCCAGCTGTTGGACCCGATGCCCTCACCGTCCCCGAGAAGGTTCGGGACGGCGTCGAGCGCTGCCTGGACGTCGGCGAGACCGCTGAGCACGGCCGCGTCCGGCTGTGGCCCGCCGGAGGTCTCGTCGCTGGTCGAGGTGGTGCTCAGGGCCGCGGCCTCGGCCTCCTCGGCCGCGGCGTTGGCCTCGAGGAGCTCCGGGGTGGTGACGATCGGCAGGTTCCGGTCGGTCGGATAGGCCGGGTAGGCCGCCTCGACCATCTCGAGGGCGACGTCGGCGCCGTAGCCGATGGCCTGCCCGTACAGCGCGGCGCGACCCAGCTCGTCGCTGTAGTTGCCGAGCAGGTCCCAGGCCATCGCCTTGAGCCACGCGAGCGAGTCGACCGGGGTCCACGGCTCGACGTCGGTGACCTCCACCTGCATGCCGAGCACCGTGTACTCCAGCGCGAGCTGGCCCGGCTCGCGCGAGGCGATGTAGGCGTTCACGCCGTCCGCGTAGGCCTGCAGGTAGGTGCGGGTCTCCTGCGACAGCAGCGGCCACTCCTGCTCGGCCACGTGACGCCACCCGAGCGTGCGGATCATGCGGTCGGCCTCGAGGCCGGCCTCGCCCACCAGCTCCGAGAGCCGCCCGGCGGTCAGATGACGCCGGAAGTCCATCTCGAAGAACCGGTCCTGCGCGTGCACGTAACCCTGGGTCAGGAACAGGTCGTGCGTGGTGGCGGCGTAGATCTGCGGGACGCCCAGGTCGTCACGCTTGACCTGGACCTCGGCGGTGAGCCCGTCGATGCGGAACTCGCCCGCGTGGTCCGGCAGCGCGCGCCTGCTCACCGTGAACAGGGTGACGGAACCGACCACGATCACGACCGCGAGAACTGCGGCCACACCGATGGCGACCCGCCGCCACACCGACATCTTCGACACGACAGCGAGGCTAACTGACCCTCGGTGGCCGCGAGTGCTCCCGCACCGGACGTAGAATCCCGCTTCGTGCCCACCTATGCCTATGCCTGCACGTCGTGCCACCACCGCTTCGACATCTATCAGGCCTTCTCCGACGCCGCCCTGACCGAGTGCCCCGAGTGCGGCGGCACGCTGCGCAAGCAGTTCGGGAACGTCGGCGTCGTGTTCAAGGGTGCGGGGTTCTACCGCAACGACGCACGCGGCACCAGTGCCACCAGCGAGTCCTCGGGCTCCTCTGATTCGTCGTCGTCGTCGTCGTCGAGCGGGTCGAGCGAGTCGAGCACCTCGAGCGCGCCGAAGGAGTCCGGCAGCAAGGACTCCAGCAGCACGACCAAGGCGGCCTCGACCGCGAGCACGTCCAGCAGCAAGGCCTCCTGACCCGACCTGTCCACAGGTGCGCGCCGATGCGCACGTGTCCACAGCACCCCAGGCGCTGCCCGGCGGGTTCTCGACGGCGTCCCTACCGTCGTCGTCATGTCTCACCGATCGCGCTCGCTACGACCCTTGCTGTGGCGCTACCGCTGGCTGGTCGTCGCGTGCTGCGTGGCGGCCGCGGCCTGGGTGAGCATCGGCGCGTTACGACCACTGCCGCCGCCCACGGTGCCGGTTCTGGTGACCGCGCGGGACATGCCCGCCGGGACCGTGCTCACCGCGGCGGACGTGCAGCTCGACGCTGCGGAACGAGCACCCGCGGGCACGATGGATCTCGACACCGCGGTCGGCGCCACCCTGACGGTGGGGCTGCCGGCTGGCGTCCCGGTGGTCGACACCATGCTGCTGGGTCCGGGGCTGCCCGATGCCGCACCGGCGGGATGGGTCGTGGTGCCGGTGCCGCTGGCCGATCCGATGCTGGCCGAGCTCGTGCGGGTCGGCGACCGCATCGACCTGTACCTGGCCGCCGCTGACACCGGTGGCCGTCTGACCGAGGCGCAGCTGGTCACCACGGGCGCGCTGGTGCTGGCGAGAGCCGGTCCCGCCGATCAGGAAGCGGGGTGGCTGGGCACGTCGGCGGCGAGCTCGGCGAGCGTGGTCGTGGCCGCGATCAGGCCCGAGGATGCGGCCGCGCTGGCGGGCGCCAGCGGCTTCGGTCCGTTCCGCGCGGTGCTGTCGTAGCCAGCGCGAGGCCCGGGGACCGTGCGGGCCCCCGGGCAGCGTGCCGGTGCGCTCGCTCAGGCCTGCTTCTGCGCCTTGAGCAGGTCGCGGATCTCGGCGAGCAGCTCGACGTCGGTCGGGGCCGCCGGGCCGTCCTCCTTGATGCCCTTGCGCCGCTGCTGCAGCTCGTTGAACTTGTTCATCGGCACCACGAACACGAAGTACACGACGAGCGCGGTGATGAGGAAGACCACGAGCGCGTTGACGATCGCACCGATGTTGACGAAGGTCGGGTCGACGCCGTCGACGAGGCTGTCACCGGGGCGCAGGTCGAACCCGAGTGCGCCCGCGTCCGGGGAGCCGATGACGTTGAGGATCGGAGTGATGATCGCGGACACGAACGCATCGACGACTGCGGCGAACGCGGAACCGATGACCACCGCGATCGCGAGCTCGACGACGTTGCCGCGCATGATGAAGTCCTTGAACCCCTGGATCACGGGGCGCCTCCTCCTGAATGGATGGACACCGTTGTCGGCGTCCGATGCGTGCCCGAGGCTAGCGGTACCGGCATCCACCCGGGGTCAGCCCCAGTGCGGTGGCACGTCGCGGCGCAGCCGCTCCTCGCGGTCCTCGGGCGCATCGCCCCAGGCGCGGTCGTCCTCGTCCCACGCCTTCTCGTCGCTCGCGGGCTGCTCGGTGCCGGCCCTGACGGCGCGGCGGTGGCGGCGAGGTCGGCCGGGGGCAGCGGGCGAGGTCTCGCCTCGCCCGCCCTCCCCGGGCTCGCGGGTGCTCACCCGGGCAGGACCTCGCCGCGATCGAAGAGACCGGGCTCGATCAAGCGGTGGCGGCCGCGGCGGCGCTCGGCCCGGCGTTCGTCGGCCTGCACCCGACGCGTGCTCGCAGCCGACATCTCGGAGCGGTTGGTCTCGCCCTCGGTGCCGGCCTCGTCCGGGGTCTCGGCACCGCCCTGGGTGCTGGCCTCGGCCTCGGTGCTGCCCTCGCCGCTCGGGGGGTCGGTGACCACCGGCTGCTCGGACGTGGGCGGCACCGCGGTCGGCTGCGCACCGTCGAGGTCGTCGTCGTCGGCGGGGCCGCGCTCGGCCTCCACGTCCTCCTCCTCGTCCAGGACGGCGGGCGGAGCGGGAGCGGTCCGGACCGGCACCGCGGCGCCGGTGCGCTCGGCCACGATCTGCTCCACGAGGTCGCGGATCGCCGCGGCCTCGCCCTGGGGGTCCATGAAGACCGCGGTGGAGAACACCATCCGGACGCGCCAGCCGCGGTTCTCGAGCCGCTGCACCCAGTGCCGGTCCCGCCGGCGCAGACTGCTCTCGTTGACGTAGTCGGGGTCGTCGGTGAGGACGGCGAGCAGCAACTCGCCCGGCAGCGCCGGGTGACCGATCGCCAGCGGGATGCGCACGCCGCCGACCGGCCCGTACCGGGGCACGACCGTCAGGCCGAACCGCTCGACCCGCTCGGACAGGTCGCGCAGCAGCCGGTCCGGGGGGACGTCGTCGTCGTCCGTCGCCGTTCTCGCGGCTACGCCGGCGCGCGCGAACGCGAGCAGGTCGCGGAGCGCGACCGCGCCGGCGGCGCGCAGCCGTTCCGGGTCGAGGTCCTCGGGTGCCAGGCACGAGACCACGGTGAGGCGGTGACGGCAGGCGTCGAGCGCGTCGACGAGGAGCTCGGCGCCGTGCTGCCCGCTGATCGAGCCGAACCGGTACAGCACGCGCCCGTGGGGCGTCTTGCCGTAGCCGACCGTGAGGATCACGGCGTCGCGGCGGAGACCGGCGACCGACTCGATGTCCACCACGGTGAAGGGCTCGGGCCCGGACGGGTCGAAGAACCGCGCCATGCTGGCGCCGGCCGCGGTCGACAGCACCGCCTCGCGCACACGGTCGGCGTGCCTGGCGTTGAGGGCGATCACCGCGAGGGAGGACTCCGGCCGGGTCAGCGCGTGCTCGATCACGAGGTCGACCACGCGGTCCACCTCGCTCTGCACGCTCTCCACGGACTCGGCCCCGGGGCCCGGCATCCCCGTGCCGTCGACGAGCTCCAGCCCGATGCCCGGCGGCCGCGGTGGTGCCGGAACCGGGCGGATGACGTCGCCGTAGCCGTGCTCGGCGAGGAAGCCGGCGATCTCGGCGTCGAGGTCCAGCCGGTCGCCGGGCAGCTCGACGCTCGGGAGCACGTGGGCCGCCGCCACCAAGCCGGCACCGCCGCGCCGGGTGTCGCCGACGATCACGACCTGGCGGCCGCGGGAGATCGCGGCGATCGCCTGCTCGGTGGGCAGGTGCTGCACGGCGTCGAGGACCACCAGGTCGACCGTGCGCTCGGGACCCAGGACCTGCGGCACGAGCATCGGCGGCACGATCCAGATCGGGCGCGGGGCCCACACCACGGGGCCGAAGCGGCGCTGCAGCTCCTTGAGGTCGGTCGAGCCGTGGCCGCGCACGGCACGGTAGAAGTCCTGAGCCGCGGGCTTGTCCGCCGCGATGCTCGCCCGCACGTGCTCGGCGACGCTGACCAGCACCGGCGCGCTCAGCGAGGAGGTCTGCGCGGCGTCGAGCTCCCGGAGCCGCATCGAGGCGACGTCCAGCGACGACGCGTCGAGGTCGGCGAGCGCCGGGTCCCCGCGCAACAGCTGCTCCAGCAGGCTGGACCACCAGGCGAGGTCGAACTCCGGCCCGACCAGGTCGGTGGGGACCCGGCGTGCGGTGAGGTCCTCGACCAGCGGACCCAGGCCCAGGCGCTTGAGGACCCCCAGCACGCCGGCGCGTTCGGGCATCTGCCGCAGCGTCGCGTCGTCGTCGACGAGGCGATCCAGCCGCGACTGCAGGTCGGTGAGCGGGACGTCGCGCAGGTCGACGTCGCCGAGCGCGGGCGAGAGCACGCTCTGCAGGGGATCGACCAGTGCCGCCACGTCGTGCTCGGTGCTGAGGATGTCGGTCATGCCCTCGGGCAGCCGGGGCCAGCCGCCGCCCGCGCAGTGCCGGCGCCAGAGCTCGCGGCGTGCCTGGACCGACAGCAGCTCGGCGTGCAGGTCCGCGACCGCGACGCCTGGTCGCAGCAGGTCCTTGGCCTGCTTGCGCAGCCGGCGGCGGTCGCTCCTGCCGAGGGTGATGCCGTGCCGTTCGCGCCAGCCGTGGCTCGCGGCGGCGGCGGCCATGTCGGTGGCGCTGCGCTCGAACACCTGCGGCACGAACACATCGAGCGAGGACCGGATCCCCTCGAGGAGCTCGAGCTGCTCCGACCACTGCCGCAGCGTGGTCGCCTCGTCCAGACCGGTCTGGGCGGCGGTGGCCTCGACCTGGGCGAGCACCGTGGGCAGCACCCGCCCGAGCTCGCGCACCCGCGCGAGGGTCTCGGTCGCGTGCTCGGCGCTCGTCAGCACGGCGCCGTACCAGGGGGTGTCGGAGGCGCGCAGCCGGAAGGCTCCGAGCGCGGCGGCCCTGGCGAGCTCCTCACGGGCGTGCTGCCGCTCGGCGAGCGTCATCTGCACGGCCTGCGGGTCCAGCCGTACCTGGGTGCGCGGTCCGGGACGCTGCGAGGTCAGCTCTGCCAGCTCCTGCATCGCGAGATAGGCCGAGGCGTCCCAGGGCGCGCGGGCGGTGTGCAGCGCGTGGATGTAGTCGGACAGGGCGGCACGCGCCTCCCCGAGCTCGCGTCGCATGACCGGGATGTGGGGATCGAGCTCGGGCGGATCGATGCCGAGGCCGTCGACCAGCCGCTCGGCTGCGGCATCGCGCCAGCGCGTGTCGTTGCCGAGATCGAGCACCAGGTCGCCGAGCCCGAGCGCACGCAGGCTGGCGTGCAACGACGCCGCCGCCCGCTTGGTGCCCGGCACGTACAGGACCCGCTTGCCCTCGGCGGCCGCCTGGGCCGCCAGCGCGGCCACGGTGCCCGGGACGTCGACCCCGGGAGGAGCATCGACGAGGAGGTGGCCGCCTCCGGCGACGGCGTCGAGCACCCGGTGCTGCCCGGCGTCGAGGTCCCCGACGCCCCGTTCGGTCTCGGGGTCGGGGTCGGCGAGCCGCCGAGCCGGCAGCGGGCGGCGCAGGCTGCGCACGTCGGCCTCGCTGCCCGCGAGCGCCGCGACCACCTCGTGGCGGCGGAGCCGGTCGGCGTCGAGGTCCTCGGCGAGCGCCTGACCGGGGTGCACGAAGGCGCCGAGCACGATCCTGGGCTCGAGCTTGAACCCGTCGATCGCGGACCTGGCGGCCTCGGCGAGCGCCTCGAGAGCGGGCGCCGGCGTGAAACCGTGCGCGGCCTGGGTCACCGCGACGAGGTCCGCGGGATCGATGTCGACGCCGCGCGAGCGCAGAGCACGGATGAGCACGGGGTTGATCTCGACCGCCGGGTCGAGCTCGAGGTCGACCTCGGCGTCGGCGGGGTGCACGGTGATCGTCACCGGGCGCAGCAGCACCGGGATGTTGACGGCGCCCGCGTGCGCGTCGCCCTCGGGTACGGACCCGCCGTCGTCGGCCGTCGGAAGGGGCCAGGACGCCACGCCGATCGCCACGTACGTCGGTGCGAAGCCGTAGCGCTGCGCCAGCTCGTCGGTGCGTGCGCCCACGATCCGGGCCCGACGGCGGGCCAGGGTGAGCGCGGAGCCCTCCCGTGCGAGGTTGCTCAGCCGCGTGCTGCGGCCGGCGAAGAGCTGCGCGATGCCGTTCGGGTGCGCGGCTGTGAGGTCCACGAGGGCGTCGCCGAGGCTCTCGACGTCCCACAGCGCGCTGCCGCCGGCGAGGTCGCCGAGCCGGTTGCGCCAGGCCGCGGTGGCGGTGGCGACGACGTCCACCGGAGCGGTCGGCGGCGTCGGGTCGACGACGGCCGCAGCGTCGTGCTCAACGGCCGCACCTTCGGGGTCGGCGCCAGCACCGGGGTGCTGGGACGAGTTGCGGGGCGAGCTCACCCGACCACGCTAACCGGGCGGCACGTCGTTGGGTGCCCTGACGCGCGGAGGCGGGCCGATCCCGCCGCCGTCGCGGAGGAGACAGGCACGGTGCGCGCCGCGCAGGGGGCGAGCGGCGCGCACCGGCGTGCTCAGTCTGCGCTCGTTGCCCGCTTCCCGCAACACACGCTCTCAGGTCACGGCCGGGCGCCGCAGCCGCACCGTGACCCGCGGCAGCATCGCCTGCACCAACGGACCGATCGCCAGCGCGTACAGCACCGTTCCGATGCCGACGACACCGCCGAGGGCGAGCCCGACCACGAGCACCGTCACCTCGATCGCGGTGCGAACCAACCGCAGCGAGAACCGGGTGCGGCGAGCGATCCCGGTCATCAGGCCATCACGCGGCCCGCTGCCCAGCTGGGCACCGATGTACAGCGCCCCCGCGAGCCCGTTCAGCACGATCCCGCCCACGAGCAGCGGCACCCGCACGAGCAGCGAGTCGGGCACCGGCATCAACCACAGCCCGACGTCGGTCGCGATGCCGATGACCAGCACGTTGGCCACCGTGCCCAGTCCCGGCATCTGCCGCAGCGGGATCCACAGCAGCAGCACCAGGGCGCCGACGATGGTCACCACGGCCCCGAAGCTCAGCCCGGTCCTCTCGGTCAGGCCGCTGTGGAACACGTCCCAGGGATCCAGCCCGAGACCCGACCGGATCATCATCGCCATCGAGGTGCCGTAGAGCCACAGGCCCACGACCAGCTGCAGCAGCCGCCGCGGCATCCGCCCCGCTCGGAGCTGCTGGCTCGGGCTGATGTTCACGAGGGTCTCGGTCGCCACGGAACGACCCTGACAGGAAGTGGCCTTCCCACCAATAGCCACTTGTGAGAAAGTGGCCGCATGGCCAGCACCGCCGTCAGCCCGCACCGGCTCGCCGCGCTGCTGGGCGACTTCGATCGCGAGCCCGCCTACCTCGGGCTCGCGAACGCGCTCGGGCTGCTCGTGATCGACGGCAGACTCCCCCACGGCGCCAAGCTGCCGAGCGAGCGCGTCCTGGCCACCGCGCTCGACGTCTCGCGCACCACGGCCACCCGGGCCTACGCCCTGCTGTGCGAGCGCGGTTACGCCCGGGCGCGCCACGGCTCCGGCACCTACGCGCGCCTGGCCGACGGCCGCAACCGGGTCCGCGACCGGGTCCTGATGCCACGGCTCGACGCCGGCCACATCGATCTGGGCTCGGCGGCGACATCGGCGCCCCCCGGCATCGCGGCCGCGCTGACCGCCGCCGCGCAGGACGCCGTGCCCTATCTGGGCGGCCACGGCTACTTCCCCGGTGGCGTCCCCGAGCTGCAGCAGGCGATCGCGGCCCACTTCGAGTCCCGCGGTCTGGCGACGCGACCGGACCAGATCCTCGTGACCCCGGGCGCGTTGTCCGGTGCGGCCGTCGTCATGCACGCCCTCGCCGGGCCCGGGGACCGCGTGCTCGTCGAGGACCCCGCCTACCCCAACATCCCTCGGGCGCTCAGCGGCAGCGGCGCCCGCCTCGTCCCCAACCCCCTCGACAGCGACGGGTGGGACCTCGAGGCCACCACCGCCGTCGTCCGCCGTGCGCGGGCACGCGCCGCCTACCTGGTGCCGGACTTCCAGAACCCGACCGGGCACCTGATGACCAGCGAGCAGCGCGAGCGCTACGCCGCAGCCCTCGCGGACGCCGGCACCATCCCGGTCGTCGACGAGGCAGCGCAGCAGCTGCTGCTGGACGACGGCGAGATGCCGCCGCCGTTCGCCGCCTTCCACCCGCAGACGATCACCCTCGGCAGCGCCAGCAAGATCTACTGGGGCGGGCTGCGGCTGGGCTGGATCCGTGCACCGCGCTCGCTGATCGACGACCTCGTCCGGGCCAGGATCGGTCTCGATCTCGGCACACCGGTCCTCGACCAGCTGGCGCTGGCACGCTTGCTGACCGACGGCGGCGACGTCCGGACCGCTCAGCGCGCCCGGCTGCGCGAGCAGCGCGACGCCCTGCTGTCCGCCCTCGCCCAGCACCTGCCCGACTGGCGGGTGCGGCGCGCAGCCGGCGGGCTGTCGGCCTGGTGCGAGCTGCCGCGACCGGTGGCGAGCGCGCTGTGCGCCAGCGCCGAGGCGCGCGGTGTCGTCGTGGCGCCCGGGTCGATCTTCGCCGTGAACGGCCGGCTCGAGTCGTTCGTCCGGATCCCGTGGATCCGCCCGCCTGCGGAGATGCGCGAGGCGGTCCTGCGCCTCGCCGACGCGTGGCTGGCCACGCGCGACCAGCCGCTCGGCCACGAGCAGCGCCGCGTCACGGTCGCGTGAGTCTCCCGCCGGGGGCGGGAACCGCTGCTGTGCCGCTAGCCGCTGCGCCGGTCGACCGCCTCGCGCGCGAGGTACTCGACGTTGAGGCACAGCTTGATGAACGCGATGACGAAGCTCGCCATGCTCGCGGCGAGCATCACCGACCCTCCCAGCGCGAGCCAGAACCAGTCGCCCCGCTCGATCGCCCCCGGTTGCATCGCGACGAGGCCGCCGAGCACGCCGAGCACCACCGCGGCTGACAAGAGGGCGACACCGAGCCCGGCGACCGCTGCCGCCTGCCGCACCGTGAACGTCGCGAACCAGTCCTGGCTCATGCCGGGTCCTCTCGTGGTCGGGTATGGAGAGCGAGAGCAGGGGCGCCGCGAGCAGCATCCCACCGCCGGCGGCGCCGCACACGCTGGGTCGTCGAGCATCTCCGCACGATCACTGGCTGCACGCTCCGCTCACCAGTGGCTCCGACGCTGCGCTCGGGTCTCCCGCTCGGGCTGTCTAGCCGCCTTGCCTTGCATTGTCTAGGCCCATAGACTTAACAATCTTGAAGCGGACGGACCTGATGAAGCGGCTCACCAAGCAGGCCAAGGCGCTCGGCCAGGAGATGATCGTCACCGAGGGCGGGAGCCACACCAAGGTCCGCATCGGCGACACCCAGACGGTGGTCCCGCGCCACAGCGAGATCAACGAGATCACCGCGACGGCGATCCTCAAGCAGATGGGAGTGCAGAAGTGAAGGTCACCGCCAAGGCCACCCGCTCGGGCGACTGGTGGGCCGTCGAGGTCCCCGAGGTCGAGGGGGTCTTCACGCAGGTCAAGCGCCTCGACCAGGTCGCCGACATGGCAGCTGACGCTGTTGCGCTCATGCTGGAGGTCGCACCCGGGTCGATCGAGGTTGAGGTCGCGCCCCAGCTCGGCGACGTGCAGCGCGAGGTCGCGGCAGCCACGGCCGCCGCGGAAGAGGCAGCAACAGCGCAGGCTCGCGCCTCATCGTTGCTCCGGTCCGTCGTCGCGACCTTGCGTCGCGATCAGTCGCTCTCGACCCGAGATGTAGCCCTCATTCTCGGTCTGTCGCACCAGCGGGTCTCTCAGCTCGAGAGCGCTCCGGCCGCTCCCTCGGGAAGGGGCAAGGCCGCCCGTACGGCGAGGGCCGGACGGATCGTCAGCCAGGTGGCCGCGGCTCGCCATCCCCGCACCGCCGTCGTGGAAAGGTCCGCGAAGTCGCCTCGCGCAACGACTCGGGCGAGCAGCTCGAGCACCGAGGTGCCGGCGAAGTAGGCAATCAGCGGAGCCGGTCCGTTCTGCTCCGGCTCTCCCACAGCCTGTGTGCTGAACGCGTACCGTCGGAGATGCGCGCCACCACTCGGCGGTCCAGCGGTCCGAGCGCCTCCGAGGCGTCACGGGCAGTTCGGTGACGTTCTACAGCGGCGAACCATGCGGCAACGGCGCCGACGAGACCCGCTACCGCGGTGATCCCGGTGGCGGGGCCGACGTGTCGACCAGCACGCAGCACCTCATCAGCTGTGCCCCCGGCGCACTCCGTCGCTGCGCTCCTCCCGAATCGCGCCGCGGCACGACGGCGCAAGCGCCTCGGTGCCCCCGGCGCACTCCGTCGCTGCGCTCCTCCCGAATCGTGCCGCGGCACGACGGCGCAAGCGCCTCGGTGCCCCCGGCGCGATTCGAACGCGCGACCTACCGCTTAGGAGGCGGTTGCTCTATCCCCTGAGCTACGGGGGCGGACACAGCGCTGCCTATCCTCTCAGGTCTCAGACACGAGCGCGCACCGCCGCTCGCCGCCGAGCGGAGGTCGCTCGCGGATCGCTTCCACGCCGCCGCGCCGGAGGTGAGACGCTGAGGCATGGTCCAGTCCGTCGCGAGCCGCACGATCGATCTCCCGGTCGAGATCTGCTTCGACCGGCTCACCGCGCTGCGCAACCACGAGCGGCTGATCCCCCTGACCACCGTGGACGCGCCGAGCAGGCGGCCACGGGTCGGCGACGTCGTCGTCGCGACCAGCGCCGGGCTGCTCCAGGACACCATGGAGCTGGTGAGGTACGAGCCGCCGGTGGGCGGCGCCGTCGGGCGGGCGATGTGGATCAAGCGCGGCCCGGTGCTGCTCGGCGAGGCCGAGATCGTCGTCAGCCGGCTCAGCGAGACCGCCTGCCGCGTCGACTGGGTCGAACGCGACATCCGGCTCCGCGGCCTGGGGATCACGACCCGTCCGCTGACCGCGCTGATCGCGGTGATGACCCGCTTCGCGCTCGCACGCTTCGACCGGCTCCTCCGCGCCTCGGCACGAACCGGTCCGTAGCGCAGCGGTTCCGGCGCGCCGCACCCCGTCCTGGTTCGCCGTCACGTCTCATGATGTGAGAATGGCCGCGCTCCGGCCACTGAACGAGAAGAGAACGCTGCCCGTGCGTCACTACCTGATGTGCCCACCCACGCACTACACGGTCCGCTACCAGATCAACCCCTGGATGCACCCCGAGGAGCCCACCGACACCGACCTCGCGATGTCGCAGTGGGAGACCCTGCGCGCGACCTACCTCGACCTCGGTCACCGCGTCGACCTCATCGAGCCGCTGCCCGACTGCCCCGACATGGTCTACGCGGCGAACGGAGCGACCGTCGTCGACGGCGTGGCCTACAGCGCCAGCTTCACCTACCCGCAGCGCCAGGCCGAGGGCCCCGCCTACCTCGCCCGGCTCGCCGAGCTCGGCTTCGCCCCGGTCGAGGCGAGCGCGGTCAACGAGGGCGAGGGCGACATGCTCGTCACGTCGAAGGCCATCCTCGCGGGCACCGGGTTCCGCAGCACCGTCGCTGCCCACCAGGAGCTGCAGGAGGCCGTGGGCCGCGCGGTCGTCTCGCTCACCCTGGTCGACCCGAGCTACTACCACCTCGACACGGCGCTGGCCGTGATCGACGACGACCTGATCGCCTACTACCCGCCGGCGTTCTCCCCCGGCAGCCGGTCCGCGCTGGAGCGGCTGTTCCCGGACGCGATCCTCGCGAGCGACGCCGACGCCAAGGTGCTCGGCCTCAACGCCGTCTCCGACGGCACGAACGTGATCGTGACGCCCGCCGCCCTCGACCTTGCCGACGCGCTGCGCACCCGCGGCTACACGCCGATCCCGGTCGACACCAGCGAGCTCCTCAAGGGCGGCGGTGGTGCCAAGTGCTGCACGCTCGAGCTGAGGCCCTGAGCCTCACCCGGCGGGGCTAAGACCTACGTCGCCCACGGGGCGATCGGCGGCAGGCCCTCCTCCGCGATCCGTGACGGCACGACCATCACCGGGCTCGCGCTGTGGTGCAGCAACGCCTGCGACGTCGAGCCGAGCAGCAGCCCCGCAAAGCCACCACGGCCGCGGGTGCCGACCACGACGAGGTCGACCGCCGTCGAGAACTCGGCGAGCAGGGCCGCCCCGGTGCCGTCGAGGGCGTGACGGCGGATCGGCACGTCGCGGCCCGCGAGCGCGCGGTCGACCGTGACGTCGAGGCCGGCCTTGCAGTCCGCGAGCAGGGTCTCGCTGTCGACGCTCGTGGGGAGCCACCCGAGCAGCCCGGTGCCGCTCCCGATCGGGATCCCGCTGACCGCGGTGAGATCGGCGTCCCAGACGATCGCTTCCTCGATCGCGCGGGTCAGCGCGCCCTTCGCCGACGGCGAGCCGTCCACCCCGACGACGATCCGCTGGATCGGAATCGGCAGCGCGGCACCCTCGCGGTACGGCACCACCACGGTCGGGCAGTGCGCGTGCGCCGGGAGCGCCGAGGAGACCGTGCCGAGGATCCGCTCGGCGAAACCGCCCTTGCCGCGCGTCCCGACGACGGCCAGGCAGACGTCCTTCGAGGCCTCGACCAGCACACCGGCCGGGTCGCCGGTCTCGAGCGAGGTGGTCACCTCGACCCCGGCGTCGGAGACCCGCGCGGCGGCCTCGTCGAGAGCCGCCTGGGCGCCGGCGCGGATCGCGGCGTCGTCGAGGGTCGCGTAGCCGCCGTCGAGCGAGGCCGCGGCGAACGTGGGGAGCGCGTAGGCGCACACGATGTGCAGGCGCCAGCCGATCTTCGCGGCGTGCGCCGCCGCCCAGTCGAGAGCGTGCAGGCTCGGCGCCGAGCCGTCGACACCTGCCATCACTACCTGGTCGTGGGTCATGACCGTTTCACCGCCATCGTGTGGGCAACTCTTGACCTGATTGTGCCCTGTCTGGGCACGCTCGGGCGCCACATCACCCACCGTGTTCAGGTCGGGCGAGGGGCAGCAGCGCAGAACCTCGTCAGGCGGGGCTCAGATCGCCGTCCACGCGGCGTCGGCGGCGGCGCTGCGCTCCACACCCGCGAGGAGCCGCTGGATGGCCGCACCGTCCTCGAAGGAGGGTGTCGGGTCCGCACCGGTCGCGATCGCCTCCAGGAAGTCGCGCGCCTGGTTGACGAACGTGTGCTCGTAGCCGAGCCCGTGCCCGGGCGGCCACCAGCCGTCGATGTAGGGGTGCGTGGGCTCGGTGACGTCGATGCGGGCGAACCCGGCACGGTCCCCGGCCGACCCGTCGTAGTAGCGCAGCCCGTTCATGTCCTCGAACTCGAACACCAGCGAGCCTGTCGACCCGTTCACCTCGAGCACGATGTGGTTCTTGCGCCCGGTGGCGAACCGGGTGGCCTCGAACGTCGCCAGCGCGCCGCCATCGGTGCGGGCGATCAGCACCGCGGCGTCGTCGACCGTGACCTCTCCGGTCTGCGCCCCGCTCCCCGCCGTGGCCGCACCGAGCGCGCCGTCCCCCTCGGGCAACGGGCGCCGACCGACGAACGTCTCGGTCTGCGCCGCCACGCCGGTGATCTGCTGCCCGGTGACGAACTGCGCCATGTCGAGCACGTGGGCACCGATGTCACCCAGCGCACCCGAGCCCGCGACCTCCTTACGGAGCCGCCACACCAGCGGGAACTCCGGGTCGGTGATCCAGTCCTGCAGGTACTGGCCGCGCACGTGCCTGATCTCCCCGACCGCGCCGTCGGCGATCATGCGGTGCATCAGGGCGACGGCGGGGACCCGGCGGTAGCTGAACCCGACCATCGACCGAGCGCCCTGCGCGCGTGCGCTCACGGCGGCGGCCACCATCGCGTCCGCCTCCTCGACCGAGTTCGCGAGCGGCTTCTCGCAGAGCACGTGCTTGCCCGCCTCGAGCGCCGCGATCGCGATCTCGGCGTGGGTGTCCCCCGGGGTGCAGATGTCGACGACGTCGATGTCCTCGCGCGCGATCACCTCGCGCCAGTCGGTGGCGGAGGACTGCCAGCCCAGCCGCTCGGCAGCCGCGGCGGCCTTGACGCCGTCACGGCCCACCACCACAGCCATCTCCGGCGTCACGCCCAGGTCGAAGAACCTGTGGACGTTGCGCCAGGCCTGCGAGTGGGCCGCACCCATGAAGGCGTAGCCGATCATCGCGACCCGCACGGTGCTGCTGTCCTCTGCCATCGTCGTGACCTCCTCGTCCCGTCCCGCGCTCACGCAGTCGCGGGGTCGTCTCCCAGCGGCACCGGCTGCGGCCGCTCGCAGCGGCTGCGTACCGGCACCACGGCACCCGTCGCAGCCGACTCCAGCACTCGTTCGAGCACCTCGTATGTGTGATAGCCCAGCTCGAGGGACTGGCGGTGCGGCTCACCGGCCGCGAGCGCCCGCGCCAGGTCGGAGAGCCCGTAGCCGCGACCGGCGTCGCGGTAGCCCGCGAGCGTCTCGACCGGCTCGAAGGTGCGCTGGCGCCCGAGGCTGACCTCGCCGCCGAAGGTGTTCGGGTCCGGGACGGCGATGCTGCCCTCGGTCCCGTAGACCTCGATGCGGGGCAGCGTGCTCGCGACGACGTCGAAGCTCACCACCAGCGTGCTGACGGCGCCTCCCACGTGGCGCAGCAGGGTCGACACGGTCGTCTCGACCTCGACGTCGAAGCCCTCGCCGGCGCGCGGCGCACCCTCGGGTGCCACCCGCACGTCCCGGGGGCGCACCGCCATCGCGGTCACCGACTCGACCGGGCCGAGCATGGTGACCAGCGAGGTCACGTAGTAGGGACCCATGTCGAGCAGCGGGCCGCCCCCGACGGCGTAGTAGAACGCCGGGTTCGGGTGCCAGGACTCGTGCCCGGCGCTGAGCATGAAGGCGGTCGCCGCGACCGGCTGCCCGATGTCGCCGCGGTCGATCAGTGCCCGCGCGGTCTGGGTGCCGGTGCCGAGCACGGTGTCCGGGGCCGAGCCGAGCCGCCGGTCGGCAGCCTTCGCAGCCGCGACCATCGCGTCGGCCTCCAGGAGCGAGGTGGCGAACGGCTTCTCGAGGTAGACGTGCTTGCCCGCCTCCAGCGCCGCGATCGTCAGCGAGGCGTGGGCCTGCGGCGTCGTGAGGTTGAGAACCACGTCGACGTCGTCGCTGACCAGCAGCTCGTCGACACCGAGCACCGGCACGTCGTGCATCTCGCTGACGGCGGCAGCGTTCTCCGGGACCGCGTCCGCCACCGCGGCCAGGCGCAGGTTGGACAGCCGCGGCAGCGCCGCCAGGTACTGCCGCGAGATGTTGCCGGCGCCGAGCAGCCCGACCCTCAGCGGCTCGCCCACAGCAGCCCTCGCTTGATGATCGTCTCGACGTTGGCGTCCTCGAGCACGTCGACCCGGTGACCGGGGGTGCTCACGAAGATCTTGCCCTTGCCCCACAGCCGCGTCCAGACGGCGGGCGAGGTCACCTCACGGTGCCACGGGTCCCACGGGCGGACCTTCTGGGTGGTGGTCGCGAGGACGTCGATGTAGGAGTCGGCGAGCACCCAGTACTGCTCGGTGGTGAGCGAGAAGTCCTCGATCCCCGCCATGATCGGGTGCGCGCGCCCGAGATCGCTGACCTCGACCGTGTACGGCACGTAGTTGTCCTCCATGCCGCCGACGCGCTCCTCGGGCGCCTTGCCCGGGTGGGTCGCGAACTGTCCGCCCACCAGGTGCAGGTAGTCGCTGCTGTTGCGGTAGGAGTCGGCGATCCCGCCGTGCCAGCCCGCGAAGCCGGTGCCGGCCTCGACGGCGGCCATCAGACCGGCCAGCTCCTCGCGCTCGATCGTGCTCATCGTGTTGCACTGCACGATGAGGTCGGTCGCCGCCATCCGCTCGGCGTCGGCGTACGGCGCCGGGGTGTCGAAGACCTCGACCTCGAAACCGTTCTCCCGCAGGTGCGGGATGAACCGGTCGGTCGCCTCGACGGGCTGGTGGCCGTCCCAGCCACCGCGGACGACGACGGCGCGGCGGGGGCGGGTGGGGTCGAACCCCGGGATCGTGGCGGTCAGCGTCACTGCAGAGCCTCTATTTCGCGGATGTCACAACAAATCGACAGTGATCGTAGCGTGAGCGAGCCGCGCGGGCGAGCGTGCGGTCACCAGACGAGAACGGCCCGCACCATCGCGGTGCGGGCCGTGCTCGAAGCCGAACAGACGTCAGCCGACGCGGATGAAGACCGGGTTCGACATGTAGATCACGCTCTCGTAGAGCGGGGTTCCCGGGCTGCGGGCGGCGATGTGGTTGCCGTTGCCGGTGTAGATCCCGACGTGGCCGGGGGCCCACACGAGGTCGCCGGGGCGGGCCTCCGAGGCGGACACGACGGTTCCCGCGTAGCGCTGCGCCGAGGAGGTGCGCGGCAGGTTGATGCCGAGCTGGGCGAACACGTACATCGTGAAGCCCGAGCAGTCGAAGCCCGAGGGGCTCGCACCACCGTGCACGTAGGGGGTACCGACGTAGCGGCGGGCGATGTCGACGATCGCCGAACCGCTGGGGTTGGCCGGGGCGCTCGCGGTGGCGGCCTCGGGAACCTCGGTGCGCTCGGTGGTCCGCGAGGTCGTCTGGTTGTAGGTCGGACGCTGCACGACCGGCGGCGGCGGCGGGGGCGGCGGCGGCGGCTCGGAGCTGACGTCGGCAGCCGTGGACGTGAACGCCCAGGTGGCGTCGGCGGCGACCGTGATGGTCGGCGACGTCGCGATCGCGTCGTCATCGGTGATCGCGGTCAGGTTGGCCATGGGGACGGGGGTACGCACGGTCGGTGCGCTCATCCCGCCGGCAACGCTGGCGGACGCGGTGAGCGTCAGCACGATGCCGGAGGAGGCAGCAACAACGACCGCACGGCGGGCTGCAGGGCCGGTGATGGCCGAGCCGACCGTGGTGAGCGGGGTCGTCGGCCTTGCGGCCGCGCGATGCCTCGCGGAGGTGGAACGGGACACGAGTGACCTCTCCTGGCGCCTGCGAAGTGAGCTGTCGGGTTCGGGTGGGAGTACACCCGGTCCACCGGGCCGGTCGAGACCGGCCCGGGAGGACTTCACCCCAAGGCGCCTGAGCGCCGGAAGTGGGTCCTCCGCCCCTGTCATGTGTGAGTAGAACGGCCTCGTTCCGGTGACAGGGTTAGGCGCCGGATCAAGGACTCGCAGGTGGAGGGATCCGGCGAGCGATGGTCACGCTACCTGACCGATCGACGGATTGTCACGTTCAGGTCACGGTCCACCGGATGAGTTGGGGTGACATATGTCACCGGAGAGGGTGAGGTGCCCTCAGGAGGCGTCGACGAACAGGTGCTTGGCCAGGTCGTCGCGCAGCTCGAGCTCGGCCGCTCCGCCCACGACACCCACCACGATCACCGGTTCTTCGCGGCGCACCTGCAGCTCGGCGCCGGGGCGGATGCCGAGCGCCTCCATCTGCCCGAGCAGCTCTACGTCGACCTGCAGCGGCTCGCCCACCCGCACGAGCCGCACCTGCGAGCGCTCGGCGGCGGCGACCGCGACCAGGCTGGTCACCGACACGCCGGCGACCGGCTCGACCCCGAGCTCGGCGAGGCCGGGGATCGGGTTCCCGTAGGGGTCGTACTGCGGCTGACCCAGCAGCCCGACGAGCCGGCGCTCGACCTGCTCGCTCATCACGTGCTCCCAGCGGCACGCCTCCTCGTGGACGTGCGGCCAGTCCAGGCCGATCACGTCGACGAGCAGCCGCTCGGCCAGCCGGTGCTTGCGCATCACGTGCATGGCGCGCACCTGGCCGAGCTCGGTGAGCTCGAGGTGGCGGTCGTCGCTGACGACCATGAGCCCGTCGCGCTCGAGCCGTGCCACCGTCTGCGACACGGTGGGACCGGAGTGGCCCAGCCGCTCGGCGATGCGGGCTCGCATCGGGAGGATGCCTTCCTCCTGCAGCTCGAAGACCGTCTTGAGGTACATCTCCGTGGTGTCGATCAGATCGGTCACGCCGAGACCACCCCCGCCTTCTCACCCTCGTCCGCGCGCACCGCTCCACCCTATCGGCGCTCGGATGAGCGTCTCCCCTCCCACGGTGTGGCCGATGGCGGCGCCGACGGTGCCTCACCTGGGATCATCGGCGCCATGAGCGCGCTCGCCATCCCCCGTGACCTGCTCCCCGCCGACGGCCGATTCGGGTGCGGCCCGAGCCGGATACGACCGGCGCAGGTCGACATGCTCGCGGCGCTCGGCACCACGCTGCTGGGCACCTCCCACCGGCAGCAGCCGGTGCGCCACCTGGTCGGTCGCGCCCGGGAGGGTCTGGCCGCGCTCCTGGGAGCACCCGAGGGTTATGAGGTGGTGCTCGGCAACGGCGGCTCGACGGCGTTCTGGGACGTGGCCACCTTCTCCTTGATCCGGCGGACCGCCCAGCTCGCGGCATGCGGGGAGTTCGGTGCGAAGTTCGCGACCGCGGTGGCGCAGGCGCCGTTCCTCGACGAGCCCCAGGTGGTCACCGCCGAGCCGGGCACGCGTGCGGTACCGGTCGCCACCCCCGGGGTCGACACCTACGGATGGGCCCACAACGAGACCTCGACCGGGGTGCTGACCCCGGTCGTGCGACCCGAGGGCGTCGACGAGGACGCGCTCGTGCTGGTGGACGGCACCTCAGCGGCGGGCGGCGTGGAGGTCGACCTCGCGGAGGCGGACGTGTACTACTTCGCACCCCAGAAGGCGTTGGGGTCCGACGGCGGGTTGTGGTTCGCGGTCCTCTCGCCCGCCGCCGTGGCCAGGGTCGAGGAGCTGTCCTCGCGCTGGGTGCCGGCCTCGTTGTCGCTGCCGGCTGCGCTCGCGAGCTCACGCAAGAACGAGACCGTCAACACCCCGGCGCTGGCGACGCTGGTGCTCATGGTCGACCAGGTGGAGTGGCTGCTCGACCGCGGCGGACTGGCATGGGCGGCCCGGCGCACCGCGCAGTCGGCGTCGGTGCTCTACGACTGGGCCGAGCAGCGCGAGTGGGCCGCACCGTTCGTGGCCGAGCGGGCAGCACGGTCGCCCGTCGTCGGCACGGTCGACCTCGACGACCGCATCGACGCCACCGCCGTGCTCGCGGCCCTGCGCGCGAACGGGATCGTCGACGTCGACCCGTACCGCAAGCTCGGTCGGAACCAGCTCCGGGTCGGCATGTTCCCCTCGACCCCTCCCGAGGACGTCGAGGCGCTCACCCGCTGCGTCGACTTCGTGGTCGAGGCGCTGGGCTGACCGACCGGGTTGCTCAGGCTGCGGTGCGCGTCCCCGACTCCTCGGTGGCGACGTCGATCTGCGCCTGCTCCCGCGCCGCTCGCTCCTCGGGGTGGGTGAGCACCAGGTGCGGACGCGGCCGCCGCTCGTAGGTGACCTCGATCCCCCACCGGCGCCTGCTCCATGCGGCCGCGATCAGCGCCACGACCATCGCGCTGATCGAGCCGACGAGGATCGACCACCGCCCGCCCCAGGTCTCGGCGATCCATCCGACGATCGGCGAGCCCACCGGCGTGGCACCGAACAGCACGAGCACGTACAGGCTCATGACACGGCCCCGCATCGTGGGGTCGGTGCTCAGCTGGATCGCCGTGTTCGCCGACGTGATCATCGTCAGCGAGAAGAACCCGACCGGGATGGTGGCGAGCGCGAACAGCAGGTAGGTCGGCGCCAGCGCCATCAGCGTGGAGGCGACCCCGAACCCGAACGCGGCTCCCACCACCAGGCGGACACGGGGACGCACCCTGCGGGCCGCCAGCAGAGCGCCGGCGAGCGAGCCGATGGCGAGCACCGAGCCGAGGATCCCGTAGCCGTCGGCGTCGCGCCCGAACACCTCGGTGGCCATGACGGCCGACGTCAGCTGGAAGTTCAGGCCGAACGCCGCGACGACGAACAGCACCACGAGGATCACGACGATGTCGCTGCGACCCCGCACGTACCGCACCCCGGCACGGAGCGCGCCGGGGCTGCGGGAGGCTCGCGGCAGCCGCTCGAGCTCGGACGTGCGCATGGCGAGCATCGCAGCGATCGTGAACGCGAACGAGACGGCGTTGATCAGGAACACCCACCCGGTGCCCACGGCCGCGATGGCCAGACCGGCGACGCCGGGTCCGACGAGCCGGGCAGCGTTGAAGGAGGCGCTGTTGAGGCTGACCGCGTTGCCCAGTCGCTCCGCCGGGACCAGCGCCGAGACGAACACCTGCCGCGCCGGGGCGTCCAGCGCCGACACGATGCCCAGGCCCAGTGCCAGCACGTACACGTGCCACAGCTGCGCGTGCCCGCTCAGCACCAGGAAGCCCAGCAGCGCGGCCAGCACGCCCAGCAGGCCCTGCGTCACGATGAGGATCTTCCGCGGGTCGAACCGGTCGGCCAGGATGCCGGCGACCGGGGTCAGCACGACCGCCGGTGCGAACTGGAGTGCTGTGACGACGCCGACGGCGAGGCCGTCGTGGTCGGTGAGCTCGGTCAGCACCAGCCAGTCCTGGGCGACGCGCTGCATCCAGGTACCGACGTTCGCCACCAGCGCTCCGAGGAACCAGATGCGGTAGTTGCGGATGCTCAGGGATGCGAAGGTCTTGCTCACGTGTGCTCTGTTTCGTATCTGTGCGGTTCGGTACGGTGCGGTCGGGACGTCACTGCGAGTAGATCCGTCGGAGGAGCTCCTCCGCGGCGGAGAGCGTCGCGCGCTCCTCGCGGGTCAGTGCTGCGAGCCGCTTCTTGAGCCACTCGTCGCGGCGGCGGCGCGTGGCCAGGATGTGCTCCCGGCCCTGGGTCGAGGCCTCGATGAGGACCTGCCGGCCGTCGTCGGGATGTGCTCTCCGCTCGATCAGGCCGGCCTCCAGCAGGTGCTGGATGGTCTTGGTCATCGAGGGCGGCCGCACGTGCTCGCGGTCGGCGAGCTCGCTCGGCGTGAGCGCCCCGTGCCCGACCAGCTGCCCGAGCACCGCCAGCTGGGCGTCGGAGAGGTCCCCCACCCGCTGGTCGCGCAGCCGCCGGGAGGTCCGCAGCAGCGTCGTTCGCAGTCGGGACGCGAGGGGCTCCGGACGTCCGGCGGAGATGGTCGCGGGTCGGGCTGGCTCGGTCATCGCCGTCCAGTCTAGATCATTAGTTAGGCTAACGAAATACTCCTGGCACAGGTGTGGGCGGTGCCACAGCGGCCGTCTCCCCTCTACGATCGGTCGGGTGCGCGCCCTCGATCCTCACCACCCGCAGGAGCTTCGCCCTGCGCGCGTCAACACCAAGAGGCTGTTCTTCACCGGCGCCGCGTGCTGGCTGGTGGCGCTGGTCGCGGTCGGCGTGCTCCATCTCGCGGGCCGCCCTCTCGATGGTCGCCTCGCGCTCATGTGCGTGGCGGGACTCGGCCTCGGCACCCTCGGCTACGTGTGGGCGCACGCCGTCCAGAAGGAGCAACCCGACCTGTGAGCGCCATGAAGATCCTCGTCCCCACCGTCATCCCGATCGACTTCGAGACGCCCGACGGCGTCACCCGGGTGGACTACGACGTCACCTCTCCCATCCCTCCGGAGCACCGCGACGCCGAGGCCGTCGTCGTGTGGCTGAACCCGGGTGAGCGGCTCAGGGCCATGCCCTCCGAGCTGCCGGAGCTGCGATGGGTGCAGGGTCTGATGGCGGGGACCGACAGCGTGCAGGCCGCGTTCGCGGGGACCGACGTCACGATCGCCGCCGGGACCGGCCTTCACGACCAGCCCGTCGCCGAGCACACCCTCGCCCTGATCCTGGCGGCCGCGCGCCGCCTCGACGAGGCGTTCGCTGCCCAGTCCGAGCGGCGCTGGCTGGAGGAGCACGGCGGCAACCAGATCCGCAACCGCCAAGGTTTCACCACGCTTGCCGGTGCCCGGGTACTGATCTGGGGCTTCGGCGGCATCGGCGTCACGCTGGCCGGCTACCTGACCGCGCTCGGAGCGGAGGTCACCGGCGTCGCCCGCAGCGCGGGCGAGCGCCACGGCTACCGCGTCATCACGCCGGACGATCTGGCCGCCGAGCTCGGGACCACCGATGTCCTCGTCGACATCCTGCCCGGCAGCGCCGAGACCGACGCGGCGATCGGCGCCGAGGTGTTCGAGGCACTGCCGGCCCACGCATGGTTCGTCAACGTCGGCCGCGGCGTGACGGTGGACGAGGAGGCGCTGGAAGCCGCACTGCGCTCCGGCTCGATCGCCGGCGCCGCGCTCGACGTCTTCCGTACCGAGCCGCTTCCTGAGGACTCGTCGCTGTGGCAGGGGCCCAACCTCCTGGTCACGCCGCACGCCGCGGGCGGACGCCCCCAGCAGCCAGGGAAGCTCATCGCCGAGAACCTCCGCCGCTACCGCGCGGGCGAGCAGCTGCTCGGGGTCACGACCTAGCACTCCCCCACGAGCTGCCGTGAGGCGATCGGCGCCACCCCGCCGTCGGATGCGCTGACGGCGGGGGCGCCCAGCCGATAACGTCCACGAGACGTCCCGTCCCTCACGGAATCGAGAGCCTCGTGCGCCACCTCTCCGCGGGCACCCGCCGCGCCTCCCGCCCCGTGCTGCTCGCGCTCGTGCTGGCGCTCGTCGCCTCGATGCTGACCGCGATGCCGGCGACGGCTGCCCCGGCCACGTCCGGGGACGTCACCTCTCCGGTCGACACCGGCACCTACCGCATGTCGTCGCCCCAAGGCCCGCGCTGCCTGCCGATCATCATGGCCACCACGTGGCACAACGGGCAGGACCTCGGCGGCGCGGTCGGCAACCGGCTCTACGCCATCGCGGACGGCGTGGTCACCCGCGCCCAGCCCGACGCCTCCGCCGGTCAGTGGATCACCGTGCGGCACGTCATCGACGGCGTCACGATCACGGTGGGGTACTCCCACGTGGTGAGCGCCACCCAGTACGTGCGGGTGGGCCAGCGGGTCAGCCAGGGTCAGCGGATCGCCACGATGGGCAACACCGGGGTCTCGACCTCGCCGCACCTGCACCTGGAGGTGTGGCGCGGCAACTACGGGGACACCCTGCTCAACCCCGAGACCTGGTTCCGTCAGCAGGGCATCGACCTGCGCGCCAACGCCGACCTGATCACCCAGGTGAAGACGCCGAGCCAGTGCCGGTACTACGCCCACGGCACCACCCGGATCTATCGCACGGCCTCGAGCTCCTCGACCGTGCTGGCCACGGTGGCGGCGCGCACCGTGCTGACCTCGACACCGGGGGCGTCCTCGGGCAGCTTCATCCGGGTCACCGCCGGTGGCGTGACCGGCTGGGCACCCCGCGCCAACGTGACCCCCACGGACGACGCCTGGACGCAGCAGCACCTGCTGGGCAACCACGACTACACCGGCGACGGCGTCTCGGACGTGCTAGCCGTGACGTCCGGCGGCGCGCTCCTGCAGTACCCGGGCAACCGGCGCGGCGGGTTCCTCCCGATGCGCCAGGTCGGTTCCGGCTGGACGGGGTTCGACATCATCGCGACCAGCGACTTCAACGGTGACCGCCGTGCCGACATCATCGGCATCGATCCCTCCGGGCGCATGTTCCTGTACCCGGGCACCGGCCGGGGCGGTTTCAGCGGCCGCACCCAGATCGGGCACGGCTGGAGCAGCTTCGCGCACGTGTTCGCGATCGCCGACCTCAGCGGCGACCTTCGCACCGACCTGATCGCCGTGGACTCCTCGGGCCGGATGTTCCGCTACCCGGGGCTCGGCAACGGCCGGGTGGGCGCCCGGACCCAGATCGGGCACGGCTGGGGAGCGTTCAGCCACATCATGGCCGGTGGCGACATCAACGACGACAGCGCGTCGGACATCATCGCGATCGACTCCGCCGGCCGGTTGTTCGTCTACTACGCCAACCCCGAGGGCTCGATGAACCCCGGGCAGCAGATCGGGCAAGGGTGGCGCAACGTCACGCTCGTGCCCGTGGGCGACTTCAACGGGGACGGCTACTCCGACATCCTCGGCATCAACCGGGTCACGGGGGCCGCGTTCCTGTACCGAGGTGACGGCAAGGGCCGCGTCGGAGCAGCGATCCAGGTCGGTCACGGCTGGGCAGGCTTCGTCCAGGTCCTCTGACCGGGGCAGCCGTGGGCGACGGCGTCCAGCCGTGGTTGGCGGGTGTCCCGGCATCGGGACCTCCCCGCCAACCCGGCGGCCGGACGGTGACCGGCCTCGGTGGGCCGGTCGCGGCGGGCATCGTCTCGTAGGGGCACCCCGCAGGTGCCGCCGACCCTTGTGACTTGATCGGCCTGTTCCGGCTTCAGCCCGGACTCGCCACCCTCATCCCCTCTGCATGCGATGCACCAGGGAGGAAGGCTCGGACGATGTGGTCAACACCGCCACCTGGGCGGTTGTTCCACGGACGTCAGCCTATCGATGCCCGCCGGCCTCGGGCCATCTCTTTTCCGCCGGGGGCGAGCTCGGACGAGACGAGCTCGTCGGAGACCTCGCAGGGGTCGACATCCCGGTCGGCGTCGGTGGTGACCTTGGCGAGCAGCGCCCGCAGGTGCGCGCGCTCCGCCTCGGTCAGCGCGTGCAGGAGCGAGTCCTCGACGGCGCGCACGTGCTGGCACAGATCGGCGATCACCCGTGTTCCCGCCGCGGTGGCGACCACCTGGCGCTGCCTCCGGTCGGCCGGGTTGGCACGGCGCTCGACGAGGCCGGCTTCGGCGAGGTCGTCGATGAGATAGGTCATCACCGTGCGGTCGATGCCCAGCCTGCTCGCGAGCGCCAGCTGGCTGGGCTGCGCGCCCTCGACGACCTCGCGCAGGGTCTGGTAGCCGCGCGGCCCGTGTGGCAGGTCGGTGAGGCGGGGCGCCACCGCATCGTGATAGGAGCGAAGCAGGGTGGCGAGCATCGCTCCCAGGTCGTCGTCCATGGGAACATCCTAGCCCGATGCGTGGTTACGCCAATCATCTGCACGACATATGATCGTGAACCCAGACGAAATGAGGTAGCGATGGCCGAGTTGGGCATCGTGGTGGACCTGGCGGCGACGTCGTCGGGTGCTGAGCTGAGCGAGCTCGCGCAGGCGGCGGAGCGGGCCGGGCTCGACCTGGTGGTGGTCGCGGGCGCCCGGGACGAGGCTGGTGGCGACGAGCCCGCGGACGAGCTCGTCGGCGTCGACCCGTGGACCGTGGCCACCTGGGTCGCGGCCGCGACCACGCGCATCGCGATCGGGGTGCCGTCCTCGACGGTCCAGGGCCCAGACCCGAGCGACCCGCGGATCCCGATCGCCGCCGTGGTGGACAAGGCCCGCGAGAGCCTCGCCCTGCTGGCCGGCGACCGCCTCGTGCACGACGGCTGGGTCGTCGCACCCGCTGGCGCCGACGCCGACCAGGTGCGCTCGCTCGCGGAGCGTGGCTCCCTCGTCGTGGTGGTGCCGGTGGGGTCGGCGGCCGAGGTGGAACGGGTGGCCGCGCTGCTGCCCGAGCGTCCGCGCTCGACCCGGCGCGCCGCCGTCCGTGCCCGCCGGCGCCCCGGGATCGCCTACGAGGAGATCCCGCCCTCGCTGGTCGAGTCCGCGATCGAGCCGGGAGACCCGGGATACCGCGCCGTGCGGTCGACCTACATACGCGGCGGGTCGCCGGGCCTCGTGCTGCGCCCCCGCAGCGCCGCCGAGGTCGCCGACGCGCTGGCGTTCGCGCGCCGGCACCGCCACCTGCCCCTCGGGATCCGGAGCGCCGGTCACGGCTTCAGCGGCCGGTCGACCAACGACGGCGGGCTGGTCATCGACGTCGGCGCCCTCAGCACGATCGAGGTCCTCGACGAGGATGCGCGCCTCGTGCGCGTGGGCCCTGGCGCCACCTGGAAGCAGGTGGCCGCCGCGCTCGAGCCGCACGGATGGGCGCTCGGCTCCGGAGACTACGGGGGTGTCGGCGTCGGCGGACTCGCCACCGCGGGCGGCATCGGCCTGCTCGGACGCGCGCACGGGCTGACGATCGACCACCTCCGGGCTGTCAGCATCGTGCTGGCCGACGGGACCCAGATCCGCGCCTCGTCACACGAGCACCCCGACCTGTTCTGGGCGGTCAGGGGCGCCGGGGCGAACTTCGGCGTCGTCACCGAGTTCGAGTTCGAGGTCGACGAGGTCGCCGAGGTCGGCTGGGCGCAGCTGACCTTCGTCACCACCGACCTCGAGGCCGCCCTGCTCACCTACGGCGAGGCGCAGCGCCAGGCGCCGCGGGACACCACGGTGTTCCTGGTGACCGGGGCGCCGCAGCAGGGGCAGTCGGTCATCCAGCTCTACGGGATGGTCGACTCCTCCGACCCGGACACGATCATCGCCCGTCTGAACCCCTTCGTGGCGATCGGGCAGCTCGCGCAGCAGCAGGTGGTGCTGACCAGCTATCGCGCCGTCATGGGAACCGCGGCCGACGTCGGGCTGGACGGGCACCACGGCTCCGGCGAGCCGGTGGGCCGCTCCGGGTTCCTGCCGGCCATGACCCCGGCCTTCGCGCGCGAGGCCGCCGCTGCCCTGCGGGGTGGGCGCCTCCGTTGGTTCCAGCTGCGGGCGATGGGCGGCGCGATCGCCGACGTGCCGCCGGAGGAGACCGCGTTCAGCTACCGCTCCCCCGAGCTCCAGGTCACCGCGCTCGGGGCGTTCCACGCCGAGATCGACGAGGCGTGGGAGCCCATGGAGGCGCACATGGACGGGCTCTACCTCAGCTTCGACACCTCGCCCGACCCGGACCGCGTCGAGCGGGCCTTCCCGCCTGCGGTGCTCACGCGGCTGCGCGAGCTGAAGCGCCGGTACGACCCCGACGGCCTGTTCCGAGACAACTTCCCCCTCCTCGAAGGAGCACGAGCATGACCGACTACGGACACGACCTGCTGTTCGGAAGCTTCATCACACCCAGCGCGGCGGGCGCCCAGCAGGCGCTGCGGCTGTCCGAGCTCGCAGACGCCGAGGGCCTCGACCTCGTGACGTTCCAGGACCATCCGTACCAGCCGTCGTTCCTCGACACCTGGACCCTGATGACCTGGATCGCCGCCCGGACCTCCCGGGTACGGATCGTCCCGAACGTCATCAACCTCCCGCTGCGCCCGCCGGCGGTGCTCGCGCGTGCCGCCGCGTCCCTCGACCAGCTGAGCGGTGGCAGGTTCGAGCTCGGCCTGGGGTCGGGCGCGTTCTGGGACGCCATCGAGTCGATGGGTGGTCGCCGGTTGACGGCGGGGCAGGCGGTCACCGCCCTGTCCGAGGGGATCGACGTCATCCGCGCGCTCTGGGACACCGAGACACGAGGTGGGGCGCGCGTGCGCGGCGACTACTACAGCGTCGAGGGCGCCAAGCGCGGCCCGGCCCCGGCCCATCCGGTGGGGATCTGGATCGGCGCCTACAAGCCGAAGATGCTGGCGCTCACCGGCGCGAAGGGCGACGGCTGGCTGCCGTCGCTGGACTACCTGCCCGAGGGCGTCGACACGCTGCCCGCGCTGAACGCCCGCATCGACGCCGGTGCGCAGGAGGCTGGCAGACCGGCCAGTGCCGTGCGCCGCCTGCTGAACATCATGCGCGCGGAGTTCTCGGCGACCGGGACCGGGTTCCTCGCCGGCCCGCCCTCGATGTGGGCCGAGCAGCTCGCCGAGGTCACGCTGAACCACGGCATCTCCGGGTTCATCCTCGGTGGTGACGACGCGACCAAGACGCAGCGCTTCGCAGCCGAGGTGGCTCCGGCAGCGCGAGAGATCGTGGCGGCGGCACGCGCCTGAGGTCCCGCGCCCGCCGGGCCGTTCACTCCGGGAGCGTGATCCGGACCGATCGAGCCCGGCGCACCGCGCGTTCGAGCACCGCAGGGGTGGGGTCCGGCAGGTCGAAGAGCTCGCGCGCGGGAAGTCCGGCGAGTCCGCGCAGCCGGGGGTCGTCCAGCACGTCGGCGACCAGCGTCCGGTCCCCGCCTCGCACGAGCCCGTCGAGGCGGGCACCGGCGAGGAGCCTCACGGCGTGCTCGGTGACGGCGGTGACCAGCTCGTCGGCCTGCTTGCCGCGACGGCGGGCGAACCGTTGCTGGGACCAGCCGCCGGCCGCGGTCCGCGACTGCACATGGCGGCGGCCGACCTTGCGCTCGACCAGCTCCGCGCCGTCGCTGACCGCGACGGCGTAGCCGCCGCGGCGCACCACCACGAACCCGATGCGCTGCGGCGGCGCCGTCTCCTCGACCAGCGCCTCGAGCGAGCTCGCACCCAGCGGCCCCCACGCGGTGAGCGAGGCGGTGGTGCCGTCGGCGGCCAGGAGAGCTCCGCCGTCGACGGTGGTCTCGCCGTGGCGGTCGGCGAAACCGGCGAGCCACCGGGGCAGCCGGTCGTGATCGACCTCGACGGTGCGTGTCATGTCCTTGCCTTGGCCGGCGGCGGATGGCCGGGCACCCAACGGGCCAGGGCCGCAGCCGTCGCCCCCGCGATCGGGCCCATCGCGGTGATGCCGAGCGCGATCGACCCGAGCGCGGCGCCGGCGGAGACGATCAGCGGCCCGCCGGCGTTGCCCAGGTCGGCGAGCAGCCGCCACGCCCCGAGGTACTGGGCGCGTGCGTGCGGCGGGGCGGTGTCGGCGCCGAGCGTCATGATCACGCCGGACCCGATGCCGTTGCCGAAGCCGAGCAGCAGCGCCGCCGCCGTCAGCCCGCCTGCGGTGCTGGTCAGCGGGATCAGCACCATCGCCACGCCCATCACCAGCATCGAGGGGACCGCGATGGCGCGGCGCCCCTTGAGATCCATGATCTTGCCCGCCGGGTAGAACAGCAGCATGTCGATGCCACCGGCGATGCCGAACACGAGGCTCGTGGTGGCGGCGCCGAGCTCGAGGTGCTCGGCCCAGAGCGGCACCACGGTCATCCGTGCGCCGCGTGTGGCACCGACCAGGAGCACGGCGATCCCGAGGGTGCTGAGCGTGCGGCGGTGCTCACGCACGACGGCGAGCAGACCGGCCGGGAGCGGGCGCTCCTTGCGGCGCGGATCGGGGTCGGTCGCCACCAGGACCACGAGCGCCGCGAGGATGCTGGTCGCCACACCCAGCCAGTAGATCGCGGGTGTGCTGCCGGTCAGGTGAGCGATCGCTGCGCCGGCGAACGGCCCGATGAACAGTCCGATCCGATGCACGCCCCCGAGCGTCGAGAGCGCACGGGCGCGCATCAGCACAGGCACAGACTCGGTGAGGTAGGACTGGCGCGCCAGCGCGTAGACCGCGTCGGTGGCGCCCAGCAGGAGCGCGCCCAGCCCCAGCAGGGCGAGGCTGGGTGCCAGCGCGAGCATGGCCATGCCGACGACGGCGATGGCCGAGGCAAGGATCATCGCCAGCCGGTCGCCGAGGCGTGCCGCGATGGCGCCCGCGGGCAGGTCGGCGATGATCCGCCCGATGGGCAGCAGCGCGGTGATGACCGCCGCGGTCGCGAGGTCTGCCCCGAGCTGGCCGGCGCTGACCACGAGGACCGGCATCATCGCGCCGATCCCGATCTCGAAGACGAGGGCGGGGAGGTACACGCCCGGGATCAGCGCCGTCCATGACGGCGGTGATCCCGGGCGGCCGTCAGTCACACCCAGGGATCATGCCAGCAGTTCAGCCGATGAACTCGTCGCCGTCCTTGCCGCCGCCTGCCGAGACCAGCACGCCGGCGCGGATGAACTCATCGCCATCCTTGCCGCCACCGAAGGCTGCGCGGATGAACTCGTCACCGTCCTTGCCACCGAGGGCCGCACGGATGAACTCATCGCCATCCTTGCCACCACCGAACGCGGCGCGGATGAACTCGTCACCGTCCTTGCCACCGAGGGCCGCGCGGATGAACTCATCGCCGTCCTTGCCACCACCGAACGCCGCGCGGATGAACTCATCGCCATCCTTGCCACCACCGAAGGACGCACGGATGAACTCGTCACCGTCCTTGCCACCGAGGGCCGCACGAATGAACTCATCGCCATCCTTGCCACCACCGAAGGACGCACGAATGAATTCGTCACCGTCCTTACCACCGAACGCGGCGCGAATGAACTCATCGCCATCCTTGCCACCACCGAAGGAGGCGCGGATGAACTCATCGCCATCCTTGCCGCCGGCGAGGGCCGCACGGATGAACTCGTCGCCATCCTTGCCGCCACCGAAGGAGGCGCGGATGAACTCATCGCCATCCTTGCCGCCGGCGAGGGCCGCACGGATGAACTCATCGCCATCCTTGCCGCCACCGAGGGCCGCACGGATGAACTCATCGCCATCCTTGCCACCTCCGGGGAGGATGGGGCCGGACACGGCAGCAAGACGGGTGACAGAAGTGGAGTACTTCGTCGTCAGGGCAGTAACGATCGAGGCGTACATGGGGGGCTCCTTCTCAGGACCTGTGTGGAGTTGTATGGGGGAAAAGCGCCGGGATGGCACTTTCAAGTTAACCCGCAAGCAACAACAGGAACTAGATGACCTAGACGGCCATCGAGGGTGAGAAGGGGGTGGAAAACCGGGCGCTGAACGCTATTCGGCGGGGGACTCTGTGCTGACTACCTCGAGGTCGAGCTCGTCGATCAGAGGCTCGGCCTGCTCCCAGTCGTGGCCGGTCCGCGCCACATCGGTCTCGGAGTGGGCTCCGCAGCCGTGGTCGAAGCTGACCACCTTGCCGTCGTCCGGGGACCACTCGTTGGCGCAGACACCGAACAGGGTTCCGAGGGGGCCTGCGAGCGGGATGATGAAGCCGCAGGTGGCGCAGTCGGCGTCGGCTGCGCGGGCTCCGGTGCTCGTCGGGCCGTGCACGCCCTCGTACCAGCGCGTGGCGGCGGCGTCGATCGCCTCACCGGTCATGATGCGTTCGCGGTCGAGTCCGAGCTCGTGGATCGCGACGCGGTCGACCTCGGGGTCTCCCGAGGGGACGACGCCCGGCACCAGGCGCGGGTCGTCGGGGTCGTAGGGCAGCCGGTCGGTGGGTCCGAGGTCTCCGGGCGCGAGCCGCTCGGCCCACGGCAGCCACGCGGACGCCAGCAGCGCTCCCTCGCCCGGGAGCAGACCGGTCTCGCAGACGGTGGCGGTCCGGGAGCGCGGTGCGCGAGCGACCGTGGCGATCCAGTGCCATCCCGAGTAGCCCGGCATCAGGCACTCGAAGGAATGGGTGCCCAGGCGTTCGCCGTCGAGCGTGAACCCGAGGTGCTGGCCGACCTGGCCAGGCTCGGTCTCGCTCTCGAGGACCGCGCGGGCGGCATCGACGGCTCCCGCGAGGACAGCGTCCTTCGCGGCTCGGCGGGTGCTGGTCTCGGCCGTCGTCATCACCTTCAGGAGTCGAACTCGTCCGCGACGGCGCGCATCACGGCGGCGATCTTGCTCGCCTCGTCGCGGTCCGGGTAGCGACCGCCCCGGAGCCGGTTGCTGGAACGGTCGAGCAGCTTGATGAGGTCCTCGACGATCGGGACCATGTCCTCCGCAGGCTTGCGGTGGCCACGGGCCACCGTGGGCGCGGGGTCGAGCACCGTGACCGAGAGCGCCTGCGGGCCGCGGCGCCCGTCGGCGACGCTGAACTCCACGCGGGTGCCCGGCTTCGGGGCGGCCGCACCGGCCGGCATCGCCGAGGCGTGCAGGAAGACCTCACCGCCATCCTCGGATGCGATGAATCCGAAGCCGCGGTCGGCGTCGAAGAACTTGACCTTGCCGGTAGGCACCGTGTCCCTGCCTGTCGTGAGAGGGCGCGCGAGAGCGCACCGGAAAATAGACCTGTGCCCAGCCTACCCTTGCCGTGGCGGCCATACCGCCACGGCGGCAGTCCCTAGGATCAGACGAATGGCCACCAGCGATCCCGAGCTCGCCGAGGCGCTGCGGGCGGCCGACGACCGCTGGCTGGCAGCGCTCCTGGAGCACCGCAGCGACCTGGGCCGTCCGGTCCCGTCGTCGGTGACCGCGCTCGCGGCCCGCGCCGGCACCCGAGCATCGGCAGGCCGCGCTCTCGCCGCGCTCGATGCACGGGACCTGACCACCCTCGAGGCGCTGGTGGTGCTGTGCGACGACGGCCGGCCGACCACCCTCGCCGCGCTCAGTGGCGGCCTCGGCATCGACGCGGCGGCAGCGGTGGCGCGCTTGCGCGACCGCGCGCTGGTGGTGGGCGAGGACGGCGCGATCAAGCCGGCGCCGGGCGTGGCCGAGGCTGTCGGCCCGACACCGCTCGGCCTCGGTCCGCGGCTGCGGGCGCTCGAGATCCGCGGTTACGAGGGCTGGCCGACGACGGCGCCCGCGCTCCGCACCCTCCTCGGCGCCGCACCGGAGGGCGCTCGCACGCTCCTGGACGCCCTCACGTGGGGCCCGCCGGTGGGCACGCTGGGCACCGAGGTGCCTCCGGCTGCGCGGTGGCTGCTCGACCACCACGTGCTGCACCGCCTCAGCGCCACCGAGGTGGTGCTGCCGCGGGAGGTCGCGCTCGCGGCGCGCGGCAACCGGTTGGCGCGGGACGTCCCGCAGCAGCCGCCGGTCGCGGAGGCCGCCGACAGGCGTCCCGAGGTGGTGGCGGCCGAGGTCGTCGCCGCCAGCGACGAGATCTTGCGCCACCTGGGCCTCCTGCTGGACTCCTGGACCGAGGATCCGCCCGCCACGCTGCGGGCCGGTGGCCTCGCCGCGCGCGACGTCAAGCAGCTCGCGACCACGCTGGGTGTCGCCGTCGAGCGTGCCGCCCTCGTGGCCGAGCTCGCGGGGATGCTCGGGCTCGTCGGTCATGCCCACATCGACGACGGCCCGCGCTGGGCACCGACGCCCGCAGCCGAGGACTGGCGTGCCCGCCCGCCGGAGGAGCGGTGGGCCGAGCTGGCCGACGCGTGGCTCCGGTCGGCTCGGGTGCCGTGGCTGGCCGGCACCCGGAACGACCGCGGCGCGCTGCGCTCCGCCCTGTCCCCCGACCTGCACCGCAGCTGGGCGGCACCGTTGCGCCGCCGAGCGCTGACGGCGGTGGCCGCGTGGCCCCACCACGCCGGCCCCTCCTCCGAGCAGGTGCGCCGGTACCTGGCGTGGACATCACCGCGCTCGGTGCCACCCGCAGCCACGCTGACGGCGGTGCTGGCCGAGGCCGAGACCGTCGGTCTGCTCGGTGCCGGCGCGCTGGGCGAACCGGCGCGAGCGCTGCTGACCGGTGGCGACAGGGCTGCTGTCGCCGCCTCGCTGCGGGCGCTCTACCCCGCTGCGGTGAGCGAGATGATCGTGCAGGGCGACCTGACGGGCGTCGTGCCCGGACGTCCCAGCGAGGAGCTGGCGCGGCTGCTGGAGGCCTGCGCCGACGTCGACAGCCGAGGTGCGGCGCTGACCGTCCGGTTCACGACCTCCTCGGTCGGGCGCGCCCTCGAGGCGGGGTGGTCCGACAGCGAGCTGCTGGCGCGGTTGCAGCAGGCCTCGCGTGCGCCGCTGCCGCAGCCGCTGGAGTACATGGTCCGCGACGTCGCGCGCCGGCACCGCCGGGTCCGGGTGCAGCCCGCCGCGACCGTGATCCAGGTCGACGACGAGGCGGCGGCGCTGGCGCTGCTGAGCGACCCCCGGTTGGCGGCGCTGGGGCTGCGCACGGTCGGACCGACCGCCCTCGCGGCCGACGCGACGCCGCTCACCGTCCACGACGCGCTCCGCAGCACCGGTGCGGCCCCCGTCCTGGAGTCCTCGGACGGCAAGCCGCTCCAGCTCCCCAGCGGTCGCGCACGCGCCTCCCGACCTGCCGAGCTGGAGGGACCGCCCCACGAGGGCCCGGTCGCCGCGGCCGAGGCGGTGGCCGCGATGCGTGCCGGGGAACGCCGCGCGGCTGCGCTGCTGGCCGGCACCGAGACGATGTCGACCCCCGGCGAGGAGCTGGCGCTGCTGCGGGCTGCCGCCGCGCGGGGCAGTCAGGTCCGCATCGTGGTGGCGGGCGGCGGCGGGACCTCGCAGGAGCGACTGGTCAGGCCGCTGTCGGTCGAGGCGGGGCGGGTCCGAGCCCTCGATGCCGCCCGCGAGGCCGAGATCACCGTCGCGACGCACCGGATCGTCTCGGTCCGCCCCGCCTGAGCGGCCTCAGCCGGCGGCGCGCAGCACCTCGGAGACCTTGACCCGCTTGCCGGTCCGCAGCAGCGAGCGGTCGTAGATCAGCGCGGCCACCCGGATCGCGATCACGGTGGCGACCACGAGCACGGCGAGCGCGAGCACCGACTCCCACACCGTCGTCGTCCCCAGGAACACCCGCATCGGTACCGCGACCGGCGCCGAGAACGGCACGTAGCTCATGATCGCGAGCACGGTCGGGTTGTTGTTGAAGATGATCACCATGATGTACGGGATCATCACGAGCATCATGATCGGGCTCGTGGCGCTGGCCAGATCCTCGACGCGGGACACCAGGGACGCCGTCGCGGCGTACAGGGCGGCGATCATCACGAAGCCGACGGTGAACAGCGCCACGAACCACAGCAGCGGGATGCCGAGCCCGTCGAGCAGGATCGCGCTGCCGGTCGCCGCGCCGGCACCGATGACCATGAGCGCCACCAGCGCGATCTGGGCGAACGCCAGCAGCGAGTTGCCGATCACCTTGCCGGCGAGCAGCGCGCGGGCCGGGATGGTCGCGAGCAGGATCTCCACGATCCGGGTCTGCTTCTCCTCGGCCACGCTCTGCGCGATCGTGTTGCCGTACGTCATGGCGGACATGAAGAACACCAGCCCGAAGCCGAGCCCGATGAAGTAGGTCAGGAACGGGTTGGGTGCGTTCGGGTCCAGCAGCTCGACGTCCGGCGTGATGCTCAACGCCTGGATCAGGCCCTCGGGCGCGGAGCGCTCCCCGATCACGGTGAAGCCGTCGGTCGGCGACCCGACCACGCCGGCCTCGACCGTGCCGTCGAGGATCAGGTCGCGGACCTCGTCCTGCGTGCTGACCTCGGTGACCTCGTAGCCCTCCAGCGACCCGATGGTCTCGGCGGCGTCGGCCGTCACCGCGACCGACGTCGTGCTCTGGAACAGGCTGCCTGCCTGGGTCCCGATGATCGCCGAGGCGAGCACCGCGGCCAGGAAGATGATCGAGGAGATCACGAACGCCTTGGAGCGCAGCCGCACCATGATCTCGCGCTTGGCCACGATCGTCGCGGCGCGGCTGAAGGAGATGCCGCTCTCGTGGGTCTGGGGCGTGGTCGGGGTAGTCATCGAACGACCTCCGCGAAGATCTCGGTCAGGGGGCGGTTGAGGGGGCTGAAGGACAGGACCGAGCCGCGCTCGACCGCCTGGCGCAGGACCGTGTCGGCCTGCTCGGCGGACGCTGCCCGGAACCGGACGTGGCCGCCGTCGAACTCGACGACCTCCACCCCGGGGACGCCGCGAACCCAGCCGGTGTCGGCGGTGGTGACCAGCGTCCACTCGGGGCTGCTGTGCCGTGCGCGGATGTCCTCGCGGCTCCCGGAGGCGCGCACGCGCCCCTCGGAGATGATCACCAGGTCGTCGCAGAGCCGCTCGACCAGGTCCAGCTGGTGGCTGGAGAACAGCACCGGCGCTCCCGCGTCCGCGACGTCGCGCAGCACCTCCAGCGTGGTCTCGACGGCCATCGGGTCGAGCCCCGAGAACGGCTCGTCGAGGATGAGGGCGATCGGGTCGTGCACGAGCGCGGCCGCGATCTGGGCACGCTGCTGGTTGCCGAGGCTGAGCGCCTCCAGCGTGTCGGTCAGCCGCTCACCCAGACCGAGACGTTCCAGCAGGTCGGTGCCACGCCGGCGCGCGTCGGCCGCCGTCAGCCCGTGCAGCTCGCCCAGGTAGACCAGCTGGTCGATGAGGCTCATCTTGGGATAGAGCCCCCGCTCCTCGGGCATGTACCCGATGCGTGAGCGGTACCCGGCGCCCATCGGGACGCCGTCGACCTCGACGGAGCCGGCGCTCGGCGCCAGGACGCCGAGGATGATGCGCATCGTCGTCGTCTTGCCGGAGCCGTTGGCGCCGACGAAGCCGGTCATCCGGCCGGGCGCGACGTCGAAGGACACGTCGTGGAGAACCTGATGGTTCCCGAAGGAGCGGTCGATGCCGCGGAGCGAGATCATGCCTCAACGCTAGGGCCGCACCACCCCGGCGCGGATCCGGCGGGCGGCGGATCCTGTCCCCTCCGCCGTGCGGCGGAGGCGTGCTCAGCCGGCCGGTGTGACCACGCCGTGCTCGTAGGCCCAGATCACCGCGTGGATGCGGTCGCGCACGCCGAGCTTCATGAGCACGTTCGAGACATGCGTCTTGATCGTCGCCTCGCCGAGGAACAGCTCGGCCGCCATCTCGGCGTTGGACCGACCCCGGGCGAGGTGCATCAGCACCTCGCGCTCGCGCTCGGTCAGCCCGTCGACGCCCGACGGCGCAGCCCGGCTCTCCTCCTGCGCGGCACCCACCGTCGGCCCGCCCTTGCCGGCGTACCTCTCGATGACCCGGCGGGTCACCTCGGGCGAGAGCAGCGCGTCGCCGCGGGCGAGCGCGTGGACGGCGTCGATCAGCTGCTCGGGCTCGGCGGTCTTGAGGAGGAAGCCGCTGGCCCCGGCGTCGATCGCCTCGAAGAGGAAGTCGTCACGGTCGAAGGTGGTCAGGATCATGACGGCGGCCCGGTGCCCGCTCCCGGCGATCTCGCGGGTGGCGGCGAGGCCGTCCATGACGGGCATCTGCACGTCCATGCAGATCACATCCGGCTGCAGCGCGGCCGCCTGCTCGATCGCGACCCTGCCGTCGGCAGCCTCGCCGACCACCTCGAAACCCGGTTCGCTCTCGAGGATGGTGCGAAAGCCCACCCGGACGAGCGACTGGTCGTCCACCAGCAGGATGCGTGTCACGTGTCCACCTCTCCGGTCGTGCTCGAGACCAGGTCCTGCCGGACCGGGGCCGGGTTCGAGGTCGGGATCGCCGCGCGCACCAGGTAGCCGCCGCGGGACTTGGGACCCATCTCGATCGTGCCGCCCATGGCGGCGACGCGCTCCTTCATGCCGGTCTGCCCCACCCCCAGACCGGGCGCACGTGACGTGCGCGCCTGGGCGCCGTCGTCGGCGATCTCGACCTCGAGGGCGTCATCGAGGTAACGGACGCGGACGTCGGCGCGCGCACCGGCGCCGGCGTGCTTGCGCGTGTTGGTGAGGGCCTCCTGCACCACCCGGTAGGCCGTGAGCTCGATGGCGGGGCTGAGCTGGCGGGGCTCACCCACGATCTCGACGTCGACCGGGCCGTGGGCGCGCGCCGCGGCCACGAGGTCGCGCAGGTCGGCGAGCGTGGGCATCGGGGCGTCGGACTCGTCGCGGCTGCGCAGCGCGCCCACCATGGTGCCGAGCTCGGCGATCGCGGTGCGCGCGCTGTCCTCGACGGCGCGCAGCGCGGTGGTGGCGCGCTCGGGGTCGCGCGTGAGCATCCGGCGTGCCGCGCCGGCCTGGATGCCCATCGCGGAGACGTGGTGGGCCACCACGTCGTGGAGCTCGCGCGCGATCCGGAGCCGCTCGAGCGAGATGGCCTGCTCGGTCAGCTGGGCCTGCTGGGCGCGGACCTCCGCCTGGGCCCGCTCGAGCGTCTCCCGCTCGACCGCCTGCTGCCAGGACCGGTCGCCGAACACCCACCCGCCGGAGAAGTAGGCCGCGTTGACCAGCACCTGGACCATGAACAGCGAGAAGAACGCCTGCACCCCGTACTCACCGGTCTCGGGCGAGTAGAAGCCTCGGATGCCGGAGCTGACGAGCCAGATCGCCATCACGACGACCAGCACCATCCGCGAGCGGAACGCCAGCCGGCGGTCGGCGCACCAGGCACCGACCGAGTAGAACGCGAGGAACACGACCACCTGCGAGACCGTCAGCTCCATCGCACCCAGCTCGCCGCCGACCATGTACGCGGCGGAGCTGCCGACCATCGCGACCACCGGCAGCCGGCGCCGCCAGGCCAACGGGATCGCGATGAGCACCGAGAACATCATCGCCATCCAGAGCGGTTGCTCGATGGGCTGGATCTCGGCCGTCCACACCAGCACCGCGACGAACGCCCCGACGAAGGCCAGCGCGAGCGCGGTGAGCGCGTCGGCGCGCAGCATCGTCGCATCGGCTGGTCGCCGCAAGGAGCCCATCTCCTCAGGGTAGGCGGGCGGCCGCGGCCGTGCGCATCCCCCCGGCGGCGGGCATCGGCTCCCCCGAGCGACGGAGCGGCGGTAGCGTCAGCGATCGTGAAGATCACCAAGCACGAGCACGCATGTCTGTCCATCGAGGGTGACGGCGGCACCCTCGTGATCGATCCGGGGTCGTTCTCCGGTCGGCTGGTCGATCTCGAGGACGTCCGCGCCGTCGTCATCACCCACGAGCACCCCGACCACTGGACGCCGGAGCATGTGGCCGACCTGCGGGCACGCTTCCCGCACGCCCCGCTGTACGGGCCCGCGGGGCTCGCGGCCGCGGTCGCCGGCAGCGATGCCGGTGACGTGATCGAGGTCGTCGCTCCCGGCGACGAGCGTGAGGTGGGCGGCTTCCGGCTCGAGTTCTTCGGGGGCGTCCACGCCGAGATCCACCGCACGATGCCGCGGGTCGACAACGTGGGCGTGCTGGTCGACGGCCGCCTCTACCACCCCGGGGACTCGCTCGAGGGTCCCGCTGTCCCGGTCGAGGTGCTCGCCACCCCCGTGAGCGGGCCGTGGCTGAAGGTCGGCGAGGCGATGGACTTCGTGATGGCGGTCGCCCCGCAGCACGCGATCGCGATCCACGACGCGCTGCTCTCCGAGGCCGGCCTGCGGCTGTCCGAGGGCCGGGTCGCCGCCGCGGTGGAAAGCGTGGGCGGCAGCTACGTGCAGCTCCGCGCGGGTGACGCCTTCACGCCCTGAGGCTGTCGCGCACGCGTCGACGCGGTCACCGTCCCCGGGCGGGATCGCCGCGAGCGCGCCCCCGAGATCCGCCGACGGCGTAACCCTGGCACCCGGGGCGGTGTCGCCGCCGCGGGGAGGGAGAATGGTCGGATGCCCGATGGCCCCCTGATCGTCCAGTCCGACAAGACGCTGCTGCTCGAGGTCGACCACGAGCAGGCCGGCGCCTGCCGTCGCGCGATCGCCCCGTTCGCCGAGCTCGAGCGCGCACCCGAGCACATGCACACCTACCGGCTGACCCCGCTCGGGCTCTGGAACGCCCGCGCCGCCGGTCACGACGCCGAGCAGGTCGTCAACACCCTGCTCGAGTACTCGCGGTACCCGGTGCCGCACGGGCTGCTGGTGGACATCGCCGAGACGATGGCGCGCTACGGCCGGCTGCAGCTGCTCACCCACCCCACCCACGGGCTGGTGCTACACGCCACCGACATCGCGGTCCTGGTCGAGGTGCTGCGCTCGAAGCGCACCGCCGGGCTGGTGGGTGCGCGGGTGGACGACGCGACCGTGATCGTGCATCCGAGCGAACGTGGTCACCTCAAGCAGGTGCTCGTCAAGCTGGGCTGGCCGGCGGAGGACCTCGCCGGTTACGTCGACGGCGAGGCGCACGAGATCGCGCTCGACGACGCCGACTGGTCGATGCGGCCCTACCAGGCCGAGGCGGTCGAGACGTTCTGGCACGGCGGGAGCGGCGTCGTCGTGCTCCCCTGCGGAGCGGGCAAGACGATCGTCGGGGCGGGTGCGATGGCCGAGGCCAAGGCCACCACGCTGATCCTGGTGACCAACACGGTCAGCGCGCGGCAGTGGCGAGACGAGCTCGTCCGCCGCACCACGCTGACCGCCGAGGAGATCGGCGAGTACTCGGGGGCGCGCAAGGAGATCCGCCCGGTCACGATCGCGACCTACCAGGTGCTCACCACGAAGCGGAAGGGCGTCTACACGCACCTCGAGCTGCTCGACGCCCGCGACTGGGGCCTGATCCTCTACGACGAGGTGCACCTGCTGCCGGCGCCGATCTTCCGCATGACCGCGGACCTGCAGGCCCGCCGACGGCTGGGGCTGACCGCCACCCTGGTGCGCGAGGACGGCCGCGAGGACGAGGTGTTCAGCCTGATCGGGCCCAAGCGCTACGACGCCCCCTGGAAGGACATCGAGAGCCAGGGCTGGATCGCACCGGCCGAGTGCGTCGAGGTGCGGCTCGACCTGCCGTACGCGGTCCGGATGGCGTACGCCTCCTCCGAGCCGGAGGACCGCTACCGCATCGCCTCGACGGCGAAGGCCAAGACCGACGTGGTCCGTCACCTCCTCGCCGCTCACGCGGGCGAGCAGGTGCTGGTGATCGGTCAGTACCTGGACCAGCTGGAGCACCTCGCCGAGACCGTGGGTGCGCCGCTGATCACCGGCGCGACGACCGTCAACGAGCGCCAGCGCCTGTTCGAGGGATTCCGGCAGGGCGAGATCAACACGCTCGTGGTCAGCAAGGTCGCGAACTTCTCGATCGACCTGCCGGAGGCGTCGGTGGCGATCCAGGTGTCGGGCACGTTCGGGTCACGGCAGGAGGAGGCGCAGCGGCTGGGCCGGATCATGCGGCCCAAGGCGGACGGCAAGACCGCCCACTTCTACGCCGTGGTCACGCGCGACACGGTCGACGCCGAGTTCGCCGCGCACCGGCAGCGCTTCCTCGCCGAGCAGGGCTACGCGTACAAGATCGTCGACGCGGAGGACCTGCTCGCGCAGGCCTGAGCGGCCCGAGCTCAGCGCGCGACGCGGTCGCCGGCGAGCTGGGTGAAGGTGGTGCCGATCACCTCGACCAGGGAGGTGAGCCGGTCGGCGGCGGTCCGGTGGTCCGCGCGTGCGGCCGCGACGTCGCCACCGGCGCGCGCGGTCCAGCTCGCGAACAGGTCCTCGCCGGCCTCCGGGTGGAACTGGATCCCCCACGCCGAACCCACGCGGAACGCCTGGAACGGGTACTGGCGCGAGCTCGCGAGCCAGATCGCGTCTTCCGGCAGCGCGCAGATGGCGTCGCGGTGGCTGGAGGGCGCGAGCACGTCCCGACCGAGAGCGGCGACGACCTGCCCGATCAAGGGGTCGTGCTCGCCGTCGGGCCGGATCCGCAGCTCGACGATCCCCTGCTCGATACCGGCCGGCGCATCGACCTCGACCTCGCCGCCCAGCGCGACCGCGAGCAGCTGGGCGCCGAGGCAGACGCCGAGGGTCGCGGTGCCGCTCTCGACGGCGTCGCGCAGGTAGCTCTTGAGCTCCGGCAGCCAGGGGGCGCGCTCGTCGTCGTGGACGTTCATGGTCCCGCCGAGGACGATCAGGCCGTCGATCTCGGACACCGACGGCAACGCGTCACCGGCGTCCGGGCGCAACGTGAGGACGTCGGCACCGGCCAGCGCCGGACCGAGCCGGTCGAGCGGGACGGCGTCCTCGTGCTGGATCACGACGATCCGGGGTGCGGGGGTGGCTGTGTTCTGCACGGGCCGTGACGTTACCTCAGCGCCGGGACCTGCTCCGCACCTCCTTCCTGCGCAGGGCCGCCTCCGCCCCCGCGTTGCGCGGTTCCAGGGCAACGGCGAAGATCGCCACGTGAAGATGCACACAGCACGACGCGCCGTCGCGGCCCTGGGGGTGGCAGCGGCAGCCGGCCTGGTGCTCGCCGCGCCCGCCGTGGCCGAGCCTCCCCTCGAGATGGCCGAGCGGGTCGTCGACCGGTCCACCGACCAGGTGGTGGCCGGCGACATCGAGGAGATCCTCACCGCGGCGGACGACGTCGTGGCCGGCACCGACTACGACCTGTGGACCGTGTACGTCGACTCCTTCGACGGCATGCGTCCGGTGGAGTGGGCCAACGACACCGCGGTCGCCTCGGGCGCGAACACCGACGTGCTGCTGCTGGCGATCTCGGTCGAGGACCGCGAGATCGGGCTCTCGGTGGCCGAGGAGGCCGCTCTCTCGGACGCCGACATCAGCGACATCGAGGCTGCCGCCCGCAGCGAGGCGCGTGAGGCCGACTGGGTCGGCGCCTCGGTCGAGGCCGCCCGCGCCGTGATCGAGATCGGCACCGGCGTCGCGCCTCCCACCACCGGGCCCGACGAGGGCGGTGAGACGTCCGGCGGTGGCGGCGCGCTCGGATGGCTGATCGGCATCCTGCTGCTCGGCGCTCTGGTCCTCGCGGTGCTGGCGCGTGCGCGGCGCGCCCGCACCGACGCGGCAGCGACCCAGCAGCCGCAGCCGACCGGACCGCCGACGCCCGAGCAGCAGTGGGCGGCGCTGAGCACCGCCGAGCTCGGCACCCGCGCGGGCTCGGCGCTGGTCGCGCTCGACAACGACGTCCGTTCCTCGGCGAACGAGCTGGCGTTCGCCGAGGCCCAGTTCGGCATCGAGGCGACCCGCCAGTTCAAGGCCACGCTCGAGCGGGCCCAGCACCAGCTCGGCCAGGCGTTCACGATCCAGCAACAGCTCGGCGACTCCACGCCGGAGCCCGAGCACGCGCAGCGACAGGGGCTCATCGAGATCCTGCGGCTGTGCCAGACCGCCGACGAGGCTCTCGACTCGCAGACCGAGGCGCTCTCCGAGCTGCGGTCGTTGCAGGAGCGCGCACCCGCGCTGCTCGCCGAGCTCGAGCAGCGCGCCGGTGAGCTCGCGGCCCGGGTGCCGGCGGCACGCGACACCCTCAACCAGCTCGGCGCGACCTATCCGGCCACGGCGCTCGCGACCGTGGCGAAGGCGCCGGACCAGGCGGACGCGCTGCTCGCCTCAGCCCGCCAGTCGATCACCGAGGGCCGTTCCCGCGTGCAGGCCGACGACCGCGGCACCGCGGTGGCGTTCGCCCGCACCGCGGAGGATGCGCTGCAGCAGGTGGCCACGCTGCTGGAGATGGTCGCCGCCGCCGGCCAGACGCTCGCCGACGCGAGCGGCCGGCTCGACGGCGCGATCGCCTCGCTGACCTCCGACGTCTCCGACGCCGGCCGGCGGGCGCCCGACGACCCCACCGTGACGCCGGTGGTCAGGCAGGCCCAGGCCGCGCTCGAGGCCGGCGCCGGGGCCAAGAGCGGCGGCGACCCCATCGCCGCGCTGTCGACGCTGGCGGCGGCCGAGCAGGCGCTCGACGCCGCGCTCGCGCCACGCCGCGAGCAGGAGCTGGTGCACACGCGCGCCACCAGCCAGCTCACCTCCCAGATCGCGGCCGCCGAGAGCACCGTGCGGCAGGCGAACGACTTCATCGAGACCAACCGTGGTGTGGTGCAGTCGGCGGCACGGACCCGGCTGGCCGCCGCCTCCGAGGCACTCGCCAGGGCCCGCAGCCTGCAGCAGAGCGACGTGCAGGAGGCGTTGGCCGCCGCGCGTGCGGCCCAGGACACCGCGACGAGCGCGCTGCAGCTGGCGCAGAGCGACGTCGGCGGCTGGCACCGTGTGCAGGAGCGCAGCGCAGGCGGCGGCTACTACGGCCGCTCCGGTGGCATCGACGCGGGCTCGCTGATCCTCGGCGGCATCCTCAACGAGGTGCTCGGCGGTGGCCGCAGCGGCTCGAGCTGGGGTGGCGGCTCGTCGTGGGGCGGCGGCTCCTCGTGGGGCGGATCCTCCGGCGGCTGGGGTGGCAGCGGCAGCCGCAGCAGGGGATCGATCGGCCGTAGCAGCAGTCGACGCAGCGGCGGCGGCAGCCGACGCTCCGGCGGCGGGAGGCGCCGATAGACCTCAGCGCACTGCCGACCTCGCATCTGGATCTGAGACGATCGACCACAACAGACGAAGGGCAACACACCTCATGAGTGAGAAGCAGACCATCCTCGGGCGCATCGCCCAGCTGACCCGCGCGAACATCAACTCGCTGCTCGACCGGGCCGAAGACCCGGAGAAGATGATCGACCAGCTCATCCGCGACTACACGAACAACATCGCGGAGGCCGAGCAGGCGGTGGCGCAGACCATCGGCAACCTGCGGCTCGCGGAGCAGGACTACAACGAGGACGTCGCCGCTGTCCGCGAGTGGGGCAGCAAGGCGCTCGCCGCGTCGCAGCGTGCCGACCAGGCCCGCAGCCAGGGTGACTCCGCCGCCGCTGAGCGCTACGACAACCTCGCCAAGGTCGCGCTGCAGAAGCAGATCGGCTTCGAGACCGAGGTCAAGCAGACCGAGCCGATCCTGCGGTCGCAGAACGAGGTCGCGGACAAGCTCAAGCAGGGCCTGATCATCATGAAGGACCGCCTCGGCGACCTGAAGAACAAGCGCGACCAGCTCGTGGCACGCGCGAAGTCGGCCCAGGCGCAGTCCCAGGTGCAGCAGGCCATCGGCTCGATCAACGTGCTCGACCCCACCAGCGACCTGTCCCGGTTCGAGGAGCAGGTCCGCCGTCAGGAGGCTCAGGTCGCGGGTCAGGCCGAGCTGCAGGCATCCTCGCTGGACGCCCAGTTCGCCGAGCTCGAGGAGCAGGGCGACATGCTCGAGGTCGAGGCCCGCTTCGAGGCGCTCAAGCGCGGCGGCGCGATCCAGGACGCACCCGCTCAGCCTGCGATCGAGGACGCGCCGGTCGACCAGCAGCAGTGACCGGCACCCGCACGAGGTGAGATCGACGTGCCCGGCTCCAGGAATGGAGCCGGGCACGTCGCGCGTTGCGAGCGGCCGACTCAGCGCGCGACGGCCACCACCAGGAGCGCGAAGGCGACCACGAGCAGCACGACCCTGACAGCGTGCCCGCGATCCCAACGACGCATCACCTGCCGCCAGTCGCTCGGCGGCTGCTCGGGATCCCACCGCGCGGCGCGCGTGTTCATCGGCACCAGGTAGCCGAGCGACAGCACGGTGATCGCGCCGTAGGAAGCGAGAGCTGCCACGAGCGGGCCACGACCGCCGTCGTCCCACCCGAGCACCAGCGAGGCGACGACCAGGGTGAGCGCCAAGCCGTAGACCACCGGCATGGCGCGGCCGAGCGCACCGGCGCCCTGGGTCCGCCCCCGCAGCATGCTCGTCTCGTCGAGCGTGGCGAGAATCGGGGCGACGACAGCGCTCACCGCGAGCTCGAGGCCCGCCAGCAGACCGGCGACGACAACCGTGACGATGAGGAGCTGTTCCATGTCCCCCATGCTCGGTCTAAACTGACAACTATGGAAGTACTGTCTTTTTTGTCAGTGCCCACGCCGCATGAGCGCGAGCTGCGGGAGTGTCCGGTGGACGCGGCGCTCTCCGTGATCGGGGGGCGGTGGAAGGCCACGATCCTGTGGCGGCTGACCGAGGGGCCGATGCGGACGAGCGAGCTGCGGCGCAGCATCCCCCAGGTCACCGAACGGATGCTGATCCGCCACCTGCAGGAGCTCGTGCGAGATGGCGTGCTCATCAGGACCGATGCCCGCACGGTGCCGCCCCACGTGACGTACGAGATCTCCGAGTACGGCAGCACCCTTGCGGCTGTGGTCGCCGCGCTGTGCGAGTGGGGCCGCAACCACCAGCGACGCCAGGCGGGCACGAGCACCAGCGACGTGCTCCAGACCCGGCACGAGCACTGAGCGCGCGCAGCCCGGTCAGCGACGGGCGGCGCGCTCCTCGATCTTGGCGACCTCCTCGGGCTTGCCGTGGAAGCGGCGCACGCTCCAGGCGAGCAGCCCGATCGCGATCAGTCCGGAGAGCACGAGCGTGCTGCCCGTGCCGCGGCCACCGGGCAGCCACAGCATCTCGGGCAGCGGCCACCACGGCGGCATCGCCGGCTTGAGCAGCCACAGCACGCCGCACCCGATGATCGCCAGCGCGAACAGGCTCGAGAGCACGATCCGCGGCACGGTCTCGACGCTCTCGGCCGCGCCCTTCATCGCCCGGATCTCGATCGGGCGCAGCCGCTTCTCGGCCCACGGGTAGTGCTGGGAGAGGATCACGAGGCCGGAGAACACCATCACCAGGCCGGGGCCGGGCAGCACCAGCGCAGCGAGGCCGGCGACCACCAGCACCCAGCCCAGCACGAGCAACGCGATGTCGCGGACCTTCGCCATCCGCTGCTCCTTGCCGTCCAGCCGCCGGAATCCAGCGCCACCGTACCCGGCCGGGACCGACGCGGCCGCCATCCGTCGTCGCGAGCCCACCGAGCGCGGTGATCGGCGAGACCATAAGGTGGCCGCATGACGGACGGTGTTGCGGCCCCGATGCAGGGCGCCGACGGGCGACAGACCTACCTCCTGGTCGACGGGGAGAACATCGACGCGACGCTCGGGCTGAGCGTGCTCGGGCACCGCCCCGCCCCCGAGGAGCGCCCGCGCTGGGACCGGATCACCGAGTTCGCCTCGCGTGCCTGGGGACAGCCGGTCCGCGGCCTGTTCTTCCTCAATGCGAGCACCGGTCAGATGCCGATGAGCTTCGTGCAGGCGCTGCTGGCGATGAGCTACCACCCGATCCCGCTCGCAGGCTCGGGGTCGGAGAAGGTCGTCGACATCGGTATCCAGCGCACGCTGGAGGCGCTCAGGGATCGACCGGGCGACGTGCTGCTCGCCTCGCACGACGGCGACTTCCTCCCCCAGCTCGAGTCGCTGCTGGGCGGCGACCGCCGCGTGGGGGTGCTCTGCTTCCGGGAGTTCGTCAACGCCAAGATCACCGAGCTCACCAGCGCCGGTCTGCAGGTCTTCGACCTGGAGGACGACGTGGCCGCCTTCAACACACCGCTGCCGCGGGTCCGGATCATCTCGCTCGAGAGCTTCGACCCGACGCGCTACCTGTGACCGACCTGGGAGTCTCCCGAGAGCTGCCCAGGTGGCTCCCAGGAAACTTCCAGACGATGCGCGCACACTGGGTCGTATGACCGCTGCCGCACCCGACCACGTCGAGGCCCGCCTCCTGGTGGTCGACGACGAACCGAACATCCGGGAGCTCCTCGCCGCGAGCCTGCGGTTCGCGGGCTTCGAGGTGGACACCGCCGCCGACGGCCAGCAGGCCGTGCGGAAGGCGCTCGACGGCGCCCCCGATCTCGTGGTGCTCGACGTCATGCTCCCCGACCTGGACGGCTTCACCGTGACCCGGCGGCTGCGGGAGCAGGGCAAGCACATGCCGGTGGTGTTCCTCACCGCCCGGGACGACACCACCGACAAGGTCGCCGGACTGACCGTCGGCGGCGACGACTACGTCACCAAGCCGTTCAGCCTCGACGAGGTGATCGCCAGGATCCGCGCCGTGCTGCGCCGCGCGAAGACCACCGCGTCCATGACCGAGGATTCGATGCTGCGGGTCGGCGACCTCGAGATGGACGAGGACGCGCACGAGGTGCGCCGCGCGGGTCAGCCGATCGACCTGTCCCCCACCGAGTTCACGCTGCTCCGCTACCTGATGCTCAACGCGGGGCGGGTGCTGAGCAAGTCGCAGATCCTCGACCACGTGTGGGCGTACAACTGGGGCGGCGACGGTGCCATCGTCGAGTCCTACATCTCCTACCTGCGACGCAAGATCGACGCCCCGTTCGACGCCGAGGCGCTGATCCACACCAAGCGCGGGGTGGGGTACATGCTGCGCGCCCCGCAGTGACCGCGGCGCAGCCCGTGCCGCAGCACCCCTCGGGGCTGCGCGCGTTGCCGCTGCGGTGGCGGTTGTCGATCATCACGGCCGGGCTGGTGCTGGTGGCGCTGACCGCCTCCTCGGCCGCTGTGCTCACGCTCGTGCAACGCTCGCTGATCCGCCAGGTCGACGAGCAGCTGTGGTCGGCTGCGCAGTCCTACGCGCAGGACGGCTCCTTCGGACCGGAGGGGCTCACCGGCACGGGCGCGGAGCGCCCCAGTGACTACCACGTCCGGGTGTGGCTGATCGACGGCCGCTGGATGGAGATCGAGGCGACGACGGCCGAGGGTGCCGTGCCGCGGGTCCCGGATCTGGACACCCCGCTCGGGCGGGGGCAGGAGATCACGATCCCGTCGACCGACCCCTCGGGCCCTCGGTGGCGGTTGGGGAGCTACACGCTCTCCCAGCACGGCACCGAGGTCGGCACCATGATCATCGCGGTCCCGTTGACCTCCGTCGAGAAGACGAGCAAGGACCTGCTGAGGACGATGGCTCTGGCCGGGCTCGCCGTCGTTGTGCTCGCCGCGCTCGCGGGCTACTACGCCGTGCAGAAGTCCTTGCGGCCGCTGCGCGACATCGAGAACGCCGCGGGCGCCGTCGCCGCGGGCGACCTGTCGCAGCGCGCACCGCTGCAGCCGGCCACCACCGAGGTGGGTCGGCTGGGGCTCTCGTTCAACGCGATGGTCGCCGAGCTGGAGCGGGCGTTCGCGGAGCGACAGGCCTCCGAGGCACGCATGAGCCGGTTCGTCTCGGACGCCTCGCACGAGCTCCGCACGCCGCTCGCCTCGATCCGCGGGTACGGCGAGCTGTACCGGATGGGCGCGGTGCCACCGGACGAGGTCGGCGCCACCATGGGAAGGATCGAGAGCGAGGCCACCCGCATGGGTGGTCTCGTGAGCGACCTGCTCGCGCTCGCCCGCCTCGACGAGGGGCGCGGCCTGCGTCTGGGCGACGTCGACCTGACCGCGGTCGCAGCCGACGGCGTCGCCGATCTCGGCGCACTCGATCCCTCGCGCGAGACCCGCCTGCTCGCCGACGGCCCTGTCCTGGTGCGGGCCGACGGCGACCGCATCCGGCAGGTGGTGACCAATCTGGTCGGGAACACCGTCCAGCACACACCGCCCGGGACCGCCGTCGAGGTCGCCGTGCGCGCCGAGCCCGACGGATGGGCGGTGCTCGAGGTGATCGACCACGGTCCGGGTATCGCGCCCGAGGACTCCTCGCGCGTCTTCGAGCGGTTCTACCGGCCCGACACCTCGCGTGCGCGCGCCTCCGGCGGCTCCGGGCTGGGCCTGGCGATCGTGGCGACGATCGTCGCCGCGCACGGCGGGTCCGTGCGGCACGAGCCGACACCCGGTGGTGGCGCGACGATCGTCGTGCGGCTGCCGGTCGCCGGCCCGCCGGTCCAGCCCTCGCCTGCGCAGAGCTGATCGCCGCTTCACGCCTCCCCCACGCGGCGAGCGGCACGGTCGCAGGCCCCCGCGCGCTCGGTACCCCGACGTCGGCGGGTCAGCGCATCCCGGCGGAGCCGAGCATCGTGCGGAGCTGGGCCAGCCACTGCGCACCGAGCTCTCGGCCGCCGGGGAGCCGGTCGTCGCGGTCCCAGCGCCATGCGATGATCATGGCGAGCACCAGCATCCGGCACTGCCGCAGCAGCTCGGGATCAGCACCGGGATAGTGCTCCGCGACGTCGTCGGGGGCGTGGGCGAGGTCGAGCTCGACCGGCCCGCGGCAGAACGTCTCGAGATCGATGAACAGCGGTCCGTCGCGGGTGGCCAGGACGTTTCCCGGGTGCGGTTCGCCGTGCAGCAGCTGCCCACCGTCGCGGTCGCCGAGCATCGGGCTCAGCGCCTCCAGGGTCCCGCTGAGCAGCGCGCGCTGGTCGTCGGGAAGCTCCGGTGTGAGGTCGCGATCCGCGAGCAGCCGCTGCGCCGACGCGACGCGATCGAGGGCGTGGGGCGTGGCCATCTCCACCGTGCGCATGCCGGCGTGCAACCGCTGCAACGCCAGACCGTAGTCGGCCGCCGGCAGCTCGGGCACGGACTCGTAGAACGTCCACAGCGTGACGGTGAAGCCGTCGAGCCGGTACGCGCGTGGCTCCACCCGGGGATCGAGCACCCCGATCGGGCAGCCGGCCGCCTCGAGGCGGCCGGCGAGGTCCACCTCGAGCTGGACGCCCTCCGGATCCCAGCGGGACACCCGCGCCAGCACGTCGCACGGCAGCAGCCGGACCGCGAGCTTGTTCGAGCTCTGGAGCACGATCGCGTTCTCGACCGGTAGCCCGGCCGTGACAGCGATCGATCTGGCGGCCTCGACCGCGCGCTTCTCCTCCGACTCCTCCACAGGTGCCTCCGTGTGTCGCGGGTCAGATCGTCTGGACGGCCTCGACCGGTACGTGTGCCCACACTCTCGCACCCGGGCGCAGCTGGTCGACTCCTGCGGCGTCGACGTCGGCGAGCACGTCGGGCTGGTCGGGCGTCGCGAGCCGCACCCGCACCCCGCCGGTCACCGGCTCCAGCCAGCGCACGGTCGCCTCCCAGGTGTTCTCGCGCCCGTCCGGGTGCTCGGAGACGACGACGGCGCCCGGCCGGAACCGGAGCCGGGTCACCTGGGCCGGACTCCCCTGGGGCGGACCCGCCGGGGCGCCCGCCCGCAGCCCGCCGAAACCGGCAGGGACGAGGTTGACGCCCACGAAGGCCGCCGTGAACTCGGTGCGCGGCGCCCCGAGGACGTCGGCGCGGCGCCCCTGCTCGACCACCCGTCCCTCCCGCAGCACGGCGACGTGGTCGGCCAGCAGTGCGGCGTCGAGCACCGCGTGCGAGACGAGGATCGTGGTGAGCCCGGTCTCGCGCAGCACCTCGGCCAGCAGCTGGCGGAGCTCGGGTGCGGCGGCCGCGTCGAGCGCGGCGAGCGGCTCGTCGAGCAGCAGCACCTCCGGCTCGGCGGCCAGCGCGCGGGCCAGCGCGACCCGCGCGGCCTGGCCGCCCGAC
>NZ_WNXY01000016.1 GCF_009733815.1 Pseudactinotalea suaedae
GACTGGAACGCCCCGATGATCTGCAGCACCAGGTTGAAGAAGATGATCGGGGACAGCAACGGCATCGTGATCTTGACGAACTTCCCCACCCGGCCCGCCCCATCCAGGGACGCCGCCTCGTAGTACATCGTCGGGATCTGGCGCAAGCCCGCCAGGAAGATCACCATCGGCGAGCCGAACGTCCACACGTGCAGCAGGATCAGCGTCCACAACGCATACTCCGGGTCCGAGACATACCCGGTGGTGGCATTGATGCCGAAGGCCTGCAGCACCTGGTTCACCAGACCCGTGGTGCCGAAGATCTGCCGCCACAACAACGCGATCGCGACCGACCCACCCAGCATCGAGGGCAGGTAGAACACCGACCGGTAGATCGGCAACCCCCGCATCCCCTTGTCCAGCAGCAGCGCGATCGCCAACGCCAGGATCAGCTGCAACGGCACACCCACCACCACATAGGTGAACGTCACCTTCAACGACTGATGCAGCCGCGAATCCTCCAGCATCCGCGCATAGTTCTCCAACCCGACGAAGTTCGGCGACTGGATCAAGTTGTAATCGGTCAACGACAGATACAACGACGCCAACATCGGGCCCAGCGTGAACGCGAACAGCCCCACCAACCACGGCAGCAGGAACAGATACCCCGCCTTGTTGTCACGGCCGGCCTCCTTCCGCGCCGCCGCACGCTCCTCCGGGGTACGGGCCTTGCCCGTCTTGAGCTTGGACAGCTCAGAGATCGCGCTCATGCATCACCCGCCGATGGCGGCGGTCAGCTCGTCGTGGAAGCCCTGCGCGGCGCCGGCCGCGTCGAGGTTGCCGAAGAGCATGTCGGTCGCATAGCGCAGCAGCAGCGAGCCGAACTGGCCACCGCCGGGCGGCGGCGCGATCGGGGTCTCGCCCAGCTCGGGGACGATGTCGTTGATGAGCTGCAGCACCCGCTGCTGGGGCTCGGAGAGCATCGGCTCGATCGCAGCTGCCACCTCGGTGTTCGGGGGGATGCCACGCTCGGCGAGATCGATCTCAGCCGACTCAGGTGTGTTGATGATCCAGTTGATGAACTTCACCGCAGCCTCGGGGTCGGCGGTGCGCGCGGACACCGACCACAGCATCGAGGCCTTGTACCAAGCCTTGCGGGTCGCGGCGTCACCCTCGAGGCTGGGGAACCTCAGCATCGTGATCGTCTTGCCCGAGGCCGCCTCGGCAGCCTCCAGCTGGTTCGACCAGTACATCGCCATCGCCGTCCTGCCCACGATGAACTGCCCCTGGTCGAAGGCGACCGAGGAGTCCTCGGTGATCTCGGAGGCGCTCGGGATCGCCCCGGCATCGGCGAACCGCTGATGGAACTCCAGCCACGTGGTGACGTCCTCGACCGTGAAGCCGAGCTGGCCCCCCTCGACGAAGAGCTCCTTGCCCTGCTGGCGCAACCAGGCGCTCATCATCGCGTCGTTGGAGATGAACGTGGACGTGCCGATCACCTCGCCACCGGAGGCCTCGCTGATCGCCGTCGCCAGCGTCAGCCAGTCGTCCCACGTCCAGGTCGTGTCATCGGGCATCTCCACGCCCAGGCCGGTGACCAGCTCGGCATCGACCATGATCGTCGGGGTGTTGATGCCGGCACTGACACCGAAGGTCTTGCCCTCCAGGACGCCGGAGTCGGCGGTGCCCTCGACGAACTTCGAGGTGTCGATGCCGTGCTCGGCCAGATCCAGCAGCGCCCCACGGGCGCCGTACTCGGTGATGTAGGCCATGTCCATCTGGATCACGTCCGGCGAGGTGTTGCCGGCGGTCTGGGTGGCGAGCCGGTCCCAGTAGCTGGACCACTCGCCGGGCTGCTCCTCGATGGTGACGTCCGGGTTCGCCTCCAGGTAGGCCGCGACGAACTCGGTGGTGTTGGCGTTGCGCACCTCGTTGCCCCACCAGGTGAACGTGAGCGAGGTGCCGTCGCCGCTCGCGTCCCCGCCACCACCGGTGCCACCGCCCCCGCGGCTGCAGCCGGCGAGGCCGAGACCGGCGCCCACGGCGCCCATCGAGGCGAGGGTCAAGAACTGCCGTCGTGAGGTACCCATCATGGGCCTTTCGCGTCGTTGTCGAGAGGGTCGGGACCAGCCCGGAGAACCCAGGCACGTGGCCGTCATGCTAGGTCGGGGCGACGCAAAATGAAACGACACATCGAGAATTGCAGGGACTTGCCTCCGCAGCGCGGGCTCGCGCTCGGATCCCGCCACCGCGGCTGGGCTCAGGTCCCGCCGAGCGTCCGTGCGCGAAGCTCGACCGGACTCATCGCTCCGGGCTTGGCCGACTGCGCGACGGCGGTGCGTACGAGTGAGGCCAGTGCGGCGTTGATCGGTGCGCTCCGACCGAGACGGTGGGCGATCGCGACGATCTCCCCGTTCAGGTAGTCGGTCTCGGCCGAACCGGTGCCGCGCTGCAGCGACTGCCAGGTCGAGCCGCCCATCTGCTCGGGTGCCCCGGGCACCGGGGCCGAGGTGAGCAGATCGCGGGAGGCACGCTCCTCCGCGTCGGAGTTCATCACGATGCCTGCTGCCTGGTAGAGCTCGCGCGCCTCGAGACGCGCGGCGTCGGTGACGTCGTCCCCGAGGCTGCCGTCACCGAGCAGCGCCTGCACGGCGTTGCCCAGGTTGCCGAGCAGCTTGCGGTACTTCCAGGGCATCACGTCGTCCGGTGTCGGGACCTGGACGCCGGCGCGGCCCCAGTCCTCGACGACCCGGGCCAGCAGGGCGGCGTCCTGGTCGTCGGCGAGCGCGGCCGGGTACCGGGAGGCATGGAGGATGGCGCGCAGCGGCGCACAGCGGACGACGACCTCACCCGGCTTCGCGAGCACGGCGGGCATCCACACGCAGACCCCGTACACCCGGGCGAACCAGCGCAGCGCCATGTCCTCGCTGGCGACGCCGTTCAGCGCCGTGAGGATCGGGAGCCGGTCCCCCGCCCGGCCGATGACGCCCCCGTCCTCGTGCACCGGGGCGTCGGCCCAGGTGGCGAGCGCGTCGGCGGCCTGGTGGGTCTTGGTGGTGAGCACCAGCACGTCGTCGGAACGGAGCTCGACATCCTCCGGCGCCGCCGCGACCTGGGGCCGGCACGTGATCACGCCGTCCGGCATCCGCACCGTCAGCCCCGTCGCGGCCATCGCCGCGAGGTGCTCACCGCGCGCCACCAGCAGCACCTCCGACCCCGAGTCGGCGAGCAGCCCGCCGACACCCGCCCCGATCGCGCCTGCCCCGATCACCACGTATCTCATGTGCCTAGCCTGCCCGATCGGCGCCCGCCAGGTGCCGTCGTCTCGTCCGTCGACGTCGCTCTCGTGCCGTCCGCGCGTACCCGGTGCGTGCGCGGGACAGGGCAGGTGCGCACGGTCAGGCCCGTTCGACCCGTCGCGGGGCGCTCGCGGTGCCGAGCTCGCGGCGGGCACGCGTGCGCAGCTCGGCGAGGTCGGCCTCGCCGGTGACCTCGACGCTCAGCTCGTGACCGAGCTCGGCGTGCTCGAGCACGCTGACGACGGCGGAGCTCACCCCGGGCTGGTCGGCGAACCACGCCTGGACCCGCGCGAGCGACACGTTGTGACCACCGATGACGAGGAGCTCGTCGGCCCGCCCGTCCAGGAACAGCCGACCGTCCTCGTCGAGGTGGCCGAGGTCACCGACCGCGATCTCGCTCGCGGGCGCGTCGACCGCATGCCACGGCGAGGTCACGCGCACCTGGCCCACGGCGCCGGGCGGGAGCACGGCGCCGTCGTCGTCGACGATCTCCACACGCACGCCGGCCGCCGGGCGGCCCACGGTCCCGGGCGCCTCGCGGAGGTCGTCCGGGGTCGCGATCGTCGCGGTCCCCGCCTCGCTGGAGCCGTAGAAGTCGACGACGTCCGACGCCAGCAGCCGCTGCGCGCGCACCACCAGCCCGGTGCCCAGCGGCGCGGACCCTGTCGCGATCCGTCGCAGCGTCGGCAACCCCGGTCCGGGGACACCTGCGGCGGCCTCCACCTCCAACGCCTCGAGCACGCGTGCCAGCTGCGCGGGCACCACGGCGAGCACCCCGGCGGCGTGCTGGTGCACGAGCTCGATCAGACCCGCGCCGTCACGACCGTGCGCCAGCACGGCGGGCGCCCCGACGACGAGGGCCGCCGTCAGCACCGCGAGCCCGTGCCCGTGCGACAGCGGTGGCGAGATCACCACCGCCTCGTCCCGGTGCAGCTCCAGCGCGCGCATCAGGCTGAGCACGGTGGCGAGCTGGCCGATGCCGGCGCCACCTCGGTGGGTCGCCCTCGGTGTGCCGGTCGTGCCGGACGTCAGCAGCCGCAACGTTCCCGCGCGTCGCGGCCGCGGCACCGAACGCAACGACCGTCCCGGCGAGCGACGCGCCAGCGCGAGCACATCCAGCACGCGCGCGTGCGGCGCAGCCTCGCGCACGTCCGCGACCGTCGCGTCGTCCGCCAGCACCACGTCCACGTCCGCCAGCGCGGCCGCCAGCACCTGCGTCCCCGCCGACGCCGGCACCAGGGCGGTGTCCAGCCCGAGCGCCCCGGTCGCGGTCACGGCGGCCACCAGCCCGCGGTGCCCGGCCGCGCACACGCCGATCTCGCGCGAGGCCCCGTGCCGCACGGCAGCCGCCACCGCCGCGGCGATGCTGTCGACCGCGGCCTCGAGCTCGCTCCCGGTCAGCGGCCCGAGGTCGTCGACCAGCAGCACCTTGCGAGGGCGGCCGCGGGCCGCTGCGAGCGCGACACCGGACAGGCTCGCGCCGTACCGGAGGGTCGCGGGCAACCCTCGGATGTCGGTCGGTCGCCACTGCCCGGCGACGCCGACGGCGTCCGGGACCGCGTGCCAGACCGGTGTCCGTGCGCTCACGAGGCCCGCCGCCAGGCCGCCGTCGAGATCCGGTCGACCAGGCTCGGCAACGCCGAGGTGGCCACGCCGCCGAGGCGACCCCACCAGGGCGAGACGACCCGGGAGCGCGTGAGGGCGGCACGGCAGACCCAGGTCGCGGCGTCGTCGGCGGACAACGACGGCAGGCGCGAGTGCCGGTACGTGGGAGCGCTCATCGCGGTGCGGGTCAGCGGCAGGTGGATCGAGGTGACGGCCACGCGGTCGCGGCGCAGCTCGGGCGAGATCGCACGCAGCCAGGCGTCGAAACCGGCCTTGGTCGCGGCGTACACCGACCAGCCCGGCCCCGGCAGCGCCATACCGACCGTCCCCACCGAGATCAGCTGCCCGCTCCTCGCCTGCCGCATCGCTGCCAGCAACGGGAGCGCGAGCGCGATCGGGCCGAGCATGTTGACGCCGGCGAGCCGGGTGACGTCGTGGAGGCGGTCGGTGTAGTCGGCGAGGTCACGGCGGATGCTGTGCCCCGCGTTCGACACGAGCAGCGCGGGCGCGCCGTGCGCGGAGACGATCCGCTCCGCGGCCGCCGTCGCCGCACCGAGGTCACGCAGGTCGACCGGGATCGCCGTCGCGGATCCACCGGTGCTCGCGACCTCCGCGACGAGGTCCTCGAGCGCGTCGGCGCCGCGCGCGAGCAGCACCACGTGCGCGCCGGCCGCTCCGCAACGCAGCGCCACCTGCCGGCCGACGCCGCGCGAGGCCCCGGTGACCACCACCGGGCGCCCGCCGAGCAGCTGACGCAAGGCTCCGCCGTCGACCTGGTGCGGGCGCATGCCCAGCAGGGCCGCGACAGGTGAGCTGCTCATGCGCTCATCCTCCCGTACGCCTACCATGGCGGCTGCGAGCGAGGGAGAGGGACGATGAAGGTTCTCATCACCGGCGGAGCCGGCTACATCGGAAGCACCGTCGGGCTGGCGTGCCAGGACAAGGGATGGGACGTCGTCGTCCTGGACGACCTGTCCACCGGCCGGCCCGAGTTCACCGAGGGCACGTCCTTCTACCAGGGCGACATCGCCGATCACGCGCTGATCGCCCGGATCTTCGCCGAGCACCCGGACATCGAGGCGACCGTGCACTGCGCCGCGAAGATCGTGGTGCCCGAGTCCGTGGCGGACCCGATCGGGTACTACCGCAACAACGTGGCCAAGACCATCGAGCTGCTCGACTCGCTGCGCCGCGAGGGCTGCACGCGGCTGCTGTTCAGCTCCTCGGCGTCGATCTACGAGCCCGAGCCCGACCTGACTGTCAACGAGAGCTCCGCGCTGAACCCGCAGAGCCCGTACGCGGCCTCCAAGATGCTGTGCGAGCGGATCATGGCCGACGTGGCCGCCGCGACCGATCTGCGCACGCTGTCGCTGCGCTACTTCAACCCGGTCGGCGGCGACCCGGACCTGCGCACCGGTCTCCAGAACCCCAAGCCCTCGCACGCCCTCGGCAAGCTCGTGGACGCCTACACCTACGGCGACGTGTTCACGATCACCGGTGTCGACTGGGCCACGCGCGACGGCTCCGCGATCCGCGACTACATCCACGTCTGGGATCTCGCGAAGGCGCACGTGGCCGCGCTCGAGCACTTCGACGAGGTGTGCACGCCCGAGGAGCCGTACGCGGTGATCAACATCGGCACCGGCACCGGGTCGACCGTGCGCGAGCTGGTGGCCGCGTTCACCGAGGTCGTCGGTGAGGGCAACCTCGACGTCGTCGAAGGTCCGCCCCGCCCGGGCGACGTGATCGGCTGCTACACGACCTCCGATCTCGCGGCCACCAAGCTCGGCTGGAGGGCCGAGCTCAGCATCGCGGACGCGATCAGGACCGCGCTCGAGTGGGCGAAGGTGCGCCCGGAGCGACTCGGCGCCTAGGCATGAGGCCCGCGCGGCTCACGCTGCTGCCCGAGGTCGAGGCCGCGCGGCTGCGCACGCTCGACCTCACCTACCCCACGGGCGAGGTGCTCCCGGCGGGTCATCGCTCCTTCTCCCGCAGCGCTGTCATCGGGCAGGGTCGTGCCGCGTTCGAGGCGGCCGTCGAGGCGGTGCTGCACTGGCGGGTCCAGCTGCACTCCGGGATCGCCGTCGCCGCGTCGGAGGCGGCGGTCGAGCTCGGGAGCGTGGCCCGGCTCCGGGTCCCGGTGGGACCGCTGCGGCTGACGGCGTACTGCCGGGTCGTCGAGATCGTCGACGAGCCCGACCGTGGCGGGTTCGGTTACGGCACGCTTCCGGGCCACCCGGAGTCCGGGAAGGAGTCGTTCGTCGTGACGATCGACTCCCAGGAGCAGGTCCGCCTGGAGATCACGGCGTTCAGCCGCCCGGCGAGCTGGTACGCCCGGCTGGGCGGCCCGGTGACGGACGCGGCGCAGGACGCGATGACCGAGCGGTACCTGCGCGCACTCGCGGCCGCCGCCCGGCTCCCCGACGCCGAGACCGCGCGGCTGCGCGCGCTCGACCTCACCTACCCCGAGGTGGGCGGCCGACCACCGGGCTTCTGGGGCTACGAGATGTCGGGCGTGATCGGCCGTGGCCGGGAGTGCTTCGAGCGCGCCGCCGCCCAGGTGCTCGCGCACGAGGTGTTCCTGCGCTCGGGGATCGGCGTCGCCTCCTCCCGCTCGACGGCGGAGCTCGGGTCGGTCCTGCGGGTGCGGATCCCGGTGGCGTTCCTGCGGTTCACCGGGTTCTCCCGGGTGGTCGAGGTCGTGGACGAACCCCGGCGCCGCGGGCTGGCGTACGGCACTCTGCCGGGGCACCCGCAGTCCGGACGCGAGGACCTCGTCGTCGAGATCGACGAGCGGGAGGTGGTGCGGTTGCACGTGACCGCGTTCTCGCGGCCGGTGGCCTGGTATGCCCGGCTGGGTCGCCCGGTCGCGCGGGCCCTGCAGCTGCGGATGGCGCGCAGGTTCCTGCACGCCATCCGCTGACCTCGCTCAGCAGGGCGACCACTGGCAGACGCGGTACTGCCCGCCGCCGCGGATGTCCGGTCCGACCGAGCCATGACCCCAGAGATGGTCGCCGCCGGTCGAGCCCGCCGCGCTGCCGATGGACAGCGCGCCGGCGTAGACGTCGGGACCGTACGGGTCGCCCCAGCCGTTGGTCGAGGGCTGGATCTCCTGAGCGGTGCGGAACCACGCCTGCGTCAACGTCATGCCCGACCTGGCGTAGGAGGCGAACCGGCGGCCCTCCTCGGTGTTGTCGTAGGTGACGGCGGCGTATCCCAGCAGCACGTGCATGCCGTCGAAGATCCCGCGCCACCGGTCGAACACGCTGCCGCCCCCGTTGATCGCGTCGTCCTGCAACGGACCGCAGGCCGCGACGACCGCCCACTCGAGGTTCTCCTGACCCCAGTGGTCGGAGGGGCTGTTGGGCTGGGCGCCCACGTCGGAGCTGTGCAGCCAGTCGCTGTTCCCGCCGGTCGCGAGCATCCAGCCGTCCGGGCTGGCGTGACCGGTGTAGAAGACGATGTCGACGTCGTCGACGTAGCTGTCGTCGTTCGACAACCAGTCGGACTTCCACGCGTTCTGGTTGCCCCAGTTGAAGCGCCGTGACCATCCTTCCGCCGTCATCTCGTCGACGAAACCCTGCGCGTTGGCCTGGCTGCCACCCAGCCCGCCGAACTCGCCGATCCACGAGGCACCGAACGAGCGCGGGCGCAGCGCCTCCCAGATGAAGGGGTAGAGCTGCAGGTCGAGCTGGGGCTTCACGTACACGTTGCCGTTCGGTCCGCGGGTGAGCAGGTCCGAGGCGCGCACGCCGTGCCGCTCGAGCACCGAGGTGCTGACCGTGAGCGTGCTCGGCAGCACCTGACCGGGCACCACGAGGTGCTTGAGGTCGGGGAACGCGCCGGGTTCGGCACGCGGCGGCGTCTCGGACTCCGGAACCCCGATCTCGCCGACGTCGGTCGCCGGGACGAGCCGCACCCGGCTCGGCACCCAGCGGTCCCCGTCCTGCACCTCGGCGCTGACCGCGTACACCGGGAACATCAGCTCCTGCCCGCTGAAAGCCGGAGCGCTGTAGTACCCGAGGGTGCTGCCGGTGATCCTGACGTCCTTGCGGCGCGTGCTGATGCCGGCCTGCCTGAGGGCCTGCGCCTGCGTCAGCAACGGCCGCTCGTCCACGGCGTCGGCGTCGCGCCACACCCCGTGCGCGCCGGTGACCTGGCCGCCGTCACCCACCGTGGCTCGGAACCGGCCACCCCCGCCAAGCATCGGGATCGCCTCACCCGGGATGTCGTCACGGTCGGAGACGTCGACCACGACCTCCTGCCCGAACGTGGCCTCACCGCTGCGGGTGGTGCGCTTGCTCCCCCGCTCCGTGACGGTCCTCGCCTGCCGGACCGTCCCCTTCGTGAGGCGGAACTGACGTCCCAGCTCGGGCAGCAACCGGACCCGCTGCAGCGCCTCGGTCGCGATCTCGGCGACGGCGGCCGGTCCGGGGATCTTGGTAGGAGCGGCGTCCCACAGCCGACCCAGGTCACCAGCCCAGACGCCGCCGCGCCCGCGGTCGACGTCCAGGTGCACCTCCGGCCCGCGGATGCTGGTGGCGGGACCACGGGTCTGTGCGGTCAGGTCGCGACCACCCAGCACGTCTCTCGTCAGGCGGTCGACGTCGATGTCGGTCTCACGGCCGGCATGCACGGTGAAGATCGGCAGCGTTGCCATCGTGGGGCTCCTCTCCTGCGCGGGGCGTGTCCCCGTACACCGATCAGGAGGGTGCGGGAGCACCGCTGATACCCGCGTCAGGACGGCCGCAGAGCCTTCAACCAGAAGCGCTTCATCGTCAACCGGACCTGCCCACCGTGCGTGCGGCGATGAAGGTCGAGCAGCGGGTCGGCGTAACGGTCGACCGTGAAGTCCGCAGGCGCCTCCCACGGCACCCGCTGCAGGTACGCGACCAGCGCCGCGACGTCGGTGAAGGTGTAGCCGCCGACTAGCTCGGCGCCGTCCACCACCTCCAGGCCGGCGTCCAGCAGCTCCTGCCGGAAGCGCCGATGCCTCACCTGCGGCGCCGTCGGCTCGTGCCCGAGCAGGTCCCGAAGCTCCCCCAGCTCGTCACCGCCGACCTGCTGGGTGAGGAACGCCCCGCCCGCAGCGAGCACGCGCGCGACCTCGGCCGGGTGGTACGCCTCGTGCCGGTTGAGCACCACGTCGAACGCGCCGTCGTCGAACGGCATGGTGGCCGGCTCAGGGTCGTCGTCGGGCTGGCCGAACTCGCGGACCTCGATCCCGTGCGTAGCCAGCGCGTCCCGGGCGACAGCCACGTTCGGCGCCCAGCCCTCGGTGGCGGTCACCACGGCGGGCCACGACACCCCGGACGCCGCTGCCCGCTCCTTGAGCCCGAGCAGGGTCTCGCCGCCGCCGGTGCCCATGTCGAGCGCGCATCTGGCGGCGCCGAGAGCCCGCACGCACAGCGCCGGGAAGTCCCACGGCGTCGGGTCGGCCCGCATGCGTCCCTCGAGGTCCGCGAAGCTCCAACCGGTGGGCTGCTCCCGCTCCTCCTCGCGCCAGCGCGCCAGCAGCTGACCCTCAGAGGCCACGGAGCACCCGGCGTGCCAGCACGAGCACGGGCTCGTCGACCATCTGCCCCTCGAACCGGAACACGCCGGGCCGCTCGCCGGCAGCGGTCAGCACCGCCCGCGCCCACGCGACCCGGTCCTCGCTCGGGCGGTACGCGTCGCGGACGACCGCGACCTGGTCGGGGTGCAGGCACGCGGTCGCGGCGAACCCGCTCGCGGCGGCGTCCTCGGCCTCGGCGCGCAGGCCGTCGTGGTCCCCGAGGTCGGTGTGCACGGCGTCGATCGCTGCCCTCCCGGACGCCCCCGCGGCGAGCAGCACGGCCGCGCGCGCGTGCACGGCGACGTCCCGGTACCGCCCGGACGGCCACCTGCTCGCCGTCCCTCCCAGTGAGGCGACCAGGTCCTCGGCACCCCACATCAGCGCGACCACACCCTCCGCCGCAGCGATCTCCGCCGCTGCCACCACGCCACGGGCGGTCTCGACGAGGGCGACGACGTCGTACCCCGCCAGCGCCCCGACGTCGGCGATCGACTCGGTCTTGGGCAGCATCACGGTCCGGTATCCCGTGCCCGCGAGCGCCTCCAGATCCGCCGCGAGCTCGCCGGACCGCGCCCCGTTCACGCGCACGATCGTGCGCGCCGGGTCCAACGGGCTCGCCCGCAGCGCGTGCCGCGCCGCCGGCTTGTCGGCGGGGGCGACGGCGTCCTCCAGGTCGAGGATGACGGCGTCGGCGCGCTCGCCGGCCTTGGCGTACCGGTCCGGGCGGTTCCCGGGGCAGAACAGCAGCGCCGGCCCCATCGTGAACGCGTCAGTGCTCACCGACCGGCACCCGCCTCGTGCGCCAGGTGGTCCGCCTCGCTCGACCACATCAGCACGCTGCGGGTGGCGACCGCGACCACGACCTCGTCCTGGTTGCGACCGGTGTGCTCGAAGGTCGCGATCCCCTGGCCCGGCCGCGAGCGCGACTCCCGCTTGGCCGTGAGGACCGTCTGGCCGTAGAGGGTGTCGCCGTGGAACATCGGCGCGGGGAAGCGGACCTCCTCGAAGCCGAGGTTCGCCACGATGGTGCCCTGCGTCAGGTGACCGACCGAGAGCCCCACGAGCGTCGCGAGCGTGAGCATCGAGTTCACCAGCCGCTGCCCGAACGGCTGCGCGGCGCTGTAGGCGGCGTCCAGGTGCAGCGCCTGAGGGTTCATCGACAGCGTCGAGAACAGCACGTTGTCAGCCTCGGTGATCGTGCGCCCCGGCGCGTGCCGGTAGACCACGCCCTCGCTGAGCTCGTCGAGATAGAACCCTCGCTGCTGCACCTGCTCCATCGCTCCTCCGCCTCGATCATCCCGCACGCTGCCCACGAGATCACACGCCGCCACCGGAGAGCCCGAGCGCCCGGGCGATCACCATCAGCTGCACCTCGCTCGTCCCCTCGCCGATCTCGAGGATCTTGCTGTCCCGGTAGTGCCGCGCCACCACGGTGCTGTTGAGGAACCCGTAGCCGCCGAAGATCTGCGAGGCGTCGTGCGCGCACGCCACCGCGGCCTCGCTCGCCACCAGCTTCGCCATCGACGCCTGCTTCTTGAAGGGTTCACCGGCCGCCATCAACCGTGCCGCCTCGACCCACGCGAGCCGTGCGGTGTGCACCTTGGCCGCCATCCGCGCGATCGTGAAGGCGATGTGCTGGCTCGCCTCGAGCGGCCGGCCGAACACCACCCGCTCCTTGCTGTAGCGGATCGCCTCCTCCAGGCAGCCCTGTGCGGCGCCGGTCGCGAGCGCCGCGAACGCGATCCGCCCCTCGTCGAGGCACGCGACGGCGTAGGCGAACCCGCGACCCCGCTCCCCCAGCATGGCGGCGGTGGGCACGCGCACGTCGGTCAGCGTCAGCGGGTGGGTGTCGGAGGTGTGCCAGCCGATCTTGTCGTAGGAGGGCCCGACCTCCAGCCCCTCGCTCGGCACCGGGACGAGGAACGCGGTGAGCTCGGGCGCGGTGCTGCCGTCGGGCCTGGTGATCTCGCCGGTCACCGCCGTGACGGTGACCAGCCGGGTGATGTCGGTGCCCGAGTTGGTGATGAACTGCTTGGTGCCGTTGAGGACCCAGTGATGGCCGTCGAGCACGGCGGTGGTCTCGGTGGCGCCGGCGTCCGAACCCGCGCGCGCCTCCGTCAGCCCGAACGCGGCCAGCGCCTCGCCCGCGGCGAGCATGGGCAACCACGCGTCGCGCTGCTGCTGGGAGCCGAACCGCAGGATCGGCATCGCTCCGAGCCCGATCGCGGCCTCCAGGGTGACCCCCAGGCTCTGGTCCACGCGGCCGATCTGCTCGACCGCGAGGCAGAACGCGGTGTAGTCGCCCTCGGGTGTGGAACCCCCGTAGCGAGCCGGGAACGGGAGGGCGAACAGACCCATCTCGCCCATCTGGCGGATGATCGCGTAGGGCAGCGTCTGCTTGGTGTCGTAGTCGTAGGAAGCCGGCGCGACGACCGTGTCGGCGAGCTCCCGGACCTGCTCGGCCAGCGCTACCTGTGCGGGGGTGAACCCGTACTCCATCGAAGACTCCTTCGTCCGATCTCGTGGATCATTGCGAACCCGGGCTCCGGTCTTGTGGACCGCCCGGGTGGGGGTGAACGGTGGCGAGAACCTGGTCGGCTGTGACCGTCTCGCCGTGCCTGACGGCAAGCACGAGCGTACCGGCGACCGGCGCCGTCACGGGGTTCTCCATCTTCATCGCCTCGACGACGGCGATCACCTCGCCGGCCTCGACCGCCGCCCCGTCCGTGGCCGGGACCGCGATCACCGTGCCGGGCATCGGGGTGCGGACCTGCGGGTCCGGTGCCGCTCCCGCACGCACGCGGCGGGACCGCTCGACGGCCTCGTCGCGGGTGCGTCGGCGCACCGCCCAGGTGTCGCCGTCGCGCCACACCCACGCCGTCCCGTTCTCGACGGCGGAGCGCACCCCGGTGGGTGGCTCACCGGGGACCGGGGTCTCGTAGGCACGATCGCCCAGCAGCAGCGTGATCGTCGGGGTCCGGTGCTCCCCCACCCGCCAGCCGGACCGCACCGCCCAGGGCGAGGCACCGCCGTCGGGCTCGGGACGGAGCGCGAAGGCGGCGGCCGCGAGCGCCTGGTCGTCCGGCTCGGCGGGCGGGGGCGGCTCGAAGGAGTCGAGGAAGGCGGTGTCGGCGCCCGCATCGCGGACCTGCGGCGCGATGAGCACCGCACGCAGGTAGCTGAGGTTGGTGTGCACGCCGAGCAGCACGGTCTGGGCGAGCGCGGCGTCGAGCCGTTCGATCGCCTCCGCGCGGCTGGCTCCGTGCGCGATCACCTTGAGCAGCATCGGGTCGTAGTCGGCCGTGACCACCGAGCCCGACCACACGCCCGAGTCGATCCGCACCCCGGCCGGCTCGCTCACCTCCAGCAGCCGCCCGGTGCTCGGCACGAAGCCCCGGTCGGGCCGTTCGGCGTACACGCGCGCCTCGACCGCGTGCCCGGTCTCGGTGAGCTCACCCAGCCGCAGCTGCTCGCCCGCCGCGACCCGGAGCTGGGCCTGCACGAGATCGACGCCGGTGACCGCCTCGGTCACGGGGTGCTCGACCTGCAGCCGGGTGTTCATCTCCAGGAAGTACCACTGCCGCGGATCCTCGCCAGAGACGAGGAACTCCACCGTGCCGGCCCCCACGTAGCCGACGCTCGCCGCCACCCGCGCCGCCGCCGCCACGATCGCCTCGCGCACCTCCCCCTGCGGGTACGGCGCCGGTGCCTCCTCGATGACCTTCTGGTGCCGGCGCTGCAGCGAGCACTCCCGCAGCCCGAGAACCTCGAGGTGGCCGTGCCGGTCCCCGAGCACCTGCGCCTCGATGTGCCGCGGCTGCCGCACCAGCCGCTCGAGCAGCAACGTGTCGTCGCCGAACGCCGCGGCCGCGACGCGCTGCGCCGCCGCGAGCGCCGCGGGCAGGTCCGCGGGGTCGCGCACGATCTGCATGCCCTTGCCGCCGCCACCCGCGCTGGGCTTGACGATGAGCGGGTAGCCCACGTCCTCGGCGCGAGCCGGATCGGTCGTGCCCGGCACGACCGGCACGCCGAGCGCCGCCACGTGCGCCCTGGCGGCGATCTTGTCGCCCATCAGCCGCAGCGCGCGCTCGTCGGGGCCGACCCACACGAGCCCCGCTGCCGTGCACGCGGCCGCGAGCACCGGGCTCTCCGACAGGAACCCGTAGCCCGGGTGGATCGCCTGCGCACCCGCACGCAGCGCGACGTCGACGATCGCGGCGGCGTCGAGGTAGTCGGGGATCTCGAACGCGAGGTCTGCCTCCTGGACATGGCGGGCCGGGGCCGGCCCGCCGTCGGGAGCGGTGAACACCGCGACAGCCGTGCCACCCGACCGGCACACGGCCGTGATCACCCGCACCGCGATCTCGCCGCGGTTGGCCACCAGGACACGCTCGAACGGACGCCCCGTCGTCATCTCCCTCACATCCTGAACAGGCCGAAGCGGGGCTCGGGCAGCGGCGTCCGGGAGACGACGTCGAGCGCCAGCCCGAGCACGGTGCGGGTGTCCGCGGGGTCGATCACGCCGTCGTCCCAGAGCCGGGCGGTCGCGTGGTATGGGCTGCCCTGGGCCTCGTAGCGCTCCCGGATCGGGGCGGCGAACGCCTCCTCGTCCTCGGGCGACCACTCCTCGCCGCGCGCGGCCAGCTGGTCGCGGCGCACGGTCGAGAGCACCGACGCCGCCTGCCGCCCACCCATCACCGAGATTCGCGCACCCGGCCACATCCACAGGAACCGGGGCGAGTACGCGCGCCCGCACATCGAGTAGTTGCCCGCGCCGAAGGATCCGCCCACCACGACCGTCAGCTTCGGCACCCGGGTGGTGGCGACCGCGGTGACCATCTTGGCGCCGTCCTTGGCGATACCGCCGGCCTCGGCGGCGCTGCCGACCATGAAGCCCGCGACGTTCTGCAGGAACAGCAGCGGGATGCCGCGCTGGTCGCACAGCTCGATGAAGTGGGCCCCCTTGAGCGCGCTCGCGCTGAGCAGCACGCCGTTGTTCGCGACGACGCCCACCGGGTGGCCGTGGATGTGCGCGAACCCGGTCACGAGGGTGGTGCCGTACTCGGGCTTGAACTCCACGAGCTCGCTGCCGTCGACGACCCGGGCGATCACCTCGCGGGGGTCGTAGGGCTGGTTGACGTCGGTCGGCACCGCTCCGTACAGGTCCGCCGGGTCGACCACGGGCTCACGGACCTCGCGCACCTGCCACGCGGGCTCGGCCGGCGGCGGCAGCGTCGCGACCATGTCACGCAGGATCGCGAGCGCGTGCTCGTCGGAGTCGGCGAGATGGTCGACGACGCCGCTGGTCCGGGCGTGCACCTCGCCGCCGCCGAGCTCCTCGGCACTGACGACCTCGCCGATCGCAGCCTTCACGAGCGGCGGCCCGCCGAGGAAGATGGTGCCCTGACCGGCGACGATCACCGACTCGTCCGCCATCGCCGGCACGTAGGCGCCGCCCGCGGTGCAGGACCCCAGCACGGCGGCGAGCTGCGGGATCCCGTCCGCGCTCATCCTCGCCTGGTTGAAGAAGATCCGCCCGAAGTGCTGGGCGTCCGGGAAGACCTCGTCCTGCATCTCCAGGTTCGCCCCGCCCGAGTCCACCAGGTACAGGCACGGCAAGCGGTTCTCCGCCGCGATCTGCTGCGCACGCAGGTGCTTCTTCACGGTCAGCGGGTAGTACGCGCCACCCTTGACCGTGGCGTCGTTGCACACGATGAGAACCTCGCGGCCCGCCACCCTGCCGATGCCGGCCACGACACCGGCACCCGGGCACTCGCCGTCGTACATGTCCTCAGCGGCGAGCGGCGCGATCTCCAGGAACGGGCTGCCCTCGTCGAGGAGCTCGTCGACGCGCTGCCGCGGCAGCAGCTTGCCCCGCGAGAGATGGCGCTCGCGGGAACGTTCCGGGCCCCCTCGCGCGGCCCTCGCCAGCCGCTCGCGCAGCTCGGCCACGAGGGCACGCTGGCCCTCATCGTTCGCCCTGTACGCCTCGCTCGCCGGGTCGACGGCGGTGGTCAGCGTGGTCCTCGTCGGCATCGACGCTCCTTCGCGCGGGGGTGGCCCGCTGGCGCAAGGATGTCACGACGGCGCCGCCGCCGAGAACGTCCTCAGAGGACGCCGCAGGCCGAGCCCCAGTTCGTGTTGACGCCGAGACCGACGTACTTCCAGATGTGGGCGGAGTACCCCGCGTAGGAGGGCGAGTAGACGGTCAGGCTGCGGCGGGTGCCCTTGCTGTAGCTCGAGGTCGAGCTGGTCGCGATCGTGTCGCCCGTGGGGCAGCCGCTGGCGCTGCTGGAGATCCGGTACAGCTTGAGGAACGCGCTGATGGTGCCGGAGCCGCCGTACTGGAAGCTGGTGGAGATGTAGCTGCCGGAGCGGGAGATGCAGATCGTTCCCGGCCCCGAGGTGCCCGAGCAGTCGCTGCCCGGCGCGACGGCCACGCGCATGCCGCCGTCGATGCTCTCGCCGCCGCCGTCGAAGGCCAGCTCCGCGGTGAGCGCGCTCCCGCAGATCTCCTCCCGCTCGACGACCGTGACCGCGAGGTCCTCGGGCGCGCCCGCCTCGGCGTTGGCGACCGGGTCGACCACCTCGGTGATCTCGACGTCGAGCAGGCGGCAGCCGTCGGCGGCAGAGAGCGCCTCCCAGTCGGTAGCCTCGAGCTCGTCGGCCGCGTCATCGGCCAGCGCATACCAGGTGGCGTCGGTGACCTCACCGGTACCCGGGTCGTCCGCAGCCGCGGGGGTGCTGACCAGACCGGCGATCACCAGCGCGAGCATCCCGGCGCTGATCGCGACACGGCGCATGAACGGCTGGACCATTGGACATTGATACACCACGGTAGGAGGACCCTCCTCGGACGCGTGACCCATGTCACATGTAAGCACGAGGAGGGACCGGACATCTACACAGGTGAGGCGGGACGGGACGACGGATGAAGGCCGGCACCCGAGAGCGGTTCGAGGCGCTGTACTGGCGCACGCACCGTGATCTGGCGGCCTTCATCCGTCGGAGGGTCCCGCCCGACGCGGTGGAGGATGTGCTGGCGGAGACGTTCGTCGTCGCGTGGCGCCGGTTGAGCGACATCCCGAGCGAGGAGCGCGCGTGGCTGTTCGGGGTGGCGCGCAACGTCATCCGCAACACCTACCGGGCGGAGGCGAGGCAGCGTGCGCTGCATGTGCGCGTCGCCGAGGGGACGACCGATCGCGTCGAGTCGTTCGACGACGCGATCGCGACGCGGGCGGAGCTCGCCCACGCCTGGAACCAGCTGTCCGAGACCGAGCAGGAGGTGATCGCCCTCGTGGCATGGGACGGCCTCAGCAACCCTGAGGCCGCGCAGGTCCTGGGCGTGACCACCTCGGCCTACGCGGTCCGGCTGTTCCGCGCCCGGCGGCGCCTGCTTCACCTGCTCGAGCGCAGTTCGGGGGGTGCTCGATGAGGCAGCCACTGCTGGATGCGGTCCGCGGCCTGGACCCCGCTGCCGGTGCACCGGACATCGACGGCGACGCGATGCTGGCGCGGATCCGCTCGCGCGCCCGCCGGGGGCAGGCCGGCGACGTCGCGCACCTCGTGCCTGCCGCGCGCTCGCGCCCGGCGCGCCGGCTCGCCCTCGGTGCTGCCGCGCTGAGCGCCATCGTGGCGATCGCCCTCGTGCTCACGCTCACGCAGAGCGGTCCGCAGGCGTACGCGAGCTGGGTCGCCCAACCCACGCTCGTCCCTCCGGAGACGGCGGGAGAGATCTGCCCGGACACCGAGCTCGGGCGCCCGATCGAGCCGGTGCTCGGCGAGCAACGGGGTGAGTACACGTACGTGGTGCTCGCCGGCGACAACGTCTTCACCCAGTGCCTGATCAGCACGGCCGGCGACGAGCTGTTCGTGGTGGCGGAGGGCGCCGAGCCCGGCGTCGAGGACGCGCTCGAGCTCGGCAGCGCGCCCGCGCTCGTGCTGATCCCTGGAACGCCATGGGGATTCGAGGGTGGCGAGGGCCCGATCACCACGGTCGTCGGTCTCGCCGGCGGCGACGTCACCGGCGTGCGGGTCACCACCACAGACGGGGTCAGCGCCGACGCTGCCGTCGTGGACGGCTGGTGGTCGGTCTGGTTCCCCGGTGACGTCGAGGTCTCGGACGATCTCGTGCTCGTGACGCCGGAGGGCGAGAGCACCTACAGCCTGGGAGGTCTGCTGGCGCCCGGCCTCGGCTAGGCTGGTCCTGGACTCCGAGGCCGATCTGCCTCGGCGCTCTCGGCTCGATCTGGCCGGGCGTCCCCGGCATCTTTCTGCCGGACGACTCGCCCTGCCCGCCACGGTCCTCCTGGAGCCCCCTCGTGTCCCTCCGCCGCCTCGGCGCCTGCGCCACCCTCGCGACGCTCGCCGTCCTGCTCACCGCCTGCTCCGCGGGCAACGCCGACCCCGCACCCACCGGGGCCGGCGACCCCACCGACCCCGGGGGCGGGTACCCCGTCACGGTCGACAACTGCGGCACCGAGGTGAGCCTCGAGGCCCCTCCCGAGCGGATCGTCACGATCAAGTCCTCGACGACGGAGCTCGCGCTCGCGCTCGGCGTGGGCGACCGCCTCGTCGGTGCCGCCTTCCTCGACGGCCCCTTCCCGGAGGAGATCGCCGAGGCGGGCGCGCAGGTGCCGGTGCTCGCCGAGCGGGCGCCGTCCTCGGAGATCGTGCTCGGCGCCGAGCCGGACCTGATCTTCGCGGGCTGGGAGTCCAGCTTCGCTGCCGACGGGATCGGTGAGCGCGCCGAGCTGGCCGCGCTCGGGGTCGAGACGTACGTCGCACCGGCAGCCTGCCAGGCCGACGGCTACCGCCCCGACCCGCTGACCTTCGACTCGGTCTTCGACGACATCATCGAGGCCGGCGAGCTGCTCGACGCGCGTGAGGAAGCGGCGGCGCTCGTGGCCGAGCAGCAGGAGGCGCTCGCGCAGGTCACCCCCTCGGAGGCGGGCCTGACCGCCCTCTGGTACTCCTCGGGCTCCGACACGCCGTTCGTCGGGGGTGGCATCGGAGCCCCCCAGATGATCATGGACGCCGTCGGCCTGGAGAACATCGCCTCCGACCTGGACACCTCGTGGGGCTCGATGGGCTGGGAGAGCGTCGTCGCCGCCGAGCCGGACGTCGTCGTGCTGGTCGACTCCGCCTGGAACAGCGCGGACAACAAGATCTCCGTGCTCGAGGCCAACCCGCTGACCGCGGCCCTGCCCGCCGTGCAGGAGGGCCGCTACCTGATCGTCGACTTCGCGGCGACCGAGGCCGGAATCCGCAACGTCGACGCGGCGGCCTCGCTCGCCGAGCAGCTGGACGCGATGCCGTGACCTCTCGCCTGGACACCCCGACGACGACGGCGCAGCCCTCCGCGCGCCGTCGTCTTCCGGTGCCCTGGCTCGGGATCGGTCTGGTGCTGCTGCTCGTCTCGATCCTGCTCGCGATCGTCATCGGACCCGCCTCGGTGGCCGGCCCCGCCCCGATCACGCCGTTCGACGTGCTGGGCTCGGCCTGGCACCACCTCAGCACCTGGCTGGCCGAGCGCGGATTGCCGGTGACCGCATCCGAGAACCCGCTCTCGCTCGTGCGCGACGGCATCATCTGGCAGGGTCGCGCACCGCGAGCGCTGGCCGCCGTGCTCGTCGGTGCGGGTCTCGCGCTGTGCGGCGTCGTGCTGCAGGCCGCCACCCGGAACCCGCTCGCCGACCCCTACCTCCTCGGCATCTCCTCGGGCGCGGCCCTGGGCGCCGTGGCGGTGCTGATCCTGGGGATCGCGGTGCCGCTGCCGATCGCCGCCTTCGTCGGCGCGGTGCTGGCGCTGCTCGCGACGCTGGCGCTCGCGGGGATCGGTGGCCGGCTCACCGCCAACCGCGCGGTGCTCGCCGGCGTGGCCGTCGGTCAGGCGGCAGCGGCCGGCGTCTCCTTCATCATCTTCTCGACGGCGCAGGGCGACTCCTACCGCGACATCCTGGGCTGGTTGATGGGCACCTTCGGGGCGGCGAGCTGGAGCTCGGTGCTGATCGCGCTGGTCGCGCTGGTGGTGCTCGGCGGCATCCTGCTGGGGTTCAGCCGCACCCTCGACGCGTTCGCCTTCGGTGACACCGCTGCGACAGCTCTGGGCGTGGACGTGCCGCGGACGCGGTGGTTGCTGCTGATCCTCAGCGCGCTGCTCACCGGTGCGATGGTGAGCGTGAGCGGCGCGATCGGCTTCGTCGGCCTCACGGTGCCGCACGTGGTGCGGCTGCTGCTCGGGCCGGAGCGCTCGGGGAACGCGGCGCTGGCCCGGACCAGCGCCGCCGTCGGTGGCATCTTCCTGCTCTGGGCCGACACCGTGGCGCGGACGGTGTTCACGCCGCTCGAGGTCCCGGTCGGGGTGCTGACCGCGCTGCTGGGTGCACCCGTGTTCGCCTTGCTGCTGCTGCGCAGCCGTCGGCGCGGTGAGTCATGAGCCAGACGCTGACCGCCGTGGACCTCACCGTCGACGGGCTCGGGTACCGGGTCGACGGCATCGACCTGCTGCAGGGCGCCTCGCTGCACCTGCGCGCGGGCACGGTGACCGGCCTGCTCGGCCCGAACGGGTCCGGCAAGTCGACGATGCTGCGACTGGTGGTCGGAGCGCTGCCCGCGAGCGCGGGGACGATCGCGGTCACCGAGGACGGCACGAGCATCGACCTGGCAAGCATGCGGCGACGCGAGCGGGCACGCCGGATGGCGCTGGTCGAGCAGGACACGCACGCCGAGGTGCCGCTGCTGGTGCGGGACGTCGTGGCGCTGGGGCGGATCCCGCACGAGCGCCGGTTCGCGAGCGCTGTCGAGGGCGAGGCGATCGTGGCCGACGCGATCGAGCGCGCCGGCGTGAGCGCGCTCGCCGACCGGAGCTTCGACACCCTCTCCGGTGGTGAGCGCCAGCGCGTGCAGCTGGCCCGGGCGCTCGCGCAGCAGCCGCGGGTGCTGCTGCTCGACGAGCCGACCAACCACCTCGACCTCGCCGCCCAGCTCGACATGGTGCGGCTGCTGCGCGAGGTCGCCGACACCGGCGTGGCCGTGCTCGTCGCACTGCACGACCTGGCCCAGGCCGCCCAGACCTGCGACGAGGTGGTCGTGCTCCGTTCCGGCGAGGTCGCCGCGGTGGGCGACCCCCACGAGGTGCTCTCCCCCGCCCTGCTGGCCCAGGTGTGGCGGGTGCGCGGCGAGTGGGTCACCGGCACGCACGGCCGCGCCCTGGTGGTCAGCCCCCTCTGACCTGCCCCTCCCCACCGGTTTCAACGCACTTCCGACCACGTGCAGGTTTCAACGCACTTCCGACCGGGTGCGGGTTTCAACGCACTTCCGACCGGGTGCAGGTTTCAACGCACCTCCGACCGGGTGCGCTCCTCGTCGCAGGCGGGAAGAACTGGGCGCCGAACGCGGCGTGGCGCGCTGGTGAACGTTCACATCCGCGAAGAGCGACGACTTCTGCCCGCCTCGTCCTCCGACGCAGCTCACACCGACTGGCCGCAGCGTTCCTGCGACGTCCTCGTGACGTCGACCGATCGGGCAGCCGCCGGTGCGGTGCGGCCGCACCGAGCAGATGCGAGCAGACGCGGAGGCACGCTAGGACCCGGAGGCAGGCTAGGACCCGGCCCTCATCAACCGCTGCAGGTGGGCGTGGTGCTCGGCCATGCCGAGGTGGCCGATCCGCGGGTCGTCGGAGTCGCCGCGGGTCAGCACGTCGTCGAGGTAGCGGCGGTCCGCGTCGAGCCGCGCGAGCGGGGCGGTGGTCGGTGTCCCGTGCCCCGGCACCAGCACCGCGGCCCGGGCGACGTACGGTGCCAGCACCTCGAGCCCGGCGAGGTAGGAGGGCAGGTCGTCGGGACCGAACGGCAGCGGGAGCTCGACGTCGGAGAGCATGTCTCCCGCCAGCAGCACCCCGCGCTCGGGCAGCCACACCGCGGTGTGGCCGGGCGCGTGGCCGTCGTGCACCACCAGCTCGGCCTCGCCCCACGGCTCGGGCAACCGGTCGCCGTCGGCCGTCGTGACCCGGCCGAGCAGCTCGAGCACGTCCGCGGGCCAGCCCGGCCCCATCTGTGCCAGCAGCGCGCTCGGCTCGCCGGCGGCCAGCTCGGCCGTACGCGGCGACGCCCAGCGGGGCACCTTCCCGAGACGCGGGTGCCACAGCAGGTGGTCGTGGTGGGCATGGGTGCTGAAGCCGGCCGTCGCGACGAGCCCCCGCTCGACCAGCAGGTCGGCGAGCACGTCGAGCTCGCCGAGGGTCCACGCGGGATCCACGAGCAGCGCCTCGCTCCCCCGCACGACCACCGTCGAGGTGGTCACGTCGATGGCGCTGGTGGTAACCAGCACGCCGTCGGCGACCTCGACGGCGGTCACGGTGCCGGGCGCGTCGCGGCGAGGTAGCTCTCGCCGCGGGGCGAGACCCGGTAGCCCACCGGGAAGCTCAGCGTCAGCCCGAGGTTCTTCAGCTTGCGCACGTCGAGCTTGAACGGGTCCCGCTCACGGCCGACCATCGTGGCCAGGTCCGGGGCGCGGCGCTCGGGGTTGGCGGCGATCAGCTCGAGCGTCTGCCGGGTCCACGGCCCGCTCGACGACGCCCGGTCCAGCCGGTCGAGCCGGGTCGTGATCGCGTCGATCTCCCCGGGCGTGAGGTCGGCGCGGTGGGCGAGCTCGTCGCGCTCGTCCGGTCCGTCGTGGAGGTGGAACTCGACCCGGTAGATCGGCAGCCCCGGATCGCCGGGGAGCTCACGCAGCAGCGCCGCAGCGCTGGGATAGCCGGCGCGGACCGCGTCGGCGCGGGTGATCGCGCGCGCGGGCACGACCTCGACGGCGTCCACGGCCAGCCGTCCCACGACCGTGCGGTACAGCCGGCCCGGCAGCACCTGCGGTCGCTTCCACCGGCGGAACGTCAGCGTGATCGTGCCCGCCTCGACCGCGGCCTTGTCCCGCATCAGCATCCGCACGGGCCCATCCTCTCGTGGAGACCCTTCTGCGCTCAGACGACCAGCGGGCCGGAGATCTCGAGCTCACCGTGATCGACGAGCCACCGGACCGCCTCGAGCACCGCGGCCTCGGGCTCATACCGCGGCGCGTAACCCAGCAGGGTCCTGGCCTTGTCGATCGTCATGACGTGGTTGCGATGCAGGTGGTTCCAGCTCACCTCGGCATGGTCCGGGGGCGTCAGCTCACGGAACCGCTCCCAGCCCACGGCCACCGGCGTCGCGGTCCGGCCGAACCAGCCGGCGGCGATGGCGAGGTAGCCGCGCACGGTGAGCGCCGTGGGCGCGACGATGCTGAAGTCCTCGCCGGCCGCGGCGTCTCGCCGCTCGATCGCACGCTCGAAGGCCTGGGCCACGTCGTCGGCGTGCACGTGGTGCATCGCCTCCGTGCCGCTGCCCGGCACCTCGATCACCCCGCCCTGCGACACCCGCGTCCACACGCCCGGGTCGAGGTTGCCGAGCGGACCGATCGGGTGCCATCCCGGCCCCGAGATGTGGCCGGGGTGCAGCGAGGTGGTCACCAGACCGCCCGCAGCGGTCTCCTCCTTGAGCATCCGCGCGATGCGCTCCTTCTCCACCCCGTACTCGTCGACCGGCGGCTCCGCCGCGTCGGAACCCTCCGCGATCGGGAGCTTGCGGCTGGGGCCGTGCCGCCAGATGGAACCGCAGTGCAGCAGGTGGTCGACGTTGCCGCGCAGCGCCTCCACGAGCGCGGTGGCGGATCCGAGCGTGAAGCAGACCAGGTCGACGACGACGTCGGCCTCCAGCGCGCGCACCGTCTCACCCCAGGTGCCTGCCTCGTCCTCGCGCTGCCGGTCGGCGACGACCTGGCGCACCTGCTCCCACTCCGGTGCGGGCAGGTACGGCTCGCGCGTCCCCCGGCTGACGTTGACGACCTCGTGACCGGCCCGCACGAGCCGCGGGACGAGGAAGGTGCCGATGTGGCCGCTACCGCCGATGACGACGACTCTCATGATGCTCCGATCTCGTGAGGGTGGTCCCCACCGGGACCATCCTCGCCTAGCTCTGCGCCAGCCGCTCGCTGCGTCGGCGCCACGCCCGCGGCGACAGGCCGCTGTCGCCACGGAACCGCCTCGAGAAGTAGAGCGGGTCCGCGTAGCCCACGCGGGCGGCGACCTGGGTCGCCGTCAGGTCGGTGTGGTCGAGCAGCTCACGGGCGGCGTCCAGCCGCACCCGCTCGACGGCGGCCATCACCGACATCCCTGTCGCCGCCTTGAGGGTCCGGCCCAGGTGCGAGGGCGAGACGCCGGCGACCGCCGCGAGCGAGTGCAGCGTGTGCGGCTCGGCGATGTGCGCGGCGACGTGCTCCAGCACCGCCAGCACGGCCGCATCGGTCCGACCGCTCCGAGCGCTCTCCGACGCCGCCCACAGCAACGCCTCCTCCACCGCGTTGAGCGCGAGTGCGCGGGCCTGCCCGAGCCCGGTCCGGTGGTGCGCGACCGCGCGGGCCAGCGCCACCTCCACCCGCTCGGCGACCACCGGGGAGAGGTCGAGCCGACCGATCCCCGGCGCGCACGGCGACCACTCCAGCAGCGGGAGCCAGTCGGCCCGCGGTTGCACGTGCGCCCACTGCACGTCCCAGGTCCCGGCGCTCGGCGCCGTCCCGAACTCCTGCGGCGCGTGCGGCCGGTAGGCGACGATCGAGCGCGGTGGCAGACCGATCCAGTCAGGTGACGTCGCGGGTCGGAGCCGACCGCCACCGGCGACCGTGTGCATGACGACCCACTCCGGCACCCCGTGCGGGCGGACGGTGTCGAAACCTGGCCCGACGCTCATCCGGCCGGGCAGCACGCCGTCGATCACCGGACCGGAGTCGTCTCGCCGCGCCCTGGTCACGAGGTCAGATTGTCCATGTTTCTGGTGCGACCGTCCATAGCGGCCGGCCGCGGCTCCCGGCACGCTGGGAGTCATGACAACCCTTGTGACCGCAACCGCCACCCGCCGCGAGCAGTACGACCGGGACGGCGTCGTCCAGGTCGAGGGCCTGCTCGACGCTGCGGAGATCGCCACCATCCGCGAGGCCTTCATGGAGCAGGTGGCGCGGGACCGCACCGCCGTCGGCGCCGTGAGCGAGGTCGCCGACGACGACGTCCTCTCCCGCTACCCCCGCTTCATGCAGCCTCACCGGCGGCCCGACCTCGAGATCGGTCGGATCGCCCGGAGGTACCTGAGCGACCGCCGCATCGTCGACGCCCTCACCGAGCTGGTCGGCCCGGTCTACGGCGCCCAGTCGATGTTCTACTTCAAGCCGCCGAGCGCCCGCGGCCAGGCGATGCACCAGGACAACTACTTCCTGCGCGCCCACCCCGAGACCTGCCTGGCCGCCTGGATCGCCGTCGACGACTGCGACGCCGAGAACGGTGCCCTCTCGGTGGTGCCGGGATCGCACACGATGGAGGTCGTCTGCCCCGAGGAGGCCGACGCCGAGGAGTCCTTCACGAGCGGCCTCGTGCGGCCACCCGAGGGCATGGAGGCCGTGCAGACGACGATGAGGGCCGGCGACGTGCTGTTCTTCCACGGCAGCCTCGTGCACGGATCGCTGCCGAACACCTCGACCGACCGGTTCCGCCGCTCGCTGATCCTGCACTTCGTGCCGCAGGCCAGCGTCGAGATCTCGCGCTTCTACCTGCCGCTCGTCGACCCGCTCACGGGCGCCGACGTCACGATCGACGAGGCGACCGGTGGCGGCCCGTGCGGCGAGGTCTGGGAGGGCGGCGCGCACTGACGGCGCTCACGACCCGGTGCGGAACATGTCCTCCTCGGGACTGCGCACCACCACGCGAGCGCCAGGGCCGTCGTCGGGAGTGATCGTGGCTCCCGAGCCACGCACGACGGCGATCGGTCGCCCGCCGACCTTGCCCTTGACCAGGTCGGCTGCCGCGGCGATCTCGTCGGCGACGGCGACGACGGTCGCCTGCAGCTCGCGGCCGTGGGAGTCGTCGGTGCCGCGCAGGTCGGCGATCGGGTGCAGCCCGGCCGCGCCGATCGCGATGTCGGCGATGCCGCGGCGCCAGGGCCGGCCCACGGTGTCGGTGACGAGAACGCCCGGTCGCACACCGAGCCGGGCGTTGAGCCCGCGCCGGAGCCGACGGGCGGACTCGTCAGGGTCCTTCGGCAGCAGCAGCACCGTGCCGTGGGGGACGTTGCTGGCGTCGATGCCGGCGGCCGCGAGCACGAGCCCGTGATGGGTCTCGACGATCCGCAGCACCGACCCGTCCGGGTTCTCGCGGCGGGCGACCTCCCGCACCGACTCGGCGTCGATCAGCGCCTCTCGGTCGCGGGCGGGAGCCAGCCGACCCTCGGCCTTGGCGACGATCTTGCTGGCGACGACCACCACGTCGTCGCCCGTGATGCCCTCGGAGCCGTCGGGCCAGGTCAGCCCGGCGAGGATCGGGGTGAGCACCGCGGCGAGGTCGGTGCCCGAGGTGATCTGCGGCAGCCCGTCGGGCGCCTGGGCGAGCAGCAAGTCTGACTCCTCGGGTTAGCGGCTGAGCGCAGGCAGCACGGCGGAGGAGAAGGTCTCGATCCACTCGCGCTGGTTGCGGCCGACGTTGTGCAGGTAAACCCGGTCGAAACCGAGGTCGAGATAGCGCTGGATCTCGGCGCGGTGCCGGTCGGGGTCGGCGGAGATCACCATGCGGCCCTCGAAGTCCTCGGGCCGCACCATCTTCGCGATCTGCGCGAGCTCGAACGGGCTGCGGATGTCCGACTTGGGGAACCGCATGCCGCCGTTGGGCCACTCCAGGAGGGCGTTCGCCATCGCCTCCTCGTCGGTCGGTGCCCAGGACAGGTGGAGCTGGACGACCTTCGGCATGGTGGCCGCGTCCTTGCCGCCCTCACGCGCGCCGGCGGCGAACCGGGCCAGCAGCACCGCGATCTTCTCCAGCGGCGCACCCATGGTGATCAGCCCGTCGGCGTGACGCCCGGCGCGGCGTGCGGTCACCGGGCCGGCTGTGGCCACGAGGATCTCCGGCGGCACCTCCGGCATGGTCCACAGCCGCGTGGACTCGAGCCGGTAGTACTCGCCCGCGTGCTTGTGGTCCTTGCCCGCCAGGCTGTTGCTGAACAGCTTGTGGATGATGTCGATCGCCTCGAACATCCGGTTGATGCGCTCGGGAGCCTCCGGCCAGTACGGCGCGACCACATGCTCGTTGATCGCCTCGCCGGAGCCGACACCGAGCCAGTGCCGCCCCGGGTACATCGCGGCGAGCGTCGCGCTCGCCTGGGCGACGACGGCGGGGTGGTACCGGAAGGTCGGTGCCGTCACACCCGTGCCGAGATCACCACGGGTGCGTTCGCCTGCGGCGGTGAGGACGTTCCACACGAAGGCCGCCTGGCCCTGCTGCGGGACCCAGGGCTGGAAGTGGTCGGCCGCCATCACCCCGGAGAAGCCGCGCTGCTCGGCGAGCACGCAGTAGTCGAGGACCTCCAGCGGGGCGAACTGGCCCAGCATGGCCGCGTAGCCGATGGTCGCCGCCACGCCTCAGCCCTCGGCTGCGCGGTCGGTGTGGCCGAGGCTCAGCCCCGGTGCGACCAGGTCACGGACGCGCCGCTTGAGGTCGCCGATGTCGGGGAACCCGCCGTCGGTCTTGCGGTTCCACACCGTCTCCTCGCCGACCTCGATCCGGAAGATCGCGCCGTGGGCCGGTACGAGCAGCACCCCGGCCAACGCGTCACCGAACGTCTGCAGCAGCTCGCCGGCGTACCACTGCGCACGCAGCAGCCAGCGGCAGTCGGTGCAGTACCGGATGGTCACGGTGCCCTCGGTGCTCGCCACACCCCGATCCTCCCAGGTCCGCGCCACTCTGCTCTCCCCGGCAGCGCCCGCGCTCGAGATCGCACGTCGACGGCGAGATCGCACGGTGCGCAGTCCGGTCTCGCCGTCGATGTGCGATCTGGGCTGGGGTGGGGTGGCGGTGGCTGCCGGGCGCGCCCGGCGCTCAGGGCCGGGTCAGCACCTCACGCAGCAGCGGCTCGGCGGCGAGGTAGCCGTCGACGAGCTGCCTGCCCAGCTCGGGCGAGCGCACCAGCGGGTGCTCGGCGAATGCGCGCCACGCCAGCTCGCGCGAGCCGCTGCGGGCCGCCTCGATCGCGAGCCGCTCGCTCGCCTTCACCGAGGTGACGAGCCCCAGCTGGGCCAGCGTCAGGGGCGCGTGCGGACCGACGGGCCGGGCACCGCCGGCGTCCACGTGAGCGGACACCTCGATGACGGCGTCGTCGGGCAGCGTCGGGATCACGCCGTCGTTCGCGAGGTTGAGGATCATCCAGGCAGGCGCGCCGGTCAGCAGCGCGGCCATGAGGTCGACGGCGACCTCGTGGTAGCCGCCGCCCTCGCGCTGGCCGCCGGAGAGGTCGGTGTGCTCGCGGGTCCGGGCGTCGGCCATGTAGGTGTTCTCACGCTCGGCGAGCGCGGCCTTCCAGCGCTGCGCCGCACCCTCGCCGGGCCCGGCTTCGAAGAACGCGGCCTGCTGCCGGGCGAGGAACTCCGCACGGCCAGGGCCGGCCTGTTCGCGCGCGGCTGATGGCTCGTAGTAGTGGAGGTACTCCCCCGGCAGGGAGCCGAGCGCCTGCAACCACTCCACGTCGTAGAGCGCGGCCTCGTCCAGCCGCAGCAGCAACCGGCGGTCGGCGAGCAAGGCGGGCAGGTGGTCCGCGCCGTCGTGCTCGAGCGAACGCAGCCAGCCGAGGTGGTTGAGGCCGAGGTAGTCGCCGGTGACCTCGCGCTGCGGCAGCCGGAGGGCGCGGGCAGCGCTGCGCAGGAGCCCGATCGGCGTGTCGCAGATGCCGACCACCCGGTCGCCCAGGTGGGTGCGCATCGCCTCGGTCACCAGACCCGCCGGGTTGGTGAAGGAGACGACCCACGCCTGGGGCGCGACGTCGGCGACGAGGCGAGCGACGCCGTCGACCACCGGAACGGTCCGCATCGCATAGGCGAGGCCTCCGGGACCGATCGTCTCCTGCCCGAGGACCCCGAGGTCGCGCGCGACCTGCTCGTCGCGCACCCGGCCCTCGGTGCCGCCGACGCGCATCGCGGAGAACAGCACGTCGGTGTTCTCGACGGCGGAGCGCAGGTCGGTCTCCAGGCGCACCCGGGGTGCATCGGGGCGTCCGGCGAGCTGCTCGGCGACCACGGCGGCGATCACCTGGAGGCGCGCGGGGTCGAGGTCGTAGAGGACGATCTGGTCGATGTCCACGCGCGAGCGTGCGCCCGCCACGGAGTCGACCACGAGCGGGACCCGGAACCCGCCACCACCGAGGATCGTCAGCTGCACATCGGTCACGCTACCGGTGGCAGACTCCTCGCATGGACGAGGAGCCCGAGCTCGACCTCCTGCTCGCAGGCACCGTGTTCTTCGACCTGGTGTTCACCGGGCTGCCGCACGAGCCGCGGCCGGGCACCGAGGTGTGGACCGAGGGGATGGGTTCCTCTCCGGGCGGGATCGCGAACCTCGCGGTGGCGGCGTCCCGGCTCGGGCTGCGCACCGCGCTGGCCTCGGGGTTCGGGGACGACCTCTACGCCGACTGGCTGTGGGGCGTGCTGCGCGACCAGGAGCGCATCGACCTGAGCTACTCGCGACGCCACCCCGGCGAGCACACGCCGGTGACGGTCGCGCTCAGCTACGACGACGACCGCGCGTTCGTCACGCACGGGCACGGCTGGCCCACGCCCACCGGCGAGATGCTGGCGGACCCGCCCCGGACCCGCGCCGTGCTGGTGGACCTCGGCGACCAGGGGGTGCGTGCGGAGACCTGGTGGCGGCGCGCGGCCGCTGATGGCGCCCTGGTGTTCGCCACCGCCGGCTGGGACCCCGCCGAGCAGTGGGACCCCCGGATCCTCGAGGATCTGGCGGGCTGCCACGCGTTCGTCCCCAACGCCGTCGAGGCGATGGGCTACACGCGGACCGCGTCGGTCGACGCCGCCCTGGACGCCCTCGCCGAGCGGGTGCCGCTGGCCATCGTCACGCAGGGTCGCGCGGGCGTCAGCGCCATCGACACCTCCACGAGCGAGCGTGCCAGCGTGCCCGCGGTCCCGGTCGCCGCGATCGACACGACCGGGGCGGGTGACGTGTTCGCCGCCGCCGTGGTGCTGGGGACGTTGAGCGGGTGGCCGTTGCGCAAGCGGTTGGCCTTCGCGGCGTTGTGCTCGGCGCTCGCGGTCACGCAGGTGGGCGGATCGCTGGCCGCTCCCGGGTGGGGCGACGTGGCGGACTGGTGGCGCGAGCACGGATCGCCCGACGACGGCGACCCGGCGGCTCGGGATCTCGCCGAGCGGTACTCGTTCCTGCCCGACTGCCTGCGCGGCGTCGAGACCCCGCGCGTGCGTCGCGCCGAGGCCACGATCGCGCGGTTCTCGGACGCAGGCTGATCCACAAATAGGTATGAGTACAAGCGCGCGTTTGTGCTAGCGTCGGCGTGTGACCGCAGCAGTCGACCTCGACCAGGCGTTCCGCGCGCTGGCCGACCCGAACCGGCGCACGATCCTGCGGCTCGTGCGTGACGAGCCGCGCTCGGTGGGCGAGGTCGCGGGCGCCGCGCAGCTCTCGCAGCAGACGACCTCGCACCACCTCAAGGTGCTCCGCGAGTGCGGCCTGGTCAGCAGCACCCGCCAGGGCACGCGCCACCTGTTCGTGGTGGAGACCGACGGGATCGCCGCCGTCCGCGACTTCCTGGGCGACTTCTGGCCCACCCAGCTGGCGGCCCTCAAGGCTGCGGTCGAGAGGCGCCACGATGGCTGAGCACCGCAGCTCGATCGAGATCGAGGCGGACCCGGAGACCGTGTTCGAGTTCCTCGTCACCGAGGCCGGCATGACGGCGTGGATGGGCCGGCACGCCGAGCTCGACCCTCGGGCCGGCGGCGTGTTCGCGGTGGACATCGCCGGGTACGCGATCCGCGGCTCCTACCTCGAGGTCGAGCGTCCCCACCGGGTGGTCGTGTCGTGGGGGATGTCGGGCAGCGCCGCGCTGCCACCGGGGGCCTCCGAGGTCGAGCTCACGCTGACCCCCACGGCCGCCGGCACGCGCGTGGACCTGCACCACCGCGGCCTGCCCGCCACCGAGGTGCCCGGGCACGCCGACGGCTGGGCGAACTTCCTGCCCCGCCTGGCGGTCGTCGGCGCCGGCGGCGACCCCGGACCCGACAGCTGGACCCCGCTCCCCGACCCACCACGCACGGAGGAACCATGAGCACGCCACTGGAGACCGTCCTCGCCTACCACCGCTCGTGGACGAGCGGTGACGTCGAGACCGCCATGACGCACGTGGCCGACGCCGCGGTGTGCCACGCGCCGGGTGAGGACCTCGTCGGCAAGGACGCGTACCGAGAGTTCCTGGCCGGGTTCGCGCCGAACCTCACCGGTCTGACCCACCTGGCGAGCCTGGCCGACGGCAACCGGGTCGCCTTGTTCTACCACCCGCACACCGCGGCGACCTCGACCGCCCCGGCGGCCGAGCTGTTCACGGTGCGCGACGGCCTCATCGTCGAGGACGTGCTGGCCTTCGACCGCCTGTCGTTTGGTCCGCCGGAGCTGGCGTGAGCACCGCCGCCGCGTCGCTGGTCGACCGCGTCCGCGCGGCGCTGGCGCACGAGGCCGACGTGCGTGAGGTCCGGATGTTCGGCGGGCTGTCCTTCATGGTGCGCGGCGCCATGCTGGTCGCGGCCCACGGCGACGAGAGCCTGCTCGTCAGGGTCGACCCGGACCGCAGCGATGAGCTGCTCGCCCGTCCGGGTGCGGGACGCGCCGAGATGGGCACGGGCCGCGACATGGGGCCGGGCTGGATCCGGGTCGACCGAGCAGGGCTGGCCGACGAGGACGACCTCGCGTTCTGGCTCGGCGCAGCCGGCGAGCACCACGCGCGCCTGGCGCCAGGTTCAGCCTGAGGCGTCGGGGCGGGCCGCCGCACCCTGCTTCAACACGCCCGCGCGGTGACCGGCGTACCCCCAGACGGCGAGCGCGAGGGCGGGCCCCCAGAACCACGCCGGGAACACCAGCGCGCCCTCGAGACCGAGCGTCTGCAGCAGCGGGATCGCCGACCCGCACAGCATCAGGGCGACGCCGCCGCCGGGGATGATCGCGAGCAACGGCGGCACGGGGCGCCCCGCACGTCCGGGGAACCACCGCGGGAACACCTCGCCCCAGCGGGCGACCAGCCCCAGCGTGAGGACGACGCCGAGCCACGCGGCGGCGCCCAGCAGCAGACCTTGCAGCGCCATCGCCGGATCGTCCGCGACCGCGTCGCCGCCGAGCTGGGGCCACGGGGTCAACCACGTGAGCCGGGCCAGCCCGTACGGCAGCGGGCCGAGGGCGGCGAGGACGGTGAGCAGGACGCGGTGCCGCGTGACCCAGCGGGTCGCGCGCATCAGCGACCCCGCCTCCGCGGCCCGGGTGAGCAGGACCGCCGCCCAGGCGACGGCGGTGGCCATCGTGAGCACCACGGCCAGCAGGTGCGAGGCCTCCCGGAGCAGCGCCGGTGCCATGTTCGTGACATAGCTCGCGACGACGTCGCGGCCCGTGATCAGCAGCACGCCGGCACCGATGGCGGCGAGCGCCACGGGGATCCTGGCCCGCGGGCGCGTCCGCACCAGCTGCACGCCCAGCACCACGAGGATCACCGGGACGGCGAGCGCGGTCAGGTAGCCGAACGCGCTCAGCGTCCCCATCCCCTGGGCCAGCACCGCGAAGGTGACGACCTGGATCGCAGCCGTGATCGTCGTGGCGGGCGTCACCCACCCTCGGTCGGGGCGGATCCTGCCGAGAGCTGCTGCGGCCGCTCCCAGTGCGGCCACGCCGAGCAGCGCACCCGTGAGCACCTGACCGGACACCCAGGTCCGTGCCAGCGCGGTGGTCACCTGGTCCGACAGATAGACCTCGGCGTTCAGCTCGGGCAGCACCAGCAGCGCACCGGTCAGCACGGCCACCAGCACCGAGCCGAGCAGCGCCCAGGTCAGCGCGCGCTCGCCTCGCCGGGTACGGGGTTGCCGTGTGCTCGGTTGCTGCGCGCGGTCGGTCAGCGGGTTCATCGGGAGCTCCTCGTCTCGTGGTGGCTCCACGATCGCGCCGGCAGCCGTGGCGGCGGATCCCGCGCCGGGGTGGTCCTCCTCCCCCATGAGTGGGAGCGGCACGCCAGCAGCCACAATGGGGACATGGCGATTCCTCGGCCCGACCGGCTCGACGTGATCGAGGTCGATCTCGGCGACGGCGTGCGCGGCGGCTTCTCCGACCGCTCCGGCGGTGTCTCGATCGCGCCGCACGACTACCTCAACCTCGGCTACCACGTCGGGGACGACTGGGACCGCGCGCACGCCAACCGCGGCATCCTCGGCGGCTGGTTGGGGGTGCCGGTCACGTTCACGAGCCAGGTGCACGGCGCCGCGGTCGCGGAGGTCGCCCACCACCGACCCAGCATGAAGCGCAAGGCTGACGCGCTCGTGACCACCGCGCCCGGCGTCGGCATCGGCGTCATGGTCGCCGACTGCGTGCCGGTGCTGCTGGCCGACGCCGCCGCCGGCGTGGTCGCCACGGCCCATGCGGGCCGGCCCGGGCTGGTCGCCGGCGTGGTGCCCAACGCGATCGCGGCGATGGTGGAACGCGGCGCGCGCCGCGAGGCGATCCGGGCCGCCGTCGGGCCCAGCATCTGCGGGCGCTGCTACGAGGTGCCGGAGCAGATGCGCGACGACGTCGAGCGCGCCGTTCCGGGGACGGCCGGGACGACGAGCTGGGGCACCGCGTCGATCGACATCGCTGCAGGCGTGCTGGGCCAGCTCGCGGCCGCCGGTGTGCAGCACGTCTCCCGCGTGGAGGCGTGCACCTACGAGGACGAGCGCTACTTCTCCTACCGCCGCGACGGCGTGACCGGGCGGTTCGCCGGGGTCGTCGCCCTCGTCGAGGAGGCCAGGACCGATGGCTGACGTGCTGCTGACGCGGGACGGACGCCCTGCGGCCGCGCTGTGGCCGGCCTCCGGCTTCGTGCACCTCAACCACGGCTCGTACGGCCGGGTGCCGTTGGCCGCCGTCGATCACCAGCAGAGGCTGCGGCAGGAGATGGAGCACGGGACCGCGAGGTTCATGGCACGCGCGCCCGAACGGGTCCGCCGGTCGCGGGAGGAGATCGCACCGTTCCTCGGGGTCGACGCCCAGCTGCTGGCCCTCGTGCCCAACGCCAGCGCGGGTGTCAGCACGGCGCTGCGGTCGATGCCGCTCCCCGCGGGTTCGGAGGTGGTCGTCACAGACCATGCCTACGGCGCGGTTCGCATGGGTGTGGACCGCGCGGCGCGGGAGGCCGGTGCCGCGGTGAAGGTCGCGACCGTGCCCCTGGACGCCGACGCCGAGACGGCTGCGGACGCGATCTGGTCGGTGGTCACCGAGCGCACGGCGATGATCGTGCTGGACCAGATCACCTCGCCGACCGCACGCCTGCTACCGGTCGGTGAGGTGTGCGCTCGTGCCCGTGCTCGCGGGATCGTGACGGTGGTCGACGGCGCGCACGCACCGCTGCTGCTGACCGACCCGGTGCGCGCGGCCGGTGCCGACGTCTGGGTCGGCAACCTGCACAAGTTCGCCTCCACGCCGCGCGGTACCGCGGCCCTGGTCGCCCACGAGGGCGTCGCCGACCGGCTTCGACCGCTGATCGACTCCTGGGGTGCGCCCCACCCTTATCCGCACCGGTTCGACCAGCAGGGCAGCGACGACTACACCGCCTGGCTGACCGCTCCGATGGCGCTGCACCACCTGGAGGACGAGCTCGGCTGGGACCGCATCCGGGCGCACGCCACCTCGATGGCCGAGCGTGCGGTGGCGCGCGTCAGCGAGGCTCTCGCGGACACCTATGACGACGACCCGGCCGTGCAGGTCGGCATGCCGGTCGGTCCGATCCGTCTCGCAGGGCTGCCCGCCGCCGTGGCGGTCCGGCCCGACGAGCTGCGGGCACGGTTCATCGCTGCGGGGTTCGAGGCGACCTTCACCGAGCACGACGGCCGGCTGTTCTGGCGCGTCTCGCCGCACGCCTACACGACGGAGGCCGATCTCGATGAGCTGATCGAGCGGGGTCTCGCGCTGCTGTCCAGAGCTTCCACGGCGGTGGGTGGCTGAACCGGGCTCGACTCAGCCGGCGAGCAGGTTCCGCCGCGCGAGGTTGGCGATGAGCGCGCCGATGCCGAAGTCCCACGCCGGCAGCGCCTCGCAGTGCTGCACCCGGTTCACCACCGAGCCGAGCCACGGGGAGGAGATGCGGACGACGTCTCCGACGTGGTGGGTGAAGCCGAGCCCCGGCTCGCCGCGGTCGTCGGTCGGGGCGAACATCGTGCCGAGGTAGAGCACGAAACCGTCGGGGTAGGCGTGGTGGACACCGCTGGCCTGGCTGACCAGATCGGCGGGGTCGCGGCTGATCTGCTCCATGTGGGAGGTGGCCTGCAGCGCGTAGCCGTCCTCGCCGCGCACCGAGAGCGTCACGGTCTCGGTGCGGACCTGGTCGAGACCGAAAGTCTCGTCGAACAGCCGCACGAAGGTGCCGAGCGCGGCCGAGGCGTTGTTGTCCTTCGCTCGCCCCAGCAGCAGCGCCGAGCGCCCCTCGATGTCGCGGAGGTTGACGTCGTTGCCGAGCGTCGCGCCCACGACCTCGCCACGTGAGGAGACCACGAGGACGACCTCGGGCTCGGGGTTGTTCCAGCGCGACTCCGCGAGCACACCGACATCGCTGCCCGAGCCCACCGTGGCCAGGACGGGCGCCTTGGTGAAGATCTCCGCGTCGGGGCCGATCCCGACCTCGAGGTACTGGCTCCAGAGGCCGGCCTCGACGAGGACCTCCTTGAGCCGCATCGCCTGCGGGGAGCCCGGGACGAGATCGCGCAGGTCGCCCCCGAGGGCGTCGAGCACGATCGAACGGATGCCGTCGGCCGCACCGGCCTCACCGCGCGCGCGTTCCTCGATCATCCGCTCCAGCATCGAGACCGGGAAGGTGACACCCGCCGCCTTGACCACCTGCAGGTCGATCGGCGAGAGCAGCCACGGCCGGTCCTGGCGGCGGGTGTCGGGGTCCGTGTTCGCCCAGACGTCCGCGAGGCTCCCGACGGCGGGACCCTCGGCTGCCCGGAGCGCGTCGCGCGGGTTGCTGGACTCGGTGAGGTCGCGCATCGTGGCGAACGTGGCCGACAGGTCGTGCAGCACGCCGTCGCGGAGCACGACGACCGCCGGACCCTCGACCCCGGGCAGCCACGCGCGCCCGACCAGCAGGGCGTTCGCGGCGTCGACGGGCAGGCTGTCGGTGGCAGGTCCGGTCCAGGTCTCGGTCTCGGTCTCGGTCTCGGTCATCGAGGCTCCTCCGTAGGTGACCGCTCTAGCGTGTCAGCAGTCAGCGACAGTGGGCCGTGCTGTCTCGACGCGCGGCGGGCAGGCTTGGTCTCAGCTCTCCCGTGGCCGTGGCCGTGGCCGTGGCCGTGGTCGACGAGCCGGTCCGCCCGACTCTTCCGTGCGCCGTTGCAGCTGATCGTCGAAAGCCGGCGGCGAGCGTTGCGCTTCATGCCGGGGGCGCCAGCTCGTCAACGGCGCCTCGACGGCGTCCACGAGCTGGTCTGCCCACGGGGTCCGAGACCTGCCCAGACGCCGCGGGCGCGCCGAGGGGCCGCAGCGATCGCCCGCCTCTCGTCGCCGTCGTGCCGCTCACCCATGACCAGGTTCCGCCACCGACGGGGCGGCAAGGTCACCTTGATCTCACGCGTGTCCTCGGTCGGCATCGGGTCACTGGTGTGACCTCGCACCTCCGTGGTTCCGACCGTCGCCGGGAAGACCACTCGCGGCGGTGTCGATGGCGCCTTGCTGGTCGTGGGGTGCTCGGGGGCGATGTCGGTGGTCGAACGTAGGTTTGACTCATGACCATCCCGGCGCTTCGACTTTCGTCCGCCGCGGCTTCTGCCGCCGGTGGTGTGGATGGCGCCGTGCTGGTCGTGAGGTGCTCGGGTGCGATGTCGGTGGTCGAACGTAGGTTTGAGTCATGACCACCACCGCTGTTGCTCCCTCCACCGCGGCCTCGGCTGCCGGTGGTGGTGAGGGTGCCGGTGGTGATGTGGACCTGCTGGGTCAGGTGAGGGAAGCTCGCCGAACTGCTGACGCGGCCGAGGTGCAGATCCTGATCGGTGCCGTGGACTGGGCC
>NZ_WNXY01000017.1 GCF_009733815.1 Pseudactinotalea suaedae
CCGCCTCCGGCAGCTCCACGGTGTAACGCAGTGTGACCGTGTAGGTGTCGACCTGGCCGCCCGCGATCGGGACGTCGGTCACGATCGAGCTGTCGGTCGTGCCGTCGTAGGCCGCGTTGGTCTCGACGTCACCCGGGGTGACGTTGGTCGCGACGACCGAGCCCTCGACGATCGTGATGCCCTCGCCGAACCGGAGTCGGTCCTCGAGGTCGTAGTCGGTCGCCGTCGTGCTCTCGTTGGTGACCGTGAGCCCGTAGGTGATCTCGTACTCGCCGGGGTTGGTGACCGGGTCGACGACCTGGGGCTCGACCGTGACGGTCTTGTCCAGCGTGACGAGCGGGAGGTCACCGCACTCGGTGTCCACGATGTCCTCGTGGTTGCTCGGGTCCATCGTGGCCACGTTGAACAACCCCGTGGTCACATCCCCCGGGCCCTGGCCGTCGGTGCAGGTCAGCTGCCCCGGCTCGACGGCGGCCTCACCGGTCTCGGCATCGGTCGCCAGCGCGACCGTGACCCGGATCAGGTAGACGTGCTCGCTGCCGTTCTCGACCGTGGACTGCGCATCGATCGTCTGCTCGGCAGTGATGACCCGCTGATCCTCCACACCATCCCAGTCCGGGTTCAGCGCAGCACCCTCAGGCCCGGACACCACCTCGGTGTCGACCACCACGATGCCCTCGCCGTACCCGGTGAGGTCGTCGGTGAGCAGGTAGTCGCCGTCTATCATCCCGGTGTTCTCGGCCACCAGCTCGTACTCGAGCACCCAGGTGCCCTCATCCTCCGGGCTCTCGGTGGGACCGGACACGGTCCGCTTGTCGAACTCGTAGTCGATGTTGGCGTACCCGAAGTCGATCGTGTGGTCGTTCTCCCCCGGACCACCCGTGGTGATCGCCGCGTACGGGAACGCACCCGCCTCGCTCTCCTCCACGAGACCATCGGAGTCGTTGCGATCCGCATCCACCGAAGCTGTGTCACCGGTGTCCGGAACCGTCGGGTACCAGCCGTCCAGCGGTCCACCCGCCGCGTAGTCATCCGGGTTGTCGATACCGACCACGTAATCGGTGTTGGTCATCAACGCATACCCGTTCTCATTCAGAGCCGGGTTCGAGGAGAAGTAGTACTCACCCAATGCGCTCGTGGTCGTCGAGCTCACCAGCGTGCGGTTGCCCTCACCATCCACCTCATAGAGGTTGACCGTCGCACCCTCGACCGGCGCCTCGTCCGGATCCTGCACACCGTCGTAATCGACGTCGTACCAGACATAGTTACCGATCTCGATCGGCGCAGCCGAGGCCAGCACCGACGCGGTGCCCAGGCCGTTGCCCTTCGAGGTCACCAGGCTCCCCGCGGTAGACCGGATGAGGGCACCTCGGGGGTCGTAGGCGGCACCGGTGTCCTGGTAGAGCCGCCGGGTGCCTTCCTGGCTGCCACCGTTGGCGACGTGCACGCCGGTCGTCATGATGCCGTCCGGGCGGCTCGGCATCACGACGACCGATCCCGTGGACTCGTTGTCTTGGTTGAGCGGCGTGTATCCGGTGTCGAAGTAGCGCAGCCCGCCCGGGCCGAGCTCCCCCTGCGCCGCGCCGTCACCGGTCACGCCGTCGTGCACACCGTTGTTCTCGAGCGTGAAGGTGCCGTCGCCGTTGGGCGCTGCGATGAAGACGTCGCCCTCGGACCGGACGTGTCCCACGGTCCGGGTGTCGCCGTCGGTCGGGTCGCCGGAGAGCAGCGTCGTGTTGCCGAAGACATCCCCGACCAGGTCGCGCATGCCGATGATCAGGTCGCCGTGCAGCACCTGCACGCTCGCGGTGACCGGCATCGGGTAACGCATCGTCGTGCCGGCCGGGTAGTGACCGAGCTCCGTGGCCCACGGCACGAACGTCGGCGAGAAGCCGCTGCGTGCGAAGTCGAGCGGGAAGTCGAGCACCGGCGTCAGCGCCGCGGGGTCCTCGGCGTCGAAGGAGTAGACGTACCCGTGAAGGTCAGCAACGTCCTGGCTGGTCTCCGCCGTGTCGGTTGCGGTCAGGTACATCGTCCCGGTGAGAGCGTCCACGCTCACGCCGTAGGGACGCACGTCTGAGTCGTCGGGGAAGAAGGCGTCGAGCTCGAACTCCTCGACATTGACCGGCGTGCCGGTCGCCTCGCCGGCGGTGTCAATCCGGATCAGCGACCGGTTGTGCAGGTTGACCGCGAAGATATAACGCTCGTCCGGGCTCATCGAGATCAGGCCGAGACCTGCCCGACCGACCTCGTTCCACGCCTGGGCGTCACGGCTCCAGTCGTAGGCCGGGTTCTCGGCCGTGGTGTTCGGACGCAGGCCGTTCGGGTCGGTCGGGTCCGCAGCGGCATCGGGTCCGCCGAGGTCGATCCCCCAGTCGGTGACGTCGACGTAGACGTCGGCCGATGCCGTCGCAGCGTCCCAGTTGGCGCCGTCGGGCGTCACACGGTAGATGGCGCCGATGCCACCGGGGCCGAAGCCGGTGTGCCGTCGCAGGTATGCCGCGGCGAAGACCGTGGGAACGTCACCGATGGCGTCGGCGCGGGTCATCGCCGAGCCGTTCGTCGCACCGATCTCGCTGAACGGCACCACGCCTGTCTGCGGAACCACGTCAGTGCCACTCGCGCTCTCGGAGTCCCAGAAGATGACTCCTGAGCCCGGCAGCGCGGCGCTCGCTCCGTCGGACGCGCCGTACTGAAGGATCGGGATGTAGACGCGCGGGTTGTTCTCGACGAACGCCGTCGGGACCTGGAAGGAGAAGTCCACATCGGTGGCGCCGGCGCCGTCGACGACGTCGACGAACTGCACCGTGGTGCCGTTCGCAGGGTCACCCGCACGTCCCACTACCGAGTCGCGCCACTGCGCCCACTCCGGGGTGTCCGGCAAGTTCGCCTCCACGCGCCACTGCGCGGCGTCGGAGGTCACGGGCAGCGAGTAGGAACCGTCCACGCCAGTGGTGACAGGCCCGGCGACTGTGCCGGCGCTGTCATAGGCGTAGACCTCGATACCGGCGAGCCCTGACTCGAAGGTGTCGAAGACGCCGTTGGCGTCGTAGTCCTGCCAGATCGAGCCGCTGATCTCATCACCCTCGGCCGCCACCGCAGGAGCTGAGCCTGCCGCGACCGCTGCCGTGCCCACCAGGCCCAGCACCCCCGCAGCGGCGATCCCCCGCGTCAGCGTCCGCATCGAACGCCCCATCGCCTCACGTCGACTACCCACCAGGTGTTCCTCTTTCCGTTCCCCGTCACGCCCGCGCAGACACGCCGCATGTGTGCGTCCACGCACCGCCGCCCAGCATCCGGGACACCGCTATCCGCGGGCCAGTCCGGCGAGGGTGATGCGAGGACGAAGCCAGGGTGAGCGCTGGGTGATCACGAACGCCTGCCCCGGGGTACCACCAAGCACGCCATGGATGGGGCCCGAGGACTCGGGCCCCATCCATGGCGGTCGTGCTGCTGAACTGCCGGTTACGGCTGGTGCAGCTCCTCGCGGGTGGTCCGGCGGCTCCAGCCGCGGACCGCCACGAGCGCACCACCCAGCAGCGTGATCAGGCCGGCCACCAGCGCTGCGGTGCCCACACCCTCCGAACCGGTGTCCGGCAGCTG
>NZ_WNXY01000018.1 GCF_009733815.1 Pseudactinotalea suaedae
TGTTGCGTCTCATGAGGTTGGTGACGGGGGTGTGAGCGAGGGGTAGGTCCCGGCGGCAGGATGGAAGTACCTCTACGACCGTTCTGCTTGAAGGACCTACCCCTCGATGTCTCACGCTAACGCCCCGTTGACCCCTGCTGGTCGGCTTCGTCTGATCCAGCGCTGCCAGTACCGTCCGATCGCTCACGTCGCCGCCGAGGCAGGGATCTCTCGGGCCTGTTTGTCCAAATGGAAGGCCCGCTACGACGCCGACGGCGAAGACGGCCTGACCGATCGCTCCAGTGCCCCGTTCGCACGCCCGACCCAGTTGGCCCCGGCAGTGGTGGATCTGATCGAGACCTGGCGCCGGGAGCGCAAGTGGACCGCCCGGCAGATCGCTCGGGAGCTGGCGATCCACGGGCACACTGCCTCGGTGGCGACCGTGGGTCGCTGGCTGGTGCGGCTCGGCATCAACCGGCGCAAGGATCTGGATCCGGACGGTTCCAGCAACCGCGCGGTGGGCACGATCACCGCCAGGTTCGCCGGCCACATGGTGCACCTGGACGTCAAGAAGGTCGGCCGGATCCCCGACGGTGGCGGCTGGCGCGCCCACGGCCAGGGCAGCGCCCAGCACAAGAAGACCAGGGCCGCCAAGAAGGCTGGCGCGCGCGCCGGATACGTGTACCTGCACTCGATCGTCGATGGCTACTCCCGGCTCGCCTACACCGAGGCGCTGCCTGATGAGAAGGCAGCCACCACGATCGCCTTCTACGCCCGCGCCCGGGCGTTCTTCAAAGCCCACGGCATCACCCGGATCGTGCGCGTGATCACCGACAACGGCTCCAACTACCGCGCCCGCGACTTCACCCGCACCGTCCTGGCCAGCGCCTCCCGGCACCAGCGCACCCGGCCCTACACACCCCGCCACAACGGCAAGGTCGAGCGCTACAACCGGATCCTGGCCGAAGAGCTGCTCTACTCCCGCGCCTGGGAGTCAGAAGCCAAACGAGCCGCCGCGATCGGCACCTGGAACATCCACTACAACTACCATCGAGCCCACACCGCCGCCGGCGACCAACCCCCAGCCTCACGACTACGCACCGGCGTC
>NZ_WNXY01000019.1 GCF_009733815.1 Pseudactinotalea suaedae
GGTGACGTTCACCTATGTGGTGGTGGGTGTGCCGTTGCAGCTGATCCTGGCGTTGGCGATCGCGCTGCTGCTGGACAAGGGGATGCGGGGGTTGCCGATCTACCGGTCGGTGTTCTATCTGCCCTCGATGCTGGGTGGTTCGGTCGCGATCGCGTTGTTGTGGCGGCAGATCTTCGGCACCACGGGTCTGGTGAACCAGGTGCTGCAGGCCTTCGGCATCAATGCCACCACCGGGTATGTCTCGGACCCGGAGTATGCGTTGTGGACGCTGATCCTGCTGCACGTGTGGACGTTCGGCTCGCCGATGGTGATCTTCCTGGCGGGGTTGCGACAGATCCCGACGATGTACTACGAGGCGGCGTCCCTGGATGGTGCTGGCCGGGTGGGGAAGTTCGTCAAGATCACGATGCCGTTGCTGTCCCCGATCATCTTCTTCAACCTGGTGCTGCAGATCATCGGGGCGTTCCAGTCCTTCACCCAGGCCTACATCGTCTCCAACGGTTCGGGTGGTCCGTCGGACTCGACGTTGTTCTTCACGTTGTATCTGTATGAGCGTGGGTTCACGAACTTCCAGATGGGTTACGCCTCGGCGATGGCGTGGCTGCTGCTGATCATCATCGGCGCCTTCACGGCCATCAACTTCCTCGCTGCCAAGTATTGGGTGTTCTACGATGACTGATGCCACGATCGCGGACCAGCCGGTGGCCGCGACCATGCCCGCCGGCCCCGCCCCCAGGCGGCGGGGCAGGAGTGGTTCGGCGCGGCTGAGCAGCGTCCTCAAGCACGCCGGGCTGATCGCCGCCAGCCTGGTGATGATCTACCCGTTGGTGTGGATGCTGGTGTCCTCG
>NZ_WNXY01000020.1 GCF_009733815.1 Pseudactinotalea suaedae
GTCGCGGTCGATGTGCCGCTGGCTGCCGGTGGGACGCACACCTACACGGTGGCCGTGGTGGCCTCGATCGGGGAGGGTTCCTTCGGTTCGGAGTCGCTGGAGTGTGCGGCGCCGGGTTCGGGTGAGAGCGGTGGGTTTGCCAACACGGCGGGTCTGTCGCACAACGACCTGACTGACGAGGCGGATGCCTGTGTCACGGTCGAGCCGTCGGTGGGTCTGGACAAGACGATCGCCTCGGGTCCGAACCAGTCTGATGACGGTGGTTACATCGTTTCTTACGAGATCGAGGTGACCAACACCGGTGGGTTGCCGACCAGCTACGTGCTCTCGGACGAGCTGCGTTTCGGTGAGGGGATCGAGGTGACCTCGGTGCAGGTCACGAACACCGCTCCTGGTGATGTGGCGGTGCTCGACACCTTCACGGGTCTGGGCGAGGCCGGGTCGGCCGAGAACCGGCTCACCGAGGAGGTGCCGCTCGGGATCGACGCGGTGCATGTCTACCTCGTGGAGGTGAGCGGGAGCATCGATGTCTCCGAGGCGAGCCTGGCGTCGCTGGAGTGCGCCGACGGCGCCGGTGACGGTGCGGGTTCGGGGCTGCTGAACGTGGCGGTCCTGGATCACGGTGAGGTCCAGCTCAGCGATGATGCCTGCGCTGCGCTGCAGGCGCCGCCTGGTGCTCAGCTGCCGGACACCGGTTCGGAGGGTGTGGGCACCGCAGCGCTGGTGGCCGGCCTGATCACGCTGCTGGGTGGTGCGCTCGTGGCGGTCCGCGGCTGGAGCCGCCGGACCACCCGCGAGGAGCTGC
>NZ_WNXY01000001.1 GCF_009733815.1 Pseudactinotalea suaedae
CGGCCCCGCCCCCAGGCGGCGGGGCAGGAGTGGTTCGGCGCGGCTGAGCAGCGTCCTCAAGCACGCCGGGCTGATCGCCGCCAGCCTGGTGATGATCTACCCGTTGGTGTGGATGCTGGTGTCCTCGTTGCGGCCCACGGAGGTGATCTTCCGGACCCCGGGGTTGTGGCTGAACGAGCTCTACATCGAGAACTACATCCAGGGCTGGACCGCGCTGGCCCGGCCGTTCGACTGGTACATCGTCAACTCCGGGATCGTGGTGCTGGGGGCGATCGCGGGGAACCTGATCTCCTGCTCGCTGGCCGCTTACGCCTTCGCCCGGCTGAAGTTCCGGCTCCGGACGCTGTGGTTCGCGATCATGCTGATGACGATCATGCTGCCCTTCCACGTGGTGGTGGTGCCGCAGTACATCGTCTTCAACAACCTGGGCATGGTGAACACGTTCCTGCCGCTGGTGCTGCCCAAGTTCTTGGCCACCGACGCCTTCTTCGTGTTCCTCATGGTCCAGTTCATCCGCGGCATCCCCAAGGAGCTGGACGAGGCCGCCCGCATCGATGGCGCCGGTCACCTGCGCATCTTCGGCCAGGTCATGATCCCGCTGATGATCCCAGCCCTGGCCACCACCGCGATCTTCACCTTCATCTGGACCTGGAGCGACTTCTTCACCTCGCTGATCTACCTGACCAGCCCCGACATGTACACCGTCCCGATCGCCCTGCGATCCTTCCTGGACGCCACCTCCGGCTCCAACTGGGGTGCCATGTTCGCGATGTCCATCGTCTCCCTCGTCCCGATCTTCCTGGCCTTCCTCTTCGGCCAGAAATATCTCGTCAAAGGCATCGCCACCACCGGCGGCAAATAGCCCGGACGCACGACTGCCGCACGAGGACCAGGTCCTCGTGCGGCAGTCGTCGTCGCGTCGGTCAGGCGGGGACGGCCGCCGTGGCCAGCAGCTCGGTGAGGACCACGCCCTCGGCAGCGGGCAGGTCAAGACCCAGCAGCGCGGCGAACGTCGGTGCCTCGTCCAGCATGCTGCGCCGGCCCGCGTCCGCACCGGGTGCGAAGTCCGGACCGGTGCCGATGAAGACCGGCTGGCCACCGTGGCGCGGTGCGTGACCGTGGTTGCCGAGGTAGGCGGGGAAGTCGTCGTCACCGCGGCGGACCACCGGACGCCGGTCCAGCAGCATCCCGACGATCACACCCGGCTCGGACTCGACCACGTAGTCGAAGGGACCGTCCAACCCGTAGTCGCGCAACGTCTCCTGCGAGGTCCAGATCTTCTCGATCCGGTACTCCGGCGTGCTCTCGATCTCGGCGAGCAACGCCTCGACCTCGGCGCGGCGCTCCGCCGTCAGGTCCTCGGCGAGGAACAGCTGCCCGGACAGGCCTGCGCCGAGGCAGAACACGTCGTAGTCGGCCAGCTTGCGCTCGGTGTCGAGCCGCAGGAAGCCACGCTCGGCGAAGATCACGTTGAGGTTGGTGTGCTGCTCGGTGTCCACGTGCCCGTGGTCGGAGACCAGCACGATGTTGGTCGTCTCGAGGTCGCCGTTGTCGGACAGCGCCTTGAGGTAGGAGCCGAGCGTGACGTCCACCTCCCGCAGCGCCTGCTCGACGTGCGGCCCGTAGCTGCCGCCGGCGTGCCGGGCCGAGTCGACCTCGACGAGGTGGACGAACATCACGTCCGGGCGCTCGTTGCGCAGGATCTGCTCCGAGACGTGGTTGACGAACGGGAAGTAGTTCCGCTTCGGCTCCCGGATCACCACCCGATCCAGGTTCGGCAGGATGTACCGCTCGAGGGACGCCTCGTCGGTGGTCTGCCGGTACTGGTCCTCGAGGCCCTCGAACACCTGGGGGCTGGCGATCTCGGGCACCAGCCAGTCGATGTTCTGCTCGTTGGCGGTCACGGGCCACTGCACCGCGGCGACCGTGAGTCCCGCGGCCTTGGCCGCCTCGAAGAGGGTCGGGACCTTGATCGCCCTGGAGTCCCAGAACCACTCCGACCTGTCGCCCTTCCCGGGCTGGAACTGGAGGTTGTTGAAGATCCCGCTCCGAGCCGGCGGGCAGCCGGTGGTCTGCGCCGTGTGGTTGGGGTAGGTGACCGAGGGGTAGATGCCCTCGATCTCGGCGACCGCCGCGCGCTCCAGGATCTGAGCGAACGCCGGCAGGGTCCGTGCGAAGGGGATGTCGTCGACGTGCATCGCGTCGACCGACACCACCAGCAGCTTGTGCTGTGTCATGTCTGTCCTGCTCTCTGTTCAGGGGTGGGCAGGCTCAGGCGATCCCGAGGGCCTCGAGGTCGTCCCGGTTGTCCTCGAGGACGCCCTCGAGCTCGCCCCGCAGCGTGTCGATCGTGGCCTGCACATCGGCGTCGTCGCCCGTGAGAGTGGCGAACGCCTGACCCAGGGCCTGGACGCCGGCCTGGAACCAGAGCGCAGGTGCGACGGTCTGCGCGTTCTCGAGCTGGTCGATCGCCACCGTGAAGTTCGGGTTGGACGCGTGCAGCTCCTGGACCTCGGGCTCGTCCCGAGCAGCCGTGACGATCGGCACGTAGCCGGAGTTCATGTGGTACCAACCGGACATCTCCGGGGTCCCGAGAAACTTGAGCAGCTCGGCGGTCGCGTCCTGGCGCTCCTGCGAGTCGGTCTTGACCAGCGAGAACCCGGAGCCGCCCGTCGGCACCCGCGGCGGCTGGTTGACCTCGCCCGGCATGAACGCGGCGCCCAGCTCGAAGTCGACCGCGTCGGTGAGGCCGCGCATCGACGCCGTCGAGCCGTGCACCGCGGTGACGAGACCGGTCTGGAAGTCGGTGTGCGCGGCCTGAGCCTGGTAGGCGTGCCCGTCGACATGGACCCACTCCTTGGCGAAGGTCATCAGGTCCTGCACCGGGGCCTCCTCGGGCATCACGGTGAAGCCGTCGGCCCACTGGCCGTCGAACGCCCACAGCCAGGAGGAGGCGAACCAGGCGTCGTCGGCGCCGTAGGCGAAGGTCTTGACCGGCTGCCCGGAGGAGGTCAGCGAGGCGATCTCCGGTCCGAACTCACGCAGCTGGGACCAGGTGTACTGGGTGTCGACCGGAAGGCCGAGCTCGGAGAACGCCGTCTTGTTGTAGTAGAACAGCGGCGTCGAGCGCGCGAAGGGGACCACGTAGGTCTCCTCGCCCGCCTTGCCCTCGCCGATGTAGTTCTGCAGGTAGATGTCGAGGTTCCACTCGTCCGTGAAGTGCGGGTCCAGCGGGGTCAGTGCACCGGCGAAGTAGAACTGGAGCCACTGCAGCTCCGGGAAGCAGACCATGTCCGGGACCGCCTTGGCCTGCAGTGCCGCGGTGAACTGGGTGTTGAGGTCGGCGTAGCCGCCGACCGACTCGACCGCTGCGTAGATGTCGCTCTGCGAGTCGTTGAACATCGTGAAGGCCTCGGCCAGCACGTCGAACAGCGCACCGGTCCACGGGGCCCAGAACAGGATGTTGGTCCGGCCCTGGTACTGCGAGGGGATCTCGCCGAGCGCGGCCTGCTTCATGTCGGCACGGAGGTTGCTGCCGGAGCCACCGGCGTCACCGCCCCCGCCGGACGAGCCGCTCGAGGTGGGGACGGTGCATGCGGCGAGGGCCGCAGCACCGGCGCCCATGCCCAGCACGGTGAGCAGGCGGCGGCGGGAGAGCGTGAGGTCAGGCATGGGGACTCCTTGTTGGGGATGGAAACATCGGTGGAAGGGGAGGCGGGGAGGGCGCGTGGTCAGCCCTTGAGGGCGCCCGAGACGATGCCGCCGACGATGCGGCGCTGGGCGAGGAAGAACACGACGAGCATCGGCAGCGCGACGATGACGGTGCCGGCCATCACCGGACCCCAGGAGTCGTAGCCCTCCTGGCTGCGCAGGAACATCAGCCCGATCGGAAGGGTGCGCATGTCCGCCGTGGAGGTCACGATCAGCGGCCACACGAAGTCGTTCCACTTGCCGATCATCACGATCAGGGTCGCGGTGAGGATCATCGGCTGGCAGATCGGGGCGACGACGTTCCACATGCGTCGGACATGGCCCGCGCCGTCGATCTTCGCTGCGTCGACGAGCTCACCGGGCACCTGACGCATCTGCTGGTAGATCAGGAACATCGCGAACGCGGACCCGATGCCGGGCAGGATCAGGCCCTGGTAGGTGTTCAACCACCCCAGGCCGGCGACCGTGATGTAGTTGACGAGCAGCGTGATGTGGCCGGGCAGCATCAGCGAGCCGACCATCACGGCGAAGATCAGCATCTTGCCGCGGAACCGCACGAAGGCGAACGCGTAGGCCGACAGCAGCGCGACGCCGATCTCGAGCACGGTGCCCACCACGGTGGTGATGACCGAGTTCCGCAGGAACGCGCCGAACGGGGCCGAACGCCACGCCTCGGCGAAGTTGCCCCACTCCAGCGAGCTGGGGATCCACGTCAGCGGGAACGTGTAGATCTCGTTCTCGGGCTTGAGCGAGGAGCTGAACAACCAGTAGATCGGGACCGCGAACACCGCGAAGACGAAGCCCAGCAGGATGTACAGGGCGATGGCCGCAGAGCGGGAGCGGCGTGGCGCCCTGCGACGGTCCCGTTCCGGGCGGATCCCCGTACGGGTGCCCTCGTCGGCCTCGGCGGCGGGTGCGGGAACGGCGTCGGCCGGAGCGATCGGCCGTGGCGAGGTGAGCGTCATGAGTAGTGGACCTGCCTCGAGGCGTAACGGGTCTGGACGAGGGTGACGACCAGCAGGAGCACGAACATCACGGTGGCCGTGGCTGCGGAGTTGCCGATGTTGAAGCTCACGAAGGCCTGGTCGTAGATCAGCCACGGCAGCGTGGTGCTCGACGTCCCGGGCCCGCCGCCCGTCAGCGTGGCGATGATGTCGAACGTCTGGGCCGCCGCGATGATCCCGGTGACCGTGAGGAAGAACGTGATCGGGCTGAGCAGCGGCAGCGTCATGTGCCTGAACAGCTTCCAGCCGCGCGCCCCGTCGAGCGAGGCGGCCTCGAAGATGTCCTTGGGCAGGTCGAGGATCGCGGCGTAGTAGATGATCGCGACGAACCCGAGCCGCTGCCACGCCGAGGCGATGATGATGGCCCAGAGCGAGAAGTCGGAGGTGGTGGTCCACCGGGGCGAGTCGGCGCCGAACATCTCGAAGAACCAGCGGCTCAGACCGTAGTTCGGGTCGAAGAGGAAGAGCCAGAGCACACCGACCGCCGCGCCGGGGAGCATGTGCGGTGCGAACGCGATCGTGCGCACGACGCCGCTGAAGCGGAGCCGCTGCGCGAGCAGGCCACCGATCGCGAGGCCACCCACCATGGTGCCGGCGACCGTGAACAGCACGAAGAGCGCCGTGTTGGTGAGCGCCTCCATCAGCAGCGAGCCCGGCTGGAAGAGGTCGACGTAGTTCTCGAGGCCGACCAGCACCGGCGCGGGCTGCACGAAGTCCCAGTCGGTGAAGCTGAGCACGAGGTTGTACAGCGTCGGGTAGTAGCCGAACACGACGATCGCGGCGAGGTTCGGGATGATGAGGGCCCAGAACAGCAACCCCTCACGCATCAGCATGCGGGTACGCACCGCTGACCTTCGTCGAGCAGGTGGGGGAGCGAGCGCGGTCATTCCTGATAGCTCCGTCGGGTCGCGGGTGAGCAGTCGGCCAGGGACTAGGCAAGACCTGCCCGGTGGCCGCCAACCCACCGCGACGTGACGAGCAGGTGGCGGTGTGGCGAAGCCCATATGACCTGGCCCGCGCGGTGCGGCGGCGTAGTATGAGGGCCACAGGCATCGACCCGGCCATCACCGGCGAGCCTCCGGAAGAACGGCGCTCTCGACACCTCTCGCCCTGCGAGAGGTGGGGCGGGTGCCCAGTAGAACCGGACGGGGCAGGCCCGTCACAGCCGTCGTGGAGTGGTCACGCCACCCGAAGCACAACCGGGTGAGCGGGGCAAGCGAGGTGGTACCGCGGTTCGCTCACGGGCGGGTCGTCCTCGCGGACGACGCCCGACCACCCGCTCCCAGAGGACCACACGATGGCCAGCACCTACCCCCGCCACCGCGATGCCAGCCCGGCCACACCGCCGTCGGACGAGGGCGTCGTCAGCTCACCGAACCTGCCCGAGCTCGAGGAGAACGTCCTCGCGTTCTGGAAGGCCGACGGCACCTTCCAGGCCTCGATCGACGCCCGGCCGGCCGGTGACAACGGGTCGAACGAGTTCGTCTTCTACGACGGGCCGCCCTACGCGAACGGTCTCCCGCACTACGGTCACCTCCTCACCGGCTACACCAAGGACGTCGTGCCGCGGTTCCAGACGATGCTGGGGCGCCGGGTGGAGCGCCGGTTCGGGTGGGACACCCACGGGCTGCCGGTCGAGCTCGAGACCGAGCGGCTGCTCGGCATCACCGACAAGGCCCAGATCGACGAGATGGGGATCGAGGCGTTCAACGCCGCCTGCCGCGACTCGGTGTCCCGCTACACCGGCGAGTGGGAGGAGTACGTCACCCGGCAGGCGCGCTGGGTGGACTTCGAGAACGACTACCGCACGCTCGAGCCCTGGTACATGGAGTCGGTGATCTGGGCGTTCAAGCGGCTGTACGACAAGGGGCTGGCCTACCAGGGCTACCGCGTGCTGCCGTACTGCTGGCGCGACCAGACGCCGCTGTCCAACCACGAGCTCCGGATGGACGACGACGTCTACCAGATGCGCCAGGACCCGGCCGTGACGGTCGGGCTGCGCCTGGCCACCGGCGAGCTCGCGCTCGTCTGGACCACGACGCCCTGGACGCTGCCGAGCAACCTCGCGATCGTCGTCGGCCGCGACATCGACTACGTGGTGGTGACCTCGGACGCGACGGGCTCGACCGAGCGTTACGTCCTCGCGGCGGAGCGCCTGCAGGCGTACGCGCGCGAGCTGAAGAACGAGGGAGTCGAGGACGTCGAGGAGCAGGTGGTCGAGCGGCTGAAGGGCGCCGACCTGCTCGAGCGCAGCTACACGCCGCCGTTCTCCTACTACCTCGGTCACAAGAACGCGTTCCGGATCGTCGAGGCCGACTTCGTCACCACCACCGACGGCACCGGCCTGGTCCACACCGCGGGTGCGTTCGGCGAGGACGACAAGGCGGTCACCGACCGCGAGGGCATCGAGGCGGTGATGCCGGTCGGCGCGGACGGCAGGTTCACCGAGCCGGTCCTGGACTACGCGGATCAGCTCGTGTTCGACGCCAACGCGCCGATCATCGCCGACCTCAAGCGCGCGACCCGGGGCGAGACCGCCTCGTCGGTGACGCCCGGCACCGTGCTGCTGCGGCAGGAGACCTACGACCACTCCTACCCGCACTGCTGGCGGTGCCGCAACCCGTTGATCTACAAGGGCGTCGAGTCCTGGTTCATCCGGGTCACCGAGTTCAAGGACCGCCTGGTCGAGCTCAACCAGGAGATCACCTGGGTGCCCGACCACATCAAGGACGGGCAGTTCGGCACGTGGCTCGAGAACGCACGCGACTGGTCGGTCTCGCGGAACCGCTACTGGGGCACCCCGATCCCGGTCTGGATGAGCGACGACCCCGAGTACCCGCGCATCGAGGTCTACGGCAGCTTCGCCGAGCTCGAGGAGGCCTTCGGCGTACCGGTCACCGACCTGCACCGGCCCTTCATCGACGAGCTGACGCGGCCGAACCCGGATGATCCGACCGGGCGCTCCACCATGCGCCGCATCCCGGACATCCTCGACGTGTGGTTCGACTCCGGGTCGATGCCGTTCGCGCAGGTGCACTACCCGTTCGAGAACCAGGACTGGTTCGAGCACCACTACCCGGGCGACTTCATCGTGGAGTACATCGGCCAGACCCGCGGGTGGTTCTACACGATGCACGTGCTGGCGACCGCGCTGTTCGACCGGCAGGCGTTCCAGACCTGCATCAGCCACGGGATCGTGCTGGGCGACGACGGCCGCAAGGCCAGCAAGTCGCTGCGCAACTTCCCCGACCCGTACGCGATGTGGAACACCTACGGCTCCGACGCCGTCCGGCTCTCGCTCATGGGGTCGCCGGTGCTGCGCGGCGGCAACCTCATCGTCGCGGAGGAGTCGATCCGCGAGCAGGTGCGCGGTGTGCTGCTGCCGCTGTGGAACACCTGGTACTTCTTCTCGCTGTACGCCAACACCGTGGCCGACGGCGAAGGTTACGTCGCGGCGGCGCCCTCGCCCGGGTCCGTGGCCGACCTGGACGAGCTCGACCGCTACGTGCTCGCCAAGACGCGCGCGTTCGCCGATGCCGCGAAGGCGGATCTCGAGGCGTACGACATCCCGGGTGCGGTGCAGAGGCTGAAGGACCACCTCGACGTCGTCACGAACTGGTACGTGCGGAACTCCCGTGACCGCTTCTGGGCCGAGGACGCCGAGGCCTACGACACCCTCTTCACGGTGCTCGAGGTGACGTGCCGCGTCGCGGCGCCGCTGGCGCCGATGGTGACCGAGGAGATCTGGCGCGGTCTGACGGGGCAGCGGTCGGTGCACCTGACCGACTGGCCCGACGCCGACAGCAGCGAGGACGCCACCGCGACGGCGCTCGTGGCCGACGAGGCGCTCGTGGCGGCCATGGACGCCGTGCGCGAGGTCGTCAGCACGGCCCACGGGCTGCGCAAGGCCAACAAGCTGCGGGTGCGGCAGCCGCTGCGCTCGCTCGTGGTCGCGGTGCCCGAGCCGGCGGCGCTGCAGCCCTTCGCCGACCTGATCGCCGACGAGGTCAACCTCAAGGAGGTGCGGCTGGTCAGCGAGGCGGAGACGCCGGCGGCCAGGTATGGCCTGGTCACCACCCTGCAGGTCAACGCCCGGGCGGCGGGACCGCGGCTCGGCAAGGACGTGCAGAAGGTCATCCAGGCGGCGCGGGCAGGCAGCTGGGAGCAGACCGAGGCGGGGGTGCTCGCCGGCGGCGTCGCGCTGCAGGAGGGCGAGTACTCCCTCGTCACCAAGGTGGAGGACCGCTTCGGCGACTCGATCGCGGCCGCGGTGCTTCCCGGTGGCGGGTTCGTGGTGCTCGATCTCGCGCTGGACGACGAGCTGCTCGGCGATGGTTACGCACGCGACGTGGTCCGCCAGGTGCAGGACGCCCGCAAGGCGGCCGGCCTGCACGTGGCCGACCGGATCACGCTCCGGCTCTCCGTCCCGGGGACGTGGGCGCAGGCGGTCGCTGATCGGTCCGCCTTCATCGGCGAGGAGACGCTCGCGCTCCAGGTCGCGGTCGAGGCCTCACCGATGGTCGTCGACGGCGATGGTGACGGCGTCGATGACCGGACGGTCGGCATCGAGCTCATCAAGGTGGCGCAGTCATGAGCAAGGAGGCCGGCGTGAGCTCCGCCGTCGAGAAGGAAGCGCACGAGATCTACCGTGCGATCCTGCGGCGCGCGCCCGAGCACAAGATCGAGCCCACGATCGCGCGGGTCGCGACCTTGCTCGACCTGCTCGGGTCGCCGCAGCGCAGCTTCCGTGCGATCCACCTGACCGGGACGAACGGCAAGACGTCGACCGCGCGGATGACCGAGCGGTTGCTGCGGGAGACCGGGCTGCGGACCGGCAGGTTCACGTCCCCGCACCTGCACGACGTCCGCGAACGGATCGCGATCGACGGCGAGTCGATCAGCGCCGAGCAGTTCGTGGCGACCTGGCACGACATCGAGCCGTACGTCGCGATGGTCGACGCGGACCTCGAGGCCTCCGGGCAGGCGCAGCTGAACTTCTTCGAGGTGCTCACGGCGCTCGGGTTCGCGGCGTTCGCCGACGCACCGGTGGAGGTCGCCGTCGTCGAGGTGGGCATGGGCGGGGAGTGGGACTCCACCAACACCCTCGACGCCGAGGTCGCGATCTTCACCCCGATCGCGCGCGACCACGAACGCTGGCTGGGCCACAGCATCACCGAGATCGCGACCGTGAAGTCCGGCATCATCAAGGCGACCGAGCCGGACCAGGTGGTCGTCACGGCGTCGCAGTCCGAGGACGCGGCCGTGGTGATCGCCGACGCCGCCAGGCAGCGCCACGCCCGCGTCGTGGCCGAGGGCTTCGACATCGACGTGGCGAACCGGGTGGTCGCTGTCGGCGGTCAGCTGATCGACCTCCGAGGAACCGGCGGCCTGTACACCGAGATCTTCCTGCCCCTGCACGGCCAGCACCAGGCGCACAACGCGCTGCTGGCGCTGGTCGCCGTCGAGCAGTTCTTCGGTGGCGGTGCCCTCGACGGCGCGGTGGTCGAGACCGCGTTCGCCGACGTCACCTCGCCAGGGCGGCTCGAGGTGGTGCGGCGCAGCCCGACCGTGCTGGTCGACGCCGCGCACAACCCCAGCGGCACCGAGGCTCTCGTGGACGCGCTCGACGAGGCGTTCGCGTTCTCGCGGCTCGTCGGCGTCGTCGGCGTGATGAACGACAAGGACGCCGAGGGCATCCTCGCGGTCCTGGAGCCCGTGCTGCCCGAGATCGTGGTCACCCAGGCGAGCCTCGATCGCGCGATGCCCGCCGACGAGCTCGCCGAGCTCGCGCGCGAGGTGTTCGGGGAGGACCGCGTGCACGTGCAGCCCTCGCTGCCGGACGCGATCTCGATGGCCGCCGACCTGGCCGAGCAGGGTGACGACGACCGGATCGGCAGCGGCACGGGTGTCCTCGTGGCCGGTTCGGTGATCCTCGCGGCCGAGGCGCGTGCCGTGTTCGGCCGCGACAAGAGCTGACCCGCCCGCCTCGCTACTTGATGCCGGTTGTGGCGATGCCCTTGACCAGGTAGCGCTGACCGACCAGGAACGCCAGGAACAGCGGCAGCAGCGAGACCACCGACATCGCGAACATCGCGCCGTAGTTGGACGTCGACTGCGCATCGATGAACCCCTTGAGCGCCACCGACACCGTGAAGTTCTCGCGCGTGCGCAGGTAGATCAGTGGACCGAAGAAGTCGCCCCACGTCCAGATGAACGTGAAGATCGTGGTGGTCGCGAGGGCGGGCACCATCAACGGCAGCGTGATGCCGCCGTAGATCCGGATGTGCCCGGCGCCGTCGATGCGTGCCGCCTCGAAGAGCTCGCGCGGCAACCCCCGGATGAACTGCACCATGAGGAACACGAAGAACGAGTCGAGCGCGAGGAACTTCGGGACCACCAGCGGCAGGAAGGTCTCGAGCCAGCCCAGCTCGCGGAAGATGATGAACTGCGGCACGAGCACGACGTGGAACGGCAGCATGATCGTGCCGAGCATGACTGCGAAGTAGAGGTTGCGACCCGCGAACCGCAGCCGGGCGAAGGCGTAGGCGGCGAGCGAGCAGGACACCAGGTTCCCGACGATGGCGCCCAGCGACAGGATCGCCGAGTTGGCCAGGAAGCGGCTGAACGGAAGCTGCTGCGAGGTCCAGCCGTGCACGTAGTTGTCGAGGGTCAGGTCGGTGGTGAAGATGCTGAGATCGGTGAAGATCGTCGCGTTGGGCTTGAAGGAGGACACGACCAGCCAGAGCAGCGGGTAGATCATCAGCAGGGAGAGCGCGATCAGACCGACGTGCTTGAGCGTCGATCGGGGCCGTGACGTCCTCATGCTGCCCTCCTCGACCCACGGCCTCGCCGCCTGTCCACACCTGAGTCCTCCTCGTAGAAGACCCAGAACTTCGAGAACCAGAAGTTGAACGCCGTGAAGGCCGCGATGATCAGCAGCAGGAACCACGCCATCGCGGACGCGTAGCCCATCTCCAGCTCCGTGAAGGCCTGCTGGTACAGGTAGAGCGTGAAGAACATGGTCGAGTCGGAGGGCCCGCCCGTCCCGCCCGAGACGATGTAGGCCTGCGTGAAGGACTGGAACGCGAAGATGATCTGCAGCACCAGGTTGAAGAAGATGATGGGGGTGAGCAGCGGGAACGTGATCGAGACGAACCGGCGGAGCTTGCCGGCACCGTCGACCTGGGCGGCCTCGTAGTACATCTCCGGAATCTGCCGGAGGCCCGCGAGGAAGATGATCATCGGGGACCCGAACGTCCACACGTGCAGGATGATGATCGTCAGCAGCGCGTAGTCGGGATGCGAGATCCAGCCGGGTCCCTCGATCCCGAGCAGCGCGAGGAACGCGTTGACGATGCCTTCCTTGCCGAACACCTGACGCCACAGGATGGCGATCGCCACCGAGCCGCCGAGCAGGCTCGGGAGGTAGAAGATCGACCGGTAGATCGCCAGCCCGCGCATCCCCTTGTCGAGCAGCATCGCGACGCCGAGCGCCAGCGCCAGCTGCAGCGGCACCGAGACGATCACGTAGACGAGCGTGACCCGCAGGGAGTTCCAGAGCCGCTCGTCCTCGATCATGCGGACGATGTTGTCCAGGCCGGCCCAGGTGGGCGGCTGCAGCAGGTTGTAGTCCGTGAACGCCAGGAACAGCGAGGCGATCATCGGACCGATCGTGAAGGCCAGCACGCCGATAAACCAGGGGATGAGGAACAGGTGTCCCGCGAGGTTGTCGGGATGGCGGACCTTGGCTGCGGGCGTCCCGCCGCGCTCGCGTCGGCGCGCCAGGCGCCGCAGCTCACCGATGCTGCTCACGAGACCTCCTCGTCGTCGTGCCGCGCTCGTGCAAGCGCATTCTCGAAGGCGCCCAGTATCACCACGAACCGACGGAGCCGTCAACAGATACGTCGGAGGTGCTGCGATATCAACGTTTGCAGTCTTCCCGGCTGGTATCCCGGTCGCCCTCAGCGAACCCGTTGACAGCCTCCATCGGCGCTGTTACGGTCCGCTGCAAGCGATTTCTGAGAATCCGCTTTCACGATGGCGTGACGCAGCGAGGCAGTCGCGCCCACGACGATCGAAGAGAGACAGCAATGACGCGATCTGCACATCACTCGATCACGACTGCGGTCGTCGCAGGTGCGGCGGCGCTCGCGCTCGTGGCCTGCTCCGGAGGGTCCGGTGGGACCGGCGGAGACGCCGACGAGGTCGAGACCGATCAGCCCGTCGAGCTCCACATCGCCTGGTGGGGCAACGACGCCCGCGCCGCCATCATGGCCGAGGCGATCGACCTGTTCGAGGCCGAGTACCCGAACATCACCGTCGTCGAGGAACCGGTCGGTGCACCCGACGACCTGTTCAACCGGCTCGCCACGGACTTCGCGTCCGGTACCGCTCCGGACGTGTTCGCGCTCGGGGGAGCCAAGCCTCAGGAGTACGGCGCCGCCGGCGCGCTGCTCGACCTGGCCACGGTCTCCGACCAGCTGCCGACCGACGCGTACCCCGAGTTCACGCTGACCAACGCCGTCGTCGACGAGACGCTGTACGGGCTGCCCACCGGCGGGAACGCGATCGGCGTGCTCGTCAACCCGGCGTTGTTCGAGCAGGCAGGTGTCCCGCTGCCCGAGCCCGACTGGACGTGGGAGGACTTCGTCGGCATCGCCAACGAGATCTCGGCCAACGCCGGCGACGACGTCGTGGGGCTGGACCTGCGGCTGCAGGACATCCTCGGCACCTATGTGGCGCAGTACACCGAGACCGGGATCTACGACTGGGAGGGCCGGCTGGCGGTCGAGGCCGACGTCATCCAGCAGTGGTACGACATGGAGGTGGGCCTCGTCGCCGACGGCGGGTTGCCCGATCCCTCGGTGATCGTCGAGCACTGGAACGTCACGCCCGACCTCAGCCTGTTCGGGACGGGCCGCGCGGCGATGGCCTTCAGCTACAGCAACCAGATCGCGGCCTACCAGGCCGGCGCGGGCAGCGACATCGAGATCCTCACACCGCCGAGCTCGACCGGTGTCTCCGGCGTCGCGGTGCTGCCGTCGCAGTTCTGGGCGATCGCCTCGCAGTCCGAGAACCCTGCGGAGGCGGCGCTGCTGGTCGACTGGCTGCTCAACCAGCCTGCTGCGGCCGAGCTGATCCTGTCGGACCGGGGGCTGCCCTTCAACCCGGACACGCTCGCGGTGGTCGAGCCGTTGCTGGCGCCCGCCGACGCCCAGGCGGCCGCGTACCTCACCGAGGTTCTCGAGATCGGCGTGGTGGCACCTCCGCAGCCCGCCGGCGGCGCGATCCTCAACGAGCTGTCGCAGCGCATCGAGTCGGAGATCCTGTTCGGTCGGGTGACCTCGGCGGAGGGTGCGCAGCAGTGGATCGACGAGCTGTCCGCCTCGTTGGACGGCTGACGCCGCTCGCCCTCACCGCCGGTCCGCCACGTCGCCGGCACTCCGTCGGCGACGTGGCGCCGCGCTCAGCAGTGCCTCGGCGAACCTAAGATGTCGCAGCGCTTGCCCCGCCGGGGACCGGTCAGTACACGAGAGGACGGGCAGTGGTCACGAGACGGCCGGACGCGACCACGATCGCGGAGGTAGCGGCGCGGGCCGGGGTGTCGGCGTCGACCGTGTCGAGGGTCATGAACGGTCGGTTCGCCGGAGACCCGGGGGTCGCCGATCGCGTGCGGGCGGCAGCCAGCGAGCTGCACTACGCCCCGAACCACCTCGCCCGCAGCTTCGCCATGGGCCAGACGAGCGCGATCGCGTTCCTCGTGCCCGACCTGGCGAACCCCTCGTCGCAGGCGGTGCTCGCCGCGCTCAGCTCGGCTGCCGCTGCCGACGGCTACCGCGTGCTCGTGGCCGACTCCGCCGAGTCCGCCACGGACGAGCCGTTGCTCGCCGCCGACATCCGCCGCCGCAGCGACGCGCTCGTGCTGTGCGCGCCTCGCATGTCCGATGCCGAGCTGATCAGGTCCGCCGAGGCGCTCGCACCCGTGGTGCTGCTCAACCGAGCCTGCCCGGGCTTGCCCGCGCCGACGCTGTCGGTCGACTCGCGTGCCGGTTTCGAGCACCTGACCCGCCATCTGTACTCCCTGGGCCACCGGCGGTTCGTGTACGTGGAGGGCCCTGACGGGGTGGCCAACCGCAACCGGATCAACGGCATCGGTGACTTCACGGCGACGGTGGACGACATCAGCCTGGTGCGGGTGCCCGGTGGAGGCACGAGCGAGGACGGTCTGGCCGCCGTGGGTGCGGTGGTCAGCACCGGCGCGACGGCGGCGATGGCGTTCAACGACCTCGTCGCGGTCGGGCTCGTCCACGGGCTGCTCGAGCGCGGCGTCGCCGTGCCCGCGGACGTCTCGGTCACGGGCTTCGACGACATCCCGTTCGCCCGCTTCATGTCGCCCTCGTTGACGACGCAGTCGGTGCCGCACCAGATGCTCGGAGAGCTCGGGTGGGCTCGCATGAGGGCGCTGCTGCGGGAGGACGCCCCCGATCACGACCTGCTGATTCAGCCCCGGCTCGAGGTGCGCCGGTCCACGGCGTCGCCGCCGTCCCCGGCCGGCTGACTCGAGGCCCGCACCACCAGCCGGTGCGGGACCAGGACGTGCCGCCCGGCGCCCTGGTAGCCCATGATCCGCTCGTGCAGCAGTCGCAGCGCCGCCCGTGCGAGCGCCCGCTTGTCGGGGGCGACGCTGCTGAGCTGCGGGTGCGACCACCGGGCTGGTTCGGTGTCGTCCCAGCCCACGACCGCCACGTCCTCGGGGACCCGTCTGCCTGCCCGCAGCAGCGCCCGCAGCGCACCTACCGCGAACCGGTCCTCGCGGCACATCACCGCATCGATCTGCAGCCCGTCCGCCAGCGCTCGGCTCAGAGCGGCCTCGCTCGCCTCGACCGAGTAGTCGGCGCACACCAGCACGCACCTGTCGGCCTGGGGTGTACCCAAGTCGTCCAGACCCTCGTGGTAGCCCTGCAGCCGGGGTGCGGTCGCGTCGCTCAGCTGATCGACGACGGTGCCGAGGAACGCGATCCGGCGACGGCCGGCGTCGACGAGGTGCTGGATCACCGCACGCGCGGCCGCGACGTTGTCGATCATCACGTGGTCGGCAGCCGGTGGCGCGCTCTCGCCGAGAAGCACCAGCGGGAGGTCGCGCGGCAGCGCACCGATCTCCTCCGGGGTCAACCGGACCGGGTGCAGCAGGATCCCGTCGACGACGCCGTTCTGGCTGCTGCCGATCGCCGCGTGCTCGTCGTCCGCCGAGAGCAGCGTCTGCTCCATCAGCACGCGGTACCCGAACTCCGGCGCGGCCTCGGCGACGTGCCGTGCGAGCTCGGCGTAGTAGGGCTGGTCCATCTCCGGGAGCGCGAGCGCGAGCATCCCAGTCCTGCCTGTCGCGAGCCGTCGCGCCGTGAGGTTGGGGCGGTAGCCCAGCTCGTCGATCGATCGCTCCACCCGCGCGCGCATGGCCGGACTGACGTGGGGGTTGTCGTGCACCACGTTGGACACGGTCTTCATCGAGACCCCGGCGTGGGCGGCGACGTCCACGAGGCGCACGCGCGCCTGCGGACCTGGTGGCCTCATCGCCGAACCCTGCACACCTCGGGATGCTACCGAGCGGCGCGTCCGCTTGTGGGAAGTTTTACAGCGCTGTAGCGTCGGCCACACCCAGGTACCGGCGCCTGGGCCACCGGGGAGGCACCCGGGTGGAGAACGCGTCACGAGGGAGTGATCCGCATGGTGGACCGCACCACGGGCCTGACCAGACGCCAGCTGCTGACGACGGGTGTCGGCGCGCTCGGCGCTGCTGCTGTCGGTGGCTCGCTGCTGGCTGGCTGCTCACCAGGAGGGGGAGTGGCTGGACGCCAGAACCTCGACTTCTGGCACCTGCTCAGCGGCGGTGACGGCATCAAGATGGCCGACCTCATCGACTCGGCCAACGCCGCGAGCGACGTCTACTCGGTCAAGCCGACCGTGCTCGCGTGGGGCGCGCCGTACTACACGAAGCTGGCCATGGCCTCGGCCGGAGGCCGCGCGCCGGACCTGGGGATCATGCACGCGTCGCGACTTCCGGGCTACGCCCCGGGCGGGCTGCTCGACCCCTGGGACCAGGACATGCTCGCCGAGGTCGGCATCACCGAGGACACGTTCCCGGGACCGATCTGGGAGAAGGGCTTCAGCGAGGACTCGTTGTACTCGCTGGCGCTCGACGCGCACCCGTTCATCATGATGTACAACACCGAGATCTGCGACCAGGCGGGGGTGCTCGGCAGCGACGGTCAGCTCGCGGAGATCAGCTCGCGCGAGGACTTCCTCGAGGTCGCGGCCGCGATCCAGGGCGTCACCGGCGTCCACGCACTCTCGTACGGCTACCTCGGTGACGGCGCCCAGATGTGGCGCCTCTGGTACTGCCTGTACCTGCAGCAGGGCGCGGAGCTGGTGCTGACCGGCGACTCGGCGGAGTATGAGCTCGACGCTGCGGTCACCGCCCTGGAGTTCATGCAGACGTTGCTCGACGACACCATCTGCGCGCGTGGCGCCGACTACGCCAACGCGGTCGCCGAGTTCGCGGGAGGGTCGGACAGCGCGTTGTTCTTCACCGGTGTGTGGGAGCTGCCGACGATGCTCGGGGCGGACATCGCGCTCGACGCGCAGACGATCCCCAACCTGTACGGGACCGACGCGGCCTACGGCGACTCACACTCGTTCGTGCTCCCGCACCAGGACAACCCGGACCCGGATGCCCGGCGCGCGACCTACCAGTTCGTCGCGGATCTGCTGGGTTCTTCGTTCCGGTGGGCGGAGGCCGGGCACATCCCGGCGTTCCTGCCGGTCACGGAGAGCCCTGAGTACGAGGAGCTGGTGCCGCAGTCGCACTACGCCAACGCGGCCGACATCCTCAACTACGACCCGGAGGCCTGGTTCAGCGGCTCGGGCAGCAACTTCCAGGAGTACTTCGCGGAGTACGTCCAAGGGGTGCTGCTCTCAGGTGATGACGCGGCGAGCGGGTTCGAGGCGTTCATGCGGCGTGTCAACGCCCTGATCAGGCAGCCGAACCCGGTCGCGGGCTGAGGAGGACGAGATGACCACCGCTCCACAGACCGCCGTCACGGCGGCACCGGCTCGCCGCGTGAGGTCGGGCGCGCCCCGCTCGGGAGACCGGCTCGCCGGCTGGGCCTTCGTCGCGCCGTTCCTCGTGTTCTTCATCGCCTTCTTGATCTGGCCGATGATCCATGGTCTCTACCTGAGCTTCACCGATGTCTCGCTCACCGGCGCGGGTGGCAACCTCATCGGGTTCGCCAACTACTCGGAGGCCTTTGCCGACGGCGACGTGTGGCGCTCGCTGGGCAACACGGCCTGGTTCACGCTGCTGTCCACGATCCCGCTGGTGGTCATCGCCCTCGTGATGGCGGTGCTCGTCGAGCAGGGGCTGCCGGGGCAGTGGCTGTGGCGGCTCTCGTTCTTCATGCCGTTCCTGCTCGCCTCGACGGTCATCAGCCAGATCTGGGTATGGATCTTCAACCCGCAGCTCGGTATCGCCAACGCGGTCCTGAACGTCTTCGGCCTCGAGAGCGTCGCGTGGTTGCAGGAGCCCGAGACCGCCATGATCGGCGTGGTGATCGCCACCGTGTGGTGGACGATCGGCTTCAACTTCCTGCTCTACCTCGCGGCTCTGCAGAACATCCCGCCGCAGCAGTACGAGGCAGCGGCGATCGACGGCGCCGGCAGGTTCCGCCAGTTCTGGTCGATCACGATGCCGCAGCTGCTCCCGACCACGTTCTTGATCGTGATGCTGCAGGTGCTCGCCTCGCTGAAGCTGTTCGACCAGGTGTACCAGATGACCGGTGGCGGACCCGGTGGGGCGACCCGTTCGATCCTGCAGTACGTCTACGAGGTCGGGTTCACGGGCTACCGGTTCGGATACTCGGCCGCGATCTCCTACGTGTTCTTCGCGATCATCATCATCGTCTCCGTCGTCCAGTTCCGTTTCACGCGAAGGAGTGACTCATGAGCGCCGCCGCAGCCACCGCCCCGCGTCGCGTCAGCAGCCGAGGGCGCGGGCCGGAGAAGAAGGCCGGTCCGGGCAGGATCGTCGCGTTCGTGATCCTCGCGCTGATGGCGATCGGCTGGCTGCTGCCCTTCCTCTGGGCGGTCAACACCGCGCTGAAGACGGAGCAGGATGCCGCGTCGTCGACGAGCTGGATCCCCGAGAACGGCTTCACGCTCGAGTCCTTCGCCGACGTGCTCGCGGTCGGGAACGTGCCGATCTGGGCGTGGAACTCGCTGCTCACCTCGGTGATCATCACGGCGATCACGGTCGCGATCTCGGCGCTCGCCGCCTACGCGTTCGCGCGTATCGACTTCGGTGGCCGGAAGTGGCTCTACGCGGTCGTGATCGCCTCGATCGTGGTGCCGGGCCAGGTGCTGATCATCCCGCTGTACTACGAGATGCTCGCGCTGCGCATGGTCGACACCTACTGGGGGTTGATCCTCCCGCAGGTGATCGCGCCGGCGATGGTCTTCATCCTCAAGAAGTTCTTCGACCAGGTCCCGATCGAGCTGGAGGACGCGGCCCGTATCGACGGCGCCGGACGCCCCAGGATCTTCTGGTCGGTGGTGCTGCCGCTGTCGCGCCCGATCCTGGCCTCCGTGTCGATCTTCGTGTTCATCGGCGCCTGGAACAACTTCCTGTGGCCGTTCCTGATCATGAACGACACCTCGCTGATGACCCTCCCGGTCGGCCTGCAGACCGTCATCAGCGCCTACGGCATCGTGTACTCCCAGGTGATGGCCCAGGCCGTGATGGCGGCGCTGCCGCTGATCATCGTGTTCCTGATCTTCCAGCGGCAGATCATCAAGGGCGTCGCCACCTCCGGCTTCGGCGGTCAGTGACCGCAGGCTCCCCACCCGGCCGCTGAGCGGCGCTCGGGTGGGGAGTCCTCCCCGGCGGGCGTGATGCGGCACGCCGCGGCCCGCCACTACGGTGTGCGCCATGTCCGTGCCGCCGCAGCCCAACGCTGACTCGCCGTCGACCTCGCCCGCACCCCAGAAGGACGGCGGTGCCAAGTTCGGCGCCACCCCGGTCGCCGCGTTCGCCACGCTGGCGGTCGTCACGGTCGGAGGTGCGGTCACCTACGTGCTCACGGCGAGCGCGACCGTCACCGCGACCTGCGGTGGCGACCGGATGCGCCCGGGGGACCTCTGCGAGACGACTCGCAACGGGATCCGCACCGGCACCGACACCTACGCCGAGGTGCTCGCGAACGCGATCCGCACGAACCAGGTCGCCCAGTGGGTCGGCATCGCCCTGGTCGTGATCGGTGTGGCGTTCGGAGTGATGACCTATCTGCGCTGGCGGCAGGACGTGGCCCTGCGGGCGCAGCTGGGCCACGAGTACGGGCAGCCGATCAGCGCGCACTCCCGGACCGCGAGCTCCTCGTTCTTCGGCATCATCTTCGGGGCGGGCTTCGTGGGCCTCGCCGGGTTCTTCCTGCTGAGCGGGCTGAGCAAGGACGAGTGGCCCTACTACCTCGGCACGGTGTTCTTCGGCCTGCTCGGCCTGGTGTTCCTCTCCCTCGCGATCCCCAAGAACGGCCAGCTGATCCAGACCTTCGCCGACGGCGTGCGGATCGTCACGGGCAACCGCCACCACGCACTGCCCTGGCGGGACGTCGACTACGTCATCACCCCGGCCAAGAACGCGGCCAACCACGGGATCAGCGGACCGGGCCTCAAGCAGGTCGTGCTGACCGGGCTGCAGGACGCCACCGACCTGCAGGCGCTCGTGCAGCAGCGCACCGTCGAGGCGAAGTACCGCCCGGCGATCGAGGCGCTCAACCGCGGTGAGACGGTGCCGTTCGGATCGCTCGCGGTCAGCCGCGAGGGCATCACCGCCGGGCGCAAGCTGCTGCCCTGGAACGAGTTCGGGGGCGTCACCCTGCACCAGGGCAACGTCGGGGTCGCGAGGGTGCCCCAGGGCCGCTTCGCCGGCGTCTCGCTGGCCAACGTGCCGAACTACGCGCTGTTTGTCCACCTCACGAGCGCGATCTCCCAGCAGCAGCCCCGCTGAGCCGGGCCCAGGCCGCGCAGTCCTGACCCGTGCCTTGTGACGGGCGTCACGCCGTCGCGCCCGCACGATCCTCCCAAATCCGCCCGCGCGCGCGATGGTTCGCGGGAGAGTGGGCACGGCGGAGTGCTGCCGCTGTCATCGCAAGCGAAGGAGCCGGCTGTGAAGAAGTTGATCAACGACCCGAACGATGTCGTTCCGGAGAGCGTCGAAGGGTTCGTGCAGGCACATGCGGATATCGTCGTGGCCGGTGCCGACCCCGAGCTGCCCTACATCGCGCGTGCCGGCGGTGCGGTCGCCGGCAAGGTGGGTCTCGTCAGCGGTGGCGGCAGCGGTCACGAGCCGCTCCACGGCGGGTTCGTCGGTGTCGGCATGCTCGACGCGGCGGTACCCGGGCCCGTGTTCACCTCGCCCACGCCCGACCCCATCCTCGCGGCGACCCAGGCGGCCGACGGCGGAGCGGGTGTGCTCCACATCGTCAAGAACTACACCGGCGACGTCCTCAACTTCGAGACCGCGGCAGAGCTCGCCGACGCGGAGGACATCCCGGTCAAGGCGATCGTCGTCAACGACGACGTCGCCGTCGAGGACTCGCTCTACACGGCCGGGCGACGCGGCGTCGGCGGCACCGTGCTGCTCGAGAAGATCGCGGGCGCCTCGGCCGAGCGGGGTGACGACCTCGACACCGTGCTCGCCGTCGCGACCCGCGTGAACGACAACGTGCGCTCGATGGGGGTGGCGCTGAGCGCGTGCATCGTGCCCCACGCCGGCAAGCCGAGCTTCGACCTGCCCGAGGACGAGATCGAGATCGGCATCGGCATCCACGGCGAGCCCGGGCGCCGCCGCATCAAGGCTGCGCCGGCGGACGAGATCACCGACCTGCTGCTCGACCCGATCATCGAGGACCTCGGCCTCGGCAGCGGTGAGGACGCGCTGCTCTTCGTCAACGGCATGGGCGGCACCCCGAGCTCGGAGCTCTACATCGTCTACCGCCATGCCCGTGCCCGGCTCGAGGCTCTCGGCGTGAACGTGACCCGGTCGCTGGTGGGCAACTACATCACCTCGCTCGAGATGCAGGGCGCCTCGATCACGGTGCTGCGCCTCGACGAGGAGTCGACGGCGCTGTGGGATGCCCCGGTGCACACCGCAGCCCTGCGCTGGGGCATCTGATGACGGGGGTCGGCATCGACTGGGCGCTGGACTGGGTGCGGCGCAGCGCCGCCGTGGTGGCCGAGCGACGCGAGGACCTGATCGACCTGGACCGGCTGATCGGTGACGGCGACCACGGCGAGAACCTGCACCGTGGCTACAGCGCGGTCCTGGGCAAGCTCGACGCCGCGGAGCCCGCGACCGTGGGTGACGTCCTCAAGCTGGTGGCCACCACGCTGATGTCCACCGTCGGCGGCGCCGCCGGTCCGCTGTACGGCACGGCGTTCCTGCGCGGCGCCAAGGTGGCGGACGCGGCAGAGATCGACGCCGCCGGGGTGGCGGCGGTGCTCGCCGCCGGCCTGGAGGGCGTGGTCGCGCGTGGCAAGGCCGAGGTGGGCGACAAGACGATGGTCGACGCCTGGTCACCCGCCGCCGCGGCCGCGCAGCAGGTGGCCGACCGGGGCGGCAGCGCACCCGAGGCGCTGCGGGCCGCCGCCGACGCGGCACGTGCCGGGGCGGAGTCGACCGACCCGCTGGTGGCCCGCAAGGGCAGGGCGTCCTACCTGGGGGAGCGGGCCATCGGTCATCGTGACCCCGGTGCGGAGTCGTCCGCGCTGCTGCTGGAGGCCGCGGCCGCTGCGGCAGGTTCGTGATGGCGATCGCGTTGGTGCTGGTCAGCCACTCGGCACAGCTCGCCGCCGGGGTCGTCGAGGTCGCGGGCCAGATGGCGCCCGACGTGTCGATCACGCCGGCGGGCGGCACCGAGGACGGCCGGGTCGGGACCAGCTACGACCTCGTCGAGCAGGCCGTCTCCGGAGCGTTGGCCGACGGCGCCGAGGGCGTCGTGATCCTCACCGACCTCGGCTCCGCCACGCTGACGGCAGAGTCGGTCCTCGAGGTGCTCGACGACGACCGGGTCCGGCTCGTGGAGGCCCCCTTCGTGGAGGCGGCCGTGGCGTCCGCGGTGTCCGCGCAGGGCGGCGGCGACCTGGACGCGGTGATCCGCGCCGCGCGGACCGCCGTCGCCTCCTTCGCAGCACCCGCGGGTGACGACGACGGTGCTCCGCCTGCCGCAGCGGATCCCGCAGGCGCGGGGGCACGCTCGCGCACGCTGGTGCTGGCGAACTCGCTCGGCCTCCACGCCCGCCCGGCCGCTGTCGTGGCCAGGAAGGCGTCGGAGTTCGACGCGGACGTCACGATCAACGGCGTGGACGCGGCCAGCGTGCTCGCGCTGATGGCGCTCGGTCTCGTCGGTGGCGCCGAGGTGGAGCTGAGCGCGTCGGGTCCGCAGGCCGACGCCGCGCTCGAGGCGATCGCCGCGGACATCGAGGCGGGCTTCGGCGAGGACTGAGGCAGGTCCGCCCGTCAGCTCGTGTGGCAGGCGGGTGCGCAGTACATGCAGCCGTTGACCTGCCCGAGCACGGCGCCGGCTGCGGCCACGGCGGATCCGCAGTCGGCGTGGAAGCCGAGGTCGACGCGGTTGGCCGGGTTCGGAAGGCAGAAGGTGCCCGAGGACAGGTCGTGCACCTCGTGGTCGCCGTTGTCCTGTGCGTTGTCGTTGACGCAGAAGCGGGGCATGGTCAGTCCTTTCCCGAGCGAGCCCGCAGACCGCGGGGCGGGTGTGCACGGCTCGTCTTGAGGAGCGCCGCGGCCGCCAGGTGATACCCGGCCCTATCCTGGACCGGTGACCACGTCAGGCCCCGCTGCCCGCCCGAAGCGCTCCGCGCGTGGGGTCTTCTGCTCGGCGGTGCTGACGTTCGAGATCTTCGTGATCGTGCTCGCGGCGCTGGTCGCGTTCGGGCTGCGTGAGCCGGGCACCAGCGTCGGGCCGATCTGGGCGGTCGCCGGCGGCGGAGTGCTGCTGTGCCTGGTCGCGGCGGGCCTCGTACGACGCCCGGTCGGGCTGTGGCTCGGCTCGCTGCTCCAGGTGCTGCTGATCGCCGCCGGGCTGGTGGTGCCCGCGATGTACGGCGTCGGCGGGGTGTTCGCGGTGCTGTGGGTGGTGGCGATCCTGCTCGGCCGACGCATCGACACCGAGCGTGCGGAGCGGGCCGCGCTCGAAGATAGGTTGAGCGCATGACCGACGCACCCGTGCCCGAGCGCACCCTCGTCCTCGTCAAGCCCGATGGCGTCCGGCGCCACCTGACCGGTGAGATCCTCCGCCGGATCGAGGCCAAGGGCTACTCGGTGGTCGCGCTGCAGCTCCGCACCGCCGACGCCGATCTCCTCGCCGGCCACTACGCCGAGCACGTGGGCAAGCCGTTCTACGGCCCCCTGGTGGAGTTCATGAGCTCCGGGCCTGTCGTGGCGGCCGTCGTCGAGGGCCACCGGGTCATCGAGGGCTTCCGCTCGCTCGCGGGCGCCACCGACCCCACCGTGGCCGCGCCGGGGACGATCCGTGGCGACCTCGCCCGCGACTGGGGCCTGGCGGTCCTGCAGAACCTGGTGCACGGATCGGACTCCGCGGAGTCCGCCAACCGCGAGATCGGACTCTGGTTCCCCGACCTGGGCTGAGTCCGTGCGGGACGATGGAACCCACCCATCACGGAGCGAGGAGGAACCATGTCACTCCCGAGCGACGACTGGCGTGAGGCCGGGCTCGCCGAGCCCGACGAGCTGGACCCGGCGAACCCGTTGCTGGCCGACGGCGAGGCCGAGCGGGGCGAGGACTACCATCCCGGCACCGCCCGCCCGGACCTCGAGGACCAAGCAGCCGAGGCCGACGTCGTCGAGCAGGCGTACGAGGTCGAGGTCGACGACGACGGTGACGACGACGACGGCGATCCCGCCGTCAGCTGACCGTCGCCTCCTGAGCAGTCCCCTCCCGTCCCTACCGGCTCGCGACCAGCGACGAGATCGGACCTCCGGCCCGAGATCGCACGCCCGGTGGTCCGATCTCGAGCCGGAGTCCGATCTCGTGGCCGGGCGAGGAGCGGGCCGCGGGTGTGGTGGTGGCCGGATCCCGGCGCGGCGCCGTCTAGGCTGACCGGGTGCACCTGAAGACGTTGACGCTGCGCGGCTTCAAGTCGTTCGCGTCGGCGACCACGCTGCATCTGGAGCCGGGGATCACCTGTGTGGTGGGCCCGAACGGGTCGGGGAAGTCGAACGTCGTCGACGCGCTCGCCTGGGTGATGGGTGAGCAGGGCGCCAAGACGCTGCGCGGCGGCGCGATGGCGGACGTGATCTTCGCCGGCACCTCCTCCCGGCCGCCGCTGGGCCGCGCCGAGGTGTCGCTGACGATCGACAACACCGATGGTGCGCTGCCGATCGACTACACCGAGGTGACGATCTCGCGCACGCTGTTCCGCAACGGCGGCAGCGAGTACGCGATCAACGGCACCTCCTGCCGGCTGCTCGACATCCAAGAGCTGCTGAGCGACACCGGCATGGGTCGCGAGATGCACGTCATCGTGGGGCAGGGCCGGCTCGACACCGTGCTGCAGGCCAGCCCGGAGGAGCGGCGGCACTTCATCGAGGAGGCCGCCGGCGTCCTCAAGCACCGCAAGCGCAAGGAGAAGGCGCTCCGCAAGCTGGAGGCGATGGCGGGCAACCTCGCCCGTGTCACCGACCTGACCGGCGAGATCCGGCGCCAGCTCGGACCGCTGGCCCGGCAGGCCGAGGTGGCGCGCCGCGCCCAGGTCGTCCAGATCGACCTGCGCGACGCCAAGGCGCGCCTGCTCGCCGACGACCTCGTGCAGCTGACGGCGACCCTCGCCCAGGAGCAGGCCGACGAGACCGCGCTGCGGACCCGCCGCGCCGAGGTCGAGACTGCCCAGGAGCACGCGCGGCACCGGCTCACCGAGCTCGAGTCCGCCGCCGCCAAGGCCGCACCCGCGCTGAGCGAGGCCTCGGACACCTTCTACCGGCTCTCGAGCCTGCGGGAACGGCTGCGCGGTACCGCCAGCCTCGCCGCCGAACGGTGCCGCCTGCTGGGCAGCCGCACCGCCGAGCCCGAGAGCGGTCGCGACCCCGACGACCTCGACGCCCAGGCCAAGCGGGCGCGCGGCGAGGAGGCCGACCTCGCGCTCGAGGCCGAGAAGGCGCAGGCAGACCTGCAGGCCGCGGTCACCGAGCGGCAGCACCGTGAGGCCGCTGCCGCCGAGGCGGAGAAGTCGCTCGCGGCGGTGCACCGCGGCGTCGCCGACCGTCGTGAGGGTCTCGCCCGGATCACCGGTCAGGTCGCCGCCCGCCGCAGCCGGCTGGAGGGCACCGAGGCCGAGCTGACCCGGTTGCGCGCCGATCTGGAGTCCGCGACCGAGCGCGCCCGCACCGCCCAGGAAGCCTTCTCCGCCCTCGAGCAGCAGGTCGTCGGCTCGCAGGAGGGCGAGGAAGGTCTCGACGCCGCTCACGAGGAGGCCCTGCAGGCCCAGGAGCGCGCCGACGCCGAGGTGGTCCAGCTCGTCGAGGCTGAACGGGCCGCCGACGGCGACAGGGCCACCTGGACCGCCCGCCGCGACGCGCTCGAGCTCTCGCTCGCTCGCAAGGACGCCACCGGCGCGCTGCTGGAGTCCACCGATCTGCCGGGCATCACCGCGACGCTCGCCGACCACGTGCGCGTCGAGCCCGGTTACGAGACGGCGCTCGCGGCCGCGCTCGGCACGCACGCCGACGCCGCGCTCGCCGACGCGGTCGAGGACGCCGTCGACGCGCTCCGCTACGTCCGGGCCCAGGAGGCCGGACAGGCGCGGCTGGTGATCGCCAGCGACGACGAGCACGACGGCGATGCCGGGGAGCCGCCCTCGGGTGGCGTCTGGGCGGTGGGTCTGGTCAGCGGCGCACCCTCGGTGACGGGCACGCTCGCGCGGCTGCTCCGCGGTGTGGTGGTGGTCGAGGACCTCGCCGCTGCCCGCGCGGCGGTCGCGGCGGCCGACGTGGTCGCCGTCACGCGCGACGGCGACGTGCTGTCCCGGACCGAGGTCCGCGGCGGCAGCAGCGGCGGGCCCAGCGTGCTCGAGCTGCACGCCGCCCACGACGAGGCCGAGACCGAGCTGGCCAAGGCGGTGGCGCGTGCCGAGCAGGCGCGGTTCGCGCTCGGTCCCGCACGCGAGGCGCAGGCCGCGGCGCGCGAGGAGGTCGACCGGACGCTGTCGGCGCTGCACGCCTCCGACGCCGAGCTCGCAGCGGTGGCCGAGCGACTGGGTCAGCTCGGCGCCGCCACCCGCGCGGCGAACGCCGAGATCCAGCGGATCACGCCGGCCATCGAGACCTCCGAGCGGGAGCGCGAGCGCTACGCCACCGAGCTCGCCGAGCTGGTGGAGCGGCTCGAGATCGCCCAGCGCGAGCCGGCCGAGGCGGAGGCGGACCTCGAGGGCGCGGCCGCGGCACGCGAGGAGACCGCCGCTGCCGCCACGCAGGCGCGTCAGATCGAGACCGACGCGCGGCTGGTGCTGCGCACGGTCGAGGAGCGGGTGCGCCACATCCGCGGCCGGGCCGAGTCGCTCGAGCGCGCCGCGAACGCCGAGCGGCACGCTCGCCAGGTCGCGCAGGAGCGAGCGCGGCGTCGCGCCGAGCAGGCCGAGGTCGCCGATCGTGTCCGGTCGGGCGCCGAGCGGGCGCTCGCCGCCATCGACTCCGCGCTCGCGCTCGCGCACCGGCACCGGGAGCGCGCGGAGGCCGAGCGCACGGCGCGAGACACCGAGATCGCCGAGGTCCGGACGCTGCTCGACGGCCTGGGCAAGGAGCACGCCGAGCTCACCGACGTCGTGCACAAGGACGAGGTGGCACGCGCCCAGCAGCAGCTGCGGATCGAGCAGCTGCAGCAGCGCGCCGTCGAGGAGCTCGGCACCGACCCCGAGGTGCTCGTCGAGGAGTTCGGCCCGCACCAGCTCGTGCCGGCCGTGCCGCAGCCCGGCGAGGACCCGGACGCGCCGCTGCCCGAGCCGCGCCCGTACGTGCGCGAGGAGCAGGAGAAGCGCCTCCGCTCCGCCGAGCGCGCGCTCAACCAGCTCGGCAGGGTCAACCCGCTCGCGCTGGAGGAGCACGCGGCGCTCGAGGAGCGGCACCGCTTCCTCACCGAGCAGCTCGCGGACCTCAAGAAGTCGCGAGCCGATCTCGAGGAGATCATCCGCGAGATCGACGAGCGGGTGGAGGTGGTCTTCAGCGAGGCCTACGCCGACACCGCACGCGAGTTCGAGGGCGTCTTCAGCCGGCTGTTCCCGGGTGGTGAGGGCAGGCTGCTGCTGACCAACCCGCAGGACATGCTGACCACCGGCATCGAGGTCGAGGCACGCCCGCCGGGCAAGAAGGTCAAGCGGCTCTCGTTGCTGTCCGGCGGTGAGCGCTCGCTGACGGCGGTCGCGCTGCTGGTCGCGATCTTCAAGGCGCGGCCCAGCCCGTTCTACGTCATGGACGAGGTCGAGGCCGCCCTGGACGACGTCAACCTCGGCCGCCTGCTCGACATCTTCCGCGAGCTGCAGGAGGACTCCCAGCTGATCGTGGTGACCCACCAGAAGCGCACGATGGAGATCGGGGACGCGCTCTACGGCGTGACGATGCGCGGCGACGGCGTCACGACCGTGATCAGCCAACGCCTGCACGAGGCCGTCTGAGCCTCGACACGGTGACGATTCGGTGAAGGCTCGGCGCGCCCGGTCCGATCTCCAGGTTCGCGGGTGATACTCGACCACCGTGAACCCCTTGATCGTGTCCGTCGTCGCCGTGCTGCTCGCCCTCGTGGTCGTGGCGGTGCTGGTGCGCAGGCACATCCCCGACTCCGGCCTCGGGACCTGGCTGCGTGAGTCGTTCGGGTCGGTGAAGGCGCGCGAGGAGATCGCAGCGATGCGCGAGGAGTCCGCACGGCTCGCCGAGCCCGATGCCGAGACCGGCGACCTGCAGGTGAGCGACATCCTCGACATGGCCGAGCCCGGCAACGCCTACCACCGCCCGGTCGACCTGCGCGAGCTCGTCACCGGTCGCGGCAAGCGCTGACCATTCCCGACTAGCTCCGTCTGGGGCACGCGCCCCGCCTGCGGCACACTGGTGTCCCTATGGACACGCCAGACATCATCCTTGCCGCCATCGGCGCGCTCGCCGTCCTCGCCGGCGGCGGGTTCGCGCTGCTCCGGGGCCGCTCGCGCGGTTCCTCGACGAGCGAGCAGCCGCCCACCACCCAGGGACGGGTCGACGAGCCCGGCGAGCCCGCCGACGGCGGTGTCCTCACCGAGGAGCGCCCCGCCGGCGCACCGGCGGGGGAGAGCGACCCGGCCGGAGCGGGCTCCGCCGTCCTCGAGACACCGGTCGAGCCGGTCGTGGACAGGCCCGAGTCCGCGGCCGGGCGACTGGTCCGCCTGCGGGAGCGGCTCTCGCGCTCCGGTGCGCTCGGACGCACGATCCTCGGCCTGCTCTCCCGCGACAAGCTGAGCACCGCGGACTGGGAGGAAATCGAGGAGTCGCTGCTCCTCGCCGACCTCGGCACCGGCCCCACCGACGAGCTGGTCGAGGCGTTGCGCACCCGCGTCCAGGTCGAGGGCACCTCCGATCCCGCCGTCGCGCGCGAGCTGTTGCGATCGGAGCTGCTCAAGCTCGTCGACCCGGGCATGGACCGCCGGATCGCCGCCACGCCCGTGCTCGGCGACGACGGCCAGAGCCACCCCGCGACGATCCTCATGGTGGGCGTCAACGGCACCGGCAAGACCACCACCGTGGGCAAGCTCGCCCGGTTGCTCGTGGCCGAGGACAAGGACGTCGTGCTCGGCGCCGCCGACACCTTCCGCGCCGCCGCGGCCGACCAGCTCGCCACCTGGGGCCAGCGCGTCGGCGTGCCGGTGATCCGCTCCGAGCGTGACAGCGCCGACCCCGCCGCCGTGGCCTTCGACGCCGTCAAGGCCGGGCGTGAGAACGGCGTCGACGTCGTGATCGTCGACACCGCCGGGCGGCTGCAGAACAAGGCCGGCCTCATGGACGAGCTGGGCAAGATCAAGCGTGTCATCTCCAAGCAGGCACCCGTGCAGGAGGTGCTGCTCGTGCTCGACGCGACCACGGGGCAGAACGGCATGCGGCAGGCCCAGGTCTTCGCCGAGGTGGTCGACGTGACCGGCATCGTGCTGACCAAGCTCGACGGGACCGCCAAGGGCGGCATCGTCGTCGCCGTCCAGCGCGAGCTCGGCGTCCCGGTCAAGCTGGTCGGCCTGGGGGAGGGCCCCGACGACCTCGCGCCGTTCGACCCCGAAGCATTCGTGGACGCCATCGTCTCGTGATGTGGACGACACGCTGACCTCGAAACACACCGTTCACGAGGAACTGGATTCCGTCACACGCCCGTAACAGCGGCGGCGCCCCAGAGAAATCCGCCTGCCCGACGCTGTTCCCATCCCGGCCTCCCCCCACCGCGTCGGGCTCGAAAGGCGGATTGATGGAAGAGGTAGTCCTCAACTACGGGTCCACGGCATGGATGCTGGTCAGCGCATCTCTCGTGCTGCTGATGACCCCTGGCCTGGCCTTGTTCTACGGCGGCATGAGCCGGGGCAAGTCCATCCTCAACATGATGATGATGAGCTTCGGCGCACTCGCCGTGGTCGGAGTCATCTACGTGCTCTGGGGCTGGTCGATGTCCTACGGCGAGTCGATCGGCGGCATCGTCGGCAACCCGTTCGACCAGTTCGGTCTCTCCGGCACGATCTACGACGAGGCCGGCGAGTTCGCGCTCGACAGCTTCGGCGTGCCCATGATCGTCGGGGTCGGTTTCCAGGCGACGTTCGCGATCATCACGGTCGCCCTGATCTCCGGTGCGATCGCCGACCGCGTCAAGTTCTCGACCTGGCTCGTATTCGCCGGCATCTGGGCGACCCTGTGCTACTTCCCGATGGCGCACATGGTGTGGGCGTTCCCCGCCGGGCTGCTCTCCGCGGACGGTCCGCTCGCCACCGCGCTCGGAACCAACCCGATCGACTTCGCCGGAGGCACGGTCGTTCACATCAACGCCGGTATGGCGGGGCTGGTGCTCGCCCTCATCGTCGGCAAGCGCAAGGGCTTCGGCAAGGAGCCGATGAAGCCCAACAGCCTGCCTCTCGTGATGCTCGGTGCGGCCCTGCTGTGGTTCGGCTGGTTCGGGTTCAACGGCGGCTCGGCCTTCGAGGCCAACGGCCTGGCGGGCCTGGCTTGGGTCAACACGACCGTGGCGACCTGCGCCGCGGTGCTCGGATGGCTTCTCGCGGAGAAGATCAGGAACGGCAAGGCGACCTCGCTCGGTGCCGCCTCGGGCGTGGTGGCCGGTCTGGTCGCGGTCACACCGGCAGCCGGTGCGCTCACCCCCGTGACCTCGATCATCCTCGGAGCGATCGCGGGCGCCGCCTGCGCCCTCGCGGTCGGGCTCAAGTACAAGCTGGGCTTCGACGACTCCTTGGACGTCGTCGGGGTGCACCTCGTTGCCGGCCTCATCGGCACCGTCGCGATCGGCTTCCTGGCCACCGACACCGGTCTGTTCTTCGGTGGCGGAGCCGGTCAGCTCGTCGTCCAGATCATCATCGCGCTCGTGGCGGTGGTCTTCACCGGAGTCGTCACCACGGTGATCGCTCTCGCGCTGAAGGCGACCATGGGGTGGCGCATCCCAGAAGAGGATGAGGTCACCGGTATCGACCAGACCGTCCACGCCGAGCGCGCCTACGAGGGGATCACCTCATGAAGCTCATCACCGCAGTCATCCAGCCCCACAAGCTGGACGAGGTCAAGGCCGCTCTCGAGGCGGCAGGGGTTCGGGGCCTGACGGTCTCCGAGGCCAGCGGCTACGGCCGCCAGAAGGGTCACACCGAGGTCTACCGCGGTGCGGAGTACACGGTCGACCTCGTGCCGAAGGTGCGTGTCGAGGTGCTGATCGAGGACGAGGACGCCACCACCCTCACGGGGGTCGTCGTCAACGCCGCGCAGACCGGCAAGATCGGCGACGGCAAGGTGTGGGTCACCGCCGTCGAGCAGGTGATTCGCGTCCGCACCGGTGCCAGCGGGCCCGATGCCCTCTGACCCTGACGGGCTGACCACGGAGGCCCCGCAGCAGCTGCTGCGGGGCCTTCGGGCCGCCCGGCTCGCAACCGCACGCACCGGAGGCGAGGTCGCCGACGGCGTCGCTCGCCGCCTCGCCCTGGCTCACCTCGTCGACACGGCCCTGATCCAGCTGTGGGAGCAGGCCGGCGCGGCGTCCGGTGTCGACGTCGGCACCGGGGTGGCGCTCGCGGCCGTCGGCTCGCACGGCCGCCGCGACGCCGGCCCCACCTCCGACCTCGACCTCATGCTCGTCCACGACGCGCAGACCCACAGCGCGGAGGACATCGCCGCGCTCGCCAACGCGCTCTGGTACCCGATCTGGGACGCCGGGCTCGACCTCGACCACTCGGTGCGGACCCTGGCCCAGTGCCGCGGCGTGGCGTCGGCGGACCTGCCGGCCGCCGTCGGGCTCCTCGACGTCCGGCTCGTGGCCGGCGACGAGGCGGTGCTGCACCGTGCCCGGTCGGCCGTGCTGGCCGACTGGCGCTCGGCGGCCCGGCGCCGGCTGCCCGAGCTGCTCACCTCGACCAAGGTCCGGGCCGAGCGCCACGGCGAGCTCGCCTACCTGATCGAGCCCGACCTCAAGGAGGCCCGCGGAGGGATCCGCGACGCCGTCGTGCTCTGGGCCCTGACGGCGACCTGGCTGACCGACCGACCGCACGGCGACGTCGACGCCGCCTACGCCCACGTGCTCGACGTGCGCGACGCGCTGGCGAGCGTGACGGGCCGTCACACCAACCGGCTGCTGCGGGTCCACCACGAGGAGGTCGCCGCGCTGCTCGGGTTCGGCCACCCCGACGACCTGCTCGCCTCGCTCGCGGAGTCCGCCCGCACGATCTCCTACTCGCTCGACACCACGGTGCGGCACGCACGGCAGGCGCTGCGACGGCCCGCGCTGTCGCTGCGGCCCGCCCTGGTGCGCGGGCGTCGGATGGCGCCTCGGCTGCGCTCGGTCGCCGACAACCTCGTGGAGCACGACGGCGAGCTGGTGCTGGGTATCGACGCCAGGCCCGAGGCCGACCCCGAGCTCGCGCTCCGGGCGGCGGCGACCGCGGCCCGTACCCGGCTGCCGCTGTCGCCGGTGACGATCGCCTCGCTGCAGCGCACCCCGGACCTGCCGATGCCGTGGAGCCCGTCGGCGCGCGAGCACCTGCTCACGCTGATGCGCAGCGGGGAGGCGCAGGTGCCGCTGTGGGAGGCGCTCGACCTCGCCGGCCTGGTCACCCGCTGGATCCCCGAGTGGGAGGCGGTCCGGAACCGGCCCCAGCACTCGCCGGTGCACCGCTTCACCGTCGACCGGCACCTGGTCCAGACCGTGGCGAACGTGCACGAGGCGCCGCGCTCGCTCGAGCTGCGGGACACCGTGCTGTGGGCCGCGCTGCTGCACGACATCGGGAAGGTCGCGGGTGCCGCGGACCACTCCGAGGTCGGCGTCGAGCGGGCCCGGCCGTTGCTCGAGCGGCTGGGGCTGGCGGCGACCGAGCAGCACGACGTGCTGGTGCTGATCGCCCAGCACCTGCTGCTCGCCGAGACCGCCACCAGCGAGGACCCGCACGATCCGGCGGTGCTCGAACGCGTCGCCGCCGCGCTCGAGCACCGACCCGAGCTGGTGCGGGCGCTGCGCCACCTCACCGAGGCCGACGCCAAGGCTGCCGGGCCCAAGGCCTGGACCGCGTGGCGCGCCAGGCTCGTCGACACGCTCACGGTCAACGTGCTCCACCACCTGGGCGCCGTGCGCTGACGGCTCCCGTTCGCGGTCGAGCTCGGTGAGCGCCGACCACCGGGCTCGACGCCGGGAGCCGGGCACGGGTGAGGGAGCACAGGGCCCGCCGTTATCCTGAACGGCAGCACCCCGACCCTAAGGACCGCCTGCGTGTTCGCCTCACTCTCCGACCGCCTGTCCGCGACGTTCAAGAACCTGCGCGGCAAGGGACGCCTGTCCGAGGCCGATGTCGACAAGACCGTCTCGGAGATCCGCCGCGCCCTGCTCGACGCCGACGTCGCCGTGCCCGCCGTCCGCGCCTTCACCGGCGCGGTGCGCGAGCGCGCGATGTCCTCCGAGGTCTCGGAGGCGCTGAACCCGGCGCAGCAGGTGCTGAAGATCGTCAACGAGCAGCTGATCGAGATCCTCGGCGGCGAGGCACGCGAGCTCCGGTTCGCCAAGCGTCCGCCGACCGTCATCATGCTCGCGGGTCTGCAGGGCGCCGGCAAGACGACCCTCGCGGGCAAGCTCGGCAAGTGGCTGCGGGAGCAGGGGCACACGCCGCTGCTCGTGGCCTCCGACCTGCAGCGCCCCAACGCGGTCACGCAGCTCCAGGTCGTCGGTGGTCAGGCGGGTGTGCCGGTCTGGGCGCCCGAGCCGGGCAACGGCGTCGGCGACCCCGTCCAGGTGGCCCGCTCCGGCCTCGAGCACGCCCGCGAGCAGTACCACGACGTCGTCGTCGTCGACACCGCGGGTCGCCTCGGTGTCGATGCCGAGATGATGCAGCAGGCGCGCGACATCCGTGACGCCACGCAGCCGGACGAGATCCTCTTCGTCGTCGACGCGATGATCGGTCAGGACGCCGTCACGACCGCCGAGGCGTTCCGCGACGGGGTCGGTTTCAGCGGTGTTGTGCTCTCCAAGCTCGACGGCGATGCTCGTGGTGGTGCGGCGCTCTCGATCCGGACCGTCACCGGGCAGCCGGTGCTGTTCGCCTCCACCGGTGAGAAGCTCACCGACTTCGAGCGGTTCCACCCCGACCGGATGGCCTCGCGCATCCTCGACATGGGTGACCTGCTGACGCTGATCGAGCAGGCCGAGAAGGCGTTCGACGAGAAGCAGGCCGCCGAGATGGGCCGCAAGCTCTCCGGCGAGGACGACTTCACGCTGCAGGACTTCATGGACTACATGCGGCAGCTGCGCCAGCTGGGGTCGATGAAGAAGATGCTCGGGATGCTGCCCGGCATGGGACAGCTGCGCGAGCAGCTCGAGAACTTCGACGAGCGCGAGGTCGACCGCGTCGAGGCGATGATCAACTCGATGACCCCGGCCGAGCGTGCCAACCCCAAGATCATCAACGGATCCCGCCGCTCGCGGATCGCACGCGGCTCCGGCTCCACCGTCTCCGACATCAACGGGCTGCTCGACCGGTTCGACCAGGCCAAGACGATGATGCGCTCGATGGCCCGCAACGGCGGCGCGATGGGCGGCAAGGGCCCGATGGGCATGGGCGGGCTCCCCGGGGGCGGCAAGAAGAGCAAGGGCCGCATGGCTCCGCCGCCGCGCACGAAGAAGGGCAAGTCCGGCAACCCGGCCAAGCGTGCCCAGCAGGAGCGGGAGGCGGCCGAGCGGGCCGCGGCAGCGGGCACGTCGCAGCCGGGCTCGGCGTTCGGGCTCCAGCAGGACGCCGATCAGGTCGACCCGAGCTCGCTGCAGCTGCCTGCCGGGTTCGACAAGATGTTCGGACGCTGACGGCGATCGAGCGTCCCCGCCGGGGGAGTGCCGCACCGCGCTGTCATGGTGCGGGGCCACCTCATGGCAGAATGACCCGCTGAACCCGCTCGGTCCCGGCCCTCTCACCGGTACCGGCGTGTCCACCGGGCCCTGAGGCCGCCGAGTCCCAACCGGCGCAGCGCGCGGGCCCAACCAAACCTTGAACCCCAGGAGTGAGCCAGAACGTGGCTGTCAAGATTCGTCTCAAGCGCTTCGGCAAGACCCATGCGCCCTACTACCGTGTCGTCGTCGCCGACTCGCGCACCAAGCGCGATGGTCGAGTGATCGAGGAGATCGGCAAGTACCACCCCACCGAGGAGCCCTCGCTCATCGACATCGATGGTGAGCGTGCGCGGTACTGGCTCGGTGTCGGCGCACAGCCGAGCGAGCAGGTCCTCGCACTCCTCAAGGTCACCGGTGACTGGCAGACCTTCAAGGGTCTCCCGGGCGCCGAGGGCACCCTGCGGACCGCCGAGCCCAAGGGCGCCGCTGCGGACGCCGTGGCCGCCGCCGAGGCGGAGGCCGAGCTGAAGAAGGCTGCCGCGTCGGAGGCCAAGGCCGCCGCTGCTGCCGAGGCGAAGGCTGCTGCCGACGCCGAGGCGAAGGCCGCTGCTGAGGCCGAGGCTCCCGCCGAGGAGACCGAGGCCGAGGCTCCCGCCGAGGACAAGAACGCCTGATGCTGGCTGACGCGCTCGAGCACCTCGTGCGGGGCATCGTGGACAACCCCGACGATGTCGAGGTCAGCTCTCGCACGCTCCGGCGTGGCGAGCTGCTGGAGGTCCGCGTGAACCCGTCCGACCTCGGGCGCGTCATCGGCCGCAACGGCCGCACGGCACGCGCGCTCCGCACCGTGATCGACGCGCTCTCGCGCTCGGGTCCGGTGCGGGTCGACGTCGTGGACACCGACCGCCGCTAGGGATGGACGAGCTCGACAAGGTTCGGGTGGCCACGCTCGCCGCGGCCCACGGCCTCAAGGGCGACGTGAAGCTGCGGCTGCACACCGACGATCCTGCGACCCGCCTCGTGCCGGGAACGCGCTTCGACACCGACCCGGCCGACGTCGGACCGCTGGAGCTGACCGCCGTCGTCGAGCACAGCGGCTCCACCTACGCCCGGTTCGCCGGGTACGCCGACCGCACAGCGGTCGAGGCGCTCCGCGGCGTCGTGCTTCTCGCCGACCGTGAGAACGAGGACGACGCGTGGTATCCCGAGCAGCTCGCCGGCCTGGAGGCCCGCCGGCCGGACGGCACCGTGATCGGCACCGTCGCCGGCGTGCAGCACCTGCCCGCCCACGACGTGCTGCTGCTGACCGAGCCCGACGGCGCCCGCACCCTGGTCCCGTTCGTGACCGCGATCGTGCCCGTGGTCGACGTCGAGGGCGGCTTCGTGGTCATCGACCCGCCGCTGGGGCTGCTGGCGGCTGATCCGAGCCCGGACTCCGCCGAGGAGTGACATGACCGCCAGGATCGACGTCGTCTCGATCTTCCCGGACTACCTGGCTCCGCTGGATCTCTCGCTCGTCGGCAAGGCCCGGCAGCGGGGACTGGTCGACATCGCCGTGCACGACCTGCGCGCATGGACCAGCGACCGGCACCGCACGGTCGACGACACCCCGTTCGGTGGGGGCGCCGGCATGGTGATGCGCCCGGACGTCTGGGGCCAGGCGCTCGACGCGGTGCTCGATCCCGGCGGCGGAGCACGCCCGAGCGGTCGGGTGCTGCTGGTCCCGACCCCCGCCGGGGAGCCGTTCACCCAACGCATCGCCGAGGAGCTCGCCGGCGTGCTCGCCGACGGCGGCCAGATCGCGGTCGCGTGCGGCCGGTACGAAGGCATCGACTCCCGGGTCACCGAGCACTACGCCGCCCACCAGGACGTGCAGGTGCGCGAGGTCTCGATCGGCGACTACGTGCTCAACGGCGGCGAGGTCGCCGCGCTGGTGGTGATCGAGGCCGTGGTGCGGCTGCTGCCCGGCGTGCTCGGCAACGCGGCCTCGGTGGTCGAGGAGTCGCACGGTGCCGACGGCCTGCTCGAGCACCCCAGCTACACCCAGCCTCCCGTGTGGCGCGGTCTCGAGGTGCCCGAGATCCTGCGCTCCGGCGACCACGGGCGGATCGCCGACTGGCGACGCGAGCGCGCGGTCGAGCGGACCGCCCGCGTGCGCCCCGACCTGCTCGCCGCGCACCCCGCGACCGTGCGCGCTGCCCGCAAGGGCGACGCCGAGGTGCTCGCCGACCTGGCGGCCGCGACCTTCCGCCTCGCCTGCCCGCCGGACATGTCCGAGGAGGACATGGCCGCGTACGTGCGGGAGCACCTGACGCTCGAGCGGTTCCGTGGCTATCTCAGGGACAAGCACAGGTGGCTGCTCCTCGCCGAGGTGGCGGGCGCCGTCGTCGGCTACACGATGAGCATCGCGGGGGAGCCCGTCGACCCCGAGATCGCGGCAGCGGTCCCCACCCGGCCCACGGCCGAGCTCAGCAAGTTCTACGTCCGCGCCGCCCTGCACCGCAGCGGCGCGGCGTCGGCACTCATGGACGCCACGCTCGCGACGGCGCGTGAGCGCGGGCTGCCCGGCATCTGGCTCGGCGTCCACGGTCAGAACGAGCGCGCCAAGCGGTTCTACCGCAAGCACGGCTTCGCGCGGCTCGGCGGACGCACCTTCACGGTGGGCAGCCGGCGCGAGAGCGACGACGTGATGTACCGCACCCTGTAGCCCACCCGATTTCTGTGGGGCAGGGTGGTGTGGCAGACTTGCGCGGTCATCCGATGCGCCAACCAGCTCTGCCACAGGGGAGCGGTGAGAACGCGCACGGAGCAAACCTCAGACTCGGCGGCCCGCACGACTCGGCCGCCCAGATATTCGCGGGTGACCTGTGGCAGTCGTGGGAAGGCACATCATGCAGAAGCTGGACGCTGTCGACGCCGTCTCGTTGCGGGAGGTCCCGGCCTTTCGAGCCGGAGACACCCTCAAGGTCGGCGTGAACATCATCGAAGGTAGCCGCAGCCGTATCCAGGTCTTCCAGGGCGTCGTGATCAGCCGCTCGGGCGCCGGTGTGCGTGAGACCTTCACGGTCCGCAAGGTGTCCTTCGGCGTCGGCGTGGAGCGCACCTTCCCGCTGCACTCGCCCACGGTCGACCACATCGAGGTCGTTTCGCGCGGCGCCGTGCGCCGCGCCAAGCTGTACTACCTGCGTGGTCGCAGCGGCAAGGCCGCCAAGATCCGTGAGCGCCGCGAGCCCACCTCCGCCAGCTGAGGTGAACGACCGCCGGGCCGGTGAGCTCGCCGAGGAGGGCGAGAGCCGGCACTCCGACGACGCGAACCTCGACGCCGAGCACGGTGACCACGGCGAGGAGACCGCCGAGGATCGCGACGACCAGGTTCCCGCCAGGCGCCGGAACCCCGTCGTCGCGTTCCTGCGCGAGGTCGTCATCGTGCTGGTCTCGGCGCTCGCGATCTCGCTGGTGCTCAAGACTTTCCTGATCCAGCCGTTCTACATCCCGAGCGTCTCGATGGAGACCACGCTGGACGTGGGCGACCGGATCGTCGTCAACAAGCTGGCCCCCGGCCCGTTCGACGTCGAGCGCGGCGACATCGTCGTGTTCCTCGACCCCGGCGGCTGGCTCGAGGGTGAGCCCGTCCCGGAGCTGAGCCCGGTGGAGACGGCGCTCACCTGGGTGGGGCTGCTGCCGGAGAACGCCGGCCAGCACCTCGTCAAGCGGGTCATCGGGGTCGCCGGCGACCACGTGGTCTGCTGCGACGACGACGGGCTGATCACGGTCAACGGGGTGGCCATCGAGGAGCCCTACGTCATCGACGGTGCCGCCCCGAGCGAGCGCCCCTTCGACGTCGTGGTGCCCGCCGACCATCTCTGGGTGATGGGCGACAACCGGCCGCAGTCCGCGGACTCGCGCTTCCACGAGGACTCCGCGACCGGTGGGTTCGTGCCGATCCGCAACGTCGTCGGACGCGTGTTCGTGATCCTGTGGCCGTTCGAGCACCTCACGTGGATCGAGCGACCCGACGAGACGTTCGCCGACGTCCCGGACGAGTGACCAGCAAGCCTCCTTCCCGTCGGCTGGAGCGCGAGCTGATCGCGAGCGGCCACCGGTTCGTCGCGGGCATGGACGAGGTCGGCCGCGGCGCGCTCGCCGGCCCGGTCACCGTGGGCGTGGTCGTGGTGGACGAGAGCACCGGCCGCACCCCGGCACGGTTGCGGGACTCCAAGCTGCTGCGCCCCGCCGTGCGGGAGCGGCTCTGCGACCCGATCCGCCGCTGGGCGGTGGCGAGCGCCGTCGGCCACTCCTCGCCCGAGGAGATCGACCGGTACGGCATCATCGCGGCGCTCCGCATCGCCGGCACCCGCGCGCTGCACCAGATGAGGGGCGCCGGGATCGCGCCGGACGTCGTCGTGCTCGACGGCAACCACGACTGGCTGACGCACCCGCCCCACCTGCCGCCGCTGCCCGTGACCGGCCAGGGCGTGCCGGTGATCACGCGCATCAAGGGTGATCTCACCGTGACGGCGATCGCCGCCGCGAGCGTGCTGGCCAAGACCGAGCGGGACGCGCTGATGGTGCAGCTGCACGAGCAGCAGCCGCGGTACGGCTGGCTGGGGAACAAGGGCTACTCCGCGCCCGAGCACACGGCGGCGCTGCGCGAGCACGGCCCGTGCGAGCTGCACCGGCGGAGCTGGTCGCTGCCGCTGACCGAGGGCTACGTCGCCGACGAGCTGGACCTGGAGGTCGACGGCGGGACCGTGCTCAGGTGGGAAGGGGCATGATGGTCTCGTGAGTGCTGAGGACCTCGAGAACTACGAGACCGATGCCGAGCTCGCGCTGTACCGCGAGTACCGGGACGTCGTCGGCCTGTTCTCCTACGTGGTGGAGACGGAGCGACGGTTCTACCTGGCCAACCAGGTGGACCTGCAGGTGCGCTCGGCCGGCGGTGAGGTGTTCTTCGAGCTGACGTTGAACGATGCCTGGGTGTGGGACGTGTACCGCTCCGCGCGCTTCGTCAAGACCGTGCGCGTGGTGACGTTCAAGGACGTCAACGTCGAGGAGCTCGCCAAGGCCGAGCTCGAGATGCCGCAGTAGCCGCGGCTCACCCCAGCGGCAGCCGCGCACCGGCGCGCCGCGCCAGCTCCTGCACGCCCCAGGCCACCAGCCCCGTGAGCAGGCCGACCGCGGCGCCGGTCCCGATGCTGCTGAGCCCCGTCGCGCCGCGCATCAGCACCTCCTCGGTCGCGGGGGACCAGACGCCGGCGAGGTTGCCGCCGAGTCGGGGCGGTGCGCCGCCCCACACGGTCGACCACGCGAGGTTGTGCACCAGCCCGAGGGCGATGCCGTAGCCGGCACCCGCCGCGACGAGCGTGGCGAGGGGGCGGCGCGAGGCGAGCACGGCGACGACGACCCACACGATCAGCGGACCCACCGACAGGGCGATGTTGGCGAGCGAGCCCGGTGGGACGAGTGCGAGGTCGTGCGCGAGCGCGCGCGGCACCGCGAGCGCAGCCAGCACGGCGACCGCCGCGACCGGCATGCCCAACGGTGACGGACGGTGCTGCGCGGGGGCCGTCCCGGGGTCGCGGGACAGGGCTGTCGAGGTCATGGCTCGACGCTAGATCTGGCGCTGCGCGGCCACCACGCGGGCGTCCGCCGAGATCCCTGGGGGCCAGCCCCCGGAGGTTTGTCCACAGGTGCGCGCCGATGCGTCGCTGTCCACAGCAGCCCCCGGTCGCTGCGGCGTGAGCGGTGCGGTTGCTGGATCGTGCTGTGCGGAGGTGGTCGCATGGGTGCGAAGGACAGGGTGGGGCGTGCGGGTGAGCAGCTCGCGCGGGAGTGGCTGACCCGGCAGGGCCTGCAGATCCTGGACGCGAACTGGCGCTGCCCGATCGGCGAGCTGGACATCGTCGCGCTCGACGGCGACGAGCTGGCTTTCGTGGAGGTCAAGACGCGGACCTCGACGGCGTTCGGTCACCCCGCCGAGTCGATCACGCGGGCGAAGCTGGCGCGGCTGCGCCGGCTCGCCGGGGCGTGGGTCGCGGTCCATGACGTGCATGCCTCGGGCATGCGTATCGATGTCGTGGCGATCCTGCGCAGGTCCGGGGAGCCGACGCTGGTCGAGCACGTGCAGGGGGTCGGCTGATGGGGCTGGGGCGCACGTTCGGGGTCTCGTTGGTGGGGCTGCAGGGCAGCGTCGTCGAGGTGGAGGCGCAGCTGGCGTCGGGGTTGCCGGCGTTCCGCATCGTGGGGCTGCCGGACACCTCGCTCGGCGAGGCGCGCGAGCGTGTGCGTGCGGCGATCTCGTCCTGCGGCCTCGCCTGGCCGATGCGGCGGGTCACGGTCGGGCTGACGCCTGCCGAGCTGCCGAAGGCGGGCTCGGGCTTCGACCTGGCGATCGCAGTGGCGGTGCTCGCCGCCGACGGCGCGATCCAGCCCGGGCGGGGCACCGCGCGCGTGCACGTCGGCGAGCTCGGGCTGGACGGCCGTGTGCACCCCGTGCGAGGGGTGCTGCCCGCGGTCGCCGCCGCGGTGGCCGCGGGGCGGCCGGAGGTGGTGGTCCCGCACGGCAACGAGGCGGAGGCGAGCCTGGTGCCGGGCGCGCACGTGACCGCTGTGCGGCACCTGGCCGAGCTCGCACTCGTCTACGGGGCGCAGATCGAGCCGGTGGTGCTCGATCGGATCGACGACGCCTCAGCGCCGGTGCTCCCGGCGGCCGAGCCACGTCGCGGGGAGCCGGACCTGTCCGACGTGCTCGGGCAGGAGCAGGCGCGGCTGGCTCTGGAGATCGCGGCCGCGGGCGGGCACCACCTGCTGCTGCACGGGCCACCGGGCACCGGGAAGACGATGCTCGCGGCCCGGCTGCCGGGGCTGCTGCCCGACCTCACGGAGGCCGAGGCGGTCGAGGTGACCAGCGTGCACTCGATCGCCGGCACCTTCGACGCACGCGACGGTCTGCTGCGGCGACCCCCCTTCGAGAACCCGCACCACACCGCCACCCCGGCGTCGATCATCGGGGGCGGCTCCGGGCTGCCGCGCCCGGGTGCGGCCTCGCGTGCGCACCGCGGCGTGCTGTTCATGGACGAGGCGCCGGAGTTCGCCTCACGGGTGCTGGAGACGCTGCGGCAGCCGCTGGAGCACGGCGAGCTGGTGCTGCACCGCGCGCGGGGGACCGCCCGCTACCCGGCACGCTTCCAGCTGGTGCTGGCGGCCAACCCGTGCCCGTGCGGCCGGGCCACGGGCAAGGGACTGGACTGCGTGTGCACACCGGTGGCACGGCGCCGGTACCTGTCCCGGCTGAGCGGTCCGCTGCTGGACCGCGTCGACATCCGCGTGGAGGTGCCCGACCTGGCCTCCGGGGTGCTGCGGGCGGCCCCGGTCGGGGAGCGGACCGCCGTCGTGGCGGGGCGGGTGCAGGCAGCCAGGGACCGGTCGGCGCAGCGTCTGCGCGGCACGCCGTGGCGCGTCAACGGCGAGGTCCCTGGGCCCTGGCTGCGTGAGCACACGCGCGCGGTGGCGCCCGGGCTGGTCGGCAGGCTGGACCAGCTGCGCGACTCGGGTCGGCTGAGCCTGCGGGGTCTGGACCGGGTGCTCAAGCTGGCGTGGACGCTCGCCGACCTCGGACCTCGGGAGGTACCGGCGCCGGCCGACCTGGCCACCGCCGTCTCGCTGCGAGCGGGAGGAACTCGTGGCTGAGCGCCTCGCCTTCGACGCCACCGACGAGCTGCTCGCCACCGTGGCCTGGAGCCGGATCTCGGAACCCGGCGAGCACGTCGCCGGCGCGCTCGTCCGCGCGCTCGGGCCGGTGGCCGCGCTCGACTGGGTGCGCTCGGAGTCGCAGCAGCCGCCGGGTGTGCCACCGCACATCGGGTGGCAGGCTGCGGCCGCCCGGTGGCGTCCCCGCCTGCAGGCGCTGGACCCGCGGCGCGAGCTCGAGGCGATCAGGCGGCGCAGCGGCACGGTGGTGCTGCCCGACGACCCGCGCTGGCCACGCCGGCTCGACGACCTCGGTGATCGGCGCCCGATGTGCCTGTACGTGCTGGGGTCGGCGCGGATCGCCTCGATCACCCACCGGGCCGTCGCCGTCGTCGGGGCGCGCGCGTGCACCGACTACGGCAGGCATGTCGCCCGAGAGCTCGGGGTCGGCCTCACCGGCCGCGGCGTCACGGTCGTCTCCGGCGGTGCGTTCGGCATCGACGCCGCCGTGCACAAGGCCGCGGTCGTGGAGGGAGGGCCGGCGCTGGCCGTCATGGCCGGTGGTCTCGACCGGCTCTACCCGCGCGACAACCTCGAGCTGCTCGAGGAGGTGATCGAGAACGGCGCCGTGGTGTCGGAGGCGCCGCCCGGCACCGCTCCGATGCGACAACGGTTCCTGGCGCGCAACAGGCTGATCGCGGCGCTCTCGGAGGCGACGGTGGTGGTCGAGGCCGCCTGGCGATCCGGGGCGCTGAGCACCGCACGGCAGGCTGCCGAGCTGCTGCGGCCGGTCGGCGCGGTACCGGGCGCGGTGACATCGATGGCCTCGAGCGGCTGCCACCGGTTGCTGCGCGAGGGTGTGGCCGTGTGCGTCACCGACGTCGGCGAGGTGCTGGAGCTGACCGCAGGGCTCGAGCCTGCTGCCGAGGAGCCGTTCACCCAGCCTGGCCTCCTCGACGGGCTCGGTCCGCAGGAGGCGCGGGTGCTGGACGCGCTGCCGGTGCGCGCGGCGGCCGAGGTGGACAACCTGGTCCGGGTCTGCGGGCTCTCGGTCACCGAGACGCTGGGCGCACTCGGGCTCCTCGAGATGGCTGGTCGGGTCGAGCGCTCAGGAGCGGGATGGCGCCGCCGTCAGAGCTGACGCAAACGAGCGGGTCAGCCTGGCGCTTGACCTTGTCACAGTGACAAGGTGTGTCATGGTGGGGGAGGTGGTCGAGATGACCCGAGCACACAGCACCACGACGGACCCGCGCCTGCTGGAGGCGTTGTCGGCGCCGTCGCCGTCGACCCGACTTCGAGCAGCGCTGGCCGCAGGCAGCGCGCCGCACCCGGACCAGGTGGAGGCGCTCGTGCAGCGGTGCGCCGTCGAGCCCGACTTCTACGTCCGCGACATGCTGACCTGGGCGCTGACCCGGCACGACCGCGAGGTCACCACCGCGCGCGTGCTGCGCGAGCTCGGCTCGTCGGTCGCACAGGCGCGGAGCCAGGCGCTGCACACCCTGTCGAAGCTCGGCGACACGGCGCTGCCGGCCCGGCCCGCCGTGACCACGGAGCTGCTGCAGGACCCCGACGACGAGGTGGCGCGGACGGCCTGGCGCACCGCGGTGGAACTCGTCGCCGAGGATGACCGGCTCGCGCTCGCCGAGGTGCTGGTCACCCAGCTGGGCCGGGGTGACCGGGAGGTGCGGCTGAGCCTCAGTCGCGCGTTCGTCGCGCTCGGCGAGGCGGCAGCTCCCGTGCTCGAGCGGGCCAGGACCCACCCGGACCCTGGCGTGCTGGCGCACGCGATCGCCACCGAGCGGTTGATGGCGGACCCCGAGGCGGGCTTCGACGACTCGGTCGCCGAGGCGCAACGCACGGTGGCGCTGCTGGCGGCGCCGAGGATCGACGCGTGAGCCGATGCTGATCGGAGAGGTGGCGCAGCAGTCCGGGATCAGTACCCGGATGCTGCGCCACTACGACCGGATCGGCCTGGTGAGGCCCACCGCGCGGACCGCGGGTGGCTACCGGGAGTACGACGAGGCGGACATCCGCCGGCTGTTCCACGTCGAGGGGCTGCGCTCGCTCGGCCTCAGCCTGAACGAGATCGGTGAGGTTCTCGAAGACCTCTCGTTCGACCCGGCGACCATGGTCGACCAGCTGATCGCCGGGACCCGGGACCGGCTCGCGCGCGAGCAGGAGCTGCTGGACCGGCTGATGAGGGTCCGCGCCAGCGACCCGAGCGCCTGGTCGGACGCGCTGCAGACGATCGGACTGATCCGTGGCCTCGACGCCGCCGACCCGAGGGCGCGGCAGCGGTTCGCGCTCTCCCTGACGGCGGAGCACCCGCAGGACGCGACGCCGTTGGCGGAGGCGGCGCTGGCCGAGTCGGAGCTCAACGTCGCGGGAACGCTGGACTGGGCGTTGGCCCGCACAGGTGACAGCGCGATCCCAGTGCTGGTGGCGGCCCTGAGCTCGCCGAGCCCTGAGCGGCGCGGTCGTGCGGTCGCCGCGCTGACGAAGATCGGCTCGCCGCGCGCCACCGGAGCGCTCGCCGAGGCCTTTCGGCACGAGGACCCGCTGGTGCGCACGAGCGCCGTCCTCGCTCGCGGCGGACTCGGTCACGCCGATGCGATCGGTGCGCTCATCGACCTGGTCGCCGAGGGCCGGAGCGACGTCGACGCGGCGGACGTGCTCGGCACGCTGGCCGGCCGGCACGGTCACGCGGACGCGATCACCGAGGCGATCGCCGTCGAGCTCGAGCGTGGCGGCGAGGCAGCCCGGCAGCGGCTGGTGGCGGCGCTGGCCGATGTGCCGGGCACCGCCGCGCGTCATCTCCTCCTCGCCCTCACCGAGGATCCGGACCCGCGTGTGTCCCACACCGCGACCTTCCTGCTGCGCCGACGCTGACCGCGTGTCCGTGACGACCGCGCCGGGCCGCATCTGCGACGGTGGGGCCATGACCGGTCCGCAGGCGCAGGCTCGTCCCGGTGACGAGGAGGTGCTGCACGCGTACGCGGGCTACCTCGAGGCGCAGCGAGGGATGTCGCCGCACAGCGTGCGCGCGTACCTGGCGGATGCGGCCCAGCTGCTGACGACGTTGCCGCTGCAGGCCGCAGCGGCCGTGCCGACCAGCGACCTGAGCGCGCTCGACCTCAGCGCGCTGCGCGCCTGGCTGGCCGACCAGTCCCGCCGCCGGATGGCACGCTCGACGCTGGCGCGACGATCCGCGGCAGCCCGGGCGTTCACGGCATGGGCCCACCGCACCGGTCGGCTGCCGAGCGACCCGGGGCTGCGCCTGCTCTCGCCGCGCCCCGACGTGGTGGTGCCGACCGTGCTGGCCGTGGGCGAGGCGGCCACCCTGCTCGACCTCGCCCGCACCCGTGCCGACGACGCCGACCCCGCTCACCTGCGCGACTGGGCCGCGCTGGAGCTGCTCTACGCCACCGGCGTCCGGGTCTCCGAGCTCGTGGGCGTCGACCTGCAGGACGTCGACCTCGACCAGCGGCTCGTCAAGGTGCTCGGCAAGGGTGACAAGGAACGTCTGGTCCCGTTCGGGGTCCCCGCCGCCCGGGCGATCCAGGCCTGGCTGGGTGCACGCCCGGCGCTCGCCACCCCCCGCAGCCCGGAGGCGCTGTTCCTCGGTGTCCGGGGCGGCCGCCTCGACGTGCGGCAGGTGCGCGACGTCGTGCATCAGCTGACCGCGCTCGCAGGCGTGCGCGACCTGGCCCCGCACGGTCTGCGGCACTCGGCCGCGACCCATCTGCTCGAGGGCGGCTCCGACCTGCGCTCGGTCCAGGAGGTGCTCGGTCACGCGTCGCTGGCCACGACCCAGCGCTACACCCACATCAGCTCCGAACGGTTGCGAGCCGCGTTCACGCAGGCGCACCCGCGCGCGTGAGCGGGTAGAGCCTGATCACCGCGTCGGACAGCAGCGACAGCGGATCGACGTAGTCCTCACCGACGCGCGCTCCCCAGTGCAGGCACGCCGCCGGCGCGCAGTGCGAACCCTCGTCCACGAGCGTCCCGATCGGTTGCCCCTGGACGACGGCGTCGCCCGCCTCGACGAGCGCGGCCACCGGTTCGTAGGTGGTCCGGATGCCATCGGGGTGATCGATCGAGATCACCGGCCGATCCACCACCACCCCCACGAACGCGACGACGCCGTCGGCTGCTGCGTGCACCTGCATGCCGAGACCGCCCGCGATGTCGACGCCGCGGTGACCGGCGGCCCACGGCGCGTCGGGGTCGTCGAAAGGCGCCACCACCTCGCCCTCGAGCGGCATCGCGTAACGCGCCTCGCCCGGAGCCGACCCGGCGCCCAGGGTGACCGACGCACCATCCGGTGCTGCGCCGTCGGGCGCCATCGGGGCCGCGAGCGTGAGCGTGAGCGCGGCCGCGAGCGTGAGCGCGCCGGCGACCGCACCGATCCTGGATCCAGCCATGCACCCAGCCCACCTCGACTCCTGCCCGGGCGCCATCGGCGGGTGGGGGTGCTGTGGACGGCGGTGCATCGGGCGGCCGCTGTGGACAACCGGGCCCGCAGGTATCGTCACGCCCATGCTCGAGCCCGTCCACGACGCCGTTGCCGGCAGCGACGACCTCCGAGCCGCCGCCCAGGTCGCGGGGCTCGGCACGGCGATCAAGATGGCGCGCCGACGGCTGGAGCTCTCGATCGCCGAGCTCGCCCAGCGTGCTGGAGTCAGCCTCGGGCTGGTCAGCCAGCTCGAGCGAGGCATGGGCAACCCGTCGCTGCAGACCATCGCCAAGCTCGCCTCCGCGCTCGGCCTGACGATCAGCCAGCTGCTGGAGGAACCGGGCTCGGAGTTCGAGGTGGTCCGGTCGAGCGCCCGGTACGCGCTGCCGCTCGACCCGAGCATCCCGGCGGACCAGCAGGTGGTGCGCGATCTGCTGACCCCGCGCGGGGAGTCGATGCTGCAGCTGATCCGATCGACGCTGCCGGTGGGTTTCAGCAACGAGGGCAGGCCGTTCCGGCACATCGGCACCGAGGCGGTGACCGTGCTCAGCGGCAGGCTGGAGATCACCCATGGCGAGCACACCGCCGTGCTGGAACCCGGCGACTGCGCGACCTACGGCTGCTCGCTGCCGCACTGGTGGGCGAACGTGGCCGAGGAGCCGACGATCGTGCTAGGCGCCGTCAGCCCGTTCGAACGCTGAGCCCGCCGGCGGTCTCGACCTCTCGTCGCGCAGCTGCGTCTCCACCAGCGACGCCAGTCGTTGCAGCGGCTGCTCGTCGTCGTCGACGCGCAGATCCAGGTCCAGCTCCGGCGGGAACCGGCGCCCGGACCGGGCTCGGGTCACGATCATCGCTGCGCTCTGCCGCCCACGCCGGTCACCGCCGGCATGCTCCCCGGCCAGCATCGCCGCGACCATGCGGCGGGCCAGCAGACCGACCGACCCGGCGTCGGCATCGGAGCCAGCGGCACCGTAGGACTCGGCGACGGCGCGCAGCACCTCGGGCCCTGTGAGCAGGTTCCCGAGCACCACCAGGCCAGGCCGCACGAGCGCGCCGGCCCACGCGCTCGTCCCGTTCCCCGTGCGGGTGTCGGACTCGCCGGTGGGGAGCATGGCGGCGACCTGGCGCCGCTCGGCGTCGTCGTCCCACTGCGGGACGAGTGTCATGACCTCGCTCGGGCTCCGGCCCTCGGCGAGCGCGTCGAGCATCCGGGCGCGCAGCTCGCGGTTCGTCCACGCCTGGCTCGCCACCGCTCCGACCGCCGGGTCGACGGCGATCACCGCGTTGCCGACGGCGAGCGAGCGGCTCGCGACCGCGGCGCCGAGCAGTCCGCTGCCCGGGTCGGCGACCAGCAGCGTGAAGGTCATGGGCGGGGTCCCCCAGGGCGAGACAGGTGGAGATGACGGTGGCGTGACCGGATCTCGAGGGTGTTGTGCCTTCGAGATGATGCTCCCATAATGAACGCAGCATCATCACAATGAAAACACATGGGAGCTCACGATGAAGCGACGCACATTCGTCAGCGGTGTCCTGCTGATGGCCACAGGAACGGCCGCTGCCGCCTGCTCCGCGGGTGAGGGCGTCGACATCGACGGCGGCACCGGCGGCACCGACGGCGGTGCGGACGGCGGCGCCGGTGCGGTGCTCCGCGTCGCGATCGGTGGCGAGCCCGACCAGCTCGACCCCAGCAAGACCTCGGCCTACTTCAGCTTCCAGGTGCTGGAGAACGTCTTCGACACCCTCGTCGCGCCCGACGAGAACCTCGAGATGCAGCCGGCGCTGGCAGAGAGCTGGGAGACCAGCGAGGACCAGCTGACCTGGACCTTCCACCTGCGCGAAGACGTCACCTGGCACGACGGCACCGAGCTCACGGCCGGCGACGTCGTCTACACCTACAACCGGATCGTCGAGGAGGAGCTGTCGAACGCCTGGAAGTTCGGCTCCGTCACCGGCATCGACGCGCCCGACGATCTCACGGTCGTCATCACGGTCGGAGCGCCGACCCCCAGCCTGCTCTCCAGCCTCGGGGGCTTCAAGGGCCTGGCGATCGTGCAGGAGGCGAACGTGACGTCGGGGGAGATCGGCACCAAGCCGATCGGTACCGGGCCGTTCTCGCTCACCGAGTACGCCAGCGGGGACCACATCACGCTCGCCGCCAACCCGGACTATTGGGGCGGCGCGCCGGCGCTCGGCGGCATCGAGTACCAGTTCATCTCCGAGCCCTCGACCGCGCTCGCCGCACTGCGGTCCGGGGAGATCGACTGGACCGACGTCGTCCCGCCCCAGCAGGTGGCCGAGCTCCAGGAGGACGACAGCCTGGCGGTCGGCGTCACGCCGTCGAGCGACTACTGGTACCTCGCTCTCAACCAGAAGCGCGACGCCTGGAGCGACGTCCGGGTCCGGCAGGCGATCGCCTACGCGATCGACCGCGAGGCGATCGTGCAGGCCGTCAGCTACGGCACGGCTGCGGCGAACCAGCTCGCGATCCCGGAGGACAGCTTCTGGTACACCGAGTACTCGACGTACTCCACCGACCTGGACACCGCCACGAGCCTGCTCGCCGAGGCCGGGTTCACGGGCGGCACGCTCGACATGCTCGCCACCAGCGACTACCCCGAGACCGTCACCGCGGCCCAGATCATCGCGTCCAACCTGGAGGCGATCGGCATCACCGTCGAGATCCGGCAACCCGACTTCTCCACCTGGCTGGACGAGCAGAACTCGGGCAACTTCGACATGCTGATGATGGGGTGGCTCGGCAACATCGATCCCGACGACTTCTACTACGCCCAGCACCACTCCGAGGGCGGCAGCAACGCCCAGGGGTACGCCAACCCCGAGGTCGACGAGATGCTCGACGCCGCCCGCGTCGAGCTCGACCAGGACGCCCGCAAGGACCTCTACGCCCAGGCCGCGACCACGATCGCCGACGAGTGCAGCTACATCTACCTGTACAACCCCTCCGTGATCCAGACGTGGAGCCCGGACCTCGGCGGCTACGAGGCGCGCGCGGACAGGGCGATCCGGTTCGCCACCGCCACGCTCGCCGGATGACCTGAGCACCCACCCGTGTCCCTCGCCCCACGCCAGCTGCTGGTGTTCCTCGGCCGGCGGCTGCTGTACTCGGCCGTCGTGCTGCTCGGCGTGCTCGTGCTGGTGTTCGCCCTCGTCCAGGTGGTCCCGGGCGACCCGATCCGGCTCGCGCTGGGAACCCGCTACACGGAGGAGGCGTACCAGGCGCTGCTGACGGCGTCCGGTCTCGACCGCCCGCTGCTCGAGCAGTTCGTCAGCTATCTGGGCCACGCGTTGACCGGAGATCTCGGGGTCAGCTTCCGCAGCGGCGAACCGGTCAGCGTGCTGCTGATGCGGCGGCTGCCGGCGACCCTGTCGCTCGCCGTCGTCGGGCTCGTGATCGCGTCGGTGATCTCGATCCCCGCGGGCGTCTGGTCGGCCTTGCACGAGGGACGCGCCAGCGACGCGATCATCCGTGTCACCAGCCAGTTCGGGGTATCGGTGCCCGACTTCTGGATGGGGATGCTGTTGATCCTGCTGTTCTCGACGACGTTCGGGCTGCTGCCCTCCAGCGGGTACGTCGCGTTCTCCGACGACCCCGGGGAATGGGCCAGGCGGGTCGTCCTGCCCGGTCTCACGGTGGGCCTGGTGGCCGGTGCGATCATGACGAGGTACGTCCGAGGAGCCGTGCTCGAGGTGGCGTCGATGTCGTACGTGCGGACCGCGCGCTCGAAGGGGCTCCCGAACGGCGTCGTGGTCCGGCGCCACATCATGCGCAACGCGCTCGTGCCGGTGCTGACCATCGCCGGCATCCAGTTCGCGAGCATCCTCGGCGGTGTCATCGTGGTCGAGGTCGTGTTCGCCTGGCCGGGGCTCGGCCGGCTGGTGTACGAGTCGGTCGCGGCGCGTGACTACTCGATGATCCAGGGCTCGGTGCTGCTGATCGCGGCGATGTTCCTCCTGGTCAACCTTCTCGTGGACGTGCTCTACGCCGTCGTGGACCCCAGGATCAGGCTCTCGTGAGCGAGGCCCGGGACGAGCCCGTCGTCGACGAGGCATCGGCCGTCGTCGCGAGCCCGAGCGAGCCTACGCGGCTGACCGCCGTCCGGCTGCTGGCGAGCAACCCGCTCACGGTCACGAGCGCCGTCGTCCTGCTGGTCGTGGTGCTGCTCGCGCTCGCCGCGCCATGGGTGGCGCCCTACGGGATCAACGACGTCGACGTCGCCAACGCGCTGCAGCTGCCGAGCGCGGCCCACTGGTTCGGGACCGACGACCTGGGCCGTGACGTGTTCTCGCGCGTGATCGTGGCGGCGCGGGTGTCGCTGCAGGTCGCGGTCGTCTCGGTGACGTTCGCGTTCGTCCTCGGCGTGCTGGTCGGCGTGGTCTCCGGCTACGTCGGTGGCCTCCTCGACACGGTGCTGATGCGCCTGGTCGACGTCATGTTCGCGTTCCCGGTGCTGCTGCTCGCGCTCGCGATCGTCGCTATCCTGCAACCGGGGATGGCCACGACGATGCTCGCGATCGGGATCGTCTACACGCCGATCTTCGCCCGGGTGGCGCGCGCCAGCACGCTGTCGGTGCGCCACGAGCCCTACGTACAGGTGTCGAGGACGATGGGCACCCCTGCCGCCACGATCCTGCGCACCCACGTGCTGCCGAACATCAGCGGCCCGCTGATCGTGCAGACGTCGCTCTCGCTGGCGTTCGCCATCCTCTCGGAGGCCGCACTCTCCTTCCTCGGCCTGGGGATCCAGCCCCCCGCGCCGTCCTGGGGAGGCATGCTGTTCAGCGCCCAGGGCTTCCTGGGTCAGGCGTGGTGGATGAGCGTGTTCCCCGGTGCCGCGATCTTCGTGACCGTGCTCGCCTTCAACCTGCTCGGAGACGGCTTGCGCGACGTCCTGGACCCGAAGCAGCGCACCCTCATCGAGTCCCGGAGGGCGCGATGAGCGCGGTGCTGCGGGTCGCGGACCTGCGTGTGTCCATCGGCCGTCGGGAGATCGTCCAGGGGCTGAGCTTCGCCGTCGAGCCCGAGACGACGCTCGGGATCGTGGGGGAGTCCGGGTCCGGCAAGTCGATGACCGTGCTGGCCGCCACCGGCCTGCTGGACGCGCCCGGTGCACGCGTGAGCGGGTCGAGCGTCCTGACGACGGGGTCCGACGGCGGCCGCTCGCTCGAGCTCGTCGGTGCGCGCTCCTCGGCGTTGCGTCGGGTCCACGGCGACAAGGTCGGCTTCGTGTTCCAGGACCCGACCACCTCGCTCAACCCGCTGCTGACGCTCGAGCGGCAGATCACCGAGTCCCTGGAGGCGCACCGCAGCCTGACCCGCCGGGCCGCCGCCGGACGTGCGCTGGAGCTGTTGGAGGCGGTCGGCCTCCCCGAGCCCGAGCAACGGCTGCAGGCCTATCCGCACCAGCTCTCCGGCGGTCAGCGGCAGCGGGTGATGATCGCGATCGCGCTGGCGTGCGACCCGGTGCTGCTCGTGGCGGACGAGCCGACGACGGCGCTCGACGTCACCACCCAGGCGCAGATCATCGAGCTGGTCCGGACCCTGCAGCGCGAGCGGGGCACCGCCGTCGTCTGGATCAGCCACGACCTCGGCGTGATCGGGCAGGTGGCCGACGACGTGCTCGTGCTCCAGCAGGGCGCACCGGTGGAGCATCGCGGCGTCGTCGAGCTCATGGACGAACCGCGGCACCCGTACACGCGTGAGCTGCTGGCCGCCCGCCCTCGGCTCGGGATGAGCGGGCCACCGCCCGTGGACGCCGAGGGTGACGTGCTGCTGAGCGTGCGCGACCTCGACGTGCGGTTCACGGTGGCCTCGGCCGCCGGCAGGCGCACCGTGCACGCCGTCGACGGTGTCTCCTTCGACGTCCGTCGCGGCCGCACCCTGGGCATCGTGGGGGAGTCGGGGTCGGGCAAGTCGACGATCGCCAACGTGCTGACGGGCCTGGTGCGGCCGGCGGGCGGATCGGCCGAGCTGGCCGGTGAGGACGTCCTGAACCGGGCCTCGAACGACCTCCGACGCCGGATCGCGATGGTCTTCCAGGATCCCTTCTCCTCGCTCGACCCGCGGATGCGCGTGGGCGACAGCATCGCGGAGCCGTTGCGGGTGCACCAGCTGCCGAGCGATCGCCGGCCGCGCGGCGAGCGCGTCGCGGAGCTGCTGGAGCTGGTGGACCTGCCGGCCGCGTTCGCCCAGCGCTACCCGCACGAGCTCTCCGGCGGTCAGCGCCAGCGGGTCTCGATCGCACGCGCTCTCGCGCTCGAGCCCGAGCTGGTGGTCCTCGACGAGTCGACGGCGTCTCTCGACGTCTCGATCCAGGCGCGCGTGCTGGACCTGCTGCGCAGGTTGCAGGCCGAGCTCTCGCTAACGTTCGTGTTCATCGCCCACGACCTGGCGATCGTGCAGCAGATGAGTCACGACGTGCTCGTGATGCAGCGGGGCCGGACGGTCGAGCACGCGCCCGCCGTCGAGATCTTCGCGAACCCGCAGCAGGAGTACACCCGACGTCTGCTCGCCGCGATCCCGCCCGACCGCCCACGCGCCGCCCTCCAGGACTCCTGACCCCTGATCCCTGGCAGACCCGCCCCCACCCGGGACCAGCAGCTTGCGCCGCGCCCGCCGCCGAGTTCGCGGGTTTCCGTCTAGGTCGGTGGGCGCGCCCACCGACTTCGGCGGAGGGCACCGAACTCGGCACCAGCGACTGATGTTCAGACGGGGCGTCAGCGGCGCGGACGTCGGGACAGGAGCAGAGGGCGAGGTGTACGTGGCATGCCGGAGGGGAACGCCCGCAGCAGCCGGCGCGCGCCACCGTTCGGGTCACGGCGATCGTGCTTGGTGAAGCGGAGTACCCGGGCGCCGGTCGCGTCCACCAGCAGCTGCTCCCGGTCTGTCTGCCTCACCACCCGCTCACCCGGCCCTCGGCCGCCAGGGGTCGCTGCGTACTTGTCGACACCGTCGTACTCGGCCAACACCGGTCTCCCGCCAGGCACCATCGACTCAGGCCACATCGCGTCCGGGTAGAAGACACCCCGCGCGGTGGCGATGGGTACCTGGAGCTCGGGTGCCGGAAGCCCTTGGACGAGCGCGAGCCAGCGAAGCCATGACTCACCCCCGAGCTCCGCGAATCCGTTCGCGTGAACGAGGACCTCGCGCGCCCGACGGACGTGCCTCACCGAACCGCGGTCGGCGAGACGCTCGAGGAGGTCGGCGCGGATCGTCTCCTGGCGCTCGGACGACTCGGCGCGGCGGAACCGTGACACCGACCCGAGCGACCGCAGCGCAGCGTCGACGATCGCCAAGGCCACCGGCGGAGAGCTCAGCAACGCACAGTCGACCGCGGTACGTTCGGCTGCCGTCACGGGCAGACCGTGCAGCCACACCACGTCCTGCTCGTCGAGGTCGGGGCAGTAGTGCCGAATCACGTCGTCGGACCTGGACTGGCCCGGACGGAACCTCTGGACGATGTGCACCGTGTCGGTGACGGGCGCCTGCCAGGACCGGAGTGCGGCGGCGGTCTCGTGGCTGAACGCGAACGAGCACCTCAAAGAGGCGGCCACGGCCTGACACCGAGACAACACGTCGGCTTCTCGCTGCTGCCAGGGATCGACGCCGGGCGCGATCGGCTCGACATACGCACCGCGGCGAAGGCGTTCGATCTCGCCGCGTCTGAGCTCCCGGCGCAGCTGATCGAAACCGAACGTGGACGTGAGGACGACAGGGCGAGGACGCGGCAACGGCGACATCACCCCAGGTTGTCCTGCTCGTGGGCACAGCGGGCTGACGCGTCAGGGGTGCTGTGGACGGCGGCGCATCGGAGTGCGCTTGTGGACAGCTGCCGAGTTCGGTGAATGCCGTCGAGATCGGCTGGTGCACCCACCGCGTTCGACGGCGACCACCGAACTCAGCGCTGCAGGGGCGGGGCCAGGCTGCGCAGGGGCGGGGCCAGCTGGGACGTGGCCGCAAGGTGCGTGTGGGAGGCGGATGTGATCGGGCGCGTGGGAGGGGGCGGACACCGGTGCGAGGTGGGGCTGCGGGCGTCGGGTAGGATGGGCGCTGCAGTCGGTGAGTCCTCGGACGAACCGGCTGACATCGCGCGCTCATGTACCGCCTCCTCGGCGGTGGCCGCACGGCGAGGTCCGGGAGTGATCCCGGGGCCGCACGGTCATGAGCACCAGGCGGTCCATCGCCCGATGGGCCGACACAACCGAGTTCGTGCCCGCGCGCCGACGGGATTCCCGCCGGCGCCCGAGCACCAGATCAGCGTGAGGGCGGATCGCCCCGCGCCGGAAGGACGAGCCATGGCCGTCGTCACCATGCGTCAGCTCCTCGAGAGCGGCGTCCACTTCGGGCACCAGACCCGTCGTTGGAACCCCAAGATGAAGCGCTTCATCTTCACCGAGCGCAACGGCATCTACATCATCGACCTGCAGAAGTCGCTCGCCGACATCGACCGCGCGTTCTCCTTCGTCAAGGAGACCGTGGCGCACGGCGGCACGATCCTGTTCGTCGGCACCAAGAAGCAGGCGCAGGAGGCCGTCGCCGAGCAGTCCACGCGCGTGGGCATGCCCTACGTGAACCAGCGCTGGCTGGGCGGCATGCTGACCAACTTCGGCACCGTCAACAAGCGGCTGCAGCGCCTCAAGGAGCTCGAGGAGGTCGACTTCGACGACGTCGCGTCCTCCGCCTTCACCAAGAAGGAGCTGCTGATGCAGCGCCGTGAGCGCGACAAGCTCGCCCGCACCCTGGGCGGCGTCCGCGACATGGCCAAGGTGCCCTCGGCCGTCTGGGTCGTCGACACCAAGAAGGAGCACCTCGCCGTCGCCGAGGCGCGCAAGCTCAACATCCCGGTCGTCGCGATCCTCGACACCAACTGCGACCCCGACGAGGTCGACTTCCCAATCCCGGGCAACGACGACGCCATCCGCGCCGTCGCGCTCCTCACGCGTGTGATCGCCGACGCCGTGGCCGAGGGCCTGGTCGCCCGCGCCGGTGGCGGCAGCACCGGTGGCACCACCGCCGCCGAGCCGCTGGCCGAGTGGGAGCGCGAGCTCCTCCAGGCGCACGAGGCCGAGGCAGCCGCCGCCGGCACCGCTCCCGCCGAGGCTGCAGCGCCGGCTACCGAGGCTCCGGCCGAGGAGACCGCTGCTCCGGCCGCGACCGAGGAGACCGCTGCGGAGGAGACCACCGAGGCCCCGGCCGCTCCGGTCGCCGCCGAGGAGGCCGCTGCCGAGGAGACCACCGAGGCTCCGGCCGCTTCCGAGCAGACCGTTGCCGACGCGATCGCCGAGCCGGTCCCGGCCGAGGCGCCGGTCGCTGTCCAGGCTCCGGCCGACGAGGCCACCCAGACCGCCGACAAGGCCTGACAACTTCCACGAGAGGAACAGGGGCTCACCACATGGCGAACTACACCGCCGCTGACATCAAGGCGCTTCGGGAGAAGACCGGCGCCGGCATGCTCGACGTCAAGAAGGCGCTCGACGAGGCCGACGGCGACGCCGAGAAGGCTCTGGAGATCATCCGCGTCAAGGGTCTGAAGGGCGTCGCCAAGCGCGAGGGCCGCTCGGCCTCCGACGGTCTGGTCGCGAGCGACGTCTCCACCACGCCTGACGGCGAGGGGGAGGTCGGCGTGCTCGTCGAGATCAACTCGGAGACCGACTTCGTCGCGAAGAACCAGACCTTCGTGTCGCTGGCCGACCGCGTGCTGGCGGCTGCTGTCGCCTCCGGCGCGAACGACGCCGACGCACTCCTCGCCGCCGAGAGCGATGGCGCGAGCATCGCCTCGATCGTCGACGAGACCGCGGCGACGCTGGGCGAGAAGATCGTCGTGCGCCGCGTCTCGCGCGTCGCGGGCGAGAAGGTCACGCCCTACCTGCACCGCACCGCCAAGGACCTGCCCCCGCAGGTCGGCGTGCTCGTCGCCAGCGACGCGGCCGGTGCCGCCGTCGCCAAGGACGTCGCGATGCACGTGGCGGCGTTCTCCCCGACGTACCTCACCCGTGAGGACGTGCCGGCCGACCTCGTCGCCGACGAGCGTCGCATCGCCGAGGAGACCGCGCGCAACGAGGGCAAGCCCGAAGGGGCGCTGCCCAAGATCATCGAGGGTCGCCTCAACGGCTTCTTCAAGGAGAACGTGCTGCTCGACCAGGCGTTCGCGAAGGACCCGAAGAAGTCGGTCGGCCAGGTCGTCAGCGAGGCCGGTGGCACCATCACCGGGTTCACGCGGTTCCGCGTCGGCGCCTGACCCGAGAACGCCTCAGCGACGCCCCGTCCCGCACCGTCGGGACGGGGCGTCGTACCATCACCGCTCGGACGAGCGCGAGGAAGGACACCATGACGCGTCGCGTGCTGCTCAAGCTTTCCGGTGAGGTCTTCGGCGGTGGTGAGGTCGGGCTGGACCCGGACGTCGTCGCCGCGGTCGCGACCGAGATCGCGGCCGCGATGGCCGACGAGGTCCAGGTCGCCGTCGTCGTGGGCGGTGGCAACTTCTTCCGCGGCGCCGAGCTGTCCCAGCGCGGCATCGACCGGTCCCGTGCCGACTACATGGGGATGCTCGGCACCGTGATGAACTGCCTCGCCCTCCAGGACTTCCTGGAGAAGGCGGGCGTCAGCACGCGGGTGCAGACCGCGATCACCATGGGTCAGGTGGCCGAGCCCTACATCCCGCTGCGCGCGATCCGGCACATGGAGAAGGGCCGCGCCGTGGTCTTCGGGGCCGGTGCCGGGATGCCGTACTTCTCCACCGACACCGTGGCCGTGCAGCGAGCCCTCGAGACGAGCTGCGACGAGGTGCTCGTGGCCAAGAACGGCGTGGACGGGGTGTACACCGCCGACCCGCACATCGACCCGACCGCGACCCGGATCGACGCGATCAGCTTCGACGACGCGCTGCGCCGCGACCTCCGGGTCGTGGACTCGACGGCGTTCGGGCTGGCCCGTGACAACGGGATGCCGATGCGTGTCTTCGGCATGCGCCCGGCAGGGAACGTCACGCGGGCCCTCGAGGGTGACAAGATCGGAACACTGGTGGCGTCGGAGGCCGTGGTCGCGAACCACAGGGCCGACGCGGTGAGAACAGCTGAGCAGACCGAGCAGAGCAAGGAGCTGGCGTGATCGACGAGACCCTCTTCGAGGCCGAGGAGAAGATGGACAAGGCGGTCGAGGTCGCCCGTGAGGACCTGAGCAACATCCGCAGCGGCAGGGCGAACGCCGGGATGTTCGCGAAGATCTCGGTGGACTACTACGGCGCCCCCACGCCGCTGCAGCAGCTCGCGTCCTTCCAGATCACCGATGCCCGCACGGTCCTCGTGAGCCCGTTCGACAAGAGCTCGATGCCGAACATCGAGAAGGCGCTGCGCGACTCCGACCTCGGCGTCAATCCCTCCAACGACGGCAACGTGATCCGGCTGGTGCTCCCCGCACTCACCGAGGAGCGCCGCCGCGAGTACGTGAAGCTCGCCAAGACCAAGGGCGAGGACGCGCGCGTCTCCGTGCGCAACGTGCGCCGCCGCGCCAAGGAAGAGCTCGACCGCATCGCGAAGGACGGCGAGGCGGGCGAGGACGAGGTCAACCGTGCGCAGGGCGAGCTCGACGCGCTCACCAAGAAGCACACCGACCTGATCGACTCTCTCCTTGCCGGCAAGGAGAAGGAGCTGCTCGAGGTCTGAGCATGGCGGATCCCCACGCGGCCGATGCCTCCGGCCAGGTCCCCGCGCCGATGTCTCGGCGCGAGCGACGCGAGGCCGAGCGGCGTGCGGCACGCGAGGCGAGCCGCGCGGTCTCGGTGACCGCGGAGGAGGCCACGACGCCGGGTGCGGCCTCGGAGGGTGGGGAAGCACCCTCCGGTGAGGTCCCGGCGGTCCGGCCGGCCGTCGTCGAGACCAGCCCGGTCGTGGAGGCCGACCCGGTCGTCGAGACCACCCCCGTCGGGGAGCCAGGCCCGCGCGTCGAGCCCGCCCCGGCTTCCGTCGTCGGGCTCGAGGGCCACGAGGCGCCCGGCCCGGTCGCCGACGGCCAGATCGGCGACACCTCCACCCCGCTGCCGTCGGGCGGGCGCAACGTCCCCGTCGCTGTCGGCGTGGGACTCGGGCTCGGGCTCCTGGTGGTCGCCAGCCTGTTCTTCTGGCGCAAGGAGGCCCTCCTCGGGGTGGCCGTGATCGGGTGCGCGCTGGGCCTGTACGAGCTCAGCCGTGCGGTGGCCGTGCGCGACATCAAGCTGCCGCTGCTGCCACTGCTGGTGGGCACCGTCGGCATCATGGTCTCGGCCTACACCGCCGGCGTGGAGGCGCTGCTGGTGGCGAGCGTGCTCACGTCGGGCGGTGCATTCATCTGGCGCGTGCTCGACGGCGGTGGTGTCGCGGCCCTGCGCGACGCCACGGCGGCGGTGTTCGCCACCGCCTACATACCGTTCATGGCCGGCTTCATCGCCTTGATGCTCGCGGCCGACGACGGGCCGTGGCGCGTGCTGACCTACATCTGCATCTGCGTGGCCAGCGACACCGGCGGCTATCTGGCCGGCGTGCTCTTCGGCAAGACCAGGCTGGCGCCGATCGTCAGCCCGAAGAAGTCCTGGGAGGGCCTCGTCGGCTCCTACGTGCTCGCGTCCGGTGTGGGCGTCGGGCTGATGGTCGGCGTGCTGCAGGGTCCCTGGTGGGCCGGGCTCGCGCTCGGCGTCGCCGGTGTCACGGCCGCGACCCTGGGCGATCTGGCGGAGTCGCTGATCAAGCGCGACCTGGGCGTCAAGGACATGGGCACCATCCTGCCCGGCCACGGCGGCGTCCTGGATCGGGTCGACTCGCTGTTGTTCGCGGCACCTGTCGCGTTCCTCATCTTCTACGCAGTGCTCGGGAGCTAGTCATGACACGGATCGCGCAGACGGGACGCCAGGTACGGCCGGCGGACGACCCGGCGGCGGCCGCCGCCACGCTGCCCACCCTCAGCTTCTCGGTGCCGCGGCGTGGCAAGCCGCCGCAGCACCTCGCCGATCTCGACGTCGACGCGCGTTCCGCCGTGCTCGCCGAGATGGGACACCCGGGCTACCGGGCGAAGCAGGTCTCGACGCACTACTTCACCCACCTGGTGCGGGACCCGGAGGCCATGACCGACCTGCCGGCGGCCGTGCGGGACGACCTCGCCGCGACGCTGCTCCCGGACCTGCTCACCGAGGTCCGCAGGATGGAGGCCGACGGCGGCGCGACCGTGAAGACGCTCTGGTCGCTGTTCGACGACGTCAAGGTCGAGTCGGTCCTCATGGGCTACAAGGACCGCGCGACGTTGTGCGTCTCGAGCCAGGCGGGCTGCGGCATGGCCTGCCCGTTCTGCGCGACCGGTCAGATGGGCATGACGAGGAACCTCTCGACGGCCGAGATCATCGAGCAGGTGCGTCACGCCGCCCTCGCGTGCCGCAACGGTGAGCTGGCGCGTGCGCCTCGCCGGCTCTCGAACATCGTGTTCATGGGGATGGGGGAGCCGCTCGCCAACTACAAGGCCGTGATCGGTGCGGTCCGCCGGCTGGTGGAGCCCTCGCCCTCGGGCTTCGGGATGAGTGCGCGCAACGTCACCGTCTCGACCGTGGGCCTGGTCCCGGCGATCGACAAGCTGACCAAGGAGGGCATCCCGGTCACGCTCGCGCTGTCGCTGCACGCGCCCGACGACGAGCTCCGCAGCGAGCTGGTGCCGATCAACACCCGGTGGAAGGTGGGCGAGACGCTCGACGCCGCCCGCCGTTACTTCGAGGCCACCGGGCGTCGCGTGAGCATCGAGTACGCGCTGATCAAGGACATGAACGATCACGCCTGGCGCGCCGACCTGCTGGGCGAGGAGCTGAACCGGCGCGGCCGCGGCTGGGTGCACGTCAACCCGATCCCGCTGAACCCGACGCCCGGCTCGATCTGGACCGCGAGCGAGAAGCACGTGGAGGACGAGTTCGTGACACGGCTCCGTGCTGCCGGGATCCCCACCACGGTGCGCGATACTCGGGGCAGCGACATCGATGGCGCCTGCGGACAGCTCGCGATCCAGAGCTAGCGGCCGGCGCAGTGGCCTGAGGGAGTAGAGACAGATGGCGGAGACGTTCCCGCGCAGCGGCAGATGGTCGAGCGGGTACGACGTCGAGCAGGTCGACACCTTCTTCGAGGAGGCCCGCGCGGCGTACGAGTCGGACGCCGACGGCGGCATGACCGCCGACGACGTGCGCAGCGCCGCCTTCGACCTGGTGCGCCACGGCTACGACCCGGCCCACGTCGACGCGGCCCTCGATCGTCTCGAGGGCGCGTTCGTGAAGCGAGCGCGCGCCCGCAGCATCCGCACCGAGGGACAGGGCGTCTGGATGGAGGACGTCGCCAAGCGCGCGACGACCCTCTACGGACGGCTCGTGCGCCCCGCCGGCGAGCGGTTCGCTCCGCCCGAGCGTGGCCGCGGCTACGACAGCGAGGCCGTAGACGCCCTGCTCGACCGGATCGTGGACTACTTCGACTCCGGCGCGGAGCTGAGCGCTGCCGAGGTGCGGTCGGCGACGTTCCCGGCCGCCTCGGGCGACCGCGCCTACGGCGAGGGCGCTGTCGACGCCTTCCTCGACCGCACCGTCGACGTGCTGCTCGCGGTCGAGTGAGCCGGTCGAGGCGTTCGGTCGCGCTGCTCGGCAGCACCGGCTCGATCGGCACCCAGGCGTGCGACGTCATCGGTGCCAACCTCGAGCAGTTCGAGGTGGCCGCCCTCGCCGCCGGGGGAGGCCAGCTCGACGTCCTCGCCGAGCAGGTGGTCCGGTTCGGTGTGCCGCTCGTGGCGATCGCGCACGGATCCGCCGAGGCGGTGCGCGAGGCGGTCGCCGCCGCGGCGGCGCGCCTCGGTTCGGCGGTCCCGCGCTTCGAGGTCGTGGTGGGCCCGACCGCAGCCACCGAGGCGGCCGGCGCCGGTGCCGACGTGGTGCTCAACGGCATCACCGGATCGATCGGGCTGGCGCCGACGCTCGCCGCGCTGCGCGCAGGCTCGACGCTGGCGCTGGCCAACAAGGAGTCCCTGATCGCGGGCGGTCCGCTCGTCCGGGCCGCTCAGCAGCGTCCCGACCAGCTCGTCCCGGTCGACTCCGAGCACTCGGCCATCGCGCAGGCGCTGCGCGCCGGGCGGCGCGAGGAGGTGGCACGGATCATCCTCACCGCCTCGGGCGGCCCGTTCCGCGGCCGCACGCGAGCCGAGCTCGCGGCCGTCACACCCGAGCAGGCGCTCGCGCACCCGACCTGGGCGATGGGCCCGGTGGTGACGACGAACTCGGCGACCCTGGTCAACAAGGGGCTCGAGCTGATCGAGGCGCACCTGCTCTTCGAGGTGGACGTCGCCGACATCACCGTCGTGGTCCACCCGCAGTCGGTGGTCCACTCGATGGTCGAGTTCACCGACGGCTCGACCATCGCTCAGGCCTCGCCGCCCGACATGCGGCTGCCGATCGCGCTCGGGCTGGGCTGGCCCGACCGCGTGCCCGGTGCGGCGCGCGGCTGCCGCTGGGACGAGGCGACCGCCTGGACCTTCGAGCCCGTCGACGACGAGACCTTTCCCGCGCTGGACCTGGCCCGCGTGGCCGTCAAGGCCTCAGCGACCCACCCCGCCGTCTACAACGCCGCGAACGAGGAGTGCGTGGAGGCGTTCCTGTCCGGTCGGATCGGCTTCCTCGACATCGTCGACACCGTCACGCGCGTGCTGGACGAGCACGAGGGCACCGATGCCGCGCACCTCGATCTCGACGCCGTGGTGGCGGCGGAGAGCTGGGCGCGGGTCCGTGCCGGTGAGCTGCTCGCCGGCCGCTGAGCCGCGACCTGGCCGTCACCACCAGGAGGACCTGCCGCGGCGCACCCACAGCGCGCAGGGCTGGGTCGATCCGGTGCGCACGCCGGTGCACTCGGGCAGGTGATCGGGTGGCTCAGGATCGCTGCGAAACGTGATCCCGCCGTCGACCTCGGTGGAACCGGGCGTCCACAGCCGAGGATGCGGCACCCAGCCGTTGAGGAAGATCTCGCAGTCGCAGCAGCCGCCCGCGCGCGCGAGCCGGTCGGCGAGCCCGGTGGCTCGCGGTGCGCAGCGGTCGCGGTAGTTCAGCGCGAAGCGCAGCGTGCAGTCGCACCGGAACTCCTCGAGCATGCGCGCGACGTAGCACTGCAAGCACTCGCCCGCGTGCGGCTGCGTGAGGCCGTCGGCCAGCTCGCGCAGCAGCTGGTCGGCCCAGGTGTCGGGCCCGCCCGGATCCAGATCGATGTCTCTCATACGGGTGTTCTACGCGACCCCTCCGACATCGGCCGTCTCCACCGGCTCAGCCGACCAGGTCGGCGTGCTGCTGGTCGTAGTGCGGGTTCGTCATCACGCCGAGGACGTTCCCGAACGGGTCGCAGACGGATGCGGTCACGAAGCCCTCGCCGCGCGGCGTCGGCCCCTGCACAGGAGCGGCGCCGAGATCGAGCAGGCGGGCGTAGGCCGCCTCGACGTCGTCGACCGCCCAGTGCAGCACGGCGCCGGAGGCGGACCCCACGGGGTAGGGGGCCCACGTCGCGTCGATGATGCCGACCTCGGTCTGGAGGTCACCGATGCGCCACTCGGCGTACGCCGTCGGTCCGTCCTCGGGGCGTCGGAAGTACGGCTCGATGCCGAACAGCTCGGTGTACCAGGCGATCGCCGCCGGCATGTCGGCGGCGTAGAGGTTGAGGGTGGCGGGTCCGCGGAACATGGAGGTCTCCTTCGAGTCGGTGTCCCACCAGCCTGTGCGCTGAAGTGCGCACCCTGTGAGCACTTTTCTGGCTAGCGTGAGGCTGTGCGTGCGGACCGACTCGTGGCGGCGACGCTGTACCTGCAGCGGCGTGGTCGGGTCACGGCCGCCGAGCTCGCCGAGCACCTCGAGGTCTCGGTCGCCACCGCGCGACGCGATCTCGAGGCGCTCGGCGTCGCCGGTGTCCCGGTCTACCCGCAGCGTGGTCGCGGTGGCGGCTGGCAGCTGGTGGGCGGCGCCCGTACCGACCTCAGCGGGCTGACCGAGCCCGAGGTCCGTGCCCTGTTCCTGACGCTCGGGCGGGTCGACGGCGACGCGACGGCACGTGCGGCTCTCCACAAGCTCGTGAGGGCGCTGCCCGCACCGTTCCGAGAGGGCGCCGAGGCGGCGGCCGCAGCGGTGCGTGTCGAGCCGTGGCGCTGGCAGGAGCGCTCGGAAGTTCCGTTCCCCGACGAGCGGGCGCTGCGCGACGCGATCGTGCAGCGGCGACGCTGCACGATTCGTTACCGGCGCCCTGGCGGGGAGGCGGAGCGCGCCGTGGAGGTCGACCCGTGGCGGCTCGTGGACAAGGCCGGTGTCGCCTACCTGCTCGCCGGGACCGCACGTGGGCCGCGGACGTACCGCCTGGACCGGATGGGCGGGGTCGAGGTCGGCGACGAGCGGTTCGAGCGCCCGCAGGAGGCGCTCGTCGACGAGCAGTGGGCGCAGACCACCGCGACCGTGGGCGCCGCCCGCACCAGTACCCGCGCGACCGTGCGAGCCGACGCGTTCGCCCGCACGGTCCTCGCGGCCCAGCTCGGTCCCGGGTTCGAGCCGGTCGACGACGACACCGCCGTCGTGGCGGCGCACAGCCCGCGCGGCCTCGCCGAACAGCTCGCTGGATGGGGCAGCCGCGTCGAGGTGCTCGACGCGCCGGACGTCGTGGCTGAGCTCGCCTCGATCGGTGCCGAGCTGGTCGCGCTGTACGGCCGCCGGTGATCGATACGTACCCACGCTCAGCATCGGTGCCTACCATGACCCGGTGATGTTCTGGATCGGCGTGCTCGCCGTGGCCGTGGGCCTGATTGTCTCGATCGCCCTGCACGAGATCGGGCACCTGCTGCCTGCGAAGAAGTTCGGCGTGCGGGTGCCGCAGTACTTCGTGGGCTTCGGACCGACGATCTGGTCCCGCCGTCGAGGCGAGACCGAGTACGGGGTCAAGGCGATCCCGCTCGGCGGCTTCGTCCGGATGATCGGGATGTTCCCGCCGGCCAGGACGGACCAGAGCCCGGAGTCCGCGACCGAGGACCGGATCCGGCGCCGCGGCCTGGTCGGCTGGGCGAAGAACGTCGCCGACGACGCCCGCGAGGTCTCGCTCGAGGAGATCGGGCCGGGCGACGAGAAGCGAGCGTTCTACCAGCTGAGCACGCCGAAGAAGCTCGCCGTGATGTTCGGCGGCCCGGTGGTCAACCTCATCCTCAGCGCGCTGCTGTTCACGATCGTGGTCTCGGGCATCGGCTTCCCGGTCGCGACCAACGCGGTCGACTCGGTGGCCGCGTGCGTGCAGACCACCGGCGACGGCGAGTGCGAGGCCGACGCCGCTCCCGCGCCGTCGGTCGACGCGGGGTTCGAGGCCGGCGACGTGATCGTCTCCTGGGGTGGCACGCCGGTCGAGGACTGGACGGACGTCTCCGCAGCGATCCGGGAGGGCGGTGCCGAGCCCACCGAGGTCGTCGTCGAACGCGATGGCACCCCGACCACGTTGACCGTGACACCGACCCTCGTCGAGCGCGAGGTCACGGGGGAGGACGGCAGCACCACGGTCCAGGAGGTGCCCTACGTCGGCATCGTCTCGGCCGTCGTGCGCGAGCCGCAGCCGCTCACCGAGGTCCCGGGCGTGGTCGGCCAGCAGCTGAGCGCCACGGTCGGGGTGGTGCTGACGCTGCCGCAGCGCCTGGCCTCGATCGCGCAGGCGGTCTTCGGCATCGGCGAGCGCGATCCCAACGTGATCGGGGTCATCGGCATCGGCCGCGTCGCCGGGGACCTCAACGAGGCCAACGCGGAGGACGGGTTCACGGCGCAGCTGTTCTGGCTGCTGACGATCCTGGCGAGCCTGAACATGGCGCTGTTCGTGTTCAACATGATCCCGTTGCCACCGCTGGACGGCGGGCACATCGCAGGCGCGCTGTTCGAGGGCGGCCGCCGGCAGGTCGCTCGCTGGCGCGGCCGGCCGAACCCGGGCTACGCGGACACCGCCAAGCTGATGCCGCTCACCTACGCGGTGTTCATCCTGTTCGTGGGCATGGGGCTGCTCCTGGCCGTCGCCGACATCGTGGAACCGGTGGTCCTCACCTAGCGGGGGTTTCGCCCCAGCTGTGAGACGTGACACCACGGGGGCTTTCAGCACCCGCTCGCCACAGCATCTTCACCTCGCGGTGAGATACTGCCGAACGTGACTGTTCCGATCGCGCTGGGCATCCCTGCTGTCAAGGAGACCCCTCAGGTCCTGAGCCCGCGACGCAAGACCCGGAAGATCCGCGTCGGCAGTGTCGAGGTGGGCGGCGACGCGCCGATCTCGGTGCAGTCGATGACGACCACCCAGACCACCGACATCAACGCCACGCTGCAGCAGATCGCCGAGCTGACGGCGTCGGGCTGCGACATCGTGCGCGTCGCCGTGCCCACGGCCGATGACGCCGAGGTGCTGCCGATCATCGCGAAGAAGTCGCAGATCCCCGTGATCGCGGACATCCACTTCCAGCCGAAGTACGTGTTCGCCGCGATCGATGCGGGCTGCGCGGCGGTCCGGGTCAACCCGGGCAACATCCGCAAGTTCGACGACCAGGTCGGCGCGATCGCGAAGGCCGCCGCCGATGCCGGGGTCTCGCTCCGGATCGGCGTCAACGCCGGCTCGCTCGACAAGCGCCTGCTCGAGAAGTACGGCAAGGCGACGCCCGAGGCGCTGGTGGAGTCCGCCGTCTGGGAGGCCTCGCTGTTCGAGGAGCACGGCTTCCACGACTTCAAGATCTCCGTCAAGCACAACGACCCCGTGATCATGGTCCGGGCCTACGAGCTGCTCTCGGAGGCGGGGGACTGGCCGCTGCACCTCGGCGTCACCGAGGCCGGCCCGGCGTTCCAGGGCACCATCAAGTCCGCCACCGCTTTCGGTGCGCTGCTGAGCAAGGGCATCGGCGACACCATCCGGGTGTCCCTGTCCGCGCCGCCCGCCGAGGAGGTCAAGGTCGGCCTGCAGATCCTGCAGTCGCTCAACCTGCGCGAGCGCAAGCTCGAGATCGTCTCCTGCCCCTCCTGCGGCCGTGCCCAGGTGGACGTGTACTCGCTGGCGGAGGAGGTGACCGCGGGCCTGGAGGGCCTGGAGGTCCCGCTGCGCGTCGCCGTCATGGGTTGTGTCGTGAACGGGCCGGGCGAGGCTCGCGAGGCCGACCTCGGCGTCGCCTCCGGCAACGGCAAGGGACAGATCTTCGTCAAGGGCGAGGTGATCGCGACCGTGCCGGAGGACCAGATCGTCGCGACCCTGCTCCAGGAGGCGCACCGGATCGCCGCGACCATGGAAGCGGCCGGCGAACCGACCGTCTCCGTCTCCTGACGGCCCGCCGTGGCGCGTTGGCCCTGGCAGAGCACGGCGATGCCGTCCCCGATCCTCGTCCGTGACGCCCGCGCGGTCGACATGGGCAGCGTGCTGGAGTACTGCCATCAGCAGCCGGTCGACGCGGCGCTGCTGGGTGAGCACGTCGAGGCGATGGTCACCAGCCCGCAGCTGCGTGACCAGCTCCTGTGCGTGAGCACCCCGGCCGGGCTCGCGGGGCTGTGCTGGACCGGCGGGAACATGGTTCCGCTGGGGATCGAGCCGTCGGCGATGTCCGAGGTCGCGGCGGAGGTACGGCGGCGCGCGCGGCGCTACTCCTCGATCGTGGGGCCTGCCGAGGGGGTGATGTCGCTGTGGGACCTGCTCGCGCCGACGTCGCCCAGCCCCCGGGACGTGCGCCCCGACCAGCCCTCGATGGTCATCACCGCCGACCCGCAGGTCGAGCCCGACCCCGCGGTGCGGCTGACGACCGACGAGGACTTCGACATCCTCATGCCTGCCTGCGTGTCGATGTTCACCGAGGAGGTCGGCCACTCACCGCTGAGCATCGGTGGCGGCTACGAGCGCCGTGTCCGCTCGCTGGTGGCCGCGAAGCGGTCGCTCGCCCGGATCGAGGACGGCCGGGTCGTGTTCAAGGCCGAGCTCGGCACCGTGGCGCTCGGGGTCACCCAGGTGCAGGGCGTCTGGGTGGAGCCCGAGATGCGCGGACGCGGGCTCGCGCGAGCCGGCATGGCGGCCGTGGTCGAGTACGCGCGCGCACACATCGCGCCCACGGTCTCGCTCTACGTCAACTCCTACAACGAGGCCGCGATCCGCGCCTACGACGCCGTCGGGTTCCGCCAGGTCGGCACCTTCGCGACCATCCTGTTCTGAGCGCTCACTCGTGGGGGACGTCGCCCTCGCGGACACCCCGGGTCGCGGCGGTCTGATCCGCGTCGGCCGAGCTCTGCCCGCGCTCGTCGAGGTCGGGGTCCAGCGGTTCCTCGTCGTCGGAGGCGATCGCCTCGGGGTCGACCGCGGGTCGGAAGTCGAGGTCGCCGTCCTCGTCGCGGCCGATGAAGCCGGGGAACGGTGGGTTCGGGCTGCTCGTCATGGTCTCTCTCCTTGCGCACGTCGTGGGGTGACCCACGATCGCGGGCTCTCCGCACGTCCGACGTTACGTCACCAGGCGGGCCACCGGGCCCCGACGGCGCCGTCAGATCCGCGGTGACGGTCTACTTCAGCAGCTTCGACATGCGCCGGTCGGCGAGGATCTTGCCGCCCGTCTGGCAGGTGGCGCAGTACTGCAGCGAGGAGTCGGCGAAGCTGACCTCGCGGACCGTGTCCCCGCAGACCGGGCACGCCTGGCCGGTGCGGCCGTGCACGCGCATGCCCGAGCGCTTGGCGTCCTTGAGCTCCTTCGCGGGCTTGCCCGACGACGTCGCGATCGCCGCGCGCAGCGTCTCGCCGATGGCGGCGTGGAGCCGGGTCAGGATCTCCTCGTCGTCGGCGATCGCCGTGGTCTTGGCGAACGGGCTGATCCGGGCGACGTGCAGGATCTCGTCCGAGTAGGCGTTCCCGATGCCGGCGATGATCGCCTGGTCGCGGAGCAGACCCTTGATCTGTTGGTTCTTGGTGCGCAGCAGGGCGCGGAGCCGCTCGAGCGTGAAGTCCGCATCCAGCGGATCCGGACCGAGGGTGGCGACCATCGGCACCTCGGCGGGGTCCTCGACGAGGTAGACCGCGAGCTTGCGCTTGGTCCCAGCCTCGGTGAGGTCGAAACCCGTCCCGGCATCGGTCCCGACGCGGAACGCCAGCGGCGACTTGGGGGAGGGGCGAGGGGTCGTCGTCGGCATCTCCTCGTACCAGCGCACCCAGCCCGCCCGGGCGAGGTGGAAGACCAGATGCCTCTCGCCCTCGGGCGTGCTCACGACGACGTCGAGCCACTTGCCGTGCCGTGCGACGCCCGTGACCTCGCCGCCGAGCAGCTTCTCCGGCCCGATCGCGAAGGTCTTGAGCGCGGTGAACGCGACCGGCCGGACGTCGGTGAGCGTGCGACCGCGGAGGCGCTCGTCGAGGAAGTCGACCAGCCCCTGCACCTCAGGCATCTCGGGCATGTCTCAAATCTAGGGGCTGACGTCGCGGAGCGGGGGCTGGGCGGGCGGCACCTGCAGCCCGCATAGACTCACCCGCGTGCTGAGGATGTCGAGCCTGTTCGTCAGGACGTTGCGTGAGGACCCTGCCGATGCCGAGGTCGCGAGCCACCGGTGGCTGGTGCGCGCCGGGTACATCCGGCGGGCGGCGCCGGGGATCTACAGCTGGTTGCCGCTGGGTCTGCGGGTGCTGGCCAAGGTCGAGGCGATCGTCCGGGAGGAGATGAACGCGGCCGGCGCGCAGGAGGTCCACTTCCCGGCGCTGCTGCCTCGTGAGCCCTACGAGGCGACCGACCGCTGGACCGAGTACGGCCCGAACCTGTTCCGGCTGCAGGACCGCAAGGGCAACGACATGCTGCTCGCGCCGACCCACGAGGAGATGTTCACGCTCCTGGTCAGCGACCTGTTCAGCTCCTACAAAGACCTGCCCGCCACGCTGTACCAGATCCAGACCAAGTACCGCGACGAGGCGCGTCCGCGCGCCGGGCTGCTCCGCGGTCGCGAGTTCATCATGAAGGACGCGTACTCCTTCGACATCGACGACGCCGGTCTCGAGGTCTCCTACGAGACGCAGCGCGAGGCCTACCAGCGGATCTTCACGCGCCTGGGGCTGGAGTTCGTCATCGTGACCGCGACGTCGGGCGCGATGGGCGGGTCGCGGAGCGAGGAGTTCCTGTTCCCGTGCGACATCGGTGAGGACACCTTTGTCCGGTCTCCCGGCGGGTACGCCGCCAACGTCGAGGCCGTCGCCACGCTCGCCCCGGCCCCGCTCGAGGCGAGCGCGATCGCGGACCTGCCCGCCGCCGTCGTCCACGACACCCCGAACACCCCGACCATCGAGTCGCTGGTCGACCTCGCGAACGCCGAGCACCCGCGAGCGGACGGCATCCCTTGGACCGCTGCCGACACCCTCAAGAACGTGGTCGTCACCTACGCCCACCCGGGTGGTGAGCGCGAGCTGGTCGTCATCGGCATGCCCGGCGACCGCCAGCTCGACATGAAGCGGCTCGAGGCGGTGGCCTTCCCGGCGGACGTGGCGCAGGCCACCGAGGCCGACCTCGCCCGGCACCCCGAGCTGGTCGCGGGCTACATCGGGCCGATGGTGCTCGGACCGAACGGCGCACCGCGCGGCGAGAGCGCCGACGGCACGGGCGGGGCGGTGCGCTACTTCCTGGACCCGCGGGTGGTCGACGGCACCGCGTGGATCACCGGAGCCGACGAGCACGGCCGTCACACGTTCGGGCTCGTCGCCGGTCGCGACTTCACCGCCGACGGCGTCCTCGACGTGGCCGAGGTCAAGGAGGGCGACCCGGCCCCCGACGGCTCCGGTCCGCTCGAGCTGGCCCGCGGCATCGAGATCGGCCACATCTTCGCGCTCGGCCAGAAGTACGCCAAGGCCCTCGACCTCAAGGTGCTCGACCAGAACGGGAAGGCCGTCACGGTCACCATGGGCTCGTACGGCATCGGCGTCACGCGAGCGCTCGCCTGCATCGCGGAGAAGACCGCCGACGACGCCGGCCTGAGCTGGCCGATCCAGGTCGCCCCCGCTCACGTGCACGTCGTGGCGACGGGCAAGGACGAGGCCGTCTTCGAGGAGGCCGAGCGGCTGGCCGCAGCGCTGGAGACCGCCGGCCTCGAGGTGCTCTACGACGACCGGCCCAAGACCTCGCCCGGTGTGAAGTTCGCCGACTCCGAGGTGCTGGGCGTGCCCTACACGCTGGTGGTCGGCCGCGGCCTGGCGACCGGGGTCGTCGAGGTCCGTACCCGTGCGACGGGTGGGCGGGCCGAGCTGGCGCCCGACGACGCCGTGTCCCACCTGGTCGAGACCGTCACCGCAGCGCTGGGCTGAGCGGGGCGAGGGCCCGCTCGAACACCGCGGTGTCGTCGGGCCGGTCGCTCAGCACCCGGAACAGGGCCGCGCGGATCATCGCCTGGCGTGGTGCGCCCTCGCGCCACCGCACCATCGCGTCGGGATCGGCACCCCACCACATCACCGAGTCGAGCACGCAGGTGGCCTCGGCCCACAGCGGCGGCCGCCAGTAGGGCGCGATGTCGATGACCACCGGTGCGCCGTCGGCATCCAGCAGCACGTTGCCCGCGAGGTCGCCGTCGACCAGCTGGGACGCACCGAGATCGGCGTCGAGGTCGCGCTCGTCGAGCAGCCACCGCACCAGCGGCGCAGCCCCCGGCCCGGCGGCCTCCGCATCCCCGGGAGCCTCCCCGAAGGCGATCCGGTCGGCGGCGGCCCAGCGGTCGCGCGGCGGCTGGTGCGCCAGCGGCCAGTCGCGGACCCGCTCCGCGAGCTCGGCATGCAGCACGGCGGCTACCGCGAGCGTGGCCTCCAGGTCGACCAGCAGCTGCGCGCCGTCCTCGAAACGGGACGCACCCCAGCCGTCGACCACCCAGGAGCCGTCACGGGCGGGGATGGGCATCGCGATCCGCAGGTCCTGCCGGTCCCGCCCCGCGCGGGTGTCGAGGTCGACCGCCAGCCTGGCGATCACGGGGCTGAGCAGGTCGTGGACGGCGGCGTCGCGCCCGGGGGAGAGCACGAGGTCGCCGGCGCGGAACGAACCTCCCTGGCCGCCGGCCAGCGGCTCGAGCCCACCGGGGACAGCGAACAGATCCAGGACGTGGTCGGTCGGGTGCATCCCTGCCAGGCTACCCGGGCGTGCTGGCGACGCCTCAGTGACCCGCGATCGCCGGGACCGGGGCGTCGGGGTCGGCGAGGCCGGCGGCGCGCGCGGCCGAGAGAGCGAGATCGATGACGGCGCGGCGGTCGTCGTCGGCGGTCGTGGCCACCTGGGCGAGCCAGCAGGGCATCAGGTCGGCCTCGAGATCGGCGATCGTGGCGGCGAGATCGGTGGCGTCGAGGTCGTAGGAGACGGCGCGCGGGTCCTCGGGCGTGTCGGCGACCCCGGTGACCTCGGCCAGCTGCTGAGCCCGCTCCCGCCACGCGAGCGCCTCCGCTGCCGCAGGGCCGGCGTCCTCGGCGCGGGCGGCGGCGATCTCCCAGGCCTGCCCCAGCGCGTCCAGCGTGCGCACCAGGTCGACGGACGCGGCGGGGTCCAGGGCCGCGGGGAGCGCGGGCTCGACGGCGACCGGGTCGGTGCCGAGCGCGGCCGCCAGCTGGTCGGAGCGCAGCGAGCGCGACACCGCGATGCCGGCGAGCACCTCGGCCAGCCCCGCCTCGGAGATGACCGCCGCCTCGCGAGCGGCGGTGGCGGCCTCGACGAGGGCGACCTGGACGTCAGCGGCATCGCCCTGCGGCGTCGCCGGCTCCAGGTGGCGACCCGAGGAGCGCCAGACGCCGCCGAGCACGTCGAGCTGGGCGAGCGCGTCCTGCGCGACGGCGTCCAGCAGCGGCGCCAGCGCGGCATCGGTCGCAGCGGCGGCCTGCGCGAGATCGGCGAGGTGCTGCGCCTGCTCGGCGTGCTCCTGCCGCACTCGCTCGTCCGGTCCGGCGCTCTGGGTCGGCGGGTCCTCGGACTCCCAGCGCACCGCGCCGCACCCGGTGACCAGTGCCGCCGCCGCCACGACCGCGATCACGGCGAGGAGACGACGGAGCATGCCGCCGATCCTGTCACGACCCGCGGCAGCCTCCGTGTGTGCGGTCGGCGCGGCGGCGACGTAGGCTGGGAGGTCGCAGCGACAACTTCACACAGGGAGGCACGATGGGATCCGATCTCGCAGCACGACTGCACGAGATCCTCGCTCCGGTCGTCACCAGGTCCGGTCTGTACCTGGAGGACGTCGAGGTCTCCGGACCCGCACGCAAGCGACTCGTACGGGTGACGGTCGACCTTCCTGACGGCCCGGGTGGCGTCGGTTCCGACCAGCTGGGCGAGGTGTCGAAGGTCGTCTCCGAGGCGCTCGACGACGTCGACGACGCCCTCGAGGGCGCCTACCTGCTGGAGGTGAGCACGCCCGGCGTCAGCAGGCCGCTCACGGAGGCTCGTCACTTCCGCCGGGCCGAGGGGCGGCTGGTGACGATCGACACCACCGAGGGGTCCGTGACCGGCCGCGTGGTCGCCGTCGACCCCGACACGGTTCATCTGAGCGAGGAGCCCGCCAAGGGCGCACCGCTGCGGCACGCGGTGCCGCTCTCGGGGATCACCCAGGGGCGCATCGAGGTCGAGCTGCGCCGTGCAGCCGACCACGAGGAAGGTTGACATGGACATCGACATGGCCACGCTGCGCATGGTCGAGCGTGAGCGTGAGATCCCGCTGGAGGTGCTGGTCACCGCCATCGAGCAGGCGCTGCTCTCGGCCTACCTGCGCACGCCGGGAGCCCAGCAGCACGCCCGCGTGGTGCTCGACCGGAGCTCGGGGCACGTGACCGTGCTCGCCCGCGAGGTCGAGCAGCCGGCGACGGAGGACACCGAGCTCACGCTCGGGCCGGAGTTCGAGGACACCCCCGAGGGATTCGGACGCATCGCCACCTCCACGGCGCGACAGGTGATCGTGCAGCGGCTGCGAGACGCCGAGGACGAGCAGGTCCTCGGGGCGTTCCGCGGCAAGGAGGGCGACATCGTCGCGGGCGTGGTGCAGCAGGGCGGCGGTCACGGTGCCGTGCTCATCGAGATCGGTGGCGTCGAGGCCAACCTGCCGCAGCACGAGCAGGTCCCCACCGAGACCTACGTCCACGGCGAGCGGATCCGCACCTACGTCCTCGAGGTCGCCCGCGGCATGCGCGGCCCGCAGATCACGGTCTCGCGCACCCACCCGAACCTCGTCAAGCGGTTGTTCGCGCACGAGGTGCCGGAGATCGCCGAGGGATCGGTCGAGATCGCCGCGATCGCTCGCGAGGCCGGCCACCGCAGCAAGATCGCGGTCCACTCCCTCGTGCAGGGACTGGGCGCCAAGGGCGCGTGCATCGGCCCGATGGGCCAGCGGGTGCGCGCCGTCATGGCCGAGCTGCGTGGCGAGAAGATCGACATCGTCGACTTCTCCGAGGACCCGGCGACGTTCGTGGCCTCCGCGCTGTCGCCCGCCCGGGTCAGCAGCGTGCAGATCGTCGACCTCGAGGCACGCTCGGCGCGCGTGATCGTGCCCGACTACCAGCTCTCGCTGGCGATCGGCAAGGAGGGCCAGAACGCGCGCCTCGCTGCACGCCTGACGGGGTGGAAGATCGACATCCGCCCCGACACCGAGCAGGAGGTCGCGGAGGCGGCAGCACCAGCCGAGTAGTACACTTGTCTGCGGGCCTTCGCGCCCGATGTCACGTTGCCCGGGTCGCACCCGGCTGGTCTGGAGGCTTTGCGGTGGTCAGCACGACTGCCACGGCCGCCACGGTCACCGGAATGCGCACGTGTGCGGGATGCCGGGGCAAGGCCCACAGGTCCGACCTGGTACGCATGGTCGTGGACCGGCGCGCCGCGACAGCTGTCGTGGTGGTCGATCCCCGTGCGGTGCTTCCAGGACGAGGCGTCTGGCTGCACCAGCGGTCGGACTGCCTGGACCGCGCTGAGACTCGCCGGGCGATCCAGCGGGGACTGCGCGTCGCGCAGTCGCTGCCGCTCGAGCAGGTCAGGGCCTGGTTCGACAGCCATGCATGAAACGTCGTTGATCATCGACATCAGAAAGCGGGTCAAGGCCGATGGGCACCCGATGAGCACCCAGCGATGAGCAAGCACCACTAACGACGGTCTGACCCTGTCCCGGGCGGGCCGAGACAGGAGAAGTGTGGCCAAGGTCCGCGTACACGAGCTCGCGAAAGAGCTCGGCGTCGACAGCAAGACGGTGATGTCGAAGCTCCAAGAGCTTGGAGAGTTCGTCAAGTCAGCGTCATCGACCATCGAGCCGCCCGTTCAGAGGCGGCTCCGAGAGGCGTTCCCCGACGCCCCTGCGGCGGCTGAGAAGCCCGCCGCCAAGCCGGCGGCGAAGCCGTCGGTGAAGCCGGGCCCCGCGCCCGCACCCCAGGCTCCTGCGCCGCAGGAGGCACCTGCTCCCGAGCCGGAGCCCGTGCCGGAGCCCGCGCCGCAGCCGCAGCAGCAGGAGGAGCCCCGCGACGAGCGGCCCGCCGCCTCCGCGGCGCCGGATCAGGAGTCCCCGAGCCCCGCTGGTCCGCGACCTGCCGCTCCGCGTCCGGCCGCACGGCCGGGCAACAACCCGTTCGCGCCCTCGCAGGGCATGCCGCGTCCCGGCCAGCGTCCGCGTCCCGACGCGGGCGAGCGGCCCGACCGCGGCACCGACCGCGGTGACCGTGGCGACCGCGGCTCCCAGCGCCCCGGCGGTGGCGAGCGTGGCGGCGTGCCGCGCCCCGGCAACAACCCGTTCGCGCCCTCGCAGGGCATGCCGCGCCCCGGTGGCAGCGGTGGCCCGCGTCCCGGCGGCGGTTCGCGCCCCAGCCCGGGCATGATGCCCGACCGGTCCTCGGTCGGTCGTCCCGGCGCACCTGCGCGTGGCGGCGGCCCTGGCGGCGGTCGCGGCGGCGGTGGCCAGCGCCCCGGTGGCGGTGGCCCCGGTGGCGGCGGCGGCGGCTTCGGAGGCGCCCGTCCGGGCGGTCCCGGTGCCGGTGGTGGCTTCGGTGGCGGTCGTGGCGGTGGCCGCGGCGGTCGCGGCGGCACCCAGGGCGCGTTCGGTCGCGCCGGTGGTCGTCCTGCCCGTGGGCGCAAGAGCAAGCGCGCGAAGCGTCTCGAGTTCGAGCAGCAGGGTGCGCCGTCGCTCGGCGGCGTCACGGTTCCCCGCGGTGACGGCAGCACCGTCATCCGGATCCGGGCCGGCGCCACGCTGAGCGACCTCGCCGACCGCATCGACGCCAACCCGGCGAGCCTGGTGACCGTGCTGTTCCACCTCGGTGAGATGGCCACGGCGACCCAGTCCCTCGACGAGGACACGTTCCAGACCCTCGGTGCCGAGCTCGGCTACGTGATCGAGATCGTGTCCCCCGAGGAGGAGGACCGCGAGCTGCTCGGCACGTTCGACATCGACCTCGAGGCTGAGGAAGCCGCCGAGGGCGACGACGATCTCGAGGCACGGCCGCCGGTCGTGACCGTCATGGGTCACGTCGACCACGGAAAGACGGCGCTGCTGGACGCGATCCGCAGGACCGACGTGGCAGCCGGCGAGTCCGGTGGCATCACCCAGCACATCGGTGCCTACCAGGTCCACACCGAGCACGAGGGCGCGGACCGCGCGATCACCTTCATCGACACCCCGGGTCACGAGGCGTTCACCGCCATGCGTGCACGTGGTGCGAAGGTCACCGACATCGCGATCCTGGTGGTCGCGGCCGACGACGGCGTGATGCCGCAGACGGTCGAGGCGATCAACCACGTGCAGGCGGCAGGCGTGCCGATCGTGGTGGCGGTCAACAAGATCGACAAGGAGGGCGCGAGCCCGGACAAGATCCGTGCCCAGCTCACCGAGTACAACCTGGTGGCCGAGGAGTACGGCGGCGAGACCATGTTCGTGGACGTCTCGGCCAAGCAGCGGATCGGCATCGACGAGCTTCTCGAGGCCGTGCTGCTGACCGCGGACGCCGCGCTCGACCTGCGGGCCAACCCCGACAAGGCCGCGCGAGGCGTGGCCGTCGAGGCCAACCTGGACCGCGGCCGCGGTGCCGTGGCCACGGTGCTGGTCGAGTCCGGGACGCTCGCCGTCGGCGACTCGATCGTGGCCGGTACGGCTCACGGTCGTGTCCGCGCGATGTTCGACGAGCACGGCGAGAACCTGGACGTCGCGCTTCCTGCGCGTCCGGTCCAGGTCCTCGGCCTGACCTCGGTGCCTCGTGCCGGAGACTCCTTCCTGGTGGCCCCCGACGACCGCACCGCGCGGCAGATCGCCGACAAGCGTGAGGCCGCCGAGCGCGCCGCCACGCTGGCGAAGCGCCGCAAGCGCGTGTCGCTGGAGGACTTCACCCAGGCCCTGGAGGCCGGCAAGGTCGAGACGCTCAACCTCGTTCTCAAGGGCGACGTCTCCGGTGCCGTCGAGGCGCTCGAGGACGCGCTGCTCAAGATCGATGTGGGCGACGAGGTCGAGCTGCGGATCATCCACCGTGGTGTGGGTGCGATCACGCAGAACGACGTCAACCTCGCCACCGTCGACAACGCGGTCATCATCGGGTTCAACGTGCGTACCGCACCGCGAGTCGCGGAGATGGCCGACCGCGAGGGTGTCGACATCAAGTACTACTCGGTCATCTACCAGGCGATCGACGACGTCGAGGCAGCCCTCAAGGGCATGCTCAAGCCGGAGTACGAAGAGGTCCAGCTGGGCTCTGCCGAGATCCGGCAGGTGTTCCGGTCCTCCAAGTTCGGCAACATCGCCGGTTCGATCGTCCGCTCCGGCACCATCCGCCGCAACAGCAAGGCTCGCCTGCTGCGCGACGGCGTGGTGCTCGCGGACAACCTCACGATCGAGTCCCTGCGCCGCGAGAAGGATGACGTCACCGAGGTCCGCGAGGGCTTCGAGTGCGGTATCGGGCTCGGTGCGAAGGATGTCAACGAGGGCGACGTGATCGAGACGTTCGAGATCCGCGAGAAGCCGCGCGACTAGCAGCACCGCGCAGCGACCGATCCCGAGGATCTCCACGCCGGCCGGGCGCGGACCGAGACGAGAGTGCTCGTCCCGGGCCCGCCCGGCCGGCGTCGAGACCCGACGGTGAGGCACAACCCGGGCGCACGACGCCGGGGTAACCCAAGGAGAGTGCAGTGACTGACCACCCACGCGCCAGGAAGCTGGCCGAGCGGATCCACGAGATCGTGGCGCGGATGATCGACACCCGCGTCAAGGACCCCCGGCTCGGGTTCGTCACCGTGACCGAGGTCCGCGTCACCGGGGACCTGCAGCACGCGACCGTGTTCTACACCGTCTTCGGCGACGAGCAGGAGCGGCAGGACTCGGCCGCAGCGCTCGCCTCCGCGACCGGGCTGATCCGGTCCGAGGTCGGGCGCCAGACCGGGGTGCGGCTCACACCCACCCTGGAGTTCACGCTCGACGCCGTGCCGGAGACCGCCGCTCACCTCGAGGCAGCCCTCTCGGAGGCTGCGGCACGTGACGCCGAGCTGGCCAAGGCGCGCGAGAGCGCCACCTACGCCGGTGACGCGGACCCCTATCGCAAGCCTGCCGAGCCGAGCGACGACGACGACGAGAAGTAGGTCGTCTCGATGAGCGCCGTCGGTGACGGCATCGTGCTGGTCGACAAGCCTGCCGGTCTGACGTCGCACGACGTCGTCGCGCGGGTCCGCCGCGCCGCCGGCACCAAGAAGGTCGGCCACGCCGGCACCCTGGACCCGATGGCGACCGGGCTGCTGCTGCTCGGTGTCAACCGCGCCACCCGGCTGCTGACCTATCTGGTCGGTGCCGACAAGACCTACCTCGCGACCATCCGGCTCGGACAGGCGACGGTGACCGACGACGCCGAGGGCGAGCTGACGGCGACCCCCGGCATCGGTGAGGTCGACGAGACCACCCTGAGCTCCGCCGTCGGCGATCTCACGGGTCCGATCGAGCAGGTGCCGAGCTCGGTGAGCGCGATCAAGGTGGACGGCCGGCGCTCGTACGCCCGGGTCCGAGCCGGGGAGGCGGTCGAGCTGCCCGCGCGCCCGGTCACCGTCCACACCTTCGACGTGCTCGCCGCCCGTCGCAGCGACGCCGACGGCACGCCGGTGACCGACCTCGACGTCGAGATCCGCTGCTCGTCCGGCACCTACGTCCGTGCGCTGGCGCGCGACCTCGGCTCCGCGCTGGGCAGCGCCGGCCACCTCACCGCGCTGCGACGCACCTCGGTGGGGGACTTCGCCGTCGAGGAGGCCCAGACCCTGGAGGACCTCGCCGACGACGTGCGGCTCGTGAGCCCGAGCGACGTCGCCAGGCGGGTGCTGCCGATCCGGGATCTCAGCGAGCGGGAGACCACCGAGATCCGTTACGGGCGCGGCATCGGTCCCTCGGCGACCGACGGCGTCGTGGCCGCGTTCTCGCCCGACGGTCACGTCGTGGCGCTGCTCGCCGACAAGGGTGACCGCGCCCGCCCGGTGCTCGTGCTCGACCCCGCCTGACCCTCCTCGCGCACACGAACCGCGAGACGGCTCCTGGTAGAGTTGGCGAGTAATCGATTTCTCGGGATGGCACGGCGCGGGCTGTCACATCCGTACTCGACGAGGAGCCACGAGGACGAGCATGAGGACGATCGACAGCACCGAGGGCGCCGCCCTGGCGATGCCGCTGGGTGGCATCGGGACCGGCAACGTGGCGATCTGCGCCGACGGTGCGCTGCGCCAGTGGCAGCTCGCGAACCTGGGGAACCATCGCGGGGACCTGCCCAGCACGTTCTTCGCGCTGCGGGTCCAGCGCGGTGAGCCGCCGCTGGGTGTGACCCGGGTGCTCGCCGCGCCGTCGGCGACGCCCGCGGACCCGGCGCCGCTGGTGACCGACCACCTCGTGCCGTCGTGGCAGCGGGAGCTGGTCGAGCGGGTCGGCGGAGCACGCCGCACCAGCTTTCGGGCCACGTACCCGGTCGCCGAGCTGGACTACGACCTGGACCTGCCCGTGGCGGTCAGCATGCGGGCGTTCACGCCGATGGTGCCGTTGGACACCGACGCGAGCTCGATCCCCACCGCGATGTTCGAGCTCACGCTCACCAACACGGGCACGGTCGGCGTCCACGTGTGGCTGGCGGCGTCGATGCAGAACCCGATCGGCCACGACGGCGCCGGCGCGCCCGTCGGGGTGCACGCGCCCGGGTACGGGGGCAACACGAACCGGGTGCAGCGCCGCGAGGGCTGGACCCGGCTCGTGATGGAGAGCCTGGGCCTGCTCAAGACGAGTGCGGGCGCCGGGCAGGCCGTGCTGACCTGCGACGCCGCGCGCACCGTCGCGCTGCCGCAGTGGCGCGAGCTGGGGGAGATGCTCGACTTCCTCGCCTCGCGAAGCCCGTTCGGGGAGTCGGCGCGGCTCGATCACGCACCGCAGCTGGCCGATGCCCATCCCGGCGCGGTCACGCCCTACACCGGCCCCAGCCCTGCCGGTTCGACCTGGAACGGGACGCTCGCGGCACCGGTGCCGCTGGCTCCCGGCGAGAGCAGGACCGTGAGGTTCGCGATCGCCTGGCACTTCCCGAACCGGTACGTGAACTTCAGCCAGTTCGGCCAGCCCGACCCGCGGTGGGGACCGACGCAGTTCTGGCTCGGCAACCACTACGCCACGCGTTACGCCGACGCCGAGGCGGTGGCCGACCGCGTCGAGCGCGAGTGGCGCGAGCTCGAGCGCGACACCCTGGCCTGGACCTCGGTGCTGACCGGGTCCGGCCTGCCTGCGGACGCCGTCGAGCACCTGGCCGCGCAGGCGGCCGCGTTGCGCAGCCCGACATGCTTCCGCACCGCCGACGGCGCGTTCTACGGCTTCGAGGGCGTCAACGGAGCCTCGACGGTCGGCCATGCCGGTGACATCGGCGGATCCTGCCCGCTCAACTGCACGCACGTGTGGAACTACGAGCACGCGCTCGCCACGCTGTTCCCCGACCTCGAGGTGTCGATGCGCGACACCGAGCTGGACGTGATGCAGGCGCCGAACGGTGCCATCCCGCACCGCGTGGTCGCACCGGCGTACCTGCGCCAGATGTGGGATCGCCCGATCGGCGGCCCCGAGCAGCCCGCGCTCGACGGCATGCTGGGGACGATCCTCAAGACCTACCGCGAGCTGCGCTCGGGCGCCGTGGACCGGGACTGGCTCGACCGGAGGTGGGGGTCGCTCCGTCGCCTGCTCGACCACGTCCGCAGCACCTGGGACCCCGAGGGCAGCGGCGTGCTGAGCGGGATCCAGCCGAGCACGCACGACATCGACCTGCACGGGCTCAACAGCTTCATGGGCACGCTCTGGCTCGCCGCGCTGCGAGCGATGGAGGAAATGGCGCGGATCCGGTCCGAGGACGGCCTCGCCGCTGAGCTGCACGAGCTGTTCCGGCGCGGCAGCCGCACCTACGACGAGGAGCTCTTCAACGGCGAGTACTACCGGCAGAAGCTCGACCCCGGTGCGCCCACGACCTACCAGTGGGGCGAGGGCTGCCTCACCGACCAGCTGATCGGCCAGTGGTGGGCGCACGAGCTCGACCTGGGATATCTGCTCCCGGCTGACCACGTCAGGTCCGCGCTGCGCGCGGTCGTGCGGCACAACCTGTGCACCGACTTCGCCGCACGACCGCACGGGCAGCGTGCGTTCGCCGACGGCGCCGACGTCGGCCTGCTCATGTGCACCTGGCCGACCGGTGGTCGACCCGAGGTGCCGACCCGCTACGCCGACGAGGTCTGGACGGGGACCGAGCAGCAGGTCGCGGCGCACTGCCTGTGGGAGGGCCTGGAGGACGAGGGCTGGACGATCATGCGCGGCATCTGGGCTCGCTACGACGGCAGCAGGAGGAACCCGTACAACCACATCGAGTGCGGTGACCACTACGCACGGTCGATGTCGGGATGGACGGTGCTGAACGCCTGGAGCCGGCGCCGCTACGACGCGCTCACCGGCGTGCTCGATCTTCGGCTGCCGGACCCGGGCGAGCGCGTCCCGCTCGTGCTCGGGACCGGGTGGGGCTTCGCCGAGCGCGACGGGGACGGCGTCCGCCTGGTCGCGGTGGTCGGTGACCTGCACGTCTCGGAGGTGCGGACCACCGCCGTGGATGCGGTTCCGGACGGCGCACCGAGCAGCGCAGGCCAGGCCTGAGGGACAGGTCAGTCTCGCGGTTCCACCGTCCCCTGGAACACGCGTGTGGTGACCGTGGAGCCGACCTCGACGCCCACGCTGCGCCACCAGGCGTCCAGCTCCGGGCTCCGGGTGCGGCCGAGGAGGTTGGCGTACTCGTGCGAGGAGTGCGGGTGGTCCGAGCCCCAGCTGCCGGTCACGTCGATCGCGCCCGCGGGTGCGCCGCCGATGCGGGCGACCGGGTCGAAGGGATTGCGGACCGAGACCACCGTGGTGCCGGCGGGGATGTCGAAGTTCCCGCCGCCGGCGCCGGCGGTGATGATCGAGGCGATGTCGTGGCGGGCGCGCACGTAGGGGTCGGCGGCCAGGTCGAGCGCGGCGAAGCTGCTCTGGCTGTGCGTGGCCAGGTGGATCGGCACACCCTCGGGGATCTCGTCCATCGCCGCGAGCATCAGTCGACGAAGGGGGGTGTCCTTGCCGGAGGCGGCTCCGACCGCGCCGTAGGCACCCATCGGGTTGGTGCCGTCGGAGTCCAGCGACCAGTCCTGCGTCCCGGGGACTGACATCAGCGCGGCCTGGCTGCCGTCGGGGCGCGTGAGCATGTCGACCCGGACCGCGCCCTCGTGGTCGTACATGGCGCTCATGTCGTGGAGCAGGTCGCCCGGGCTCGTGGGGATCGTGTCGTCGATGGCAGCGGTGTCGGTGATCTCGCGGACCCCCGTGCGGTCGGCCCGCTCGTCGGCCACCCCGACGATGCGGTCGACCAGCCACGGCCCCGCGACCGCTCCCACGATCGAGCCCACCGGGCCGCCGACGACCTGACCGAGCAGCCCGAGGACCAGCCGCCCGGCACCGCGCGCCCAACCGGCCTCGCGCGCCTCGCGCACGTCGTTGCTCGCGCTCTCCTGCTGGTCCGCCTCGCGTACGACCCGCTCCGAGGAGTCGGCGAGACCCGTCGCGACGTGGTGCAGCACCGGTGCGAGCCGGCTCTGCCACGCCTCGGTGAACCGGTGGTGGTCGGGTCCGTGCCAGGCGAGCGCCGTGATCGAGCGGTCGAGGCGGACCGCGACGTCGGAGAGCTGGTCGGCACCGGCGGCAGCGGCGGCGGCCCACTCGCGCAGCGCGGCGAGGTCGGCGCCGTGCGTCACCGGCGCGCTCACGGCAGCAGCTCCTGCACGCGCCCGGCGAGGTCGGCGCCGGGGAAGACCTCGGTGACGGGGCCGCCGGGAACGGCGACCAGGACGACGGCGTGCTCGCCGATCCTCGCCGCGAGCGCGGCCATCGCGTCGCCGACCGGGGTGGCGGCGTCGAGCGCAGCGACCTCGACGCCGGCCGGTCCGGCTGGTGCGAGGAGCAGCACCCGGTCGCGACCGACCGCCACGAGACCGGCGAGGGCGGTCGCCGTCCCGACCGAGACCAGCGCCGAGCTCGACGTCAGCACGTCGCCGACGACGACGGCCTCGCCGTGGGGGAGCACCTCGCCTCGGCGCTCGGTGGCCCGGCCGGTGGCGATCAGCTGCTCGAGGCCCGAGGGGTCGGGAGCGGCCGTCTCGGCAGGGCTGGGCAACCCGAGGGCGACGGCGACCAAGGTCGCCGAGCCACCAGGGCGCAGCGACAGCAACCAGGTGAGCTCCGCCGTCGTGAACCGCGAGGCGACCACAGGGGTGGTGGACATGGCGCCGACGCTACGGAGGGTCGCCCCGACCCCGCCAGAGCTGGTGAGCCGGAACGTTCCGGCCATGACCGGGCGTTGACAGCCGATACAGTAACGATATATCGTGAGCGCATCGCGAAAGGAGACACACATGCGATACAACGACCACAACACCTCAGACAACGACAACGACCGACCTCGTCGAGGCGGTCGTCGCCGCCCCAGCTTCGGAGAGGCGGTCGGCCCGGGCTTCGTGCCCGGCTTCACGCCCGACGACGCGGAGGGGGGCGAGCATCCTCGCCGCCGTGGGCGCGGGCGCGGCTCCGGGTTCGGCCCGGGTGGCCCCGGCTTCGGCCCTGGCTTCGGACCGGGATTCGGTCCCGGGGGCCATCGCGGCCGCCGCGGCCGCGGCCGACCGCGAGGCGATGTCCGCGCGGCGATCCTGCTGCTCCTCGAGGAAGGACCACGGCACGGCTACCAGCTGATCCAGGACATCGCCGAGCGCTCGAACGGGTCCTGGACCCCGAGCGCCGGCTCGATCTACCCCACGCTCCAGGTGCTCGAGGACGAGGGGCTGGTGACGATCCAGCCCGTCGAGGGTCGCAAGACCGCCTCCTTGACCGAGGCCGGGGGGACCTACGTCAACGACCACCGGGAACGGCTCGGGACCCCGTGGCAGGACTCGGAGGAGGAGAGCGGCGAGACCGTCTTCGCCCTGCGGGACTCCATGATGGGTCTGGCCGAGGCGGCCAAGCAGGTGTTCCGCGTCGGTGACGCCGACCAGCAGCGGCGTGCTGCGGCCACGCTCACCGAGGCCAGGACCGCGATCTACCGCATCCTCGCCGAGGTCGACGACCCGACCGACACCTCCTCGTGAACGCCTGCGGGTTGCGGCGGCCGGGCGGCTCGGCTACGGTGAGAAAACGATTACTCATCACGGTGGGGTGCAGGCATGTCGACGGGGACGAGCAGGAGACGCGCGGGTGGTGCGGTCGCGTTGGTGGTGATCGGCGCGCTCGCGCTCGCCGCCTGCACGTCGGGACGGACCGAGCCGGGGGAGCCTCCGCCGGCGGACCCGCACGCGCCGCCCTCGACGATGTTCGCGACCGTCGACATCCCGTACCACTCCACGGTGGCCACGGACAGCAACGGTGATCTGTGGCCCTCCGCCTGGGCTGACGACGGCTACCTCTACACCGCCAACGGCGACGGTCGTGGGTTCTCGACCGCGGCCTTCGCCGACATCGTCGTCAACCGGGTGGACGGCACGCCCGAGACCGAGCTCACGGGCATGCGGCTGGCGGCCGGAGCCACCGTGGCGCCGGTGTGGTCCGACCCGGATCTCTACAACCGCAAGCCCACCGGGATGGTCGCGGTCGACGGCGACGGCAACGGGCGGGACGAGCTCTACCTCGCGGTGCAGGACCTGCGGATGGCGCCGTCGGAGCACGCGTTCAACGACGCGCCGGCAGCCACGATCGTGCGCTCGGACGACTACGGGCGCACCTGGACCTGGCCCGAGCAGCCGATGTTCTCCGACCACACCTTCACCACCGTCACCTTCCTCGACCTGGGCCAGAGCAACGGGCTCGCGAATCTCGTCGAGCCCGGTGGCGAGGACTTCGTCTACGCCTACGGCATGGACAACAACTGGCGCGACTCGTTCTCCGACGTCGTGCCCGACCCGGTCGACCTCTACCTGGCACGCGTGCCCGCCGCCTCGATCCAGGACCGCTCCGCGTGGGAGTTCTTCGCGGGAGCCGAGGGTGAGGTGGCGACCTGGTCGGCCGCGATCGAGGACCGCGTCGCCGTGCTCCACGACGAGCGCCGCGTCTACCCCGACCTGGTCGTCGAGGGACCACGGGACTCGACCGTGATCTCCCAGGGCGGCGTCGTCTACGACGCCCCGATCGACCGCTACCTCTACACCTCGTGGACCGAGTTCACCTGGGAGCTGTACGAGTCCCCGACCCCGTGGGGGCCGTGGACGCTGTTCGGGCGCCAGGACTTCGGGCCCTACCCCTGGTACGGCGCCGAGAACGAGGCCGGGTGGGTGAACGGCGGCTACGCCGTCACCACCCCGTCCAAGTTCATCTCCGCGGACGGCCTGCAGCTGTGGGCGCAGGCCAACTGGTTCGTGGGGGCCGCCGAGCCGGACGAGGTCACCACCTATCACTTCGCGCTGCGACCGATCACGCTGACCCTGCGAGATCCGGACGCGCCGACGTTCGAGGCCGAGCCCGGGACCGACCTGACCGATCCGGCGTCGGGCAGCGGCGCCGTCGTGCTCGACGTGCACGCCCGCTACGGCAACATCGCGGCACTCATCGACGACGACCCGGCCACGGCCGTCTCGTCCTGGAACGGGACCGCGAAGCTGCGCGACGAGTGGGGCGTCGAGTTCCCGCAGCCGGTGACGATCGACGAGGTCGTGCTGACACCCGGCCCCGCACCCGAGGACGGTGGCTGGTTCGAGGGCGCTCCCGTGATCGAGGTCCGTCTCGACGGCGTGTGGCAGGTCCTGGAGGACGTCACGATCTCGCCGGGCTACCCCGGCGACGCCGGTGCGGCGGACGCCTCCGAGTACCGGTTCGAGCTCCCCGAGGTCGTGGTCGACGGCGTCCGGGTCGCGGGCGTCCCCGGAGGTTCCGGCAGCTACACCACGGTCGCGGAGCTCGAGGTCCTCGCCGCGGGATGACGGCGGCACGATTCGCCACGCGGGCGCCGGCGGTGGCAGGCTGGCCCGCGGCAGCGAGGACGAGGATGCGAGGGGACGGCGTGCAGGTCTGGCACGGAATCGAGGAGGTCCCCGCCGAGCTGCGCGCGAGCGTCGCGACGATCGGGAACTTCGACGGCGTCCACCTCGGGCACCGCGCGGTGCTCGGCGTCACGATCGCTGCCGCTCGCGCCGTCACGGCCAGCGCCGTGGCGGTGACCTTCGACCCGCACCCGGCGGCCGTGCACCGCCCCGACGACTGCCCCGTGCTGCTGTCCGGCCTCGAGGACAGGCTGGAGCTGCTGGCCGAGGCCGGGCTCGACGCCGTGCTCGTGATCCGGTACGACCTGGCGTTCGCGGCGCTGACCCCCCGCGAGTTCGTGTCGCGGTACCTGGTCGAGGCGCTCAAGGTGCGCGGGGTCGTCGTGGGCGAGGACATCCGGTTCGGCCTGGACAACTCCGGCGACCGGGAGACCATGCGGGCGCTGGGGCAGGAGCTCGGGTTCGCGGTCGACGTCGTCCACGACATCGAGGCCGCCGGGACGCGGCGCCGCTGGTCCTCGACCTGGGTCCGCGAGCTGCTCGCGGCGGGCGACGTGGAGCAGGCCGAGGCGGTCCTCGGGCGCCCGCACCGGATGCGGGGCGTCGTCGTGCACGGCGAGGCCCGCGGTCGCGAGCTGGGGTTCCCGACGGCGAACCTCGCCCCGAGCTCGACGGGCACCATCCCCGCCGACGGCGTGTACGCGGGGTGGCTGTGGCGCCGCCGCGGGGAGCCGGACGCCCAGCGGCTGCCCGCCGCGATCTCGGTGGGGACCAACCCGACCTTCGACGGCGAGGTGCGTCAGGTCGAAGCCCACGTGCTCGGGCGCACCGATCTCGACCTGTACGACGAGGAGGTCGTCGTCGAGTTCACCCACCGCCTGCGGCCGACGCTGAGGTTCGACGGGATCGAGCCGTTGATCGTGCAGATGCACGAGGACGTCGCCCGGGCGGCTGACCTCCTCGACGTGCCGCGCCCGCTGGTGTGAGCGACGGCGGCGTCGTCCTGCGCCGCTGCGACGGCGACCGGGTGCGCAGCGATCACGCGCTGCGCGAGCGCATCGCCGCGGTCTACACCACGGTGTTCGGCGAACCGCCGTACGAGGAGCCGCCCGACCGCGGTCCCCGGTGGGCGCACGGCCCGCTGGTCCGGCACGCGGCGCTGCCCGGGTTCGAGCTGGTCTGCGCCGAGCGGGCGGGAGCGTTGCTCGGGTTTGCCTACGGGGCGATCGGACGCGACGACAGCTGGTTCGCCGGGTACATCCGCGAACGAGCACCGCGCGAGGTCGCCGAGGCGTGGCTGGGCGGGCACGGGGAGCTGGCCGAGCTCGCTGTGGACCCGCAGGAGCGGGGCAGGGGTGTGGGCGGAGCGCTCCATGACGCCGTGGTCGAGCACCTCGAGCAGCTGGGCACGGGCCGCGTGATCCTCGTCACCCAGCGGGCTGCCACCGCCGCCCGGGCGCTCTATGCCGCACGGGGCTGGCGAGACCTCGCCGAGCTCGCGCCGGGCAGCGTGCTCATGGGGCTGCGATTCACCAAGGGTGACGCCGGCTGATACCCTGAGGGCTGCCGTTAGATCGGCCGCGGTCTTGTCATGCCCGGGTGAACCAGCCCCGGCGCTCCGCGCAACGACTCTCTGAAGGAGACCCAGTGGCCCTGGACACAGCCGTCAAGCAGCAGATCATCGCCGAGTACGCCACGACCCCGGGCGACACCGGTTCTCCCGAGGTCCAGATCGCGCTGCTCAGCCGGCGCATCAAGGACCTCACGGAGCACTTCAAGGAGCACAAGCACGACCACCACAGCCGTCGTGGTCTGCTGCTCCTGGTCGGCCAGCGTCGCCGTCTTCTCGGCTACCTGCGCGACATCGACATCGAGCGCTACCGCTCGCTCATCGAGCGGCTCGGCCTGCGCCGATAGCGCTCCCGCCGGCTCGGACCCTCCCGGGTCCGGGCCGGTTCTGATGTGCCTCCCGTGAGGCACAGCATCTCCACAACACGAATACACACCACTGCTCGCCGGACTCGCGGTCCTCGGTAGTGGCTCCCGGAGCGGCTTCGGCTGGATCCGTGGGCCTCGATCGATGACCACGTGCAGCCGGGGGCCGAACATGAAGGAGGGTTCCCTATGGAGGGTCCCGAGATCCAGTTCGCCGAGGCCGTCATCGACAACGGCAGCTTCGGCACACGCACCGTCCGCTTCGAGACCGGTCGGCTGGCCAAGCAGGCCGGCGGCGCGGTCGCCGTCTACCTCGACGAGGAGACGATGGTGCTGTCGACCACCACGGCGGGCAAGCACCCCCGTGAGGGCTACGACTTCTTCCCGCTGACGGTCGACGTCGAAGAGCGCCAGTACGCCGCGGGCAAGATCCCCGGCTCGTTCTTCCGCCGCGAGGGCCGCCCCTCGACCGAGGCCATCCTCGCCTGCCGCCTGATCGACCGCCCGCTGCGCCCGCTGTTCGTCAAGGGCCTGCGCAACGAGGTCCAGGTCGTCGAGACCGTGCTCTCGATCCACCCCGACGACGCGTACGACGTCGTGGCCATCAATGGCGCCTCGATCTCCACGCAGATCTCCGGCCTGCCGTTCTCCGGCCCGGTCGGTGCGGTTCGCATCGCGCTGATCGACGGCCAGTGGGTCGCGTTCCCGCGCTACTCCGAGCTCGAGCGCGCCGTCTTCTCGATGGTCGTGGCCGGTCGCATCGTCACCAACGAGGCCGGTGAGGCAGATGTCGCGATCGCGATGATCGAGGCCGAGGCCACCGACAACGCCTGGACCCTCATCCAGGACGGCGCCGGTGCCCCGACCGAGGACGTCGTGGCTGATGGCCTCGAGGCCGCCAAGGGCCCGATCCGGATCCTCGCCGAGGCCCAGATCGACCTGGCGGGCCGCGTCGCCAAGCCCACGCAGGAGTTCCCGCTGTTCCCGGACTACGCTGGCGACGCCTACGCCGCCGTCGAGTCCGAGGTCACGGCCGCTCTCGAGGAGGCGCTGAGCATCGCGAGCAAGCAGGACCGCGAGAACCGTCTCGACGAGATCAAGGACGCCATGATCGGCGCCCTGCAGGCCGGCTTCGACGGCCGTGAGAAGGAGCTCCACGCCGCCTACCGCAGCGTGCAGAAGCAGCTCATCCGCCGCCGGATCATCACCGACGGCTTCCGTATCGACGGCCGCGGCCTGCGGGACATCCGCACCCTGTCCGCCGAGGTCGAGGTGCTGCCCCGCGTGCACGGCTCGGCGCTGTTCGAGCGCGGCGAGACCCAGATCATGGGTGTCACCACGCTGAACATGCTCAAGATGGAGCAGCAGCTCGACACCCTGTCGCCCCAGACGCGCAAGCGCTACATGCACAACTACAACTTCCCGCCGTACTCGACCGGTGAGACCGGTCGTGTGGGCTCGCCCAAGCGCCGCGAGATCGGCCACGGGGCGCTCGCCGAGCGCGCGATCATGCCTGTGCTGCCCTCGCGCGAGGAGTTCCCCTACGCGATCCGTCAGGTCAGCGAGGCGCTCGGCTCGAACGGGTCGACCTCGATGGGCTCGGTCTGCGCCTCGACGCTGTCGCTGCTGAACGCGGGTGTGCCGCTGCGCGCACCGGTCGCCGGCATCGCGATGGGTCTGGTCAGCGAGAGCATCGACGGCGAGACCAAGTACGCCGCCCTCACCGACATCCTCGGTGCGGAGGACGCGTTCGGCGACATGGACTTCAAGGTCGCCGGTACCCGGGAGTTCGTCACCGCGATCCAGCTCGACACCAAGCTGGAGGGCATCCCCGCCTCGGTCCTCGCCTCGGCGCTGACCCAGGCCAAGGAGGCCCGTCTCCACATCCTCGACGTCATGGCTGAGGCCATCGAGGTCCCGGACGAGATGGCCCCGACGGCGCCCCGCGTCATCACGGTCAAGGTCCCGGTCGACAAGATCGGCGAGGTCATCGGCCCCAAGGGGAAGATGATCAACCAGATCCAGGACGACACCGGCGCCGACATCTCGATCGAGGACGACGGCACCGTGTTCATCGGCGCGACCGATGGCCCGTCGGCCGAGGCTGCGCGGCAGGCGATCAACGCGATCGCCAACCCGCACATGCCGGAGATCGGCGAGCGTTTCGTCGGCACCGTCGTCAAGACGACGTCGTTCGGCGCGTTCATCTCGCTCTCCCCGGGCAAGGACGGTCTGCTGCACATCAGCCAGGTCCGCCGTCTGGTCGGTGGCAAGCGGATCGAGGCCGTCGAGGACGTGCTCAGCGTGGGCCAGAAGGTCCAGGTCGAGCTCGCCGAGATCGACCCGCGCGGCAAGCTCTCCCTGCACGCCGTGGTCGCCGAGGACGACGCAGCCGAGGCTGCGGCCTCCGACCAGGGTTCCGAGACGTCTGTCGACGCCTGATCTGCTCACCACATGTCTGAGCTGATCCTCGGACCGGCCGGCACGCCGGGTACCGAGCTGACGGTGGAGACCGGAGCAGGCGCACACGTGCGCCGCTCCGTGCTCCCCGGCGGCATCCGAGTGCTGACCGAGGCCATGCCCGGTCAGCACTCGGCCAGCATCGGGGCGTGGCTGGGCGTCGGCTCTCGCGACGAGAGCGACGGCCACCACGGCTCGACGCACTTCCTCGAGCACCTGCTGTTCAAGGGCACGCCGACGCGTTCGGCGATGGCGATCGCGTCGGCCTTCGACGCCGTCGGTGGTGAGGCCAACGCCGCCACCGGCAAGGAGCACACCTGCTACTACGCGCGTGTGCTCGACGCCGATCTGCCGATGGCCACCGATGTCATCCTCGACATGGTGACCTCGTCGCTGCTCGACGCCGAGGAGTTCGAGAGCGAGCGGGGGGTCATCCTCGAAGAGATCGCCATGAACGAGGACGACCCGACCGACGTCGCGCACGAGCGCTTCGCGGCGGCCGTCTTCGGCGACCACCCGCTCGGACGCCCGATCGGCGGCACGCCGGCGACCATCGAGGCCGTGCCGCGCGATGCGGTGCTCGACCACTACCGCCGCACCTACAACCCCAGCGAGCTGGTGATCACCGCCGCCGGTGGTGTCGACCACGACGTGCTGTGCGACCAGGTGCTCGCGGCCGTGGAGGCCGGTGGCTGGCCGATGCCGGATGCCGCCGGACCTGCGCAGCGCCGCCACCCGGGCGACGTGACCTCGATGCCCACCCGCGGCTCCGCCGTCACCGTGTCCCGCCCCACCGAGCAGGCGAACGTGCTTCTCGGCGGCCTGGGCCTGGTGGCCGGCGACGATCGGCGGTTCGGGCTCACGGTGCTCAACGCCATCCTCGGCGGATCGATGAGCTCACGACTGTTCCAGGAGGTGCGCGAGCGCCGCGGGCTGGCCTACTCGGTCTACTCCTTCTCCTCGGGCTACGCCGACGCCGGGCTGTTCGGCCTGTACGCGGGCTGCGCCCCCGGCAAGGTCGCGGACGTCGTCGAGATCCTGATCGAGCAGCTCGAGCTGCTGGCGTCCGAGCCCGCCGACGCCGAGGAGCTGCAGCGCGGCATCGGTCAGGTGTGCGGTGGCCTGGTGCTCGGTCTCGAGGACTCGAGCTCACGCATGTCGCGGCTGGGCCGGGCCGAGCTCACGCTCGGCGAGTTCAGCACCGTGGAGGAGAACCTCGAGCGCATCCAGGCGGTCACCGCCGAGGACGTTCGTGCGCTGGCCGCCGAGCTCGCCTCCCAGCCGCGCCACCTCGTCGTCGTCGGTCCCTACGAGGACGACGTCGCGGCTCGGCTGCTCCCGAACCTCACCTGAGCGGCGCTGCCGCCGCGGTGGGCTCAGCCCGCCGGGCGGTGACGCAGGATCGCCGTCGTCAGCGCCTCGATCGGGGCGCGCTCGGAGAGCGGGTTGGCGAGCAGGGTGAGGTCGACGTCGCCGAGCGCCGGGAGATGGGGACCGGCGGCGAGCACCTGCAGGTCGTTCGGCACCAGCGAACCGGGGAAGGGCGCGATGCCCAGACCCGCGCGGATCGCGGCGAGCACCCCGTTCACCTCGAGGACCTTGCACGTGATCCGCCAGGTGCGGCCGGCCTCGGCGAGCACACGTGTGGCCGTGAGCCGGCTGAGCGAGGGCGCCGAGTAGGCGACCAGCGGTATCGGTTCGTCGGGCGCCAGCCGGGTCCCGGGGATGGCGACCCAGACCAGCGGGTCGCGACGCACCAGGGTGCCGGTGGTCGCACCCGGCGCCTCCTTGACGAACACCAGGTCGAGATGGTTCGCGTCGAGGCGGCGGCGCAGCATCGACGTCTGCCCCACGGTCAGCTCCAGCTGGATCGAGGGGTGCAGCTGCCGGAACGCTCTCAGCACGCCCGGGAGCTGGGCCAGTGCGAGGTCGTCAGCGGCACCGAACCGCAGCCGCCCGGTCATCGTGGGGGAGGCGAAGTAGGCGTCCGCCTCCTCGTGCGCAGCCAGGATCGCGCGCGCAAAACCGGCCATCGCCTCGCCGTGGTCGGTCAGCTGGACCGAGTGGGTGTCGCGGGTCAGCAACGGCCGGCCCGCGGCCTGCTCGAGCCGTTTGATCTGCTGGCTCACGCTCGGCTGACTGACCCCCAGCAGGTGCGCGGCACGGGTGAAGCTCAGGGTCGAGGTGACGGCGAGGAAGGTGCGCAGGTGCTGCGGCTCGAACACGACGCCACCCCTCTGAGACGCTCATCACAGTACGTAATCGCAACTATAGGGCGGATAAGTTCGATCGAGATCACCGTGCTGGGTAACCTCGAGTATCGAAACGATACGACCCGAGACCCCAGGAACCTGTGACCCTCGCCGCACCCCGCCCGCACGCCCGCCTCACCGCACTCTCCTCCGCGCCACGGCGTGGCCTCCTCCGCACGTTCCCCGCGCTGCGTGAGTCGAACTACCGCCTCTACGTCGCCTCACAGCTGCTGACCAACCCGGCCGGGTGGATGCAGCGGATCGCCCAGGACTGGCTGATCCTTCAGCTCTCCGGGAACGTCGCACTCGTCGGGCTCACGGTCACCCTGCAGCTCGGGCCGATGCTGCTGTTCGGGCTGTGGGGCGGTGTGCTCGCCGACCGGTACAGCAAGCGCGCGATCCTCATGATCACGCAGTCGATCTTCGCGGCCTCGGCTCTGGTGCTCGGCGTGCTCGTCGTCACCGGCCTGGTGCAGCCCTGGCACATCCTGGTCAGCGCGCTGCTGCTCGGGCTGGCCACGGTTCCCGACAACCCCGCCCGGCAGTCGTTCGTGGTCGAGGTCGCCGGCGGTGAGAACCTGCGCAACGCGATCAGCCTCAACTCGACCGTGTTCCAGCTGGGCGCGCTCACCGGCCCGGCGATCGCGGGTGTCAGCATCGCCGCGTTCGGCGAGGGCCCCTCGTTCCTGGTGAACGCGGCGGCCGGTGTGGTGGCGGTGCTGCTGCTCGCGAAGATGAACCCGACGACGCTGTCGGCACCGCCGCGCGTCTCGCGTGAACCGGGCCAGCTGCGGGCCGGCCTGCAGCACGTCGGCGAGCGACCCGAGATCCTCTGGACCGTGGTGCTCGTCGGGATGGTCGCGCTGACCGGCATCAATCTCGCGACCGTGCTATCGGCCTACGCCGACAGCGTGTTCGCCTCGGGCGCCGGTGGCTACGGCCTGCTCAGCGCCGCGGTGGCGATGGGTGCCGTGATCGGCTCGGTCGCCTCCGCCCGCCGTGTCCGCGTGGGCCTTCGCCAGCTGGTGTATCTGGCCATGGCGCTCGGGCTGCTGCAGGTGATCGCCGCGCTGATGCCCACCGAGGCGCTGTTCGTGCCGGTGCTCGTGGCGGTCGGCGCGGTGTCGCTCTACTACCTGACGGGTGGCAACACCCTGATCCAGACCACCGTCGCACCGTCGATGCGCGGTCGGGTGATGGCGGTCTACATCATGGTGTTCTTCGGGGCTCAGGCGGTCGCGGGCTCGCTGATCGGCTTCGTGGCCGATCACGCGGGCGCGCAGACGGCGATGGTCGTGACCGGGCTCGGACCGCTGCTCGGTGCCGCCGTCGTGGGCACGATCCTGGCGCACCGCCGCGGGCTCCGACCGAGGCTGATCCTGCACGACCGCCCCGGTCGCGGGTTCGTGTACGTGCGGCCGCGCGACCTGCACCGCGCCGCCTGACCTGGCCCTCGGAGTGGTGTGCACCACAGTGCGGCCGTGAAGCGGCCCCGGCTGATCGTCAGGTTCAGCGCACGTTGTTAATGTTCCCGCCGTGACGTCGTCCCCGAACCAGCCGCAGCGCCCCATCGCACCGCTCGGTCATCTGATCTTCTTCTCGCGGTGGCTCCAGGCCCCGCTCTATCTCGGCCTGATCGTCGCGCAGCTCGTCTACGTGTGGCAGTTCATGGTCGAGCTCTGGCACCTGATCCACGAGGTGATCCTGCATCCCGGTGAGATGAACGAGGCCAGCACGATGTTGGCCGTCCTCGGGCTGGTCGACGTCGTGATGATCTCGAACCTGCTGATCATGGTGATCGTGGGTGGGTACGAGACCTTCGTGTCGCGGCTGCGGATCGACGGTCACCCGGACCAACCCGAGTGGCTGAGTCACGTCAACGCCAATGTCCTGAAGACGAAGCTGGCGATGAGCATCATCGGCATCTCCTCGATCCACCTGCTCCGCACGTTCATCGCCTCGGGTCAGGAGATCGAGGGCATCCCGTCGCCCACGGAGAGCGACATGCTCTGGCAGACGGTCATCCATCTGGCGTTCATCGTCTCCGCGATGGCTCTGGCCTGGATCGACCGGATGTCGCTGACTGCGCACCAGCGCGCCGCGCGCGCAGGGTCGGAGACCGAGGACGCGAGGGCTGCGAAGGACCCGGCGGCGTTCTGAGCTGACGACCGGATGGGCTGACCAGCAGGGTCGACTCAGTCGATCAGGGCATCGAGCCCGACCGTGAGCCCGGGCCGCTCGACCACGCGCCGCGTCGCGAGCAGCACCCCGGGCATGAAGGAGGACCGGTCGAAGGAGTCGGTCCGGATCGTCAGCAGCTCACCGGGGTTGCCGAGGAGGATCTCCTCGTGCGCCACGAGGCCGCGCAGCCGCACCGCGTGGACCGGGACGCCGTCGACATCGGCGCCGCGGGCACCCTCGAGGCCGGACGACGTGGCATCCGGTGCCGGATCGAGTCCGGCCTCGCGCCGTGCGGCGGCGATCGCCCGCGCCGTGTGCACCGCCGTGCCGGAGGGTGCGTCGACCTTGTCCGGGTGGTGGAGCTCGACGACCTCGACGCTCTCGAACCAGCGCGCGGCCTGAGCGGCGAACCGCATCGCGAGCACGGCCGACAGGGCGAAGTTCGGGGCGATCACGACGCCGAGCGGGGTACCGGCCAGACGATCGCGCACCCGCTGCAACGCAGCCTCGTCCCACCCTGTGGTGCCGACGACGGCGTGCACACCGGCGCCGATCAGCGCGTTCACGTTCGCCTCAGCCGCATCCGGGACGGTGAAGTCGATGCCGGTGTCCGCCACCCCGCGCAACGACGAGATGTCGTCACCGACGTCCAGGCGCGACACCAGCTCCAGGTCCGTCGCGGCCTCCACGGCCTCGCACACGGTCCGCCCCATGCGCCCGCCGGCGCCGATCACCGCGACTCTCAGGCCCGCCACGAGGTCAGCCGGGCTCGTCGGTGCGCGCCGCGGCAGCGGCCCGCAGCCGCTCCTCCTCGGCGACGACCTTGGCGTGCGTCTCGCGCTCAGCCACCAGCCACGGCGGCGGGTCCTGCCGCAGCGCGTTGATCTGCTCGGTGGTCAGCGCCTCCTCGACCCCGCCACGGGCGAGACCGGAGATCGAGATCCCCAGCCGGCCCGCGACGACGGGCCGCGGGTGCGGCCCGTTGCGGCGGAGCTCGGTCAACCACTCCGGCGGGTTCTGCTGCAGCTCGGCCAGGTGCTCCCGCGTGATGCCTCCGGCACGGAACTCCTCCGGCGTCGCCGGCAGGTGCACGCCGAGCTTCTTGGCAGCGGTGGCCGGCTTCATCGCGTGCGGCGAGGGCTCTGTGGTCATGGGACCAGGGTAGGACCGCGCGATCGCACGCTCGCGCATACGCTGGCCCGGTGGAGCTGCCCGGATCTGCTGACGGCGACGCCGAGGGCCTCGATCCCGGCTTCCGGCTCGGGTTCGTGCCCGGGGTCACCCCGGCGAAGTGGGCACGGGTGTGGCGAGACCGTCACCGTGACGTCCCCTTGCTGCTCGTCCAGGTCGAGGCCGCCGATGCCGAGCATGAGCTCCTCGCGGGCCGTCTCGACGCCGTGCTGCTGCGACCGCCGGTCGATCGCGACCTCCTCCACGCGATCGTGCTCTACGAGGAGGAGTCCGTCGTCGTGGTCTCGCGTGACCACGTGCTGGCCGCCCTGGACGACGACGAGGTCGTCGACGGCACGGATCTGGCGGACGAGGTGCTGCTGCGGCCTGCGGACGACGTGGTGCCCTGGGCCGGCACGCCCGGTGCGCAGGCGGGCGCGCCCGCGGCGCCCGGGCGAGCGCCGCGCGAGGTGCCACCCACCACGGGAGACGCGATCGCCCTGGTCGCCGCAGGCGTGGGGGTGACCGTGGTGCCGCGATCGCTGGCGCGGCTGCACCACCGCAGGGACGTGACGGCCAGGGCCCTGGCGGACGCGCCGACCTCACCCGTCGCGCTCGCGTGGTCGATCGAGCGTGCCGACGACCGCACCGAGGATCTCGTCGGGATCGTGCGTGGCCGCACGGTCAACAGCTCGCGGGGCCGTCCGCAGCCGGCTCCCGCGTCGCCGAAGCAGCCGGCCGCCGAGCGCCGCGCCGCCCGCGGAACGGGCAAGCGCGGCGCCAAGCCGCAGGGACGCGCGGGCAGGAGACGCCGATGACGCGTCGCCGCGGCGCCGCCTGACTCACCTACGCGGCCAGCCACGCCCCCGCGTCGGCGGTGACGGCCTCCATCGCGGCCAGGTAGGCCGCCGGGCCGAGGCTGATCCGCGCGGCACCGGCCTGGGCGAGCGCGCGTGCCTGCTCCCTCGTGGAGACCATGACGTTCACCGGGAGCGGGCTCCCTGCGACCACGTCGGCGACGAGACCGGCGTCGAGCAGTCCTGGCACGAAGAACCCGTCCGCCCCGGCGTCCGCATAGGCACGAGCACGCTCGACGGCGTCGCTCACCAGCCCTGCGTGCTCACCGTGGTCCGACGTCAGGAAGACGTCGGTGCGAGCGTTGACGAACAGCCGGCTCTGGGCGGCGCGGCTCACCGCGGCGAACCGCTCGGCCTGCTCGGCCCTCTCGCGCACGCCGTCGACCGTGCCGTCCTCGATGTTGATGCCCGCGACGCCGGTCTCGACGACGGCTCGCACGACATCCGGCAGGTCGGCCACGTCGTCGGCGTAGCCGCGCTCGAGGTCGATCGAGACCGGCACCTCGACGGCCGCGACCAGGCGGCGGGCGAGGTCCAGCACCGAGGCCAGGTCCAGCTGCTCGCCGTCCTCGGCACCGGCCGCAGCCGCGACCGCCCAGCTGCTCGTGGCCACAGCGGCGGCACCCGACCGGGCCACCGCGACCGCCGAGCCGACGTCCCAGCAGTTGACCAGCACGATCGGGTCGTCCGAACGGTGCAGGAGCGCAGCAGATCGGCGGAACGGGTGTCGGGACGGGACATGGATGAGCTCCTCGGGTGCTGGATGGGCTGTGCCGCCTCAGCCTGACCGGCGGTTGCGAACCCGTCCACAATTCGGCTCCTCCCTTATCCTCGGCTCATCCTGGAGACGCTGAGCCTGCCGCCCCAGACCGCCCTGCGGGCCCGGTTCGCCACCTCGCCGCTGTGGGAGGCCGCCGCGGCGTTGCGGGTGCTCGCCCAGGGGTCCCACGCCTTCCACGCGGTATGGCTCGCCGAGACGCGGGCGGCGCTGGCCGACGCGCGCCTCACGCTGCGCACGCTCGACCTGCTCGTGCCGCCCACCGGTCACATGGCCGATCTGCTCACGCCCGCGCCGACCGGCCGGGTCGGGGTGCACGACGCCGAGCTGGAGCGGATCCGCGCCACCCCGCTCGAGGACGTCGTCGCGGACCTGCGGCACCTGGCCTCGTCCACCCGCTCTCCCGAGCGTCGTCGCGCCCTGGCCGCGTTCGCCGAGGATCCTGCGGCGCTGCTGGTGTCGGCGACCGAGGAGCTCTCACGGTTCTGGGACCTGCGCCTGGCGCGCTCGTGGCCGAGGCTGCAGGCGCTCGCCGATGCCGACATCGCCCACCGCGGCGCCCGCGCCGCCGATCTGGGGCTCGCGCGCTCGCTGTCGGAGCTGCACCCGCGGCTGCAGGTCGACGGCGACACGGTGACGCTCCGCACGGCCTGCCTCGACGAGCCGCTGGCGGCGGCTCCGACCGAGCTGGTCCTGGTGCCCAGCGCCTTCACGTGGCCGGACCCGCTCGTCCTCAACCACCACGCGCACCCGCTCACGGTGGCCTATGCGCCGCGGGGGATCGGCACGCTCTGGCAGTCGGCCCGCGAGAGCGACGGGCTGGCCGAGCTCACCGGCGGCACCCGGGCGCAGGCCCTGCGGCTCCTCGACATCCCGATGACGACCTCCGACCTGGCCGAGCAGCTCGCGCTGACGCCGCCCACGGTCAACGAGCACCTGCGGATCCTCGCGCGCGCAGGAACGGTGAGCGCCAGCCGCCAGGGCCGTCGGGTCTACTACGCGCGCACCCCGCTGGGCGAGGGGCTCGTCGCCAGGTCGCTCGGGGGCTGACCGAGCCGGCGATCCCTCAGAGGCTCGCGCGCCAGGCCTCTTCGGTCACCTCGGTGCCGAGCACGTCGACGGTCCGCACCAGGCCGGTCGGCGCCATACCGGCACCCTGGAGGAACGCCGCGCGACCCTCGTCGCCGGTGACCGACCAGGTGCGGATCGCCGCAGCGCCGGTCTGTCGCAGCACGTCGGCGCACGCCGCGAGCAACCGGGAGCCGTGGCCGTCCGAGCGGCGTGCCGGGCTCACCTCCAGCGCCACGACCTCGCCCGTGGCCTCCTCGTCGGCAGCCGGGGCCAGCGCCGCGAACCCGACCACGACCGGACCCGCACAGGCGGTGAACAGCCGGTGCTTCGCCGTCGGCGGGTCGGCCAGGGCTGCGCGCCAGGAGGCCTCGATGGCTACGACGTCGAGCGAGGCGAGCGCCTCAGCGGGCCACAGCGTCGCGTACGAGGAGCGCCAGGCGGCCACCTGGATCGCCGCCCACGCGCGGGCGTCCTCCTCCAGGCCGGGACGGACGCTGACGTCGGCGGTCAGACCGTGGCTGTGACTCACCCCGCCACCCTATGAGGTGGAGCGGTCGCGCGATCCTCCACGTGCTGCTGCGCACGATCGGCCTCCGAACCGGTAGCGTGGGGCGTCATGGTCCACCCGTCCCGCAGCTTCGGCTCGGTCTCGGTGGCGATGGTCACGCCGATGCTTCCCGATGGCTCGGTCGACCTCGTCAGCGCGCGCCGACTCGCCACCCACCTCGTCGCCTCGGGCTGTGACGCCCTCGTGGTCAACGGCACCACCGGTGAGTCGCCCACGACCCACACGCCCGAGAAGGACGAGCTGATCACCGCCGTCGTCGACGAGGTCGGCGACCGAGCGATGATCATCGCGGGTGCAGGCTCCAACGACACGGCGCACGCGGTGCGGATCGCCCAGGCCGCCCACCGCGCCGGCGCCCACGGCCTGCTCGTGGTCAGCCCGTACTACAACCGCCCCTCGCAGGAGGGCGTGTTCCGCCACACCCTCGCGATCGTCGAGAGCACACCGTTGCCGGTGATGCTCTACGACATCCCCGGGCGGACCGGCGTCGCGTTCGGCGACGAGACGCTCGACCGGCTCGCGGAGCACCCGCAGGTCAAGGCCGTCAAGGACGCCACCGGAGACGTCGCCCAGGGGTTCGACCGGATGCGTCGCACCGGGCTGGAGTTCTACTCCGGCGACGACTCGCTCAACCTGGCCTGGCTCGTGCACGGCGCCTCCGGCGTCGTGTCCGTGGTCGGCCACCTCCTCGCCGGCTCCTACGTCGCGATGGTCGCCGCCGTCGACGCCGGTGAGCTCGAGACCGCACGTGACATCTCCGCCACCCTGGCACCCGTCTGCGACGCCCTCATGGGCGGCGGACAGGGCGCCGTCATGGCCAAGGCAGCCCTGGCGCTGCAGGGCCACATCGACCACCCGACCGTGCGATCTCCGCTGGTCGAAGCCAATCACGCCGAGCTCACCGACCTGCGCACCGCGATGGTCCTGCACGGCCTGCTCAAGGACAACGAACGATGAGTCATCCCCATCCCGATCTCGGGACCCCGCCGCCGCTGGCCAAGGGCGCCCTGCGCGTCGTGCCGCTCGGCGGTCTCGGCGAGGTCGGCCGCAACATGACCGTGGTCGAGCACGCCGGCCGGCTGCTGATCATCGACTGCGGTGTGCTGTTCCCCGAGGACAACCAGCCCGGCGTCGACCTGATCCTCCCGGACTTCAGCTACATCGCCGACCGGCTCGACAAGGTCGATGCCATCGTGCTCACCCACGGGCACGAGGACCACATCGGAGCCGTGCCCTACCTGCTGCGGCTGCGCCCCGACATCCCGCTCGTGGGCTCCAAGCTCACGCTGGCGTTCCTCGAGTCGAAGATGAAGGAGCACCGCATCACGCCCGTGCTCCGCGAGGTGCGCGAGGGCCAGCGGGCCACCTACGGCGCGTTCGACTGCGAGTTCATCGCGGTCAACCACTCGATCCCGGACGCGCTCGCGGTCTTCGTCCGCACGCCTGCCGGGACGATCCTCGCCACCGGCGACTTCAAGATGGATCAGCTGCCGCTCGACGGCCGTATCACCGACCTGCGCGCCTTCGCCCGCCTCGGCGAGGAGGGCGTGGACCTGTTCCTCGTCGACTCCACCAACGCCGAGGTGCCCGGCTTCACCGTCTCCGAGCGGGAGATCGGGCCCGTGCTGGACCGGGTGTTCACGCAGGCCACCGGCCGGCTCGTGGTCGCCTCCTTCGCCTCGCACGTGCACCGGGTGCAACAGGTGCTGGACGCCGCAGCCGTGCACGGTCGCCGGGTCGCCCTGGTGGGCCGCTCGATGGTGAAGAACATGACGATCGCCGAGAACCTCGGCTACCTGCACCCGCCCGAGGGCGTGCTGATCGACCTCAAGAAGGTCGACGACCTGCCCGACGACCGCGTGGTCCTCATGAGCACGGGCTCGCAGGGCGAGCCGATGGCCGTGCTCTCGCGCATCGCGAACCGTGACCACAAGGTCTCGGTGGGCCCCGGTGACACCGTGGTGCTCGCGTCCTCGCTGATCCCCGGCAACGAGAACGCCGTGTTCCGGGTGATCAACGGGCTGATGCGTCTCGGCGCGAAGGTGGTGCACCAGAGCAACGCTCGCGTGCACGTCTCCGGTCACGCCTCGGCCGGTGAGCTCCTGTACTGCTACAACATCGTGCGCCCGCGCAACGTGATGCCGGTGCACGGCGAGGTGCGCCACCTGGTCGCCAACGGTGCCCTGGCGGTGCAGACCGGGGTGCCCGCCGAGCGGGTCGTGCTCGCCGAGGACGGCGTCGTCGTCGACCTCGTCGATGGCAAGGCGCGCATCGCCGGTGCCGTGCCCTGCGGCTACGTGTACGTCGACGGGTCCTCGGTCGGAGGCGTCACCGAGGCCGAGCTCAAGGATCGCCGGATCCTCTCCGAGGAGGGGTTCATCTCGATCTTCGCGGTCGTCGACTCCCAGTCCGGCAAGCTGGTCGCCGGCCCGCAGCTTCACGCGCGCGGCGTCGCGGAGGACGAGGCCCGGCTCGCCGAGGTTGTCCCGCTGATCCAGAAGGCGCTCGACGAGGCGACCGCGGGAGGCAGCTACGACACGCACCAGCTGCAGCAGGCGATCCGCCGGACCGTCGGCCGCTGGGCGTCCTCCCGACTGCGCCGTCGACCGATGATCATCCCGGTGGTCGTCCAGGCCTGACCGTTCAGCGGTAGACGCGGAACCAGTCGAACTGCGCGCTGAGCGGCGGCTGATCCGGCCGGTCGGCCAGGTCCTGCGCGATCAGGCCGACCGGGGGCTGCGGTCCGGCCGGGAGGGTTCGCGTGCCGTGCCAGACCCAGTGCACGCCGTCCATGCTGATCGCGGCGCGGTAGAGGTGCTCGCCGTTCTCGGCCACGGTGTGCTGCAGCCGCAGCCACATCGTGTCCCGGCTGGGGCCCAGCGCCGCGTGACCGTAGGCGACCGAGCCGGCGCTGTCGGTCTCCCGCGCGAAGGCGACGAAGCGCCGCGACTCGCGGGTCGTGTAGGCCAGCTCGACCCACTCGTCGTCGTCGGTGTACGCGATCAGTCCGGCCTGCGGCCAGCCGTAGGGGATGGCGTCCCCGAACGGAATCGTCACCCGGGTCTCGGCCGTCCAGGTCCCTTCCGGCATCTCGCGCAGCAGCAGCGAGGGCAGGGTCGGGGCCTGCGGGCGCCGGTTGATCAGCGTCGATCGCTGGATCTCGAACGCGAGCGCGCCGTCACCGGCAGCGGCTGCGGGGTCGCGCAGCCAGGTCCATCCCGAGGACAGGCCGTCGTCGAACTCGTCGGAGTAGGCCGGGTCGAGGTCTCCCACGACAGGGTCGGCGACCCGCTCGGTGACCGGGGTGAACAGCCGGGCGACCGTCACGTCGTCGACGTCGGCACCAGCGGCATCGGCGAACAGCGTCACCCGCCCCGAGCGCACACCGTTGGGGATGCGTAGGGAGACCTCGGCCACCGGGTCGTACTGGCCGGACTCGGACACGGCCGCCTCGAGCCGCCCGCCGGAGGTGGTCACCTCGACCTCGTGCCAGGTCTCGTAGCTGAAGCTCGACGGCAGCGACGCGACGGCCGGGCGGCCCCCGTGCCCGGGCAGGCCCGAGACGACGAGCTGTCCCGCCGCGCGGTCGATGGACACGTTCAGGCGGTGAGGGCCGTGCGCCGGGAGGGAGATGCCGACCGTTCCGCCCTCTCCGGCGGCCAGGCGCACGAGGGCGCGGACGCGGAGATCGCCCGTGACCGACACGGTCGAGACCAGCGGCGCGTCGGAGTCGGCGTGCGCGTAGCCTCCGGTCACGCCCTGGCGGTGCTCCCAGCCCGCCGCGGGCTCCCAGGCAGCGAGGCCGTTCTCGAACGCGTCGGTGATGAACGCGTCGTTGTTCGGTCCGGGCGTCGGGCCCGACGGCATTCCCTGGCCGGCGTTCCCGATCGGCCACCCGTCGATCCAGTCGAGCCTGGTCAGCGCGAGGCCGCGCGCGTTCTCGGTGCCGGCGACATACGGATCGAATCGGTCGGTCGCGTGGCTGACGATCCAGTCCTGGCCCGACAGATCGGTGGCGATCGCGTTGTGGCCGGTGCTGACGAACTCGTTGCCGTTCGGTGCCAGCACGGGAGTGCCACCACCCTGCGGACCGTTCAGCGAGTGGCCGTCACGATCGACGAAGGGGCCCGTGGGCTCGGTCGAGCGGCCCACCATGATCGGGTAGCCGGACGCGGGACCGGCGCAGCAACCGCCGATCACGGACAGGAACAGGTAGTAGTAGCCGTCGCGGTGGACCACGTACGGCGCCTCGTAGCGATGGGCGTCGGTGAGCTGCACGGGGTCTCCCTCGGCGCGCAGGCCGTCCGCGGACAGCTCGACGACCCGCACGCCGCCCTGGACGGAGCCGTAGTACAGATAGCGCCTGCCGTCCGGCGTCGTCACCAGCTCCGGGTCGATGTTGTTGCGGATCTCGGTGACGCCCGGGCGGACCTCCCAGGTCTCGTTGCCGACGACGACCTCGCCGGTGTCGGTCCACGGTCCTGCGGGATGGTCGGCGGTCGCTGCGGCCACGGTGCGCCAGGGCGTGCCGGGTGCCTCCACGACGTAGGAGTAGTAGAGGACGTAGCGGCCGTCGAGGTAGGCGATCTCCGGAGCCCAGAGCTGCCGGTTCGCGTCGGCGGGCTTGCCGTCGTAGGTCGGGATGCTCTCGGGGGTGAACACCGGCCCGACCCACTCCCAGCTCACCAGGTCGGGCGAGCGGCTGATCATCATGTTCTGCTTGTCGTCGCCCTCGTAGCGGCGGCCGTTGGTCGCGTACGCGTACCAGTAGCCGTCGTGCCCGCGGATGATGGTGGGATCGGCGAAGTTGCGGGTGAAGCCGGCGGAGACGGGGTTCGTGTAGGTGCTCATGGGCTCCTGAGGTGTCCTCTCCCGAGGCGTCGCGTGGCCGGGGCTGGACGCCAGCACGCCGGCCAGGACGGCCAGGACGACTCCCATGGTGAGACGTCGTCGCATGTCATGACCCCCGAGATCTCGTCGTCCTTGATCGATCGCAGCGTGCATCCGTACGGTTCGGCCTGGGCGTCCCGACGCCCGGTGCACGTCGCGCGTGCGGGCACCTCGTGCACGTCTGGCACCATCGATGAGCCGGTCGTAGCGGCTGCGCCACCGGCAACCAGGTTGGGTGGCGTGCATCAACGGGTCAAGAACTGGCGCGACATCTGCTCGTTCTTGGCAAAGTTTGACGAAAGGCCCCACGGGGTTGTGGCCGCCGATGACGAGGAGCTGAACGACATGACGACCGCACCGACCACAGCCGAGACGCCCACCGGACGCGACCGGGCCCGCCAGATCGGCGTCACCGTGAGCGAGGTGCTCTGCCTGTTCGGCACCCTCGTGGGCGTCGGCGTGCTCGGCTCCCGTGTCGAGGAGAGCTCAGGTGGGGCGCTGGCGGCGGACGCCACGCTGCTGGCACCCGCGGGGCCGGCGTTCTCGATCTGGTCGGTGATCTACGTCGGCCTCGCGCTCTACGTGATCTGGCAGTGGCTGCCGGCGAACGCGACGACCCCGCGCACCCGGAGCACGGGCTGGTGGATCGCCGCCTCGATGCTCCTCAACGCCGCCTGGTTGCTCGTGACGCAGCAGGGGTGGATCTGGGCGAGCGTGGTGGTGATCGTCGCCCTGATGCTGGTGCTCGGGCGGATCCTGGTCGGCCTGACCGCTCACCGCCCGCGCACGACGGCGGAGCGGATCGTCGTCGACGGCACGCTCGGGCTCTACACCGGGTGGGTCGCCGTCGCCACGTGCGCGAACGTGACGGCAGCGCTGGTCGACTCCGGCGTCCGGGTGGACGAGCAGCTGGGGGAGTCGATCGGCGTCGTCGTGCTCGCCGTGGCCGTCGGGGTGGGTGCCCTGCTGGCGAGCAGGGTCGGCGGCCGGGTGGCCGTTTCCGCGGCGATGGCGTGGGGCTTCGCCTGGATCGCCGTCGGGCGGCTCACCGACGAGCCGGCCTCGACGATCGTCGGTGTGGCCGCGATCGTCGCCGTTGTGGCGGTTCTTGCGGTGACGTTGGTGCGGCGCGCACGCCGCGAGGCGGGCGGACGGCCGGTGCCGGCGTGACGGCACGCAACGCCGGTGCGGTGGCCCGCGGCTAGGTGGACGTCGACGGGCTCTCGGCCGCAGGCAGCGGTGCCTCGCGGCTCGCCAGCCCGACGAGGTTGCCCTCGGGATCCCTGATGAACGCCATCCACTCGGTTGCGGGCTCGCCGAACGTGCCCTCGGTGTCGTCGAAGATCACGTGCGGCTCGTTCGCGATCTCCACGCCGTCCGCGCGCAGCTGCTCGACCCGCTCACGCACGCTCGGGACGCGGAGATAGATCAGCGCGCTGGGCGCGTTCGCCTCGAGCAGGAGGCGCGTTCCGCCGTCGAGGGCGAAGAACACCAGCCCGGGCGGGTCGAACGAGGCGAGCGGCGCGGTGCCGAGCAGACGCGTGTAGAAGGCCGTCGCGGCCTCGAGATCCGTGGCGCGCTGGGCCACCTGGTGGAGCAACACCGTCACACGGTACGACCGGTCCTGGGTCGGCGTCGGGCGTTCGCACGAGTGTCGCTCCCGACGAGGGACGCGTGACGATGGTTGAGTGGTCCACGTCAGGTGTGCCTGCAGACACACCTGGGTAGGAGGCCACAGACAGATGGCGACCCGTACGTCTTCCCCCGCACGGACCGCCGCACCAGGACGCAAGACGACGACGAACGCCACCAAGGCGCCGTCGGGTTCCTCGCGTTCCGGTCAGCGGAAGACCGCCGATCGACCGCCCGCGCGGTCGGACAAGCCCGCGCTACCCGTCCGGATGCTCAAGGGCATCTGGATGGGAGCCGCCCACGTCGCGGGCGGAACCGCCCGGAGCGTCGGCAGCAGCGCCAAGAACCTCGACCCCGCGCACCGCCGTGACGGGATCGCGTTCCTGCTCGTGGGCCTTGCCGTGGTAGTCGCGGTGCGGGAGTGGTTCGGGCTGTCCGGCACGGCCGGCGAGATCATCCACGCCGGCATCGCCGGTGCGGTGGGCATGCTGGGCATCGTCGTGCCGGTGATCCTGCTGTTCTTCGCCATCCGGCTGATGCGGCACCCCGACCGACCCGAGGTCAACGGGCGGATCTCGATCGGGCTCGCGACCATGACGACGGCGATCGCCGGCTTCCTCGCGGTCGCCAACGGCCTGCCCGATCCTCCGGACTGGCAGGACGTCTTCGACGCCGGCGGCGTGCTGGGGTGGGTGGCCGCCAACCCGTTGTCCACCGCGCTGACCGTGTACGTCACGGTCCCGGTGCTGGTGCTGCTGTTCGTGTTCGGGCTGCTCGTGGTCACCGCGACCCCCGTGGCCGCGATCCCGCGCCGGTTCCGCCAGGCGATCGACTGGATCAGCGGCAAGGACGTCGAGGAGGACGACAGCGAGGCCACCGAGGACCTCGAGACCGGTGCTGCCGACCGGCCCGCGCCGAAGCAGCGCAAGCGCAAGGCCGACACCGCCCCCGCGGTCGAGCCGGGTGCCTTCACCGGCGACGAGGCGTTCACCCGCCCCGAGGACCGCGAGGCACCGGTCGCCGTCAGTGGCCTGACCGAGGTGATCGACGAGCCCGCCGCCAAGGACGAGCTCACCCCGCCGCCGACGAAGCCGCTGCCGCAGCGCGCCGAGCAGCTGACGCTGGCGCCCGACCTCATCTACACGCTCCCCAGCGACGACGCGCTCGTCCAGGGGCCGCCGCACAAGACGCGCTCGGCCGCCAACGACCGCGTGGTCGAGGCCCTGACGGCGGTGCTCACCGACTTCGACGTCGACGCCCAGGTCACGGGGTTCACCCGCGGTCCGACCGTCACGCGTTACGAGGTCGAGCTCGGCGCCGGCGTCAAGGTCGAACGGGTGACGGCGCTGAGCAAGAACATCGCGTACGCCGTCGCGAGCGCCGACGTGCGCATCCTGTCGCCGATCCCGGGCAAGAAGGCGATCGGGATCGAGATCCCCAACGCCGACCGCGAGACGGTCGCGCTGGGCGACGTCCTGCGCAGCGGCCCCGCCCGGCGCAACGAGCACCCCATGGTCATCGGCGTGGGCAAGGACGTCGAGGGCGGATACGTCGTCGCGAACCTCGCGAAGATGCCGCACATCCTGGTCGCCGGTGCGACCGGTGCGGGCAAGTCGGTGTTCGTCAACTCGATGATCACCTCGATCCTCATGCGCGCCACCCCGGAGGAGGTGCGCATGGTGCTGGTCGACCCCAAGCGGGTCGAGCTGACCATCTACGAGGGCATCCCGCACCTGATCACGCCGATCATCACCAACCCCAAGAAGGCCGCCGAGGCGCTCGACTGGGTGGTGCGTGAGATGGACGCGCGCTACGACGACCTCGCGCAGTTCGGGTACAAGCACCTCGACGAGTTCAACGCCGCCATTCGTGCCGGCAAGGTGAAGCCGCTGCCCGGCTCGGAGCGCGTGCTGACGCCCTACCCGTACCTGCTGGTGATCATCGACGAGCTCGCCGACCTCATGATGGTGGCGCCGCGCGACGTCGAGTCCTCGATCCAGCGCATCACGCAGCTTGCGCGTGCGGCGGGCATCCACCTGGTGCTCGCCACGCAGCGGCCGTCGGTCGACGTGATCACGGGTCTGATCAAGGCCAACGTGCCGTCGAGGCTGGCCTTCGCGACGTCGTCGCTCGCCGACTCGCGGGTGGTGCTCGACCAGCCCGGAGCCGAGAAGCTGATCGGCCAGGGTGACGCGCTGTTCCTCCCGATGGGCGCGAGCAAGCCGATGCGCGTGCAGGGCGCGTGGGTCAGCGAGTCCGAGGTCCACGCGGTCGTGCAGCACGTCAAGGAGCAGATGCAGCCGACGTACCGCGAGGACGTCGCTGTCACGGTGACCAAGAAGCAGGTCGACGAGGACATCGGTGACGACCTTGAGCTGCTGATCCAGGCGGCCGAGCTCGTGGTGTCCACGCAGTTCGGCTCGACGTCGATGCTGCAGCGCAAGCTGCGCGTCGGCTTCGCGAAGGCCGGGCGGCTCATGGACCTGCTGGAGTCTCGCGAGATCGTCGGCCCCAGCGAGGGTTCCAAGGCGCGCGACGTGCTCGTGCAGCCCGACGACCTGGCGGCCACGCTCGCCATGCTCCGCGGTGACGGCCCCGGGCCGGCGCGCGGCGGTGCTGACGAGGACGCCGACGACGGCGACTGGGCCGAGCGCGACGACGACCCACCGGTCGCCGTCGAGTACCACGACGGCGACGAGGACTCCGAGGACGCCTGGGAGCTGACGAACAACCGCTAGCTGTCGGTTCGGCGCATACTGCACCCACAGGTGGCCAGTCGTCGCTGAGGAGACACCCGTGGCTTTCGTGGATCTGCCAGACCCGGCAACCTTCGTCGGTGCTGCCGCCGGCATCGTGGATGCCGACCGGGCGGCGATGGGCTACGTCCCCACGTACGACCTCGTGATGGCGCAACGCCCTGGGGTGAACGAGGCCTGGAAGCAGCTGGCGTCGGCCGTTCGCGACGGTGCCGGCATGCGGCGTTACGAGCTGGCGACCCTCGGTGCCGCGCGCGGGTTGCGGTCGAGCTACTGCTCGCTCGCTCACGGCAAGCTGCTCGCGGAGCGGGTACTGGGGGAGCAGGGCCTGCGCCGGGTCCTCGACGGCGAGCAGGGGGACGGCGTGGACGACGTCGATCTGGCTGTCGTGGCGTTCGCGGACAAGGTGGGACGCGGAGGTGCGGACATCACGGCCACGGACGTCGACGAGCTGCGGGCAGCCGGCCTCGACGACGGCGAGATCGTCGACGTGGTCCTCGCCGCCGCCGCCCGCTGCTTCTTCAGCACGGTGCTGGACTCCCTCGGGCTCCAGCCCGACGCCGCCTACCGTGAGTCCGTGCCGGAGTCGGTCCGCGACGACCTCGTCGTCGGTCGTCCGATCGCGGAGGACTGAGCGGCGCGCTGCGGTGACGGCTGGGGGCCTCGGCTGCCAGGCCACCGGGCGAAACTCGTCGCCAGTCGCACCGATCCGGGGATAGCAACCGGTTGCCACGCGGTCTGGCGACCAGTTCTGCCCGGCACGAGCCCCCGGCGAGGGGGCGCGGGTCAGCGGGGGCGGGGGATGACGGCGGGTGGCTCGCCCGTGGGGGTCGAGGGGGCGTCGAGCACGGGGAACTCGGCACCGGTGCTCTCGGACATGATCGCCTCCACCTCGGAGAGCCGCTGCTGCAACGTGGCCTCCGACAGCGCCAGGATCCCCGGGCGCTCGTCGTTCACGAGGTCCAGCAGCGGGTAGGCCCGCTGCTGCCCGACCCGGTCCACCGTGATCGGTGTCCACGTCATCCCGCTGACGCGAGCCGGCCCGTCGGCGGGCGCGGTCACGGTCGCCGTCATGAACAGCCCGGTCGCCGTCTCGCTGATGCAGCAGTTGGAGTCCTGGTTGGAGATGAAGTTGCCCAGCGACCAGGCGACCCACATGCCCGAGCCGTCCGGGCCGCCGTCGAGCTTCTCGAACGGCTGCGGCACGTGCGGGTGCGTGCCCACCACGAGGTCGATCTGACCGGACTCGGCCAGCGCCTGCGCCATCGCGGTCTGCTCCACGTTGGGGGACAGCTGGTACTCCACGCCCCAGTGGATCGTCGCGACGACGAGGTCCGCGCCCGCCTCCCGCGCCGCGGTCGCCTGGGCGATCAGCTCGCTCGGGTCGTAGTTGCCCGGGTCCATGATGTCGGGGCTGAAGGTGTTGATCACCCAGGGCGAGTCGCCGGGGATCGGGATGCCGTTGGTGCCGTAGCTGCCGCCCAGCTGGGCGACCGTGATCGTCTGGCCGCCGCGCTCGATCTCGTAGAGCTGCGGGGCGTCCGCCTCGGTCTGGGACCGGGCGGAGCCGGCGTGGCCGAGGCCGCTCTCGTCGAAGACGTCGAGCGTGTACTCGGCGTTGTCGGCGCCGCGGTCGAGGGTGTGGTTGGTGCCGGTGGAGCAGCCGTCGTAGCCGAGATCGGCCAGGTTGCCCACGAGCTCGGCCGGTGCCCCGAACGAGGGGTAGCCCGACGGCGTCTCTCCCGGCTGCGACAGCGGCACCTCGAAGTTGCACAGCATCAGGTCGACGCCCTCGCTGTAGGGGCGGGTCGCCTCGAGCATCGGGCGGAAGTCGTAGCCGCCGCCCTCGGCATCGGCTGCGGCGGTCGCGATCGGGGTGTCGTGGGGCAGCACGTCACCGACCGCCCCGATCGTGAACACCGCGTCCTCGACGGCGGGTGTCGTCGGCTCCTCCGAGCTGGGCTCGGCGGTCGGTTCCTCCGACGCCGTGGGTTGCTCCGATGCCGACGTGCTCGCGTCGGTGGGATCTTCGGCGGCGACGTCGCGCCACGGCCCGAGCAGCGCGATCGCACCGGCACCGATCACCAGCAGCAGCACGAGGATCAGCGTGATCGGCAGCCGCGCACCCCGTGGGATGCGCATCGTCCCGCTCGTGCGGCGGGCAGGTCGGCGGGGCGGCTGCTGCACGCGGGAGAGTCTAGACAGCGTCACCGATCGCCGTGCGACCGGGTCGGTGGTCCCAGGTTGCGCCATTACCCTGGCTGAGTGAGCGATCAGGGCGACAGGGGCGCAGCAGTGCCCGCGGTGTCGAACTGGAACCTGCCCAACGCGCTGACCGGGGTGCGGATCCTGCTGGTTCCGATCTACGTGGTGCTGCTCATGCAGGACACGGTCGGCACCCGCGTCGCCGCCTGCGCTGTGTTCGTCGTCGCCGCCCTGACCGACCGGTGGGACGGCCACATCGCGCGCACCCGCGGGCTGGTGACGAAGTTCGGCACGATGCTGGACACGCTCGCCGACAAGATCCTCGTCGTCGCGGCTCTCGTGATGCTCTCCTGGCTCGGTGAGGTGCCGTGGTGGGTCACGATCGTGCTGGTCGTGCGTGAGTTCGGCATCATGGCGCTCAAGTCCCTGCTGTCCCGCCGCGAGGTGATCGCCCCCTCCAGCGGCGGCAAGCTCAAGGCGGTGCTGCAGATGGTGGCGCTCGCCGTGCTCACCGTCGACTGGGTGGGCCTGCTCGGCAGCGAGCTCGGCCCGTGGATGTACTGGCTCGGCATGGTCGTGCTCTACGTGGCGACGGCGATCGCCGTGGTCACCGCGGTCGACTACGTCGTCAAGGCCGTCCGGATCGTCCGCACCGGCCAGTCGTCGAAGGCGTGAGCGCCGAGTCGGTCGTCGCCGGGCTCGCGCGCGCGGGCCTCACCGTCGCCGTGGCGGAGTCGCTGACCGGAGGTGCGCTCACCTCGCACCTGGTCGCGGTACCCGGCGCGTCGGCGGTCGTGCGGGGCGGCGTCGTCGCCTACGCCACCGAGCTCAAGGCGACCCTGCTCGGCGTCGATCCCGACCACCTCGCCGAGCGCGGTCCGGTGGACGCCGAGGTCGCCCGACAGATGGCCGACGGCGTGCGGGCCAGGCTCGGCGCCACCATCGGCGTCGCGACGACGGGTGTGGCCGGTCCCGCTCGCCAGTCCGGTCAGCCCGTCGGGACGATCTTCATCGCCGTCACGACGGCGGAGCGCGCCTCGGTCCGGCCGCTGCGGCTGGTCGGTGGCCGGGGAGCGCTGCGCGGGGCCACCGTGCACGCCGCGACGGCGCTGCTGCGGGGCTTCGCGCTCAGCTGAGCCGAGGGAACAAGCGTGGCCGGACCGGCGTTGGACCCGGTAATGATGAAGAACACGCTTCCGCCCCGTTACTCAGGAACGTTCCGTCCCATTCGTCGAAATCTGGACGTGAGAAACACGTCTGTCACCAGGCCGGGGTACCGTAGTGCTATCGCGTCGGCCCCGGCGCCAGCCGCAACGAAGGAACGAGGGGAGGGTAAGCCGGTGATCGTGCTCCGCCAGCAGATCGGTGACGTGCTCCGCGCTACCCGTCAGCGCCAGGGCAAGACCCTGCGTGAGATCTCGTCCGCCGCTCGCGTCTCGCTCGGTTACCTCTCCGAGGTCGAGCGCGGCCAGAAGGAAGCCTCGTCCGAGCTGCTGTTCGCGATCTGCGACGCCCTCGACCTCCCGGTCTCGGTCGTTCTGCGCGAGGTCTCGGACCGCGTGGCGCTCCTTGAGGGCATCCTCATCCCCGATGCGCTTCCCCCGGACTTCAGCGACGTCTCCAAGGACTCGCTCGCCAGCGTCAGCTGATCCTGCTCGTTCAGGGCGTCGGTCCGTCGGGACCCCCCGGCTGACACGCCGGGCACCAGAAGGTCACGCGATCCGTCGGTGGCCTACCCAGGCGCCCCTCGCGGATGGGTGTGCCGCAGCGACGGCACTCGCGGTTCACGCGCCCGTAGGCGTTCGTCTCGTGGCCGGGGCGCGGGTCGCCGGTCGCTGACATCGTGCGCGCGTCCGCGCTGCGGCGCATGATCCTCGCGGCTGTGCTCATCAGCGCCTCGGGATCGGGCACGTCGCACGCCGGCAGCCACGGGTTCAGCCTGTGCAGCCACAGCGTCTCGGCCACGTAGACGGTGCCGATGCCGGCGGCGACGCGCTGGTCGAGCAGCACCTCGCCGATCGCGCGCTCGCCTTCCGCTCTCAGGTTGGCGGCAGCGGTGACGACGTCGACGTCGTCAGCCATCAGGTCGGGTCCCAGGTGCCCGATCACCGTGCCCTCCTGCGCGGTGGGCACCAGGTCGACCATGCCCAACGAGATCCCCACGCAGGTCCAGGTCGAGGTCCCCAGCACCACCCGCACCGTGTGCCGCCGCCACGGATCCGGTGGCTGCTGGGTGCGCCGCACCTGCCAGGTGCCCTCCATCCGCAGGTGCGTGTGGAGCGTGCGCGCGTCGTCGAGCCGCGTCAGCAGGTGCTTGCCGTGGCTGACGGTCTCGAGCACGCGGCGGCCCAGCAGGTCGGCGCCCGCGACGCTCGGCCAGCGCAGCTCGGCCCGCACCAGCGGACCGTCGGCGAGTGCTTGCGTGAGCCGCCGGGCCGTCCGCAGCACGACGTCACCCTCGGGCATCCGGCGCAGTCCTTCCGAGGAGACGCCAGGTTCCGGGCAGCAGCAGGGCCGCCGCCGCAGCCTTGATCGCGTCACCGATGAGGAATGGCACCACTCCCAGGGCCAGCGCCTCGAGCAGACCGACGTGCAGCGACGCCATCAACCACGGAACCCCGAACGCATACACCGCGAGGGTCGAGACCGCGGCCGCGGCGATCGTGGCGAGCGGCGACCGGTCCGCGCGGCGGCGGGCAGCCGCACCCGCGTGCGCGGCGGCCGCGACGTAACCCACGACGTAGCCGTAGGAGGCGGAGGCCCATCCGGCGCCCTGCTCGGCGAAGATCGGCACTCCCGCGGTCCCGAGCCCCAGGTACAGCACGGTGCTCAGGAGCGCGCGCCCTGGCCCGAGCGCCAGGCCGGTCAGCAGCACCGCGAACGTGGACAGCGACAACGGCACCGGGGTGAAGGGGAGCGGCACGACCAGCTGGGAGAAGACCGCGATGAGCATCGTCCCGGCGACCACGAGCGCGGCGTCACGGGCGCGAGAGGCCGATCCGAGGTCGGCGAGCACGGGCGCGCGGCGTGGGGCGGTGGCGATCGTCATGAGGCTCCCTGAGACGGTGCAGGCGAGGCGGGGCGCCATCGCTCGCTCGACGGTATCCACGACGGCAGTGCATCACGAGCGTCGGCGCCGACAACGTTGCCCCGACGAGGTTGGATGATCCGCCAGTCACCGGCGGAGCCGCAGACCTCGGGGCGTCGCGATGAAACCGGCGTTCGTGAGGGCGTTGGCGAGGGCGGGCTGCGACGCCAACGCTGAACCGCCATCGGTCTTGCTGACGGTGAACCGGCCCAGCGATCCGGCACGCGCGTGCCCGGCCAGCTCGGTAGCGGCTGCCGCCAGCCGGGCCTCGTCGGTCGTGAAGGACAGCAGCGTCTTGGCACCGCGCTCCAGGTAGAGCGCCGGGGTGCCACCCACCAGCACCACGCTCGCACCCACCTTGCGACCGGGTCGGTGCCCGCTGCGTTCCTCGAGCAGCCCGACCGGCTCCGGCCAGGGAAGCGCCGCGCCGTAGGGGTTGGCCGGATCGGTCGCCGCGAGCAGCATCGCCGGTGCGGTCTCGATCTCGCGTGCCGCGCCCCGCATCGCCTCGACCGCATCGGGCAGCGCGAACTGCGCCGCGCCCAGCCCTTCGACGAAGTACCCGCGACGCACCTGCCCGTTCTCCTCGGCGCTCGACAGCACCGAGTAGACCGTCGAGAAGCCGCCGGTGAGGCTCTCGGGAACGGTGCCGCGCACCACCAGCCCGTCGCGGTCCAGCAGCGACAGCGCGCGCGCGGCGCGACGTCGTTGGTCGTCGGCACGCTCACCCACCAGGCTCCATCGCCCGACGGCGTCCGGTGGCATCGCCAGCCCGCTCGTCGAAGCCGGCCGGGAGCCGCCACCGAGCGCGGCCGTGCGCAGCGCCGTGGTCCGCAGCGACCGGGGTCGTGGCCGGCGCGTGCTCCGGGTGCCCGGCCGCGCAGCCGCTCCCAGCCTCGCCCGCAGCGGCGCCAGCGTGTCGTTGGTGACCCAGCCCGCCCAGACCAGCTCCCAGAGCGCGTCGACGAGCGCTGCGCCCGAGGGCGTCTCACCTCGCCCCTGCCACGCACCCTGCACCTGCGCCACGACCTCGCGCGCGAACCGGCCGCCCCCGCCGGCCAGTGCGTCGATCAGCTGCTCATGAGCATCGGTGAGCACCAGATCACCCAGGTCGGGAGCGAGGTCGGCCACCGCGTCCGCGGGCAGCAGCGTGACCCAGCCGTCGGCGCCGGGCCCGGAGCCCGCGCCGACCCACACGACCTCGCCCGCGCTGGTGAGCTCGTCGAGCAGGTCGGGGGAGTAGCCGCGCACCCGGGCCGGCAGGATCAGCCCCTCGAGGGCCGAGGCGGCCACGGGCGTCCCCGCCAACGCCTCCACGGCCGCCGCCACGCCGTCGACACCTCGCAGCCGCCCGAGGTGGTGCCAGGTCGGGAGGAACACCCCCAGGGTCGCGGGCGGCACGGCCTCGACCTCCGCGCGCAGCGCTGCGAGCGACCGCCGTCGGACCCGGCGCAGCACCTCGGCGTCGCAGTAGTCCGGCCCGGGCATCGCGGCGCTGGCGGGCGAGTGCGCGTCGACCGGGCGCAGCGATCCCTCGGCGAGCACGTTGCGGTCGGTGAGCGTGGCCAGCACCGGCAGCACCGCACCGACGCCCAGCCCGAACCGGGCCGCCACCTCTCCGGCGCGGAACGGTCCGTGCGTGCGCGCGTGCCGTCGCACCAGGTCGGTCAGCGCCTCGGGCACCTGATCCAGGAACGCATCCGGGAGCCCGACCGGGAGCGGCACCCCGAGCGCGTCACGCAACCGACCGGCATCCTCGACGACGGCCCACTGCTGCTCGCCCGCGACCCGGACGCCGATGACCCGCCGCGCAGCGGCGAGGTCGAGCAACCAGCCCTCGACCTGGTCGGGCTCGACCGCCCGCGAGGCGAGCTCCGCCGTCGGGATCGGTCCGAGGAGCCGCACCAGGTCCAGGACCCCCTCGGCGTCCTTGGCGCGCATGCGCTCGGTGCGGAAACCGACCTCCGCCTCGACCGAGGCGAGCGCGCCGACGTCGAGGAGGTCCGCGACATCGGTCAGTCCCTCGCCGAGCAGGTCCGAGAGCAGGCTGGGGTCGAGCGTGAGCGCCGCGGCGCGTCGCTCGGCCAGCGGAGCGTCGCCCTCGTAGAGGAACTGCGCCACGTAGGAGAAGAGCAGCGACTGCGCGAACGGCGACGGCGTGGGTGTGCTCACCTCGACCACACGGATCCGGCGCGCCCGCAGGTCGTTCATCAGCTGCACCAGGGCGGGCACGTCGAAGTCGTCCTGCAGGCACTCCCGCACGGCCTCCAGCACCACCGGGAAGTCCGGGTAGTCCGCGGCGACCGCGAGCAGCTGCGCGCTGCGCTGCCGTTGCTGCCAGAGCGGCTGCCGCCGGTCGGGGCGCCGGCGGGGCAGCAGCAGCGACCGTGCTGCCGCCTCCCGGAACCGGGCAGCGAAGTGCGCCGAACCACCCAAGGACGCCACCACCTCACCGGTCAGGGTCTCCGGGTCGAGCAGCAGGTCCTCCGCGGTCACGGCGACCTCGGCCGCCACGGCCTCGCCGTCGGCCGAGCCCCAGTCGCTCTCCCACGAGGCATCGGGCAGCCGCAGCACGATGCCGTCGTCGGAATGCATCGCCGCCACGTCGGCGCCCAGCCGGTCCCGCAGGCGTGCCGCGAGCACCAGCGCCCAGGGGGCGTGGACCTCGGCACCGAACGGCGAGTGGATCACCACGCGCCAGTCGCCGAGCTCGTCACGGAACCGCTCGACGACGATCACCCGGTCGGTCGCGAGCCGGCCGGTGGCCTCCTCCTGGTCCCGCAGATAGGTGAGCAGGTTGTCGCGAGCCCAGTCGTCGAGCCCCCAGCCGTCGAGCGACGCCGGAGCGAACTTGGCCTCGGCGACCTCGCGCATCATCGCGCCCATCGCCGCGCCGAGCTCCGCCGGCCGGCCCGGGGCGTCGCCCTTCCAGAACGGCAGGCGGCCCGGCAGCCCGGGCGCCGGGGAGACCAGCACCCGGTCGGGTGTGATGTCCTCGATGCGCCAGGTCGAGGAGCCGAGCGTGAAGGTGTCGCCCACGCGGGACTCGTAGACCATCTCCTCGTCGAGCTCGCCCACCCGGCGACCGCCGCGTGCGGCCGCGGTGTCGGTGCCGACCACGTACACCCCGTACAGGCCGCGATCGGGGATGGTGCCGCCGCTGGTGGCGGCGAGGCGGAGCGCACCCGGGCGCCCGCTGATCACCCCGGCTACGCGATCCCACACGATCCGCGGACGCAGCTCGGCGAAGTCCTCGCTCGGGTAACGCCCGGCGAGCATGTCGAGAACCCCGTGGACGACGGCGTCGCTCACCTGGGCGAACGGGCTCGCCCTGCGGACGAGCGACATCAGGGCGGCGACCTCCCAGTCCTGGGTCGCGACCATCGCGACGACCTGCTGGGCCAGCACGTCCAACGGGTTCATCGGTACCTTGACGGCCTCGATCCGGCCCTCGCGTGCGCGGACCGAGGCGGTCGCGGCGGCGAGCAGGTCGCCCCGGTGGGTCGGCAGCACCACGCCGTGCGACGTGGCCCCGACCTGGTGGCCGGCGCGCCCGATCCGCTGCAGCGCGCTGGCGACCGACGGCGGCGCACCGACCTGCACCACCAGGTCGACCGCCCCCATGTCGATCCCGAGCTCCAGCGAGCTGGTGGCGACGACCGACCGCAGGGTGCCGGACTTGAGCGCCGTCTCGATGCTCGTGCGCTGCTCCCGGCTCATCGATCCGTGGTGGGCCCGTGCGATCACCGCCTCGGCAGGCACCGCGAGCCCGGCTCCCGATTGCGCCTGCGTGGCCGCCGGCCAGGCCGCGCCCGCGTCGCGATCCGGCTCCTCGCCGCGCTCCGCCGCGAGCCGCGCGGCCTGCACCTCGTTGATCCTCGACGTCAGCCGCTCTGCGCCGCGACGGGAGTTGGTGAACACGATCGTCGAGCGGTGGCTCGTGATCAGGTCGACGACGCGCTCGGTGACGTGCGGCCAGATCGAACCGGCAGCGGCACGATCCGCGACCAGCGGGCCGGCCGCGGAGCCCGACAGGTCGGGGCCCGACAGATCGGCGCCCAGCACGTCCGAGCCGGGCGTGGGTGCCGGGGCGATGTCGGCCAGATCGGGCACCGGCACCACCACGTCGATGCGGAGGTCCTTGCTCGAGGGCGGCTGGACCACACGGGTGGTGCGACCGCCGTCGGACAGGGCTCGCGAGCCCGAGAGGAACGCGGCCACGGTCTCGACCGGCCGAACCGTGGCAGACAGCCCGACCCGCTGCGCCGGACGTTCGAGAAGCTCGTCGAGGCGTTCCAGCGACAACGCCAGGTGGGCGCCTCGCTTGGTGCCGGCGAGAGCGTGGATCTCGTCGACGATGACGGTCTCCACACCGGCGAGGCCGGCACGCGCGGCCGAGGTGAGGACCAGGAACAGCGACTCGGGCGTGGTGATGAGCACGTCGGGCGGTTTGGTGGCGAAGGTGCGGCGCTCGTTCGCGGGGGTGTCGCCGGTGCGGACCCCGACGCGCACGTCTGCGGCGCCGACACCCTGCGCGGCAGCCGCTGCGCCGATCCCGACCAGCGGCGAGCGGAGGTTGCGCTCCACGTCGGCTGCGAGCGCCTTGAGCGGCGAGACGTACAGCACCCGGCAGCGGTGGGTCGGGTCCTCGGGGACCGGCTCGGTGAGCAGCCTGTCGATGGCGGCGAGGAAGGCTGCCAGCGTCTTGCCCGACCCGGTCGGCGCCACCACCAGGGCGTGCTCGCCGGACCCGATCGCCTCCCATGCGCCCGCCTGCGCCGCGGTGGGCCCCTCGAACGCCCCGGCGAACCAGGTGCGGGTGGGCACGCTGAACCGCGACAACGGGTCCTCGGGCGCGCTCGCTGGGCTCACGAGGGCCATGGTGTCACCCACCACCGACAAGCACGGGCGGCGACAGCGGGCGCAGCCACCCAGGCGCCGACACCGATCACGCCGGCATCGCTCACCGCGTGCCGGAGGGGCGGCGGCTGTCACCGGTATCGGCGAGGATGGATGCCATGAGCGAGCACGCTGTCCTCGATCCCGTCCGCGCGATCCTGTCCGACGCCTTCGACCGCGTGGCCGAGCAGGTCGACGCCGTGGCGACCGATCTGTCGGTCGATGACGCCGTGTGGCGTCCGGACCCGGATGCCAACTCGATCGCGTGGCTGCTGTGGCACCTGACGCGTGTGCAGGACGACCACGTCGCCGGGCTGGCGGGGACCGAGCAGGTGTGGACGTCGCAGGGCTTCTACGACCGGTTCGGGCTGCCGTTCGAGCCGACGTCGCACGGATACGGTCACAGCAGCGAGGACGTCGCCCAGGTACGCACGCCGCCGTCGCAGCTGGCCGAGTACCACCGGGCCGTCCGTGAGGCCACCGGCCGCTACCTCGAGACGCTCACGCCCGCCGAGCTCGACCGTGTCGTCGACACCTCCTGGGACCCACCCGTGACGGTCGCGGTGCGGCTGGTCAGCGTGATCGACGACTGCGGGGAGCACGTCGGCCAGGCCGCCTACGTCAAGGGGCTCGCGCAGCGGCGCGGGCGCACCAGCGCGTGAAGCACAGCGAGTTCTGGGCGGCGATGGAGGCGGCGTTCGGGGACCGGGCGACCTCCGTCGCAGCCGACCTCGTGCTCGGCACGCTCGATCACCGCACCGGGGAGCAGGCCCTGGCCGAGGGGGAGCCGCCGCGCCGGGTGTGGGAGGCGATCTGCGAGGCGCAGCAGCTGCCCGACGAGCTGCGCTGGCATCACCGCCGGGAGCGTCCACGGCGGCGTTGACGCGGGGCTACGGTGGTCGGATGGCGATCCTCCACAAGGCCACCCTCGTTCCCTCCAAGGGAGAGCTCATGGCCGCCTGGCTGCCCGAGCAGCCCTGGTACGACGGCGCGAACCCGGCCCGGCCTCAGCCGGTGGCCAGCTTCCGCTTCGACGACCCGGCCGGAGAGGTCGGGATCGAGACGATGCTGCTGACCACCGGTGACGGCGGTGATCTCTGGCAGGTCCCGCTCACCTACCGCGGGAGCCCGCTCGACGGCGGTGGCGCTCACCTCATCGGCACGCTCGAGCACTCGGTGCTCGGCACCCGGTACGTCTACGACGCGCTCGGGGACCCGGTCTACCTCGAGGTGGTCAAGGAGGCGATCTCCGGCCGTGGGGGTGAGGCGGATCTGGTGCGCGACCTCGGCGACGGCAGCACCGAGGAGGTCGCCAAGACGATGGTCGTGCGCGGCACGGGCGGCGGCGGCGTCGACGTCACGATCGAGCGCACGCCGCAGCCGGCCGCCGAGGCCGACATGGCCGACGGGTCCGGCGTGCTGATCGGGTGGCGCGCCGCGGCGCCCGACCTGGTGCTCGCGCGGCTCAGCTAGCCTCGGCTCCCCGCCTCACGTTCCTAGGTTGCTAGCATTCGGATCGTGTCGAGCGAACCGCTGATCCAGGCCGTCGGGCTGCGGAAGACCTTCGGGGACTTCACCGCCGTCGACGGCATCGACGTCGAGGTCGCGCCGGGGGAGTCGTTCGGGTTCCTCGGCCCGAACGGCGCCGGCAAGACCTCGACGATGAAGATCATCGGGTGCACCTCGCCCGCCAGCGGCGGCACGATCAGGATCCTCGGGATGGACCCCGCGACCGAGGCCAGCAGGATCAAGGCGCGGCTCGGCGTCGTGCCGCAGGAGGACGCGCTCGACGCGGACCTGACCGTCTTCGAGAACCTGCTGGTCTACGGACGCTACTTCGGGCTCCCGCGCGCGACGGTGCGGGCGCGTGCCGACGAGCTGCTGGAGTTCGCCCAGCTGGTCGACAAGCGCGACGAGATCGTCGAGAAGCTCTCCGGAGGCATGAAGCGTCGCCTCACGATCGCCCGCGGGCTGATCAACACGCCGCAGATCGTGCTGCTCGACGAGCCCACCACCGGGCTGGACCCGCAGGCGCGGCACATCCTCTGGGACCGGCTGTTCCGGCTCAAGCGGGAAGGCGTGACGCTGGTCCTCACCACCCACTACATGGACGAGGCGGAACAGCTCTGCGATCGGCTCGTGGTCATGGACAAGGGCCGGATCGTGGCGGAGGGATCGCCACGAGCACTGATAGCCGAGCACGCGTCGCGCGAGGTGCTCGAGCTGCGCTTCGACGTCACCGACCACGCCGAGCGCGCAGGCGACGTGGCGGGTATCGGTCGCGTCGAGGTGCTCGCCGATCGGCTGCTGCTCTACGTCGAGAACGGTGACGACGCGCTGGAGGCCGTCACCGCCCGCGGTGCGCACCCGATGTCCTCGCTGGTGCGGCGGGCATCGCTGGAGGACGTGTTCCTGCGTCTGACCGGGCGGAGCCTCATCGAATGACGGCGACAGCACGAACCGAGGTGGGCACCGCCGTCGACCGCCCGAGCGGTGGCTGGCGAGCCGTGCTCGCCTACTGGATGGCCGTGTACAAGCGGGTCTGGAAGGGGACGATCATCTCGTCCCTCCTGGCGCCCCTGGCGTATCTCGCGGGCATGGGCATCGGGCTGGGTTCGTTGATCGACTCGGGTGGCCGTACCGCGGTCGAGGGTGTGTCGTACCTGGCGTTCGTGGCCACCGGGCTGCTGGCCGCGCAAGCGATGCAGACCGGGGTGGGCGAGGCGACGTTCCCGGTGATGGGTGCGATCAAGTGGCACCACACCTACGAGGCGATGCTGGCGACGCCGCTGCGGGTGCAGGACCTGGTGCGCGGTCACGTCGTCTACGTGAGCATCCGGCTCGCGATCACGACCGGGGTGTTCGCGGCGGTGGCGCTCGCGCTCGGCGCCATGTCCGGCTGGGGCGTGCTCGCAGCGGTGGTGCTGGCGATCCTCGGCGGGCTCGCGTTCGCGATGCCGGTCTACCTGTACTCCTGCCGCGTGCGCTCGGAGCAGGGCTACAACGTGCTGAGCCGGTTCATCATCATGCCGCTGTTCCTGTTCTCGGGGACGTTCTTCCCGATCTCCCAGCTGCCCGCCTGGTTGCAGGTTCTCGGCTGGATCTCGCCGCTCACGCACGCCGGCGCGCTGACCCGGGCGGCTGCGCTCGGGCCGGCGTCGCCGTTCGCACTGGGCCTCGGCGACTACCTGCTGCACATCGGATACCTGCTGCTGTGGGCGGTGGCCGGCTACCTGCTCGGTGTGCGCGCCCTCCGCTCACGGATGGAGGCCTGATGGCGACCACGCCGCCCGAGGCGACCGGCCGCCGTCGACCACGGCTGCCGTTCCCGGTGGCGTTCGCGCTGCCGCTCGCGCTCGTGGAGCGCAACGCACGCGCGGCGCGGCACTTCTGGCTGACGATCGTGTCGGGGTTCTTCGAGCCGGTCTTCTACCTGTTCGCGATGGGGGTGGGGATCGGTGCGCTGGTCGGGAGCGTCGAGGTCGACGGCCGCGCCATCCCGTACGGCGTGTTCGTGGCGCCGGCGCTGATGGCGACGTCGGCGATGAACGGTGCCGTGTACGACTCGACCCAGAACGTGTTCTGGAAGCTGCGGTTCGCCAAGACGTACGACACCGCGCTCAGCACACCGATGCGGCCGACCGACGTCGCGATCGGCGAGATCTCCTGGGCGCTGCTGCGCGGGCTGATGTACTCGACGGCGTTCCTGGCCGTGGCCGCGCTCGGCGGGTTCGTGCACAGCTGGTGGGCGCTGCTCGCGATCCCCGCATGCACGTTGATCGGTCTCGCGTTCGCCTCGGTCGGGATGGCGGCCACGACGTTCATGAGCAGCTGGACGCACCTGGAGTACGTGCAGCTGGCGATCCTGCCGATGTTCCTGTTCTCGGCGACGTTCTACCCGCTGTCCACCTATCCCGAGGCGTTGCAATGGGTGGTGCAGGCGACCCCGCTGTACCACGGGGTCGATCTGGTGCGCGGGCTGATGATGGGGGAGCTGCACACCGGGCTGCTCGTGCACGTCGCCTATCTCGCCCTCTTCGGTGCCTTCGGGATCTGGGCGACCGCGAAGCGGATCGAACGGCTGCTGCTCACCTGAGCCGGTCAGCCCGCGAGGATCGCGTTGAAGGTGGCGGCGTCGACCGCGAACCAGATCTGCTCGGCGCGGGCGAGGAGCTCGCCGTCGGCGCTCCAGAGCGCCGAGGACGTCCAGGACCGACGGCCCTCAGTCGCTTCGAGGCGGCCGGTCACCACGGTGGTGTGCTCGGGCTCGGGCCAGCGGAGCACCTCTGCCGTGATGGTGCCGAGCACGAGCGGCCGGCCCAGGAGGTCGGAGGTCCAGCCGCTCGGGCAGTCGAGCGCCGCCCAGATCCAGGGCTCGGTGAGCGGGTCGCCCGCGAGGGTGTCGGCAGGTCGCCACAGGCAGGCGGTGCCGCCGGTCGAGAGCGGGCCGGGCGTGAGCCGCATGCCGTCGCCGGGTTCGCGCCCCGTGCCGCAGACGAAGCAGTGCGGAAAGGGGTGCCGATCGGGTCCGACGTAGCGGTCTGCGGTGGCGGCGGCGACCTCGGGCGTGACGAACGGAGGAGGCGCCGCGGTCCAGGGCGGAGCGCTCGCGGCGGTGGCGACGGTGGTGCCGTCGTGCGCCATGGTCGCGATCGGTGTGTCCAGGTCGGCGCCGTCATCGGTGCGGACGTCCACGACGACGTCCAGCGGTGTCTCCAACGGCGGGGGAGCGCTGAGCCTGACGGTGATCGGACCGAGATCGGCAGACGTGGCCGCGCGCAGCGCCTGGGCCAGCGAGCCTGCGCTCCACCCGCCGTTCCCCGATGACGACGGTCCGCAGTACCTCGCCGGGATCGTGATGTACATGGGAGCCATGGTGACGGATCGGCCCCGCACCGGGGGTCGATCCAGGTCGACGGCGTTGCCCTCATGTTCACACGCGCGACCGCCCCCGAGTGGCACGCTGGTCGGATGGCGCGGACGAAGCAGACCGAGATGCGCGAGGGCGTCGAGCTCACGAACCTGGACGCGGCGCTCTTCAGCGGCGCCGACGCCACCAAGAGGGACCTGATCGACTACCTCGAGGCGGTGGCGGAGCCGATCCTGCGCGAGCTGGCCGGTCGTCCGCTCTCGGTGGTGCGGGTCCGGCCTGGGCAGCCGTCGTTCATGCAGAAGAACCTGCCCGACTACGCGCCCGACTTCGTGCGCCGCACCACCGTGTGGTCCGACGCCGGCAACCGCGAGATCCACTATCCCCTCTGCGACGACCTCCGGACGCTGCTGTGGTTCGGGAACCAGCGCGCCGTCGAGTACCACCCGACGCTCATGCTTCCGGACATCGCGACCGATCCCGCCGAGCGCACCGAGATCCTCGCCGGTCGCGTCACGCACCTCGTGCTGGACGTCGACCCGCCGGAGGGCGGCGGTTTCGACGTCGTGATCGCCTCCGCGCGCCTGATCCAGCAGGCGTTGGCCGACTCCGGGCTGGCGGGTGCGCTGAAGACCTCCGGGTCCAAGGGCGTGCACGTGATCGTCCCGGTCGTCGACCTCGAGCTGCCCGACGCCGCCGCAGCCACGCGTGCCCTCGCCGCCCGCGCCGAGCGTCTCGATCCCGACGTCGCCACCACCGCCTACATCAAGGCCGACCGTGGCGGGAAGGTGTTCCTCGACGCCACCCGTTCCGGCGGCGCCTCGCTGGCGTGCGCCTACAGTCCGCGGGTGCGACCCGGGACGCCCGTGTCCTTCCCAGTTCCCTGGGAGGATCTCGACGACGTCACACCGCTCGACTTCACGATCCGCTCGGTCCCGTCCATGCTCGACGGCGACCCCTGGGCCGCGTCGCTCCCGTCGCCTCAGCAGGTTCCTGGGGATGTCATCGAGGAGGGCCACACCATCCCGGTCGCACGGGTGGCTGCGATGCACGAGGGCAAACGGCGCAAGCGCGCGGCGGAGAAGGCTGCCGACGGCGGCTGAGAGATATCGACCGCCCTCGTGCTCGCCGACGGTCCACGGGTGGACCCTCAGCGCCCATCAGCGGCTCAGCGCGGCTGCCCCCACATGGCGGCCATCGCCAGGAGGCAGATCACGGGGACGCCGACGGCGGCCACCCAGATCACGCGTGAGGGCCACCGGGTGCGACGAGTCTCGCCGTCGGGTCCGTGGACGACGCGCTCACGGTGAGCCGCGAACGAGACGATCAGCCCCGCCAGACCGAGCAGCGGGCCGAGCCACACCCAGGGGAACGATCGCGTGAGCACGCCACCGACACCGACGACCAGGGACAGCAGCACGCCGCCGTTGAGAAGGGTGTCGCGCAGCATCAGCGCGCCACCGCGGGCGACCGCGCCGAGCACGGAACGGGGCGCGTCCCCAGCGGGCGGTGGCGTGGTCACGAGGCGAGCGTAGAGCGACCTCGGCGTGTCGCCGACGATGTTCGACACTTCGAACGGGTGTTCGTTATTGTGTCCACAGGTGATGACGGATGCACCGCTATCCACAGCACGGGGTAGGCGGGTCAGCCGGATGTCGGTGGTCGGACATAGCGTCACTGACGGGTCAGCGCTCGGCGAGGGCGTATCCCGACAACCAGACCAGCCCCAGCCCGGTGGCGGTTGCACAGCAACAGCCCGAGAGAAGAAGGAACCTCACATGGCAACTCCGATCGCAGATCGCTCCAAGGCCCTCGAGGCCGCTCTCGGTCAGATCGACCGTCAGTTCGGGAAGGGCTCGGTGATGCGCCTCGGCGATGACACCCGTCCGCCCGTCGAGGTCATCTCGACCGGCTCGATCGCCCTCGACGTCGCGCTCGGGATCGGCGGGCTGCCGCGCGGTCGCGTCGTGGAGATCTACGGCCCCGAGTCCTCCGGCAAGACCACCGTGGCCCTGCACGCGGTCGCGAACGCCCAGCGCAACGGCGGCATCGCCGCCTTCATCGACGCCGAGCACGCCCTCGACCCCGAGTACGCCAAGCGACTCGGTGTCGACACCGACGCGCTGCTGGTCTCCCAGCCGGACACCGGCGAGCAGGCGCTGGAGATCATGGACATGCTGATCCGCTCCGGCGCGCTCGACATCGTCGTCATCGACTCGGTCGCGGCCCTGGTGCCCAAGGCCGAGATCGAGGGCGAGATGGGTGACTCCCACGTCGGGCTGCAGGCGCGGCTGATGTCGCAGGCGCTGCGCAAGATCACCGGTGCGCTGTCCGCCTCCGGCACCACCGCGATCTTCATCAACCAGCTCCGCGAGAAGATCGGCGTGTTCTTCGGATCGCCCGAGACCACCACCGGTGGCAAGGCGCTCAAGTTCTACGCCTCGGTCCGCATCGACGTGCGCCGCATCGAGACGTTGAAGGACGGCACCGACGCGGTCGCGAACCGCACCCGTGCGAAGGTCGTCAAGAACAAGATGGCGCCGCCGTTCAAGCAGGCCGAGTTCGACATCGTCTACGGCACCGGCATCTCCCGCGAGGGCAGCCTGATCGACCTCGGCGTCGAGCACGGCATCGTCCGCAAGTCGGGCTCGTGGTTCACCTACGAGGGCGACCAGCTCGGGCAGGGCAAGGAGAACGCCCGCACCTTCCTCAAGGACAACCCCGACCTCGCGCTCGAGATCGAGGAGAAGATCAAGACCAAGCTCGGCATCGGGGTGCGCCCCGAGCCGGTCGTGGCCTCCGGTGATGCTGCTGCGCCGGCTGGGAAGCCGGTCAAGGCCGCCGCGGTCGACTTCTGAGAGCGCACCGCGACGATCGCTGACGGCGGTCGGCGGCCCCCGGGTACCCCGGAGGCCGCCGACACCGCCACCGAGAGCGAGGGGAGCCAGCGATGACTGAGCCGTCGTCGGAGCGGCTGCAGCGAGCCCGTCGGGTGCTCGAGGAGGCGACGCGCGCAGCCTCGAGCGGCACGGACCAGCCGCGACAGCAGCCGCGCCCACGGCCGCAACCGGAGCAGCAACCGGAGCCGGACCGAGGATCCGGCCAGCGGCGCGGGGGTCGCAGACGCCGGCGCGCGGCCGCTCAGGAACCGCCCGTCGTGGGTGCCGCGGCCACCGATGCCGAGCCCGACCCGGAGTCGGTGGCGCGCACGGTCGCGCTGAACCTGCTCAACCACTCAGCGCGGTCGCGCGCCCAGCTCGCCGAGGCGATGGCGCGCAAGGACGTGCCCGAGGCGGTCGCCGACCGGGTGCTCGACCGGTTCGAGGAGGTCGGGCTGGTCGACGACGCCGAGTACGCGGCGATGCTGGTGCGCACCCGGCAGGCCGAACGTGGTCTGGCTCGTCGCGCGCTGACCGTCGAGCTCCAGCGCAAGGGCATCGTGGGGGAGGCGGCCGCGAATGCGCTCAGCACCGTCGTCGCCGAGGACGAGGAGGAAGCGGCGAGGCGGGTGGTGGAGAAGCGGCTCCGCTCGATGACGACCCTCGAGACCGAGGTCAAGCGCCGCCGGCTGGTCGCGATGCTCGCTCGTAAGGGACACGCCCCGGGGATGAGCTATCGGGTCGTCGACGAGGCGCTGCGCTCCGACGCGAGCTGACCGCGTCAGCCCGGTCCGTCGTCGATACCGCCTGCGGTGCCCGTCGCACCGGGGCCAGCGGCCTGCGGTACCGCCGTGGGGGCAGCCGCCGTGGTGCGGCCGGACGTGCGGCTGCCCAGTCGCCGCGCGAGCACCTGCGCCAGCCATCCCAGCAGGAAGTTGAGCGCGATGAAGATCAGGGCTGCCACGAACAGGGTCTGCAGGATCGGGAACGGGGCGCCGCTGCCCAGCAACCTCGCCGAGCGCAACAGCTCCGAGTACAGGATGATCTGACCGAGCGCCGAGTCCTTGAGGATCACGACGAACTGGCTCACCAGCGACGGGAGCATGGCGATCAGCGCCTGCGGCAGCTCGATCGACCGGATCGACTGCCCGCGAGTCATGCCCACGGCCAGGCCGGCCTCGCGCTGCCCCTTGGGTAGCCCGTAGACGCCGCTGCGGACGAGCTCGGCGATCACCGAGCCGTTGTACAGGGTCAGACCCACCACGACGGCTACCAGCGGCACGATGTCCCGGTCGAGCCCCAGGATGTAGCCGACCGCAGCCGCGGCCACCATCATCACCAGGACGGGGACCGCACGGAAGAACTCCACGACCAACCCGCAGAACCAGCGGATGAGGCGGTTCGAGGCCAGTCGGCCGACCCCGAAGATCAAGCCGAAGACCACGGCGAGCACCACGGAGTAGACCGCCGCGACCAGCGTGTTCTGGAGTCCGGGCAGGTAGTAGTAGAGCCAGGCGTTCGAGTCGAGCGCTCGGAGCCACAGGTTGCCCGCGAGCTGACCGGCGTCGTTCAGCTTCATCACCACGAACACGAGCAACCCGGCGAGCGCCAGCGCGGCCACGATGTTGATGATCGTCGTCATCCGACGGCCTCGGGGCCCGAGGGCGTCGAAGAGAACGGACTGTGCGCTCATGCGCCACTCCCGAGGCTGGAGGAGGTGCCGTGCACCACGTCGACGGTGTTCATCGGGACACCGCCAGCCGGCGTGAGAGGTAGGTCGCGAGCATGCCCACCGGCACCACGATGATCACGAAGCCGACGGCGACCGTCAGGAAGATCGGGTAGACGTAGTTGCTCTCGTTCTCGATCATCTCGCGCATCAAGGTGGCGATCTCGGACACCGAGCCGGCGGCCACGACGGTCGTGTTCTTGATCAGGGCGATCACCACGTTGCCCAGCGGGGCGATCGCACCGCGGAAGGCCTGCGGGAAGATCACCAGTCTCGCGGAGTCCAGGAACGGCAACCCGATGGCGCGGGCCGCCTCCGCCTGCCCGACCGGCACGGTGTTGATACCCGAGCGCAGCGCCTCGCAGAAGAACGCCGCGTGATAGACGGTGAGTCCGACCACGCCCAACCAGAAAAAGTTGACCGTGAAGACCTCGGAGAACTCGACCCGCAGGACCGGCCACAGCACGGCGAGGCCGAAGACGATGATGATCGTCAGCGGGGTGTTGCGAAGGATGTTGACGTAGGCGGTGCCGGCGAGGTTGAGCGAGGGGATCGGACTGATCCGGAACATCGCCAGGATCGTGCCGAGGACGAGCGCGAACAGCCCCGCGAAGAAGGTCAGCTTGAGGTTCACCCAGTACGCGCCGGCGATGTCGTACTCGGACAACACCGTCAGGAAGTCAGCCAACGGTCTCCTCGATCCTCGTCACTCGTCACGAATCCGTCCAGCAGAGAGCGGTGGCGGCCGCACGGGTGCGGCCGCCACCGACTCCCGGCGTCAGGCCTCGCAGTCCCGCAGCGTCGGCGGGTTGAGGTCGGCGTTCGGGGTGTACCCGGTGCCCTCTGTGTTCGCCTCGATCGCGGCCTCCCAGGCCCCGTCGTCGAACATCGCCTGGATCGCCTCGTTCACGTCCTCGCACAGCGGGCTGCCGGGGGGCAGGCCGACGCCGTAGTTCTCCTCGGAGAACGGCGAGCCCACGACCTGCAGCGCGCCGCTGCCCTCGTCGGCAGCGAGGCCGGCGAGGATGATGTCATCGGTGGTCACCGCGTCGACGGTGCCCTGGATGAGCTGGAGGATGCACTCGGAGTAGCCGCCCACCTCGACGAGCTGGGTGCCCTCGGCGTACTCGTCCTTGACGCGCTGCGCCGAGGTCGAGCCGGAGACCGAGCAGAGGTTCTTGCCGTCCAGGCTCTCCGGGCCCGTGATGGTGCCCGCGTCGTCGGACCGGATCAGCAGGTCCTGACCTGCGACGAAGTACGGCCCGGCGAAGTCGACGACCTCGTCGCGCGTGTCGGTGATCGAGTACGTCGCGAAGATCATGTCGACCTGCTCGTTCTCGAGCATGGTCTCGCGGTTCGCGGACTGCGCCTCGACCCACGTGATGTCATCTGCCGAGTGGCCGAGCGCCTCCGCGACGTAGGTCGCGACGTCGACGTCGAAGCCCGTGTAGGTGTCACCGTCCTGGAAACCCAGGCCCGGCTGGTCGAACTTGATGCCGATCGTGAGGCCCTCGCCGCCCGCGTCGCCGGTGCTGTCGCCGCCGGTGGTCTCTTCGCCGCCGTCGCCACCTCCGGGCTCCGCCTGGCAGCCCGCCAGCGCGAGTGCGCCGGCTGCGAGTGCGCCGGCGACCATGGTCAGTCGTGATCTCCGCATGTTGTCTCCTTCTGTTGCGGTTCGTGCAAAGAACTCAGTGGGTCAGGATCTTGCCGAGGAAGTCCTTGGCTCGGTCGCTCCGGGGGTTCGTGAAGAACTCCTCCGGCCCGGCCTCCTCGACGATCTGGCCGTCCGACATGAAGATCACCCGGTCGGCAGCCTTCCGAGCGAAGCCCATCTCGTGGGTCACGACGATCATCGTCATGCCCTCCTTCGCCAGGGAGATCATCACGTCGAGAACCTCGTTGACCATCTCCGGGTCCAGTGCGGAGGTGGGCTCGTCGAACAGGATCGCCTTGGGCTGCATCGCCAGCGCCCGCGCGATCGCGACGCGCTGCTGCTGGCCGCCGGAGAGCTGCGCGGGCAGCTTGTTCGCCTGGTTCGCGACGCCGACGCGCTCGAGCAGCGCCATCGCCCGCTCCTTCGCCTCGGCCGGCTTGGTCTTCTTCACCTTGATCGGGCCGAGCGTGATGTTCTCGAGGATCGTCTTGTGGGCGAACAGGTTGAAGGACTGGAAGACCATGCCGACGTCGGCGCGGAGCCGGGCCAGCGCCTTGCCCTCCAACGGGAGCGAGACGCCGTCGAGCGTGATCTCGCCCTCGTCGATCGGCTCCAGCCGGTTGATCGCGCGGCACAACGTCGACTTGCCCGAGCCCGACGGTCCCAGCACGACGACGACCTCGCCCTTGTGCACCGTCAGCTCGATGTCCCTGAGCACGTGCAGGTCGCCGAAGTGCTTCTGCACACCGCTCAGGACGATCAAGGGCTCGCGGGTCGAATCGCCGGCACCGCGCCCTACGGGCGCATCGGTGACCGGTGTCACATCCTCCACTGACATGCTGTGCAACCTATCCCGACATTGTTTCTCGAGTCACCGGTGTTGGTCACAGAACGGAAACGATGCGGACAAGGCGTCGACGTCGGCCGATCGGCTCGGCTGATCGAGCGGCCGACCGCCGGGACGTAGAATCGCGCACCGTGACAGCCTCGACCGCTCCGCGCACCTATCTGGTGCGAACCCTGGGCTGCCAGATGAACGCCCACGACTCCGAGCGGATGTCGGGGTTGCTGGAGGGCGCGGGCTACGTCCAGGCGGACAGCACCGGTGCGGGCTCGCTGCTCGGGGAGGCCGCCGGCGCCGACATCGTGGTCATCAACACCTGCGCGGTCCGGGAGAACGCCTCCGAGCGGCTCTACGGCAACCTCGGTCAGCTGGCCGGGCTGAAGAAGGAACGCCCCGGCCTGCAGATCGCGGTCGGCGGCTGCCTCGCCCAGCAGGACAAGGCAGGCATCGTCGAGCGGGCGCCGTGGGTCGATGTCGTCTTCGGCACGCACAACATCGACGTGCTGCCCGTGCTCCTGGAGCGCGCCCGCCACAACGGCGAGGCCCAGGTCGAGCTCGAGGAGGCCCTCAAGGTCTTCCCCTCGACGCTGCCGACCCGGCGCGAGAGCGCCTACGCGGCCTGGGTGTCGATCTCGGTCGGCTGCAACAACACCTGCACGTTCTGCATCGTGCCGCACCTGCGCGGCAAGGAGCGCGACCGGCGTCCGGGGGATGTGCTCGCCGAGGTGCAGGCCGTCGTCGCCGAAGGCGCCTGCGAGGTCACGCTGCTCGGGCAGAACGTGAACTCCTACGGCGTCGGCTTCGGCGACCGCGGCGCGTTCGCGAAGCTGCTCCGCGCCTGCGGGAACATCGAGGGTCTGGAGCGGGTCCGGTTCACCTCGCCGCACCCGGCCGCCTTCACCGACGACGTCATCGACGCCATGGCAGCCACGCCCACCGTGATGCCGAGCCTGCACATGCCGCTGCAGTCCGGGTCGGACCGGGTGCTGCGCGCGATGCGCCGCTCCTACCGCAGCGAGAAGTTCCTCGGCATCCTCGACCGCGTGCGCCGGCAGCTGCCCGACGCGGCGATCACCACCGACATCATCGTCGGCTTCCCCGGCGAGACCGAGGAGGACTTCCAGGCGACCCTGGACGTCGTCGAGGCCTCGCGGTTCGTCTCGGCCTTCACGTTCCAGTACTCGCCCCGCCCCGGGACGGCGGCCGCCGACCTGCCCGAGATCCCCGCCGAGGTGATGGCCGAGCGCTACGGACGCCTCGTCGCGCTGCAGGAGCGGATCAGCGCCGAGGAGAACGCCGCTCAGGTGGGTCGAACCGTCGAGGTGCTGCTCAGCGAGTCCGAGGGCCGCAAGGACGTCGCCACCCGCCGCGTCAGCGGTCGCGCGCCCGACAACCGGCTCGTGCACGTGGCGGTCCCGGAGGACTGGGACGGTCCGGCTCCCCGGCCCGGCGACATGGTCACCGCGCAGGTCACGCGCAGCGCGCCGCACCACCTGATCGCCGACTCCGGCCTCGCCGGCGGCACGTTCGAGATCCGTCGCACGCGCTCGGGCGATGCCTACGAGGCGAAGGCCGCGGCCCATGAGCAGGCGAAGCGTGAGGTCGCCGAACCGGCGAACGAGCAGCCGAGGCCGGTCTCGCTCGGGCTACCGGGGATCCGGGTCCGCTGACGGCGGGTCCGCCGGATCTTCCGGAGGACTGTCCGGCCCGGGTGCGCGCGGCACCAGCCCGACCTCGCCCAGCGTGGTGAAGCACTGGTGCGTGGTGCCGATCCCGACACGGAGGACGTCGTCCAGCTGGCTGGCCGTCAGCCCCGCGGTCGCGTCGATGCCCACGTGGGTGTGCACCTGGATGGCCTCACCCGTGCTCGTCATCACGACCACCGGCCAGATCCGGTCGCGGTGCCAGTCGGTGATGAAGCTCTCGACGGCGCGCATGCGGGCGATCGCGATCTCGCCGCCGACGGGGCGGCCACGGAAGAGCAGCAGCAGGCCGTCGCGGCGGCGGACCGTGAGGTCGATCTCCAGGTGCGGCCAGCGGCGCGTCAGCCGATCGTTCTCGGCGTCGTGCGTCCACCCGTCGGCCGCGAGCAGCCGGTGCACCCGAGCAAGCGTCACCGGCGTCGGCATGTCCGGCGCGCCAGGCAGGTCCGTGGGGCTCGTCATGGCTGTCCTTCCGGCGCCGTCGCCAGCGGGTCGGGGTACCGTGCCGTGATCTCGGCGAACGTGGTCAGCGCGGCGGACAGACCGGTCTTGATCGCCCGCTCGAGCTGCAGCTCCGAGAGCCCGTGCGCGATCGAGACGCTGTGGTCGGCGGCGATCCGCATCGATCCGTCGTCGAGGACCATGAGGAAGCACTTGGGCCACGCCGAACGAGCGTGACGCTCGTTCAGGAGCGCGATGATCTCCTCACGCCGCTCGATCGCGACCACCCGGTTGTACTGGCCGCGGATCTGCAGCACGCCACCGCGGCCGGCGATCCCGAACGTGAACATGCACCCGCTCCAGATCCCTCCGATCGGCCCCTGGTGGTTCACGAAGTACCGCATGCCCGCGTTGCGCAGCCACCGGGCGACCCGCGCCTGGTCGACCGGTCGGACCTCGTGCATGTCGAGGTCGGCGTGCTCGTCCGGTCGGGGTTCTGTCATCGTCGGCCAGTCTAGGGACGTGCCGATCGGTGCTCGGCTCGGTCGGCAGGACGGGTAGGTTCGCGGCCGTGAGTGGAGCACAGGTCGTGGCCGTCGTCGGGCCGACGGCGTCCGGCAAGTCCGATCTCGCGCTCGCCCTGGCCGCGGCGCTCGACGGCGAGATCGTCAACGCGGACGCCATGCAGCTCTACCGCGGCATGGACATCGGCACCGCGAAGACGCCGCCGGAGCAGCGGCAGGGCATCCCGCACCACCAGATCGACGTGCTCGACGTCACCCAGGACGCCTCGGTCGCGGCCTACCAGCCGGCCGCGCGCGCCGACGTCGCCGCGATCCAGGCGCGCGGCAAGGTACCCGTGGTGGTCGGCGGCTCCGGGCTGTACGTGCGGGCGTTGCTGGACGAGCTCAGCTTCCCGGAGACCGACCCCGAGCTGCGCGGGGAGCTCGAGCGCCGCCTCCTGGACGAGGGGCCGGGTCTGCTGCACGACGAGCTCGCCCGGCTCGACCCCGAGGCAGCCGCGCGGATCGACCGGCGCAACGGCAGGCGTGTGGTGCGGGCGCTCGAGGTCGTGCGGCTGACCGGTCGACCGTTCGCCGCGTCGCAGCCGCAGCAGCCCACCGCGACGCTCCCGGCGACCCAGATCGCGATCGACGTGCCACGGCCCGAGCTGGTCGAGCGGATCGCCGCGCGTGCCCGCTCGATGTTCGCCGACGGGCTGGTCGAGGAGACCGAGCGCCTGGTCGCCGCGGGCATGGCCGAGGGGCACACCGCGGCCCGGGCCGTCGGCTACGTGCAGGCCCGGGCGGTGCTGCGTGGGGAGATGACGCCGGCCGAGGCCGCCGAGGCCACGGCAGTCGCCACCCGGCAGCTCGCCCGCCGCCAGCTCACGTGGTTCCGGCGTGATCAGCGCATCCACTGGCTGCCCCCCGGGGCGGACCTGCTCGCCCGCGCCCGTACCCTGATCCCATGACCCGCGCGCGCACCTTCGTCAAGGGCCACGGCACCGGCAACGACTTCCTGCTCTACGCCGACCCCGACGGTGAGGCGCCCCTCACCGACGCCGACCTGAGCGCGCTCGCCGACCGGCACACGGGCATCGGCGCCGACGGCGTGATCCGCGCCGTGCGCACCGCGGCCGTGCCCGAGATGGCCGACCAGGTCGGTGCTGCCGAGTGGTTCATGGACTACCGCAACGCCGACGGCTCGATCGCGACGATGTGCGGCAACGGCCTGCGCGTCTACGTCGCCTACCTGGAGCGCTACGGCTATCTCTCGCTCGACGACGGCGCCACCACCACGATCGCCACCCGCGCCGGCACGCTGACCGTGCGCAAGGAGCTCGACGAGTACACGGTCGACATGGGGATCTGGTCCGCGCCCGGTGGCGAGTCGGCGCTCGCGGAAGGGTTCGACGTCACGGTCGTGCTCGCCGGGCTCGACGAGCCGCGCCCCGGACTGCGCATCGACGTGCCCAACCCGCACACGGTGATCGCCCTCACCGACGTCGACGTGCTGGCCGCCGTCGATCTCTCGGTCCCGCCGCGGGTCGAGCCCGAGCCCGAGGACGGCACGAACGTGGAGCTCGTCGTCCCGCTCGGGGAGCGTGCGGTCGAGGTCGTGGACGAGGACGGCCAGGTCGTCGGCACCGACCGGGTCGGCGTCGTCCAGATGCGTGTCCACGAACGGGGCGTCGGCGAGACGCTCTCGTGCGGCACCGGCGCGTGCGCGGCTGCCGTCGCGACCCGCCTGTGGTTCGGCGACGACGCCCCGAACGACTGGGTGGTCCTGGTCCCGGGCGGTCAGCTCCGGGTCGTCATGCTCGACGGCGGTGGCATCGAGCTCTCCGGCCCGGTCGAGCTGGTCGCCGAGGTCACCCTGCTCGCCTGAGCCTCACATCGCCGCGACAGCGGCCGCCGTCTCGGCCATCACGAGGTCGGCGTTGATCTGCGCGCCTGCCATGGTGCCCGCCGCGGCGGAGGCGCCGACCTGCGCCGACGGCTCGGTGACGTTGCCCGCGAGCCACACGCCGGGCACCTCGCTGCGGCCACCGATGTCGACCGTGGGCACATGCTGGCCCATCGGGTGGTCGACGACGCGCAGCCCCAGACCCGCCAGCATCTGGACGCGCGGCGTCAGGAGGCTCTGCACCGTGAGGATCTCGCGCGGCACCACGCGGCCATCGGTCAGCTCGACGCCGGTGATCGAGCCGTCCGCGGTCACCACCGCGGCGACGCCGTCCTCGACCAGCCCGATGCCGCGGGCCAGCAGCTGTGCGCGCTGCTCCGGCGTCGGGTCGACGCCGTGGGTGAACACCACGACGTCGTCGGTGAGCTGCCGGAACAGCAGCGCCTGGTGGGTGAACATGGGATGGCTGGCGATCACGCCGATCGACCGGTCCCGCACCTCCCAGCCGTGGCAGTAGGGGCAGTGCACGACGCCGTGTCCCCACTGCTCCGCCAGGCCGGGGATCTCGGGCAGGGCGTCGACGGCGCCGGTGGCGACGAGGAGCCGTCGTGAGCGGAGCCGGCGTCCGTCCTCGAGCGTGACGACGAAGCCGTCGCCGTCGATCTCGGCCGTGCGCACCTCGGCGGCGATGACGTCGCCCCCGTAGCGGGCGACCTCGGCGCGGCCGCGCGCGAGCAGCTCGGCCGGCGCGATGCCGTCCATCCCGAGCAGCGCGTGCACGCCCTCGGCGGGCGCGTTGCGGGGCGCTCCGCCGTCGATCACCGTGACGGAGCGGCGCGAGCGCGCGAGCGTGACGGCGCCGGCGAGGCCGGCGGCGCCGCCGCCGATCACGAGGGCATCGAGATGGTCATCGACAGGAGTGTGTGAGGTCGTCATGTCTCGATGGTGCAGCGCCATCGGCCGAGTAGCAAGTATGGTTGCCGATATGGCAAGATGACCGCATGGGAGACGATCGATCGCTGTCCGGGGTCGGGGCGCGGCTGCGCGCGCTGCGGCAGGCCCGCGACGTCACGCTCGCGCAGCTGTCGGAGCAGACCGGGATCTCGGTGAGCACGCTGTCGCGGCTGGAGTCCGGCGGACGCAAGCCGACGCTGGAGCTGCTGCTCCCGCTCGCCCGCAGCCACGGCGTGACGCTCGACGACCTGATCGACGCACCGCCCACCGGCGACCCACGGGTGCATCTGCGGCCGGTCATCGAGCACGGCATGACGATGGTGCCGCTGACGCAGCGCGCCGAAGGCATCCAGGCGTTCAAGGTGCTTCTCGAGCCTGACGCGCGCCCCGGTGAGCCGCAGCTGCAGACCCACACCGGCTACGAGTGGATCTACGTGCTCGACGGGCGGCTGCGGCTGCTGCTCGGCGAGCACGACCTGGTGCTCGAGGCAGGGGAGGCGGCCGAGTTCGACACGCGTGTCCCGCACTGGCTCGGCCCGGCCGAGAAGAAGGCCGTCGAGTTCCTCAGCCTGTTCGGCAAGGAGGGGCAGCGCGCGCACCTGCGCGCCGGCCCACGGCCCCGCGAGACCAGCTCAACGAGCAGACGCGGCGACCGCTAGGACGCGGAAGCCCTTGCTGCTGGCGATCCTGCTCGTGGCCTGCCCGAGCTCGTTCTCGATCCACCGCTGGAGCGAGTCCGCGCCCAGGTTCTTGCTGACCACGAGGTGAGCGACGCCGTCGGGAGCCAGCCGGGGCAACCACGTGCGGAGCATCGCGTGCAGGGCGTCCTTGCCGACCCGGATGGGCGGGTTGGACCAGATCGCGTCGAGGGCCAGCTCGGGCTCGGCGGCGAGCAGCACGTCCGGCTGAGCGACCTCGACGGCGTGGCGCAGCCGGGTCGCGTTGCGAGCGGTCAGCTCGAGCGCGCGCGGGTTGACGTCGACGGCGAGCACCCGCGCCTGCGGTGAGGCGGCCGCCAGCGCGAGCGCGATCGGACCCCAGCCGCACCCCAGGTCCAGGAGCGTCCCCGCGGCCGGGGGGTCGGGGACGTGGGACAGCAGCACCGCGGTCCCGGGGTCCAGGCGCTCACCCGAGAACACGCCGCGGTCGGTCGCGACCCGAACCGGTCGACCTCGGAGCACGACCTCGATCTCCCGCGGCGAGGAGGCGCCGGGGGAGTCGGGGGAGAAGTAGTGGGACACCGCGCGACAGCCTAGGTCCTGGGCACCAGCCTTGCTCCCTGGGCGAAATCCCTGTTCGCGGCGCGTCAGCACGTGTCACAGTGGATTCACGCGATTTCCGCACGGTTCGACGCAAGGAGCTCCATTGGCTGACCCGACACCCACCCGCGACAGCACCGACGCGGGCGTGGCACCGGGTCGAGCCGAGATCTCCGACGTCGACCGGCGCGCCCAGGACGTCGTGGCCCGCGTGCTGGCCCGTGCCGGCACCGCGCTGCAGGATGACGCCACCGCCGGCTACAGCGACTACGACGGCGAGCAGATCGACGTCGAGGAGCGCGGCGCCCTCCAGCGCGTCGGTGGCCTCTCGACCGAGCTCACCGACGTCACCGAGGTCGAGTACCGGCAGCTGCGACTGGAGAAGGTCGTGCTCGTCGGGCTCTACAGCGGCAGCGGCCCTGCCGCCGCGGAGACCGCCGAGATCTCGCTGCGCGAGCTGGCCGCACTCGCCGAGACCGCCGGCTCCCAGGTTCTCGACGGCGTCCTGCAGCGCCGCCAGCAGCCCGACCCCGGCACCTACCTCGGTTCGGGCAAGGCCGCGCAGCTGGCCGAGGTCGTCGCGGCGTCCGGTGCCGACACCGTGGTGGTGGACACCGAGCTCGCTCCCTCGCAGCGGCGCGGCCTCGAGGACGTGGTCAAGGTCAAGGTCATCGACCGGACCGCGCTGATCCTCGACATCTTCGCCCAGCACGCCAAGTCGCGCGAGGGCAAGGCCCAGGTCGAGCTGGCTCAGCTGGAGTACCTGCTGCCGCGACTGCGCGGCTGGGGTGACTCGATGTCCCGGCAGGCCGGTGGCCGCGTCGCCGCCGGCGGCGCCGGGATGGGTTCGCGTGGTCCCGGTGAGACGAAGATCGAGCTGGACCGCCGCCGCATCCGGACCCGGATGGCCAAGCTGCGCCGCAGCATCCGCGACATGGCGCCGGCGCGCGCGGCCCAGCGGTCCTCCCGGCGTGTCGGAGGCGTGCCCTCGGTGGCAATCGTCGGCTACACCAACGCCGGCAAGTCCTCGCTGCTCAACCGGCTCACCGGTGCCGGTGTGCTGGTCCAGAACGCGCTGTTCGCGACCCTGGACCCGACCGTGCGCCGCTCCGAGACGCCCGACGGTCGCCAGTACACGATCGCCGACACCGTCGGTTTCGTGCGCAACCTGCCCACCCAGCTCGTTGAGGCGTTCAGGTCGACCCTCGAGGAGGTCGGAGGGTCCGACGTGATCGTTCACGTCGTCGATGCCTCCCACCCCGACCCGGAGGGCCAGCTGATCGCTGTCCGCGACACCCTTCGCGACATCGAGGGGGTCTCCTCGTTGCCCGAGCTGGTGGTGCTCAACAAGGCCGACCTGGCCGAGCCGGAGACGATCGCACGGCTGCGCACCCGCGAGCCGGGCGCCGTCGCGGTGTCGGCGAAGACCGGCCAGGGGATCGAGGCGCTGCAGCAGCGGCTCGCCGAGCTGCTGCCGCGGCCCGAGGTCGAGATCGACGTCGTGGTTCCCTACCAGCGCGGCGACCTGATCCACCGCGCCCACCTGACCGGCGAGGTGCTGAGCGAGGAGCACACCGCCGACGGCACCCGCCTGCACGCCCGGGTCGACGGCGCGCTGGCGGCCGAGCTCGACAGGGCTGTCTCCGCCTAGCCCCACCCCCGGAAAGCGCTTCGGGGTGGACGCGGTCCACGTGCTGGACCGAGATCACCCCGGAGCCGCGCAGAGCGCATCGGGTCGCGCACGAGGGCCGCTGTTGGTGCGACGATGGCAGGCGTGCCATCGTCCGAGACCACCGAGAAGCCCGAGGTGACCGACGACGTCGACGAGGTGCTCGACGCCGTCGTGACGCGCATGGGCGGTGCGCGTCGTGAGGGTCAGCACGAGATGGCGCGAGCGGTCGCGGCTGCGCTCGAGGGCGCCGAGCACCTGATGGTGCAGGCCGGTACGGGTACCGGCAAGTCGCTCGCGTACCTGGTGCCCGCGCTGCTGCACGCGGTGCGGTCCGGGGAGCGGACGGTGATCTCCACGGCCACCCTGGCGCTGCAGCGCCAGGTGCTCGGTCACGACCTGCCGCTCGTGGCCGAGGTCGTGGAGCAGAGGTTGCCGCGGCCGCCCGCCGTCGCGCTGCTCAAGGGCTGGCACAACTACGTCTGCAAGCACAAGATCGCCGGCGGCTACCCACCCGAGGGCGATGCCGCGCTGTTCGACATGGCACCCGCGTCGTCCTCGGTCGCGGAGGAGCACCCCGCGGGCTCCTCCCGCGACGACTCCCTCGGCGTCCAGGTCGTGCGCGTGCGCGAGTGGGCGGAGGAGACCGAGAGCGGCGACCGCGACGACCTCGTCCCCGGGGTCACCGACCGCGCCTGGCGGCAGGTCTCGGTCACCTCGATGGAGTGCATCGGCCCGTCGTGCCCGATGCGGTCCGAGTGCTTCCCCGAGGCGGCGCGACAGGCGGCGCGGACCGCGGACGTCGTCGTCACCAACCACGCGATGCTGGGGATCGCCGCCTCCGGCTCGCCCGGCGCGCTGCCCGAGTTCGACGCGCTCGTGGTCGACGAGGCCCACGAGCTGCCGTCACGCGTGACGGCGCAGGCCTCGGTGGAGCTGTCGGCGCCCGCCGTGGAGCGGGTGGCGCGCCTCGCACGCCGGCAGGCGGGTGTCGCCACGCAGGCGCTCGACGACGCGGCCGTGCTGCTGCGGACCGTCCTGACCGCGACGCCCGAGGGGCGATGGCCGGAGGCGCTTCCCGCCGAGGTCGAGGGTGCGGTGCGCGCGATCGCCGACGGGGCACGGCAGGTGATCTCCTCGATCAAGCAGGACAGCGTCAAGGCCGGGACCAAGGCGGGCGACGCCGGTGGTGCGCTGGTGCAGGCACGCTCGGCCGCGCTCGTGCTGTTCGAGATCGCCGACCGGTTGTTGTCGGACCGGCTGAAGAACCGGCAGGACGTCGTCTGGTGCAGCCGCGGCACCGGCCCGGGGGAGGCGATCAAGATCAACGTCTCACCCCTCGACGTCGCCGGGCCGATCGCCGGGCAGCTGCTCGCTGGTCGCGGTGCGGTGCTGACCTCCGCCACCCTCACGCTGGGCGGCACGTTCGACGCGACCGCCGGCTCCATGGGGATGAGCGCACCGGACTACACCTCGCTCGAGGTGGCCTCACCGTTCGACTACGCGCGCCAGGGCATCGTCTACGTCGCCAGGCACCTGCCCAAGCCGGGCCGCGACGGCGCCGACCCGCGGGTCCTGGACGAGATCGCGGAGCTGGTGGAGGCGGCCGGAGGTCGCACGCTCGGGCTGTTCTCCTCACGCCGCGGCGCGACCGCGGCGGCGGAGGCGATGCGCGAGCGGCTCGACACCCCGGTGCTGGTGCAGGGCGAGGACTCGATCCCTGCGCTCGTGCGGGCGTTCGCTGCGGACCCGGCGACGAGCCTGTTCGGCACGCTCTCGCTGTGGCAGGGCGTCGACGTGCCGGGAGACGCGTGCCAGCTGGTGCTGATCGACCGCATCCCGTTCCCGCGCCCCGACGACCCGGTGATGGCAGCCCGGACCGAGGTGGTCGCCCAGCGTGGCGGCAACGGCTTCATGGCGGTCTCCGCGACGCACGCCGCGCTCCTGCTCGCACAAGGCGCCGGGCGCCTGATCCGTGGCGTGACCGATCGCGGCGTCGTGGCGATCCTCGACCCGCGGGTGGCGACCGCCCGCTACGGCACGTTTCTGGCTCGCTCGCTGCCGCCGCTGTGGCCGACCACCGATCCGGCGATCGTGCGCGCGGCGCTGCGACGGCTGCGGGACGAGGCCTGAGACGGCGGTGCCGTCAGGAACCTCGACCGGCGAGGTCGCTGACGGGTCTCAGAGTGCCCGGAGGACGCTGACGACGCGGCCCAGCACCTCGCCGTCGGTGCCGTCGATGGGGGAGAAGGCGGGGTTCGCCGGAAGCAGCCAGACCTTCCCGTTCTCCCGCTTGAGCGTCTTCACCGTGGCCTCGCCGTCGATCATGGCCGCGACGATCTCGCCGTTCTCCGCCACCGGCTGCTGCCGCACCACGACCCAGTCGCCGTCGCAGATCGCGGCGTCGATCATCGACTCGCCGACCACCTTGAGCAGGAACAGGTCGCCCTCGCCCACGAGCTGACGGGGGAGCGGGAAGACGTCTTCGACAGCCTGCTCGGCGAGCAACGGACCACCGGCGGCGATGCGACCGACCACGGGGACGTAGGACGGCGGGGCCGCCGTGGTCTCGCCGTCGTGAAGGGTGAGGTGGCGGCCGCCTCCGGTGCTGCTGGCGACGGTGACGTCATCGTCCGGGGCGACGATCTCGATCGCCCGCGTGGAGATCGGGTCGCGCCGCAGGTAGCCCTTCTCCTCCAGGACCTGGAGCTGGTACTTGACCGAGGACGGGCTGGCCAGGCCGACCGCGTCGCCGATCTCACGCATGGTCGGGGGGTAGCCGCGGCCGGCGAGGCTGCTGCGGATCGCCTCCATGATGCGCTGCTGGCGCTCCGTGAGCCGCGAGCCCTGCGTGTCCGGGTCGGTCGGTGTCATCGAGTGGCTCCCTGGTCGGTCGGGCGTTCAGCGGTGCGGCGGTTCGGTGGTCTCGGTGCCCTCGGATCGTTGTGTTTCCAACGATGTCGGTGGTCCGTGATGGTCTGTGGTGCGTGAGAACAAGCGTACGAGCACACAGCAGCTTCGGCAAACATCCGTTCGATCGGCGTGTCGCGGCCGAGCGGAACCGCGCGAAGACCGCCCGGCCGGCGGGGCTCGACACGGTTGGAACATGCGTGCTACGTTCGTACGAACGTCCGACGAACGCCCGTACGAGTGTCGCGAGCAGCGCCCGAACATCCACCAGGTCCACCCCAGCGTTTTCCCATGAGGAGCCCACGATGAGCGTCCTGGCCCAGCCCGGCCCGATCTCGTTCGCGATCCCGCGACGTCGCCACCTCACGGTGGTCCCGCCGCTGCCCGACCTGGGCGCCGAGCCCGATCGTCTCGCCGACGTCATCGCGCTCCCGGTCGCGCGGCCCGCCGCGCCGGCCACCCCACGGCCTGCGTCCCCGCGCCCGGCGGCCCCTGTCGCTGGCGATGTGCCGCTGCGGCTCACCGCCCGCGGCCGTGCCGTGCTGGCCGGCCTGGCGATCGCGGCGGCGGCCGTCATCGGCTCGGTCGTCGGCATCGCCGCGGGCGGCGCTGCCGAGCCCAGCCCGGCGCTCGAGGTCGTCACCGTGACCAGCGGAGACAGCCTCTGGGGCATCGCCTCGGAGGTCGCAGCCCCCGGCGCGGACGTCCGCGACGTCATGAGCGAGATCGCTGCGCTCAACGGCCTGGAGGGCACCAACCTTGTCGCCGGGCAGCAGCTCACGGTGCCGCGCGAGGGGTGAACGCGCCGCCCAGGTTGCGCAGGACGCCGTTTCCGACCTAGATTCCTACATCTAGTAGTTACAGCGATGTGATCCGGTAGATCTAGCGTCGCTCGGGACACCTGTCGGAGAGGAGCGGTGGCGTGCACTGTCCGTTCTGCCGTCACCCCGACTCCCGGGTGATCGAGACCCGCACGGCCGAGGATGGCTCCTCGATCCGCCGTCGGCGCCAGTGCCCCGAGTGCGGCCGTCGCTTCACGACCCTGGAGACGACCAGTCTCGTCGTCGTCAAGCGCTCCGGCGCCGCCGAGCCCTTCAGCCGGGACAAGATCGCCGCCGGCGTGCGCAAGGCCTGTCAGGGGCGACCGGTCTCCGGAGACCAGATCGCCCTGCTCGCCCAGCAGGTCGAGGAAGCGATCCGCAGCACCGGTGCGGCCGAGGTCGATGCCCACGAGGTCGGGCTCGCCATCCTCGGACCGCTCCAGGACCTCGACGAGATCGCCTACCTCCGGTATGCCAGCGTCTACCGCAGCTTCACCTCGCTCGAGGACTTCGAGGCCGCGATCACCTCGCTGCGGCACCACCGCTCGGTCACCGTTGACGCCGACCAGTAGTCTGAACGCACTGCCGTCGGTGGCGCCGGAGGGGAAGCCGGCGCTACCGGCGGTCTTCAGATCCTGGCTTCACTTCTTCGAAAAGAAGTTATGATCTTCATATGGCCGCGATGAAGCAGAGGGCTGCACTGATCGGCGACATCATCGGCTCGCGCGAGGTGGTGGACCGGACGGCGCTGCACCGACGCCTGCGTGAGGTCGTCGACCAGGCCAACGACGAGCTCGCGCCGGTCGCGCCGCTGCGGATCACGGTGGGCGACGAGTACCAGGGCGTCTTCGAGACCGTGGGTGCTGCGCTCCATGCCGCGCTGTGGCTGCGGCTGGCTCTGCTGCCCGCCGCCGACCTGCGGCACGGGATCGGCTGGGGCGGAGCAGCCGTGCTGCAGGAGGATCCGCGCGTCGAGGACGGCCCCGCCTGGTGGGCGGCACGCGCCGCCATCGAGGCGGCCGAGGCCGATGCCGCCCGGGCCCGCACCCACACGGTCAGGACCCGCTACGAGCGCGCCGCGGACAGCGACGGTCCCGAGCCGGCCGCCATCAACGCCGCGCTGCTGTGCCGCGACCAGCTCGTGGCAGCCGGTGACGAGCGCGCCCTCCGGCTGCTGCGCGGGCTGCTGTCGGGACGTACCCAGACCGAGCTCGCCGCCGACGAGGGGATCTCCCCCTCCGCGGTCTCGCAACGAACCCGTGCCGATGGCCTGGCCGTCATCGTCGCCGCCGACGCGCTGCTGCAGGAGGTCTGACCACATGATCTGGCTGGGGCTGATGCTGCTGGGGTGCGCCGTCGCGGACATCGTCAACCGACCGCAGGCACCACGCGTGCTGCCGGAGGCGACCGGTGCCGCGGTCGTGGTCCTCGCGGGTGTGGTCGCAGGGCAGCACAGGCCGCTCGACCTGCTCGTGCTCGTCGTGATCGCGGCGTTCGTGGTCGCCTGGAGCCGCTCCTCCACGCGCGCGTTGGACCAGGCCTCACCGGTGATCCCGCTCACGGTGCTCGGCGTCGGCGTCGGGCTCATGGTGGTCCTGTCGGGTCTCGCGTCCCCGGTCTCGGGACCGCTGGCGGCGCTGTGGTCCGAGATCGACTGGCCCCCGGCGGCCCGTGTCAGCCCCGAGCGCGCACTGCTGGTGCTCGGCGTGCTGGCGGCCCAGCTCAGCACCGGGAACGTCGTCGTGCGGCTCGTGCTCGCCGCGACCCGCACGGTCAACCCCGCTCGCTGGAGCTCCGGCGCCGCGACCGATCCCGCCGATCCCGCGCACGACATCAAGGGCGGCAGGCTGCTGGGGCCGATGGAGCGGGTGCTCATCATCGGGCTGGGACTCGCCGGCAACCTGACGGCGGCGAGCATCGTCGTCGCCGCCAAGGGCCTGCTGCGGTTCCCCGAGCTCAGCTCGCGCCGAGACCAGGAGCACGTGCACCGGCTCACCGAGTACTTCCTCGTCGGGTCGTTCGTCAGCTGGATGCTCGCGCTCGTCTCGCTCGCGCTGCTCGCCGGATGAGGCCGCCATCGCCGGTGCTGGTCGCGATGGCAGGGTTGCCGGGGGCGGGCAAGAGCAGCCTCGCCCGGGCGATCGGCCACGAGACCGCTGCCGTGGTGCTCGCCGTGGACGCCATCGAGGCCGCGATGTGGCGGGCCGGGCTGGGCGGTGCCGACCAGCGGCTGCCGACCGGGCTCGCCGCCTACGCCGTGGCGCAGACCCTTGCCGCCGAGCTGCTGGCGGCCGGGCACTCGGTCGTCGCCGACGCCGTCAACGCGGTCGAGCCCGCACGCGCCGGGTGGAACCAGGTGGCCACCGAGCACGGAGTGCCGATCCGGTGGCTCGAGGTGACCTGCTCGAACCCCGTGGTGCACCGGGAGCGGCTCGCGGCCCGTGGCACGCGCTACCAGGGGTTCACCGAGCCCACGTGGCAGCAGGTCGAGACGCGCCGCATCGAGCCGTGGAGCCACGAGCGGCTGGTGCTCGACTCGATGCGGCCGCTCGAGGAGCTGCTCGAGACCGCGATGACCTACGTATCAGCTGGCAGGACCGGCCGCCGTCCGGCAGGCTGGGCGATCAGGACGACGAGAGGTGAGTGATCGCATGACCGATGACAAGAGCAGTACCGAGAGCAAGGGCAACGAGACCGAGGGCATCTCCGATGCCAAGGCGAAGATGCGCGCGGCGCTCGAGCGCAAGAAGGAGAACGACCACCTCACGGCCGAGGGGCGCCGCAACACCGGTCAGGTGCACGCGTCCGAGGTCACCGGCGGGCGCCGGATGTTCCGCCGCAAGTCCGGGGGCTGACCCTCAGCCCTGGGGGAGCGTGGCCTGATCGAGCACCCGCACCCGGATCGTCGGCTCCATGGCCTCCAGAGCCTCGACCGCCGATCCGGGCAGCGGGCCACCGATGTCGGTGGCCACGTACCCGATGTCGCCCCAGGTGCCCAGCACCTGCGACTCGACGTTGACCCCGACCGCGGACAGCGCCTGGTTGACGCCGGCGAGCACACCCGGGACGTTGCGGTGCAGGTGGGCGATCCGGTACGCACCCTCGCGCGGGCGGTCCAGGATCAGCGAGGGGACGTTGACGGACAGACCGGTCGCACCCACCGCGAGGTAGTCCCGCAGCTTCGCCGACACGAACATCCCGATGTCCTGCTGCGCCTCCTCGGTCGAGCCGCCGACGTGCGGCGTCAGGATGACGTTCGGCAGGTCGCGCAGCTCGGAGTGGAAGGTCTCGCCCGCGGTCTTCGGCTCCTCGGGGAACACGTCGACGGCGGCGCCGGCGAGCGAGCCGTCGAGGATGCGCTCGCGGAGCTTGCCGTAGTCGACGAGGAAGCCGCGCGAGAGGTTGAGGAAGATCGCGCCGGGCTTCATCCGCTCGAACTGCGCGGAACCGAACATGCCGGCGTTGCCGGCCCGCCCGTCGACGTGCAGCGTCACGATGTCGGAGACGTCCAGCAGGTCGTCGAGCGAGCTCATCCGCGTCGCGTTGCCGAGGGCGAGCTTCTCAGCGGTGTCGTAGAAGACCACCCGGAGCCCGAGCGCCTCGGCGACGACCGAGAGCTGGGTGCCGATGTTGCCGTAGCCCACGATGCCGAGCGTGCGACCGCGCACCTCGTGCGCGCCATCGGCCGACTTGTCCCAGATGCCCTGGTGCAGCGCCTTGTCCTTCTCGGTCAGCCGGCGCGTGAGCGCGATGATCTCGGCGACCGCTAGCTCGACCACGGACCGCGTGTTCGAGAACGGCGCGTTGAACACCGCGACGCCACCGGCGGCCGCGTGGCGCAGGTCGATCTGGTTCGTGCCGATGCAGAACGCCCCGATCGCGGTCAGCGCGGGCGCGTTGTCCAGCACGCGCGCCGTGACCTGGGTCTTGGATCGGATGCCGAGGATCTCGACGCCCTCGAGCGCTGAGATCAGCTCGTCCTCGTCGAGAGCCCCCTTGAGGGCCGTGACCTCGACGCCAGCCTTCTCGAGCGTCTCGCGCCCGAGGCTGTGCACGTTCTCCAACAAGAGTGCCTTCACCACGCCACCTATCGTCTCAGGCGCTCGGGATCGCACCGGCCAGGGACCACGTGATGGACAACGTGGACTCAGGCCCGCTCGAAACCTGCCGGCAGCGGCTGCGTGTGCACGACGTCGAGGTGCCGGGTGGGCCGCGTCATCGCCACGTAGAGGTCGCCCGCACCGGTCGCCTGCGCGGCGATCGCCGCCGGCTCGACGAGGATCACGTGGTCGAACTCCAGGCCCTTGACACCCGCCGGGTCGAGCACGACCAGGGGAGCGGTGAGGTCGGAGCTGCCGCGCAGGCCGAGATCGGCCGCGAGCTGCGCTCGCTGCTCCCGCGGCGCGACCACGGCGACCGTGCCGCCGCGCTCCCTCGCGCGCTCGACGGCGGCTCTCACGGTCTCCAGGACGTCATGCGTGGGGAGCAGGGTCACCGCCTCGGGCTCGTCGCGCGCCGACTGCACGGGCGAGGGCGGGCGCTCCGGGTCGGCGGCGGTCGCCACCGCGGTCGCGAGGTCCATCACCGACCGCGGGGTGCGGTAGTTCACGGTCAGCTCGGCCACCCGCCAGTCACCCTTGAGCGGGCCGTCGAGGGCGTCGGCCCAGCGGCGCACGCCCGCGCGGGCCGAGGTCTGGGCGACGTCGCCGACCACCGTCATCGACCGGCGCGGGTTGCGGCGCAGCAACGCCCTCCAGGCCATCTCGGAGAGCTCCTGGGCCTCGTCGACGACCACGTGCCCGTACGTCCACGCACGATCGGCCAGGGCGCGCTCCGCCGTCGTCAGGGCGGGGCCGCTCTCGGCGAACCGGGAGGCGAGCTGCTCGGCGCTGACGATGCCGCCGCCGAGGCCCTCGCCGAGCACCTGCTGCGCGTACTCGATCTCCGAGCGGCGCCGTGCGTCGGCCTCGGCGCGGGCGCGGCCGCGCTCCGCCGCGTCCTCGGGCCCGATCAGCTCGGCGACCTCGTCGACCAGCAGCACGTCGGCGGGCGTGAGCGGCGCATCGGCCGGACGCTGCACCGCGGCCAGCTCGGCGCGGCTCAGCGCGCCGCGCGCGGCGTCGGCGAGCTTGTGGGGCTTGGCGAACAGCTCGCTGACCACGCCGACGGCGGTCAGGGGCATCCAGCACAGGTTGAGGGCGACGCGGACGTCGCGCGAGGACCGCACCTCCTCGATCAGGTCTGCCCGCTCGTCGGCGTCCACGCCGCCCAGCTCGTCGGCGTACTGGCGCGCGAGCACCGTGAGCATGTGCCGGACGAAGGTCGCGCGAGCCTCGTTGTGGGTGCGGTGCGCGCGGCGCGCGCGCGTGTGACCCTCGCGGACATCGCCGGGGAGCAGCCGGAGCGTGACGTTGCCGACCTCCAGGTCGCGCGGCGGCAGCACCCGCTCCTTGTTGCGCACGGCCCGCGCGAGGATCCGCGCCCACACGGCGCGACCCTTGATCGTGGCGACCTCGTCGGGCTCGGTGCCGGTCGCCGTCACGTCGGGCACCAGGTCGGCGAGCGTCAGCGAGACGACGCCGCTCTCGCCCAGCGAGGGCAGCACCGCCTCGATGTACTTGAGGAACACCCGACTAGGACCGATGAGCAGCACGCCCGCGCGCTCGAGCACCTCGCGGTTGGCGTAGAGCAGGTAGGCGGCCCGGTGCAGCGCGACCGCGGTCTTGCCGGTCCCCGGCCCACCCTGGACCACGAGGACGCCGTCGGCGGGGGAGCGGATGATCGCGTCCTGCTCCGACTGGATGGTGGCGACGATGTCGCTCATCTGACCGGTGCGGCGCTCGAGCAGCGCCGACATCAGCGCACCCTCGCCCTGCAGGTGCACGCCGTCGGTCAGTGCGTCGGCGTCGAGGAGGTCGTCCTCGATCGCGACGACCTCACGCCCACGGGTCTGCAGGTGCCGCCGCAGCACCACGCCGTCGGGCGAGGCTGCGGTCGCCTGGTAGAAGGCGCGTGCGGCGGGTGCCCGCCAGTCGGTGAGCAACGGGACCTGATCGGCGTCGGACACGCCGATGCGTCCGACATAGCGGCGTGCGCCGTCGTCGAGGTCGAGGCGGCCGAAGACCAACCGTTCCTCGACACCGTTGAGCTGGGCCAGGCGGTCGGTGTAGAGGGTCGCGAACGCGTCGCGCTCGGAGCGGCTCTGGTGGGTCCCCGACGCACCGGCGCGTCGGACGCCGCGCAGCCGGTTCTCGGCGTCGCGGCGGAGGTGGTCCACGCGGTCGTAGACGGTGTCGACGTAGCGCTGCTCGTGCTGCAGCGCCTCCTCGAGGGCTGGCGCAGGGATGGGCGCGGACGAGCGGTCCTCTGGCACGGTCTCGCGTTCCCCCTCTGGGCCGGTGGCGTCCGATCTCACGAGCGGCCGTCCATTATCCACCCCGGAGCCGGGGCTAGTGACGCGCCCGCGTTCGGGAATGGGACGCGGCCATCGCGCGTTGGCAGGGGCGAGGAGGACCATCACTTGCGCAACCCAGCCGATCTGTACTCGGGTCACGGTGCCGCCGGGCGGACCGCGACCGTGCTCGTGCACGCCCTGTCGGGCTCGATGGACGCCGGCCACGCCGGCAGGCTCGTGGCGGAGCACCTGACGTCCACGTTGCCGACCGAGCGCGTGGCGACGTTCGACGTCGACCAGCTGCTCGACTACCGCTCCCGCCGCCCCACGATGACCTACGACAGCGGTGCCTGGGTGGACTACGAGGCGCCCAGCCTTGCCGTCGACCTCCTGCACGACGACGAGGGCGTGCCGCTGCTGCTCCTGCACGGCATGGAGCCCGACCTCTCCTGGGAGGCGTTCGTCGCGGCCGTGCGCCAGATCATGGACGACTTCGGCGTCCTGACGACGATCGGCCTGCACGGCATCCCGATGGGTGTGCCGCACACGCGGCCCGTCACGGTGACCGCGCACGCCACCCGCCCCGAGCTGATCGCCGACCACCCGAACTTCGTGGGCTCGCTCCAGGTGCCGGGCTCGGCGGCCGCGCTGCTGGAGCTGCGGCTCGGCGAGGAAGGGCGCGACGCCCTCGGCTTCGCGGCCAACGTCCCGCACTACCTGGTGCAGACCGACTTCCCGCAGGCGGCGGCGGAGCTGGTGCGGCAGGTGTCCCGCTCGAGCGGTCTCACGCTTCCCACGGGGGAGCTGGAGGCCGAGGCCGTCAAGGTGCTCGCCGAGATCGACCGCCAGGTCGAGGGCTCGGACGAGGTCCGCGCCGTGGTGCGGGCGCTGGAGTCCCAGTTCGACTCCTTCACCGCCGAGGCCGAGCGGTCCGGTCGCGCACCGCTGCTGGCGGCGGCCGAGGAGCTGCCGAGCGCCGACGAGCTCGGGGCGCAGATCGAGGCGTTCCTCGCGGGCAAGGACGGCTCAGAGAGCCCAGAGAGCCCAGAGAGCTCAGAGAGCCCGGAAGGCCCCGAGAGCCCGGGTGACGCCCACGGCGATGCCGGCGGCTTCGGTGGCGACCAGCGGGACTGAGCCGGCCCCGCCGTCGGGACTCTCGACGGCGACGCAGTAATCGCTGGCCCAGCGGTTCGGTGCGCCGATAGCGTCGACCCCTGAGGCCGCACCGCGCTCGCCTCTCCCGAGGGAAGGAGGACGTCATGACCGTCACGACGCTGACCCCTGCCGTCCACCGTCCTTCCCGGGCCTGCTGACGCACCGACCGCGGCACGCGCCGCCCCTCGTCGGCGGGTCCCTCCCTCAGGAGACCCACCATGACGCCGTCCTTCGACTGGGACACCTTCATCGCCACGTCCGAGCTGAGCACGCAGGTCGTCGAGCTCGACGAGGACCAGCGCTGGTCCACGTGGCCCGAGACCGCGCACACCCTCGACCGCGGACCGCAGCCGTTCCCCGACTGGGTCGTCCAGCACCACGGTGCGATCGACACCGAGCTGGGCGTGCTCAAGACGGGCAAGGAGGCCGACGCCTTCCTGATCGAACGCGCGCTGCCCGAGGAGGATCGCACCGGCCGACCCGGTGAGGTGACGCTGATGGTCGCCAAGCGGTTCCGGTCCTCGGAGCACGTCAGCTTCCATCGTTCTCAGGCCTATGCCGACGGTCGTCGGACCCGGGACTCCCGGGTCACCCGGGCGATCGCGCGCGGCACCGCCTTCGGCCGAGAGGCCGCCGCCACGCAGTGGGCCCGGACGGAGTTCGGCGCGTTGCGCGAGCTGTTCTGCGCGGGTCTCGCGGTGCCCTACCCGGTGCAGATCGTCGAGGGCGAGCTGTGCATGGAGTTCATCGGGGTCGACGGCGAGCGACCGGTCGCTGCTTCCCGGCTGCACGAGATGCGACCGGACGCCGAGCTCGCGGTGCAGTGGGCGGGGGAGCTGCGGCGGTTCGTCCTCGACCTCGCCGATCTCGGCTATGCGCACGGGGACCTCTCGCCGTACAACGTGCTGGTCGACCCGCGGTCCGAGACGCAGCGGCTGGTGGTGATCGACGTGCCGCAGGTGGTGGACCTGGTCGCGAATCCCCACGGCCGCGAGTTCCTGCTGCGCGACTGCGTGAACGTGTGCACCTGGCTGCGCGCCCATCACGCGCCGGAGGCGAGCACCGACCCCGAGGAGTGGTACGGGCGGGCCGTCCGGCGCTATCTGTGAGGCCCGAAATTCCTCGGCACGAGACCGTGGCGCCCGCCCGGGCCTCCGTGCAAGACTGCCGATGTTGCAGGTTTTCTCTTACGTTTCACCGGGAACACACCCAGAGCACGACGTGGGCGAGGCCATTGCGGCACCAAGGTCGGGCCACGAGGGGTCCGACGACGAAGTCCCGGAAGGACGAGCAAGAGATGGCACAGGGAACCGTCAAGTGGTTCAACGCTGAGAAGGGCTACGGCTTCATCGCCCAGGAGGGCGGTGGCGACGACGTCTTCGTTCACTTCACAGCGATCCAGTCAGATGGCTACCGCTCGCTCGAAGAGGCGCAGCGCGTCGAGTTCGAGATCACCCAGGGCCCGAAGGGCCCGCAGGCCGAGAGCGTTCGGCCGGTCTGAGCCTGACGGGCCCCGCACCCACCGGGGTGCGGGGCCCTTCTCGTGCCCGCCGCTACTGCGGCGGCGGGTCGGTGAACACCGAGGCGCCGGCCGCGAAGTCGAGGACCTCCGGCTCGCCGACGATGCCTGCGGGCACCGGCAACGACCGCAGCGCTCTCGTGAGCCCGGGGCGGTGCACGGGCTGGTGCGACGCAGCCAGCACCACGTTGCCGTAACGCCGTGCCTTGAGCACCGCGGGCTCGGCGATCGCCACCACGTGGGCGAACACGGAGCGCACCGTCGACGCCTCCCGCCGGGCCGTCTTGAGCGGCGGGGAGTCCGCCAGGTTCGCGAGATAGATCCCGTCGGGCCGCAGCCGCTCGGCCACCTCGGCGGTGAACTCCTGGGTGCGCAGGTGCTCGGGCACGTGGCGTCCGGAGAACGCGTCGCGGACGACGACGTCGAGCGACCCGGCAGCCATCGTGAGGAGCTCGGTGCGGGCATCGCCCACCCGGATCCGCAGCCGGGGTGCGCGGGGCAGGTCGAACCACTCCCGGACCAGGGTCGCGAGCGTCGCGTCGATCTCGACGGCGGTCTGCCGGGGCTCGGGCCACTCGACGTCGATCGCGCGAGCCAGTGCGCAGCCCGCACCGCCGAGATGCACCGCGCGCAGCCGGGTGCTGTCGGCGTGGGTCGTCCGCAGCACCGCCTGCATCTGCTGCATGTACTCGAACACCAGGTGCGCCGGGTCGCCCAGGTCGAGGTGGGAGCTCTCGACGCCGTCGATCAGGAGCATCACACCGTCGCTGTCGGACCTCAGCTCTACAGTTCCCAGAGACGTCGGCACCGGTGCATCGGGGAGGGTGGACGAGCCTCGACGCCTGGCCATCCCCCGAGGGTAGGGCCTTCGAACAGGGGACTTGACGGACTAGAACAGACGTTCGATAATGGAGTGCGGGAGCGATCCCGTGCCGAGCAACCAGGAGGGAGCAGGTGATGGCCAGCACGACCCTGCGAGCGAGCGGCGCGAACCCCGTGGCGCAGCAGCTGATCCGGCGCGCCCGCCTGGAGCTCGACGCCGCGGATGCGAGCACCGATCCCGCGATGCGCTTCCTGCACGCACACATGGCCGCGATCCGCGGTGCCTCCGCCGTGCTCGCGCTCGGCGCCGTCGTGCCTCGGCGGCGGGGGCGGCTGCGCAGCGTGTGGGAGCAGCTCGCCGATGCCGGGCAGGAGTGGGGCGCCTGGGCGGCGCGGTTCGAGGCGGGCGCCCAGATCCGCGCGGCGATCGACGCCGACCGGATCGGCGATCTCGATGCCACCGTGGCCGATGACGCGGTGTGGGCTGCCGACGAGTTCGTGGCCCAGGTCGCGGCGGCGGCACGCGCGGCCGGCTTGGCCAGCTCGGTGCGGGCGGGTGCCATCGCGTCATGAGCCGGACATGAGCAGGGCGCCGCGCAACGAGAGCGTCCGGCGGGACTGGGGTGGGGACGACAGCGACACCTCGATCCTGCACGTCGACATGGATGCGTTCTTCGCCGCGGTCGAGCTGATCGACCGACCCGAGCTGCGCGGCCTTCCCGTGATCGTCGGCGGAGCGCACCGAGGCGTGGTGCTGTCGGCCACCTACGAGGCGCGCGCGGCGGGTGTGCGCTCGGCGATGCCGATGACGCGCGCGCGGGCGCTGTGCCCGCAGGCGATCATCATTCCCCCGGACCACCACAAGTACCGGGACATCTCGACGTCGGTCATGCGGATCCTCGGCGATGTCACCCCGGTCATCGAGCCGGTCAGCATCGACGAGGCGTTCCTCGACGTCTCCGGTGCCCGTCGTCGCGTCGGCTCGCCCAGCCACATCGGTGAGCTGATCCGTCGCCGCATCTCCGAGGAGCTGGGCGTCGTCGCCTCCGTCGGCATCGCCTCCACGAAGTTCGTCGCCAAGCTCGCCTCGAGCCACGCCAAGCCGGATGGTCTGCTGCTGATCCCGCGCGCGGCCACCGTGCCGTTCCTGCACTCGCTACCGGTCGGCGCGCTGTGGGGCGTCGGGGAGCGCACCGAGGCCACGCTGGCGAGGTCGGGGATCCGGACCGTCGCGGATCTGGCGCACTCGCCTCCGGGGATGCTCAACCGGGTGCTGGGCACCGCGGGCGGCAGCCGCCTGCTCGACCTGGCGTGGGGTCGAGACCCGCGGCCGGTGCAGCCCACCCGGCACGAGAAGTCGATCGGGCACGAGCAGACCTTCGGCACCGACCTCACCGATCTCGGCGACATGAGCGCCGCGCTGCTCGACTTCTCGCACCGCTGCGCCGCTCGGCTGCGCGCCGCCGACCTGGTGACCTCGTGCATCTCGATCAAGGTCAGGCTCGCGGACTTCACCACGCTGAGCCGCTCGCACACCCTCGATGCGGCCACCGACGTCGCTCACGACATCTACCAGGCTGCGCGGCGGTTGCTGGCGGGCATGACGCTGCCCCCGGACGGGGTGCGGCTGCTGGGTGTGCGCTGCGAGGCGCTGAGCGATGCCGCCACCACGTTCGTGCAGGTGGCACTCGATGACAGCGGGCCCGAGAGACGAGCGGCGGAGCGCGTCATGGACGAGGTTCACGCCCGTTTCGGTCGCGCTGCGGTGACCGCGGGGTCGCTCGTGCGCCAACCAACTTCCGATACTGGCGACGGCGACATATCCTGATCCTGCACCGTGCGGACGTCGGTGCAGGAAGTGGGGGTGAAGATGCCACTCTCCGAGTACGAGCAGCGTGTGCTTGACGAGATGGAGCAGCAGCTGCGCTCCGACGACCCCAAGCTCGCACGAACGATCTCGGGTGGACCCCGTCGGCCGCTCCATGTGGCCCTCGGCGGTGTGGTCGTGCTGGGCGGGATCGGACTGCTGTTCGCGGGTCTGTACACCGGGCAGGTCTGGATCGGACTGCTGGGCTTCCTCGCCATGTTCGGCGGTGTGCTGCTGGCACTGCGTCGACCCAAGGTCGCCGGCGACGCACCTCGGGACCCCGGGAACGACAACGTCCGCCCGATCCGTCCCCGTCGTGGTGGCGGCAGCGGGGGTGCACCGTTCATGCAGCGTCTCGAAGAGCGCTGGGACCGGCGCCGTCGCGACCAGCGCTAGCCGGCTCCCTCAGACGCCCACCCGGTCGTCGGAGCGCTCGCGCAGTGTCGCGCGCACGCCGTCGACGACCTCCTCGACCCACGCCTCGATCTCCGCGTCGCTCGCCCGCGACGTCTCGCTGGGGCGGTAGCTCGCCGTCTCGACGGCCTCCACCAGGTGCGCCAGCGCGGCCGCTGTCTGCGGCGTGAGGTGCTCGGCGGCGTCCGCCGCGATGGCGCGCGGCGTTCTCGAGGGTGACACCTCGATCCCCAGGCGCTCGAGATAGCGCAGCACGTGCTCCCACCGTTCCCGCAGGTCGGTGCCCTGCAGCCGCGCGAACCTGCGGCCCAGCGCGCTCGCCACCCAGACGAGGCCGAGCAGCGCCAGCAGCGCCACCAGCCAGCCCGACCGATCGGCGCTCTCGCCCTCGGTCGAGCCCCCGGTGTCGGCGGTCGTGGAGGTCGGCGCCGCGCTCGAGGCGGCGGTCGGCAGCGCGGTGCTCGGCGCGGCCGTGGTCTGCTCGGTCGCGGGTGCTGTCGTCTCCGGCGCGTACTCGGGAGGCGGCCCGGCCTGGACACCCGGGGTCGGTTCGAACCGCACCCATCCGACTCCCTCGAAGAGCACCTGCGGCCACGCGTGCGCGTCGTGGGCGTCGACGACGACGGTCCCCTCGGCGCCGGCCTCGCCCGGCAGGAAGCCGACCGCGAGCCGGGCCGGCAGCCCCAAGGTGCGCGCCATCACGATCATCGTGGTGGCGAACTGGACGCAGTAGCCGTGCCGGTCGTTGAGGAAGTCCCAGACCGCGTCGGGCGTCTCGGGAGCGGCGATCGAGGTCGAGTAGGTGAACCGGGAGGGGTCGCGCAGATAGTTCTGCAGCGCCAGCAGCTGCGCGTAGGGCGTCTCTGCTCCCGCGTCGGCGACGATCTCGCGGGCCAGGTCGGCGATGTCGGCCTGGTACCCGGTCTCGGGCACCTGCAGCAGCACCGGGTCCACGTCGGTCGCGGGCTGCAGCTGCGTGAGCGCGGCGCCGTCGAGGGTGCGGGGGAGCAGCGAGATGGCGTAGCTGACCTCACCACCGATGCGGGCCACCGCCTCGTCGGAGGCGGCGAGGTAGGCGACCTCGGCCGGGACCTCCAGCGACCGGGGCTCGCCCGGGAGCAGCAACCTGTCCTGGCCGAGGTTGGTCACGTCGACGTCGATGTCGATCGGCGTGCCGAGATCGACACCCTCCAAGGAGCTCGGCCAGAGCACCTGACCCTCGGCGGCGACCGCGTCCCCGGTGTCGCCGCGCACCCAGTCGCTGCCGGTGAACTCGGCCACCGTGTAGGCGTGCAACGGTCCGACGACGGCGGGCTCGGCACCGGTGTAGCTGAAGAGATCGGTCGGCGTGTTGCGCACGAGGTCGTCGCGCAGGCCCAGGCCGAGGTCGAGGCGTGTGGTGCTGGAGCCGACCAGCTCGTAGAACGGGTGCACCCGGATCGGGACCGGGACCCGGAGCAGCAGCGGCGCCAGCACGGAGGCGCCCACGAGCACCGACGCCGTGACCAGGATCGTGGCGCGCACCGCGGGCTGCCCGGGCCGCCGTCGATAGCGCGCGTCGTCCCGGGCCTGGATCGCGATGACCACCACGTAGGCCGCGGCCGCGGCCGTCAGGACACCGACGCTCACGGGTGAACCCAGCAGGATCGGGACCGCCCACAACGTGAGCATCGGCAGCCCGGACCACGCGGGAGCCCAGGCGCCGATCGCCAGCATCTCCGCGAGGACGAACGCGACCAGCACGCCCATCGTGACGAGGAAGGCCACACCGTCGCCCTGGGTGAGCGGCGGGTAGGAGGAGCGCATCTGCGCGAACGCCTCCGGGATCAGGTCGGCAGCCGCGCTGATCGTCGACGGCGTGGGCAGCACGCGCAGCAGCGCCTGATCGGGGAAGTACACGGCCGAGCTCGCGACCAGTCCGGCCACCAGCCCGCCCAGCGACGGCAGACCGGCCGACGGCGTCCGGGACCGCAGCAGCGTCGCGACCAGCCCGGCGGCACCGACGCAGACCAGCGTGCGAGGGACCCACACAACCGGCACCACGAGCGCCTGCAGCGCGAGCGCGCTCAGCAGCGTCATCACGAGCACGGCGGCGAGCGCGACCAGGCGGCGGCTCATCGCGCGACCTCCCGGATGCGCCAGCCCTCGTTGACCGGTCCGGCGCCGGGCGAGGTCGCGACCTGCCAGCCGGAGCGCTGGAGGCCGACCACGATGTCTGCCGAGGTGTCGTCCGGATCGATCACGAGCGCCGTCGAGCGTTCCAGGCCACCCCCGGAGAGGACGGCCTCGCCCACCCCGGGTGCCGGCCGATCCAGCACCGCGATCACGCCGGCGGATGTCGATCGCTGCACGCTGCGCACCGCCGCCACACCGAGCTCGCCCGCCGGGGAGGCGAGGGCGAGCACGTCGAGCGCGTCGGCAGCCGAGCGGATCGGCATCTCCACCAGCTCGCCCTCGGCCACGGTGACCAGGCGCACCGCGAAGCGATCGTCCAGCAGCGCCACGGTGATCGACGCCGCGGCGGTCACGGCCCACTCGGCGATCTCGTCGGTGTGCTCGCTCAGCACCAGCAGCACGTCCAGGGCGTGGGTGGTCGTCGGCTCGTCGTGCCGCACCATCAGCTCGCCCTGGCGCGCCGTCGAGCGCCAGTGCACACGGTGGATGTCGTCGCCACGGCGGTACTCCCGCACCGTGAGGTCCTCGAGCGTCCGTTGCGGCAGCCCGGCCGGGATCGGGGCGGTCGCCTCGAGCGCCTGGGCGAGGACCTCGCCCTCGACAGGCTCCGTCCGCGGCCAGACGACGACGTCGGTCACGTCGCCGACCGGGGTGCGCCAGGAGGTGATCGCGAGCGGGTCCGACCGCTGCAGCATCGCCGGTCCGAGCTGCGCTCGTCCACGCGCCTGCGGCAGCACCCCGTAGCCGCGTGGGCCGCGGCTGCGCCTCCGCAGGCTCGAGGGCACACGCTCGCGCAGGGAGGACCACGGCGGCAGAGCCGCGCCGCTCGGGACCAGGTCGACCGCACCCGGGGCGTCGACCTGCCAGGACGCCGGGTGAAGCGTCCGCGTCAGACCCCGGGGGCGAGCGAGGGCCCGGCTCGCCAGCGCCCACGCCAGCGCGACGACCGGGATCGCGATCACGATCGCCGCGAGCCTCGCGGCGATCATCGACTGCATGGCCGCGGCCGCCGCGGCGAGCAGGGCCCCCGAGATCAGCAGCCCCCACCCGCGTGACGTGATGCTCATCATCGACCTCAGCGCGGCACGGGCGTGGACCGAAGGATCTCGGCCAGGACCTCGGCGGGCGCGGTGCCGCCTGAACGAGCCGATCGCGTCAGCGCCAGCCGGTGCGCGAGCACCGGGACCAGCACCTCCTGGACGTCGTCGGGGAGCACGAAGTCGCGCCCGGACAGCACCGCCGTCGAACGGGCGAGGGCGACCAGCTGCAGGCCCGCGCGCGGTGACGCGCCGAGCTCGACGGCGTCGTGCTCGCGTGTCGCGCGGACGAGGCCCAGCACGTACCGACGCACCGCGTCGGAGACGAAGACCAGATCGACGTGCGCCATCAGCTCCAGCGCCTCGGCCTGCGACAGCACCGGCGTGGTCTGTGCCGGCGCCCACCCGCCCGCGGCGAGCAGCTCGAGCTCGCTGTCGGCCGGCGGGTAGCCGATGCTGACCTGCGCCATGAAGCGGTCGCGCTGGGCCTCCGGCAGCGGGTAGGTGCCCTCCATCTCGATCGGGTTCTGGGTGGCGATCACCATGAAGGGCTCGGGGAGCGGGTGCGAGGTGCCGTCGACGGTGACCTGGTGCTCCTGCATGCACTCCAGCAGAGCCGACTGCGTCTTGGGGGAGGCCCGGTTGATCTCGTCGGCGATGACGATCGTCGCGAACAGCGGGCCCGGGTGGAACTGGAAGCTTCCCGACTCCTGCCGGTAGATCGTCACGCCGGTCAGGTCGCTCGGGAGCAGGTCAGGCGTGAACTGGACGCGCCCGACGGTGCCCTCCACCGAGGCGGCGAGCGCGCGGGCCAGGGTCGTCTTGCCCACGCCGGGCACGTCCTCGAGCAGCAGGTGCCCGCGCGCGAGGAACACCGCGGCGGTGGTGCGCACCACGTCCTTCCGGCCGCGCAACGCACGGCTCAGGCTCTCCTGGAGGAGCTGCGCCAGGGTCGCTGATCCGGTGCTCGTCGGCGTCCCCTGCGTCATGAGTCGAAGGGTAGTGGGCGCGCGCGTCGCCGCGTCCCCCACTTCCCTCCACATCGGCCGTGCCGACGGCGCCCCCGGCGTCCTCGCGAGGCGCCGGGCGGCGCCGCGCGAGGCGGGCGTGCCCGGCTGGAGCGCCCGCAGCGGCGAGGTCGGCACACGCGAGCCGCGCGTTCGGTCGATTCCCTCCACACCGCACCACCGCGCTGACCTGCGAGTTCGGTCGAGATCGGGCGCGTTTCGTGCGCCGGATCCTGTCCTGGGGGAGGAAAGTGGAGTAATGTGGTGGCAGCGGGATGAATCTGGCTGGCAGTGCATCCGCTCGGACGGCGCCGGAAGGGGGTGGGACACGTGTTTCTTGGCACCTACGAGCCGCGGCTCGACGACAAGGGGCGGCTGATCCTGCCCGCGAAGTTCCGCGACCAGATGGCCGGCGGCATCGTGCTCACCCGCGGCCAGGAGCGCTGCCTCTACGCGTTCCCGCGCTCGGAGTTCGAGCAGATCCACGACCAGCTCCGGCAGGCGCCCCTCACCTCCAAGCAGGCCCGCGACTACATGCGCGTGTTCCTCTCCGGCGCCACCGACGACGTGCCGGACCGCCAGGGGCGCGTGACGATCCCGGCGATCCTGCGCAAGTACGCCGGGCTCGAGCGCGACCTCGCCGTCATCGGGTCCGGCTCCAAGGTCGAGATCTGGGACGCGACCGCCTGGGACGACTACCTGCGGGCGCAGGAGGACTCCTACGCACAGATCACGGACGAGGTGGTGCCCGGTCTCTAGCCGTCTACCTCCGCACGACGAGGTCTCTCACCGAAGCTCTGGCGCACTTCCCCGGCGCCAGAGCTCCCCGGGGGGAGTCCTGGTCGGGCGGCGGAGGGGCCCCCCGACCAACCACTCCGCACGACCGCACCACCCATCCCCAGCCGTACCCGACCACCCGCCGGCCCGATCGAGCAGGACCACACCGTGCAGCAGCAGCCAGAGCAGCCAGCGAGCAGGGACACAGCGTCCCTGCACGTGCCGGTGCTCGCCGAGCGCTGCATCGAGCTGCTGGGGCCGGCGCTGGTGCCGAGCCCGGAGCACCCGCAGCCGGTGCTGGTCGACGCCACGCTCGGGCTCGGCGGTCACAGCGAGCTGGTGCTGGAGCGGTTCGACGGCGTGCGCGTCATCGGCATCGACCGCGACCCCGCCGCGCTGCAGCTCGCGGGGGAGCGGCTCGCCCGGTTCGGCGACCGCTTCGTGGCCGCGCACGCCACCTACGACCAGATCAGGGACGTGCTTGCCGAGCACACCGATCACGGGCGCGCCCAGGCGGTGCTGATGGATCTCGGTGTCTCCTCGATGCAGCTCGACGTCGCCGACCGCGGCTTCGCCTACGCGCAGGACGGCCCGCTCGACATGCGGATGGACACCAGCACCGGCATCACGGCCGCCGAGCTGCTCGCGCAGGCATCCGAGCGCGAGCTCCGACGCATCCTGCTCAGCTACGGCGAGGAGAAGTTCGCGGGCCGGATCGTCTCGGCGATCGTCGCCCGCCGCGACACCGACCCGGTGGTGCGGACCGCTCAGCTCGCCGACCTCGTGCGGGACTCGATCCCCGCCGCTGCTCGGCGGCGCGGCGGCAACCCCGCCAAGCGCACCTTCCAGGCGCTGCGGATCGCCGTCAACGCCGAGCTCGAGGTGCTGGCGCACGCGGTCCCCGAGGCGATCGCGGCGGTCACCGTCGGCGGCCGCCTCGTGGTGATGGCCTACCAGTCGCTCGAGGACCGCATCGTCAAGCGGGCCTTCGCGGCCGGTGCCACCTCCCGCACCCCGCCCGGGATCCCGGTCGAGCTCCCCGAGCACCGGCCCTACCTGCGGCTGCTGACCCACGGCGCCGAGGTCGCCACGGAGTCCGAGCAGGCGGCGAACCCCCGATCCACCTCGGTGCGTCTGCGTGCGGCCGAGATCACCCGCGACCGCGAGGAGAAGGCAGCATGAGCGCGATGCCGTTGCGGGCACCGGCCCGTCCCGCCCGCCCGTCCGCACAGCCGTCGTGGCGACCGCGGCTGCGGCTCGTCCGCGCACCCGCCCAGGCGCGGTCGCGGCTGCCCTTCCTGCTGCTGTGCACCGCGATCCTCGGCGGCGCCATGCTCGGCGCGCTCGCCCTGAACACCCTGATGGCGACCACCGCGTACACGATCAGCGAGCGGCAGGTGGAGCTGGCCCAGCTCACCCAGACCGAGCAGATCCTCTCGGACCGGTTCGTGGAGATGTCCTCACCCACGCAACTCGCCGTCGCGGCTACCGGGCTCGGGATGGTTCCTGCGGAAGGCTTGAGCTACATCCACCTCGAGGACGGCAGCATCACCGGACCCGCGGCGGAGCTCGTCGCCGAACCGGAGGACTGAGTCGCGCGTGGCAGCCAACGAGCACCGGGGCAAGCAGCGGCGAGCGGCGCGGCCGACGCCACCCAGGCCGAGCGCCGCGAAGAAGCAGGTCCGGCACGACAAGCGGCAGAACGTGATCCTGTCGATCGTGCTCGCGATCTCGGCGGTCTTCGCGGGCCGGCTGGTCTACGTCCAGACCATCGCCGGCCCGGCCCTCGCGGAGACCGCGACCGAGGCGCGCAGCTTCACGAGCCTGCTCGTGGCCCCGCGCGGGGAGATCCTCGACGCCGGCGGCAACGTGCTCGCCACCTCGGTCTCCACCTACAACCTCATCCTCGACCTCGACCTGGTGCCCACCTACGTGCTCAAGGACGACGAGGGCAACGTGATCGGCCGCGGCGCCACGGCGCTCGCCCAGCAGCTCGCGCCGATCCTCGGGCTCAGCGTCAACGAGCTCGGCGCCCGGCTCGTCGGCGACCCGGGCACCACGCAGGGTCGCAAGTACTTCGTGCTCGCACGTGAGGTCAGCGCCGAGGTCCGGCAACAGGTCGCAGCGCTCAAGATCCCGGGCTTCTCCGACGAGGCCAACAACACCCGCACCTATCCGAACGGGACCGTGGCGGGGCCGCTGCTCGGCTGGGTCAACGCCGAGGGCGACGGCACCACGGGCATCGAGTCGGTGTACGGAGGCCTGCTCACCGGCACCGACGGCGAGCAGACCTACGAGCTCGGCGCAGCCGGTCAGCTGATCCCGACCGGCAGCCGCTCGGAGACCCCCGCGGTGCCGGGGTGCGACATCCACCTCACGATCGACCTCGACATCCAGTACAACGCCGAGAAGGTCATCACCGAGGCGGTGAACAAGTACGGAGCCGAGTGGGGCGCGGTCGTCGTGATGGACACCGAGACCGGCCGGCTGCTCGCGCTCGCCGACTCCAACCCCTACGACCCGGCCGACCCGCCCACGCACCGACTCGGCGTCGACGGCCAGATGCTCTCGCCCGCCCTGCAGGCCTCCTACGAGCCCGGCTCCACGGGCAAGGTGCTCACGGTGCTGTCCGCGCTCGAGGAGGGCGTGATCACGCCGTCGAGCGTCATCGAGGACCCGTACCGGATGACGATCGACGGGCAGACCTTCCGCGACCACACCGAGCACCCCGACCAGCTGCTCTACCCGGCGGGCGTGCTGGCCGAGTCCGCGAACACCGGCACGGTCAACATCGGCAACCTGATGAGCGACCAGACCCGCTACGAGTACATGCAGCGGATGGGCTGGACCACCAGCCCGGGGCTGAACATGAACGAGTCCAGCGGCCAGCTGCGCCCGCCGCAGGAGTGGGACGGCCGCACCCGCTTCACCACGATGTTCGGCCAGGGCCTGGCCGTCTCGTTGCTGCAGAACACCGGCGTGTTCAACACGATCGGCAACCAGGGCATGCACGTCGACCCGGTGCTCGTCGACGGCTGGACCTGCGACGGCGCCTTCGTGCCGAACGAGACGTCCGACCCGGTCCAGGTGGTCTCGCCCGAGAGCTCGGCGACGATGATCCGCATGCTCGAGTCCGTCGTGGGCGACGGCGGCACCGGTGAGCGTGCCGAGGTCGAGGGCTACCGGGTCGCCGGCAAGACCGGTACGGCGCAGACCGCCGACGGCGCGGGCGGCATCACCGCGACGACCGCCTCGTTCGTCGGGGTCGCCCCGGCGGACGATCCGCAGATCACGGTCGGCGTCGTCATCTACAAGCCCACCTCCGGCTTCTTCGGTGGCACGATCGCCGCTCCCGTGTTCCACGACGTGGCGGCGTTCACGCTCCCGGATCTCGGGATCGCTCCTTCCGGGGAGCCCGCGGACCCGTTCCCGCTCGCACCCGAGCAGGACCAGGGCTGACGCCCGTCCACCCTCCCCAGACCTTCACGACGAACGGGTAGATTCGCGCACATGAGCACCCCGGCCAGCCCTGACGACGTCCGGCGCACCTTCGCCGTCCTCGGCAGCACCGGCAAGGCCACCACCTGCTACCTGCTCGACCACGTCGCTGCCGCCCTCGGGCGGAGCACCGCGATCTTCAGCACGGTCGAGCTCAAGGTCGGTTCCGAGCGCGCCCCGGTCGAGCGGGACACCCAGCCCGACATCGCCGCGCTGCTCCGGCGAGCCGACGAGGCCCGTATCGACGACACCATCGTCGAGCTGCGCTGGCACGAGCTGTCCACCGGCGCGGCGCAGGGCCGGCATATCGATGTCGCGGCCTTCACGCACCTCGACCCCGCGGTCGAGGGCGATCGCTACGAGGAGCACCTCGCCCAGATCGAGGCGGTCCTGACCGCCGCCGGGCGTGCGCTCGTCCTCGTCGACGACCAGGCCGGCGTCGAGCTCGCTCGTCGCGTCCCCGGTGCGATCACCGTGGGCAGCCTGCCGCACGACCAGGACGCCGACTGGCAGATCAGCATCAACGCCGCCCGCGCGGACCACATCGAGTTCACCCTCACGCACCGCACCGGTCGCAGCGTCTCGACCGCCCTGTGGATCCCCACGCGCTTCTCGGTCGGCTACGCCGCGCTCGCGCTGGCGTCGGTGATGGAGACCGGCGTCCTGGGCAGCACGATCGCGCACGTGCTCCCGCACGGTCTGCGCCCCGTCGTGCCCGGCCGCATCGAGCGCGTCGCGGACCGCCCCCGGGTCATCGTCGACATCGCGCACAACCCCGCACGGCTCAGCCGCGCGCTGCTGCCGCTGCGCAAGACCACCAAGGGCAAGCTCATCGTGGTGCTGTCGGCTCGTGCGAGCGACGACCCCGAGACCCGACGCGCGATCGGACGCGCCGCTGCTGCGGCCGCCCACTCGATCGTGGTCACCGACGACGACTACGGGATCGACGACGACCCGGCAGCGGTGCGCGCCGACGTGCTCGCCGCCGCCCGCGAGGCCGGCGCCACCAGCCTGACCGAGGTCTCACCGCGCCGCGCCGCGATCCGCGCCGCGGTGGCGCTGGCGGGCCGTGACGACACCGTGCTGGTGGCGGGGCGCGGTCACCTGACCTCGATCCTGGTCGCCGGCGAGCGCGAGCACCTCGACGACCGCGAGGAGGTGCGTGCCGGCATCGCCCAGCGGCACGCGGCTGCCGGATGATCGCACTCACCCTCGCCGAGGTCGCCACCATCACCGGGGGCGCGCTCGGTGGCCCCGTCACGGCCGCGGACGGCGTCACCGTCACCTCGGTCGCCATCGACTCCCGGGCCGTCGTGCCGGGCGGTCTGTTCGTCGCGCTCCCCGGTGAGCACGTCGACGGCCACGACTACCTCGAGGCGGCCGCCGCCGCAGGCGCCGCCGCCGCGCTGGTCTCCCGCGACCTGCCGCAGGCCCCGCTGCCGTACCTGCGGGTCACGGACAGCGCCGCCGCCCTGGCCGACCTGGCCCGCGACGTGCTGAGCCGGTTGCGCGCGGCGGGCGACGTCGTCGTCGTCGGGATCACCGGCTCGGTCGGCAAGACCACCACGAAAGACCTGCTGGCCGAGCTGCTCAGCCCACTGGGCGGGCTCGTCGCGCCGGTGGCGTCCTTCAACAACGAGATCGGGCTGCCGCTGACCGTGCTGCGCGCCGACCACGACACCCGCGTGCTGGTCCTGGAGATGGGCGCCGACGCCCCCGGGAACCTCACCTTCCTGACCTCGGTCGCGCCGCCCGACATCGCGGTCGAGCTGATCGTCGGCCATGCCCACCTCGGCGGCTTCGGCTCGATCGAGGGCGTCGCGACGGCGAAGGCCGAGCTGGTGCAGGGTCTCGTCCCGGGTGGTCTGGCCGTCCTCAACGCCGACGACGCTCGCGTGCTCGGCATGGCGCGCCTCGCCGAGAACGTGCTCACCTTCGGTCGCTCCGAGTCGGCCCAGGTCCGGGCGGTCGACGTCAGCACCGGTCCCGACGGCCACGCCGAGCTCACCCTGGTCACGGCCCAGGGGCGGCAGCGCGTCCGCCTCGCCCTCACGGGCGACCACCACGTCACGAACGCGCTCGCCGCCGCCGCCGTCGCGCTGCACCTCGGACGACCGCTCGAGGAGGTCGCGGCGACGCTGGCGTCCGTAGGACCGAGCAGCCCGCACCGGATGCAGGTGACCGACACCCCGGGAGGCGTCCGTGTCATCGACGACGCGTACAACGCCAACCCGACCTCGATGCGGGCCGCGCTGGCCGCGCTGGCGTCGATGACCACGACCGGGCGCCGCGGCGTCGCCGTGATCGGCGAGATGCTCGAGCTCGGACCCGAGTCGGCCCGCGAGCACGCCGAGATCGGGCGATACGCGCGCGAGCTGGGCATCGCCGAGGTCGTCGTCGTGGGGGAGGAGGCGCAACCGGCGCTGGACGAGGTGCTCGCGGGCGGCGGCAGCGCCGTCTACGCCGAGAACGTCGACGAGGCGCGCGCGCTGCTGACGACCCTGCTGCGCCCCGGCGACGTCGTCCTCGTCAAGGCCTCCAACGGCACCGGCCTGTACCGGCTGAGCGACGCTCTCACCAGCCCTGCCTGGCCTGACCTGGTGGGTGCCGAGTGATCGCCGTCATCGTCGCGGGAGCCGTCTCGCTCGCGGTCGCGCTGTTCGGGACCCCGCTGTTCATCCGCTTCCTGGTGCGCCGCAACTACGGCCAGTTCATCCGGCAGGACGGCCCGACCGCGCACTTCACCAAGCGCGGCACGCCCACCATGGGTGGCGTCGTCATCATCGGAGCGACCCTCGTCGGCTACGCCGTGGCGTACCTGGCGGCCGGGCGCGGGCCCAACGCCTCCGGGCTGCTGCTGCTGTTCCTCATGGTCGGCCTCGGGCTGATCGGGTTCCTCGACGACTTCACCAAGATCACCCGGCAGCGCTCGCTGGGCCTGTCGCCGCTGGCGAAGATCATCGGCCAGGGAGCGGTGGGCATCACGTTCTCGGTGCTGGCGCTGCAGTTCCCGAACGAGGGTTTCCGCACCCCGGCCAGCACGCACATCTCCTTCATCCGCGACCTCGGCATCGACCTGGCCTTCGCGGGTGTCGCCGTGGGTCTGGTGCTGTTCGTGATCTGGTCGAACTTCCTCATCACCGCCTGGTCGAACGCCGTCAACCTGGCCGACGGCCTCGACGGGCTGGCGACCGGCATGAGCGCCCTGGTCTTCGGGGCCTACGTGATCCTGACGATCTGGCAGTCGAACCAGAGCTGCCAGGTGCTCAGCCAGGCGGGACCGTCCTGCTACGAGGTCCGTGACCCGCAGGACCTCTCGATCGTCGCGGCCGCCATCGTGGGCTCGTGCATCGGGTTCCTCTGGTGGAACGCCTCGCCGGCGAAGATCTTCATGGGCGACACCGGGGCGCTGGCGCTCGGTGGCGCCCTCGCGGGCCTCACCATCCTCACCCGGACCGAGATCCTCGGGGCCATCATCGGTGGCATGTTCGTGCTGGTGATCCTCTCGGACGTGATCCAGATCGGGTGGTTCAAGATGACCGGCAAACGCGTGTTCAAGATGGCGCCGCTGCACCACCACTTCGAGCTGATGGGCTGGGGCGAGGTCACCATCGTCGTGCGGTTCTGGGTGATCCAGGTGCTGTTCGTCGCCGTCGGGCTCGCGCTGTTCTACGCCGAGTGGATCGCCCAGTGAGCTCCGCGGAGCAGGACGTGCAGCAGATCGACGCGCTCGCCGGGGTGCGGGTGGTCGTCGTCGGGCTCGGCGCCTCCGGTCGCGCCGCCGCCACCGTGCTGCACGAGGTCGGCGCCCGCGTCACCGTCGCCGTCCCCGACGCCGGCGAGGCCGAGGGTGCGGACCTGCCCCGCGGCGTGGACATCGTGGCTGACGCGGACGCCGAGAGGCTGGCGGAGAAGGTCGGCGACCGCACCCCGGCGGTGCTCGTGGCCTCACCCGGGGTGCCGCCGCACAACGCGGTGCTCACCCGTGCGCTCGGCTCCGGGGCCGAGGTGTGGAGCGAGATCGAGCTCGCGTGGCGGATCGACCGCGCCGCCACGCAGTGGCTGACGCTGACCGGGACCAACGGCAAGACCACGACGGTGGGCATGCTCGCCTCCCAGCTCGCCGCGGCCGGGTGGCACGCGCCCGCCGTCGGCAACGTGGGGACCCCGGTCTCGACGACGGTGCTCAACGCGCGCTCGGGTGGTCGGGCGCTCGACGGGCTCGCCGTCGAGCTCTCGAGCTTCCAGCTGCACTTCACCCACTCGGTCTCGCCGCTGGCGAGCGCGTGCCTCAACTTCACCGACGACCACCTCGACTGGCACGGCACCGCCCAGGCGTACTGGGACGACAAGGCGCGCGTGTACCAGCGCAGCCGCGTCGCGTGCGTCTACAACAGCGCCGACGAGAAGACCCTGCGCATGGTCGAGGCCGCCGAGGTGCGCGAGGGTGCGCGGGCGGTCGGGTTCACGCTGCAGGCCCCGCGGGTGGCCGAGCTGGGCCTGGTCGAGTCGCACCTCGTGGACCGCGCCTTCATCGACAACAGGCAGACGCACGGGCAGGTCGTCGCCGAGCTGGCGGACCTCGCGCACCTGGCACCGGGCGGCGGGTCCGGTGCGGTGCCTCCGCACGTGGTCAGCAACGCCCTCGCCGCCGCGGCGATGGCCCGCGCCGCAGGCCTGGCGCCCGAGCACGTCGCGTACGGGCTGCGCACCTACGAGGGCGGGGCGCACCGTATCCAGCACGTCGCGGACGTCGACGGCGTGAGCTACGTCGACGACTCCAAGGCCACGAACGCGCACGCCGCCTCGGCCTCGCTCGCCTCGGTCGAACCCGGACGCGGCGTGTGGATCGCCGGTGGGCTCGCCAAGGGCGCCCGGTTCGAGGACCTGGTCAGCGAGCGCGTGGACCGGCTCCGCGCCGTCGTCGTGATCGGTGTCGACGCCGAGGCGATGCTGGAGGCGCTGGCACGACACGCGGCGCACATCCCGCACGTTCGGATCGAGCCGGGCGAGCATGAGGTGATGACCGCCGCCGTCTCCGCTGCCGCGCGCCTGGCACAGCCGGGCGACGTCGTGCTGCTCGCGCCGGCGTCCGCCTCGATGGACCAGTTCAGCTCCTACGCCCACCGGGGCGAGGCGTTCGCGGACGCCGTCCGCGCCCTCGCTCGACGCGGATGACCGCGGTCGGCGTCGGGGCGCGGCGCCGCACCGGCGCGACGTCGACCTCCCGCTCGACCGCGACGAGGCGGCGCAAGCAGACCGAGACGTCACGGTTCGCGGAGTGGCGCACGGCGGCCTGGGCGTCCCCGACCACGAGCTACTACCTGATCGGCGGGGCGGGACTGCTGCTGCTCCTGCTCGGGCTGGTGATGGTGCTCTCGGCGTCGATGGTGGACTCGCTGAACAAGAGCGGCGGCGCCACGCCCTTCACCGACTTCCTCGACCAGCTCACCTTCGCGGCGATCGGGGTGCCGCTGGCGCTGGTCGCCTCGCGCTTCAAGCCGGAGTGGTTCCGCAAGCTCGCCTGGCTGATCCTCGCCGGCGCGCTCGGCATGCAGGCGCTGCTGTTCATCCCCTCGCTCGCGGTGCGCGTGGGCGGCAACACCAACTGGGTCAGCCTGCCCGGCATCGGCACGTTCCAGCCCAGCGAGTTCGCCAAGCTCGGCCTCGCGATCTGGCTCGGCGCGGTGCTCGCGACCAAGGGCGACCTGCTGCGGCAGTGGCGCCACGCCCTGGTCCCCGGGGTACTGGTCGCGGGCGCGTTCCTGGGCCTGGTGCTCTACGGGCACGACCTCGGCACCGCGCTCATCCTGATGGCGCTGGTCGCGGGTGCGCTGTGGGTGGCCGGGGTGCCGGCCTCGTTGTTCGTGCTGCTCAGCTCGTTCGCCGCCGCTGCGGCGGGGTTCCTCGTGTTCTCCTCACGGAACCGGCGGGAACGGATCATGCAGTTCCTCGGGCTCGGCCAGGACTCGCACGCGGTCGACTCCTTCCAGCCCGACCGCGCCCTCGAGGCGCTCGGCTCGGGCGGCCTGTCCGGTGTGGGGCTCGGCGCCTCCCGGATCAAGTGGCGCGGGCTCCCGGCCGCGCAGGACGACTACATCTTCGCGATCATCGGCGAGGAGCTCGGGCTGCTCGGCACGCTGCTGGTCATCCTGCTGTTCGTCGCCCTCGCGATCGGGATCACCCGCGTGGTCAAGCGCCACCCCGACCGGTTCGTCAAGATCACCGCGGCCGCGCTCGGCGCCTGGATCGTGGGGCAGGCCTTCGTCAACATCGGCGTGGTCATCGGGGTGCTGCCGGTCATCGGCGTCCCGTTGCCGCTGCTGTCCGCCGGTGGTTCCTCGCTGATCACGACGCTCGCCGCGCTCGGCATCCTGCTGGCGTTCGCGCGCTCCGAGCCGGGGGCGCGGGAGGCGTTCGCCGCGCGCCGGGGCTCGGTGCGTCGTTCGCTCGCCGTGCTGGCGCCGCAGCTGCGCCGTTCTCGTGCCCGTGGCTGAGCCGAGGATCGTCCTGGCCGGGGGCGGGACCGCCGGGCACGTCAACCCGCTGCTGGCGCTGGCGGAGGAGCTCCGCAGGCGGCACCCCGGCGGCCGGCTGCTCGCCCTGGGCACCGCGACCGGGCTGGAGGCCGAGCTGATCCCCGCCGCGGGCATCGAGCTCGCCGAGCTGCCGCGGGTACCGCTGCCGCGCCGCCCCTCGATGGACGTGCTGCGGTTCCCGGGACGCTGGCGCCGCGCCGTCGCCGCGGCGGAGGCGGCGATCTCCGGCACCGGGGGCGAGGGCAAGGCCGACGCGGTCGTCGGGTTCGGCGGCTACGTCGCGACACCCGCCTACATCGCCGCCCGGCGCGCAGGGGTCCCGGTCGTCGTGCACGAGCAGAACGCCCGCCCCGGGCTCGCCAACAGGCTCGGTGCGCGGTTCGCGAGCGCCGTCGCCGTCACGTTCGCCGGCACCAAGCTCCCCGGTGCCACCGTGGTGGGGCTGCCGCTGCGCTCGGCGATCGCCGATCTCGTCGCCGCCCGCGCGGCCGACCCGGCCGCAGCACGGCGGAACGGTGCCGCCGCACTGAACCTCGACCCCGATCGACCGGTGCTGCTGGTGACCGGTGGTTCGCTCGGCGCGGCACGGATCAACGGCTCGCTGGCCGCTGCTGCGGTCGACCTGCTCGCGACGGGCGCCCAGGTGCTGCACCTGGCCGGCGCCGGCAAGGACGACGACACCCGCCGAGCGGTGCACGAGGTCACCGCGGCGGCCGGCGTGGCCGCCGACGACTATCGCGTGCTCAGCTACCTCGACGACATGCAGCACGGCCTGGCCTGTGCCGACCTCGTCGTGGGCCGCGCGGGCGCCGGGACCGTGTGCGAGCTCGCGGCGCTCGGGATCCCGGCCGTGTACGTGCCGCTGCCGATCGGCAACGGCGAGCAGCGGCTGAACGCGAGCGGCGTGGTGTCCGCAGGTGGCGGCGTGCTGGTGGCCGATGCCGACCTCACCCCGGAGTGGGTGCGGCAGCACGTCGCACCGCTGCTGTCCGACACCGCTCGGCTCCGCGCGATGGGGCAACGGGCGTCCGCCGTCGGCGTGCGTGACGGCGCGGCCCGTCTCGCCGACCTCGTCGAGCGCGTGATCGCGACCGGGAACCGGTTGTGAGCGAGGCACCAGCCTCGTCCGGTCGCGTCCACTTCGTCGGTATCGGCGGGGCGGGGATGTCGGTCGTGGCCGAGCTCGTGCTGGCCCGCGGCGCAGCGGTCAGCGGCTCGGACGCACGCGAGTCGGCCAACCTGGCGCGGCTGCGCGGGCTCGGGGCGCGGATCTGGGTCGGTCACGACGCGCAGCACGTCGACGGCGCGGCGCAGGTCGTCGTGACCAGTGCCGTGCGCGAGGACAACCCCGAGGTCGCGGCCGCGCGGGCGGCCGGCATCGAGGTGATCCACCGGTCGACGGCGCTCGCGCAGGCCGCGACCGGGCTCGACGTCGTCGCGGTCGCCGGTGCGCACGGCAAGACCACCACCTCGGCGATGCTCGCGGTCGCGCTGCAGGCCGCGGGTGCCGACCCCTCGTTCGCGATCGGCGGCACCGTGCTCGCGCTCGGCACCGGGGCGCACCTCGGCGGCGGCCGCGCGTTCGTGGCCGAGGCGGACGAGTCCGACGGCTCGTTCCTGCGGTACGCCCCCCGCATCGGCGTGGTGACGAACATCGAGCCCGACCACCTCGACCACTACGGCACGGCGGCGGCCTTCGAGGCGGCGTTCGTCGAGTTCGCGGGCACGATCCGCAGCGGCGGGCTGCTGGTCGCGTGCGCCGACGACCCGGGCTCGGCGCGGCTCGCCGCCAGCGCTCGTGCTGCAGGTGTCCGCGTGCAGACCTACGGCACCAGCGCCGACGCCGACGTGCGGATCGAGATCGGCGACCTCGGACCCGCGGGGTCGGTCGCGACCCTGCGCAGCGTCGCTGCGCCTGCGGACACCGCCGGCGAGCCGCAACCGGTCGTGCTCACGCTGGCGGTGCCCGGGGAGCACAACGTGCGCAACGCGGCTGCCGCCTGGTGCGCCGGCGTCGAGCTCGGCGTCGACGCCGCCCTGATGGCGCAGGCGCTCGGCACGTTCGAGGGCACCGCCCGCCGGTTCCAGGACCGTGGCACCGTGGCGGGCGTGCGCGTCGTCGACGACTACGCGCACAACCCCACCAAGGTCGCGGCGGCGGTCGCGACCGGGCGCCGGGCCGCGGGGGAGGGCAGGCTCGTGGTGCTGTTCCAGCCGCACCTGTACTCGCGCACCCTCGACTTCGCGGCGGAGTTCGCCGAGGGGCTCGTCGACGCCGACGAGGTGGTGCTGACCGCGATCTACGGGGCGCGGGAGCAACCGCGGCCCGGTGTGACCTCGGCGCTGATCACCGACCGGCTGCCCGGTTCGCGGTACGAGCCCGACCGGCTCGAGGCGGCGCGCACGGTCGCCGCGCTCGCCCGGCCCGGTGACCTCGTCATGACGATCGGTGCCGGCGACGTCACCGAGCTCGCCGACGTGATCATGGCTGCCCTCGAGGAGAGGGCGCGCGGATGACGGACCGTCAGCGGGATCCCGAGGGCGACGAGCCCCGGGTGATCAGCGGGCTGACCGATCGGCTGGCGGAGCGGCAGCGTGCACGCCGCCGGCTGCGGATCCGCGCGATCGTCGCCGCGGCGGTGGCCGTCGTGCTGATCGCGGCGGCCGGCTACGTGCTGCTGGTCTCCCCGGTCGTCGCGCTGCGCGTGGAGGACGTGCAGGTGAGCGGGACGACCGAGATCGCCAGCACCGAGGAGGTGCTCGCCGTCGTCGCCCCGTACGAGGGGCAGCCGCTGCTGCGGCTCGACGCACCCGCCCTGCGCCAGGACCTGCTGGGTGTCGTCGGCGTGCGCGAGGTCACCGTGGAGCGGGACTTCCCGCACGGGCTGGTGATCACCGTGGAACCCCGGGTGCCGGTCGCGAGCGTGCAGGCCGAGGATGGCTACGTGCTCCTGGACGCCGAGGGCACCGAGCTGACGAGCACCGCCGAGGCTCCCGACGGCGTGCCGGTCGTCGAGGTGCCGGTGGGCACCGACGTCACCGCCGACGCGCTCACCGCGGTGCTCGAGGTGATGGCCTCGCTGCCCACGACCATCCTGGAGCAGGTCGCCTCGGCCTCGGCCTCGACGGCGCACGAGGTCGAGTTCGTGCTCGAGGACGGCGCACGCGTGATCTGGGGGAGCGCGGAGGAGAACGAGCTCAAGGCCGCGGTGCTCGAGAGCCTGCTGCAGGTCCAGGCCGAGCTGTACGACGTCTCCGCCCCGCTCAGCCCCATCACGCGCTGACGCCGAGCACGATCTGGGTGACCGGCGCGCGACACGCCCGGCGCGGTCGTTGTCTGATGCTGGTCCCGCACCTACCGTCAACGCGATCAGAAATGACATAACTCTCACCCTCAGGTTGAGGTTGAAGGTTGAGAGATCGAGATGTCCGAGCAGGAACCGGCGAGAGGGACAGACGTGGCGGCACCCCAGAACTACCTGGCGGTCATCAAGGTGGTCGGCATCGGCGGCGGCGGAGTGAACGCCGTCAACCGCATGATCGACGTCGGTTTGAAGGGCGTGGAGTTCATCGCCGTCAACACCGACGCACAAGCGCTGCTGATGAGCGACGCCGACGTCAAGCTCGACGTCGGTCGTGAGCTCACCCGTGGGCTCGGCGCGGGCGCGGACCCCGAGGTCGGCAAGAAGGCCGCGGAGGACCACTCCGAGGAGATCGAAGAGGTGCTCCGCGGCGCCGACATGGTCTTCGTCACCGCCGGCGAGGGCGGCGGCACCGGCACCGGCGGCGCGCCCGTGGTCGCCAAGATCGCGCGCTCGCTCGGCGCCCTGACGATCGGCGTGGTCACGCGGCCGTTCACCTTCGAGGGCCGTCGCCGCGGCGTGCAGGCCGATGCCGGTATCGACGCGCTGCGCGCCGAGGTCGACACCCTGATCGTGATCCCGAATGACCGGCTGCTCAGCATCAGCGACAGGAACGTCTCGGTCCTCGACGCGTTCAAGTCGGCCGACCAGGTGCTGCTCTCCGGTGTCCAGGGCATCACCGACCTCATCACCACCCCGGGCCTGATCAACCTGGACTTCGCCGACGTCAAGTCCGTCATGCAGGGCGCCGGTTCCGCGCTGATGGGCATCGGTTCGGCGCGCGGCGACGACCGCGCCGTGCAGGCGTCCGAGCTGGCGATCTCCTCGCCGCTGCTGGAGGCCTCGATCGACGGCGCGCACGGCGTCCTGCTCTCGATCCAGGGCGGCAGCGACCTGGGGCTCTTCGAGATCCACGAGGCGGCCCGGCTCGTGCAGGAAGCCGCTCACCCCGAGGCGAACATCATCTTCGGTGCGGTCATCGACGACGCGCTCGGCGACGAGGTGCGGGTCACCGTCATCGCGGCGGGCTTCGACAACGCGGCACCCGGCGCCACCAACGGCCCTCGCGGCGCCAGCGCGGGACGGACCGAGCTCCCGACCGGTGCGGTGCGCACGGCTCCCGCCGTCATCGAGCCGGCGGACGACCCGGTCGTCGAGGACGTCGCCGCGCCGCGCACGGCGGAGACCGAGGCGGTGCCGACCCGGGTCCAGCAGCCGGTCGAGGTGCCCCCGGTGGTCGAGGAGCAGCCGCGGCGTCGCCCCGCTGCCGACGACCTCGACATCCCCGACTTCCTGAAGTAACCGGCTCGGCGGCGACACGCCGCAGCCGCTGCGGTGAGGCGCCGGACCGCTGGTCTAGCGTGCGAGACACGAGACGTACCGACGTTCATTGGGAGTAGGCATGGCCGGAGCGCTGCGCAAGACGATGCTGTACCTCGGCCTGTCCGAGGCCGACCGCGAGCAGGAGCGCTCGGAGGAGGTTCAGCACTACGCCGACGAGCCGTCCTACGAGGACAGCTACGAGGAGGACGAGGAGCCCGCCATGAGCGCCGAGGTGACACCGATCAACCGGGCCGCTGCACGGTTCGACGGCGGTCCGCTGCGTCGGATCACCACCGTGCACCCCCGCAACTACAACGACGCCAAGGTCATCGGCGAGGCGTTCCGGTCCGGCACGCCCGTGATCATGAACCTCACCGACATGTCCGACGGCGAGGCGAAGCGTCTCGTCGACTTCTCGGCAGGCCTGGTGTTCGGGCTGCGTGGTGCGATCGAGCGGGTCACGAACAAGGTGTTCCTGCTCTCCCCGTCGACCGTGGAGATCGCCGCGGAGTCCTCGGAGCCCGAGGTCACGCACGCGCGCTTCTTCAACCAGAGCTGAGCCGTATCACCGATGAGGTGGGTCTTCGGCATCGCCTACCTGCTGCTGCTGCTGTTCGTCGTGATGATGCTGATCCGTCTCGTCTTCGAGTGGATCCAGGTCTTCGCGCGCGACTGGAAGCCCAGCGGTGTGGGTCTCGTGGTCGCGGAAGCGGTCTACACGGTCACCGACCCGCCGCTGCGCTGGCTGCGGGCTCGCATCAAGCCGCTCCGCATCGGCGGGGTGGCCCTGGACCTGGCGTTCCTGCTGGTCATGATCGCCTGCTCGCTCGGGTTGGCGCTGCTCAGCAACCTGATGATGCGGTTCTAGCCCTCCGTTATGAGCTAGCGTGATCCCTGGCAACCCGCCGAACGACGAATGACACCGAGGTGACGACATGGCGCTGCTGACAGCAGACGACGTCCTCAACAAGAAGTTCCAGCCGACCAAGTTCCGTGAGGGATACGACCAGGACGAGGTCGACGACTTCCTGGACGAGGTCGTCAACACGCTCCGTGCGCGTGACGCTGAGAACGCCGAGTTGAAGGCGAAGCTCGAGGCCGCCGAGCGGCGCGCCGACGAGGCTGGAGCCGCTCCTGCGGCACCCGCCGGCGATCAGCAGACGCAGCAGATGCCGGCCGTCCAGGACGCGCCCGTCGAGGACGCGGCCGAGCCCGAGGACGCCGCGGTCGAGCCGGCCGTGCAGGCCGCCCCCGCGCCGATCTCGCAGGTCGCCCCCTCCGCGACGTCGGCGGGTGAGCCGGAGTCGGCCACCGGTCTGATCGCGCTCGCGCAGCGCGTCCACGACGAGTACGTCAGCAACGGTCGCGCCGAGGCCGACCGCATCCTCGGTGAGGCTCGCGCGGAGGCCGAGCGGGTCGCCCGCGAGGCCGAGGAGCAGCGCAACCGCACGCTCGGCCAGCTCGAGGGCGAGCGTTCGCTCCTCGAGCGCAAGATCGACGAGCTGCGTGTGTTCGAGCGCGACTACCGCACCCGTCTGAAGAGCTACCTCGAGGGCCTGCTCAACGACGTCGAGGGCCGCGGCTCGGCCGGCGTCGGGTCCGACTCCGAGATCCGCCGTCCGTGACGGGATCTCCGCGGGCGTGAGCGCCCCGCACCACGAACCGCGACGACGCCGGTTGCTGGTGGCCCTCGGGCTGCTGGCGGCCGGCGTCCTCGTCGTGGACCAGGTCACCAAGGTGCTGGCGGTGGAGCGGCTGACGCCCGGCGACTACGTGCCGCTGCTCGGCGAGTACTTCGGCCTGATGCTGGTGTTCAACCCCGGCGCAGCGTTCTCGTTCGCGACCGGGAGCACGTGGATCTTCACGATCGTCGCGATCGCGGTGGCCGTGGTGATCGTCCGGATCTCGCGCAAGATCGGCTCCCGCGGCTGGGCCTTCGCGCTCGGCGCGCTGCTCGGGGGCAACCTGGGCAACCTCGGTGACCGGCTGTTCCGCGACCCAGGCTTCCCGCAGGGCCACGTGGTCGACTTCCTCAACTACAACGGCTGGTTCGTCGGCAACGTCGCCGACATCGCCATCGTGCTCGCCGCGGTCGCGATGGCCCTGCTGGCGTTCCTGGGCATCGGGATCGACGGCACCCGCCACGCGGCGCCGCAGGAGAGCAGCGACAGAACAGGCGACACCGGCGAGACCGACGAGACGGACGAGGTCGACGAGCCCACCGCCGTCGAGAAGGATGCGAGCTGAGCGATGCCGGTCCGCTCCCTGCCGGTTCCCGACGGTCTCGCCGGTGAGCGCCTGGACGCCGCGCTCGCGCGGCTGCTCGGGCTGAGCCGGACGAAGGTCGCCGAGCTCGCCGAGGCGGGCGCGATCGAGGTCGACGGCGTGGTCGTCGGCAAGTCGCACCGGCTGCTGCCCGGATCCTGGCTCGAGATCGAGCTGCCGGACCCCGACGTGGCGACAACGCCTCCCGAGCCCATCCCCGGGATGCGCGTGATGCTCGACGACGAGGACGTCGTGGTCGTCGACAAGCCCGTCGGGGTCGCTGCGCACCCGAGTCCTGGCTGGACGGGCCCGACCGTGATCGGCGGGCTCGCCGCTGCGGGCTACCGGGTCTCGACGTCCGGACCCGCCGAGCGGCAGGGGATCGTGCACCGGCTCGACGTCGGGACCTCGGGTCTGATGGTCGTCGCCAAGAGCGACCTCGCGTACACGGTGCTCAAGCGCGCGTTCAAGGAGCGCACGGTCGCGAAGATCTACCACGCCCTCGTGCAGGGCCACCCGGACCCGACCAGGGGCACGATCGACGCGCCGATCGGTCGGCACCCGACGCACGACTACAGGTGGGCGGTCGTCAGCGACGGCAAGCCCAGCGTCACGCACTACGAGACCCTCGAGGGGTTGCGGGCCGCGAGCCTGCTGGAGATCCGGCTGGAGACCGGCCGCACCCACCAGATCCGGGTTCACAGCTCGGCGATCGGGCACCCGTGCGTGGGTGACCTCACCTACGGCGCGGACCCGGTGCTCGCCGAGGAGGTGGGCCTGACGCGGCAGTGGCTGCACGCCATGCGGCTCGGGTTCGACCACCCGCGCACCGGTCTGTGGACCGAGGTCACCAGCGAGTACCCGGCCGACCTGCAGCATGCCCTGGAGGTGCTCGCCGGATGAGCGTGACCGTGCGGAGGATCGTGCCCGGCACCCCGGAGGGCGACCGCGACATGGTGGCGGCCCTCGAGATCCGCGAGGAGGTGTTCGTCGGCGAGCAGGGTGTCACGCCGGCCGAGGAGCACGACGGCCTCGACGCGCTCGCCACGACCACCCACGTGCTGGCGGTGGCGCCCGACGGCACCCCGGTGGGGACCGCGCGGCTGCTGACCGACCCGGCGCACCCGGGGGTCGTGCACGTCGGCCGGGTGGCGGTGCGACGCACGGGCCGGGGGCTGGGGGTCGGGCGTGCGCTGATGGCCGAGATCGAGCGCGCTGCCCTCACCGAGCACGCCGTGGCCGACGGCGCCGGCCGCTCGGTGCGCGTCGAGCTGTCCGCCCAGGAGACGGCGATCCCCTTCTACGAGGTGCTGGGCTACCGGATCGCGGCCGAGCGCTACCTCGACGCTCGGATCTGGCACCGGGACGCGTCGAAGGTCCTGCGGGCCTGACGGCTCACGCCCGCAGCCTCGGCAGCCGGAGCGCAGCCTCCTCGAGGGTGGCCTCCGACTTCGTGAACGTGAACCGCACGTGATGGCGCAGTGCCGCGTCGGTCACCGAGCCCGGTCGCGTGAACGCGGAGACCGGCACCGCGACCACCCCGCACAGCTCGGGCAGCGCGCGGCACAGCGCGGCGGCGTCGGCCAGCCCGAGTCGTGCGATCAGGGCCGCCGCGTCCGCGATGACGAAGTAGGTGCCCTCGGGCCGGAGCGGGGTCATGCCGGCCTGCTCCAGCGCGCCCGTGAGGAGGTCGCGCCGCTGCGCCAGCGACGCCGCCAGCTCGGCGACGAAACCTGCCTCGGGGTCGGCGGAGGGGTCCAGCGTCTCCAGGTCGAGCGCGTGCGCGACCGCCGGCTGGAACGGTGCGCCCGAGACGTAGGTGAGGAACTGCTTGACCGACCGGACCGCGTCGACCAGCTCGGCTGGTCCGCTGACCCAGCCCACCTTCCAGCCGGTGAAGGAGAAGGTCTTGCCGACCGAGGAGATCGTCAGGGTCCGCTCCGCCATCCCGGGCAGTGTCGCGATCGGGACGTGGGCGACGCCGTCGAAGGTCAGGTGCTCGTAGACCTCGTCGGTCACCACGAGCAGGTCGTGGCGGAGCGCCGCCTCCGCCACGGCGCGCAGCTCGGCCGGCCGCAGCACCGCGCCCGTGGGGTTGTGCGGGGTGTTGAGCAGCAGCACCCGCACACCCGGCCGCGCGGCGGCCTCCGCCAGCGCCGACAGGTCGGGGCGGAACCCGTCCGCGGTCGGGACCAGCGGCACGGTCACGTGCTCACCGCCGGCGAGCGCGATCAGGGCGCCGTAGGCGTCGTAGAACGGCTCGAGCGTCAGGACACCCGCACCCGGCTCTACGAGGGCGAGCAGCGCCGCAGCGATCGCCTCGGTCGCACCGGTCGTCACGAGGATCTCCCGCTCGACGTCGATGTCGATCCCGTAGTGCCGCGCCTGGTGCGCGGCGATCGCCCGCCGCAGCGCGGGGATCCCGGCCCCGGGCGGGTACTGGTTGACGCCACCCAGGATTGCGTCCGCGGCGACGCGCTTGACCGACTCCGGTCCGTCGTCGTCGGGGAACCCCTGACCGAGGTTGACGGCGCCGGTGGCGAGCGCGAGAGCGGACATCTCGGCGAAGATCGTGGGACGCACCACACCGTCCTGGCCGAGCAGTCCGGCTGCTGCTGCGGCGGCGCGCCACGGTCCCGCTGGTCTCATGCGGCCAGCCTACGGACACGGCCACCGGACACGCCGACGGACGACACGCCGTCCGGCTCCGGCAGCTGCGGTGGGTCTGGCCTGCGGTGTCGGGAGGCGGATCTAGAATCGCTGGATCATGTCGTCGGATTTCGTCCACCTCCACGTCCATACCGAGTACTCGATGCTGGACGGCGCTGCTCGCGTCAAGGAGCTGTTCGCCGAGGCACAACGGCTGGGCCAGACCGCCCTGGCGACCACCGACCACGGCTATCTCTTCGGCGCCTACGACTTCTGGCGCACCGCCAAGTCCTACGACGTCAAGCCGATCATCGGCGTCGAGGCCTACGTCACTCCCGGCACCAGCCGGCACGACAAGACCCGGGTGCGCTGGGGCGAGGAGTCCCAGCGGCACGACGACGTCTCGGCGCGCGGTGCGTACACGCACATGACGTTGCTGGCCGAGAACACCGCGGGCATGCACAACCTGTTCCGGATGAGCTCGCTCGCCTCGTTGGAGGGTCAGCTCGGCAAGTGGCCGCGGATGGACCGCGAGCTGATGCAGACCTACTCGAAGGGTCTGATCGCCACCAGCGGCTGCGCCTCGGGCGAGATCCAGACGCGGCTCCGGCTGGGCCAGCCCGAGGAGGCCCGCAAGGCCGCGGGTGAGCTGCAGGACATCTTCGGCAAGGACAGCTTCTTCATCGAGGTCATGGACCACGGGCTGGAGATCGAGCGGCGGACGCTGCCGGACCTGATCCAGCTGAGCAAGGACATCGGCGCACCGCTGCTCGCCACCAACGACCTGCACTACACCAAGGCCGAGCACGCCCGGGCGCACGAGGCGCTGCTGTGCGTGCAGTCGGGGTCGACGCTGAGCGAGCCCACCTACGAGCAGGGCGGCAACCGGTTCGCGTTCGGTGGTCAGGGCTACTACCTCAAGAGCGCCGCCGAGATGCGCGAGGTGTGGCGTGAGCACCCCGAGGCGTGCGACAACACGCTGCTCGTCGCGCAGCGCTGCGAGGTGGAGTTCACCGAGCAGGTCGGCAAGTACATGCCGCACTTCCCGGTTCCCGACGGCGAGGACGAGGTCTCGCACTTCGTCGGCCAGGTCGAGCTGGGGCTGCACCGCCGCTACCCCGAGGGCGTTCCAGACGCGGTGCGCAAGCAGGCCACCTACGAGATCGAGATCATCACCTCCAAGGGGTACGCCGGCTACTACCTGGTGGTCTCGGACTTCATCAACTGGGCCAAGCGCAACGGCATCCGGGTCGGCCCCGGTCGCGGTTCGGGTGCCGGTTCGATGGCCGCGTACGCGATGGGCATCACCGATCTCGACCCCCTCGAGCACGGGCTGATCTTCGAGCGGTTCCTCAACCCCGAGCGGATGTCGCTGCCCGACTTCGACATCGACTTCGACGAGCGTCGGCGCTCCGAGGTGATCCGCTACGTCAGCGAGAAGTACGGCGAGGACAAGGTCGCCTACATCGTCACCTACGGGACGATCAAGGCCAAGCAGGCGCTCAAGGACTCCGCCCGCGTGCTCGGTCACGACTTCGCCACCGGGGAGCGGCTGACCAAGGCGATGCCGCCGCCCGTGATGGGCAAGGACATCTCGCTCACGGGCATGTTCGACCCCGAGGACAAGCGGTACGCCGAGGCGGGGGAGTTCCGTCAGGCCGTGCAGGCCGACCCTGTGGCCCAGGAGGTGCTGGAGACCGCCAAGGGGCTGGAGAACCTCAAGCGGCAGTGGGGGGTGCACGCCGCGGGCGTCATCATCGCCTCCGAGCCGCTGATCGACATCGTCCCGATCATGCGCCGTGAGCAGGATGGCGCGGTCATCACCCAGATCGACTTCCCGGCCGGCGAGGACCTCGGCCTGGTGAAGATGGACTTCCTCGGGCTGCGCAACCTCACGGTGCTCGACGACGCCGTCAAGAACATCGAGATCAACGGCAAGGCGCCGATCGATCTCGACGCGCTGCCGCTCGACGACCCGGCCACCTACGCCCTGCTCGGCCGCGGCGACACCCTCGGCGTGTTCCAGCTCGACGGCGGCGGCATGCGCACCCTGCTGCGGCAGATGCGCCCCGACAACTTCGAGGACATCTCGGCGGTGGGTGCGCTCTACCGGCCCGGTCCGATGGGAGCGAACTCCCACACCAACTACGCGCTGCGCAAGAACGGCCTGCAGCCGATCACCCCGCTGCACCCGGCCCTGACCGGACCGCTCGAGGAGATCCTGTCCACCACCTACGGCCTGATCGTGTACCAGGAGCAGGTGATGGAGATCGCCCGGACCCTGGCCGGGTACACGTTCGGGCAGGCGGACCTGCTCCGCCGGGCGATGGGCAAGAAGAAGAAGGAGGTGCTCGACGCCGAGTACGTCCCCTTCAGCTCCGGGATGCGCGCGAACGGCTACCCCGATGACGCCATCAAGGCGCTCTGGGACGTGCTGGTGCCCTTCTCGGACTACGCCTTCAACAAGGCCCACTCGGCGGCGTACGGGCTGATCTCGTACTGGACCGCCTACCTGAAGGCCAACTACGCCACCGAGTACATGGCGGCGCTGCTGACCTCGACGCGCGACGACAAGGACAAGTCGGCGCTGTACCTCAACGAGTGCCGTCGCATGCGCATCACGGTGCTGCCGCCGGATGTCAACGCCTCGGACGCGCTGTTCACGCCGGTCGGTGACGACATCCGGTTCGGGCTGACGGCGGTGCGCAACGTCGGCGCCAACGTCGTCGACGCGATCGTGGCGGCGCGCGAGGAGAAGGGCGACTTCACCTCCTTCACCGACTTCCTCGACAAGGTGCCTGCGGTCGTCTGCAACAAGCGGACGATCGAGTCGCTGATCAAGGCGGGCGCGTTCGACTCGCTCGGCCACACCCGACGCTCCTTGCTGGCGGTGCACGAGCAGGCCGTCGACGCCGTGATCGGCGCCAAGCGCAAGGAGGCCGAGGGACAGTTCGACCTGTTCGCCTCGCTCGACGACCTCGGCAGCGACGGCGGCGTCGGCATGACGTTCTCCATCGCCGTGCCCGAGATGCCCGAGTGGGACAAGAAGCAGAAGCTCGCGTTCGAGCGCGAGATGCTCGGGCTCTACGTCTCCGACCACCCCCTCGCGGGGATCGAGCACGTGCTGGAGCAGGCCGCGGACGTCTCGATCGCCACGCTCAACGAGGATGCGGACCGCCCCGACGGCTCGACCGTGACGATCGCCGGCCTGATCACCGGGCTGCAGCGCAAGGTGTCCAAGGCGGGCAACGCGTGGGCCGCGGTCACCATCGAGGACATGGCCGGGAGTGTCGAGGTGATGTTCTTCGGCGAGACCTACCTGGGCTACTCCACCCAGCTCGCCGAGGACGCCGTCGTCGTGGTCAAGGGCCGCGTCCGGCGACGCGACGACACGATGGCGCTGCTCGCGATGGAGATGTCGGTCCCCGACACCACGATCACCGACGACGCCCCGGTGCTGGTGAGCCTGCCCTCCAACCGGTGCACCCCGCCGATGGTCGAGCAGCTGCGGGACATCCTCAGCACCCACCCAGGTGTCACCGAGGTGCATCTCAAGCTGACGTCACCGGGCCGTGCCACGGTGCTGCGGCTGGAGGACTCGCTGCGCGTGCAGCGCACGCCCGCCCTGTACGGCGACCTCAAGGCACTGCTCGGCCCGCACTGCTTGGTCTAGCCGGTGAACCGGGCGCGGCGCTCATCGATGCGGGGCTGGACCCCGGTGATCGTCGGTGTGACGCTGCTGGTGCTCATCGTCGTCGGGGTCTTCGCGCTGGTCTCGGCCCAGCAGCCGACCGTCGCGCGCGCCGACGACGTGGCGGTCTTCAGCCCGCCGCTGCCGGGGCGCCGCGCCGACGTCATCACCGGGATGCTGCGCCGCGAGGCCGGTTGCACGTACCTCGACGGTACGGACGGCCGGCGCTGGCTGGTGCTGTTCCCCGATCTGGGGACCCGGTGGGACAGCGAATCGCTGTGGGTCGCCGACAACCGGTACTGGCTCGAGCGCGACGTGCACCTGCGCGGTGACATCGTCAAGCTGCCGGTCGAGGGCTACGACACCGACGTCCCCGCAGGCTGCCGCGAGCCCGGCTTCACGTTCATGGTGAAGATCTAGCCGGACCCGCGGCAGCGTCCTCATCGGTCGCGGCTGCGGCGGAAGCCCCAGACGATCAGCACGGCGGCGACCGCGAGGATGCCGGCGCACCAGGCGAGGCTGATCGCCACGGGTGGCTCACCGACCCCGACGAGCAGCCCACGGATCGACTCGACGAGCGGATTCATCGGCTGGTGGCGGGCGATCGGCTGCAGCGCCTCCGGCATGGTCTCCAGCGGCACGAAGGCGCTCGAGAGGTAGGGCAGGAAGAGCAGGGCGAAGCCGTAGCCGTTGGCCGCCTCGGGACTGGAGGAGACCAGACCGATGAATGCGAAGAGCGCGGTGATCGCGAGGATCCAGACCGCGACGAGCCCGAGCGCCGCCAGCCAGTCGAGCGGGGTCGCGGTGGGGCGGAACCCGATCGCCACCGCCACGGCGATCACGATCGACGTGGCGAGCAGGTTGCGCAGCAGGCTCGCCACGATGTGCCCGGCGAGCACCGTCGCCGAGACGATCGGCATCGTGCGGTACCGCCGCATCGCTCCCAGCGTGACGTCGCGGTTGACCGCGACGGCGACCGACGAGGCGCCGAAGCCTGCGCAGACGAGGATGACGCCGGGCACGACGAAGTCGACGTACCCCTCCGCCTGGATGGCGCCGCCGAACACGTACACGAACATCAGCAGCATCAGCACGGGCAGCGCGACGGCCATGGTGAGCCCTTCGCCGTCACGCAGGGCGTGCCGCAGGCTGCGGCCGATGAAGATGCCGCTCGATCGCAGCGGTCCCACGCCGCGCTCGGCGAGGGTCGACGAACCGGGGGCCAGGGCGGTCATGCCGCCACCTCCTCGTGATCACGGGTGAGCGCGACGAAGGCATCGTCGAGCGTGGGGGAGTGCAGGGAGACCTGCAGCCCGCGCTGGTGCGGTGCCAGGGCTGCGAGAGCGCGTTCGACCGAGCCGGCGCTGCCGTCGGTCTCGACGCTGTGGACGAGCCGGCCGTCCGCGTCCAGCAGGTCGATCCGCTGACCTCCGACGAGCGCCGTGAGCTCGGCTGCGGTGCCGTCGGCGACGATCGTGCCCTGACGCAGGACGGCGATCCGGTCCGCGAGCGCCTCGGCCTCGTCGAGCGTCTGCGTCGTGAGGAACACGGTCGTGCCCGTGCTGGCCAGCGTGCGCACGTCGTCCCAGACCCGACGCCTGCTCACGGGGTCCAGACCCGTGGTGGGCTCGTCGAGGAAGAGCACGTACGGCTGGGTCATGAAGGACGCGGCGAGGTCGAGTCGTCGGCGCATGCCACCCGAGTAGGTGCTCACGCGTCGTCCCGCCGCGGCCACGAGGCCGACCTGCTCGAGCAGCTCGTCGGCACGCGCGCGCGCCCGGGCTCCCAGTCCGAGCAACCGCCCGAGCATCACGAGGTTCTCGTGGCCGGTGAGGAGGTCGTCGATGGTCGTCTCCTGGCCGGTGGCGGCCACGAGCCGGCGTACCCCGGCGGGGTCCCGCACGACGTCGACGCCGCCGATGCGTGCCACCCCGGCATCGGGCCGTACGAGCGTGGTGAGGATCGAGACGAGCGTGGTCTTGCCCGCCCCGTTGGGCCCGAGGAGTGCGAAGACTCCGCCGGAGACCACCAGATCGAGGTAGTCGAGGACCGGTTGGCGATAGGTCTTGACGAGTCCGGAGATCTCGAGGGGTTCAGCCACGGCGATGTCCAATCTGTATGCGGCTCAATCAGTATGCAATGTCCACAGTATGCGACGCACACAGTATGCGGACGAAACTGTCTGCATGCAACACTGTTCGCGGTGTGCTGCCGGGGTGCAGCGGATCTCGACGAGACGGGGAGGACCGATGGCGGAGCACGAGGTGGCACGGCTGGTGGCGCTCGCCTGGGGTGTGGCGGCAGCGCCGCAACGCGGGCCCAAGCGGGAGCTGAGCCACGAGCGCATCGTGGAGGCGGCGATCGAGATCGCCGATGCCGAGGGCCTGCCCGCCGTCACCATGCAGCGCGTCGCTCAGGCGTTCGGTTTCACGACGATGGCGCTCTACCGGTACATCGCGTCCAAGGACGATCTCCAGCAGCTCATGCTCGACGCCTCCGTGGGTGACGAGGTGTGGCCGATCGATCCCGACGACTGGCGCATCGGCCTCGAGCAGTGGGCCACCCGGATGCACGAGACGTACCGGCGACACCCGTGGGCGCTCGACATCCCGCTCTCGATGGAGACGCTGCTGATGCCCGGGCAGATGCGCACCGTCGACGCCGGGATGCGGGCGATGCGGACGCTCTCCGGTTCGCCGACCTTCAAGCTCGGCGTGCTGATGACGCTCTCGGTCCATGTCCGGGGGTTCGCGATGATGGAACGGGACATCGGTGTCCAGGAGCCGGTCGGCGAGGCGACGCGACGGCTCGTGCTGGAGGTCGCGACCAACGGCTCCCTGCCGGACATCGCGCCGCTCGTCACGAGCGGTGCCTATTTCGGTGACGGCGGCGCTCCGGACGACGACGACTTCGGCATCGCCCTCGCGCTGCTGCTGCCCGGCATCGAGAGAGCGCTGGAGGGCGTCCAGAGCGCACCTGAGGCCGAGGTGGATCGCACCCCCGAACAGGCGCTCGCAGCCGCCGAGGCCGACCTCGAGGCGGCGATCGCGTTGCGCAAGGCCACGCAGCGGCGCGTGAGCCAGCTCGAGCGTGAGGAGTCGCGGGCACGGACGGCGCGCGACCGCGCCAAGGCGACCGCGAAGGAGGCTGCGCGGGCGGCGGCGAAGGGTAGCTAGCAGCACGAGGGGACGGCTGACCGGATTCCGACGCGCGGGGGATGTGCCGAGGCCGCACACCATCGATGCTTGAGGTCATGGAGCAGACGGATCGAGTACCCGCCCTGGAGCTGTCCGGGCTGCGCAAGGAGTTCGGCGAGAAGGTGGCGGTCGACGACGTCGACCTCAGCGTCCCGCAGGGCGCCTTCTACGGACTGGTCGGGCCGAACGGGGCGGGCAAGACGACGGCGCTGTCGATGGCGGTGGGACTGCTCCGGCCGACCGCCGGCCGTGCCCACGTGCTCGGGATCGACGTCTGGAGCGATCCCATCGGCGCCAAGACCGCGCTGGGCGTGCTGCCCGACGGGCTCGCGCTGCCCGAGCGACTCACCGGCGCCGAGCTGCTCACCTATTGGGGCCGGCTGCGCGGCATGGAGACCGCCGTGATCCGGTCGCGCACCCAGGAGCTGATGCGGGTGCTGGAGCTGGACGAGGCGGAGGAGCACGGCACAGTGGTGCTCGAGTACTCCACCGGCATGCGCAAGAAGATCGGGCTCGCGACCGCGCTGCTCCACTCGCCGCGCGTGCTCGTCCTCGACGAGCCGTACGAGGCGGTCGACCCGGTGTCCGCGCGGGTGCTGACGAAGATCCTGCGACGGTTCACCGCTGCGGGCGGTTCGGTGGTGATGTCGAGCCATGTGATGGCGCTGGTGGAGCAGCTGTGCGACCGCGTGGCGATCATCGCGCGCGGCCAGGTGCTCGCGGACGGCACGCTCGACGACGTGAGGGCCGGCGCCTCGCTCGAGGAGCGATTCGTCGGGCTGGTCGGTGAGCGCGGGCTCGGTGACGAGGAGCTGTCGTGGTTGGCGTCCTGATCTCGATGAAGTTCGCCATGCTCCGCAACAGCCCGCGGGGGATGCGGCTGCTGGGCTGGCTCGTGGGGGCCCTGCTCGTCGCCGCGACCTGGGCGGGCGCGGTGACGGCCGCCGAGGCGGTCCGGGCGGAGGTGATCGCCCTGCTGCTGCTGATGTGGCTCGTCGGGGCGGCGCTGGGGCCCGTGACCATGTCGGGCGCCGGTGTGCTGCGACCGGAGTACTTCGCGCTGCTGCCGCTGGACCGGCGCAAGCTGGCCGTCGGGCTGCTGGTGTCCACGTTTCCGGGTGTCGCCTCGGGATATGTGCTGCTGGCGGCTGCGGTGATCGCCGTCCCGGCCGCGGCGGGCGGGCAGGCGCTGCTCGCCGTCCCGGTCGCGATCCTCGGTGCGACACTGACCTGGGTGCTCGCGCTGACGCTGTCGCGCGTGGTGTACGCCCTGCTGGGTGCCGCCATGCGCACCCGGCTGGGGGTCGAGATCTCCGCGATGCAGTTCGGGCTCATCATCGGCAGCATGCTGGCGGGGTGGATCGTGGTGGCGCAGGCGTTCGCGACGATCCCGGAGCTGCTGCAGGGCGGCGTCGGCACGCAGGTGGCCGGGGTGCTGGCGTGGCTCCCCTCCTCCTGGGCGCTGAACGCCGCGAGCGCAGCGGGTGCGGGCGAGGGGCTGGCGGTGCTCGGGTGGCTCGGTCTGCTGCTGGTGGCGGTGGTCGTGCTCGTCGTGCTCGCCATGATGCTGCTGCGCACCGAGGTCGACGGCGGCACCGCTCGACGCCGCCGGCGGCCGGCGGGGTCACGCGTGCTCACCGGTCGACCCGTGCTGCCGCAGAGCGCCACCGGGGCCGTGCTCGGCAAGGAGCTGCGGCAGTGGTGGCGCGACCCGTGGCGCAGTCTGGAGCTCAGGTCCTCCATCTGGGCCGGGATCACGATCGGGGTCTTCGCCCTCACCGCGCCCTGGGGGCGGGACTTCGCGCCGCTGGCGGGGCTGGTCGTCGCCTTCATGGTCGCGCTCGGTGGGTGCAACCTCTACGGCCAGGACGGCACCGCCCTGTGGATGACGATCGTGGGCCGGCGTGAGGACACCGTGCGGGCGGACGTGCGGGGTCGCCAGCTCGCCACCATCCTGCTGTTCGCGTTGCCCGCGCTCGCCGTCTCGGCGCTGTTCACCCTGATCACGGGGTCCGCGTGGGTGTGGGCCTTGGTGGCGGCGATGCTGCCTGCGCTGTTCGGCGTGGCGTCGGGCGTCTCGGTGCTGCTGTCGGCGATCGGGGTCTCGCCCGGCGTCGACCCGCGCCGCCGCGTGGGTCCCAACGACGCCGGCGGCGACCTGAGCCTGCAGGCGCAGGTGGCCATGTGGGGCACGACGCTGCTGGTGGCACCGACCGTCGCGGCGATCGTGCTGAGCCTCACCGGGGTGCTCGGCACGCCGGGGCAACCGCCCTGGTGGGCTGTGCTCGTCGGCGTGCTCAACGGCGTCGTCGCGTTCTGGCTGCTCGGCAAGGCAGCGATCGCCTATCTCGACCGACGGCTGACCACGGTGTTCAGCCAGATCCGGTACCGACGGTTCGACGGCGACGACAGCGGCCTGCTGGCCGGCTTCGCCCAGGCCTCGCAGAAGGCCGAGGACCAGGCGCGCGCTGCGAAGGAGAAGGAGCGCCGGGCGAAGGTCGGCGCCCGCAACGTGGTCGATTAGCCCGCGGCGCCGGGTGTCCAGGACAATGGCAGCCTGAGCCACCACCTGCACCCCTTCGCGGCTGCCCGCCGGTCACCCTGGGCCGTCTGGCTGCTCGCGTGCGGCGTCTACGTGCTGTCGGTGACGCACCGGATGTCGCTCGGCGTCGCCGGCCCCCTCGCCGTCGAGCGGCTCGGCGTGAGCGCAGCCCAGCTCGGCTCGTTCGTCACGCTCCAGCTCGGGACCTACGCGGCGATGCAGGTGCCGTGGGGGCTCGCGATCGACCGCTGGGGGCCGCGCCGCGTCCTGCTCGCCGCGACCACGATCCTCGGTGTCGCCGCCATCACGTTCGCCCTCGCCACCTCCTACCCGCTGGCCCTGGCCGCGCGAGCGCTGCTGGGCGTCGGCGACAGCGCGGTGTTCATCGCCGTGATCCGACTGGTGTCGCTGTGGTTCGCACCGCGGCGGTTCGCCATGATGGCGATGGTCACCGGGCTGTTCGCGATGGTCGGCAACCTGCTCGCGACCATCCCGCTCGCGTTCGCCTTCTCGAGCTGGGGCTGGACACGCACGCTCGGCGTCGCGGGCGCGATCTCGCTCGCCTACGCGGTGCTCCTGCTCCGGCCGGCGGACTCGGCGCCGCACAGGTTGCGGACGCGTCCGGCACCGGGTCCGGCCACCACCGGAACGGCCGAGGCGCCCGGCAGCCGCTCCCGGCTGCGGCCGCTGCTCGCGGACGTCAGGCGCACCTGGATGGTCCCGGAGATCCGGCTCGCGTTCTGGATGCACGCGGCCACGATGGCCACCGGCACCGCCTTCACCGCGCTCTGGGCCTTCCCCTATCTGACCGACGGCCTGGGCCTCCCGGAGACGCAGGCCGCCTCGGTGCTGACCTTCTTCGTGCTCGGCATGCTCGGTGCCAGCCTGGTGCTGGGACCGGTCACGAGCCGGCGCCGCGGAGCCCGGGCACCGCTCGCGCTGGGCACCGCGGTGGCGGGTGTGCTCGCCTGGGCGGTCCTGCTCGGCTGGCCGGGCGGGCAGGTGCCGTTCGGCGTCGTCGTCGCCGTGACGATCGTGCTCGCCGTCGGCGGCCCCGCCTCGCAGGTCGCGTTCCAGATCGCGCGCGACCACAGCGATCCCGCGCGGCACGCGCTCGCGACCGGCATCGTCAACGTCGCCGGTTTCACGACCGCGATGCTGGGCACGGTGCTCGTCGGTGTCGTCGTCGACATCCGCAGCGGGGGATCCGACCCCACGTTGCTCGACTACCGCTGGGGGCTCGCGGTGCTCGGGCTCGCCGCGGTGGTCATGACCGCGCAGATGCTGCGGTGGCTGCTGCTGTGCCGCCGCCGCACGTTGCGGATGGTCGCGGAGGGAGCGCTGCCACCGGTCGTCCCGGTGGCGCACTGGTGGGACGTGAGCTACGAGCGGGCGGCGATCCTGCGACGTGGTCGCCTACGTCGGCCGGTGGCAGCTCTGCCTACACTCGCTCCCGTGATGCGGACGATCGACCTGCGCGGAACGACGCTCAGCGCGGCCCAGCTGCGCGCGCGACTGCCGCGAGCGGAGCTGGACATCGAGCTCGCGACCGAGCGGGTTGCGCCGATCCTGGCCGCCGTTCGCGCTGACGGCGCCGCGGCACTTCAGCGCTATGCCGAGGACTTCGACGGCGTGGCACCGCAGTCCTTGCGCGTGCCCCGTGAGGTGCTGGCCGCGGCACCGGCCGCGCTCACTCCCGCCGTGCGGGAGGCGCTGGTCGAGGCGATCCGCCGGACCCGGCTCGGCCACGAGGCTCAGCTGCCGGTCGAGCGCACGACCGAGCTCGCCGACGGCGCGCTCGTGCACCAGCGCTGGGTGCCGGTGCGCCGGGTCGGGCTCTACGTGCCGGGCGGACTGGCTGCCTACCCGTCCTCGGTCGTGATGAACGTGGTGGCGGCGCAGGTCGCGGGGGTCGAGTCGCTCGCCGTGACCAGCCCGCCGCAGAAGGACAACGACGGCTGGCCCGAGGTCACGATCCTCGCGGCGTGCGAGCTGCTCGGCGTCGACGAGGTGTACGCCGCCGGTGGTGCCCAGGCGATCGCCATGCTCGCCTACGGGGTGAGCGGCACCGAGGACGACGTCGCGAACCGCTGCGAGCCCGTCGACGTCGTCACCGGGCCGGGCAACATCTACGTGGCGGCAGCCAAGCGCGCCGTCCTGGGCGTCGTCGGCATCGACTCCGAGGCGGGCACCACCGAGATCGCCGTGCTGGCCGACGACACGGCGGATCCGGCCTTCGTCGCGGCGGACCTGGTCTCGCAGGCCGAGCACGACCCTGCCGCCGCCTCGGTGCTCGTGACCGACTCACCCGAGCTCGCCACCGCCGTCGCGCTCGAGGTCGAGCAGCAGGCCGGCGAGGCCAAGCACACCGAACGGATCCGGGCCGCGCTGAGCGGGCCGCAGTCCGGCGTGGTCCTCGTCGACGACCTCGACCACGGCCTCGAGGTGGTCGAGGCGTACGCGGCCGAGCACCTCGAGATCCAGACGGCCGACGCCGCGGCCGTGGCGGCACGCGTCCGGAACGCGGGCGCGATCTTCGTGGGGCCGTACTCGCCGGTGCCGCTGGGGGACTACCTCGCGGGATCGAACCACGTGCTGCCGACCGGTGGCACCGCGCGGTACGCGGCGGGCCTCAACGTGCACGCCTACCTGCGCTCGGTCCAGGTGATCGAGTACGACGCGGCGGCCCTCGATGCGGTCACCGACTCGCTGTCGGCGCTGGCCGAGGCCGAGGACCTGCCGGCGCACGGTGCTGCGGCGCAGCTGCGGCGGGGGCGACCCACCGCCTGAGCGGGGGACATCCCCATGGTCACCGCGACCCGGCAACCGTAGCCTGGAGCGTATGGAGACCTTCTTCGACAGCATCCGCAAGGCCGGTTTCACACGTGGCCCGAACCGCCTGGTCGGCGGCATCTGCGGCGGCATCGCCGCGAAGACCGGGGTCAGCGTCACGGTGGTGCGGATCGGGATGCTGCTGGCGTTCCTGCTGCCGTTCTTCGGGGTCGCCGCGTACCTGGTCGGGTGGCTGCTGCTGCCGTGGCAGGACGGGACCATCCCGCTGGAGCGGCTGCTCAGCCCGCGCCGGTAGGTCGAGGGGGGGCCGCGGCCGCACCACAGCGAACCGCCATCCGGAAGCGCATCGTCCGCCGTGGCCCCTAGCGTGGCACCCATGACCGAGACCGTGTCGTCCGTCGAGCTCGAGTCCGCCGAGGGTGTGCAGGACTGGCGCGTGCTCGCCAACGGGGTGGATGCCTGGTTCGTGGCGCCCTCGTTCAGCGACGGCGCCGCCCTCGTGGCGGCGGTCGCCCATGCCGGGCTCGCGGGCACCGGTCGCCAGGACGCCCAGCCGGCGCCGGTGCTGATCGAGTGGAGGGTGCGCCGCAACGGTGTGCGCGTGACGCTGCGCCCCACGTCGCCGGGACTGCCGATCTCGGTCGTGGGCACGGCGCGGGAGATCTCCAGGCTCGCGGCTGCGGCGGGGTTGCGAGCAGATCCGAGCGTGCTGAGCGATGTGCAGCTGGCGATCGACGTGGTCGACGCCGCGGCGGTCGTGCCGTTCTGGCAGGCAGCGCTGGGGTACGAGCAGGTCGGCGACGACGACCTGGTCGACCCGCTGCGCCGCAACCCGCCGGTGTGGATCCAGGGCAGCGATGCCCCGCGACCGCTCCGGAACCGGATCCATGTCGATGTCAGCCGCACCGCGTTCGCCGTCGAGGAGACGCGTCGTGCCCTGGTCGAGGCGTCGGCCTCCGAGGCGTTCGGCGGTCCGTTCGGCGTGTGCCTGGCCGACGGCGAGGGCAACGAGATCGATGTCGTCCCCCCGTCAGGGGACTGGGACGAGCGGCCCGAGCTGTCCGACTGGGTGCTGATGTTCGGGGCGATGACGCACTACCCCGTCGAGTCCGACCAGGTGGCGGCCGAGCTGGCGGTGCACGCAGCCGCCATCGCCGATGCTGCGCAGGTCGAGCTGCTCATCGACCTGCGACCCCACGGCGTGACGTTCGACTCCGCCAAGGACGGCTGGGAGATGGACGAGCGGTTCGCCGACATGGCCGCGCAGCTGCAGGCGGCGGCGCGCGGGAGAGGCCTCGTCGCCGATCCCGAGCCGCTGCGGTTCGTCCAGATCGGGATCGACGCCGTCGACATCGACCGGGTCCGCGACTTCTGGCGCGCCGTGCTCGGCTACGTCGACGACCCCCGGCGGGCGCTCGGTGTCACCGACATCGTCGACCCGCTGCGCTGGGGCCCACCGGTGTTCTTCCAGGACCTCGACGGCGACGCCGCGCGGCGAGCGCAACGGAACCGGACGCACATCGACCTGTTCGTCCCGCGCGACCGGTCCGAGGCGCGCATCGCCGCCGCGCTGGCAGCGGGTGGGCACCTCGTGCGGGACAGCGAGGCGCCGTACTGGGTCACGATCGCCGACCCCGAGGGCAACGAGGTCGACGTCGCCGTCATCACCGGGCGCGAGTCGGTCTGGGGGACCGAGGGCTGAGCAGCGCGTCGACCGGCCGCATCAGCGCTGGGCGAGCACCAGCGGCAGCACCGCTGCGGCACCGCTGTTCCGCAGCATCCTGGCCGTGTGCGTGAGCGTCCACCCGGAGTCGACGCTGTCGTCGACGAGCAGCACCCGGCGCCCGTCGACGTCGATGCCCTCGACCGACGGCAACCGACGCACCACGCCCGCCAGCCGTTGCGCGGAGTTGACGTCGTGCCTGCCGGGCTCGCTCCCGGGCGCAGGCCGGATCGCCCCGACCACCGGCACGCCCAGCAGCGCGGCGACCCCGGCGGTGAGGTGGCGCGCCAGCTGCGGGCGCGTGGCCGAGTCGATCGCGACGATCGCGTCGACCTCGGGCTGCCACTCCCGCAGCAGCCGCGTGAGCGGGTCGCGCAGGCTGACCGGCAGCTCGCCGTCGGGACCGGCGAGCAGCTCGCGCAGCGGCAGGGACCAGCCGAGGCCGTCGAGCCGGGCGAGGGCACGCCCCGGCTCCGGCTGCTCGTCCGGCCCGATCCGGCCGCTCACCTCGATCCCGAGCTGCTTCATGCCGGACGGCCACTGCCGCCGCGGCATGATCTCGACGCCGATGACGTCCAGCCCTTCACGCGCGGCGCTCACCGAGGCATCGGCCGGTAGCCCGGGCGGCTTCACGCCGCCGCAGCTGTCGCAGCGCCCGCACCGCTCGTCAGGCTGCAGCTCGGGGTCGTCGAGACACCGGCGCAGGTAGGTCATGCGGCAGCCGTCGGTGCGCTGGTAGGTGAGCATCGCCTCCTGCTCGGCGAGGCGAGCCTCGTCCACCCGGCGGTACCGGTCGGCGTCGTAGCTCCACTCCTCGCCCGTGCTCGCCCAGCCGCCACGCACGCGGCGGACCGCACCATCGACGTCGAGGACCTTGAGCATCATCTCGAGCCGGTTCCGGCGCAGGTCGACCAGAGGTTCGAGCGCGGCGACCGAGATCGCGCCCTCGCCCAGCATCGGCAGCTCGGCGAGCGTGGCCCGCACGTCCGACTGCTGCGGGAAGCCCATCGAGCCGAAGTAGTCCCAGATCGCCTTGTCCTCCGCGGCGGGCAGCAGCACCACGTCGGCACGCGTGACGGCGCGCCCGGCGCGGCCGACCTGCTGGTAGTACGCGATCGGCGACGGCGGAGCGCCCAGGTGGATCACGAAGCCCAGGTCGGGCTTGTCGAACCCCATGCCGAGCGCCGAGGTGGCCACCAGCGCCTTGACCCGGTTCTCCTTGAGGTCGGCCTCGAGCTGCTCCCGTTCCGAGGGGTCGGTCTGCCCGGTGTAGGAGGCCACGGGGTAGCCGGCGGCTCGCAGCTGGGTCGCCGTCTGCTCGGCGGCTGCGACCGTGAGGCAGTACACGATCCCGGAGCCGGTGTACCCGCGCAGGTTCTCGACCAGCCAGGCCAGCCGCGTCGAGACGTCGGGCAGCTGCACGACCGCCAGGTGCAGCGAAGGCCGGTCCAGCCCGCCGCGCAGCACGAGCACGTCCGCGCCGGATCCCAGCTGCTCGGCGACATCGGTCGTCACGCGCTCGTTCGCCGTGGCCGTGGTGGCGAGCACGGGGATGCCCTCGGGCAGGTCGGCGAGCAGGGTGCGGATCCGCCGGTAGTCGGGCCGGAAGTCGTGACCCCAGTCGGAGATGCAGTGGGCCTCGTCGACGACCACCAGGCCGGCGCTGGCGGCCAGGCGGGGAAGGACCTCGTCGCGGAAGTCGGGGTTGTTGAGCCGCTCGGGCGAACACAGCAGCACGTCGACCTCACCGGCGGCGATCCGCTGGTAGATCGCCGACCACTCGTTGGTGTTCGCCGAGTTCACGGTCACGGCACGGATACCGGCGCGCTCCGCCGCGGCGATCTGGTCGCGCATCAGCGCGAGCAGCGGCGAGACGATCACGGTCGGGCCGGCGCCGCGCGCCCGCAGCAGCGACGTCGCCACGAAGTAGACCGCCGACTTGCCCCATCCGGTTCGCTGCACCACGAGTGCTCGACGGCGGTGGGTCACCAGGGCGTCGATCGCGCGCCACTGGTCCTCCCGCAGCTCGGCCTCGTCACGGCCGACCAGCCGCCGCAGCGCCGCTTCCGCCTCGGCACGGAGCTGTTCCGGGTCCGGCGGCGGCAGCGGCGCGGCCGCAGCGGCGGGCCGGGCAGGTGCGCCGTAGGGAGCGCCCCACTCCTCGGGGTCGGGGAAGGGCGGTTCCTCGGGCTCGCCGTACCAGGGCTCGGGCGGGGGAGCGGGATCCGTCATGCCCCGACCGTAACCAGATGTCCTGACAGTCCGCTCACGCCGTCCCCAGCTCGACCCTCGGGGCGCGATCTCGACGCTCGCAGGGAGCCGTCGACCGAATGCCCGTGACGCCGACGCGCCGGACCCCGCACACTGGCCCCATGGGCTTCCTCGACGTCTCCGGGATCAGCTACGTGCTCCCGGACGGGCGGCCTCTGCTGCACGAGGTCTCGCTCCGGGTCGGCGAGGGTGCGCGGGTGGCGCTCGTGGGTCCCAACGGCGCGGGCAAGACCACCCTCGTCCGGATGATCGCCGGTGACCTCCCGATCCCGGAGGGTGCCGTGGCCCGCGCCGGCGGGCTCGCCGTCATGCGGCAGTTCATCGGTCAGGTGCACGACGAGAGCAGGGTCCGCGACCTGCTGCTCTCGGTCGCCCCGGATCCGATCCGCCGGACGGCCGCCGAGATCGACCGCACCGAGGTCGCGATGATGGAGCGCGAGGACGAGCAGGTCCAGCTCGCCTACGCGCAGGCGCTGGCGGACTGGGCCGACGTCGGCGGCTACGAGCACGAGACCCTGTGGGACATCTGCACCGTCGCGGCGCTGGGCACCCCATACGAGCGCGCCCAGTGGCGCGCCGTCACCACGTTGTCCGGCGGCGAGCAGAAGCGGCTCGTCCTCGAGGTGCTGCTCCGCGGTCCCGAGGAGGTGCTGCTGCTCGACGAGCCGGACAACTACCTCGACGTCCCCGGCAAGCGCTGGCTGGAGGAGCAGCTCGTCTCCTCCGGCAAGACCGTGCTCCTGATCAGCCACGACCGCGAGCTCCTCGCACGCGTCGCCACCGCGATCGCCACCCTCGAGCCCAGCGGTCTCGGTTCCCGGCTCTGGGTCCATCCCGGCTCGTTCGAGACCTACCCGCAGGCCCGGGAGGCGAGGAACGCGGACCTGGAGGACCGCCGTCGGCGATGGGACGAGGAGCAGGCCAAGCTCAAGGCCCTCGTCGTCATGTACAAGCAGAAGGCGGCCTACAACTCCGACATGGCCTCGCGGCTGCAGGCCGCGCGCACCCGGCTCGCGCGGTTCGAGCGCATCGGCCCGCCCGAGGAGGTCCCGGTCCCGCAGCAGGTCACGATGAGGCTCGACGGCGGTCGCACCGCCAAGCGCGCCGTCGTGGCCGAGTCCCTCGAGCTCACCGGTCTGATGCGGCCGTTCGACCTCGAGGTCTGGTTCGGCGAGCGCGTCGCGGTGCTCGGCAGCAACGGCTCGGGCAAGTCGCACCTGCTCCGGCTGCTGGCCGCGGGTGGCAGCGACCCGGACGTGGAGCACCGGCCCGTCGGGCACGTGAACCCGGAGCCGGTCGCCCACACCGGGGTCGTGCGGCTCGGGTCGCGCGTGCGCCCAGGATGGTTCGCCCAGACCCACGCCCAGCCCGCGCTGGTCGGACGCACCCTGCTGGACATCCTCCATCGCGGCGACGACCACCGGCGTGGCCGGCCGCGCGAGGAAGCGGCACGTGTCCTCGACCGCTACGGCCTGGCCCGCTCGGCGCTGCAGCGCTTCGAGTCGCTGTCCGGAGGGCAGCAGGCGCGGTTCCAGATCCTGCTGCTCGAGCTGTCGGGTGCGACCCTGCTGCTGCTCGACGAGCCCACCGACAACCTCGACCTCGAGTCCGCCGAGGCACTGGAGAGCGCGCTCCTGACGTTCGAGGGCACCGTGCTCGCCGTCACGCACGACCGCTGGTTCGCACGGTCCTTCCACCGGTTCCTCGTGCTCGGCGCCGACGGCTCGGTGCGGGAGAGCGACGAGCCCGTGTGGGACTCCGGGCGCGTCGACCGCGTCCGCTGAGGCCCGACGGCGGAGCGCGTCCGGTGTTCTCGGCTCGCCTCGGGTCAGGCGAGGCTGATGCGGTAGGCCGCGGTGCGGTAGGGGATCCGCCAGCTATCGGGATCGGCCAGGTCGGGATGGCTCGCGAGCAGCTCCGAGACGCGATCCAGGATCTCGGCGCGCGCCTCGGGGGTCGCCGTGATGACGTAGCTGCGTGAGGCGACGAGATCGAGCAGGCTCTCCCGCGTGAAGGGTCTCTCCCACCGCAGGGTCAGGCGCTCCACCGGGCCGAGGTCCTGCGGCACACGATCCTCCGCGACGTAGCGCTCAGCAGCCGATCCCTGCATGATCTGCGTGAGCTGGGCGACCCACGGCACCGACTCGTCCCGCACGTTCCAGATCAGCCCGAGCACACCACCGGGCCGCAGCACGCGGCGCACCTGCGGCACCGCCCGCCTGGTGTCCACCCAGTGCCACGCCTGTGCGGCCAGCACGGCGTCGACGCTCGCGTCGGGGAGCGGGATCTCCTCGGCCGTCCCCACGGCTGTCCTCGCCGAGGGCACGGCGGCGCGGAGCTGGGCCAGCATGTTCGGGCTCGGGTCCACGGCATGGATCGTGTCCACGCGACCCACCAGCGCACGGGTCAGCTTGCCCGTGCCGGCGCCGAGGTCGAGGACGTCCCGGGGCCGGGTCTCCAGCAGCCAGGCGACCGCCTCCTCGGGGTAGCCGGGCCGCGCCCGCTCGTAGGTGTCCGCGGCTGCGTCGAACGAGGCGGCCTGGGCCGCCTTCACCGGGTCCTCGCTCATGTCAGCAGTCTGACCTCCCGCTGCCGCCACCGGGGGAGCGTGTCCAGCAGGCAGTCGTAGGAGTCCTCGAGCAGCTCGGTGACCAGCTGCCTGTCCTCGACGACGTCGGCGAGCACGACCGAGCTCCAGTGCCGCTTGTTGAGGTGCCAGCCGGGCTCGACGAACGCATGCTGCTGACGCAGCGCCTCGCTGTCCTCGGGCGGCAGCTTCAGCGTCAGGAGCTCGCGCCCGCGGCTGTCCTGGCCGACGATCCCGAACATCTTGTCGCCGATCCAGAGCACCACGCACTCCCAGGCCTCCTGGTCCGCGGCGCGCGCCCCGGGAAGGTCGTCGACGGCGGCGTAGATCCAGTCCCAGTGGGGGAAGAAGGTCACCACCATGTCGTCAGAGTAGGACGACGGCAAGCGTTGACGACAGGGAGGTTTATCGTCATACTCTCACTGTCGGAACAATGATCGATAGTTTCGTTCGACGTACTCAAGGGAGAGACACGATGCCTGACCTGCGATTGACCTTTCACCCCAAGCCGAGTCGCCGGCAGCTGCTCGGCTGGTCCTTCGGCGTCGCCGGCCTCGCGGCCATCACGGCGTGCAACAGCGACGGCACCGACCCCGGCGGGGGTGCCGGTGGTGAGCAGGGCGCCGTCGACCTCGACGGCAAGGACGTCGGCGCGATGGCGGACTACGAGGCCGGCAAGCAGTTCACCGCCACGGAGCCGTTCGAGCTGTCGATCCTCTGGTCGGACTGGCCGGAGCAGGACATCAAGCCCACGTGGCAGCTCTTCGACCACATCGCGGAGCTGACCAACGTCACCCTGGTCACCTCGAACGTCCCCTTCAGCGACGCGGTCGACCGACGCAACCTGCTGATCAGTGCCGGCGACGCGCCGCAGATCATCCCGCTCATCTACGCGGGCGACGAGAAGCCGTTCGTCTCCGGTGGCGCCGTGCTGCCGATGAGCGACTACATCGAGCACATGCCGCACTACCGCAAGTACGTCGAGGACTGGGACCTGCAGCTGCTCGTCGACAACCTCAAGCAGTTCGACGGCAAGTACTACATGGTCCCGGGGCTGCGCGAGGTGTCGGTGCCGACGTTCTCGTTGCTGGTCCGGACCGACATCTTCGAGGACCTCGGGCTGGCGATCCCCGAGACCTGGGACGAGCTCCGGGACGCCATGGCGACGATCAAGGAGAGCAACCCGGACGCGATCCCGCTCGCCGAGCAGTTCGAGGGCGCCTCGATCATCAACGTCGCCGGACCGGCGTTCGGCACCCGGGCAGGGTGGGGGTTCGGCGACGGCATGATCGACGACGGCAACGGTGGCCTCAAGTACGCGGGTACCTCCGAGGAGTACCGCACGATGCTCGAGTTCTTCCACGGCATGGTGGCCGACGGCCTGCTGGACCCGGAGACCTTCACCTCCAAGAACGCCGGTGCAGGTTCGGAGGTCATCACCGCCAAGATCTTCCGCGGGGATGTCGCCGTCATGGGCGGGGCCGCCGGAACGGTCACCGAGTACATGTCGAAGATGGACGCGACGCTGGGGGCGGGCAGCTACGGCCTCAAGATGATCACGCCGCCCGGAGGACCCGCGGGCCCGATGATCGGGTCACGCGGCTTCTGGCACGGGTTCATGCTGACCCCGGACGTGGCCGAGTCGCCGAACTTCCTCGCCACGCTGCAGTTCCTCGACTGGCTGTACTACAGCCCGGAGGCCCGGGAGATGCTGCGGTGGGGGATCGAGGGCGAGACCTACACCAAGGAGGGTGGCACCTACACGCTGAGCCCGGACCTGTCGGCCGACCTGTGGAACCTCAACCCGGACGCGCCGCTGGACCTGCAGAAGGATCTGGGGTTCTCGAGCTTCCTCGCCGAGGCCACGGAGTCGCGCGAGCTGATCGAGTCCTACAGCACCGAGAGCACCATCGCCTACATGGACGACGTGCTCGCCAACCGCACGCCGCGCGAGCCCAACCCGCCGGCTCCGTTGGACGAGATGGAGCTCGAGCAGGCCGCCATCATGCAGACGCCGCTCAAGGACACGGTCGACCAGGCCACCCTGCAGTTCATCCTGGGGCAGCGTGACCTGAGCGAGTGGGACGCCTACGTCGCCGAGGTCGAGGCGCAGGGTCTGCAGGCGTTCGTCGACCTCGTCAACGGCGCTCGGCAGCGGTTCGTCGAGGCCAACGGCTGACGCTCCTCCAGCAGACGCGGGCGGGGTTCGGCGGGGGCGCCCCGCCCGCGTCGTGTGCGGGGCGGCCGTGGCTCGGTACGGTCTCCTCATGCAGCAGCGCCCCGGGCTCGTCGTCACCGCAGGTGTGGTCGCTGCGGTTCTGTGGCAGGTGTGCGCCGAGATCGTCAGCCGGGTGGCCCGCGCCGGCTCGGTGCCGCCGGAGTGGTTGCCCTCCGGCTCCTCGTTCCCGCTGGTCACGATCCTCGATCTGGTGCCCGACGGCGGCCTGTGGCTCGTGGGCATGCTGGTCTCGTTCGCGCTCGTCGGCGTGCTGGTCGGGCTCGGCACGCGACTCGTGGTGCGCCGCGGCTTCGACGGTGCGCGTTCCTTCCTCGCCGTCTGGATGGTCGTGGTGCTCGCCGCCGTGCTGGCGTCGGTGCTGACGGCGCCGATCGTCGCCTCCTACGGTGGCGGGGCCCGGTTGTCGAGCAGCGTGTTCATCGGCTCCTACTGGGGCGTCGTGGTCGGCTGGGTGATCGCCGCCGTCGTCGCGATCGGCTCGCGGCGGGCGCACCGATGAGCCGCGCGAGGCCGCCGCGGCTGGTCGCCACCGATCTGGACGGCACGCTCGTCCGGTCCGACGGCACGGTCTCCGGCTACACCCGGGCCGTGCTGGCCGCGCTCGACGAACGTGATGTCCCGGTGCTGTTCGTGACCGCCCGGCCGTTGCGCTGGATGGAGGAGCTGTGGCCGATCGTCGGTGGCCACGGGACGGCGATCGTCAGCAACGGCGCGATCTGGTTCGACGTGCCCAGCCGCAGCGTGCGGCACCTGTGGGGGATCGACGCCGAGGTCGGCGTGGCGCTCACCGATGCGATCGCGGCGGCGGTCCCGGAGGCCACGTTCGCGCTCGAGACCGAGAGCGGCATCCGGTACGACCCGCGTTTCGTCGACGAGTGGGACCCGCGACCGGGGTCGCCGCGCGGCCCGCTGCGCAGCATCTGGACCGACCCGGTGGTCAAGCTCCTGGTCACCGCCCCGAGAGTCGATCCCGAGCGGCTGCGAACCGCCACGCTGGACGCCGTCGGCGACCGCGCCGTCGTCACCTGGACGGGACCCCATCTGCTCGAGATCAGCGCGGCCGGCATCACCAAGGCGGCCACGCTCGCCCGCGTGGCCGCCGAGCTCGGCGTCACCGCGGCCGACGTGGTCGCGTTCGGCGACATGCCCAACGACATCCCCATGATCACGTGGGCAGGAACCGGTTACGCGATGGCCAACGCCGACGCCACGCTGCTGGAGGTCGCCGACGCGACCGCTCCCGGCAACGACGACGACGGCGTCGCTCGCGTCCTCGCCGACCTGTTCGGTCTCGATGTGGCCAGGTCAGGCGAGGAGCCGCTGCAGGCCATCGACCGAGGTCACCGGTAGCTCGCAGACGTGGCCGCGGCACACGTACGCGGTGCCGCCGCCGCCCTGGAGCGGTCGCGAGGTCAGCAGCGGGATGCCCGAGTCCGGCGCGCCGGTGACCACCACCGAACCTGGCGGTGCGCCGCGCCAGGCGGCACGCGTGAGCTCGCCGGAGGCGTCCTCGCCCACGATCGCGACCTCCACGGGGCTCCGGCCGCCGTGCTCGGCGACGGCGTCGGCCAGCGCCCACCCGGCAGCGCGCGGTGCGCGTGCCACGTGGGTCGCCACGGTGGCCAGCAGCGCCTCGGCGCGCACCCGCCAGCGGTCGTCCGCGGTGAGCCGGTAGGCGGCGCGGTAGGCGCGCAGGGCCGTGGTGGTGCCGCTCGGGGTGGCGTTCTCGCCGACCTCGCGCGGGCGCCGCACCAGCGTCTCGGCGTCGTCGGCGGCATCGTGCAGGCCGCCGTCCTCGGCGAGGAAGTGCCGCTCCAGGGACTCGAGCAGCGCCAGCGCGCTCTCGAGCCAGGGCGCCTCGCCGGTCGCGCCCGCCAGCGCCAGCAGCCCGAGCGCCGTACCGGCGTAGTCCTCGGCCGCACCCGGCGCCTGGGACGGGACGCCGCCGAGGGACACCCGCCGCAACCGGTCGCCGTCGAGCTGGATCTCCAGGACCGCCGTCGCCACGCGCCGGGCGACCGGCAGCCACTCCGGCCGGCCCAGCAGCATCGCCGCGTCGACGATCGAGGCGATCGCCCAGCCGTTCCAGGCCGCCACGACCTTGTCGTCGCGTCCGGGCGCCGGCCGCTCGGAGCGCGCCGCCCGCAACCGCTGCCTGGCGTCGGCGAACCAGGCCGGCTCGTCCGGGTCGACGCGCAGCTGCAGCGTCGAGGTGCCGTGCTCGAACGTGCCGCCCTGCTCGACGCCGAGCACATGGGCGAGCCGATCGCCGTCAACCTCCCCGACCACCTCGGCGAGCTGGTCGGGCGTCCACACGTAGTAGGCGCCCTCGCGGAGCTGGCCGTCGGCCGGGTCGATGCTGTCGGCGTCCAGCGAGGAGGCGAAGGCACCCTGCTCGGTCAGCATCTCGGTGGTGAGCCACTCGATCGTCTCGACGACGACCCGCTCGCACAGCGCGGCGAGGGGATCGCCGCGGCGCTGCGCCTCGACCGCGCCCCGTGCGTAGCACCCGATCAGCAGCGCGTTGTCGTAGAGCATCTTCTCGAAGTGGGGCACCACCCAGGCGCGGTCGGTCGCGTACCGCGCGAAGCCGCCCGCCAGCTGGTCGTAGATGCCGCCGCGCGCCATCCGCTCCAGCGTGTCGGCGGCGACGTTCCATGCCTGGTCGGCGATCGGCCCGTCCGCCTGCGCGGCACGGGCCACCAACGCGTCGAGGGTCGTCGACGGCGGGAACTTGGGGGCGTCGCCGAACCCGCCGAACGCGTCGTCGGCCTGGGCCACCAGCGATCCGACGGCCTGGTCGACGTCGGCGCGCGAGAGGCTGGCGGGCGCCGGCGGACGGCTCCGGGCCGCCACCTCGGCCGTGATCCGGGAGCCGCCCTCGAGCAGCTGAGCGCGCCGGTTGGTCCAGGCGTCGGTGACCGCTGCCAGCACCTGCGTGAACGACGGTGCGCCGCCCCGCTCGGTCGGCGGGTAGTAGGTACCGGCGTGGAAGGCGTGACCGTCCGGGGTCAGCCACACCGACATCGGCCAGCCACCGTGCCCCGTGAGCGCGACCGTGACGTCCATGTAGATCTGGTCGACGTCGGGGCGCTCCTCGCGGTCGACCTTGATCGAGACGAAATCCTGGTCGAGGATCGCGGCGACCGCGGGATCCTCGAACGACTCGTGCGCCATCACGTGGCACCAGTGACAGGCCGCGTAACCGATCGAGAGGAAGATCGGCACGTCCCGGGCGCGGGCCTCCTCGAACGCCTCCGGACCCCACTCCCGCCAGTCGACGGGGTTGTCCGCGTGCTGGCGCAGGTACGGCGAGGCGCTGGCTGCGAGTCGGTTCACCATGCCTCTAGCCTGCACCGACCAGCGCGAGAACGGCAGTGCCGTAGCGCTCCAGCTTGGCCTCGCCGACACCGGAGACGCCGCGCAGCGCTTCCTGGTCAGCCGGCTGGGCGGCGGCGATGCCGGCCAGCGTGGCGTCGGAGAACACCACGTAGGCGGGCACGCCCTGCTCCTTGGCGGTCTCGGCGCGCCACGCGCGCAACCGCTCGAACAGCGCCTGCTGCGGCTGGTCCAGGTCGACCGGCGCCGATCGCGACCTGCGCGCGCTGCGGCTGCGTACCTGCTGCTGCTCCTGGCGCAGCAGCACCGACCGGCGCCCGCTCAGCACCTCGGCCGCCGCGTCGGTGATGGTCAGGACGCCGTACTCGCCCTGGACCGCGAGCAGACCCTGCGCCAGGAGCTGGCGCACCACGCCGCGCCACTGCACCTCGGAGAGCTCCGTGCCGATGCCGAAGGTGCTCAGCGTCTCGTGCCCGAACCGGCGCACCCGTTCGGTGTCACGGCCCAGCAGGATGTCGACGATCTGGCCGGCGCCGTAGGACTGCCGGCGTTCGCGCTGCAGCCGCACGATCGTCGACAGCAGCTTCTGCGCCGGCACCGTGCCGTCGAAGGTCGCCGGCGGGGCCAGGCAGGTGTCGCAGTTGCCGCACGGCTCGCTCGGCTCGTCGAAGTACGCCAGCAGCTGCTGGCGCCGGCACTGCACGGTCTCGCAGAGCGCGAGCATCGCGTCCAGGTGGAGGGACTGCACGCGCTTGCGCTGCCGGTCACCCTCGCCCTCGACGATCATCCGGCGCTGCTGCACCACGTCCTGCAGCCCGTAGGCGAGCCACGCCGTCGAGGGCAGCCCGTCGCGGCCGGCCCGGCCGGTCTCCTGGTAGTAGCCCTCGACCGACTTCGGCAGGTCGAGGTGCGCGACGAACCGCACGTCGGGCTTGTCGATGCCCATCCCGAAGGCGATGGTGGCGACCATCACCACGCCGTCCTCGCGCAGGAACCGTGCCTGGTGGCGCGAGCGGGTGCCCGCGTCGAGACCGGCGTGGTAGGGCAGCGCCGTGATGCCCTGCGACCCCAGCCACTCCGCCGTCTTCTCCACCGATGCCCGGCTCAGGCAGTACACGATGCCCGCCGCTCCGGGGTGCTCCTCGCGGATCAGCTGCGCCAGCCCGGCGCGGGCGTCCTGCTTGCCCACGATGCGGTACTGGATGTTCGGCCGGTCGAAGCTGGCCACGAACAGCCGGGCCTCGGTGAGCGCGAGCCGTTCGGCGATCTCGCGGCGGGTCTCGGTGGTCGCGGTCGCCGTGAGCGCCACGCGCGGCACCTGCGGCCACCGCTCGTGGATCATCGACAGCGCGAGGTAGTCCGGGCGGAAGTCATGGCCCCACTGGCTCACGCAGTGCGCCTCGTCGATCGCGAACAACGAGATCTCGCAGCGGTCCAGCAGCGCGGCGGCGGCCGTCAGCCGCTCCGGCGCCAGGTACAGCAGGTCGACCTCGCCGGCCAGCAACGCCCGCTCGACCTGACGCCGCTCGTCCGGGTCCTGCGTGGAGTTCAGGTACGCGGCGCGCACGCCCAGCAGCCGCAGCGCGTCCACCTGATCGTGCATCAGCGCGATCAGCGGGCTGATCACGACGCCGGTCCCCGGTCGCACCAGCGCCGGCACCTGGTAGCACAGGCTCTTGCCGCCCCCGGTGGGCATCAGCACGATCGCGTCACCACCGGCGACCACGGTGTCGATCACCTCGGCCTGCTGGCCACGGAAGGAGTCGTAGCCCCACACGGAGCGCAGCGCCTGCAGCGCCGTCTCAGGCCGAGAGCGTGGCGGTTCGCCGTCGAGCGGGGGGACGAGATCCTCGGGTGGTTCCCACTCCGGCGTGCTCACCTCTCCACCCTAGGCGGCCGACCAAGGCTGTGGATAACTCCAGCAGCTGGCCGCTCTGGCCGCCTACCGTGCTCGGATGGCACGGCAGAGACGACATCCAACCGGTCGACGGCGGATCGCGATCGTCGAAGGAGTGGTACCCGCTCCTGGGGTCGAGCACGATCCCTTGCCCGAGCAGATCCTCGGGATCGCGATGGATCAACGAGCCTTCGGCCCGCGGCGGTTGATGGTGGCGCTCGCGGCGTACGACGCCCGCTTTCTCGGCCTGCTGTACACCGATCGGACAGACCCGATCGATGACGCCCTCGAGGTCTGCCTGCTCCACGCCGAGGTTGAGGGTCTGCGCGGCAGCGAGCCTGCTCTCGCCGGGGTGGTGCTGTGCGACCAACCGGTGGTCGAGGGCGGCTCACGACACCAGGTCGAGGCGGTGTTCGAGCGGGCCAAGGTCGTCGCCGCTCGGCACCGGGTGCACCTGGTGGACTGGATCGGCTGCGACGACGACACCTTCCGTTGCGCACGGTTGCGGACCCTCTCGCCGGCGTCAGAGCCTGGGTGGTGGGATGTGCCTGCCCAGCCGCGGAGCTCTCCTCGTCCGGGGGAATGATCGACGACACCTGCGGGTTGCCTGCACATGACTCTCGACCTCACCGACGCCCAGCGCCGACTTCTCGAGCTGCCGATCTACGCCACGCTCGGCACCGTGCGTCCGGACGGGACGCCGCAGGTGAACCCCATGTGGTTCGCGTTCGACGGCGAGCACATCCGGTTCACCCACCTGCGCACCCGGGCGAAGTTCCGCAACCTGCAGGCGAACCCGGCGATGGCGCTCGCGCTGATCGACCCGGACAACCCCTTCGCCTATCTCGAGGTGCGCGGCGCGCTGGTCGAGGTGATCGACGACCCGACCGGTGCGTTCTACGTCGAGCTGCAGAACCGGTACGGCAACCCGAGCACCGAGGCGCCCGCCGACAAGGCCGACCGGGTGATCCTCGTGATGAGCGTGGACCGTCTCAGCGGGAAGTGAGGGCCGCGCGCCCGTCCCGGCGTAGTGTGCCCAGGTGACCTCGGCACCCTCGACCGCGACCGACGCCGCGGCCGAGGCCCATCGGTGGCGTGCGTTCGCCGTCGCCGTCACGGTCGCCTCGATCACCATCCTCGACCTCACCAAGGTCAACGTCGCGCTGCCCTCGATCGAGACCGCGCTCGGAGCGCAGTCCACCGAGCTGCAGCTGGTGGTGTCCGGGTACGTGCTCACCTTCGGGCTCACGCTCGTGCCGATGGGTCGCCTGGGTGACCAGCGCTCGCGGCGCACGCTGTTCCTCGTGGGCCTGGCGCTGTTCACGATCACGAGCCTGATCTGCGCGCTGGCGACCAGCAGCACGATGCTGCTCGTGGGGCGGCTGCTGCAGGGCGTCGCCGCCGGTGTGCAGATGCCACAGGTGCTCGGGCTCGTGCAGCAGCTGTTCACCGGTGCCGAACGGGGCCGGGCCTTCGGGTTGTTCGGCGCGGTGATCGGGCTCTCGACGGCGTTCGGGCCGACGCTCGGCGGGCTGCTGATCGCCGTGGGCGGCGAGGAGGACGGCTGGCGCCTGATCTTCTGGCTGAACATCCCGCTCGCGCTCGCGGCCATGCTGCTCGCGATCCGGCTGCTGCCGCGAGGATCGCCCGAGAGGGACCGGGCGCCGCTGCAGCTGGATCCTGTCGGCGTGCTGCTGTTCGGCATCACCGTGCTCGCGCTGCTCGTGCCGTTCCTGCTGACGACCGGCAGCCCCGAGGACGACCCGCGTCGGTGGTGGTCGCTCGTCGTCGCGGTGGCCTTCGGCACCGCCTTCGCGGTGTGGGAGCGGCACTACGCCGCGTCCGGCCGCAGCCCGCTGATCCCGTTCCGGCTGCTGCGGATCCGTGGGTTCCGCAACGGCACGCTGCTCGCGACGGCCTACTTCGCCGCGCTGCCGGCGATCTTCCTGCTCTCGACGCTGTTCATGCAGGAAGGCCTCGGGCTGGCGCCGGTGTTCGCCGGGATGGTCTCGATCGGGTTCGCGCTCGCCAGCGCCGCCACGTCCTGGTACAGCGGCAAGCTCGTCAACCGGTACGGGCGCGCGCTCGTGGTCGTCGGCCTGGTGGTGGTCGCCGTGTCGGTGCTCGCGCTCGCGCTGGTCGCACGGTGGGTGAGCGCCGAGGCGACGCCGTTCGTGATGGCTGGTGTGATGCTCGTCGCCGGTCTGGGAGGCGGCGTCGTGATCTCGCCCAACCAGACGATCACGCTCGCCGACGTGCCCGTGCACGAAGGCGGCCTCGCGGGGTCGATGGGACAGCTGGGTCAGCGCATCGGGACGGCGATCGGCACGGCGATCGCGCTGTCGCTGTTCTACGCCGCGGTGTTCGCCGAGGAGGGCAGCCAACCGGACGTCGTCGTCTACCAGCACGCCTACGACCGCGGTCTGCTCGCCGTCGGCGCCTTCGTGCTGCTTGCGCTCGCCGCCGGGCTGGGGGACCTGCGGGGCCGGCGGGCCACGCCCGCGGTCGCGGAGGACGCGCGCTAGTGCGGGTCGCGGTGCGAGGCGACGCCGAGCCCGACGAGGTGTGGGACCGCTTCACCACGCCGGCGCGGTGGCCCTCGTGGGCGCCGCACATCCGCGCCGTCACCTGTGCCGACGCCCGTGTCGTGACGGGGACCCGTGGCCACGTGCACGGCCCGATGGGTCTGCGGCTGCCGTTCGTCGTCGACGCCGTTGACCACCCGGGGCGGACCTGGACGTGGACCGTGGGCCGCGCGATCAGGGTCACGATGGTGCACGGCGTCGAGCCCGCCGACGGCGGCTCGCGGGCCTGGGCGCGACTGCCGGCGCTCCTCGGCGTGCCCTATCTGCCGCTGCTGCGGTGGGCGCTCGCGCGGCTGGTTCGCGGCGCGAACTAGACTTTCGGCCCGTGACCCTGCCGCTGCGCCCCGACCTCGCGGGCCTCGAGCCCTACGGTGCGCCCCAGCTCGACGTGCCGTACCTGCTCAACGTCAACGAGAACCCCTACGCGCCCCCGCCCGAGGTGGTCGACGCGGTCACCGAGGCCGTGCGGGCGGCCACCGGCGGGCTCAACCGGTACCCCGACCGTGACTTCCTGCCGCTGCGGGCCGACCTCGCCGCCTACCTGGGCAGCGAGTCCGCGGCCGTCGGGCTCGATGCCGACCACCTCTGGGCCGCGAACGGCTCCAACGAGGTGATGCTGCACGTCCTGCAGGCCTTCGGCGGTCCCGGCCGGGTCGCGATGAGCTTCGCCCCGACCTACTCGATGTACCCCGAGTACGCCCGCGATACCTTCACGCAGTGGCACGTCGCCCCGCGTGCCTCCGACTTCTCCGTCGATCCCGACGCGGCCGTCGCCGAGATCCAGAGAGTGCGCCCCGCCGTCGTGCTGGTCGCCAGCCCCAACAACCCCACCGGGACCGCGCTCCCGCTCGAGACCACCCGCCGGCTCGCCGAGGCGACCCGGACCTCGGGTCCCGACGGCGGTGCGTCCGTCCTCGTCATCGACGAGGCCTATGCGGAGTTCCGTCGTGCCGGCACGCCCAGCGCGGTGACGCTGCTGGCGGAGCACCCCCACCTCGCGGTCGCGCGGACGATGTCGAAGGCGTTCGCCTACGCCGGGGCGCGCGTGGGCTATCTCGCCGCGGCACCCACGCTGGTCGACGCGCTGCGCGTCGTGCGGCTGCCGTACCACCTGTCCGCGGTCACGCAGGCGGTCGCGCGGGCCGCGGTCGCGCACGCCGACCTGCTGCAGCGCCAGGTCACCCAGATCCGCCAGGACCGGGACGCCTGCGTGGCCTGGCTGCGCGAGCGCGGCTTCGACACCGTGGACTCGGATGCGAACTTCGTGCTGTTCGGCCGTCTCGACGACCGTCACGCCGTGTGGAAGGGTCTGCTCGATCGTGGTGTTCTGATACGGGAGACTGGACCCCAGCAGTACCTGCGGGTGAGCATCGGCACACCCGACGAGATGACCGCGTTCCGCGACGCGTTGACGGAGGTGACCGGGCTTTGATGACCGAGCTCAGTGCGATCGAGCAGCCGCAGCACCGCACCGCACGCGTCGAGCGGACCACGAGCGAGTCGACCGTGCTGGTCGAGATCGACCTCGACGGGACCGGCCGTACCGAGATCAGCACCACGGTCCCGTTCTACGACCACATGCTCACGGCGCTCGGCAAGCACGCCCTGATCGACCTCACGGTCCGCGCGACCGGAGACACGGACATCGACGCTCACCACACGGTCGAGGACGTCGCGATCAGCCTCGGGGAGGCGCTGCGGCAGGCGCTTGGCGACAAGGCCGGCATCGCCCGGTTCGGCGACGCGCTGGTGCCGCTCGACGAGGCGCTCGCGCAGGCGGTCGTCGACATCTCCGGCCGCCCCTACCTCGTGCACTCCGGCGAGCCCGAGGGTCAGCAGTACCACCTCATCGGCGGCCACTTCACCGGGTCGCTGACCCGGCACGTGCTGGAGTCGATCGCGCACCACGCCGGCATCTGCCTGCACGTGCGGCTGCTCGCCGGGCGCGACCCGCACCACATCGTCGAGGCACAGTTCAAGGCACTCGCTCGCGCCCTGCGGGCCGCGGTCGCCCGCGACCCGCGGGTCGTGGGGGTGCCGTCCACCAAGGGCGCGCTGTGAGCCTGCCCGACGACTTCGACTTCGACGCCGAGTTCGCCAAGGCGTTCGGCAGCGAGCCGCCTGCTCGCGACGAGGTGCCGACGCGCCCGAAGTCGCTGGTCGCCGTGGTGCTGACACCGGTGTCCTCGGCTCCCGCCCTGGCGGGTCTGTGCGCGATGGCCGGCATCGAGGCGCACGTGGTGCCGACCTCGCGCGGAGCCCTCGCCGTCCGGGTGATCGAGCGCAGCGACCCCGGGACCGAGGGTGCCGACGACGACAGCCTCGCGGAGCTGCTCGGCGAGGCGCCCGAGATCGCGAGGAAGATGGCCGCGACGCTCTCGCGCACGAGCCGTTACGGCGCCGTGCTGCTGGTCTCGCGGCTCGGTGAGGGTGACGAGGGCCTGGTCGGCACGATCGCCGCCAGCCAGTGGAACAACGGAGAGCGCACTGAGGACACCGTGTCGGCGGGGCTGGTGCTCGCCCAGTCGGACGACGTGGTCGAGCAGCTCCTGTTCGGCACCCTGACGCCCGAGGACGCCGCGGGCGCGATCGAGCCGGGCAAGCTGCCGCCGTGGCAGGCTCGCAGGCTGTTCCGCAAGACGCAACGAAAGCCACGCCCATGAGCCGCACCAGCGTGGTCGTCCTCGACTACGGATCCGGCAACGTGCGCTCGGCCGTGCGGGCGCTGGAGCGCGCCGGGGCCGACGTCGAGCTGACCGCGGACGCGGACAAGGTCGCCGCGGCGGCCGGTCTGGTGGTCCCGGGTGTGGGTGCGTTCGCGCACGTGATGCAGGCCCTGCACGCCGTGGGCGCGCCGCGACTCATCGAGCGCCGGCTCGCGGGTGGGCGTCCGGTGCTGGGCATCTGCGTCGGTCACCAGGTGATGTTCGAGTCGAGCGTCGAGCACGGCACCGAGGCCGAGGGCCTGGGCGAGTGGCCGGGCCTCGTCGAGCGCCTGGACGCGCCCGTCGTGCCGCACATGGGCTGGTCCGAGGTCGAGCCGCCGGCCGACTCCGCGCTCTTCGCCGGGCTCGCCGACCAGCGGTTCTACTTCGTGCACTCCTACGCCGCGCGCACCGCGCCGGACTACGTGCGCACCACCTGGGCCAGCCACGGCAGCACGAGGTTCGTGGCCGCCGTCGAGAACGGTCCGCTGTCCGCCACCCAGTTCCACCCCGAGAAGTCCGGCGACGCCGGCGCGCAGCTGCTGCGCAACTGGCTCGGGACCCTGTAGAAGATCGTTCCTGAGAGGACCACCGTGACACGACTCGAGCTGCTGCCTGCCGTCGACGTCTCGCAGGGACAGGCGGTGCAGCTCGTGCAGGGTGTCGCCGGTTCCGAGCGGCACTACGGAGACCCGATCGAGGCTGCGCTGGCCTGGCAGCGCGACGGGGCGGAGTGGGTGCACCTCGTCGACCTCGACGCCGCGTTCGGCCGTGGCTCCAACGCCGAGCTGCTGGCCGAGGTCGTGGGGCGGCTGGACATCGCGGTCGAGATGTCGGGCGGGATCCGCGACGACGCCTCGCTCGAGCGGGCGCTGGCGACCGGCTGCCGCCGGGTCAACATGGGCACCGCGGCGCTGGAGAACCCCGACTGGACCGCGGCGGCGATCGCACGCCACGGCGACCGGATCGCGGTCGGGCTCGACGTCCGCGGCACCACGCTGGCGGCCCGGGGCTGGACGAGGGAGGGCGGCGACCTGTTCGAGACGATCGCCCGGCTCGACGCCGACGGCTGCGCGCGGTACGTCGTGACCGACGTCGCCAAGGACGGCATGATGAAGGGCCCGAACCTGGAGCTGCTGCGACAGGTCTGCGCGGTGACCTCGGCCCCCGTGGTCGCCTCGGGCGGTGTCTCGACGCTGGACGACATCCGGGCGCTGACGACGATCGTCGAGCACGGGGTCGAGGGCGCCATCATCGGCACGGCCCTCTACGAGGGCGCGTTCACGCTGCCGCAGGCGCTGGACGTCGCCGGCAGGCCGTGACCGGTGCCGGCGCCGGTGGCCGGGCGCTGCCGCCGAGCTCGGCGTTCGCCGGTGACGACGGCGCGGCACCGGCCGAGCTGAGCGCGGCGCTCGCGCTCGCGCTCGAGGACCCTCAGGCGCGGCTGGAGGCGGTCGTGGCGGCGCTCCGCACCGCCCGGGTGCTGGTGCCCGTGGTGGCCCGGCTGGACGAGCTGCAGGCCGCTCACGAGGTGGCCGACCACGGCATCGCGGCGGAGAAGAGCGCCCACGCCGCGATGGTGACGGTCGCCGCCCCCGACGGTCGGGCGGTGCTGCCGGTGTTCTCCGGGATCGACGCGATGCGGGTATGGCGCCCCGACGCCCGGCCGGTGCCGGTGGAGGGTCGCCGCGCGGCGCTCGCCGCAGGCTCGGACGCCGACGGCGTGCTGGTGCTGGACCCGGGCTCGTCCGGGGTGCAGGTGCCGCGACCGGCGGTGCGGGCGATCGCGCTCGGGGAGCCGTGGCTGCCCGCGGTGCGCAACCCCGCGGTCATGAGCGAGGTCAACGCCGTGCTGGCGCGCGTGCCCGCGGTGCGCGCGGCCACGATCGAACCGGGCCGGGGCACCGAGATCACGGTCGTCGCCCATCTGCACCGACACCCGACCGGCACCCCCGACCCCGAGACCGTCGCCGCGCTGCGCGCCTGCCGCGAGGCGCTGGGGACCTCCGAGCTGATCGCCGACCTGGTCGACTCGGTCACGGTGCGACCGGCGATCACGCACTGAGTCCCACGGGGCTATCGTCGCGAGCATGGATCGAGCTGGGCTGGACGCGGCCGCCGTCGATGCGGCGGCGCAGCTGCTCCGCCCCGTCGTGCGCCGCACCGAGCTCGAGCACAGCCCTCGGCTGAGCGAGATGGTCGGCACCTCGGTGCTGCTCAAGCGGGAGAACCGGCAGATCACCCGCTCCTACAAGGTCCGCGGTGCCTATCACCTGATCAGCGGCCTGTCGCCCAGCGAGCAGGCGCGTGGCGTCGTGTGCGCCAGCGCGGGCAACCACGGCCAGGGGCTGGCGTGGAGCTGCGCCCGGCTGGGTGTCCAGGGCCGCGTCTTCGTGCCGACGACGACGCCCCGTCAGAAGCGCCGCCGCATCCTCGCCCTGGGCGAGGGCCGGGTGGAGCTGATCGTGCAGGGAAGCACGTACGACGAGGCGGGAGCCGCGGCGCTGGCCGACTCCGCCGGCACCGGGGCGGTGTTCGTGCCGCCGTTCGACGACGCCCGGGTCATCGCAGGCCAGGGCACCATCGCGCCCGAGATCTGGGAGCAGGCCGAGGAGGCCGGACCGCCGCTGCACACCGTGCTGGTCCCGGTCGGCGGCGGCGGGCTGATCGCCGGGCTCGCCCTCTGGCTCAAGGAGCGCCGCCCGCAGGTCCGTGTGGTCGGCGTGGAGCCGTGGGGCGCCGCCAGCATGACGGCGGCGCTCGCGGCCGGCGGGCCGGTCGCCCTCGCGGAGGTGGACACGTTCGTCGACGGCGCCGCGGTGGGCCGGGTGGGCGAGGTCCCGTTCCCGATCGTGCGGGACCTGGTGGACGAGATCGTCACCGTCGACCCGGGCGCGGTCTGCACCGAGATGCTCGACCTCTACCAGGTCGAGGGCATCGTCGCGGAGCCCGCGGGTGCGCTCGCGAGCGCCGCGGTGCGGGCCATGGCCGGGCGGTTCCCGGCGCACGCCGCGGTCGCCTGCCTGGTCTCGGGCGGCAACAACGACGTCAGCCGTTACGGCGAGATCCTCGAGCGGTCACTGATCCACCAAGGGCTGCGGCACTACTTCATGGTGACGTTCCCCCAGGAGCCCGGCGCGCTGCGGCACTTCCTCGACGACGTCCTCGCCGAGGGGGAGGACATCGTGATGTTCGACTACGTCAAGAAGAACAACCGCGACACCGGGCCCGCGCTGGTGGGGATCGAGCTCGACGACGCCGCGAAGCTCGCCGGGCTGCTCGCGCGCATGGACCACAGCCCGCTCCAGATCGAGCAGGTGCCGCCGGGGTCGCCGCTGTTCAGCTTCATCATGTGAGGGCGGTGCGCGGCACCTCTGCTATCATGGACGGCGACCGACTGGTCTGTCTCGTTGTGCTGGTGAAAGCCGTGCGTCTGCACGGTGGCCGGCGGCATGGCGGGAAGGACCAGGGTGCAAGTGGAGATCCTTCCCACCTCGGCCCGACACACAGGGCCCGGGTAGACCGGTCCGAGACGAGTGGCGCGCCCCGAGAGGTGAGCCACGCCGTCGCCGGACCCCCAGGGCCTCCGAGTGCATCGCACCGGGGGCCTTCCTCGTGTGCGGCAAGAATCTGAAGCACGACCACAGACGACACAAGGAGCACCTATCAGCGAGCCACGCATCAACGAGCGCATCCGAGTTGCCGAGGTGCGCCTGGTCGGCCCCAACGGCGAGCAGGTCGGCATCGTCCGCGTCGAGGACGCGCTCCGTTTGGCTGCAGAGGCAGACCTCGACCTGGTCGAGGTCGCACCCGACGCGCGCCCGCCCGTCGCCAAGCTCATGGACTTCGGCAAGTTCAAGTACGAGTCGGACATGAAGGCGCGCGACGCGCGACGGAACCAGACGAACACGATCCTCAAGGAGATCCGGTTCCGGCTCAAGATCGACCCGCACGACTACGGCACCAAGAAGGGCCATGTCGAGCGGTTCCTCAAGGCCGGTGACAAGGTCAAGGTGATGATCATGTTCCGCGGCCGCGAGCAGTCCCGACCCGAGATGGGCATGCGACTGCTGCAGCGCCTGGCGGAGGATGTCGCCGAGCTCGGCCACGTCGAGTCCAGCCCGCGACTCGACGGCCGCAACATGACCATGGTGATCGGACCGAACAAGAAGAAGGTCGACGTCCAGCGCGAGCAGCGGCGTCAGCCGCAGGAGCCGAAGGCGGAGCAGTCCGCCGAGGAGAGCTGATCCAGCTCTTCCCGGTCGCCCGCATACCGAGAAAGAACGAAGAGATGCCGAAGAACAAGACGAACTCTGGCGCCAAGAAGCGATTCCGCGTCACCGGGTCCGGAAAGATCATGAAGCAGCGCGCCCGCCACGTGCACAAGTTCCAGGAGCGCAGCGCCCGCCAGGCCGCACGTCTCGTGAACGACACCCTGGTGAAGCCGTCCGACGTCAAGAACGTGAAGAAGCTGCTCGGCCTGTAGGGCTCGAGCACACACTCTTCTGACAGAACCGAAGCAAGGAGAACGACGTGGCACGCGTCAAGCGGGCGGTCAACGCCCAGAAGAAGCGCCGCACGACCCTCGAGCGCGCCAGCGGCTACCGCGGCCAGCGCTCGCGGCTGTACCGCAAGGCCAAGGAGCAGGTGACGCACTCGCTCACCTACGCCTACCGCGACCGCCGGGCCCGCAAGGGTGACTTCCGCCGTCTGTGGATCCAGCGCATCAACGCGGCTGCTCGCCAGAACGGCCTGACCTACAACCGCCTCATCCAGGGCCTCAAGGCCGCTGGCGTCGAGGTCGACCGTCGCGCGCTGGCCGAGATCGCCGTCAGCGACGCCGCCGCGTTCACCACGCTGGTCGAGGTCGCGAGGACCGCCCTCCCCGAGGACGTCAACGCCCCGGCCGCACCAGCTGCCTGAGCCCACCAGCTCCGAGGACGCCCTCGCCACCCACGGGTGGCGGGGGCGTCGTCACGTCCGGCTCAGCCGGTGCAGAGTCCGGGGTCCGGCTGCCACGGCCCCGGGTACAGGTGGCTGTTGATCGTCCAGTCGATCCAGTCGGTCGACCCCTTCGGCGGGTTCGTGACCAGGACGGCCAGCGAGCCCTCGGCGAGCTGGACGACGGCGGAGCTGACGGCCTGCGAGAGCGCGCCGGCCCGCTCGCCGGTCCATCGCAGCGGGACGACGGCGCACCCTCCCGCCGCCAACGCGACCGGCGCGGCCTCCAGGGCCGAGCCGTCCCAGCCGCGCCCCTCGGGGTCGATCTGCATCGGCAGCGGGTCGCCCCACTCGCCGCGTGCTCCCAGACCGGGCCAGCCCACCACGGTGCACGGCTGCGTCGCCTCCGCGAGCAGGTAGCCGAAGATGGTCCCGGCTGCCGCGTCGACGACCCTGAACGAGAGCGTCAGGTGCTCGGGTGCACAGGTGCTGCCGGCGTCGGCCGCGGCGGACGTCTGCAGCAGCGCGTCGATCTCGGGCTGCGTGAGCTGGTCGTCGGGCGTGACGGGGACGTCGTCGGGGGTGTCCCAGGTGTCCGGGTAGTCGCTCTCGTGCACCTCGCCGGTCCCGGTGGGCGGTGTGCTGGTCCCGGTGCGCTCGGACCTCTCGGTCGGCACCGCTGCCGTGCGTTCGGGCTCGGTCGGGATCAGCCCCACGACCACGGCGACACCGACGACCGGGACCAGCAGCCCGAGACAGACGATCGCCACCAGCCCCGGGTTCCGACGACGACGCATGGCACCACCCTGGCAGCGGCGTGTGGCCGTGGGCGTGGCGCCGCGTGGAGGGATCGGGGAGGTTCGCGCCGTGCACCACAATGGGTCGGTGCCCGAGATCATGACCAACCCGCGCGCGGACCGGGTGCGGGCGGTGCGTGCGCTCGCCCGCCGGTCCGCGAGGCAGCGCAGCGCGCAGTACCTCGTCGAGGGTCCGCAGGGCGTGCGTGAGGCGGTCACGCACGCCGCGGCCGAGGTGCGCGACGTCTATCTCACGGTCGAGGCGTCGCAGCGGTACCCCGAGATCGTCGACGTCGCCGTCGCCGCCGATCTCCGGACGCACCTGGTGGCCCCCGAGGTGCTCGCCGAGATGAGCCCCGACGCGCAGGGTGTGCTCGCCGTCCTTCAGGTCCTGGAGCCCGGCGACCTCGGTGCGCTGCTGGCAGGCACCCGGCTCGTCGCGTGCCTCGCGCAGGTCCGCGACCCGGGCAACGCCGGCACCGTGATCCGCGCGGCCGACGCCGCGGGTGCGGACGCCGTGGTCCTCACCGCCGAGAGCGTCGACCAGCACAACCCGAAGGTGGTGCGATCGACCGCGGGCTCGCTGTTCCACCTCCCCGTCGTCCGGGGACCCTCGCTCGCCGAGGTGACCGACGCCGCGCGGGTGGCAGGTCTGACGGTGCTGGCGGCAGACGGTGCGGGCGAGGTCGCGCTCGACGACGCGCCGCTCGGCGCACCCGCCCTGTGGGTGTTCGGCAACGAGGCCCACGGTCTGGGCGCGGAGGCCCGTTCGCTCGCGGACGCCGTGGTGCGGATCCCGATCCACGGCAAGGCGGAGAGCCTCAACCTCGCGATGGCCGCGACCTTGTGCCTGTACGCCTCGGCGTCGGCGCAGCGGCGTGCGGCGCCATGAGCACAGCGGGCACTGCGGGCGCAGCGGGCGACCCCGCGGCGCTCGTGGCCGGTCTGCGCGACCGGGTGCTGGCGCTGGCGGCCGCGCGACCCCGCGTGCTCGTGGGTGTGGTGGGGGAGCCGGGCGCGGGGAAGTCCACGCTGACCGCCGCCCTGGCCGAGGCGCTGGTCGCGTCCGGGGTGAGCACCGTCGTCGTGCCCATGGACGGGTTCCATCTCGCGAACGTCGAGCTCGCGCGACTGGGTCGCGCCGATCGCAAGGGCGCGATCGACACCTTCGACGGCGCCGGTTACCTCGCGCTGCTGCGGCGCCTCCGGGACCCCGACGAGGGCGTGGTCTACGCGCCCATGTACGTGCGCGGACAGGTCGAGTCCTCGATCGGCTCCGCGATCCCGGTCGCGCCCGACGTGCGCGTCGTGCTGACCGAGGGCAACTACCTGCTGGTCGAGGCGGAGCCGTGGCGGCAGGTGCGCGCGGTGCTCGACGAGACCTGGTTCGTCGACGTCGACCCCGAGCTCCGCCGTCGGCGACTGTTCGAGCGGCACGTGGCGAACGGCAAGAGCACCGAACGGGCGAGCGCCTTCACGTTCGGCTCGGACGAGCTCAACGCCCGGCTGGTGTCGCAGACGCGCGAGCTGGCCGACCTGGTGGTGCCGTGGGCGTGAGGCTGTTCGCGGCGCTGGTGCCGCCACCACCCGTGCTCGACCACCTGGAGCGCGCCCTCGACGCTGTGCGCTCCAGACCGGCAGCGGCGCTGCGCTGGGTCCCGCGCGAGAACCTGCACCTCACGCTCGCCTTCTACGGCGACGTGCCCGAGGGGGCGGTCCCGGACGTGGCCGCAGGGCTGGAGCTGCTGGCCGAGCGCACCGCAGCTCCCGAGATCTGGCTCAGCGGAGCGGGCGCGTTCTCCGGGCGCACGCTCTGGTGCGGTGTGTCCGGTGACGTCGGGGGAGTGCAGCGGCTGATGGTCGGTGCCGGCGTCGCGGTCGCCGAACGCGCGGAGGACGTCCCGCCGCGGCCGCACATGACCGTGGCACGGTCGGGACGGCGGGCTCGCGGGCTCGGGGACGCCGTGCTCGGCGACACGGTGCGCGCGCTGTCGGTCTACCGCGGACCGCTGTGGCGGGCCGAGGAGATCGTGCTGCTGTCCTCGCACCTCGGCGACGGGCCGGCAGGTGCGCCCCGGTACGTCCTGGAGGCCAGCGTCCCGCTGGCCTGACGTCAGGCCCCGAAGATGTCGCCGAGGTCGTAGCTGACCGGCTCCTCGAGCTGGTCGAAGGTGCACGAGCGCGGCTCCCGGTCGGGGCGCCACCGGTTGAACTGCGCCATGTGCCGGAAGCGGCCGCCCTGCATGTGCTCGTACCGCACCTCGACGACCCGCTCGGGCCGCAGCGGCACGAACGAGAGGTCCTTGCCGTTGTTCCACCGGCTGCCCTCGCCGCTACGCGGCGTGCGCGTGCCCGCCTCCTGCGCCGCCCAGGCCCAGGGGTGCTCGTCGAAGCTGGTGACCAGCTCCTGCATCTCGATGAACAGCTCCTTGCGGCGCGCAGCCGGGAACGAGCCGATGACCCCGACGGAGGCGAGGTCGCCGGCGTCGTCGTAGAGGCCGAGCAGCAGCGAGCCGATCGAGTCCGGACCGGAGGTGTGGACGCGGTAGCCGGCCACCACGCAGTCGGCGGTGCGCTGGTGCTTGACCTTCGTCATGGTGCGCTTGTCCGGCTGGTAGGTGCCCTCGAGCGGCTTGGCGATCACGCCGTCGAGCCCGGCGCCCTCGAACTGCTCGAACCACGACCGGGCGACATCGGCGTCGTGGGTGATCGGCGTCAGGTGCACCGGGGCCGCGGCATCGGCCAGGGCGTCCTCCAGCCGTGCGCGCCGGTCGGCGAAGGAGAGCCCGGTGAGGTCCTCGTCGCCCAGGGCCAGCAGGTCGAAGGCGACGAAGCTGGCCGGGGTCTCGGCCGCGAGTCGCTTGACCCGGCTCGCGGCCGGGTGCACGCGCTGCTGCAGCACCTCGAACTCGAGCCGGTCCTCGACCACGACCACGATCTCGCCGTCGACCACGCACCGCTCGGGCAGCTGCGCTCGCGCGGCCTCCACCACGTCCGGGAAGTACCGCGTCATCGGCTTGGTGTTGCGGGAGCCGATCTCCACCTCGTCGCCGTCGCGGAAGATGATCGAGCGGAAGCCGTCCCACTTCGGCTCGTACGCGACGCCGCCGGTGGGGATCTCTTTCGCTGCCTTCGCCAGCATCGGCTTGACCGGCGGCATCACGGGAAGGTCCATGCCCGTCATCGTGCCATCAGACGGCGCGCGACGGACGATGCCCGGGCCCGGCCTCCGCTCGGCTCACCCGACGTCGAGGGCGGTCATCTCGTCGGCGCTCAGCTGGGTCGTGACCCCGGTCCAGGCCTGCTCGAGCTGGTCGACGCTGCTCACGCCCACGATGGGGGTGAGCGCGGGTCGTCCCGATCGGAGCCAGGCCAGCACCACCTGCCCGGGTCGGAGGCCACGCCGGTCGGCCACCGCGGCGAGAGCAGCGCGCCGCCGGTCGTTGCCGGTGTGCTGGTACTCCTCCGAGAGCGGGCGGTCGGACCGGTCGTAGCTGCCGAGCAGCGTGGCGGTGTAGACCCAGCCGGCCACGTCGGGGTTGCGGCGGAGGAGGTCGAGACCGTCCTGGGTGAGCATGCCGAGGGGAAGAGGTTGCCCCTCGACGGGTACGCCAGGCAGCGGCTGGAAGTAGGAGTACCGCTGCTGATAGCCGCTGACCGTGGGCAGTCCGGCGCGCTCGGCGGCAGCTCGGATGCGCTCCACCAGCCAGCTCGGGTGGTTCGACACGCCGTAGCGGCCCACCAGCTTCTCGGTCACCAGCCCGCCGAACGTCGCGACCAGGTCCTCGACCGGCACGGTCGGGTCCTCGACGTGCGCCCAGTACAGATCGACGGCGTCCACGCCCAGCCGTTCGAGGCTGTCCTGCAACGCCGCGCGAACGGTGTCGGTCCCGAGCCCCTCGAGGTGGTCCGGGAAGCCACCCACCCGCGTGGGTCTGGCACCGACCTTGGTGGAGAGCAGGACCGGCGCCCCAGGGTTGGACCGCAACCAGCGGCCGAGGACCGCCTCGCTCTGGCCGCCGATACCGCTGTCGTCGGCCCAGAAGCTGTAGTTGTTCGAGGTGTCCAGCCAGCGCCCGCCCAGCTCGACGTACCGATCGAGCAGGGTGAAGCAGGTCGCCTCCTCGACCCGGGTGCCGAAGTACATGGTGCCCAGTGCCATCGCTGAGTTGTCCATGACTCCAGTCTTGTCACGAAGGCGGAGCGTGAGCATCCCGTTTTTCGGGGACGCCGGAGCTGGGGTCCCCCTCAGGCCTCGTCGAGCGAGCTGACGATCCTCGCGACGTGACCGGTCTCGAGGGCGACCCACACGGCGCCGTCGGGCCCGATCGTCAGGCCGTGAGGCTCCGACGCCGCCGAGGGAAGGTCGTGCTCGACGATCTCGCCGCCGGCCGTCAGGTGACCGACGCGGTTGCTGCCCCACTCGGTGAACCAGCACTCACCGGCCCCGGCGGCCGAGCTGGCTGGCCGCGATCTCGACGAACCCCAGCGCGTCGCCGTCGCTGGCGATGCCGACCGGCGCCGCGTCCGGCTGTGATGCCGTCACAGCGCGGCCGGCGAGCCGAACCGTGCGCTGACACCGGGACTGAAGGCGACGTGATCGGGTGGCCGGCCGGCGACCTCGGGGAAGCCGGCGGCGGGCACGAGGTCGTCGTCCAGCGTCGTCACCGTCGCAGCCCGCAGCGGCCACGCCTCGTGCGTGTTCGGCAGGTGCCAGGTGCGCCCGAGGCGTGGGGCGAACAGCGCCCAGCGCTCGGTGAGGAACCTTGCCAGCTCGTCGTGCTCCAGGGCGACACCGTCGACGGGCCGGATCGAGAGGCGGGAGCGCAGCCGCGGCTCACCGGAGCGCGGCAGCAGCGTCACGTAGGCGTGCCCCGCGCCCGTGCGGCGATGTGCCGCCCTCGCCCAGCGGTAGGGGAGGCCCACGGCCCGCCCGCTCGCGGCCATCATCGCCGAGCTCACGTCCATGCTCAGGAACACCACGCCGGCCCGGCCACGCTCGTCGACGGCGTAGAGGCGCACGTTGGTCTCGACGAACGGGCGCAGCAACGCAGGTCCGCGCGCGAGCCCCGCTCCGACCAACCGGAAACAGACGAGCCCGACGTAGGTCTCGCCGTCGAGCTGGTGCGGTCGCAACCCGGCGGGCAGCTGAGCGGCGGCTCGCTCGACATCCACACGCCAGTGCATGAACGTCACGTCGAGCCAGCGCTGGCGCAGCAGCGGCGGACCCGGCAGCGGTGGGCTCAAGCGGCGGCGTCCTGCCGTGTCGGGTCCTTCTCACCCTTCTTGGCGGCCCCGATCATGAACTCCCAGACCAGCCCGTGGGCGAGCACGATCAGGAGGATCAGCAGCACGGCCTCGGCCTGGATCGGCTTGATCCCCAGCGGCGTCGCGAGCTGCGGGGCGGCGCCCACCACGGCCACCAGCGCATAGACGACGGCCACCACCCAGCGGTTCCGCATCAACGGGCCCTGGAGGACCGTCGCGTTCCGCTGCGAACGGAGCAGCCGGAGCGTCGAGACCACGCCGATGATCGCGACGAGGACGAAGCTCGCGCGCCAGATCGCCGGCATCTCGGTGCCACCGACCTGGGCGAACAGGCCCATCAGCGCAGGCAGCAGGAACGAGACGTAGACGCCGCCGACCACGCCGCGCAGCTGCGGGTCACGCATCCAGTCCTCGTGCCGCTGGACGACGCCCCACCACAGCCCGAGGAGCGTGAAGCAGGTCGCCGAGAACAACGCGTAGAAGGTGTTGACGTCCATCGCACTTCCTCACCTCGGGTGCGTGGATTGTCGACCCCAGGCGGGTACCGCGGCAAGGGGGCGTCGATCAGGAGCGTCGCCGCGCGGCGGCCACCTCCACGAGCTGTGCCTCGAGCGCGGCGATCAGGGTGCGGGCGTCGTGGGGGCCGCGGTGCCGGGCCGAGTTGAGGAAGAACGTCGGGGTGCCGTTCGCGCCGCTGGCCAGGGCGCTCTGCTCGTCGCGCGCGATGATCTGCAGGAGCTCCTCGTCGTGGCAGTCGGCGTCGAACCGCTCCAGGTCCAGACCCACGCTCACGGCGTACTCGCGCAGGTCCTCCGGCTCCAGCCGGGCCTGGTTGGCGAACAGCATGTCGTGCATCTCCCAGAACCGGTCCTGGCGGGAGGCTGCCTCCGCCGCGATGGCCGCGATCCGTGCGTGCGGGTGGTACTGGTCCAGCGGGAGGTGTCGCGCGACGTACCGGACGCGGTCGCCGAAGTGCTCGTGCAGGTCCTTCCACATCCCCGTGGCCCTGGCGCAGAACGGGCACTCGAAGTCCAGGTACTCCACGATCGTGATCTGGGCGTCGACCGGTCCGCGGATGTGATCGCGTGCCGGCTCGACGTCCGGGGTGAGGGTCATCGGCAGGTCGGCCGACGTCTCGCCCCACTTCACCCTGGCGGCCTTGAAGATGAACCAGCCGAGGGCCGTGGCCAGCACCATGGCGAACAGGACGCCGATCGTCGCGTGGTCGGCCTGCTCGCCCTCCAGCGACAGACCGATGATCAGCAGGGCCATGGTGAACCCGATGCCGGAGAGGGCGGCGCCGCCGAGCACGCTGCCCGGTCCGACGCCGTCGGGCAGTCGGCCGAGCCGCAGCCGGACTGCGGCCCAGGCGCCCAGGCCGATGCCGGCGAGCTTGCCGACGACCAGGCCGGCCACGACCGCCCACGTGATCGGCGAGCTCAGCGCGGCGCCGAGAACCCCGCCACGCAGGTCCACCCCGGCGTTCGCGAGCGCGAACACGGGGACCACCACGAGCGAGACCGGGCTGCGCAGCGCGTCGTGGAGCCGCTCGTTGACCGAGATCGAGCGAGCCAGTCCGGCGCGCACGGTGCGGGCCACACGGGCCTCGGGCGACTGCCAGTAGTCGCGGAAGAGCACCTTGGCGTCCTCCACGTAGCGGCGCTGGGTGAACGCGGCCGGCACCAGCAGCCCTGCCGCCATCCCGGCGAGGGAGGGGTGCACGCCGGAGAGCAGGGTCGCGCCCCACAGCACCGCGACCAGCAGCACGTACGGCGCGCTGCGCCACTCGCTGGAGCGGCTGAGCAGCGCGAGCAGCACGAGCGTGACGAGCGCGACCAGCAGCGGCGCCAGCATCAGGTCCTCGGTGTAGACGATGCCGATGATGCTGACCGCGAGGAAGTCGTCCACCACGGTCAGCGTCAGCAGGAACACCCGCAGCTGGTTCGACATCGCGGGTCCGACCAGCGCCAGCACGCCCAGCAGGAACGCGGTGTCGGTGCCGATCACCACACCCCAGCCCCGCGGCGCCTCCGCTCCGGCGATCGCGAGGTAGATCAGGGCCGGCAGCGCCACGCCCACGAGCCCGGCGACGAGGGGGACCAGCGCCCGGCGGCGCTCCCGCAGCGAGCCGACCGCGAGCTCCTGCCGGACCTCCAGGCCGATGAGGAAGAAGAACAGCACCATCAGGCCGTCGTTGACCCAGTGATGCAGGTCCAGCTCGATGCTGGCGTCGCCGAGATGGATGCCCAGCGGCGTGTGCCACAGTGCCTCGTAGCTGCCCGACCAGGGCGAGTTCGCCCAGATCAGTGCGATCAGCGCGAACCCCGCGAGCAGCAGCGCGGCCCCGGTCTCGGTGCGCAGGCGATCGATCAGTGCGGTGAGCCAGTCGGGACGGTTCTCGTGCACGCGCGGCGGTCCTAGTCCTCGATCCGGTTGCCGTCGGCGTCCCAGTGAGCCGCGACCTTCTTGCTCGGCTGCACCCGTGGAGGCTCGCCGGGCATCTTCGGGTAGTCCGGTGGAAAGTTCAGCTCGCCTCCCGGGAGGCTCTCCCAGAGGTCGAGCAACGGCTCCAACGCGTGGGCCACGTCGTCCATTCCGGCCCACGGGTCGCCGTCCGCCATCCGGTCCGGGACGGTCAGGATGTTGAGGTCGCGCGGGTCGCTCTCCTCGGCGAGCTGCTCCCACGTGAGCGGCGTGCTGACCGGCGCGCCCGGCTTGGCCCGCAGGCTCCACGCGCTCGCGATCGTGCGGTCACGGTTGTTCTGGTTGAAGTCGACGAAGATCCTGCTGCCCCGCTCCTCCTTCCACCACGCGACGGTGACGCCGTCGTCGCGGCGCTCCAGCTCGCGGCCGAACCCGATCGCTGCGTGACGGACGTCCTCGAAGGTGTAGCGCGGCTCGATCCGCACGTAGATGTGGATGCCGCGGTTGCCGCTGGTCTTGACGTACCCGCGCATCCCCAGCTCCTCCAGCAGCTCGCGCGCCACCGCGGCCACCCGCTGCGCGTCGGCGAAGTCGGTGCCCGGCTGCGGGTCGAGGTCGAGGCGGAGCTCGTCGGGGTGGTCGACGTCGGGGCGCCGCACCGGCCAGGGGTGGAAGGTCAGCGTGCCCATCTGGGCCGCCCACACCAGGGCCGCGGGCTCGGTGGGGCACAGCTCGTCGGCCGGGCGGCCGCTGGGGAACGTGATCCGCGCGGTCTCGATGAAGTCCGGCGCACCCTTCGGGAGCCGCTTCTGGTAGAAGCCGTCCGCGTCGCGATCCTGCGGTCCGACGGCCAGCCGCATGCCCTCGCGCCAGCCGCTCGGCCAGCGCTCCATCGCGGTGGGCCGTTCGCCGATCGAGCGCATGAACGCCTCACCCATGGTGGCGACGTACTGGCACACCTCGAGCTTGGTGATGGCAGGCGTGCGGTCGGTGGGCTCGTAGATCACCCGGTCCGGGCTGGTGACCCGCACGTCACGATCGCCGTCGGGTCCCGTGACGGTGAGCACCTGCGCTTGCGAGGCCATGAAGCGGAGCCTAGTGAACACAGTCCCACGACGCTCCTGCATGATGGGCCGATGGCGACCGCCCACGGACGCAGCCCCCACCGGAAGGCCGCCGCCACCCTCGCGCAGGCGCGGGCCGTCGTCGCCGCGGCCGACGAGGTCGCTCGGCTCGCGGACGAGCTCGCGGCCGCGCCCGAGCGGGCGCGGGAGCAGGTACGCGCCGCGTTCGTGGACTCGCGCGAGGAGCGGGTGCTCGCCCAGCTCGACGGCGTCCCCGTCGGGTCCCTTCGCGACGTCACCCGGGAGCGGCTCAGGATCGGGACGTTGTCGTCCGCCGGGGTGGCCGGCGTCGGCGAGGTGATCCGGCTCGGCCAGCGGGGCCTGGAGGCGCTCGACGGCATCGGCCCGCAGACCGCCACCCATCTGCTGGCCGCGGCGGAGCAGGTGGCGGCGGCCATGCGGACCTCGATCCGGTTCCGCATCGAGATGGACCCCAGCGACCCGATCGCCACCCGGTTGCTGCAGACCCTCTACACGCTCGACCAGGCGACCGCCGCGACCGAGCGTCACACCGAGACGATCGTGCGGGTCCGCTCCGGCCACGACCGGGTGCGCGAGCACGCGGGAGAGCTGACCGGGCGGTTCCGGCGGCTGCTCTCCTGGGGTGAGCGCCGCCGTCGGGCTGAGACCGCCGTCCAGACGCTCGCCGGTCTCACCGACCTCGCGAGGCAGGTCGGGCTCGTCGAGGACGCCACCCTGGTGACCGGGCTGCTCGAGGTGCCGATGCACCCGATCGAGGTCTGGGAGGACTTCCGGGTCCGGTCGATCGCGTACTACGCGCTGCTCGAGACGGTCGCACCGACGCAGCGCGACCACTCGGCGGCCGAGGGCCACCTGCCCGCCGGGCTCGTGGAACGGGTGGAGCGACAGCCGCTGGACACCTCGCTGCTGACGGCCTCGCTGCGCGGCTACCAGGCGTTCGGGGCGAGGTTCGCGCTCGCCCAGCGGCGGGTGGTGATCGGTGACGAGATGGGACTCGGGAAGACCGTGCAGGCGATCGCGACGATCGCGCACCTGGTGGCGCAGGGCGCGCGGCACGCGCTCGTGGTGTGCCCCGCGAGCGTGCTGGCCGGCTGGGTCCGGGAGGTGAGCGCGCACTCGAGCCTCGCCGTGCACCTGGTGCACGGTGCGGACCGCGAGGAGGCGGCCCTCCGCTGGCGCGAGGAGGGCGGCGTCGCCGTGGTCTCCTACACGGGGCTGTGGTGGCACGAGCGCGACATGGGCACGCCCGAGGTGCTGGTGGTCGACGAGGCGCACTACGTCAAGAACCCGCGGACCAACCGGGCGCGCGCCGTCGAGCGGCTCGCGGCACGGGTGCCCCATGTGCTGTTCCTGACCGGGACGGTGATGGAGAACCGGGTCGAGGAGTTCGGGAACCTGGTCTCCTACCTGCAGCCGGAGCTCGCCCACCAACTGCACGAGAGCGCCGCCGCGCTGCGTCTGGCCGATGCGGCGGCGTTCCGCCGCACCGTCGCGCCCGTGTACCTGCGCCGCAACGCCGAGGACGTCCTCGAGGAGCTGCCGGAGCTGGTGCAGGTCGAGGAGTGGGAGGAGTTCACGGAGGCCGACGGCGCCGCGTACCGTCGCGCGGTCGCGTCCGGTTCCTTCATGGGGATGCGCCGGGCGGCCTTCGCCGTGGAGCGGCCCGGCCAGTCCTCCAAGGTCGAGCGGCTGGTCGAGATCGTGTCCGAGGCTGTCGAGAACCATCGCAAGGTGGTGGTGTTCTCGTTCTTCCGGGATGTCATCGACATGGTGGTGCGGGCGCTCGGCGAGATGGCGATCGGGCCGCTGACCGGCTCGGTGCCGCCCGAGCAGCGGCAGCGGGTCATCGATGCGTTCACGACGTCGGAGCGTGCGCTCGCGCTCGTGTGCCAGATCGACGTCGGGGGAGTGGGCATCAACCTGCAGGCCGGCTCGATCGTGATCCTGTGCGAGCCGCAGACCAAGCCCACCACGGAGGCGCAGGCGATCGCGCGCGCCCACCGGATGGGGCAGGTCGAGACGGTGCAGGTGCACCGGCTGCTCGTGGTCGACACCGTGGACGAGCACCTGATGCGCATCCTCGACACCAAGCGGCAGCTCTTCGACGCCTACGCCCGCCGGTCGGCCCTCGCCGAGGAGGTGGCCGGCGCCGTCGACGTCTCCGAGGCCGAGCTCGCACGTCGGATCGTCGACGCCGAGCAGACACGGCTGCTCGTCGACCCGCACGTCCTCTCGACCGAGGACGCCCCGGTCGAGGACCAGCCCGCGAGCGGTTGAGGTGACCCGCAGAGGTCGTCCACGACGCCCCCGGAAAGCGCTATGGGGTGATCTGAGGCCACCAGGTGGACCGAGATCACCCCACAGCGACCAGCCTCAGAGCGAGCGGTAGGCCTCCGCGAGGCGGGTGACGCCCTCGGAGATCTGTGACGTGGTGACCCCGGAGTAGGCCAGCCGCAGGTGGTGCCTGGCGTCGTCGAGGAGGAAGTCGCTGCCCTTGACGACGGCGAGGCCGCGCTGGGCGCAGGCGTCGAACAGCGCGTCGCCGTCGGTGCCCTCGGGGAAGGTCAGCCACAGGAAGTAGCCGCCCTCGGGGTCGACGAACTCCACCTCGGGCAGCTCGGCCCGCAGCCCCTCGGACAGCACGCGGGCTCGCTCGGCGAGCGCGGCCTTGACCGTCTCGATCGAGGTCTCGTAGGAGCCGCCGCGCACGAAGGCGTTGACGATCGACTGGCTGACCATGCTCGGCGAGATGTAGGTGCTGGTGGCCAGCGCGGCGACCTTGCCGATCAGCTCGGTGGAACCGACCAGGTAGCCGACGCGGATGCCGGGGCACACGGTCTTGGAGAACGAGCTCGCGTAGACGACCTCGCCGTCGGACTGCTCGAACATCGTGGGCAGCCGGTCGCCGGTGAAGCGCAGCTCCACGTACGGGTCGTCCTCGAAGATCGTGAAGCCACGCTCGCGCGCCAGCGCGACCAGCTGCGTGCGCTTGTCGGCGGACAACGAGTAGCCGGCCGGGTTGTGGAAGTTCGGGATGAGGTGCGCGAGCGTCGGGGTGACACCCGAGTCGAGGACGGCACGGACGCCGTCGACCGACACGCCGTCGGGCTCGATGTCGACCGCGTGCAGGTCTGCACCGAGCGAGCGGAGCGAGCCGAGGGTGCGGTCGTAGGAGGGGCGTTCCACGATCACCGCGTCGCCGGCGCCCACGAGGGTGCTGAAGAGGAACGCGTCGGCCTGCATCGACCCGTTGGTCACCAGCACCTGGTTCTCGGCGACCCCGTGCCGCTCGGCGATCCAGGAGCGCAGCGGCAGGTAGCCCACCGACGTGCCGTAGGCGAACGACCCGGCGGGGTCGTCGGTGAACGCGCGGTCCGCGGCGGACTTCAGGCCCTCGACGTCGATGATGTCGAGCGACGGGGCGCCACGGGCGAACGAGATCGGTGCGGGTTCAGCGGCCATGGGGAACAGCCTAGGGAACCCGGCTCATGCGTGCGCTGTGGCGTCCACCACGCGGATCCCCTCAGACCTCCGGCTGCGAGCGGGCCTCACCCTCGCGTCGACGGCGGGCGTTGCGCCGCAGCCGGACGGCCACGAACCACACGATCAGCAGCCCGATGACCACGAGCACGGCGTTGGAGATGATCCCCGACCACTGCTCGAGCGTGGGCTTGATCAACGGACCGAACGCGAACCCGAGCCCGATCCAGATCGCGTTCCACACGAGCGACCCGACGAAGGTGTAGAGGCTGAAGCGGGCGAGCGGCATCCGCTCGATACCGGCCGGGATCGAGATGAAGGAGCGCACGAGCGGGATGCACCGGCCGCCGAGCACCGCGATCGCGCCGTACCGGTTGAAGAATGACTCGGCCTTGTCGAAGTCCTCGCCGTCCATGAGGGGCAGCCGGTCGATGATCCGCCGGGTCCGGTCCCGCCCGAGCGCTGCTCCGATCGCGTACCAGCCCCAGGCGCCGACCAGGCCACCGATCGTCGCGGCGATCACGGCGCCGATGACGTTCATGCGGCCGTCGTAGGCCAGGAAGCCCGCCCCGGGGAGCACGGCCTCCGAGGGCATCGGGGGAAAGAACGTCTCGATGAGGAGTGCGATGCCGACGCCGACCTCGCCCAGGGTCTCCATCAGGGAGAGCACCCATCCGATGAAGCCCTCGTATCCGGCGTCGGGGTCGACCTCGGCGCTCGTCATGGCGGCGAGCGGGTCGGCAGTCGTGCGCATGGGGCCACACGCTACGGGGCGGCGGAGGTGTTGCCCACGAGGCTGGCCGCCCGCTGCCGTGGGGGACATCCCGATGCCGCTTGCTAGGCTGCTAGCATCACGGCATGGTGGCCAAGGCCCAGTTCAACGTCTATCTGCCCCCGGAGCTCGTGCGGGGGATCAAGCACCGCGCCATCGACGAGGGCGTCAGCCTCTCGGCGCTGGTCGAGAAGGTGCTGACCGGGTATCTCGCGAGCACCACGGCGAACGAGGACGAGCGATGAGGGTCGTGATCCGTCCGATCCGGTACACGTCGGCGATCGCGGACACGCGCGCATGGGCGATCGCGCTCGGGATGACCCCGCTGGTCGAGACCGAGGACTGGCAGGTGCTGGCCGCAGGTGCAGGGCGGCTCGCACTCCACCGCGTGCCCGCGGGGAACCCGCTCGACGGCGTCACCACGCTGGCGGTCGAGACCGACGATCTCGATGCGCTCGAGCACCGCTGGCGCGGTGCGGGACTGCGCACCCGTCGCACCGAGGAGGGCGGGATCCCGCTGGTCTTCGCGAGCACCCCGTTCGACGGCGAGATCGCGGCCGGTGAGCTCTCTCCCGGTCCGGTCGAGCCGCCGCGTGAGGCCGAGCTCGTGATGATGCCGATGCTCACCACCCCCGACGTGCCCGCCGCGACCGACTGGTTCACCGCCGGCGGGCTCCCGGGCCTGCGACGTCGTATCAGCAGCGAGCGCGGCGGCTGGACCGATCTCGAGATGGAGGGCGGCGGGGGACTGGTCGCCATCCACGCGACCGGCAACCTGGAGGCGGACCCGCCGGCCACCGCCCCGGTGGACCCGCGCTCGGGGACCCGGGAGGTGGCGGTCTGGTGCTCGTTCGAGCATCCCGACGTCGACGCGTTGCTCGAGCGTGTCCGCGCGGCAGGCCTCGACGACGCACGCGTGCACGACGAGGCGTACAACCGCACCCTGATCACGGTGGCACCCGATGGCGACCAGGTGTGGGTCAACGGGGAGATGGCCGACCTGTACGGCTACCGGCGCGGCTGACCGGACGGCGGATCGGCGGGACTGCCGCCGGACCGGGCGCATCTGGCAGACTGACCTCATGCACGCGATGCGATTTAGCAGGCCCGCTCCGGGCCTGCGCGTGCGCTGATCACAGACACCGGCTCTCACGCGTGTCGGCCCGAGCGGGCTCTCCGTCACTGTGCCCCCGCTCGATCCCAGGAAGGTTCGCATGTCCGACAGCCATGACCACGCAGGAGCCCCGGTCCCGTCACCGCTGGACGCCGACGGCGTCGCGGCAGCACTCGAGGCGGCGCTCGCCGCCGTCGGTGGCGCGGCCGATCTCGACGACCTCAAGCAGGTCCGTATCGCCCACACGGGTGAGCGCAGCCCGCTGGCGCTGGCCAACCGCGCCATCGGCGGGCTCGCAGCCGCCGACAAGGCCACGGCAGGCAAGCTGGTCGGCCAGGCCCGCGGCCGGCTGAACGGCGCGATCGCCGCTCGCCAGTCGCAGCTCGAGGCGCAGCGCGACGCCGCGGTGCTGCTGACGGAGGCGGTCGACCTGACCGCGCCCGTGCAGCGTTCTCGTGCCGGCGCGCGGCACCCGCTCGACACCCTGATGGACCGCATCGCCGACTTCTTCACCTCGATGGGGTGGGAGATCGCCGAAGGCCCCGAGGTCGAGCACGAGTGGTTCAACTTCGACGCCCTCAACTTCAAGCCGGACCACCCGGCCCGGCAGATGCAGGACACGTTCTACGTGCAGGGCGACGGCTCGGACGAGGACGCCGACAGCGCCCATCTCGTCCTGCGCACCCACACCTCCCCGGTCCAGGCACGGACGCTGCTGGAGCGCGGGGTCCCGGTCTACATCGCCTGCCCCGGCAAGGTGTTCCGCACCGACGAGCTCGACGCCACCCACACGCCGGTGTTCCACCAGGTGGAGGGGCTCGCCGTGGACAAGGGTCTGACGATGGCCCACCTGACCGGGACGCTGGACCACTTCGCGCGTGCGATGTTCGGTCCGGAGGCGAAGACCCGGCTGCGCCCGAGCTACTTCCCCTTCACCGAGCCCAGCGCCGAGATGGATCTGTGGTTCCCGCAGAAGAAGGGTGGACCGGGCTGGATCGAGTGGGGTGGCTGCGGCATGGTCAACCCCAACGTGCTGCGCGCGTGCGGGATCGACCCCGAGATCTACACCGGGTTCGCGTTCGGCATGGGCATCGAGCGCACGCTGATGCTGCAGCACGGCATCGAGGACATGCACGACATGGTCGAGGCCGACGCGCGTTTCTCCCTCGGTCTCGCAGGAGGTCAGATCTGATGCCGTACGTCCCCATCGAGTGGTTGCGCGAGCACGTCGAGGTCCCTGAGGGCACGACGGCGGAGGGCCTCGCGTCCGACCTCGTCCGGGTGGGTCTGGAGGAGGAGGCGATCGATCGCTCCGCCGCCGTCACCGGCCCGCTGGTCGTCGGTCGCGTTCTCGAGGTCACCCCCGAGCCGCAGAAGAACGGCAAGACGATCAACTGGTGCCGGGTCGACGTCGGGCCCGAGCACAACGAGCACGACGAGGCCACGGGCCGCGGCAGCAGAGGCATCGTGTGCGGCGCCCACAACTTCGGCGTCGGCGACTCGGTCGTCGTCGCGCTCCCGGGTGCGGTGCTGCCCGGCGACTTCGCGATCGCGGCCCGCAAGACCTACGGGCACGTGAGCGACGGCATGATCTGCAGCCAGAGCGAGCTCGGTCTGGGCGAGGACCACTCCGGCATCATCGTGCTCGACGACCCACCCGCACCCGGCACCGACGCGATCGCGCTGCTCGGGCTGGGCGAGGAGGTCCTCGAGATCAACGTCACGCCCGACCGCGGCTACTGCTTCTCGATGCGCGGCGTCGCGCGCGAGTACGCGCACTCCACGGGTGCACCGTTCACCGACCGTGCGCTCGAGCTGGGTGCCAGGGTGCCGGTGCCGACCGACTCCGGTTTCGCCGTCGAGATCTCCGACGACGCGCCGATCCGGGGCAACGCCGGAGCCGACCGGTTCGTCGCGCGCATCGTGCGCGGCGTGGACGCGACCGCAGCCTCGCCCGCGTGGCTGAGCAAGCGGCTGCGCCAGGCCGGCATGCGGCCGATCTCGCTCGCCGTCGACGTCACGAACTACGTGATGCTCGACCTCGGGCAGCCGCTGCACGCCTACGACCTGGGCACCCTGCACGCCCCGATCGTGGTGCGGCGGGCGAAGCCGGGGGAGCGGATGACGACGCTCGACGACGTCGACCGTTCCCTCGACGTCGAGGACCTGCTGATCACCGACTCGCCCGAGGGCAACCTCGGATCGCGACCGATCGGGATCGCCGGTGTGATGGGTGGTCTGGACACCGAGGTGGGCGAGCAGACCACGGACATCCTCATCGAGGCCGCCCACTTCGACCCGATCTCGATCGCCCGCACCGCACGGCGGCACAAGCTGCCGAGCGAGGCGTCCAAGCGGTTCGAGCGCGGCGTCGACAACCGGCTGCAGGCGGTGGCCGCGCAGCGGGTGGTCGACCTGCTCGTCGAGCTGGGCGGCGGCACGGCCGACGAGAGCGCCGTCACCGATGTCGACCGCACGAGCGCGCCGTCGGCGATCGGTTTCGACCCGCAGCAGGCCAGCCGGCTGGTCGGGGTGCGGTACAGCAACCAGGAGGTCGTCGAGACCCTCCGCAGCCTGGGTGCCACAGTCGAGGAGCCGGCGGAGGAGAACGGCGAGAGCACCGGCAGGCACGCCGCGAGCACCGGGCGGGTGCTGGTGATCCCGCCGAGCTGGCGGCCCGACCTCACCGAGCCTGCCGACCTGGTCGAGGAGGTCGTGCGGCTGCGCGGCTACGACGCGGTGCCGTCGGTGCTGCCCGCCGCCCCCGCCGGCCGCGGCCTGACCGTGCGTCAGCTGCGGCGCCGTCGGGTGGCGGACCTGCTCGCCGACTCCGGCCTGGTCCAGGTGCTGACGTACCCGTTCATCCCCGAGGGCCGCCACGACCAGCTCGGGCTGCCCGCGGAGGACCCGCGGCGCCAGGCGATCCGGCTCGTCAACCCGCTCGCCCAGGACGCGCCGTTCCTGCGGACCTCGCTGCTGCACACGCTCCTGGAGGCCGCCGTCCGCAACGTCGGGCGCGGGATGACGGACGTCGCGATCTACGAGATCGGCTCGGTCACGCGGCCGGCCGGCCCGCTCGGCTCCTCGCCGCTGCCGCCGCCCGCCGCGCTGCCCGACCCGGTCACGCTGGAGCAGATCCGCGCCGCCGTGCCGCCGCAGCCGCTGCGGCTCGCCGCGGTGCTCGTGGGTGCGGCATCGGCGGCGGGCCCGGGCGCCGAGGCGCGTGCCTACGACGCGGCCGACGCCGTCGCCCTCGTGCGCGACGTCGCCCGCGCGGTCGGTGCCGACATCCGTGTCGGCAACGACCCGCAGCACGCCCCGTGGCACCCCGGCCGGTGCGCGCGCATCAGCACGGCCGACGGCGTCCTGGTGGGTCACGCCGGTGAGCTTGCACCGCGGGTGGTCACCGAGCTCGGGCTGCCGGCCCGCGCCGTCGCGCTCGAGATCGATCTCGACGTGCTCCTCGCGGCCGCCCCCGAGACACCCCGCCAGGTCGCGGGCCTCTCGACGGCCCCGGCGGCCAAGGAGGACATCGCGCTCGTGGTGCCGGTCGACGTCCCCGCGGGTGACGTCCTCGACCTGGTGACCGAGGCGGCCGGTGCGCTCGCCGAGGAGGTCCGCCTCTTCGACGTCTACACGGGCGCGAACCTGCCCGAGGGCACCCGGTCGCTCGCGTTCGCGCTCCGGCTGCGTGGCGAGCGCACGCTCACCGGTGAGGACACCGCGGCGGTGCGGGACGCCGTCGTCACGGCGGCCGCGGCGAGGTTCGGCGCGACCCTGCGCGGCTGAGGCGTGGATGACCCCGCTCCCGGGTAGGGACATCCCCACCGCACGTTGACCGGCAGGCGCCCTGGGGCGGTCGCGGCGTTCTCGCGAGGCTGGGGTCATGGTCACGATCGCACCCGCCCGCCCCGTCCTGGGCGCGCCCGCAGCACCCGCCCAACCGCTCGCTGCGAGGGCGGGTGCGCCACCGCGCGACCGGTTCCTCGACCTGGTCCGCATCGCCGCGATGGTGCTGGTGGTCGCCCAGCACTGGCTGATGCCGATCCTGGCGGTCGACGGCGGAGCGATCGTTCTCGAACGAGCGAACGTCCTCGAGAGCGTGTGGCCGGCGACGTGGGTGACGCAGGTGATGCCGCTGGTGTTCTTCGCCTCCGGTGCGGCGACCGTGCTGAGCCTGCGAGGCGGTGCCACGGCGGACCGGGGCTGGGTCTCGAGGCGGCTGGTGCGGCTGGTCGGCGGTGTCATCGTGCTCGCCGGCGTGTGGCTGCCGTTGCCCGCGGTGCTGCTGGCCTCCGGGCTCGACCCGGAGGTGGTCAGCACGGGCGGTCGGCTGATCGGTGGGCTGCTGTGGTTCCTGGTGGTGCTGGTGATCCTCACCGCGTTGACCCCGGCGCTGCTGCGGCTGGCCGACCGCTTCCGAGGCGCTGAGGTCGGCGTGCTCGCGGTGGCCGCGGTCGCCGTGGACGTGCTGCGGTTCGGGCTCGGATGGTCCTACGTCGGCTATCTCAACGCGGTGTTCGTGTGGGCGGCGGTGTACGTGATCGGCATCCACCACGCCCGCGGCCGCATGGGCCGGCTGCGGGGCGGCCGTGCGGCCCTGGTCGGCGTGCTCGGGTTCGGTGTGCTCGGCGCCGCCGTGGCGCTCGGTCCGTACCCGCCCGCGATGATCGGGCTGCCCGGCACCGCGGTCTCGAACATGAACCCGCCCTCGGCGGCGCTGCTGGCGCTCGCGATCGGCCAGATCGCGGTGCTGCTCGCGGCGCGAGGGACGCTGACGCGACTGGCGAACCGGCCGCGTGTGGCCCGGTTCGTCGACACCTGGGCGCCACGCACGATGGCCGTGTACCTGTGGCACACGCCGGCCGTCGTGCTGGTCGCGGCGACCGTGGTCGGGCTGGGCCTGCCGGGCTTCGCGGTCGGCAGCACCGGCTGGTGGCTGAGCGTGCCGGTGTGGGTCGCGGCCGCCGCGGCGGTGCTGACGCTGTGCGTCGGCCTGTTCGGATCGATCGCGCTGCGCAGCGGCGACGACGTGGCGCCTGCCCGGCTGGTGGCCGGCGGCGTGCTGGTCGGTGCCGGGGTGCTGGTGCTCACGGTCGCGGGCTTCGACCCGGCCCGGTTGTCCGATCTCCTCGGGCCGTTGCTCGGCACCTGGGCGCTGGTGTCCGGCGCGCTGCTGCTGGGCGCCCGGCCGGCTGGCGCGGGGATGCTCCGAGCAGGCAGGGTGGTCCGATGAGCACCGACGAGACGCGGCAGCCTCGGCGCGGGTTGCGCGCCGCCTACGCGCGGTCGGCCCGCGACACCGGGTTCCTGCTCACCCAGCTGCCGGTCGCGATCGCCGGCTTCGTGCTGCTCGTGCTCGCGCTGAGCCTCGGCATCCCGCTGAGCATCCTCGTGATCGGGATCGCGGTGCTCGCGGGCTTCCTGGCCGCCGTGAACGGGATCGGGGAGTTCACACGCGAGCGGCTGCGTCGGCTCGGCCACCACCTCGAGGAGGGGAGCCGCCCGGCCCCGCCCACGACGGGGTCGTGGCTGCGCCGCTCGGTGCGTCGGCTTCGCCACGGCCAGAGCTGGATGGACATGCTCCGGGCCTTGCTGGACTTCCCGCTCTCGATCACCACGTTCGTGCTCGCGATCGTGTGGTGGGTCGTGGGCGCCTCCGGCATCGTCTACTGGTTCTGGAGCCGCTACCTGCCCGACGAGCCCGACATGCGCGGCCTCGCCTGGTTGCTCGGCCTCGACGGCGTGGTCGCCGAGTGGCTGCTGCACCTCGTGCTCGGGTTCCTCATGCTGCTGACCGCGCCGTGGGTGATCCGCGGCCTGGTCGCGGTCCATGTGGGTCTGGAGCGGTTCGCGCTGCTCGCCAGCCGCCCGGCCAGGCTGCGGACGAGGATCGATGACCTGACCGCGAGCCGAGCCGCCGTCGTCGACTCCGAGGCGCACTCGCTGCGACGCATCGAGAGAGACCTCCACGACGGCCCGCAGCAACGGCTGGTCCGCACCACGATGGACGTGCAGACCGCGTTGCGGCGGATCGATGCCGGCGACCCCGAGGCCGCCAGGGAGCACCTGCAGTCGGCGCTCGACCAGGTCGAGTCGGGCCTGGGTGAGCTGCGCACGCTCTCGCGCGGGATCGCGCCGCCGGTCCTCGCGGACCGCGGGCTGGCGGCCGCGATCGGCTCGCTCGCCGGCCAGAGCCCGATCCGGACACAGACCGACGTGGCGATCCCGGCCGAGCGGCGGCTGGCGCTGGCGCGCGAGACGGCGGCCTACTTCGTGGTCTCGGAGGCGCTCGCCAACGCGGGCAAGCACAGCGGCGCGACGCTCGTCCAGATCCACGTCGACGAGACGAGCGCGGGCACGCTGCGGGTCCGGGTCAGCGACAACGGTCGCGGTGGCGCCCACCTCGGCAAGGGGCACGGCCTGATCGGGCTGGTCGACCGCCTCCGGGGTGTCGACGGCACCCTCGAGGTCATCAGCCCGGAGGGCGGCGGCACCACGGTCCACGCCCTGATCCCGTGACCGAGCCCGTGAGGCCGTACGCTTCCATCTCGATGCGTGTCGTGCTGGCGGAGGACTCCCTGCTGCTGCGGGAAGGACTCGTCCGGCTGCTCGCGGAGGCCGGCTGCGAGGTCGTCGCGGCGGTCGAGGACGGCGAGGCGGCGGTGGCCGCCGTGGCCGAGCACCGACCCGATGTCGCGGTCCTGGACGTGCGCATGCCGCCGACCTTCACCGACGAGGGGTTGCGCGCCGCCGTCACGATTCGGGCGGACTTCCCGCAGACGGCGGTGCTCGTGCTCTCGCAGTACGTGGAGCAGTCCTATGCCTCGGACCTGTTGGCGACCGGGGCGGGCGTGGGGTACCTCCTGAAGGATCGTGTGGCGAAGCTGGACGACCTGGCGGACGCGCTGCGCCGACTGGTCGACGGCGGCACGGTCCTGGATCCCGTGGTGGTGTCCCAGCTGTTCTCCGGCCGCCGTGCCCGGCCGCTGCAGCGCCTGACCGAGCGTGAGCGCGAGGTGCTGGAGCTGATGGCACAGGGCCGCACGAACGCCGCGATCGGTCGGGCGCTGGTGATCACGCCGAAGTCGGTGGAGAAGCACATCAGCTCGATCCTCGACAAGCTCGACCTGCCGCCGTCGGAGGACGACCACCGCCGGGTGCTGGCCGTCATCACGTGGCTCGACGACCCGCAGACGTAGCTGTCGGAGACGGTGGGTAGCCTCGGGCGATGGACAGGATCCAGGTGATCGCCCAGGAGTCGGACCGGCTGGCGGAGGTCCTCGCGCAGACCGACCCCGCGGCCCGCGTGCCCACGTGTCCGGACTGGGATGCGGCGGCTCTGCTCTGGCACGTCACGGGCGTGCACCGGTTCTGGGCCGACGTGCTCGCGCAGGACCCGCAGACCGAGGCCGAGGTCGGCGCGCTGGAGCAGGGCGGCTCCGAGCCACCCGGCTCGATCGCCGAGATCGTGCCGCTGCGCGCGGCCGCCACCGCCGATCTGCTGGCCCAGCTGCGCACGCTGCCCGATGACGCACCGCGCTGGTCGTGGTGGGAGCCGGACCAGACCGTGGGCTTCACCCGGCGGATGCAGACCTACGAGGCCACGATGCACCGCATCGACGCCGAGCTCACGGCCGGGGTGCCGGTCGGCCCGGTCGCCGCGGGTGTCGCGGCGGGAGCGATCGACCACTGCGTCGACGTCCTGTGGGCGTGGAAGCCCGACTGGGCGGAGGAGGAACAGCTCGCGATCGTCGAGCTGGTCGCCACCGACACCGATCAGCGCTGGCTGGTCGAGATCGGCCACTGGTTCGGTACCGGGCCGGAGTCCGGCAACGCGTTCGACATGGCGATGGCGGTCCGCGCCGGCGAGGGCGCCACCGGAGCGGCCACGATCTCCGGCCCGGCCGCTCAGCTGAGCCGGTGGGCCTGGGGCAGGCATCCCGAGGCCGGCGCGATCGCGATCGAGGGCACCGCCGACGCGCGCACCGCGATCGCGCGTCTCATCGAGCAGGGGATCCAATAGCCGAGCTCCTCGTCGCCCGGTCCGGTCCGGGACCTCGGTCCCAGACTCGGCGTCTCAAGGTCGTCGATGCTGGTCGCATGCGAGTTCTGGTGATCACGGCGTCCAAGCACGGCAGCACGCGACAGGTCGGCGAGGTGATCGCCGCACGCATCGGCGCGGGCGGCCACGACGTGCTCACGCGCGACGCCGAGCTGGTGGGCGAGGCGGACCTGGTGCTGGCCGAGGCCGTGGTGCTCGGCTCGGCGATCTACGGCGCTCGGCCGCTGTCGTCGGCGACGGCGCTGGCCACGCGTCTCGCCGAGGAGGTCACGGGACCGGTGTGGCTGTTCGCCGTCGGCCTCAAGAGCGTGACCCGCGACCCGTTGCGGCCGGCCGCCACCCGACCCAACCACGGCGGCTTCCGCTCCGGTGCGGTCCCGGTGTTCGGCGGTGTCGTCGACGACGCAGGTCTCAGCAGGGCCGAGCGCGCGCTGATCGGTGCCCTGGGGGCGAGCGGGCGCGACGCGCGCGACCTCGAGCTGGTCGGCGCCTGGGCCGATGCGGTCGCGCTGCAGGTCACGGCGGCCGCTCAGGGCAGCAGCAGCACCTTGCCGGTGGTCTGACGGCCCTCGAGCGCGCGGTGCGCGTGCTCGGCGTCGGCGAGCGGGAAGGTGGCACCGACACGGAGGTCGACGACGCCCTCGGTCACCCAGGCGGAGACCTGTGACCAGCGTCGTGCTCGCTCGTCCGGGTCGGACACGTAGTGGAACATCGTCGGGCGGGTCAGGAACACCGAGCCGGCACGGTTGAGCCGCTGCGGGTCGAACGGGGGCACCGGTCCGCTGGCCCCGCCGAACAGCACGAGCGTGCCGCGGGTGCGCAGCGACGCCAGGCTGCCGTCGAAGGTGCTCTTGCCGACGCCGTCGTAGACCACGTGCACGCCGGCACCACCGGTCAGGTCACGGACGGTCGCGGGCAGCTCGGTGGTGATGTCGTCGAAGCCGTCGTATCGGATCACGTCGGCGGCACCGGCCTCGCGGGAGAGTGCCTCCTTCTCCGCGGTGGAGACGGTCGTGATGACGCGTGCGCCCCGGTGCGCCGCGACCTGGGTCAGCAGCAGTCCGATGCCGCCGGCGCCCGCGGTCAGCAGGACGTCCTGCCCGGGCCGCAGGTCGAAGGCGCCGTCGACCAGCATGCTCACCGTGAGGCCCTGGAGCGGCAGCGCCGCGGCCGTCCGCAGGTCGAGCCCCGCCGGGATCGGGAGCGCCTGCGCCGCCTCGAGGAGCACTCGCTCGGCGTAGGAGCCGGTCACCGACGAGGTCCACGCGACCTGGTCACCCACCCGGAGCGCGGTCACGTCGGCCGCGACGGCGACCACCTCGCCGGCACCCTCGCCCCCCGGGCGGAACGGGTGCTCGACGGGATAGACGCCGCTGCGCTGGTAGGTCTCGATGAAGTTGAGGCCGATCGCTGCCGGCGCCACCACCACCTGCCCGGGGCCGGGCTCCGGCTCGGCCACCTCGACCACCTGCAGCTGCTCGGGCCCGCCGGCCTCCGAGACCTCGATCGCACGCATGGCGCCACGATAGCGACGGCGGGCGCTCGGCCGCCCGATTGCTAGCCTCGGGGCGTGCCCGTCAGCCCTGCCGATCTCGTCCTTGCCGTCGACGTCGGCACCACGGCCACCAAGGTCACCGCGTTCGCGGTCGACGGGACGCCGGTCGCGGCGGCCGAGCACGGCTACCCGCTGCACGCCCCCCAGCCCGGCCACGCCGAGCAGGACCCCGAGGAGATCCTCGGCGCCGCGGTGACCGCGCTGGCCGACGTCGTGGCCCAGGTCGGCGCGGTGCGCGTGGCCGGACTGGCGTTCAGCGCCGCGATGCACACCCTGATGGCGCTCGACGGCGAGGGTCGCCCGCTCACGGCGCTCACCTCGTGGGCCGACACCCGGGCCGAGCCGCAGGCGGACCGGCTGCGGGCGGACCCGAGCGGGCTCGCGCTGCACCGGCGGACCGGGACGCCGGTGCACTCGATGTCGCCGCTGCCACGGCTGCTGTGGTTCGCCGAGCACGAGCCCGGGCTCTGCGCACGGGCGAGCCGCTGGTGCGGCATCAAGGAGTACTTGCTGCTGCGGTTGTGCGGCGCGTGGGTCATGGACCACTCGATCGCGTCCGCGGCCGGCCTGATGAACCTCGAGGCGCTCGACTGGGACCAGGAGGCGCTGCAGCTCGCGACGATCGAGCCGACGCAGCTGCCCGCGCTGGTGCCCACCACGCACGTGGAGACGCTGACGGCCGCGGCCGCTCGAGACCTCGGGCTGCCCGCGGGCACGCCCGTCGTCGTCGGCGGCGGCGACGGACCGCTGGCCAACCTGGGTGTCGGCGCCGTCCGGCCCGGGATGGCAGCCTGCTCGCTCGGCACCTCGGGGGCGCTGCGGGTGGTCGTCGACCGCCCCGCCGTCGACCCGCAGGGACGCGTGTTCTGCTACGCGCTGGCGCCCGGGCTCTGGGTGGTGGGTGGTGCCATCAACAACGGTGGCATCGTGATGCGCTGGGCCCTGGAGTCGCTGGCCCCGGATCTCGGACCGGGTGCCGAGGAGGACCTGCTGGCGCTCGCCGCGCAGGTGCCGCCCGGGAGCAGCGGGCTGCTGATGGTGCCGTCGCTGCTGAGCGAGCGCGCACCGCGCTGGACCTCCCTCGCCCGCGGCAGCTACGTGGGGCTCACGCGCGAGCACCGCCGCGAGCACATGGTCCGCGCCGCGATCGAGGGCGTCGCGCTCCAGCTCGCGCTCGTGCTGGAGTCGATGCGCGCCACCGGCCTCGAGGTGCGTGAGGTCCGGGCGACCGGGGGAGTGATGCGCAGCGAGCTGTGGCAGCAGCTGCTGGCCGACGCGTTCGACATGCCGATCGACCTGCCGCAGGGGCAGCAGGGATCGGGCTACGGCGCCGCGATCCTCGGCATGGCGGCGCTGGGCCTCATCGACACGATCGCGGACGCCGCCACGCCGCCGGTGGTCCGGTCGGTGCCGCCGGCGCCGGACGCGGCCGCCGTCTATGCGGCGCTCCGGCCGATCTTCAGCGGTCTCGACGACGCGCTGGCCCCGACGTTCGCCGCCCTCCGGCGGGCCGACCTCAGCGCGCGAGCGGTGGTTCGGCCGGGTACGTGACGGGCTCCAGTCCCATCTGCTCGGCCAGCCTGGTGCGACGCCTGACGACCTTGTCGCGGAGCTCGAGCATCTCGGCGAGGACCCGCTTGCGCTCACGCTTGGCGAGCAGGTCGATGTAGAGGCGGCCGTTGGTGTGGTCGGTCTCGTGCTGCAGGCAGCGTGCGAAGTAGCCGCTGCCCTCGAGGCGCAGCGGCGTGCCCTCGATGTCGAAGCCCGTCACCACCACGCCGCTGGGCCGGTAGAGCTCGGCGCCCGGTCCGGGCACCGACAGGCAGCCCTCCTCGTGCTCGTTGGTGCCGGCCTCGAGCAGCACCTCGACCACCGGGTTGCAGATGTGGCCCACGTGCCGGCTGTCGTTGTCGGAGTCGGGAAGGTCGTAGACGAACAGCCGCAGATCGACGCCCACCTGGTTCGCGGCCAGCCCCACGCCCTCGGCGACCGCCATGGTGGCGAACATGTCGTCCACCAGCGTGCGCAGCTCGTCGCTGCCGAACATCTCCTCGGGGACCTCGGCGTTGCGCCGGTGCAGCACATCCTCACCGACCTCGGTCACGCGCAGGACCTTGCCACGCTCGGTCTCCGGAGGGACTTCGGGGTAGTCGGCGGTCTCGACACCCTGGACGAACGTTCGCATGCCGAACATCTTTCCAGCCCGGCGAGCAGGTGATGAACACTGGTTGCGCACGGGCGGCCAGGGCGTATGTATAGTTATGCGGGTGCCTGTAAGTGTTGCGATCGCCGGCTCCTCCGGCTATGCCGGCGGCGAGGTGCTCCGGCTGCTGCTCGACCATCCCGAGGTCACGGTGGGCGCGCTCACCGCGTTCACCAACGCCGGGGAGTCGGTGCTCGCGGCGCATCCGCACCTGGCTGCCCATCCTTCTCTCGCGGGCCGCACCTTCACCAGCACCTCGGCCGCCGAGCTCGCCGGGCACGACGTCGTCGTGCTGGCGCTGCCGCACGGCGCCTCGGGCGCGATCGCGGCCGAGCTCGAGGCGATCTCCGGCGCCACCGGCCCGCTCCTTCTCGACTGCGGTGCCGACCACCGTCTCGTCGACCCTGCCGCCTGGCAGGAGTACTACGGCTCCGAGCACGCCGGGACGTGGACCTACGGCCTGCCCGAGCTGATCGTCGCCGATCAGCCCGACGCGGCGATCACCAGGCAGCGCGAGCGGCTCACCGGTGCGACCCGGATCGCGGTGCCCGGCTGCAACGTCACCGCCGTCACGCTCGGCATGCAGCCCGGAGTCGCGGCCGGGCTGGTCGATCCCACCGACCTGGTCGCTGTGCTCGCCGTCGGCTACTCGGGCGCCGGCAAGGCCGCCAAGACGCACCTGCTCGCCTCCGAGGCCTCCGGCAGCGCGGTGCCCTACGCCGTGGGCGGCAGCCACCGGCACATCCCCGAGATCGCGCAGAACCTCACCGTGGCCGGTGCCGCCGGGGTGCGGATCTCCTTCACGCCGGTGCTGGTGCCGATGTCGCGAGGGATCCTCGCCACGACGACGGCGCCGCTCGCCGAGGGCGTCGACCCCGCCTCGGTGCGCGGGGCATGGGAGGCGTTCTACGAGGACGAGCCCTTCGTGCACGTCCTTCCCGAGGGGCAGTGGCCCACGAGCGGCGCGACGACGGGCGCCAACTCGGCGCTGGTCCAGGTCGCCCTCGACGCCAAAGCCGGCCGGGTGGTGACCGTCTGCGCGCTCGACAACCTCGTCAAGGGCACCGCCGGTGCGGCGATCCAGTCGATGAACCTCGCCCTCGGCCTTCCTGAGACCCTGGGACTGCCGACGACGGCGATCGCCCCGTGAGAGGACCACATCCGTGACCGTCACCTCCCCCCGCGGCTTCCGCGCCGCCGGGGTCACCGCGGGCCTCAAGGCCTCGGGCAGGCCTGACCTCGCGCTCGTGGTCAACGACGGACCCGACCACGTCGCCGCAGCCGTGTTCACGACCAACCGCGTGGTCGGTCACCCGGTCATCTGGTCGCGCCAGGCGGTCTCGGACGGCGTCGCGCACGCCGTCGTCCTCAACTCCGGCGGCGCCAACGTCTGCACGGGACCGGAGGGCTTCCTCGACACCCACCGCACGGCGGAGGCCGTGGCGGAGGCGCTCCAGGTGTCCGCGGCCGACGTGCTCGTCGCCTCGACCGGTCTGATCGGGGAACGGCTCCCCATCCAGGCGCTGCTCACCGGTGTCGCCCCGCTGGTCGAGGCCCTGTCGCCCGACGGCGGTGGCGCCGCCGCGGAGGCGATCATGACCACCGACACCGTGCCCAAGCAGGCGCACGTCGAACGTGCGGGCTGGTCGGTCGGCGGCATCGCCAAGGGTGCCGGCATGCTCGCACCCGCGCTGGCGACGATGCTGGTGGTGCTGACCACCGACGCGCAGGTCGACGCCGCGACGGCCGACCGTGCGCTCCGAGCCGCCACCCGGGTCACCTTCGACCGCGTGGACTCCGACGGCGCGATGTCGACCTCCGACACCGTGGTGCTGCTCGCCTCCGGCGCGAGCGGCGTCACGCCGACTGCGCAGGAGCTCACCGACGCCGTCACCGAGGTCTGCGCCGAGCTCGCGCGGGCGCTGGTCGCCGACGCCGAGGGCGCCTCGCACGACATCGCGGTCGAGGTGAGGCGAGCGGACAGTGAGGAGGCCGCCGTCGCGGTGGCGCGCGCCGTCACCCGCTCGGCGCTGGTCAAGACCGCGATCTTCGGCAACGACCCGAACTGGGGACGCATCCTCGCCCAGGTCGGCACCGTCCCGGTCGAGGTGGCCGCGTTCGAGGCCGACGCCATCGACGTCACCATCAACGGCGTCATGGTCTGCCGGGCGGGCGGTGCGCACGAGCCGCGCGACGCCGTCGACCTCGCGGGCAGCCGCGAGGTGCGCATCCTCATCGATCTGCACGCCGGGGACCACTCCGCGACCGTGTGGACCAACGACCTCACGCACGACTACGTCCACGAGAACAGCGCCTACTCCACATGAGCGAACCGACCGGCACCGTGCCCGACGACTTCTACTTCAACACCGAGACCGACCTCTTCCCGCACCAGAAGGCGGAGGTGATGATCCAGGCCCTGCCGTGGCTCGAGCGGTTCGCCGGTGCGATCGTCGTGGTCAAGTTCGGTGGCAACGCGATGATCGACGCCGAGCTGGAGCGCGCGTTCGCCGAGGACATCCGGTTCTTCCGCTACGCCGGGCTCAAGCCCGTGGTCGTGCACGGCGGTGGCCCGCAGATCAGCGAGATGCTCAAGCGCCTCGACATCGCGAGCGAGTTCCGTGGCGGGCTGCGCGTCACCACACCCGAGTCGATGGACATCGTCCGGATGGTGCTGACCGGCCAGGTGCAGCGCAAGCTGGTCAACCTGCTCAACTCCACCGAGGCCCTCGCCGTCGGGATGTCCGGCGAGGACGCCGGCCTCCTCGGTGCCCGGCGCCGCACCGCGCTCGTGGACGGCGAGCAGGTCGACGTCGGGCTCGTGGGTGACGTGGTGCGGGTCAACGCGCACGTGCTCCAGGGGATCCTCGACGCCGGCCGCATCCCGGTGGTCTCGACCATCGCGCCCGACGTCGACAACCCCGGCGACGTCCTCAACGTCAACGCGGACACGGCGGCGGCCGCGATCGCCGTCGCGCTGCGCGCCAAGAAGCTCGTGGTGCTCACCGACGTCGAGGGCCTCTATCTCGACTGGCCGGACCGGTCCTCGCTGGTGCGCAGGATCGTCGCCGCCGACCTCGAGCAGCTGCTGCCGAGCCTGGAGGCCGGCATGGTCCCCAAGATGGAGGCCTGCCTGCGTGCGGTCCGCGGCGGCGTGCCGCGCGCGCACATCGTCGACGGTCGTCAGCCCCACTCGCTGCTGCTGGAGATCTTCACCAGCGACGGTGTCGGCACCATGGTCAGCCCCGAGCAGCCCGAAGGCAGCGAGTCATGACGGAGATCCTCACCAGCACCGGGGCGGGCTCGGAGATGGTCTGGGAAGCACGCTACGCGGGCGCCCTGATGAACACCTTCGGACCGCCGCAGCGCGTGCTCGTGCGCGGCGAGGGCTGCTACGTGTGGGACGCCGACGGCACCCGCTACCTGGACCTGCTCGGCGGGATCGCCGTCAACACCCTCGGGCACGCCCACCCCACGCTGACCGGCGCGATCGGCGCCCAGCTCAACACGCTCGGGCACATCTCGAACTTCTTCGCCTCGCCGACCCAGATCGCGCTCGCCGAGCGGCTGCTGGAGCTGGTCGTGCCCGACGGTGCGCCCGATGGATCGCGCGTGTTCTTCACCAACTCCGGCACGGAGGCGCTCGAGGCTGCCGTCAAGCTCGCCCGCAAGCACGGCGGTGCGCAGCGGCCCCGGATCCTCGCGCTGGAGGGGGCGTTCCACGGCCGCTCGCTCGGCGCGCTGTCGCTGACGCACAAGGCCGCGTACAAGGACCCGTTCGGGCAGCTGCCGGTGGATGTGGCGCACCTGGCGTTCGGCGACGTCGCCGCCCTGGAGCGGGCGTTCGAGGAGCAGGGGAGCGCGATCGCCGCCCTCGTGCTCGAACCCGTGCAGGGCGAGGCCGGCGTGCGGCCGCTGCCTCCCGGCTACCTCCGGCGTGCCCGCGAGCTGACCACCGAGCACGGGGCGCTGCTGATCCTCGACGAGGTGCAGTCCGGCATGGGTCGCACCGGCATGTGGATGGCCCATCACCAGCCCGACGTCGGTGGCGGAGTCGACGCGGTCGTCCCCGACGTCGTGGCCCTCGCGAAGGGGCTGGGCGGCGGCTTCCCGATCGGGGCGCTCGTCGCGATCGGTGACGGGCCGGCGACCACGCTGACCCCGGGCACCCACGGCACGACGTTCGGTGGCAACCCGGTGGCGGCGGCGGCGGGGCTCGCGACGATCCACGTGATCGAGCGTGACGGCCTGCTCGGCGCCGTCACCGAACGTGGCCAGTACCTGCGCTCGGCGATCGAGGCGCTGGGCCACCCGCTCGTGAGCGGCGCCCGCGGTCTCGGGCTGCTGATCGCGATCGAGCTGACCGCCGCGATCTCGGCGGAGGTCGCCACGGCGCTGATGGCGGCCGGCTACATCGTCAACGCCGTCACGCCCACGGCGATCCGGCTCGCCCCGCCCTACATCCTGAGCCAGGCGCAGGCGGAGGCGTTCGTCGCCGACCTGCCCGCGATCCTCGACTCGACCTCGGAGGTGCCCCTGTGACCCGCGAACCGCTCCGACACTTCCTCGCCGACGACGATCTCAGCTCGGCGGAGCAGCGCGAGGTGCTCGAGCTGGCGGCGGCGCTCAAGGCCGACCGCTTCGCCGCGCGCCCGCTGGCCGGCCCGCGCTCGGTCGCGATCATCTTCGACAAGCCCACGCTGCGGACCCAGGTCTCGTTCACGGCGGGGGTGAGCGAGCTCGGTGGCTACCCGATGCTGGTCGATGGCGGTCTCGCCAAGATCGGCGTGCGGGAGTCGGTCGCCGACGTCGCGCGCGTGCTGGGCCGGCAGGTCGCGGCGATCGTCTGGCGCACCTACGAGCAGGCCAAGATCGAGGAGATGGCCGCGCACGCCGGGGTCCCGGTGGTCAACGCCCTCACCGACGACTACCACCCGTGCCAGGGCCTCGCCGACCTGCTGACGATCGCCGAGCACACCGGTGGGTTCGCCGCGCAGGGGCCGGCCCTCGCCGGCCGCTCGCTGGCCTACGTCGGCGACGGCGCGAACAACATGGCGCACACGTACCTGCTCGCCGGGGCGCGCGCGGGCATGGACGTCCGGATCGGCGCACCCGAGGGCTACCAGCCCGACCCGGCGATCGTCGCGCGCGCCGAGGCGATCGCGGCCGCGACCGGCGGCCGGATCACGCTGACGACCGACCCGGGCACCGCCGTCGAGGCCGCGAGCGCGGTCGTCACCGACACCTGGGTGTCGATGGGCCACGAGGCCCAGGCCACCGAGCGTGAGACCCCGTTCCTGCCCTACCAGGTGAACGCGCCGCTGGTCGCGCTCGCCGCACCCGGCGCCCCGGTGCTCCACTGCCTGCCCGCCTACCGCGGCAAGGAGATCACCGCCGACGTCATCGACGGCCCCCAGTCCGTGGTCTGGGACGAGGCGGAGAACCGCCTCCACGCGCAGAAGGCGATCCTCACGTGGTTGCTCGGATGAGCTCGCACCACGGCGCTCTCCTGCTCTGCTGCGCTCGTCGCGACGGCTGCGCGGGGACGCCGCGATGAGTGCGCCTGCGACCAAGCCGGCCCGGCACGCGCTGATCCGGCGGGTGGTCGCGAACCACGCGATCCACTCCCAGGCGGACCTGCTCGACACGCTGGCGGCCGAGGGTGTCAGCGTCACCCAGGCGACGCTCTCGCGCGACCTGGAGGAGCTGCGCGCGCACAAGGTGCGCACCGCCGACGGCTCGCTGCAGTACGCGCTGCCGTCCGAGGGCACCACGGCGACGCCGGCGAGCGGGGCGGGTGCCGAGCAGCTCGCGGCCCGGCTGACGCGGCTGTGCGGTGAGCTGTTGGTCCGCGCCGACGCCTCCGCGAACATCGTGGTGCTCCGGACCCCGCCCGGCGCGGCCCAGTTCCTGGCCTCGGCGATCGACGAGTCCGTGCTTCCCTCGGTGCTGGGCACGATCGCCGGGGACGACACCGTGCTGGTGGTCACGGCCGACGTCGACGGCGGTGCGAGCACCGCGGCGCGGTTCCTCGAGCTCGCTCAGGGCGGCCGCGGCCAGGCAGACGACCAAGGAGAACCCGCATGACCGACCAGACCCCCGCACCCGAGCGCGTCAGCCTGTGGGGTGGCCGGTTCGCCGGCGGACCCGCCGACGCGCTGGCGGCGCTGAGCGCCTCGACGCACTTCGACTGGCGGCTCGCCCGCCACGACATCGCCGGGTCCCGTGCCCACGCACGCGTGCTGCACGGCGCCGAGCTGCTCACCGACGACGAGCTCGCGGGCATGCTGGCGGCGCTGGAGCAGCTCGACCGGGACGTGAGCTCGGGCGCGTTCGTCGCCGATGCGGCGGACGAGGACGTGCACACCGCGCTGGAGCGCGGTCTGATCGAGCGCGCGGGAGCCGAGCTGGGCGGCAAGCTGCGCGCCGGGCGGTCACGCAACGACCAGATCGCGACGCTCGTGCGGATGTACCTGCGGGAGGAGACGCGGCTGCTGATCGGGCTGGTGCTGGACGTCGTCGACGCGCTCTGCGACCAGGCGGCTGCGCACCCCGAGGCCCCGATGCCGGGGCGTACCCACCTGCAGCACGCGCAGCCGGTGCTGCTCGCGCACAGCCTGCTGGCGCACGCCTGGCCCTTGCTGCGCGACGTCGACCGGTTGCGGGACTGGGATGCACGGGCGGCCCTCTCGCCCTACGGCTCGGGCGCGCTGGCCGGGTCCTCGCTGGGGCTCGACCCGGCGGCCGTCGCCGCCGAGCTCGGGTTCGACGGTCCGGTGCCCAACTCGATCGACGGCACCGCGGCGCGCGATGTCGTCGCGGAGTTCTCCTTCGTCGCCGCGATGATCGGGGTCGACCTGTCCCGGCTCGCCGAAGAGGTCATCCTGTGGGCGACGCGGGAGTTCTCCTTCGTCACGCTCGACGACGCCTACTCGACCGGGTCGAGCATCATGCCGCAGAAGAAGAACCCGGACGTGGCCGAGCTGACCCGCGGCAAGGCCGGCCGGCTGATCGGTGACCTGACCGGTCTCCTCGCCACCCTCAAGGGCCTCCCGCTGGCCTACAACCGCGACCTGCAGGAGGACAAGGAGCCGGTCTTCGACGCTGTCGACACGCTGTCGCTGGTGCTGCCCGCCGTCGCCGGGATGGTCGCGACGCTGCGGTTCCACGAGGAGAGGATGTCCGCCCTGGCAGGTCAGGGCTTCTCCCTCGCCACGGACATCGCCGAGTGGCTGGTGCGGCAGGGTGTCCCGTTCCGGGTCGCCCACGAGGTCGCCGGCTCCTGCGTGCGCGCGTGCGAGGAGCACGACCCCCAGATCGAGCTGCACGAGCTGAGCGACGCCGAGCTGGCAGGGATCCACCCGGCCCTGACGCCGCAGGTCCGCGAGGTCCTCACGGTTGCCGGCTCGCTCGCCTCCCGTGACGCGGTCGGTGGCACCGCGCCGGTGCGGGTGGCCGAGCAGCTCGCAGCCGCACGTGCGGTCGTGGCGCGCGAGCGCGACGCGCTCGGTTGATGACGGTCGGTCCCGACGGCGACCGCGACCCGGTCGTGGTGCGCGCCGCCGAGGCGGTGCTCGCCCATGCGTTGCGCAGCGGTGCGTCGTGCGGCGACGTCGCCGTCGTGATCATCGACGGGCCGGCGGGGTCCGGGAAGACGACCGTGGCGGCCCGGGTCGAGGACGCGGCGCGAGCCCGAGGCCTGAGCTGCGCAGTCGTCCACATGGACGACCTGTACGAGGGCTGGGAGGGCATGCGCCGGGGCGGCGAGGCGGCCACCCGGGTGCTGCGTGCGCTGGCGTCGGGTGAGCCGGCGAGCTATCGGCGCTACCACTGGGTCGCCGAGCGCTACGTCGAGACGGTGCCCGTGCCGCCGGTCGACCTCCTCGTCATCGAGGGCGTGGGGAGCGCGCGGCTGGAGCACCTGGACCTCGTCAGCACGCTGGTGTGGGTCGAGGAGCCCGACCCGCAGGAGCGGTTGCGCCGCGGTATCGCCCGCGACGGTGCTCAGGTCGAGACGCACTGGCGGCGGTGGATGGTCGAGGAGGCCGAGCTCTTCGCCGAGGTCGGCACCCGCGAGCGCGCCGATGTCCACCTCGACGGGCTCGGCACCCTCACCGAGAGCGCGTGCTCGTGATCGACCTGAACCGCCGCGCTCTCGCGGTCGCGCCCGATCTGCTGGGCGCGCGGCTGACCTCGACGATCGGTGGCGAGCAGGTCACGGTCCGGGTCGTGGAGGTGGAGGCGTACGAAGGCACCGACGACCCCGCCTCGCACGCCTACCGCGGCGAACGCCCCCGCAACCGGGTGATGTTCGGGCCTGCCGGGCACCTGTACGTGTACCGGCACCTGGGTCTGCACCACTGCGCGAACGTCGTGGTGGGTCCTGCGGGGACGGCCTCGGCCGTGCTGCTGCGCGGGGCCGAGGTGGTCGAGGGCGTCGACGTCGCCTGGCGCCGGCGCCTGGCCGGCGGTGTGTGCCGCACCGAGCGCGACCTCGCGCGCGGACCTGCCCGGCTCGCCGTCGTCCTGGGGCTGACCCGAGAGCACGACGGCGTCACGCTCGGCCACGAGCCAGGCGCTGCTCAGCTCTGGCTCGAGCCGGCGACGTCGAGGACGGAGCAGGTCGCCACCGGTCCCCGCGTCGGCATCGCCGGCGCCGGTGAGGACGCCGCCTCGTGGCCGTGGCGGTTCTGGCTGGCCGGGCACCCGTGCGTCTCGGGCTCGGTGCGGGCCGCGGGAGGCGGTACGGGCCGCCGATAGGCTCGGCCCTGGGCATGGTGCCCACCGGGCGAACGCCCGTGACCGCAAGGAACACACGTGACCGAGATCCTCGACGAGCTCCGCTGGCGCGGGCTCATCGCCCAGTCCACTGACGCGGAGGCGCTGGCCGACGCACTGGCGGCGGGATCGGTCACCTATTACTGCGGCTTCGACCCCACCGGTCCGAGCCTGCACCACGGGCACCTGGTGCAGCTGATCCTGATGCGGCACCTGCAGCGCGCCGGCCATCGACCGCTCGCCCTCGTCGGGGGTGCCACGGGCATGATCGGCGACCCGCGGATGTCGGGCGAGCGCACGCTCAACGACAAGGAGACCGTCGCCGGCTGGACCGAGCGGTTGCGGGCGCAGATCGAGCCCTTCCTGGAGTTCGAGGGACCCAACGCCGCGGTGATGGTGAACAACCTGGACTGGACCGCCGAGCTCAGCGCCATCGACCTGCTGCGCGACATCGGCAAGCACTACCGCCTGGGCACGATGCTCGCCAAGGACACGGTGGCGCGGCGGCTGGAGTCGGAGGAGGGCATCTCCTTCACCGAGTTCAGCTACCAGCTGCTGCAGGGCAACGACTACCTGGAGCTGTTCCGACGCCACGGCTGCACCCTGCAGACCGGTGGCAACGACCAGTGGGGCAACCTGCTCTCCGGCGTCGAGCTGATCCGCAAGAGCGAAGGCGTCGGCGTGCACGTGCTGACCACCCCGCTGATCACCAAGGCCGACGGCACCAAGTTCGGCAAGACCGAGGGCGGTGCGGTCTGGCTCGCGCCCGACATGATGAGCCCGTACGCGTTCTTCCAGTTCTGGCTCAACACCGCCGACGACGACGTGGCCCGGTACCTCAGGGTGCTCACGTTCCTGTCGCGGGAACGGATCGAGGAGCTGGAGGCAGCGGTCGCGGAGCGGCCGCAGGCTCGCGAGGCGCAGCGGGTGCTGGCCGAGGAGGTCACGACCCTGGTGCACGGGCCCGAGGCCTACCAGCGGGTGGAGGCGGCGTCGGCGGCGCTGTTCGGGAGGGGCGACCTGCGCGACCTCGACGAGTCGACCCTGGCCGACGCCGTGGCGGAGGTACCCCGGGGACAGGTCCTGCCGGGGGAGTCCACGATCGTCGACGCGTTGCTGGCGACGGGGCTCTGCTCGAGCAGGAACGAGGCGCGTCGTGCCGTGGCTGATGGGGGCGCCTACCTGAACAACAACAAGGTCACCGATCCCGAGAAGGTTCTCGAGACCGGCGACCTGCTGGCCGGTGGGGTCGCCCTCGTCCGGCGAGGCCGGCGCAACCTCGCGGTCGCGACCACCCGGGCCTGACCACCGCCACGGTCCGGACCGCCGGAGCGGGCGGGGGCTCGTCACCCGGCACCACGGCACAGCAGCACAGCAGCACCGCAGCACGGCGCTCAACGGCGCCCGAGATGTCCCTGAGTGTGACCCAGGTCGCACAGGACGTTTCGGGCGCCGTCGCCGTTCCAGGGCCCGCACGGCGGGCACGCGAACCGGGCCGTGTGAGGGCGTCGCGGACGTTGTCGCAGGTCAGAGGCCTGCAGCAGGTCGAGTCGGCCCGGTCTGGACGCGGCGACACGCCCGAGATGAGGGCGATTTGACCGTACGGGGCGATGCCCGTAATGTTTCACCTCGTTGCGCCCCACAGGGGAGGAACGGACGGCCTCAGTCTTGAGGCCCGGCCGGTCCCCGAAGTGGAACAACGATCGGATCCACAAGGTCCAGGATCGAGCCCATGAGGCACGACCAGGACCCGGACAGGATCCCAGCCTTGGAGCTGAGCTTCAGCTCGAAGACAAGGCGGACGATACCAGCAGAGCTGGAGAAGCCGCCGAGTTGACGAGCGGGATGCGGATGATCTAAGGTAGAGAGGTTGCCCCAGCAAAGGCCTAGCGGCCGGCGGTGGTGCGCGTCCGCTCCTTGAGAACTCAACAGTGTGTCAAAAATCGATGCCAAATAAACCCTGACGGGTTTGGCTCGGACCGGCAGCATGCCGGCGAGAACCAGATTCCTGAAGGATTACATTGGACGAATGGAAACGCCAAGTTTCTGTTCTGCCAAGATCGAAACCGGCTCTTCGGAGTCGCTTCGTAATGTCGAACTGCCTTCGGGCAGCTCAATGAACATCAACGGAGAGTTTGATCCTGGCTCAGGACGAACGCTGGCGGCGTGCTTAAAACATGCAAGTCGAACGGTGACACTCCGAGCTTGCTCGGAGTTGATCAGTGGCGAACGGGTGAGTAACACGTGAGTAACCTGCCCTGGACTCTGGAATAACCTCGGGAAACCGAAGCTAATACCGGATACGAGACGTACAGGCATCTGTAACGTCTGGAAAGATTTATCGGTCCAGGATGGACTCGCGGCCTATCAGCTTGTTGGCGGGGTAACGGCCCACCAAGGCGACGACGGGTAGCCGGCCTGAGAGGGTGACCGGCCACACTGGGACTGAGACACGGCCCAGACTCCTACGGGAGGCAGCAGTTGGGAATATTGCACAATGGGCGCAAGCCTGATGCAGCGACGCCGCGTGAGGGATGACGGCCTTCGGGTTGTAAACCTCTTTCAGCAGGGAAGAAGCGAAAGTGACGGTACCTGCAGAAGAAGCACCGGCTAACTACGTGCCAGCAGCCGCGGTAATACGTAGGGTGCAAGCGTTGTCCGGAATTATTGGGCGTAAAGAGCTCGTAGGCGGTTTGTCGCGTCTGCTGTGAAATCCCGAGGCTCAACCTCGGGCCTGCAGTGGGTACGGGCAAACTAGAGTGTGGTAGGGGAGACTGGAATTCCTGGTGTAGCGGTGGAATGCGCAGATATCAGGAGGAACACCGATGGCGAAGGCAGGTCTCTGGGCCACTACTGACGCTGAGGAGCGAAAGCATGGGGAGCGAACAGGATTAGATACCCTGGTAGTCCATGCCGTAAACGTTGGGAACTAGGTGTGGGGCTCGTTCCACGAGTTCCGTGCCGCAGCAAACGCATTAAGTTCCCCGCCTGGGGAGTACGGCCGCAAGGCTAAAACTCAAAGGAATTGACGGGGGCCCGCACAAGCGGCGGAGCATGCTGATTAATTCGATGCAACGCGAAGAACCTTACCAAGGCTTGACATATACCGAAAACTCATGGAGACATGGGGTCCGCAAGGGCGGTATACAGGTGGTGCATGGTTGTCGTCAGCTCGTGTCGTGAGATGTTGGGTTAAGTCCCGCAACGAGCGCAACCCTCGTCCTATGTTGCCAGCGCGTAATGGCGGGGACTCATAGGAGACTGCCGGGGTCAACTCGGAGGAAGGTGGGGATGAGGTCAAATCATCATGCCCCTTATGTCTTGGGCTTCAAGCATGCTACAATGGCCGGTACAAAGGGCTGCGATACCGCAAGGTGGAGCGAATCCCAAAAAGCCGGTCTCAGTTCGGATTGGGGTCTGCAACTCGACCCCATGAAGTCGGAGTCGCTAGTAATCGCAGATCAGCAACGCTGCGGTGAATACGTTCTCGGGCCTTGTACACACCGCCCGTCACGTCATGAAAGTCGGTAACACCCGAAGCCAGTGGCCCAACCCGTAAGGGAGGGAGCTGTCGAAGGTGGGATTGGCGATTGGGACGAAGTCGTAACAAGGTAGCCGTACCGGAAGGTGCGGCTGGATCACCTCCTTTCTAAGGAGCAACTGGCGCTGGGTGGCTCTCGAGCCGGCAGCGTCCAGGCCCACTACTCAGGCGAATGTTCTGAGGTGGAGCTCATGGGTGGAACATCGATTAGTTGGCGGCGCGTGACCGCGTCGGTTCAGTACTACCCCTCGGGGTATGGAACAGCCGGACGGCGCGCATCGCCTGACACACTGTTGGGTCCTGAGGGAACGGGCTTCGCCCCGCACCTCGGGTCCACGCCTCTGGAGCCGCTCGATGAGTGGTGACAGAGAGGCCGACCAGCTCGGCCGGCGTGGATGCGAACTACTTCGGTCCGTCACGACCAGTCGAACCGCCCCGGTCGGGGTAGGCGCTGGTACGCACGGAACCGCCCGTAGCTTGAGAACTGCACAGTGGACGCGAGCATCTTTGATTTTTGTGGCAAGTTAATAAGAGCAATCGGTGGATGCCTTGGCATCAGGAGCCGAAGAAGGACGTAGCAGCCTGCGATAAGCCTCGGGGAGTCGGCAAGCGGACCGTGATCCGAGGATTTCCGAATGGGGAAACCCAGCTAGAGTCATGTCTAGTTACCCTCGTCTGAACACATAGGGCGAGTGGAGGGAACGTGGGGAAGTGAAACATCTCAGTACCCACAGGAAGAGATATTCCGTGAGTAGTGGCGAGCGAAAGCGGAACAGGCCAAACCATATGCGTGTGATAGCCGGCAGGCGTTGCGCATGTGGGGTTGTGGGACTCATTAGTTTCTACTGCCGTGGAAGCAGAGAGTCAGAAAGTCTCGTGATAGTCGAACGGCATTGAAAGGCCGAGCACAGAGGGTGCCACTCCCGTAGACGAAATCGCGTGACCTCTCAATGAGGATCCCAAGTAGCACGGGGCCCGAGAAATCCCGTGTGAATCCGCCAAGACCACTTGGTAAGCCTAAATACTACCTGATGACCGATAGCGGACAAGTACCGTGAGGGAAAGGTGAAAAGTACCCCGGGAGGGGAGTGAAATAGTACCTGAAACCGATTGCTTACAACCCGTCGGAGCCTCCATAGCAGGGGTGACGGCGTGCCTTTTGAAGAATGAGCCTGCGAGTTAGTGGTACGTGGCGAGGTTAACCCGTGAGGGGAAGCCGTAGCGAAAGCGAGTCCGAACAGGGCGAATCAGTCGCGTGCTCTAGACCCGAAGCGGAGTGATCTATCCATGGCCAGGTTGAAGCGCGGGTAAGACCGCGTGGAGGACCGAACCGACCTAGGTTGAAAACTGGGCGGATGAGCTGTGGATAGGGGTGAAAGGCCAATCAAACTCCGTGATAGCTGGTTCTCCCCGAAATGCATTTAGGTGCAGCGTCACGTGTTTCTTACCGGAGGTAGAGCTACTGGATGGCCAATGGGCCCTACAAGGTTACTGACGTCAACCAAACTCCGAATGCCGGTAAGTGAGAGCGTGGCAGTGAGACTGCGGGCGATAAGGTTCGTAGTCGAGAGGGAAACAGCCCAGACCACCAACTAAGGCCCCAAAGCGTATGCTAAGTGGAAAAGGATGTGAAGTTGCACAGACAACCAGGAGGTTGGCTTAGAAGCAGCCACCCTTGAAAGAGTGCGTAATAGCTCACTGGTCAAGTGATTTTGCGCCGACAATGTAACGGGGCTCAAGCATACCGCCGAAGTTGTGGCATTCATATATTTGCTAGGTCGCCGGCCTTGAGCTGGTGATCCAGGCGTATGGATGGGTAGGGGAGCGTCGTGTGGCGAGTGAAGCGGCGGAGTGATCCAGCCGTGGACGCCACACGAGTGAGAATGCAGGCATGAGTAGCGAATGACGGGTGAGAAACCCGTCCGCCGAATGACCAAGGGTTCCAGGGCCAGGCTAATCCGCCCTGGGTAAGTCGGGACCTAAGGCGAGGCCGACAGGCGTAGTCGATGGACAACGGGTTGATATTCCCGTACCGGCGAAGAACCGCCCATACCGAATCCGGTGATGCTAAGCGCCTGAAGCTTCCATGGTCTCCTTCGGGAGGCACCGGAAGTGGAACGCGCGACCCGAACCGGTAGTAGGTAAGCGTATTAACAGGGGTGACGCAAGAAGGTAGCCCAGCGTGTCTTATGGCTTGGCACGTCCAAGGCTGTAGGGCGAGGTGTAGGCAAATCCGCACCTCATGAAGCCTGAGAGCTGATGGTGACAGCGAATGCTGGATGATTGGGTGATCCTATGCTGCCAAGAAAAGCCCCGGCGCGAGGTTCTAGCCGCCCGTACCCTAAACCGACTCAGGTGGTCAGGTAGAGAATACTAAGGCGATCGAGAGAATCGTGGTTAAGGAACTCGGCAAAATGCCCCCGTAACTTCGGGAGAAGGGGGGCCTGAGGCGTGAACACACTTGCTGTGGGAGCGTTTGAAGGCCGCAGAGACCAGGGAGAAGCGACTGTTTACTAAAAACACAGGTCCGTGCGAAGTTGCAAAACGATGTATACGGACTGACGCCTGCCCAGTGCTGGAAGGTTAAGAGGACGGGTTAGCCGTAAGGCGAAGCTCAGAATTTAAGCCCCAGTAAACGGCGGTGGTAACTATAACCATCCTAAGGTAGCGAAATTCCTTGTCGGGTAAGTTCCGACCTGCACGAATGGCGTAACGACTTCTCCGCTGTCTCAACCGCGAACTCGGCGAAATTGCATTACGAGTAAAGATGCTCGTTACGCGCAGCAGGACGGAAAGACCCCGGGACCTTTACTATAGCTTGGTATTGGTATTCGGTACGGCTTGTGTAGGATAGGTGGGAGACTGTGAAGCGGGCACGCCAGTGTCTGTGGAGTCAACGTTGAAATACCACTCTGGTCGTTCTGAATATCTAACCTCGGTCCGTAATCCGGATCAGGGACATTGCCTGGTGGGTAGTTTAACTGGGGCGGTTGCCTCCTAAAATGTAACGGAGGCGCTCAAAGGTTCCCTCAACCTGGTTGGTAATCAGGTTTCGAGTGTAAGTGCACAAGGGAGCTTGACTGTGAGACTGACAAGTCGAGCAGGGACGAAAGTCGGAACTAGTGACCCGATGGTGGCTCGTGGAAGCGCCATCGCTCAACGGATAAAAGGTACCCCGGGGATAACAGGCTGATCTTGCCCAAGAGTCCATATCGACGGCATGGTTTGGCACCTCGATGTCGGCTCGTCGCATCCTGGGGCTGGAGTCGGTCCCAAGGGTTGGGCTGTTCGCCCATTAAAGCGGTACGCGAGCTGGGTTTAGAACGTCGTGAGACAGTTCGGTCCCTATCCGCTGCGCGCGTTGGAAATTTGAGAAGGGCTGTCCTTAGTACGAGAGGACCGGGACGGACTAACCTCTGGTGTGCCAGTTGTCCTGCCAAGGGCACGGCTGGTTGGCTACGTTGGGAAGGGATAACCGCTGAAAGCATCTAAGCGGGAAGCCTGCTTCAAGATGAGATTTCCATGGGGCTTGCCCCGAGAGGCTCCCAGTAGACTACTGGGTTGATAGGCCGGATGTGGAAGTGGGGACTAAAGACCCATGAAGCTGACCGGTACTAATATGCCGATGACTTACCACATACATACTTCTGAGTATGCTGCGTCCACTGTGCGGTTCCCGAGATACGGTCGGAAACCGATGACATCTCCATAGAGTTACGGCGGCCATAGCGAGGGGGAAACGCCCGGCTCCATTCCGAACCCGGAAGCTAAGCCCCTCTGCGCCGATGGTACTGCGTGGGAGACTGCGTGGGAGAGTAGGTCACCGCCGGACATCCTTTCGACAAAGGCCGCCCCTTCCGGGGCGGCCTTTGTTGTTTGTCTAGGCTGTTCTTGGCGCGATCCAGCGCCGCCCGAGTCGAGGAGTCCACGCGTGCCGTCCGAATCAGAAGAAGCTCCGCGCTCGCGCGAGCAGCGGAACGACCGCAACGACCGCCCCGCGCGTCGTGAGACCCGCGACGGCGCGGGAGGCAAGCAACGCCCTGCGCAAGGCGCGCCCCGATCGGGGTCGCCGCGCAGCGGCAAGGCGGAAGGCCGTGCGTATGGTGCCGGCGCTCCGCGTCAGGACCGCGGTGCGCGCCCGGATCGCCAGGACCCGCGCAACGACGGCCCCGCCCGCGGCGGCACCAGCTCGCCATGGGGCGGGCGCCCCGCGCGTGCTGACGGCGGCAGCTCATCCCGGGGTGATCGGCCCGAGCGCCGGGATGCCGGCGGCAGCGCCTCACGTGGTGAGCGTTCGTACCGGGGTGATCGGCCCGAGCGCCGTGACTCCGGCGGTGGCGCTTCCCGTGGTGAGCGTCCGTACCGCGGCGATCGGCCCGAGCGCCGGGACTCCGGCGGTGGCGCTTCCCGTGGTGAGCGTTCGTACCGGGGTGATCGGCCCGAGCGCCGTGACTCCGGCGGTGGCGCTTCCCGTGGTGAGCGTCCGTACCGCGGCGATCGGCCCGAGCACCGTGACGCCGGTGGTGGCGCCTCACGTGGTGCGCGCCCGTACCAGAATGACCGGCCCGAGCAGCGTGACGTCGGCGACCGTCCGGATCGCTCTGGCGGAGCACGCCCGGATCGTCGTGACGACGCCACGGGCGGTTCTCGCCCCTATCGCGGCGACAGCCCAGATCGACGCACGGGCGGGGCGCGACCTCCTCGCGCCGACGGCCCGGACCGCAGGGGCTCCGGTCAACGGCCCGACCGCGGCGACCGCCCTGCGCGCCGCGACGCTGGTGACCGTCCCTACCGGGGCGCGGGTGAGCGCACGGAGCGTCGTGACGGGCCCGGTGCGCCACGTGGTGACCGTCCGTACCGTGGCGGCAGCGACCGCCCGGACAGCCGTGGTTCCGGAGATCGCCCGTACCGCGGCAGCGGCGACCGTCAGGACCGCGGCGAGGCCCGGGGCGGGAGCCCCCGAGGTGGTGCTCGCCCCGATGACCGCAGCGGCGGATCGTTCGAACGCGACGACTACCTGCGTCGCCCTCCGCGTCCGGACCGCCCGCCGGAGCCCGAGGTCCCGGAGGACCTGGCTCCGCAGGAGCTCGACCGCCAGGCTCGTACCCGCCTGCGGACGCTCTCGAAGGAGAACTCCGACCGTGTCGCCCAGCACCTCGTGATGGCCGGCCGACTGATCGACGAGGACCCCGAGCTCGCCTACGAGCACGCCCAGGCAGCCGCCCGGCGGGCCGGACGCGTCGACGTGGTCCGCGAGGCGGCCGCGCTCACCGCTTATGCCACCGGCCGCTTCGGCGAGGCGTTGCGTGAGTTCCGGACCGTGCGTCGCCTCTCAGGCGTGGACGCGCACCGTGCGCTGGAGGCCGACTGCGAACGCGGTCTCGGGCGTCCGGACCGCGCCCTCGCGCTCATCGCGGAGGCACCTCCCCAGCTCTCGCCCGACGAGCGAGCCGAGCTGGCCATCGTCGAGGCGGGCGCCCGCACCGACCTCGGAGAGCTCGAGGCCGCCCTGTCGGTCCTGGACCACGTGCGCAGCACGGCGCTCGCGGCCGAGACCGTCGAACGCATCGACGAGGTGCGTCACGACGTCCTCGTGGCGCTCGGCCGGGCCGAACCACGTGAAGAGCCTGGCGCTGATGACGAGGACGACGAGCCCGACGAGGACGTGCTGGAGATCGACGATCTGAGCGAGGACGCATGACCGGGCTCCTGCTCCCGCTCGAGCAAGCACCTGCCGTCGCCTTCGACGTCGCCCTGCTCGACCTGGACGGCGTGGTTTACCGCGGACCCACCGCGGTCCCGCACGCACCGGAGGCGATCGCCGCAGCCCGTGCGAGCGGGCTCGGCGCGATGTACGTCACCAACAACGCCAACCGCCCGCCGTCCACTGTCGCAGACCATCTCACCGAGATCGGCGTCCCCGCCGCACCGGAGGACGTCACGACCGCCGCGCAGGCGGCCGCAGGCCTCGTGGCCGCGGAGCACCCGCGCGGCACCCGCGTGCTCGTCGTCGGCGGCACCGGGCTCCGGCAGGCCGTCGAGGCCGAGGGGCTCGTGGTCGTCGATTCCGCCGACGACGAGCCCGCGGTCGTCGTGCAGGGCTTCGCACCCGACGTCGGGTGGACTCAGCTCACCGAGGCGCTGCTGGCGATCAACGCGGGCGCCGAGCACATCGCCAGCAATCTCGACGCCACGCTGCCCATGGAGCGGGGCGTGGCGATCGGCAACGGCTCGCTCGTCGCCGCCGTCGTCAACGCGACCGGACGGGCTCCGCGGTCGACCGGCAAGCCGCAGCCCGCGATCTTCCAGCAGGCCGCCGCCCGTGCCGGCGCGCAGCGCCCCATCGTCGTCGGTGACAGGCTCGACACGGACCTCGAGGGCGCACGCGCCGCGGGATACCCGGGTATGCACGTCCTGACCGGCGTCGACCTCGGGGGAGCGCTGCTCACGTGCGTCCCGGCACAGCGCCCCACGCAGTTGGCGCACGACCTGCGCGGCCTGCTCGAGCCGCACCCCGCCGTCGAGCCGGACGGCGACTGGTGGCGCTGTCGTGAGGCGGCCGCCAGGTTCGACCACGACACCGGCTCGGTGATCGTGCGCCGTGGTGCGGCGGACCTCGTCCTGGCCGACGACGTGGAGATCGACCTCGACGAGCTGCGAGCGGCGTGCGTCGCGGCATGGGCGGCGGCGGACGACGCCGGTCGACCCACGCTGCTCGCGGCACGTCCCCAGATCCGCGTCCGTCCGCCTGCGGAGGATGTCGGCGCGATAGCGTGACCTGAGGCGCCCGGAAGGAACGACATGTCGCAGGAGCAGGTCCACACCGACGAGGTCGACGCTGCCCTGGCGGCGCTCGAGCAGCTCGACGACTCGATTCCCCTGGCAGCGCACGCGGATGCGTTCGAGCGCGCTCACGAGATGCTGCAGCGCCGTCTGGAGGACGCGCAGTAGTGGTCCGTCGTGTCCGCCTCGACGCCGAGCTCGTCCGTCGTGGACTCGCTCGGTCCCGCCAGCACGCCGGCGAGCTGATCGCTGCCGGCCGGGTGAGCGTCAGCGGCACGGTCGCGAGCAAGCCCGCCACCCAGGTCGACACCTCGCGGCCGGTGCTGGTCCGTGAGGATCCCGACGAGCCCGGCTACGCGAGCCGTGGCGGTCACAAGCTCGCCGGCGCCCTCGACGGCCTGGGCGACGCGGCTCCACGCGTCAGCGGCCGCCGCGCCCTCGATGCCGGTGCGTCCACGGGCGGCTTCACCGACGTGCTGCTGCGCCGCGGTGCCGCGCACGTCGTCGCTGTCGACGTCGGATACGGACAGCTGGTGTGGGAGCTGCAGAACGACCCGCGCGTCACCGTCATGGACCGCACCAACGTGCGGACCCTGGACCGGGACGCGATCGATCCCCCCGTCGAGCTGGTCGTGGGGGACCTGTCGTTCATCTCGCTGGGGCTCGTGCTGCCCGCTCTCGCCGGTGTGACCACGGCCGATGCCGATCTGCTGCTGATGGTGAAGCCGCAGTTCGAGGTCGGCAAGGAGCGGCTCGGTGCCGGTGGTGTCGTCCGCGACCCGGAGCTGCACGTCGATGCCGTGCTCGGTGTCGTTGCGGCCGCCGAGGCGCTCGGGCTGGGCCTGCACGCCTCGGTCGCCAGCCCGCTGCCGGGCCCCAGCGGCAACGTCGAGTACTTCATCCACCTGCGCCACGAGCCCGGGGTCGCCGACCCCGAGGCCGTGGTCCGTCACGCGGTCGCTCTCGGCCCGGCTGAGGGGGCTGCGTCATGACACGCCGGATCCTGCTCCAGGTCCATCCGACCCGCCCGGAGGCCCAGGAGGCCGCCGCGCTGATCGGCGCCGAGCTGCGCCGCAACGGCATCACCCCGATCTCCGAGGACGAGATCGACGGCGACGACGTCGAGCTGAGCATCGTGCTCGGAGGGGACGGCACCATCCTGCGTGCCGCCGAGGTGACCCGCGGCCGGCGCACCCCGCTCGTCGGTGTCAACCTCGGGCACGTCGGGTTCCTGGCGGAGTCCGAGGTCGAGGAGGCGGCCGACGTCGTGCGCCGCGCCGTGTCGCGCGACTACACCGTCGAGGAACGCATGACGCTGGACGTCACCGTCACGCTCCCCGACGGCACCGTGCACTCCAGCTGGGCGATCAACGAGGCGAGCGTCGAGAGGGACGACCGTTCCCGCATGCTCGAGGTCGCCGTCGGCATCGACGGCCGCGGCCTGTCGACCTTCGGGTGCGACGGCGTCGTGCTGGCCACCCCGACCGGTTCGACCGCCTACGCCTTCTCGGCGGGGGGACCGGTGGTGTGGCCGGACGTCGAGGCGATGCTGGTGGTGCCGATCAGCGCGCACGCCCTGTTCGCCCGACCGCTCGTGGTGGCGCCGACCTCGACGATGGCCGTCGAGGTGCTCGCGCGCAGCTTCTCCGGCGCGCAGGTCTGGTGCGACGGCCGGCGCCGCATCGACGCGCCGCCCGGCTCGCAGATCGAGGTCGTGCGCGGTGCCGAGCCGGTGCGCCTGGCGCGGCTGCACACAGCACCCTTCACCGACCGGCTGGTCCGCAAGTTCGACCTCCCGGTCTCCGGGTGGCGGGGCGGTGGCTCGTGATCCGCGAGCTCCGCCTCACCGATCTCGGCGTGATCGCCGACGCGACGATCGTGCTCGGCGAGGGGCTCACGGCCATCACGGGTGAGACCGGTGCCGGCAAGACGATGCTGCTGACCGGTCTCGGGCTCCTGCTCGGCGGCCGCGCCGATCCCGCGACCGTGCGTCCCCAGGCCAAGCAGGCCGCCGTCGAGGGCCGGCTGGTGCCGACTCCCGCCGCGCTCCGCATCGCGGAGGATGCCGGGGCCATGCTCGACGACGGCGAGCTCGTCGTGGTCCGGACCGTCGCCGCCGAGGGCCGGTCCCGGGCACACCTGGGCGGCCGCTCGGTGCCGATGGGCGTGCTCGCCGAGATCGGCGCGGAGATGGTCACGGTGCACGGCCAGTCGGACCAGGTCCGGCTGCGCGCGCCCGCCCACCAGCGTGCGGCGCTCGACTCCTACGCGGGCGACGAGCAGACGGCAGCGCTCGCGGAGCTGGTGCGCGCGCACGAGCGACGCCGCGAGCTCGACCTCGAGCTCGAGCGCTGGGACTCCGAGGTGGCCGCACGAGCCGCCGAGCTGCAACGGCTCGAGGCGGCGCTCGAGCGCATCGACGCGGTGCAACCGGTCGCCGGTGAGCTGGAGGACCTGCGCAGCGAGACCGAACGGCTCGACAACGTCGAGCTGCTGCTCGAGGCCGCGGCAGCAGCCCGTTCGGCTCTCGACGGTGACGACGACGGCAGCACCGCCGGCGCGATGCTCGCGCTCGACGCCGCCCGCCGCGCGCTCGAGAGCGGGGCGGAGCACGATGCGACCCTGCGGGAGTGGGCGCTTCGCGTGGGGGAGGCGATCCACCTGCTCAACGACGTGGTCGCCGAGACCGGCTCGTACGTGGCCTCCCTGGAGGTCGACCCGCAGCGACTGGCCGCGGTGCACGAGCGCCGCGCCGCCCTCACCGACCTGGTCCGCAGCTACGGCGGCGCAGCGGACGAGCCCGACCCGGTGCTGCCGGTGCTCGCGTTCGCCGAGCAGGCACGCGCCCGTGTCCTCGAGCTCACCGCGCCCGGCTCCGGTCGGGAGGCGCTGGAGCGGCGTGCCGCCGAGGCACGCGCGGCGGAGGAGGCCGCAGCCGCGGTGGTGACCGAGAACCGTCGCCGCGCGGCCGAGGGGCTCTGCGTCCAGGTCGACGCCGAGCTCGACGGGCTGGCGATGCGCGGCGCTCGGCTGCACGTCGAGCTGATCGGTCGGGCCGAGATCGGACCGACCGGGGCCGAGGACGTCGAGCTCCGGCTGCAGCCCCACCCGGACGCGCCCGCACGCCCGATCGCCAAGGGTGCCTCGGGCGGCGAGCTGTCCCGCATCATGCTGGCCCTCGAGGTCGCGCTCGCCGGCCGCCGTGCCGAGGCCGGGACGCTGCCGGTGTTCGTGTTCGACGAGGTCGACTCCGGCGTCGGCGGACGTGCGGCGACCGAGGTCGGCAGGAGGCTCGCCGATCTCGCCCAGCACACCCAGGTCGTCGTCGTCACCCACCTGGCCCAGGTGGCGGCCTTCGCCGACACGCACCTGGTGGTCAGCAAGGGCAGCGACGGCGACCGCGTCGCCACCACTGTGCACGAGGTGGCGGGCGAGGACCGCGAGGGGGAGCTCGCGAGGATGCTCTCAGGAGAGGAGTCGGAGACCGCGCGCAGGCACGCAGCAGAGCTCCTGCAGCGGCCCGAACGCGCCGACGTGCGACGATAGCGGCGATGCGCCCGCTGCTGAATCGCCGTCAGCGCGCCCGGGAGGAGGAGGACTCCGCTCTCGGGCGAGTCCGCGTCGACCCCTCCACGAAGACGCTGACCAAGCGGCTCCACGCCGGCGACATCGCCGTGATCGACCACCTCGACATCGACCGGGTCTCCGCGGAGGCGCTCGTGCGGGTCGGTCCGGCCGCCGTGCTGAACGCCGCTCGCTCGATCTCGGGCCGGTACCCGAACCTCGGCCCGGACATCCTCGTCTCCGCGGGCATCCCGCTGATCGACGACCTCGGCCCCCAGGTGATGGAGCTGGCCGAGGGGACGCGTGTCCGCATCGACGAAGGCACCGTCTACACGGCCGAGGGGTCGGTGATCGCCGAGGGCACCCGCCAGACCGAGGACACGATCGCCAGGGACATGGCGAAGGCGCGGGAAGGGCTGTCCGAGCAGATCGAGGCCTTCGCCGCGAACACGATGGACTACATCCGGCACGAGCGTGAGCTCCTCCTGGACGGCGTCGGGGTCCCCGACATCCGCACCGAGATCGCCGGCCGGCACGTGCTGATCGTGGTCCGCGGGTACTCCTACAAGGAGGACCTCGCCATGCTCAAGCCCTACATCCGGGAGTACCGGCCGCTGCTGATCGGCGTCGACGGCGGAGCGGACGCGATCCTCGATGCCGGCCTCAGGCTGGACATGATCGTCGGCGACATGGACTCGGTGTCCGACAAGGCGCTCACCTCGGGTGCCGAGATCGTGGTGCACGCCTATCGCGACGGTCGCGCCCCCGGGCACGACCGCGTGGAGCAGCTCGGGGTGGAGTCCGTGGTGTTCCCGGCCACCGGGACCAGCGAGGACGTCGCCATGCTCCTCGCCGACGACAAGGGCGCCGAGCTCATCGTCGCCGTCGGCACCCACGAGACCCTCGTCGAGTTCCTCGACAAGGGCCGCAGCGGCATGGCCTCGACCTTCCTCACCCGGCTGCGGGTGGGCGGCAAGCTCATCGACGCCAAGGGCGTCTCGCGGCTGTACGAGCACCGTGTCTCGAGCGTGCAGGTCGGCCTGCTGGTGCTGGCGGGCGCCGCTGCGATCATGACGGCGCTCGCGGTGACGCCGGCCGGTCGAGCGCTCTTCGCCGTCGTGCTGGCACGTCTCGACGACCTGCTGTCCTGGTTCCGTAGCCTCGTCGAGGCGATCTTCTGACGGCGGTGCTCGCGCCGCCGCCACAACCGTACGAGGGCCCATGATCGACTTCCGCTATCACATCGTCTCGCTGATCGCCGTGTTCCTGGCGCTCGCGGTCGGTGTCGTGCTCGGCGCCGGCCCCCTCCAGGGGTCCATCGGTGACCAGCTGACCGAGCAGATCGAGAACCTCCGTCAGGAGAAGGAAGACCTCCGCGTGGAGCTCGAGCGGTCGCAGGCGCTCTCGGGTGACCTCGCGGTGTTCGTCGACGGCACCTCGCAGCAGCTGCTGGCCGGCGCGCTGGCCGACGTCGACGTCGCGGTCATCGAGACCGCGGGTGCCGCGGGCGCCGTCACCGGAGCGCTGCTCGACCGGATCGAGCAGGCCGGCGGCACCGTCGTCGGCCACGTGGCGCTGACGCCGCGCTGGACCGACGCGGCCGACGCGCCCGTGCGCGACGAGACCGCCGAGATGGTGGTCGAGCAGATGGCCGCGCCGCCCCCCGCCGAGACCGCGAACTCCCAGGTGCTCGGCATGGCGCTCGGGCAGGCGCTCACCCAGCGCGACCCGCTGAGCAGCGAGAGCTTCACCACCGGTGCGCTCGAGCTCTACACGACGTTCCGTGACGCCGACCTCGTCGGTGAGGTCGTCGCGCCGACGGGCCCCGCGGACGTGGTGCTGGTGGTCGCTCCGGCCGCGGTCCCGGGTGCCGAGCCGGACGCGTCCGTGCAGGGGATCAACGTCGACACCGTCACCGGCCTGGCCGGCACCGACACGGTCGTGGCCGGGACCGACACCGAGGAGTCCGACCTCCTCGACGCGATCCGCGGGGACGCCGAGGCCGCGGAGGCCGTGAGCACGGTCGACAGCGCCGATCTGATCAGCGGCCAGGTCACCGCACCGCTCGTGCTCGCCGCGCTCGCTCGCGGCGCTGCCGTCGACCACTACGGCACCGGGGAGAGCACCAGTGCTGTGATCCCCACGCTGCCACCCCTCGACGACCCCGACGACGGGACCGGGACCGGAGCCGACACCTCGACCGAGGACGCCACCGAGGAGACGGCCGAGAGCACCACCGAGGAGACGACCGAGAGCACCACCGAGGAGACGACGCCATGAACCGAGTCGCCGTCGGCCTGCTGGCGGCCGCCGTGACCGCGGGCACTGCAGCGGTGCTCCGCTCCCGCCCACCGGCGGGTCCGGCGCGCTGGAAGCGGACCAACTTCCGTGGCCGGGAGGTCGACCTGCTCGGTGGCGTCGCAGCCGCGGGAGGTGCGGTGGCCGGTGCGGTCTCGGCGGGCGGCGCAGCCGGCGCCGGTGCCGCGCTCGTGGCCGCGACGGGAGGCGTGCTCGGCGCCATCGACGACGCGGACACCACCTCGGCGTCGAAGGGGCTGCGCGGCCACCTGGCCGCGCTGCGCGACGGTGAGGTCACCACAGGACTGCTCAAGCTGGTCGGGATCTCGACGTCCGCGCTCGCCGCGGCCGGGATCGCCACCGGCTTCGGACGACGAGGAGGCTCCGCGGGCAGCGTGCCGGCACGCGCCGCCGACGTCGCCGCCTCGGGCGTGCTGATCGCCGGCACGGCCAACCTCGTCAACCTCTTCGACCTGCGCCCCGGGCGTGCGCTCAAGCTCGTCGGCCTGGTCTGCGCGCCGCTGACCGCGGTGCCCGGTGCGACCGGCCGCGTCGCCGCCGCGGGCCTCGGCACGCTGGCCGCGGCCTGGGAGTCGGACCTCGCCGAGGAGACGATGCTCGGTGACGCCGGTGCCAACGCGCTGGGAGCGATCGCGGGGACAGCGCTCGCGCTGGCGCCGGTGGCGCGGGTGCGGTACGTGGCGACCGGGGTCGTCGTCGCGCTCGTGCTGCTGAGCGAGAAGATCAGCTTCTCCCGCGTCATCGGCGCGACCGGATGGTTGCGCGCGATCGACGACTGGCAGCGGGCAGAGTGACCCTGAGAGGGCTGCGCAACCGACCCGTCCTGGCGGGTGTCGCGGGCGCCGCCGGTGTGATCGCCGTGCTGACGGTGCTCTCGCGGCTGCTCGGCTTCGGTCGCTGGATGGCGCAGTCGGCCACGGTGGGGCCGACCGCCACCGGTGACGCCTACGCGGCAGCCAACCTGCTGCCGAACGTCCTCTACGAGGTCGTCGCGGGTGGTGCGCTCGCGGGTGTGGTGGTGCCGCTGCTCGCCGCCCCCATCGCGAAGAAGCTGCGCGACCAGGTCGACGACGTCGCGTCCGCGCTGCTGACGTGGGCGCTGCTGGTCCTCGTGCCGGTCGGGCTCGCGGTCGCGCTGCTCGCACGCCCGATCGCGCAGCTGCTGCCGGTGCCGGGCGGTGCGGACGCCGCCGCCATCGACGACGTCACGACGTACTTCCTCATCGTGTTCTCGCCGCAGGTGCCGCTGTACGGCATCGGGGTGGTGCTCACCGGCGTGCTGCAGGCGCACCGACGGTTCCTCGCGCCGGCGATCGCGCCGATCGCCTCGACGCTCGTGGTGATCGTCAGCTACGTCCTGTTCGGACAGCTCGCCCAGGGCCTGCAGGAGGATCCGGGTGGGTTGTCCGACGCCGCGCTCGCCGCCCTCGCCTGGGGCACGACCGCGGGCGTGGCCGCGCTCAGCCTCCCGCTGCTGCTCGTGGTGCGCCGGGCCGGCGTGCGGCTGCGGCCGCGGCTGACGTTCCCGCCGGGGGTCGCCAGGCGTCTGCGCAGCCTCGCCGCGGCCGGCATCGGCGGCGTCCTGGCGCAGCAGATCGCCGCCGTGGTGGTGATGCTGCTGGCGCGCCGCGGTGGCGTGGCCGGCACGTTCAACGTCTTCCAGTACACGCAGGCGGTGTACCTGCTCCCGTACGCCGTGCTCGCCGTCCCGCTGGTGACGGTCTTCCAGCCGCGTCTGGCCGAGCTGTCCGACGGCGGTGTGGGGACCGGTCTGGCGCGTCTGGCCGAGCGGTCCACCCGGACGGTGCTCGCCGCCGGCCTGTTCGGTGCCGGCCTGCTGGCGGCGGTGGCTCCCGCGGCGCACGAGGCGTTCGGCGTGCTGTCCGCCGGTTCCGGGCCCGACCCGGTGCCCGGCATGGGCACAGCCCTGACGTGGATGGCGCCCGGCGTCGTGGGTCTGGGTCTGCTGCTGCACGCGGGCCGGATGCTGCTGGCCCTGGACCGCACCCGTGCGACGGTGGTCGCCACCGCGACGGCCTGGCTGGCGACCGCCCTCGCCGCCGCCGTGGCGGTGCGGCTGCTGGCGCCGGAGGGCAACGACGGTGTCGCCACCCTCACGGGGCTGTCGCTGGCCCACAGCGTGGGCATGACGCTGGGTGGGCTCGTGGTGCTGCTGATCCTGCGGCGCATCATGCCCGCTGGCTTCCTCCGCGGCTTCGTGCGCACCCTGGCGGTGGGGACCGGTACGGCGGTCGCCGGGGGGCTGGTCGGCCGCCTCGGCGTGGACGCCGTCCTCCAGCTCGGCGAGGACTCGCTCGTGGTGGCGGTGATGGCGGCCCTGCTCGGCGCCGTCGTGGTGACGTTGACGACGTTCCTCGGCATCCGGACCTTCGATCGTGCGATCCTGGCGAGCGTGAGAAGCGCACATGGGTGAACCGACCGCAGCCGAGCAGCTGCGCGTGCTGCAGGTGGCGGGCAGCGCCAGCGGCGGCACCCGGAGCCACGTGCGTGAGCTCGCGGCCGGTCTGGCGCTCGACCACCGGGTGGTCCTCGCTGCGCCCGGGGACGTCGCTCGGCCCTGGATACCCGGGGTGCGCTCGCGGCTGGTGGAGATCACCGATCGGCCTCGCCCGCAGGACGCGGCCGCGGTCTCGAAGCTGCGCGAGCTCGGCCGCCGCGCCGACGTGGTGCACGCCCACGGCTTGCGCGCCGGTGCCCTGGCCGCGCTCGCGCTCACCGGTCTCTCGACGCCGCTGGTCGTGACCCTGCACAACCTGCCGGTCGGCGGTCCGGCGGTGCAGGCGATGGCGGCCGGGCTCGAACGGCTCGTCGCAGGACGGGCTGCCGCGGTGCTGGCGGTCTCCGGGGACGTCGTCGACCACATGCGGGGCATGGGAGGCAAACGGGTCGAACGGGCCCTGATCCCCGCGCCGGTGCGGGTGTCGGCCCCGCTGGACCGCGCGGCCCTGGAGATCGGGGACGCGCCGCTGGTCGTCACGGTGGCCCGGCTCGCGCCGCAGAAGGGCCTCGACCTGCTCCTCGACGCGGCCGGGCTGCTCGATGACCGGGTACCGGGCGTGATCTGGGTCGTCGCGGGGGACGGGCCACGCCACGACGAGCTGCACCGGGTCATCGAGGACGAGGCCCTGCCGGTGCGGCTGCTGGGCAGGCGGGAGGACGTCCCCGCGCTGCTGGGTGCTGCCGACGTGGTCGTCAGCACGGCCGAGTGGGAGGGGCAGCCGGTGTGGCTGCAGGAGGCGCTGCACGTCGGCGCGCCGATCGTCGCCACCGATGTGGGGGGCACCCGCGAGGTGACCGGCGCCGCCGCACGCCTGGTCCCCTACGGTGACGCAGACCTCCTCGTGGCGCAGATCGCGGCCGTGCTGCGGGAGCCGCGCGTGCAGGAGGGGCTGCGCGTCGCTGCCCGGGAACGTGCCGCTGAGCTGCCTCGCGCGCACGACGCGTTGGCACAAGTCCTCGGGGTGTACCGATCGGTGCTCCCGTCCCTGCTAGTGTGAAAGCCCGTGGTCACCTCTTCTGAGCGGCGCCCCGGCCGCCACAGCCCCCGGCACATCTTCGTCACCGGCGGTGTGGCCTCGTCCCTGGGCAAAGGCCTGACGGCCTCGAGCCTCGGTCATCTGCTCCGCGCACGCGGGCTGCGGGTGACGATGCAGAAGCTCGACCCGTACCTCAACGTGGATCCCGGGACGATGAACCCGTTCCAGCACGGCGAGGTCTTCGTCACCGAGGACGGCGCCGAGACCGACCTCGACATCGGTCACTACGAGCGGTTCCTCGACGTGAACCTCGACGCGGGCGCGAACGTGACGACCGGCGTCGTCTACTCGTCCGTGATCGCCAAGGAGCGGCGGGGGGAGTACCTCGGCGACACCGTCCAGGTCATCCCGCACATCACCGACGAGATCAAGGCGCGCATGCGCGCCCAGGCGACCCCCGCCGTCGGCAGGGCGCCGGACGTGATCATCACCGAGGTCGGCGGCACGGTCGGCGACATCGAGAGCCAGCCGTTCCTCGAGGCCGCCCGCCAGGTGCGCCAGGACGTCGGGCGCGACAACGTGTTCTTCGTCCACGTCTCGCTGGTGCCCTACCTCGGCCCGAGCGGTGAGCTCAAGACCAAGCCGACGCAGCACTCGGTCGCCGCGCTGCGCAGCATCGGCATCCAGCCCGACGCGATCGTCTGCCGCGCCGACCGGGACATCCCCGAGTCGGTCAAGGCCAAGATCGCCGCCATGTGCGACGTCGACCGCGACGCGGTCATCACGTGCGTGGACGCACCGAGCATCTACGACATCCCCAAGGTGCTGCACACCGAGGGCCTCGACGCCTACGTGATCCGCCGCCTCGACCTGCCGTTCCGCGACGTCGAGTGGGACACCTGGCACACGCTGCTGGAGCGGGTGCATCACCCCGCCGACGAGGTCGAGATCGCCCTGGTCGGCAAGTACATCGACCTGCCGGACGCCTACCTCTCGGTCACCGAGGCGCTGCGCGCGGGCGGGTTCGCGACCAACACGCGCGTCAAGATCCGCTGGGTCCCCTCCGACGACTGCGACACCGAGCAGGGTGCCCGCAAGGCGCTGGCCGGAGTCGACGGCGTCCTGATCCCGGGTGGCTTCGGGGTGCGCGGCATCGAGGGCAAGCTGGGTGCGTTGCGCTGGGCCCGCGAGCAGCAGGTCCCCACGCTGGGCATCTGCCTGGGTCTGCAGTGCATGGTGATCGAGTTCGCGCGCAACGTGCTCGGGCTCACCAAGGCGTCCTCGACCGAGTTCGACCCGGAGACACCGGACCCGCTGGTGGCGACCATGGCCGAGCAGCTTGCGATCGTCGGCGGCGACGGCGACATGGGCGGCACGATGCGGCTCGGCCGTTACGAGGCCGTCCTGGAGCCCGGCTCGCTGGTCGCCGAGACCTACGGCGCCGAAAAGGTCAGCGAGCGCCACCGGCACCGCTACGAGGTCAACAACAGCTACCGCGACGACCTCGAGGCCGCGGGCCTGAAGATCTCCGGCCGGTCGCCCGACTCCTCGCTGGTGGAGTTCGTCGAGCTCGATCGCGAGCAGCACCCGTACTACGTGTCCACGCAGGCGCACCCGGAGTTCAAGTCGCGCCCCACGCGTGCGCACCCGCTGTTCCGCGGGCTGGTGGGTGCCGCCCTCGACCGGCAGCGCGAGTCCCGCCTGCTCGAGGTGCCGCCGCCCGCGCACGAGCGCACCGATGACTGAGTCGCCGCGCGACGAGGCGGCGGCGCTGCCGATCACGGCGTCCGACGTGCTGCACGCCGGCAGGGTGTTCGACCTCGTGACCGAGGACGTCGACCTGGGCGGGGGTGGCACGGTCACGCGCGAGTTCGTGCGGCACCCGGGCGCGGTCGCGATCGTCGCGCTCGACGACCACGAGCGGGTGCTCTTGATCCGGCAGTACCGACACCCGGTGCGCTCCTACCTGTGGGAGGTCCCGGCGGGGCTGCTGGACGTGCCGGGGGAGCCGCTGGTCGGCGCCGCCCGGCGCGAGCTGGCCGAGGAGGCCGACCTCACCGCCGGCTCCTGGCACACCCTGGCCGACTACTACACCAGCCCCGGAGGGTCCGACGAGAGGCTACGGGTGTTCCTGGCGCGCGACCTCGACGAGGTGCCGGCGGACTCGCGGTTCGAGCGCGCCGAGGAAGAGCTCGACATGCCGAGCACCTGGGTGCCGCTCGCCGAGGCCGTCGCCCTGGTCCAGTCGGGCGCGCTGCACAACCCGAGCGCCGTCGTCGGGATCCTGGCGGCCTCCGCCGCTCAGGCCGGCGGCTGGGCGGGGCTGCGCCCCGCCGACGCGCCCTGGGCGCCCTGACCGACCGGAGCAGCCTCGACCTGGTGCTCGCGCAGCGTCAGCATCGTGCGTGTGGTCGCGACGATGAGGAGCGCGGCACCCAGCATGTGGGCGCCGACGAGGATCTCGGGCAGCCCGGTGAAGAACTGCACGTAGCCGATGACGCCCTGCAGCAGCGTGACGAGGAGCAGGACCAGGGTCCAGCGGCGCACGTCCGGCAGGGCCGGCCGCGCCCGCACCGCCGCGACGATGGTGGCGGCGAGCGCGGCGAGGAACACCCAGACGGCGACCGCGTGCGCGCGAGCGACCAGATAGGGGTCGACGGCGAACCGGTAGCCGATCTCGTCGTCGCCCGAGTGCGGGCCTGCCCCGGTGACCACCACCCCGAGGACCACGACGACGCCGGCGAGCACCGCCGTCGTCCACGCCAGCCGACGCAACCAGGGTGAGCCGACCGGCTGGGTGGGGGAGTCGGGCTCGAACCAGGTGACGGCGAGCACGGTGGACAGCACCAGCAGCGCGGCCGAGATCAGGAAGTGCGAGCCGACGACCGCCGGGTGCAGATCCATCCACACCGAGACGCCGCCGATCAGCCCCTGCAGCACCACGACGGCGATGACCGCGTAGGACATCGTGCGCAGGCGCCGGGAGCGGCCCAGCCGGCGCACCGCGAGCGTCATCAGCACGGCGAGCGAGATGCCCACCAGACCCAGCAGCACCCCGACCAACCGGTTGCCGTACTCGACGAAGACGTGGAACTCCAGCTCCTCGTGGAAGACCGGCGTGAAGCTGCCGGGCTCGCACTGCGGCCACGTGGAGCAACCGAGGCCCGATCCGGTCAGCCGGACGGCGCCGCCGGTGACGATGATCAGCACCTGTCCGATGAGGTTCGCCAGCACCGCGACGCCGGTCCAGCGGTGCAGCGGGGTGCTCGACGGGCGGCGCAGATCGCCGGCGGAGGTGCGGTGGTCGACGGCTGCGGGCACGGCTCTACGGTAGCCCGCGGACGCGCCCGGACCGGTCAGGGAACGGCACGCGTGACGTAGCCCACTTAGGCCCGCCTTGCTTGCGAGAACTAATTAGGCAACGGACAATGTTGTGTAAATACCAGGGCATGCGTGAACCGCGCTGCCCGGTGACCTGAGGCGAGAGGAGGAGCGATGACGACGCCCGTGCCCCACGCCGAGATCGACGAGATCACCGACGACGCCACCACGCGCGACCGTGTGCTGCGCCTGATCGTCGAGCTCGGCCCGATCAGCGCCGCCGAGCTGGCCCGCCGGCTCAACCTGACATCCGCCGCCGTGCGGCGCCACCTGACCACGCTCCAGGGCGAGGGCCAGGTCGAGGCGCGTGACGACGTCCCGCTCGCCAAGCGTGGCCGTGGCCGCCCGGCCCGCAAGTACGTCGGCGCCGCGTCGGCGCACGCGCAGCTCGGCACCGCGTACGCGCAGGCGGCGCTCGCCGCGTTGGCGCAGATCAAGAACCAGCTCGGCGAGGACGGCATCGAAGCCTTCGCCGAGGCGCGCTCGGACGAGATGATCGCCCGGTACGCCCCGGCGATGTCCGAGGCCGGCGACGACCTCAGCGCTCGAGCCGAGACGCTCGCTCACCTGCTCGCTGCGGATGGCTACGCTGCGACAGCCCGACCGGTACCTGGCGGCATCGCCGTCCAGGTCTGTCAGGGCCACTGCCCCGTGCTGCACGTCGCGGAGGCTCACCACCAGCTGTGCGAGGCGGAGACCCGTGCGTTCTCCGAGCTCCTCGGTGTGCACGTGCAGCGGTTGGCCACCCTGGCCAGCGGCAAGCACGTCTGCACCACGCACATTCCCGTGAAGATCCCGATTCGGAAGGATGCCTGATGGCTATCGAGCCCCAGACGATTCCAGATGTCAGGCCAGGCACAACGGCTGACGAGCTGCCGACGCAGATGTCTCAGGAGGAGACGATCGCGTCGATCGGCAACTACAACTTCGGTTGGCACGACACCGACACCTTCGGTGCCACCGCTCAGCGCGGCCTGTCCGAGGAGGTGGTGCGCAACATCTCCACGCTCAAGAACGAGTCGGAGTGGATGCTGAACCTGCGCCTCAAGGCGCTGAAGATGTTCGAGCGCAAGCCGATGCCGAGCTGGGGCGCCGACCTCAGCGGTATCGACTTCGACAACATCAAGTACTTCGTGCGCACCACGGAGAAGCAGGCCGCCAGCTGGGAGGACCTGCCCGAGGACATCAAGAACACCTACGACCGGCTCGGTATCCCGGAGGCGGAGAAGCAGCGTCTCGTGGCGGGCGTCGCCGCCCAGTACGAGTCCGAGGTGGTCTACCACCAGATCAACGAGGAGCTCGAGAAGCAGGGTGTCATCTTCATGGACACCGACACCGGTCTGCGTGAGCACCCGGAGCTGTTCGAGGAGTACTTCGGCACCGTGATCCCCGGCGGCGACAACAAGTTCGCCGCGCTCAACTCCGCGGTGTGGTCGGGTGGCTCGTTCGTCTACGTGCCCCCGGGCGTCCACGTCGAGATCCCGCTGCAGGCCTACTTCCGGATCAACACCGAGAACATGGGCCAGTTCGAGCGCACGCTGATCATCGCCGACGAGGGCTCCTACGTGCACTACGTCGAGGGCTGCACCGCCCCGATCTACTCCAGCGACTCGCTGCACTCGGCGGTCGTGGAGATCGTCGTCAAGAAGAACGCCCGCGTGCGGTACACGACCATCCAGAACTGGTCGAACAACGTCTACAACCTCGTGACCAAGCGCTCCACCGTCGCCGAGGGCGGCACCATGGAGTGGATCGACGGCAACATCGGTTCCAAGGTGACGATGAAGTACCCGGCGGTCTACCTCATGGGTGAGCACGCACGCGGCGAGACGCTCTCGATCGCGTTCGCCGGCGAGGGCCAGCACCAGGACACCGGCTCGAAGATGGTGCACATGGCGCCGAAGACGTCGAGCTCGATCGTGTCCAAGTCGGTCGCCCGCGGCGGTGGCCGTGCGTCCTACCGCGGCCTGGTCCAGGTGCTCGAGGGTGCCGAGGGCAGCAAGTCGAACGTGCTCTGCGACGCCCTGCTCGTCGACACGATCTCCCGGTCCGACACCTACCCCTACGTCGACGTCCGCGAGGACGACGTCGAGATGGGCCACGAGGCCACGGTCTCGAAGGTGAGTGCCGACCAGCTGTTCTACCTCATGTCCCGAGGCATGACCGAGACCGAGGCGATGGCCATGATCGTGCGCGGGTTCGTCGAGCCCATCGCGCGCGAGCTGCCCATGGAGTACGCCCTCGAGCTCAACCGCCTCATCGAGCTCCAGATGGAAGGTGCCGTCGGCTGATGACCGCCGAAGCAACGCAACCCACGACCACCTCGACCGACCACTCGAGGGCCACAGCCGACGAGGCCCACAGCCACGGCCCCCAGCCTGCGGCCCCCGGCGCCAGCTACGCCGACCGGTTCGCCTCGGCCGACCCCGCGGCGTTCGAGGTCCCCACCGGCCGCGAGGAGGAGTGGCGGTTCACGCCGCTGCGCCGCCTGCGCGGCCTGCTCGAGGACGCGCCGCTGGGTGCCGGCGGCATCCGCGTGGACATCCAGGCAACCGAGGGCTTCACGGCCGAGCAGCGGCCCGTGGAGGCCAGCGACCGCGGCGCCTCGGGCTACGTGCCGATCGACCGCGTCAGCGCCCGCGTCTGGGCGGCGACGGCGGTGGCCACGGTGATCGACGTGCCCGCCGAGGCGGAGATCGCCGAGCCGATCGTCATCACCGTCACCGGTGAGGGCGGGCAGACCGCGACCGCGGGGCACACCCTGATCCGGGTCGGTCCGCACGCTCGTGCGACGGTCGTGACGTTCTTCGAGGGCAGCGCGACGCTGGCCGAGAACGTCGAGATCGTCGTCGGCGACGGCGCCTCCCTGACCGTGGTGACCTACCAGGACTGGGCGCGCGACGCCGTCCACCACAGCAACGCCCACGCGGTGATCGGGCGTGACGCCGAGCTCAAGCACGTCTCGGTCTCGTTCGGCGGCGACCTCGTGCGTCACGACACCACGGCGGTCTACGACGGCCCCGGCGGCTCGGTCGAGCTGCTCGGTCTGTACTTCGCCGACGCCGGCCAGCACATCGAGCACCGGCTCTTCGTCGACCACAACGAGCCCCAGACCCGCAGCAACGTGCTCTACAAGGGCGCGCTGCAGGGCCAGGACGCGCACTCGGTCTGGATCGGCAACGTGCTGATCCGCCAGGAGGCCGAGGGCATCGACACCTACGAGCTCAACCGCAACCTGCTGCTCACCGACGGTGCGCGCGCCGACTCGGTGCCGAACCTGGAGATCGAGACCGGTGAGATCGAGGGTGCCGGTCACGCCTCGGCGACCGGTCGCTTCGACGACGAGCAGCTCTTCTACCTGCGCTCGCGCGGCATCCCGGAGGCAGCGGCACGTCGCCTCGTGCTGCGCGGCTTCTTCGCCGACATGATCAACAAGATCGGCGTCCCCGTGGTGGCGGAGCGGATGCTCGCTGCCATCGAGGTCGAGCTCGAGGTCGCGATGGCGGGCGAGCTCGAGTCGGAGTCCGCATGACCGCGCAGGTCGTCGCCGAGCGCGACGATCTCGAGCCTGGCGAGACCTTGAGACTCGAGCTCGACGCCGCCGACGGCTCGCTGGTCGAGGTCGCGCTCGTGCGCGCCGAGGACGGCGAGTACTACGCGATCGGCGACGTGTGCACGCACGGCCAGGTCTCCCTCTCCGAGGGGGAGGTCGACGGCACCTCGATCGAGTGCTGGCTGCACGGCTCCACCTTCGATTTGAAGACCGGGCAGCCGGAGAGCCTGCCCGCGATCCGGCCGGTCCCCACCTACCCCGTCTCCTACGACGGCGACCAGGTGCTCATTGACATTGATCGCATCGTTCCGTGAAAGAAGACCTCCCTATGTCGAACCTGACCATCTCCGACCTGCACGTCACCGTGGAGACCCCCGAGGGTCCCAAGCAGATCCTGCGCGGCGTCGACCTGTCGATCAACAGCGGTGAGACCCACGCCATCATGGGCCCCAACGGCTCCGGCAAGTCCACCCTGGCCTACTCGATCGCCGGCCACCCCAAGTACGAGGTCACCTCGGGCTCGGTGAAGCTCGACGGCGAAGAGGTGCTCGAGATGAGCGTGGACGAGCGCGCCCGCGCCGGCCTGTTCCTCGCGATGCAGTACCCCGTCGAGGTCCCGGGTGTCTCGGTCTCCAACTTCCTGCGCACCGCGAAGACCGCGATCGACGGCAAGGCGCCCGCGCTGCGCTCGTGGGTCGGCGACGTCCGCGGCGCCATGGACGCCCTGCGGATCGATCAGACCTTCGCCGAGCGCAACGTCAACGAGGGCTTCTCCGGCGGCGAGAAGAAGCGCCACGAGATCCTCCAGATGGAGCTGCTCCGGCCGATCTTCGCGATCCTGGACGAGACCGACTCGGGCCTGGACGTCGACGCGCTGCGGATCGTCTCCGAGGGCGTCAACCGCGTCAAGGAGGCCACCGACGTCGGCGTCATGCTGATCACGCACTACACGCGGATCCTGCGCTACATCAAGCCGGACTTCGTGCACGTGTTCGTCGACGGCAAGATCGCCGAGCAGGGCGGGCCCGAGCTCGCCGAGCAGCTCGAGGCCGAGGGCTACGACCGGTTCCTCGTCAAGGCCTGAGATGGCCCCAGTCACGGGCACGACGGCCACCGCCGTCGACACCGGAGGTCACACGCTGACCGCCGCCGAGCTGGCGGCGGTCCGCGCGGACTTCCCGCTGCTCGAACGGACCGTGCGTGACGGCCGGCCGCTCGTCTACCTCGACACCGCGGCGACGTCGCAGAAGCCCCAGTGCGTCCTGGACGCCGAGCAGGACTTCTACGAGCGGCGCAACGCCGCGGTGCACCGCGGCGCGCACGCGCTCGCCGAGGAGGCCACCGAGGCCTACGAGGCCGCACGGGCCGCCGTCGCCGACCTCGTCGGGGTCGACGCCGGTGAGATCGTCTGGACGAAGAACGCCACCGAGGGCATCAACCTCGTGGCCTACGCCATCTCGAACGCGACCCTGGGTCGAGGCGGCGCGGCCGCTGAGCGGCTGCGGCTGCGCGCCGGCGACGAGATCGTGGTCACCGAGGCCGAGCACCACGCGAACCTGGTGCCGTGGCAGGAGCTCTGCGCTCGCACCGGCGCCACGCTGCGCTGGCTGGGCCTGACCGACGACGGCCGCATCGATCTCGACACCCTGCCCGTCATCAACGAGCGGACCCGGGTGGTCGCGTTCACGCACGCCTCGAACGTCACCGGGGCGATCAGCCCGGTCGGACCGATCGTCGCGGCTGCCCGCGCGGTCGGCGCGCTCGTGGTGCTCGACGCCTGCCAGTCGGTCCCGCACCTGCCGGTCGACCTGCGCGCGCTCGACGTCGACTTCGCCGCGTTCTCCGGGCACAAGATGCTCGGCCCCACGGGCGTCGGCACGCTGTACGGGCGCCGCGAGCTGCTCGAGGCGATGCCACCGGTGCTGACCGGCGGCTCGATGGTCGAGGTCGTCACGATGGCCGAGACCACGTACATGCCGCCGCCGCAGCGGTTCGAGGCCGGCACGCAGATGGTCGCCCAGACGATCGGGCTCCACGCCGCCGTCGGGTACCTCGCCGAGCTCGGGCTGGACGGGGTCGCCGCCCACGAGGCCGAGCTGGGGGAGCGGATGCTCGCCGGGATCGCGGAGATCCCGGACGTGCGCGTGCTCGGGCCCGCCGACGGCGCGGACCGGCTCGCGACCGTGGCGTTCGCCGTCGAGGGAGTGCACCCGCACGACGTCGGCCAGTTCCTCGACGACGCCGGTATCGCGGTGCGGGTGGGTCACCACTGCGCGCAGCCGCTGCACCGCCGCCTCGGGGTGGCGAGCTCGGCGCGCGCCTCGGCCGGGATCTACACGACGCCCGACGACGTCGACGCGTTCCTGGCCACCCTCGCCCGGGTGCGTCCGTTCTTCGTGGAGGGTCGAGCATGAGCTCGACGAGCAGCGGTGCGATGGAGCAGCTGTACCAGCAGCTGATCCTGGACCACGCGCGGGAGCGGCACGGGTACGGGCTGCGGGATGCCGCCGACCCGAGCCGGGTGGGGGAGTCGTTCCAGGTCAACCCCACGTGCGGTGACGAGGTACGGCTCCGCGTGGAGCTCAGCCCGGACAGCGGCGCCGTGTCCGACCTGTCGTGGGAGGGCATCGGCTGCTCGATCTCGCAGGCCTCCACCTCGGTGCTGAGCGACCTGGTGATCGGGGCGCAGGTCAGCGACGTGGTCGCGACCTCGGACCGGTTCTCGGAGCTGATGCAGAGCCGCGGTGCGGGCCTGGGCGAGGAGGCCGAGGACGCGCTCGGCGACGCTGCGGCGTTCGCGGGAGTCTCGAAGTACCCGGCGCGCGTCAAGTGCGCGCTGCTGGGATGGATGGCGCTGCGTGATGCGTTGATCAAGGTGAGCAAGGGAGAATGAGGACATGAGCGAGAACACCGAGGCCCCCGTGGTCGGGGCCGCCCCGTCCGAGCCCGCCACCACGGCGGTGGCGGACGTCTCCGACGTCGAGGAGGCGCTGCGCGACGTCATCGACCCCGAGCTCGGCATCAACGTCGTGGACCTCGGGCTCGTGTACGGCGTCCACATGGAGCCCGACGGCGAGGCGGTCATCGACATGACGCTCACCTCGGCCGCGTGCCCGCTGACCGACGTCATCGAGGACCAGGCGGCCAGCGCCCTCGAGGGGCTGACGAACGGTCAGCGCATCAACTGGGTCTGGATGCCGCCGTGGGGCCCGGATAAGATCACCGAGGACGGCCGCCAGCAGCTCCGCGCGCTCGGCTTCAACGTCTGAGGCACGGCCGGGCCGACGTTCGCCGGACCGGCGGGAAGAACTCGTCGCCGGTCAGGGCGGCAACCGGTTGCCCGGGCCGTGCCGTCGCGATGGGCGACGACTTCTGCCCGCGCGGTCGGCGCGGCGGACCGACCGGGCGCGGCGTCAAACCGACCAGGCGCGCCGCACCGACCCACAGACCGACGCCCCGACCGTCAGACCGAGGCACCGACCGCCCTGGGACCGAGCCGTGCTACCCGTTCGTGTCGGCGTCGCTGCGCTCACGCAGCACGCGCACGTCGGTCGCGGTCCGGACGCTGGCGAGAGCCTGCTCCAGGCCGACCCGCAGCAGCAGGATGAAGAGCAGGCCGGGGATCCAGCCGAGGATCAGCGCGAGGATCCCGAGGATCGGTCCCGGTCCGTCGCTGCCGAAGCTGCTCGTGGCCGCTCCTGCCGCGAACCCGGCGATGACGTAGAGCAGCCACACCAGCACCGTCAGCACCACGCCGATGATGTAGACGACCTTGACGATGCCGGGCGTCGCGTAGGAGCCGAACGAGAAGTCGAACGCCGCCTTCAGCGGGTTCGCATCCCGCGGTGACTGCTGGCCGCCGCCCCAGGGAGCTGCGGGCGGCTGCTGGCTGAAGCCGCCGCCCTGCGGGTACCCCTGCTGCTGCTGGCCGTAGCCACCGGGGCTCTGCTGGCTCTGCTGTCCCCACGGTTGCTGCTGGGCCGGCGGATTCTGCTGGCCGAAGCTCTGCGTGGGCTGACCGAAGGGCTGGGTCTGCGGGGACTGCTGCGGCGCGCCGTAACCGGCGGGCGGCTGCTGCGGCGCGGACGCACCACCGAAGCCCGGCGGCGCGAACGGCGGCTGCCCGGGCTGCCCGGCCTGCTCCGAGGGCTGCTGTCCTTGCGGCGCAGCGGAAGCAGCACCACCGCCGGACCGGTTCGTGTCCTCGACGTCGCCCTCGTTGGCGGGCTGGCGCATGCGGGTCTGGAACTCGTCGGGCTCCGGCGGCACGTTGGTGGTCATGGGTCGATCATGGCAAACAATCGCCGTGACCGATACGCAACGAGCTAGACGTCCGCTCCCGCGGCAAAGGTGTCGCACGCGTCAGGGCCGTTCTCGTACCCCTGCAGGAACCACTGCTGCCGCGACTCCGAGCTGCCGTGGGTCCACTGCTCGGGGTTGACGCTGCCGCCCTGCGAGGACTGGATGTGGTCGTCGCCGACCGTGGCCGCGGCGTCCATCGCGCTCGCGAGCTGCTCCTGCGTGAACGGCTCCAGGAGCTGCACCCCCGACGCGTCCTCGGTGGACTGCGCGTTCTGCGCCCAGGCACCCGCGAAGCAGTCCGCCTGGAGCTCCAGACGCACCCCGTCGGAGGTCGGCCCGGTGTCGGACCGGTCGATCCGGTCCATCGTGCCGGAGAGGTTCTGGATGTGGTGACCCCACTCGTGGGCGACGACGTACATCTCGGCGAGCGGGCCGCCGTCGGCTCCCAGCTCTCCGGTGAGCACCTCGAAGAACGCGGTGTCCAGGTAGATGCTCTGGTCCGGCGGGCAGTAGAACGGGCCCATGGCGCTCGACGCCGCCCCGCACCCGGTCTGCCACCTCCCGCTCTGCAGGGACATCCCGGGCGAGGCGTACTGGCCACCGAGGCGGGGGAAGGCATCGACCCAGTAGTCGTCGAGCGAGGTGTAGGCACCGACCATGCGGCAGTCCACGTCGGCGTTGGCGTCGGCCCCGGTCTCGCAGCCCTCGATCGTGCTCTCCTCGCCGCCGGATCCGGCCGCGGGTTCGGTGGCCGGTGCGAGACCGGTGAGGTCGACACCGAACAGCTGCGAGACCAGGAACAGGATCAGCAGCGTGCCGCCACCGACCGCGACGCCGGTGCCGCCGCGGCCGCCGCGCCTGACCTTGCTGGAGTCCAGTCGCGCGCGGTCGTTGAAGGTCATGGCGGCAGGGTAGACCGGGGACCGACCGGCGAGGCGGGAAATCGTGTCAGCCGCTCCGTCAGGGTCACCTAGACTTGTTCCACGTGATCACGGCACGGGACCTCGAGCTGCGCATCGGCGCGCGCCAGCTGCTCCAGCCGAGCACGTTCCGGATCGACTCCGGCATGCGAATCGGCCTGGTGGGTCGCAACGGTGCCGGCAAGACCACGCTGACCAAGGTGCTGGCCGGGGAGGGGCAGGCGAGCGCCGGCACACTCACCCGCACCGGGTCGGTCGGCTACCTGCCGCAGGACCCCCGTACCGGCGACCTGGACGTGCTCGCACGCGACCGGGTGCTCTCGGCTCGTTCGCTCGACGACGTGCTGCGCCGGATCCGGGTGGCCGAGGAGCAGATGGCCAGCGAGGACGAGGCCGTCCGCGAGAAGGCGATGGACCGCTACACCCGGCTCGACGCCGAGTTCGCCGCGCAGGGCGGCTGGGCCGCCGAGAGCGAGGCCGCGCGGATCACCTCGAACCTCGGGCTGCCGACACGCGTGCTCGACCAGCCGCTGCGCACCCTGTCCGGTGGCCAGCGGCGGCGCGTCGAGCTCGCCCGGATCTTGTTCAGCGACGCCGAGACGCTGCTGCTCGACGAGCCGACCAACCACCTCGACGCCGACTCGATCGTGTGGCTGCGCGACTACCTGGCGAGCTATCACGGCGGCTTCGTGGTCATCAGCCACGACACCGACCTGCTGCGCGCGACCGTCAACATGGTGTTCCACCTCGACGCGAACCGTTCCGAGCTCGACATCTACAACCTCGGCTGGGACGCCTACCTCGCGCAGCGTGAGACGGACGAGCGGCGCCGCAAGCGCGAGCGCGCCAACGCCGAGAAGAAGGCGTCGACGTTGATGGCGCAGGCCGAGAAGATGCGCGCCAAGGCCACCAAGGCCGTCGCCGCGCAGAACATGATCCGGCGCGCCGAGCGGATGCTGGCGGGGCTGGAGGGCGAGCGCGTGGTCGACCGCGTGGCCAAGCTGCGGTTCCCGGATCCCGCGCCGTGCGGCAAGACGCCGCTGCAGGCCCGTGGGCTGAGCAAGAGCTACGGGTCGCAGGAGGTGTTCACCGACGTCGACCTCGCGATCGATCGGGGCAGCAAGGTCGTGGTGCTCGGGCTCAACGGCGCCGGCAAGACGACGCTGCTGCGGATCCTCGGTGGTGTCGAGGCCTCGGACACCGGTGAGATCCTCCCCGGTCACGGCCTCAAGATCGGCTACTACGCGCAGGAGCACGAGACCCTCGACATGTCCCGCACCGTCGTCGAGAACCTGCGCACCGCGGCGCCGGACCTCACCGACACCCAGGTCCGTGGCGTGCTCGGCTCGTTCCTGTTCTCCGGGGACGACGCCGAGAAGCCCGCCCGCGTGCTCTCCGGCGGTGAGAAGACCCGGCTCGCGCTGGCGGTCCTCGTGGTCTCGGCCGCGAACGTGCTGCTGCTCGACGAGCCGACCAACAACCTCGACCCGGCCAGCCGGGAGGAGATCCTGGGTGCCCTGCGCGGCTTCAGCGGCGCCGTCGTGCTGGTGACGCACGACGAGGGCGCGGTCGAGGCGCTGCAGCCCGAGCGGGTGCTGCTGCTCCCGGACGGCGACGAGGACCTCTGGAACGCCTCCTACACCGAGCTGGTGTCGCTGGCCTGAGCGGCTTGCGCGGCGTCGATCTCGGCGTCCTCGACGTCGGCATCGGTGCGTCGGCGCCGGCGCCGCCGGGCGGCGCCCGGCACCCCGGCCTCGCGGTCCAGCGCGGCGCGCTCGCGCCGTGCCATCACGCCGAAGCCGACGAAGGCGAGCAGCCCGAACGTCCACCACTGCATCGCATAGGACAGGTTGGAGCGGTAGTTCGGCGACGGCACAGGGATCGGGGTGGGCGGGTTGGCCGTCGTCGGGCTCTCGCTGACCACCCAGGCGTAGCTGTTCGAGACCAGCGTGCCGGACACCCCGTCGGGTGCGGCGGCGTCCAGGACCTGACCGGGATCGATCACGAACACCTGACCCGAGACGGGGTCGCGCGTGCTGGCCGCCTCCGCTGGGCGCAGCCGGAGCACCAGGTCGATCTCGCCGGAGGGGAGCTCGAGACGATCGGCCGGGTCGCGGAAGGCATCGGTCGGGTAGGAGCCGCGGTCGACCACCAGCAGCCACTTCTCAGCCTCGGGACCCTCGACGGCGAGGACAGCGAGCGCGTGGTCGGCCGGGCCGCGCTCGACGCCGCGCTGGGGCAGGACGACAGGCGCGCCGACGTAGCGGCCGGTGACGGTGACGGCGCGCCACTCCAGGTCGTCACCGACCTCGGTCGTCGTGGCGGGGAGCAGGTCGGTCAGCGGCACCGGAGCCTGCGTGCTGTTCGTCTCGACGCGGGCGATCGCCTCGGCCCGGTACTCGTGGCGGCTGAGCTGCCAGAACCCCAGGGTCACGCAGATCGCCGCGATCACGACCGTGAGCACGGCGATGCCGAGCCAGCGGCGCGTGCGCAGGAAGGTGTAGCCGCGGCTCATCCGGGCGGCAGCTCGGACGTGGGGATCGTGTCGCGCAGGAAGGACCGGGCGGCCAGGAAGTTCTCGAGGTGCTGACGGTGGTCGTCGCAGGCGAGCCACACCTTGCGGCGCTCCGCGGTGTGCAGCTTCGGGTTGTTCCACCGGAGCGCCCATTGGGCCTGTGCTCGGCAGCCCTTGGAGCTGCAGACGAGGTCGGTCACGGCGCGTCGCGCTCCTGGGGTGCCGCCGGCAGCGCACGTTCGTCGATGTAGGAGGAGGGTGCGGACCTGCGCTCCGAACCGGCGTTGGCGATGATCACGGCGAACATCGGCAGGATCACGGCCGCAGCGACCAGGGCCCAGCGCAACCAGCCGTCGGCGAAGAACGCCCCGACGAACGCGGCGATCCGGATCCCCATCATGATGAGGTAGGTGCGCGTGCGGTCGTGGCTCTGGGCGCTCTGGCTTCGCCCCGCCGAGGTGATCGCATGGACTTCCGTCACCTGGACCACATTACGCCTGCTCGAGCGTCCGCCTATCCTGACCAGCGGGCCAAGACCGGGTGAAACCGGGCAACCGAAGACCTGGGAGGAAGCACACGTGACCGACGCCTCAGCAGCAGGCACCCCGCACGAGGCGCGCGTCGTCGTCGTCACCGGGGCGACCCGGGGGATCGGGCGAGCGATCGCCGAGCGGTTCGTCGCCGCGGGTGAGAAGGTCGCCACGATCTATCGGGGTGGCGACCTGCCCGAGGGTGTCTTCGGCGCGGTCGCGGACCTGCGCGACAGCGCCGCCGTCGACGCCGCCTTCGGTGAGATCGAGGCCGAGCTCGGTCCGGTGCAGGTGCTGGTCGCCAACGCGGGCGTCACGAAGGACACGCTCCTGATGCGGATGTCCGACGAGGACTTCGCCGAGGTCCTGGACGTCAACCTGACCGGCACCTTCCGCTGCGTGCGGCGCGTCACCAAGGGCATGGTCCGGGCACGCTACGGTCGGATCGTGCTCATCTCCTCCGTCGTCGGCCTGTACGGGTCGCCCGGACAGGTGAACTACGCGGCCTCCAAGTCCGCGCTCGTCGGTATGGCGCGGTCCGTCACGCGTGAGCTGGGTGGGCGCGGCATCACCTGCAACGTCGTCTCACCCGGGTACATCGACACCGCGATGACGGCGGAGCTCCCCGAGGCCACGAAGGACAAGTACAAGGCGGCCATCCCGGCCGGCCGGTTCGCCCAGCCCGGGGAGGTGGCGGCCGCGGTGGAGTTCGTCGCGTCCGATGCCGCCGCCTACATCAGCGGTGCCGTCATCCCTGTCGACGGCGGCCTCGGCATGGGTCACTGAGGACCCGGACACCCAACAAGAAGGAGACCCGAGTGGGCCTGCTCGAAGGCAAGCGCATCCTCGTCACCGGCGTGCTCGTGGAGAGCTCGTTCGCGTTCCACGTCGCCCGGCTGGCGCAGCAGGAGGGCGCGACCGTGGTGCTGACCAGCTTCGGCAAGGCCTACCGGCTCACGCAGGTGATCTCCCGGCGGCTGCCCGTCGAGGCGCCCGTGGTCCACCTGGACGTGAACTCCGCCGAGGACCTCGACGCGCTCGCCGAGCGCGTCAAGGAGCACGTGGACGGGCTCGACGGCGTGGTGCACTCGATCGGGTTCGCGCCGCAGAGCGTCATGGGCGGCAACTTCCTCGCCGGGGAGTGGGAGGACGTCGCGGTCGCGCTCCAGACGTCGGCCTACTCGCTCAAGGCTCTCGCGGTCGCGGCGAGGCCGTTGATGCACGCGGGTTCCTCGGTCGTGGGGCTGACGTTCGACGCTCGCTACGCGTGGCCGGTCTACGACTGGATGGGTGTGGCGAAGGCGGCGTTCGAGGCGACCAGCCGCTACCTGGCGCGCGACCTCGGCCCGGACGGCATCCGCTGCAACCTCGTCTCCGCCGGCCCGGTGCGCAGCACCGCCGCCAAGTCGATCCCCGGCTTCGAGAAGATGGAGAGCGTCTGGTCCGAGCGCGCGCCGCTCGGCTGGGACGTCAACGACCCGGAGCCGAGCGCGCGGGCGGTCGTGGCGCTGCTGAGCGACTGGTTCCCCGCGACCACGGGTGAGGTCGTGCACGTCGACGGCGGCGTGCACGCGATGGGGCAGTAGTGACCGGGGCGGGTGCGCGCACGCTCGTGCTGCTGCGGCACGCCAAGGCCGGCGCCAGGGATGCGCCGGACCACGAGCGCGAGCTCGCCGCCGCGGGCCGGGCGCAGGCTCCGCTGGTCGCGGGTCGCCTGCGTGCCCAGGGCTGGTCGCCGCAGGTGGTGCTGTGCTCGACCGCGACGCGCACCCGGCAGACCTGGGAGCTCGTGGCAGGCGAGCTGCCCGAGCCGACCACGGACGTCCGCTACCTCGACGTCCTCTACGGCGCCGACCTCGGTGACGTCCTGGCCGAGATCGGGGAGGTTCCGGACGAGATCACCGATGTCCTCGTCGTCGGGCACGAGCCCACGATGTCGGCGACGGCGGCCCATCTGGCCGGGCCGGACTCGGACCCTTCCGCACTCGCGCTCGTGCGGGTCGGGGTACCGACGGCGGCCCTGTCGTTCCTGGAGACCGAGGCCCGCTGGTCCGAGCTGCGTCGCGGAGCCGCCACCCTCACAGCGGTGCTCACCTCGCCCCACTGAGCGCTCCGACGCCAGCCGTCAGAGGTGCCTGAGCACCTCGTCGAGGCGTGGGCCTGGCAGGGCGAGGTCGGCGGCCGCCGCGACCACGGGCTTGGCCGCGAACGCGACCCCGAGACCGGCTGCGGCGATCATGTCGAGGTCGTTCGCGCCGTCGCCGATCGCGATGGTGTCCTCGAGCGGGATCCCGACGGCGGCGGCCAGGTCGATGAGGAACCTCGCCTTGGTGGCCCGATCGACGATCGGGCCGTGGACGCGCCCGGTCAGCTCGCCGTCGGCGGTCTCCAGGCGGTTGGCCTGGACCCGCGCGAGCGGGAGATCGGCCACGAGGGGGTCGATGATCTCGTGGAAGCCGCCCGAGACCAGACCCACGGGCCAGTCCCGCTCGGCGAAGGCGGCGACGAGCTCCGCGGCCCCGGGCGTCAGCTCGACCTGGGCGCGCACGGCGTCGAGGGTCTCGACCGGCAGCCCCGCGAGGGTGGCGACGCGCTCGGTCAGCGACGCCGCGAAGTCGAGCTCGCCCTGCATGGCGCGCTCGGTGATGACCGCGACCCTGTCCTGGCTGCCCGCGTACGCCGCGAGCAGATCGATCTGCTCAGCGGTGATGAAGGTGGAGTCGACGTCCATCACCAGCAGACGCCGACGTGCTGCCTCGGTCACGCCTTGGTGACCCGCGTGCCCTTGGGGACCACCGTGATGCCGGAGTCCGTGACCGTGAAGCCGCGGGAGCGGTCCAGCTCGGGGTCCGTGCCCACGCTCGCGCCCTCCTCGATCACGACGAGCTTGTCGACGATCGCGCGGCACACCTGGGCGTGACGGTGCACGACGACGCCGTCCATCAGCACCGAGCTCTCGACGTCGGCCCACGAGTTCACGCGGACGTCCGGAGACAGCACCGACCCCTTGACGTCACCGCCCGAGACCACCACCCCGGGGGAGATGATCGAGTCGGTCGCCCGGCCCACGCGGTCGCCCACGGCGTGCACGAACTTCGCCGGTGGCAGCCCGGTGTAGCCGGTGTGGACCGGCCAGTCGTCGTTGTACAGGTTGAAGACGGGCTCGACCGCGATGAGGTCCATGTTCGCGTCGTAGTAGGAGTCGAGCGTCCCCACGTCGCGCCAGTAGTCGCGGTCACGGTCGGTCGACCCGGGCACGTCGTTGTGGATGAAGTCGTACAGGCCGGCCTGCCCCTTGTCGACGAAGAAGGGGACGATGTCGCCACCCATGTCGTGCTTGGAGGCGGGGTTCTTGGAGTCCTGCGTGACGGCGTCGATCATCGCGTCGGCGTTCATCACGTAGTTGCCCATCGAGGCCAGCACCTCCTCGGGGGAGTCCGCCAGCCCCTGCGGGTCTTCCGGCTTCTCGAGGAACGCGGCGATCCGCGCGGGGTCGTCGGGGCTGGCAGCGACCACCCCGAACTGGTTCGCCAGCGAGATCGGCTGCCGGATGCCCGCCACGGTGAGCTCGGCGCCGGAGTCGATGTGCGCCTCGACCATCTGGGAGAAGTCCATCCGGTACACGTGGTCCGCCCCGACCACGACGACGATGTCGGGCCGCTCGTCGTGCAGGAGGTTGAGCGACTGGTAGATCGCGTCGGCCGAGCCCAGGAACCAGTTCTTGCCGACACGCTGCTGGGCCGGCACCGGCGCCACGTAGTTGCCCAGCATGCGCGACATCTGCCACGTCTTCGCGATGTGTCTGTCCATCGAGTGCGACTTGTACTGCGTCAGCACGACCACCCGGAGGTAGCCCGCGTTGACCACGTTGGAGAGCGCGAAGTCGACGAGGCGGTAGATGCCACCGAACGGCACGGCGGGCTTGGCCCGATCCTGGGTGAGCGGCATCAGCCGCTTGCCCTCGCCGCCCGCGAGCACGATCGCCAGAACTCGTGGTGCTGCCATAGCGGTCACCCTAGGCTGCACGGAGGGCCCTGGAGCACCAAATCGGTGTTCTGACCAACGAAGGAACGTGAATGCGCGTCGACCTGCTGACCCGGGAGTACCCCCCACACGTGTACGGCGGTGCGGGCGTGCACGTCACCGAGCTCGCACGGGTGCTGCGCGCCCACGCCGACGTGCGGGTGCGGTGCTTCGACGGCCCGCGTGACGGCGAGGAGGGGGTCACCGGGTACAGCGAGCCGGCCGGTCTGAGCGGGGCCAACGCCGCGCTGCGCACGCTCGGTGTCGACCTCGAGATCGCCGCCGACGTGGCCGGCGCCGACGTGCTGCACTCCCACACCTGGTACGCCAACATGGCCGGGCACCTCGGCGGCCTGCTGCACGACGTCCCGCACATCGTGAGCGCGCACAGCCTCGAGCCGCTGCGGCCCTGGAAGGCGGAGCAGCTCGGCGGCGGGTACGCGATCTCGTCCTGGGCGGAGAAGACCGCCTACGAGGGCGCCGCGCGGGTGATCGCGGTCAGCGCCGGCATGCGCGAGGACATCCTGCGCTCCTACCCGAGCCTGGACCCCGACGACGTCGTGGTGGTCCACAACGGCATCGACCTCACCGGGTGGCAGCGCCCCGACGAGGAGGTCGTCGAGCGGGTCGCGCAGCGGTTCGGCGTCGACCGGAGCCGACCGACCGTGATCTTCGTCGGCCGCATCACGCGCCAGAAGGGCCTGCCCTATCTGTTGCGCGCCGTCGAGCAGCTGCCCCCGGACGTGCAGCTGATCATGTGCGCGGGCGCACCCGACACCCCGGAGATCGCCGAGGAGGTCTCGACGGCGTTCCTCGGGTTGCGTGAGCACCGCACCGGGGTGATCTGGATCGAGGAGATGCTGCCGCGCGAGCAGCTCACCGCGCTGCTGGCCGCCTCGACGGCGTTCGTCTGCCCCAGCGTGTACGAGCCCCTCGGCATCGTGAACCTCGAGGCGATGGCGGTGGGGCTCCCGGTCGTGGCGTCCGCCACCGGCGGGATCCCCGAGGTCGTGGTCGACGGCGTGACCGGCACCCTGGTGCCTGTCGAGCAGCTCACCGACGGCACCGGCACGCCGGTGCACCCGGAGACGTACGTGTCCGATCTCGCCGCGGCCCTGACCGCGATGGTCGCCGACCCCGAGCGAGCCCAGCGGCTCGGGCAGGCCGGCCGCCAGCGCGCCGCCGACCACTTCTCGTGGGAGTCGATCGCCGAGCGGACCCTCGAGGTCTACCGCGGCGTCCTGTCCTGACCTGTGCACCGACGATCCGGCGCCTGGCGACGGGCCGGGGCGGGCGGGGTCCGCGAGGTGCGGCGTGGCCGTCCCGGGGGTCAGTGGGCGAAGGTGCTCGCTGCGGACATCGCATGGCGCGAGGCACTGGCGACGTGCCGGAGCGCGGCCTGGCGCTGGTCGGCGGCGAAGAGGGTGACGGCGGCGCCGTCGTCGGCCATCGCGAGCTCGGCGATCGCCTCGAGGCGGGCGGCGCGCACCAGCAGGTCGCTGCGGCGCGGGTCGAGGCGGGGCGGCAGCTGGTGCGAGATCTCCGCCGGGACCGCGGACGAGGCCAGCTCGGCGATCTCCTCGGCGGCGTCGGGCCGCCATCGGGCGACATCCATCGACTCCAGCGCGTCGACCGCGATGACCAGGGCCTCGGCGAGCATCCGCCGGGCGTCGCCGAGGGAGACCGGGACGATGGCGGCCTGCGCGGTGTGCACCTGCCAGCGCACCATCGCGCCCGGTTCGAGGGCGGACCCGAACGCGACCACATCGGGCACGGCCACCAACGCCTGTGCGCCCGCTCCGCCGTCGACCACGACGCACTCGCCCGCGTCCATGGCGGCGATGCCGACCGGACCGGTCAGGCCGACCGGTTCGTGGGGCACCGGCAGCGCGCTGAACACGGTGCCGCTGACGCTGTGCTGCAGGGAGAGGCGATCGAGCAGAGCGCCGAGCGGGGCGTCGTCGTCGGTGCGGTGCGGTTCGTCGGTGCCCGTGATCGCGTCGACGGCCCTCGGGATCCAGGACTCGCCGTCGTCCGCGCAGCCGACCCACAGGGCCGCCACGACACTCCGAGGCAGGGACACGCTCACCGGGTCCCAGGCTAGCGCCGAGTGGGACTAGTTTTGATACCCATGGGAGACGTTCTGGACTTGACCGAGGTGACCGTACGCCGGGGGTCCACGGTGATCCTGGACAAGGTCTCCTGGTCGGTGTCCGAGGGCGAGCGCTGGGTGGTGCTCGGCGCCAACGGTGCCGGCAAGACGACGCTGATGCAGATCGCTGCCGCGCGCATGCACCCCACCTCGGGCACCGCCGACATCCTGGGCGAGCGGATGGGTCGCGTCGACGTGTTCGAGCTGCGGCCGCGGATCGGGCTGGCCAGCGCCGCGCTGGCGGACCGGATCCCGGGCGGCGAGATCGTGCTCGACGTGGTGCTCACGGCCTCCTACGGCGTCACCGGTCGGTGGCGTGAGAGCTACGACCCGATGGACGTGGCTCGCGCACGGGACCTGCTCGCGGCGTTCGGCGTCGAGCGGTTCGCGGACCGGACGTTCGGAACCCTCTCGGAGGGGGAGCGCAAGCGCGTCCAGATCGCCCGGGCCTTGATGACCGACCCCGAGCTGCTGATCCTCGACGAGCCGGCGGCAGGGCTGGACCTCGGCGGGCGCGAGGAGCTGGTCGCGGCGCTGTCGGAGCTCGCGAACTACCCGTTGGCACCGGTGCTGGTGCTGATCACCCACCATGTGGAAGAGGTCCCGCCCGGCTTCACCGACGCCCTGCTGATGCGCGACGGCGGTGTCGTCGCTGCCGGAGCGCTCGACCGGGTGATGACCCCGCAGAACCTCTCCGCCACGTTCGGGCTCGACCTTCTGGTGTCGCGTCATGAGGGCCGGTTCGCCGCACGCGCGATGACCCGTCGGCGTCTTTAGGCGGTCTTTACCTCGGTTCGACCATTAGACTGGGCATCTGGACCTGACGACGGGAGATCCTCATGGGCTGGTTGTGGTGGTTCGGCCTCGCACTGGTGCTGGGCGTCATCGAGCTGTTGACCGTGGACCTGACGTTCCTCATGCTCGCCGGTGGAGCCGCTGCCGGCGGTCTGGCCGGCGCCCTGGGTGCCCCGTTCTGGGTCCAGATCATCGTCGCGGTGATCGTCGCGGTGCTGCTGCTGGTCCTCGTGCGACCGATGGCGGTCGACAAGCTCCGCAAGAGCACCCCGGAGGCGGTCACGAACGTGCGGGCGCACGTGGGCCGCACGGCCACGGTCATCAGCGACGTCACCGAGCGCTCGGGCCGCGTCAAGCTCGAGGGCGAGGTGTGGTCGGCGCGCACCGCGGCGCCGGGCCAGATGCTGGCCGCCGGCACCACAGCCGTGGTGATGAGCATCGACGGCGCGACCGCGATCGTCGCCCCGCAGGTGCAGGACCAGCCCCACCAGCCCTACGGTCAGCCAGGCCCGGGCTACTGACCTTCTGACATTCTCGATTCGACCACGACAGCTACATCAGGGAGAGATCACGCATGGAACCAGGTCAGGTGATTGGAGTCATCGTCCTCATCCTCGTGGCGATCTTCGCCATCGTCGCCATCAGGCGAGCGGTGCGGATCGTTCCGCAGGCTGTGGCGTTGATCGTGGAGCGGCTGGGTCGCTACCAGAACACGCTCTACGCGGGTCTGCACTTCCTGATCCCGTTCATCGACCGCGTGCGTGCCGGCGTCGACCTTCGTGAGCAGGTCGTCTCGTTCGCGCCGCAGCCCGTGATCACCTCCGACAACCTCGTGGTGAGCATCGACACGGTCATCTACTTCCAGGTCACCGACCCGAAGGCGGCGACCTATGAGATCGCCAACTACATCACCGGTATCGAGCAGCTGACGGTCACCACGCTGCGTAACGTGATCGGCTCGATGGACCTCGAGCAGACGCTGACCAGCCGTGACCAGATCAACGGGCAGCTGCGCGGTGTGCTCGACGAGGCGACCGGCCGCTGGGGCATCCGCGTCAACCGTGTCGAGCTGAAGGCGATCGACCCGCCGGCGAGCGTGCAGGGCTCCATGGAGCAGCAGATGCGCGCCGAGCGTGACCGCCGCGCGGCCATCCTCACCGCCGAGGGTGTCAAGCAGTCCCAGATCCTCACGGCCGAGGGTGAGAAGCAGTCCTCGATCCTTCGTGCCGAGGGTCAGGCACAGGCAGCGATCCTGCGGGCGCAGGGTGAGTCGCGCGCGATCCTCCAGGTGTTCGACGCGATCCACCGCGGCGACGCCGACCCCAAGCTGCTGGCCTACCAGTACCTGCAGATGCTGCCGCAGATCGCGAACGGCTCGGCCTCGAAGCTCTGGGTCATCCCGACCGAGTTCACGGCGGCGCTGGGCTCGATCGCCGGTGCGTTCGGCGGCCAGACGCCGCCCCCGGCGTTCTCGGCTCGGGACGGCGAGCGGGAGTCGATGGTCGAGGACGTCGAGGGTCTCGACATCGACCTGCCCGAGACCTCGCTCCAGGATCCCTCCGAGGCGCTCCGCGAGGCGCGTACCCAGGTCGACGAGGCCCAGGCCGAGGCCGGCAGCGCGGGTGATGCCTCCGGCATGCCGTTCTCCCGGTCCGCCGAGGCGGGCCAGACGCCGCAGGGGCAGCCGCCGTCGGCGCCTCCGCCGCAGCAGCCGTGGCAGCAGGGCCCGACTCAGGGCTGAGCGCCGCACAGGTAGGACGGCGTCGACACGCTCGACGCCACACCGACGGGCCTGGGTTCCTTCTGGAGCCCGGGCCCGTCGGTCGCTGCCGACGGTGTCGAGCCAGGGCCGGCAGCAGACGCCCCGGCTAGAGTGGATGCGTGCGGATCGCTGTTGTCGCAGAGTCGTTCCTCCCGCAGGCGAACGGCGTCACGGTCACCGTGATGCGACTCCTCGACTACCTGGCGGAGCGAGGGGACGAGGTGCTCGTGCTCGCGCCCACGCCCGGGCGCGGCAAGGACACCGTCGCCTCGTACGCCGGCGCCGAGGTGCGGCACTTCAAGGCGGTCCCGCTGCCGGGGTACGCCGAGCTCCGGCTCTCCACGCCGCTCGTGCGCACGCTCGAGGAGCACCTGCGCTACTTCTCACCGGACGTGGTGCACCTGGCGGCGCCGTTCGTGCTGGGGTGGCAGGCGATCGGTGCCGCCCAGTCGCTGGGCCTGCCGAGCGTGGCGGTCTACCAGACCGAGGCGCCGACCTACGCGCGGCGCTACAAGGTCAAGCAGCTCGAGCCGCTGCTGTGGAAGCGGGTCACCGACATCCACCGCCGCGCGACCCTGTCGCTGGCACCGAGCACCTACGCGTGCCAGCAGCTGATCGACCGCGGCGTGCACCGCGTCGCCGTGTGGCCGCACGGGGTCGACCGCGAGCTGTTCTCGCCGCGGAACCGGGACGAGGCGCTGCGGATGACCGTGGCCCGCCCGGGCGAGGTCCTGGTGGGGTACGTCGGGCGGCTGGCGCGCGAGAAGCAGGTCGAGGACCTCTCGGGGCTGCAGTCGCTCAAGGGTGTGAGATTGATCGTCGCAGGCGACGGCCCTCGGCGCGACAAGATCGCCAAGGTGCTGAGCAAGGCCACGTTCACGGGCCACCTCGGCGGGACCGACCTCACGCGGCTGCTGGCCAGCCTCGACGTGTTCGTCCACACCGGTGAGATGGACACCTTCGCTCAGACCATCCAGGAGGCGAAGGCCAGCGGGGTCCCGGTGATCGCTCCCGCCCGCGGCGGACCCATCGACCTGATCGAGCACGGCGTCACCGGGTTCCTCTACAAGCCGGGCGACCTCGGCTCCATGCGGCGCCACGTGAAGCAGCTGGTCGACGACCCGGGCCTGCGACAGCTGATGGGGGAGGCCGCGCGCAGCTCGACCGAGAACCGGACCTGGGACGCGGTCAACGAGCAGGTGACCGTGCACTACCGGAACGCGATCCAGTTCGCGGCCGGTGACGTCGTGGCCGGGACGCTGGCACCTCGACGGCGGCTGCTCACCCGGTAGCCGCTCGGCGGGCCGCCGTCGGCCGACTAGGGTGACCACCCGTGCCGATCGTTCGCCTCGAGAACCCCGATGACGAGCGGGTCGCCGACTACACCCGACTGACCGACGTCGTGCTGCGGTCCAAGCACGAGCCGAGCAAGGGCCTCTACATCGCGGAGTCCTCCACCGTGATCCGCCGCGCGATCGCGGCGGGGCACCGGCCGCGGTCCTTCCTGATGGCGCCCCGCTGGCTGGAGAGCCTGCAGGACCTCCTCGAGGAGGTCGGCGCGGGCGAGCACGGCGACATCCCCGTGTACGTCGCCGACGAGCAGATCCTGTCGGAGCTGACCGGGTTCCACCTGCACCGCGGCGCGCTGGCGGCGATGCACCGTCCGGCGCTGGCGCCGGTGTCCGAGGTGGTGGCCGGCGCGCGCCGGGTCGTGATCCTCGAGGACATCGTCGATCACACGAACGTGGGGGCGGCGTTCCGGTCGGCCGCGGCGCTGGGTGTGGACGCGGTGCTGGTGACGCCGCGGTGCGGCGACCCGCTGTACCGGCGCAGCGTCCGTGTCTCGATGGGCACGGTGTTCCAGGTGCCGTGGACCCGGATCGATCCGTGGCCGGGAGGTCTGGAGGAGCTGCGCGCGCTGGGGTTCGCCACCGCCGCCCTCGCGCTCACCGAGGACGCGGTCACGCTCGACGACGTCGCATCGGACCCGCCGCAGCGGCTCGCCTGGGTGCTCGGTACCGAGGGCGACGGGCTGACGCGCGGCGCCGTCGAGGCGGCCGACATGGTCGTGCGCATCCCGATGGCCGGCGGCGTCGACTCTCTCAACGTCGCCGCTGCCGCCGCCGTGGCGTTCTGGGCCACGAAGGTCTGACTCAGCTCGAGGGCGGGTGCTCGGCCACGCAGAACAGGTTGCCCTCCGGGTCCGACAGGGTGGACCACTGCACCCAGGGCACCTCGTCGAGGACGTCCCATCGGTGCGTGGCGCCGAGCGCGACCAACCGAGCGACCTCCTGCTCGCGACTGCCCCACGGGACGGTCAGGTCCATGTGCTGCGACTGACGATCGGGGCGCGGCTCCGAACGGCGCGCGAAGGCCATCGGGACACCACCCGGCTCGCGGGCGGCGACGAACGTGAAGTCGGGATCCTCGCCGCCGATCGTGCCGCCGAGCGCCTCGGCCCAGAACCGGGCGAGCCTGACCGGGTCGTCTGCCTGCACGGTGACGGCGCCGAGGGTGATCGATGTCGAGGTGCTCATGCCCGGAACGCTAGAGCAGGGCACCGACACGGTGCTCGCGTCGGTGCTCGCGGCTAGCGTGTGAGGGTGACCATCCCACCGGATCCTGCACCGCGGCAGCAGCGGCTGCTCCTCCTCGACACCGCATCCTTGTACTTCCGCGCCTTCTTCGGCGTCCCCGACACGATCACGGCTCCTGACGGGACGCCCGTCAACGCCGTCCGGGGGCTCCTCGACTTCATCGCCCGGCTGGCGAGCGAGTACCAGCCGACGCATCTCGTGTGCTGCTGGGACGACGACTGGCGCCCCCAGTGGCGCGTCGACCTCGTGCCCTCCTACAAGCAGCACCGGGTCGAGGAGGTGGTGCCCGGGGCTGCCCCTGACGTCGAGGTCGTGCCGGACCCGCTCGAGGTGCAGATCCCGGTCATCCTCGCCGTCCTGGAGGCGTTGGGCCTGGCCGTGGTGGGGGCACCCGAGGCGGAGGCTGACGACGTCATCGGCACCCTCGCCACCGATGCCGGCATGCCGGTCGACATCGTCACGGGGGACCGGGACCTGTTCCAGCTCGTCGACGACGACGCCGAGGTCCGGGTGCTGTACACGGCGCGAGGGGTGGGCAAGCACGAGAAGGTGACGGACGCCGTCGTGCTGGAGAAGTACGGGGTCCACGCGAACCAGTACGCCGATTTCGCGACGATGCGCGGCGACGCCTCCGACGGGCTTCCCGGAGTGGCCGGGGTCGGCGACAAGACGGCGTCGTCGCTGCTCAGCGCCCATGGTGACCTGGCGAGGATCAGGGCCGCCGCAGCTGATCCGTCTGTCGCGATGGCTGCCGGACTTCGTTCCAAGATCAACGCGGCGTCCGACTACCTGGACGTCGCGCCCGAGGTCGTGGCGGTGCGGCGTCACCTCGACCTGGGGGTGGGACTCGCCGACCTCGTGGTGCCGGGCGGTGACGAGGACCACCCGCTGCCCCGAGCACCCGAGTCGCTGGTCGAGCTGGTCGACAGGTGGGGCCTCGACAGCTCGGTGCAGCGGGTGCTGGCCGCGTTCACCCGGTGAGGAGCCTGCCGTGGAGAAGGTCGACCTGAAGAAGGAGCTCGCCGTCTACACGGCGCGTCGAGGTGAGTTCGAGGTGGTCGAGATCCCCGATCTGCAGTACCTGATGATCGATGGGCATGGCGACCCGAACACCTCGCAGCAGTACGCCGATGCGCTCGCCTCGCTGTACCCGCTGGCCTACAAGCTGAAGTTCTTCAGCAAGCGTGAGCTGGGCCGTGACTACACGGTGATGCCGTTGGAGGCGCTGTGGTGGGCGGAGGACATGGCGGCCTTCACGAGCGGTCGCGACAAGTCGCGGTGGGACTGGACGGCGATGATCCTGGTCCCGGACTGGCTCACCGCTGAGCACGTCGAGATCGCGCGGAAGGCTGCGGCGGCCGGCGATGCGCCGGCGCTGGATCTCGTGCGGCTCGAGACGCTGGTCGAAGGCGTGTGCGTGCAGACCCTGCACGTCGGCTCCTACGACGACGAGGGCCCGGTGCTGCAGGAGATGCATGAAGGATTCATCCCGAGCCAGGGGTTGCAGATGGTCGGCAAGCACCACGAGATCTACCTGAGCGACGCACGTCGCACCGCACCGGAGAAGCTGAAGACGATCCTGCGGCAGCCCGTGGCGCCTGCCTGATCAGCGGCCGAGGTCCTCCACGATCTCCGCGTCCGTGAGGAGGACGAGCGCGCTGCCCGGCAGCACGAGCTTGGAGCCGCGGATCCCGGACCCGATGACGATGTGCTCGGCGTCTGCGAGGGTGGCGTCGACCATCACGCGGTAACGCTCGGGAAGTCCCAACGGGGTGATGCCGCCGTACTCCATGCCGGAGTCGGCGACCGCTGTGTCCATCGGCAGGAACGACGCCTTGCGCACGTCGAGCCGCTTGCGCACGGTCGTGTTGACGTCCGCGCGGGTGGTCGCGCGCACCACGCACGCCGCGACCCGCTCCTCGCCGCCCCGGCTGCCGGCGACGAGCACGCAGTTGCCCGAGATCTCCAGCGTGAGGTCATAGGCCTCGGTCATCGCCGCGGTGTCGGCGAGACCGGGGTCGATCGCGGTCACCAGGACCGCTCGAGCGGCCCGCTCGTTGTCACCGCCCTGCTCGACGGCGGTCCGGAGCCTCGTGCTGACCGGTGCGGCCATGAGGTCGGGCTGATCGAGCGCTGGGGTCCAGTCGAGAGTTCCGAGACGCATGGTTGCCACGGTAGGGCAGGCGGCAGCAGGTGTGCCGTCCCGGACACCGGCTCGTTGACACCGGCGTCGCCTCGGTGTTCCAATAGAACGTCCGTTCGAACATAGGTTCGGGCTCGATGTCAGTGGTCAGCTCTACCGTCGGCGAGACGTAGGCAGGAGGTGTGTGATGCGGGAAGCCGTGCGGCAGGAGAGCGCGAGGGAGCGCGAGCGGAGTCGAGAGGCTCGTCTCGCCGCGGCCCAGCGGGCGTTGGCCACGGCCGAGGCCAGCACGGGGCTGCGGCAGCGGCTCACGGGCGTCACCACGCTCGCGAGCGCGGCGAGCGGACCGGTCCCGCCGCCGTCGAGCACGGTTCCTCCGGAGCTGTTGCTGCCGTTGCCGGCCGGCGTGGAGACGTTGTTGCCCTGGGGTGGGCTGCGGCGAGGGAGCGCGATCCAGGTGTCGGGGTCGAGGTCGGTGCTGCTGGCGCTGGCCGCAGCGGCCGCGAACGCGCCTGGGCTGGACCTCTGGTGCGCGGTGGTGGCGATGCCTGATGTGGGGCTGGCGGCCGCCGCGGAGGCCGGGCTCGACCTGAACCGCACCGTGGTGGTGCCGAAGCCGGGTCCGGACGCCCCCGCGGTGCTGGGTGCCCTGATCGATGGCTTCGATGTCGTGGTCCTCGGCCGCTGCCCCGCACTCACCGACGCGGACCGCCGCAGCGCAGGTCACCGGCTGCGGCACCGGGAGGCGGTGCTGCTGTCCGGTGACGTGTGGCCGGGTGCGCACGCGGTGCTGGAGGTGGGGGAGCGGTCGTGGTTCGGTGTCGGGGCAGGCGATGGCGTGCTGACCGGTCGGGAGGCCACGATCACCGGCTACGCGCGCGGCCTCGGTCAACCGCGTCAGGTCCGGGTCCGGATGGGGGCCGACGGCGACCTGGCGCCGATCGGTGTGGATGCTCGCCTCTCGCAGGGTGAGGGCGAGATCCACGAGCTCGACCTGGCGAGGGCGGGCTGATGAGCGCGTTGGTCGCGGCACCGTTGCCGGAGGAGCCGCCGGCGCGCGACGGGGCCGAGCAGGCCACCCGGCTCGCGGTGCTGTGGGTACCGGACTGGCCGGTGGCGGCCGCGGTGGCGGAGGGTCTGGCGCAGGCCCACGAACCGGTGGCGCTGCACGATGGCCGAGGTCTGGTGGCGGTCTCGGCGCGCGCGAGGGCGGAGGGCGTGCGCCGCGGGATGCGGCGCCGCAGCGCTCAGGGACTGTGCCCGGAGCTGGTGCTGATCAATGCCGATGAGGGGCGTGACGTGCGCGCCTTCGAACCGGTGATGCAGGCGCTGGAGAGCGTCGTCCCGGAGTCGAACCTGCTGCGGCCCGGTGTCGCGGTGCTGCCGGCGCGAGGGGCGAGTCGCTACCTGGGTTCGGAGGACGCGCTGGCGGAGGCGCTCGTGGGGGCGGCGGCCGAGTCCGGTGTGGAGGCCCAGGTCGGCATCGCCGATGGGATGCTGATGGCGATGCTGGCGGCGCGTTCGTCGGAGCAGGTGCCGCTCGGGCGGTCGGCGGAGCGGCTCGCCGGGTGCGACGTGCGGGACCTGGTGCACGTGGCCACCACACGGGACTCGCGCGCCCGGATGGTGGATCTGGTGGACCTGTTCCGGCGGTTGGGACTGGTCACGCTGGGCGATCTGGCGCGGTTGCGGACAGCGCAGGTGGGGCCACGCTTCGGTGCGTGGGGTTTGCAGGCGCACCGGTTGGCACGCGGGTTGGACGCGCAGCCGCCGCGGGTGCGGCGGGCCGAGCCGGACGTGGTGGTGCAGGCCGATCTGGACCCGCCCGCACATCGGATCGACGCGGCAGCGTTCGCCGCGCGGCGGCTGGCGGAAGAGCTGCAGACGGCCATGATGCGGCGCGGTGTGGTGTGCGCACGGCTGCGGGTGCAGGCGCGCACGGAGGATGGCGGGGCGCTGGAGCGCACCTGGCGGCTCGATGGTGGCGCGCTCACCGCCGTCGAGCTCACCGACCGGGTGCGGTGGCAGCTGGAGGGCTGGCTGTCCGGGCGCAGCGGGCAGCGACCCAGCGCACCCGTGACGGCGCTGGAGCTCGCCGCGGAAGAGGTCAGCCCCGCCGCTGTCGCCTCCGACGGCTTGTGGGGTCGGGTGGGGCGCGGGCAGGCGCAGGCGGGGAGGGCGGCGCTGCGGGTGCAAGGGCTGATCGGGGCGGATGCGGTGCTGAGCCCCGTGCTGCAGGGCGGCAGGTCGCCCCGGGACCGGGTGCGGTTGGTGTCGTGGGGTGACGAGCCGGTCGCGCTGCGGGATCCGAAGGCGCCGTGGCCGGGGCAGATTCCCTCGCCGCTCCCTGCGACCGTGCCGACCTCGCCGATGCCGGCCAAGGTCCTCGACGACGACGGCCGCCCCGTCACCGTGGGCGAGCGCGGCGTGCTGCACGGCATGCCGGCGATGGTGGAGGTGAACAAGCGCGCTCGCGAGGTCACCGGCTGGGCCGGTCCGTGGCCGGTCCACGAGCGCTGGTGGGCCGGCGGTCGGCCCCGCACCTATGTGCAGGTCGTGTGCGGTGAGGCCGCGCTGCTCCTTGCCGGTGAAGGCGAGTCGTGGTGGGTGGAGGGCATGTATGACTGAGCGTCCTGACCAGGACAAGGCGCCGCTGCGTGCAAGATGACGACTGAGCGTCCTGACCAGCAAGCACATGGGCGCCGCTGCGTCCTAGCCGATGGCGAGCGAGCGCACCAGCGCGACGGCGTCACCCAGCCGGGCCCGCTCGGCCTCGCTCTGATAGCGGTCGCTTCGACGGAGCTCCTCCACGTCGTCGAGATGGGGCGCGAACGGCGTCGCGGTGCTCCGCGCGAACGAGGCGAGGAGCGCGGTGAGCTGCTCAGGAAGCCGCGCGGTGACGTCGTCGGACGGTGCCGAACCGAGCGCGGAGTCGGCGACGATCTCCGGGTAGGTGGCGACCTGGGCGAGGATCAGCGCGGTCATCGCGACGTCGAGTCCAGGTGCCCCCGTGCGCGCGTTGGGCCAGTCGATGACGACGGGCCCGCGTGAGCTCATCAGCACGTTGAAGGGGTGCAGGTCCAGGTGCAGCAGCGGCTGCCCACCCGGCCACGGGAGCCGGTGCAGATCGTCATGAAGCCGCGCCAGCAGGGCGCCGCCCTCGACCGGGTCGAGGTCGCCCTGGAGCAGCTGGGTGGCCATGGTGGGACCGTCGATGCGCTCCATCACGAGATCGGGTCCCGTCACCGACTCGACAGCAGGCACGGGAAAGCCGAGCCGTGCGAGGTCACGCATGAGGACACCTTCGGCCTCGGCGGAGCGGCCGTCGCGGTAGCGGCGCAGCACGAGCCCGTCGCCGTAGCCGAACACGTCCGCGTCGCGGCCGCCGGCGAGGATCTGCATGTCGATCACGCTATCCCAGCGTGCGGGGACGTCGAGGTGCCGATCGGCACCTCGGCCGTCACCAAGAGGATGGGCCTTCATCGACGGGAAACCGCCGCAGACGGCCGATGTCGGACCTCACCTCTACCGTGGAAACATGTTCGAGCCGGCCGGTGACGAGGTGCCCGCTGAGGGTGCGGCCGCCAGCATGCACGGAGCACCAGGCGCGGATGGCGGCAGCCCGGAGAGCGTCGCGGATGGTTCATCGAGCGAGCCGAACGGACCGAGCGAGCCGAACGGGGTGTGGGCGGAGCACGACTGGACCGATGTGCCGGTGCTTCCTGCGTCCGATGAGCCCCCGCCGGGTTGGCAGCCGGAGCGCGGCTGGCTGGACGATCTCGAGTATCCGCAGCTGGGGCCGGTGTCCTGGCTGGAGCAGCTGCAGCCCTCGGCACACCTGATGCGCGAGCTCGAGGAGCTACCAGCAGACCTGGTGGACTCGGATGAGGATGCCGTCGAGATGGTCGCTCACTGGGCGCGGCTCGAGAGCTACTGCGCCCTGCGCAAGCGGGAGGCGGCCGCAGCGTTGGCGCGCCGCGTCGTGATGTCCGATGGTCTGGCGACGCTGAAGAGTCTGGGGGTCCGGTCCGGTGAGCCGAACATCGCCGGTGACGAGCTCGCGCTCAGGCTCGGCATCGGGCGGCGGGCCGCACAGACGCTCGTGCGCTCCGGCCGGGCGTTCCGTGGGGTGGGGATCCCGACCGCCGAGGCGCTCGCCGCTGGCGAGATCGACGCGACGAAGGCCGATCTGATCGTCGCGGGCGTCGAAGACCTCGAGCCCGACGCCGCGCTCGATGTTCAGTACGAGGTGCTCGCGACGGCACCGCACGTGCCGTCCGGGCGATTGCGACGCGCCCTGGCGACAGCGCGCGCCGCGGTCGACCCGGCGCACTACGAGCAGCGCTGCCAGGCAGCGGCGGCCAAGCGTCGCGTCGATCGTCCGCGCGTGCTCCCCGACGGCATGGCGAGCCTGTACGCCGTCATGCCGGCTGTCGAGACGACGCAGCTGTACCGAGCGATCGATGCCGCTGCTCGATCGGCCAAGACCGTCGGCGATCCGCGCTCGCTCGATCAGCTTCGCGCTGACGCCCTCGCGCTCATGGGCACTGCCGCGATCCAGACCGGGTGGATCGGTGCATGTCGACGTCCGCACGCGGATGGTGCCGAGGCGGCCGGCACCTTGGGCACCGACGATCCGTCCCAAGCCTCCGATGCTGCCGGTCCACCGCGTCCCGTCGATCCTGATCACCGTGACCGTGAGGGGGTTCAGGGCTCTCCACCGCAGGAGGTCACCCCCGAGTGCGTGATGCGCGTCGGCGTGATCGGCGGGGTCTCGGCGCACGTGCGAGTGGTGATCCCGCTGACGACGGCGATGGGCGGCCTCGACAGGGCAGGACCAGGAGCCGACGGAGCGCATCACAACGGAGCTCCTGACAACCGGGCTCCTGACAGCCGGGCTCCTGACAGCCGGGCTCCTGACAGCCGGCCTCCTGACGACCGGCCTCCCGACGACCGGGCTCCTGACGACCGGGCTCCTGACAATCCAGCTCTTGATGATCCGGTGCCTGATGCCCCGGCTGTCGACAACTCAGCTCCAGACAACAACGTGGGCCCTGCCAGTCCAGCTCCTGACGATCCCGCTCCTGACGCCGGAGCTCATGAACCTGCCCAGCTGGAGGGTTACGGCCCCATCCCCGGGTCGGTCGCACGTGCACTGGCGGCTGGTGGACCGTGGGCGCGCATGGTCACCGACCCGCTCGACCGCACCGTGCTCGAGGTCAGCCGCGACGTCTACGAACCGCCACCGGCCATGGCCGCCCTGGTCCGTGCGCGCGAGCCCGAGTGCGTGCATCCCGCGTGCAGCGTGTCGTCGGACGGGTGCGACCTCCACCACAGGATTCCCTGGCCGGTCGGGCTGACCTGCGTCGCCAATCTCGACCCGGGCTGCCGTCGCGACCACGTGCTCCTCACGCATGGCGGATGGAGCTACGTCACCGATGCTGATGGCCGCCGCACCTGGACCACCGCTGCCGGACTCGTCTACGTCGAGGATGCGAACGGCAACCTCACGCGGCGCAAGCCGAAGCGCCCGGGGGAGCCGCGACGCCCCCATGACGACGGCCCACCGCCCTTCTGACCTCGGATGCGCACAAGGCTCAAGGGACGGCGGCCCGGCCCCGCTCGAGGGGCAAGGGGGCCGCGGGGCGGTCCTTGGTGGCCCGCGTCGGGGTGGACGTGGCCTGCGGCGCAGTGCGGAAATCGTCGTGCTCGCCGGGCTTGGCGAATCGCGCGTCCAGCGAACGCAGAGTCTTGCGCGAACTGGTGAGCCCGGGTCCACCAGGCCGGGCTTGAACCGGGTGCTGGTAGGTCGATTGCCGGAACCCGCTCTCTCGCGAGCGCGCCTCTGGGTGGACGTGGTGTCGTGTTGGCGGCTTGGTGAGCCGCAAGTCCGGCGAACGTCTGGCCTCTGCGTGGAACCCGCGAGCCCCGGGGGCCAGGCCGGGCCAGGGACCGGCTTCTAGGTGAGGCCGATACCTAGCCGCTTGGCGACCTCGTCGCCACCCACTGCCCGGATCACCTCGGGCTCGCCGACCACCACGAGCAGGTCGGTCGCCCGTGACATCCCGACGTAGAGGCGCTCCCTGGAGCGTTCGCGTGAGCCGTCGTCGTTGACGCAGAGCACCACGACCCGGCGCTCCAGCCCCTTGCACCCCAGGACGTGGCCGTAGAAGACGTCGTCGGTGTCCCAGAACGTCTGCCAGTACGCCTCTTGGTCGCCGTCGCCGGCGCGTTCGACCTGCACCGGGTGCCGCTTGCCCGTGGTCAGCAGGCACACGTGCTCCTGGGGCCAGTCCTTCTCCAGCAGCCGCTCGACCTCGTCGTCGGCGACGCCGAGGGCGTCGGCCGGGGAGGCCGGCACGAACCGGACCGCCGGCCCCTCACTGCCGCGGGCGCGCATCCGGGACGGCGCCAGCGGTGCGAAAGCGTCGAGGATCTGCCTCGTGTTGCGCAGGTTGTGGTAAAGAACCAGCGGCACCAACGGGACCGGCGGCTCGCCGTACCGGGCGAACAGCCGCTGGTTCTCGTCGGAGTACACGTACAGCCCGCCGCTGTCCTCGTCGCGCAGAGCCTTCAGCACCGGGGTCCACCACGAGTCCGCGAGTCCTGCGCCTCGTCCACCACGATCGAGTCGTACCGCTTGGAGGCGGGCAGCTCCGCGGCGAGCCGCGCCATCTCGACCGGCAGCTCGGTCTCCCAGAAGTCGCTGTCCTGACGTGTGCCGGTGGGAGCACCCCACTGGGTCCCGAACTCGTGGAACGTGCCCACGAAGGCCGGCCGCTCCCTCCAGCTCCACGCCTTCACCACCCGCTTCAGGTGCTGCGCCAGGCCGATCGAGTAGCACAGCAGCGCCACGCGCTCGCCCGATCGGCCGCCGCCCCCGCGGGTCAGCTCCTTCGCCTGCTGCAGCGCCAGCACGGTCTTCCCGGAACCGGCACCGCCGCGGACCTCCACCCGCCGCAGCAGTCGCGTGGCACCCAGCAGCACCGCCTGCTCCATGGTGAGCTGATCGGCCACCGCCGCGCGTTCCTCCGAGTCGGACAGCGGGTCCTCGACCATCACACGCGGCCGGGTCAGGATCTCGGCGACGACGTCCAGGTCGTCGCCGTACGGCAGCTCGGTGCCGGCATGCCGGGTGCGGTCGAGCTGATCGGCGAGCCGGGCCGCCAGCTGGTCCTGATCACCACGGTCGTGCAGCATCCAGCGCTGCAGGTCCGACAGGTCGAAGTCGGGCCCGAACTCGGTGAAGGGCGTCACGACGCCGTGCGCCCAGGGCAGCTGCGGTCGCGAACCCCAGCGGGGATCCATGCGCACCCGGTGCCGCGCCGCGTACATCGCGCTCCGGATCTGCTCCACCGGATCGATCGACGAGATCCGACCCCTGTGGGTCATCGACCAGCCGTGCTCCGCGCGCCACCCGATGCCTGCACCCTTCACCTCGAGCGCGATCACGCCACGGCGGGGGAGCAGCACCAGGAAGTCGATCTCGTGGTTCTTCTCCTCCTCGCTGAGGCGGAGGTTCCCGATCAGGTGGGCATCGTCAGGCAGCTGGGCCCTCAGGCGGTCCCACACCTCCCGTTCGGACGCGGTGCCCAGCTTCGGCTCAGCCGGCCACACCCGCGGACCGCTGCGCTCGTCGTCCATGGATTCCCCTCGCCTCGGTGCCAACCTAGGGGGAGGCGCCGACACTCAGCCGCGTTCGAGCGTCACGTCGGCGATCTCCCACTGCATCACCGCAGCCGCGCTCGCCACGGCGCGCTCCAGATCCGCCGCCGCGGGTGCAGCCACACCCGGGAACGTCGTCACGAGAAACCGTCGCGACCGGCCTGAGCCCTCAGCTCTCCACCACCCGGCGATCCGCCCGTGGTGCAGCAGCGGCGGGAGCACGAGACCGTTCTTCTGGTTCCACAGGATCGCGTGCTGCTCGGGCGTGATGAACCGCTCCCGCGCGCGCGGGTCGTAGCCGCACATCAGCGCGTCGAACTCCGGGAGCAGACGAACCCCGACGTCACCGACCGGGCGACGAACGCCGTCGGCCACGTCCCAGTAGTCCCGGCCGTCAGGGCCGGATCGGACGCTCAGTCGGTGCTCCAGCCGCGCGAGCGCCGCATCGACCTCCCGCAGCCCGACGCCGGCCCACCATGCCACGTCGTGGCGGCTGGCCGGTCCGTGGCTGCGTAGGTGCAGGAGCACGACGGCGGCCATCGCCTCCTCGTGCGTGCTCGCCCTGAGCGCGGCGAGCCTGGCGGTGTCCTCGTGCCCGGCGTCGGCGAGAGCGGCACCCACCCACCGGTACGCCGGTCGGGTCTGTCCGTCCCAGCCTCCGGCGACCGGTCGTCGGATCAACCCGCCGTGCCCGAACGCCAGGTAGCGACCAAGGGGCTGCCCGAGCTGGTCGGTCGGCTGCTCGCCCCGCTGCTCGAGCCAGGAGCGCAGGTGCGCGGCGAGCTCGTCGACCTCGCGCCAGGCCGGTGTCGCGAACTCCTCGATCCCGTCCCAGACCTCCTCCAGGGTGGTCTTCTCGAGCCTCAGGGTGCGCGCCCACATGGCGCGCTGACCCACGCGGGTGGCGCGTTCCAGCGCGACGTGGTGCTCCGCCGTCGAGGTGTGGACGGTGCCGCGGATCGAGCTGCCACGCACGAGCACGTGTCGTTCGTAGGCCTCGGTGAGGGTCGCGGGGGTCACGCCGGGCAACCTGGCCGCGATCCCGAGGAAGGCCGACCGCGCCGTCTGGGTCTGCAGCGGCCCGATCCTGCTCATGAGATCGCTCACGGCAGCGACGCCGCGGCCGCGTACTGGTGGGAACTGCCGCGCCAGGCTCGACCGGCGCAGCTGGTCCCACGTGTAGGCGCGGGTGCTCATCCGCTCGTCAGCAGCAACGAGATGACCATGCCGACGATCACCGTGTTGAAGACGAACGCGATCAGGCTCTGCGACAGCACCTGCCCACGCAGCTCGGTGGTGCGGACACCGACATCGGTGGTCCCGAAGGTCGCCTGGATACCCGCGGCGAGATAGAAGTAGTCGAGCAACCTGTTCGGGCGTTCCCCGGGGAACTCCAGGCCCCCGCGGGTCAGATCCACGCGGGCGTAGTGAACGGCGTAGGTCACGGCCACGCTGAACCACGCCGTGCCGACCATCACCAGCGCGATCACGAACGCCAGCGGCAGCTCGCGCAACGCCGGCCGCATCACCAGGGCCACGACCGCGACCAGCGCGAAGATCGCGATCGACGTCGACCAGCTCGAGGGACCCACGCCCACGACCCAGCGGAACAACGTCCCGTCGCGACGCTTGTCGTACTTGAGCCAGCTCGGGTCGGCCGTGATGGCGACGCGGAAGTCGTCGCCTCGCAGGCCGCGGTACGCGAGCCAGGTCAGCACCATGTGAGCGAGCGTGAACGCCGCCCACACCATCACGGGCAGCAGCAGGGCCGCGCCGGGCAGGTCCTCCCTGGCCAGCTCGCGGAACGGTTCATAGCTGTTGACCAGGACGCGCTGCACCGTGAGCGATGTCACGACGGCGATCAGGACCGTGATGGCGACGCGCCGGTTCTCCGACAGCAACCAGATGGTGCGCGGCAGGTCGGGGGCCTCGGGCTCGCTCTCACCTGCGTCTTCGGATCTCGTCACCCCCGTGAGATTAGTCGGCAGGTGTGACGTACCTCTCTGGCCAAAATTGGTGAGGCAAGGCTAGCCTTATTCCGATGACAGCGACCCTGACCCGTACCGTCCAGCCCTGGCGGCTGTTCCGTACCACGGTCTCACGTGTGCAGCGCCTCAGCTCGAGCTTCCTGCGGATCACGTTCGCCGGTCCCGAGCTCATGGCGCTCGGCGACGACCGAGACGACCAGCGTGTCAAGGTCATCCTGCCCGCGCCCGACGGGTCGCTCGACGTCGGTGACGCCGATGGTCTCAGCTGGTACCAGGAGCTGATGGGCCGGGATGCGGCCAGCCGCAACGCGGTGCGCACCTACACCTCCCGCCACGTGCGTGCCGAGCAGGGCGAGGTCGACGTCGACTTCGTGCTCCACGGCGACGAGGGACCCGCCTCGCGCTGGGCCACGACCGCCACGGTGGGTGACGAGATCATCCTCTGCGGCCCGAACCTCGCGCACGGCGGCCCCTACGGTGGCACCAGCTTCAAGCCGGCACCGGGAACGGACCGGTTCCTCCTGGTCGCCGACGAGACCGCCGTACCGGCTGCGCTCGCGATTCTCGAGGGCCTGCCTGCGCACGCGATGGGCGCTGCCCTGCTCGAGGTCCCGCACGCCGACGACATGCTGCCGGTATCGGCCCCGCCCGGCGTGCAGGTGCGTTGGCTCGCCCGCGAGGACGCCGCCCACGGCGCGTTGCTCGAGCCCGCGGTCGGCAACCTGCTGCAGCTGTGGCTGGGTGACCGCCACGGCGCCGACAGCAGCGAGGTCGAGCTCCCCGTGGACCCCGACGGCTACCTCTGGGACGTGCCCGAGCAGACCGTGAGCGGCGAGTTCTACGCCTGGCTGGCCGGGGAGGCGGGAGTCGTCACCCGGCTGCGCCGGACCCTGGTGCGCGAGCACGGCGTCGACCGTCGCTCGGTCGCCTTCATGGGCTACTGGCGAGCCGGGCGCGCCGAGGGCTGACCTCCTGACCTCACTCTGCCCAGGGCAGATCTGCTGCGGGCAGCATGAGGTGAGATCCGCCGTCGGGCGGGTTCATGGTGGTTCCGACGAGAGGAAACCACCATGGCAAATCTGGACGACAGACTGATCGAGAACCTCATGCAGCACCGCATCCTGGTGCTCGCGCAGCAGGTCGACGACGACATCGCGCGGCGGCTGACCAGCCAGTTGCTGCTGCTCGCGGCGGAGGACCCGCGAGCCGACATCGCGCTGCTGATCAACTCCCCGGGCGGCTCGGTCTCCGCGGGACTGGGGATCTACGACACGATGCGCATGATCGGCAACGACGTGGTGACGGTCGCGACCGGGCTCGCGGCCAGCATGGGGCAGTTCCTGCTCTCGGCCGGCACGCCGGGCAAGCGGTACGCCCAACCCCATGCGAGGGTGCTCATGCACCAGGGGTCGGCAGGGCTGCAGGGCTCGCCGATCGACATCGCCATCCAGGCCGAGAACCTCGAGCACACCAACGCCGTGATGACGGCCCTGACGGCGGAGCACACCGGCCAGAGCGTCGAGACGATCCACCGCGACTCCGACCGCGACCGCTGGTTCACCGCCGAGGAGGCGCTGGCGTACGGGTTCGTGGACGCGATCGCCGACGGACCGGACGTGCTGCGGCTGGCCGCGCGGCGCCGGGCGGGGGTGCTGGCCTGATGTCGACCACCATGACGGCCAGCTACACGATCCCGAGCGTGGTGGAGACCACCGCGCAGGGGCAGCGGGCCTCCGACGTCTACTCGCGGCTGCTGTCGGATCGCATCGTCTTCCTCGGGACCGAGATCGACGACGGGGTCGCGAACACGATCATCGCGCAGCTGATCCATCTCGAGTCGGCCGACCCGGAGCGGGAGATCTCGCTCTACCTCAACTCCCCGGGCGGATCCGTCACGGCGAGCCTGGCGATCTACGACACGATGCAGTTCGTGCGCGCACCGGTCTCGACGATCTGCGTGGGGCAGGCGGCGTCGACGGCGGCGATGCTGCTGGCGGCGGGGGAGCCGGGTCGGCGTGGCATGCTGCCGCACGCGCGGGTGCTGCTGCACCCGCCGGAGGTCGGCGGCCGGGGCACGCTGCCCGACCTCCGGCTGGCCGCCAAAGAAGTGGCACGCACCCGGGCGCAGCTGGAGGAGATCCTCGCGCGGCACACCGGGCGGCCGGTCGAGCAGATCGCCGACGAGGTCAGTCGCGACCTGGTGCTGCCGGCCGAGCAGGCGCGGGCGTACGGCGTCGTCGACGAGGTGATCGGGAGCAGGAAGCTGCTGCCCGCGGTCTGAATCTCAGGCGGCGAGCAGGACCGGACCCGAGGGGCGGGCCGAGGTGGCTGGGCCGGCGGGCGCGCTCATCGGCTCGGTGAGCTCGGCGACCCGGTTCGCCAGGGTGCTCAGATCGAGGTCGAGCGCGCCGAGGGCCGCTTCGAGGATCTCCGACGACGGCTCCTTGCGTCCGCGCTCGACCTCGCTCAGGTACTGGGTCGAGATCCCGGCGGCCGCGGCGACATCTCCCTGGGTACGCTCCTGCGCCAGTCGCTCGCGCCGCAGCTCGTGCCCGACGGCCTCGCGCCAGAGCAAGGACCTCGGGAATGCGATGACGTCACCCATGAGGGAAACCTAGAGCGATCGGGGTGGCCGCGCCCGCGTGTTCGTCAGGGGCGAACGGCATCCGGGGCTCGAGGGGCGGGCAGCTTCCTACGGCGCCCACGACTGCCGGGACGTTTGGACCTTCTCACCCGTCGTGGCGGCCCGCTGGATCATCAGGTCCAGGTACCGGTCCTGTGCCGCCTCGGCGAGCGAGTACGGCGCCGGGCCACCGCGGGCGTAGGAGCCGATGGCCTCCAGGATGCGCGCCATGGCGATCTCGTCCTCCGCGAGGCGGGCCCGCAGGTAGGGGTTGGTGAACGGCCACCGGCCCTCGAAGGTGTATCCGCGCAGGAACATCCCCTCGTGGTTGCCCGGGCCGCCGGCTGCCACTCGCTCGAGGCGAGAGACCATCGGGGTGCGGGCGTCCAGGAAGCGCCGGACGACGGTGTCGCGGAGCTCGCCCGCGGTGCCGCGGATCAGCATGCTGGGCGAGCGCCCCCAGCTGCGGACCTGCTGGTCGTCGAAGTCGACGGCGCCGTGGCGGTCACCGAAGTCGAGCCAGGCCAGCGTGCGAACGCCGTCGACCATCCTGTCCTCGGTCGGATCGCCGTAGCGGCTGGGCCCGAGCCGGACGGGGGAGGGCACCGTGGTCGCGGTGACCTCGGCGTCCTCGAAACCGATCCGCAACGCCCGACGCAGCACGCTGACCCCGTGATAGCCGTGGGAGATCGAGGCCTGCGCCTGGGTGACCGTGCCGAGCAGCCCTTCGCGTGCGATCGAGAGCTGTGCCGACAGCAACGGCTCCAGGTGGTACTGCTCGGCCACCTGGATCCTCAGCCCGTCACGCTCGAGCGCACAGAGCGCCTCGAGCTCGGCGACGTCGACGCCGGGCGGGGTCTCGGCCAGCACGACAGGGCCGCGATCCTTGAGCTCGGCGATCACCTCGGCGCTCGCCGACCCGCGCACCGCCACGACGACGACGTCCACGGCCTCCAGGTCCGCGTCGGCGACCGACCGCCAGGTGGGGACACCGTGCTCAGCGGTGAACTCCGCGGCTCGATCCGGGTCGCGGACCACCGCACCCACGAGCCGTAGCGTGTCAGGGACGGCGGCGATCACCCGCGCGAACGTGTGCGAGCGGTAGCCGGAACCGATGAGCGCGACCTGGGTGGCTGTCATGGAACCATGATGCGGGCACCGGACGGCGTTCTCATCCGGTGCTCCCCAGGTGAGGGCGCACCCGCAGGTGGAACACCAGCGCGCCTGCGAGCACCGCCACGAGCATGACGGAGGCCATCGCGACCACCCCGGTGGATCCGAACATGCCAGCCACCGGCGCGACGACGGCGGCCATCACCAGCGTCGCTGCGCCGGGAAGGGCAGTGGCTGCACCGGCGGCGTCGCCGAGGCGCTCCAGTGACAGGTGGGTGATGTGCGGAGTCATCACGCCAGCGGCCAGGTAGAGCAGGGCGATCGGAATCATGACGCCGAGCAGCCCGAGAGCGCCGGTCATGGCCGACACCCACAGCAGCGTCGTGACCACCACGACGGCCGCCAGGGCCAGACCGACCACGCGTCCACCCGACACCTGCGCGCGGATCCGTGACCCGAGCTGCACACCGACCCAGCCACACAGAGCGTTGATTCCGAAGGCCAGCCCATACTCAGCCTCGGTCAGCCCCCAGACCGACTGAAACACGAACGGAGACGTCGTGATGTAGGTCCAGGCCGCCCCGCCCCAGACGAAGATGGTCACCAGGGTCAGTCCGACGTACCGCCGGTCGCGCAGCACGTACCGGTAGCCGGCGATCACGCGTGATCGGCCGACCGTGCGCCGGCGGACGATCGGCCCCTCGGGCACCCAGAGCACGTAGGCCGCCGATGCCGCGACCGTGAGCGCCCCGATGACCACGAACAGCCCACGCCAGCTCATGACGCTCAGCAGCAGGCCGCCGACCGTCGGAGCCAGCACGGGGACCGCCGCCGTCACCGCGAGCACGTGCCCGATCGCCTTGATGAACGCCGCGCCCTGGTAGAGGTCTCGCACCGTCGCGGTAGCCACCACCACCCCCGCGGCGCACGCCACCCCCTGCACCACGCGTGCCGCCACCAGGACGGTGACGTCGGGGGCCGCCGCGCACACCAGCGCCGTGAGCATCAGCACGGCGTTGGCGATCAGCAGCGGGCGCCGCCGCCCGAAGCGGTCGGTCACCGGACCGAGCACCAGCTGGCCCACGGCGAAACCGATCAACGTACCGGTGAGCGTCGCCTGCACCCAGGTCTCGCTCGCTCCCAGCTCTTGCCCGATCCTCGGGAAGGCCGAGATGTACAGGTCGATCGACAGGGAACCCAGAGCGGCGACCGAGGCGAGGCTGAAGAGCACCCGCATCGCGTGTTCCGGCTGCACCTGCTCGCCGGCGCGGGCAGGAGCGCCCGCACGGGCTGGGGGAGGTTCCTCAGGCGCCATCGTCGGCGACCGCTCTCGTCCGCCGGGCGAGCTCGGTCACGGAGATCTCGTCGTAGCCGAACACCGCGGACCGGACCCGGTCTCCGATCGGCTCCCACCAGTGCGACTCGATCCCGGCGGTGCCGTGCAGGATCCCGGCCACCGAGCCAGATGTCGCCCCGTTGGAGTCCGTGTCGAGCCCGCCCAGCACGGTGAGCGCGATCGATCGAGTGAAACTGCCCTCGCCATGCAGGAGAGCCGCCGCGATCACGGCCACGTTGTTGACCGCATGCACCCAGTGGTACCCCGCCCACCGCTCGTCCACCTCGGTGAGCGTCTCGTCCCACGAGCGCCCGGCGTCGAACGCGCCGACCACGTGATCGAGAGCGACGGCGGTCCGGCTTCCCTGGGGCACGTAGCACCTTGCCTGGTCCAGCGCCTCGCGCGCCGTGGCGGAGGTGAAGGCTGCCGCCACCAGTGCTGCCGCCCACTGCTCGGCGTAGATGCCATTCGCGATGTGTGACACCCGTGCGTCGCGGTAGGCCAGCTCTGCAGCGCGACGAGGGTCGCCCGGGGTGACGTAGCCGAAGACGTCGGCCCGGATCAGCGCGCCGATCCACTCACGGAACGGGTTGTCGGGGATGGCCGAGCCCGGAGGGCGCACGCCGTTGACGAGGTTCTTGTAGGCCTTCCGCTCGGCCGTGTAGGTCTGCTCGTAGGGGAGCAGGTGCAGCCACTGCTTGGCGACGTCGTCGGAGGTGAAGCCCAGGCCGTAGCGCTCCAGCACGTGCAGGTTGAGGATCGTGTAGTCGACGTCGTCGTCGCGGGAGGAACCGTCGATCGAGCCGAGCGTCGTCTCGGCCCAGTTGTCGGCGCGCAGCTCGTACCGCTCCCGCAGGTGCGCGGGCGCGGGGAAGTAGTCGGAGAGCGGCTCGGCGCCTGCGTCCCTCACGTAGTCACGCAGCCGCTCCCGCGTCCAGTACACGCCCTCCTCGACCGGCTTGCCCAACATGTTGCCGATCACCCGACCGCGCCAGCCCGCGAGCAGCCTGTCGTCGTAGTCCTGCGGACGCGGCGAGACCCCCCGGTGATCGGAGGGCCACAGCGCGGCGATCTCCTCCAGGTCGGAGGGCTCGTTCAGCGCGCTCGGTGCGGCCGCGCACTCTGCCTGGGCGCGGTCCAGCAGTGCCCGGAGGGTCTCGTCGTGGGCGCCGCCGGCGCCGCCCTCAGCCTGCGCGAGCGCGGCACGCAACGTCGTGGTGTCGTAACCCGTCTGATCCTGCTGATCGAGCTCGTGGGTGATGAGCACCCGAAGATCGTCGTAGTCCACTGACCCTCCTTGGTCTGCCTCCCGGACCCGGTGGCCGGGCAGCACGATGCCCGACGCTACACAGCGTCAGTGGGCCTGCGCAATCGAATGCGCATCATCAGTATCGCCGAGTTTCGGGGCGCGGTTTGAGGCGGAGGCCGGAGAGCGGCCACTACGATGCGATGGTGGTCGACCGCAGCTCTCTCACCGATCAGACGGCCAGCGCCCTCGTCGACTACATCCGCGGCCACGGACTCGTCGAGGGCGATCCGCTCCCGCCGATCGATCAGATCTCCGCCTCGCTCGGCGTCAGCCGCACGGTGGCCCGCGAGGCGGTCGCCGAGCTCTCCGCGCAGGGGCTGCTGCTCAGGCGGCAGGGCTCAGGGACTACGGTCGCGGTGCCCGGCGCCGCGCAGCTGAGCCGGATCTTCGCCATGCGCTCGCTCGTGACCGATCTGGGCGCGCCGGTCGTGCAGGAGTTCCGCACCGCCATAGAGCTCGCGGCCGTCCGGCTCGCCGCCAGTCGCATCAGCGACGACGAGCTCGACGCGCTCAAGGAGCGGCTGGGCGACCTGGAGTCGGCCCGCGAGCTCGCCGACCTCTTCGACGCGGACGTCGCCTTCCACCAGGCGATCGCCGACGCCAGCGGGAACGACCTGCTCCGGGTGGCGCTGGCATCGCTGACGCCGCTGCTCCACGAGCACCGCAGCGCCACCTGGGACGGATGGAAGCGGCGCGGCCGCGACCTCCGTGAGGGAGTCGCTCAGCATCGGCGCATCTTCGAGGCGCTGCAGCAGCGGGACGTCGACGCCGCGATCACCGCGATGTCCGACCACCTCGACCAGGCGAGTTCCAGCATCGTGGCCCACGGCGAGAGTCGGCGGGGTCCCCGCGCCGGGGACTGACTCCCGTCAGTTGCCGGCGACCTGCTGGAGCTCGGCGGGGTACTCGACGCCGAGATCGCGGCGCGCTGCGTCGAGCACGCGCATGATGTCCATGCTCGCTTCCGGCGTGAGGCACGGGCTGATCCGTTCGCCGGCATCCACCAGGCGCTGCATCTCGACCATCTCGTGGGTGAAGCCGGTGAAAGGGTCGGGCGAGACGAACTCTTCGACGACCTCGTTCGCACGGTTCACCCGGACGAAGGACGACGGCGCGTAGAAGTTGCGCGCGATGTCGATCCGGCCCGCGGTCCCCAGCACGGAGGCGGAGACCGGCCCGGGCGCGTTGCTCGCCGTGTGGGCGATGCCGCAGGCGCCTGCAGCATCGCGCACGACGACGGTCGCCTGCGCGTCGACCCCCGTCGACCTGAGCGAGCCGGTCGCGCTCACGGTGACCGGTGGGCCGAGCAGGTCCAGCACGAAGGCGATCGGGTAGACACCGAGATCGAGCAGGGCGCCGCCGCCGAGGTCGGGATTGTTGATCCGGTGCAGCGGGTCGTCGGTCAGTGCCTGGCTGTGGTCGGCGATCACGGAGACGAGCGCGCCGATGTGTCCCGCGCCGACGATCTCGCGGATGCGCCGCATCATCGGCAGATACCGGCTCCACATGCCGTCGAGCGCGATCAGCCCGCGCGCCGCGGCTCGCTCGTGGATCAGCTCGGCTTCGGCTGCGTTGACGGCGATCGGCTTCTCGACGAGCACGTGCTTGCCGGCGTCGAGCGCGAGGAGGGCGTGCTCGGCGTGCCATGTGTGAGGTGTGGCCACGTAGACGGCATCGACACGGTCGTCCGTCACCAGCTCCTCGTAGGAGCTGTGGACGACGGCGACCCCGTGGCTCGCCGCGTACGCGCGGCCGCGCTCGGGCGAGCGCGAGCCGACCGCCGAGATCGTGATGCCGGCATGCCGGGCGGCGCGGCCGAATGTTCCCGCGACGTACCCCGCCCCGAGGACGCCCCATCGGATCCCTGTGCTCACGTCCGGTCTCCCTGCTCCTGCCGCGCTTCGGCGACGTTCATGTGGTGGCCCAGGGCGTGCCCGGGACCCCTGACGACGGGTGAACACCATGGGAAGGACCTCAGCCACCGGGGGCCCGTCCTCACCGTCGAGGCGTTCCAGCACCCGCGCACCGGCCCGGGCGCCCATCGCGGTGGCGTCGATCGCGACGACCGACACGCCGAGCAGCTCGGTGACGGCGGTGTCGTCGAACGCCCGCACGGCGATTCGTTCCTCCGGGTGCCGGCGCCCGTGCGCGAGCAGCGCATGCAGGACGCCGTCGGCGATCAGGTTGTTGAGCGCGATGACGGAGTCGGGGCGCTCGGACCGTGCCAACATCTCCTCGGTGAGCTGGCTCGCGCGCGCGGCGTCGTGCGCACCCGAGCGGATCCAGCGCGCGTCATGGACCCCCGCGCGCACCAGAGCCGCCTCGCAGGCGGCGAGCCTGGTCTGAGCGGTGGCGGCCTGCGGGATGTCAGCGACGACGGCGATCCTGCGGCACCCCGCGGCAAGCAGGTCCTCGACCAGCATGACGGCGCCCCGCACATCGTCTGCCACCAGCGAGTCGACGGCCAGATGGGCGGCGGGGCGGTCCAGGGCCAGGATCACCGTGCCGAGCTCGGTGTCCGAGCGCAGGTACGACTGGTCGCCACCCGTGGGGACGAGCACGAGAGCCTGCACCCGGCGTCCGATCATGTTCTCGGCGACCGCCCGCTCCAGGGCAGGATCCTCCCCGGTCGAGGCGATCACCAGCTCCAGGCCGCGTCGCCGCAGCACCTGTTCGCAACCGGCGGCGATCTGCGAGTAGAACGGGTTCGCGAGATCGGCGATCGCGAGTCCGACCGATCGCGAGACCGCACCCGAGCGGAGCTCCCGTGCGAGCCTGTTCGGGCGGAAGTGGAGTCGTCGTGCCGCTGCCAGCACCCGCTCGCGCGTGTCCTCCGAGACGTGCGCGCTGTCGGTGAAGACACGGGAGACGCTCTTGGCGCTCACCCCGGCCAGCGCGGCGACGTGCGCCAGCGTCGAACGTGACGGGGCTGGTTCGCGCACGGCGTCCTCGCATCGTGGAACGGATCAGGAGATGTCCACGTTGACACTAGTGTGCGCACACGATTGTTCACCAGTGCGTCAGCACTCGGCGTCGGCGCCTTCTGGCCCGAACACCATCAGCCTCTCGGCATCGGAGGTTCGGACGGCGTCGCGGCGCAGGTAGTGGAACTGCAGCGCGCGCCGCCGCGTGCTCGTGACGTTCGCCGGGGTGCCGTGGTGCAGCAGCCCGTCGAAGAAGAGCGCGGCGCCGGGCGGCAAGGGGACGACGACGTCACGCGCCGTCGGGACCTTGCTGTCGCAGATCTGCCAGTCGCGCCGTCGTACGTGGGGGATGGGGCCCTCGAGGTGCGATCCCGGGATGACGTGCATGCAGCCGTTCGCCGGCGTGGCCTCGTCCAGCGCGATCCAGACCCCGACGATCGGGGTCTCCAGGCTCAGTGCGAAGAACGCCTTGTCCTGGTGCCACGGCTTCTCGCGACCACCGCCTGGAGGCTTGAGCAGCGCCATGTCCTGGAAGAGCACGACGTCGTCGGTGCCCAGGATCGCCCGGACCGGGCCGAGGACCTGCTCGGATGCTGCGACCTGCCGCAGCCGCTCGTCGGCGTGGACGAATCGCTGCAGCTTGCGGACGACGTCGAGCTGCTCGTCGGCCTCGAGCTGGGCCAGGCGCTCGTGCGCGAAGGCCTCCAGCTGGATGTCCACGCCCTCGGGCCGCCTGGCGGCCAGCTCGGCGAGGCCGTGGACGGCGTCCCGCACCTGGGCGGGCGAGATCACATCGGCCATGGCGAGGAACCCGAGATCTCGATACTCGCCGATCATGCGGTGATCCAGTGCGGTGCTCGACGGCAGCAGCGTGGCCGGCGTGTCATCGCGATAGAGCCCGCTGTCGTACTCCCCGCCCTCGTCGTCGGTGCGGGTGTTGGTCATCGTGGTCATGGCGAGTCCTCGTGCCGATGGGGTGATGCCCACACGCTAGGACGGCCGCTGACGCGCGGTCGATGGCGCGAGCGCCCGCAAAGGTGTCACGAGTGACGGAACGAGCGCGGAGATCGACCGAAGCGGGCACTGAACTGCTTGCTCAGCAGCACATGGTCGCCGTAACCGAGCATCTGGGCGATCCTGGTGATCGGGATATCGGTCTCGCCGACGAGCACGCGGGCTCGCTGGAGCCTCGACTCGAGCACGTAGTCGCGGAACGTCATGCCGTGATGGGTGCGGAACAGGGGCGCGAGATCCCGAGCGGTCACCCCGATCGCAGCGGCCACCTCCACGCCCGAGTGCCGCCGCGACGGGTCGGCGTCGACGATCGCGGCTGCGCGCTGCGCCAGTCGTGCGTCGGCCGCCGCGGCTCCGCTCAGCCGCGCGGGCAGCGCGTAGATCGCGGACACGAGCTGCATGAGCAGCGCCCTCGACCGGAGCGTGCGCATCGGTGCGCTTCCCTGCATGGTGCGGACCAGCGCTCCGAGAGCCGACGCCGCCTGGCCGCCCAGCTCGACGTGGTGCACGCGAGCAGGAAGCAGATCGGGCGGTATCACCACCGGACGGCCCGTGTGATCGAGCACCGCGAAGTGGCAGAACGTGACGCTGACCGGGTCGCTCTCGTCCTGCTCGATGCGGCCGTGGTCGCCGGGCCGCAGCAGCAGCAGCGTGCCCGGCGCCAGCTCGACCGGGTGCTCGCCGTCGAGCACGGCCCGGCCGCGACCGCCGCGGACCATCCACACGTCGAAGTCCCGCAGCCGCGGCCGCCACGCCCAGCCGGGCAACGGCTCGTGCAGCCCGCACCGGTCGGAAGGCACGAGTCGGCGCTCGCCGAGCCATCGATCCACACGTTGTGCATGTGTCGTCAACGACGCCGGGTTCACGGGCTCAGTATGCCGACCTGTACGGTCCCGGGGCAGGCGGGCAGACGCCCGTCGTCGCGCAGGCAGAGGAGCCGACCATCTTCGTCATCGACAGGGTTCAGGCGTTCGTCGCACCGGTGGCCACCCGGTTGCCGTTCCGGTACGGCATCGCCGAGATGACCAACGCTCCGCACGTACTGGTCCGCGTGGACCTGCACGACGGCGCCACCACCGTGACCGGCCACGCCAGCGAGCACCTGCCGCCGAAATGGTTCGTCAAGGATGCTGCGCTGCCGTTCCAGGACGAGGTCGTGCAGCTGAGCGAAGCGATCCTCGCGGCGGCGGCGCATGCCCACGGTCTGCGAGCGGAGACGCCGTTCGACCTCGCGCTCGACCTCGATGAACGGCAGCGGGACTGGGCCAGGCGGCTCGGCGTCAGCGGTCTCGTGGCGGGCCTGGGGACCGCACTAATCGAGCGCGCGATCATCGACGCCGCCTGCCGCGGGCTGGGTCGGCCGTTCTGGGACGCGCTGGAGAGCGGGGCGCTGGGTCTCGACGCCGCGCGCGTGCACCCCGAGCTCGTGGGGCGACCACCGCGTCCGGTGCGGCGCGCCGCCCACATCGGCATCCGCCACACCGTCGGACTCGGCGACCCCCTCACGGACGCCGAGATCGTGGACGACCCCGATGACACCCTTCCCGTCAGCGTGCAGGGCGCGGTGCGGCGGCATGGTCTGCAGTGGCTGAAGCTCAAGACCGTGGGCGACATCGAGGCCGATGTCGAGCGGATCCGTCGTGTCGAGGAGATCTGCGCAGCGGAGGGCGTCCGTCCCGCATTCACGATCGACGGCAACGAGTCGATGCGCAGCGGTGACGACCTGGTGACCTGGCTGCAGGGCCTGCGGAACGCCCCGGCACTCGAGGGTGTCCTCGACCGGCTTGTCGCGGTCGAGCAGCCGCTGCACCGTTCGGTCGCGCTGTCGCGCGAGGTCACGCCGGCTCTGGAGCGCGCGGTCCGCATCGCCCCGGTGATCATCGACGAGTCGGACGAGGATCTGCACGCCGTCCGACGCGCGATGGACCTCGGGTACTCGGGTGGCACCTACAAGGGCTGCAAGGGCGTGTTCCGCGGTCTGGCGAACGCGGCGCTGATCGCCGCGCGGGGGGAGCGACGGCGCACTGTGCTGACCGCCGAGGACCTGTGCACGATCCCACCGCTGACCGTCGGCCAGGATCTGGTGGTCTGTGCCGCCATGGGTCTGAGCCACGTCGAGCGCAACGGTCACCACTACTTCGGCCGACTGGCACCGCTGGGCGCCGATGTCGACGAGCAGGCGGTGCTGGCTCACCCCGACGTCTACGCCGTCGAGGCCGGCCGGGTCCGGCTGCAGATCCGTGACGGCGGCGTCTCGCTCCGCACGCTGGGGGCCGCTCCGTTCGGGTACGGCGGGACGATCGACGACACGGGGATGGACACGCTGACCCCGGCGAGAGCAGCCGCACTGGCCTGAGCATGCACAATCGGTTGCGCACCGATGATCTTTCGTGGTTCAATCGCGGCCCGAGGAGGCTGTCGATGACGACGACGATCGAACCCGCGCCAGGGCTGCAGGTGCTGCGTGACGGCGCCGTTCTGCCTGCGCACCCATTGGCGCTGACGGCCGACCGCACGCTGGACGAGCGCCGCCAGCGTGCGCTGACCCGGTACTACCTCGACGCGGGCGCCGGCGGGATCGCGATCGGGGTGCACACCACCCAGTTCGGCATCCGTGCCGCCGGGTTGTACCGCCCCGTCCTGGAGCTGGCGGCGACGACGGCGCGCGAGTGGGCCGAGCGGCCCGTCGCGCTGGTCGCGGGCGTCGCGGGCCAGACGGCGCAGGCGGTCGCCGAGGCGGAGGTGGCGCACGAGCTGGGCTACACCGCCGCGCTTCTCAACATCGCGGCGTGGCGGGACCGTGACGAGGCCGCCGTCCTCGACCACGTGCGAACGGTCGCCGAGGTGCTCCCGCTGGTGGGCTTCGCCCTGCTGCCCGAGGTCGGGGGCTTTCATCTGTCCCGGCAGTTCTGGTACGAGCTGGCGGGTGTCGAGCGCGTCGTCGCGATCAAGATGGCGCCCTTCGACCGCTACCGCACGGTGGACATCGTGCGCGGCGTGTTCGACGCCGGAGCCGAGGACCGCATCACCCTGTACACCGGCAACGACGACCACATCGTGCTCGATCTGCTGCAGCCCTTCCGCTTCCGGCGCGGCGCCGAGACGGTCGACGTGCGTGTGCGCGGTGGTCTGCTGGGTCACTGGAGCGTCTGGACGCGCCGCGCCGTCGAGCTGTTCGAGCTGCTCCGTGCCGACGGCCAAGGAGAGTCCGTGCCACGTGACCTGCTCGCGCTCGACGCCGCCGTCACCGATGCCAACGCCGCCGTCTACGACGCCCGCAACGCCCTTGCCGGCTGCATCCCCGGGTGCCACGAGGTGCTCCGTCGGCAGGGCCTGCTCGAGGGCACCTGGTGCCTCGACGAGCGTGAGCGCCTCTCACCCGGTCAGCTCGAGGAGATCGACCGGGTCTACGAGATCTACCCCGAGCTGACCGACGACGACTTCGTCGCCGCCGGGCTCGACCGCTGGCTCGCCTGAGCCGGCCCGGAACACGAGATTGGACCTCGCCTCGATGAGCCCACGCCTGCTGACCTTCGACGACCTCCCGGCGAGCTTCGCCGACGTCGACGATCTCGAGGAGTTCATGTCCCGGCCCACCGCGGAGACCGTCGCCGAGCTCGCCGCGCTCGAGGGTGACGTCATCGTGCTCGGGGTGGCCGGGAAGATGGGTGTCGGGCTCGCGACCCTGGTCAAGCGCGCGGCACCCGGTAAGCGGGTGGTCGGGGTCGCCCGGTTCAGCGAGGAGGGGGTGCAGCAACGGCTCGAGGATGCGGGCGTCGAGACCATCGTGGCCGACCTGCTGGACCCTGACGCCGTCGAGGCCCTCCCGAAGCTGCCGAACGTGCTCTACATGGCCGGTCTGAAGTTCGACGGCTCCGGTCGTGAGGACCTGCTGTGGGCGATGAACACGCTCGTGCCCTCCTACGTCGGCCGGGCGTTCCGGAACTCACGGATCGTGGCGCTGTCGACCATCCACGTGTACCCGTGGAGCGACCCGCGCCAGGGCGGCGTGGATGAGGAGACGCCTCCGACCGCACGACCGGGGGAGTATGCGAACTCGGTGGTCGGGCGTGAGCGGGTCTTCCAGTACCTGTCGCGCCGCCACGGGACGCCGGGGAGGATCGTGCGCTTCGTGTACGCGATCGACATGCGGTACGGCGTGATGCAGGAGGTCGCGACGTGGGTGCGCGACGGCGTGCCGATCCCGCTCGCGACCGGCAACATCAACGTCCAGTGGCAGGGCGATGCGATCAACGCGTTCGCCCGCCTCCTCACCCGCGTCGAGACGCCCACCACCCCGATCAACATCGGAGGGCCCGAGAACATCTCGATCCGGCGCCTGGCGCAGACGTTCGGTCGGTTGCTCGGCGTCGAGCCGGTCTTCGAGGGCACCGAGAGCGACCTGGCGCTGCTGGTGAACTGCGACCGCGCCCTGGCCGAGCTCGGCAACCCCGTGGTACCGGTCGAGCGGATGACCGCCTGGGTGGCCGACTGGGTGGCGCGGGATCAGCCGACCTACGGCAAGCCCAGCAAGTTCCAGGTCCGGAACGGGATCTTCTGATGGCGTCCATGTTGGAGGGGATCCGCGTCGTCAGCTTCACCCACTTCCTCCAGGGCCCCTCGGCCTGCCAGCTGCTCGCCGACCTCGGTGCGGACGTCATCAAGATCGAGCCCGCCGGCGGTGCGTTCGAGCGGAGCTGGACCGGCCCGGGCCGGTTCCTCGACGGCTACTCGCCCTTCTTCGCGCTCGCGAACCGCAATGTCCGCAGCATCGTCGCCGACCTCAAGCGCCCCGAGGCGCTCGAGGTGGTCCGGCGCCTCATCGAGGGCGCCGACGTGCTCGTCGAGAGCTTCCGACCCGGCACCATGGAGCGGCTGGGGCTGGGATACGAGGAGCTCTCGGCCCGCAACCCTCGGTTGGTGTACACCTCCTTGTCGGGGTACGGCTCCGACGGTCCCTACAAGGACATGCCGGGCCAGGACGTGCTCGTGCAGGCACTCTCCGGACTGGCGGCGGCGACCGGCCGCGCCGACCAGCCGCCGACGCCGGTCGGTGCCTGCGTCGTCGATCAGCACGCCGCCGTGCTCGGCGCGTTCGGGATCCTCGCCGCGCTCCACGGGCGCGAGCGCACCGGCGTGGGCACCAAGGTCGAGTCCAACCTCCTCAACGCTGCGCTGGACCTCCAGATCGAGCCACTGGCGTATCGGCTCAACGGATTCGAGCCGCAGCGATCGAGTACTGGTGTGTCCTCGCCCTTCTACACCGCGCCCTACGGTGTCTTCGCCACCTCCGACGGCTATCTCTGCATCTCGTTGACCAGCCCGGACCGGCTCGCAGCCGTTCTCGAGGACGACTGGTTCACCCAGATCGGCCCGGACGAGGCCTACGACCGGCGCGACGAGCTCAACGCGCGGGTGGCTGATCATCTGCGTGGCCGTAGCAGCGGAGACTGGAGCCAGCACTTCGCCGCCAGCAAGATGTGGTTCGCGCCGGTGCAGGACTACGACCAGGTGCTCGCCGATCCGCAGGTGCTGCACAACGACAGCATCGACTCCTTCCACGACGAGCGGGCCGGCGAGGTGCGGGTGCTCAAGCACCCGGTCCGCTACGGCGGCGTGCGTCCCGGCGTGCGAACCCCGCCCCCCGGGCTCGGGGAGCACACCGAGGCGGTGCTGGCGGAGCTCGGTTACGACGCGGACACGATCGCGGAGCTCCAGGAGCAGGGAGCGATGGCATGACGACTCAGACGGCCGACGGTCTGGTCCAGACCGTGCGCGAGGGCCGGGTGCTCGCGATCGAGCTCGCACGACCCGCGGCGCGCAACGCGATCTCGGCGGCGATGCTGCAGGTGCTGCTCGAGGCCGTCGACGAGGCAGCGGCCGAGGGCGTCGCGGTGGTCACGCTGACGGGAGCCGGCCCGGCGTTCTGCGCGGGTGCCGACATCCGGTCCTACCGGGACGCAGACGCGGACCCCGCCGCGCTACGGGAGTTCACGGCCGCCGCCGGCCGGCTCTGCGACGCGTTGGAGCAGCTGGATGCGGTCGTGGTGGCCGGGGTGCACGGAGCGTGCCTGGGCGGTGGTTTCGAGCTCGCGCTCAGCGCCGACCTCGTCATCGCGGCCGACGACGCCCGGTTCGGTCTGCCCGAGGTCCGTCTCGGGCTGATCCCAGGCTGGGGTGGCACGCAGCGGCTCACGCGTGCCGTCGGACCGAACCTGGCACGATCGATGATCCTGCGGGCGCACCAGATCGACGCCGAGACGGCGCACCGGGTGGGGTTGGTCAGCCAGGTCGTGCCCGCAGCCGCGCTGCGATCGACGATGACAGAGCTCGCGCACGAGCTGGCGTCAGGCCCCACCCGCGCCCTGGTCGCGGCCACACGTGCGATCCGCGCGGCTGCCGCCGTCTCCGCGAGCGGCATGCAGCTCGAGCGTGAGGAGCTGCTGGCCCTCTTCGGGACGAGGGACGGCATGGAGGGCGTCGCTGCCTTCACCGAGCGCCGTCCGCCCAGGTTCGTCGGTGCCTGAACGATGAGCCTGCCGCAGCACACCTCGCCCCACCTCGCCACGTGGCAGCTGGAGCAACGCTTCGCGCCCGACCACGGCCTTCCGGTGCTGGCCGACGTCGACGTGCTCGTCGCCGGCGCCGGTGCCGCGGGAGTGGCGGCAGCGGTCACGGCAGCCGAGTCCGGGTGCAGCGTGGTCGTCGTCGAGCGTTACGGGTTCGCGGGTGGTGCCGCGGTGGCCGGGATGTCGGGGACCATCTGCGGCATGTACCTGGCGTCCCGCGACGCCGACCGCCCGACGGCGGTCGTCGGCGGCTTCACGCGCCGGTTCGCCGACGAGCTGGCACGCCGGGGCGGGCTGACGCCGCCCCAGCGCTACGGGCTGACCTGGACCAGCGCGCACGACCCGCTGATGTGGCGCGAGAGCGCCGACGACCTCATGACCGCTGCCGGGGTACGCATCCTCTACCACTGCGCCGTGGTCGGTGTGATCCTCGACGGCGACCGGTACCTGGGTGTCGTCGTCGACTCGAACGCAGGGCGGGTCGCCATCCACGCACGCTGCACGGTCGACGCGTCCGGGGACGGGTCGGTGGTGGCACGGGCGGGCGGCCGCTATGCCTTCGGGGCGGAGGGTCGGATCCAGAACCCGACCATGTTCTTCCGGCTGGGGAACGTGGACACCGAGAGGTTCTGGGCGGCGTACGGCGAGGACACCATCTGTCCGCCCGAGGTCACCGCCGCGATCGCGAGCGCGCGCGAGCAGGGTGCGGACCTGCCGCGCGAGAAGATCTGGGTCTTCCGCACCACCCGACCGGGTGAGCTGCTCGTCAACGCGACCCGGCTGACGGCGGCCGACGGACGCGTGCTCAACGTCATCGATCCGGAGGACTTCACGATCGCCGAGGTGGCGGGGCGGCGTCAGGTGCGCGAGTACGAGCGCTTCCTGGTGGCAACCCTGCCCGGCTGCGCCGAGGCGTTCGTCGTCGACACCGGTGTGGAGGCCGGGATCCGGCAGACGCGGAGCATCGCTGCACGCGAGACGCTGCGCAACGACGACGTCGTCTCCTGCCGCAAACGTGACGACGGGATCGCGCGCTCACCCTGGCCGATCGAGCTCCACGACGGCACTCGGCCTCGGCTGCACTGGCTGCTCGACGACTGGTACGACGTGCCCTACGCCAGCCTCGTGCCCGAGCGGGGTGAGGGGATCATCGTCGCGGGCCGGTGCCTGGGCGCCGAGCACGAGGCTCTCGCATCGGCGCGCGTGACCGCGCAGTGCTTCGAGTACGGTCACGCGGCCGGCCACGCCGCAGCGATCTCGCTCCGGACCGGAGCGGACCTCGCCGACGTCGACGTCGACGAGATCCGTGCACGCATGACGGAGCGGGGGAGCCTCCTCGCGTGATCGAATCGGTAGCATCTCGGCCCATGGTCCGGCTTCGCGACGTCGCAGCGCGGGCGGGTGTCTCGTTGTCGGTCGCCTCGCGGGCGTTGACGAAGGACGCTGCCGCCCGCATCAGTGACGAGACGCGGGCGCGGGTCGAACAGGCCGCGGCTGAGCTGAACTACGTCCCCGACCACCGTGCGCGTGCGCTGCGGCTGTCGCGCTCGGGCGCCATCGCCCTGGTGGTGCCCGAGGTCAACAACGCCCTGTTCGCTGCGGTGCACGCCGGCGTGCACGCGGTCTGCACCCCGCGGCAGATCTCGGTGCTGCTCGGTCAGATCGACCCCTCCGACCTCGGCCAGGGCGCCGCCCTGTCCAGCCTGATCGGCAACGGGAGGGTCGACGGCGTCGTGCTGCAGCGCTCCGAGCAGTTCTCCGACGATGACGTCAGCGAGGTCATCGACGTCGACGTCCCTGTGATCCTCTTCAACTCCTCGCTGCCCACCCACATCGGTTCGGTCGCGCTGGACGACCGCGCAGCGGTGCAGGTCGCCGTCGAGCACCTGACGTCGCTCGGCCACCGGGACGTCGCCTACATCGGTGGCCCCGCCCGGCACGACGCGGCGTTCCGCCGCCGCGCCGCTTTCGACCAGCTGGCAGCCACCGGCGGCCTGCGTACCCTCCCGGAGTGGGACGTGCCCGGCGGCTGGGACGCACCGGCGGGTCATGCCGCCATGACCGCGCTGCTGCAGGCGAGCACGCGGCCGACGGCAGTGCTGGTCGCGAACATCAATGCCGCCGTCGGGGTGCTCGCCGCCGCCGCGGCCCAGGGCGTCACGGTGCCGCGCGACCTCTCGGTCATCGCCGTCCACGACACCTGGATCGGTGCCTACACCTGCCCGGCGCTGACCACCGTGCTGCTGCCGATGGAGGAGGCCGGGGTGCGTGCGGCGACGATGCTGCTCGACCATCTCGAGGGCGGTGCGCTCGAGGACGTCGTGGTGGCAGCGCCCGCCCCCGCCCTGGTGCTCAGGGACTCGACGGCGCCCCCTCGTTGAGCAGCCGCCTCACGGCATCGGGGCGGTGGTGGCCGTCGAGAAGCGCGAGCCGGTGCTGGAATCGGAGCTCGCCGTCGACCGGGACGGTCAGCCCCTCGTCGTAGGCGACGGCCCAGCAGATCGCGGCGAACGGCTCGAACCGGTGCAGCCAGGAACGGGTGCCGGGCGTCGGGCCGTCCCGGAACGCGGTCCCGATCGTCACCGGTGCGCCGTCGGCCATCCGGCCGTGCACCACCATGGTGTCGGAGCGGCCACCGGACTCGCTGACGTCGGTGCCCTCCTCGCCTATCACCCCCACGAGGGTGAAGCCCTCCTGCAGCCGGAGGAAGAGGCCACCGTAACCGCCGTCGGGCCGACCGTTCTGCGCGGGCGTCTGCAGCGAGACCGCAGCTCCGGTCGCGCTGCGCAGGGTGGTGTCGAGGTCGATCACCAGCGCCGGGTCGTCGGTGAGAGCGACCTGCCACGAGCGTGACTCGCTCAGGAGCGGCTCACCGTTCATGCCGTCCCAGCGCAGCTCCTCGGACACGCCGGCGCGTTCGCCCGCATCGGGTTGCGACCAGCCCAGGTGGGTGATGACGCCGTGGTTGTCGACAGGCTGGTAGCCCTGCTCCGGGCTGAGGTACGTGCCCCCACCCCACAGGTTGTGGTCATCGACACGGGGCATGGCGAACTCCAGCCCGTGGTGCCAGGGGTGGTCCTCCGGTCCGAACCCGGTGACCACCACCCCGGCCGGGGTGCGCAGGGGGTGCACGTGCGGCTTCGGCGTGTCGGCGGCGGCGATGCCGCGACCGGTCGCGAACGTGGCGAGCTCGCCCGCGCCGCCGTGAAGTCGGAGGCTGCCGTCGGCGTCCTGCTGCCAGGTCAGTCCGGTCTGCTTGTGCATCACGCCAGCACCTCCTGGACGGCGCGGCCGTGAAGGGCGGCGTAGAAGGGGTCACCGGCGACGATCTCGCCACGGTCGACGAAACGGCCGGTCGCCGACGACTTGTACAGCGCGGTGATGAGCTCGAGCGTGCGTCGTGACTCTGTTGTGGTGAGCTCTGGCTGACGGCCCTCTCGCCACGCTGCGAGCAGCTCGGCGAGCTGGGCGCGATGCCCGTTGACGCTCATCTCCGCCTCGGCCTCCGGGAACTCCGGGTGCGGCGCGGGGGCGCCGGCCGCGTCGGTTGTGCTGACGCTCCACTCCGACAGCAGCGGGAGGTAGAGCGAGCGCAGCGTCGCGGTCGCTTGCGAGGCGACCACCTGCACGGTGGTGGCCGGCTCGTGGGACAGCACGGTCGTCACGATGCTCCCGATCCCCCCGCCGGGGAACTGGATGGTGGCCACGCTGGCGTCCTCGACCTCGATCGGGCGCTCGAGCGTCCGGGCGACTCCGCTGACACGGTCCCACTCGCCACCCATCAGCCACAGCAGGAGATCGATCGCGTGATAGGCCTGCGTCGTGGTGGAGCCACCGAACTCGGTCGCGTAGCGGCCGCGCCACGGGGCGTCCCAGTACTCGGGGCCGCGGTACCAGGTGGTGTGCGAGATGCCGAGCAGCGGTCGGCCCCAACGGCCGTCGTGCAGATGACGCCGCACCTGTGCCGAGCCGCCCGCGTACCGGAACTGCGACACGGTGACGCACCACCGACCCGTCTCGACCTCGGTCTGCGCGATCCGGTCGGCCTCGGCGAGCGACCCGGTGAGCGGCTTCTCGCAGTACACCCAGGCCCCTGCTCGCATCGACCGCACCGCGCCGTCGGCGTGCAGGTGAGGAGGTGTCGCGAGCACCACGAGGTCGGGGGAGAGCGCGAGGGCCTCGTCGAGGTCGGCGAACGCCGCGCACCCGAACTGCTCGCCGGCGAGGGTGCGTCGCTCGACGTCGGGGTCGACGACGCCGATGAGCTCGCACTCCTCGGGCAGGGCGGCGATCGCCGGGAGGTGGGCGGTGACGCCGATCCCTCCTGCGCCGACGACGACGACACGGGCTCGGGACATGGTCATCCTCTTCTCGGCCCGCGGTCGCGGGCAGGTTCGGTCGGAGCGGGCTGGGGCACGCGCGGTGCTGCCTGCCCGTGGTCGTGGTCCTGGGTGGTGAGCGAGGCGAAGTCCAGCACGCGTTCCAGGTCACCGTGCCGGATGCTCACCCGTCCCGACCCCAGCGTGCTGGTCATGTGGGTGCCCTCGAAGAGCTGCCAGGAGGACGGGTCGTCGGCGGCGCCCTCGATCAGGGTGGCGCGACCGTGCTCGGCCTCGATGCGCCGGTTCCGCAGCGTGGTCATGCGCACCCAGGGGCGGGGCTCGACACCGTGCTCGAAGGCGCAGGCGTCGACCGCGTCGGCGAACGCCTCGAGGCTCTCGTGGTCGGAGGCGCGCGCGACCTGGACCACCGTTCCGGTGCGGCGGTGGCGTGTGACCAGAAGCCGGCTCTCGGTCTCACGCGCCGAGGCGGGATCCCAGGGCGTCGGCCACGTCCGGTGCGGTGCGACGTCGTACGGGGTCAGCACCCGGAGCGCGACGAAGGCGTCCCCACCCCGGCCGACCAGCCACCCGGTCGGTGTCGTCGTGACATCGCGCAGGTCCTTGGACAGGAAGGTGTTGACGTGCGGGTGCGGGGAGTCCTCGGGGATCGCGTACAGGGCGACGACGGTGTCGAGGTCCTGCGAGACCTCCTCGTAGGGGGAGACGCCGATCAGCTTGTCGGGCTCGAGGTAGGAGGGCTTGCCCTCGAACGGGATGCTCAGCGCCATCGGCTCGGGCGGGCTGCTGAAGAACTTCTGCAGGACGGCGCCGCTGTGGTGCGGATGCGTCGAGAACAGCGTGGGGTGCATCCCGCGGGGGTCGGTCTCGTGCCACGTGACGTCCCAGGCGTGGCCCTGGATGGCGTCGGAGAGCCCGCCCTGGGTGGACCCGACGGCGTACTCGGGCCTCAGGTACTGCGTCTTGCAGACCGAGCGGAACTCGACGTCGCTGCCCCTCAGCATCCGCCGCGAGCGGGCGCGGTCGCGCTGCAACCGCTCGGCGGGCGGTGACACCGCGATCCGCCGGATCACCTCCGGAGGACGGTAGGTGTGTGCGAGCTGCGCGAGCGCTGTGCCCCACCAGTCGTCCAGGCTCGAGGGGGGATGCGTGGTCCCGAAGAGCAGCCAGGAGTACAGCGAGGCCATCGCGCTCCACCGCTCGACGACCGAGACGTCGTCGGTCCGGGAGTTCGGACCGCGCAGCACACCGTGCAGGCTGACGGTCGCGAGCTCGGCGAAGAGGAAGTCGAGCATCATGCGGGCCGCGTCGGCGACCTCCGGCTCGCGTGCCCACGCCACCAGCATCAGCAAGGGGACCGCGTACTCGGCGACGTAGTGCGTCGGGTTGTACTCGGACTGCCCCAGTCGCGTCGCGCCATGGATCCAGACCCCGAGCCACTCCTTGGCCTCGGCCATGTTCTCGGCCGAGGTGAGCCCGTTGTTCCAGCTCATCCGGTCGTCGTCGTACTCCTGAGCGGCCAGGTACAGGGACGCGTGGTAGAGCACCCAGTGGTTCTCGGTGTCACCGCGCTGCTGCCGGACGGTCTCCCACGAGCGGGCGATCCGGTCCAGGGTGTCCGGCGCGAGGTGCTGGCGTGCACCGTACGTCAGCATGACGAGCGGCATCATCCAGAACGGCCCGGTACCCGGGTGCTCGAGGTTGGTGATGACCGCCGCGTTGCACGCGTCGACGTCGCGACCTGCGCGCAGCAGCATCGCCACCTCGGCCAGGTTGGCCCCGGCGATGTCGGCGTCGTCGGGGAACCGGCGCGCCGTCGCCTCGACGAGCACTTCGAGTCGATCCTCGTAGCTGGTGCTCGACCAGTCCTGCCGGTCCTGCGTGCTCATGCTGACACCCCGATCACGAAGGCCCGGACCTCGGACCCTGCCATGCCGCCGTGCTCCCAGCTGAGCCCCAGGTCGGTCGAGGTGTGGAGCCCGCTCCCGTAGGTCGCGAGGAACAGCGCACCGCTGCGGGGCTCGACTCCGACCCGATGTGCGCGCACGGGACCGGGGAGGTCGGGCCGGCTCTGTCGCCAGCGCTCGCCGCCGTCCTCGCTCAGCCAGAGCCCGTGGTCGTGGTCGACGACGGCGACCAGACCGCGGTGCACCTCCGCGGTCGTGACGTCGTACAGCGTGCTCGTGGGGCCCGGCAAGGACACCTGCCGCCAGCGCTCACCGGCGTCGTCGGAGCGCCAGAGCCCGTCCTGCTCGGTCGTGGCGAACCAGCGCTCGCGCACCAGGGCGTCCTGGACGACGGCCGTGGTCGTCGCCCTGGTCGGCACCCGCAGCCACCAGCGACGACCGGCGTCGCGGGTGGCGTAGAGACCGGACTCGCAGGCCGCGAAGGCGAACCCCGGTCGATCGCGATCGACCGCCACCGCCTGGGTGTAGCGGCCACGCACCGGCAGCCCGTCCTCACGCCGGGTCCAGGTCCGTCCGCCGTCCGGGGAGTGCCCGATGCCGTCCGGCAGGGCGAGGTAGACCTCGTCGGGTCGGCTCGGGTCGAGCGCCAGACCGCGGGCGTCGGTGAAGCGCCACGAGTTCATGATCCGCCAGCTCGCGCCGCGGTCCTGGCTTCGCCACATGCCGTTCTGCGCGCTCGTCACGACGACAGCAGGGTCGCGAGGATCGATGACGAGGCCGGTGATCGTGGTGTCGTCGGCGCCCCAGTGGCGCCAACGCGTAGCCGCGGCGTCGTAGCGGTAGGTGCCGCTGAGGAACGCCGCCTGGGCGCCGACGACGTAGTGCTGCGTGCGATTGACGCACATGTGGAGCTCGGGCGTGCTCATCGGCCTGCCTTGCTGTGGTCGGGGACCGCGATGTCGACCAGCCAGGGCCGCAGCAGCACCTGCAGAGGGGCGCCGGTCCGCCCACCGTCGCTACGCACCGTGGTCCCCGGCACCTCGTCGCTGCAGCCACGCAGCTCCCAGCACTCGACGCCGTCGCCCAGCGTGACCACGATCCTGCCGTCAGGTACCGTGCTGACGTCCTGGACCGCCCCGCCGGAGTCGATGACGGTGACGAACGTGGTCTCCTCGGCGGCGGCCGACCGGAGCACCATCGTCTGCTCCTCGTCGAGGTGCGCGCCGGGGCACTCGGTCACCAGCGTGCGGCTGCCCGGGGGGTCGAGAGCCCAGAGTCGCGTGGTCACGCCGTCGACGGTCCAGCTGCCCTGCCAGGGTCCCGCCGGCAGCTCACGCACCGAACGAAGGTAGTCGCGCTGGGTGTCGCCGAGAGGCTGCCAGTCGGAGGACTCGAGCGGTGAGGACGCCGTCGTCAGCTCGCCACGCAGCCGCCAGCCCAGGTCGACCCGGGCGCGCGAGGGCACCCGGGTCGAGACGATGTCGACGAGGTAGCCGTGCTGTGACCACAGCACCACCCGCCGCATGCCGGCGTCCTCGTACTCGGGCGGGAAGGGCAGCCGCGGCTCGTGCAGCCAGGAGCCGGCGTCGGCGCGGTCGAGGTCGGACCAGGTCACCCCCGCGTCGAGCACCGCCGCGGCGCCCGGGCGTGCGGCATGGGGCGCGGAGAGCAGCGTCCCAGCCGCGGGCGGCTGCGAGAGCCCGGCGATCGTGGCCGTGTTGTGCGAGAGCGTCTGCCGGATCCACGGGCCCTGCAGCGGGGAGTTGTAGGCGGGGGAGCCCAGGTCCGGTGCCACCCGGACGCCGCGCACGTGGAGGTCGAGCTGCAGCTTGTCAGGATGTCCGTGACCACCGCCGTGCGGGCCGAACTTGAGCAGCAACGAGCGGTCGTCATCGGCGAGCACCGCGTATCCGCTGGCCTCGTGGACGCCGCGGGTCGGCGGCAAGGGGTGCGACCCGTTCAGCAGCTCGGGCGCAGGGCCATGGCTGAGCGCCTCCGGGTCCGTGCGAGGGACACCGGCGCCGTAGAGCGCCCCGAGCAGCGCCAGCACCGAGTCCGAGCTCCAGATCGTCCACGCCAGCTCGTACAGCGGGGTGTACTGGGCCACCCCGTTGGTCTCGGAGATGTCGAACCAGCCGTCGTTGAGCGCCGCCAGGCTGAGATCGGGCCGCAGCATCGTCAGCGGGGTGTCGACCATGGCGCGCACGCGTGCGGAGTCCACGAGAGCCGGGTGCGACCGGCGAAGCGCGCGGCATGCCAGCGCGACGGCGGTCAGCATGTAGAAGTGGTAGTGGGGCGACCCCTCGGACCACCAGCCGTCCTCGCGGATGCCCGCGTCCAGCTGGGCCTGCAGGCCGTACGGCCCCGTGATCGCGGCGGCCACCAGATCGTCACGTCCGGCCACGGCCGCGAGGTTGATCTGGCTCGCGAGGTGCCAGCACTCGATGTTGTGGATCTTGCCCATCAGCTCGCCCGTGACCTGGTCGAGGACCTGGCCGAGCAAGGTGTCGGCGGTCGAGCGCTCGGCGTCGCTCAGCGCCGGGCGCAGGTCGTCGACGAGCCGGGCGAGCTTGATCCCCCAGACCGACTCCTCCAGGGCGGTGCCGTGCACGCGTCCCAGCCCCACGATGCTCCCGTGCGGCTCGATCAGCGGGTAGCGGGCGGCGTACGCCTCCAGCACGTCGACGGCGAGCCGTCGGCAGCGCTCGTCACCGTTCGCCAGCCAGACCTCGGCGCACGCGAGCGCACCCTCGATGGCCTCGTTGCTGAGCCGGCTGCGCCAGGCGGCGTCCATGTGATCGCCCACGACGTTCTCGCCGTCGACGGGGCATCGGTGCTCATCCGGACGCGAGGCGTCGAAGCCCAGCGGCACCGAGTGCGTGGGGCAGTGGTAGTGGTGACCCCAACCGCCGCCCTCGGACGGGGGCAGCAACCGATCCCGGAGGGCGCGCTCGGCGCGGTCGGTGAGGGTGCCCCAGGCTTCGGCGAACGCAGGGTCGGTGTGTCGGGTCGTGAGCCGGTGGATCTCGTCGGGCGTGCGGAGGAGTCGGGGCATGGTCCTGAGGTGTCGGTCCGGTCATGGACGAGCCAGCCGGGTGACGCTGTGGGCGCCACCCGGCTGGTCGGGCGAGATCAGGAGGCGTTCTGCAGCGCCTCGGTGAGCTCGTCGCACATCTGGGTGCCACCGCCGCTGAGGTAGTTCTCGACCGCGCCGTCCCAGTCGCTGACCGGCTTGCGACCCGACACGATGTCGAGGCTGACCGCCAGGATCTCGGCCTCCAGCGCCGGCCCGTCACCGGAGCGGGTCTCGGAGTACAGACCGTACGCCGGGTCGGTCGCCGCGTTCTCGGTGAGCTGCTTCTGGTGCTCCTGCATCCGCTTGACCTCCTCGCCGAGGCCGGTGTAGTAGAGGTGCGCGGGACCGTCGATCAGGTACGCCTGACCCACGGCCGCCTCCGGTGCGGTCGCGGTGTCGGGGACCGGCACGCCGTCCTCCCAGTTGTAGTGGACACCTTCGACGCCGAACTTGCGGAAGAGGAACTCGGTGGTGCCGAACGGTGTCGCGAGGAAGTTCGCGATGTTGAGGATCGTCGGGATGCGCGCCGGGTCGGCGTTCGAGATCGCCGACAGGATGTTGTTGGGCTCGCCCAGCTGAGCCATGCCCTGCCCGTCGCCCTCCCAGTCGGGGATCTGCAGCATGTTGAGGTTGCCGGCCGGGACGCCGAGGCTGAAGAAGAAGCCTAGGAATCCTGAGTAGGTGTCCCACGTCATCGCTGTCTGCCCGGCGACGAGCCACTGCTTGCTCTGGTTGGCGTGCTGACCGATCGCGTCCGGGATCACCAGGCCCGAGGCGTACAGGTCACGCGCCGCCTCCAGCGCCTCCTTCTGCCCCTCGTGCGTGTACGCCGAGGTGAAGGTGCCGTTCTCCTCGATGAAGTAACGCGGGATCGAGAGCATCGAGCGCAGGTAGTCGAGCGGGTTCGCACCGATCGCCCAGCGCGTGCCGTCGGTCTTGGTCAGCTCGACGCACATCGAGCGGAACTCCTCGTAGCTGGAGGGGCTCGCGGGGACGCCGACCTCGTCGAAGATGTCCTGACGGTTGGTCATCACCCACGTGGAGGTCAGGCCGCGCGGGATGGGCAACGTCATGATCTTGCCGTCGAAGATGCAGCCCTTCCACGAGTCCGACGGGATGTTGGCCAAGGCCGGGTAGTCGTTGATCGCGTCGCCGGCCAGGTGCTCGGTGAGGTCGGCCGCGGCGGCGTCGAGCAGCTGGCCCATGCCGGCGTACTGGAACGGGATGGGGAACATGTCCGGCAGGTCCCCGGAGGCCAGCAGCGTGGGGAACTTGGTGGCGTAGTCCGGCGTGAGGGACAGGATCGGCTCGTAGGGGCTGCCGAGCTGCTCCTCCAGCGCCTGCCAGAACCGGTTCTGGTCGCGTCCGGGCACGTTCTCGTGCACGAACGACCACACCTTGAAGGGCTGTCCGTCGCCGGGGGTGTCGCTGAGCATCTGGATCGGCTCGGGGAACGTGGTCGACCCTGAGGTGAACCGACCGACCTCGCCCGGCAGGTCGTAGGTGACACCCTCCCAGGGCGTGTAGGTCGGCATCACCGAGCCGCCGCCCCCGCCGGTGCCGCCGCCACCACCGCCGCCACCACCGCCACCTGTGCTCCCACCGCTGCCGGGCTGGGAGCAGGCGGCGACGGTGGTCGCCGTCAAGGCGCCTGCGAACCCGGCGAGAACGGAGCGACGGCTGATCGAGTGACGCGTCATGAGGGTGAACCTCTCTCTCGGTGGTGTGCCGATGTCAGCGTTGACAGTCGGCGCTAGGGGTGGTCTCAACTGCTGGGGTGAACGGATCTGGGGGTCAGCCCTTGACAGCTCCGGTGAGCATGCCCTTGGCGAAGTTCTTCTGCAGGAAGGGGTAGACGATGAGGATCGGGACGATGGAGATGACGAGGATGGCCATCGCCAGGGACGAGGGCGCAGCCATCTGCTCGATGAGGGAGACGTCGAGCGTGGTGAACTGCGAGTCGTCCACGACGAACGACCGCACGATCATCTGCAGCGGCCACTTGGTCGTGTCGTTGATGTAGATGAGCGCGTTGAAGAAGGCGTTCCAGTAGCCGACGGCGTAGAACAGCCCGATCACGGACAGCGAGGCGCGTGAGAGCGGGAGCACGATCATCGTGAGGATCCGGCGCTCACCCGCACCGTCGATCTTGGCGGCGTCGAAGAGCTCCTCGGGGATGCCCAGGAAGAAGGCGCGCAGCACGATGACGTTGAACCCGCTGACGGCGGTCGGGAGGATCAGCGACCAGATCGAGTCGATGAGTCCGACCTGCTTGACCACCAGGAACGTCGGGATGATGCCGGGGGCGAAGAACAGCGTGACGAGCACCGTCCAGAGCATCGCGCCGCGACCGCGCAGACCCGGTCGGGCCAGGGCGTAGGCGAGCATCGCGGAGGCCGTCAGCGAGATGAGCGTCCCGACGACGGTGACGAAGGCGGAGATCCACATCGCACGCGTGACCGCGCCGCCCTCGAGAACCTGCACATAGGCCTGGAAGGAGAGGGTCTCGGGCCACAGCACGATGCCGCCGCTGGCGTTGACCTGCGAGCGGGGCGCGAGCGAGGTCGAGACGATCGACAGGAACGGGATCAGCACCAGCAGCGAGACGCCCAGGAGCGCGATGCCGTTCATGATGCGCATCGGCATCGACGGTGCCGGTTGGCCGTTGTCCAGGACCGGGCGACGGCGTTGCTGGTTCACGGGCCGCGTGGGCCGGGCTGCGTCAGTGTGAGACACGTCGGTACACACCGTCCTCTCCGAAGATGTGGGCGACCTTGTTGGCCCCGAGCACGATCGCGACCGAGATGATCGACTTCATCAGGCCGACGGCCGCCGCCATGCCCCAGTCGCCACCGATGAGGCCGTTGTTGTAGACGTAGGTGTCGAGGACCTCGGAGGCGTCTCGCCCGACGGCGTTCTGCTGCAGGATGATCTGCTCGAAGCCCACGCTGAGTGCGTTGCCCAGCTTGAGGATCAAGAGCATGATCACGATCCCCTTCAGACCGGGCATCGTGATGTGCCACAGCTGCCGCATCCGGCTCGCGCCGTCCACGGAAGCCGCCTCGTAGAGGTTGCGGTCGATCTGGGCGAGTGCGGCGAAGAACAGGATCGCCGCCCAGCCGGCGTCCTTCCAGATCACCTGGGCGGTCACCAGGCTGATGAACAGGTCCGGGTTCGTCATGATCTCGAGGGGCCTGCCTCCGGTGGCCCGCAGGATGTGGTTGATCACCCCGGCTGCCCCGAAGACCTCCTGGAACACGGCGACGACGATCACCCAGGAGAGGAAGTGCGGCATGTACACGATCGCCTGCACGGTCTGCCGGAGCCGCTGCGACATCATGCTGTTGAGCATCAGCGCGAGCACCAGCGGGGCCGGGAACACCAGCACCACCTGCACGAACGTGATGATCAGGGTGTTGGTCAGTGCCCGGTAGAAGTCCTGGTCGGCCAGCGCATCGGTGAAGTTCTCCCACCCGACCCAGGGGGACTCGAGGATCCCGATGAAAGGCAGGTAGGACTTGAAGGCGATGATGTTGCCCAGCAGCGGCACGTAGTGGAACAGCACCAGCAGGAGCAGCCCCGGGAGCGCGAAGAGGTACAGCACCGAGGATGGTCGCGTGATCGTGCTGGTGCGCTTGCGCGACCGCGCGGGTGGCCTGGTGCCGGCGCTCCACGCCGCGGGCGCGTCGGGGCCGGGGAGCTGTTCCTGCTCCGGTGGGGATGTCGTGCTGGGCGATGTCATCGTTGACCTACTCCTTGGGGACGACGTGATTCAAGCACCGTCTGTCACGAAGCGCAACCGATTGTTCATCGCGCCTGGTCACAGGTCGGTCACAGCCCGATCGACCGTCAGCACCACCCGGGGACAGCAGGAGCCGAGGGCGGTACCCAGCCCGGTGACCAGGGTGCGACGATCTCGTGGTCGCCGGCGGGAAGCTCGAGCAGCGGCCACGGGTCGGGTGAGAGCACGCGGGCGTGACGGGCGTCGATGGCGTCCGGTTCCGTCGTCGGGACGGCCACCCGGCACCCGGCGGGTGAGGTGACCCGGAGCTGGATCGATTCCCCGTCCGTGCGCCAGGCGCTCGCCAGCCGACCGGCCGGGCTGAGCCGCTCCGCGGCGGCCTGCGTCAGGGCGGCACCGGGGTAGGGGCGGATCGTCACGTCGTCCCAGCCGATGACGCCGGGCCGTAGCCCCGCCACGTACTCGTGCAGCCACTCGGCGACCGAGCCGAGCGCGTAGTGGTTGAGCGAGTTCATGAACGGCGTCTGGAACCCGACGTCCTCCCGCCAGCCGTCCCATCGCTCCCAGATGGTCGTCGCGCCGCGGTCGACGGCGTACAGCCACGAGGGGTAGTCGCGCCGCAGCAGCAGCGCGTAGGCCACGTCGAGCGACCCCGTCTCGCTCAGCGCCGGTAGCAGGAACCGGGTGCCGTGGATCCCGGTGGTGAGCGCCGTGCCGTTGCCGGTGACCGCCTCTCGGAGGCGTGCTCCCAGCTCCGCCCGCGTGGGGTCGTCGACCAGCCGGCCCATGATGGCCATGGCCAGCACGGTCTGGCTGCCTCGCCCCGGGCCGCCGGCCAGCAGCGCCTCGGCGAACGGGTCGCGGATGGCGGCGGCGGAGGCGCTCCAGCGCTCGACGTCGTCCGCCCGGTCCAGAGCCCGGGCCGCGGCCGTCATGGCGTCAGCGCAGAGCGCCCAGTGCGCCGTCGCGAACAGCGCCTTGTCCGTCGGGTCGTCGAGGTTCAACCAGTCTCCGTAGCTGCGGCTGAGCGCGCGCGACCGGTAGTGGTCCGGGTTGTTCCGCTCCAGGTGGTCCATGAACGCGGACATCGCGGGATAGTGCGCCTCGAGGGTGGCCCGCGGCCCGCCGTACCGGTGATGGCGCCAGGGCACCAGCACCCCGGCGTCAGCCCAGGCCGGCGCTCCTTCGGCGTCGACGACGACTCGCGGGGCGACGTCGGGAAACGCGCCGTTGGGGTGCTGCCCGTCGCGGACGTCGACGAACCAGGAGGCCAGGTAGTCATCCATGTCCAGGCTGAAGAGCATCGTGGCGCTGATGGCGCTCGCGTCGCCCATCCATCCCAGCCGCTCGTCGCGCTGCGGGCAGTCCGTGGGAGCGCCGACCAGGTTGTTCCGAATGGTGCGGAGCACGTTGTCGTGCAGCGTGTTCACCGTCTGGTCGCTGCAGCTGAAGCTCCCGACGGTGCTCACGCGGGGCCCGATGACCAGGCCGCTGACGTCGTCCGGCGTCACGGTGCCCGGGTACCCCACGATCTCGACGTACCTGAAGCCGTGGAACGTGAACTCGGGATCGAACACCCACTCGGTGTCCGTGATGACCGCGATGTCGTGCGCCAGCGCTGCGCGCAGGTTCTCCGTGTACAGGGTGCCGTCGCCGTTCAGCGCCTCGCCGTGGCGCAGGTGGATGTGGGCACCTGCGGGCCGTGCGGCGCTCGCCGCGGGGATCCTGAGGCGGACGCGGCCGACGATGTTGACGCCGAGGTCGATGAGTGTGGTGCCGGGCGCGATCGTGGTGATCGCCGTAGGCGTGAGGACGTCGGTGACGACGAGGTCCGGCGCGACCTGCGGCTCGAAGCGTGCCGACGGTGGGTCCGTCACCACCGCGGGAACGGCGCCCGGCTGGTCGGCCGCGGGGTCGTGCCAGCCCGCCGGTTCGCGGCGTGGGTCGGTCATCTGGCCGAGCATCGGGTCGGCATGGAGTGTGCCTCCGTCGCTGACCACCCAGCCATCGTCGGTGACGTGGCGGATGACCGCTCCGTCCGCGGTGCGCATCTCGAGCTCGCCGATGACGCTGGTGTGCTCGCCGTAGTGTCGCGCGCGTCGCCCGGCGTCCATCCCGAGGAACCCGGAGAACCAACCGGGTCCGAGCTCGACGGACCAGACCTGGGGCCCGGGTGCGAGGTGGGCGGTGACGTCCACCGTCCGGTAGGTGATCCGGTGGTGGTAGTCGGTCCAGCCGGGGGCGAGCTGGACGTCGTCGACCCGGCGTCCACCCAGACGAGCGACATAGACCCCGCGCGCGCTCATGCGCAGCGTGGCGGACACGAGCTGCTCGGGGATCTCCACGACGCGGCGCAGCAGCAGCGCCGGTTCGCCGGAGATGAGCGCCATCGGGGTGTCCTGCGGTCCCGATCGCGGGTCGAACTCGGGCACGTAGAGCGGGTCTCGCCCGATCCACCGCGCGCTCGGGTCCAGGGGGTGGGGGGAGCTCACGTGAGGGTCCTGTCTGCTAAGTGGGGTGCGACGGTGGTGGGTCGGTTGCTGTCCTGCTCAGGGGAGCAGCCGGTAGTCGGCCACGAAGCCTTGGATCTGGTAGCCGACGAAACCCTCGGCGTAGCGGGTACCGGACTGCAAGCCACGGAGGCGGGACAGCACCATCGAGGCCTCGGCGAAGTCATCCTCGAAGAACTCTCCCATCCACGCGCGCTGGCTCACGTGGGTGTTGATGAGGCTCGCCTTCTGCTCGGCGTGCTCGCTGATGTCGACGTAGGCCTCCGGGTCGAACCGCAGACCGGCGGCGATGTCCCAGAAGAACAACGAGGGCGCCTTGGTGATCGGGGGCACGTCCGACGGATGCAGGTTGCCGCCGAGCGAGAGCATGAGGTCCGCGACCAGCTTGCCCGTGACCGCGTGGTCGGTGCTCATGTCCCAGGGCGGGTTGGTGAGGATCACGTCCGGGTTCGCCCAGCGGATCGCGGAGCGCACCGCACGCCGCGTCTGCGGGGTGTCGTGAAGGCCCTGGTCGTCGAAGCGGAGGAACCGCACCTCCGCGTCGTAACCGCGGGCGGCGACCAGCTGCTCCGCCTCGCGGGTGGCGGCGACCTCGGCGGTGGTGGGGATGACGTTTGAGCCGGCGTTCCCGCTCGTGGTGAGCGCCAGGAAGATCCGGTGCCCGGCTGCCCGGTACCTGAGTAGCGTTCCCGAGCAGAAGCACTCGATGTCGTCGGGGTGCGCGCCGACGGCGAGGATGTTCATGCGTCAGTCCGATCGGGTCGTCCGAGGGTGGTCTGAGGAAACCGCGCCAGCGCATCGGTGTCGAGGGTGATCCCGAGGCCGGAACCGGCGGGGATCGCGAGCATCCCGTCGGGTTCGAGCGACATCGTGCCGTCGAGGAGCTCGGTCATGTAGTCGCCGGAGTCGACGTACTCGATCTGCCGGCAGTGCGGCAGCGCGGAGGCCAGCTGGAGGTCGGCGGCGAGCCCGACGACGTTGTTCCAGCCGTGCGGCACGTACTCGAGACCGGCGTCGTGCGAGGCCCAGCCGATCCGCCGTGCCTCCGACAGCCCGCCCACCTTGGTGGTGTCGGGCTGCACGACGTCGAGGCACCGGTCGGCGATGAGGCGGCGGTAGGACTGGCGGCGCGTCAGCACCTCACCCGTGGCGATGCGGACGGGGGAGTGCATGCGCAGCGTGCGATAGCCGTCGAGGTCGTCCGGGTCCAACGGCTCCTCGAACCAGTAGACGTCGTGGTCGGCGAGCAGCTGCGCGGTCCGGCGCGCCCAGGCGTGCCGGTGGGGCCAGAAGGCGGCGCTCCCCCCGGCGTCGATCATCAGCCGTCCGTCGCCGACGGCGTCCCGCGCCACCCGGACCAACCTCTCGTCGGTCGCGACCGACTCCCACCCGAACGGCTGCCAGCCGAGCTTCACGTCGAGGTAGCCCTTCTCCCGTGCTGCCGTGACGACGTCCCACGTGTGCTCGGCGGTGCCGAAGGGGAGCGAGGCGTAGGGGCGCACCCGGTCCCGGTAGCGACCGCCCATGAGAACGCCGATCGGTTGTCCGCACACTTTGCCCCACAGGTCCCAGAGCGCGATGTTGACGGCGCTGATCACCGTGGTCAGCGCGCCGCCGCGGCCCTGCCAGTACGCACGCTGGTGCAGCTGCTCGGTACGCCGCTCCGGCTCGTCCACGCTGGTGCCGATGAACCACGGGGCGAGCAGCTCCATCGCGGCCGCCGCCAACCCGAGACTGGTGTACGCAGCTCCGTAACCGACCAGCCCGTCACCCGTCTCGAGGACCAGCAGCGTCTGCCGGCTCTCCTGCTCGTGCACGTCGTCACCCCAGGCGGCGCCCGTGTCGCGGCCCTGCAGGCCGATCAGCCGGGCGCCGATGATCGTGACGTCGGAGCCCGTCGCGGTGTCCATGCGGCTGACCGTAGGGAGCCCACCTACAGATTGTCAACCATACGATGTGTGGTGAGTCAGACACCTGATTGTTGACAAACCTGAGGTCCGGGTCTACGTTCGGCGCACCGATCGTCGATGGGAGCGTCCGTGGCCGTTGTCGCAACACCGCCCGAGCGCCGACCCGCGTCCGGACCGGACGGCGCGAGCACCGAGCCGAGGCCTGCGTCCCGGCGAGAGCGGCCGCGCGGGCTGGCACGCATCGAGGCTCGCAACAGCTACCTGTTCATGCTGCCCGCGGTGCTCGGATTCCTGCTCTTCACGCTCGGCCCCATGATCTTCAGCCTCGTCATGAGCTTCATGGACTACGGCGTCATCACCGCGCCGCAGTGGGTCGGCCTCGACAACTGGCGACGGGCGCTGTTCGAGGACCCGCTGGTCTGGCAGTCGCTGCGGGTCACCCTCTACTACGCGGTCGGCTCGGTCGTGCTCACCTCGGTGCTGGCGTTCCTGGTGGCGCTCCTGATGAACCAGCCGATCGTCGGGCAACGCGTGTTCCGCACCATCTACTACATGCCCTCCGTCATCAGCGGCGTGCCGGTCGCGATCCTGTGGACCTGGATCTTCAACCCGACGATCGGCGTGATCAACACCGCGTTGCGCTGGGTCGGCATCGAGGGGCCGCGGTGGCTCACCTCGCCGGAGTGGGTGATCCCCGCACTGATCCTGATGTCGAGCTGGAGCATCGGCGGCGCGATGGTCATCTACCTCGCCGGGTTGCAGGGCGTCCCGAACGAGCTCTACGAGGCCGCGCAGCTGGACGGCGCGGGCGCGGTGCGCCGAACCCTCAGCATCACGCTGCCGATGGTCTCTCCGGTCATCTTCTTCAACCTCGTGATGAGCATCATCGGCTCGCTCCAGGTCTTCACCCAGGCCTATGTGATGACCGAGGGCGGCCCGATCAACTCGAGCCTGTTCGCCGTGCTCTACATCTACCGCAACGCCTTCTTCTACTTCCAGATGGGCTATGGCAGCACGCTCGCCTGGATCCTCTTCCTCGTCATCGGTCTGCTGACACTGCTGGTCTTCCGTTCCCAGCGGATCTGGGTGCACGAGGAGGCGCAGTCGTGACCGACGTGCTGGAACGGCCGCGGGTCACCGGTCGCCGACGCTGGACCGCGGGCAGGGTGGTCGCGCAGCTGATCGTGCTCCTCGGAGCCGCGATCATCCTCGTCCCGTTCCTGTGGATGCTGCGCACCGCGGTCATGCCCCTGGAGGATCTCTTCAGACTTCCCGTCCAGTGGCTGCCGACCACGGTCGAGTGGAGCAACTTCGCCGAGGCGTGGGTGCGTGGCAAGGTCGGTCGCTACGCGCTCAACAGCTTCATCGTCGCCGGGCTGGCCACCCTCGGGACCGTGGTGACCGCCTCAATCAGTGCCTACGGGTTCGCCTACCTGCGCTCGCGGTGGCGCTCGGCGCTCTTCGCGATGGTGCTGAGCGGCCTGATGATCCCCGGCATCGTGACGCTCGTCCCGACCTACGTGATCTTCCGCGAGCTCGGCTGGCTCAACACCTGGATGCCGCTCATCGCACCGTCGTGGTTCGGTGGCGGCGCCTTCAGCGTGTTCCTTCTCCGCCAGTTCTTCCGCACCATCCCGCGGGAGCTGCGCGAGGCGGCCACGCTCGACGGCGCCAGCGAGCTCCGCATCTACGCGCGCGTGATCGCGCCGCTGGCGATGCCGGCGCACGCCGCCGTCGCGATCTTCAGCTTCCTCGGGGTGTGGAACGACCTCTTCGGGCCGCTCATCTACATCAACGACGATGCGTTGCAGCTGCTCCCCGTGGGCCTGGCGGCCTTCCCCAACCCCCAGGGCGTCACGGCGTGGAACCTCATGATGGCCGGCGCCCTGATGGGGATGCTGCCGTGTCTCGTCCTGTTCTTCCTATTCCAGCGCTACTTCATCCAGGGCATCGTGACCTCCGGTCTGCGGGGCTGAGACCGTGAGAGAGCAGAACCTGATGACCGCACCGATCAGGATGGTCAACGAGGTCGTCGCGGTGGACCTCGACGAGCGCGGGGCCGTGCTGCAGCTGACCGATGCGCGGACCGGCAGCCCCGTCCGGGGTTCCGCGGTTCCCGCCGACAGCTGGAAGCTCGTCACCCTGACCGACGGATACCCCGTGCGGCACATCCGGGGACGTGACCAGGTGCCCGACGCCGTCGAGCGCGACGCGGACCAAGTCACCTTCCGCTACGACGCCGTCGAGCACGACGGCGAGCGGCTGGATATCCGGGTGGCGTACACCGTGCAGCTCGTCCAGGACGAGGTCCGGTTCTCGATGGAGATCGGCAACGGCGGCCGGTTCCGCATCCGGGAGGTCTGGTGCCCGGTGCTCACCGGCCTGGACGGCGCCTGGGGGCGAGCGCTCGACGCCCCAGCCGCCGACCTCTCGATGACGACGAGCAACTGGCAGCAGCCCGACGTGCTGCACCAGCCGCTGGCTCGGCAGGAGTTCACCTTCAACGTCGACGTGCTCGCCGAGGTCGCCCACTACCGCTACCCACGGCAGCTGAAGATGCAGTGGCTCGACCTCTCCGGCCCCGACCGCGGGTTGCTGCTCTACGTGCGCGACGCCGGCCTGACGACCACCAGCTTCCGGATCGAGAAGTACCCACCGGAGTTCGGTGACTTCACCGGCGCGCACCACTACCCGGAGGGGACCGAGCGTCACCTCACGGCCGCCGTGCAGCGACTGACCTCGATCGACCCGGGGGAGACCTGGCAGGGAGCACCGGTCGTGCTGCATCCCCACGACGGCGACTGGCACGCCGCCGCCAGCCGCTACCGCGCGTGGGCCAGGTCCGCCTACACGTGGTGCGACCGTCCGGACTGGCTGCAGGGGTTCACGGGCTTCCAGCACCTGCTGGGCAAGACCCACCTCAACGAGACCTACTTCACCTTCGACCGGTTCGCCGAGACGTTCGCGCAGACCCAGCCGCGCGACGGCATCAACGTCCTGATGACCTACGGGCACGAGCACCGCGGCTGCGAGAGCGCCGACTTCGACATCCAGCCGGCTCAGTCGCTGGGCGGCTCGGAGGGCTTCGCCGAGCTGGCGCGGCGGGTGCACGCGCAGGGCGGCCGGGTGATGATCATGACCCATCGGCATGCTGCGCTGGCGACCGACGACCCGGCGACCGCGCTGTTCGCCGACTGGTTCGTGGTGACGCGCGAGGGTATGCCGCGTCAGGAGATCTGGCCCAAGACATCGCTGGAGTCCTACGGCCGCTCCATGCTGCGCACCTACGAGGCGACCGGTCCGATCTGGCAGCGCGTGTGCGCGTTCTCCGACTCCTGGTGGGAGACGTTCCTCGACCAGCTGCTGCAGCTGATCGACCTCGGCCTCGACGGCGTGCAGATGGATCTCATGGTGGACGAGGGGCCGATCTGCTACGCCACCGGTCACGGGCACAAGGCGGGTGCCCCGGAGGAGCAGCTGCGCAAGCTGGGGGAGCGCCTGGCCTGGTTGCGGCAGCGCGTCCAGGAGGTCAACCCGGACTTCACTCTCATGGGTGAGGAGTTCTCCGACTGGCTCTACCAGTACCTCGACGTGTCCTTCAGCCGCTACCCCGAGGCGTACGACGACCGGGGCACCCCGACCGGGGCGCGCATCTTCCGGTACGCGCTGCCTGAGCTGCTCGAGACGTGCTCGGTCGGCGCCTTCGCCTACGACCAGCTCAGCAAGGCGGTGATGACCGGTCGCGGCTTCGGCGTCGAGGTGCTGCTGATCAAGCGACCCATCCTCGACGACCCCGCGTTCCATCGCGCCATCGCCGAGGCCAACGCGCTGCGCATCGGCCTCGCCGACCTGCTGATGAGCGGCGGCTTCCAGGACACCGACGGCCTCAGCATCGAGGGGCGGGTCGAGCACGGCGTCCATCGGAGCGCGGCAGGCGTGGCCGTCGTCGTCGCCAACGTCACCGACCAGCCGCAGAGTTTCACGATCGAGCCGGGACGGCTGCCCGCCGCGCAGCTGCACCGACCGGGTGAGCCGCCGACGTCCTGGTCGAGCGGCCCGGTCGACCTCGAGCCCCACAGCTTCTGTGTCCTCACCATCAGGGAGCACGCCGATGTACCGGCCTGAGCGGATGACGCCGATCGAGATCGACGGCACCCCGGCGCAGCCGCCGGTCACCACGACCCTGCGTGCCGAGGGCATCGCGGTCGACCTCGACCGACGCGGCAGCGTGGTGCAGCTGACGAACCTGGCCAACGGCCGCACGGCGCGCGCCGACCACGAGCTGCCCGAGAGCTGGAAGCTCGTCGTGCAGTCCGACGGCTACCCGATCTGGCACGTGTGGGGATCCGACCAGGTGCCGCGCGAGGTCGTCGTCACCGAGACGACGGCGCGCTACCACTACGACCGGGTGGTGGCACGGGAGTCGGCCACGGCGCCCGCCACCACCTGGGTACCGATCGCCGTCACCTACGAGGTCCTGCTCGACGGCGACGAGGCGAGCTTCCGGCTGCACGTCGGGAACGAGCACAGCCACCGGGTCCGCGAGGTCTGGTGCCCGGTGCTGACGGCGCTGCAGGCCTGGGGGCAACCGGGGGAGGACCGTGCCGACCTGGTCACCAGCAACGCGGCGCAGCCGGACGTGCTGCACCACCGCCTCGCCGACCAGGAGTACATCTTCAACTCCGAGGTGCTGCTGGAGACCGCGCACTACACCTACCCGCGCAAGCTCAAGAGCCAGTGGCTCGACTACAGCGGGCCGGAGGACGGCCTGATGTTCTGGGTCGCCGACACCAGCCTCACCACGACCAGCTTCCGGGTGGAGAAGGCGCCGGCGGAGTTCGGTGACTTCACCGGGGTGCACCATCTGCCACCGGGTACACCGCACTACCTCAACATCGCGATCCAGCGACTGGTCGCGATCGACCAGGGCCAGGAATGGGAGGGCGAGACGACCCGTGTCCGCGCCCACCTCGGCGACTGGCACGCCGCGGCAGACCGCTACCGCTCGTGGGCGCGGGCCACCTTCAGCTGGCCGACCCGGCCCGCGTGGATGGCGGAGTTCACCGGGTTCCAGCACCTGCTCGCGAAGACCCACCTCGACGAGCGCTTCCACACCTTCGACGAGCTCGCCGCGATCATGGAGCAGACCTACCCGGTCGACGGCGTCGACGTGCTGATGGTCTACGGGCACGAGCACCGAGGAGCGGAGAGCGCCGACTCCGACATCCAGCCGGCCGACGACCTCGGCGGCGCGGCGGGCTTCGCGCGGATGTGCGAACGCGTCCACGCCGTCGGGGGCCGCGTCGTCGTGATGACCCATCGGCAGAGCTGCCTCGCCACAGATGACCCGCAAGCAGCACGCTTCGAACCGTGGGTTGTCGTCGACCGCGAGGGCACGCCGCGGCAGGAGGTGTGGCCCAAGACCACGCTGGAGTCGTTCTCCGAGTCCATGCTGCGCACCTACGAGGCAACCGGTCCGATCTGGCAGCGGATCTGCCCCTTCAGCGACGACTGGTGGGAAACCTTCACCGAGGAGCTGCGCAGCCTCGCACGCCTCGGGCTCGACGGCGTCCAGATGGACCTGCTCTGCGACGAGGCGCCGATCTGCTACGCCGACCACCACGGCCACACCCCCGGTGCCCCCGAGGAGCAGCTGCGCCGGCTGGACACCCGGCTGGCGGCCCTGCGCTCGCGGATGCAGGTCGAGTTCCCCGATTTCGTCCTGGCCGGTGAAGAGGTCCCGGACTGGATGCACCAGCACCTCGACTTCGCCTACGGGCGGCACTTCGACCCGCACAGCGCGCGCATCCAGGCGTACACGCTGCCAGAGCTGCTCGAGACCTGCGCCGTGGGAGCTTGGGGGTACGACCAGATCGGGAAGGCCGTGATGACCGCCCGCCCGGTCGACGTCGAGACCTGGTTCCTGCGTCGGCCGGTCTCCGCCGACCCCGCGTTCCACGCCTACCTCGCCGCGGCGCTGAAGCTGCGTCGAGAGCTGGCCGAGCACCTGGATCCCCACGACTTTCGTGACCATCACGGGATCGAGGTGACGGGCGACGTCGAGCACGCCGTCTTCGTCTCGCAGCACGGCACCGCCGTCGTGCTGCACAACAGCGGCGACGAACCGGTCGCGGCGCACCTGCCTGCCTGGGACTCCCGGGACCTGCTCGTGCACGCCCCGCAGTCGCCGCCTGCCCGGGTGCACGGATCCGCACCGATCCTGCTGGCCCCGCACCGGTTCGTCGTCGCACTCCGCGCCGTCTCGGACCATCCCTCCCCCTCGCACCACCAGTGAAAGGTCCTCCGATGGCGAAGAACACACGGCACGCCCTGTCCCGGCGCGGCTTCCTGCTCGGGTCCGGCGCGCTCGCCGGATCCCTGACCTTGGCTGCATGCGGCCCCAACGCCGACCCGCCCGCTGGCGGCGCCTCGTCGGGCTCGGGGGAGCTGGAGTTCCTGTGGCGCAACCTCGAGCCCGAGGAGCCCGTGCTCAAGGAGCTCATCGCCCAGTTCATGTCCGAGAACGAGGGCATCACGGTCAACGAGACCTACGTGCCGATCGACGGCTACGACCAGCGGGTCGACCTGCTGATCGCCGGCGGCACGCCACCCGCCGTCTGGGGATCGCTCTACAACCGCGGGTTGCGCTACTACGCCTCCCGTGACCAGATGACTCCGCTGGACGACTACGTGGCCGACAGCTCGATCGACCTCGGCGACTACACCGAGGCCGCGATCGAGCTCAGCACCTGGGACGGCCAGCTGCTGAGCGTGCCGAACGAGGCGCTCACGGTCGCGCTCGTCTACAACAAGACGATGTTCGAGGAGGCGGGTGTCCCGCTGCCGCCGAAGGACTGGGGCGACAGGTCCTGGACCTGGGACGCGTTCCTGGAGGCCGCGCAGGCGCTCACCCAGGGCACTGACCAGTTCGGGTTCCAGGGCTGGCAGGACCCGCGATACGAGCTCGCGAACTTCGGCGTCAACCTCTGGGACGACGAGGGTGATGTCACGGGCTACCCGACCGAGCTCAACACCAGCCCCGAGCTCATCGAGGCCATCCAGTTCATGGGCGATCTCATCAACCGCCACAAGGTGCAGCCGGACGCCTCCCAGACGGAGGCGCTCGCCAGCCAAGGGCTTCCCGACCTCTTCGTCTCCGGCACGTTCGGCATGAAGGTCACGTTCATGGGCGCGATCGCCACGTACGCGACGATCGAGGACTTCGAGTGGGGCATCGCCGCGATCCCGGCTCCGGTCAGCCTGCCGCGGCGTGGCTACCAGTACCTCGGCAACCTGGCGATCCCGCTCAACCAGCCCGATGAGCAGGCCGCCTTCCGGCTTCTCGAGTTCCTGGCGTCCGCCGAGTCCCAGGCGAGATTCCCGATCGCGGCCCAGAACTGGATGTCGTCCAAGCTGTCGCTGGCCGGGGACTGGACGAGCACGGTCAGCGCCGCGACCGGTGTGCCGGCCGAGGAGCTCGCCGTGTTCCAGGAGTCGCAGGCCGTCAGCAAGCCGGCCTTCGGCGCGTACGCCGTCGAGTGGCAGCAGCTCTGGGACACGGTCTACCAGCCCCAGATCGAGTCGGTCACCCTGGGTCGCGCGACCGCGGCCGAGGCGGTGGCAGCCATGCAGGAACCGTTCGACCGGGTCGTCGCCAACAGTGGCGGCGGGTCCTAGGCAACTTCCTCGACAGGTCGCAGAACGGAGCAGCATGCGCATCACCGGCGTCGTCACCATCCCCCTCGTGGGGCACACACCCGCCTCCGGGTGGGTGCACGAGACCGACCTCGACACCAACATCCAGACGATCGTCGTCGTGACCGACGACGAGGGTCGGCTGGGCTACGGCGGGGTCTACACCAGCCAGGCGCTGGTCGAGGCGGCGCTGGACCTGGTCAGGCCGTGGTTGCTCGGGCGGGACGTCGACTCGCCCGAGCACACCACCGATCACCTGGACACCATGCTGTTCTGGCAGGGTCGCGGAGGCGCGGTCGGCCACGCGCTCTCCGGGCTGGACATCGCGCTCTGGGACCTCTGGGGCAAGATCCAGGGCGTCTCGGTCTCGACCCTGCTGGGTGGCCGCTACCGCGAGCGGGTGCGGCCCTACGCCTCCCTGCTGTTCGACCCGCCCGAGCAGCTCGAGCAGCGGCTCGAGGCCGTGCTGGCGCTCGGCTACCGCGCGATGAAGATCGGCTGGAAGCCCTTCGGCCGCCTCGACCACGCGACCGACGAGGAGCTGGTGCGGACGGCCCGACGGGTCGTCGGGCCCGACATCGAGCTCATGATCGACGCCGGCGCCAGCGAGCAGGCGTGGCCCCACGGCCGGGCCTGGGCCATCCGGACCGCCCGGATGCTCGCCGATCACGACATCGCGTGGTTCGAGGAGGCGCTCCCTCCCGACGACGTCGAGGGGTATCGGTTGCTGCGTGAGGCCTCGCCCGTGCCGATCGCCACCGGGGAGGTCCTCGTCGGCAGGCGCGCGTTCGCGGCCCTGCTCGACCGGAGCGCCGTCGACATCATCCAGCCCGACACCACCAAGTGCGGTGGGCTGTCCGAGGCCCGCAAGATCGGGTGGATGGCGGAGGACGCGGGGGTGCAGATGGTCTCGCACGGCTGGAACAACGCCGTCGGGCTGACCGCCGACCTGCACCTGGCGAGCGCCCGCCCGCTCGGGACGCTCGTGGAGTACGTGACGCCGTCGGCGTACATCGACGGCCTGCTCGCCTCGCCTCCCGCCCTCGATCACGACGGCATGCTCGCGGTGCCCGACGGCCCCGGTCTCGGTGTGGAGCTCGATCCGGAGGCGCTCGCGTTCTACGCGGCCGCATCGCCCTACCCGGGGCTGGTGACCCGATGACGGAGGTTGCCGTGGACCTGGAGATCATCCGCACCGAGCTGGGGTCGGCGGTCGTCGGTGACGTGCTCGACCGGCTCGGGCACCGGCACCGGTTCCTGCCGCCCGAGGTGCAACCGCTGGACCGCTCCATGACGGTCGCCGGCTGGGCGATGCCGGTGCTCATCGGCGATGTCTTCGGCGAGCCTGCCGAGCCCTTCGGACGACTGACCGAGGCGCTCGACGACCTGCACCAGGACGACATCTACCTGGCCCGGAGCGGTCGGCTCGCCTGCGCGGCGTGGGGGGAGCTGCTCACCGCGACGGCACGCGTGCGCGGCGCCGCCGGGGCCGTCATCGACGGCTACCACCGCGACACCCGCGGCGTCCTCGCCCAGTCGTGGCCGGTGTTCTCGCGCGGCGCCTACGCCCAGGACGCCGGGGCGCGCGCCGCGGTGCTGGACTTCCGCGTGCCGATCGAGATCGAGGGCGTGGCGGTGACTCCCGGCGACCTGCTGGTCGGCGATGCCGACGGCGTCGTCGTCGTGCCTGCCGAGGTGGTCCCCGAGGTCGTCGAGGCTGCGCTCGAGAAGGTCCGTGCCGAGCGTGAGGTGCGGCGAGAGATCGAGGCGGGGATGACGAGCACCGAGGCCTACCGACGCTACGGGGTGCTCTGAGATGCCCGGTTCCGAGGTCCGCCGACCGCCTGTGCCTAGACTCACCGGCATGCTGCGCGACTCGGGTGACGGCGCCCTGCCACGCCTGGGTCAGGGTGGCCCCGTCGGTGTCCGAGCACTGCGCGACCAGGTGGCCGCGGTGGTGCGGGAGCAGATCATCAGCGGTGAGCTGCCACCCGGCGTGCGGCTGCGCGAGCAGGAGCTGAGCGACCGGCACCAGGTCAGCCGCGGGCCGCTCCGCGAGGCGCTCCGGCAGCTCGAGGTCGAGGGTCTTGTCCGCTCCGAGCCCTACCGGGGCTCGGTGGTGACCCAGATCGACACCTTGACCGTGCACGAGGTCCTGATGCCGGTCCGGGTGGTGCTCGAGATCTGCGGGTTCCGGCACGCGCGCGCGCACCTCGACGAGGCGGCCGCCGCCGACCTGGGAGCGCACCTGGCGCGGATGGCCGAGGCTGCGCGCCGGGGCGACACGCAGGCCGTGGTCGAGCTCGACGTCGACTTCCACCGTGCCGTCATGCAGCTGTCCGGGATGGCCGAGGCGTCGCGCCTGTGGGAGTCGCTGTCCGGCTCGATCCGCCGCTTCTTTTACACGACGACACAGCACTCGGCGCAGTACCTCAACGACAGCGTCGTCGACCACCAGCGGTTGCTCGACGCGCTGCGGGACGCACCGCCGGAGGAGCTCGAGAGCCTCGTGCGCTCGCACATCCTCGACGTCCCCGGCTACCCGCAGCGCTGAGCCCCCCGGTGCCGCCTCACTCAGGCGGGCGCCACCTCGAGCTCGATCGTCCAGCTCAGCGGCCGCCCGGGGACGAGCTCGGTGGCGCGATGCTGCTCGATGGCGACGTCGAGCGCGTCGACGTACCCCGTCGACGGCTCGATCGCGATGGTCGGCTCGTTGCTGAACGCGGCCGCGTCGAACCAGATCCCGAGATAGGGCGTCTCAGGCCCCATCCGCACGGTGAGACGCCGCGGGCCACGGATCAGGCTCACGCTCGTGGCGGCCCGCTCCGGTGGCACGTTCCACTTCCGGTAGCCGCCTCGGACCACGGTGTCGATCTCCGCCAGGTCAGGCGTGAACGGCACCCGCGGCAACCCGGGCTCGAGGACCTCGACGACCTCCTCGACCGGTTCTCCGAGCTCCACCCTCGCCCCGGGTGGAGCGACCAGCTGCGGGTGGGCGGCCCAGAGGAACGGGACCACATCGGTGAGCGCCTGCGCCTCGTACTCGATCCGCGCGCCGGCGTCGGTCGGCAGCACGCGTCGTCGGAACCGGTAGCCGAGGGACGTCCCGTCGGCCTCGAGCCCGTCGCCACCCGCGCGGAACCGTGCGGTCCACAGGTCGCCGTGGTCCGGTATCGGCCGGCCGCCCACGGTGCAGGGATGGGTCGACGGCGCGCACTCGTCCCAGCCGCACATCTCCGCGTCGACGAAGACGGCGCCGGGTGCCGCCGGCGGTGACAACGCACCTGCCGGCTGGCACAGCCACTCGCCTCCCTCCCGGTCGCGCAGCGAGACGATCTTGCCGCCGCGCTCCGGCGAGATCAGGACCGTCAGCGCGCCGCCGGTGACCGCCTGGACCTGCTCGCCGTGCCAGCTCGCGCGACCCGGGTCGCTGCTCATCGGTGCGCGGCCACGGGCTCGTTCGTGTCCGTGAAACAGATGAGCACCTTGCCCGCGGGCGGCGCGGGGGAGGCGAGCCAGTCGAAGGTCGCCGCGCTCTCCTCGGGGCTGACGACGGTCGAGACGAGCGTGGCCGCCTGCTGGGGTCGCGTCGTCAGCACGTCGACCGCCCGCCGCAGGTCGGTGGGCGTGTAGCAGTAGCTGCCGTGAAGGCTCCGTTCCCCGGTGGTGAGCGCGAAGGCGTCGATCGTCACCTGCTGGCTGTGCAGCCCGATGACCACGGTGCGCGAGCCCCGGCGCGTCGTGCTCAGCGCGGCGGCGTAGGTGGCGGGGTGGCCGACCGCGTCGATCACCAGATCTGTCGGGGCGCCCGCTCCGGTCGAACCGGGGTCGAACGGAAGGGCGCCGAGGTCGGTGCACAGCCGTCTCCGGTCTGCGTTGGGCTCGCTGATGAGGACCCGAGCCTGCGGCTCGAGCACCGACAGCGCGAGCACGACAGACTGCCCGATCGGTCCGCCACCCAGCACGGCGACGACCTCGCCGCGCTGCGGGCGTCCGAGCTCGATGGCGTGCACGGCGACCGCGAGCGGCTCGACGAGCGCGGCCAGGCGCAGCGACAGCGCCGCCGGGAGGGCGACCAGGTTCCCGGCCGGGACGATCACGACGTCGGCGTAGGCACCGGGGGAGGACGGGGTCACCCCGATGACGGACTGGTCGGGGCACTGCTGGGCCTGGCCGCGCAGGCACGCACCGCACGCACCGCATCCGACGAGGGGATTGATCACGACGCGGTCGCCGATGCTCACCCCGACCACGTCCGCCGCGGTGGAGAGCACGACCCCGGACGCCTCGTGGCCCATGACCTGTCCCGATCGCCGTCGTCCGTTGGACCCGGTGTAGCCGTGGATGTCTGTGCCGCAGATGCCGCTGTAGGCGACCGCGACGGCGACGCAGCCGGCGGGCGGGTGCGGCTCCTCCTCGTGATGGAGGGTGAGGCGGCCGAAGTCTTCGAGAACCAGGGATCGCACGCCGTCTCCAACCTGTATGGTGATACTACGAATATACCGTAGTGCGACGGGAGTGACATGGCGGTCGTAGCGATCACCGACACCGATCTGGGAGACGGGTCGATCGAGCGAGAGATCCTCGGGGACCACACCCTCCGGTTGCTGCACGCCCAGCACGCCGACGACATCCGGGAGCAGGCTCAGGACGCCGACGCCCTGCTCGTCCAGTGGTTGCCGGTCGACGCCGCCACCATGGATGCGCTGCCGCGGCTGCGCGCCATCGTCCGCTACGGCATCGGCATGGACAACCTCGACCTGGACGCCGCCGCTGCGCGCTCGATCACGGTCGCCAACGTCCCCGACTACTGCCTGCGCGAGGTCACCGCGCACACGGTCGCGCTCGTGCTGGCGCACGCCCGCCGGCTCCGCCCGCTGACCGACTCGGTGCGAGCGGGCTCCTGGACCGTTGCCGAGATCGACGCGCCGTTCGCCCCTGCCGACGACCCCGTCGGCGTCGTGGGGCTCGGTCGGATCGGGCTCATGGTCGCGCACCAGCTCGCCGCGCTCGGGCACCCGGTGCTCGCGTGGGACCCCTACCTCAGCTCATGGCCGGACGGGGTGGAGCAGGTGAGCGACGTCGTCGAGCTGGCCGGCCGGGTGCACCACCTGACCCTGCACGCCCCGCTGACGCCGGAGTCGGCGGCCATGATCGATGCGCGCGTTCTGACCGCGCTCGGACCTGCGGGCCATCTCGTCAACACCTCGCGCGGCGGGCTCGTGAACGAGAGCGAGCTGCTCGCGTCGCTGGAGTCCGGGGCGCTCGGGTCCGCCTCGCTCGACGTGCTGACCGTCGAGCCGCCCACGGGCGACGTGCTCGGACGGCTGCGCAGTCACCCGCGCGTGCAGATGACGCCGCACGCCGCGTACTACTCGGCGGCGTCGAAGATCAACCTGCAGCGGCGGGCCGCGCAGATCATGGCCGACCTGCTCGCGGCCCGCTGAGACCGACCACCGCGCACCCGCATCGGCCAGACTGGTCGGAAGGAGAGGAGTCCCCATGAGTGCCGTCCACACGGTGCGTCTGCTCGACGTCGGACGGGCGGAGGTGCCCGGCCCCGAGCTGTTCTGGATGAAGGACTTCGACCGCTGGTACGAGCTGTGCTTCCAGGTCGCCGTCGTCGAGGGTCCGCAGAGCCTCGTGCTGGTCAACACCGGGCCGGCGCAGGACCTGGGCCCGATGAACGCGGGCTGGACGTCGTTCCTCGGTGAGCGGGCCGCGATGCGCAGCCGCCCCGGGATGTTCCTGCTCGACCAGCTGGCGGGTCTCGGCATCGCGCCGGACGACGTCACGCACGTGGTCCTGACGCCGCTGCAGCTGTACACGATCTCCAACGTGCTGGCGTTCCCGCGGGCCGAGATCTGCCTGAGCCGCTTGGGCTGGGAGCACTTCCACAACGGTCCGGCGCTGCTGCACGACGCCCGTCGCACCTCGATACCCGACGAGATCCTGGTGCCGCTGGTGACGACGGAACGGCACCGGGTGCGGCTGCTGGGGCGCGAGGACGAGATCGTCCCCGGCGTGCGGAGCTGGTGGTCCCTGACCCATCACCGCGCCTCGCTCAACCTCGACGTCGACACCGAGGCCGGGGTGGTCGCGCTGTCGGACAGCTATTTCTGGCTCCAGAACGTCGTCGAGAACCACCCGATCGGGATCAGCGAGAGCATCTGGGAGGCCTTCAGCACCTACGAGCGGGTGCGCCGGACCGCCGACGTGGTGCTGCCGCTCTACGACCCCGCGAACTTCGAACGCTTCCCGGGTGGAGGGGTGGCATGAGCGAGCGCATCGCGATCGTGACGGGAGGCGCGAACGGGATCGGCCGCGCGATCGCCCTCGAGCTGGCGGCCGCGGGTGGTGTCGTCGCCGTGCTGGACCGCGAGGCCGAGGCCGCTGCCGCGGTCGCCGCCGAGATCGGCGGCCGCAGCATCGCGCTGCCGCTCGACGTCTCCGACAGCGAGGCGTGCCGGTCCACGGTCGCCGAGGTCCACCGGCGCTTCGGCCGCATCGACCACCTCGTGAACTCGGCCGGCAGCTTCATCGCCGCCGGCCAGCACGCCACCGACGCGGACTGGGATCGGATCCTGGCGGTCAACGTGCGCGGCTGCGCCACCATGGTCGCCGCCGTCGCCCCCCTCATGGCTGCCGGCGGCGGTGGCGCGATCGTCAACATCGGAAGCGTGTCCGCCAAGGTCGCGCAGGCGGGCCGCTGGACCTACAACGCGACCAAGGGTGCTATCACCACCCTCACGAAGTGCCAGGCGCTCGATCTCGCTGCCGACGGCATCCGGGTCAACGTCGTGCAGCCCGGATGGGTCTGGACCCGGGAGGTGGAGCGTGCCGCCGGTGGTGACCGGGAGCGCTGGGAGCCGGTGTGGGGCCGCTACGCCATGCTGCGACGACTGGCCGACCCCTGGGAGATCGCCCGACCGACCGCCTTCCTCCTCGGTGAGGGCGCCTCCTTCATCACCGGTGCCGAGATCCCCGTCGACGGTGGCTACCTCGCGCTGGGTCCCGAAGGGCTGGGCGAGACGGCCGCCTTCGCGGGCTCGGACTGATGACGGCGCCCGCGCGTGCCCTCGTCACCGGCGCCGGGTCGGGGATCGGGCGAGCTGTCGCGCTCGCGCTCGCCGATCGCTACGACGTCGTGCTTCTCGATCGCAGCCCCGAGGTGGCCGAGGCCGCCGAGCTGGTCCGCTCGCGAGGTGGCGCCGCCGATGCCGTGCAGGTCGACGTCGGTGACGCCGCGGCGATGACCGCCGCTTTCGCCGAGCTGCTGACCGACCCGCGTCCCTTGCGGTGCGCGGTCGCCTGTGCCGGCGTGCAGCTCATGGATCGCGACGCGCCGGTCGGCGAGCTGCCGCTCGAGGTCTGGGACGCCACGATCCGGACGAACCTCTCCGGGATCTTCCTCACCATGCGTCACGCGCTGCCGGCGATCGTGGCGGCCGGAGGTGGCTCGGTCGTCGTCGTGGGGTCCCCGAACGGCCTCTTCGGCTACGAGCCGTGGTGCACGGCCTACAGCGCCAGCAAGGCCGGCACCCACGGGCTGGCGCGCGCGATGGCGGTTGAGCACGCCAAGGACGGCGTCCGGGTCAACGTCGTCGTGCCCGGGTTCATCGACACGCCGATGAACGCCTCGGTGCTCAACGACGGCGCGGCCACGGCGGCGGCGTCGGCGCAGATCCCGCTCGGTCGCCCGGGCCGGCCGGACGAGGTTGCGGACGCCGTGGCCTTCCTGTGCAGCCCGGCGGCGTCCTACATCACCGGCTCCTACCTGTTCGTCGACGGGGGTCTGACCGCATCCTGAACCGGTTGATGATCGCCGCGGACATCCGTCATACTCGAACGCATGTTCGACGAGTCGAGGGGTGCGACGCACCCGGGGTACGCCGAGCTGCACGCCCACTCGGCGTTCAGCTTCCTCGACGGAGCGAGCCAGCCCGAGGAGCTGGTGGTGGAGGCCGTGGGGCGCGGGCTGTCCGGGCTGGCGCTGACGGACCACGACGGGTTCTACGGCGTCGTGCGCTTCGCGGAGGCTGCGCGCGGCCTCGGGCTGCCCAGCATCTTCGGGTCCGAGCTCACCATGGGCCAGGAGCACCTGCTCGTGCTCGCCCGGGGTCCGGAGGGCTACCGGCGGCTCTCGCGCGCCATCGCGACCGCGCACCTCGCCACCGGTCGCAAGGGCGAGGCGGACTATCGCCTCGATGAGCTGGCCGAGCACGCCGAAGGTCACTGGACCGTGCTCACCGGCTGCCGGCAGGGTGCCGTGCGCCGCGCGCTGGAGCCGACTCCGGGCGCCTGGGACGTCCCCGCAGCGCGCGCCGAGCTGGAGCTGCTGATCGAGGCGTTCGGCAGGCAGAACGTGGTCGTCGAGGTCACCGACCGGGGGTTGCCGCTCGATGCCGCCCGCAGCCAGGTGCTGGTCGATCTCGCGCACGCGGCCGGGGTCACGGCGGTCGCCACCGGGAACGTCCACTGCGCCGCGCCCCGGGACCAGCCGCTCGCCGACACCCTGGCCGCCGTGCACGCCCGCAGCAGCCTCGACCAGCTCGACGGGTGGCTGCCGCCCACCGCGAAGCACATCCGCTCGCCGCAGGAGATGGCGCACGTGCACCGCCGCCACCCGCGGCTGCTCACCGCCAGCCTCGAGATCGCCGAGCAGTGCGCCTTCGACCTCGAGCTCGTCGCCCCCGAGCTGCCGCCGCACCCGGTGCCCGCCGGCCACACCGAGGCCACCTGGCTGCGGCACCTCACCGAGGTCGGCGCGGCCGAGCGCTACGGCCCTCGCCACGCCGAGCGCCAGCCCGGCGCCTACGCGATGATCGAGCACGAGCTCGGCATCATCGAACGGCTCGGCTTCCCCGGCTACTTCCTCATCGTCGGTGAGATCGTCGACTTCTGCCGCCGCAACGGCATCCTCTGCCAGGGCCGGGGCAGCGCGGCCAACTCGGCCGTCTGCTACGCGCTCGGCATCACCGCCGTCGACGCCGTGCAGCACAAGCTCCTCTTCGAACGCTTCCTCTCCGAGGGCCGCCGGGGCTACCCCGACATCGACGTCGACATCGAGTCCCGGCGCCGTGAGGAGGTCATCCAGTTCGTCTACGAACGTTACGGACGCCGGCACGCCGCCCAGGTGGCGAACGTCATCTCCTACCGGCCCCGCTCCGCCGTCCGCGATGCCGCCAAGGCGTTCGGCTACGACATCGGCCAGCAGGACGCCTGGTCGAAGGGCATCGAACGCTGGGGCTCGCTGCGCCCACACGAGCCCCGCCCCGACGGCGAGCAGCCGCCCTCGCCCGAACGCCTCAGCGAGCAGGAGCGGCTGCGCCGTGACGGGCCCTGGACCCCCAGCGCGGAGGTCGATGCCGCCGCGACCGGCGACACCGACGACATCCCGGTCCATGTCGTCGACATGGCCGAGCAGATGCTGCGGCTGCCACGCCACCTCGGCATCCACTCGGGCGGCATGGTGCTGTGCAAGGGCCCGGTGATCGACGTCTGCCCCGTCGAGTGGGCCACCATGCCGGGCCGCACCGTGCTGCAGTGGGACAAGGACGACTGCGCCGACGCCGGACTCGTCAAGTTCGACCTCCTCGGCCTCGGCATGCTGACCGCGCTGCGGCTGGCCTTCACCTGGGTGAAGGAGATCGAGGGGATCGAGGTGGACCTCCACTCGATCCCGCAGGAGGACCCGGCGGTCTACGACCTGCTGTGCGCCGCCGACACGGTGGGCGTGTTCCAGGTGGAGTCCCGCGCCCAGATGGCCACGCTGCCGCGGCTGCGGCCACGCCGGTTCTACGACATCGTCGTCGAGGTCGCGCTCATCCGCCCCGGCCCGATCCAGGGGCAGAGCGTGCACCCCTTCATCAACCGCAAGAACGGGCGTGAGCCCATCACCTACCTGCACCCGCTGCTGGAGCCGGCGCTGGAGAAGACGCTCGGGGTGCCGCTGTTCCAGGAGCAGCTGATGCAGATCGCGATCGACGTCGCCGGCTTCTCACCCGGTGAGGCCGACCAGCTGCGCCGGGCGATGGGCTCCAAGCGTTCGATGGAGCGCATGGAGGCGCTGCACCAGCGCCTGCTCGACGGCATGGCCGAGCGCGGCATCGGGCCCGACATCGGCGAGCAGATCTTCGACAAGCTGAAGGCGTTCGCCGACTTCGGCTTCCCGGAGTCGCACGCCTTCTCGTTCGCCTACCTCGTCTACGCCAGCTCATGGTTGAAGGTCCATCACCCCGAGGCCTTCTACGCCGGTCTGCTCGCCGCCCAGCCGATGGGGTTCTACTCACCGGCCTCGCTCGTCGCGGACGCCACCCGTCGAGGGGTCCGGGTCGAGCGGGCGGACGTCGCCCTCTCGCAGGTCCAGGCCTGCGTCCAGCGAGTTGATGAAGGCACAGGCGGCGGCTCCCTCGTGGTCCGGCTCGGGCTCGCACCGGTGCGGGGCATCGGTGAGAAGAGCGCCGAGCGGCTGGTCGCTGCTCGGGAGCGGGCACCGTTCGCGGATGTCGCCGACCTCTCGCGTCGGGTGGGTCTCTCGGCCGCGCAGCTGGAGTCGCTGGCCACCGCGGGTGCGCTGGCCAGCTTCGACCACACCCGCCGCGAGGCGCTGTGGCTCGCGGGCGCCCTGGCGGGGGAGAGTGGACGGCGTCATGGAGCCTTCGTGCAGGAGCCGCTGCCGTTCACCGCGGTGGGGCTGGAGGTCCCGGAGCTCCCGGTGATGGACCCGCTCACCCAGGCTGTCGCCGATGTGTGGGCCACCGGGCTGTCCACCGACTCCTTCCCCACCCAGTTCCGGCGCGCCGATCTCGACGCTGCCGGGGTGCTGACGATCGCGCAGGTACCGGGAGCAGGACCAGGCGCCCGGGTACGCGTCGCGGGTGTGGTCACCCATCGACAGCGACCGGCGACCGCCCGCGGTGTCACGTTCCTGTCGCTGGAGGACGAGACCGGTCTGCTCAACGTCATCTGCTCGGCCGGGGTGTGGGGCCGCCACCGCAAGGCCGCGCGCGGCAGCGCCGCGCTCGTGATCCGGGGCACCGTCGAGCACGCGGACGGCGTCACGAACCTCATGGCCGAACGGATCGAGCCGCTCAGCCTCCGGGTGCCGAGCCGGTCCCGGGACTTCCAGTGACCGGGCCGGTGGCGAACCAGTCCCGCATCGGGACCAGGTTCGTGATCGGGGCGAACAGGTCGAGCGTGCCGTAGTCCACGACGAACCCGGTCACGCCGCTGCCGGCCATCGACGCCGCCCAGTCGGCGGCAGCGGGCAGCGGCACCGTGAGCACGAGTCCTGCCTCGTCCCCGCTGAGACCGTTCGCCATCCCGGCGGTGCGTGCGCGAGCCGCGGTGGTGAACGCCAGCACGAGCGGGCCCTGCTGGTGCGCGATCGCATACGGGCGCGGGCTCTGCGGCTCGCCGCGCGCGATGAACAGCCAGTGCTTCAGCCCGTAGACGGCGCGCCACACCGCATCCATGGCACCGGCATCCTGCGGGGCCGCGCGCAAGGCCGCGGCGCGGCGGTCGATCTCGGCCACCACCTCCGGCGCGGGATCGATGCTCGAGATCGGCTGGCCGGGCTGCGGGTCGTTCGACGCGGTCATGCGTCTCAGCGTGTCACAGCGGCGGCGAGGTGCTCGAGCACCTCGACCGTGGTGTCCCACCCCAGGCACGCGTCGGTGACGCTCTGCCCGTAGGTGAGCGCCGGGTGCCCGGGCCGCGGGTCGAGGCGCTGGGCACCGCCCACGAGGAAGCTCTCGAGCATCACACCCGCGAGCACGGGCGCACCGGCGGCGCGCTCGGCCGCCACCTGCTCGGCGATCTCGTGCGCCACCACCGCCTGTCGCCGGTGGTCCTTGCCGCTGTTGCCGTGGCTGGCGTCGACCATCACACGCGCGGGCATACCGGCGGCGCGCAGCCGCTCCGCAGCGGCCTGCACGTGAGCGGCCGAGTAGTTCGGTCCGCTGCTCGAGCCGCGCAGGATGACGTGCGTGTCCGGGTTGCCGGACGTGCGCACGAGCGCCGCCCGCCCCTGCGGGTCGATCCCGAGGAACGACTGCGCGGACCCGGCCGCGGTGCACCCGTCGAGAGCTACGTCGAGGCTGCCGTCGGTGCCGTTCTTGAACCCGATCGGCATCGACAGCCCCGAGGCGAGCTGTCGATGGATCTGGCTCTCCGCCGTCCGGGCCCCGATCGCGCCCCAGCTGATCAGGTCCGCGAGGTACTGCGGGCTGATCGGCTCCAGGAACTCGGTCGCGGTGGGCAGCCCGAGGTCGACCACGTCACGCAGGAACTCACGTGCCCGGTGCAGGCCGGTGGCGATGTCGTGGCTGCCGTCCAGGTGCGGGTCGTTGACCAGCCCCTTCCAGCCGATGGTGGTCCGTGGCTTCTCGAAGTAGGTCCGCATCACCACGAGCAGGCGGTCGTCGAGCCGCTGCGCCACGGTGGCCAGCCGGCGCGCGTACTCCAGACCCGCCTCGGTGTCGTGGATCGAGCACGGACCGACGATCACCAGCAACCGGTCGTCGGTCCCGAGCAGGGCGGCGCGCACAGCCTCGCGAGAGCGAGCGACGCGGCGGAGCGCGGTGTCGTCGGCGGGCAGCTGGTCCAGCAGCTCGGCCGGGCTGGGCAGCGGCTCGATCTCGGCGACGTGCAGGTCCGAGGTGCGGGCGGCGGCTCGGGTCAGCGCAGACAGGGACATGGGGTCCTTCCCGGCGGACCCAGCAGAGCCCGCCTGTGGCGGCGGCGGGCAGAAGAGGACGTCTCTGCCCGGTGGCTCTGGGGGTGTCGTGGCGTCAGTGCGCGGTCGGCCCCTCCAGAGCCACCACGAAATAGCGCCAACGACGATCGGTCACGCTGTGAGGCTACCGCGTGGCGGCGTACACCCAGTACTCCTCGTCACGATGTGAGAGCTGTACCGGTACCCGGACAATCCGGACCTGCCCGATCGTGGTGCGCAGCTCCCGCTCGAGGGTGTGCGCCGGATGGGCGCTCCACACCACCAGCATCCCTCCCGGCGCGAGCGCACGGCGGGCGAGTGCGAGCCCACCACGGTCGTACAGCGCGCGGTTGGACAGGTGCACGAGCTGGTCGGGTCCGTTGTCGACGTCGAGAAGCACGACGTCGTAGCTCGCCCGTGCGGCCGCGCCCAGATGGGCGAGGACGTCGGTCACGTGAACGCTCAGGCGTGCGTCCGCGAGCAGGTCCGGTCCGTGCGGGACCGTGCCGTCCGCCAACCAGTCGACGACGGCCTGCTCGATCTCGACCACGTCGACGTGCTCGACGCGCGGGTCCGCCAGCAGCTCGGCGGTGGTGTACCCCAGCCCCAGACCACCGACGAGGACACGGAACGGCCTGGCTGAGCGCTCCAGGGCCACGCGTGCGAGCGCTCGTTCGCTCGTCGTCTGCTCGGTGTCCATGACGAAGACGCCGTTGACACGCAGCTCGAGCACGCCGTCCGCGCGGGTGGACAGGACGAGCTCACCGCGGGCAGAGACCGCCCGTGCCACGGTGCTCATGCCGTCAGTCCTTGCTGGACATCTGGTCGCGGGCAGCGATGACCTTCATCTTGATCGCGGACATCTCGTCGGTGTTCATCGGAGGGTCGAGATGGCGCAGCTTGGCGTACACGGCCCAGATCACGGCGACGATCGGGATGATGATGACGGCGCCCAGGATGCCCGCCACCAGGGTTCCCGACGTCACCGAGAGCGCCACCGCCACCGGGTGCAGCGAGACCTGCTTGCCCATGATCAAGGGCGTCAGCACGTGGCCCTCGAACTGCCCGATCAGCGCGATGCCGATACCCACGACGACCGCGATCAACGGCCCCTGCGTGGCCAGGGCCACAATCATCGCGACGACCATCGCGGCCGGGGCGCCGACCAGCGGGATGAACGCACCGATGAACACCAGCACCGCCAGCGGTGCCGCCAGCGGCACCTGGAGGGCGGTCAGGATGATCGCGGCGAGGATGCCGTCGGCGAGCGCGACCAGGACCGTGCCACGGGCGAACCCGGAGAACGTGTACCAGGCGACCTCACCGCCGATGACCCACGACTCACGCACGCGCGCCGGGAGCTGGTTGATGAACCACTCCCACATCTGTGAGCCGCGCGCGAGGAAGAACACCGTGCAGAACGTCGCGATCGCCAGGATCGCGAACACCTCGAACAGCGAACCTGCCCCCTCGGCCGCTCCGGTCGCGGCCCGGTTGATGAGGTCCTGCTGATTCTCCTCGATCCACTGCTCGCCCTGGGCGATCCACTCCTGGATCTGGTCGCTCGTGACCGTCAGGCCGAAGGGGAGGTGCTCGAGCTGGCTCAGCAGGTCCTGGATCCCGGCGCTGAACTCGACCGACAGGTTCTGCCACTGCCCGCGCACCGACTGCACCACGAACGTGACGATGCCGCCCATGACAAGGATCGAGGCGAGCATCGAGGCCACCACGGCGAGCGGGCGGGGTATCCAGCGGTCGAGCAGGTTGACCAGCGGACGCAGCACCGAGGCGAACACCAGCGCCAGGAACACCGCCACGAACACGAGCTGGATGCGGGCCGTGGCATACACCAGGACCACCACGACCGCGAGGATCACCAGCAGCCGCCACGAGACCCCGGCGGCCCTGCGCATCCAACGCGGAGCGCCGTCGCCGTTCTCCTCCAGGCGCATGTGGCCCTCGGGGAGCCGCCGCACCCGCGGCGCACCACCGCGCGAGGGCGGACGCGTGGTGACCGGGCGCGGGAGGCGCCGCTCGTCGGGCTGCGGGACAGCGGTCGTGCTGGGGGCGGCACGAGACGCGCGACGCAGGATCGCCGGCATCTTCATCTCGTCAGTGTGCCTCAGCGGTCTCGTCCCGGTAACGATCTGGGTCAGGCAGGTCCGAGCGTGTCGGCGATGTCGGCCCAGGTCTGCGCCTCCGCGAGCTGCACGAGAGCAGCCGCCTGTCGCTCGGGTGTCGGCCACGTCTCCAGCTGCCACAGCACCGACTCGACGGTGCGGGCCAGACCCCACAGGGCGACGCGCTGCGGCGGCAGCCCCAGGGCCTGGCTCGACCGGAGCAGCCGCGGGAGCAGCACGGCCTGCGGGTCCGGGTGGCCGAACGGGTCGTCGATCTGGTTCAGCACGGGCCACAGCTCGTAGGCCGGGTCACCGAGCATCGGCTTGGGGTCGATCGCCAGCCAGTGCGGCGTTCCGGGGTCGTCGAGGAGGATGTTCCCGGGGTTGAGGTCGCCGTGCAGCAGCACGGTGGGGGCGTCGTCGCCCGCGAACGCCCGGAGCTGCTCGATCCCGCGGGAGACGATCGCCACCCGGTCTCCCAGCAGCGACATCCAGCGGCTGGCGCGCTCGGAGGCGAGCGTGACCCAGTAGTGAGCGACCTCCCGCAGGATCGGCACGCCCAGGTCGGCGATCGGAGCCCGATGCAGGTTCGCGAGGACGCCGACGCAGGCGTCGATCTGCTGCTCCGGGCTACCCGGGGTGGCGAGCAGGGTCGTGCCGGGATGCGCGCGACGCAGCAGCAGCGCCCAGTCCTCGGCGTCGTGAGCGAGCAGCTCGACGGCGGCCGAGCCGCGCCACATCCCGAGCGCGACCGCCTCGTAGCGGGCCTCCTCGTGCGGAAAGCTGATCTTGAGCACCACGGGCGTGCCGTCGGCCATGGTGGCGGGCGCGGTCCAGGAGGCGGTGCCCACGCCGAACGGCTCACCGACCTGCAGCTGCCACCGGTGCGCGGCCCGCTGCACCAGCGTGGGCACGGTGCTCAGCCACGCGGCGCCCGCCGCGGTCGAGGCGGCACCACCGGGTTGGGTCAGGACAGCGGGGATGTTCACCTGCACGATCACCACGTTATCCGGGCGCGGCGTAGCCGTGCTGTCGCCAGGCCTCGTAGACCGCGAGGGCCGCCGAGTTCGACAGGTTGAGCGAGCGGATACCGGGAAGCATCGGAATCTTGACCCTCTCGGTCACCCGCGTGTCGTCGAGCACGTCATCCGGCAGCCCGTCCGGCTCCGGGCCGAGCAGCAGTGCGTCACCGGGCTGGTAGGCGATCTCGTGGAAGTTCGTGGTGGCTCGGCCCGTGAACGCGTAGACCCGGCCGGTGCCGTGCTCGGCCAGGTGCGTCAGCGTGTCCTCCCAGTCAGGGTGCACGACGACGTTCGCCAGGTCGTGGTAGTCCAGGCCGGCTCGGCGGAGCTTGGCGTCGGTGAGGTCGAAACCCAGGGGCTCGACCAGGTGCAGCGTGCAGCCGGTCGCGGCGACCATCCGGATCGCGTTGCCGGTGTTCGGCGGGATCCTCGGCTCGTAGAAGACGACGTGGAACATGGGGGCGCGCTCCGCTCTCGTTACCGCTTCGGCCAGGACCAGGAGGGGCGGGACAGCATGCCCTGGCCGGCGACCCGGGTCTCGCCGAGCTCCTTGACCAGCTCGATCCGCGTGACGTCGTCGCCCAGGGCGCTCGCGAGCGGTGCGGAGTGCGTGACCAGCACGATCTGGGTGTGCTCGGAGGCCGCGCGCACCATGGCGGCGAGCGGTCCGAGCAGGTCGGGGTGCAGCGAGGTCTCGGGCTCGTTGAGCACGAACAGCTGCGGCGGGCGGGGGCTGAGCAGCGCCGCGGCCAGCAGCAGGAAGCGCAGCGTGCCGTCGGAGAGCTCGTCGGCGCGCAGCGGCCGCAGCATCCCAGGCTGGCGCAGCAGCAGCGTGAACCGGCCGTTCTCCGCCTCGACCTGCAGGCTCGAGCCGTCGAAAGCCGCGTCGACGGCCTCGGCGAGCGTGTCGCCGCGCCCGATCTCGCTGATCGTCGCGATCGCAGCAGCCAGGTCGGAGCCGTCACCGGCCAGCACCGGGGTCCGGGTGCCCACGGCGGTGGCACGCGCGGGGGCGTGGGAGTCGGTGCGGAGGTGGTCGTAGAAGCGCCATCCACGCATCTGCTCGCGCAGTGTCAGCAGCTCGGGCGCTCGGGCGGGGTCGGCGAGCTCGGACAGCATCGAGGAGTAGCTGGGCAACCCGTGGGTCAGGCCTTCCCACCCGGCGTCGGTGCGCGTGGTGACGACCGGCCCGTGCCGCTGGGCCAGCATCGAGGCGGGCCGAGGAGCAGGACCGCTCCAGACGTGCTCGGCCTTGATCTCGGGGTCGAGCTCGAAGCGGGTGGGCACGTCACGCTGGGGCAGTCCGAGATCCATCGCGTAGCCGAGGGAGTCGGATGCGAACCCGATCTGCAGGCGCACCGGACCGGTCCGTCGGGTGCCCTGCACCGGGACCTCACCGCGGCGCATCGAGCCGGAGATCGTCTCGGGTCCGGCCCACAGCGTCGAGGGAAGGCCGCCCTCGCGTGCGAGCGCCGCGACCGCCTCACCACGCGAGGCGTCCGCGAGCAGCCGCAGCGCCCGGTACAGGCTCGACTTGCCGGTGCCGTTCGCGCCGGTGACCACCGTGACCCGGCCCAGCTCCACGACGACGTCACGGAGCGACCGGTAGCCGGAGATCGCGAGCGTGGTGAGCACGGTGGTCAACCTACTGGGGGACACAGACAGCCCAGGGGGCCGGCCAACCCAGGCGCGTGGCGGCCCAGGCTGCGCAGCGCACTCAGCGGCGGCGCAGGCTGATCTCGACCGACCGGCCGTAGAGGCCACGCACGTCGACCGTGAGCTCGGAGCCGCGCTCGTGCCGGGCCTCGCGGCAGCGGCGGTCGCTCGCGACCCGGTACCGGCGCGGCAACCGCAGCCTCACCTGGGAACGCTGCGTCGTCGGGTCCGCGACCGCGACGCTCAGGCCTTCCCGTGTCGGGCGGAGCAGCACGCTGGCCGGGCCCTCGACCGCGACCTCCCGCGACCGGTGCCAGCCTGAGGTGAACGTGTTGATCCCGACGAGCCCGGAGCTGCGGTCGGCCACCGCCTGGATCGTCGTGGAGTTCTCCCGCACGCTCACCGAGGGTCGTGCCGCGAGCGAGGCCTCGTCGGCACCGGGGTGGATCGACCACGCGAAGGTCCCGGGCCGGTCACCGGCGGGCACCCGCGCCGTCAGCGAGAACACCTCGCTCTCGACGCGCGTGTCGGGGTTGCTGGTGCGGACGCTGCGGCGGCTCGCGCTCACGCGGTCCAGTCCCACCTGCACCTGCGGGGCCGTCAGCAGCCGGTACCCGATGCTGTGGTCGCCGTCGCGCTGCAGCAGCCACCTCAGCCGCGCCGACCCGGCGCCCGACCACGGCCGGCCGTCGGTCTGCTCGCCCACGACGACGGCCGCGCCGGTCCGGCGCCGGTCGAGCGTGAGAAGCACGTCGCGTCCCTCCTCGTCGCCGACACCGGCTGCGAGCAGCACCACGCCGTCGTCGAGGAAGAACCAGCTGCGCACCGCGCGGGCGTTGGCCCAGGTGCGCAGGTCCTCGGGCAGCAGCCCACGCTGGGAGTCGCGGTGCGCGACGTCGTCGGAGAGCACCATCGATGCGCTGCCGACGTCCCCCAGCACCGCGCCGCCCGAGTGGGGGTGGGTTCCGGTCGGGAAGTACACGTAGGTGTTCTGCGACTCCGAGGACGACGTGAACTCCAGCGGGTGGTCCGGGTTCTCGTACCAGGCACGGTTGTACAGCTCCGGGACCGTCAGCCTCTCCTCGTCCGGCGCGATGAGTCCAGGGAGACCCTGGGCCGGATGGAGCACGAGGCCGTCGACGCCGTGCACGCTCGCGTGGTCCTGGTCGGTCAGGTACAGCTGGTGGACACCCTCGCCCTGGAACCAGCTCCGGAGGTTCTCCGAGCTCATGTACTCGTACTTGCTGATCCGGTCCGAGGACCGCGAGAGCGTGAAGGTCCACCCCGGCCGGCGGTGCACGCTGCGCTCCATCGCGGCGAAGTGGTGGTGCGCCGTGGCAGCGACGGCGTCGGCACCCACCAGGCCGTCGTCGGCCAGGATCGCCGTCGCGAGCGCGATGCTGGGGGGCGACACCATCCGCGCCGGATCCGTCGCCGAGGTCTCCAGGAGGTGCTTGGCGTAGGGCCGGAGCCACTCGACAGCGGGTGCGTGCTGGGTGAGGGCCACCACGGCCTCCGCGACGGTGGCCACGTCGGTGTACCCGGTCGCGGTGCGCGAGACGGCGCGACCCTTGACGGCCTCCATCATCCATCCCTGCGCGACCAGCGGGGCGAACCCGCGCTGGACCCAGGTCAGCACCGTGTCGACGAGCGCGCCGTCGTCACCCCAGGCGGTGCCGCGCAGCACACCCAGGGTCTGCATGACGCGCGTCAGCAGCGCCCGCCCGTAGGAGCCGGTGTAGGCGACCGAGTGGTGCTGGATGAAGGAGCCGTCGGCGTAGTAGCCGTCGGTGACGCCGTGCTGGAGGTTGTACGGGTCGACGGTCGCGAACACCGTGCGCTGGTCGGTCAGCGCCTTGGAGATCCGTTCGGCATCTCCCGTCAGGGCGCCCTGGAGCACACGGTTGCCGGTGATGTCGGCGAGGTTGGCGCCGGTGTGGAACCGCGAGTCGAGGTCGACGTCGCCGTCCTCGCCGTTGAGCAGGAACGCGTCCATCGCGCTCACGCACCGCTGCACCAGCTCGGGGTCGACCGAGTCGCGCGTGAGCACGAGCGTGCGGGTCACCGTGGTGGGGATGCCGATCTCCCACTGGAACCAGTTGCCGTAGTATCCGGCGTCCACGTCGGCGTAGTGCTCCGACTGCAGCCGCTCGAGCGTGGCGATCGCACGGTTCGTGACCTCGGCGTCGCCGAAGAGCGGCGAGGTCGGGGTGGCGGTCGCGAGCGCGATCTCGGAGACGTAGGTGAACGCGCGCGCGAGGGCGGCCTCGTCGCTGCCGAGGGTCAGGCCCGCGAAGATCTCGTCACCGGTCGCGCGGTCGAGCAGGTCGAGCCGGCTGCGCGCGTTCGCGGTGATCACCTCGACCTTCGCCGCCACCGCGGGCGTCCCGTTGATGTCCGGGGTTCCGGCCAGCAACGTCGTCGCGTTGGCCAGCAACGCCTCGGCGTCCTCGGGTCCCACCGGTGGTGCGGCAGCAGCAGGCAGCGTGACCGCGCCTCCCACGACGGTGGCCAGCCCGACGGCGGGCATGGTGGCGAGCAAGGTTCGGCGCGTGACGCTCACGTGTTCTCTCTCCCCGAGGACGGCGGTCTCCAGCAGGTTAACGAGCGCCTGCGCCAGAGTCATCCAGCAGCTGTCAGCTTGGCGGCGCCATCCGGCGAATCCTCACGCTCCGCATCCAGCTCGGCGTTGACGATCCCGCCGAGCAGCACCGCGATGCTGGCCAGCCAGAGCCACAGCACCCCGGCGAGGACGAGGCTGAGCATCTGCGCGGCGGCCTGCACCACGACGGCGTTGGCGGCGTCGGCCGAGAGGGGGTTCGGGGCGAACGCGCGCACGTAGACCGCGAAGCCCGCGGAGACCGCCAGCAGCCCGGCGGACCCGACCACCGCGCCCGGCAGGCAGGTGAGCCAGTGGTGGTTCGCGTTCGGCGCGTAGCGGTACAGGAACGTCAGGAACAGCATCCCCAGGCCCAGCGCGACCGGCCAGCGCAGCACCTCCCAGGACACCCGGAACACCTCACCCAGCCCGAGCGCCTCGGCCAGCACGTCGCCACCGCCGAGCAACGGCCCGACGACCACGAGAAGCGCGATCGTGAGCAGCGTGACCAGGGCAGCGACCGTGAACACCAGGCCGAGCAGGAACTGGGCCACCACGTTGCGCCTGGCCGTGACCCGGTAGGCGTCGTCGAGGGCGCGCACGGCCGCGCGGAACACCCGGCTCGCGAGGTAGAGCGTGATCAGCAACGCCCCGATCGCCACCGAGGCCCGGCCCTCGTCGAGCAGCCCGTCGACCAGCGGCGCGAGGATGTCGCCGGCGACCTGCTCGGCGAAGATCGTCGTCAGCCCGTCGACGATCGAGGTGCGGATCTCCTCGACCTGCTCGTCCCCGAGCAACCTGCGCAGGAACCCCAGGCTCGAGCCGAGCGCCGTCGAGATGGGGACCAGCGAGATCAATGCGTAGTAGCTCATCTCGGCTGCCAGCCCGGTGACGCGCACGTCGGAGGCGCGCGCCACCGACCGCGCCACGACCGCGACGACGTTCCAGCGACCCACCCGCCACGGCACCGCATCGGCCCCGGCGATCACCCGCTCCCGCATCGAGGCCAGCCGGCTGAGGGCCTCGCTGGAACCCACCCTGGCGGCGAGTCGTCCCAGGATCCAGCCCGTCAGCAGGATCGCCGCAGCTCCCAGCACGAGCGTGACGCCAGCCGCGATCGCCGCCCGCGCCACGCCCGGCGTGGTGTCGGCGAGCGCCACCACGGCCGCGGTGGCGGCCAGCGCCATGAGCGCCGTCGACGCCGGTGGCGGCATCCGCCTCCGCACCCACGGCACCCGCCGCGCCGCCACGGCCCCGGCGAGGGCGACGAGAACGGCCGTGACCAGCATGACGGCCAAGGCTAGTCGCGCCGGGGTCACGGCCACGGTGGGCGGGGGACCCATCCGCTGAGGCGTCGGCTGCGAACCACCGATGTGACAGCAGACCCAGCACACACGCCCGTGCCCCGATGGCTGAGCGCCGGCTTCGGGGTGGTGAGCGCAGCGGCAGGGATCGGCGTGGCGCACGTCGTGGCAGCGCTGACCGTGCCGGCGGCGTCGCCGCTGCTGGCGGTCGGGTCGATCGCGATCGACGCCGCTCCGACGCCGGTCAAGGAGTGGGCGGTGCGGACCTTCGGCACCGCGGACAAGCCGCTGCTGCTGGGTGGCATCGCCGTGGTGCTGGTGCTGGCCACGGCGGCGATCGGGCTCGGCGCTGCCCGGCACCGATGGGTCGGCCTGGTGGGGATGGTTGCGCTCGCCGGCGTCTCGGGGGCGGCAGCCCTGGTCCGCATCCCGGGGCCGCTGGCGGTGCTGCCCGCACTCGTGGCGGCGCTGGTCGCCGCGGGTCTGCTGCTCGTGCTGGCGCGCGTCGGGAGCGGGTCGGGGCGCTCACCGGCGTCGGCGCCGGAACCGCCACCGCCATCACCTCTGGACGGCCCGCACGTGCGATCCGGGCGGTTCCGCCCGGGTCGTCGCGGCGTGCTGCTGGGCGGACCGGCGCTGATCGCCGCCGCCGGTGTCGGAGGAGGCACGCTGCTGTCCTCGCTGCGCACGAGCGACGCGGCGGTGGGGCGCGACCAGGAGCTGCCCGAGCCGGTGAGCGCCGCCGCACCGTTGCCGGACGGCGTCCAGATCGACCTCGACGGCGTCACGCCGTTCGTCACACCGCTCTCGGACTTCTACCGGGTCGACATCGCGTTGAGCACCCCACGCATCGACGCGGCGACCTGGTCGTTGCCGATCGACGGGCTCGTCGAGAGCCCGGTCACGCTCAGCTACGCCGATCTGCTCGAGATGCCGATGGTCGAGCGGTGGATCACCCTCAGCTGCGTCTCCAACCCGGTCGGCGGGCCCTACGTCAGCACGGGTCGTTGGCTGGGTGTCCCGCTGGCCGACCTGCTGGACATGGTGGGCGTGGACGCGGAGGCGGAGCAGCTGTTCGCGCGGGGAGCCGACGGGTTCAGCTGCAGCATCCCGCTCGACGTCGTGCGCGACGGCAGGGACGCCATGCTCGCCATCGGCGTCAACGGCGAGCAGCTCCCGCTCGAGCGCGGCTTCCCCGCGCGGCTGATCGTGCCGGGCCTGTTCGGGTTCGTCTCCGCCGCCAAGTGGCTGACCGGCCTCACGCTCTCCACCTACGACGCCGACGTCGCCTACTGGACCGAGCGCGGGTGGGCGACGGACGCCCCCGCGCTCACCCAGACGCGCATCGACGTGCCACGCGGGCTCGAGACCGTGGCCGCCGGTGAGGTCACGATCGCGGGGATGGCCTGGGCACAGCACCGCGGCATCTCCCGTGTCGAGGTGAGCATCGACCAGGGGCAGTGGCAGGAGGCCGAGCTCGCCGCCGACGCCGGTGACGACCTCTGGCGCGCGTGGAGCCATGTCTGGGAGAGCACCGGGGCCGGCCGCCACGACGTCCAGGTGCGCAGCACCGACCGCACGGGCGAGGTGCAGCCGGAGGAGCGCACGGACCCCTTCCCCGACGGTGCTCGTGGATGGCACTCGATCGCGTTCGTCGTGGAGGAGTGACCAATCCGCTCGCGCCCGCGCTCCGAACACCACCTGTACAGACCAACCCGGTCGCGTGACACCCATGAGGAGAACATCGTGAAGATCCGATCCATCGCCCCAGCACTCCTGCTGGCATCCGCGCTCGCCCTCACTGCCTGCAGCGGTGGCGGAGCCGAGGAGGGCACCGGTGCTCCCGAGGGCACCGACGAGGCCACCACCGAGTCCGACACCGGCATGGGCGAGGAGGAGATGACCGACGACGCAGCCGCGATGTCCGAGCCGTTCGGGCCCGCCTGCGCGGACGTCCCCGCGGACGGCGCGGGCAGCTTCGACGGCATGTCGCAGGACCCGGTGGCCACGGCCGCGAGCAACAACCCGGAGCTGTCGACGCTCGTCGAGCTCGTGGGCCTCGCCGGACTCGGCGACACCCTGAACAACACGGACGACATCACGGTCTTCGCACCGGCGAACGCGGCGTTCGCGGCCCTGCCGGCCGAGACGGTCGAGGCGGTGCAGGCCGACCCCGAGGGGCTGCTGACCACCGTGCTGACCTACCACGTCGTCCCCGGCCGCATCGCTCCGGAGGACCTGGCCGGCACCGTCACCACGCTGCAGGGCGCCGAGCTCACCATCGAGGGTTCCGGTGAGGACTTCATGGTGGGTGCCGACGGCGCCGCGGTCGTGTGCGGCAACGTCCAGACCGCCAACGCCACGGTGTACATCCTCGACGGCGTGCTGATGCCGCCGAGCGAGTGATCGACGCCTAACCTGAGCGCACCTGACCGAAGGGACCAGATGGCGCCCCGATCGACGTCGGCGCCGGGGGAGCGAGAGCCCCTCGGCGCCGACGCGGCACCCGACCACGACCCCACGGCGCGGCTGATCTTCCTGATGCGCCGCAGCGCGCGCGGGGACGAGCAGGCGTTCGCGGAGCTGTACGACCTGACCTCCTCGCGTCTGTACGGACTGGTGATCAGGGTCGTGCGCGACCCCGCGCAGGCTGCCGAGGTCACGCAGGACTGCTACCTGCAGATCTGGCAGAACGCGGCCCGGTTCGACCCGGACCGGGGGAGCGTGCTGGGGTGGATGCTCACCCTGGCGCACCGCCGCGCGGTCGACCGGGTGCGCTCCGCCCAGTCGACCGTGGAGCGCGACCGCCGCTACGCCGTCCAGGAGCTCCAGGAGGTCCCCGACGTCAGCGAGGCTGTCGTCGACCGGCTGGAGGCCGAACGGGTCCGCAAGGCGCTCGGCGGACTGACGACGATGCAGAGGGAGGCGATCGAGCTGGCCTACTACGGCGGCTACACGCACACCGAGGTCGCCGGCCTGCTGGACATCCCGCTCGGCACGGCCAAGACCCGGGTGCGGGACGGACTGATCCGGTTGCGGGACTTCTTCGAGGGTGATCGACGATGAGGATGGACGACGAGTCCGTGCACGCGCTGACGGGCGCCTATGTCCTCGACGCGCTGACCGTGGACGAGCAGGTCGCGTTCGAGCGGCACCTCGCCGCCTGCGAGGACTGCCGTGCGGAGGTCCGCTCGCTGCGCGACGCCGTGGTGCGGCTCCCCGAGGTCAGCGCGATGACACCGCCCCCCGAGCTGCGCGCCTCGGTGCTCGCCGCGATCTCCACGGTGCGCCCGCTGCCGCCGCTGCCCGAGCAGACCGAGCGCGAGGAAGAACCCCTCAGCTCATCGGTGACACCGCCCGACGCCGCCCCCGTGAGCCTCGACCGACGACGGCGCGCGAGGTCGGCGAGGCGCGCTGACCGGTGGCAGCTGGTGGCAGCCGCGGCCTGTGTCGTCGCGCTGGCCGGGGTCCTGTGGGGCGCGTTGCGGATGCCGGACGCCGAGCTCGGCCGTGAGGTCGCCGTCGTCGAGGACGAGGGCCGGACGCAGATGACGGCGCTGCTGGAGGCACCCGATCTGCGGGTCTACGCGGCCGAGGGTGCCGAGGGCATGCGCGGCACGGTGCTGATGTCGGACGAGGTGGGCTCCGCCGTCGTGCTCCTCCAGGACCTTCCGGACCTGGGTGACGACGAGGTGTTCCAGGCGTGGTCGATCGCGGGCGCGGCGCCTGCCGACGCCGGCGTGTTCAGGAGCGGCGACGGCTCGGCCACCGTGGTTCTCGACGGCGACGTGCTGGCGGCCGAGGTCGTCGCGCTCACGATCGAGCCGACGGGCGGGTCGCCCGCACCCACCGGCGACATCCTGATCCAGGTACCGGTCGCGGGCTAGTACGGCGGGTGACGGCCGGCGACGGTCAGTCGAAGTCCATGTCGAAGTCGTCGAGGATGCCGCCGAGCATCATGCCGCCCAGCACACCGCCGAGCACGCCACCGAGGCCGCCGCCCGGTGCGCGGACGGGACCGCCCCAGTCACCGACGCCCGCCTGCCAGGGGTCCTGGTGGGAGGCAGCCACGTCACGCTCGGCCGCAGCGGCGGCCTCGGCGGCCAGGTCGGCGGCCTGCCGCACCTGCGCCAGAGCGGTGTGCGAGTCCGTCACCTCGGTGACGCCGTCGAGCAACCGCTGGGCCTGGGCGAGCCGGGTCCGCGCGTCTGGCCCGACGATGCCCGGGTGGTCGGCGACCAGCGCGCGCGCCAGGGCGACCTGGCGGTCGGCGTCGGCGAGGGCGGCCACCAGATGCGCGCGGAGGCGCTCCTGATCGGGTCGGCTGCGGCGCTCGTGCACCAACGCCTCGAGGGCGCCGTTCGCGGCGCGCAACCTGCTCAGCGTGGTGAACGGGTCGGCAGCCGCGCGTGCCGCGGACGCCTCACCGATGGCGCGTTCCAGGGCGGTGACCGCCTCGGTGATCTCCTCGTCCGGGGTGGCGGCCAGCAGCTGCCGCGCCTCGGTGACATCGGCGCGGGAGTCGGCCAGCACGGCGGCGAGCGTCGACTGGGCGTGCACGGTCTCGACCTCGAAGTCGGTCACCGCGTCGAGCAGGTCGACCGCACGGCGCACGCTGTCGGAGGCCACCTGGATCGCCTTGGTGGCCTCCTCGCCGCGCCCGCCCTCGTGGCGGCGCTCGGCCAGCGCGAGGCTCCGCTCGGCGAACCCGAGCAACGCCTCCGCCTGCTCGGGGTTCTCGGCGACGGCGAGCACCGCCTCCTGGCTGTAGCTGCCGGTCAGGTTCTCGGTGACCGTCCGTGCCTCGGCGATGCGGCCGCGGACGTCGGCGACCTCCGCGCGCAACCGGGCGATGGTCGCCGGCGCCTCGTGCAGAGCGGCGCGGCGGGCCGCGAACGCGCCGACGGGCTGGCGGAGCAGCCGCTCCACCTCGGCGGTGGCGGCAAGCACGGCCGCTTCGAGCTGCTGCCGCTGCTGCGGGGTCTCCTGCACGTCGTCCAGGAGCAGGGCGTGCAGCCGGAAGGCCTCCTGCAGCTGCCGCTGGGCCGCGCTCAGCGCGGACCCGAGCTCACGGGTCGAGGCGTCGCCGAACTCCGCGGTGGCGTACCCGAGCTCGTCGGTGGCGCGGCGCACGGTCTCGTCGGCGCGGACCAGCGCCGCACCCACCTCGGGTGAGACCTCGGCGGGCTGCTCCTGCCGGCGTCCGAAGATGCCACCGAACATCGTGCGCTCCTCACCATCGGGTCAGGGAACTCAGTATGCGTGGTGATGACGACGTCCCGCCGCGCGTGGTCGCCCGTCCGAGCGCATTCACCATCCTGGATAGCGCTCTGTCCACCGGGTGATCGGACCGTGGTCGCCGTGCAGCCTGGCGCCGGCGGTGAGCTCGTAGATCAGGTCGTCGGCCAGGCTGAGGATCGTGCCTCGGCCCTCGACCTCGAACGCCAGCTCGGGGGGCAGCGCCGTCTCACCGTGCAGCGCGCCGAGGATGTTGCCGCAGATCGCGCCGGTGGAGTCGCTGTCACCGGAGTGGGTCACCGCGAGCGCCAACGCATCGAGCATCTCGTCCGGTCCCGGGTGGGCGAGCGCGGCGTAGATCGCCATCGCCAGCGCCTCCTCGGCGACCCAGCCGCCGCCGAGCGAGGTGATCGCGGCTGCGCTCGGCGCCTCCTGGGCAGCCTCGGCGGCGCGCTCGATGGCCAGGACGCACTCCTCGTGGTGGTCCTGCTCGCGGAGCAGCCGCACCGTTGTGTCGACGGCGTCCGGGAGCTCCTGACCGCGCACGATGGCCCCGACGAGGACGGCCAGGGCGCCGGAGGCGAGCTGTCCCGTGGGATGGCCGTGCGTGTATCCGGCAGCCTCGGCGGCCGTCTCGAGCTGCCACGGCAGCGAGTCCCAGACCCACGGCGGCATCAGCCCGAAAGGCGCGCTCCGCATGACACCACCGCAGCCCTTGGAGTCGTTGCGCGCCGGCTCGCCGAACCGCTCGAGCTTGCGCCGCCCGCCGCGCGGACCCTCCAGCGCGGACAGGCACGTGTTGCCCGGCGCTCGGCGCGAGTAGAGCCAGCGCTCGGTGACGAGCCACCCGTCCCGTTCGCCGTCCGGGCCGCTCTGGAGCTGGGTGTCGAGCCAGCGGTCGTAGGCGTGGTGGAGGACGGCGACGGTGAACCCGAGGCCCCTGTCCCGGCGGACCGCCCCACGGATGATGCCCTCGACCGTGAACAGGGTCATCTGCGTGTCGTCGGTGATCCGGCCGTAGGTGTGCGTGCCGTCGACATCCTCGGGCACGTACTGCCGGACACCCGCCGGCCCGCACGCGGCCTGGATCCGCTCGAGGTCCCAGAACTCGACAGGTCCGCCGAGCGCGTCGCCGATCGCACCGCCGAGCAAGCACCCGCGCACCCGCGACCGGTACGCCTCGACCTGATCACGCTCAGGCGCGCTGGCTGTCGTCACGATCGTCCCCCCGTCGCTGAGCGCCACCGACAGATGGAGATCGACGGCGGCCGCACACACCTGAGTCGCGACACCCTGCCGGTGTCGCGACCCACGATATGCGGTGTGTCCGAGGGGACCTGAATCCCCGCGCGTCGATCTCGCGGTCACACCACGCAGGGACGCTCGACCGCGGGCACCGGAGGACCGCCCACGGTCGCGTCACACGAGATCGGCATCCGGACGCATCGGTCTTGACGCACAGCAGCGCAGGGAACGGTGCGTGACCTCGAGCTGGCGCCCGCCATCCCGACCTCGGGCGACGTCAGGCGTGCATGGCGACGCGCCGCACACGACCGTCAGGGCGCGCGGAAACCTGCCTCGACGACGGTCGTGTCGCCGTCGCCGGTGGCCAGCACGTCGGTGGCGACCTGTGCGACCACGCCCGCGTAGAGCAGCAGCAGGGCGAGCACGAGGGCGACGAGGTGGTGGGTGTGGTTGCCGGTGGTGCGCATCGCTTCTCTCCTTGTCTCGGCGGGTCCCGCGACCCGATGACGACCAGGCTGCTCGGAGGCGCTGAAGACGCACTGAAGGTGGGCGCGGGTGAGGCGTCCGCGGCTAGCCTGAGCCCGTGGTACGCGTCCGGCTGCTGGGGCCGGTCGGCGTCGAGGCCGACCGTCCCGTCGCTGTGGGAGGTGGCCGCCAGCTGGCGCTGCTGGCCATGCTCGCGCTGCACACACCGCCGCGCCGGACCGACGAGCAGATCGTCGAAGGCCTCTGGGGAGACGATCCGCCGGCGTCGGCACGCAACGCGGTCCAGGTGTACGTGTCCGGGTTGCGCAAGGCGCTCGCCGGCAGCGAGGTGGAGATCGTCCGTAGCGGGGAGGGCTACGCCCTGGCCGGCGGGCCGCTCGAGGTCGACGCGGTCGCGTTCGAGACCGCCACCGCCCAGGGCCGCGCCGCGCTGCGGGCGGGTGCGGCCGCGTCGGCGGTCGCGCACCTCACGCAGGGCACCTCGCTGTGGGCCGGGGAACCGCTCGACGGCGTCGGCGACCTGCCGTTCGCCGTGCCCGCCCGGCAGCACCTCACGGCCGCGCGTCGGACCGCGACGGTCGAGCTCGCGACCGCGCTGCTGCGCTGCGGCCGCTACGACGACGCCGTCGACCTCGCGGAGCGGCTGCTGGAAGAGCACCCTTTCGACGAGCGCGCCTGGGTCGCCCTGACGACCGGCCACTACTGGGCGGGCCGGCAGGACGAGGCGCTGGCCTCGTGCCGGAGGGCGCGCGACACCCTGGCGGAGGAGCTGGGCGTCGACCCCGGTCCCGCGCTGGCCGCGGTCGAGCAGCAGGTGCTGCGCCACGAGCTGCCGGATCCGGCGGCGGCCCAGGAGCAGCCGGCGGCCTCCGCCGAGGCGCCTGCCGCACCCGTCCCGTTGCCGCCGCTGCCCGACCACGTCGTCGGCCGAGCCGAAGCGCTCGACGACGTAGCCGCCCTGCTCGTCGACGCCCGCCTCGTCACGCTGCTGGGCATCGGAGGCATCGGCAAGACGACGCTCGCCGTCGCGCTCGCGCACCGCCTCCGCGACGAGGGGCGGGAGGTCGCCGTGTGCGAGCTCGGCACCGAGACCCGCGCGGCGTCGGCACTCGAGGCCGTGTGCCGCACCCTCGGGCTGCCGGCGGACGAGGACCCCGTCGACGCGATCGCGGCCGCCGCGCCCGAGGTCCTCGTCCTTGACAACCTCGAGCAGATCGACGGTCTCGCGCCCGCGCTGGACCGGCTGCTCACCGCGGCCCCCTCGGTGAGGGTCGTCGCCACCAGCCGACGGCCGCTCAGGATCGGTGGCGAGCACCAGTTCCGGGTGACACCGCTGACCAGCGCGGGGGCGCTGGGGTCCTCGCCCGCGGAGGCGCTGCTTCGGGCCCGCGCGCGGCGTGTCCGCTCCGGGGTCGACGGTGATCCCGAGGGCGTCCGACGCCTCGTCGAGCTCCTCGACGGGATCCCGCTCGCCATCGAGCTCGCGGTCGCGCGGCTGCGCAGCCAGACCCCCGCGCAGCTGGCCGACCGGCTGTCGAGGCGCCACTCGGCTGTGCTCGACCTTGCCGACGCCTCCGGCCGCCCCGCGCGCCAGGTCTCGCTGCGCGCCGTTCTCGAGTGGGCCACCGAGGCCACCGGCGAGACGGCGCGGACCGCGCTCGCCGCGCTCGCCTGGTCCGACGGCTGGGTGGCGCTCGGGACGCTCGAGAGCGTCCTCGAACGGGCGCACCCCGGAGCCGACATGGTCGACGCCCTCGACGAGCTCGTCGACCACGGGTTGCTCCCGCCCCCGGAGGACGACCGTGCCCGGCTGCCGGTTCCGGTGCGGGAGCTGGTGAGAGCACGGGGCACGACCGACCCGGGCGTCGTCCCCGTCCTCGTGCGACTGGCCGAGGAGTGCGGATCCCAGCTCGCCGGCGCCGGCGCAGCTCGCGCGCTCGAGCGACTGAGCTCGGACGCGGATGCGCTCGTCACCCTCGTCAACCGCGCGGCGGAGACCGGCGCCCACCTCGCCGATGCCGCCCGCGTGCTGATCGACCTGCGCCGCTTCTGGCTGCTGACCTCCAGGCTCCCCGACGTCCGTCGCTGGGTGGCCGGCATCCGCAGTCATGCCGGGCTCGACGACGTCACCGACGCCCGGCTACGCATCCTCGACGGCACGATCGGCCAGTGGTTGGGTCAGCCGGACGCCGGCGGGGTGCTCGAGCAGGCTCTCACCGACAGCGACCAGCTGGGGGTCCGCGCCGACACCCTGAGCGTCGGCGGTTGGTGCAACCTCGCCGCCGACGCAGCCGTCCATGGCCACGCCGAACGTGCTCACACCGCCGTCGTCCGAGCCGGCGCGGAGGCCGAGACCACCGGCGACGCCGACCTCGTCGCGATGACGTACGACCTGCAGGCCTTCGTGGCGAGCCAGCTCGGCGACCACGAGCTGGCGGCGCGGGCGGGTCTGGCCGGTCTCGCACGCGCTCGTGTCTCCGCGGACGACCTCGTGGTGCTCGAGCGACTGACCGGGCTCTCGGAGGCCCTGGCCGAGCTCGGGCGCGACGACGAGGCGCTCACCCTCGCGCGTGAGGCTTTCGACCGGATGGCCACGCTGCCCCCGTCGCCGACGACGACGGCCGCCTTGGCCGTGATCGGCCTCATCGAGACCGAGACCGAGACGGGCGACGTGCTGACCGGTGCCGGGCTGGTCCTCGAGGCGCTGCGTGGCTGCCGGGACCGCTGGCCGTCGGAACCGATGACGGCGTCGCTCCTGCTGGTGCTGTCCGCGGTCCGGGCGCGGCTCGGCGATGACCTGGAGGCGGCACGGCTGCTCGGGGCGTCGCGCGCGGTCGGCGAGCGTGCCGGCGCCGAGCCGAGCCCGCTGGAACAGACCCGCCTCGGTCGTCTCGTGGTGGCGGCGCGCGAGCGGGCGGGCGAGACGTGGCCGCTGCACGTCGCGCGCGGTGCCGCGGACCCCGACCGCGTGATCGCCGAGCTGCTCGCGTCGCTCGAGACGCCGCAGTCGAGGACCGGGGCCTAAGCGGCTCTTAAGCGTGTGTCGGGAGGCTGCTCCGTATCCCGCCGCGACCCGTGGCGGACGGATCTCTGGGAGACTGCCATGACCACCACCGGACTGCGCCCCGTCCTCGGTGCCGCCCTCGCCATCGTCGCCGTCACGGCGACGGCCTCGACTGCTGCCGCCGACACCGTCCCCGACGTCAACACCTCGATCGTGTGGATCGCGACCACGTTCGACGCCGTCGTCGAGGTCCCGTGGGGCGACGGCACCACCACGACCCACGAGACCTCCGCAGTCAGCTACTGCACGGGCTTCTTCGTCAGCGACGAAGGCGAGATCGCGACCGCCGGCCACTGCGTGGAGACCGCGCGCTCGCACGAGGTGTACGCGATCGCCACCGTGCTCGACGCGCTCGCCAACGAGGGCTACGACGTGACAGGGCTGACCGCCGCGGACCTCGAGTGGGACGTGTCGTTCTCCGATCCCACGGTCATGGTCGGTCAGCCGCTCGGCATCCCGGACGGTGTGTTCAGCGGTGAGTCGATGATCGTCGCGCAGCTCGTCGATCACCAGCCCTTCGGGCGTGGCGACAACGCGCTGCTCCGGGTGGCCGACCTCACCGGCACCCAGGCGCTCGCGATCAGCGCCACCACCCCGGTGGTCGGCGACCAGATCGTCTCGATCGGCTTCCCGGGCAGCGTGCAGCGCGTCTCCGACGTGCAGCGGCAGCTGCCGTCCTACAAGACCGGAAGCGTCAGCTCGCGGCAGTACTCCGGGCAGGGCGTCCCGGCGACCGAGATCGACGCCGCGGTGTCGCAGGGCATGTCCGGCGGCCCGACGATCAACCTCACCGGCGAGGTCGTGGGCGTCAACTCCTTCGGCATCACCGGCGAGAGCCAGTCGTTCAACTTCATCACCGACACCGAGACGCTGCGCGACTTCCTCACGCGCAACGGCGTCGACCTCGGCGCCACCGCCGCCCCCGGCGGCAGCGAGCCGACCGGTGACACCGGTGAGGCGGTGCCGGTCCCGCTCGAGGGCGAGGATGCGCCGGCACAGACCTCGGAGGGGAGCACGGCGCCGTTCGTGCTCGCGCTCGCCGGGCTCCTGCTGGCCGCGCTGGTGACGACCGCGGTCGTCCTCGGCCGGTCACGCTCGCACCGCCACCAGCCCGCCGCGCCCTTCGGCCCGACCAGTCAGGGCCTCGGCCACACGCCCGGTCAGGGCTTCCCGACCGGCCAGGCGACGCCGAGCACCACCGCTCCGCAGCCGTTCCCGGGTACCACGCCGTCGTTCCCGGCCCCGGACCAGCCGGGCGCGTGGTGGCCGGCGCCGGTCGAGACGCAGCCGCAGCCGGGTGCCGGCGCGACGACGCGGGTCCCATGACGACAGACCGACCGGCTGCGCCCGGATCGCCCTCGAGCGGTCCGGGCGCAGCCGCGTGCCGGGTTCTCCATGGCGCCGCCGGTCAGGGGTGTGCCGCGCAGCTCGGCCACCGCCTCGGCGACCAGTGGGCCGCGACGCACCGCCCACTCGAGCACGACGGCGGCCCGTGGCTCGGCGGCAGCACGGCGCTGACCTTCTGCGGCCAGTGCGGTCAAGGGCTGGCGCCCTCGCTCAGTGGCGCCACGCGCCTGACGAATACGTGGAGCTCCGCCGGTCCAGTCGAGTGTCCGAGGGGGGACTTGAACCCCCACGCCCGTTAAGGGCACTAGCACCTCAAGCTAGCGCGTCTGCCATTTCCGCCACCCGGACAGGTGGTCGTCCCGGGCTCGTGAGAACCGCAGGACAACGCCGGAAAAGATACCACGCGAACGGGGGTACGCCCGCATGCGACGAGGCCCGCCCGGCAACCTGCCGGGCGGGCCTCGTCACCGTTCACCCAGGGATCAGCAGATCCCGAGGACCTTGCAGATGATCTTCGCCAGGAGCTTGCCGAGCAGCTTGATCAGCTTCTCGAGCGGTGTCTCCTGCGGGTTGCCGTCGCCGTCACGGTCCACCGTGAAGGCAGGCGAGGTGTAGGTCTCCACGTCGTCGGCGTTCTCCCGGTCACCCAGGGCGTTCAGCACCGACAGCACGAGGACGTAGTCGCCATCCGGCACAGCCCGGTCCCGGTCGTTGTGGTTCCGGGTGCCGTCCCAGGTGTAGGGGACGAACACGTTCGGGCCACCGCCGGTGCGACCGACGTGGTCGACGTCCAGGTAGTTGAAGAACCGCGGGTGCACCGGGTCGCCCCGGGTGCCGTCGGGGTTCGCCTTGTAGACGTCGATCCTCAGGTTGGACACCGGAGCGTCCAGGTGGGCGAGGATCGTCGGCACGTCGCCGTCGGCCATCGAGTAGACGGTGCCCGCCTCCACGAGGTCCCACGACCCGTTCATCGTGCAGTCCACCCCGACGACGCGGTCGCACGCCGTCAGCGAGGCCAGCACCGGGAACCCGTAGTCGCCCGGCGTGAGCACCGGCAGCGACTGGTAGTCGCCCGCGAAGCCCGCGTACGGGATCGAGATCCGCTCCTCGCCGCTGATCAGGTAGACGTAGCCGCCGTACTGAGCCAGGTCGAAGTCGGCGGACGGGCTGATCGTCACGTCGAAGGTCTCGGTGTGGCCCGGGTTCACCGTGACCGAGGCCGGGGCCTCGACGGTCGACTCCGCGTAGTAGAAGCCCGGCACGTCGGCAGAGTCGCCGTCGGCAGGGTTCTGACCCGTGGTGATCGCGTCCTCGAACGTGATGTCGTACGTCACCGGTGCGGTGCCGCCGTTGGTCACGCTGACCGAGGTGGTGACCGGTCCGCCCTGGCTCTCACCGAGCGACAGCTTGCTCGGCGAGACCGCGGTGGTGGCGAGGATCGCGTCATCGATGTCGAGCATGCCGGCGCCCTGGTGGTTCACCGGCTCCAGCAGCCCGATCTCGTTGTTCAGCGCCCACAGCGTCGGGTCGGCGCTGTTGAGCAGCGCGTCCCGCACCTGTGCCGGCTCCGAGTCCGCGTGCGCCTGCAGGTACAGGGCTGCTGCACCGGCCACGTGCGGCGCCGCCATCGAGGTACCCGAGTTGGAGCCGTATCCGCCCTGCTCGACCGGGACGGTCGACCAGATCGAGCCACCCGGGGCGCCGATGTCCGGCTTCAGGGACAGGTCAGCGGCCAGCCCGTAGGAGCTGAAGGAGCTGATCAGCCCGCCGGTCGGGTTGGGAGCCTGCGCGGTCTCCTCGGTCCAGACCAGCTCGGCGCCGTCGGCGTCGGTCGCGCTGGCGTGGATCGCCAAACCGTCCTCGAGGTCGATGAAGACGACCGGGATCGTGATCTCGACCTCGCCCTCGACCGTGGGGTTGAGCAGACCGGGGACGTTGTTGTAGATGATCGCCGCTGCCGCGCCGGCCTCCTGGGCGTGGAGCGCCTTCTCGTAGAAGCTGCTGCCGATCACACCCTCCGGGCAGGCGCCTCGCTGGATCAGCACCGCGGTGCCCGTGAGGTCGGCCTCGATGCCCGCGCAGGAACGACCCGCGTCGGTACCAGGGTCGCCGGCCACGGTGATCGGGAGGCTGCCCGACGTGGGCGGCGTCGGCGATCCCGATGCCGGCTGGTAGACGATCAGCTCGTCGTCGACCGAGACCGCGGCACCGGTCAGCGTCGTGTTGTCGTAGGACGCCACGCCGATGACCTTCTCGCCGACGCCCGGGGCGCCGGAGGCGTACAGACCGAGGTCGCCCTCGTTGCCGATCGAGGCGACCATGACGACGCCGGCGTCGACCAGGTTGTCGCTGCCGACCGCCGTCGGGTACTGCGGCCACGAGGAGAACGCCGACCCGATCGACTGGTTGACGACATCCATGCCATCGGCGAGCGCCCGCTCCATCGCGGCGAGCATGATGTCCGACGTGGTCGAGCCCGTGCAGCCGAACACCCGGTAGGCGCCGAGCTGGGCGTCGGGAGCGACACCACGGACGCCACCCTCAGCAGGGTCGCCGCTCGCACCGACGATGCCCGCCACGTGCGTGCCGTGACCCTCGCAGTCGTCAGGGTCGGCATCCGGCTGGGGGACCGGCTGCCAGTCGGGGGAGCTGTCGTCGGCGTTGAAGTCGTCGCCCACGAAGTCGTGACCGGCCACCACCCGGTCGTTGGGGAAGTTGGCCGGGTCGTCGGTGCCGGTGCCGCCCAGATCGGGGTGGTCGTAGTCGATGCCGGTGTCGATCACGCCGACGCGGATGCCCTCACCGGTGAAACCGAGCTCGCTCTGCGCGACGTCCGCACCGGTCATGCCCAGCGCCGTGATCATGTCCGGCACCGTGGGCGGCGGGCTGGTCGGAGCCTGCACCTCGAGCACCGGGTAGATCGCCACGACGTTCTCGGCCGTGCTCAGCGCGGCGGCGTCCTCGTCGCTCGCGTCGACCGCGAGGCCGTTCCACAGCGTGGTGAAGGTCTGTCGGATGTCGACCTCGACCTCGAGCTCCTCCACCGACTCCTCGAACGCGTCCTGGCTGCCCGCGATCGACGCGCTGCTGCCGCCCTGCGTGGTCGGGTCGCCCTCGAGCTGCACGAACCAGGCACCCGTGGGCGAGGTGGCGGCCGGCATGAAGGTGTCGGTGACACCGCTGGCGCCGTGATCGTCGGCACCTCCAAGGTCGGTGACGTCCGCGGTGTCCGCGGTCGCACCGGTCATCGTCGCCAACGAGGCCGCCAGGAGCGCAGCCGCGCTGCCGACGGTGATCGTGGCTCGTCGCACCGGATGGCGACGTCTGTCTCGAGCGACTCGACTCATCAAGGGGTCTCCTCTTCCTGTGGCGGGGCTGGCGTCGTCGGCAAGCACCCCCCAAGAATGTAGGCGACATGTGACAGTCGTGTGAACACGATCACAGAAGCAATTTCGGATCTCGCGACAGGAAAGGTGTCAGCCCCGGCGCCGTGAGGCACCGGGGCTGACCGCGCGACGGTCGTTCGGAGGGGGGCCGACGACTCATCGCAGCGCGGCCTCGAGATCCCGAGGGGGACGGGAAAGTCTCGGCCGCTCGGCATGCTACCCCCTCACCGGTGGCGCCCGCACGCCTCCGACGCTGGTCATCATCGGCCAGAATGGCCGGGATGAACACCTCCTCGCAGACCACCCCACTGCCGCGCCTTCACGCCGGCCTCCCCGACTTCCCGGCGCTGTCGCTGGAGCAGATGCGCAGCGCGGTGCTCGCCGCGATGGCGGACCAGCGAGCGCTCTGGGAGCAGATCGCGACCGAGGACGCAGCGCCCTCGATCGCCTCGACGCTGGAACGCCTGGAACGGGCACGGGGGCCGCTGCGCCACGCCTACTGGCCGCTGTACACGCTCGCGAACTCGGCCGCCGACGACGAGATCCGCGCCGTGGAGACCGAGCTGGCCCCGAAGATGACCGAGCACCGGGACGCCCTCTACCTCGACAAGCGGATCTTCGAGCGGCTGCGCACCCTCAGCGAGACCCTGCCCGAGGACACCGACGCCGAGACCCGATGGCTGCTGCACCGGTACCTGCAGGACTTCGAGCGTGCCGGCATCACCCTCGACGACGAGGCAGCCGGCCGACTGCGCGCGCTCAACTCGGCGATCAGCGCAGCGGAGACCGAGTTCTCCCAGCGCGCCGCTGCCGGCATGGCGGCAGCGGCCGTGCCGGTCACCGACGAGGCCCTGCTCGAGGGCCTCAGCGAGGAGACGGTGTCCGGGCTGCGTCGCTCGGCGGCCGATCGAGGCAGCGACGGCGCACTCGTCACCTTCATCCTCCCCACGGCGCAGCCGCTCGTGACGCAGAGCCCTCACCGGCTGCTGCGCGAGCAGATCCAGCGCTCCTCGCTGGCACGGGGCTGGGGCGCAGACGCCGCCACCGACACCCGCGAGCTCGTGCTGCGGCTGGCCCGGCTGCGTGCCGAGCGCGCCCAGCTGCTCGGCTACCCGCACCACGCGGCCTACGTCGCGGCGGGTGGCACCGCCCAGTCCACCGACGCGGTCAGCGCGATGCTCACCCAGCTGGCCGCACCCGCGGTGCGCAACGCCCGCGCCGAGGCGGCCGAGCTCCAGGCCGCGCTGTCGGCCGATCACCCCGGGGAGAGCCTGCAGGCCTGGGACTGGGGCTACTACGCCGACCGCGTGCGCGCGGAGCGGTACCAGGTCGACCAGGCCGCGCTGCGGCCCTACCTCGAGCTCGAGAACGTCGTCCAGCGCGGCGTCTTCCTCGCAGCCGAGCGGCTCTACGGGCTCACCTTCACCGAGCGGCCCGACCTGCCGGGCTACGCCGACGGCGTGCGCGTCTTCGCGGTCACCCGCCCCGACGGCACGCCCGGTGGGCTGTTCGTGGCCGACTACTACGCGCGTGCGGGCAAGCGCGGCGGTGCGTGGATGCACTCGCTGTCCGAGCAGTCCCACCTCACCGGCGAGCTCCCGGTCGTCGTCAACAACCTCAACATCACCCAGCCGGCCGCCGGCGAGCCGACGCTGCTGACCTGGGACGAGGTGAACACGGCGTTCCACGAGTTCGGCCACGCCCTGCACGGCCTGCTCTCGGACGTCACCTACCCCTCGCTGTCGGGGACGGCGGTGCCGCGCGACTTCGTGGAGTACCCGTCGCAGGTGAACGAGATGTGGGCCACCCACCCCGAGATCCTCGCCAGCTACGCCCGCCACCACCGCACGGGCGAGCCGCTGCCCGAGGCGCTGCTGGACGCGCTGCTCGCCTCGCAGTCCGACGGCGAGGGGTTCCGCACCACCGAGTTCCTCGCCGCCGCGCTGCTCGACCAGGCGTGGCACACCCTCGCCCCCGACGACGTCCCGACCGACGTCGACGACGTCCTCGCCTTCGAGGAGCGCGCCCTGACCGCCGCGGGCGTCGCGCTCGCTGAGGTCCCGCCGCGCTACCGCACCACCTACTTCAACCACGCCTTCGGCGGGGGCTACGACGCCGGCTACTACTCCTACATCTGGAGCGAGGTCCTCGACGCCGACACCGTGGAGTGGTTCGGCACCGAAGCCGCTCGGGACGGTGACGGCGGGCTGAACCGCGAGGCGGGTGACCGGTTCGCCGAGGCGCTGCTCGCGCGCGGCCACTCGCGCGACCCGCTCGAGTCCTACCGCGACCTGCGCGGACGTGACGCCGACATCCAACCCCTGCTCCGCCGTCGAAAGCTGGACTCATGACCGCGCACATCTCCCCGGAGGCCGACGCGGTCCGGATCTGCCGCGAGCTGATCCGGATCGACTCCTCGAACTACGGCGACGACTCCGGACCGGGGGAGCGGGCCGCGGCCGAGAAGGTCATGGAGCTGCTGACCGAGGTCGGCTACGACCCCACCTACGTGGAGTCGCGCCCGACCCGCGGGACGGTGCTGCTGCGCATCCCCGGCGCCGACCCCACCCGGCCGGCCCTGGTGGTGCACGGGCACACCGACGTGGTCCCGGCGCAGGCCAGCGACTGGAAGATGGACCCGTTCGGCGGGGACGAGATGGACGGCATGATCTGGGGCCGCGGCGCCGTGGACATGAAGGACATGGACGCGATGATCCTGGCGGTGCTCCGGGACATGAAGACCAGCGGCTGGCAGCCCTCCCGCGACCTGGTGGTCGCGTTCTTCGCCGACGAGGAGGCCGGCGGCAAGCTCGGTGCGGGCTGGGTCGTCGAGCACCACCCCGAGTGGTTCGAGGGCGCGACCGAGGCGATCAGCGAGGTCGGTGGCTTCAGCATCGAGATCGACGGCCGTCGCACCTACCTGCTGCAGACCGCCGAGAAGGGCATCGCGTGGCTGCGGCTCGTCGCCGACGGCACCGCCGGGCACGGCTCCCAGGTCAACACCGACAACGCCGTGACGAGGCTCGCCGAGGCGGTCGCCCGGATCGGCCGGCACCGCTTCGAGACCTCGCTCGGCACCACCGTGACGGCGTTCCTCACCGGCGTCGCCGACCTCACCGGCAAGCGTTTCGACCCCGACGACCCCAGCACGGTCGACGACCTGGTCGCCGCGCTCGGCCCGATGAGCAAGTTCGTCGGCTCGACCACCGCGAACTACGCCAACCCGACCCAGCTCGACGCCGGCTACAAGGCCAACGTCGTCCCCGGGCAGGCGAGCGCCGCCGTCGACGTCCGGTTCCTGCCCGGGGCCGAGGAGGACGTGATGGCCACGATCCGCGAGCTCGCGGGCGAGGGCGTGCGGGTCGAGGACATCCACCGCGACATCGCGCTCGAGGTGCCGTTCACCGGCGATCTCGTCGACGCCATGGTGGCCTCGCTCGACGCCGAGGACCCGGGTGCGAACGTGCTGCCCTACATGCTCTCCGGCGGCACCGACAACAAGTCGCTCGCACGCCTGGGGATCACCGGGTACGGGTTCGCGCCGCTGCGGCTGCCTCCGGAGCTCGACTTCGCCGGGATGTTCCACGGGGTCGACGAGCGGGTGCCCGTGGAGTCGGTCGAGTTCGGCGTGCGGGTGCTGCGGCGGTTCCTGCAGAGCTGCTGAGCGCCACAGCCGACCTCAGAGGGTGGACCGCACCCGGATGATCCGCCGGCGCAGCCAGACCTTGCGGCTGCCCCCGACGTACAGGCAATGGCGGGCGAGCTCCCACTTGCCGTACTCGGCCTCCTCGGTCAGGAGCCTGCGCACCTCGTTGCGGGTGGTCGTCCGGGGGAGCGTGAGCACCTTGACCTCGTAGGACGACGGCGGGCGCGTGTGGTCGGAACGCGACATGGCGCTCACTGTATAGGGCTGTCACCACCTCTCGCGTAGCGCTACGTTTACGCCCATGGCCACCGATCCGAGTGCAGCGCTCGAGACGCTGATAGCAGCGTTCCGCTCCCACCTTGCCGCGGCCACGGCCGAGCAAGACCCCGATGCCGACACGGTGCTGGACGCCGCCGCGCTGCTCGCCGACGCGTTCGAGACCTACGACGACGCGCTGTACGAGGAGACCGGCGTCGACACGCCGTTCTACCTCGACGACGACTCCGACGAGGACGACGACGAGGACGACTTCGCGGACGACGACGACGCCGACGAGGACGAGGACGACGCCGACGAGGACCTCGAGCAGACCTGACCCTCAGCGGCGCCCGGCAGGCTGGGTGATGTCGTCCAGGGCGTCACGGATCTCGTCGGGCAGGTCCAGGTCGGCCGCAGCCAGCGCGCCGCGCAGCTGAGCGGGCGTACGAGCGCCGACGACGACGCTGCTCACCACGGGCGCGTCGCGCGCCCAGGCCAGGGCGACCTCGACCGGTGCCCGGCTGAGCCCGTCGGCTGCGGTCGCGAGCGCCTCGACGACGCTGCGGGCGTACGCCGTCAGGTACGGCTCGACGAAGCCACGCAGGTGCGGTGAGGCGGCACGGGAGTCGGCCGGGACCGAGTGCCGGTACTTGGCCGACAGCACGCCACGCCCGAGCGGCGACCAGCCGACGACACCGACCCCGAGGGCCTGCGCCGCGTCCATGAGCTCCACCTCGGCCGAGCGGTTGAGCAGGGAGTACTCGGTCTGCGCGCACGCCAGGCCGACGCCGTGCTCGAGCAGCGTGGCGACCTGGGCCACCTGCCAGGCGGCGTGGTTGGCGAGCCCGACGTAGCGGACCTTGCCGGAGGACACGGCGTGCGCGAGCGTGTCCGCGACCTCGGGCACCGGGGTGCCGGGGTCAGGTGCCTGCACGAGCCACACGTCGAGGTGATCGGTGCCGAGCCGCCGCAGCGTCTCCTCCAGCGAGCTGAGCAGCGCTCGCCGCGAGGCGTCGAGCCGCCCGTCGACGACCCCCGACCGGGCCGAGAGCACCACGTCGTCGCGGTGGACCTCGTTCTGCAGCAGCCCGCCGATGATGTCGAGCGCACCGCCGTCGGAGTAGGTGGCGGCGGTGTCCACCAGCGAGCCGCCGGCGTCGAGGAAGATCCTCAGCTGCTCGGCCGCCTCGTGCTCGTCAGTGTCGCGGCCCCAGGTCATCGTGCCCAGCCCCACTGCCGACACGCGCAACCCCGTGCGACCCAACCGCCTCAGCTCCATGGCGATCAGGTTAGTGTTGCCGCCCGTGTCCTTCTTCGACGCGGTGATCCTCGGCCTGATCCAGGGCCTCACGGAATTCCTGCCCATCTCCTCGAGCGCGCACCTGCGGATCGTCGGTGAGCTGCTCGGTGCCGACCCCGGTGCCTCGTTCAGCGCGATCACCCAGATCGGCACCGAGGCAGCGGTGGTGCTGTACTTCCGCCGCGACATCGCCCGCATCATCAGCCACTGGGTCAAGTCGCTGCCGGTCGGCCCCTGGGCCAAGCAGGTGCCCTCCACCGATCCCGACGCCCGCATGGGGTGGTACGTCATCGTCGGCTCGATCCCGATCGTGGTGCTGGGGCTGCTGTTCCAGGACCAGATCGAGCACGCGCTGCGCAACCTGTGGATCACGGCGGCCGTGCTGGCCGGCTTCGCGCTGATCCTGGGCTGGGCGGACAGGGTCGGCGCCAAGACCAAGACGCTGACCGAGCTCACCTGGCGGGACGGCATCCTGTTCGGGCTCGCGCAGGCGCTCGCGCTGATCCCCGGCGTGTCGCGCTCCGGTGGCACGATCACCGCCGGGCTGCTGCTCGGGTACACGCGGGAGGCGGCGGCCCGCTACTCGTTCCTGCTCGCCGTCCCCGCGGTACTGGGCTCGGGGTTCTACCAGCTGTTCAAGAGCGGCTTCAGCGGCGGTGAGGCCGGGCTGCCGGCGACCGTGATCGCCACCCTCGTCGCGTTCGGGGTGGGGTACGTCGTCATCATCGCGTTCCTCAAGATCGTCTCGACCTACTCCTACAAGGGGTTCGTCTGGTACCGGGTCGGGCTGGCCGCGCTGGTCGTCGTGCTGCTGCTCACCGGTGTGCTGCAGGCGATGCCGCCCGCCTAGGCACCCGGTCCAGGGGGCCGTCAGGTCCGGCTACGCTCGTGGCGTGCAGAGCTGGAACGCCCCTGAGGTGCCGACGATCGAGGGTCAGGGCATCGTTCCCCGGGTCCATGACACCGCCTCCGGAGGGCTCCGCGAGCTGTCCGGCGTCGGCGGCCGCGTCGGGATGTACGTGTGCGGCATCACGCCCTACGACTCGACGCACCTGGGTCACGCGGCCACGTACGTCGCCTTCGACACCCTCAACCGGGCCTGGCGCGACGCCGGTCTCGACGTGACCTACGTGCAGAACGTCACCGATGTCGACGACCCGCTGCTCGAGCGGGCCGAGGACACCGGTGTCGACTGGCGCGAGCTGGCCTCCTCGGAGATCGAGAAGTTCCGCGGCGACATGGCGGGCCTGCGGGTGATCCCGCCCGCGCACTACGTCAGCGTGGTGGACTCGGTCGACCTCGTGGTGACCGCGGTGTCGGAGATGCTGCGCACCGGCTCCGCCTACGTCGTGGGCGACGACGTGTACGCCGACCTCGCCGCCGACGCCCTGGTGGGCAGCATCGGCCACCTCGACGACGCGGAGATGGACACCCTCTTCGCCGAGCGCGGCGGCGACCCCGACACACCGGGCAAGCGCCACCCGCGCGACCCGCTGCTGTGGCGCGGACGGCGCGAGGGTGAGCCCTCCTGGCCAGGCGGTGACCTGGGTGAGGGCCGGCCCGGCTGGCACATCGAGTGCGCCGCGATCGCCCGGGACCATCTCGACATCCCGATGACCGTGCAGGGCGGCGGCTACGACCTGGTCTACCCCCACCACGAGATGTCCACCTCGCACCTGCGCGAGGTGACCGGCCGCCAGCACCCCGCCGAGGCGTTCGTGCACACCGGGCTGGTCGGCTACCAGGGTCACAAGATGAGCAAGTCCCGGGGCAACCTGGTGTTCGTCAGCCAGCTCGCTGCCGACGGCATCCCCGCCGACGTCGTGCGCCTCGTGCTGCTCGCCCAGCACTACCGGACCGACTGGGAGTACTCGAGCGCTCAGCTGGGCGCGGCTGCGCGCCGCTGGCAGCGGTGGCAGGACGCCGCGCACCTGGCGCGGGACACCGACGAGTCGGCCACGATCGCCGCGCTGCGCGCCGCGATCGCCGACGACCTCAACACCCCGGCCGCGGTCGCGATCGTGGACGCCTGGGCTGCGCGCCCCGGCCGTGGCCGAGCCGTGATCGCCGCTGTCTCTGCCCTGCTGGGCGTCGAGATCGGCTGACGCCGAACCGGCGCGCGGCTCCAGCGGGTGCAACACATCCGTCGCCACCTGCCGCCATCAGGGCCAGATCGCCGTGATCGGACTATCTGGCGACGGTTTCGTTGCACGAGCGCGCCGACGCCGGCGCCCACACCCGCAGCGGGTCAGCCGTTGTCCCTGCCGCGACGGCGCAGGTAGCGCTCGAACTCGCGCGCGATCGCCTCGCCGCTGGCCTCGGGGAGGTCGGCGGTGTCCTTCGCCTCCTCGAGCTGCTGCACGTACTCGGCGATCTCCGGGTCCTCGGCGGCGAGCTCGTCGACGCCGCGCTGCCAGGCGTCGGCGTCCTCGGCCAGGTCTCCCGTGGGGACCGGCTCGCCCAGCACCTCCTCGAGGCCGGCCAGCAGCGCGAGCGTGGCCTTGGGTGAGGGCGGCTGCGCCACGTAGTGGGGGACGGCGGCCCACACCGACAGCGTGTGCATGCCGCGCTCGGCCGCCAGGTGGCCGAGCACGCCCACGATGCCGGTCGGGCCCTCGTAGTCGCTGCCCTCGATCCCGAGCAGCGCCTGCACCTGCGGGTCGTCGGAGCTGGTCTGCACCGGGATCGGGCGGGTGTGGGGCGCGTCCGCGAGCAGCGCGCCCACCGTCACGACCGTGCCGACCCGCAGCTCCTCGGCAGCGTCCAGCAGCTCGTTGCAGTAGCTGCGCCACCGCATCGACGGCTCGGTGCCCTGGGCGAGCACCACGCTGCGACCCAGCACCGGGCTCAGCGCGATCGAGACCGTGGTCTGGGGCCACTCGAGCGTGCGGCGGCCATCGGCGTCCCTGCTCGAGACCGGGCGGTTGACCTGGAAGTCGTGGTACGGCTCCGGGTCGAGCGCGCGGACCTCGCGCGCCCGCCAGGCCCGCGCCAGGGCGGCGACGGCCGACGACGCGGCGGAGCCGGCGTCGTTCCAGCCCTCGAACGCCGCGATCATCATCGCGGGAGGGAGATCGGGACGCTCTGCGGCGTGACGAGGTGTGGTCACGGCTCCAGCCTAGATCGTGGGAGATATACCCTGAGCAGGCACATCGCCCGGCACCCACCTGGAGCCTGAAATATCGTGACGCTCGCCGCTGTCCTCTGGGACATGGACGGGACCCTTGTCGACTCCGAGCCGTACTGGCTGTCAGCCGAGAAGGAGCTGGTCACCGCGGCAGGGGCGACCTGGAACCCGGCGATCCTGCCGCTCATGATCGGGCAGTCGCTCGAGCACAGTGCCGCGCTGCTGCAGGAGTGGTTCGGCATCACGCTGTCAATCCAGGAGATCGTCGACACCCTGATCGACGCCGTGCTGGACCGGATGGCGACGCTCGGCGTGCCGTGGCGGCCCGGGGCCCGTGAGCTCCTCGTCGAGCTCCACGAGGCCGGTGTGCCGTGCGCGCTCGTGACGATGTCGTGGAAGCGCATGGTCGACGTGGTGCTCGACCAGCTCCCCGACGGCATCTTCGCCACCGTGGTCACCGGCGACGCCGTGACGCGCGGCAAGCCGCACCCCGAGCCCTACCTGACGGCGGCCGCGAACCTGGGCGTCGACGTCGCCTCGTGCGTCGCCATCGAGGACTCGACCCCTGGCGTCGCCTCCGCGGAGGCCGCCGGTGCCCGGGTGCTCGCGGTCGAGGCGCACGTCCCGCTGCCGGCCGCGCCCGGCCGCAGCCGCATGACGACGCTGGCCGGGGTCGGTGCCGCCGATCTGGAGAAGATCGCCGCCGGCGGCGTCGTGGACCTCATCGGTGCGTAGGTCCGGGTTACGGGTCGGCGCGATCCGTGGCGTCCCGATCTACCTCACGCCCGGCTGGGCGCTCATCACCGTCGTCCTCATGGTGGTGTTCACGCCGACCGTGGCCCGCGTGCTCGGCCTCGACCTGGTGCCCGCCGCGCTGGTGGCGGCCGGCATCCCGCTGCTGCTGGCGCTCAGCGTGCTCGCCCACGAGCTCGCGCACGGGCTGACGGCGCAGCGGCTCGGCATCCCCGTCCGGGAGTACGTGCTGTCGTTGTGGGGCGGTCACACCTCGTTCCACGACGAGATCGCCCGGCCCGGCGCGTCCGCCCTGGTGGCCGTCGTGGGGCCCGCCACCAACGGGGTGCTGGCGCTGGTGTTCACCGCGACCAGCTCGGCCACCTCCTCACCGGCGACCTCGCTGGTGCTGTCGGCGGTGGCGTTCACCAACGTGTTCGTGGCGGTCTTCAACGCGATCCCGGCGCTGCCGATGGACGGTGGCCGCCTCCTCGAGGCGCTGGTGTGGAAGGTGCGCGACGACCGCGACCTGGGCACCCTGGTCGCCGCCCGGGTGGGTCAGGTCGTCGCCGTCCTCGTCGGCCTGACCGGCGTGTACCTCGGCGCCCTCACCGGGTCCCAGAACTGGATCACGCTGATCTGGGGTCTGCTGCTCGCCTCGGTGCTCTGGCAGGGCGCTGCCGCCAACGCGCGCCTGGCCACCGCACGCCGCGCCACCCGCGACGTCGACCTGATGGCCTGGGCCGTCCCGGTCGCCGTGCTGGACCAGGACGCGCCGATCCCGGCGCTGCGCGGGGTCGACGGCGGAACGATCGTGCTGCTCTCGGGTCCCGATGGTCGGCCGGTCGCCTGGGTCCAGCCCGCGGCGGTGCAGTCGGTACCGCCGGAGGCGATCGCCACCACGCCGCTGGCGGCCGTGGCTGCGCGACTTCCCGCCGAGGCGCTGCTGCTCACCCACCAGGGCTCGGCCGCGGTGGGTCAGCTCGCCCGCGCTGCCCGGGCGGGCGCGAGGTTCGTGGTGCTGGTCGGGCTGGACGGGCGGGCGCTCGCCGCGGTCGACGTGCTCGACGCCAGCCGGCGGCTGCCGCGCTGAGCGGCGTGGACGTCGGGGCACCGGCTGGTTCCTACACTTGCCCCTCGTGACCACAGCCCCCATCGGTGCCCAGATGCGCCGCGGACCGTTCCGGAACGGCGAGCGCGTCCAGCTCACCGACCCCAAGGGGCGGTTGACCACGATGACGCTCGGCGTCGGCAACACCTTCCACACGCACAAGGGATCGTTCGCCCACGACGAGCTGATCGGCGCGCCCGAGGGCACGGTGATCTCGACGAGCGGGGGAGTGGAGTACCTGGCGCTGCGCCCGCTGCTCGCCGACTACGTGCTCTCGATGCCCCGCGGTGCCGCGGTCATCTACCCCAAGGACGCCGCCCAGATCGTCACGCAGGCCGACATCTACCCCGGCGCCCGGGTGGTCGAGGCGGGCGTGGGGTCCGGCGCGCTGACGCTCTCGCTGCTGCGCGCGGTCGGTGAGGGCGGCTCGCTGCTGAGCATCGAGCGCCGCGAGGACTTCGCCGAGATCGCCCGCGGCAACGTCCAGACCTTCTTCGGCGGCGACCACCCGGCGTGGGAGCTGCGCACCGGTGACCTGCAGGACGTGCTGCCGGGCGCCGTCGAGGCCGGCTCGGTCGACCGGGTGGTGCTCGACATGCTGGCGCCGTGGGAGTGCTTCGAGGCGGTCGAGCACGCGCTCGCCCCCGGCGGTGTGCTGCTGGCCTATCTCGCGACCACCACCCAGCTGTCCCGGTTCGCCGAGGACGCCAAGGACCGCGGCAGCTGGACCGAGCCGGTCGCGTGGGAGTCGATGGTGCGCGGCTGGCACCTCGAGGGCCTGTCGGTGCGCCCGGACCACCGGATGGTCGCCCACACGGGATTCCTGGTGACCACACGCAAGATGGCGCCTGGCGTGAACGCGCCGATCCGCCGTCGTCGGCCCGCCCCGGGGGCCTACAGCGAACCGGTCAACGACTTCGAGACGGCCGACCTCGCCGCCGACGTCGGCGAGCGCGGCGTGTCCGCCAAGAAGGTCCGGCGGGTGCTGCGCGCGCACGAGGCCGATCGCTCCAGGCGGGCCGAGCCCGCCGACGGCGAGACGGCTGCGCCCGACCCGCAGGACTGACCTATCGTTGAGGACATGACGGAGCAGGTCCCAGGCAGGGTCGGTGGCGGTGGCCGCGACGCCGAGAAGCGGCTGGTCGACCTGCAGGCCAAGAACGAGCGGCTCGTCTCCGCCCTGACGGCCGCCCGCACCCAGATGGTCGAGCTGCGCGCCCAGCTCGAGGAGATGACCAGGCCCCCGGGCTCCTACGCGGTGTTCGTGCGCGCGCACGAGGACCGCTCGGTCGACGTGATGTCCTCGGGACGCAAGCTGCGGGTCGGGACCTCGCCGAGCGTCGCGATCGACGAGCTCCGACCGGGGCAGGAGGTCCAGCTCAACGAGGCGATGACCGTGGTCGGCGCCGGCGCGTACGAGCCGGTCGGCGAGCTGGTCACCGTCAAGGAGGTGCTCGACGAGGAGCGGGTGCTCGCCGTCGGGCGGGCCGACGAGGAGCGCGTGCTGCGGCTCTCGGGGCCGCTCGCGCAGGCCGGTGTCCGCGTGGGCGACGCGCTCACGGTGGACACCCGCACCGGATTCACGTTCGAGCGGATCCCGCGCTCCGACGTCGAGGACCTCATGCTCGAGGAGGTGCCCGACGTCGAGTACTCCGACATCGGCGGCCTCGCCGCCCAGATCGAGCAGATCCGCGACGCCGTCGAGCTGCCGTTCCTGCACCCCGACCTGTTCCGCGAGCACGGGCTCAAGCCGCCGAAGGGCCTGCTGCTCTACGGCCCGCCCGGGTGCGGCAAGACGCTGATCGCCAAGGCGGTCGCGACCTCGCTCGCGGCGACCGCGCTCGCGAAGCGGGCCGAGTCCGAGGGCGCCCTCGAGCCCGACACGACCGGCAGGCCGAAGAGCTACTTCCTCAACATCAAGGGCCCTGAGCTCCTGAACAAGTTCGTCGGCGAGACCGAGCGACACATCCGCCTGATCTTCTCCCGTGCGCGGGAGAAGGCCTCCCAGGGCATCCCCGTGGTCGTGTTCTTCGACGAGATGGAGTCGCTCTTCCGCACCCGGGGGACCGGGGTGAGCTCCGACGTCGAGACCACGATCGTGCCCCAGCTGCTCAGCGAGATCGACGGCGTCGAGCGCCTCGAGAACGTCATCGTGATCGGCGCCTCGAACCGTGAGGACATGATCGACCCGGCGATCCTGCGCCCCGGGCGCCTCGACGTGAAGATCAAGATCGAACGGCCCGACGCCGAGTCGGCGCGCGACATCTTCGCCAAGTACCTCACGGCGGACCTGCCGATCCACCCCGACGACCTGGCCGAGCACGACGGCGACCCCCAGGCCGCCGTGGAGGCGATGATCGAGCGCGTGGTCGGGCGGATGTACGCCGAGGACCCCGAGAACCAGTTCCTCGAGGTCACCTATGCCAGCGGGGACAAGGAGGTCCTGTACTTCAAGGACTTCAGCTCCGGCGCGATGATCGCCAACATCGTGGACCGCGCCAAGAAGAACGCGATCAAGGACCTGCTGGCGACCGGTGTGCGCGGCATCCGCGTCGAGCACATGCTCGACGCCTGCCTCGCCGAGTTCCACGAGAACGAGGACCTGCCCAACACCACCAACCCCGACGACTGGGCCCGCGTGTCCGGCAAGAAGGGGGAGCGGATCGTCTTCATCCGCACGATCGTGCAGCACAAGGGCGCCTCGGAGTCCGGCCGCACGATCGAGAACGTCTCCCAGACCGGTCAGTACCTGTAGCGACGCGCTTCGGGGTCGTTCCGGGCCACCCGCTGGACCGCCGTCACCCCAGAGCGCTTTCCCGCGGGCGAGGTGCGTGACCAGGTGCGGACCTCGACCGGGTGCGCACCTAGGGTTGAGCCCGTGACTGTGCGACGCATCATGGGCATCGAGACGGAGTACGGGATCCTCGGGGTCCGCGACCCCGGTGCCAACCCGATGATGCTCAGCGCGCAGGTGGTGACCGCGTACGCGAACGAGGGGGTCGCGGGCGGTGCCCGCGCGCGCTGGGACTACGCCGACGAGGACCCGCTGCGGGACGCGCGGGGCTGGCGGCTGGACCGCAGCGCCGCCCACCCGAGCCAGCTCACCGACGACGAGAGCAGCCCCGCACCGGACGGCGGGTGGAGCGTCACGCAGCGGCAGCGGCCTGCCCCGGACCCCGAGCAGGGTGTCGTCTCCAACGTGATCCTGCCCAACGGTGCCCGGTTCTACGTGGACCACGCCCACCCCGAGTACTCGGGGCCGGAGGTGACCAACCCGCGTGACGCGGTCGTCTGGGACCGCGCTGGCGACGAGATCCTGCTGCGCAGCTCGCGGCTGCTGGCCCAGATCCCCGGCATGCCGGAGGTCGCGCTCTACAAGAACAACGCCGACGGCAAGGGCGCCAGCTACGGCACGCACGAGAACTACCTGATGGACCGTGCGGTGCCGTTCACCGACATCGTGACGATGCTGACGCCGTTCCTGGTGACCCGGCCGGTGTTCGCCGGCGCGGGGCGGGTCGGGCTGGGGCAGCGCGGCGAGCGTGCCGGGTTCCAGCTGACCCAGCGCGCGGACTACCTCGAGGCCGAGGTCGGGCTCGAGACCACGCTGCGGCGACCCATCATCAACACCCGTGACGAGCCGCACGCCGACTCGGAGCGGTTCCGGCGGCTGCACGTGATCGTCGGCGACGCCAACCTGCTCGAGGTGGCGACCTACCTCAAGCTGGGGACCACGGCGCTGGTGCTGTGGCTGCTGGAGCACACCGGGGTGCCGTGGGAGCTGGACTCGCTCGCGCTCGCCGACCCCGTCCGGGCCGCGCACGAGGTCAGCCACGACCTGAGCCTGTCCGCACCCCTGGACCTCGCCGACGGGCGCACCATGACCGCGCTGGCGATCCAGCGCGTGTACGCCGAGACCGTGGCCGCCGCTCTCGAGGAGGGCGCCACCACGGGGGAGGCGCCCGACGGCGTGACCGCCGACGTCGTGCGTCGCTGGATCGACCTGCTCGACCGGCTGGGGACCGACCCCGCCGGCTGCGCACGCGAGGTCGAGTGGCTCGCCAAGCTCCGCGTGCTCGAGGGCATGCGTCGCCGCGACCAGATCGGCTGGGACCACCCGCGCATCGCGGCGCTGGACCTGCAGTGGTCCGACCTGCGCCCCGAGCGGAGCGTCTACCGCAAGCTCGCGGCCGCCGGCGCGGTGGAGCTGCTGGTCACCGAGGCCGAGGTCGAGCGGGCGATCGCGCATGCACCGACCGACACGCGTGCCTACTTCCGTGGCGAGTGCATCCGCCGCTACCCCGAGGCGATCGCCTCGGCCAACTGGGACGCCGTGGTGTTCGACGTCAGCGGCCAGCGCCACCTCCAGCGGGTGCCGATGCCCGACCCGCACCGCGGCACGGTCGACCACGTCGGCGAGCTGCTGGCCAGCCACACCGACGCGGCCTCGCTGCTCGCGGCGTTGTCCGGACCGGCCACGTAGCGGTGCCGCTGCTGCCGCTCGTGAGCGGCAGGAGCAGGCACCACACACACGACTAGGATCGAACCCGAGCACCACACCAGGAGGAGCCAGCGTGTCGTCGCAGCAGTTCGAGAACCGTCAGAACCCCGACCCGCCGGACGACGAGACGCCGCCGCCGCCCAAGGCAGCCGCCGCGTCCGCCAACGAGGCGGAGGTGGACTCCCTGCTCGCGGAGATCGACGACGTCCTCGAGACCAACGCCGAGACCTTCGTGCGTGGCTTCGTGCAGAAGGGCGGCCAGTGATCACCGCTCCGAGCACGTCCGTGCTGCGCCCCTCCGCACGCCTCTGCGGGGACCCCGAGTGAGCGGTGTCGACCCCGGCGGCCGCCTCCCCGCCGCGTTCACCACGCCCGGGAGCGCCTCGTTCACCGAGTTCCTCGCCTCGTACGCGCCCGACCTGCTGCCCGGCCGGCGGCAGGACCTGAGCGGGACCGAGTCGCTCGCGCACGTGAGCCCGCACGCGACCACGATCGTGGCGCTCACCTACGCCGGCGGCATCGTGATGGCCGGTGACCGCCGCGCGACCATGGGCACCCAGATCGCGCACCGTCAGATCGAGAAGGTGTTCCCGGCCGACGACTTCTCCGCGATCGGGATCGCCGGCACCGCCGGCCTCGCGGTCGAGCTGGTGCGGCTGTTCCAGCTCGAGCTTGAGCACTTCGAGAAGATCGAGGGCTCCCGGCTCTCGCTCGAGGGCAAGGCCAACCGGCTCGCCACCATGGTCCGGTCCAACCTCAGCCTCGCGATCCAGGGCCTCGCCGCCATCCCGCTGTTCGGCGGCTACGACCTGCAGCGCCAGATCGGCCGGATCTTCTCCTACGACGTCGTCGGCGGCCGTTACGAGGAGCAGGACCACCACAGCGTCGGCTCCGGCTCGGTGTATGCGCGCGGCTCGCTGAAGAAGCTCTGGAGCCACGGCCTCGACGCCGACGAGGCGGTCCAGGTCGCGCTGCACGCGCTGGTCGACGCCGCCGACGAGGACTCCGCCACCGGTGGTCCCGACGCGATCCGCGGCATCTACCCGATCGTCGCCCGTGTCGACGCCGACGGCTACGAGGCGATCACCGCGGCCGACCTCGCCCGGTACACCGAGGTCATCGCCGCGCGACGCACCGCCAGCCCCGAGCGCGGAGGCGCCTCATGACCTCCTCGTTCTACGTCTCGCCCGAGCAGCTGATGAAGGACCGGGCCGACTTCGCACGCAAGGGCATCGCGCGAGGTCGCTCCGTCGTCGTGCTCGGCTACGAGGGCGGCATCGCGTTCGCGACCGAGAACCCCTCCCGGGCGCTGCACAAGATCAGCGAGATCTACGACCGGATCGCGTTCGCCGCGGTCGGCAAGTACAACGAGTTCGAGAACCTGCGGGTCGCGGGCGTGCGCTACGCCGACATGCGCGGCTACTCCTACGACCGCATCGACGTCACCGCGCGAGGCCTGGCCAACGCCTACGCGCAGACGCTCGGCGCGGTGTTCACGACCGAGTCCAAGCCGCTCGAGGTCGAGCTCGCCGTGACCGAGGTGGGGATCACGCAGGAGCAGGACCAGATCTACCGGCTCTCCTACGACGGCTCCGTCACCGACGAGCCCGGCCGGGTCGTCATGGGCGGTGACGCCGAGCGCCTCGGCGCGATCGTGGACGCCGCCTGGCGGCCGGGGCTGACGCTCACCGAGGCGATGCAGCTCGCGGTCAGCACGCTCGGCACCGCCGAGGACGGCAGCGTCCGCGCCATCGAGGCGAGCGCCCTGGAGGCGGCGGTGCTCGACCGGACCCGCAGCCGCCGTGCGTTCCGGCGCCTCGACGCCGACGCCCTCGCCGCGGTGCTGGCGGACGAGGGGTGATCCGGCGCATCTTCGGGCTCGAGACCGAGTTCGGGGTCACCTGCGCGGCGCCGGAGGGTCGCGGGCTCTCCGCCGAGGAGGTCGCGCGCTACCTGTTCCGCAAGGTCGTCGCCTGGGGGCGCTCGAGCAACGTGTTCCTCGGCAACGGCTCGCGCCTGTACCTCGACGTCGGCTCGCACCCGGAGTACGCGACCGCCGAGTGCGACGACCTCGCCCAGCTCGTCGCGCACGACAAGGCGGGCGAGCGCATCCTGCAGGGGCTGGTCACGGACGCGCAGGCTCGGCTCGACGCCGACGGCGTCCCCGGCAAGATCCACCTGTTCAAGAACAACCTCGACTCCGCGGGCAACTCCTACGGCTGCCACGAGAACTACCTGATCCGCCGGCGCGCCGACTTCGCCCGCACCGCCGAGGTGCTGGTGCCGTTCCTCATCACGCGGCAGATCCTCACCGGTGCCGGGCACGTGCTCGTCACCTCGCGCGGTCCGCAGTACACCTTCTCCCAGCGCGCGGACCACCTCTGGGAGGCCACGAGCTCGGCCACCACCCGGTCGCGCCCGATCATCAACACCCGCGACGAGCCGCACGCCGACGCCGAGGAGTACCGGCGCCTGCACGTGATCTCCGGCGACTCCTCGATGTCGCAGACCACCACGATGCTCAAGGTCGGCATGACCGACCTGGTGCTGCGGATGCTCGAGGCCGGCGCGACGTTCCGTGACTACTCGCTGGAGAACCCGGTCCGGGCGATCCGGGAGATCAGCCACGACCTCACCGGCACGGCGGCCGTGCCGCTGGCGCGGGGGGAGCGGATCAGCGCGCTCCAGATGCAGACCTCCTACCTCGAGCGGGTACGCGACTTCGTGGACGGCTCCGACGAGCACGGGCCGCACGACGCGTGGGTGCTCGACCTGTGGGAGCGGGGCCTTACCGCCCTCGCGTCGGGCGACCTGACGGCCGTGGAGACCGAGCTCGACTGGGTGATCAAGAAGCGGCTGATCGATCGCTACCGCAGCAGCCACGACGTCCCGCTGTCGGACCCGCGGATCCGTCGTCTCGACCTGGCCTACCACGACATCTCCCCGACCGACGGGCTGTTCGCACGGCTGCAGGAGCGCGGCCTCGCGGCCACCGTGGTCGACGAGGCGAGCATCGCGACCGCCGTCGACGTCCCGCCCCAGACGACCCGGGCACGGCTGCGCGGCGACTTCGTCCGCGCCGCCACCGCGCGGCGACGTGACTTCACGGTCGACTGGGTGCACCTCAAGGTCAACGACCAGGCAGGCCGCACGGTGCTGTGCAAGGACCCCTTCCGCAGCGTCGACCCCAGGGTCGACCGGCTGATCGCCGGGCTCGAGTCGGGGGAGCCCACCGGTCCGGTCGGCGAGCCGCTCACGGGTCTCTGACCTCTCATCTGACCCCCGTAGGATCCGAGGCCATGCCCGCGACGCTTCCGCGCCCTGCCCTGCGCGCCCTGGCAGCGCTGCTCGCGCTGCTGGTCGTCGTGGTGCTGGCGGGTTGTCGGCAGGACCCACCGCCGGAGGACCCGACCGACGGCGTCGAGGTCGCCGGTGAGGTCGGCCGGCGCCCGATGGTGAGCCTCGAGGTGCCGTTGCAGATCACCGAGGTGATCACGCGCGAGCTGGTCACCGGCGCCGGTGAGGCGCTCGCGGAGGGGGACGCGGTGATGCTCAGCTACATCGCGTACGACGCGATCACCGGCGAGGTCGTCGAGGACTCCTACGGTGCGCCGCCGCGGATCCTGCTGCTCACCGAGGACGAGGCGGGCACCCTCTACGAGGAGCTGCTGGGCCGTACCGAGGGCACCCGGCTGCTCCGGCTGGAGCCGGGCACGATGACCGTGCCGGACCCGGTGGTCATCGTCTACGACATCCTTCCCACCGAGGCGGTCGGCACCCCGCTGGAGGCGCCGGCGGCGCTGCCGCAGGTGGCGACCGTCGACGACGGCACCCCGACGATCACGCTCCCCGAGAGCTCGCCGCCCAACTCGCTGACCATCGCCCAGCTCGTCCGCGGCGAAGGGCCGCAGGTGCAGGCCGGTGAGTCCGTGACGGTGCGGTACGTGCAGATGGCGTGGTCGACGGGGGAGATCCTCGAGAGCACCTGGGGTCCCGGGTCGGTCCCGGTGACGATCCCGCTGGTCGACCGGATCCCGGGGCTGCAGGACGGCCTGGTCGACGCCGCCGTGGGCTCCCGCGTGCTGCTCGTGGTGCCGCCGGCGCAGGCCGACGGCACCGACACCATGGTGTTCGTCGTCGACGTGCTGGCCGTCACCTCCCAGGCCGAGGCCACTCCGGAAGGATCGGGTTCATGACCGTGGCGATCAGGGTGATCCCCTGCCTCGACGTCGACGGCGGTCGCGTCGTCAAGGGTGTCAACTTCGTCGACCTGGGCGACGTGGGCGACCCCGTCGAGATGGCGCACCTCTACGACACCGAGGGTGCCGACGAGCTCACGTTCCTCGACATCAGCGCCTCCTCCGACGGCCGCGCCACCACCCTGGAGGTGGTCGGCCGGACCGCCGAGGAGGTCTTCGTACCGCTCACGGTGGGGGGTGGCGTGCGCTCGGCCGAGGACGTCGCCACGCTGCTGCGCGCCGGCGCCGACAAGGTCGGTGTCAACACGGCGGCGGTCGAGCGGCCGGCTCTGATCGGGGAGATCAGCCGCCGGTTCGGTGCCCAGGTGCTGGTGCTCTCGGTCGACGCGCGCCGGGTCCGCCCCGGCGACGAGCCGACCCCCTCCGGGTACGAGGTGACGACCCACGGCGGCCGCCGCGGCACCGGGCGGGACGCCATCGAGTGGGTGAGCCACGCCGCCGAGGCCGGCGTGGGCGAGATCCTGCTGAACTCGATCGACACCGACGGCACCAAGGACGGCTTCGACCTGGAGATGATCGCGGCCGTGCGCGCCGCCGTCGACGTGCCGCTCATCGCCAGCGGCGGCGCCGGCAAGGCCGAGCACTTCGTCGCGGCGGTGCGCGCCGGCGCGGACGCCGTGCTCGCCGCGAGCGTGTTCCACTTCGGCTGGATGCGCGTCGGCGAGGTCAAGGACGCACTCCGCGAGGCCGGTTTCCCGGTCCGCTGAGGCCGCGCGGTCAGAACGCGGCGGTGAAGCTGCCGATCGCGGCGTCCGAACCGAGGAGCTCGACGTCGGCGGCGCGCCGGCGGCCCGAGGCCACCAGCGCGAGCTCCACGGGGCTGCCGACGACCGCGACCGAGTCCTCGGCGCGCTTGACCACGCGCCGCCGCCCACCCGGGACCGCCAGCACCACGCCGACGCCCAGGCCACGCATCGTCATCCGGGCCATCTGCGCGACGGCGTCGAACAGCGTGTCGCTGTGCTCGGCCGGCAGCGTGCGCGCCGGGACCGGCCCGGCGCCGCGGCGGACGTCCTCGTGGTGGACCACGTACTCGACCGTGTTCGTCAGCCGGCCCATCGGGCCGTCCATCAGTGCCATCGGGCTCAGCCGCGCGACCGGCGAGGCGAACCGCTCGACCAGCGCCTGGTAGGCGCTGCGGTCCCTCGCCTGCTCGCTCAGCTCGGCGAACACGCTGCCCTCGTCCTCGTTGAACGTGCGCCACGGCTGGTGCCGCCGCAGGTACAGGTGGACGAGCAGGTGCCGGACCTCCCAGCCCTCGCACAGCGTCGGCGCGAGGGCATCCGCCCCCCGCAGCGTCGCCTCGAGGTGCTGCCGCTCGACCAGGTCCCATCGCGTCATGCCGCCACCCTAGGATGGATCGTCGTGTATGCCCTCCCCGGTGGCGCCGTCCGCCGCTCGCTGCTGCTGATCGGCAGGGGTATCCGATCCCAGCCGAAGACCTTCGCCCTCGCGATCGGGGCCAGCGCGCTCTGGGGGCTGGCGTTCGTGGCCGTCGGCTGGCTGCTGGGGCGGCTGACCGACGACGTCGTGGTGCCGGCACTGACCGGTGAGGAGCTCGGCACCAGCAGGATCGTGGGAGCCGGTCTCGTGCTGCTGGGCCTCGCGGTCACCACCGCCGTGACGGTCGCCGGGAGGCGGATCTGGGCCGGCATCGGCGCGGTCGACGTGCAGGCGGGTCACCGCCGCCTCGTCACGCGCCAGTACCTGCGGCTGCCGATGTCCTGGCACCGCTCCCACCCGACCGGTCAGCTGCTCTCCAACGCGAACTCCGACGCCGAGAGCGCCGGCTACGTCTTCATGCCGCTGCCGTTCGCGCTCGGGGTCATCGTCATGGTGATCGGCGCGACGGCGGCGATGTTCGCCTCCGACGTGGTGCTCGGCTTCATCGGGCTGACGGTGCTGCCGCTCGTGCTGGCCGTCAACGCCGTCTACCGACGGTGGATGACGCCGGCGATCACCCAGGTGCAGGCCGAGCGCGCGGAGGTCTCGGACGTCGCGCACGAGAGCTTCGAGGCAGCCACCATCGTCAAGTCCCTCGGCACCGAGCAGATCGAGGAGGACCGCTTCACCGAGGTGACGCACCGGTTGCGGGAGGCGAACGTCCGTGTCGGAAGGATCCGGTCGGTGTTCGACCCGGTGATCGACCTGATGCCCGCGCTGGCCACGCTCGCCGTGCTCGTGGTCGGCGTGCACCGGGTCTCCTCGGGCGACGCGCTCACCGGTGACGTGATCACCGCCTCCTACCTGCTGACGATCCTCACCTTCCCGGTGCGCGCGATCGGGTTCGTGCTCGGCGACCTGCCGCGCTCGCTGGTGGGCCACGACCGCATCTCCCGCGTGATCGATGCGCGCGGCTACCTCGAGCCGGGCGACGTCGACCTGAGCGGTACCGGTGGGCTGCACCTGGAGACCGAGCACGTCCGGCTCGAGGTCGGCCGGGGTGCCGAGGCCCGGCTGCTGCTCCAGGACGTCAGCCTGGTCGTGCCGCCCGGTGGCACCCTCGCCGTGGTCGGCTCGACCGGTGCGGGCAAGTCCACCCTCGTGGACGTGCTGCTGCGCATGACCGACGCCACCGAGGGGGTGGTCCGCTACGACGGTGTCGACGTGCGCGCGCTCTCGGAGGCCTCGCGCACCGCGGCGGCCGCCCTGGTGGCGCAGACGGCGTTCGTGTTCGAGGACACCGTCCGCTCCAACATCACCCTCGCCGACCCCGGCGCCAGCCCCATCACCGACGAGCAGGTCTGGGAGGCGCTGCGGCTGGCGCGCGCCGACGCCTTCATCCGCGAGCTGCCGGGCGGGCTGGACGAGGTCCTGGGGGAGCGCGGCACCTCGCTGTCGGGAGGCCAGCGGCAGCGGATCGCGATCGCCCGCGCCCTGGTGCGGCAGCCGCGGCTGCTCGTGCTCGACGACGCCACCTCCGCCGTCGACCCCCAGGTCGAGCAGGCGATCCTGGCGAACCTGCGTGAGCAGGCGTGCACGGTCGTCGTCATCGCCTACCGCAACGCGACCATCGCGCTCGCCGACCGGGTGCTGCACCTGGAGGCCGGCCGCGTCGTCGACGTGGGCACGCACGCCGAGCTGCTCGCCCGCGACCCCGGCTACGCCGAGATCGTCACCGCCTACGCACGCGACCGGGAGCAGAGGGCATGAGCGCACCAGGGAGTGAGGACCGGAGCGGAGCGAGGACCGGAGCGAGCGTCGGTGCGCGACCGGCGGGACAGAGCGCACCAGGGAGTGAGGACCGGAGCGGAGCGAGGACCGGAGCGAGCGTGAGTGCGCGACCGGCTGGACAGAGCACACGCATCGAGGCCACGTCCGACCTCGGGGTGTTCGGCACGCTCCGCGAGGGGCTGCGGCTGTCGCCGGCGATCACCCGCGGCATCGGCATCACCCTCCTGCTGGCGGTCGTGGCCACGGTCGGCAGGCTCGTGGTGCCGTTCACGGTCCAGCAGGCCACCGACCGGGGCATCGTCGGCGACGCCGACCCGGACCTGGTGCTCCGGATGTGCGCGATCGCCGCGGGCGTGCTGCTGGTCACCGGCGTCGCGACCTCGTGGGTGAACGTGCGGCTGTTCACGGCCACGGAGGCCGGGCTCGCGCAGCTGCGCATCCGCGCGTTCCGGCACGTCCACGACCTCTCGGTGCTCACGCAGAACACCGAGCGGCGCGGGTCGCTGGTCTCGCGCGTGACCAGCGACGTCGACACCATCTCGATGTTCGTGCAGTGGGGCGGGATCATGCTGATCCTGTCGATGCTGCAGATCCTCGGCGCCACCATCGCGATGCTGTTCTACTCCTGGCAGCTCACGCTCGTCGTGTGGCTGGTGTTCCTGCCGATGCTGGTGCTGGCCCCCCGCGGGCAACGGCTCCTCAACGGTGCCTACGGGCAGGTCCGCGCGCGTGTCGGCGGGATGCTCGCGGCGATCTCGGAGGCGGTCGTGGGCGCCCAGACCATCCGCGCCTACGGCTCCGGAGCCCGGGTGCTGGGACGCATCCACCAGGCGATCACCGCGCACCGGGACGCGGCCGTCAAGGCGCAGGTGTACTCCTCGCTGGCGTTCTCCACCGGCACCCTGCTCTCCGGCGTCGCGCTCGCCGCCGTGGTCACGCTCGGCACGATGCTGGGGCTGGCCGGCCAGATCACCGTCGGCGGGCTGCTGGCGTTCCTGTTCCTGGTCCAGATCTTCACCGGGCCGGTGCAGTCGGCCACCGAGGTCCTCAACGAGATGCAGAACGCGGTCGCCGGCTGGCGCCGGGTCATCTCGGTGGTGCACACGCCGATCGACGTCGAGGACCCGGAGCGGCCCGTCGACCTCGGGCCGCGACACCCGGCGTCGATCTCGTTCTCGGGCGTCGGCTTCGCCTACCCGGACGGCCCGCCCGTGCTCCAGGACGTCGATCTCGAGATCCCCGCCGGCTCGCGGGTCGCGATCGTCGGCGAGACCGGGTCCGGCAAGACGACGCTGGCGCGGCTGGTCACCCGGTTCGCCGACCCGCAGCGCGGCACCGTCTGCATCGACGGCGTCGACCTGCGCGACGTCCGGCTCAGCGACCTGCGGGGGCGCGTCGTCGTCGTCCCGCAGGAGGGTTTCCTGTTCACCGGCACGGTCGCGGACAACGTCGGCTACGGACGCCGGCGGGCCTCGCGCGAGCGGATCGAGGAGGCGGTGGCCGAGCTCGGCCTGAGCGCCTGGGTGGCGAGCCTGCCGCAGGGGCTCGACACCGACGTCGGGCAGCGCGGCGAGTCGCTCTCGGCCGGCGAGCGCCAGCTGGTCGCGATCATGCGTGCCTACCTGGCCGACGCGGACGTCCTCGTCCTCGACGAGGCGACCTCCGCCGTCGACCCGGCCACGGAGTCGCGCATCACCAGGGCGCTGGTCGGCCTGACCGCGGGACGCACCTCGATCGCGATCGCCCACCGGCTGTCAACAGCAGAGGCCGCCGACATGGTCGTCGTCGTGGACGCCGGCCGGGTCGTCGAGGTCGGTCCGCACGCCGAGCTGGTCGCGCAGGGCGGCCGGTACGCCCGCCTGCACGCCTCCTGGGTGGTCCAGAGTGGTTGAGCCGCGCACGCGTGGCAGGATCGTCGGCGTGCCGCTCGATGACGCGATCGCCGATCGCCTGCGCCGTGATGACAACGGTCTGGTCTGCGTGGTCGTCCAGGACGACCACGACGACCGCGTGCTGATGGTCGCCTGGATGGACGACGAGGCGCTCAGGAGGACCCTGACGACCGGGCGCGTGACCTACTGGTCCCGCTCGCGCCAGGAGTACTGGCGCAAGGGGGACACCTCCGGTCACCTGCAGCTGGTGCGCAGCGTCGAGATCGACTGCGACGGCGACGCGCTGCTGCTCCGCGTCGAGCAGGTCGGCCCCGCCTGCCACACCGGGACCCGCTCGTGCTTCGACGCCGGCGGTGCGCTGCCCGCGGTGCGCGGCGAGCTCGGGAGCATGGCGTGAGCGTGTCGGACCCCGCAGCGCTGCACGTCGGCTGGGGCGAGCTCTGGCCCGAGCTGCCCGCGTTCACCGCGCTGGCGCGCGAGCGCCGCGTCATCCCCGTGGTCCGGCGGCTGCTGGCCGACGACGTCACCCCCGTCGGGCTGTACCGGCGCCTCACGCAGGGGCGGGTCGGCACGTTCGTGCTCGAGTCCGCCGAGTCCGACGGCACCTGGGGCCAGTGGTCCTTCATCGGGGTCACCGCGCGGGCCGGGCTGGTCTCCCGGCCCGACGGCGACGCGAGCTGGTGGGGCGACGTCCCGTCGTCGGTCCGCACCGAGGGCGACGTGCTCGAGGTGCTCGCCGAGGCGCTCGCGAGCCTGCACACGCCGCAGGTGGCGGGCCTGCCACCGTTGACCGGCGGGTTCGTCGGCGCGCTGGGCTGGGACGTGATCCATCACTGGGAGCCCACGCTGCCGCGACGGGCGCCCTCGGAGCACGAGCAGCCGGACGTCGGCCTGGTGCTGATCGGCGACATGGTCGCCGTGGACCACCGCAACGGCAGCCTGTGGCTGATCGCGAACGCGTTCGTCGAGCCCGCCGCCGGTCGCGACCCCGACGAGGAGCAGCTGCACGAGCTCTACCGCGACGCCGTGGCCCGGATCGAAGCGATGGTCGCCGCGCTCGCGGAGCCCGCCGAGCACGTGCTGGGCGTCCTCGACACCGGTGCGCCCGAGCCCGAGGTCAAGCACCGCACCGCGCACCTGGAGTACACCGACGCCGTGCGCACCTCGAAGCAGGCGATCGTCGACGGCGAGGTGTTCCAGGTCGTCCTCAGCCAGCGGTTCGACGTCGACTGCCCCGCCGACCCGCTCGACGTCTACCGGGTGCTCCGCACGGTCAACCCCAGCCCGTACATGTACCTCGTGCACCTGCCCGGCTCCGCGACCCCGGACGGCGGCGCGAGCAGCTACCACGTGGTCGGGTCCAGCCCGGAGACCCTGGTCAAGGTGGCCGGCAGGCAGGTGACGAGCTTTCCGATCGCCGGATCGCGCCCGCGCGGTGCCAGCCCCGCGGAGGACAAGGAGCTCGCCGAGGAGCTGCTGGTCGACCCCAAGGAACGCGCCGAGCACCTCATGCTCGTGGACCTCGCCCGCAACGATCTCGGCAAGGTCTGCCTGCCGGGGACCGTCGCCGTGGTCGAGCTCATGGAGATCAAGCGGTTCAGCCACATCATGCACATGTCCTCCACGGTCACCGGCGAGCTGCGACCCGAGGCCACCGCGCTGGAGGCGTTCACCGCGACCTTCCCCGCGGGAACCCTCTCAGGAGCACCCAAGCCGCGCGCGATCGCGCTGATCGACGAGCTCGAACCGGCGCGCAGGGGCATCTACGGAGGCGTCGTCGGCTACTTCGACCTCGCCGGCGACATGGACACCGCTATCGCGATCCGCACCGCCGTGATCGCCGACGGCCGCGCCACCGTGCAGGCCGGCGGCGGGTTGGTGGCCGACTCCGACCCCGAGACCGAGTACATCGAGACCCGCAACAAGGCAGCCGCTGCGCTGCGGGCGATCCGGATCGCCTCGACGCTCGCCTCGGCCGGCGCGCCGCGATGAGAGGCAGGCTCGGACGGGGGCGCGCGGTCGCCGTCGTCGTCCTGCTCGGGCTCGCGCTCTTCGGGCTGACGCTGCCCACCTGGGCGAGCGCCCTCGCGCCCACCACGGTCAGCACCGAGGCGGTCGCCGTCGGGGGCGCCGAGGCCGCTCCCGGTGTCGCGAGCGCGGGGCTGGTGGTGCTCGTGTCCGGTCTCGTGCTCGCCCTGGCCGGCAGGGTCGCGCGCGTGCTCGCCGTCGTCGGCGTGATCGCCGGGGGAGCGCTCGCGGGGGTCTCCGCCGCGCTGTTCCTCGCCGATCCCGAGCGTGGCGTGCTCGCCGCGGCCGCCGAGGTCAGCGGGGTGCCGCAGATCGACGGCGAGGTCGCGGTCGCCCCGTGGCCCACGATCGCCCTCGCGGTCGCCGTGGTGGCCGTGCTCGCCGGCGTCGCGCTGCCGTTCCTGGCGGGCTCCTGGCAACGGGTCGGTCGCCGCTACGAACGGGGCTCGCAGGCGGCGGCACCGGCGCCGGGCGGGCAGCCGCGAACACCCCGCGGACAGGCCATGGACGACTGGGACGCACTGAGTCGCGGAGACGATCCCTCTAGCAGGTAACCGGTAGGCTGCTGGCGTGGAGCGTGAGACCGTGATCGTGCGTCAGGTGAATGGTGAGGTCATCGAGGAGCCGGTCGGGCTGCCGAGGATGGCTGCCTACCCGAACGAGGGCAAGACCCTCGCCGCCTGGACCCTCACCTGGGTCGTCAGCATCGGTGGTGTCGTCGTCGCGGTCGGCATGGCGCTGGCGCTGATCCCGCTGCTGATCGCCGGTATCGCTGTCATCGTGCTGGGCATCGTCGCCAGCGCGATCCTGCGTCGGATGGGGCACGGCCAGCCGCGCTCACCCATGGCCCGGCAGGCCCAGGAAGACGACGAGACCGTCTGATCGATGTCCTACGGCTCCGCACCTCCGCCGAGCGGCGGCGTCAACCCCTACGGTGAGCAGCCCGAGGGCGGTTCGTCCTCGAACCCCCGCCCCGGCACCCCGCCACCGGCTCCGGGTGCGCAGCCCTGGCAGACGCCCACCGACGTGCCCGTCTACGGGACGCCGCCCACGGACGCGCCGACGCCTCCGAGCTACGGCACACCGCCCGCAGGACCGGGCTACGGCACCCCGCCTCCGGGTCAGGGCTACCCCGGCCCGGCGGCCGGCTACTCGCCCTACACCGCGGCCGGCGGCTACCCCGGCGCGCCCGGCGCACCCGGGTACGGCGGGTGGATCAGCAGCTCGCTGGACAACGGCAAGGGCACCGGCGCGCTCGTCATGGGGATCCTGAGCATCGTGCTGTGCTTCGGGTCGCTGCTCGGCATCGGTCTGGGCATCGGCGCGATCCTCATGGGTATCCAGGGCCGGAGGGCAGCCGATGCCGGCACGGCCAGCAACCGGGGCGTGGCGACGGCGGGCGTGGTGCTCGGCAGCATCGGTGTCGGCCTCAGCGTGCTCAGCTCGCTCAGCTATCTGACGCAGCTCGCGCAGGTGTGACGACGAGAGCCGGGACCCGTCGCGGTGTCGGTACGCCGCTGCTCGTCGGCGGTGTGCTCGCCGCGGCGACGCTCGTGGTCGCGCTGCGCGACCCGCACGAGGGCGGCTACCCGCTCTGCCCGCTGCTGGCCCTGACCGGCTACGCGTGCGCCGGCTGCGGCGGTCTGCGCGCCGCGCACGACCTGGCCACCGGCGACCTCGTCGGAGCCTGGTCGATGAACCCGCTGCTGACGATCGCGATGCCGGTCGTCGCGGTGCTGTGGCTGGTGTGGCTGGTGCGGGCCGCGACCGACCGGCCCGCCTGGAGCCCACCGACCTGGGTCTGGGTGAGCGCGCTGGGCGTCGCGCTCGCGTTCTCGGTGCTGCGCAACGTGCCCGCGCTCCAGGGCGTGCTCGGCCCCGTCTGAGGCGCCGCCGTCCGCCCTGCGTCGTGCCGCCCGGCCGTGGTACGGCGTCTGCGTGGATCCAACTAGCATGGTCGACGTGGCGAGCATGAGGAGCGAATCAGGCAGGGTAGGCCGGACGGGCAGGGCAGGCACTGTATGACCGTGCTCGAGGACATCGTCGCCGGGGTTCGTGAGGACCTCGCCGGCCGTGAGGCTGCGGTACCGCTCGCCGAGATGCGCTCGCGCGCAGCCGACCAACCGCCCGCACGCGACGCGATCACCGCGCTCCGCAGCGACGACGCCGTCAAGGTCATCGCCGAGGTGAAGCGGTCGAGCCCGTCGAAGGGGCCGCTCGCCGACATCCCCGACCCGGCTGCGCTCGCCCGCGAGTACCAGGCCGGCGGTGCCGCGATGATCAGCGTGCTCACCGAGGAGCGCCGTTTCGGTGGCTCGCTCGCCGACCTGGCCGCCGTGCGTGCCGTCGTCGACGTCCCGGTGCTGCGCAAGGACTTCGTCGTCACGCCGTACCAGGTGTTCGAGGCCCGCGCCCACGGAGCCGACGTGGTGCTGCTGATCGTCGCCGCGCTCGAGCAGCCGGTGCTGACCGGGCTGATCGAGCGGGTCGTCTCGCTCGGGATGACGCCGCTGGTCGAGGCGCACACCGAGGAGGAGGTCGACCGCGCGCTCGAGGCCGGCGCCCGCGTCATCGGCATCAACGCACGCAACCTGCACACGCTCGAGGTCGACCGCGAGACGTTCTCGGTGCTGGCGCCGCGCGTGCCGCCCGGCGTGGTCATCGTGGCCGAGTCCGGCGTCCGCGGTCCTCACGACGTCCTGGACTACGCCCGCTGGGGTGCGCACGCCGTGCTCGTGGGGGAGGCGCTGGTGACCACCGGCGACCCTCGCGGAGCGACCTCCGACATGGTCGCGGCCGGGGCGCACCCGGCGCTGCGGTCCGTGCGCCCGTGACCGCCGAGCACGGCGGCAGCGCGCCGCTGCGGTCGGCGACCGGGCCCTACTTCGGCGAGTTCGGCGGCCGGTTCGTGGCCGAGGCCCTGATCGCGGCGCTCGACGACCTCTCGGTCGCCTGGGACAAGGCCCGCGTGGACCCGACGTTCGCGCTCGAGCTGTCCGCGCTCGCGCGCGACTACACCGGGCGCCCCTCGCCGATCACCGAGGTGCCGCGGTTCGCGCGCAGCGCGGGCGGCGTGCGGGTGGTGCTCAAGCGCGAGGACCTCAATCACACCGGCTCCCACAAGATCAACAACGTGCTCGGTCAGGCGTTGCTGACGAAGCGGATCGGCAAGTCCCGCGTCATCGCCGAGACCGGCGCCGGCCAGCACGGCGTCGCGACCGCGACAGCGGCGGCGCTGTTCGGGCTCGAGTGCACGATCTACATGGGCGAGGAGGACACCCGCCGGCAGGCGCTGAACGTGGCACGGATGCGGCTGCTCGGCGCCGAGGTGGTCCCGGTGACGGCGGGTTCGCGCACCCTGAAGGATGCCATCAACGAGGCGTTCCGCGACTGGGTGACCAACGTGGAGACCACCAACTACGTGTTCGGCACGGTGGCCGGTCCGCATCCGTTCCCCGCCCTGGTGCGCGACCTGCAGAAGGTCATCGGCGAGGAGGCCCGCCAGCAGATGCTGGACCGGTTCGGCGAGCTGCCGACCGCCGTGGTCGCGTGCGTGGGTGGCGGCTCGAACGCGATGGGGATCTTCCACGCGTTCCTCGACGACCCCGATGTCGCGCTGCTCGGCTGCGAGGCGGCCGGCGACGGCGTCGACACCGACCGGCACGCCGCCACGATCTCCAAGGGCAGCCCCGGTGTGCTGCACGGTGCGAAGAGCTACCTGCTGCAGGACGAGGACGGCCAGACGATCGAGTCGCACTCGATCAGCGCCGGGCTCGACTACCCGGGCGTGGGCCCCGAGCACTCCTGGCTCGCCGACCTCGGTCGCGCGACCTATCGCGGCATCTCCGACGCCGAGGCGATGGAGGCGTTCGCGCTGCTCTCGCGCACCGAGGGCATCATCCCGGCGATCGAGTCGGCGCACGCCCTCGCGGGCGCCATGGTGCTCGGCCGCGAGCTCGTCGAGGGCGGCGCCGACCCTCAGGACGTCACGCTGCTGGTCAGCCTGTCGGGACGCGGTGACAAGGACGTCGAGACGGCGATCGACTGGTTCGGGCTGACCGGCAACGGCGGACCCGGCCTGCGAGGCGCCGACGACGCCGACGCCGCCGACGAGCGGGTGGGCGAGTGAGCCAGCCACGCAGGACCGCCGGCGCGGCCATCGACGACGCCCGCGCGCAGGGTCGCTCGGCGCTCGTCGTCTACCTGCCGGTCGGTTTCCCCGACGTCGACAGCTCGATCGCCGCGGCCCGCGCCGCCGTCGAGGCCGGGGCCGACATCATCGAGCTCGGGCTCCCGTACTCCGACCCCGGCATGGACGGGCCGGTCGTGGCGGCCGCGGCGCAGCAGGCCCTCGACGGCGGGGTGCGCACCTCCGACGTGCTCCGCGCCGTGCGGGAGGTCGCCGCCACCGGTGCCGCGACGCTGGTGATGACGTACTACAACCCCGTGCTGCGGTACGGCGTCGCACGCTTCGCGCACGATCTCGCGGCAGCCGGCGGCGCCGGCCTCATCACGCCCGACCTGATCCCGGACGAGGCGGGGGAGTGGGCCGCTGCCGCGGACGAGCACGGCCTCGACAAGATCTTCCTCGTCGCACCCAGCTCGACCACCGAGCGGCTGGCGATGACGTCGGAGGCGTCGCGCGGTTTCGTCTACGCTGCCTCCACGATGGGTGTCACAGGAGTGCGGTCGGCCGTCGGCAGCGGTGCCGAGGCGCTGGTCCGGCGCACCCGTGACGCGGGTGCCGAACGGGTCTGCGTCGGCATCGGGGTCTCCACCGCCGCCCAGGCCGCGGAGATCGCGGCGTTCGCCGACGGCGTCATCGTCGGGTCGGCAGCGGTCCGCGCCCTCGGCAGCGCGCCGGGGGACGCCGGCATCGACGCGCTGCGCACGCTCGTGACCGATCTTCGGCGAGGCGTCGAGAGCGAGGAGAGCGCGTGACCGGGATCCCGAGCCCGGCCGTCGGCGTCTGGTACCTCGGACCCCTCCCGATCCGCGCCTACGCGGTCGCGATCCTCGCCGGGATCGTCGTCGCGACACTGATCGCCGGCAAGCGCTACCGGGCCCGTGGCGGCCCCGAGGGTGCGCTGCTCGACGCGGTGATGTGGGCCGTGCCGTTCGGGATCATCGGCGCCCGGATCTACCACGTGATCTCCTCTCCGGACCGCTACTTCGGTCCCGACGGCAACCTCGCGCTCGCGCTGCGCATCTGGGAGGGCGGCCTCGGCATCTGGGGCGCGATCCCCGCCGGCGCCCTCGGCGCGTGGATCTCGCTGCGACGCTCGGGGCTGCGGCTCCCGCCGCTCGCCGACTCGATCGCCCCGGCGCTGCTCGTCGCGCAGGCGATCGGTCGTCTCGGCAACTACTTCAACCAGGAGCTCTTCGGCGCCCCGACCACGTTGCCCTGGGGGCTGCAGATCGACCAGGCGCACCTGCGTGCGCAGGGCCTCGACCATCCCGAGGGCACCCTGTTCCACCCGACGTTCCTGTACGAGCTGCTGTGGTGCCTGGCGATGGCCGCCGTGCTGATCTACGTCGATCGCCGGTTCCGGCTGCGCCACGGCCGGGTGTTCTGGCTGTACGTGGCGCTCTACACGCTCGGCCGGCTCTGGATCGAGATGCTGCGCATCGACGAGGCCGAGCTGGTCCTGGGGCTGCGGGTCAACGTGTGGGTCTCGATCCTCGTGCTGCTCGCCGCGCTCACGGCGTTCGTCGTCATCGGCCGGCGCACCCGCGGCGTCGAGGACCCGATCTGGGTCCCCGGCCGCGAGCCGGCGGAAGCCGACACCGACGGGCACCCCGCCGACGACCCCGAGTCCGATCACGAGTCGGACGAGGCGGACCAGTCACAGGCTCCCGACGACCCGGTCGAGCCCGACGACCCCGTGGACGACGACGCCGCCGACACCGTCCACGCTGACAAGCGCACATCGCCGCAGGTGGACTGACACGACGTCAGCATCACGCATGTCGCTATCCTGACCAGGCATCACGGGCCGATGACGTCCCTCGCCAGTACAACGGCTGCGACCCCCGTCGCAGTGGGAGGACGGACCCGATGAGCATGACCGAGAACCAGGCGTTCCCGTTCAGCGCCCACCCGCCGGCGCAGGGCCTCTACGACCCGCGCAACGAGCACGACGCCTGCGGCGTCGCGTTCGTCGCGACCCTGCGCGGCACGCCGGGGCGCGACATCGTCGACGCCGGCCTCACGGCGCTGCTCAACCTCGACCACCGCGGCGCCGTCGGGTCGGAGGAGAACTCCGGCGACGGCGCCGGCATCCTCACCCAGGTGCCGGACGCGTTCGTGCGCGACGTCGTCGACGCCGACCTCCCGGCACCGGGGCGGTACGCGATCGGCCTGTGCTTCCTTCCCACCGAGCCGGCGGCGCAGGAGGCCGCGATGCGCGGCATCGGCGACATCGTGGCCGAGGAGGGCCTGGACCTGCTCGCCTGGCGCGACGTCCCCGTCGCCGCCGACCTCGTGGGACCGACCGCTCGCGCGTGCATGCCGAGCTTCAAGCAGCTCGTGGTGGCGGGTCGGGACCAGGCGCTGGAGGGCATCGACCTCGACCGCCGTGCCTACCGGGTCCGCAAGCGTTGCGAGCGCGCCCTCGGCGTCTACTTCGCGTCGCTGTCCTCGCGGACCCTGGTCTACAAGGGCATGCTCACCACGAAGCAGCTCGAACCGTTCTTCCCCGACCTCTCGGACCCGCGCTTCGCGACCGAGATCGCGCTGGTGCACTCCCGGTTCTCGACCAACACCTTCCCGTCGTGGCCGCTGGCGCACCCGTTCCGGCTGGTCGCCCACAACGGCGAGATCAACACCGTGCGCGGGAACCGGAACTGGATGGCGGCCCGGCAGGGGATGCTGTCCTCCGAGCTGCTGGGTGACGTCACCGACCTGCTGCCGATCTGCAGCGAGGCCGAGAGCGACTCCGCGAGCTTCGACGAGGTGCTCGAGCTGCTGCACCTGGGTGGCCGCTCGCTGCCCCACGCGGTGCTGATGATGATTCCGGAGGCGTGGGAGAACCACGCCACCATGACGCCCGAGCGGCGCGCGTTCTACGAGTTCAACTCCACGATCATGGAGCCCTGGGACGGTCCGGCGGCGATGTGCTTCACCGACGGCCGCTACATCGGCGCCGTGCTCGACCGCAACGGGCTGCGCCCGGGGAGGTTCTGGATCACCGAGGACGGCCTCGTCGTGCTCGCCTCCGAGTCCGGCGTCCTCGACATCCCGCCGGAGAAGATCGCCCGGAAGGGCCGCCTCGCGCCGGGCCGGATGTTCCTCGTCGACACCGGCATCGGCCGCGTCCTCGAGGACTCCGAGATCAAGTCCGAGCTCGCCGCGCGGCTTCCCTACGCGCGGATGCTGGCCGACAACATGGTGCGGCTGGACGACCTGCCGCAGCGCGAGCACGTGGCCCACTCGCGCAGCTCGGTGCTGCGCCGGCAGCAGACCTTCGGCTACTCGGAGGAGGAGCTGCGCATCCTGCTGCGGCCGATGGCCGCCGCCGGTATCGAGGCACTCGGCTCGATGGGCACGGACACCCCTGTCGCGGTGCTGTCCTCGCGGCCGCGGCTGCTGTTCGACTACTTCACGCAGCTGTTCGCGCAGGTCACGAACCCGCCGCTGGACGCGATCCGCGAGGAGCTCGTCACCTCGCTCGGTGGCGCCATCGGGCCCGAGCCGAACCTGCTGGTCGACGACGAGGCGCACGCGCGCAAGCTCGTGATCCCGTTCCCGACCATCGACAACGACCAGCTCGCCAAGATCAAGCACATCCACCGCACGGTCGCGGCCGGCAAGAACTTCTCCGCCGTGACGATCAAGGGTCTGTACCCGGTCGCGGGTGGTGCGGCCGCGCTCGAGCGGCGTCTGGAGGAGATCTTCGCCGAGGTCGACGACGCGATCGCGCGGGGCGTCAGCTTCATCGTGCTCTCGGACCGCGACTCCGACCACGAGCTCGCGCCGATCCCGTCGCTGCTGCTGACCGCCGCGGTCCACCACCACACCCTCAAGCGTCAGAACCGCACGCAGATCTCCCTGCTCGTCGAGGCGGGCGACGTGCGCGAGGTGCACCACGTGGCGCTGCTGATCGGGTACGGCGCCGCGTGCGTGAACCCCTATCTCGCGATGGAGAGCGTCGAGGAGCTGGTGCACTCCGGCGTCGTCACCGGGGTCACCCCCGAGAAGGCGGTCAGCAACCTCATCAAGGCGCTCGGCAAGGGCGTGCTCAAGGTGATGAGCAAGATGGGGATCTCGACCGTCGCCTCCTACCGTGGCGCGCAGGTGTTCCAGGCGCTCGGTCTGTCCCACGAGCTGGTCGAGCGGTACTTCACCGCCACCCCGACGCCGCTCGGCGGGGTCGGGCTCGACGTCATCGCGGCCGAGGTCGCCGCTCGCCACGCGAGCGCCTACCCCAAGAGCGGCATCCCCGCCGCGCACCGGCGGCTCGAGGTCGGCGGCGAGTACCAGTGGCGGCGCGAGGGCGACCCGCACCTGTTCGACCCGGAGACGGTGTTCCGGCTGCAGCACTCCACCCGGAACCGCCGCTACGACGTCTTCCGCGACTACACCAGCCGCGTCGACGCGCAGAGCAAGCGGCTGATGACGCTGCGCGGGCTGTTCGCCTTCAAGGAGGGCGTGCGCGAGCCGATCCCCGTCGAGGAGGTCGAACCGGTCAGCGAGATCGTCAAGAGGTTCTCCACCGGCGCGATGAGCTACGGCTCGATCTCGCAGGAGGCCCACGAGACGCTCGCCGTGGCGATGAACATGCTCGGTGGCAAGTCGAACACCGGCGAGGGTGGCGAGGACACCGACCGGCTGCACGACCCGCGTCGCCGCAGCGCGATCAAGCAGGTCGCCTCCGGGCGGTTCGGCGTCACCTCGGACTACCTGGTCAACGCCGACGACCTGCAGATCAAGATGGCGCAGGGCGCCAAGCCGGGTGAGGGCGGTCAGCTCCCCGGCGGCAAGGTCTACCCCTGGGTCGCGAAGACCCGGCACGCCACCCCCGGCGTGGGCCTGATCTCGCCGCCGCCGCACCACGACATCTACTCGATCGAGGACATCGCCCAGCTGATCCACGACCTCAAGAACGCGAACCCGCAGGCGCGGGTCCACGTCAAGCTGGTCTCGGAGGTCGGCGTGGGCACCGTCGCGGCCGGGGTCTCGAAGGCTCACTCGGACGTCGTGCTGATCTCGGGGCACGACGGCGGCACGGGCGCGAGCCCGTTGACCTCGCTCAAGCACGCGGGCGCGCCGTGGGAGATCGGTCTCGCCGAGACGCAGCAGACGCTGGTGCTCAACAACCTCCGCGACCGCATCGTGGTCCAGACCGACGGCCAGCTGAAGACCGGCCGGGACGTCGTGATCGCGGCGCTGCTCGGCGCGGAGGAGTTCGGCTTCGCCACGGCACCGCTCGTGGTGTCCGGCTGCATCATGATGCGGGTCTGCCACCTCGACACCTGCCCGGTGGGTGTGGCCACCCAGAACCCCGAGCTGCGCTCCCGGTTCTCGGGCAAGCCGGAGTTCGTGGTCACGTTCTTCGAGTTCATCGCCGAGGAGGTGCGCAGCTACCTCGCCCAGCTCGGGTTCCGCTCGATCGAGGAGGCGGTGGGCGCCGTCGAGATGCTCGACACCCAGGCGGCCGTCGACCACTGGAAGGCCTCCGGGCTCGACCTCAGCCCGATCCTGGCCAAGGTCGAGCTGCCGCCGGGTTCGGCGCCGCACCAGGTGCGCGGCCAGGAGCACGGCCTCGAGCGCGCGCTGGACAACACGCTGATCGCGCAGGCCGGCCCCGCCCTCGAGCGCGGCGAGCCCGTGCAGATCAGCGAGCGCGTCCGCAACGTCAACCGCACGGTCGGCACGATGCTCGGGTCCGAGGTGACCAAGCGCTACGGCGCCGACGGGCTCCCCGACGGCACGATCGACGTCGCGCTGACCGGTTCGGCGGGGCAGTCCTTCGGCGCGTTCCTGCCGCGGGGGATCACGCTGCGGCTGCACGGCGACGCCAACGACTACGTCGGCAAGGGCCTGTCCGGCGGACGCATCGTCGTGCGGCCCGAGCGCAGCGCGGTGTTCGCGCCGAGCCAGAACGTCATCGCCGGCAACGTGATCGCCTACGGCGCGACCTCCGGCGAGGTGTACCTGCGCGGCGTCGTCGGAGAGCGGTTCGCGGTGCGCAACTCCGGAGCCACGCTGGTCGTCGAGGGGGTGGGTGACCACGGCTGCGAGTACATGACCGGCGGCACCGTCATCGTGCTCGGCCCGACCGGGCGCAACTTCGGCGCCGGCATGTCGGGCGGCACCGCGTACGTCCTGGACCTGGACGCCTCGCTGGTCAACGGCCCGGCCGTCGCCTCCGGCGAGCTCAGCCTCGAGACGCCCGAGGACGACGACATCGCGGTGATCGCCACCCTGCTCCGCGACCACCACCGCCACACCGACTCGCGCATCGCCGGCGAGCTCGCGGCGGACCCCGAGGCGATCCGCAGCCGGTTCACCCGGCTGCGACCGCCTGCCTACGCACGTGTGACCGCGCTGCTCGCGCAGGCCGACGCCGATGGTGTCGACGTGGCCGAGCCGCAGGTCTGGAACCGCATCCTGGAGGCGACCCATGGCTGACCCGAAGGGCTTCCTGAAGACCAGGGACCGTGAGCTGCCCGCGCGGCGACCGGTACCGATCCGGCTGCAGGACTGGCGCGAGGTCTACGAGCACCGCCCCGAGGACGGGCCCGCGCTGGCCCGCCAGGCGGGGCGCTGCATGGACTGCGGCATCCCGTTCTGCCACAACGGCTGCCCGCTCGGCAACCTCATCCCGGAGTGGAACGACCTGGCCCGGCTCGGTCGCTGGGAGGACGCGATCGAGCGCCTGCACGCCACGAACAACTTCCCCGAGTTCACCGGCCGGCTCTGCCCGGCGCCGTGCGAGACCTCGTGCGTGCTGGGGATCAACCAGCCCCCGGTGACGATCAAGAACATCGAGGTCTCGATCGCCGACACCGCGTTCGCGGAGGGGCTCGTCGAGCCGCAGGTTCCGGGGCGGCTGACCAACGCCACGGTCGCGGTCATCGGCTCGGGCCCCGCGGGGCTCGCGGCCGCGCAGCAGCTGACCCGCGTCGGTCACACCGTCGCGGTGTTCGAGCGTGACGACGCGATCGGTGGGCTGCTCCGCTACGGGATCCCCGAGTTCAAGATGGAGAAGTCGGTCCTGGACCGCCGGCTCGCCCAGATGGAGGCCGAGGGCACCCGCTTCCGCCCGGGCGTCGCGGTCGGTTTCGACGAGGGCACCACCGGCACCGACCTGCTCGAGCGGTACGACGCCGTCGTGCTCGCGATGGGGGCGACCGTGCGACGGGAGCTGCCGGTGCCCGGGTGCGACCTCGACGGGATCCACCAGGCGATGGAGTACCTGCCCCAGGGCAACCGCGCGGCGCTGGGCGAGGAGGTTCCCGGCCAGATCTCGGCCGAGGGCAAGGACGTCGTCATCATCGGCGGCGGCGACACCGGAGCCGACTGCCTGGGGACCGCGCTGCGCCAGGGTGCGCGCAGCGTCACCCAGCTCGAGATCATGCCGCGGCCGGGCGAGGACCGCCCCGAGGGGCAGCCGTGGCCGACCTACCCGATGATCTACCGGGTCGCGAGCGCGCACGAGGAGGGCGGCGAGCGCGTGTACGCGACCTCGACCGCGCAGTTCGTCGGGGACGAGTCCGGCCGGGTCGCCGAGCTGCACGTGACCGAGGTCGACTTCGTCGACGGCCGCCCGTCGCCCGTCGCGGGCACCGAGCGCGTCATCCCGGCCCAGCTGGTGCTGCTGGCGATGGGCTTCACGAGCGTCGAGACCGACGGCGTCGTGTCCCAGCTCGGGCTCGAGGTCGATCAGCGCGGCCGGATCGTGCGCGACCGGCAGTTCGCCACCAACGTCCCGGGGGTCTTCGTCGCTGGCGACGCCGGCCGCGGCCAGAGCCTGATCGTCTGGGCCATCGCCGAGGGTCGGTCGGCGGCTGCCGCCGTCGATTCCTACCTCCGCGGGAACACCGAGTTGCCGGCTCCCATCGAGCCGACGACGATGTCCATCGCCGTCTGAGCAGACGTCCGATCCGTTACTGATTTCTCATTAGGGTTGAAGCATGCGTAGAGCCAAGATCGTCTGCACGTTGGGTCCGGCGACCGAGAGCACGGAGATGATCCAAGCACTCGTCGACGCCGGTATGGACGTCGCCAGGATCAACAGGAGCCACGGCGAGGCCGAGCAGCACGCCCTCGTCATCGAGCGGGTGCGGGCGGCGGCGCAGGCCTCGGGTCGCGCGGTCGCGATCCTCGTGGACCTGCAGGGTCCGAAGATCCGGCTCGGCCGGTTCGTCGAGGGCAAGCACTACCTCGCCGAGGGCGACACCTTCACGATCACCACCGAGGACGTGCCGGGCACCAAGGAGCTGGTGTCGACGACGTTCAAGGGCCTCCCCGGCGACGTCGCGCCCGGCGACATGATCCTCATCGACGACGGTCGCGTCGCGGTGCGCGTCACCGCGGTGGAGGGACCGCGCGTGGTCACGCGCGTCGAGGTCGCCGGACCGGTGTCGAACAACAAGGGCCTCAACCTCCCCGGCGTCGCGGTCAACGTGCCCGCCCTGAGCGAGAAGGACGCCGAGGACCTGCGCTGGGCGCTGGCGCTGCGCGCGGACTTCATCGCGCTCTCCTTCGTGCGCTCGGCCGCGGACTACGACGACGTCCGCGTGATCATGGACGAGGAGGGCTGCCGCGTCCCGGTGATCGCGAAGATCGAGAAGCCGCAGGCGGTCGACAACCTGCAGGAGATCATCGCGGCGTTCGACGGCATCATGGTCGCCCGCGGCGACCTCGGCGTCGAGCTGCCGCTCGAAGAGGTCCCGCTGGTGCAGAAGACCGCGATCGAGATGGCGCAGCGCAACGCCAAGCCGGTCATCGTGGCCACGCAGGTGCTGGAGTCGATGATCTCCGCGCCCCGTCCGACACGCGCGGAGGCCTCCGACTGCGCGAACGCGGTCCTGGACGGTGCCGACGCGGTGATGCTCTCCGGTGAGACCAGCGTGGGGGACTTCCCGATCGAGTGCGTGCGCACGATGGCGCGCATCATCGAGAACACCGAGGAGCACGGCCTGGAGCGGGTCACCCGGGTGACGGTGCCGCCGCACACCAGGGGCGGCGTCATGACCCGCGCGGCCAAGCAGATCGCGGAGTCGCTCGAGGTCAAGTACGTCGCCTGCTTCACCCAGTCCGGTGACAGCGCCCGCCGCATGGCGCGGCTGCGCTCGGCGATCCCGCTGCTCGCGTTCACACCGGTCCCCGAGGTCCGCAACCAGCTCGCGCTCACCTGGGGCGTGCAGTCGTTCATCGTGCCGCAGGTCAAGCACACGGACGACATGGTCGCCCAGATGGACCAGGTGGTGCAGGACTCCGGGCTCGCCGACGTCGGCGACCCGGTCGTCGTGGTGGCCGGTCTGCCCCCGGGTGTGGCGGGCAGCACGAACTCGATCCGGTTGCACGCCATCGGCGAGCAGATCGTCCACGACTGACCGGCTGAGGGGTACCCGGACGCGCAGGGGCGATCTGCCCGTCCGGGGTCCGGTCCAGCTGTGTTAGACATCTGCGCATGGGGCACCGACGAAAGCTCGCGCTGGTCGCGGCCGCACTGACGCTCGCGCTGGCCGGCTGCGGCACCAGCGGCGACGGCGGCGAGGGGTCGACCGAGGGCGGGTCCGGCGACGCGACCTCGGCCGAGGCGCCGACCTCGATCGACCCGGCGCTGCTGGACTGCGGCGACCCTGCGAACCAGGACCCGACCGTGCAGCTCTCGGACGACGAGCTCAGCACCGCGACCTGGGCGATGCCGGAGGGTTTCGTCGAGACGTTCAAGTACTCCGAGGACCGTCCCGTCGAGCACATCGAGTCCTTCTGGGCCGCCGAGCCGGCCCAGGACGCGGTCCCGCTCAACGTGCTGGCCGTCGTCGTCTACTCGGGTCTGAGCTGGGGCGAGGACATCGATCAGTGCGGCCGCGTGCCGACCACCGCGATCGACGAGCGGCTGGCCTCCTACCGCGAGGGCAGCGGGGCCGAGCCGATCGGCGATCTCGTCGAGGTCGAGGTCAGCGGGATGCCGGCCGTGCAGCAGGAGGTCGCGCTGCCCGAGTACTCCTACCGGGGGTACTGGGTCTTCGGTCGCAACCAGCTGATCCACCTGTACTGCCAGTGGACCTCGGACGCCGAGAAGGACCGGGTCCTCGCCGGCTGCGACGCGCTCGTCGCCTCGCTCGAGGTCACCGGTGGGTAGCCGGCAACGCAAGCACCCGGTCGTGGGCGCCCTGATCGCCCTCGCGGTGCTGGCAGGGTGCGCGTTCCCCGGTGGCGGGGGAGAGGACCCGACCGACGGTGCGAGCACGTCAGCCTCCGGCGAGAGCGCCACGATGCCGACCGAGGTGCCGTCCTGGTTGCTGGAGTGCGGGCAGGAGGACAAGGGCGACCGCGACCAGGATCTGCAGCTGACGACGCTCGACCTGACCCAGGCCACCTGGACCATGCCTGCGGGATTCGCGGCCGCGAGCGGCTACGTCGAGGACAACCCGGTCGAGACCCTGCACAGCGAGTGGGTCGCGGAGCCGACCGCCCCCCCGCTGCCCAGCCTCAACGTGATCAACGTCGTGATCTACACCGGCGTGGACTGGGCCGACCTGGCCGACGGCTGCGGTCGCGTGCCGCTCGAGGCGGTCGAGGAGAAGCTCGCCCGGTACCGCGACCAGATCGGGGCGCAGCCGCTGGGGGAGGCGCAGATGACCACGCTGGCCGGGTTGCCGGCCATCGGCCAGGAGATCGGGCTCTCCAGCTACGACTACACGGGCTACTGGCTCTTCAGCGAGAGCCAGTTGCTGCACCTGTACTGCCAGTGGACCGACGAGGCTCACCGCGTCACGATCCTCGCCGGCTGCGACGCGCTGGCGGCGTCGGTGACGGTGCCCGGTGCCTAGTCGCACCGTCGCGGCTGCCGTCGCGGTGCTGCTCGCCGGTCTGCTGACGGTCGGCGGGTGCGGCCTCGCCGACGGCGACGACGAGCCGGGCGTCGGGGGCGAGCGCACCACACCCGAGCCCGACCGGAGCGCGACGATGCCCACCGAGGTGCCGTCGTGGTTGCTGGAGTGCGGGGCCGAGGACGACAAGGAGCGGGACACCGAGCTGCAGCTCGCCGCCATCGACCTCACCACCGCGACCTGGTCGATGCCCGCGGGCTTCACCGCCTCGACGAGCTATGTCGAGGACAACCCGGTCGAGGCGCTGCACTCGACGTGGTACGCGGTGCCGACCCAGCCTGCGCAGCCGACGCTGAACGTGATCCAGGTGGTCATCTACACCGGTCTCGACTGGGACGGGCTCGCCGACGGGTGCGGCCGCGTGCCGCTGGCTGCGATCGAGGAGAAGCTCGCGCAGTACCGCGAGCAGATCGGCGCCGAGCCGCTGGGCGAGGCCGAGATGACGACGCTGGCGGGGCACCCCGCCATCCACCAGGACATCGGGCTGTCCCGGTACTCCTACACCGGGTGGTGGCTGTTCAGCGAGACGCAGCTGCTGCACCTGTACTGCCAGTGGACGCCCGACGGCGACCGCGCCGTGATCGAGCGCGGCTGCGACGACCTCGTGTCCAGCCTCCAGGTCGGCTGAGCAGCCCGACCCGCGGACGCGAACGCCGCCGTCCTCCGCGACCGGTTAGGTTTGCCTAACCACGAGGAGAGGAAACGATGGCAGACGTACGAGGGCGCGGCGGGCGACCCCAGACCGTGCTCGAGGTGATCCGGACGCAGCGGCTGACGCCGCACCTGATGCGGGTGGTCGCCGGCGGGCCGGGGTTCGCCTCGTTCCAGAACAACGCGTGCACCGACCGCTACGTCAAGCTCCTGTTCGTCGAGCCGTCCCACGCGCTGGAGCCGCCCTACGACCTCGAGCAGCTGCGCGCCGAGCGCCCGGAGGCGCTCCCGCGGATGCGGACGTACACGGTGCGGTGGGTCGACACCGAGGCCCAGGAGCTGGCGATCGACTTCGTGCTCCACGGCGACGACGGCGTGGCCGGCCCGTGGGCCGCACGCGCCCGCCCCGGCGACCAGCTCGTCCTGTCCGGGCCGGGCGGCGGCTACGCACCCGACCCCGCGGCCGACCGGCACCTGCTGGTGGGCGACCTGTCGGCCCAGCCGGCGATCGCCGCGGCGCTGGAGGCCATGCCGGCGGACGCCGTCGGCCACGCGGTGATCCAGGTCGAGGACGAGAGCGACGTCGTCGAGCTCGCCCACCCCGACGGGGTCCATCTCACGTGGGTGCGCGAACGCGGCGAGCAGGCACTGCTCGCCGCCGTGCAGGCGCTCGCCTGGCCCGAGGGCGACGTCCAGGCGTTCGTCCACGGCGAGCGCGGCAGCGTCAAGCTGCTGCGCCGCTACCTCAGCGAGGAGCGGGACCTCGACCGGGCCCGGCTGTCGATCTCGGCGTACTGGGCGCAAGGACGGGTCGAGGATCAGTTCCAGGCCGAGAAGCGCGAGCCCGTCGGGCAGATCTGAGACGTGGCTGCCGCCCTCGCCAGGTCCTGGTCGACGTGACTACAGTTGCTCGTGTGACCGGGACTCAGGACGGTACGGCTGGCGTGGGCGATGTGCATCGCCACGCCGTCGAGATCCTGCAGACCGCCCAGGAGCACGCCGACCGGTTGCGCGCCGAGGCAGCCGAGGCGGCTGCCGCGCAGGCGCGTGAGCTCGCCGAGCAGCGCCGTGCGGAGCAGGAGAGCTACGACGCCGCAGCCGCGGCACGCCGCGATGCCGAGCTCGATCGGAGCGCGGCCGCGACGACGCTCGCAGCCGCGCGCGAGGACGCGACGCAGGCGCTGGCGGACGCGGCGGACCAGGCCGCGATCGTCACCTCGACGGCGGAACGCACCGCTGCCGCCGCGGTCGCTGACGCGCGCGCCGAGGCCGAGCGGCTGGTCGCCGACGCCACCGCCCGCGCGGAGGCGATGATCGCGGGGGCGACCCGCGAGGTGGAGCGCGAGCGCGCCGAGCACGACGCCGAGCTGGCCGAGCTCGCGCGCACCACGCACGAGGGCCTGGACCAGGCACGAGGTCAGGCCGAGCAGGCCGTGCGCGCCGCCCATCGCACCGCGCAGGAACGGCTCGCGAGCGCCGATGCCGACGCCGACCGGGTCCGCTCCGAGGCGGCCGCCGAGCACCAGCGGCTGCTGCAGGAGGCCACCGGGGTGCTCGCCGACCACCGGCGCCGTGGCGAGGAGCTGCTCGCGGACGCCACCGCGCAACGGGATCGCGCGCTGGCCGACGCGCAGGCCGAGGCCGAGGCGATCCTCACCGAGGCGCAGGATCACCTCGCGTGGGCGAAGGGCACGGTGGCGGCCCTGCTCAGCGGCGCCCAGGCCGAGGCCGACGCGAGCCGCCGCCGCACCGCCTCGGAGCTGGCGGCGCACACGCGGGCGGTCCGGACCCGGCTCTCGCTGATCCTCGCCCGCTCCTCGCACCGGGTGCGGCAGCAGCTCGCCGACGCCCACGCAGCCGCCGAGGAGACCACCTCGCGCGCGCTGGCCCTGGTCCGCGTCGCCGACTCCGACGCCGCAGCGACCCGCAGCAGGGCGGAGGACGACGCCCGGGCCATCCTGGAACGTGCCGGCGCCGAGGCGGCCGAGAAGGTCAGCCGGGCCGATCAGCGGCTCGCCGACGCCGCCGACGGCGCACGCCTCGTGCGCGAGCGGACCGCGAGCGATCTCGAACGGATGCAGCGCGAGACCTACGCCGAGACGGCGAAGGTGCGGGCCGAGGCGGTCCAGCTGCTCGACGACGCGCGCCGTGAGTCCCAGCAGCTGCGCGAGGAGGCCGCCCAGGTCCTCGCCGTGGCGCGCGAGGAGGTCGCGACGCTACGAGCCCGTCGCGACGCGATCACCTCCGAGCTCGGCGATCTCGCCGGAGTCATCGAAGCCTTGTCCGTGCCGGAGCAACCCGAGCAGGCGGACTCATCCACCCGAGGAGCCATGAATGTCTGAGACTGCTTTCCGTACCGTGCTGCGCGGTTACGAGCCCACCGAGGTCGACCGTTACGTCGCCTCGCTCGAGGAGGCGACCGAGGCCGCACGGGTCGCCGCCGCGCAGCGCGCCGTCGAGCTCGAGAAGGCCCGTGCCCAGCACACCCAGACGCTCGACGAGACCGAGCAGCTCCGCCGGCGCGTGGCACGACTGGAGGAGAGCTCGCGCACGAGCGCTCCGCCGTCGTTCGCCGAGCTGGGGGAGCGGGTGGGCCAGATCCTGGCCCTGGCCCAGGAGGAGGCGGGAGCACTGCGCGCAGCGGCGCGCGAGGAGGCCGACCGCGTGCTGTCCGAGGCGCAGGCGAAGGCCGAGCGGGTGCTCTCCCAGGCGCAGGCGCACGCCGACGAGTCGCTCTCGCGGACCGATGGCGAGGTGGCCCGCCGGCTCGCAGATGCCCAGCGTCGCTCCGACGAGATCCTCGACGTCGCCGACCGTGAGGCCGCGGCCCGCCGCGAGGAGGCCGAGGCGGTCTACGAGCGCCAGCGCGCCCGCGCGGCCGCCGCCGCCACCGAGTTCGAGACCACGCTCGCGGAGCGCCGCGACAGCTCGGCCGCCGAGTTCGCTCGCGCGCTGGCGGCGCAGGACCAGAAGCTCGCCGCGGCCGAGGAGCGCCTCACCGCCGTCGAGAAGGAGGCCGAGACCCGCAAGACCGACTCCGAGCGCGAGGCCGAGGAGCGGCTCTCGAGCGCTCGGGCCGAGGCCGCGCGGATGGTGCAGGAGGCGCGTGAGATCGCCGAGAAGGTGCGGCGCGAGTCCGAGCGCGAGCTGGCTGCTGCCTCGCACCAGCGTGAGGCCATCACCGCACAGCTGTCCAACGTGCGTCAGATGCTCGCCACCATCGGTGGTGGTGCGCACGGCTCGATCCTCGACGCCGTGGTCCAGGAGGTGACGGAGGAGGCTCCCGCCGCCGCTGCCGGGCCGGCCGCACCTGCCGAGGAGGGCGACGAGGGCGAGGAGTCCGAGGACGCCGAGGCGAGCACCGAGCCCGAGGCGGACCCGGCCGAGATCTCCGGCGATCAGCCGCAGGACAAGCCCAGCTCCTGATCGTCGCGGGTCAGCGCAGCCAGCTCGCCACCTCGCCGGGGTCGTTGCACGAGATCTCGTCGACCCCGAGCGCGAGCGCCCGCTCGACCTCCTCGTGGGTGTTGACCGGCCACACGGTGACGAGGAGGCCGGCCTCGTGCAGCGATCGGACCGCCGTCTCGGTCAGGCCCTCCCAGCCGCAGTAGGCGACACTGCTCCCGAGCGCGCGCTGGCGCGCGTCCAGCCCCTCCTCGTACCGGTGGGTGATGAGGCCGCGCGGAACGCCGGGGAGCGCTGCGGCGAGCCGGCGCACGATCTCCTCGCTGAACGAGGACAGGACCAGTCTCGCGGCGGACTCGGGCAGGTCGGCCAGCAGCTCGACCAGCGGCTCGACCGCCAGCGGGTCCTTCACCTCGACCTGGATCGGTGCCTCGACGGCGGCCAGCACCTCGGGGAACGTGGGCACGCGCTCGCCGCCCGCGCTCAGGCCGGCGATCGCGGCCAGGTCGAGGTCGTTGACCGCTCCGGTGCCGTCGGTCGTGCGGTCGACCGTGGCGTCGTGCATGACGACGAGGGCACCGTCCGCCGACCGGTGCAGGTCGAGCTCGACGACTGCGGCGCCGTCGGCGATCGCGCGGCGGAACGAGCGGATCGTGTTCTCCGGCTCGACCGCGAGCGCGCCACGGTGGCCGGAGATGCGCGGCCGGGCCGCACGCTCGTCGGGGAGGGTCTGCGTCACGGTGGTGCTCCTTCTGTCGTGTCGGGCCTCGCTCCGAGGCGGCGAGCCCAGCAGGAAGTCGACCAGCAGATGGTGAACGAGACGCGTCCGGCAGGCGACCTGCGGCTGCCCGGCCCCGTGCCGGCTGACCGCGAGAACGGCAGTTTCCGCCGAGTGCGGCAGGCGCTGGCGGGTGTGACGGTGCGGTCACGTCACAGGGTGCCCCGGGTGGGATTCGAACCCACACTGGATGGTGTTTGAGACCACTGCCTCTGCCGGTTGGGCTACCGGGGCGCCGGGGAAACGGTAGCGCCTCGCGCGCACCGGGTGCGTCCACGGGCACGCCACCCGGCCGCGTCGCCCCGATCCGGGCCGCGCGTCGACGTGACGTTCCTCTCGCGTACACGGGGGCGCTGGACCATTACGCTACCCAGGTGACCGAAGCCAAGCCGAAGAAGACCGCGAAGGACTCCGAGCCGCTGCTCCTGGACCTCGACGAGGCCCTGCAGCGAGAGCCCGAGACCGAGCGCGAGCCGCGTGACCGCCGTACCGTCGTCGTCGCCGAGGACGAGCCGCTGATCCGCATGGACGTCGTCGAGACGCTCAACGAGGCGGGCTTCGACGTCGTCGGCGAGGCCGGTGACGGCGAGACGGCGGTCCGGCTCGCGACCGAGCTCGAGCCCGACATCGTGGTCATGGACGTCAAGATGCCCGTCCTCGACGGCATCACCGCCGCCGAGCGCATCACCAAGGCCCGGATCGCCCCGGTCGTGCTGCTGACCGCGTTCTCGCAGACCGAGCTCGTCGAGCGTGCCCGTGACGCCGGCGCCATGGCGTACGTCGTCAAGCCCTTCACGCCCGCCGACCTGCTGCCGGCACTGGAGATCGCGCTGCACCGCCACCGCGAGATCGCCGCGCTCGAGGCGGAGGTGGCCGACCTCACCGACCGGTTCGAGACCCGCAAGCGCGTCGACCGCGCCAAGGGCCTGCTGATGACGCGGATGGGTCTGTCGGAGCCGGAGGCCTTCCGCTGGATCCAGAAGACCTCGATGGACCGCCGGCTCACGATGCGTGAGGTCGCCGACGCCGTCATCGACCAGGTCGGCTCGGCCGACTGACTCTCCCCACGCCCCACCCCGGAGGCGTAGGGTGTGGCAGGTTCGCATCTCGGCTCAAGGAGGCAGACACGCGTGCGACACGGCCCGATCTCCAGATTGGCCCGACCCGAGGACTTGGCGCAGGTGGTCGAGCTCCTCAGACTGGCACGCGCGGACTCGCCCCTCGGACCACAGCTCTGCAGCCCTGACGCCGAGGCCCTCGGCGACCAGCTCGCCGCATGGTGCGGGATGCCGGGCGCCAGCCTCCTCGTGGCCGACCACGGCGACGACGCGATCGTCGGGGCGGCGCTCACGCAGCACGTCGACGTGAACCTGTTCTCCGATGTCGCCTTCCTCCAGCTCGAGGCCCTCTACGTCGACTCCGACCACCGCCGCCACGGCGTCGGGCGAGCGCTGATGGCGCTCGCCGCGCAGGTCGCGGCCGAGGGCGGCGCCACCCATGTGGTGACCATGCCGCTGACCGGCAGCCGGTCGGAGCAGCGATTCCTCTCCGGTCTGGGTTTTCAGCCCGCCGCCACCCGCCGCATCGCCGAGACGGCGGTGCTGCAGCGCCGGCTCGAGATCCTCGCCACCCCGCGGCGCTCGCGCGGCATCGACGAGCTGATCGCCCGCCGCCGTCGCTCGCGCGGGCTGCCGCCCACGCCCGCGCGCGGCATCGACCTGGGCAGCCGCGGCGCCGCTTCGCACGCGGGTCGCTGACGCCCGGACCATCGCCAGGTATGGGTCAGGTCACGATTGGCTAACGTTCCGACCTGGAGGTGAACAGGCCGCCAGCCGCATGATCGCGCGGCTCAGGCCTGATCGAGGGGGATCTGGCGCGGTCGCAGCCGCGGAATCGGTCCTGCTACGGTGCCAGAAGGCCCGCAACCGTGCTGTGCACGGAGCTGTCGGCGCCTAGTAAGCCCAGGCCGCGGCCGCCGCGTGACGGCGGGCGTATGGCGACCGGCGGCGGCATCGCTCGGAGCGATGCACGGCATGGATGAGCCCGCCCCGGAAGCCCGGACCGTGACCCAAGACCTTGATGCGCGCTGCGCCGAGGCACAGGAAACGTGACCGAGACAACCACCTCGCCGAGCACCTCTGCCTCGGCACCACCCCCGCACGAGAGCGCCCTCTCGGTGGACCGGCTGTACAAGGTCTTCGGCAAGGGCGGCCGCGACGCCATCGAGCTCCTCCGGCAGGGCGGTGACCGCAACGAGCTGCCCACCGGCACCACAGCCGCCGTCATCGACGCCAGCTTCGAGGTCGCCGTCGGCGAGATCTTCGTCGTCATGGGCCTGTCGGGCTCGGGCAAGTCGACCCTGATCCGCACCCTCAACGGCCTGCTCGAGCCGACCGCGGGCTCGGTGACGATCGGCACCGATCGGCTCGACGGGGCCAGCCCACGCGAGCTGCGCGAGATCCGGCGGAACCGGGTCTCGATGGTGTTCCAGCACTTCGCGCTGCTGCCGCACCGCACCGTGCTGGAGAACGCCGCCTACCCGCTCGAGCTGCGCGGGGTCCCCAAGGCCGAGCGGCTGGCACGCGCCGAGGAGTCCCTCGGCATGGTCGGCCTGGACGGCTGGGGACCGTACCTGCCCTCGGAGCTCTCCGGAGGCATGCGGCAGCGCGTCGGTCTGGCCCGAGCCCTGACCGCGGGCACGGACGTCCTCCTCATGGACGAGGCCTTCAGCGCGCTCGACCCGCTGATCCGCAAGGAGATGCAGGACCAGCTCCTCGAGCTCCAGGCCAAGGTCGGCATGACGATCGTGTTCATCACCCACGACCTCAACGAGGCGATGCGCCTGGGGGACCGGATCGCCATGATGCGCGACGGCCGGATCGTCCAGGTCGGCACCCCCGAGGAGATCCTCACCGACCCGGCCAACGACTACGTGGCGCAGTTCGTCGCCGAGGTCGACCGGGCCCGCGTGCTCACGGCGAGCTCGGTGATGGAGCGACCGGTCGCGGTCATCGGCCCCGAGGCCGGACCACGGACCGCCCACCGCCTGATGCGCGAGCACCAGACCTCCGCGCTGCTGGTGGTCAGCCGGGACCGCAAGGTCCAGGGGATCGTCTGGGAGGACGACGTCGCCGAGGCGCTGCGCCAGGGCAGCGACCGGCTTCCGCAGATGTCCCGCGACGTCGCTCGCGTCAGCCCCAACACCCAGCTCGCGGACCTGTTCGCCGAGTCCGCCTCGACCCGTGCGCCGCTGGCCGTCGTCGAGGAGAGCGGCGCGCTCGTGGGGCTGATCCCACGCGTCACGCTGCTGACGGCACTCGCCGACCCCGGCACCAACGGTGTCGACGCCGACGCAGAACCTCTCGAGACGACCGGAGGTGCCCGATGAGCTGGCTCCCGCACATCCCGCTCGGCGTCGGCGCCAGGGCGGTGGTCGACTGGATCAACACCTACCTCCCCGACCAGCTCGACTGGATCGCCGCGCGTTTCAACGACTCCGCCGGCGGGCTGACCACGTTCTTCCTGCTGTTCCACCCGCTGCTGGTCGCCGCGGTGCTCGGGCTGCTCGCAGCCTGGGTGCGCTCGATCTGGTTCGGGATCTTCGTGACGGCCGGTCTCGTGCTCACCATGAGCCTGGGGCTGTGGACCCAGACCATGCAGACCTTGTCGATGGTCGTGGTCGCCACGGTGATCGCGCTGGTCATCGGCATCCCGATCGGCATCCTCGCCGCCCGGAGCTCGGTGGTCAGCACGATCGTGCGACCGGTCCTGGACTTCCTGCAGACGATCCCGGCGCTGGTCTACCTCGTGCCGGTCGTGATCTTCTTCAGCATCGGCTTCGCCCCCGGCGTGGTCGCCACGATCGTGTTCGCGATCGCACCGGGGGTACGGCTCACCGAGCTCGCGATCCGGCAGGTCGACGCCGAGACCGTCGAGGCCGGCGAGGCGTTCGGGGGGACGCCGTGGCAGATCCTGCGCGGCATCCAGCTCCCGCTCGGGCTGCCCACCATCATGGCCGGCGTCAACCAGGTGATCATGCTCGCGCTGTCGATGGTCGTGATGGCCGGCTTCGTCGGCGCGCCCGGCCTCGGCAAGACCGTGACGGGTGCGTTCAGCCGGATCGACGTCGCCGTCGGGTTCGAGGCGGGCCTGGCGATCGTGATCCTCGCCATCTTCCTCGACCGGCTCACCGGCGCCTTCGGTCAGCCGACCCCGCACTCGCTGGGCGCGAAGGTGCGTGGCCGACGCCAGGCTGCCGCACAGGCCGCCGTGGCCGCGCAGGCCGCCGATCAGCAGGTCGACCAGGCCACGCGCGGCGCCCGCCCGGCGCGCTCCCACGCATGAGACCAGACCACCGACCATCGAACCAGGACCACTGGAGAGAAGGAGCACACATGAAGTCCCGTATCACGATCGGCCGCCGGCAGGCGGTTGCTCTGGGCGCAGCTGCGGCCCTCGGCCTCACGCTCGCGGCGTGCAACCCCGACAACGGCTCGGGCGGCGGCGACGCCGACACCACGAGCGCCGAGGGCGGTGACGGCGGCGACCGGGGCACGATCACGCTCGGGTACATCCCGTCGTGGACCGATGGTCTGAGCACGGCGTACCTGCTCGAGGCCAAGCTCGAGGAGGCCGGCTACACGGTCGAGCACGAGGAGCTCAACGAGGCGGGCGTGCTCTACACCGCGCTCGCGCAGGGCGACGTCGACATCTACCCCTCGGCCTGGCCCGAGGTCACGCACGCCTCGTACATGACCGAGTACGGCGACCAGATCGATGACCTGGCCACCTACTACGACAACGCCAAGCTGACGTTCGCCGTGCCCGAGTACAGCGAGATCACCTCGATCGAGCAGCTCCCGGACCACGTGGACGCCCTCGGCGGCCAGATCGTCGGCATCGAGCCGGGCGCCGGCCTGACCGAGGTGACGCAGAACAGCGTGATCCCGACCTACGGCCTGGACGCGGCGGGCTTCTCCCTGACCACCTCCTCGACCTCGGCGATGCTCGCCGAGCTCGAGGGCGCGATCGCCGCCGAGGAAGAGATCGTCGTCACGCTGTGGCGTCCGTTCTGGGCCAACGCCAGCTACCCGGTCCGCGACCTGGAGGACCCGGAGGGCGCTCTCGGTGAGTCCGAGGGTCTGCACTTCCTCGCGACCGGGGGCTTCGCCGAGGAGTTCCCGGAGGTCGCCGAGTGGATCGGCGAGATCCACCTCGACGACGAGCAGTACGGCGCGCTCGAGAGCTCGGTCGTCAACGACAACCCGGACGACCCGGCCGCCGGCGTCGCCGCGTGGCTCGAGCAGTACCCGGACGTCGTCGGCTCCCTCGAGGGCTGACACGCACGACAGCACGACGACGGCCGGACGACCTCCCAGGTTGTCCGGCCGTCGCCGTCCCGGCCTGCGGTCAGGTCCGCGCGTCGACGAGCATGCAGGTCAGTCGCGAGGTGCACACCCGGCGGGCCTGGTCGTCGGTGATCACGATCTCGTAGGTGGCGACCGAGCGCCCGAGGTGGACCGGCGTGGCCACACCCGACACGACGCCGTCGCGCATCGCCCGGTGGTGGGTGGCGTTGATCTCGATCCCGACGGCGGCCCGGCCGGTCCCGGCATGCAGGGTCGCCGCGATCGAGCCGAGCGTCTCGGCCAGCACGGCCGAGGCGCCGCCGTGCAGCAGCCCGGCGGGCTGCGTGTTGCCCCGGACCGGCATGGTGCCGACGGTGCGTTCGGCGCTCGCCTCGGTGACCTCGATCCCCATCCGCTCCAGCAGCGTGCCGGTGGGGTCGAACCGGTCGGCCGCCGCGGTGGCGGGCCTCGGGCTGGTCTCATCGATGTCGGACATGACGCCTAGGCTGGCACCGTGACGGCATCGGCGCGACCCCAGCTCCTCATCATCGACGGCCACTCGATGGCCTACCGGGCGTTCTTCGCACTTCCGGTCGAGAACTTCTCGACGACGACCGGGCAGCACACCAACGCCGTGTACGGGTTCACGTCGATGCTGATCAACCTGTTGCGGGACGTCGAACCCACGCACATCGTGGTGGCGTTCGACGTCAGCGGAGCGACCTTCCGCACCGACGCCTACGCCGAGTACAAGGCGAACCGGAGCGCCAGCCCCGAGGAGTTCCGCGGCCAGATCCCGCTGATCGAGCAGGTCCTGGAGGCGCTCTCTATCCCACGGATCGGCATCGAGGGCTACGAGGCCGACGACGTGCTCGCCACCCTGGCGCTGCAGGGCGGTGCCGCCGACATGGACGTGCTGATCTGCTCGGGCGACCGCGACACGTTCCAGCTCATCAACGACCGGGTGCAGGTGCTGTACCCGCGCAAGGGTGTCTCCGACCTGGCTCGGATGGATGCCGCCGCGGTCGAGGAGCGGTACGGCATCCCGCCGAGCAGCTACAGCGACCTCGCCGCGCTGGTCGGGGAGTCGAGCGACAACCTCCCGGGTGTGCCCAAGGTCGGCCCGAAGACGGCCGCGAAGTGGATCCTCAGCTACGGCGGCCTGGACGGCATCATCGCCAACGCGCCCGCGATCACCGGGGTCGCCGGGGAGAACCTGCGCAGCCACCTCGACCAGGTGATCGTCAACCGGCAGGTCAACCGGCTCCACACCGATGTGGTGCTGCCCGTGGAGCTGACCGATCTCGAGCGCAAGCCGTTCTCGCGCGAGAAGGTGCACCAGGTCTTCGACGCGCTCGAGTTCCGGATCCTGCGGGACCGGCTGTTCGCCATGACGCCGAGCGACGCCGAGACCGCCGAGGCGGAGCCGTTCGAGGTCGAGGTGACCAGGACCGGCGTCGCGGAGTGGCTCGCGACCCGCGCCGGCCGGCTGCTGGGCCTGGACGTGCGGGGCAGCGTGGCTCACGGCAGCGGGGACGCCTGGGGCGTGGCGCTCGCCGACGAGTCGGGCTCCGCGCTCGCGCTCGACCTCACCGACCTGGCGCCGGAGGACGAGGTCTCGCTCGCGGCCTGGCTCGCGGATCCGGCGCAGCCGAAGGCCGTGCACGATGCCAAGGCGGCGTGGCACTCGCTCGACGGACGCGGCCTCCCGCTCGCCGGGGTGGCGTTCGACACCGCGGTCGCCGAGTACCTCTGCCACCCCGACCAGCGCCTGTTCGCTCTCGACGACATCGCCGTGCGGCGGCTGCACAAGGAGATCGGCGGAACCGGCGCCGATGCCGGCGGGCAGCAGATGCTCAGCCTGGGCGGACCGGAGGAGGACGAGCTCGGCGCGATGCGTGCCGCCGCCGTGCGGGAGCTCGCCGATGTCATCGGGGAGGACCTCGAGGGCAGGGGCGGCACCGAGCTGCTCGCCGACGTCGAGCTTCCCGTCGTCGATGTGCTCGCGCGCATGGAGAAGGCGGGCATCGCCGCCGATGTCGACTACCTCACCGAGCTCGAGAAGCACTTCACCGCTGCCGTGGACGGCGCGGCGGGGGAGGCCTACGACGTCATCGGCCGCGAGGTGAACCTGTCCTCGCCGAAGCAGCTGCAGGAGATCCTGTTCGACCAGCTCGACATGCCGAAGACCCGCAAGACCAAGACCGGGTACACCACCGACGCCGATGCGCTGGCCGAGCTCTACGTCAAGACCGAGCACCCGTTCCTCCAGCACCTGCTGGCCCATCGCGACGCGATCCGGCTGCGCCAGACCGTGGAGGGGTTGCTGCGCACGGTGGCACCCGACGGGCGGATCCACACCACCTACAGCCAGACCATCGCGGCCACCGGGCGGCTGTCCTCCTCCGACCCGAACCTCCAGAACATCCCGATCCGGACGGAGGAGGGGAACCGGATCCGGGCCGCGTTCGTCGTCGGCGCGGGTTACGAGAGCCTGATGACGGCGGACTACAGCCAGATCGAGATGCGGATCATGGCGCACCTGTCCGGTGATGCCGGGCTCATCGAGGCGTTCCGCTCCGGCGAGGACCTGCACAGCTTCGTGGGCTCACGGGTCTTCGGTGTCGCGCCCGAGGAGGTCACGGCCGCGCAGCGCTCGAAGATCAAGGCGATGAGCTACGGGCTCGCCTACGGGCTCAGTGCCTTCGGCCTCTCCAACCAGCTGAAGATCTCCACCGGTGAGGCCAAGGCCCTGATGGAGGAGTACTTCGAGCGGTTCGGCGCCGTCCGGGGCTACCTCGACGACATCGTCGCCGAGGCCCGCGGCAACGGCTACACCGAGACCATCTTCGGGCGGCGCCGCTACCTTCCGGACCTGGTCAGCGACAACCGGCAACGGCGCGAGATGGCCGAGCGGATGGCGCTCAACGCCCCGATCCAGGGCAGCGCCGCCGACATCATCAAGGTGGCGATGATCAACGTCGACCGCGAGCTTCGCGAGCAGGGCATGGCCTCGCGGCTGCTGCTGCAGGTCCACGACGAGCTGGTGCTCGAGGTCGCACCCGGCGAGGCTGCGGCGGCCGAGGTGGTGCTGCGCGAGCAGATGGGCGCCGCGACGGCGCTGTCGGTGCCGTTGGACGTCTCCGTCGGTGTCGGCGCGTCCTGGCAGGACGCGGGGCACTGAGCTCAGGCGAGCGCCGCTGACACGATCAGCGTCCCCGGCAGCACGGCGCCACGCTCCGGACCCCAGCCGCCCCAGACCTCGCGGTTGTCCTCGGGCCATGCGGGTTCGAGCAGGTCACGAATCGCGAACCCGGCACGGACGACGTCACGCACGTGGTCGCCGATCGTGCGGTGGAACTCGGCGTAGATCGGTCGGTCCTGGGCATCGGTCTCGACGTAGGGCGTGCGATCGAAGTAGGACCGCACGGCGACCAGGCCCGCCGCTGTCGGGTCGTCCGGGAACGCCCATCGCAGCGGGTGCGTCACCGAGAACACCCACCGGCCGCCCGGTCGCAGCACGCGGGCGATCTCCCGGTGCACCGCGTCGGCGTCCGGGACGAACGGGATCGCGCCGAACGCGGTGAAGGCCACGTCGAACGAGCCGTCCTCGAACGGGAGCTCCCGGGCGTCGGCGACCTGGATCGGGACCGTGATCCCGGTGCGGCGGTCGAGCAGGGCCGCGGCCTCGACCATGCCAGGAGCCACGTCCGTGGCGACGGCGTCGACCCCCTGCGAGCGCAGCCACCGCGAGCACTGCGCGGCACCGGCCCCGACCTCGAGCACCCGCTCCCCGCGCAGCTGCTCGAGCGGACCCAACAGCTGCGCCTGTGACTCCCGGAGCCCCTCCGGGCACCAGCAGAAGTCGACGTCGCCGAGGAATGAGCCGTGCTCCTCCAGGTAGGCGGGAGCCTCGGCGCTCCACCAGCGACCGGTCGCCTGCGCTGCGGCGTCGCCGTCCACCTGACGGTAGCCGGCGCGGCTGAGCTCGGGCCGCCCTGCGCTGTCGTCCTGCTGCACGGCACCATCGTGACGCACCTTGTGCTGTCCGTCCGCACCGAGTTGTATGGAGTGGACCCGGCCAGAGGAGCGAACATGGCAGTGACACCGTTCGGGGACCTCCCGCTCGCCGACCGCGATCATGACTGGGACGGTGCTGCCGCCGTCGACAGGGTCCGGTCCTGGGCCGATGCGCAGGACGAGCCCAACGAGAAGTTCCGCCGCGCGTTCGTCTGGTACGACGCCGAGGAGAAGGAGAACTTCGGCTCCTACAAGCTGCCGGTCGCGGACGTCATCGACGGTCGGTTGCGAGCGGTTCCGCGCGCGGTGTTCGCGGCCGCAGCCGTGATGCAGGGCTCGCGAGGTGGCGTCGACATGCCGGCGAAGGACCGCGACAGGGTCCGCAGTCACCTCGCGAAGTACTACGCGAAGCTCGAGGAGACACCTCCCTGGGAGGACTGACCCGCACGCCCCGCTACCGTGGCCGGATGATCCACACGGTGACGGTCGGCGAGCAGGTCGACGGGGTCCCGACCGTCGTCTTCCTGCACGGGCTGTTCGGCCAGGGGCGCAACTTCCTGACGATCGCCAAGGGACTGCAGCCGGAGATGCGCGGCTTGCTGGTCGACCTGCCGAACCACGGCCGCTCCAGCTGGACGGAGACGGTCGATCTCGCGGCGATGGCCGACGAGGTCGCCGACACCGTGCGCACCGAGGCGGGCGGGCCGGTGCACGTGGTCGGTCACTCGCTCGGCGGCAAGGTCGCGATGCTGCTCGCGCTCCGGCACCCCGACCTGGTGGAGCGGCTCGTCGTCGTCGACATCGCGCCGGTGCCCAGCACCGACGTCTCCCAGTTCGAGCAGCTGCTCGGCGCCCTCGCCACGCTCGATCTCGCCTCCCTCTCCTCGCGCGGCGACGCCGACGAGCAGCTGCAGGAGCTGATCGGGGACACGACCGTGCGCGCGTTCCTGCTCCAGAACCTGCACCGCACCGAGCAGGGCTGGGCCTGGCGGGCCAACCTCACGCTGCTGCGCAGCTCGTTGGACGTGATCGGCAGCTTCCCGCAGACCGGCGAGGCGGTCTTCGAGAACCCCGTGCTCTGGGTGGTGGGCGAACGGTCGACCTACACCCGTGAGGAGGACGCGGAGGCGATGCGGGTGCTGTTCCCGCGGCTGCAGCGCGTGAGCGTCAAGGGCGCCGGGCACTGGGTGCACTCCGAGCAGCCCGCTGCCTTCCTGGCGACGGTGCGTGCGTTCCTCGCTGCTAGTCTCCGGCGGTGAGCGACGCCCCCCGAGACCCTTCCCAGCAGTCACAGACACCCTCACCGGCAGCCGGCCGCGCAGCCGAGAGCGGCGGTGACCGGCTGATCCGCGGGCTGAAGACCGCCGGGCTGGGCCTGCTGCTCGCCGTCGCCGGGATCGGCGCCATGGTCTACATGGGAAGCCAGGGCCTGACCGGCAGCGCCGCGTTCGCCGCGGTGGGCTTGCTCCTGGTCGGGGCCTTCTTCCTGCTCAAGGGAGCCGTGCTGGCCATCTGGGGCGCTGTCGCGCGCTCCCGGTCGTAGCGAGCGCCTGTCCGGCGCCCCGTGACCGGTCGGTGATCTGGGCCCGAAATGCTAGAATTTCGGGTTGGTGCGTCGTGTGCGCCCGTGCGTCGTCCCCGCGTGAGTGCGGGTGCGGTTGAGCGGCGGGGGCTCGAGGAGCACCACGGCCCCTCCGACGACCTCGGAACGGAGCCAGTCAGCATGTCCCAACTATCCCTGTCCGCAACGGAGTTCATCTCTTGACTATCACCGCCCCTTCGCGCACCGCACCGCAGGTCGCCGTCAACGACATCGGCTCGGAAGAAGACTTCCTCGCAGCCGTCGACGCGACCATCAAGTACTTCAACGACGGTGACATCGTCGAAGGCACCATCGTCAAGGTCGACCGTGACGAGGTCCTCCTCGACATCGGTTACAAGACCGAAGGCGTCATTCTTTCCCGCGAGCTGTCCATCAAGCACGACGTCGACCCGACCGAGGTCGTCAAGGTGGGTGAGCACGTCGAGGCTCTCGTTCTCCAGAAGGAGGACAAGGAGGGCCGGCTGCTGCTGTCCAAGAAGCGCGCGCAGTACGAGCGCGCCTGGGGCACGATCGAGACGATCAAGGAAGAGGATGGCGTCGTGACCGGCACCGTCATCGAGGTCGTCAAGGGCGGCCTGATCCTGGACATCGGCCTGCGCGGCTTCCTGCCGGCGTCGCTGGTGGAGATGCGCCGCGTGCGCGACCTGCAGCCCTACATCGGGCAGCAGATCGAGGCCAAGATCATCGAGCTCGACAAGAACCGCAACAACGTCGTGCTGTCGCGTCGTGCGTGGCTCGAGCAGACCCAGTCCGAGGTCCGCTCCACGTTCCTGCAGACCCTCGCCAAGGGCCAGGTCCGCAGCGGTGTGGTCTCCTCGATCGTCAACTTCGGTGCGTTCGTGGACCTCGGCGGCGTCGACGGGCTCGTGCACGTCTCCGAGCTCTCCTGGAAGCACATCGACCACCCGAACGAGGTCGTCGAGGTCGGTCAGGAGGTCACCGTCGAGGTTCTCGACGTCGACTTCGACCGCGAGCGGGTCTCGCTGTCGCTCAAGGCGACGCAGGAGGACCCGTGGCAGGCCTTCGCCCGCACCCACGCCATCGGGCAGGTCGTGCCGGGCAAGGTCACCAAGCTCGTCCCGTTCGGTGCGTTCGTGCGCGTCGAGGACGGCATCGAGGGCCTGGTGCACATCTCCGAGCTGGCCCAGCGCCACGTCGAGGTGCCCGAGCAGGTCGCCAAGGTCGACGACGAGGTGTTCGTCAAGGTCATCGACATCGACCTCGAGCGTCGCCGCATCTCCCTCTCGCTGAAGCAGGCGAACGAGGGGATCGACGCCGGAAGCGACGACTTCGACCCGTCGCTGTACGGCATGGCCGCGGAGTACGACGAGGCGGGGAACTACAAGTACCCCGAGGGCTTCGACCCCGAGACCAACGAGTGGCTCGAGGGCTTCGACGCCCAGCGCGAGGCCTGGGAGGCGCAGTACGCGACCGCCCACGCTCGCTGGGAGGCGCACAAGAAGCAGGTGGCTGCCGCTGCCGAGGCCGACAACGAGGCCTCGACCGGTGGCGGTTCCGGCGGTGCGTCCACGGCCGTCGCCGAGTCCGCGAGCTACAGCTCCGCGGCCCCGGAGACCTCCGGCACGCTCGCCTCGGACGAGGCGCTTGCCGCGCTTCGCGAGAAGCTGACCGGCAACTGAGCCCGAGCCTTCGGGCTCGAGCTGCACGTCGGCGGCCCGTCACCCTGTGGGGTGGCGGGCCGTTGCCATGTCGCCGCGTCCCCCTTGCGTCATACGCTCGGAGGTGACGGCGGCACCGAACGTATGACGCAACGAAGGGTGTGATCGGTGGTGGGATCGAGGGGTCCGGTGCGCACGGTGCTGCTGACCGCCTTCGAGCCCTTCGACGGCGCAGCGACCAACCCTTCGATGGCGGTGGTCGAGCGCGTGGCGTCGGCCTGGGACCGGCCCGAGCGGCTGCGCTGCGCGGTGCTGCCCGTCGCCTACACGCGAGCGCAGCAGGAGCTGGAATCGTTGCTGACGCAGGCCGTGCCCGACGTGGTGGTGGGCGTCGGGCTGGCCGGTGGCCGCGCCCGACCCGGCGTGGAGCGGCTCGCCGTCAACCTGCGGGATGCGAGGATCGCGGACAACGACGGCGCCCAGCCCGTCGACGAACCGGTGATCGACGGCGGCCCGCTCGCGCTGCTCACCTCGCTGCCGGTGCGGGCGACGGTGGCGCGGCTGCGCGCCGCCGGGCAGGACGTCGAGCTGTCGATGACGGCAGGCACGTTCGTGTGCAACGCGGTGTTCTACACCGCGGCCACCTGGGCGGGTGCGGACCCGGGGCGCCGTGCCGGATTCGTGCACGTGCCCGCGCACGGCGTCGACGACAGCGCGCACGTGGTGCGGGCGGTCATCGAGGACGCCCTGGACCTCGAGCGCGATCTCGCCGTCCCCACGGGCGCCACCGCCTGATCGGGCGGTGTGCGTGGTATCACAGGGCTCCTGCTGCTGAAGCGGCGGTTCTCGCGGCTCCCGCTCCCTACATTGGTCGGAATGTTCGGCAGCGGAAGGGCTCAGCGGCGATGACCACGACACTTCAGGGGACGCCGGTGGTTCCGGGCATCGGGTACGGCCCGGTCGTCAGGCCGGCGCCACGCCCCACGGTCTCGGGGATCGCCGCCGAGGTGCCCGAGGCGCGTCGTGAGGCCGAGCGTGACCGCTTCCGCACCGCCGTCACCGCCGTCGCCGCGCGGCTGGAGGAGCGCGCGGAGCGCGCCAGCGGTCAGGCCGCCGAGGTGCTGCGGACGACGGCCCTGATGGCGCAGGACCCCACGCTCGCGACCGCGGTCGAGGGGGCGATCGGCACCGGCACGCCCGCCGTGCAGGCGGTGGTCTCCGCGACCGAGCAGTTCACCACGATGTTCGCGACCGCCGGCGGTCTCATGGCCGAGCGCGTCACCGACCTCGAGGACATCCGCGACCGCGTCGTGTCCGCGCTGCTCGGGCTCCCCGAGCCCGGTGTGCCCGCGCCGGAGGTGCCGTCGGTGCTGCTGGCGGACGACCTCGCACCTGCGGACACCGCGTTGCTGGACCCCCAGGTGGTCGTCGCCCTGGCCACCCGGCTGGGCGGTCCCACGAGCCACACCGCGATCATCGCCCGCCAGCTCGGCATCCCGTGCGTGGTCGCCGTGACCGGGCTCGAGGACATCGCCGCCGGCACCATGGTGCTCGTCGACGGCGACACGGGCACCGTGGTCGCCGATCCCGACGAGGACGACGCCCTCGAGCAGGTCGGCGCCGCGAGTGCGCGGGCGGTGGAGGCCGCCCGGTGGCGGGGGAGAGGCCAGACGGCGGACGCTCACGCCGTCGACCTGATGGCGAACGTCGCCGACGGCGCCGCCGCTCGCGAGGCCGCCGCGGGCGTGGCCCAGGGCGTCGGGCTGTTCCGGACCGAGCTGGGATTCCTGTCGGCCTCGAGCGAGCCGAGCATCGCCCAGCAGACCGCGATCTACGCCGGTGTCATCGAGGCGTTCCCGGACGCGAAGGTCGTGGTCCGCACGCTGGACGCCGGCTCGGACAAGCCGCTCGTGTACGCGGGGCTGCCCGAGGAGGCCAACCCCGCCCTCGGCGTCCGCGGCCTGCGGATCGCCCTCGACGACCCGGGCATCCTCGACCGCCAGCTCGACGCGATCGCCGCCGCTGCCGAACGTTCGCACGGCCCGGTGTGGGTGATGGCGCCGATGGTCGCCACCGTGGCGGAGGCGGCCTTCTTCGCCGAACGGGTCCGCAGCCGTGGTCTCGTCCCCGGGGTGATGATCGAGGTGCCGGCGGCCGCCCTGCTCGCGGAGGCGCTGCTGGCCGAGGTCGACTTCGTCTCGATCGGCACCAACGACCTCACGCAGTACACGATGGCCGCGGACCGGCTCTCACCCTCGCTCGCGGTGCTGAGCGACCCGTGGCAGCCGGCCGTGCTGACGCTGGTCCGGCTGACCGCCGAGGCCGGCCAGCGGGTCGGCAAGCCTGTCGGCGTCTGCGGCGAGGCGGCCGCTGACCCGCTGCTGGCATGCGTGCTCGTGGGGCTGGGCGTGACCTCCCTGTCGGCCGCGGCAGCGGCCCTTCCCGCCGTCGGGGCCAGGCTCGCCGGGGTCACCCTGGCGACGTGCCAGGAGGCCGCCCAGGCGGCGCTGGCCACCACGGACCCGGCAGCGGCTCGTGAGGCCGCGCGTGCGATTCTCGACGCCGGCTGAGCCCTCCCGCGAGACGTCTCCGGACCTGCTTCGCAGCCGGTCCGGCGAGCCTTAGAGTGACGCCATGCTGCAGGTCGGTCTGACCGGCGGGATCGCTTCCGGGAAGTCGACCGTCGCCACCATCCTCGTCGAGCTCGGAGCGGTCCTCATCGACGCCGACCGGATCGCCCGCGACGTCGTCGAGCTCGGGACGCCCGGCCTGGAGGCCGTCAAGAGCGCGTTCGGCGAGGAGGTGCTGCGCCCGAACGGTGCCCTCGACCGGCAGAAGCTGGCGGAGCGTGTCTTCGACGACGACGCCGCCCTCCGTACCCTCAACGCCATCGTGCACCCGCTCGTCCGTGAGGAGACCCGGGCACGCGTGGCCCGGCTCCCTGCTGACGTCGTGGTGGTCCATGACGTGCCGCTGATCGTGGAGAACCACCTGGGTGCGCAGTACCACCTCGTGGTCGTCGTCGGCGCCTCGGAGGCGGTCAGGATCGAGCGAGCCGTGCAGCGCGGGCTCACCGAGTCACAGGCGCTGGCGCGCATCGCCGCGCAGGCCGACGACGTCCGCCGCCGCCGCGCCGCCGACGTCTGGGTCGACAACGAGGGCACCGAGGACGAGCTCCGCTCGGTCGTCGAGCTGCTCTGGCGAGCGCGGATCGTGCCGTTCGCCGAGAACCTCGCGGCGGGACGCTGGGCCGAGGCGGGGGAGCGGGTGGGTCATCGGGAGCCGGCACACGCCGCCCAGGCCGAACGTCTGGTCGCGCGGATCGAGCACTGCGCGCGGGCCGGGGGCGATCGCCTCGAGCGCGTCCGCTACCGGGAGCCGAAGGACGACGCCCGGATCGACGTCATCGAGCTGCGCGCGCGATCCCTCACCGGAGACCTGCCCGACGACGCACTGCTGCCCGCCGGCTTCGTCAAGGTGTCGCCGTTCGTCTTCGCCAGCGCCGACCCCGGCGGCCCCGCCGTGCTCAAGATCAAGCACGACGGGAAGCAGCCGAGCCGGTGACGCCTCGTCTCAGGCGAGCGTCGCGGTGAGACTGATCGGCACGGCCGCGAGCGCCGCGGACACCGGGCATCCGGTCTTCGTCTCCTCGGCGATGCGCTGGAAGTCGGCGTCCTGGATCCCCTCCACCGTCGCCGTCGAGGTGAGCGCGATCCCGGTGATGCCGGTCCCGGGGACGAAGCTGACCTCGGCCGTCGTCGAGATGGTGCTCGGGGGCGTGCCGTTCTCGGTGAGGCCGTGAGCGAGGGCCATCGAGAAGCAGGACGCGTGGGCGGCGCCGAGCAGCTCCTCGGGCGTCGTGGTGCCGCCACCGGGCTCGGTGCGTGCCTTCCAGGAGACGTCGAACGTGGCGACACCGGAGGTCTCGAGCGCCGTGGAGCCGGCGCCGGAGGCCAGATCCCCGTTCCAGGTCGTTGTTGCCTTCGACACAGCAGCCATGGGTCACTCCCTCAGATCGAACGTGCGGTCGTCACCATCCTGCCGCACATCAGCTCCGCCGGTCACGGGCCGAGCAGGTCGCTGAGGAAGCCCGCGACGTCCGCGGCCTCGTCGGCGGTGATGCCGTGGCCGGCGCCGGGGTAGCGGCGCTCGTCCACCCGGGTGTGGCCGGCGAGGAAGGTGCGCAGCCGGTCGGTCGCGGGCGTGGTGACGACCGGGTCCGCGGGGTCGTAGCCCCAGAGCACCGGCGGCCTGATCTGCGACAGCGCCTCGTCGCCGCCGACCAGTCCCGGCGCCACGAAACCCGAGAGCGCGACCGCGCCCGCGAACAGCTCGGGAGCGTGGCGCAGCAGCTGGACCGACATCGCCGCACCCTGCGAGAACCCCAGCAGCGCGACCGGACCGTGGCTGCGCGCCCGCGCCTGCGTGCGGTCCAGCCAGGTGAGCAGCCCGCGCGCGGCCGCGTTCACGATCTCCGGGTCGGCGCTGATCCCCTGCTGCAGCAGCGGCGGGAACCAGGCGAACCCCCGTCCAGGTGACCGGATCGGCAACGGGGCGCGCACGCTCGCGTACAGGAACGCGGGCGGCAGCGCGGGCACCAGTCCCGCAAGATCGTGCTCGTCGGCGCCCAGGCCGTGCAGCAGCACCACCAACGGCCGTGCGGCGATCGCGGCGTCGACGTCGGCCGCCGGCACCGACCACCGGGTCGCGGAGTCGTCGACCGCCAGCTCGCTCATGGGCCCATGATCTCGCGGACCCGACGGCGACGATGCGGCGCGGCCGGTTCAGCCCGGCTCGCCGGGCACGACGGTCTGCTGGTAGAGCGCGAGCCGCCAGCCGCCGTCGAGGCGTCGGTAGACGCTGGACATCAGCGCGTGGAACTCGGGCTCGTCGGCACGGGAGGCGCGGCCGGTGTAGACGAGGATCACGCCGTCGTCCCCGGCGTCGACGAGACGCTCGTCGGCGATCTCGTACCGGTCCCAGGTCGGCGCCTCGTCGAGCGAGGCGATCACGGCGGCCCGGTCCAGGACGAGTCCGTGCGCGAGGACCATCACGGCGTCCTCGGTCATCAGCTGCCCGTAGACCTCGGCGCCGTTGCCCCGGCAGAGGGACTCCCATCCCTGGTGCTCCAGCCGCAGCACCACCTCGATCGGCACGGTCATCGTTCTGTTCCCTTTCTCCGCGGTCACGATGCTCCTCGACGGTATCGCTGTGAGCGAGCACACGAGGAGATGTCGGTGGGGGGACGTAGCGTTGTCGTCATGCGTCCCGTCACCGATCTCCAGCGCACAGTCGCCCCCTTCGAGGTCGTCTCCGACTACACCCCGTCCGGTGACCAGCCGACGGCGATCGCCGAGCTCACCGAGCGGCTCCGCGCCGGCGAGAAGGACATCGTGCTCCTCGGTGCGACCGGCACCGGCAAGTCGGCCACCACGGCCTGGTTGATCGAGCAGGTCCAGCGCCCCACGTTGGTGATGGCGCCCAACAAGACCCTCGCGGCCCAGCTCGCCACCGAGTTCCGGGAGCTGCTGCCCAACAACGCCGTCGAGTACTTCGTCTCCTACTACGACTACTACCAGCCGGAGGCGTACGTCCCCTCGACCGACACCTACATCGAGAAGGACTCCTCGATCAACGACGAGGTGGAGCGACTGCGGCACTCGGCCACGAACTCGCTGCTCACCAGGCGTGACGTGATCGTGGTCGCCTCGGTGTCGTGCATCTACGGCCTGGGCACGCCGCAGGAGTACGTCGACCGGATGGTGCGGCTGCACGTGGGGCAGGAGATCGACCGCGATCAGCTGCTGCGCCGGTTCGTGCAGATGCAGTACCTGCGCAACGACATGGCGTTCACCCGCGGCACCTTTCGCGTGCGCGGCGACACGATCGAGATCATCCCGGTGTACGAGGAGCTCGCGATCCGGATCGAGATGTTCGGGGACGAGATCACCTCGATCGCCACGCTGCACCCGCTCACGGGCGACGTGATCCGGGAGGAGCAGGAGATGTTCCTGTTCCCCGCCACGCACTACGTCGCGGGCCCGGAGCGCATGGAGCGCGCGATCGCGGGGATCGAGGCCGAGCTCGCGGACCGGCTGGAGACCTTCGAGAAGCAGGGCAAGCTCCTCGAGGCGCAGCGGCTGCGGATGCGCACCACCTACGACATCGAGATGATGCGCCAGATCGGCAGCTGCTCGGGCATCGAGAACTACTCGATGCACATCGACGGCCGGCAGCCCGGCAGCGCCCCGCACACGCTCATCGACTACTTCCCCGAGGACTTCCTCCTCGTCATCGACGAGTCCCACGTGACGGTCCCGCAGATCGGTGCGATGTTCGAGGGCGACTTCTCCCGCAAGCGGATGCTGGTCGACCACGGGTTCCGGCTGCCTTCCGCCGTGGACAACCGGCCGCTCAAGTGGGAGGAGTTCCTCGACCGGATCGGGCAGACGGTCTACCTCTCGGCCACGCCGGGCAGCTACGAGCTCTCCGTCTCCGACGGCGTGGTCGAGCAGATCATCCGACCCACCGGTCTGGTGGACCCGGAGGTCGTGATCAAGCCGACCAAGGGGCAGATCGACGACCTGCTGCACGAGATCCGGGAACGTGCCGATCGGGACGAGCGTGTGCTGGTCACCACCCTCACCAAGAAGATGGCCGAGGACCTCACCGACTACTTCCTCGAGCGCGACGTGCGGGTGCGGTACCTGCACTCCGAGGTCGACACGCTGCGCCGGGTCGAGCTGCTGCGCGAGCTGCGCAGCGGCGTGTACGACGTGCTGGTCGGCATCAACCTGCTGCGCGAGGGCCTCGACCTGCCGGAGGTGTCGCTGGTCGCGATCCTCGACGCGGACAAGGAGGGCTTCCTGCGCTCGGAGACCTCGCTGATCCAGACGATCGGTCGTGCGGCGCGCAACGTCTCGGGCCAGGTCCACATGTACGCCGACACGATCACGCCGTCGATGAAGGCCGCGCTGGAGGAGACCGACCGACGCCGCCAGATCCAGGTCGACTACAACCGCGAGCACGGGATCGACCCCACGCCGCTGCGCAAGAAGATCGGCGACATCACCGACATGCTCGCCCGCGAGGATGTCGACACCGCCGAGCTGCTCGCCGGCGGCTACCGGCAGCAGGGCAAGGGTCGGAAGGCGCCGGTTCCCGCGCGCGGCGCAGCGGGGGACAAGGGCGCGCCCCGCAGGGGCGCGGCGGCCAGCGACCTCGCCGACCTGATCCAGGAGCTCTCCGGGCAGATGCACGCCGCCGCGGAGGAGCTCCAGTTCGAGGTCGCCGCACGGCTCCGCGACGAGATCCGGGACCTCAAGCGCGAGCTGCGTGAGATGACGTCAGCCACGGCGTGACGCGGTGGTCTCGGCCAGGCGGGCGAACACCGGCTGGTCCACCTCGACGCCCGCACGCCTGAGCGCGAGCACGCCGGACCCGACCAGGCCGTCGTCGACGCGGTGGACCGGCCCCGAGATCCCACCGGCTCGCACCGCGGCCACGACCGACTCGCGGACCCGCGGCTGGGTCGCGACGCCACCACCGACCACCAACGGGCCGGTGAGGTCGGGGGAGGCGACGTCGAGCACCAGCTGGGCCAGCGCCACCTCGGCCTCGGCGATGATCGCGGCGGCCACCTCGTCGTCGGGGTCGGCGAAGGCGAGCGGAGCCAGCGCGGCCAGCCGCAGCGGCGAGGCCAGGTAGACCGCCGAGACGAGATGGCCGAGCGCGGCCGGGCGGCCGTCGCCGTCGTGATCGGTGACGCGCTCGATCCCGAGCGTCTCGAGCACCGCGGGGGTGAGGGTGGTGGCCGGACCGCGTCGGTCGAGGTCGAGCGCGACGGCCCGCGCGACCTGGTGGCCGATCCAGAACCCGGAACCGCTGTCGCCGAGCAGCCACCCGAGGCCGTCCGCGGTCAGCTCGACCTCGCCGCCGCGCACACGCACCGCCGTCGACCCGGTGCCGGCGACCAGGGCGTACCCGTCGGGCTCGTGGGTGCCCGAGGTGAACATCGCCAGCAGGTCCGGCTCGACACGGGAGGGCGCCACCACCCCGAGGTGATCGAGCGTGGGGCGCAGCCACGCGGCGGCGCCACCGGCGATCGAGCCGCCCGCCATGGCCAGCGTGACGGCGGCGACCTCCTGGGCGGCCACGTCCGGCGCGTGGGCGAGCGCGCCCGCGATCGCGGTGCCGATCGCTCCGGCTGCGGCGTCGACGCCGTCGGAGACGGGGTTGCCCCGACCTCCGCGGCCGACCCCCAGACAGGTGCCGTCACCGGTCAACAACATGGCGCGGGTGGAGGTTCCACCGGCGTCGATGGCAAGAAGATGCAGCATTGTGATCATTCTGTGTCCTGGGTGCTCGACAACGAGCATCCTATGAGAATATATTTCACCCAACCCCCAATGGCGTGAGAGGGATTTTCAGTGATCGCGAGCTCGACCGAGATCGGCACCGCACTGCAGGTGTCGCAACAGGTCGAGTCTGCCCTGCCCCAGATGAGCGGCGCCATGCGGAAGATCGGGCGAGTGCTGCTGGGGGACCCCACGGCACCGCTGCGGATGGCGATCACCGAGCTCGCGCACCGCGCGGGGACCTCGCCCGCGACGGTCACCCGGTTCTGCCGCATGCTCGGCTACGACGGCTACGTCCAGTTCCGGGTCGCCGTGGCCACCGATGTGGGCCGCGCGCCCACCAGGATCGAGATCGGCACCGCGTTCCAGCCCTCCGACGAGCCCCGGGACGTGCTCCGCACGCTGCTGAGCGGCCACGTCAGCTCGTTGCAGTCGACGGCGAGCGGCATCGACCTGGAGGTCAGCGCTCGCATCGCCCACGCGATCGCGCACTGCCGGCAGGTCGACCTGTACGGCACCGGCGGCAGTGCCGTCGTCGCTCAGGAGATGGAGCACCGGTTCTTCCGGATCGGTGTCAACACCCATGCGTGGGCCGACGTGCACACGGGGCTGGCCAGCGCCTCGATGCTCGGCTCCTCCGACGTCGCCATCGGGATCTCGAACAGCGGCGAGACCGTCGAGACGATCGAGATGCTCGCCCGCGCCCGCGACGGCGGCGCGCTCACGGTCGCGATCACCAGCCACCGGAACACGCCGCTGGAGGCCGTCGCCGACGAGTGCCTCCTGGCGGCCGTCCCGAACCAGTACCTCCACCCGGCCGACCTGTCCACGAAGCACGCCCAGCTCCTCGTCCTCGACTTTATTTACATCCTCGTCATGCAAGAGGACTACGCAGGGGCAGTGGCGAAGCTCGACGTGTCGGCCGCGGCGGTCGCGACCCACCGAACCCTCGACACCCCCAAGCCCCAGGAGGCCATCGCATGACCCAGTCCACCCCCAGCGCAACCGCCGGCTTCGCCCAGGAGGTGAGCGGTCGGCTCGCGCAGCTCGCCGACACCGCTGCCTCCGGCGGCTTCGACGAGGCGATCGACCTCCTCGTCGCCTCGATCCGTGCCGGCGGCGTGATCCAGGCGTTCGGCACCGGCCACTCCGAGGCGTTCGCGATGGAGATCGCCGGACGCGCCGGCGGGCTGATCCCGGCGCACCGGATCGCGCTGCGGAACGTCGTGCTCCGCGGGTCGCGCACCGTCGACGACCTCGTCGGGGCCGATCTCGAGCGCGACGGCTCGGTCGTGTCCGAGCTGCTCGACCTCACCCAGCTCGACCCCGCCGACGTGTTCGTGATCGCGAGCAACTCCGGGGTCAACTCCTCGATCGTGGGCATGGCGCTGGCGGCCAAGGAGCGCGGCCACACGCTGATCGCCGTCACCAGCCTCGCCCACACCAACGCCGTCGAGCCCAAGCACCCCAGCGGGAAGCGGCTGGCCGAGGTCGCCGATGTCGTCATCGACAACCTCGCTCCCTATGGCGACGCCACCGTGACGGCCGGCGAGGGCGACACCGCCGTCTCCATCGGCGCGGTGTCCTCGCTCACGGCGGCCTACATCGCGCAGGTGCTCACGATCGGCGTCGTCACCTCGCTGATCGACGCCGGCGAGGTGCCTCCTGTGTACATCTCGGCGAACGTGCCCGGCGGGGACGAGCACAACGACGCCCTCACGGCCCGCTACGGCAGCCGCATCCAGTCCATCTGATCGACCATCCCGGCGGCTGCAACGAGCGCACCCGCCTGTTCCCTCTGAAAGGAAGCACCATGTCGGACTCCAGGTCCTCCTACACCCGCCGGAACGTCCTCCGCGGCGCGCTCTTCACGGCGGCCGCAGTGCCCTTCGGCCTCACCCTCGCCTCGTGCGCCACCGGCGGTGGCGGCGGTGACGACGAGACGACCGGTGGCGACGAGAGCAGTGCTCCCGCCGACGCCGACAACCCCTTCGGCATCGAAGAGGGATCCACCGTCGAGACCGTGATCTTCAACGGCGGCTACGGCGTCGACTACGTCGAGTTCGCCACCGCGATCTTCAACGAGATGTGGGGCGGCGAGGCCACGGTCGAGCCCACCACCGAGATCACCGCCGCGCTGCAGCCCCGCTTCGTCGCGGGCGAGCCGCCGGACCTGATCGACAACTCGGGCGCCCAGGCGATGGGCTTCGGGGCGATCCTGCCCCAGCTCGAGGACCTCACCGACGTCGTGGACGCCCCCAACCTCGAGGGCACCACGATCCGGGACACGCTGATCGCCCCCAATGTGCTGGACTCGGGGATGTACGACGGCAAGCTCGCCGCCATCAACTACGTCCTCACGGTCTACGCCGTCTGGTACTCGAAGAGCCTCTTCGACGCCAACGGCTGGACCGCCCCGACCACCTGGGCCGAGGCGCTCGAGCTCGGTGCCGCAGCTCAGGAGCAGGGCAAGTTCCTGTTCGCGTGGGGCAAGGAGGCCGCGACCTACTACCAGACCCTGGCCATCGACTCCGCCATCAAGCAGGGTGGCGACGAGGTCCGGCTCGCCCTCGAGAACCTCGAGGAGGGCTGCTGGTCCAAGCCCGCGGTCCAGTCCGTGTTCACGGCGATGAAGGAGATCGTCGACGCCGGTTACGTCAAGCCTGGCGGTTCCGGCACGTTCTTCACCGACGCGCAGGCCCAGTGGTCGCTGGACCAGGACGCGCTCCTGTACCCCTCGGGCTCGTGGATCGAGAACGAGATGAAGGACAACACCGCGGACGACTTCCAGATGATGGGCGTCCCGACCTTCGTCGTCGACGACAGCTCCGCGCTCCCGGCGACGGCGCTGCACTCCGAGGCCGGCGAGCCGTTCATCGTGCCGAGCGACGGCGCGAACGTGGCCGGTGGCAAGGAGGTGCTCCGGATCATGCTGTCGAACGAGGCGGCCACCAACTTCGCCAAGACGAAGCTGGCACCCACGGTCATCAAGGACACCGTCCCCGAGGACGGGTTCGGTTCGACCGCGCTGGTGTCCCAGGTCGAGATGCTCGGCGCCGCCGGGTCGGACACGTTCACCCACAAGTTCGTGGGGCTGTACGGGCTCAACCAGGCTCAGCTCGTCGTCTGGAACTCGTTCCTCGACGGCTCGAAGACCGTCGAGGCGCTCACCAGCGACCTCCAGGCGATCACCGACGAGGCTCGCAACACCCAGGAAGTCATCCCGGTCTCGTGACCGCACCCGTCACCGGCCCCGGCGTGTCCGGGCTCCGTTCAGGAGCCCGGGCACGCCGCAAGGCGCGTTGGACCTTCGACAACATCAGCTTCTTCCTGGTGTTTCTCGGGCTGCCGCTGGCGTTGTTCCTGCTGCTGGTGATCTGGCCGTTCATCCAGGCCGTGTTCTACTCGTTCACCGACTGGGGTGGGTTCACCCAGGAGTTCGACATCATCGGGCTCGCGAACTACGAGCGACTGCTCAACGACGCGACGTTCAAGACCGCGCTCGGCAACAACATCAAGCTCGCGATCGTCGTGCCGCTCGTGGTCATCGTGGTCGCGATGATCTTCGCGACGCTCGTCACCGTGGGCGGTCGTGGGATCGGTCAGACGGTCGGGGTCAGGAACTCCGGCTTCTACCGCGTGGTCTCGTTCTTCCCGTACGTCATCCCGGCCGTCGTCTCGGGCGTCATCTTCTCGAAGGTGTTCGACCCCTCGAACGGCCTGCTCAACGGCCTGCTGCCGGAGTTCCTGCGGCAGAACTGGCTCGGCCAGGTGAGCACGGCGCTGCCGGCGTCGATGTTCGTGATCATCTGGGGCGCCGTCGGCTTCTACATGCTGCTGTTCATCGCAGCGATCAAGGCCATCCCGGCCGAGACGTTCGAGGCCTCTCGGCTGGACGGGGCCGGCCGGCTGCGCACGATGTGGTCGATCACGCTGCCGAGCATCCGGGAGAACATCCAGACCGCGTGGATCTACCTCGGGATCGCAGCCCTGGACGCGTTCGTGTACATGCACGTGCTCAACAACTCGGGCGGGCCCGACAACACCACGCTCGTGATGCCGCAGTACCTGTTCCGGCTCGCCTTCAGCCAGAACCAGTTCGGCTACGCGAGCGCGGTCGGTGTGGCGATGGCGGTGGTGACGCTGGTCTTCGCCGGCGTGGTCTTCACCATCAACCGCCTCACCGGTGGAACGACGAGGAGCAACTGATGTCCGCAGTGCAGACCGACCTCCGCCGCCGCCGCGGCGGGCGGGACGACCTCGGGGTCACCATCTCCTCGCACGTGGTGCTGGGTGTGTGGTCGATCATCGTCGTGCTGCCGCTCGTCTGGGTGTTCATGTCGGCGTTCAAGTCGAACCGCGAGATCATCTCCGGCTCGCCGCTCTCGCTGCCCTCGGCGTGGGGCATCGAGAACTTCGTGGCCGCGTGGGTCGACGAGAAGCTGGGCCGCGCGCTGCTCAACACCACGATCGTGGTGCTGTGCGCGCTGGTGCTCGTCATGCTGCTCGGCGCCATGTGCGCCTACGTGCTGGCGCGTTTCGACTTCTTCGGACGCCGCGCGATCTACTACATGATGCTCGCCGGGCTGACGTTCCCGGTGTTCCTGGCGATCGTGCCGCTGTTCTTCGTGCTGCAGAGCATCGGTGTGCTGAACACGCTGCCAGGGCTGATCATCACGTACGTCGCGTTCGCGCTGCCGTTCACCGTGTTCTTCCTCTTCGCGTTCTTCCAGGGGCTCCCCGGTGAGATCTCCGAGGCGGCCTCGATCGACGGCGCGGGCAAGTGGCGCACGTTCTTCCAGGTGATGCTGCCGATGGCCACGAGCGGCATGGCCTCGGTCGCGATCTTCAACTTCCTGGGCCTGTGGAACCAGTACCTGCTGCCGGTGGCGCTGAACACCAAGCGCGACAACTGGGTGCTGTCGCAGGCGGTCGCCTCCTTCGTGTCCGGCGCCGGTTACCAGTCGCAGTACGGGCTGCTGTTCGCCGGGGTGGTCATCACGATCGTGCCGGTGCTGGTCGCCTACATCTTCTTCCAGCGTCAGCTGCAGGGGTCGGTCACGCAGGGGACCAACAAGTAGCACCACGCCGACGGCGCCGCTCTCCTCTCGGGGCGAGCGGCGCCGTCGTCGTCTCACACGTCGCGTCGGTCCGGGGGACACCGGGCTCGAGGTCCGGCCGGCGCACGCTGAGCCGGACCGCGACAGGGTCGGCCGTGCCGGGACTAGCCTGGCGCCATGACGAACCACCACGAGCCGCCCACCTCGCCCGCCGCCCGCGCCGACACCCTGCGCGCGCTGCACGCGGCCCCCGAGATCCTGCGCGTGGTCAACGTCTGGGACGTCGTCTCGGCGAAGGCGGTCCTCGAGCTGCCGCAGACGAGGGCGCTGGCCACGGCCGGCCACTCGATCGCGGCGAGCTTCGGCTACCCGGACGGCACCATCCCGCTCGAGGTCACGCTCGACATGGTGGGCCGCATCGTCGAGGCGGCCGGCTCCGTACCGGTGTCGGCCGATCTCGACAACGGGTACGACGACCCGGGGGAGACCACCCGCCGCGCGATCGGCGTCGGCATCGTCGGCGCCAACATCGAGGACCGGTTGCTGCCGCTCGCCGAGGCCGTCGCGCGCGTCGAGGCGGTCGTCGCGGCAGCGGAGGCGGAGGGCGTGCCGTTCGCGCTCAACGCCCGCACGGATGCCTTCGTCCGCGCACCCGAGCGACCCGCGTCCGAGTCCGTCGCCGACGCGATCGAGCGCGGCCGCGCCTATCTCGCGGCCGGTGCCGACATCGTCTTCGTCCCGGGCGTCCTCGACGCCGACGTGACCCGCAGGCTCGTCGAGGGGATCGGGGAGCGGAAGGTCAGCGTGATCGGGGTTCCCGGTGCACTGACCGCAGCCGAGTACGAGGCGCTCGGGATCGCCCGGATCTCCTACGGCCCGTTGACGCAGCGTGTCGCGCTGACCGCGCTGCAGGACGTCGCGGCGAGCCTGTACGCCGACGGCGTGATCCCGTCGTCGACCCGTGCGCTGAACTGACGCCTGTCGTGCTCGGTCCCGAGCTGGTCGCCGAGCTGCGCGAGGCGCTGCTCGCCCGGCGCCGCGACGCCGAACGCCGGCTGGCGGCGCTCGGCGGGCACTTCCGGGACATCGTCGACGCCTCCGCGAACTCCAACGCTGACGACGAGCACGACCCCGAGGGCGCGACGATCGCGTTCGAGCGCTCACAGGTCGACGCCCTCGCGCGCGACGCGCGGCAGGATCTCGAGGACGTCGCCGCCGCGCTCGTGCGCCTCGGCGACGGCCGGTACGGCACGTGCGAGGTGTGCGGCGGGCAGATCGCGGTCGAGCGGCTGCAGGTCAGGCCCACGGCGCGCACGTGCGTCGCCTGCGCCGCGCGTCGCTGAGTGCGCCTGCGGCCACGCACCTCGCGGTTGCGGGATCGTCCAGGATGTCGGGCTATGCTGCTTCGAGTTGGAGGGGAGTACCCCACAAGCGGTGGTGTCGTCATCACGGTCCTGTGACGAATCAGGCTCGGTGCCATCGGCCGAAGACCCTCGGGGTCCGCGGTGGGGGAGACCTCCGGTGATTGTGCTCTCGACACCGGAGGTTGTCTTTCATGGATGTGCCCTTGTGGCTGTGGATCATCACGGTCGGACTGATCGTCGTGATGCTGACCGTCGACTTCGTCGGCCACGTCCGCACCCCCCACGCCCCCTCGATCAAGGAAGCCGGCATCTGGTCGGCCGTGTACGTCGGGATCGCCGTCGTCTTCGGCGCCCTGGTCTGGTTCCTGTGGGACCACACGCACGGCGTGGCCTACTTCTCGGGCTACCTGCTGGAGAAGTCGCTGAGCCTGGACAACCTGTTCGTGTTCGTGCTGATCCTGGCCAGCTTCCGGGTGCCGCGCGAGTACCAGCAGAAGGTGCTGCTGATCGGCATCACGATCGCGCTGGTCATGCGCACCGTGTTCATCATCCTCGGCGTCGCGATCGTCGAGAACTTCTCCTGGGTGTTCTGGATCTTCGGCGCGTTCCTGCTCTACACCGCGTGGACACAGCTGCGACACGAGGAGAGTGACGAGGAGGACGTCAAGGAGAACCTCGCGCTGCGGGCCGTCCGCCGGATCTTCGCGACCACCGACAGCTATGAGGGCGACAAGATGGTCGTCCGCCGCGGCGGACGCCTGCTCCTGACACCGATGCTCGTGGTGATGATCGCGATCGGCAGCGCCGACCTGCTGTTCGCCGTGGACTCCATCCCCGCGATCTTCGGGGTCACCGAACAGCTCAGCGGCGCCTCCCAGGTCTACATCATCTTCGCCGCCAACGCGTTCTCGCTGCTGGGCCTGCGGCAGCTGTTCTTCCTGGTCGACGGGCTGCTCGACCGCCTCGTGTACCTCAACTACGGGCTGGCGGCGATCCTCGCGTTCATCGGGGTCAAGCTCGTCATCCACGCGATGCACACCAACGAGCTGTCCTGGATCAACGGCGGTGAGCACATCGAGGTGATCCCGGAGATCCCGGCACTGGTCTCGCTCGCGTTCATCATCGTGGCGCTGGCGATCACGGCGATCACCTCGCTGACGATCGGGGCCAGGCGTCACCCCCGCCCCGCCGTGGCGGAGGCCGCGTCCGAGGTCGCCGCCACGCACGAGCCCGGCGACCGCGACCAGCCCGCCGACCACGACCAGGCCGCCGCTCAGGACGAGCCGCACCGCCGCCCGTAGCCGAGCGAGGCCGTCAGGCCACCGACGCGCGGCTCACCAGCCGCGGGCGCGCCACTCCTCGAGCGCCGGGCGCTCGGCGCCCAAGGTCGTGCTGTCCCCGTGGCCGGGGTGGACGGCGGTCTCGTCCGGGTAGAGCGCGAAGAGTCGCGCCTCGACGTCGTCGAGCAGCGAGGTGAAGTCGCCCGGTGAGCCGGTCCTGCCGACGCCGCCGGGAAACAGCGAGTCGCCCGTCAGCAGCAGGGTGCCCGACCCGGTGCGCGCAGCGAGCGCCACCGAGCCCGGGGTGTGCCCGCGCAGCGCGATCACGTCGAGGTTGTGCGCGCCGAGCGCGATGGTGTCGCCGTGCACCAGCCGTCGGTCGACGGGGCTCGGCAGCGCGTCGGCGTCCTCGGAGCCCGCCAGCACCTGCGCGCCGGTGGCCGCGACCACGGCCGGGAGGGCGCGGTGGTGGTCCCAGTGCTGGTGGGTGGTGAGCACGGCGCTCAGCCCGCCGTCACCGTGCGCACGCACGAGCGCGAGGAGCGCCTCGGCGTCGTCGGCCGCGTCGACGAGCAGCTGCGCGCCGGTGGCGGGATCGGTCAGCAGGTAGGCGTTGTTGTCCTGGTCCGAGACGTTGAGCTTGTGCACCTCCAGCTCGGGGTCGCCGATCGCGAGCGCGGGTCCGTGGGGGTCGACATGGGCTGGTCCGGCCATGGGCGCCAGGCTACGGCCGCGCACCCGGCGGTGTGACGGAACCAACGATGATGCTGTGCGCGAACACACGCCGCGACACGCCGTCGAACGGATGTGCGAGGTCGGTGAGGCGACTTACCATGGCGAGGTGTCAGATTCTCTCGTCGTTCGTGGTGCCCGCGAGCACAACCTCCAGAACGTCAGCATCGAGCTCCCTCGAGACCAGCTGATCGTCTTCACCGGTCTGTCCGGCTCCGGCAAGTCGTCCCTCGCGTTCGACACGATCTTCGCCGAGGGGCAGCGCCGCTACGTGGAGTCGCTCAGCTCCTACGCGCGCCAGTTCCTCGGCCAGATGGACAAGCCCGATGTCGACTTCATCGAGGGCCTCTCGCCCGCGGTCTCGATCGACCAGAAGTCGACCAACCGCAACCCGCGGTCCACGGTCGGCACGATCACCGAGGTCTACGACTACCTGCGGCTGCTGTTCGCCCGGGCGGGCACCCAGCACTGCCCTGTGTGCGGCGAGCGGGTCACGGCGCAGACCCCGCAGCAGATCGTCGACCGCATCCGCGAGCTGCCCGAGCGGACCCGCTTCCAGGTGCTCGCGCCCGTGGTGCGCGGCCGCAAGGGCGAGTACTCCGAGCTGTTCCGCGACCTGCAGAGCCGCGGCTTCGCGCGTGCCCGGGTGGACGGCGAGGTCATCCAGCTGAGCGAGCCGCCCACGCTGGAGAAGAAGCTCAAGCACGACATCGAGGTCGTCGTCGACCGCCTCGTGGTGCGCGAGGGCATCAAGCAGCGCCTCACCGACTCGGTCGAGACCGCCCTCGGCCTGGCCGAGGGGCTCGTGGTCATCGAGCTGGTCGACGCCGATGCCGACGACCCCGAGCGCGAGCGCCGGTTCTCGGAGAAGCGCGCCTGCCCGAACGACCACACGCTCACGCTGGAGGAGGTCGAGCCGCGCACCTTCTCCTTCAACGCGCCCTACGGCGCGTGCCCCGAGTGCACCGGCATCGGCACGCGGCTCGAGGTCGACCCCGAGCTGGTGATCCAGGACGAGGACCTGTCGATCGCCGAGGGCGCCATCGCCCCGTGGGCGCAGGGCAGCAACCAGTACTTCGACCGGATCCTCGTGGCGCTGGGCGAGGAGCTCAACTTCTCCGTCGAGGTCCCGTGGCGTGCGCTGCCGCAGCGTGCGAAGGACGCGATCCTGCACGGCAAGGACCACAAGGTGCACGTCAAGTACCGCAACCGGTGGGGGCGCGAGCGCGCCTACACGACCGGTTTCGAGGGCGTCATCTCCTTCCTCGAGCGGCGTCACGCCGAGACCGACTCGGACTCCTCGCGGGAGAAGTACGAGGGCTACATGCGCGAGGTGCCCTGCCCCGTGTGTCGCGGCGCCCGGCTCAAGCCCGAGGTGCTCGCGGTCACGGTCGGCGGGATGTCGATCGCCGACGTGTGCTCGATGCCGATCTCCGGCGCGAAGGCTGCGCTCGAGGCGCTCGAGCTCGGCACCCGCGAGGCCGCGATCGCCGGCATGGTGCTCAAGGAGATTCACGCGCGGCTGGGGTTCCTGCTCGACGTCGGGCTCGACTACCTGTCGCTGTCCCGGCCCGCGGGCACGCTGTCGGGCGGCGAGGCGCAGCGCATCCGGCTCGCCACCCAGATCGGGTCCGGACTCGTCGGGGTGCTCTACGTGCTCGACGAGCCGAGCATCGGCCTGCACCAGCGCGACAACCGCCGCCTGATCGAGACGCTGACCCGGCTGCGCGACCTCGGCAACACGCTGATCGTCGTCGAGCACGACGAGGACACGATCCGCACCGCGGACTGGGTCGTCGACATCGGCCCGGGCGCCGGCGAGCTCGGCGGCCACATCGTGCATTCCGGTGACTACCAGGGGCTGCTCCAGGCGAAGGGGTCGCTGACCGGTGACTACCTCTCGGGCCGCCGCTCCATCCCGCTGCCCGCGGAGCGGCGCGAGCCCGCGCCGGACCGGTGGATCACGGTCGAGGGCGCCCGGGAGCACAACCTGCAGGACGTCACGGTCTCCTTCCCGCTCGGCTGCTTCGTCGCCGTCTCCGGGGTGTCCGGCTCGGGCAAGTCGACCCTGGTCAACGCGATCCTCTACAACGTGCTCGCGAACGAGCTGAACGGTGCGCGGCACGTGCCCGGTCGGCACAAGAGGGTGCACGGCCTGGAGCAGCTCGACAAGGTCGTCCACGTCGACCAGAGCCCGATCGGGCGCACGCCGCGCTCCAACCCGGCCACCTACACCGGCGTCTGGGACCACATGCGGAAGCTGTTCGCGCAGGCGCCCGAGGCGAAGGTGCGCGGCTACGGACCGGGGCGGTTCTCGTTCAACGTCAAGGGAGGCCGCTGCGAGGCCTGCTCGGGTGACGGCACGATCAAGATCGAGATGAACTTCCTGCCGGACGTGTACGTGCCGTGCGAGGTCTGCCAGGGCGCGCGCTACAACCGCGAGACGCTCGAGGTGCACTTCAAGGGCAAGACGGTCGCCGACGTGCTCGACATGCCGATCTCGGAGGCCGCGGAGTTCTTCGCCGCGGTGCCCGCGATCTCGCGGCACCTGAGCACGCTCGTCGAGGTCGGTCTGGGTTACGTGCGGCTCGGGCAGCCGGCTCCCACGCTCTCGGGTGGGGAGGCCCAGCGCGTCAAGCTGGCCAGCGAGCTGCAGAAGCGGTCCACCGGGCGCACGGTGTACGTGCTCGACGAGCCGACCACGGGTCTGCACTTCGAGGACATCCGCAAGCTGACCGGCGTGCTGCAGGGCCTGGTCGACAAGGGCAACACGGTCATCGTGATCGAGCACAACCTCGACGTCATCAAGAACGCCGACTGGATCATCGACATGGGGCCCGAGGGCGGCGACAAGGGCGGCACCGTGGTGGCAGAGGGCCCGCCGGAGCACGTCGCGTCGGTGGCCGCGAGCCACACCGGCCGGTTCATCGCGGAGATCCTGGAGCCCGGTCAGACGGCACCGACCAAGCAGGTCACCGAGGTCGCGGCGCTGGCACGCCCCAAGGCACGCTCGGCCCGCCGCGCCACCCGGGTGGCGAAGACCAAGGCCGCGCGCAGCGCCTGAGGTCTCCTCGCGCGGCGGCCCCGGCCGAGGGTCTGGGCCGGGCCGCCCGTGATCGCTAGCGGGGCGTGACGACCTCGGTGGTGAGCGGTGCGAGCCGCACGGGGAAGTTCACCGAGCGGGCGATGAAGCAGTGCGCGTGCGCGTCGAGGTGGATCTTCTCGATCACCGACTCCTCGACGTCGCCCTGCACGGTCAGCCGCGGGTGCAGGGTGACCTCGACGAACTGGCCCGCACCGGCCGACTCGACCCGCATGGTGCCGGTGGCCCGGTCGCTGTAGCCCACCACGACCACGCCTGCGCGCGCGGCCATGTGCAGCGCCCAGAGCATGTGGCACTGCGACAGCGACGCGACGAACAGGTCCTCGGGGCTGTGCCGCGAGGCGTCGCCGCGGAACGCCGGGTCGGCGGACCCGAGCAGCTGCGGCTTCCCCTCGATCGCGACCTCGTGGTCGCGGCTGTAGGAGGTGTAGCTCGCGGTCCCGTCGGACCCGGCCCCGGTCCAGGTGACGTTGACGGTGAAGTCGTGCAGCGCGCCCATGCATGGCTCCTTCCTCGTGCCTACTGGCACCGTAGCCGAGGCCGGCGTTGTCGGTCGGGCGAACTACCCTGGCCTGCATGGCGGATCCTCGTACCTATCGTCCGAAGGCGAGCGAGATCCCTACCCAGCCGGGCGTCTACCGGTTCCGCGACCCGCACGGTCGGGTGATCTACGTCGGCAAGGCGATCTCGCTGCGGCAGCGGCTCTCGTCCTACTTCGCCGACCTCGGAACGCTGCACCCACGCACCCGGCAGATGGTCACCACCGCGGCGGGTGTCGAGTGGACCGTGGTGAGCACCGAGGTCGAGGCGCTGCAGCTGGAGTACGCCTGGATCAAGGAGTTCGACCCCCGGTTCAACGTCAAGTACCGCGACGACAAGTCCTACCCGTTCCTGGCCGTCACCATGGGCGAGGAGTTCCCGCGGGTGCAGGTGATGCGCGGCAAGAAGCGCAAGGGGACGCGGTACTTCGGGCCGTACTCGCACGCGTGGGCCATCCGGGAGACCGTGGACCTGCTGCTGCGGGTGTTCCCGATCCGCTCCTGCTCGGCCGGGGTGTTCAAGCGTGCCGCCCAGAGCGGCCGGCCGTGTCTGCTCGGGTACATCGACAAGTGCAGCGCACCCTGTGTCGGGCGCATCGACCCCGAGGCGCACCGCGACCTCGCCGAGGACTTCTGCGCCTTCATGGCCGGGGACAGCGCCACCTACGTGCGGCGCCTCGAGGGCGAGATGAGAACGGCGGCGTCCGAGCTGGAGTTCGAGCGCGCCGCCCGGCTGCGCGACGACCTCGGCGCGCTGCGCAAGGTGCTGGACCGGAACGCCGTCGTGCTGCCCGAGCGCACCGATGCCGACATCTTCGCGATGGCCACCGACGAGCTCGAGGCGTCGGTCCAGGTGTTCCACGTCCGCGGTGGCCGGATCCGGGGCCAGCGCGGCTGGGTGACCGAGCGCGTCGAGGAGCTCAGCGACGGCGAGATGGTCGACCGGTTGCTGCTGCAGGTCTACGGCGACGCCGAGGCCGGGGACACCGACACGATCCCGCGCGAGGTGATCGTCCCGACCCTGCCTGACGACGTCGCCGACCTGGAGGCGCTGCTGAGCTCGGTCCGTGGCTCCCGCGTGGGCATCCGCATCGCGCAGCGCGGCGACAAGCGCGCCCTGGCCGAGACCGTGCACCGCAACGCCGAGCAGGCGCTCGCGCTCCACAAGACCAGGCGTGCGGGTGACCTCACGGCACGCTCGCTCGCGCTGGCCGAGCTGCAGGAACAGCTCGGGCTCTCGGAGTCGCCGCTGCGCATCGAGTGCTACGACATCTCGCACACCGGCGGCACCGAGCAGGTGGCGTCGATGGTCGTGTTCGAGGACGGGCTGCCCCGCAAGGGCGAGTACCGCCACTTCGTCGTGCGCGGCGAGAGCGGCGAGGGTGCCCGTGACGACACCGAGGCGATGTACGAGGTCCTCACGCGCCGGTTCCGCCGCTATCTCGTGGACGCCTCCGGGTCTCCCGATGAGACCGAGACCGAGCCGGAGCTCTCCGGGGCGGTCGTGCCCACCGAGGAGGAGCCGGGGCGGCGCCCCAAGCGGTTCGCGTACCCGCCCAACCTCGTGGTGGTCGACGGCGGGGCTCCCCAGGTCGCGGCGGCCCAGCGGGCCCTGGCGGACCTGGGCGTGGTCGACGTCGCGATCGTCGGGCTCGCGAAGCGGCTGGAGGAGGTCTGGCTGCCGGGGGAGGAGTTCCCGCTGGTGCTGCCGCGCACCTCCGAAGGGCTGTACCTGCTGCAGCGGGTGCGCGACGAGGCGCACAGGTTCGCGATCGCGCACCACCGCAAGCGCCGCGCGAAGCGGATGACGCGGTCCGAGCTCGAGGGCGTCCCCGGCCTCGGTCCCACGCGCCAGAGCGCGCTGCTGCGGGCCTTCGGGTCGGTGCGCAACCTCCGTGCCGCCAGCGTGGAGGAGATCGCGGCGGTCCCCGGCATCGGACCCAAGATGGCCGGCACGGTGGTCGAGGCGTTGTCTGCGGGCCAGCGCCGGGGACGAGATCCCGGGGCAGCCAGCGCGGATGTCGTGACATCCTCGACGCATGACTGACGCATCGCCCACGGACGAACCCGACGACGAGGCGCCGGCCACGGTGCCCGCAGGCATACCGCTGCTCGAGGAGCAGACCAAGGTGCCGGTCGGCGAGCGACCGGAGGTGATCATCGTCACCGGCATGTCGGGCGCGGGTCGCACGCGTGCCGCGGCGGTGCTCGAGGACCTCGACTGGTACGTCGTGGACAACCTGCCGCCCAAGATGCTGCTGGCCCTCGCGGGCATGCTGGCGCCGGGGGACGGCGGCGGCGTGAAGCGGCTCGCCGTCGTGCTCGACGTCCGCAGCCGCGAGTTCTTCGCCGACCTGATGCAGGTGCTGGACGATCTGCGCGCCCAGCGGATCGACTACCGGATCGTGTTCCTGGACGCCTCGGACGAGACGCTCGTGCGCCGGTTCGAGCAGGTGCGCCGGCCGCACCCGCTGCAGGGGGACGGCCGGATGCTCGACGGCATCCACCGGGAGCGCACGCTGCTGGAGCACGTGCGCGACCGTGCCGACGTCACGATCGACACCAGCAACCTGTCGGTGCACGATCTCGCGCGCGCGGTCCGCGAGGTCGTCGCGGTCGAGAGCGACAAGGGGCTGCGGCTGACGGTCGTCAGCTTCGGTTTCAAGTACGGCCTGCCCCTGGACGCCGATCACGTCGTCGACGTCCGGTTCCTCTCCAACCCGTACTGGGTGACCGAGCTGCGGCACCTGACCGGCAAGGACGAACCGGTGCGCGACTACGTCCTCGGGCTGCCCGGCGCGCGGCCGTTCATCGAGCGGTACCTGGAGGCGCTGGAGCCGATCCTGCCGGGCTACGTGCAGGAGCAGAAGCCGTACGTGACGATCGCGATCGGTTGCACCGGCGGCAAGCACCGCTCGGTCGCGCTGACCGAGGCGCTGGCCGCCGGGCTGCGCGAGCGCGGGTACGGCGCGACCACCATCCACCGGGACCTGGGGCGCGAGTGAGCGGCAGGTCCGGTTCGCGGCGTCGTAGCCGCAGGTCCTCACCGCTGGGCGTGGTCGCGCTCGGGGGAGGACACGGGCTGTCCGCGACCCTGCAGGCGCTGCGGCACGTCACCACCGACGTCACCGCCGTGGTCACGGTCGCCGACGACGGCGGGTCCTCGGGGCGCCTCCGCTCCGAGATGGACGTGCTGCCGCCGGGGGACCTGCGGATGGCGATCTCCGCGCTCTGCGAGAGCTCGGAGTGGGGCGAGACGTGGCGCGACATCCTGCAGCACCGCTTCCACACCGACGGCGACCTCGACGGCCACGCGCTGGGCAACCTGCTGCTGGTGGCGACCTGGGAGCTGCTGGGCGACACGGTCGCCGGCCTCGACCTGATCGGGCGGCTCCTGGGCGCCACCGGGCGCGTGCTGCCGATGGCGACGACACCGCTCGCGATCGAGGCGGACGTGGTGCAGCGGGACCGGCCCGACGCCCCGCCGATGGTGATCCGCGGGCAGAGCCGCGTCGCGGTCACCTCCGGGACGGTCGAACGGATCCGGTTGCAGCCGGAGGACGCCGAGGCGTGCCCCGAGGCCGTGGCGGCGATCGAGGCCGCGGACTGGGTGATCCTCGGCCCCGGGTCGTGGTTCACCTCGGTGATGCCGCACCTGCTGCTGCCTGGGATCCGCGACGCGCTGCACCAGACCCCGGCCCGGGTGGCGCTGACGCTCAACCTCGCGCAGCAGCCGGGGGAGACGGCGGGATACTCTGCTGCCGACCACCTGCGCTCGCTGCGCCACTACGCACCGGACCTCGGTGTCGACGTCGTCGTGGCGGATCCCTCGGCGATCGAGGATCTGGACGACGTGCTCGAGTGCGCGTCGAAGCTGGGGGCGCGGGTGCTGCTGCGGCAGGTGGGCGTCGGTGACGGCACGCCGCGGCACGACCCGCTGCGCTTGGCAGCGGCGTATCGGGATGCGTTCGAGGGGATCTTGGGAGACGTGGGAGAGAGCACCAGGTGAATGGCAGGATGTCGCTCATGTCGTTGACCGCCGACGTGAAGGACGAGCTCGCCCGGTTGCGCGTCGACAAGGTGTCGGCACGCAAGGCCGAGGTCGCGGCGACGTTGCGGTTCGCCGGCGGTCTCCACATCATCTCGGGCCGGATCGTCATCGAGGCCGAGCTGGACACCGGCATCGCCGCACGCCGGCTCCGGCTCGCGATCGCCGAGGTCTACGGGCACTCGAGCGATGTCATCGTCGTCTCCGGAGGCGCGCTGCGGCGCGGCAACCGGTACGTGGTGCGCGTCGTCAAGGATGGCGAGGCGCTCGCGCGCCAGACCGGCCTGCTCGACTCCCGCGGCCGCCCGGTCCGGGGGCTGCCGCCGCAGGTGGTCTCGGCGAGCCTCAACGACGCCGTCGCCGCGTGGCGCGGTGCGTTCCTCGCGCACGGCTCCCTCACCGAGCCCGGGCGCTCGGCAGCGCTCGAGGTGACCTGCCCCGGCCCGGAGGCGGCCCTGGCGCTTGTCGGCGCGGCGCGCCGGCTCGGCATCGCCGCGAAGGCTCGCGAGGTCCGTGGCGTCGACCGCGTCGTGATCCGCGACGGCGACGCGATCAGCGCGATGCTCACCCGGATGGGCGCGCACGATGCCGTGCTCGCCTGGGAGGAGCGGCGGATGCGCCGCGAGGTGAGGGGCACGGCCAACCGCCTCGCGAACTTCGACGACGCCAACCTGCGGCGCTCGGCGCAGGCCGCGGTGGCGGCCGGTGCCCGCGTGCAGCGGGCGTTCGAGATCCTCGGCGACGAGGTGCCGGAGCACCTGCAGCAGGCGGGCCGGCTGCGGCTCGAGCACAAGCAGGCGAGTCTCGAGGAGCTCGGCCAGCTGGCGGACCCGCCGCTGACCAAGGACGCCGTCGCCGGCCGGATCCGGCGGCTTCTCGCCATGGCCGACAAGAAGGCCGAGGACGACGGGATCCCGGACACCGAAGCCAGCCTCACCCAGGAGATGCTCGACAGCCTCTGAGGCATCGGCCCGTGAGGTGTCTCACGGACGACGGTCCCGGGTGATCACCGGCCAAGGCGGTGTAACGTGAGGGCCGCCGATGACGCCGTGGGTGCTTGGCGTCCGCGACGGATCGGACCCATGTCGCGAGGCGTGCCTCCCAGCCCGGGAAGCACGGCTGGCGAGCCAGATCGAACCGCGCGCGAGGCGCGCCAGGAGGACAACGTGACCATTCGCGTCGGAATCAACGGCTTCGGCCGCATCGGGCGGAACTTCTACCGGGCGGTCCTCGCCTCGGGCGCCGACATCGAGGTCGTCGGCGTGAACGACCTCACCGACAACAAGACGCTTGCGCACCTGCTCAAGTACGACACCGTGCTCGGCGTGCTGCCCAAGTCCGTCAGCCACGACGACGAGAACATCATCGTCGACGGCAAGCCGATCCGCGCCCTCGCCGAGCGCGACCCGGCGAACCTGCCCTGGGGCGAGCTCGGTGCGGACATCGTCATCGAGTCGACCGGCTTCTTCACCGACGCGTCCAAGGCGAAGGCTCACATCGACGGCGGCGCCAAGAAGGTCATCATCTCGGCCCCGGGCAAGAACGAGGACGCGACCTTCGTGCTCGGTGTCAACCACACCGACTACGACCCGGCCTCGCACCACATCATCTCCAACGCGTCGTGCACCACGAACTGCCTCGCCCCGCTGGCGAAGGCGCTCAACGACGCGATCGGCATCGAGCGTGGTCTCATGACCACGATCCACGCCTACACCGGTGACCAGAACCTGCAGGACGGTCCCCACAAGGACCTGCGTCGCGCCCGCGCGGCCGCGCAGAACATCGTGCCGACCACCACGGGCGCGGCCAAGGCCGTGGCGCTGGTGCTGCCGGAGCTCAAGGGCAAGCTCGACGGGTACGCGCTGCGCGTCCCGACGATCACCGGCTCGGCCACCGACCTGACCTTCACCGCCTCGCGCGAGGTCACGGTCGAGGAGGTCAACGCCGTGATGAAGGCGGCAGCCGAGGGCCCGATGGCCGGCACGCTGGAGTACACCGAGGACGAGATCGTCTCCTCGGACATCATCGGCAACCCGCACCAGAGCATCTTCGACGCGGGCCTGACCAAGGTCTCGGGCAACCTCGTCAAGGTCGTCTCCTGGTACGACAACGAGTGGGGCTACAGCAGCAGCCTCGTCAAGCTGACGCAGTACGTCGGCGACAAGCTCTGAGCGCATGACCGCCTCGCCCGCGCCGGCGTCCTGAAGGACCCGGCGCGGGCGATGCCACGCCCGGGGTGCTGAGCCGGGCGTCCGAACCCCCCGCCCCCACTCGTCAGGAGCCCCTCGTGAAGACGATCGCCGACCTCGGTGACCTGCGCGGCAAGCGCGTACTGGTCCGAGCCGACTTCAACGTGCCGCTCGACGGCACCACGATCACCGACGACGGCCGCATCCGTGCCGCGCTGCCGACCATCACGACCTTGCTCGACGGCGGGGCTCGCGTGGTCCTGACCGCCCACCTCGGCCGGCCCGCGGGCGAGGGTTTCGAGGAGAAGTACTCGCTCGCACCGGTGGCCGCGCGCCTCGGTGAGCTGCTCGACCAGCCGGTCGCGCTGGCCGAGGACCTCGTGGGTGAGTCGGCCAAGGCGACCGTCGCCGCGCTGGACGACGGCCAGGTCGCGCTCCTGGAGAACGTCCGCTTCGACAAGCGCGAGACCAGCAAGGACGCCGCCGAGCGCGAGTCGCTCGCCGCCGAGCTCGCCGCGCTGGCCGACGTCTTCGTCTCCGACGGCTTCGGTGTCGTGCACCGCAAGCAGGCCTCGGTCTATGACGTCGCGGACAACCTGCCCCACGCCGTCGGCGGTCTGGTGCGACGAGAGATCGAGGCCCTGCGGCGCGCGACCGAGGATCCTGCCCGCCCCTACGCCGTCGTGCTCGGCGGCGCCAAGGTCTCCGACAAGCTCGGCGTCATCGAGAACCTGCTGAGCAAGGCGGACCGGCTCCTCATCGGTGGCGGCATGGTCTTCACGTTCCTCGCGGCCCAGGGGCACGCGGTGGGCAAGTCGCTGCTCGAGGCGGACCAGATCGACGCCGTCAAGGGCTACCTCGCGACGGCGGCCGAGCGCGGCGTGCAGATCGTGCTCCCGACCGACGTCGTGGTCGCGCCGGAGTTCACGGCCGAGTCCCCGGCCACCGTGGTGGGCGTGGACGCCATCCCCGACGACGAGATCGGGCTCGACATCGGCCCCGAGTCGCAGCAGGCGTTCGCCGCGGCGCTCTCCGACGCGAGGACCATCGTCTGGAACGGCCCGATGGGGGTGTTCGAGTTCGACGCGTTCGCAGGCGGCACCCGTGCGGTCGCGCAGGGCATCATCGACGCGACCTCCGCAGGTGCGTTCAGCATCGTCGGGGGTGGCGACTCCGCGGCCGCGGTCCGCGTGCTCGGCTTCGACGAGGCCGGGTTCAGCCACATCTCGACCGGCGGCGGCGCGTCGCTGGAGTTTCTGGAGGGCAAGGACCTCCCCGGCATCTCGGTTCTGGAGGACTGACCACGATGGCAACGCAGCAGACGACCCGCACGCCCCTGATGGCGGGCAACTGGAAGATGAACCTCGACCACCTGCAGGCGACGCACCTGGTGCAGAAGCTCGCGTGGTCGCTCAAGGACGCCAAGCACGACTACGCCTCGGTCGAGGTCGTCGTGGTACCGCCGTTCACCGACCTCCGGTCGGTGCAGACGCTGGTCGACGCCGACAAGCTGGAGATCCGCTACGGCGCGCAGGACATCTCCGCGCACGCCAGCGGTGCCTACACCGGCGAGATCTCCGGGGCGATGCTGTCCCGCCTCGGCGTGAGCTACGCCGTCGTCGGTCACAGCGAGCGGCGCGAGCTCCACGACGAGAGCGACGCGCTGGTCTCGGCCAAGGCCAAGGCGGCGCTCGGCTCGGACATCACGCCGATCATCTGCGTCGGCGAGGGCCTCGAGGTTCGCAAGGCGGGCGAGCAGGTCTCCTACACGCTCGGTCAGGTCGAGGGTGCCTTCGCGGGTATCGACGCGGCCGCCGCGGCGCGTTGCGTGGTGGCCTACGAGCCCGTGTGGGCCATCGGCACCGGCGAGGTGGCCACGCCCGAGGACGCGCAGGAGGTGTGCGGCGCGATCCGCGACCAGCTCGGTCGGCTGTACGCCGACGCCTCGGTCGACGTCGCAGGGGCCGTGCGCGTGCTGTACGGCGGCTCGGTGAAGTCGGGCAACGTCGCCTCGATCATGGCGCAGCCCGACGTCGACGGCGCCCTGGTGGGCGGGGCGAGCCTCGACGCCGAGGAGTTCGCCTCGATCGTCCGCTACCAGTCGCACCAGGTCGGCCTCTGAGGAACGCTCCGTGGGCCTCGGCATCGGCAGCGGCCTCCGGAGGGTAAACTCATCCGGTCCCCAGGGTTCGGTATCCGAGGCTCGTCCGTTAGGAGTTGCGCGTGGGCGCACTGACCATCGTCCTGCAGGTGCTGCTGGTGATCACCAGCTTCCTGCTGATCATGACGATCCTGATGCACAAGGGCAAGGGTGGCGGCCTGTCGGACATGTTCGGCGGCGGCCTCTCGGCCAGCATCGGCAGCTCGGGTGTTGCCGAGCGCAACCTCAACCGGATCACCGTGGGGACCGCGATCGTCTGGATCGTCGTCATCGTGCTGCTGGGTCTCGTCCAGCGCGTCAGCCTGTAGTTCGCAGCATCAAGAGGGAGCGGTTCAGTCGTGGCAGGTGGTAGTGCGATCCGAGGTTCGCGTGTCGGTGCCGGTCCGATGGGAGAGGCCGAGCGCGGTGAGGCGGCGCCCCGGGTGTGGGTGTCCTACTGGTGCTCCGCCGGTCACGAGACGCGTCCGAGCTTCTCCGAGGAGCCGGGCATGGTCGTGCCCGAGAGCTGGGACTGCCCTCGTTGCGGGCTCCCGGCCGGTCAGGACAAGGAGAACCCTCCTGCGCCGCCCAAGAACGAGCCGTACAAGACCCACCTGGCGTACGTGAAGGAGCGTCGCTCGGACGCCGACGGCGCCGCCCTGCTCGACGAGGCGCTGGCCGCTCTCCGAGCCCGCCGCGGCGGCTGACCGCCCGGGCACACCTGCCCTGCCGAGCGATCGGCCGTGGTCGTAGCCTGACCGGGTGATCACACCCACAGGCATCCAGTCCGTCGCCGACCACGGCGCCCTGTACGCCGTGCTGGGGCAGCGGGTGCTGTCCGAGTACCTGGAGCAGCAGCTCGGCGAGTTCCGCTTCGACGTCGATCTCGCCGAGGGAACCCTCCGGTTCACCTCGACAGCCGACCCGAACCGGACGGTGGTGGCTCGCGCCCACGTCATCGCGAGCATCGCTCCTGGGCCTCGTTCGATCCTGTGGGGCTGGGCGCACCCCCAGACACCGGACACGACCGTGGCGGCGACGCTGCGCAGCCTCGGCGAGCGGCACGGCATCGGTGATCTCCTCTCCTCCGAGGTCGCCTTCACCACGGCCGCGCACGGCGACGAGCTCGGCGACGACATCGCCCAGCTGGCGCACACGATCGCGGCGGCCGCCGTCGAGGCCACGGGCATGACCCCGTACTACTCGGTGCCGTCGGGCGGCGGCAGCCGGTTCGTCTTCCTGCTCGAGGGGATCCCGCTCCGCCCGGTCGATCTCGCGATCGACGGCGCGGGCATCACGAGCGCTCTCATGGGGTCGGTGACGACCGACCAGCGGGCCGCCCTGCTCGGGCTCGCTCGCCACGCCGGGTTCGGCTCGACCGACGCACGCGAGGCCGTCGACATCACGGACCGGCGCGGCTCCAGGCTGACCTGCTCGTTCGACGAGCAGAACCGGCTCACCGGCCTGACGATGCACCTGGTGCCGCCGGAGGGGTAGCGGCCGCGGCCGGACCTCGGTCCGGGCCGGTGGACGTTAGCCCGTCGGCTGTCCCGCCGCGGCGGCATCGAGCAGCCACAGCGTGACGTCCTGGCCGCTCACCCGAGCGGCGGGGAGGTCGCTGCCGCCGCGCAGGACCGCATCCACAGCCTCCGCCTTGTCGGCTCCCGCGACCACGAACCAGACCTGCCGGGAGGCGTTGAGCACGGGCAGCGTCAACGACACCCTGGCCGGGGGCGGCTTGGGTGAGTCGGTCTCACCGACCGCGGCGACGTCCATCGCCTGCAGGCTCTGCTTGCCGGGGAACAGCGATGCCACGTGACCGTCCGGACCCACGCCCAGCAGCATGACGTCGAAGACCGGCCAGGGACCGCCGTCGCCGGCGTGGGAGGACAGGTCCGCACGGGCGAGCGTGAGCGCGGCGTCGAGGTCCGCTGCCTCGTCCGAGGCGGGCAGCGGGTGCACGTTCTCGGCGGGGATCGGCAGCGCGTCGATCAGGGCCGTGCGTGCCTGCTTCTCGTTGCGGTCGTCGTCGCCCGCGGGGACGAACCGCTCGTCGCCCCACCACAGGTGCACACCGGTCCAGTCCACGAGGTCGCGCAGCTCGGACCGCGCGACCTCGGCCAGCGTCCTGGTGCCCACGGTCCCGCCGGTCAGACACACGTGCACCGGTGTCCGCACCGCCTCGGCGTCCATCAGGGCGAGCAGCAGCCGCGCCGCGGTGGCACGGGCGACCGCGTCGGCGTCCGGGTGGACCACCACGGCCCTGTCGGCCCTGTCGGCGTGGTCGGCACTGCCGGCGCGTCCTGGCTGGTTCCCTGTCATGCCTCGACCACGACCTTCGGGAGCCCCTTGACCAGCGCGAGCTGGTACGCCTCGTCCGGGTCGAGCCGGCGCAGGTCCTCCATGAGGCAGTCCTCGAGCGGGCGCTTGGCCATGGCGACCCGCCGCACCGGCTGGTCGGGCTGCTCGATCGTGACGACGGCCCCGTTGACCGGGCGACGCATCGAGATCGTGCCGGTGCGACGCACGAGGTCGATGCCGTCCACGGCGGACGAACCGGGCACGTGCTCGAGCGTGACGGGCAGCTTCAGCGCGTGCGCGAGCCAACCGGCGAACAGGTGCGCCGAGGGTCGTGTCGTGCTCCCGTACACGCGCACCTCCCGCACGGTCTCGTACGGACGCTCGTCGAGCGCTGCCGCGACGACGCCGCGCCACAGCGTGGTGCGCGCCCAGCTGAGGTCGGTGTCACCCGGCGCGTACGTCTGGGCCATCTGGTGCAGCAGCTCGATCGGCGAGCTGCACTCGCCGACGTCGGAGATCCGGCGCTGCGCCATCCGGCCGAGCAGGTCGGCCGACATGTCCGCCGGCGGGTTCTTGGGCCACCACACGACGATGGGGGCGTCGGGCAGCAGCAACGGGGTCACGAGCGTGTCGACCTCGTTGCGGCCCGGTCCGCGCGGCTCGAGCACGACGACGTCGCTGGCGCCGGCGTCGGCACCCACGCGGATCTCGGCGTCCAGACCGGCGGCACGGCGGCCGTCGCCCGGGCGGACCACGATGACGCGGCACGGGTGCTCCATGCTCGCCTCGTTGGCGGCGCGGATCGCGTTCTCGATGTCGGCGCCGTCGGTGACGATGATGAGGGTCAGCACGCGGCCGAGCGCGACCGCGCCGCCCTCCTCACGCAGCCCGACCAGCCGGCTCGCGACGGCGGAGGCCGTCGTGTCCTTGAGCGAGATCTTCACGGCCGCCTCCAGGTCCGTCCGTCACGTGCCAGCATCTCGTCGGCCGACTCCGGCCCCCAGGTCCCGGGCCGGTACGGTTCCGGCGCGCCGCGCCGGGACCAGTACTCCAGGACGGGGTCGAGGATCTCCCAGGAGAGCTCCACCTCCCGCTGCCGCGGGAACAGCGGCGGGTCACCGAGCAGCACGTCGAGGATGAGCCGTTCGTAGGCCTCGGGGGAGGACTCGGTGAACGCGTGGCCGTAGCCGAAGTCCATCGTGACGTCGCGGACCTCCATCTGGGTGCCCGGCACCTTGGAGCCGAACCGGATCGTGACGCCCTCGTCGGGCTGCACACGGATCACGATCGCGTTGTGGCCGAGCTCCTGGGTGTCCTGCAGGTCGAAGGGCAGGTGCGGTGCCCGCTTGAAGACGACCGCGATCTCGGTGACGCGCCGACCCAGCCGCTTCCCGGTGCGGAGGTAGAACGGCACCCCGGCCCAGCGGCGGTTGTCGATGTCGACGCGGATCGCGGCGTAGGACTCGGTCGTCGAGGCCGGGTCCATGCCCTCCTCGTCGAGGAACCCGATGACCTCCTCGCCGCCCTGCCAGCCCGCCACGTACTGCCCGCGCGCGGTGTGGCGGCCCAGGTCGCGGGGGAGCCGGACGGCGGAGAGCACCTTCTCCTTCTCGTCACGGAGCGCACCGGCCTCGAACGAGGCGGGCTCCTCCATGGCGGTCAGGGCCAGCAGCTGCAGCAGGTGGTTCTGGATCACGTCGCGGGCAGCGCCGATGCCGTCGTAGTAGCCGGCCCTGCTGCCGATGCCGATGTCCTCGGCCATCGTGATCTGGACGTGGTCGACGTAGTTGGCGTTCCAGATCGGCTCGAACATCTGGTTGGCGAACCGCAGCGCCAGCAGGTTCTGGACGGTCTCCTTGCCCAGGTAGTGATCGATCCGGAACACGGCGTCGGCGGGGAACACCTCCGAGACCACACGGTCCAGCTCCTGCGCCGAGGCGAGGTCGTGCCCGAACGGCTTCTCGATGACGACGCGTCGCCAGCTGCCCTCGCGGGGCGAGGACAGCCCGACCTCGGCCAGCTGGGTGCACACGATCGGGAACTGGCCCGGCGGCACCGACAGGTAGAACGCGTGGTTGCCGCCGGTGCCGCGCTCCTCGTCGAGCTTCTCCACGGTGCGGGCGAGCCGCTTGAAGGCGGCGTCGTCACCGAACTCGCCGGAGACGAACCGGATGCCCTCCGCGAGCTGGTCCCAGACCTTCTCGTCGAAGGGCGTGCGCGCGTTCTCCTTGACCGCCTTGCGGACGATCGCGCAGAAGTCCTGGTCCGCCCAGTCACGACGCGCGAACCCGGTGAGCGCGAAGCCGGGGGGCAGCAGCCCCCGGTTCGCGAGGTCGTAGACCGCGGGCATCAGCTTGCGGCGCGCGAGGTCTCCGGTGACTCCGAAGATCACCAGCCCGGAGGGACCCGCGATCCGTGGCAACCGGCGGTCGCCGGGCTGGCGCAGCGGGTTGACCCCGTCAGCGATGCGTACGGGCATCAGTCCACCTGTCCACGAAGGCCGGCGCTCACGGTCTCGAGCAGCTCGCCCCAGCTCTTCTCGAACGAGGAGACGCCGCTGGTCTCCAGATCGGCCAGGATCTGCTCGAACGGGACCCCGAGCCGGGTGATGGCGTCCAGCGTCTCGCGCGCCTCGTCGTAGCTGCCCCGGACCACGTCCTCGCCGGTCGCCGGCGAGTGGTCCGCGACGGCCTCGAGCGTGGCCCGCGGCATCGTGCTCACCACGCCGGACGTGACGAGCTCGTCGACGTACTTGGTGTCGGCGAAGCCGGGGTCCTTGGTGCCGGTGGAGGCCCACAGCGGCCGCTGCGGGTTCGCCCCTTCCAGCGAGGCGAACCGGGGCGTGCTGAAGATCTCCTCGTGGATCTCGTAGGCGAGCCGCGCGTTGGCCACCGCGGCCTTGCCGCGCAGGGCCGCTGCCTGCGCGCCACCGATCTCGTCCAGCGCGGGATCGACCTTGGCGTCGATGCGGGACAGGAACAACGAGGCGACCGAGCGGATCGTGCTCAGGTCGACACCGGTCGCCGCTGCCCGCTCGAGCCCGTCCACGTAGGCCTGCGCGACCGCCCGGTACCGGTCGAGGCTGAAGATCAGCGTGACGTTGACGCTGATGCCGGCACCGATCGCCTCGGTGATCGCGGGCAGCCCCTCCGGGGTGGCCGGGATCTTGATCATGACGTTGGGACGGTCGACCGTGCGCCACAGCCAGCTCGCGGCCGCGATCGTGCCCTCGGTGTCGTGCGCCAGCCGCGGGTCGACCTCGATCGAGACCCGGCCGTCCTGGCCGCCCGACGCCTCGTACACGGCGGAGAACAGGTCGCACGCGGTGCGCACGTCATCGGTCGTCAGCCGGAGCACGGCGTCGTCGACGTCGGCACCCGCGGCACGCAGCTCCTCGAGCTGGGCGTCGTAGGCCTCGCCCTCGGACATCGCGGTCGCGAAGATCGTCGGGTTGGTGGTCACCCCGACGACGTGCCGCTCCGCGATCAGGGCAGCGAGCTCCCCGCTGCGCAGCGCCTGGCGTGACAGGTCGTCCAGCCAGACCGAGACACCCGCCGCGCTGATCCTCGCGAGGGCGTCGGTGTTCGTGCTCTCACTCATCGTGCTTCCTCTCAGGCCTGCTGGTCGCCGGTCCCGGTGTCGTGGGGCACCGGGGCGTGGCCGGGGGCGGCGCCACCCGCGGCAGCCGCGATCGACTCGCGGGCTGCGGCCACGACGGCCTCGGGGGTGAAGCCGAACTCCCGGAACAGCGTCTTCGCGTCGGCCGAGGCACCGAAGTGCTCGAGCGAGACCGCCCGGCCGGCGTCGCCCAGGTAGCGGTACCAGGGCATCGCGATCCCGGCCTCGACGCTGACGCGGGCCCGCACGGCAGCCGGCAGCACCGACTCGCGGTAGTCCGCGTCCTGCTCGTCGAACCACTCCAGGCAGGGTGCGGACACCACCCGAGCACCGACGCCGTCGGCCTCGAGCTGCTCGCGGGCAGCGACCGCGTACTGCACCTCGGAGCCGGTCGCGACGAGGATGACGTCGGGCGTCTCGGTGGAGGAGTCCAGCAGCACGTAGGCGCCGCGGGCGAGGCCGTCGGGCTCGGCGAAGCCGTCGGTGCCGCGGGGGAAGGTCGGCACGGCCTGGCGGGTCAGCACCAGCCCGATCGGGCCGTCGGTGCGCTCGAGCGTGGCCTTCCAGGCGGCCGCGGTCTCGTTCGCGTCAGCAGGGCGCACCACGGCCAGTCCCGGGATGGCCCGGCAGGCGGCCAGGTGCTCGACCGGCTGGTGCGTGGGGCCGTCCTCGCCGAGCCCGACCGAGTCGTGCGTCCAGACGTAGATCGGCGCCACACCCTGCAGGGCCGCCAGCCGCACGGCCGGACGCATGTAGTCGCTGAACGTGAAGAATGTGCCGCCATAGGCGCGGGTGAGCCCGTTCGAGGCGATGCCGTTGAGGATCGCCCCCATGCCGAACTCACGGATGCCGAAGTGGAGCGTGCGGCCGTAGAGGTTGCCGGTGAACTCCTCCGAGGAGTGCTCCGGCGGCAGGAACGACGGCTCGCCCTTCATCGTGGTGTTGTTCGAGCCGGCGAGGTCGGCGGAGCCACCCCAGAGCTCGGGCAGCACCGGAGCCAGCGCCGAGAGCACGTTGCCGGAGGCGGCGCGGGTGGCGAGGTCCTTGCCGACCTCGAACGTGGGCAACGCGTCGGACCAGCTCTCGGGGAGCTCGCCCGCGCGCAGCCTCTCGAGCAGGGCCGCACGCTCGGGCTCCCGCTCGGCCCAGGCCGCGAGGTCGGCGTCCCACGCCTCGTGGGCGGCGCGACCGCGGTCGCGGAGCTCGCGGGTGCGTGCCAGCACGTCGGGCTCGACGGCGAAGGTGCGCTCCGGGTCGAACCCGAGCGCCTCCTTGAGGCCGCGGACCTCGTCGGTGCCGAGCTTGTTGCCGTGGGCGTTGTGGCTGTCCTGCATCGTGGGCGCGGGCCAGGCGATGATCGTGCGCAGCCGGATGAAGCTGGGCTGAGCCGTGTTCTCGCGTGCGGCGGCCAGCGCCGCGTGCAGCGCGTCGACGTTCTCCTGGTACCCGCCGTCGCTGATCCAGTCGACGGTCTGGGTGTGCCAGCCGTACGCCTCGTAACGGGCGACGACATCCTCGGTGAACGCGATCGAGGTGTGGCCCTCGATCGTGATCCGGTTGTCGTCCCAGATGACGACGAGGTTTCCCAGCTGCTGGGTGCCCGCGAGCGAGGCGGTCTCGGAGGAGACGCCTTCCTGCAGGCAGCCCTCGCCGACGATCGAGTACACGTGGTGGTCGAACGGCGAGGTGCCGGCGGCCGCGTCCGGGTCCAGCAGCCCGCGCACGCGTCGCTGCGCCATCGCCATGCCGACCGCCATGGCCACGCCCTGCCCGAGCGGGCCGGTGGTGGCCTCGACACCGTCGGTGTGGTGGAACTCCGGGTGTCCCGGCGTCAGCGATCCCCAGGTGCGCAGCGCCTGCAGGTCCTCGAGCTCGAGCCCGAAGCCACCCAGGTAGAGCTGCACGTACTGCAGCAGGCAGGCGTGGCCGGCCGACAGCACGAACCGGTCCCGTCCCAGCCATCGGGTGTCGTTGGGGTCCACCCGCATCTCGTTCTGGTAGAGCAGGTACGCCAGCGGCGCCAGGCTGATCGCGGTGCCGGGGTGGCCGTTGCCGACCTTCTCGACGGCGTCGGCGGCGAGAACTCGCGCCGTGTCCACCGCCTTGAGGTCGAGGTCCGTCCAGCCGACCTCCGTGGCGATGGCGGCCTGTGCATGAGCTCCGGTCTCGGTCACGCTTCCTCTTCCCGCCCAGATCATGGGCTGCTCGCTCGCACGCCGGCGCTGCCGGCACTCCTGCTCGAGGTTAGTCGTCGTGCCGCCCGGCCGGGGTGCTGTCTCAGATCGTGTGGGAAGCCCGCGAGCGCCTCGACCCGATCGGGTGCGCGGACGGCCTAGACTGGCCCCGAGCTCGTCCGCCTGCTCGAGGCGGTGCCGGTCGGGCGCAGTCGACGAGCGCGAAGGACCGGAGTGGCACAGACCGAGGCGAGCAGCGGGGCGATGCCCTCGGGGGTGAGTCAGCAGGCGAGTCAGCGGGGCCCGGTTCCGCGGCCGGAACAGCCGCGCACGATCCGGCGCCGTGTCGGTGCCTTCGTGGCGCTCACGAAGCCGCGCATCATCGAGCTGCTGCTCATCACGACCGTCCCGACGATGATCCTGGCCGCTGACGGCTGGCCCGGTACCTGGCTGATGATCGCCACGGTGATCGGCGGCACGCTCGCGGCCGGGAGCGCGAACGCCTTCAACATGTGGTGGGACCGCGACATCGACGCGGTGATGAACCGGACCAAGAACCGGCCGCTGGTCACGGGTGAGGTGAGCCCGGTGCAGGCCGTGGTGTTCGCCTCGCTGCTGGCGGTCGCCTCGGTGCTGTGGCTCGGGCTGGTCGTCAACTGGTTCGCCGCCTGGCTGGCGCTGGCCGCGAACGTCATGTACTCGATCGGCTACACGATGCTGCTGAAGCGGCACACGTCGCAGAACATCGTGTGGGGCGGTGCCGCGGGGTGCATGCCGGTGCTGATCGGCTGGGCCGCCGTGACCGGTCGGCTCGACTGGGCGCCGGTGCTGCTGTTCGGCATCATTTTCTTCTGGACGCCGCCGCACTACTGGCCGCTGTCGATGAAGTTCAAGAAGGACTACGCCGCGGCCGGGGTGCCGATGCTGCCGGTCGTCGCCAACAACACCACGGTGGCGAAGCAGATCATCGTCTACGCCGCGGCCATGGTCGCCTGCACGCTGGGTCTCGTCCCGGTCGCGGGTCTGGGCTGGTTCTACGCCGCGGTCGCCGTGATCGCCGGTGCCTGGTTCCTCACGGTCTGCATCCGGCTCTACCGCCGCGCGGCCTCCGGGGTGCGCAAGATCGAGGCGATGTCGGTCTTCCACGGGTCGATCACGTATCTGACGATCGTGTTCGTCGCGGTCGCGATCGACCCGTTCCTGCCCTTCTGACGATGAGGCCGCCGGAGGCGCTCGCGCAGTACCTTGCCCACCTCGGGGTGGAACGCGGCCTGTCGGAGCACACGCTGGCGGCGTACCGCCGCGACCTGGAGCGCTACGTGAGCTTCCTGCTCGAGCGCGGCATCGACGACCTGGGCGCCGTCACGGAGGCCGATGTGGCCGCCTACGTCGAGGCGCTCCGGTCGGGCTCCGACGGCCGATCGGCGCTCTCGACGTCGTCGACGAACCGGGCCGTGGTCGCGGTGCGCGGCTGGCACCGGTTCGAGGTCCGGGAGGGCAGGGCGTCCAACGACCCGGCGGCCGCGGTCCGCCCGGCCGGTGCCACCAAGCGGCTGCCGAAGGCGATCTCGGTCGACGACGTGGAACGGCTGCTCGCGGGTGCGTCCGCGGCCGAGGGCGTGCTCGGGCTGCGCGACCGCGCGCTGGTCGAGGTGCTCTACGGCACCGGCGCGCGCATCAGCGAGGCGATCGGGCTCACGGTGGACGACGTGGACCTGGACCGCGCCGCGCCGTCGATCCATCTGTTCGGCAAGGGACGCAAGGAGCGTGTCGTCCCGGTGGGCAGCTATGCGATCGAGGCGCTCGAGGCCTACCTGGTCCGGGGCCGGCCGGTGCTCGCCGGGCACGGGCGCGGCAACGCCGCGCTGTTCCTCAACCAGCGCGGGAACCCGTTGTCGCGCCAGAGCGCGTGGGCGGTGCTGCAGGACGCGGCCGCCCGAGCCAAGATCGTCACGCACATCTCGCCCCACACGCTCCGCCACTCCTACGCCACGCACCTGCTGGCCGGCGGTGCCGACGTCCGCGTGGTCCAGGAGCTGCTGGGGCACGCCTCGGTGACGACGACGCAGATCTACACCCTGGTCACGCCGGACACGCTCCGCGAGGTGTACGCCGCGAGCCACCCGCGTGCACTGTAAGTTGGGCCCGATGAGCACCACCGAGGACATCGACGGGGACGCGGCACGCGACTTCCCGGTCCCGGCGCCGCTGTCCTCGCACGGCCCTGCGCGCATCATCGCGATGTGCAACCAGAAGGGCGGCGTCGGCAAGACGACGACCACGATCAACCTCGGTGCCGCGCTGGCCAGCTACGGCCGCCGGGTGCTGCTGGTCGACTTCGACCCGCAGGGGGCAGCCTCGGCCGGGCTCGGGGTCAACGCCCACGAGCTCGACGCGACGATCTACACCGAGCTGATGAAGCAGCGTCCCGACGTCCGCGAGATCATTCAGACCACCTCGATCGAGGGCCTCGACCTCGCACCGGCCAACATCGACCTGTCGGCGGCCGAGGTGCAGCTGGTCAACGAGGTCGCGCGCGAGCAGGTGCTGAGCCGCGTGCTGCGCTCGGTCACCGACGACTACGACGTCGTCCTCATCGACTGCCAGCCGTCGCTGGGGCTGCTCACCGTGAACGCGCTGACCGCCGCCCACGGCGTGATCATCCCGCTGGAGACCGAGTTCTTCGCGCTCCGCGGTGTGGCGCTGCTGGTCGAGACGATCGACAAGGTGCGCGACCGGCTGAACCCGCGGCTGCAGACCGACGGCATCCTCGCCACCATGTACGACGCGCGCACGCTGCACTCGCGGGAGGTCCTCGCGCGGGTCCGTGAGGCCTTCGGGGACCAGGTGTTCTCGACCGTGATCGCGCGCACCGTGAAGTTCCCCGACGCCTCGGTGGCGACCGAGTCGATCCTCACCTACGCGCCGAACCACGCCGGTGCCTACGCCTACAAGAAGCTCGCACGCGAGCTGATCGCCCGTGGTGAAGCCGCCTGAGGCGGCGCAGTCCGCTGCTGAACCGGTGATCGACGCACCGGTCGTCGAGGCCGAGGCAGCGGTCGAGCTGACGCGCCCCGGCCGCTTCGAGGTGAACCTCGAGAACTTCACGGGACCGTTCGACCTGCTGCTCTCCCTGATCGCCAAGCACCAGATGGACGTCACCGAGGTGGCGTTGGCGGTGGTGACCGACGAGTTCATCTCCTTCATCCGCGGTCAGAAGGACTGGGACCTGTCCCAGGCGAGCGAGTTCCTCGTGATCGCGGCAACCCTGCTGGACCTCAAGGCCGCTCGGCTGCTGCCCGGTACCAGCACCGACGAGATCGAGGACCTGGAGCTGCTCGAGGCGCGCGACCTGCTGTTCGCGCGGCTGCTGCAGTACCGGGCCTACAAGCAGGTCGCTGCCCACCTGGGCGCCGAGTGGGAGCGCCACGGCCGCGCCCACCCCCGCTCGGTCGCGCTCGAGCCGCAGCTGGCGGCGCTGCTCCCCGAGCTCGTGCTGCAGATCGGTCCCGAGGACCTCGCACGGCTCGCAGCCGGTGCGTTGGCACCGAAGGCGGCCGCCGACGGCGTCGACATCTCGCACCTGCACGCACCGGCGGTCAGCGTGCGGGACCAGGCGGCCATGATCGTGGACAGGCTGCGCCGCGAGCACGCGGTGACGTTCCGGGGGCTGACCTCGGACGCGGGTGCGCTCAACGTCGTGGTCGCGCGCTTCCTCGCGCTGCTGGAGCTGTTCCGGGAGGGCGCCGTCTCGTTCGACCAGGCGAGCGCGCTGTCCGAGCTGACGATCCGCTGGACCGGGAGCAGCACCGGCGAGATCGACGTCGCCGACGACTACGACGACGACGCAGGCGCGCCGCCGCCGACACGTCCCGCTGACCAGGTGGAGGCACCATGACCGAGACCGAGACCGACACCACGAACGAGCCGCAGCAGGCGCCCGAGCCGCAGCAGGCACCCGAGCGCGAGACGGATCTCGCTGCCGCCGCCCGCGTGCTCGACGAGCCGGGCGGGCTGCCGGCCGCGCTGGAGGCGATCCTCATGGTCGCGGACACCCCGGTGCCGACCACCCAGCTGGCGACCGTCCTGGCCCGCCCCGAGGCGGAGATCGAGCGTGCCCTCGCCGAGCTGGTGGCCGGGTACGAGAGCGAGCACCGCGGGTTCGTGCTGCGCGAGCAGGGCGGTGGCTGGCGGTACTACTCCCACCCGACGTTCGCTCCCGTGGTCGACGCGTTCGTGCTCGACGGCCAGACCGCGCGTCTCACCCAGGCCTCCCTCGAGACGCTCGCGGTGATCGCGTACCGGCAACCCATCTCGCGCGGCCGGATCGCAGCGATCCGTGGCGTCAACGTCGACGGCGTGGTGCGCACGCTGGCCTCGCGCGGTCTGATCGAGGAGGCCGGGCAGGACCCGGACGGCGGAGCCAACCTCTACCGGACGAGCTCCTACTTCCTCGAGCGTCTCGGGCTGCGCAACCTCGACGAGCTGCCACCGCTCGCGCCCTACCTGCCCGAGCTCGACGAGCTCGACGGCATCGACGAGAACCACGAGCCGGGCCGCGTGCCCGGGACCTAGGAGAGCTCCCATGGACGTGCACGACCCAGCCGGCGTACGGCTGCAGAAGGTCCTCGCGACCGCCGGCTTCGGCTCGCGCCGGGCCTGCGAGGGCATCATCGAGGCCGGGCGGGTCACGGTCGACGGCGAACCCGTGCGCGAGCTGGGCACCCGGGTCGACCCGCGCACCGCCGTCATCCACGTCGACGGCCTGCGGGTCCAGCTGGACGACACGGTCGTGACGATCGCGCTGCACAAGCCGGCCGGGGTGTACTCGACGATGTCCGACGAGCAGGGTCGGCCCGACCTGTCCGCGTACGTGGCGGACCGGACCGAGCGACTCTTCCACGTGGGCAGGCTCGACGCCGAGACCGAGGGCCTGATCCTGCTCACGAACGACGGCGAGCTGGCGCACCGCTTGACCCACCCCTCGTTCGAGGTGCCGAAGACCTACGTCGCGAACGTCGAGGGCCGCGTGGCCAAGGGCCTGGGCCGGGAGCTGGCGCAGGGGATCGAGCTCGAGGACGGGCCGGTCGCCGTCGACAGGTTCACCGTGCTGGAGACCGCGCCGAACGCGTCGCTGGTCGAGCTGACCCTGCACGAGGGCCGCAACCACATCGTGCGGCGCCTCCTCGAGGAGGTCGGCCACCCGGTGACGCGGCTGCTGCGCACGTCGATCGGCCCGATCCGCCTCGGGCACCTCAAGGCCGGTCGCACGCGGGCGATCGAGGGCACCGAGCTGGGGCGGCTGATGTCGGCCGTGGGCCTGTGACACCGACGACGAGCGGCGGGGGAGAGGCCACCTGATGGCGACGCTCCTGCTGGTCCGCCACGGACGGACCACCGCGAACGCGAGCGGCACGCTCGCCGGGCGCACGCCCGGCGTGGAGCTGGACGAGCTCGGCAGGCAGCAGGCCGGTGAGGCCGGCGCGCGGCTGGCCCGGCTGCGGCTCGCCGACCTGGTCAGCAGCCCGCTCGACCGGTGCCGCCAGACCGCCACCGCGCTGCTCGCCCAGCAGCCCCACGACGGTGCGCGCGAGGTCCTCGTCGAGGACGGCCTGAGCGAGTGCGACTACGGCGACTGGCAGGGCCGTTCGATCGCGGACCTGGCCAAGGAGCCGCTGTGGGCCGTGGTGCAGAGCCAGCCGGCGGCCGTCACCTTCCCGGGCGGGGAGTCGCTGGCCGCGATGCAGGCGCGCGCGGTCGCGGCGGTGCGCGGCCACGACGCCCGGATCGCGGCGGCCGCCGGTCCGCACGCGGTGTGGGCGGCCGTCAGCCACGGCGACATCATCAAGGCGGTCCTCGCCGACGCCCTCGGCATGCACCTCGACCTGTTCCAACGCCTCGACGTGCACCCGGCGTCGGTCTCGATCGTGCACTACGGCGCGGCGCGGCCCTCCGTGCTCGGCGTCAACACGGTCGCGGGCGACCTGTCGTGGCTCGGCGCCGCTCCGGGTGAGACGGTGGGCGGCGGCGCCGGAGCAGCCGACTAATCTGGAGTCATGGCTGCGATCGTCCACGGCTTCGACTGGCCGGACCGGTTCGTCACGGGCACCGTGGGGGAGCCGGGCGCGCGCACGTTCTACCTGCAGGCGCAGGAGGGCAAGCGCGTCGTCAGCGTGGCGCTGGAGAAGCAGCAGTCCGCGGCCCTGGCCGACGGCGTGGACGCCGTGCTCGACCAGCTGATGACCGAGGACGACAACCGCTACTCGATCCCCGACGCCGCTCCTGACGGGCTCGCCGACGACGACCCGCTCGCCGACCCGGTCGAGGAGGAGTTCCGGGTGGGCGAGATGCGGCTCGCCTGGGACCCGTCGACCGCGCAGGTGGTGATCCAGGCGTCCCGGCTGCTCCTGGACGAGGACGGCACCGTCGTCGAGGAGGACGAGCCCGGCGAGGTGCTCGTGGTGCGACTGCCCGTGGGTGCGGCGCGCGCCTTCGCGGCACGCACCCGCACGGTCGTCACGCAGGGGCGGCCGCTGTGCCCGATATGCGAGGAGCCGATGGATCCGGACGGGCACGTCTGCCCCGTGGCGGACGGACTGGAGTGACCTCGGTCGAGGAGCTGACCGGCGAGCCGGTCGCAGGACCCCTCGAGCTCGTCGGCCGGATCACGACCGCGTCGAACGCGACCTTCCTCGCCCGGATCGGTGAGGTGCAGGTCGTCTACAAGCCCGTGGCCGGAGAGCGCCCGCTGTGGGACTTCCCCGACGCCACGCTCGCGCGGCGGGAGGTGGCCACCTACCTGCTCTCCGAGGTGCTCGGCTGGCGCGTCGTCCCGCCGACGTGGATGCGTGACGGGCCCTTCGGGCAGGGCATGGTCCAGCTGTGGCAGGAGCCGGAGGGACCGGTGCAGCCCGCGGTCGTGCTGCTGCCCGCCCAGGAGGAGGTCCCGGACGGCTGGTGCCACGTGCTCGACGGCCTCGACGAGAACGAGCAGGTGGTCTCGCTGCTCCACGAGGACTCACCGCAGCTGCGCAGGATGGCGGTCCTCGACGTGCTCAGCAACAACGCCGACCGCAAGGGTGGCCACGTCCTGGAGATGAGCGACGGGCACCGCTACGGCGTCGACCACGGCGTCACGTTCAACACCGAGCCGCGGCTGCGGACGATCCTGTGGGGATGGGTGGGGCAGCCGCTGGAGGCGGCCGAGCTCGAGGGCGTCGAACGGGTCCGCGACGCGCTCGAGGGCGATCTCGGAGCGGCGCTGGCAGCGCTGCTCGAGGACCAGGAGGTCGATGCCTGCCGGGCACGCGCCGACCGGCTGCTGACCACCGCGGTGTTCCCCGAGCCCGAGGGTGAGATGCCCGCGATCCCGTGGCCGCCGCTGTGACGGTGCACGCCGCGAGGATGCGGAGGGCGCGCTGATGGAGGTCGACGCCACGGACGTCGCGGGCCTGTACCGGCGGTTCGCCGAGGTCGAGGCGCGCGGGTCGTCGCCGACCTACGAGGCGCTCTGCCTCGCGGTCGCCGAGCACACGGGCGTGGTGGCGTTCCTGGAGCGGCTGCCGCGCGGGAAGCGGCAGCCCAACCTGCTGCTCGGCGCGCTGCGCTGGCTCGGCATCGACGTCGCCGACGCCGGGTCGGCGCTCGCGCGCGTGAGCGAGCGCCCCGAAGAGGTGGCCGACGTCATGCTGGCGCGCTCGACGCAGACCAACGAGCCCGCCCGCTGCGCGGTGCTGCTCCCGGCGCTCGCACTGCTCCCCGAGCCGCTCGCGCTGCTCGAGGTCGGCGCCAGCGCGGGCCTGTGCCTGCGCTACGACGCCTACGCCTACGCCTATCGCGACTCCCAGCGCGGAGCGGTGCACGTCGGGACCCGGTCCGCGGACCCCGACTCGGGTGAGGCTGCCTTGACCCTGCCGTGCACGACCACGGGGTCGCCCCCGCTGCCGGCGCGGGTGCCGCGCATCGCTGCTCGGCTGGGTCTCGACGCGAACCCGCTGGACCCCGGCGACGCCGACGTCGGCCGCTGGCTTCGCTGCCTGGTGTGGCCGGAGCACACCGAGCGGGCGGAACGCCTCGACGCGGCGCTGCGGTCGGCAGCGGCCGACCCACCGCGCGTCGTGCGCGGGCTGGCGCCGCAGGACGTGCCGACGGCGGCCGCCCAGCTCCGCGCGGCGGCCCCGGACGCCACCCTGGTGATCGTGCACAGCGCGACGGTCGCCTACCTCGATCCCGGGCAGCGCCGCGCGTTCGCGGCGACCTGCCGCGAGGTGGGCGCTCACCGGATCGGGCTCGAGGGCGCAGGACCCACGGCCGACCTCGGGGTGCCGATCCCGCCGGGGGAGCACGGTGGCCGGTTCCTGCTCAGCGTCGACGACGCCGTTCTCGGTCACGCCGACCCGCACGGGCGCGACCTCGTCTGGACCGCCCCTTAGGTTCGCAACCCTCGGGCTACTGGTCGCTGCGCGCGCCGAACACGATCTCGTCCCAGCTGGGCACGCTCGTGCGACGGTTCTTCTGCGAGCGGCGTGCGGGCCGCTCCCGGACCACGGTGGCGTCGGTGGCCTCGTCGGGCTGGGAGGCGGCGGGGTGAGCGCCGTCGAGGGTCTCCTCAGGCGCGTCGTCCGTGCCGGGACCCTCCTGATCGGGGTCGTCGTCGTGCGTCGCGGCGCCGGCGACCCCATGAGGCTCCTCGTCCCACAGCGCCGGCGTGTGGGGTGCGGGCGTCAGCACGGTGGGCTTGCGGGGGCCGGCCGCGGCCGGACCGTCCTCGAGGTCGTCGTCGGCCGCGTCGTCATCGGCGAGGACCTGCGCCGCGAGGGCGTCGTCGTCGATCTCCAGGCGCTGACGTACGCCGCGCGCGGCGCTCAGCTCGTCGAGCAGGGCCTCGGTGTCGGTGTCGTCGCCCTGGGGGACGTCGACGGGCTCCGGCTCGGCAGGCTCGGCCGGCTCGACGGGCCGGAGACCACGCGGACGGGTGTCACGGATCACCGCGTCGACCGCAGCGAGTGCGGGCGCCACGTCGGCATCGGTCTCGACGTCGTACAGCCGGGCGCCGCGGACGGCGCTGAGGTGCCTGCGCGGGGTGCCCGGGCCCAGATCGGTCTCCGAGAGCCACCGGCTCTCGTCGTCGACCGCGACGGCGCTGCCGGCGGCCAGGTCGACCTGCCAGGTGGCCTCGCGCTCCCGGTCGCCCGCGACGAACCGCGCGACGACCTCCCAGGGCTCGGCGCCACGCCGCCGCGCGTCCCAGCCGATCTGCTGGCTGGGTACGCCGCGCGCCGCGAGCCGGTCCACCACGAGGTCGCCCAGCGTCGGAGACCCGGCCTCACGCCCCAGGGGGAGTGCGCGGGCGCGCTGCACGACGTGCTCACGCTCGGCGAGGGCAGGGCCCTCGTAGCGGCGCACCTGCTCGATCGGCACACCGGCGTCGGCTGCGATCTCCTCGGCGGAGGCACCCGCCCGGACCATGGCCTGGATGTCGCGCGGACGCAGTCCCTCCGAACGGATCTGCTCCAGCTGCGGGCGGTCGCGGCGCACCGCGGCCCGCAACGCGTCATCGATGAGCAGGCGGTGCCGCTGCCCCTCCTCGTCGACGAGCACGATGTGCTCGCCGTCGGCATGGATACCGACGAGCTCGAGCTCAGCCATGACACCTCCCAGGACAGACCACTACGACGAGACTGCCACGCCCGGAGCCGCGATCTGCCGATTCGACCCGGTGTGGCGGAGTGTGCTGGGCAGCCGGGATCCGGCCGCCCGGTGGTCCGCTCGCGATCGGGTGTGCAATCCGGCGCCCGATGGTGCACAATCCCAACGCCTGCCTACGGGAACATTCCGGACCGCAGTGCGTTGTACCCGCGTACGGCGTTCCCGACACGCCGTGACAATTCCACAGAACTCCGACGACGAGGACCGACGAGAACCCTATGGCGACCGACTACGACGCCCCGCGCAAGACCGATGAAGAGCTCTCCGAGGACTCGCTCGAGGAGCTCAAGGCGCGCCGTGCCGAGAAGAACTCGGGGACTGTCGACGAGGATGAGACCGAGGCCGCAGAAGGCTTCGAGCTCCCCGGCGCCGACCTCTCGGGTGAAGAGCTCAGCGTGCGCGTGCTGCCGCGACAGGCAGACGAGTTCACCTGTTCGCGCTGCTTCCTGGTGCACCACCGCAGCCAGCTGGCCTACGAAGAGGGCGGCCAGCCCGTCTGCTCGGAGTGCGCCGCCTGACCTTCCTGATCCACGGCGTCGCGGCACCTGATCAAGGCGCCCGCGAGGTCGGCAGGGTGACGGGTCGACACCACCCAGTACGGGGTGGTGTCGGCTTCGTCACGTACCTCCACACGGACCGCGGTCCGTATCCACGACCGCTGCAGCAGCCACGCGTCGGCGCGCAGCTCCGGGCCGAGCGCCGCGCGGGTCGCGCCCGCGTCCAACGCCTCGATCTCGCCCAGATGCTCGGCCTCGAGGAACGCCTTGCCCGCGCGCAGGCCCGCAGGCCCCACCGTGATCTCCGGCTGGGTCCGCAGCAGCGCCAGCACGACGGCGACCGCCACGGCGATCGCGACGCCGGCCGCCAGCCCGATGCCCAGCGGGAACAGGCTCGCCCCGGCCATGAACGCCCCCACCGGTGGCAGGAGCCACATCGCGGCCGACGGGCTCAGCCGTTCGCGGTAGGTGCTCACCCCACCAGGGTGCCAGGTCCGGGCACGCCCGCGCGACGGCGGCCCCGGCGGTGCACGGACCGTAGGATCGATCAGGTGATCGACTCCGAGCCCGTCCAGGTGCTGGTGCACCGACTCGACCGTGAGCTGCCCATGCCCGGCTACGCCCACCCCGGTGACGCCGGGCTCGACCTGGTGGCGCGTGCCGACATCACGCTGGCGCCGGGCGGGCGGGCCGCTGTCGCCACCGGTGTGGCGATCGCGCTGCCGGCCGGCTACGTCGGCCTCGTGCACCCGCGCTCGGGGCTCGCGCGCAAGCACGGTGTCACCGTGCTCAACGCGCCCGGCACCGTCGACGCCGGCTACCGGGGCGAGATCGTCGTGATCCTCGTCAACACCGATCCCGCCGAGCCGTTCACGGTCCGGCGCGGCGACCGGGTCGCGCAGCTGGTGGTGCAGCAGGTGGCGGTGGCCGACCTGATCGAGGTCGGAGTGCTGCCGGGCAGCGATCGCGGCGAGGGAGGATTCGGCTCCACCGGTGGGTTCGGGGCCGCGACAGGGGAGGCACGAGCATGAGGTGGTTCTCGCGCAAGGGCGGCGAGAAGGACGCCCCCACCGAGGACGTCACGACCGACGTCGAGACCGACGAGACCGCAGGCCCGGACGGCCGCGGCCCCTGGGACGTCGAGGAGATCCCCGAGGTCGGTGACCGCGTCGACCTCGGCGCGCTCCGGATCCCGGTCCGGCCGGGGATGCAGGTCCGGATGGAGCTCGAGCGCAAGAGCCGCCGGATCGTGGCCGTGAACCTGGGGCTCGAGGGATCGGCGCTGCAGCTGCAGGCGTTCGCGGCGCCGCGCTCGGCAGGTCTGTGGGAGGAGCTGCGTGAGGAGATCGCGGGCACGATCACGAAGCAGGGCGGCTCCGCCGAGGAGCAGGACGGCCCGTTCGGCGCCGAGCTGCTCGCACGGCTGCCGGTCCGCACGCCGGACGGGCGCAGCGGCCACCGCCCCGCCAGGTTCATCGGGATCGACGGGCCGCGCTGGTTCGTCCGCGGCGTCCTGACCGGCAAGGCCGCCGTCGACGAGGACGCGGCCGCCGCGATGGAGGACGTGCTCGCCGACGTGGTGGTCGTCCGCGGGCACGAGGCGCGCGCACCCCGCGACCTGCTGGCTCTCCACATGCCGGGCAAGCCGGGCCAGGAGGTGCCCGCGGCGACCGCCGCTCGCCCCAGCATCGACCTCGGCGGCCCGCGCGGGCCCGAGATCACCGAGGTGCGCTGAGCCGTGGCACGCGCCTGGAAGGAGCGCCTCCGACGTGCGCTCGCCTCGACGGACGAGCTCGAGGCCGACGACGAGATCCTCGAGGCGGCCCTGCACGGCACCGACCCGATCTCGCAGTGCCGGCCGCGTGAGAAGCACACCCTCTCGGGGGTGCTGCGCTCGGTCCGGTACGCGCCGCGCGATGCCCGCCCCGAGCTGGTGGCCGAGCTCTACGACGGCTCGGGCAGCATCGACCTCGTGTGGCTCGGCCGGCGCGACATCGCCGGGATCGAGCCGGGCCGCCGGTTGCTCGTGACGGGCCGCCTCAGCCAGGGGCCCTCGCACCTCGTGATCTACAACCCCGAGTACCGCCTGCTCGTGCCCGCGGCGGCCTCGTGACGGCGACCGAGCCCGAGGAGGGCGCCACCCAGCGCGGCGTGCGCCAGCTCGGCTCCGAGCAGTTCGACGGTCTGGAGGCCATCGGCGGCTGGCGCGGCATGATCGAGTCGGTCGCGCCCGGCCTGGTGTTCGTCGTCGTGTTCGTCGCGGTGCGGGAGATCATGCCCGCGGTGATCGCCTCGGTGGCGGTCGCGGTGGTCGCCACGATCGCACGGCTGCTCCAGCGCACGCCGATCACGCAGGCGGTCGGAGGGCTCCTCGGCGTCGGCATCGGAGCGATCTGGGCCTGGCGCAGCGGCGAGGCGCAGAACTTCTTCGCCTGGGGACTCATCACCAACGCGGTCTTCGCGCTCGGTGTCACGATCTCGATCCTGGCCCGCTGGCCGGTCGTGGGCGTGATCGTCGCGACCTTGTTTAGCAGGCCCACGACGTGGCGCGAGGACCCCGACCTGATGCGCCGGTACACGCTCGCCTCGTGGCTGTGGGTCGGCGCGTTCCTGCTGCGGCTGGCGGTGCAGGTGCCGCTCTACCTCGGCGGTGACACGGGCTGGCTGGGTGCTGCCCGGCTCGTCATGGGCCTTCCGCTGTGGGCGCTGGTGCTGTGGGTGACGTGGGTGCTGGTCTCGCCCCGGGGTCGGGGGCAGGACCGAGCAGCTCCTGCAGCTCCCGCAGATCAGCAGGATCCTCCGAGGAGCTGATCAGCAGCAGCTCGTCGCCGCCCTCGAGGGTGTCGTCGGGCGAGGGCGGGATCGGCCGGTCGCCGCGGATGATCGCGGCGAGCACGCTGTGGCTGGGCCAGTCGATCGCTGCCACGCGCTGACCCACCACGGGGGTGTCCTCGGCGAGCGTGATCTCGTACATGCTCGCGCCCGACTGGTGGAACGTGAAGATGCGCACCAGGTCACCGACCGTGACCGCCTCCTCGACGAGCGAGGTCATGATCCGCGGCGTCGAGACCGGCACGTCGACGCCCCAGGCGTCGTCGAACATCCACTCGTTCTTGGGGTTGTTCACGCGCGCGACGGTGCGCGGCACCGCGAACTCGGTCTTGGCGAGCAGCGAGACGACCAGGTTGACCTTGTCGTCGCCGGTCGCGGCGACCACGACGTCGCAGGTGTCCAGATGAGCCTGGTCGAGCGTCGAGACCTCGCACGCGTCGGCGAGCAGCCACTCGGCCTCGGCGACCGAGGACACCCGCATCGCCGCGGGCTCCTTGTCGATCAGCACCACCTCGTGACCGTGGTTGAGCAGCTCGCGGGCGATCGACCGGCCCACGCTGCCGGCGCCGGCGATGACGACTCTCATCAGCCGCTCACTCCTTCTCGACCGGGGGTCGCACCGCGAGCACCCGTTGGACGTCGTTGACGCGGGGGGTCTCGACGAGCATGTGGACGACGTCGCTCTCCTGGAGCAGCTCGTCGGGCGTCGGGATGTACCCCTCGCCCAGCCGCGTCAGGAACGCGACCCGGGCACGCGAGAGCCGCTGGATGTCACGCATCGAGGACCCCACCCAGCCCGGATGGGTATCCATCTCGCAGAGCCGCACCCGGCCGGAGGCGTCCGTGAACTCTGAGTCCGCACCGCGAGGGATCATGCGCCGCAGCACCTGGTCGGCGGTCCACCGCACGGTCGCGACCGTCGTGATCCCGAACCGCTGGTAGACCTCGGCCCGGCGCGGGTCGTAGATGCGAGCGACGACGTCGTTCACGCCGAACGTCTCGCGCACCACCCGGGCGGCGATGATGTTGGAGTTGTCGCCGGAGGAGACGGCGGCGAACGCGCGGGCGTCCTCGATGCCGGCCTGCACGAGCGCGTCCCGGTCGAAACCGAGCCCGGTCACGCGGCGGCCCTCGAAGTCGGGGGACAGGCGGCGGAAGGCGTCCGGGTTCTGGTCGATGATGCCGACCGAGTGCCCGTGCTCCTCGAGCGTCTGGGCCAGCGTCACGCCGACCCGACCGGCTCCCATGATCACGAAGTGCACGACTGCCGAACCTACACCCCGCCGGTCGCTCCCACCCGGGCGTAGCATCGGCAACCGTGCCCGACATCGTCGACGCCGTGAAGCGCGTCCTGGTGGGTCGCCCCGTCCGCAGCGAGAACCTGGGGGAGACCCTGCTGCCGAAGCGCGTGGCGTTCCCGGTCTTCTCCTCCGACGCGCTCTCGTCGGTGGCCTACGCGCCCGACGAGATCCTGCTGATGCTCTCGATCGCCGGGCTCGCGAGCTACGCGATCTCGCCCTGGGTGGGCCTGGCCGTCGTGGTCGTGCTGCTGACGGTGGTCGCCTCGTACCGCCAGACCGTGCGCGCCTACCCCTCGGGCGGTGGCGACTACGAGGTGGCGACCAAGAACCTGGGCGGCACCGCGGGTCTCACGGTCGGCAGCGCCCTGCTGGTCGACTACGTGCTCACGGTGGCCGTGTCGGTGTCCTCGGGGTCGCAGTACCTGGCGACCGTGCTCCCAGCCGCGCGCGGGCACGAGGCCGCGATCGCGATCGGGATCGTCGCGCTGCTCGCGCTGCTCAACCTGCGTGGCGTCCGGGAGTCGGGCCGAGGCTTCGCGCTCCCGGTCTACGTGTTCATGGCCGCGATGGGCGCGATGGCCCTCGCCGGCGGCGTGCAGTGGCTGTCCGGCTCGTTGGGCGCGGCAGAGTCCGCCGCCTTCGAGCTGACGGCGGAGCCCGGCTACGAGGAGGGTCTTGTCGGTCTCGCGGGCGCGTTCCTGGTGCTGCGCGCCTTCACCTCGGGCGCAGCGGCCCTCACCGGTGTCGAGGCGATCGCCAACGGGGTGCCGGCGTTCCAGCGCCCGAAGTCGAAGAACGCCGCGAGGACGCTGCTGCTCCTCGGTGCCGTCTCGACCTTCATGCTGACCACGGTGCTCGGGCTCGCGAGCGCGACCGGCGTCAGGTTCGTCGACGACCCGGCCACGCAGCTGCGGCTCGGCGGCGAGCCGGTCCCCGACGGCTACCAGCAGGACCCGGTGATCGGGCAGGTCGCGCAGACCGTGTTCGCGGGGTTCCCGCCGATGTTCTACGTGGTCACGGTGACCACCGGGCTGATCCTGCTGCTCGCCGCCAACACCGCGTTCAACGGCTTCCCGGTTCTCGGCAGCATCCTCGCCCGTGACGGCTTCCTGCCGCGTCAGCTGCACACGCGTGGCGACCGGCTCGCGTTCTCGAACGGCATCCTCATCCTGGCGTTCGCCGCGATCGTGCTCATCTGGGTCTTCGACGCGCGGGTGACGGCGCTGATCCAGCTCTACATCGTCGGCGTGTTCGTGTCCTTCACGCTCGGCCAGCTCGGCATGGTGCGGCACTGGAACCGTGAGCTCAACACCGAGTCGAGCACCCGCGAGCGGACCAGGATGAAGCGCTCCCGCGCGATCAACGGGTTCGGCTTCGCGCTCACGGCCGTGGTGCTGGTGGTGGTGCTGATCACCAAGACCGCACAGGGCGCCTGGATCACCATCGCGCTGATGGTGGTGCTGTTCGCGGTGATGCGCGGCATCCGGCGCCACTACGACCTCGTGGCGCAGGAGCTCACGCTCGCGACGCCGGAGGAGATCGAGGACGCCAAGGCGCTCCCGGCGCGCGTGCACGCCGTCGTGCTGGTCTCCAAGGTCCACAAGCCGACGATGCGCGCCCTCGCCTACGCGCGCGCGACCCGGCCCTCCACGCTGCAGGCGATCACGGTGGCCGTCGACCCCGAGGATGCGGCCCAGACGCGCGCGGCGTGGGATGCTGCGGGGATCCCGTTGCCGTTGACCGTGCTCGACTCCCCGTTCCGTGAGATCACACGGCCGGTGCTGGAGTACGTGCGGTCGTTGCGACGGAGCTCGCCACGTGATCTGGTGGTGGTGTATGTCCCGGAGTACGTCGTCGGTCATTGGTGGGAGCAGCTGTTGCACAACCAGAGCGCACTTCGCCTCAAGGGGCGGCTGCTGTTCACGCCCGGGGTCGTGATGGCCTCCGTGCCGTGGCAGCTGAACTCCTCGCGGGACGTGGCGCACACGCTCGCGGTCGGCGAGCCGGGCCAGCAGCCCGGCGACCTGCCGGGACCGGGGGCGGTGCGTCGTGGCCGATGACACCGGCGAGGACCTCGTCCTCGACGTCGGCCCTGCCGTGCACGGCGGCCACTGCCTGGCACGGCACGAGGGTCGTGTCGTGTTCGTCCGGCACGCGCTGCCGGGTGAGAAGGTCCGGGTCCGGCTGACCGAGCAGCGCCGTGAGGGGTACTGGCGCGGGGACGCCGTCGAGATCCTCGACGCCTCGCCCGACAGGGTGCCGAGCATCTGGCCCGAGGCGGGTCCCGGCGGGGTCGGAGGTGGCGAGCTCGCCCACGTCGCGATCGAGGCACAGCGCCGCTGGAAGCGTGACGTGCTGACGGACGCGTTGGTCCGCATCGGCAAGCTCGAGCCTCAGCACCCGCTGCTGGAGGAGCTCACGGTCGAGCCGGTACCGGGCGATCTCGACGGCCTCGGCACGCGCACCCGCATCGAGCTGACGGCCGATGCCGAAGGTCGCGCGGGCATGTACCGGCACCGCACGCACGAGGTGCTCGCGCTCCGCGAGATGCCGCTCGCCGTCCCCGAGATCAACGCCTTCGACCTGCTCTCCCGGAGCTGGCCGGCAGGTGCGCGCATCGACGCGGTCGCGCCGACCGAGGGTGAGCCGGCGGTGCTCGTCAACGGTCAGCCGTGGCGCGGCGGTCGCAGCCACGTGCGCGAGCAGGTCACCGTCGGCGACGTCACCTACCGGTACCGCCTCGCCGCCGCCGGGTTCTGGCAGATCCACCGCGGTGCCCCGGCGATGCTGGTGAGCGCGGTGCTCGAGGCCGCCGCGCTGCAGCCCGGCGACAGCGTCATCGACGCCTACTCCGGTGCCGGGCTCCTCAGCGTGCCGCTCGCGCACACGGTCGGGCCGGAGGGCCTGGTGCTCGCGGTCGAGTCCGACGACCAGGCCACCCGCGACGCCCGGCGCAACGCGCACGGCCTCGACCAGCTCGAGCTGCGCACCGGCCAGGTCGCCCGCACGCTCGCCGACATCGACAGACGACCGGACGTCGTCGTGCTCGACCCGCCGCGCGCGGGCGCGGGCGCCGACGTGCTGGACCGGCTCGCCGACCTCGGCGTCAGCAGGGTCGTCTACGTCGCGTGCGACCCGGCGGCGCTGGCCCGGGACGTGCGGATCGCGCTCGACCACGGTTACCGCCTCGAGTCGTTGCGCGGCTTCGACCTGTTCCCGCACACGCACCACGTCGAGGCGCTCGCGACGCTGGTCTGGTGACTCAGCCGCGGCGTCGCTGACGTCGCCGGCGGGAGGCGCGCGCCCACCGTGCGACGCACCGCGTCGAGAGGTGCTCGGTGTGCGCCCCGGGCTGCCCGACCGCGCGCGCCGTGTAGGCGCGCGTGACCTGGCAGCGGGTCGGCGCGGGACGGCTCGGCCCCCGTGGGTGCGTCATCGTCGCCCGTCGGCGGGGGTGGGGTGGGCCCGACCCCACCGCACCCCCGTGGCCGACGGGCTCGCCCACCGACGAGGACGACGGTGCGGGCGGAGCCGAGGCTGCGACGCCGTGACCATGTGTCCTCCTGCTGCCGATGTGACGTATCCCAGAGACGCGGGCGGACGCCCGTCATGACGCGCAGCCCGGTGTGATCTGCGTCACGGGGGCGTTCGGGCCATACGCTGCTGCCGTGCAGCCAGTCGCCGCAGTCGCCACAGCCGCCCCGCCGCCCGGGCTGACCTCAGCCGACGTCGCCGCGCGGGTGTCCGCCGGCAAGGTCAACGTCACCGACGACACGTCCTCGCGCAGCCTGGGGGAGATCCTCCGCGGGAACCTGTTCACGCTCTTCAACGCGATCCTCGGAACGGCCCTGGTGGTCGTGCTCGCGGTCGGGGCGTGGAAGGACGCGGTCTTCGGGTTCGTGCTGCTCTTCAACACGCTGATCGGTGCGGTCACCGAGTACCGCGCCAAGCGCACGCTCGACCGGCTCGCGATCCTCAACCAGTCCGAGGTCACCGTGATCCGGGACGGCGCCGAGCTCCGGGTGCCGATGCGTGAGGTCGTGCTCGACGAGGTGATGCGCCTGACCCTGGGCGACCAGGTCCCCGCGGACGGCGAGGTGCTCACCTCCTCCGGGCTCGAGGTCGACGAGTCGATGCTCACCGGCGAGAGCGAGCCCGTCGACAAGGCGCCGGGAGATCCCGTGCTGTCCGGGTCGGCGGTGGTGGCGGGAGCTGCCGTGGTCCGCGCCACCAGGGTCGGGCAGGACGCCTACGCGCAGAAGCTCACCTCCCAGGTCAAGCAGTTCTCGCTCGTGGGGTCCGAGCTGCGCAACGGCATCAACAAGGTGCTCGTGGTGATCTCCTGGGTGATCGTCCCGATCGCGTTCCTGCTGTTCTGGAGCCAGATCCGCAACGAGGGCGGGTTCCAGGTCGCGTTCGCGGGGGACGGGTGGCGCGACGCCGTGGTGCAGGCGGTCGCCGGCATCGTCGGCATGGTCCCGGAAGGGCTGGTGCTGCTGACCTCGATCAACTTCGCGCTCGCCGCCGTCATCCTCGCCAGGCGCAGGGTGCTGATCCAGGAGCTGCCGGCCGTCGAGGTGCTCGCGCGCGTGGACGTGCTCTGCCTCGACAAGACCGGCACGATCACCGACGGCAGCGTCGAGCTCGACGAGCTGGTCGAGCTCGAGCCGGTGGCGGGGGCACGGGAGCTGCTCGCGGCCGTGGCGCGGGAGCCCGACGCCTCCCCGAGCGCCGCGGCGATCGCGCCCGGCCTCGCCGATGTCGCCACGGTGGCTCAGCAGGTCGTGGTCCCGTTCAGCTCGGCCCGCAAGTGGAGCGGGCACCGTGCCGAGTCGGGCACCTGGGTGCTCGGCGCACCCGAGGTGCTGCTCGCCTCACGAGCCGCCGACGACGGCGTGGTCACCCGGGTGCTCGAGCTCGCCACGAGCGGAGCTCGGGTGCTGCTGCTCGCTCACGTGCCGGGGGAGGAGCCGCTCGACCACCACAGCGTGCCCGAGGACCTGCGTCCGGCGCTGCTGGCGGTGCTGCGGGAACGGGTGCGGCCGGACGCCGCCGAGACGCTGGCGTACTTCGCGATGCAGGACGTCGAGGTCAAGGTGATCTCGGGCGACAACCCAGCCACGGTGGGCAGGATCGCCGACTCGGTCGGCCTGCAGGGCGGTGCCGGCATCGACGCGCGCACGTTGCCGAAGGACCGCGAGTCGCTGCGCGTGGCGATGCGGGAGGGACGGGTGTTCGGCCGCGTGAGCCCCGAGCAGAAGCGTGCCTTCGTGCACGCGCTGCAGGACGACGGTCGCACGGTCGCGATGACCGGTGACGGCGTCAACGACGCCCTGGCGCTCAAGGAGGCCGACCTCGGCATCGCGATGGGCAACGGTGCGGCCGCGACCAAGGCGGTCGCACGGGTGGTGCTGCTCGACGGGACGTTCTCCACGCTGCCCGGTGTGGTCGCCGAGGGGCGACGGGTGATCGCGAACATGGAGCGCGTCGCGGCGCTGTTCCTGACCAAGACGACGTACGCGGTGCTGCTCGCCGTCGTCGTCGCGCTGGTGGCGTGGCCCTACCCGTTCCTGCCCCGGCACCTCACCCTCGTCGGCGCGCTGACGATCGGGACCCCGGCCTTCTTCCTCGCGCTCGCGCCGAACAACCAGCGGTACCGGAAGGGCTTCCTCGACCGGGTGCTGCAGCTGGCGGTGCCGTGCGGGCTGATCTGCGGCTCCGGGGTGCTGGTGGTCTACGGCACGCTGCACCTGCGTGGCGAGACGCTCCAGGCGAGCACGGGTGCCACCCTGACGCTGATCCTGATGGCGCTCTGGCTGCTGGCGATCCTGGCGCGGCCGTGGAGCTGGTGGCGGCTCACCCTGGTCGCCGCCATGGCGCTCGGAGCGGTGCTCGCGGTCGGGATCCCGTTCGTTCGCGACTTCTTCGCCCTCGAGTGGCCCGCGGGCCCGACCGCGCAGCTGATCGTCGTCGTCGGGGTGATCGGCGCCGGACTCATCGAGCTGGTGTACCGGTTGCGCGAGCGCAGGTCGGCGCGGATCGGCACGTCGTCGGCGGATGGCGAGCCCGTCCCGGAACGATGAGCGGGTGGGCAGGTCACCTTCCGGGCGTCCGAAGAGGAGGACGCGCCGGGCGATCGATGACACCCTGGAGTCGACTGGCCTGATAAGATATCTCGATATCAAGATAAGTTCGGAAGTCGAGTCCTGCAGACGTGGCGAGCGACGCCGTCGGGCAGGAGCGACGGGATGGAGCAGCAGTGAGCGCGGTGAACAGCTTCGGTGCCAAGGGCACGCTCGAGGTCGGCGGCAAGAGCTACGAGATCTATCGGCTGGCAGCCGTCGAGGGGCTGGCGAAGCTGCCGTACTCCCTCAAGGTGCTGGCCGAGAACCTGCTCCGGACCGAGGACGGCGCGAACATCACGGCGGCGCACGTCGACGCGCTCGCGAGCTGGGACCCGTCGGCCGAGCCGAGCACGGAGATCCAGTTCACGCCCGCGCGTGTGGTGATGCAGGACTTCACCGGCGTGCCCTGCGTGGTCGACCTCGCCACCATGCGCGAGGCCGTGGCCGAGCTGGGCGGCGACGCCGCCTCGATCAACCCGCTGTCCCCGGCCGAGCTCGTGATCGACCACTCGGTCCAGATCGACGTGTTCGGCCGTTCCGACGCCTTCCAGCGCAACGTCGAGCTGGAGTACCAGCGCAACCACGAGCGTTACCAGTTCCTGCGCTGGGGCCAGACGGCGTTCGACGACTTCAAGGTCGTCCCCCCGGGCACCGGCATCGTGCACCAGGTCAACATCGAGTACCTGGCGCGGGTGGTCATGACCCGGGAGGTCGACGGCGTGCTGCGCGCCTACCCCGACACGCTCGTCGGCACCGACTCGCACACCACGATGGTCAACGGCCTCGGTGTGCTCGGCTGGGGCGTCGGTGGCATCGAGGCCGAAGCCGCGATGCTCGGGCAGCCCGTGTCGATGCTGATCCCGCGGGTGGTCGGGTTCGAGCTCAAGGGTGAGATCCCCTCCGGCGTCACCGCGACCGACGTGGTGCTGACGATCACGCAGATGCTCCGGCAGCACGGTGTGGTCGGCAAGTTCGTCGAGTTCTACGGCAAGGGCGTGGCCCAGGTGCCGCTCGCCAACCGCGCCACGATCGGCAACATGAGCCCCGAGTTCGGCTCGACGGCGGCGATGTTCCCGATCGACGACGTCACGCTGGACTACCTGCGCCTGACCGGTCGCGACGAGGCGCAGGTGGCGCTGGTCGAGGCCTACGCCAAGGAGCAGGGCATGTGGCTGGCGCCGGAGGCCGACGACTACGTCGAGCCGGCGTTCTCCGAGTACATCGAGCTCGACCTGTCCACGGTGGTGCCCTCGATCGCCGGGCCGAAGCGGCCGCAGGACCGCATCGCGCTGACGCGCGCGAAGGAGCAGTTCCGCGCCGACCTCGAGAACTACGTCGTCGACGGCAACGGCATCGAGAAGAGCCCGGTCGACAAGGAGCTCGCCGACACCTTCCCGGCCTCCGACGCACCGTCGCACGACGCCCATGAGGAGTCCTCGCCGCTGGGCCAGCCGGCGGCGTCGCCGGTCACGCAGTCCGCACGTGCCCACAAGCTGGTGGACGTGACGGCACCGGACGGGAGCACCTACCAGCTCGACCACGGGCGGGTGGCGATCGCATCGATCACCTCCTGCACCAACACCTCCAACCCCGAGGTGATGCTGGCCGCGGGTCTGCTCGCCAAGCGTGCGGTCGAGAAGGGTCTGCAGGTCAAGCCGTGGGTGAAGACCTCCATGGCGCCCGGATCGCAGGTCGTCACCAACTACTACAACAAGGCCGGCCTGTGGCCGTATCTGGAGAAGCTCGGCTATCACCTGGTCGGCTACGGCTGCACCACGTGCATCGGCAACTCCGGTCCGCTGCCCGACGAGGTCTCGCAGGTCGTCAACGAGCACGACCTCTCGGTCGTCTCGGTGCTCTCGGGCAACCGCAACTTCGAGGGCCGGATCAACCCGGACGTGAAGATGAACTACCTGGCCTCGCCTCCGCTGGTGATCGCCTACGCGCTGGCCGGCACGATGGACTTCGACTTCGCCGCCGAGCCGCTCGGCCACAGCGAGGACGGCACCCCGGTGTTCCTCGAGGACATCTGGCCCTCCCCGCAGGACGTGCAGGAGACGATCGCCTCCTCGATCAGCAAGGAGATGTTCACCTCCGACTACGCCGACGTGTTCGCCGGCGACGAGCACTGGCGCGGCCTGGACACCCCCGAGGGCGACACGTTCGCCTGGGACCCGGAGTCGACGTACGTGCGCAAGCCCCCGTACTTCGAGGGCATGACGATCGAGACCGCCCCGGTCACCGACATCGCGGGCGCGCGTGTGCTCGCCAAGCTCGGCGACTCGGTGACGACCGACCACATCTCGCCGGCCGGGTCGATCAAGCCCGACTCGCCCGCGGGGCGCTACCTCGCCGAGCACGGCGTGGAGCGTCGTGACTTCAACTCCTACGGTTCCCGCCGCGGCAACCACGAGGTGATGATCCGCGGCACCTTCGCCAACATCCGGCTGCGCAACCAGCTGCTGGAGAACGTCGAGGGCGGTTTCACCAAGAACCTCCTCACCGGTGAGCAGACCTCGATCTACGACGCGGCCCAAGCCTACGCCGAGGCCGGCATCCCGCTGGTCGTGCTCGGCGGCAAGGAGTACGGCTCGGGGTCCTCCCGCGACTGGGCGGCCAAGGGAACGGCGCTGCTCGGTGTCCGGGCCGTCATCACGGAGAGCTTCGAGCGGATCCACCGCAGCAACCTCATCGGCATGGGCGTGCTGCCGCTGCAGTTCCCGGCCGGGGAGTCCGCGGACTCCCTCGGGCTCGACGGCACCGAGACGTTCGACATCTCCGGCGTCACGGCGCTGAACGAGGGCACCACGCCGCGGACCGTGCACGTCACGGCCACCAAGGTCGACGGCACGGTGGTGGAGTTCGACGCGGACGTCCGCATCGACACCCCCGGAGAGGCCGACTACTACCGCAACGGCGGCATCCTCCAGTACGTGCTCCGGTCGCTGGTCGCCGCCTGAGCACGTCCGAGCACACCGGCGAGCCGGAGCTGCCCACCAGCTCCGGCCGCTGGGACGTGTTCCGTGACGGCCGTGGTCCGACCACGGCAGGCATCCTGCTCGTCATCACGGCGGTGGCGTTCGAGGGCATGGGCGTCGGCACCGCGATGCCGGACATCATGGCCGACGTCGGCACGCTCGAGACCTACGCGTGGCCGTTCGTGGCCTTCCTGGCCTCCTCGGTGCTGGCGACCGTGCTGGGTGGCCGCTGGGCGGATGCGCGCGGTCCCGCCGGACCGCTGGTCACCGGGGTCGCGGCGTTCGGCGTCGGGCTGGTCGCCGCCGGCACCGCCACGGCCCTGCCACAGCTGCTGGTCGGGCGCGCACTGCAGGGGCTGGGTGCGGGTTCGCTGACGGTCGCGGTGTTCGTGCTCGTCGCGCTGGCCTACCCGGTGCAGCTGCGGCCGGCGGTCTTCGGGTGGACCGCGACCGCCTGGGTGCTCCCGTCGCTGCTGGGACCGCCGGCTGCGGCGTACGTCACCGAGACGTGGTCCTGGCACTGGGTCTTCCTGGGCATCGTGCCGGTCGCGCTGCTGGCGCTGGTGATGATGTCGCGGGTGCTGCGGCGGCTGGGCTCCCAGCGCACCGATCGCGGGGACGGACCGCGGCCGGGCGGTCGCTGGTTGCTGGTCGCCGCACCGCTGGCAGCGGTCGGTGTCGCGGCCCTCAGCTGGGCCGGCGAGCGGCCCGGGCTCGCGGTGCTGCCCGTGGCGCTCGTGGCGCTGGCGGTGCTGATCCCGTCGGTGCTCCAGCTGGTGCCCGCCGGCACCCTGCTGGCCCGGCGCGGCGTCGCGTCCACGGTGCTGGCGCGCGGCCTGCTGGCCGGAACGTTCTTCGCGATGAACTCGTTCCTGCCGCTGATGCTGAACCGCCTCCACGACTGGTCGCTCACCGAAGCCGGCGCCGTGCTGATCGTGGGGTCGTTGGGCTGGTCCGCCGCCTCGACCTGGCAGGGCGGGCATCCGCTGCTGCCCCGCCACGTGCTCATGAGGGCGGCGTTCGGGCTGATCGCCCTCGGCATCGCGCTGGTGATCCCGGTGACGCTGGGATGGGTCAGCCCGTGGGTCGCGTTCGTGGCGCAAGCCCTGGCCGGCTTCGGCATGGGGCTGGGGATGCCCGCGGTCTCGCTGCTCGTGATGGGTCACTCCGCACCGGGCGAGGTCGGCTTCAACACGGCGGCCGCGCAGATCCTCGACGGTCTCGCGACCGCCCTGCTGATCGGCGTGGGCGGTGCGCTCACGGCGCTGCTCGGGCTGGAGGCGGGGCTGACGGCGTTGTATGCCGCGCTCGTGGTCATCGTGCTGCTGGGCTCGTTCGTGGCACCGCGCACCGCGCTCACGTCCGCGCCCGCGCACCTGGGCGCGCCCGAGATCAGCTGAGGCGGACGAGGACCTTCCCGGAGGCGTCGGAGTCGGCCGCGATCGCGAAGGCGTCCAGGATCTCCTCGAGCCCGCGCTCGTGGGTGACGACCTGCTCGATCGAGGGGGTCGCGGCCAGCATGGCGATCGCGTCGTCGATCTCGTCGTCGTAGCGGAACGTGCCGCGGAGCTGGATCTCCTTGGAGACGATCGGCGCGAGGTTGACCGGGCGGTCCTCGTTCGGCACGTTGCCCACCTGCACCACGACGCCCCCGGGGGCGCAGGCACGCAGCAGCGCGTGCAGCGTCTGAGGCAGTCCGGCGCACTCCAGGACCACGTCGAACCGCGACTCGGGGAGCGGGGTCTGCGCGACGTCGACCACCTCGGTCACGCCGAGTGCCCGCGCACGTGCGAGCGGCCCCGGGCGGACGTCCGTGCACCACACCTGCGCCGCACCCGCGGCGAGCGCGCCCGCGGCGGCCAGCAACCCGATCGGGCCGGATCCGGACACCAGCACCGAGCGACCCTGCACGCCGCCCGCGACCGTGATCGCGTGCAGCCCCACCGCGAGCGGTTCCACCAGGGCGGCGCGACGCAGCGGCAACGACGCCGGCAGCGGTCGTACCTGCTCGGTGGTGACGACCATGTGGTCGGACATCGCCCCCTGGGTGTGCGGTGACGTCGAGGCGCTGCCGAGGAAGGTCCCGCCGGGCCAGGTGGGTCGGGCGCCCGACGACGGCGGCCCCCACGTCGCGGGGTGCACGGTCACCGGCGTCCCGGGCGCGAACCGGCCCGAGGGATCCAGGTCGATCGTCCCCGACATCTCGTGCCCGGGGATCAGCGGCTCGACGATCCGGAAGATCCCGGCCGCGCCGTCGGAGAAGTAGTGGAGGTCGGACCCGCAGATCCCCACGTACGCGGGTCGGATCCGCACCTGGCCATGTCCCGGGACGGGTGTGGGGACCTCCTCGATCCGCAGGTCCTGCTTGCCGTGAATCCTCGCTGCGCGCACGAGCGCTGATCCTACTGACGACCGATGTCGCTATCCCAGCTGGACCGGCAGCAGCCCCGCTCGGGTCCGCGAGGCGATCTGCTGCAGGGCTTCGCGCAGCTCGGGGAAGCGGAACGTGAAGCCGTCCTCGAGGAGGACGCCGGGATGCACCCAGCGGCTCTTGAGCACGAGCTCAGGCTCGGTCCGGATCACCCGGCCGCCGAGCTCGAGCAGCCACCGCGGCTCCGGGATGCCGAACGGTGCTCCGAAGACCTCCCGCATCTGCGCCATCAGCTCGGCGTTGGTGACCGGGTTGGGCGTCGCGACGTTGACCGGGCCGGACCGGTCGGGGCTCGCGCACAGGTGGTCGATCGCGCGCGCGACGTCCTCGACGTGCACCCAGCTGAACATCTGGCCGCCGTCGCCCATCGGGCCGCCGAAGCCCATCCGGGTCAGGTTGATGATCGGGTTGATCGCGCCGCCGCCCGCCCCGAGCACGATCGACATGCGGAGCGCGACCGTGCGTACGTGGGCCGGCGCGCCCGCGAGCTCCCGCTCCCAGGCGCGAGCCACCTCCACGGAGAACCCGCTGCCCAGCTCGCCGTCGCGCTCGTCCTGCGGGCGATCCCGGGCGTCGCGGTAGATCGTGCCGGTGCTCGAGCTGATCCAGACCGGTGGCGCCGATGCCGTGAGGTGCAGCGCCCGGGCGAGCTGCGCCGTCGTCCGCACGCGCGAGGAGAAGATCAGATCGGCGTTGCGCTTGTTGTACCGGCAGCTGACCGAGCGTCCGGCCAGGTTGATGAGGACGTCGGCGCCCTCCAGCACCCGCGCGACCTCCGCGTCGTCACCCCAGCGCGCATCGGCTGCGGCACCCCGACCGATCGTCCGGACCTGCGTGCCGCGATGCCGCAGCCGGGCCGTGAGGTACCGGCCGATGTAGCCGGAGGCGCCCGCGACGACCGCCGTGCGGATCCGGCTCATGCGTCGAGGTCGACGTCGGGGACGTCGTCGGCGGGTTCGAATCCGAGCACCTGGCCGTAGAACGCGAGCTCGGTCTCGAGGGCGAGCGTGATCGCGTCCGCGCCGCGGAACCCGTGACCCTCGCCCGCGAGCTCGACGTAGGCGACGGGCACGCCGCGCTCCCGCAGCGCCGCGGCCATCCCGGTGGACTGCGCCGGCGGCACGACGCGGTCCTCCGAGCCCTGCAGCAGCAGCACCGGTGCCTGGATGCCCTCGACGTGCTGCAGCGGGGAGCGCTCCGCGTACACCGCTGCCGCCTCGGGGTAGGGCCCCACGAGCCTGTCCAGGTAGCGTGCCTCGAACTTGTGCGTCTCGGCGGCGAGCGCGGCGAGGTCGCCGATGCCGTAGCGCGAGGTCCCGGCCGCGAAGGTGTCGGTGAACGCGAGCGCGGCCAGCGTGGTGAAACCGCCGGCCGAACCGCCACGGATCGCCAGCCGGGCGCCGTCGGCACGGCCCGCCGCCGCCATGGCCGCGGCACCCGTGGCGCAGTCGGCGACGTCGACGATGCCCCACGCCTTCTCGAGCCGTTCGCGGTAGGCCCGGCCGTACCCGGTGGAGCCGCCGTAGTTGACGTCGAGCACCGCGAACCCGCGCGTGGTCCAGTACTGGGTGCCCGGTGCGAACCCGGGGCTCGTCGACGCGGTCGGGCCACCGTGGATCAGCACCAGCAGCGGCGGCAGCTCACCCTGGGGACCGGTGACGTCGGCCAGGGTGGGCGGGTAGTAGAACCCGTGGCCCTGCGCCCCGTCGGCCGCGGCCCACGAGACCGGCTCGGCCTCGCTGATGCTCGCCTCGTCGAGGGTCAGGCTGGTGGAGGAGGCGAGCACCGTCGTCGTGCCCTCCGCGAGCTCGAGCTCGACGACGGCGGCGGGTCGCCGTGGGTGCGAACCCACGAACACGACCCGGTCGGAGGCGGCGGCCATGGCGCCCTCGGGCGACCAGTCGCCGATCCAGGCCTCCAGCTCACCGTTGGCCAGCCGCATGGTGCCCAGCCGACGGCGCCCCTCCTCGACCCAGGACAGCACGAGGTGGTCGTCGTCGAGCACCGCGATCGTGCGGGGCCCGAACGCCCACTGCGGCGCGGAGAACTCGACCTGCGCCGGGTGGAGGTGACGGGTGCGCAGCTCGAGCCAGCCCTCGGGCCGGGCCAGCTCGGTGCGGTACAGGTTCCACCAGCCGGTGCGGTCGTCGACGTGGACGAGGTCACCGGCGGGGGTCCACACAGGCTCCTGCGCCGAGACGTCCGCGCCGCCCGCGACCGCGAGGGCGGGGGAGCGCAGCGTGCCTGCGGCGGTGAGCTCGCCGACCCGGACGGTCGAGCCGTCCCACGGCATGTTGGGGTGGTCCCACGTGACGAAGGCGAGATGGCGCCCGTCGGGGGACAGCCGGGGTGCGTTCACGAAGTCGGTCCCGGAGAACACGACCGCGACGTTCTCGCGGGACTGCGCCGCGCTGCCGTCGAGCGGGATGGCGACCAGCGTCGTCGTCGGGTCGGTCCGGAAGCCACCGGGCTCGCCGTGGTCCTCGGCGACGGCGTAGACCAGCCCCCGTTCGTCGTCGATCACCAGGTCGGCGTACCGGGCGCCGTCCGCCGGCGTGAGCGGGGTCGCCTCGGTGCCGTCGAGCGCGAACCGGTAGACCCGGTCGTCCTCCTTGCGCGAGGCCACGACCACGTCGGACCCGACGGCGAACGCACCGCCGCCGTACTCCTGGGCACGTGAGCGCACGTCGAAGGTGCCGCCGTCGGGTGCCTGCTCGGGCGAGACCCGCGACAGCGAGCCGGCGGCGTCGCGCCGCAGCAGCACGGTGCGTCCCTGCTCCGCGGCGCGGCCCTCGGTCCAGTAGGTGTCGCCGGCGAGGATCGCGACCTCGGACAGGCGCACGCTCGCACCGGCGAGGTCGGAGGCGAGCAGCGGGGACGGCCATGAGCCGTAGGGCAGCGTCGTCACGACCAGCCACCCGGCAACGGCCGGCCCTCCTCGTAGCCGGCCTGCGACTGGATGCCGACGACCGCCCTCTCCACGAACTCCTCGATCGTGCTGGCGCCCGCGTAGGTGCAGGCCGAGCGCAGCCCGGAGGTGATGTGGTCGAGCAGGTCCTCCACACCCGGCCGGTCGGGGTCGATGTACATCCGGGAGTGGGAGATCCCCTCCTCGTAGATGGCCTTGCGCGAGCGGTCGAAGGCTTCGGGCTCGCTGGAGGAGCGGGCGGCGACGGCACGCGCCGAGGCCATCCCGAAGCTCTCCTTGTACTGACGCCCGCCGGCGTCGGTGTGCAGGTCGCCCGGCGACTCGTAGGTGCCGGCGAACCACGATCCGATCATCACCTGGCTGGCGCCCGCGGCCACGGCGAGCGCGACGTCCCGCGGGTAGCGCACGCCGCCGTCGGCCCACACGTGCTTGCCGAGCTCGCGCGCCCGGGTGGCGCACTCGAGCACGGCTGAGAACTGCGGCCTCCCGACGGCGGTCATCATCCTCGTGGTGCACATCGCACCCGGTCCGACACCGACCTTGACGATGTCGGCGCCGGCCTCGACGAGGTCGGTGACGCCGTCGGCCGTGACGACGTTGCCGGCGACGACCGTGATGTCGGGTGCGACCGAGCGCACGGTGCGGAGCGCCTCGATCATCTTGGCCTGGTGGCCGTGCGCGGTGTCGACGACGAGGACGTCGGCGCCCGCCGCCAGCAGCCCTTCGGTGCGACCGGCGACGTCACCGTTGACGCCGATCGCCGCGGCGACGCGCAGCCGGCCGCCGTCGTCGAGCGCGGGTGCGTAGATCGAGGAGCGCAGCGCACCGAGGCGGGTCAGCACGCCGAGGTAACGGCCGTCGCCGTCGACCACCGGCGTGAATCGCCGGCGGTTCGCGTGCAGCTGGTTGAAGGCGTCCCGCAGCGCGGCGTCGCCGCCCCCGGCGATCACGTCGACCCCCAGGGTGGTGACGTCCCGCGACATCATGGTGCCGACCTGCGCGAACTGGTCCGCGCCCTCGCAGTCGCTGCGGGAGATCACGCCGACCGGCCGGTCGCCGTCGAGCACCACGGCGGCTCCGTGAGCGCGCTTGTGCAGCAGCGACAGCACGGTGTGCACGGTGTCGGCTGCGGTGACCGTGACGGCCGTCTCGAGCACGGGGTGGCGCGCCTTGACCCGCTGGATCGTGCGGCTGACCTCGGTGAGCGGGACGTCCTGCGGCAGCACCGCGATGCCGCCGCGGCGCGCCACCGTCTCCGCCATCCGGGCACCGGTCACGGCGGTCATGTTCGCGACCACCACCGGGATCGTGGACCCGGCGCCGTCGACCGGCGTGAGATCGACGTCGAACCGCGACGCGACCTCGGAGCGGGAAGGGACCAGGAAGACATCGGAGTAGGTCAGGTCGTGCGTGAGCTCTCCGGACAGGAACCGCATGGTGTCAGCCTATGTCCCAGCGGGTTTCGGGACGGCTGGCCAGGGCCGCGGGTTACCCTCGCATCCCGTGACGAGCGCCACGTCGACGGGACGCACCTTTCGGCCCGAGGTCCAGGGTCTGCGCGCCGTCGCGGTGGGCCTGGTCGTGCTCTACCACTTCTGGCCGCAGCGCCTCACGGGCGGGTTCGTCGGCGTCGACGTGTTCTTCGTGATCTCGGGCTTCCTCATCACCTCCCACCTGTTGCGCGAGGCGACCAGGGACGGCACGATCTCGCTGCGCGACTTCTGGGCGCGGCGCATCCGGCGGCTGCTGCCCGCCTCGCTGCTGGTGCTGGCGGTCTGCGCGGTGGCGGCGTACGTGTGGGTGTACCCGACGCAGTGGGGGAGCACCGCGCGGGCGCTGATCGCCAGCGCCCTGTACGTGCAGAACTGGGCCCTGGCCGCCGACTCGGTGGACTACCTCGCGCTGGGCACCGCCCCGACGATCGCGCAGCACTTCTGGTCGTTGTCGGTCGAGGAGCAGTTCTACGTGCTGTGGCCGCTGCTGCTCGTGGCCGGGCTCGCGCTGGCGCGCCGGTTCAGGCCGGGGACGCCGCCGGTCCGCACGGCCGCGATCGTCATCGCGGTGGTGGGGCTGGCGTCCTTCGCCGTGTCGGTCGTGATGACGGCGCGCGAGCCCGCCTGGGCGTACTTCGCGACACCGACACGGATCTGGGAGCTCGCCCTCGGTGCGGGTCTCGCGCTGCTGCCGGTCCGGCTGGTCCCGCGAGCGCGGGTCGTGCTCGGGTGGGCGGGAGTCGTCGCGATCGTGGGCAGCGCCGTGGTGCTCGACGGCGAGACGGCGTTCCCGGGCTGGGTCGCCGCGGTGCCGACGCTGGGCGCGGTGGCCGTGATCGCGGCCGGAGCGACCGGTTCCCGGGTCGGCGCCGACCGGTGGCTGAGCCTGCCACCTGCGACGTTCCTGGGAGACGTCTCCTACGCGGTGTACCTGTGGCACTGGCCGGTGGTGGTGATCGCGCCGCTGGCGCTGGCGCGGCAGCTGGGGTGGTCCGAGAAGATCGTCGCGATCCTGCTCGTGGTCCTGGTGTCGTGGGCCACCAAGGTCGGGGTCGAGGACCGGTTCCGGCGACCTCGGCCCCGGGCGTCGACCGCGCCCCGGCGCGCCGGCACCCGTCGCACCTTCGTCCTCGCGGGCGCGGGGATGGCCGTGGTGCTCGCGCTCGGCCTCGGGCTGCGGCTGCAGCAGGACCTGCGGGTCGCCGCTGCCGCCGAGGCGGCGGCAGCCCTGCCGGAGGAGTGCCTGGGACCCGGCGCGCTGGCCGATCCCGAGGCGTGCGGCGGTGTCATGGGCGAGGGTCTGCTGCTCGTCTCGCCGCCCGAGGCGGTGGCGCTGCAGAACGAGGAGCCGCCGGGCTCGGACTGCCAGCAGAACGGTCACGGGACCGCGGTCCTGACCTGCGCGGTCGGTTCGGCCGACGCCGACGCGCCGCTCGTCGTGGTGGTCGGTGACTCGCACGCCACCCAGTGGCTCCCCGCGTTCGACCGGCTGGGGCAGGAGCACGGCTTCCGCGTCGAGTCGTTCACCAAGTCGAGCTGTCCGCCCACGGCCGCAGCGCGGGTCGTCGACACCGAGGACGGTGACGCCGAGGCCGAGTCCTGCCGTGCCTGGCTCGCCGAGGTGGCGCGGGTGGTGGCGGCCGCGCAGCCGGACCTCGTGGTCGTGACCGCGTACTCCTCGGTCTACGGCTACCGGCCGCCGGCCGACGACCTGCTCGGCGCGGCGTCCGACCTCACGGAGGACGCCGCGGTCGACGGCTATGCGCTGCTCTGGCAGGGGTGGGTCGATCAGGGCATCGAGGTCGCCGCCATCGCCGCCGTACCCCGGACCCAGGGCGAGGTCGTGCCCGACTGCCTCGCGGGGCACCCGCGCGACTACGCGGCGTGCGCGACGCCACGCGCCGAGTCGCTGCCGCCCGACCCGCTGGTGGCGGCGGCCGAGCGGAGCGGCGTCGCCGTGGTCGACCTGACGGAGCAGTTCTGCGACGAGACGACCTGCTACCCGGTGGTCGGCAACGTGATCGTGTACCGGGACTACAGCCACCTGTCGGTGGAGTACGCACGCGCGCTAGCGCCCTACCTCGGCACCGCGCTCGACGGTCTCGTCCCGGTCGGGTGAGCGCGCCCCTCAGCCCTTCACGGCGCCGTCGGAGGTGCCCATGATCCGCTTCTGGAACACGAAGAAGAGGATCGCGACCGGGATCGTCATCAGCGCGGCTGCCCCCATCTTGAGCGGGTAGTCGGCAGAGGAGCCCAACGCTCCCGACGTCAGGGACGCCACGCCTCGGGTGAGGTTGAAGAGGTCGCGGTCGCTCGCCGCCACGATGAAGTGCGACAGCTCGTTCCAGGAGCCCTGGAAGCTGAGGATCGTGATCGTGATGAGAGCCGGTCGGGCCATCGGCAGCACGACCGACCAGAACACCCGGAACGGCCCGGCGCCGTCGATGCGTGCTGCCTCTTCCACCGAGGCGGGGATCGACTCGAAGTAGTTCTTCATGATGAACACACCGGCTGCGTCGACCAGCAGCGGCAGGATCAGCCCGGCGAAGGTGTTGTAGATGCCGAGCGTGTTGATCACGAGGAACTTCGGGATCAGCAGCACCACACCGGGTACCGCCATCACCGCCACCAGGCAGCTGAACACCAGCCCACGGCCGGGGAAGCGCAGGCGCGCGAGCGCATAGCCCGCGAGCGAGTTGAAGAACACCCGTCCCGCCGTCACGGCGAGGGTGACGACCACCGAGTTGCGGAACCAGAGCGGGTAGTCGGAGGAGCCGAACAACCGCTGGTAGGCGTCGACCGTCCACACCAGCGGCATGCCCAGAGGGTTCGCCACGGCGTCGGCGTTGCCCTTGAACGAGGTGAGCACCTGCACCACGAACGGGTAGATGTAGACGACGGCCAGGAGGACCAGCACCGCCATCGTGACGGCGGTGCCCAGCCGCGACCCCTGGCCGGCCCGGTGGGTCGTGGTCGCCGCCATGTCAGCGACCTCCCTGCGCATCGGCGGCGAGGGTGCCGTCGGAGAGCACGAAGCGCTTGCGTCGCGGCACGGTGTCCCGCTCTCGCAGCACCCATCGCTGGACCGCGGTCATGGCGACGATGATCGCGAACAGCACGAAGGCGATCGCGGCGCCCTGACCCCACCGGTTGCCGGTGAACGAGGTCTGGTAGGACAGGAACGCGGGCGTGAGCGTCGTCTTGCTCGGACCGCCCGCCTCGCCCGCGGTGTAGATCTGGTCGAACACCTGCCAGGTGCCGATCAGGCCCAGCGTGATCACGGTGAACAGCGTCGGCCGCAGCATCGGGACCGTGATGAGGCGGAAGCGCTGCCAGCCGCTGGCGCCGTCCATCACGCCCGCCTCCTCCACCTCGCCGCCGATGTTCTGCAGCGCGGCGATGAACAGCAGCATGAAGGTCCCCGACGTCGTGAAGATCGCCATGATGATGAAGACCGACATCGCCAGGCTCGGGCCGGCGAGCCAGTTCCACCAGGAGACGCCGAGGAGCGGGCTGCCCTGGAGCGCCACCGGCGCGGAGTCGACGCCCAGCCCGGCCAGCAGGATGTGGAGCACGCCGCGCGCGTCCTGGGTCCAGTTGGGACCGTCGACCCCGATCGTGGCGAGCAACCTGTTGACCGCGCCGGAAGCCGTGAAGAGGAAGAGGAACAGCGAGGTGATCGCCACCGTGCTCGTCACGGACGGGAAGTAGAAGGCGGTGCGGAAGAACCCGCGCGCCTGGAGGATCCGCCTGTTGACGAGCACGGCCAGCGTCAGGGACACGATGGTCTGCAGCGGCACGACGAGCATGACGTAGTAGACGTTGTTCCGCAGGGCGGTGCCGAAGTCCTGCCGTTGCAGCCCGGGGTCGCTGAGGATGGCTGCGTAGTTGTCGACGCCCACGAAGCCGGCAGCACCACCGAACGGGTTCCCTCGCCCGTTCCAGTCCGAGACGCTCACCCACGCCGCCATCGCGATCGGGATCACGAGGAACACACCGAGGATCACGATCACCGGGGTGATGAAGAGCCAGCCCGACAGCGCCTGGCCACCGCTCGCCGACCGGCGCGCGCCACCGGGACGCGGAGCGCGCCGGGGCTGGTCGTCGCTCATGACGCTCAGCCCAGCACTGCCTCGAGGTTGGCCTGCACGGCGGTGAGGATCGCCTGCGGGTCGGCGTCCTTCAGGCCCTGCAGCTGAGAGTTGAAGTCGCTGATGACATCGGCCGCTCCCTGCGCGACCGGCCCACCCTGCGCGTAGTCGGCACCGGCCAGGAACGCCGCCTGCTCGGGGAACTGCTCGGTCCACTCCTCGTTGACCGACTGCACCGACGGCATCACACCGAACGCGGCCGCGAACTCCATCTGCTGCTCGCTCGAGGTGAGGAAGCCGACCAGGTCGACCGCCCCCGCGGTGTTGCCGCCGTCCGCAGCCACGCCCCAGCAGTTGGTGAACTGCAGCGTGCCCTGACCGCCCGGGCCGGCTGGCAGCTCGACCACCCGGTAGCTGACGTCGGGGTAGTTGTTCGTCATCGCACCCACGATCCAGTTGCCCTCGATCACCATCGCGGCAGCACCGAGGCCGAGCGCCTCGCCACCCCAGCCGGCGTTGATGTCACCCGGGTACGCCAGGGTGCCGTCGGCGAGCATCTGCTGCACGTACTCGAGCGCAGCCAGGTTCTCCGGGGTGTCCACGGTGGCCTCGTTGCCCTCGGGGTTGGTGAGCCCACCACCCGCCTGGGCCATGAAGGTCCCGATGCGCTGCCACTCCGCACCGAAGGACAGGCCCACCTGGGTGTCGGTCGTCAGCTGCTGCGCGACGGCGCTCAGCTCCTCCCAGGTGGTCGGGATGTCGTCGTCGGTGAGGCCGGCGGCCTCCCACGCGTCGGTGTTGATCACGAGCCCCAGTGTCGAGAAGTCCTTCGGCGCGCAGTACGCCGTCCCCTCGTAGGTGAAGGACTGCAGCAGCACGGGGTAGAAGTCGTCGGCGTTCTCGAGCTGGTCGACGTAGGGGAGGAGCGACCCGTTGCTCGCGTACGAGGCGAGGTTGTCGGCGCCGAGGTAGAACACGTCCGGCGGGTCGTCCGCCGCGAAGCCCTGGCTGAGCTCCTGGGGGAGGTCGGTGGCCGCGACCACCTCGACCTCGGTGCCCGACTCGGCGCTCCAGGCAGCGGCGGCCGCCTGCACCGCCTGGGTCTCGGCGTCCCCCGACGAACCGATCAGCACCGTCAGCGCCTCGCCGTTGTCCTCGGCACCGTCGCCGGCACCGTTGTCACCGGCGTCGGTCTCGTCGTCGAAGCCACCGCCGCCACCGCAGGCGGCGAGGGTGAGAGCGGTCGCGGCTGCCAGCGCGATCGTGGCGGTGCGGCGCGTGGTCCGGGCTCTGCTCATGGCGTCCTCAGGCTTTCGTGGGTGGGAGAGGGTGTCGCAAGGGGGTGGCGAGCGGTGCCGCTCGAGGCGCGGACGATCAGCGCGGGTGCCAGCAGCACCTGGTGGGGCTCGGCCCGCGGGCGCAGCACGAGGTCGAGGCACCGGGCGGCCGCCTCGGCCAACGGCTGCCGCAGCGAGCTGAGCCCGAGCGGCTCGGCGACCGGTGCGTCGTCGAAGCCGACGATCGCGACGTCGGCACCGAGCTGAGCGGTGACCCGCAGCGCGGCGACCGCGACGGAGTCGGACACGCACACGAGCGCCGTCGGCCGGACGCGTTCCAGCAGCGCGCGCACCGGTGCTGCCGCAGCCTCCACGGAGTCGAGCGTCACCGCCTGCCAGTCGGCGATCTCGCCGGCGGTGCGGCCGCGCTCGGCGAGCGCCCGGGCCCAGCCGTCGCGGCGGTCGTCCCCGACGCCGGACCCGGTCGGCCACCCGATGAACGCGATCCGCACGTGCCCGGCCTCTGCGAGGTGCTCGACCGCGGCGCGGGTCCCGGCGGCGCCGTCGACGTCGACCCAGTGGTGGCTGACGTCCGGGTGGCCCCACGGGCGGCCGAAGGTCACGAAGGGGACGCCGTGCTCGGCGAGCCAGCTCGTGCGCGGATCGCCGTGGTGGGTGTGGGCGAGCACGAAGCCGTCGAGGTCGGAGCCGTCGAGAAGGTGGCGGTACTCCGAGATCTCCTCGGCGTCGGTGCCCGCGGTGAAGAGCATGATCCGGTAGCCCTCGCGCTGCGCCGCCTCGGTGAGCGCGTGCAGGAACGCGCTGTCGACCGGGTAGCGCGTGCCACCACCCGAGGGCGGCACGGCGAACCCGAGGACGTGCGAGCGTCGGGTCACGAGCTGGCGCGCCGCCGCGTGCGGGCGGTAGCCCAGCTCCGCGATGGCCTGCTCGACCCGCTGCTTGGTGGCCGCCTTGACGATGTCGGGCGAGTTGATGACGTTGGAGACGGTCTGGCGCGACACGCTGGCGCGCGCCGCCACGTGCTCCAGGGTCACCCGCGTGGTCACGTCACCGCCTCCTCGCGGTCGGGAGCACCCGGACTTGGAGCGCTCAAATCGATGCGGTTAGAGTGACCCCGCCCGACGCCGTTGTCAAGAGGATCAGAGAGCCACTGTGGAGCGACAACCGCTGCTGCACGACCGACTGGTGTGCCTGGCGGCGCCCACACAGGCCTGGTCCGGCCCGGACGGCCAGATCCGAGGCACAGCCGGAATCGACGGCGTCTATCACGCTGACGTCCGGGTGCTGTCGAGTGCCGTGCTCCAGGTGGACGGTGTCGAGCCGGAGCCGATCAGCGCCGCCACGAGCGGCGCCGGGAGCGTGCTGGTCAGCGCGGTCGCACGATCGCTGGACGACCCGGGCGCCGACCCGACCGTCAGGGTCGACCGGTGGCGTGAGGTCTCGCCCGGCGGCTTCGGGGAGCGGTTCGTGGTCAGCTGTGCCACGGCCGAGGCGGTGACCGCCCGCGTGCGGGTGCGGGTCGCTGCGGATCTCGCCGGGATGGACGACGTCAAGGCCGGTCGCACCGTGCCGGCCGCACCGGCACGGTCAGCCGGGGTGTCCGAGCTGAGCTGGCAGGCCGATGCCGTCACCGCGCTGCTGAACGCGCCCGGCGCCGTCCTCGACCTGACCGACCCGACCTCGCCGGTGCTGGCGTGGGAGGTCACGGCGCGCCCGGACGAGCCGGCAGCCGTCGGTTACGAGCTCACGGCGTCCGACGCGGGCGCGGTCGTGCGGGCCGCGTCCGGTCCTGCCTGGGCCACGCCGACCGTCTCGGGCCTGGACGACCGGCTCGCGATGCTGCTGACGCAGAGCCTGGAGGACCTGAGCGGTCTGGTCATGTCGGCGTCGACGACACCGCAGGAGAGGTTCGTCGCGGCGGGAGCGCCGTGGTTCTTCACGCTGTTCGGCCGTGACTCGCTCTGGACCGCGCGGATGATGCTGCCGCTGGGCACCGATCTGGCCGCCGGCACGCTCCGCACCCTCGCCGCGCTCCAGGGTGAGCGCGAGGATCCCGAGACGGCGGAGCAACCGGGCAAGATCGTGCACGAGGTCAGGCGCGCCGCGATCGACCTGGATGACGGGACCCGCCTGCCGCCGCGGTACTACGGGACCATCGACGCCACCCCGCTGTGGGTCTGCGTGCTGCACGACGCGTGGCGATGGGGGATGCCGGCCACCGAGGTCGAGGCGCTGCTGCCGCACGCCGAGCGCGCACTCGCCTGGATGGCCGACCACGCCGACCCGGACGGCGACGGATTCCTCGAGTACGTCGACGCGAGCGGGCGCGGGCTGGCCAACCAGGGCTGGAAGGACTCCGGCGACTCGATCCGCTGGCGGGACGGCAGCCTGGCCGAGGGCACGATCGCGCTGTGCGAGGTGCAGGCGTACGCGCACGAGGCCGCACGGGCGGGCGCCGACCTGCTCGAGGCGTTCGGTCGCCCGGGCGCGACCCGGTGGCGCGACTGGGCCGCCGCGATGCGCACCCGGTTCCGCGAGCAGTTCTGGGTCGAGGACGCCGAGGGCCCGTATCCGGCCATCGCGCTCGACGGCGAGAAGCGTGCGGTCGACGCCCTCACCTCCAACATCGGTCACCTCCTCGGCACCGGGCTGCTCGATCCCGACGAGGAGCGGCTCGTCGCGGACCGGCTCACCTCGACGCGGCTGTCCTCGGGTTTCGGTGTCCACACGCTGGCGCACGGCTCGGGCGGGTTCTGGCCGCTGCGCTACCACGGCGGCACCGTGTGGCCGCACGACACGGCGATCGCGATCACCGGGCTGGCGCGGGCGGGCCTGCCCGAGCACGCTCGCGATCTCGCCGAGCAGCTGCTGACGGCGGCACCCTCGTTCGGCTACCGGTTGCCCGAGCTGTTCTCGGGTGACCGCGCCGAGGACGTGAGGCGGCCGGCGCCCTACCCGGCCGCGTGCCGGCCGCAGGCGTGGACGGCCGCGTCGGCGGTCGCGCTGCTGGGGGTCGCCCTCGGGCTGCGGCCCGACGTCCCGGCGGGAACGCTGCGGGTCACGCCGACGGTAGCGGGACCGTTCGACGTCAGCGGGCTCCGCCTGGGACCGGACCCGCTCGACGTCGCGATGACGCGTGACGGTGAGCTGAGCGTCGCGACGTCGGCGAGCGTCGCCGTCGAGATCTCCTGAGGTTCTTCGCCGTTCCCGCTCAGCGGTGCGCCGAGGTGCACCGGCCGCGGACGTACGATGGGGGCTCGCGACCGCCGCAGGCCGGTGATCGAGGAGGGAGGGTCGCGACGTGGGAGAGCTGGACCGACTGACCTCGCTCGAGGAGCTCCGCAGCTGCGGACCTGCACGGCTCGAGCGGTTGGCCGCCGAGATCCGGGAGTTCCTCGTGAGCTCGGTCTCGCAGACTGGTGGCCACCTCGGTCCCAACCTCGGCGTCGTCGAGCTGACGATCGCGATGCACCGCGTGTTCAGCTCGCCGCGCGACACGATCGTCTTCGACACCGGTCACCAGTCCTACGTGCACAAGATCCTCACCGGGCGCACCGAGTTCGGCAGGCTGCGCAGGCGTGGCGGCCTCTCCGGGTACCCGAGCCGTGCGGAGTCCGACCACGACGTCGTCGAGAACTCCCATGCCTCGACGGCGATCTCGTGGGCCGACGGCATCGCCCGCGCCAACCACCTCGTGGGCCGCTCGGACCGGACCGTGGTCGCCGTGATCGGTGACGGCGCGCTCACCGGCGGCATGGCCTGGGAGGCGCTCAACAACCTCGCGACCTCCGAGGACCGCAGGCTCGTGATCGTGGTCAACGACAACGGCCGCTCGTACGCGCCGACGATCGGCGGCCTCGCGCGGCAGCTCGACGCGCTGCGGACCTCCCGCCCCTACGAGAAGGTGCTCGGCTGGGGCAAGAAGACGCTCCAGGGTGCCGGCGCCCCTGGTCAGCTGACCTACGAGGCGCTGCACGGGCTCAAGACCGGGCTGCGCGACGTGCTGCGCCCGCAGGGCATGTTCGAGGGCCTGGGCATCAAGTACGTCGGCCCCGTCGACGGGCACGACGTGCTCGCTGTCGAGGCGGCGCTGCGGAGCGCTCAGGCCTACGGCGGGCCGGTGATCGTGCACGCCATCACCGAGAAGGGCCGCGGCTACGTGCCGGCCGAGAGCGACGCGGTCGACCGCTTCCACGCCGTCGGCGTGATCCACCCCGAGACGGGGCTGCCGGTCGTGCCGTCACGGTTCGGGTGGACCGCGGTGTTCGCCGAGGAGATCCTCGACATCGCGCGGTCGCGCTCCGACGTCGTCGGTGTCACGGCCGCGATGCTCGCCCCGGTGGGCCTGGCCCCGCTGGCTGAGGAGATGCCCGACCGGGTCATCGACGTCGGGATCGCCGAGCAGCACGCGCTCACCGCCTCGGCCGGCATGGCCTTCGCCGGCCTGCACCCGGTGGTGGCGCTGTACGCCACGTTCCTGAACCGTGCCTTCGACCAGCTGCTGATGGACATCGCGCTGCACAAGGCCGGCGTGACCATCGTGCTGGACCGCGCCGGGATCACCGGCGAGGACGGCGCCTCCCACAACGGCATGTGGGACATGGCGCTGCTGCGCATCGTCCCCGGGCTGCGGCTGGCGGCACCGCGCGACGAGGCGACGCTGCGCCAGGAGCTGCGCGAGGCCGTCGCGATCAGCGACGCGCCGACGGTGATCCGCTACCCGAAGTCCTCGCTGCCCGAGCCGATCCCGGCGATCTCCCGGACCGGCGTGGTCGACGTGCTCGCCCGCACCGCCGGCGACGGCGACGCCCGGGTTCTCGTGGTGGGTGTCGGATCGTTCGTCCCCTGCGCGCTGGAGGTCGGCAAGCGGCTCGCCGACCAAGGGGTGGGCAGCGTCGTGGTGGATCCGCGCTGGGTCCTGCCGGTCCCGGCCGAGCTGGTCGAGATGGCCCGCGGCGCCGACCTCGTGGTCACGATCGAGGACGGGCTGGTGGCGAACGGTGTCGGCGCCGCCGTCCGGGAGGCGCTGATCGCCGCGCGCATCGACGTGCCGGTGCAGACGCACGGGATCCCGACGGCCTTCCTCGAGCACGCCTCGCGTGACGAGATCGTCGAGGACCTGGGACTGCGCGCCGCCGACGTGGCTCGCGAGGCTGCCGCCACCGTGGCCGCCCGCGTCGAGGTCCAGCACTGAGCGACCCCGCGCCACTAGGGTGCGGCCATGTCGCTGGGGACATCGGGTGCTGCGGGTGAGGTGACGCTCGGCGTCGAGCACGTGCCGGAGCAGGATCCGCCACGTGCGTGGGTCGGCGGGCTGACGCTGGCCAACCTGGCGGTGTTCGCGGGTCTGTACGGCCCGATCCAGGTGCTGATCGCGCTGCAGGCGCTCGAGATCGCACCGGACAGCAAGGAGTACGTGGTCGGGCTGGTGACCGCAGCCGGTGCGGTGGCTGCCACGCTGGGCAACCCGCTGGCGGGAGCCTTGTCCGACCGGACGCGCAGCCGGTTCGGGCGCCGTTGGCCGTGGGTCCTGGGCGGATCGGTCGTCGCGGTCCTCGGGCTGGTGACGCTGTCGCAGACCGCCTCGGTCGCGCTGATGGTGGTGGGGTGGGTCGTGACCCAGCTCGGTCTGAACGCGATCTACGCCGGGATCACCGCCTCGGTGGCCGATCAGGTGCCGGTCCGGCGCCGCGGCGAGGTCGGTGGCTGGCTGGGGATGGCGCAGACGCTCGGGCTCGTGCTCGGGACCGCGGTCGCGGTCATGGCGGGCGGTGTCACGGCCGGCTACCTGGCGTGCGCCGGTCTCGCGCTCGTGCTGGTCGTGCCGTTCCTGCTGGGCAGGCGCGACCTGCGCCTGGTCGGTGCGGTCCCCGCGTTCCGGCTGGGCGCGTTCCTCGCACGGTTCTGGGTCTCGCCCCGCACGCACCCGGACTTCGGCTGGGCGTGGCTCACCCGGTGGCTCGTCAACCTCGGCAACGCGATCGGGACGCTGTACCTGCTCTTCTACCTGCAGGACGCGGTGGGCCTGGCCGACCCTGCCGCCGGGGTGCTCACGCTCGTGGGCGTGTACGCCCTGTGCGTGGTGGCGACGGCGGTGCTGTCGGGCCGTTGGTCGGACCGGGTGGGACGCCGCAAGCCGTTCGTGGCGCTCTCGGCCGTGCTGTCGGGTCTCGGTGCCGGCGTGCTCGCGCTGTCCCAGACCTGGCCCGGTGCGATCGTCGGCGCCGCGATCTTCGGCGTCGCCTACGGGGTGTTCCTCTCGGTCGACTTCGCGCTGGTGACCCAGGTGCTGCCCTCGTCCGGGGACGCCGCCCGCGACCTGGGCGTCATCAACATCGCGGCCGCGCTCCCGCAGGTCGTGGCCCCGGTGCTCGCGGCGCCGCTCGTCGCGGCGTTCGCCTCCGTCAACGCCGGCTACGCGGCGCTGTACGCGCTCTCCGCCGCCGTCAGCATCCTCGGCGGTGTGCTCGTCGGCCGCATCCGTGGCGTGAGGTGAGCGCGGCCGCTCTCAGAGGGCGCCCGTGCGCTGCAGGTACGGCGTGATGCCACCGAGGTGGAACGGCCAACCGGCGCCGAGGATCATGCCGAGGTCGATGTCGGCGGTGTCGGTGACGACGCCCTCCGCCATCATCAGCCGCACCTCTTCGGCGAGGGCCTGCCGCACCCGGGCGAGGAGCTCGTCCGCACTCTCACCGTGGCCCGCCCGCGACCCGAAGTAGGACGCGATGGCCGGGTCCACCGGTGAGGTGGCGTCGGGGCGACCCTCGAAGGTGACGAACGGGGCGCCGTCCTCGACCATCCGGTCCAGACCGGGCGAGGTGGGGTACCGCTCGCCCAGGTTCTCCCGCAGCGTGTCGAGGACGTGCTTGGCGACAGCGGGGCCGACGAGCTGGAGCAGCTGGAACGGTCCCATCGGCAGCCCCAGCGGCCGCAGCGCCGCGTCGGCGGTGGCGACGTCGGTGCCGTCCTCGAGCGAGCCGAGCACCTCGCCCAGGAGTCGGACGAGCAGCCGGTTGACCACGAACCCGGGCCTGTCGGCCACCGCGATCGCGGACTTGCCGGACGCCTTGGCGACGGCGAACGCCGTCGCGTAGGCGGCGTCGTCGGTCCGCTCGGCCCGCACCACCTCGACGAGCGGCATCTGCGCGACCGGGTTGAAGAAGTGCAGGCCGACCACACGCTCGGGGTGCTGCAGGTCCGCCGCCATCGCGGTCACCGACAGCGCCGAGGTGTTGGTCGCCAGGATCGTCGCGGGGGAGATGACCTGCTCGAGCTCGGCGAACACCTGCTTCTTGACGTCGAGCTCCTCGAACACGGCCTCGATGACCAGGTCAGCGTGGGCGAGGTCGGCGAGGTCGACAGTCCCGGACACCAACGAGGTGATCCGGTTCGCCTCGTCGTCACCGATGCGACCCTGCTTCGTGAGCTTGGCGACCTCGGCCGCGACGAAGCCGAGGCCCCGCTCCACCCGGGCGTCGTCGAGGTCGCGCATGATCACCGGCACCTTCATGCGGCGTGCGAGCAGCAGCGCGAGCTGGCTCGCCATCAGACCGGCGCCGGCGATGCCGACGCTGCGGACCGGCCGCGCCTGATCGGCGGACGGCGCCCCGACCGGCCGCTTGGCACGGCTCGTCGTCAGGGTGAAGGCGTGCATGCTGGCCTTGAACTCCGGCGAGACCAGCAGCCTGGCGAGGGCGGCGTCCTCCGCCGCGAACGAGGCCTCGCGATCCCGCTGGGCCGAGAGCGTCAGCAGGTCCAGCGCCTCGTACGCGGCCGGTGCGGCGCCGTGCAGGCGGGCATCGACCATCGCGCGTGCACCCTCGACGACCGCCGTCCAGTGCGCGGCGGGCAACGGCTCGGGGCGGCTGATCTCGACCGCTCCGGTGAGCACCGACGCTGCCCATCGCAGCGACTCCGCGAGGAAGTCGGCAGGCTCCATGACCACGTCCATCAGACCCAGCTCGGCAGCAGCCGGGCCCGTGAGCTGCTTGTTGTTGCGGAGCGGGTTGGCGATGATCACCTCGAGCGCCTTCTCGATCCCGATCACCCCCGGCGCGAGGAACGTGCCGCCCCACCCGGGGATGAGTCCGAGCGCGACCTCGGGGAGCCCGAGGTTGCGCACCGAGGAGATCACCGTGCGGTAGGAGCACGCGAGCGCGAGCTCCATGCCGCCGCCCAGCGCGACGCCGCTGACGAACGCGAAGGTGGGTACCGGCGCGTCGAGCAGGGTCCGGTACGCGGCGTGGCCCTGCTGGGCGATCGTGAGAGCGTCCTGCTCGGTCTGGATGCTCGCGGCGCCCTTGAGGTCGGCGCCGGCGGCGAAGTGGAACGGCTTGCCGGTGATGCCGATCGCATGGATCTCGCCCGCGTGGGCACGCTCGACCAGGCCCTCGACGGCGGAGCGCAGCTCGGCGAGCCCGGCGGGACCGAGCGTGTTGGGCTTGGTGTGGTCCTCACCGTTGTCCAGGGTGATCAGCCCCAGCACGAGCGGTCCGGTGGCCGTCGCCGCGAACGGCGCCAGGTCGATGTCGCGGACGAGCGCGTGCGTCACGCGCTCGGCCGGAGGCTGGCTCGTCTGCTCGCTCATCGGTCCGTCTCCTTGCCGTAGTGGGGGTTCTCCCAGATCACGGTGCCGCCCTGGCCGAGACCCACGCACATGGTGGTGAGGCCGTAGCGGACCTGCGGCTGCTCGGCGAGCTGGCGCGCAAGCTGAAGCATCAGCCTGACGCCCGAGGCGGCGAGCGGGTGCCCCACCGCGATGGCGCCGCCGTAGGGGTTGACGCGCGGGTCGTCGTCGGCGATCCCGAACGCGTCGAGGAAGGCGAGCACCTGGACGGCGAACGCCTCGTTGATCTCGAACAGCCCGATGTCGTCGATCTCGAGGCCGGCGATCTCGAGGGCCTTCTGCGTCGCCGGGACCGGTCCGACGCCCATCACCTCGGGCTCGACGCCCGAGTACGCGTAGGACACCAGCCGCAGCTTGGGCTGCAGCCCGAGCTCGGCGGCCAGGTCGGCCGAGGTGAGCAGCGCGGCGGTGGCGCCGTCGGTGAGCGGGGACGAGGTCGCGGCCGTGACGCGGCCGCCGGCGCGGAACGGGGTCGACAGGCCCGCCATGCCCTCCACGGTGGTGCCCGGTCGGGGTGGCTCGTCGGCGGTCGCAAGGCCCCAGCCACGCTCGGGGTCGGCGACCGCGACCGGCACCAGGTCGGGGCTGATCTTGCCCGCGGCGAGCGCGGCGGCGTACTTGCGCTGCGACGCCGCGCCGTAGGCGTCCGCCCGCTCCCTGGTGAGCGCGGGGTAGCGGTCGTGCAGGTTCTCGGCGGTGGCACCCATGACGAGGGCGTCCGCGGAGACCAGGCGCTCGGCGATGAAGCGGGGGTTCGGCTCCATGCCGGCACCGAGCGGGTGCGCGCCCATGTGCTCGACGCCACCGGCGATCGCGGCGTCGAGCGCGCCGACGGCGATCTGGCCGGCGAGCAGGGTGGTCGTCGTCATGGCGCCGGCGCACATGCGGTCGAGGGCGAAGCCGGGGACCTGGCGGGGGAGTCCCGCGAGCATGCCCACGGTCCGGCCGAGCGTCAGTCCCTGGTCGCCGACCTGGCTGGTGGCGGCGATGCCGACGTCGCCGATGCGCTCGGGCGGCAGCCCCGGGTTGCGGCGCAGCAGGTCGCGCACGACCGCGACGGCGATGTCATCCGCACGCGTGTGGGCGTACAGGCCATCGGGCTTGGCGCGCCCGAACGGTGAGCGGACCGCGTCCACGAGAACCACGTCACGACCGAGCAGGGGCATCGTCGACTCCAAGAGTTGGTACCGGTAGTACTAGGTATCTTCTCCCGAGCCTACCTGGTCCGTCGACGGGACGGAATCCGGGTCGGCGAGGCCCGCGGCGAGACGTCCCGCGACCTGCTCGACCTGCCACGGACGCGCGCCGAGGGCCGTGAGGAACTCCCCGATGTGCTGCTCGTCGGCCGGCTGCGGCGGCGTCCAGGCGAGCCGTCGCTGGGAGTCCGGCGCCAGCAGGTTCTCCTGCGGCATCGCGATCTCGGCCGCGTGGTGGCGGATGACCGCCTTGACGACCTCCAGCCGTGCGGCAGCCTCCGGATCCCGCTCGCGCCAGGCTCGCGGCGCCGGGATGGCGTCGGGGTCGTGGGGCGGTCGCTTGGTCGGCAGCTCGGACTCGGGGAGCGCGAGCGCCCGCGCGATCGCCTCGTGCCAGGTTCGCAGCCGGCGGGCAGCCCCGCGGTGCTTGAACTCGCGCAGCCCGGCGAGCTGGGGCATCGTGCGGGGCTTGACCCGGCCGGCGGCGACCATCGCGTCGACCGAGAGGATCCGCCCCGGCGCGATGTCGGCCTCCTTCGCGACCTGTTCGCGTACCTGCCACAGCTCACGGACGACGGCGAGGCCGCGCTGGTCGCGGATCGCGTGGGCGCCCTTGCGCCAGGCCTCCGGGCGCGGGCCGGGCGGCGGGGCCAGCCGAACCATCTCGAACTCCTGGCGCGCCCACTCCAGCTTGCCGGCGGCCTCGAGCTTGGCCTCGAGGATGTCCCGGAGCTCGACCAGCACCTCGACGTCGAGTGCCGCGTACCGCAGGTAGGACTCCTTGAGCGGCCGCACCGACCAGTCCGCCGCCGAGTGCTCCTTGGCGAGGCTGAGCCCGAGCTCGGCCGCGACGATCGGACCGAGGCCCACGCGTTCGAGCCCGAGCAGGCGGCCGGCGAGCTCGGTGTCGAACAGGCTGCTCGGGAACATCCCGATCTCGGCGAGGCAGGGCAGGTCCTGGCTGGCGGCGTGCAGGACCCACTCGGTGTCCGCGAGCGCCTCGGACAGCGAGGACAGGTCGCCCAGCGGGATCGGGTCGATGAGCGCCGTCCCGGCACCCTCGCGCCGCAGCTGGACCAGGTAGGCCCGCTGCCCGTACCGGAACCCGGAGGCGCGCTCGGCGTCGACCGCGACCGGTCCGCTGCCGGCCGCGAACGACCGCACGGTCTCGGCGAGCGCCGCCGGCGTGTCGACCAGGTCGGGGACGCCGTCGGCAGGGACCAGCAGCGGCACGAGCGCAGGCGTGATCGGTTCCGACGGCGCGGTCGCCGTCTCCTCGGTGTCGGTCATCGGCGTCGGCTCAGCAGACTCACGTTGTCCGGGATCGGCGGCAGACCGCTGACCTGCGACAGCAGCAGCGCCCACGCCCGCAGGTGCGGCCCGAGGTCGGTGGTGCCCGGCGTCCAGGACGCGCGGACCTCGATCTCGACCTCGCCGTCGCGCAGCTCGAGCCCGCCGAAGGTCTCGGACAGCACGCGGGTGACGGTGCCGGACAGGGAGTGGTACTCGGCACCGCACTCCGCGAGGGCGTCGGTGAGCCACGCCCACCCGACCTCGCCGAGCAGGGGGTCCTGGGCGACCTCGGGCTCCATGCGCGCCCGACCCATCACGATGGCGCGGAACTCCCCGTTCCAGGCGTCCTGCCCCTCGGGGTCGTAGAGCACCACGAAGCGGCCGGAGCCGAGGATGTCCTCGGGCTCGCGCGTGCGGTTCACCTCGCCGGTGAGCGCCAGGGCGTACGGCGCGATGCGGGTGGGGGCGGGGACCTCTTCCAGGTGGAGCTCCGGCCGGAGCCGGTGTCCTCGCAGGCTCAGCAGCGCAGCCTCGAAGTCGGGAGGGGTGGCCGGGGTGCCGGCCTCACCTGGGCGAGGTGGCTGCTTGACGGAGTCCACAGCGACAGGCTATGTCGGCGCGCCGACGTGCGGGGCCGTGCCACGCCGGTGGCTCGGGCCGCGGCGCGCGGGCCACTAGTCTCGCGGCCATGCCGAACGAGGACTCCGTGCGCCCGATCGTGGTCGGTGGCGACATCGGCGCCTACGCCTCGGCGCGCGCGTTCCACGAGGCGTACGGGGTGCGCACCGTGGTGCTCGCCGGTGTCTCGGTCGGCCCGGTCGCGCACAGCGCGATCGTCGACCTGCGCGTCGTCGCGGGTCTGGACGACGACGAGGCGCTCGTCGCAGCGGTGCGGGCCGTGGCGGGCGAGCAGCCCGGCGTCCCGCACCTGGTGCTGGGCAGCGCCGACCACGCGGTGCTCGCGCTGGTGCGTGTGCGCGACCGGCTCGGTCCGGACGTCGTGGTGCCGTACACCGACGAGGCGACCATGGCGCGGGTGACCTCGAAGGCAGGTTTCAGCCGGTTGTGCACCGAGCTCGGCATCCCGCACCCGCGCACGTGGGTGGTGGCCGTGGGCACCGACAGCCACGACCTCGGCGACGGCGTGAGCTTTCCCGCCGTGGTCAAGGCGTCGTCGTCGGCGGAGTTCCACGAGGTCGAGTTCAGGGGCAAGCGGAAGGTGGCCTACGCCGCCGACGGCGCCGAGCTGACCGCGCTGCTGGACCGGATGGCCGCGGCCGGCTTCCACGGCGAGGTGGTCGTGCAGGAGATGGTCGTGGGTGACGACGAGGACATGGCCGCCGTCAACGCGTTCTGCGGCCCCGAGGGGGGTGTGCGGCTGCTGCTGTTCGGCCAGGTGCTGCTGGAGGAGGCCACCCCCAACGGGCTCGGCAACTCGGTCGCCCAGATCACCGGGTCGGGCACGGACGAGCACGCCGCCGAGGCGGTCGAGCACGCGCGGCTGCTGCTCACGCACCTGGGGTGGTCGGGTTTCGCCAACCTCGACCTCAAGCGCGATGCACGCGACGGCCGCTACCGGTTCTTCGAGCTCAACCCGCGCGTGGGCCGCAGCGGCTACGCGGTCACGGCTGCCGGCCACAACGTCGCCACCCTGTACGGCGACGCCTACGTGAAGGGCGACCGGTCGCCGTCGGGCGGGCCTGTCGTCAGCGAGAGCGAGCACCTGTTCACCGTGGTGCCGCTGGCGTTGCTGCGCCGCTACGTCTCGGCACCCACCTGGGTGCGGGTGCGTGAGCTGAGGCGCCGGGGCGCCGTCACCAACCCGTACTACTACGCGGTCGAGAAGAACCCGCGGCGCTGGCTCTACGTGGCCACCGCGATGGTGAACCAGTTCCGCAAGTTCGGTCGCTGGCACACCCCGCGAGCGCGCTGAGCAGGCTCAGCCGAGGAAGTTCGTGCCCGTGTAGAAGTGCAGCACGGGGACGCCGAGGGTCTCACGGGCGCGGGAGGCCCAGTCGGCGTGGAAGGTGTCCTCGACGGCGTGGGGCCGGGTCACGATGATGACCTCATCGGCGTCGGTGTTGGTGACCGCCTGCGTCAGAGCGGGCAGCGGGTCGTCCTCGACGACGTTCCCCACGACCGTGGCTCCGGCGCCCTCGAGCGCGGTCAGCGTGTCCTGCAGCGCGGCGCCGGCCTCCTGGCGAGCCTCGTCGGCGGTCTCCTTGTCGGTGATCGCCTCCCACGCCTCCTTGAGCTCGAACAGGCTCAGGTGGTCGATGATGTCGGTGATCACGTTGCGCTCGGTGTCCGCAGGCACGAGGACGGTGATGTCGAGCGGCTCCTCGCCGTGCAGCGTCCGGATGTTCGCGACGTCGCTGGGCCGCAACGCTTCCTCGGTGAGCAGGATGATCGTCGGCATGCGGCGAGCATACTGGCGCACGCACACCCCGACGGGCCACCCCTAGGCGGGCCGAGCGGGCGCGGGGACCGGCCGGCGGCCGCGCTGCAGCAGCAGGATCAGGCCCGCGGACACCAGGATGCCGAGCAGCGGCGGGATGCCGACCTCGAGGGCACCGGTCACGTACGCCGCGACGCAGCCGGCGGCGTAGGCGAGGAGGCTGCGGGGCTCGAGCGCACGCAGGGTGTGGCCCTCGGGGACGCCCGCGCGCCAGCGGCAGAAGTAGTCCGCGATGATGACGCCGCCGAGCGGTGGGATGAAGGTGCCGAGCAGCCCCAGGTAGGTCACGAGGTTGTTCTGCACGCCCGTCAGCGCCAGCACGGTGCCGATGACGGCGCCGCCGATGATGAAGGGTGCCTTGCTCGGCCGGTTCAGCAGCTCGGCGCCCGCGACGCCGAAGGCGTACGCGGTGTCGGCGTTGGAGGTCCACAGGTTCCCGAAGAGCAGGAACACGCCCCAGCCGACCAGGCCCAGGTTGAACAGCACGAGGATGAAGTCGGCCTCACCGCTGGTCAGCGCGCCGATCGCGCCGAAGACGATCATGGTGCCGTTGCCGAGGAGGAAGGCGAGCACGCACGCGATCACCGCGCCGCGGCCGGACCGCGCGAACCGGGTCCAGTTCGGCGCCTGCGTCCCGGCGGAGGCGAAGGTCCCGACCACGGTCGTGATCGCGGTCGCGACGCTCATCGTCGCGACCGGCTCGATCGCGGCGAGCGCGTCGAGGCCGCCCGCCTCGGTCACCGATCGCACCGCGACCCAGACGGCCAGCACCAGCACCAGCGGGGTCGCCACCAACGACGCCCAGTACATGCCGTGGTACCCGTAGAGCGCGGTGACGCACATGAGCGCGCTCGTGATGATCATGATCGCCGCGCGGGGTGCGAACGTCTCCCATCCGGCGGCCTGCGCAGTGAGGTCACCGATGGTGCCGATGACGACGCCGTACCAGCCGATCTGGGTGCCGCCGAGGAGCACCGAGGCGAGCTTGGACCCGCGCGAGCCGAAGCTGCGGCGGGCCATCACCACCGTCGTCAGCCCGGACCGCGCCCCCACGTAGCCCATGAGGGCGACGTAGCCGCCGAGGATCGCGGACCCGGTGAGCACGACGCCGAGCAGCTGCCAGAACGGGAACGCGGGGCCGATCGTGGCACCGGCCAGCATCGTCGGCGTGAACACCGTGAAGCCGACGAGCACGACGACGAGCGAGAGCGTCGTGCGCCGGGCGTGGCTCGGCACCGGCGTCACCGGGTAGTCCTTGTCGATCGGCTCGGGAGCCTCGACCACGGTGCCGGTCATGCCTCCTCCCCGATGTCCTCGGCCCAGAGCTCGGGACGCTCGGTGATCATCCGCTGCATCAGCTCGACGCACCGCTGGTCATCGAGCACCGTGAGCTCGATCCCGTGGCTGCGGAGCCAGTCCTCGGACGTGGAGAACGTGCTGTTCTCGCCGATGACGATCCGGGGGATCTCGTACAGGACCGCCGTGCCGGCGCACATGTAGCAGGGGGAGAGCGTGGTGTAGAGGACGCTGCTGCGGTACACGGACGCCGGCAGCCGACCCGCGTTCTCGAGGCAGTCCGTCTCGCCGTGGCGGATCGCGCTGCCGAGCTGCACCCGCCGGTTGCGACCGACCGCCAGCACCTCACCCCGATGGACGAGCACGGCACCGATCGGGATGCCGCCCTCGTCCCACCCGATCTGCGCCTGCTGGAGCGCCAGCTCCATGAAACGGGCGTCGTCGTCGCTGCTCACTCGTGCCTCCCGCGGGTGGTGTGCTGGTCTCGGGGAAGCGTAGTGAGGCGATGTCTCGAACCTGTTACGCGACGTCGCGGACGTACCGGGAGATCGTCCGCACCGGTGCGAACCCGACCGAGGCGTAGAGCCGGTCCGCCCCTGTCGGACTGGTCGAGTCCACCTCGAGCTCGACGACGGCGAAGCTCGCCTCGCGCGCCGCGCGGAGCGTGCCCATCAGCACCGCGCGTGCGAGGCCGCGTCCACGCGCCTGCCGGCGTGTGCCGAGCAGCTCGATGTGGGCGACGCCCGGCTGCGGCTCGCTGACCAGGGCGTACGCCAGGACGGTGCCGTGCTCGTCGGTGACGACCCTGCCGATGTCGTGCCGCGACGTCGAGGAGGACATCCACTGGGCCCAGGCGTCCTCCGCGATAGGGCTGGCGTTGCGATGGTCGCGGAACGCGTCGTTGTGCGCGTCGCGCGTGGCCACCTGGAGGTCGGCGTCGAGGGGGACCGCGGCCGTCTGCTCGCCCGGGTCCTGCCACGCCGGGAGGTCGACCTCCATCGTGATGAAGGCGTTGTCGGGCGCGTAGCCGGTCAGCTCCAGCAGCCTCTGCGTGGCCGAGCCCGGGGTGCCACCGGCGGTGCGGAGCCGTACCGGGAGGCCGGGCAGCCGTTCCTGCGCCAGCGCGGTGCCGCGGTGTTCCAGCCACGTCAGCAGGTCGCGGCCGATGCCACGTCCTCGATGCTGGGGGTGGACGTCGCCGCTGAACCCGACGAGCGCTCGTCCCTCGACCGGCTGCTCCGAGACCCAGGTGGTTCCGGCCGCCACGAGCTCGCCCTCGTCCCACACGCCCACGCTGTCGGTCGCAGGGTCGAACCGCGGCGCGTCGAGCCGCTCGGCGACCGAGGTCTCCGGCACGGGCCTGCCGGTGCCGTCGGCGGCGACCGCCGCGTTGACCAGGGCGGTGAGCGCGGGGGCGTCGTGTCGGGCCAGCGCGCGCCACGCCAGCGGCATCAGGCGGGTGCCTTGCCGAGGTCGATCGTGCGCGAGCGCTCGACGCGCAGCGTGATCAGGGCGTCGTCCTGGAGCCCGGGCCCGGCCGCGTGGGCGGAGATGGCCTCGGCCCCCAGGTAGCGGGCGGCGATCGCCTCGCGCTCCTCGGTGGTCATGGACACGCTCATGGTCGGTCTCCGTTCTCCGGGACGTGGGTGTGGCCGTGGGCGCGCAACCGGTCTCGGAGCCGGACCGCGGCGTCGTCCATGTCGGCGTCGGGGACGTCGGTCATCACCTGAGCCACGTCGAAGTCGGCTGCGCTGCGGCTGGGCCACACGTGCACGTGGGCGTGCGGGATCTCGTACCCCTCGATCAGCAGGCCGATCCGCTCCGCGTCGAACTCCTCCCGCTGAGCCACCCCGATGAGGCGGGCGACCTCGAACAGGTGAGCAGCGACGTCGGGCTCGAGGTCGACCCATTGGTCGACCTCCGCGCGCGGCACCACCATCGCGTGCCCGAGCTGGAGCGGGCCGATCGTCAGGAAGGCGACGCACACGTCGTCGGACCAGACGAACCTGCCGGGGATCTCGCCGTCGATGATGCGGGTGAACAACGTGGTCATAGGGCCACGGTAGCCATCGGGTGCGACGATGAGGAGATGCCGAGGTACGTCGCGCTGCTGCGGGGGATCAACGTGGGTGGGGTGCGCGTCGCGATGGCGGATCTGCGCGCCTCGCTGGAGGGGCTCGGTTACGACGACGTCGCGACCTACGTGCAGTCCGGCAACGCGACGTTCACCACTGCGGGGGACCCGGAGGCGCTCGCGCACGAGATCCAGGAGGCGGTCACCGAGCGGTGCGGGGTGACCACCACCGTGATCGTGCTGACCGACGCGGAGTGGGACCGGCTCGTCCTCGACAACCCGTACCCGGACGAGACCGACGGCACCAAGCTCCACGCCGTGATCGCCCCGCGCGCGTTCACGCCGGAGGAGGTGCGAGCCGCGCAGGAGATACGGGACGCCGTCCGGGAGACGGGTTCGACCGACGACCTGACGGTGGTGGGACGCGTGCTGTACCTGCACCTGCCGAACGGGATGGGGCGCAGCACGCTCGCCGAGAAGCTCGGCCGGTCACGCGCCGCAGGGCAGCGGGACGCGACGGCGCGCAACTGGCGGACCGTGCTCGCGCTGCAAGCTCGGCTGCGCGGATGACGGTGGAGCTCGACGCTGGTGCGGCGCTGGGCTGGCGGGCGGCACAGCACGCGCTCGGCGGCGCCGCTGCCACCGGGGTCGTGGGGATCGCCGAGCGCGTGGTCGCGACGCGGGCCTGGCCGCCCGAGGTGGCGGAGCTGGCGTTCGCGATCCGGCAGGCGGAGCCGGACCGGGGAGCTGTCGGCCGTGCACTCGAGGCCGGCGAGCTGGTGCAGAGCTACGCCTTCCGCGGCGGGTCCTACGTGTTCACCCCGGCGGTCGCGGCGGTGCTGCTGGCGGTGCGGACCGCGAGCCGCGTGTGGGAGACGCGGCGGTGGCAGAGGCAGATCGGCCACGAGATCGAGGACTGGGAGCCGCTGCGCTCGGCGGTCCGCGAGCGGCTGGCGGACGGGCCGGCCACCCGCGCGGAGATCGCGGCTCACCTGAGCCGGTCGGCGTCGTTGGCGCACCTCGCCGACACCGCTGCCAGCGGCAGCGGTTCCGACAGCCTCTACAAGCCGCTGCACTGGTGGGGCGACATCGCGTTCGGACCGCCGCGCGAGGGCGTGTCGACGTTCCGGCTGCTGCGCGACGACCCGCGCTGGCCGGGATCGCTCGACGTGGACGACGCCGGGCGGGAGGCAGTGCGCTTGTACCTGCGGGCCTACGGCCCGGCGACGGCGGCGAACCTGCAGTACTGGCTCGGCGAGGGGCTCAGCGCACCGAGACGCCGGCTGACGGGGTGGCTCGAGGATCTCGCAGCCGAGGTCACCGAGGTCGACGTGGACGGCGTCGAGATATTCGTGCTCTCGAGCACCCTGGACGACATCCGGGCCGCCGCGCCGACCTCGGCGATCAGCCTGCTGCCCGGCCATGACCCGTGGGTGCTCGGTCCGGGCACGGCCGACCCCCGGATCGTCGCCCCGCAGCGGCGTGCGTTGCTCTCCAGCGGCCGGGCCACGGTGCTGCGAGGCGGGTTCGTGGTCGGCACCTGGCGGCGGGCCGGTCAGCTGGTCGCGGTGGAGTGGTTCGACGAGGCCGGAGCCGTCCCGAGGGCAGCGCTGGAGGACGCGGTGCGGCAGCTCGGGCGCGCTTGCGGCAGCGAGCTCAGCCTGCGCTGAGGATCAGCGCCGCGCCAGCACGAGGACGTCGTGCGCCGCGAGCGACAGCGGGCCGTCGTCGACCTGCTCGCCGCGGGGCTCCCAGGAGGCGAGCACCACGCGTTCGCCGGGCTCCGGGAGCGCGACCTGCTGGGGGTGGTCGGCGCCGTTGACGACGACGTCGACGTCACCGCGGTGCAGCACGAGCCAGCCGGCCTCGGTGTCGGCCGTGATGCGCAGGCTGGCGGCGGAGCCGTCGCGGAGCTCGGGCCGCAGCCGGCGCAGCGCCGCGAGCGCCTTCACCCATGCGAGATGGCGCGCCTGCTCCGGTCGTGCCTGCTCGTCCCAGTCGAGGCGGCTGTCCGTGAAGGTCGACTCGGCCTGCGGGTCGGGGCCGGTGGCATCGGGGCCGTAGATCGCGTCCCACCCGTGCTCGCCGAACTCGCGGGCGCGGCCCTCCCGGACGGCCTCGGCCAGCTCGGGGTCGTCGAAGTCGGTGAAGAACTGGAAGGGCGTCCGCGCGGCCCACTCCTCACCCATGAAGAGCATGGGCGTGAACGGGGTGGTCAGCAGCAGGGCCGCGCCGATCGCGGCCTGCCCGGGCGTGATCCGCTCGGGCGGGCGGTCGCCCAGACCGCGGTTGCCCACCTGGTCGTGGGTCGAGGTCGAGACGACGAAGTGGTGGCGGTCGACGTCGTCAGGCACCGGCGCGCCCCAGACCTTGCCGCGGAAGGAGGAGAAGGTGCCGTTGTGGACGAACACCTGCTGCAGCGCGGACACGAGAGTCTCGAGCGAGCCGAAGTCGGTGTAGTAGCCGTGCTGCTCGCCGGTGAGGTAGGCGTGGATGGCGTGGTGGACGTCGTCGTCCCACTGAGCCGTCATGCCCAGACCACCCTGCGAGACCGGCGTGACCATGGTGACGTCGTTGAGATCCGACTCCGCGATGAGGCCCAAGGGGCGACCGAGACGCTCGGCGAGCTCCGCCGTCGCCCGGGAGAGCTCGGCGAGCACGTGGGTGGGGGAGTCGTCGCGGAGCTCGTGCACGGCGTCGAGACGGAGCGCGTCGAGGTGGAAGTCGCGGAACCACCGCAGCGCGTTCTCGATGATGAAGGCACGCACGTGCTCGGAGCCGGGCTGGTCGAGGTTGACGGCGGCGCCCCACGGGGTGTGGTGGGCCTCGGTGAAGTAGGGCCCGAAGACGCCGAGGTAGTTGCCGGTGGGGCCGAGGTGGTTGTAGACCACGTCGAGGCAGACGCCCAGGTCGCGGGCGTGGGCGGCGTCGACGAATCGCTGCAGGGCGGCGGGGCCGCCGTAGGCGTCGTGGACGGCGTAGAGATCGACGCCGTCGTAACCCCAGCCACGGTTCCCCGGGAAGGCCGCCACGGGCATCAGTTGGACGATGTCGACGCCGAGCTCGGCGAGGTGGTCGAGCCGCTCGATCGCGGCGTCGAGGGTGCCCTCGGGGGTGAAGGTGCCGATGTGGAGCTCGTAGATGAGGGCACCGTGCACCTCGACGCCCGCCCAGTCGGTGTCCTGCCATGCATGGACGGCGGGGTCGAAGGTGCGAGAGGGCCCGTCCACACCGTGAGGCTGGTGCGCGCTGCGGGGATCCGGGTAGGGTCCTTCGCCGTCGACGACGAACGCGTAGTCGGTGCCGGCAGGAAGGCCGGGGGTGTGCTCCCACCAGCCGTCGACGGCGGTCAGCGGGGTGGCGGTGTCATCGACGGTGATCTCGACGGACGTTGCGCTGGGCGCCCAGACGCGGATCGGGAGAGTGCTCATCGTGCTCGACGGTACCCACTCGGGAGGAGACCAAACGCATGGATGAGGGGGTGATGCGGGCGATCGAGGCCTGCTACCCGCTCCACGTCGTCGCGCTGAGCCGCGTGGACGCCGGCACGGCGTCCGACAACTTCGTGGTGTCGAGCGACGCCGGAGAGCGGTGGTTCGCCAAGGTCTACCGGGCTGGCGCGGACATCGAGGCGGCGGAGGGCGCGATCGCGCTGTCGAGCTTCGCTCGCGCCGGGGGTTCGCGGGTCCCGGCGGTGCACCTGACCGGGGGTGGTGAGGTCGTCGCGCGGGCGGCCGGGGTCGCGCTGTCCTTGTGGGAGCTCGTCGACGACGCCGTGACGGCCGAGGGCGGACTCGTGGGGCAGCGGTGGAAGTCGGTCGGCCGTGAGGTCGGGCTGCTGCACCGCCGGCTCGCTTTGCATCCGGTCGGGGCGCCGGCGCTGCGTCCGGCCTCGGCGTTCGTCGACCTCGCGGCGGCCGCTGGAGCCTACGACCGGCTGATCGCGGCGTACCGCCGCGGCGGCACCGCGGATCCGTACCAGGAGTGGGCGCTCGAGGCTGCGACGGTGCGGCGCGGCCTGCTCCCCGAGGTCGGCGCCCTGCTCGAGCGACTGCCCGAGCTGACCGTGCAGGTGGTCCACGGCGATCTGGCGGCGCCGAACGTGCTGCTGCGCGGCGACGACGTCGCGGCGATCATCGACTTCCAGCCTCCGCGTCCTGCGTACCTGGCGTGGGAGATCGCTCGCATCGCCTGCGATCCGCGGACGGTCGTCGCCGACGACTCCTGGATCGAGTCCCTACCTCTGCTGCTTGACGCCTACCGAGAGGCATATCCAGCAGTCCGCGACGAGGATCTCGACGCGGTGGTGGCCTTGGGATGCGCGTACACGCTGGCGTCCACCTATCCGCTCGCCGAACCCCTCGTCGCTCCTGCGGTGGTCCGGTCGGAGCACGCCGAGATGAGCCTGCAGCGCTACGGGCGCGCTCGCCACGACGCTGCGCTCCTGATGCTGGAGCACCTCGGGACGTAGGTGCGTCGTGAGACTCCGCGGGCGACTCTGCCCGGCGCTGCGCGTGGGTTCGGCAAGCCGCGAAGCGAAGGTTTGATCAGCGCGGTGGATCGGAGATGCAGCGGATTGGCGTAGGAGCGCAGCAGCAGTGCAGCAGCGGCTCAGCGCAGCAGCGCGTGGCGGGGGCAACAGGGATGAGCGGAGGAGTGCACGCCGGGGCTGGTGGTTCAGGCGCAGCGAGTCAGCCGGTGTTGATGAGGCCGTAGGTGTACTCGTGCTCGGACTCGGTGAGCGGGTCGGTGTCGTGCCAGGGGTCCCAGCTCGGTGACCAGTTCTTGACGCCGGTTCTGATGTCGCCGTCGGGTGCGGCCGGCGGGTCGGTGCTCGAACGGTCGTCGCGTGCAGTGCTGGACCGGTCACGGTTCGCGGTGCTGGACTGGTCAGCGGGTGTGCGGGTGCGAGTGTCGTCCGCGCACGCGGGGCTGGATGCGTCGAGGCCTCGGGCTGTGAAGATGCCGTTGAGTGTTCGGGTGATGCCGTTGCTGACGAGGTAGATGGCGCCGGCGGGTGAGGCCCAGATCCACAGGCCTGGTGCGGGTTCGACGACGCGCCAGCGGCCTTGGTCTTTGGCGCGGTGGTGCTTGCGGCACAGCCGGTGGGTGTTGCTGGAGCGGGTGGCGCCGTTGCTGGCGGCGGGGAGCTGGTGGTCGACGTCGCCGGCGCGGGCGCGGCGGTGGCAGTGCGGGAAGGTGCAGTAGCCGGCGTTCAGCAGTGCGAGCTGTTCCTTCAGCCGGGGTGGGGCGACGTAGCCGGTGTAGGTGAGCTCCTCGGCCAGGTCCAGCACCGGGCGGACAGTCACGTTGGCGTGGCCCACGATCTGGCGGGCCTGTTCCTTGGTCAGGACACCGGCGTTCTCCTCGCACCAGGTCCCTGATCCGCGGTCCAGGTGCACGTACAGCACCGTGGAGGTCAGCTTCGCAAACTTCTCCAGCACGCCCGTGGGCAGGCCAGCGATACCCGCCGCACCCTGATCCTGTCCCACCGCGGTCGGTGGCGCTGGGTTCGATGCCGCCGCGGTCGGTGCAATCGAGGCCGGCGCTGCTGGCGCTCTGGCGGTGGCGACCGCGGCGGCCGCTCCCGCGGAAGCGGCACTCATGGGTGGGTCCTGACCAGGGCGATCTGCGCCCGCCATCACGGTGTCGGGATCTGCCGTCCAGAGCGGTGCGGGCTGGGTGGGGTCGGGGTGGGGCGGCTGGTGGGTGCGTAGGTCGGAGAGGGCTTGCAGGAGTGCGGGGTCGGCCAGCAACGCCAGCGCGACCGCGCGGAGCACCGGCTTGGGGCGGGTGTCACCGACCTGGGTCAGCCAGCCGGCGACCTCATTCAGACGCCGGTCCAGCCGGGCCGCGTCAGCGGTCGTGAGGCGGGCGGCCAGGTCGGTCGCGCCCGGCGCCTCGTGGGTGACCTGCACGTACAGGGATTCCGCGACCCGGCGTTGGGCCTCGGCCTCACTGTCCGGACCCCGCACGGTGGCCACGGCCTGGTCGATCACGGTTCGGAGCCGGCTCATCGGCACCAGCGCCGCCATCGGCTCCGGCCCCCGCCCACTCTGCCGTGGTCGGAGCAGCCGTTCCTGCACCAGTTCGGCCTGCGCCGCGGTGAGGTCGCGGGTGCGGCGGGCGATCACCCTGGCCCGTCCCATGGACAGCACGCCCGAGCGGACCGAGACGGCCACCCGCCGCAACCGGTAGGCCAGGTCCAGCACATCGGCGCACAACAGGGTCGCTGCGGGCTGGGTCAATCCCAACGCGGCCGCGATCTCACAGACCGCGAATTCCGGCACCAGCGGCGTCCCGGACCCGCCGAGCTGGATCGCCTGCTCCGCGCCGGGTCGCAACCACACCGGCGGCTCCCAGGCATCGGCGACCTCACCCAGGTACTGGGCCAGGTGATCGAGCTGGACACCTTCCATCCGGGTCACCTCACGACCGGCCGCGACGGCAGCGCGTAGCGCCCCGTCACCGGTCAGACCCAGAGGCAGAACATCCATACTGAAAGTAGATCACCGACCACCGACAACACCCCCGTCAGACCCGGAATCATGCGGATACAGGCCTGGTAGGTGCCACGCGACCAGCAGATCGGCGAGATAATCAGGCGCCCGCCCGCCGTCGGGCTTCCAGCTCGGGATCGAGGAATCTCCCCAGGACGACGACGCCCTGGTTCGAGTAGCCCAACGACTCGTAGAAGCCGATCGCTGCCTCGTTCCCGTCCCGCACCATCAGCTGGATCTTCGGTGCTCCACGCTCTCTCAGCCACTCCTCGGCGGCCCTCACGAGAGCTCTGCCCAGACCCTCGCCCCGTCGGTCGGGCGTGACCGCGAGGTAGTACAGCCACCCCCGGTGCCCGTCGTGCCCGACCATCACGGTCCCCACGAGCGCACCGCCGTCGACCCCCGCGAGGATCGTGGAGGCATCGCCGTCCAGAGCGCGCGCCACGTCACCACGCGGTTCATTCCACGGGCGCACGAGACCGCATCGCGTCCACAGCGCCACCGCCAGATCCGCCTCGTCTGCTCGTAGCTGCCGGGTCTCCACACGTCGAGTGTGTCGCACCCGATTCGACTCCGCGCGATCCATCGCGGCCCTACGCTTCCTCCACCGGGGGCTCTCCAGCTCAGAGGAGGGGCGCGATGCCCTGCGACGTCAGCGGAATGATCGATATCCACCGCACCTTCAAGGCCGGGTTCGGCGAGGCCGGCACGCTCGTGGCGGGAGTGCGTGACGGCGACGCCGCCCACGCGAGCGTTGTCGCCGCCCACCTCAACAGCCTCTCGGCCGGCCTCCACAGCCATCACGAGTACGAGGACGGGTCCATGTGGGAGCCCGTCACCCAGCGCCTGCCTGCGTGCGCGCTCCACGTCGAGCGGATGAAGGAGCAGCACGCCGAGATGCTGATCTTCCTCAACGACCTCGACTCGGCTCTTCCGCCCTGGCGTGCGAGCGGGCGCGGCGCGGACGCCGAGCCGATCCTCCGGGCCTTGTCGAGCATCAACCAGTGCCTGGCCGTGCACCTCCCGGACGAGGAGAAGACCGTCGTGCCCGCGCTGGCGGAGGCGATGACCCAGAAGGAGATGGACGCTGCCGGCGAGCACGGTCGCAGGTCCGTGCCGAAGGGCCAGGCCTTCCCCTTCCTCGGCATGATCCTGGCCGCCCAGCCCGACGGCGGTGCCACCTGGCTGCGCACCCATATGCCGTTGCCCGGTCGGCTGGCCTGGCGACTGATCGGCCAGAAGCAGTACCAGGCAAACCGACAGGCCCTCGAGCACGGCGTGGACTGAGCCGCGGCTTCTCGCCCCACCCGGGCCTGAGCCGACTGGAGCACAGCCTCGCTCCGTCAGGGCTCAGGGCATCAGGCGACGGCGACGCGCGTGCCTCCGGAAGGGATCCTTACGCGTCCACCGTCCCCGCTCGAACCCTGCGAGCAAAGTTGCCCAGGGCGTGGTCACGGAGCTGCTCGGAGCCACGCAGGTGCGCCGCCGCAGCCACCTGCAGCGCAAGGGTGCCCCGGTAGGTCACAGCACGCGCGACCGCAGCGGCAGGTGCGATCTCACGCACAGCGGCCGCCCCGTAGAACCCCACCAACGGGGCCAGATCGATCACCTGATCGTCCAGGCATGAGTGGTCGACGTCGATGAGACCGGTCACGCGGCCAGGACCGGCTGAGCGGGCCGTCCAGAGCAGGTTGTGCGGACCCAGGTCGCCATGGACCAGGACCGCGGCACCATCAACCGGAAGCGCCACCATCGCCTCAACGATGCGAACAGCGACCGAGGCGACTCCGGCGTCGTCGTGCCGCGCCAGCCGGGGGACGAGTTCCTCGCGGACGATCTCGGGAAACGTGGCGCCGCCGCACCACGTGCGTGCGGCGGGTAGCCGGATCCGAGAGACGTCCACGTCGCGCAACGCTGCCAGGACGTCGGCGACGACTCCGCGTGCTGCCGACCACGGGACCTCCGTGGCGGGTTGCCCAGGCAACCGGCTGACCAGGTAGCCGCTCCGCCCCTCGCCGGAGCGCACCTCGCTCAGCAGCGCTGGCACCGTCACCGGTAGACCGAGGTGCTGCCACACCTGCCATGACGCGTGCTCGGTCTCCGCCTCGACGGGTGCACCGTCCGCCACGACCCTCGCCACCACGTCATCGCCGAGAACGATGTCGTGAAAGGCGCCATGGGCCAGCTCGGCGGTATCCCACGAGTGCTCGGGGAACCGCTGTCGGACCCACTCGAGCACCCCGGGCACGAGCTCAGCCCTACAACGCCTCGAGGACGGCGACGGGGGAGTCGGAGAGCAGGTCGCTGAGCATCACGTTGCCGCCGTCGTGCTCGTGACCGCTCACCACGTCGCGCCAGCGCCCCTCGGGCAGCACCACGGCGTGGGAGGCCCAACCACCGGATGCTGCCAGGGCGACCGGCAGCCGGGTGACGACCGTGCAGACGCGGGGAGCGTCGTCGAGCGTGCGCATGAACGCGACGGCGTGCCCCGTGGTCGTCGGCAGCGCCGCGTAGCCGGCGCGAGCGCCCACGAACGCCTCGGGGACCGAGCGCCGCAGGCGCAGCAGCGCGGCGACCAGCCGCAGCTTCTCCTCGCCGAGATCGGCGGGCCGCTGCCCGGCGTCGAGCCGTGCGAGCGCCTCCGCCAACGGAGCGACGTCGACCGGGCCGCGGTTGTCCGGGTCGACGAGGCCGATCCTCGTCGTCTCGGTGCCCTGGTAGAGGTCCGCGACCCCGGGCATCGTGAGCTGCAGCGCCTTCGTGACCAGGATCGCCGTCCGCACCGGTTCGGCTGTGCGTCGCACCCAGGTGGTCATCAGCTCGGCGACAGCCTCGTCGAGCAGCAGCGCGGACACGAACGCCGTCAGCGCCTCCTCACGGGCCTCGTCGGGCGCGGTCCACGTGGTCCAGCCCTTCGCCTCGCGGCTCGCCTTGACGAGATAGCCGGACAACCGGTCCGCAGCGAGCGGTCCGTCGCTCGTCCAGGTCCCGGCCAGCGTCTGCCAGAGCAGGTTCTCGGTCCGCCCGTCCAGCTCGGGCCGGTAGGACTCGGTGACCGAACGCAGCGCGGTGACCTGCTCACGCCAGGCCGACCCCAGCTGCGACAGCACGCCGATCCGGGCACGGACGTCCTCGCCGCGCTTGCTGTCGTGCGTGGAGGAGTTCGTCATCGTGGCCGGGTGGCTCAGCTGCAGCGAGTGCGCGAACGCGTGCAGGTCGTCCGGGGCGATCGCGAACTTCTGCGGTGCACCGCCCACCTCGCACAGGCTGGTCAGGTGCGTCCACCGGTAGAACGCGGTGTCTTCGACGCCCTTGGCCATCACCGCGCCGCACACCTGCTGGAAGCGCACGATGATCTCGTCGCGCCGCGGCTGCAACCGGCGACCCGCGCTGCCGGCCTCGCGCCCCAGCACGAGGTCGACCACGAGGTCGAGCGTCTCGCCACGCTCGGCGTCGAGGTGGACGCGCGCGTGCTCGGCCATCTCGGTCACCAGCCCGACGCTCTGCGCCGGCGCCGGCTCACCCGGCACCACGTAGGCCCGGTAGCGGTCGCACGCCACCACGAGCTCGCGCACGCACTCCCGGATCGCCGTCAGCGTGTGGTCGCGCAGCCGCACGTCCGCGCGGCACTCGTCGGCGATCACGTGGCTGAGCCGCTCCACCTCCGCGGCGAGCGAGCCCGTGGCGATCTCCCGCTTGGACTGCTCGACGACGGCGTCCAGGCCCCCGAACGCGTCGCCGCTGATCGTGGTCATCACCCCGGCGAGCTCGGCGGCACCGGCAGGGTCGATCTGGACCTGCCCGATGCGCCACGCCGTGTCGTAGCCGGTGGTCCCGGCCGTGGGCCAGTCGCCGGGCAGCGTCTCGTCGGGCTCGAGGATCTTCTCGGCGACCGTCCACGCGCCGCCCGTGGCTTCGTCGAGCCAGCGGAAGTACCCCCGCGGGTCGGCGAGCCCGTCCGGGTGATCGACCCGCAGCCCGTCGACCAGTCCCTGCTCCACGAGCTCGACGACCAAGCGGTGGGTCGCGTCGAAGACCTCGCGCCGCTCCACCCGGATCGCGACGAGCGTCCCGACGTCGAAGAAGCGCCGGTAGTTGAGCTCCTCGTCGGCGACCTTCCAGTACGCCAGCCGGTAGTGCTGCCGGTCCACCAGCTCGGCGATCGGGAGGTGCTCGGTGCCCGCCCGCACGGGCAGCATGTGGTCGAAGTAGCGCAGCACGTACCCCGAGCCACCCTCGGGCACCTCGGCGGGCGCCGGCTCCAGCGTCAGCTCGCCGTCGGCGAGCACCGCACCGATCCGCCGTCCCAGGACCGGCATCAGCACCGGACCGACGGCCAGGTCGACGTCGAACCAGCTCGCGTGGGGCGAGTCCGGTCCGTCGGCGAGCACCGACCACAGCGCCCGGTTCAGGTAGGCGGGCGTGGGCGCAGCCATGTGGTTGGGGACGATGTCAAGGACGATCCCCATGCCGTGCTCCCGGGCGTCGGCCACCAGCCGCTCGAGCCCGGCGCGCCCGCCCATGACCTCGCTGATCCGGTCGTGGTCGACGACGTCGTAGCCGTGCGTCGACCCGGGCGCCGCAGCCAGGATGGGGGACAGGTACAGGTCCGTGACGCCCAGCGCCTCGAGGTACGGCAGCCGCTCGCGCGCGTCGTCGAAGCTGAGGTCCGGCCCGAGCTGCAGCCGGTACGTCGAGACGGGGTTGCGTCGGTCCGCCACGTCAGGCTCCCTGGCCCGGCGTGGTCGGCGCCTCCGGCGTCTGGCTCGCCGGGTTCTCGATCGAGGTCGTCCCGTGTGCGTTCGTACCGCGCGACGACGTCGGTGCGACCGCCCGGTCGGGGGACAGGAGCGGGTCCTGCGGCGGCCGGGACAGCACCGTGATGCTGCGCGCGGTCACGGGGACCGCGGCCTCCGCCGCGTACTCCTCGGCGTGCTCGGCCTCCCGGTCGGTGCTCAGCACCACGTGCCAGGTGGTGCCGTAGCTCGCCTCCGGCAGCGCGAACGTGAGGTCGGAGGCGTCGGCGTTGATGAGCAGCAGGAAGGAGTCGTCCACGACCCGGCGGCCGCGGTCGTCAGGCTCGTCGATCGCCTCGCCGTTGATGAAGACGGCGACCGACTTCGCGTACCAGGTGTTCCATGCCTCGGCATCCATCGGGTCACCCGTGAGGTCGAGCCACGCGATGTCGGGCAGGTCCGGCAGCCCTTCGGTGTGCGAGCTGGAGCCGTTGAAGAAGCGGCGCCGCCGCAGCACCGGGTGATCGCGTCGCAGCTCGATCAGCGAGCGCGTGAACTCCAGCAGGTCGCGCTGGTCCTCGTCCAGGTCCCAGCTCATCCACGAGATCTCGCTGTCCTGGGCGTAGGTGTTGTTGTTACCACCCTGCGTCCGGCCCAGCTCGTCGCCGTGAAGGATCATCGGCACGCCCTGCGAGAGCAGCAGCGTGGTCAGGAAGTTGCGCTGCTGGCGCGCGCGCAGCGCGGTGATCTCGGGGTCGTCGGTCGGGCCCTCGACGCCGCTGTTCCACGACCGGTTGTGCGACTCGCCGTCGTTGCCACCCTCGCCGTTGGCCTCGTTGTGCTTCTCGTTGTAGGAGACGAGGTCGCGCAACGTGAAGCCGTCGTGCGCCGTCACGAAGTTGATCGACGCGATCGGCGTGCGCCCGGTGTGCTCGTACAGGTCCGATGACCCGGTGATCCGGCTCGCGAACTCGCCGAGCGTGGAGGGCTCGCCGCGCCAGAAGTCCCGCACCGTGTCGCGGTACGCGCCGTTCCACTCGGTCCACAGGGGCGGGAAGCCGCCCACCTGGTAGCCGCCCGGCCCGAGGTCCCACGGCTCGGCGATCAGCTTGACCTGCGACACGACCGGGTCCTGGTGCACGAGGTCGAAGAACGCGCTCAGCCGGTCGACCTCGTGGAACTGGCGCGCGAGCGTGGCCGCGAGGTCGAAGCGGAAGCCGTCGACGTGCATCTCGGTCACCCAGTACCGCAGCGAGTCCATGATCAGCTGCAGCACGTTCGGGCTGCGCATCAGCAGCGAGTTGCCGGTCCCGGTGGTGTCGAAGTAGTGCGCCTGGTCCTCGTCGACCAGCCGGTAGTACGCCGCGTTGTCGATGCCTCGGAAGGACAGCGTGGGTCCGAGGTGGTTGCCCTCGGCGGTGTGGTTGTAGACGACGTCGAGGATGACCTCGATGTCGGCCTCGTGCAGGGCCTTGACCATGCCCTTGAACTCCTGCACCTGCTCGCCGCGGGTGCCGTAGGCCGCGTACTCGTTGTGAGGAGCGAAGAAGCCGATCGTGTTGTAGCCCCAGTAGTTGCGCTGCCCGCGCTCCTGCAGGTGCGGGTCCTGCACGAACTGGTGCACGGGCATCAGCTCGATGGCCGTGATGCCCAGCTCCTGGAGGTGCTGGATCATCGCGGGGTGCCCCAGCGCGGCGTAGGTGCCGCGGATCTCCTCCGGGATCTCGGGGTGCAGCTTCGACATGCCGCGCACGTGGGCCTCGTAGATCACGGTGTTCGCGTAGTCGTGGTTCGGCGGCCGGTCGTGGCCCCAGTCGAAGAACGGCGTGGTGACCACCGACGTCATCGTGTGGGGGAGCGAGTCGTCCTCGTTCAGCCCCTCCGCGGAGATGGCTGCGGTCGGGTCGTCGAAACGGTACGAGAACAGGGACTCGTCGCCGTCGATCTGCCCGTCGATCGCGCGGGCGTACGGGTCGAGCAGCAGCTTGGCCGGGTTGCAGCGGTGACCGTTCGCGGGGTCGTAGGGCCCGTGCACGCGGAAGCCGTACCGCTGCCCGGGACCGATGCCCGGCAGGTAGGCGTGGAACACGTGCGCGTCGACCTCGGTCAGCTCGATGCGGCGCTCGGTCGGGGTGCCGTCCTCGCCGTCGTCGACCAGGCAGAGCTCGACGGCGTCGGCGACGTAGGAGAACAACGCGAAGTTGGTCCCGCTGCCGTCGTAGGTCGCACCGAGGGGGTAGGGGTGTCCGGGCCAGGTCTGCATGAGCGTAAGGATCGCATCAGGATGCGTCGTTCTGGGAACGATCTCCCTCCGCCGGCGGTGCGGATGGGCCCGTCGTGACCGAGATCACTCGATCGGGTCGGCTGTAGACCGACAGGCTCTCGGTGCGGGAGAACGCGACCAGGGTCATGCCGACCTCCTGGGCCAGCTCCACGGCGGCGGCGCTCGGTGCGCTGACGGCGGCGATCACGGCCACCCCGGCCATCGACGCCTTCTGGACCAGCTCGTACGACAGCCGCCCGGAGACCTGCAGCACCGCACGGCGCAGCGGTACCTGCCCCTCGCGCAGCGCCCACCCCAGCACCTTGTCGACGGCGTTGTGCCGACCCACGTCCTCGCGCACGCACAGCAGGCGCCCGTCACGGTCGAACAAGCCCGCCGCGTGGAAGCCGCCGGTGCGATCGAAGAGCTGCTGGGAGCCACGCAGCACACCGGGCAGGCCGAGCAGCACCCCGAGCGGCACCTCCAACGTGATGTCGGCGACCGGGAAGCTCGACGCGCGCGCCACCGCCTCCATGGACGAGGTCCCGCAGATCCCGCAGGATCCCGAGACGTACACCGCGCGTTCGCGCCGCGCCGGCGCCCGCGCGCCGGCCCCACGATCGAGCGCGGCGTCGATCGTGTTGTAGTCGAGCAGCCCACCGGCCTGGACCCCGGGCCCGTAGGTGACGCGCCGGACCTGGTCGGCGTGGGTGATCATGCCCTCGGCCAGCAGCAGGCCGTGCACGAGGTCGACGTCGCCGCCCGGTGTGCGCATGGTGACCAGCCACTGCTCGCCGTCGACCCGGATCTCCAGCGGCTCCTCGCCGGCGAGCGTGTCAGGCCGGCTCGTCGACGTGCCGTCGGCGCGCATCCGCACCGCGGGCGATCGACGCGTGGTCCTGGCCATCCCTGGTGTCTACCACGGTCAGCCCACGTGGACCTGGAGCAGTGCCTGCGTGCACCGGGTGACCGCCACGTACAGGGCGTTCCACCCGCGCGGCTCGTCGGCGATCCCCGCAGGGTCGACGACCACGCACGCATCCCACTCCAGTCCCTTCGCCTCGAGCGCCGAGACCACCGGGAGCCCCGGCAGCACGGCGCGCAGCGGGTCGAGGTGCGCGGGGGCGGCCACGACCCCGACGCTGCCGTTGGCGTACTCCCGCTCCCAGGCAGCGACCTCGGCCGCCACCAGGCCGACGAGACCAGCGGGCGCGACCGTCACCTCGCGCGGCTCTCGGCCGGATGACCGCACCGCTCGCGGCGGCTCGTTGCTGCTCCCGGCGCGGTCGAGGATCGGCGGCACCAGCGCCATCACCTCGCGGGGCGTGCGGTAGCAGATCGACAGGTCAGCCCGGCGCCAGCGGTCGCCGAGCGCGGGGGAGAGGGCACCCTCCCAGTCGGTGTGCCGGTGCGGCGCCTCGGTCTGGTCGATGTCCCCGACGGCGGTGAGCGAGCCGGTGGGACAGCGTCGCCTCACCATGTGCCACTGCATCGCGGACAGCTCCTGCGCCTCGTCGATGACCACGTGGCCGTAGGTCCACCCGTGGTCGGCCGAGGCGCGCGCCGCCAGGAACGGCGCCGCGTCGTCGACCGCGACATCTGCCGTCCCGATCAGCGCCGTGACCGCGCCGAGCAGCGGGATGTCGCTCGGTGCCAGTCCCGCGGGCTCGGCCACCACGGCGGTGACCTCCGCCGCGGTCAGCCCGCGTGCCGCGCGGCCCAGCGTCGGAGCGTCGTGCAGCAGCGCCTGCAGCACCGCCCGCGGGGCGGGCTCGGGCCACCATCGCTCCAGCGCCGCGCGCACCCGGGTGTCGCTTTCGACCCGGACCCGCAGGTCCTCGATGTCCGCCTCGGAGAGCTCGCCGTCGACCTGGCTGCTGCTGGCTCCGGTGCGCACCGCACGGTCGTCGGAGCGCGCGAGTGCGGAGTCGACGCTGCCGAGGATGTCCTCGAAGCCCTCCTCCACCGTGCTCAGCAGCGTGGTCGTCCGCTCGACCACGGCGTCGACCAGCGCGTCGTGCAGGGCCGCGAAGGCGAGCCCGCGCGCCGCGAGCAGGCTGCGGTCACCGGCGAGCGAGGACCGGAGCGCGGCGGCGACGCGAGCCTGGGAGATCTCGTACCGCTCGCCGTCGAGCACCAGCACGAGGTCCGCGGCGGCGGGCACCAGGCTGCGGACGTGGCCCACGATCGCGTCCCACCACAGGGCGCGGCCCTTGATCTCGGCGAGCACCCGGGACTCGGACCGCTCGACGGCGGCGCCCGGAACCAACGCGTCGCAGGTCGTCGACACCACGGCGGTCTCACCCAGGGCGGGCAGCACCTGCTCCACGTAGCGCAGGAACCGCCGCGAGGGTCCCAGCAGCAGCACGCCCCGGCGAGCGATGCCCGGCTGGGCGAACAACAGGTAGGCGATGCGGTGCAGCGCCACGACCGTCTTGCCGGTGCCGGGCCCGCCCTGGACCACCAGCGGAGCGTCCGCGGGTGCGCGCACGATCGCGTCCTGCTCGCGCTGCAGGGTCGCGACGGCCGTGCCCATCCGGCCGGTGCGGCGCTCGTCGAGCGCGGACAGCAGTGCCGCCTCGCCCACCAGCCCACCGGCCGAGCCGTCGCGCGTGAGGTCCTCGTCGTCGACACCGATCACCCGCGCACCCTCGGTGCGGATGTGACGGCGGCGGACCAGGCCCTGCGGTTCCAGCGCGGTCGCGGTGTAGAACGGCCGGGCCGCCTCGGCGCGCCAGTCCAGGACGAGGGGCTCACCGCCGTCGGCGCGCGGCACACCGATCCGGCCGATCCGGTGCGTGGCGGCGTCCACGGTGTCGATCCGCCCCAGCACCAGGCCGTGGTCGGCCTCGGTCAGGGCACGCAGCCGGGCGGCGAGCAGCGCTCGGCGGTGCTGGTCGGTCCGGTCCTGGACAGGCGCGCGCAGCTGGGTGCGCAGCTCCGCGAGCAGGTCGCGGCGGCGGCGATCGGCGAGATCGAGGAAGTCCTGCTCCTCGCGAAGGGCGTTCACGGTGGCATCGGTGGTCTCAGGCACGGGTCTCCGTTCGCAGGGGACGCCCAGCGCCCGAGGGCAGCTGCGCGATGGGCCGAGGTGCCAACGCCCGGCGCCGCGCGGGTGTTCCCACCACAAGCTGCCCGGGGGGCTAGATTCGAGACGTGAGCCGGGCACCCAGGAGCGGGATCGACGAGTCGGAGCTCGAGGTCGTCGAGCCGGAGGTCACCAGCGTCGGGCTGCCCGCCGTCACGCACGCGATGCAGGTGGCGCTGACCCAGATGGGACCGGTGCGCACCGCGCAGACGCTGCTGCGGGTCAACCAGAAGCACGGGTTCGACTGCCCCGGCTGCGCCTGGCCGGACCCCGAGCACCGCAGCCCGGCCGAGTTCTGCGAGAACGGCGCCAAGGCGGTCGCCGAGGAGGCGACGACGCGGCTCGTGACCCCGGAGTTCTTCGCCCGGCACAGCCTCGCCGACCTGGCACGGCAGGACGACTTCTGGCTCGGTCAGCAGGGTCGGATCACCCATCCGATGGTGTTCGACGACGGCGCCACCCACTACCGACCGATCACCTGGGACGACGCGTTCACCCTGATCGCCGACGAGCTGGAGGCGCTGGACAGTCCGGACCAGGCGGTGTTCTACACCTCGGGCCGCACCTCCAACGAGGCGGCGTTCTCCTACCAGCTGATGGTGCGCGGCTACGGCACCAACAACCTGCCGGACTGCTCGAACATGTGCCACGAGTCCTCGGGGGCGGCGCTCACGGCGAGCATCGGCGTCGGCAAGGGTTCGGTGTCGTTGCAGGACATCTACGACGCCAAGCTGATCGTGGTCGCCGGTCAGAACCCGGGCACCAACCACCCGCGCATGCTGGGGGCGCTGGCCAAGGCGAAGCGCCGCGGCGCGCGCGTCGTCTCGGTCAACCCGCTGCCGGAGGCCGGGCTGATCGAGTTCAAGGACCCGCAGTCGCCGCTCGGTCTCGCCGGACGCGGTGAGAAGCTCTCCGACCTCCACCTGCCGATCCGCCTCGGCGGCGACCTCGGGTTGTTCCTCGGCATCGCGAAGCACCTGCTGGAGCGCGACGAGGAGTCCTCGGAGGTGCTCGACCGGGACTTCCTCGAGCGGTACTGCGACGGCCTGGAGCCCTACCTCGCACACCTGCGCACCGTGCCCTGGGACGAGATCCGGACGGCGACCGGGCTCACCGAGGCCCAGGTCCGCGAGCTCGGTGAGGAGTTCGTCCGCTCGCCGGCGACCATCGTCTGCTGGGCGATGGGCCTGACGCAGCACGAGCACGCCGTCGCCATGATCGCGGAGATCGCGAACGTGCTGCTGCTGCAGGGCAACATCGGCCGACCCGGCGCGGGTGTGTGCCCGGTGCGTGGCCACTCCAACGTGCAGGGCGACCGGACCATGGGCATCTTCGAGCGGATGCCGGAGCGCTTCCACGACCGCCTCGACGCCGAGTTCGGGTTCGCGTCACCGCGCGACCACGGGTACGACACCGTGCAGGCGATCCGCGCCATGCGCGACGGCAAGGTCGGGGTGTTCATGGCGATGGGGGGCAACTTCCTGCGCGCCACCCCGGACACCGACGTCACCGAGGCGGCGACCCGCCGGTGCCGGCTCACGGTGCAGGTCTCCACCAAGCTGAACCGCTCGCACGTGGTCACCGGGCGGCGCGCGCTGATCCTGCCCGCGCTGGGCCGCACCGATGCCGACGTTCAGGCGAGCGGTCCGCAACGGGTCAGCGTGGAGGACTCGATGTCCGCCGTGCACGCCTCGGTGGGTCGGCTCACGCCGCCCTCGCCTCACGTGCGCAGCGAGGTCGCGATCGTGGCCGGGATCGCGCAGCAGCTGTTCGCGCGGGAGAAGGCAGCGACGCGCGGCCCGGTGCTCGACTGGGCGGCGCTGCAGGGGGACTACCGGCTGATCCGGCGCCACATCGAGGCCGTGGTCGACGGGTTCGAGGACTACGAGTCCAGGCTCGACCAGCCGACAGGCTTCGTGCTGCCGCACCCGCCGCGCGACAGCCGCTCCTTCCCGACGCCGTCGGGCCGCGCCCAGCTGCAGGTCAACCAGCTCACCTACCCGGCCCTTCCCGAGGGACGGGTGCTGCTGCAGACGCTGCGCAGCCACGACCAGTACAACACCACGATCTACGGCGACAGCGACCGGTACCGCGGCATCCACCACGGCCGCCGCGTGGTCCTCGTCAACCCGCTCGACATCGAGCGGCTGGGTGTGGCCGACGGCCAGGTCGTCGACCTCGTGTCTGAGTGGCGCGACGGCGTGGAGCGCCGCGCGGAGCGGTTCCGTGTCGTCGCCTACCCGACGGCGGTCGGGTGCGCTGCGGCGTACTACCCGGAGACCAACGTGCTGGTGCCGCTGGACTCGGTGGCCAAGGGGAGCAACACACCCACCTCGAAGTCCGTCGTCGTGCGTCTCGAGCCTCGGTGAGCGGACCGCGCCAGCGGGGCTAGCGGGTCAGTGCCTCGCGCATGAGGTGGACCAGCGCGTCGAGCTGGACCGAGGTCGTCGAGACGATCTCGGTGTCGTCGCCGTCGAGAGCGCGGGCCGCGAGGCCCTGCTTGGCGTCGATGAGCTCGGCGATCTTGGTGTCGATCGTGTGCGCGGCGAGGATCCGCCACGCCGTGACCGGCTGCTCCTGACCGATGCGGTGCACGCGGTCGATCGCCTGACCCTGCTCGGCCGCCGTCCAGGACAGCTCGGCGAGCACGACGTTGGACGCCGAGTGCAGGTTGATCCCCACCCCGGCCGCGGTCAGCGAGCACACCGCCACGGCGACCTCGGGGTCGTTCGCGAACGCGTCGATCGCCTTCTGACGTGCCGAGGAGGTCTGCTCGCCGCGGATCGAGACGGTCTTCAGACCGGCCTCCGCCAGGTGCCGCTCCGCGGTGTCCATGACGTCGATGTGCTTGGCGAAGAACACGACCTTGCCCACCGAGCGCGCCAGCTGGGCGGTGTAGTCGGTGGCGAGGGTCGCCTTGGCCTGACCGATGCGGCGCACCATCGTGAAGACGTTCTCGCCGCCGCCGCTGGCGTTGCGCGAGGACTCGAGCTCCGCCGTCGCGACCGACCGCATGATGTCGAGATCGGGCTCGAAGGGCTCGGCCTCGCCGCCGTGACGGGTCTCCCACAGCCGGTGGTACCGCTGCGCGAGCCGGGCACCGAGCTCGCGCTCGGCCTGCCGGATCGAACGACCGAGGTCGTCGTCGAGCTCGACGGGCAGGTCCGCGATCCGGCGCGCCGGCAGGTCCTGGGCGACCTCCGACTTGAGCCGTCGCACGATGCCCATCGAGATCACCGCGGCGCGCGCCTCGGGGTAGAAGCCGCGGTCCGCGGGCGTGAGCCCGATCGCCTCGAGCTTGCGCATCAGCGCGGGCGCGGGCTGGTTGTCCTCGACCCAGCCGAGGAACTTCCAGATCGCGTGGAAGTCCTCGACGTCGTTGATCAGCGGCGTACCGGTCAGCGCCATCAGCAGCGGGTTGCCACCGGGGCTCGTCTGCCGGATCTGCTCGGCGAGCGCGAGCACGTGCTGGCTGCGCTGCGAGGAGAGGTTCTTGATGAAGTGGGCCTCGTCGACGACCATCGACCGGAAGCCGAACCGCATCAGCCACGACAGGTGGCGGTCGAGGATCTCGTAGTTGACCACGAAGACGTCCGCGAACGCGTCCATCGTGTCGCCGTCGCCGTGGATCACCGTGACCTTGCGCGACGGCGTCCACTGCTCGACCTCGCGGGCCCAGTTGATCTTGACGACGTTGGGCACGACGGCGAGCAGCGGGAACGCGCCGGCGACCGAGGCCGCCAGGATCGACTGGGCGGTCTTGCCGAGGCCGGGCTCGTCGGCGAGCAGGAAGGTGCGGTGACCTCGGCGTACGGCCTCGAGCAGCTCGACCTGGTGCGGCATCAGCTCACGGCCGCGCGGGGAGAAGTGCTCGAAGCGGGGGAGCGGCGGCAGGTCCATGGTGGCCGCGCCACCGCCGGCGCCCTGCTCGAACGAGCGGTACAGCGGCTCCATCAGGTCCCAGCCGCTGAGGCGGCCGGTCAGCGGGCGCTCGGGGGCCTGGATGGCGGGTGCCAGGAACGGGGTCGCCTTGAGCCGGCGCTTGACCGAGGGCGGCACGACCTGACGGTCGGCCAGCGCCGCGGGGACCACCGTGGGGCGGCTGATCTGCGGAGCCTTGATCTCCATCTCCTCGGGCGACAACTGGGCGCCGGAGTCGAGGAGCCAGTCCAGGCGCATGCGCTGCGCGGCGGGCCCGGGCGTGGTGGCGGGGTCGAGCAGCGTCAGCAGCGAGGTGTCCCGCGCCGCGGTGCGGGCCAGGATCGTCGCGACGCCGTCCAGGCGCTTGAGCAGCTCGGTGCGGGCCGCCGTCGAGAGGTTCGTGTCCGACTTGACGCGGGCACGCTCCTCACGGACCAGCAGCGCGATCACCTGGAAGCGGGTGCGGTTGGTCGGTCCGACCTTGCCGCGGGCAGCCTTAGCCTCGACCTCACGCACCTTGCGGGCGAGGATCGGGATGATGGGCGCGGCGTCGTCGCCGCGCGCGGCGCGGCGATCGAGCAGGCGGGCCTGGGATGAGCCGTTGGGCAAGATGTCTCCACTATGCCGGGCCACGTCCGCCCGACAGCACTGTGGCGCGCACATGAACGGCGCGCGGGTGGGTCGCTGCCGGTGAGCTGAGAGCTCGTCTTCCTAGCAGTGTGGGCGATACTGGGATCGAACCAGTGACCTCTTCCGTGTCAGGGAAGCGCGCTACCGCTGCGCCAATCGCCCGTGCGAGGTGGGTACGGGATTCGAACCCGTGTATACGGCTTTGCAGGCCGCTGCCTCGCCACTCGGCCAACCCACCAGGTGTGCCCTGCTGGGCCGCCGATTTCGAGCGGATGACGGGATTCGAACCCGCGACCCTCACCTTGGCAAGGTGATGCTCTACCACTGAGCCACATCCGCGTGCGTCACCGGGCGGGTTTCCCCTCTCGGTGGTGCGGCGTCGACTTTAGCCCACGTATCGCGGCGTCGTCCAACCGGGCCCGGCGGCGTGTTGCCAGGTGGACGTCGGGCGGGCACCAGTCGCGGCTGACTAGCGTGGCGGCGTGACCATCGCCCCACGCGTGCCGCGTGCCTGGTTCCGTGGTGTGCGGGCCGAGCGGGTGCTCGAGCACGTGGATCTGCGTGAGCAGCCCGACGCGTTGTCCGGTGGCGGCTGGTGGGTCGTGGTCGCCGAGTTCGACGGGCCGTGGCACGCCTGGCGGTTCGCCGAGGTCCGCGCCACCGACGAGGTCACGCGCGGTCCGGAGCGATGGCACGGGCCGCCACGGGACGCGTGGCGAACATCACTCTCGCGGCAGCAGTACGTCGCGGCGGTGCAGCGGGTCCGCGCCGACATCGCCGAGGGCGAGGTCTACCAGGCGAACATCTGCCGCGTGCTCGCGGCGCCGGTGCCGGTGCGGCCCGACCCCGTGGGTCTGGCCGTGCGGCTCGCGACCGGCAACCCGGCGCCCTACGCGGCGCTGATCGACATCCCCGCCGGAGGCGTCGCCGGCCCAGGCTCGTGGGTCGTGAGCGCCTCGCCCGAGCTCTCGCTCGAGGTCGCCGACGGCATCGTCAGCTCCGGGCCGATCAAGGGCACCGCGGCGACGCCGTCGGGTCTGCTGCCCAAGGACCGTGCCGAGAACGTGATGATCACCGACCTGGTGCGCAACGACCTCCAGCGTGTGTGCGTCCCGGGCACGGTCGAGGTGACCGACCTGCTGGCGGTCGAGGAGCACCCCGGCCTGGTCCACCTGGTCTCGCGGGTGCGAGGTCGCCTGCTCGACGGCGGCCCGACCGGCTGGGCGCCGCTGCTCGCCGCCGCCCACCCGCCCGGTTCGGTCTCCGGGGCACCGAAGTCGTCGGCGCTGCGGATCATCGACGAGCTCGAGACCGCGCCGCGCGGTCCCTACTGCGGTCAGATCGGATGGATCGACGCCGACCGCGGCCGGGCACGCCTCGCGGTCGGCATCCGCACCTTCTGGTGGGCCGACGGCGAGCTGAGGTTCGGGACCGGCGCCGGCATCACCTGGGGGAGCGACCCCGACCAGGAGTGGGCCGAGACCGAGCTGAAGGCCGCCCGGCTGGTGTCGTTGGCGTCGCAGGCCTGAACGGGGCAGGCTGGCGTCATGAGCGACCTCCTGCTGTACGTCGACGGCGAGTTCCACGACCCGCGCACGCCGCTGCTGTCCGCGCTCGACCACGGCGTCACGGTCGGCGACGGCGTGTTTGAGACCTGCGAGCTGCTCGACGGGCGCACGTTCGCGCTGACGCGGCACCTGCGGCGGCTGGAGCGGTCGGCACGGGGCCTGGGTCTGGACGCACCCGACGAGGACCGGGTGCGGGAGGCGATCGCCGCCGTCGAGCAGCGGTGGCGGGACCAGGGCGGCCGACTCGGCCGGCTCCGCATCACGTGGACCGCGGGCTACGGGCCGTTGGGCTCGGACCGCAGCGGTGCGGACGGCACGCTGATCGTGGCGGCCGGCAGCGCCCGCGCGCCGGGTCCGGTGCGGGTGGCGGTGGTGCCGTGGGTGCGGAACGAGCGGTCGCCGATCGCAGGACTCAAGACGACCTCCTACGCGGAGAACGTGGTGGCGCTGGCGCACGCGAAAGAGCGAGGCGCCGGTGAGGCGATCTTCGCGAACACGCGCGGCGAGCTGTGCGAGGGCACGGGCACCAACGTCTTCCTCGAGGTCGACGGCGCGTTCGTGACGCCGCCGCTGGACTCGGGCTGCCTCGCGGGCGTGACGCGTGCGCTCGTGCTGGAGTGGGCCGCCGACGCCGGTATCGAGGTCCGCGAGGAGGCGCGGCCCTTGGCCGCCATCCACGAGAGCGCGCACGCGGCGCTGACCTCCAGCACCCGCGGCATGACCCCGATCGTCGCGGTCGACGACCGCGAGATGGAGCCCGGTCCGCTCACGCTCGCGATGGCCGAGGAGTTCGACCGGCGCAGCCGGGAGGAGATCGACCCGTAAGGCGGACGGGTGACCGGGCCGCGATCCCGGATCGACCCGATCAGGACCCTGCCGTCAGGTGCCGCGCGAAGAACCGAGCCGCGTCGTCGCCGGCGAACGCAGGGACGCCGGCATGGCCCCCCATGTTGGCCTGCAGGGTCTTCTCCCGCGAGCCGAAGGCGTCGAACAGATCCAGCGCCGCCTGCCGGTCGTTCCCCTCGTCGTCCCACTGCAGCAGCACGTGCAGGGGGATCGTGATTCGGCGTGCTTCGCCGAGCATGACCGCGGGAACGAAGCTCCCGGCGAAGAGCCCGGCCGCCGCGATGCGTGGCTCGACGAGCGCGAGGCGGATGCCGATGGCGATCGGTCCGCCGGAGAAGCCGACCGGGCCGCTCACATCGGGCAGCGCGAGGAGCGCGTCGAGCACCGTCTGCCACTCCGGGACCGCCCGTTCGACGAGGGGCAGCACCAGCCGGTCGACGATCGCGCCGACCGGTTCACCGGCCGCGAGGGCGCGGCGCAGATCAGCGCGCGCGTGCTCGGCGCCGGCCATGCGGGGCCGCTCACCGCCGCCAGGAAGCTCGATGGCAGCCGTCGCGAAACCGTCTGCCGCGGCGCGCACGGCCCGAGCCACCAGTCGCGGGTACATGCTGCCGAGCCCGCCGGGGTGGCCCATGAGGATCAATGGCGCCGGCTGGGTCGGCGGCGTCCACAGGATGCCGGGGATCTCGCCGACGGCGAAGGCGCGCTCGCCGACACCGTGCTCGAGATGGCGGTGTGAGAGGAGGTGCATGGTCGTACCTTTCGGGAGTGCTCGAGGGCGGCGCTCCGGGACGACCTATCGCCCGACCGTGTCCTCGCAGCGGAGCACCCATGTCGATCCCGTCATGGGAATCACCTCCTCGTCGCGTCTCACGGCTCGGCGAGGCTAGCGACGCCGAGGCGGCCGATGCACAGCGTTTTCTCGGGTCCGCCGCGGCCGGTGCGAACCTCAGACGCTCTGCTCGACCGCGGCGGCCCAGCCCGCGGGGTCGTCCCCGGCGGGGATCTGGGTGAGGCCGAACCACAGCCGCAGCGCCTCGGACCAGCCGTGCTCGGCGTCGGTGAGCGGGACGACGCCGCCGTAGCCGTCGAGGAAGGCACGCTGCGCCGCCAGGGGTGCCGGGGGCCAGCGCCGGAACTCGGTCGCCAGCAGCACCGCGCCGAGGGAGACCTCCGCCGTGCGGTGGCGGACGCTGACCTCGTCGAAGTCGAGCAGCGCCGCCACCTGGTGGTCGCGCACCAGCACGTTCGCGCCGCGGACGTCACCGTGCCCGAGCTGGGGCGGGACGTCGAGGTCGGGCAGGGTCTCGAGGAGGTCGCCCAGGCGGGCGCACGCCCGCGGCGCCCGTGCCTCGGGCAGGGACTCCCGGCCGGAGGCGATGTGCTCACGCAGGTCGCCGGTGATCTCGCGAGGACCATGGCCGAACGGCGCGGGGTCGACCGCCGCGAGCGCGACGTGCAGCCTGCCCACGACCTCGCCGGTGGCACCGACGGCGGTGACGTCGTCGACGTCCAGGAGGTCGCCGTCGATCATCGGGTGCACGGCGACCGAGAGCGGGCGATCGGACTCGACCACGCGACGGCGCCGACCGTCCAGCGCCGGCAGCGGTGCCGCCACGGGGAGGCCGTCGGCCTCGAGGTCGCCGACCAGCGCCGCGATGTCGTCGAGCCGCGCGAAACCTGGCACGAAGGAAGAGACCTTGACGACCACGGTGGCGTCCTCGGTGTGCACCCAGGCGAGAGCGTTGACGTCGCTGATCAGGATGCGTTCGACGCCGGCGGCGCGCAGGCCCCACCCCGAGAGCAGCGCGGCGGAGAGCCACCGGGTCGCGCTGTCGAGATCGGCGAGACCGAAGCGCTCGACCAGCGCCGTCGTCGGGTCGGTGGGCTCCCAGAGCATGGCAAGACCAGGCGCGAACATGCACCGAGGTTAATCAGAGGCGACCGAGTGGTGCGTTCGGAGCGGGTCCGCACCGCTGGTAGCATCGGTGCTCGCCCGGAAGGGCACCGAGCACGGACTCGGGCGATTGGCTCAGTGGTAGAGCGCCTCGTTCACACCGAGGAGGTCACTGGTTCGAACCCAGTATCGCCCACCACCAGAACGGCCCCGCAGGGGGCCGTTCGTCGTTTCCGGGCCTGGGTGCTGGCCTCCGGTTCTCGTGCACACCGCCTCGGTCCCTAGGCTGGCGAGGTGCGCGCACTCGTCTACGACCACCACCGGGGGCCGGTGACGGTGCGCGAGGTGCCGGAGCCCGAGGTCCCGGCGGGCGGTGTGGTCGTCGAGGTCCGGGCCACCGGTCTGTGCCGCAGCGACTGGCACGCCTGGGTCGGGCACGAGGACGTCCCGCTGCCGCACATCGGCGGTCACGAGCTGGCCGGCGTCGTGGTCGAGGTGGGCGAGGGCGTCGAGGCGTGGGCGCCCGGGGACCGCGTGACGACACCGTTCGTCGAGGGGTGCGGTCGCTGCGCGTGGTGCGCGGGCGGCAACGCGCAGGTGTGCCCGTACCAGCAGCAGCCCGGGTTCACGCACGCGGGCTCGTTCGCCGAGCGGGTCGCGCTGCACGCCGCGGACACCAATCTCGTCCGGGTCCCCGACGGCGTGGCTCTCGAGGCGGCGGCCGCACTCGGGTGCCGGTTCGCGACGGCGTATCGCGCGCTGGTCGCGCGCGCCCGGGTGCAGCCGGGGGAGTGGGTCAGCGTGATCGGGGCCGGTGGCGTGGGCCTCTCGGCCGTGATGATCGCGACCGCGCTGGGGGCGCGGGTCGTCGCCATCGACCCCACCCCGGCGGCCCTGCTGCTGGCGCGCGAGCTCGGCGCCGAGCAGACCATCGACGCCGACGGTGACGGCAAGGCCGACGACGTCGCTGCCCGGCTCCAGGAGCTCACCGGTGGCGGTGCGCACGTGGCGGTCGACGCCGTCGGGAGCGAGCGCGCCGCGAGCACGGCGATCCGCAGCCTGCGCCGCCGCGGTCGCCACGTCCAGATCGGCCTGCTGCCGGCGCTCGAGGGACACCCTCGGCTCCCGATGGACCGCGTGATCGCCTGGGAGCTCGACGTGCTCGGCAGCCATGGCATGTCCGCGGCCGACTACCCGGAGATGCTGCGACTCGTCGCCGCGGGGACCCTCGACCCGTCCAGGCTGGTCGAGCGTGTCGTCACCCTCCAGGAGGCGGCGGTCCTGCTCCCCGCCATGGACACGGCAGCACCGGTCGGGATGACGGTGATCGACCCCCGTCGGCTCTAGGGTCACCTCCGTGCCACCGTCACTCGTCCGCGACGCGACCGCCGCCGACATCCCGAGCATGGCAGCGATCTACGACGAGCAGGTGCTCACCGCGATCACCACGTTCGACATCGAGCCCCTCGGTATGAGCGTCCTCACCCGCCTGGTCGAGGGTGCGGCCAGCCCGATCCTCGTGGTCGAGGACGAGGGGCGTGTGCTCGGCTACGCCTACGCCGGCTCGTTCCGCCCGCGGCCGGCCTACCGCGCCACGCGTGAGGTCAGCATCTATCTGGACGCGGCGGCGCGCGGCCGCGGGATCGGGCGGGACCTGTACTCCGCGCTGCTCGCGCGGCTGGACTCCGACCCGGACGTGCACACGGTGCTCGCGGTGGTCGCGCTGCCCAACGACGCCAGCGAGCGGCTGCACCGCGGCCTCGGGTTCGAGCGCGCCGCGCTGCTGCGCGAGGTGGGGCACAAGCTCGGTCGGTGGATCGACGTCGCGATGTACCAGCGGACCAGCCCGTCCTGACGAGCGCGCCGGCGCGCGTCGGGGCGAGGGGCCGGTTCGCGCTGACTACGATCGGTACTCGTCCCGTTCCCTCGACGAAAGCGTCGCCGTGCCTGAGCTCTCCCTGTCCGTCGCCGGTGCCCAGCAGTCGGTCGCCGCGGGCACGACCGGGACGGACCTGTTCGGCTCGGACCGGGCCGTCGTCGCCGTCCGGGTCGATGGTGAGCTGCGCGACCTCGACGTCGTCCTCGACGGCGCCCAGGCCGTCGAGCCGGTCACCATCGACTCCCCGGACGGGCTGAGCATCCTGCGCCACTCGACCGCGCACGTGCTCGCGCAGGCCGTGCAGCAGGTCAACCCCGACGCCAAGCTCGGCATCGGCCCGCCGATCACCGACGGCTTCTACTACGACTTCGACGTCGAGACCCCGTTCCAGCCCGAGGACCTCAAGAAGCTCGAGAAGGCGATGCAGCGCATCGTCAACACCGGCCAGCGGTTCCGCCGTCGGGTGGTGACCGAGGAGGAGGCGCGTGCCGAGCTCGCGGGCGAGCCCTACAAGCTCGAGCTGGTCGGGCTCAAGGGATCGGGAGCGGCCGAGGGCGCCGCGGAGGGCGCGAGCGCCGAGATCGGCGCGGGCGAGCTGACGATCTACGACAACGTCGCCCGGGACCGCGAGGGCAACGAGGTCGTGGCCTGGAAGGACCTGTGCCGCGGCCCGCACCTGCCGACCACCAAGCTGATCGGCAACGGCTTCCAGCTCATGCGCAGCGCCGCGGCGTACTGGCGCGGCAGCGAGAAGAACCCGCAGCTGCAGCGCGTCTACGGCACCGCGTGGCCCACCAAGGACGAGCTGCGCGCGTACACGGAGCGGCTCGCCGAGGCCGAGCGCCGCGACCACCGCCGCCTGGGCACCGAGCTCGACCTGTTCTCCTTCCCGGACGAGATCGGTTCCGGGCTGCCGGTGTTCCACCCCAAGGGCGCGATGATCCGGATGGAGATGGAGGACTACTCGCGCCGGCGTCACATCGCCTCCGGGTACTCCTTCGCGTCGAGCCCGCACATCACCAAGGCGAAGCTGTTCGAGGTCTCCGGGCACCTGGACTGGTACGCCGACGGCATGTACCCGCCGATGCGGGTGGACGAGGAGCGCGACGCCGACGGCACCCTCCGCCGTCAGGGGCAGGACTACTACCTCAAGCCCATGAACTGCCCGATGCACAACCTGATCTTCGACGCCCGGGGACGCTCCTACCGCGAGCTTCCGCTGCGGCTGTTCGAGTTCGGCACCGTGTACCGGTACGAGAAGTCCGGCGTGGTGCACGGCATGACCCGCGCCCGCGGCTTCACGCAGGACGACGCGCACATCTACTGCACCCGCGAGCAGATGCGCGACGAGCTCGCCTCCCTGCTGACTTTCGTGCTCGACCTGCTGCGCGACTACGGTCTGAACGACTTCTACCTCGAGCTGTCCACCCGCAACCCGGAGAAGTCGGTCGGTGACGACGCCACCTGGGCGGAAGCCACCGCCGTGCTGGAGGAGGTCGCGCTCGCCTCGGGCCTCGACCTCGTCCCCGACCCGGGCGGCGCGGCGTTCTACGGTCCGAAGATCTCGGTGCAGGCACGGGATGCGATCGGGCGGACCTGGCAGCTGTCGACCATCCAGCTCGACTTCAACCTGCCCGAGCGGTTCGAGCTGGAGTACACCGCAGCGGACGGCTCCCGCCAGCGCCCGGTGATGATCCACCGCGCCCTGTTCGGCTCCATCGAGCGCTTCTTCGCGATCCTTCTCGAGCACTACGCGGGTGCGATGCCGCCGTGGCTGGCCCCGGTGCAGGTGCTCGCGGTCCCGGTGGCGGAGCCGTTCAACGACTACCTGGAGGACGTCGTCGCGCAGCTGCGGGCTGCCGGTGTCCGCGCCGAGCTGGACGACTCCGACGACCGCTTCAACAAGAAGATCCGCAACGCCACCACGCAGAAGGTCCCCTTCGTCCTGATCGCCGGTGGCGACGACGCCGAGGCCGGCGCGGTCTCGTTCCGGTTCCGTGACGGCTCCCAGCGCAACGGGGTCCCGATCAGCGAGGCCGTGACGATCGTGCGCGACGCGATCGCGGACCGGGTGCAGGTGTGACCGAGGAGGACCCGACCACGGCAGGCGCGCTCCCGCCGTCGGGCTTCCCCCGGGAGCCCGACGGCTACGAGCGCCTGTGGACCCCGCACCGGATGGTCTACGTGGACGGCCCCGAGAAGGTCGTCAGCACCTCCGAGCGGGACTGCCCGTTCTGCTCCGGCCCGCGGGGGGCGGACGCCGACGCGCTGATCGTGCACCGAGGCGTGACGTGCTTCGTCGCGCTCAACCTCTACCCCTACAACCCCGGTCACCTGCTGATCTGCCCCTACCGCCACGTGCCCGACCTCGTGAGCATGTCGACGGCGGAGCGAGCCGAGTCGATCGAGCTCGTCACCACGGGCATCGAGGTGCTGCGTGCGACCAAGCGACCCACCGGCTTCAACACCGGCATGAACACCGGGTCCGGCGCAGGTGCGGGTATCGCCGGGCACGCGCACCTGCACGTCGTGCCCCGCTGGGACGGCGACGCCAACTTCCTCCCGATCATCGGCCGCACCAAGGCGGTCCCGGAGCTGCTCGGCCACACGCGCGAGCAGCTCGCCGCCGCCTGGCCGGGGGAGTAGCCGTGGTCCTCGGCAACCGCGGTCGCGGAGTCTCCAGCGCCCTCTTCGGGCCGCTGGCACGACTGCTCGTCAGGCTCAAGGTCTCCCCGGACGTGGTCACGTTCGCGGGGACCCTCGCGGTGATCGCCGCCTCGCTGACCCTGCTGCCGACGGCGCACCTCACCGTGGGAGCGCTGGTGCTCGGCGTGTTCGTGCTCACCGACTCGATCGACGGGATCATGGCCCGGCTCGTGCACGGTGAGGAACCACGACCGTACGGCGAGTTCCTCGACTCGACGCTCGACCGGTTCTCCGACGGCGCGATCTTCGCGGGGCTGACGCTGTACTTCGTCGGCCACACCACGGGCAGCACCCAGACCTGGGGCGTGGCGACGGCGGTGGCGTGCCTGGCGCTCGGCGGCCTCGTCTCGTACGCGCGCGCCAAGGCGCAGGCGCTGGGGGTGGTCGCCAAGGTGGGCATCGCCGAGCGAGCCGATCGGCTGATCGTTGCGCTCGCTGCGACGTTGCTCGTCGGGCTGGGGCTGCCCGTGCTGGTGCTGGTCGTCGCCCTGGCGCTGCTGGCCGCCGCCAGCCTGGTCACGGTGGGCCAACGCATGGTGCTCGTGCGCCGTGCGCTCGTCGACGGGAGAACCGCATGAACGCCGGCTCGCTGTTCCTGCTCGCCTGGCGCGTGGTGCCGCGGCTGCCTGGCGCGCTCGTCCGCGGCATCTTCGACGCCGTCGCCGTCATCGCGCACGCGGCCCGGATCGGCGGCGTGAAGCAGCTCGAGCGGAACCTGGAACGGCTGCGGCCCGACCTGCAGGGTCGTGCGTTGCGGCGCATGTCGCGTCGAGGCATGCGCTCGTACATGCGCTACTACGCCGAGTCCTTCCAGCTCCCCGGTCTCACCGAGGAGCAGATCGCGGCACGGGTCCGCGCGGTCGGGCACGAGCCCATGCTCGCGCTGATCGAGAGCGGGCAGGCCACGGTCGGCGCGCTGACCCACAGCGGCAACTGGGACCTCGCGGGTGCCTGGTTCGTCAAGCGGTACTCGCCGGTGCTCACGGTGGCGGAGACCCTCGAGCCCGAAGAGCTGTTCCGGCAGTTCGTCGAGTTCCGCGAGGGGCTGGGGCTGCGGATCGTCCCCTTCGCCAAGGGCACCGGTGTGTTCCGCCGGCTGCTGACCGGGATGCGCAAGCCGGTCTCGTTCGTGCCGCTGCTCGCCGACCGCGACCTCAGCCGCGACGGGCTGGAGGTCGACGCCGCGGGCCACCCGATGCGGGTGGCGCCCGGTCCGGCGGCGCTCGCCCTGGCCGCCCGAGCCGCGCTGTACTCGGTGCACATCCACTACGAGCGCCTGCACGGCGACCGGCGCCGGCGCGCGGGCAGTCCCTGGGGCATCGTCATCGACTTCCAGGGACCGATCGAGGCGCCCGAGCTGCCGCAGCGCGAGGCGATCGCCGCGATGACGCAGCGCTGGGTGGACCTCCAGGTCGCGCGCATCCAGCAGTACCCGCAGGACTGGCACATGCTGCAGAAGGTCTTCTCCGACGACCTCGACGCCGACCGGCTGGCGCGCGCGAGCGCCGGCGCGATCGCGACGGACGAGAGCGGGTGAAGACGTTGCGTGTGGGCCTGCTGACCCCCTACGCATGGGACGTGCCGGGTGGCGTCAACTACCACGTCCGCGACCTCGCGGAGAACCTGATGGCCCGCGGGCACCACGTCCAGGTGCTGGCGCCCTCCGACGACGAGAGCGACCTGCCGCCGTACGTGACCTCGGCCGGCGGCACGGTGCCCGTCAACTACAACGGCTCGACGGCGCGGGTCGCGTTCGGCCCGCTCGTCTCCAGGCGGGTGGAGACGTGGCTCAGGGACGGGGCGCACGACGTGGTGCACATCCACGAGCCGATCGTTCCGAGCGTCGGCCTGATCGCGCTGCGGGCTGCCACCGCTCCCGTGGTGGGCACCTTCCACTCCTCGCAGGAGCGGTCCCGGGCGATGATCATCGCCAACCCGTTCCTGCAGCCGGGGCTGGAGCGCATCAGCGCCCGGATCGCCGTCTCCGAAGCCGCCCGACGCACGGTCGTCGAGCACCTCGGGGGCGACGCCGTCGTCATCCCCAACGGCGTCGAGGTGGACCGGTTCGCGAACGCGAGCCCCGACCCACGCTGGCAGGGCAGCGCCGAGGCGCCCACGATCGGGTTCCTCGGGCGGCTCGACGAGCCGCGCAAGGGCCTGCAGGTCCTTCTCGGCGCGGTGACGGCGGTGCGCCGGCAGAGCCCCGGTGCGCGGTTCCTGGTCGCCGGTCGCGGCGACATCGACGACGCGCTCCGCGACGCGGGGCTGCCGCGCGACGCCGTCGAGTACCTGGGGGAGATCAGCGAGTCGGACAAGCTGGCGCTGTTCGCCTCGCTCGACCTGTACGTGGCACCGCAGATCGGGGGAGAGTCGTTCGGCATCGTGCTCGTCGAGGCGATGAGCGGCGGCGCGGGTGTGATCTCGAGCGATCTGGTGGCGTTCAGGGCCGTGCTCGACGACGGCGCCTCGGGCCGGATCTTCCGCACGGGCGACTCCGCCGACCTCGCCCGGGTGCTCATCGAGGCGATCGAGCAGCCCGAGGAGACCGAGCGGCTCCGGCGGTACGCACGGACCGCCGTCGGCCGGTTCGACTGGGGCACGGTCGCCTCCCGCGTGCTGGATGTCTACGCGATGGTGACCGCGGCCCCGAGCGACCACCGCGGTCTTCTCGAGCGGATCTTCCGAGGCAGGCGATGAGGGGCACCCGGTGAGCGGCGCCGAGATGGCGCTGATCGCGATCGGCGTCGTCGCGATCGTCGGTCTGGTGCTGGTCAACCTCGCGCAGCGGGTCGACCGGCTGCACCGCCGGGTCATCAGCTCGCGAGCGGTGCTCGAGGCCCAGCTCGTCCGGCGCGCGGAGACCGCAGGCAACCTCGCCCGGACCGGTCGTCTCGACGCGGCCTCCACCTTGATCGTGGCGGAAGCCGCCTGGAACGCCGCGGTGCAGGCACCGCGGCTGGTCGGCGGCGCCAGCGACCTCGCCGACACCGGCATGGAGCGCGGCCTCGTCGAGTCCGAGCTCACGATCGACCTGCGGGCTGCGCTCGGTGACGCCGAGGACCTGACCGCGCTGCGCGCCGACCCCGTCGCGGCCGCGCCGCTGGCGGACCTCGAGCAGGCCGCCTACCGGGCACAGCTCGCGCGCAGGTTCCACAACGACGCCGTCGTGGCCACCCAGCGGCTGCGGCAGAACCCGCTGGTCAGGGTGTTCCACCTGGCGGGGCGGGCCGCGATGCCCGTGACGTTCGAGATGGACGACGACGTCTTCCGCTGATTCCTCCGCGAACGGCGCCGCCACTGGCCCTAGAGTGTGGGCCATGTCGCGCCCTGAACCCGAGGCTGGTACGCCGGCGCTCACGTACCCGCAGGCCTACAGACCAGGCGGTTTCGCCCCCTCTCCTGCCGAGCTGGGATCGATGAACGCGGCGATGGCGCCGCCCCCGAACACCACCGGTCCGATCGACCAGGTGTGGGTGGGCGACCAGAAGATCAGCAACCGGCCGATCCTCTACATCACCCTGATCGCCGCCAGTGTGATCGCGATGATCGCCGTGATCGTCATCGTCATGCGCGGTGCCGGTGTGGGGCCGACGACCGCAGGTTTCGTGCTCGCCCTGATCCCGCTGACCATCGTGCTCGCGGGTGTGCTGTGGCTCGACCGGTGGGAGCCGGAGCCGAAGCTGCTGCTGCTGACCGCCCTCCTCTGGGGCGCCGGCGTGTCGACGCTGAGCTCGCTGTTCGTCAACACCGCCGCACGCCAGTGGTTCTTCGAGTCCACCGGCGACGCCCAGCAGGCGACGACGCTGAGCGCCGTCGTCGTCGCCCCGGTCGTCGAAGAGCTGTTCAAGGGCATCGGCGTGCTGCTGCTGTTCCTGCTGCGCCGCCAGCACTTCGACGGACCGGTCGACGGCGTCGTGTACGCCGCCACGGTCGCCGCCGGCTTCGCGTTCACCGAGAACATCCTCTACTTCGCGCAGAACGCCGAGTTCGTCTGGGCGGTGTTCGTGGTGCGCGGCCTGCTCTCGCCGTTCGCGCACCTGATCTTCACCGCCTGCATCGGTATCGCGATCGGGATGGCGGCACGGTCCCGCAAGACGACGACGGTGCTGTTCGCGTTCCCGGTGGGTCTCGTGGGCGCCATGGGGCTGCACGCGCTCTGGAACGGCAGCTCGATGCTCGGCAACTTCTTCGTGCTGTTCCTCGTCATCCAGCTGCCGCTGTTCATCGCGGTGGTCGTGCTGATGGCCTGGCTGCGGCGGCAGGAGGCCGAGGTCGTCCGCGCGCGCCTGGGCGAGTACGCCCAGGCCGGTTGGTTCGCGCCCCACGAGGTCCACATGCTGGCCTCGATGCGGATGCGATCCCAGGCGCGGGCGTGGGCCGCCCGGTACGGCGAGCGGGCCAAGCAGTCGATGAAGGAGTTCCAGCGGGACGCGACGTCGTTGGCGTACCTGCGGCAGCGCCAGCTGACCGGGAGGGCGGACCTGCGGGCCTCGCAGAGCGAGCACGAGCTCCTCAACGAGATCCAGAAGGACCGCCGTACGTTCACGATGTCGGCGCAGGGAGTCGTCGGCCAGCCGCGGCTCTAGACTGAGGTGCCTGCCGATCGCGCAGGCCTCCGTCCCAGCGTCATCGAGGTCTGAAACGTGTCCGAGGACCAGCCCACCCCCACGCCCCAGCTCGGCACCGCACGCGTCAAGCGCGGCATGGCCGAGATGCTCAAGGGCGGCGTCATCATGGACGTCGTCACGGCCGACCAGGCCAAGATCGCCGAGGACGCGGGCGCCGTGGCCGTGATGGCGCTCGAGCGGGTCCCCGCGGACATCCGCGCCCAGGGTGGCGTCTCCCGGATGAGCGACCCCGACATGATCGACGGCATCATCGCGGCCGTCTCGATCCCGGTGATGGCCAAGGCACGCATCGGTCACTTCGTCGAGGCGCAGGTGCTCCAGAGCCTGGGCGTCGACTACATCGACGAGTCCGAGGTGCTGACCCCCGCGGACTACGCGAACCACATCGACAAGTGGGCCTTCACCGCGCCGTTCGTGTGCGGCGCCACCAACCTCGGTGAGGCCCTGCGCCGGATCACCGAGGGCGCCGCGATGATCCGCTCCAAGGGTGAGGCCGGCACCGGGGACGTCTCCAACGCCACCACCCACATGCGGACGATCCGGGCCGAGATCAAGCGCCTGGGCTCGCTCCCCGAGGACGAGCTCTACGTGGCCGCCAAGGAGCTCCAGGCACCGTACGACCTCGTCGTCGAGATCGCGCGCACCGGCAAGCTGCCGGTCGTGCTGTTCACCGCGGGCGGCATCGCCACGCCGGCGGACGCGGCCATGATGATGCAGCTCGGCGCCGAGGGCGTGTTCGTGGGATCGGGCATCTTCAAGTCCGGCAACCCCGCGGAGCGGGCCGCCGCGATCGTGCAGGCCACCACGTTCTACGACGACCCCGACGTGATCGCCAAGGTCTCTCGCGGCCTCGGCGAGGCGATGGTCGGCATCAACGTCGACGAGATCCCGCAGCCGCACCGGCTCGCCGAGCGCGGCTGGTGAGCTCGGAAGGCTCGCTGGGACCCGAGTGGGTCAGGAGTCCCGAGGACGGGCGCTACTTCCGCCGGGCGGCACGGGTGCTGCTCCTGGACGAGCAGGATCGGGTGCTGCTCGTGCGCGGGCACGACGTCGACCGGCCCGAGCGGTCCTGGTGGTTCACGGTCGGCGGCGGCATCGACGCCGGCGAGACGCCCACCCAGGCCGCCGTGCGTGAGCTCGCGGAGGAGACGGGGCTGCGCATCGCGGAGACCGACCTCATCGGTCCGGTGCTCACGCGGGAGGCGGTCTTCGACTTCGAGGCCGAGCACGTCCGCCAGGACGAGGTCTTCTACTACGCACGCATCCGGGACGCCGGTGAGGTCACCCGGGAGGGCTGGACCGACGTCGAGCGCTCGTTCATGGACGACATCACGTGGTGGTCGCTCGCCGACCTCCGGCAGGTCGACATCGAGGTCTTCCCGCACGAGCTGGCCGACGTGCTCGAGACGGTGATCACCGGGTGGGACGGCACCGTCCGCCACCTCGGTCTGCAGGACGACGACACGCCCGGCGAGGCTGTGCCCCGGTGACCGGACCGACGATCGGGGTGCTCGCGCTGCAGGGTGACGTCCGCGAGCACGCTGCGGCGCTGCAGGCCTGCGGCGCCCGCACCACGCTGGTGCGACGCGCCGGCGAGCTGGCCGCCGTCGACGGCCTCGTCCTCCCGGGCGGGGAGTCGACCACGATCGACAAGCTGCTGCGCCGGTTCGAGCTGATGGAGCCGCTGCGGGAACGGATCGCCGCAGGGCTGCCGGTGTACGGCTCGTGCGCCGGCATGATCCTGCTCGCGGACCGCATCACCGGGGGCACGCACGACCAGCAGACGGTCGGCGGGCTCGACGTGCTGGTGCGGCGCAACGCCTTCGGCCGCCAGGTGGACTCCTTCGAGGAGCGGCTCCACGCACCGGCGCTCGGCGCCGGCCCGGACGAGCCGCCGATGACCGCCGTGTTCATCCGCGCACCCTGGGTGGACGAGGTCGGGGAGGACGTCGAGATCCTCGCGACGGTCTCGACCGGCCCCGAGGCAGGTAGGATCGCCGCCGTCCGTCAGGGCGCACTCATGGCGACCGCCTTCCACCCGGAGATCAGTGCGGACCACAGGGTTCACCAGGCCTTCGTGGCCATGGTGATCGCCGAGACCACCTGAGCGCGGCACCCGCGCACTCGCAAGGCAAGCAAGCAAACCAGGAGCGGAGCTCACCATGTCCGGTCACTCCAAGTGGGCGACGACCAAGCACAAGAAGGCCGTGATCGACGCCAAGCGCGGCAAGCTGTTCGCGCGGCTGATCAAGAACATCGAGGTCGCCGGCCGTACCGGCGGCGGCGACCCCGCCGGCAACCCGACGCTGTTCGACGCCATCCAGAAGGCCAAGAAGGCTTCGGTTCCCGCCGACAACATCGACCGCGCGGTCAAGCGTGGCTCCGGTGCCGAGGCCGGCGGCGCCGACTACCAGACGATCATGTACGAGGGGTACGCCTCCGGCGGCGTCGCGGTGCTCGTCGAGTGCCTCACGGACAACAAGAACCGCGCCGCCTCCGACGTGCGCGTCGCCTTCACCCGCAACGGCGGCTCGCTGGCCGACCCGGGCAGCGTCTCCTACCTGTTCAACCGCAAGGGCGTCGTGCTCGTGCCCAAGAAGGCGGCCGACGGCCCGGACCTCGACGAGGAGACCGTGCTCGACGCCGTCCTCGACGCCGGCGCCGAAGAGGTCAACGACCTCGGCGACAGCTTCGAGGTCATCAGCGAGGCCGGTGACCTGATCGGTGTGCGCACCGCGCTCCAGGACGCCGGTATCGAGTACGACTCCGCCGAGGCGCAGTTCGTGCCCTCGATGGAGGTCGAGGTCGACGTCGACGGGGCGCGCAACGTGATGCGCCTCATCGACGCGCTCGAGGACAGCGACGACGTGCAGAACGTGTGGGCGAACTTCGACGCCTCCGACGAGGTCATGGCGGCGCTCGAGGAGGAGTGACGCCCCTGATCGTCCATGGCTGGGGCGCCGGCTGACCAAGAATTCCTGTGCGCGAGGCGACCATCCGCGCGTCTTCGCTCCTTCGTCGCTCTCGCCGCGCTCCCGCCAGGCCCATCCAGCCTCGCGCACAGGAATTCTTGCTCTCCGGCTTCGTGGTGGGGTCGCCTCGGGGGGCGGGTCGATGGCGTTTTGGCGTCACTGGCTTGCAGGGCGGTACCTGAGCCGCGGACGAGGGGCGCGACCACGGAGGTGAGCCGCCTCACCACGGTGCCGACGCCGTCGTCCGCAGCGGCTTGAAGGCGACCCGGCGGTCAGGGCGAGGTAGGAGTGTCGGTCCACGAGTGTCGGTGGCGGGGGAGTGGCGGCGTGGCTGAGACGCTGGGTCGGTGAGCGTGCGGATCCTTGGTGTCGACCCCGGGTTGACCCGGTGCGGCATCGGCGTCATCGAGGCGTTGCCCGGACGCACGGTGCGCCTGGTCGCCGTCGACGTGATCCGCACGGCCGCCGACATGGCGCCCGAGCGGCGGCTGCTGCAGATCGCCCAGGCGTTCGAGGAGTGGATCGAGCGGTACCGGCCGGACGCGGTCGCCGTCGAGCGGGTGTTCGCCCAGCACAACGTGCGGACCGTGACCGGCACCTCGCAGGTGGCCGGGCTCGCCATGGTGGCCGCGACGCGTGTCTCGGTCCCGGTCGCGCTGCACACGCCCAGCGAGGTCAAGGCCGCGGTGACCGGGAGCGGTCGCGCCGAGAAGGCGCAGGTCCAGGAGATGGTGCGCCGCATCCTCGGGCTCGAGGAAGCGCCCTCGCCCGCCGACGCCGCCGACGCCCTCGCGATCGCGATCACCCACGGGTGGCGTGGTTCCGCCACCGTGGTCCCGATGCCGGGGGTGCAGGGGCAGACCGCCGCCCAGCGGGCGTGGGCGGAGGCCGCCGCCGGGACCGCCGCCCGGGCGCAGGCGGCGCGCCGTCGCCTCGCTCGCTGAGCCTCGCGTTACGCTGTCGCACAGATGTTCGGCTGCGGAAGGTGCTGGAGGATGGTCGGGAGGATGACGCGGTGATCGCGCACGTCCGAGGAGTGGTCGAGCACATCGGGCTCGACAGCGCGGTGATCGACGTCCACGGTGTCGGGCACCGCGTCCATGCGACCCCCGCGACGCTGGCGACGCTGCGGCACGGCGCGACCGCGACGCTCGCCACGTCGCTGGTGGTCCGGGAGGACTCGATGACGTTGTTCGGGTTCGCCGAGGCCGACGAGCGCGACGTCTTCGAGACGCTGCAGACCGTCAGCGGCGTCGGCCCGCGGCTCGCGCTGGCGATGCTCGCCGTGCACAGCCCCGACGGACTGCGCCAGGCCGTCGCCTCCGAGGACCACAAGACCCTGGTCAAGGTGCCCGGCATCGGTGAGAAGGGCGCCAAGCGCATCGTCCTCGAGCTCGGCGACCGCCTCGGCCCCGCGCTGGCCGGCGCCACGCCGAGCAGCGGCTCGACCTCGCGGAGCAGCCGCGCGGACGTCGTGGCCGCGCTGACCGGACTGGGCTGGGCTCTCAAGCAGGCCGAGGCCGCCACCGACGAGATCCTCGAGAGCGGCACGGTCGAGGTCTCCGACACCGGCGCCGTGCTGCGCTCGGCGCTCCAGCTGCTCGGCGGTGCCCGCCGTGGCTGAGCGCGACGGGCTCGAGGACCTCGACGCCGAGCTGGGCGAGGACCGGCTCGTCGACGCCCAGGCCGACGACGGCGACCGCGCGGTCGACGCCGCGCTGCGGCCGCGCCGGCTCACCGAGTTCGTCGGCCAACGGGTGGTGCGCGACCAGCTCTCGCTCGTGCTCGACGCCGCGACCGCCCGCCGTCAGCCCCCTGACCACGTGCTGCTCTCCGGGCCGCCCGGTCTGGGCAAGACCACGCTCGCGATGATCGTGGCGGCCGAGGTGCAGGGTGCACTGCGGCTCACCTCCGGGCCGGCCGTCCAGCACGCGGGCGACCTCGCCGCGATCCTGTCCTCGATCGCCGAGGGGGACGTGCTCTTCATCGACGAGATCCACCGCCTGGCCCGACCGGCCGAGGAGATGCTCTACCTCGCGATGGAGGACTTCCGTGTCGACGTGATCGTGGGCAAGGGCCCGGGAGCGACGGCGATCCCGCTGCAGCTGCCGCCCTTCACCGTGGTCGGCGCGACCACGCGGGCAGGGCTGCTGCCCGCGCCGCTGCGCGACCGGTTCGGCTTCACCGCACACCTCGACTTCTACTCCGCCGACGAGCTCGAGCGCGTGCTGCACCGCTCGGCCGAGCTGCTGGAGATCGAGCTGGAGGGGAGCGCGGCGGCGGAGATTGCCTCCCGCTCACGCGGCACCCCGCGCATCGCCAACAGGCTGCTGCGGCGCGTGCAGGACTGGGCGGAGGTCCGCGGCGACGGCCGGGCGGACCTTGCCGCCGCCCGTGCCGCGCTCACGGTGTTCGAGGTCGACGAGCGCGGGCTCGACCGCCTGGACCGGATGGTGCTGCGCGCGCTGTGCGAGCGCTTCGGGGGCGGCCCCACCGGGGTGTCGACGCTCGCGGTCGCCGTGGGCGAGGAGCCCGAGACCATCGAGTCGGTCGCCGAGCCGTTCCTGGTCCGGGAAGGGCTGATGGCCCGCACGCCGCGCGGTCGGGTCGCCACGGACGCCGGGTTCGCCCACCTCGGCCTGACGCCGCCCGGCCCGCAAGCACCGCTCTGGAGCTGAGCGCGCCTCGGCCCGTGCGCGGAGTGCTGTGACGTAGACTCGCCCGCAGCCCTGGCCTCCCGCGGACGGACTTTGATGAACGACGGCAGCAGCACCACCTTCCTCCTGATCTTCATGGGGCTCGCGATCGTCGCGATGCTCTTCATGAGCAGCCGGGCCCGCAAGCGGCAGGCGGAGGCGACGTCGTTCCGCTCCACGCTGCAGCCGGGCCAGCGGGTCATGACGACCTCGGGCATGTTCGGCACCGTCGTCGCCGTCGACGGCGACAAGGTCACGATCAGCACCCTCGGCGGGCAGGAGTCCGAGTGGCTGCTGGTGGCCATCGCCAAGCTCGTCGAGGACGAGCCCGCGGCTGACGACGACGAGCTCGCCGCGACCGACGGTACGGGCGCCGGGCTCCAGGACGAGGCCGCGCCCCCGACCGACCTCGGCACCAACCCCCTGCCCCCGCGGGACGACACCGCCCGCTGACCGTGCGCGCGCTCCGGCGCGCCTGCTCGAGAGTTGACCCGCAGTGGCTACACGTAGCTCGTCGTCAGCAGCGCGCCCCGCGCGCACGCTGATCCTCCTGATCGTGCTCATCGGCGCGGTCTTCGGCAGCCTCGCTGCCGGCGTGCGCTGGTCCGACGCGTCCTGGACGCCGAACCTCGCCCTCGACCTCGAGGGCGGCACGCAGATCATCCTGGAGCCGCAGGTCGACAACGGCGCGGAGATCACCGACCGCGACATCGAGCAGGCCATCGAGGTGATCCGCCAGCGCGTGGACTCCTCGGGTGTCTCCGAGGCGGAGATCACCAGCCAGGGCGGCCAGAACATCGTGGTCGCGCTCCCCGGAGAGCCTGACGAGGCCACGCTCGACCTGGTGCGCCAGAGCGCGCAGATGCGCTTCCGGGTGCTGCTCGTCGAGGACGCCCCGAACCCGGTCGACCCGGCGATGGCCACGCCCACCGACCCGACCGAGGTCCCGACCGGCGGCCCCACCGAGGAGCCGACCGACGGCGCCACCGAGGAGCCGACCGAACCCGCCGACGGCAGCACCGACGGCGCCGGCGTCGTGGGGTCCAACCCCGGCGGCGGCACCAGCATGATGCGGCCCGCGCAGACCGACACCCCGACGGACGAGGCGACCGACACCCCGACGGAGCCGGACACCGACGAGGCCACCGAGGCGCCGGCGGACGAGCCGACCGAGGACGCCACGCAGGACGCGACCCCGCCCACGCGCGAGGAGATCGAGGCCGCGGCGTTCACGCTGGCCGACTCCGACCAGGACGGCGAGCTCTCCACCGAGCCCGCGACCGAGCCCACCAGCGCCAGCGACCAGGCCTGGATCACCGAGCAGGTCGCCTACGACTTCTACGTCCTGGACTGCACCGATCCCGCCAACCGGATCGGCGGCGGCGGAGACGACCCCGACGCGCCGCTCGTCACCTGCTCGCAGGACGGCACCGCGAAGTACATCCTCGGGCCCTCCGAGCTCGAGGGGACCGACATCGCCAGCGCGAGCTCGGGGCTGCGGACCAACGACCAGGGCCAGGTGCTCCGCGACTACGCGGTCTTCCTGGAGTTCACCAACGCCGGTGGGCGGATCTTCAGCGACGTGACCGCGCGGCTCGCCGGCCTGGCCGCCACCGGGCAGAACCGGTTCGCGATCGTGCTCGACACGCTGGTGATCTCCTCGCCGAGCGTCGACGAGCAGATCCCCAACGGCCAGGCGTCGATCACCGGCGGCCAGGGCAGCGGCTTCACGCAGGAGACGTCGGCGACGCTCGCCAACCAGCTGAGCTTCGGTGCGCTGCCGATCAACTTCACCGTGCAGTCCGAGGAGCAGATCTCGGCGACGCTCGGTTCCGAGCAGCTGCAGCGCGGTCTGCTCGCCGGTCTGATCGGCCTCGTGCTGGTGGTGCTCTACTCGCTCGCGCAGTACCGCGGGCTCGCGCTCGTCACGGTCGCCAGCCTCATCGTCGCCGGCTTGCTGACCTACGGCGTCATCTCGGTGCTGTCCTGGGTGCAGGGCTATCGGCTGTCGCTGCCGGGTGTGGCGGGTCTGATCGTCGCGATCGGTATCACGGCAGACTCCTTCGTCGTCTACTTCGAACGCATCCGCGACGAGGTGCGTGAGGGGCGCCGCCTCGACGTCGCCGTCGAGCAGGGGTGGAAGCGCGCCCGCCGCACGATCCTGGCCTCCGACGCCGTGAACCTGCTCGCCGCCGCCGTGCTCTACTTCCTCGCGGTCGGTGGCGTCCGAGGCTTCGCCTTCACGCTGGGCCTCACCACCCTGATCGACCTCGCGGTGGTGTTCTGCTTCACCCACCCGATGATGCAGCTGCTGGTCCGCACCACGTTCTTCGGTCAGGGTCACAAGCTCTCCGGGCTCGATCCGCGGCACCTGGGCTCCACGGTCGCACCGGTCTACCGCGGTCGTGGGTCCTTCCGCTCACCCGCGGAGCGGGAACCGCGTCCGGCAGGCGGCACGATCGCCGAGCGGCGCGCGGCCGCCGCCAAGGCGCACGACGCCGATGACGACGCCGATCTCGTCGGCTCCAGCAAGGAGGAGCGCTGATGGCCAGCTTCGCCCAGCTCGGCAACGAGCTCTACACCGGCAAGCGCAGCTTCGACATCATCGGTCACCGGCGCCGGTGGTTCGCGATCAGCTTCGCGCTGCTCGCCCTGTCGGTGGTGCTGCTCTTCGCCCGCGGCATCAACCCCGGGATCGAGTTCCGCGGTGGCTCCGAGTTCACGGTCTCCGGCACCTCGATCACCGATCAGCAGCCGGCGCACGACGCGCTCGCGTCGATCGCCCCGTCGCAGGCCGCTCGCGTCTCCACGGTCGGCAACAGCGCGATCCGGGTGCAGACGGAGCAGCTGACGGACGAGGAGACCTCCGAGCTGCGTGAGCTGCTGGCCGCCGCCTACGAGGTGGACGTCGCCGACGTGACCGCCTCGTTCGTGGGCCCCACCTGGGGCCAGAGCGTGACCAACAAGGCGCTGCAGGGCCTGGTGATCTTCCTGGTCCTGGTCTCGATCGTGATGGCCGTCTACTTCCGACGATGGACCATGGCCGCGGCCGCACTGATCGCGCTGCTCCACGACCTCGTCATCACGGTGGGTCTGTACGCCGGCGTCGGCTTCGAGGTGACGCCGGCGACCGTCATCGGGTTCCTGACGATCCTCGGCTACTCGCTGTACGACACCGTCGTGGTGTTCGACAAGGTGCGAGAGAACACCGAAGGCCTGCACGAGCAGACCCGGTACACCTACGCCGAGGCATCCAACCTCGCGGTGAACCAGACCTTGGTCCGCTCGATCAACACCTCGGTGCTCGCCGTGCTGCCGGTCGGTTCGATCCTCTTCGTGGGTGCGTTCCTGCTCGGCGCCGGCACCTTGCGCGACATCGCGCTCGCGCTGTTCATCGGCATGATCGTCTCGACCCTGTCCTCGGTCTTCATCGCAGCCCCGATGGAGGTCGTGCTCCGCACCCGCGATCCCGCGATCCGCGCCCACACCGAGAAGGTGCTCGAGGCGCGCCGACGCCGGCTGGCGGAGGCCGAGACGCAGGGCGAGGACGCCACCGAGCTGGTGGGGGCCGCGCGCGTGGGCGGTCTGCGGGCAGGCGGGCACCTGGGCCAGGCTGCGCTGCCCCGGCGCAGGCGCGGGAAGAAGTAGCCCGAGCGGCGCCTAAGATCGGTCCATGGCCGAGGAGACCGCAGTCGGCGCCACGAGCGAGCAGGGAGCCCAGACGGGTTCGCGTGTTCGTTCTGCGCTGGTCTGGCTCGGCTCGCGCGGTGCGCACTCCTCCTCGCCGGCGATCGAGCCGGTGGTCCGTGCGGTGCGCGCCAACCACCCGCGCGCCGAGACGGCGATCCTCGAACGCGCCTACGTCGTCGCCGAGCAGGCCCACCGAGGTCAGCTCCGCAAGAGCGGCGATCCCTACATCACCCACCCGGTCGCCGTCGCGACCATCCTGGCCGAGCTGGGCATGACGCCGCCCACGTTGGCGGCGGCGCTGCTGCACGACACGGTCGAGGACACCAGCTACTCGCTGGACGCGCTGCGCACCGACTTCGGCGACGAGGTCGCCGCGCTGGTCGACGGCGTCACCAAGCTCGACAAGGTGACCTACGGCGACGCCGCGCAGGCCGAGACGGTCCGCAAGATGGTCGTCGCGATGGCCCGCGACATCCGGGTGCTGGTGATCAAGCTCGCCGACCGGCTGCACAACGCCCGCACCTGGAAGTACGTCTCGGCGAGCTCGGCGGCCAAGAAGGCGCGGGAGACGCTCGAGATCTACGCCCCGCTCGCGCACAGGCTCGGCATGAACACGATCAAGTGGGAGCTCGAGGACCTGTCGTTCGCGACCCTCTACCCCAAGGTCTACGACGAGATCGTGCACCTGGTCGCCGAGCGCGCCCCGGCGCGCGAGGAGTACCTCGGGCAGGTCCGCGACCTCGTGCTCGACGACCTCAAGACCGCCAAGATCAAGGCGACGGTGACGGGCCGGCCGAAGCACTACTACTCGATCTACCAGAAGATGATCGTGCGCGGCCGCGACTTCACCGACATCTACGACCTCGTGGGGCTGCGGGTGCTCGTGGACTCGGTCCGCGACTGCTACGCCTCTCTCGGCGTGGTCCACAACCACTGGAACCCTGTTCCGGGCCGGTTCAAGGACTACATCGCGATGCCGAAGTTCAACATGTACCAGTCGCTGCACACCACGGTCATCGGCCCCGGCGGCAAGCCGGTCGAGATCCAGATCCGCAGCCACGACATGCACCGGCGTGCCGAGTACGGCGTGGCCGCGCACTGGAAGTACAAGGAGACCACCAAGGCGAACCCCCGCGGTGCGGCACCGGACACACGCGACGACTCGATGCCCTGGCTCCGGCAGCTGATCGACTGGCAGCAGGAGACCGCCGACCCGGGGGAGTTCCTCGACTCGCTGCGCTTCGAGATGCAGGGCGCCGAGGTCTACGTGTTCACGCCCAAGGGTGACGTGCAGGCGCTGCCCGCCGGCTCCACGCCGATCGACTTCGCCTACGCGGTCCACACCGAGGTCGGGCACCGGACCGTGGGCGCGCGCGTCAACGGACGCCTGGTGCCGCTGGAGTCGGTGCTGCAGAACGGTGACACGGTCGAGGTCTTCACCTCCAAGGCCGAGAGCGCCGGGCCGAGCCAGGACTGGCTCTCGTTCGTCACGTCCCCGCGGGCCCGCAACAAGATCCGGCAGTGGTTCACCAAGGAGCGCCGCGAGGAGGCCATCGAGGCCGGTCGCACCCTGATCGCCAAGCAGCTCCGCAAGCAGAACCTGCCGATCCAGCGGATCCTGTCCCACGACACCCTCGTGGCGCTGGCGGACGAGATGCGCTACGCGGACGTCTCGGCCCTGTACGCCGCGGTCGGCGAGGGCCACGTGTCGGCCGCGAACGTGGTGCAGCGGCTGGTGGCGACGCTGGGTGGCGAGTCCGGCACCGAGGAGGACCTCGCCGAGGCCACGCTGCCCGGTCGGCCCAGCCCGCGCGCGCGGCAGGGCAGCCCGGCGATCGTCGTCAAGGGCATGGACGGCGGGGACACGCTCACCAAGCTCGCCCGCTGCTGCACGCCCGTGCCTGGCGACGAGATCATCGGGTTCGTCACGCGTGGGTCCGGGATCTCGGTGCACCGGACCGACTGCGCGAACGTCGAGTCGCTGCAGCAGCAGCCCGAGCGGATCGTCGACGTCGAGTGGGCCAAGGACGTCAGCTCGATGTTCCTCGTGCAGATCCAGGTGGAGGCGCTCGATCGCAACGGGCTGCTCTCCGACGTGACCAAGGTGCTCTCGGACAACCACGTCAACATCCTGTCGGCCAACGTCGCCACCACGCGCGACCGGGTGGCGATCTCGCGGTTCGTGTTCGAGATGGCCGAGCCGAACCATCTCGGCCACGTCCTCAAGTCGGTCCGTCAGATCGACGGCGTGTTCGACGTCTTCCGCCTCACGGGTGCGCGCAACCAGGCCGACCACCTCGTCGCCGAGACCGACGACGACGAGGTGGACTGAGCGGGTTCGACCCGCCCGGACCGGTCGCTCAGCTGTGGTCGTCGGCGGCGCGCAGCGCTGAGGCAAGGAAGGCTCGCTGGGCCTCCAGGGCCTCGCGAGCGGCGCGGATCTTGCCCTCGTTGCCGGTGCGCTCGGCCTTCGCGAGGTCGTCCTCGAGACGCTCGATCGAGGCCTCGAGCTGCGCCGCGAAGCCCTCGGCACGGGCGCGCTTGCCGGGGTTCGAGCTGCGCCACTGCGAGTCCTCCGCGGAACGGATCGCCTGCTCGACCGCACGCATCCGGGCCTCAGTGCGCTGCATGGCGTCGCGCGGGACCTTGCCCGCCGCCTCCCAGCGGTCCTGAAGCTTGTGCAGGGCGGCCTTGGCCGACTTGACGTCGGTCACGGGCAGCAGGGCCTCCGCCTCGGCGAGGATGCCGTTCTTGACCTCGAGGTTGGCGGCGTACGTCGCGTCGGTCTGGGCGTTGTCGGCCTTGCGGGCCTCGAAGAACACGTCCTGAGCGGCACGGAACCGTGCCCACAGCGCGTCGTCCTCCTTGCGCGAGGCGCGCCCTGAGCGCTTCCACTCGTCCATGAGATCGCGGTACGCCGCTGAGGTCGCACCCCAGTCGGTCGAGGTCTGCAGCGCCTCGGCGCGGGCGATCAGCGCCTCCTTGGCGGCCTTGGCCTGCTTGTGCTGGGCGTCGAGCTCGGAGAAGTGGCTGCGCCGGTTGCGGTCGAACGTGCCCCGCGCCTTGGCGAACCGCTTCCAGAGCGCCTCCTCCTCCTTGCGGTCCAGGCGAACGCCGGAGCGCTGCGCGGTCTTCCACGTCTCCAGCAGGGTGCGGAGCTCCTCGCCCTGTGTCTTCCACTGCACGCGTGCCGGGTCCATCGCGGCGAGCTGTTCGGCTCGCTCGACGATCGCCGTGCGCTCGGCCAGCGCCTTCGCCCGGGCGGCCTCCCGCTCGGCGGCGAGCGCGTGCTTGCGCTCGGTCGCCTTGTCGGTCAGGGTCGCGAGCCGTGCCCGGAGGCCGGGCAGGTCGCCGACCGCGGCCGGCTCCCCGAGCGCCGACGTCAGGTTGGCGACCGTCGTGTCGATGTCGCGACCGTTGAGCTGCGGCAGCCGCGCCTCGAACAGCGTGACCTGGGCCTCGAGATCGAGGTAGCGGCGGATGTAGAGGAGCATCGCCTCCTCGGCCGGCGCGTCGGGGAACTGGCCGACGACGCGTTCGCCATCGGTGTCCGTGACGTACACGTTGCCCTCGCCGTCGACGCGGCCGAACTGTGCCGCCGCGGTGACCAGCGCCGGGTCCAGCGGTGCCTCGGACGAGGCTGCCGTGGCTGCGGCGCCGGCCGGAGCGGCGGGCGCGGCAGCACCGGCGGCCGCCGGCGCTGCGGGACCGGCACGCCGGATCGCGCTGGGCTTGGGTGCCGGGCCGGGGCGCGGGGCCGGGCTCGGTGCGGGCGCGGGCTCCGGGGTGGCCTCGGTGGCCTGCTCGGGCTCCGGGGTGGCCTCGGCGGTCTCCTCGGGCTCCGGGGTGGCCTCGGCGGTCTCCTCCGGGGCCGGCATGACCTCAGCGGCCTCCTCGGCGGGTGAAGGCGCTGCGAGCGCTGCGCGCGGCTCCACGGGGAGCGGACCGGCCATCGACCGGATCACGCTCTCGTGCTGGGCGTCCACTTGCTCGGTCACGCGACCTCCACACCGGTGATGATGACGTCGACGGCGGGCCGACCATCCGTTCCGCCGTCCAGGGTTCCTGCGGCGCCGATCTGCTGCAGGATGTCCAGGCCTCCGGTGATCTCTCCGAAGACCGAGTAGCCGCCTGCCGCGTCGGACGGCAGCGGCACGTCGGCGAAGACCAGGAAGAACTGCGAGCCCATGCTCTCGCCGTCGCCACCGACACGGGCCATCGCCACCGTGCCTGCCGGGTACACGTCGTCCTCGGGGGCGTTCTCGACCGGACCCCAGGCGTAGCCGGGGCCGCCCTGGCCGGTGGCGGTCGGGTCGCCGCACTGCAGCAGCGACGCGGGCAGCAGCCGGTGGCACGCGGTGCCGTCGTAGAAGCCGTTCTGCGCGAGGAACACGAAGTTCGCCACGGCCTGCGGGGCGTCGGCGCCGTGCAGCACCATCGTCACGTCGCCGACGTTGGTCGTGATCGTGACGTCCCAGTCCTGGCCGAGCGAGTCGGTGGCCGGCGGGGCCGCCTCGTACTGCTCGGGGTTGGTGGTGGGCAGCGGAGCAGGCGCGGCAGGGTCGGTGGCCGCGTCGGAGGTCGTGGGTGGCGTCGGCGTCTGCGCAGCGTCCTGGCCGGCGCGGTTGGCGAAGAACAACCCGCCCAGCAGCACGCCGAACCCCAGCACCGTGCAGACGATGACGACCAACCGCTCTCGGCGCAGCCGAGCGTTCCTCGCGGCTCGCGCAGCCTGCTTCTGGTAGCGGCGGCGCGCGTAGTCGCGCTCGCGCTTGCTCGGCACGTGACCTCCTCGCCGGCGCCCGCTCCCGGGCGCGCACATGGGTCTGGCAGCCGCCGAAACCCGCCCACAGTGTAGGCAAAGCCACAGCAGCGAGCGCCGCCTGGCCACCATGTGGAGGTCACGGTGTGGTCACAACCCACCCGGTCGCGGGCCGGATGCGCGCCTCGCGGCGGTGGATCTGGGCAGCCGTGCGCGGATGGAATGATGCTCGGCATGGCTCGAGTCGCACCGCTGTCCGGTTTCCCCGAGTGGCTCCCCGGGGGCCGCGTGGTCGAGGAGCACGTGCTCGACGTGATGACGTCGACCTTCCAGCTGTACGGATACGCCGGCCTGCAGACCCGCGCCGTCGAGCCGGTGGAGTCGCTGCTCAGCAAGGGCGAGACGTCCAAGGAGATCTACCTGCTGCGCCGGCTGCAGGCCACCGATGACGAGGCGGGGGAGTCCCAGCTCGGCCTCCACTTCGACCTCACGGTCCCGTTCGCACGCTACGTCGCCGAGAACTCCGGCAAGCTCACGTTCCCGTTCAAGCGGTACCAGGTGCAGCAGGTGTGGCGCGGGGAGCGGCCGCAGGACGGCCGGTTCCGCGAGTTCACGCAGGCCGACATCGACGTGGTCGCGCCCGGCGAGCTGCCGGCGCACTACGAGGTCGAGGTCCCGGTGGTGATGGCGGCCGCCTTCGAGCGGCTCCGCGAGATCGGTGTCCCGCCGGTGCGGATCTCGGTCAACAACCGGCGGGTGGCCCAGGGGTTCTACGAGGGCATCGGGATCGCCGATGTCGACGGCACCCTCCGGGTGATCGACAAGCTCGACAAGATCGGCCCCGACCGGGTGGTCACCGCGCTGCAGACCGAGGTCGGTGCCACGGAGCAGCAGGCGCGTGCCTGCCTCGAGCTCGCCTCGATCACCGCGACCGACGCCTCGGTGGCGGACCAGGTGCTGGCGCTGGGCGTGCGGAACCCGCTGCTGGAGCAGGGCCTGCACGAGCTCGTCGCACTGGTCGAGGGAGCGGCCGCGCAGGTGCCGGGCGTCGTCGTCGCCGATCTCGCGATCGCGCGCGGGCTCGACTACTACACCGGCAGCGTCTACGAGACGACCCTGCTCGGTCACGAGAACCTGGGATCGATCTGCTCGGGCGGTCGCTACGACTCGCTGGTCGACGACGGCACGCACACCTACCCGGGCGTCGGCATGTCGCTGGGCGTCAGCCGCCTGGTCTCACGGCTGCTCCGCGAGAGCATCGTCCGCCCCACGCGCGCGGTCCCGACGGCGGTGCTCGTCGCGGTCGTCGACGAGGACACCCGGGTCCGCAGCGACGACGTCGCGCGCCGGCTCCGTGCCCGTGGCATCGCCACCGAGGTCGCCCCGGTCGCGGCCAAGTTCGGCAAGCAGATCCGGCACGCCGACCGCCGCGACATCCCGTTCGTGTGGTTCCCCTCGACCGCCGACGAACCCGGAGACGGCGAGGTCAAGGACATCCGCAGCGGCGAGCAGGTCGCGGCGGACGCCGGCACCTGGACGCCGCCGGAGGCGGACCTGCGTCCGCAGGTGGTGCCGGGAGGCTAGTCGCGGGGGCGGCGAGGCCCGCTGTGGCGGCTCGTCCGACCCGGGCGACCGCCGTCGGGCCTGATCTTGAGGGTCTGGCCCGCGACGCGGGCCGTGCCGATGCGACGGGTGTTCTCGGGCGAGATCGGCGCCGAGATCTCCACCAGCGAGAACGAGGAGAAGATCTCGATCTTGCCGACGTCGGACCCGCGCAGGCCACCCTCACCGGTCAGCGCACCGACGATCGCGTTGGGGCGCGCGCCGTGGTTGCGTCCGACATCGACGCGGTAGACCGTGCCTGAACCGCGGCCGCGGCCGTGCTCACCACGGCTGGGGGCGTGCTGCTTGAAGCCGCCACGCTCGTGGTCGCGCTCCTTCTCGTGCTGGCGCGCTCCGCGTGCCGGCGGGCCGTCGTCGAAGGACGTCTCGTGCGCACGCATCTCGTCGCGCTCCTCGCGCGGCTGCGGTCCGGTGTCGCCCACGCCGAGCGCGAGCAGCGCGGCGGAGACGTCGAGCGGGTCCGTGCCGGACTGCGCGAGCATGATCGAGATCCGCTCGCGGTACAGGTCGAGGCGGCCGCGCTCGAGGCGCTCCGGCAGCTGCGCGAGCAGCGTGTCGGCGCGGTGCGCGCTGACCTCGACCGGGGTCGGGATCGTCACCTCGGTGACCTTGGCATGGGTGGCGCGCTCGATCGCCGTGAGCCGGTAGCGCTCCTTGGGGGTGAGGAACATCAGCGCGGTGCCGGTGCGACCGGCCCGACCGGTGCGGCCGATGCGGTGCACGTAGGCCTCGGTCTCGCGAGGCACGTCGTAGTTGACGACCAGGCCGATGCGGTCGACGTCGAGCCCGCGGGCCGCCACGTCGGTCGCGACCAGCACGCTCAGGTTGCCGCTGCGGAGCCGGCTGACGATGCGCTCGCGCTCGGCCTGCGCCACGTCACCGCTGATCGTCGCGGCGTTGATGCCCCGGGAGACGAGCTCGGCTCCGAGGTCCTCGGCGATCTGTCGGGTGCGCACGAACACGATCGTGGCGTCGGCCTCGGTGGTGGCGAGCACCCGGATCAGGGCGCCGGTCTTGTGCCGCATCGGCACGATGGCGTAGGTCTGGTTGATCGAGGTGGTCGTCGGCGCCGACGGCGTGGTGGCGACCTCGACCGGGTCGGTCATGTGGGTGCGCGCGACCCTGCGGATCTCGCTGGGCATGGTGGCCGAGAAGAGCGCCGTCTGGCGGGTCGGCGGGGTGCCCTCGAGGATCGTGGCGACCTCCTCGGCGAAACCCATCCGCAGCATCTCGTCGGCCTCGTCGAGGACCAGGGTCTGGATCGTCGAGGTGTCGAAGGCGCCACGGTTGATGAGGTCGATCACGCGACCGGGGGTCCCGACGACCACGTCGACGCCCTCGGTCAGCTGTCGCAGCTGCGGCCCGAACGGGGCGCCGCCGTAGATGGCCAGCACGCGCACCCGCAGCGGCGCCATCGTGCGCAGCGCCTCGCTGACCTGCAGCGCGAGCTCGCGCGTGGGGGTCAGGACCAGGGCCTGGACCCCGCTGGCGCCCGGCTGGAGCCGCGCCAGCAGCGGCAGCCCGAAGGCGGCCGTCTTGCCGGTGCCCGTCTGGGCGACGCCGACGAGGTCGCGGCCCTCGAGCAGGGCGGGGATCGACGCGGCCTGGACCTCCGTGGGGGTCTCGAAGCCGAGGCGGACGATCCGCTCGAGCACGGCCTCGGGGAGGCCGAGGTCGGCGAAGGTCGCCGTCGGGGGAGCGGAGTCCTCGGGGGAGAGGTCGGGGTCAGCGGACACCGACGACACGGACGAGGCAGAAGACAGAGAAGACACAGCGGCAGGCTTTCATCGAGGAGCTCGCCGGAGGGCCGTGGACGCGACATACGAGAGCGCGTTGGTGACGGGGAGAGGCGAGTGCGGCGCGGCCACGTGAAGGACCGCAGGAAGGGCCAGTCTACGCGGCAGGCTCTCCCGTGTCGCCCAGGATGAATGTGACGGCCGCCTCAGCGTGGACCCGCATCGAGTCCAGCAGCGGGACGTCGACGTCGCCCTGGCGCACCAGCAGCTCGATCTCGGTGCAGCCGAGCACCACGGCATCGGCACCGCGCTCGTGGAGTGCGCCGATCATGCCGGCGAACCTCAGGCGTGAGCGCTCCGTCACGACGCCCTGGGTCAGCTCGTCGAAGATCACGCGGTCGGCCTCGGCCCGATCCTGCTCGTCGGGGACGACGACGGCGAGCCCGCGCTCGCGCAACCGGCCGGTGTAGAAGTCCTCCTCCATGACCCGGCGCGTGCCGATCACGCCGAGCGTGCGCCAGCCCTCGGCGTGGGCGCGGTCCGCGATCGCGTCGGCGATGTGCAGCAGCGGGATGCCGATCGCCGTCTCGACGGCGGGGGCGACCCGGTGCATGAGGTTGGTGCAGATCATCACGGCTTCGGCGCCGCCGGCCTCGCAGCGGCGTGCCGCGGCTCCCAGGAGCTCACCGGCACGGTCCCAGTCGTCGGCCAGCTGGCAGCTCCGGACCTCGGCGAAGTCCAGCGACTGCAGCGCGATCGGTGCCGAGGAGTGCCCGCCGCGTGCCGCCTGCACGCCTTCGTTGATGACGCGGTAGTACTCCAGCGTCGAGTACCAGCTCATGCCTCCGACCAGTCCCACCGTGCGCATGTCTCCATCTCACCGGACCACCCGGCTCAAAGGAACCCACGAACTTCTGTGGGCTCCCATTAGCTGCGATTATGGTGGCGCGATGGATCCCCGCCGTGTGCTGATCTTCCGGGACGTCGTCCGGGCAGGCTCGATCAGTGCCGCGGCCCGGGAGCTGGGATGGACCCAGCCGGCGGTGAGCCAGCATCTGCGTGCGCTGGAGCGCAGCGCCGGGTGCTCGCTGCTGGTGCGGACCTCCACCGGGGTCGAGCTGACCGAGCCGGGCCGGGTGCTGCTCGCCCGCGCCGACGAGCTGGCGACGCAGCTGCACATGGCAGGAGAGGAGCTGGCCGAGCTCACCGCGCTGCGACGCGGGCGGGTGCGGCTGGCCGCCTATCCCTCGGCAGCCGCCACCGTGGTGCCCGACGCCCTCGCGCGGCTCCGGCAGGACCACCCCGCCATCGACGTCGAGCTCACCGAGGCCGAGCCGCCGCAGGCCCGCCGGTTGCTCGGCTCGGGCGACGTTGACGTCGCCCTGGTCTTCGACTACGAGTCCGACCCCGACGTCGCCGAGCTCGAGTGGTCCCCGCTGGGCGAGGAGCCGGTGCTGCTCGTGCTGCCGGCCGCTCACCCCCTCGCCGAGGGCGGCGCCACGATGGCCGGGATGGCGGACGAGGACTGGATCGTCGGGTGCGAGCAGTGCCGCGCCCACGCGGTGGGGCGTTGCGCCGCCGCCGGGTTCACGCCCCGGGTGCGACACGTCACCGACGACTACGTGGTGGTGCAGAAGCTCGTCGCCGCCGGCCTGGGTGTCACGATGCTGCCCCGCTCGGCGCTCGAGGCCTACCGGCACCCCGAGGTGCGGGCGGTCGCCGGCTTCGGTTCGCGCCGGTACGGCACCCTCCACCACCGCGGTGCTCGCACCGTGCCCGCCACCGCCGCTGTGCTGCGCGAGCTCGAACGGGCCGAACGGCACCGGTCCGCGGCGCCCCGCCTGGCATGATCGCGACCATGGAGACGGAGCTCGCGGACCTGCGCGCCGCCGTCGCCGGGGCCCGGTACCCGCTGGGTGCGGCAGGCGCGGAGCAGGCCCGCGCGCTGCGGAGCGCGCTGCTGAACCAGCTCGACGACTACATCGTCCCCCGCTACGCCCAGCTCGACGCGCCGCTGCTCGCCGTCGTCGGCGGATCCACAGGCGCCGGGAAGTCGACGCTGGTCAACGCGCTCGTCGGAGCCACCGTGACCCGGCCGGGTGCGCTGCGCCCGACCACCCGCGACCCTGTGCTCATCCACCACCCGGCCGACGAGCGCTGGTTCGCCGACCAACGGATCCTGCCCGGGCTCCCACGGGTCCAGGGCGGCCACGGGCTACCTCTCGACGCCACCGAGGCGGCACCGGGCTCGGCCCTGCGGCTGGTGGCCCACGAGGGCGTGCGGCAGGGGCTCGGGCTGCTCGACGCACCCGACGTCGACTCGGTGGTGGACAGCAACCGCCACCTCGCCGCGCAGCTGCTCGCGGCAGCGGACCTGTGGGTCTTCGTCACGACCGCGAACCGCTACGCCGACGCCGTGCCGTGGGCGTTGCTGCGCGGCGCGTCCGAGCGTGACGTCGTGGTCGCCATCGTGCTCGACCGCATCCCGTGGGACGTGCTGGAGGAGGTCGCGTACGACCTGCACCAGATGCTCGGCAAGGAAGGGCTGGCGAACGCGCCGCTGTTCCTGCTGCAGGAGCAGGTGCTCGACGACGGCGGGCAGCTGCCGGAGGGCGCCGTCGCGGACCTGCGCCGCTGGCTCGACTCGCTCACCAGCGATGCGGCCTCGCGCGCCGAGGTGGTGCGCCGCACCCTCGCCGGCGCCACCCGCCACGCCGCCGAGGAGGCGTACGTGCTCGCGGCGGCGGTGGCCGCGCAGGCCGCGACGCGCGCCGAGCTGCGGCACCGTGTGGAGGCCGCCTTCACCGGCAACGCGGTCGCCGAGGCGCTCGGCGACGGGTCGCTGCTGCGCGGTGAGGTGCTGGCGCGGTGGCAGGACTTCATCGGGACCGGCGAGTTCTTCCGCAACCTCGAGGCCCGCGTCGGTCGCATCCGCGACAAGGTCAGTGCGTTCATCACGGGCCGGCCACCACCCGAGGTGGAGGTGCAGCAGGCGATCGGTGACGGCCTGCACGCGGTGCTGGTGGCGGAGGCGGACGCGGCCGCCGAGCGCGCGCAGCAGGGGCTGCTCGCGGACGGAGCCGGTCGCGCCCTCCTCGCCGGCCGCAGCTGGGATCGTGCGACCGAGGGCTTCTCCGACCGCGCCGCGACCACGATCCGCGACTGGCAGAACTTCATCATCGACCTCGTCCGGACCGAGGGGCAGGGCAAGCGCACCAGCGCACGCGTGCTGGCGTTCGGTGTCAACGGCGTCGGCGTGGTGCTGATGATCCTGGCGTTCTCGGCCACCGGTGGACTCATGGGCGCCGAGATCGCGATCGCGGGCGGCACCGCGGTGCTCGCGCAGCGGCTGCTCGAGGCGATCTTCGGTGAGGACGGCGTGCGCCGGCTGGCGCTGACGGCCCGCGAAGACCTGCTCGCCCGCGTCGACCGGCTGCTGGAGTCCGAGAAGCGCCGCTTCCTCGACCTGCTCTCCGACGAGGGCACGGGCGCGGACGAGCTCCGCGCCGCCGCGGACGCCGTGCTGCGTCAGGTGTCCGCCGCATGAGGGCGAAGCACCGCGCCGACCTGAGCACACGCCTGGAGGGGTTGCGCCAGGCGGTGCGGTCCCTCGAGGAGATGCCGCCCGGCGCGGTCGGGCCGACCGCCGCCCTCGACCGCGCCCGTGAGGTGCTCGCCAACGTGGGGCGGCGCCGCGAGCTGTCCGCGGCGCACACCGTCGTCGCCCTCGCCGGCGCCACCGGCAGCGGCAAGTCGTCGCTGCTCAACGCGCTCGCCGGCGTCGAGCTCGCCGCACCGGGAGCACGACGTCCGACGACGTCGCACCCGCTCGCCGTGATCTGGCCGGGTCGCGGTGTGGACGCCGACGCCGCGCGGCCGCTGCTCGACTGGCTGGAGGTCGACCGCCGCCACGAGGTCGGGACGGGACCGGGCGCCTGGTCCGAGGGCGCCGACGTCGCCGGTCTGGTGCTGCTCGACCTTCCCGACATCGACTCGGTCAACCCCGATCACCGCCGCCGCGCGGAGCGGCTCGCCAAGACCGTCGACGTGCTCGTCTGGGTGCTGGACCCCCAGAAGTACGCCGACGACGTCGTGCACACCCAGTTCCTGCGCCCGATGGCCCGCCACGCCGAGGTGACCCTGGTGCTCCTCAACCAGATCGACCGGCTGGCCGAGGCCGACCGCGCGCCGGTGCTGGCGGATCTTCGGGAGCGCCTCCTCGAGGACGGTCTGCGCGCCGCAGGCGTGCTCGGTGTCTCCGCCCGCACCGGCGAGGGCCTCGACGAGGTCCGACGCGCGATCGCGCGGCTCGTCCAGCGCCGCCGTGCCGCCGAGGCGAGGCTGGCCGCCGACGTCGCGACCATGGCCGACGGCCTCGACGAGGCGTACCACGTGGACGCCGTCCCCGCGCTGCCCGCGACCGCCGAGCGTCGCCTGCTGTCAGCGCTGTCCGCCGCGGCCGGCGTCGACCGTGTCGCTGACGCGGTGGGCGCCTCGTTCCGGCTGCGCGCACGCAAGCGCACCGGGTGGCCGCTCGTGCGCTGGGTCGGCCGCTTCCGTGCGGACCCGCTGCGGCGCCTGCACCTGGATCGCGCTCCCGCCGCCGACGAGGAGGGCCGACCGGTCCTGACCTCGTCCTCGATCCCGCAGGCCTCGCCGGTGCAGCGCGCCCAGGTCCACACAGCGCTGCGGGCCAGCGGTGACGCCGCGGCCACGGGCTCCGACGAGCCGTGGCGCAGCTACATCCGCGGCGCCGCCACCGATGCCGCAGCGACGCTCCCGGACGAGCTCGATCAGGCGGTGGTCCGCACCGAGCTGTCCGGACGCGAGGACCCCGGGTGGTTCGGCCTGATCGGGGCGCTGCAGTGGCTCGTGTTCGCCGCGTTCCTGGCCGGGGCGCTCTGGCTCGGCGCCTACGCCGTGCTCGGCTACCTGCGCATCGAGGCCACCTGGGTGCCGCAGGTCGGACCGGTGCCCGCGGACCCGCCGCTACCGGGGTTCCCCGCGATCCCCTGGCCGACTGCGCTGCTGGTCGGGGGAGCGGTGCTGGGCATCCTCGTGGCGCTGCTGTCGGGCCTGTGCGCGCGGCTGGGGGCCAGGCGCAGGTCGGCGCGCACGCGCGCTGCGCTCCGCCGCTCGGTGTCGGAGACCGCGCACCGCACCGTGCTGGTCCCCGTGGCCGAGCGTGTCGCGCGCGCACGGGCGTTCGCCGACGGGATTGCGCTGGCGCAGGGCAAGTAGGATCGGCGGGCGCGTCGTGCCCGGCTGACGACGACGCTCATCTGCGCCCTGCCCACGTTCCGCGAAGGGAATCTCTGCTCGTGCTCCGAACCCACTACGCCGGCGCTCTGCGCCTCGGCGACATCGGCACCACCGTCACCTTGACCGGGTGGGTGGACCGTCGCCGCGATCACGGCGGCGTGGCGTTCGTGGACCTGCGGGACAGCTCGGGCATCGCCCAGGTCGTCATCCGTGACGAGGAGGTCGCCCACCCGTTGCGCTCCGAGTTCGTGCTGCAGGTCACGGGCACGGTCGGCCGGCGACCCGAGGGCAACGAGAACCCGTCCCTGGCCACCGGTGAGGTCGAGGTGGTCGCGACCGACGTCGTCGTGCTCAACAGCGCGGCCGCGCTGCCGTTCCAGGTCTCCACCGGTGCGTCCGAGGAGTCGGGCGTGGTCGGCGAGGAGACCCGCCTCAAGTACCGCTACCTCGACCTGCGGCGTCCTGCTCCGGCGCACGCCATCCGGCTGCGTGCCAAGGTCAACCAGGCGGCCCGGCGGGTCCTGGACGACCAGGGGTTCATCGAGGTCGAGACCCCCACGCTGACCCGGTCGACGCCGGAGGGCGCCCGCGACTTCCTCGTGCCGGCACGGCTGGCGCCCGGGTCCTGGTACGCGCTGCCGCAGAGCCCTCAGCTGTTCAAGCAGCTCCTCATGGTCGGCGGCCTCGAGCGGTACTACCAGATCGCCCGCTGCTACCGCGACGAGGACTTCCGCGCCGACCGGCAGCCGGAGTTCACGCAGCTGGACGTCGAGATGAGCTTCGTCGATCAGGACGACGTCATCGAGGTCGCCGAAGAGGTGCTGGTCGCGCTCTGGCAGCTGATCGACGTCGAGATCCCGCGTCCGATCGCTCGGATGACCTACGCCGAGGCGATGACGCGGTACGGGACCGACAAGCCGGACCTGCGCTTCGCCGTCGAGCTCGTGGACCTGACCGAGTACTTCGCCGACACCCCGTTCCGGGTGTTCCAGGCGCCCTACGTGGGTGCGGTCGTGATGCCGGGCGGCGCCGACCAGCCGCGTCGCACCCTGGACGCCTGGCAGGACTTCGCGAAGCAGCGCGGCCACCGTGGTCTGGCCTACGTGCTCGTGGGCGCCGACGGCGAGCTCACCGGACCGGTCGCCAAGAACCTGTCCGAGGCCGAGCGTGCCGGTCTCGTGGCGGCCGCCGGGGCCCAGCCGGGCGACTGCATCTTCTTCGCCGCGGGTGCGGCGTCCGGTGCGCGCGCGCTGCTGGGCGCGGTGCGCCTGGAGATCGGCCGCCGCTGCGGTCTGATCGACGAGAGCGCATGGGCGTTCGTGTGGGTCGTCGACGCGCCGCTCTTCAAGCCGGTGGGGGAGGACGACGACGTCGCCGTCGGCGGCGGCGCGTGGACCGCGACCCACCACGCGTTCACCTCGCCCAACCCGGACTGGATCGACCGGTTCGAGGAGGACCCGGCGAACGCGCTGTCCTACGCCTACGACATCGTGTGCAACGGCAACGAGATCGGCGGCGGCTCGATCCGTATCCACCGGCGCGACGTGCAGCAGCGGATCTTCGCGATCATGGGGCTGGGCGAGGAGGAGGCGCAGGAGAAGTTCGGCTTCCTGCTCGACGCCTTCGCCTACGGCGCGCCGCCGCACGGCGGGATCGCGTTCGGCTGGGACAGGATCGTGATGCTGCTCGCCGGCGAGCCCTCGTTGCGCGAGGTGATCGCGTTCCCGAAGTCCGGCGGCGGCTACGACCCGCTGACCCAGGCACCGGCACCGATCACGCCCGAGCAGCGCAAGGAGGCGGGTGTCGACGCCAAGCCGAGGTCGGCTGAGAAGGCGCCCGCCGAGACCGCAGCCGGCTCGCCTCCGGAGGCGTGAGCACCGTCCCTGCCGAGTGGCTCGCTCATCCGCTGGTGCGGGTGAGCGAGCCGACCTGGCGGCAGCCTGTCGTCGCGACCGCGCCGGGGGCGTTGCTCGTGACCACGGTCACCGACGCCCCAGGGCGGCGCGCCGCGCTGGGTCTGGGCGACGCCGTCGAGCTCGCCGGTCTGGCCGGGGCGCTGGACGACGATCTCGCCGTGCTCACGCTGCCTCCCGAGGCGTGGGAGGCGATGACGCCGGAGACGCTCAGCCGGCTCGCGCTGCCCCAACGGGCGAGGTGGGAGTGGATGGTGACGCACGAGGCCCCGCCGGAGCACCCCGGCGAGAGCGGGGTGCGGCAGGTCGACCTCGAACGGGAGCGCGAGGACCTGGCGGCGCTGCAGCGCCGCGCCCTCCCGAACACCTACACCAGCCTCGACCGACCCGACATGCGCTGGTTCGGGTGGTACGACCCCGACGGCGGGCTGCGCGCCATGGCGGGCGCGGGCGACTGGGTGCACGAGGTGCACCTCGGGTCGGTCGCGACCGACGAGCAGTGGCGCGGCCGCGGCATCGGAGCCGCCCTGACGGCCACGATCACCCGTCGTGGCCTGGCCGCGACCGGTCAGGTCAGCCTGGGCGTCTACACCGACAACACCCGCGCCATCGCCCTCTACCGCCGGCTCGGTTTCGCCGTCGCGTACTCCGCGGACTCGCGGCGCCCCTGACCGCCGCGTCGGGCACCGACCTCGACGGCGTGCCCCGTCTCCGTGACGACGCGCGCGCCGCCGGGGCGGTCAGTGGTCGATGCCGAACCGTCGGTGCAGCCGTCGCAGCGGCCCAGGGGCCCACCAGTTGGCGCGGCCGAGCATCGTCATCGTGGCGGGCACGAGCAGCATCCGCACGAGGGTGGCGTCGAGCAGCACCGTGAAGGCGAGCGCGAACCCCACCTGCTTGATGATGAGCATCTCGCCGGTCATGAAGCCGCCGAACACCACGATCATGACGAGACCGGCCGAGGTGATGATGCGCCCGGTGCGCTGCAACCCGTTGCGGACCGCGGTGTCGTTGTCCTCGCCGGCGTCCCACTGCTCCTTGATGCGGGCGAGCAGGAACACCTCGTAGTCCATCGCGAGCCCGAACCCGAACGCCGCGGCCATCGCGACGACGTAGGACTCCAGGCCACCGGTCGAGGTGAAGCCCAGCACGTCCTCGAGGTGTCCTTCGGCGAACACCCACGCCGTGACCCCGAGGCCGGCGGCGAGGGAGAGGGTGTTGACGAGGAGTGCCTTGAGGGGGATGAGCAGGGACCCGGTCATGAGGAACAGCAGCACGAAGATCGCGAGCACCACCAGCGCGGCCGCGTACGGCGCGCCCTCGACCATCGAGTCGACGAAGTCGAGCTGGGAGGCCGCCTGGCCGATCACCCAGTACTCGCCGAGGTCGGCGCCCGCGGCGTCGCGCAGGTCGCGGATCGCGCTGACCGCCTCGGTCGCGGTCGGTCCGCCGGCGTCCTCGGTGGCGAGCCGGACACCGAGCACCGAGTACCGCTCGTCGACCTCCTGAGGAGGATCGATCCCGGTCACGTTCTCGACCGCGGCGATCGCCTCGGCCACCTCGACGGCGGAGGCCGCCTCGACGACGACGCTCACCGGGGGAGCGGCGAGGGCGGGATAGCTGTCCTGGACCAAGGTCAGGAAGGTGCGCTGATCCGAGCCCTCGGGCACGAGCTCGATCGTCGAGTTCCGCAGGTGGACGCCCGCGAGCGGGCTGGCCATCAGCACCAGCAGCGCCGTGCTCACGAGCACGACGATCCACGGGCGCTTCTGGGTGTGCGTCGCCAGTCGCGAGAAGAAGCCGTGCTCGGGTGCCACGTCACCGAGGCGTGCGATCACCGCACGGATCCCCGGGATCCTGCTGAGCAGCCCCGGCCGGGTGAGCCTGCGGCCGAACAGCGCGATGAGCGCCGGGACCAGCGACATCGCGGTCGTGACCGCGATCAGCACCACCGACAGCCCGGCGGCGCCGACGGCCCTGAGGATGTCGGCCCGCATCACCATCAGCCCGGCGACGCAGATCGCAACGGTGAGGCCCGAGAACGCGACCGTGCGTCCCGCCGTCGACATCGTGCGGATCAGCGCGGTGCGGACCAGCTCGTCCTTGCCGCGCCGGTGCGTGCTGCGGCTGCGCCGGGTAGGCGCGGCCTCGGCCTGCGCCATCGCCGCCCGGATCTCCTCCCGGTACCGGGAGACGATCAGCAGCCCGTAGTCGATCGAGAGTCCCAGCGCCATTACGGTCACGACGTTGACGACCGCCGAGTCCAGGTCGAGCCAGAAGGAGAAGGCGTAGAGCGCCCCGAGACCGCCGGCGATCGAGGCGACCGCTCCGAAGATCGGGATCCCGGCGGCGAGGAAGCCGCCGAAGACGACCACCATGATCAGCAGGGACAGCGGCAGCGCGACCAACTCCCCACGCTGGAGGTCGCGCTCGAGCTGCCCGACGATCTCCTCGGTGATCAGGTGGGAGCCGGAGACCAGGCCAGCGGTGTCGCCGCCGATGTCGGCGGGGAGCTCGCGGAGCAGGTCGACGACCTGCTCGCGGGCGTCGGCCTCGGTCTGCTCGGCCAGGTCGGGCTCGAGCGTGACGGTGACGACGAAGCCGTCGCCCTCGGTGGACAGCAGGGCCGCGGCGGCCGGGTCCTCGAGCCCACCGGGCACCTGGAACGGGTCCATCACCGAGAGCACGCCCTCGACGCCCTGAGCGTTGGGACGGAAGGCGTTCAGCGAGCGCTGCACCTGCGCGAGCGCCTCGCCGTCGGTCATGTCGATATCGGTCAGCGCGAGCGTGATCGACTCACCGCTCGTGGCGGCGTCGTCGACGATCTGAGACCCGGCCAGGCTCTCCGATCCCGGCACGGTCGGCTCGCCCGAGTGCAGGCGGTCGAACAGCCCCTGACCGGTGACGCCGACCACGGAGATCGCGAGCCAGGTCGCCGCCAGCACCAGCCAGACGAGCACGATGAGCAAGGGTCGGCGCGCGGCGGCGGCACCCAGACGGCGGAACACGGCGGTCAGTCTCTCAGGTGCTGCAGGCCGGTCCGCACCTAGGCTGGTGAGGTGGCCACCGCCAAGACCCCGCCGGTCGAGATCGAGGTCGGTCCGCACACGGTGCGGCTGACCTCGCCCGACCGGGTGTACTTCCCCGAGACCGGTGCGACGAAGCTCGACCTCGCCCAGTACTACCTCGCCGTGGGCGACGGCATCGTCAACGCGCTGCGCGAGCGGCCGTGCATGCTGCACCGGTTCCCCTCCGGACTGGCGGGGGACAAGGTCCACCAGAAGCGCGTGCCCGCCGGCGCACCGCCCTGGCTGGAGACCGTGGAGGTGTTCTTCCCGCGCTACTCGCGCACCGCCGACGAGCTCTGCGTCACCGACCTCGCGCACGTGATCTGGGCTGTGCAGATGTCCACGGTCGAGTTCCATCCTTGGAACAGCCGCCGCGCCGACGTCGAGAAGCCGGACGAGTGGCGGATCGACCTCGACCCGGGGGACGAGTGCGACTACGACAGGGTCCGCCGCGTCGCGCACGTGGCGCACGAGGTCCTCGAGGAGCTCGGCGCGGTCGGCTACCCCAAGACCTCGGGCGGCTCGGGCTTGCACGTCTACGTGCGGATCCCGCCCGAGCACGGCTTCCAGGACGTGCGTCGCGCCGCGCTGGCGTTCGCGCGCGAGGTCGAGCGGCGCGCGGCCGACGACGTGACCACCGCGTGGTGGCGCAAGGACCGCGACCCCGCGCTGGTGTTCGTCGACTACAACCAGAACACCCGCGACCACACGATCGCCTCGGCGTACTCGGTGCGGGGCGTCCCCGACGCACGTGTGTCCACCCCGATCCGGTGGGACGAGATCGACGACGCCGACCCGCGCGACCTCACGATCGCGACCGTGCCGGCGCGGTACGCCGAGATCGGCGACCTGCACGCCGACATCGACGACCACGTCTTCGATCTCGCGCCGTTGCTGGAGTGGGCGGAGCGCGACGAGCGCGAGGGCGAGCCACCTCCGCAGGAGTGAGAGCGGGCACCTGTCGAATCGCCACCCGCTCACGCGTCATGGTGGTGAGCCCGGAGGGTCCGGGCACGAGGAGAGGACCACGACATGGCACGTCCCACGGTGGGGTTCTGGGAGCTGCGGGTCACCGACGTCGAGCGTGCGAGCGCGTTCTACGGCGAGGTGTTCGGCCTGGTGGCCAGCCCGTTCGGTGAGTACGTGATGCTCAGCACGGCCGACGGCGCCCCGATCGCCGGGCTGGAGCAGGTCGAGGAGGCGCCGCCCTCCGACGGCTTCTTACGCCCGACCTTCGACTCGGACGACCTCGAGGCGGACCTGGCCGCCGTCGAGGCCGCGGGTGGGTCGGTCATCGTGCCGCGCTCGGTCGTCAGCGAGGAGTACGGCTGGTGGGCTGCCGTGGCTGACCCGTTCGGGAACCGGCTGCAGCTCTCGACCAGCAAACCTGTCGGCTAGTGGTGTGAGCAGGTGCGGCGAGGATGATCCTCAGGGACGCCGCTCCTCACGCAGTGGCTTGACCGATGCCGGCACGCCCTCGCCGTCGGGGCCCACCTCCGGCCAGCGGCACGCGAAGGTTCCCGCGTACCCGAACAGCGGACCGAGCACCGGGTTGCTGACCTCGACGCGGATCCGGAAGCGGCCGACCGCCTCGTCGTAGCTCTCGTGCAGCTCGGCGGTACCCGTGAGCACCGCGGGGAACCGGAACCGGAGCGGGCCCTCGTAGAAGCGCTGCTCGTGGCTACGGATCACCAGGCCGCCGCCCTCGGTCACCTCGAACGTGAGGTCGGTCGCGAGGTGCTGGTGGGTCCCGAGGTAGTCCACGAGCACGTCCCTGCGGCGGTCGTAGACCATCGTTGCGTCGAAGCGCGCCCGCCGCCGCGGGAGCTCGAAGGTCCGCACGAAGCTGACCGTCTCCCGGCCGATCGTGTCGCGGTAGGGATAGTTCTCGATCGTGAACGGCACGTCACGCCCGCTCACGGGCACGAGGATGTTGCGCCAGCTGCCCAGCCACAGGAACGGGCGCACCCAGTCCCGGGTGCGCCACACGTGGTCCATCGTGCCGGTCCCGACACATCCGTAGCCCGCCGCGACCGCGACCCCGAACCGGCGTCGCATCATCGGGTGCAGCCGGTCGAAGTCCGGGCCGAGCGCCCGCGCAAAGATGCTCATGGTCGGTCTTTCCTCCTCGCGCCCACCTGGGTGATGGTGACAGGCGGTGGGGCGGCTGCACCGGACAGGGGCCGGCGGCGGCACCGCGCCGCTCGTGGCACGCCGGCCGGCGCGGGGAGCAGCAGCACGAGAGCCGTCGTGGTGGCGGTCGCGAGCACGTACGCGACTCGCCCGCGCCGGCGGGCCAGGTGCGCCGCGCCGAGCACGGCAGCAGCCCGCGTGGCGACGTCGAGGAAGGCGAGCGTCCGCGAGCGTTCTGGAGTCTGGTCACACTCGGCCCACAGCCGCAGCGCGTCGAAGCTCCACGCGGTCGCCCAGCCGATCAGGGGTCGCACGACCCGGTCGGGCACGCTGCCCCAGCCAGGCTCGTAGTCGTACCCGGTGAGGAACCTGACGGCAGTGCCGTGCGCACCTCTGACGGGCACATAGCGCCAGTAGCCGCGACCCGGGCCGAGCGGTGACAGCGCACCGTCGCGTTCCCAGCCGAGCGCGGAGGTGCGGGTGCCGTCGGGACGCTCGCGCTCGCCGAGCGAGCGGCCTGTGCCGGTGATCGTGAGCCCGGGCAGCACCCGCACGGAGTATCGGAACTCCTGCGGCCGCCCCGGGTCGGGCCGCGGGACGTGCCGGATCGACGTGAACCGCAGGTCCCAGCGGACGTGCAGGTCCGGCTCCTGGGTGAGGTGCCACACGGTGTCCAGCGGTGCACGAACGATGGTCTCGACGTAGATCGGGTCGCCGCGCCCGCCCCTGCGTCTCACACGTTCATCCTGGCACCCGCGTGACGGCCGGCCGGCTCGGCACGCTGAGCGCACCGAGGACGGCGACGGCCGCGGCGACGGCGAGCGCGAGGAACCGCCCGCCGGTGGCCTCGGTGAGCAGGCCCGCCGCGCTGGGGCCGATCGCCGAACCCACGCCGCGCGCCATGGCGTACGCGCCGAGCACCAGACCGATCGTGCGCACGTCGACGAGCTCGGCGGTGTAGACGCTCTCGAGCGTCGTGAACATCCCGACGGCGACGCCCGCCAGCACCGCGAACAGCAGGGCGACGAGCACGTGACCGGACACGACCAGCAGCAACGACGCCAGGCCGATCAGCACCAGGCTGCCGCGGAACAGCGGCCGCGCTCCCACGCGGCCCACCAGCCAGGGCAGCGGCAGCCGCCCGACGAACTGGAAGACCCCGCGCAGGCCCGCGAACGCCGAGGCGGTCGCCAGCGCCAGCCCCGCGGTGACCATGGCCGGGACCTGGTAGAGGAACAGCACCGAGCACGTCACCCCGCCGCACGCTGCCGTGACCAGCAGCCGCCGCACCACCGGGTCCCGCCAGGCGGCGAGCAGCCCGGCGACCAGCCCGAGTCGCGGCGGGGCGGCGCCGGTGGGGACCGGTACCACCAGACCGGCGACGGTGAAGATCACCACGACCGCCCCACCCGCGGCGCCCATCGCCCCACGCCAGCCCCACTGGTGCGCGGCGAGCGCCATCAGCGGCAGGAACACCGGGCTGGCGAAGGCTCCCCAGAGGGTGTTGACCGTGATCGCCCGGGTGCGGTCGGCCGGTGCCAGGCGGGCGATGCTGGCGTGCACGGCGGTGTAGTAGCCGGCCGCCCCGACGACGCACTGGGTCGCGATCGCCCCGGCCACGAAGACCGGCGGTGCTGTCGCGGTCGCCGTCACCGCGGTGCCCGCAGCGACGCCGACGGCTGCGGCGAGGAACACCACGCGTGGACCGTGGGCGTCGATCACCCGCCCGGTCAGCACCGCACCCACGCCGCTGGCGAGCATGCCGAGCCCGTACGTCGTCGTCAGGGCCGCCTCCGACCAACCCTCCTCGGCCACGATCGGCGACACCAGGACGCCGTAGCCGTAGAACCACGACCCGAACGCGATCACGACGACGAGGCCGAAGACGACCGTGAGCGACAGCGGCAACCGCTGCGGTCCGGGTGGGGGTGGCATCGCCGCGATCCTTGCAGACCACCCGGACCGGGCGAGGCGCGCGGGTGCCTAGGCTGAGGGGGTGGACCTGTTCGAGGCGGCTTCGACCGACGACTCCGGCGTGCCGGCCGTCGACCGGTCGGCACCCCTCGCGGTGCGGATGCGGCCCGCGACGGCGGACGAGGTGGTCGGGCAGGGACATCTGCTCGAGCCCGGGTCGCCGCTGCGGCGGCTGATCGCGGAACCGGAGCAGGGTGGCCTGCCGCCGTCGTCGGTGATCCTGTGGGGCCCGCCGGGCACCGGCAAGACCACGCTGGCCTATCTGGTGGCGCACGCCTCCGGGCGCCGCTTCACCGAGCTCTCAGCGGTGACCGCGGGCGTCAAGGACGTGCGCGCGGTCATCGAGGAGGCACGCCGCAGGCTCTCGCTCGGCGGTGGTGAGACCGTCCTGTTCATCGACGAGGTGCACCGGTTCTCCAAGACCCAGCAGGACGCGCTGCTGCCCGCCGTCGAGAACCGCTGGGTCACGCTGATGGCCGCCACCACCGAGAACCCCAGCTTCTCGGTCATCTCACCGCTGCTGTCCCGCTCGATCATGCTGACCCTGCGCCCGCTCACGACGGCGGACCTCGCCGCCCTCGTGGAGCGTGCCCTGGTCGACGAGCGTGGCCTGGCCGGCCGGGTCGACATCGACGACGAGGCCCGCGAGCAGCTGCTGCGGCTCGCCGGCGGCGATGCGCGCAAGACGCTCACGATCCTCGAGGCCGCCGCCGGCACCACGCTCGAGGTCGGTGACACGACGATCACCACGGAGGCGGTCTCCCGGGCGATCGACGTCGCCGCGGTGCGCTACGACCGCGCCGGCGACCAGCACTACGACGTCATCAGCGCGTTCATCAAGTCGATGCGCGGCAGCGACGTCGACGCCTCGTTGCACTACCTCGCGCGCATGGTCGTCGCGGGCGAGGACCCCCGCTTCATCGCCCGCCGGGTGGTCATCGCCGCCTCCGAGGACGTCGGCATGGCCGACCCCACAGCACTGCAGACGGCGATCGCCGCCGCGGAGGCGGTCGCCCTGATCGGGATGCCGGAGGCGCGGATCATCCTGGCCCAGGCGGTGGTGCACGTGGCGACCGCCCCGAAGTCGAACGCGTCCTACCTGGGGATCGGCAAGGCGATCGCCGATGTCGAGGCCGGTCGGATCGGCACGGTCCCCGCCCACCTCCGGGACGCGCACTACGCGGGCGCGGAACGGCTGGGCCACGGCGCCGGCTACCAGTACTCGCACGACGCCCCGCACGCCGTCGCCCCCCAGCAGTACCTGCCCGACGACCTGGCGGGCGCCCGCTACTACCAGCCCAGCGACCGGGGCTACGAGCGCGGGATATCCGACCGGCTCGGCAAGATCCGCGAGATCCTGGGTCGTGCGGGCGGCTCCTAGCCCTCGATGGGCAGCTCTTCCCTGATCGATGGCGTGCCCTCGGAGCCGAGCGATGCCATGGTGGGCGCATGGACACCACCGGACTGATCGTGCTCCTCGTGATCGTCGTGGTCATCAGCCTGCTCTGGCGCCTCTTCCGCGGGGACTCCGGCTACGACGACACCGGCAGCGGCTACCGCCGCAACCGCAACCGCAGCAGCGGCGGCTGGGGCGGGTCCCGCTCGCGAGGCTCCAGCGGTTCCTCCAGCGGGGGCAAGCGCCGCTCCTCGATCAGCCGGAGCAGCCGCCGGACCTCGTCCAGCTCACGCCGCAGCGGGGGTAGCTCTCGGCGCAGCAGCAGCCGCGGCATGGGGAAGGGTCGTCGTTGAGCGTGCGCTAGACTGTCGTGGTTTGTCCGTCCGGCGTCATGCCGGGCCGACACCCTGGGGTCTTAGCCGACCGGACGATGTACCTGCGTCCGTGGAGTTGACCCCGCGCCCCGCCTCGGTGGCGGGAGCGTGACGTAGCAGTTCCACGACAGGAAGAGAAAACCCGCATGCCCGCATCGTCCGATCGCACGCGCCGTCAGGTGCGTCTGTCCAGGTCGCTCGGCCTGGCCCTCACGCCCAAGGCCGTGAAGTACTTCGAGAAGCGTCCCTACCCCCCGGGTGAGCACGGCCGTGCGCGCCGTCGCAACGAGTCCGACTACGCGGTGCGTCTGAAGGAGAAGCAGCGTCTGCGCGCCCAGTACGGGCTCCGCGAGGTCCAGCTCCGCCGCGCCTTCGACGAGGCCCGCCGTGAGCCGCACCTGACCGGTGAGTCGCTGGTCGAGCTGCTCGAGATGCGTCTCGACGCCCTCGTGCTGCGCGCCGGTTTCGGCCGCACCATCGCCCAGGCCCGCCAGGCCGTGACGCACCGTCACATCCTCGTCGACGGCCAGATCGTCGACCGCCCCTCCTTCCGCGTGAAGCCGGGCCAGGTCGTGCAGGTCAAGCCGCGCAGCCAGACGACGGTGCCGTTCCAGGTCGCCGCCGCAGGCGCGCACCGCGACGTGCTGCCCAACCTGCCCCCGTACCTGGACGTCGACCTCGAGAAGCTCCGCTTCCAGCTCGTGCGCCGCCCCAAGCGCGCCGAGGTCCCCGTCACGTGCGAGGTCCAGCTAGTCGTCGAGCACTACTCGCGCTGACGTCAGCGAACGCAGACCGCTTGCGCCGTCGGTAGGCTCGGCATCCGCCGGACCGACCGGCGGCGCAACTGCATCTCCAGGACCTCCTGGCACCTCCAGGATCTCCTGAGCCGGTTCCAGGACCTTCGGGAAGGACTCGCATGAACATCGGTGACGTCGCTGGTCTGATCGCAGCGATCGCGTTCGTGCTGCTCGTCGGGGCGCTCGCCGTGCCGCTGATCAAGCTGGGCAAGGTGCTGGACGAGACTCGCGAGAGCCTCAAGCAGGTCACCGAGCACACGTTGCCGGTCATCGACGAGGCGGCGGTCACGATCTCGACCACCAACGGCCAGCTCGCCAAGGTCGACACCGTGACGACCGCCGCGGCCGAGACCTCGCAGAACGTCTCGGCGCTGACGTCGCTGATCTCGGCGACCGTGGGGACCCCGCTGATCAAGGTCGCCGCGTTCTCGATGGCGGTGCGCGGGCTGTTCAGCCGCTCCGGCGAGGACAAGGCGGACCGCTCATGAAGCGGCTGCTGTGGATCGGTGTGGGCGTCGCCGTCACGGTCGTGGTGCTGCAGCAGGTGTCGCGGCTGAACAACCGCGTCAACGGCGTCGCGGCCGCGGTCAGCCCGGCCGGCATCGCCGCCTCGATCGGCTCGCTGGCCGAGAACGTCTCGGCGCTCGGCACCCAGCTCCGCGAGTCGATGGCCCAGAACGAGGAGGCGCTCCGCAACGCGCTGCTGCCCGACGAGCAGACCCTGGCCCAGGCCCGCGAGAGCAGGGCTGCGCACCGCGCTCGCCGACCCCACGCCGTCGAGGGTGAGACCGACGAGGTCTTTCCCGACGACGGAACCGACTACTTCTAGGAATCATGCGCACCGCAGAGATCCGTCAGCGTTGGCTGACCTACTTCGCCGACCGCGACCACACGATCGTGCCCAGCGCGCCGTTGGTCTCTCCGGACCCCTCGATCCTGTTCACGATCGCCGGGATGGTGCCGTTCATCCCCTACATCGTGGGGACCGAGCAGGCGCCGTGGCCGCGCGCCGTCAGCGTGCAGAAGTGCATCCGCACCAACGACATCGAGAACGTCGGCAAGACCACCCGCCACGGCACGTTCTTCCAGATGTGCGGGAACTTCTCCTTCGGTGACTACTTCAAGCGCGAGTCGATCCGCTTCTCCTGGGACCTGAGCACCAGCGCCGTCGCCGATGGCGGCTACGGGCTTGACGGCGACCGGATCTGGGTGACGATCTGGGAGCACGACCAGGAGGCCTGGGACGCGCTCGCTGAGATCGGTGTCGACCCCAAGCACGTGGTGCGGCTGCCCAAGGAGGAGAACTTCTGGGACACCGGCCAGCCTGGCCCGGCCGGACCCTGCGCGGAGTTCCACTACGACCGCGGGCCGCAGTACGGCCCAGAGGCCGTGGGCGGCTCCGTCGACCCGGGTGGCGATCGCTACCTGGAGTACTACAACAACGTCTTCGACGAGTTCCTGCGTGGCGAGGGCACGGGCAAGGACTACCCCCTGCTCGGCGAGCTCGACCAGAAGTCGATCGACACCGGCCTCGGTCTGGAGCGGTTGGCGTTCCTGCTGCAGGACCGCGAGAACATGTTCGAGATCGACGAGACGTTCCCGGTCATCCAGACCGTCGAAGAGCTCAGCGGCTCGCGCTACCGCCTCGGCGAGAACTCCACCGACACCGATCAGGTTCGGATGCGCGTCGTGGCCGACCACGTCCGGTCGGCGCTCATGCTGATCGGCGACGGCGTGCGGCCCGGCAACGACGGGCGCGGCTACGTGCTGCGGCGGCTGATCCGCCGCGCGGTGCGCTCGATGCGCCTGCTCGGTGTCGACGAGCCGACGCTGCCGCACCTGTTGCCCGTCTCCAAGGACGCCATGAAGGAGTCCTACCCCGAGCTCGAGGCGAACTTCGCGACGATCTCGCAGGTCGCCTACGAGGAGGAGAACGCGTTCCGCCGCACCCTCGTGTCCGGGACGACGATCCTCGACACGGCGGTCGCGCGTGCCAAGGGCGGCTCCGCGACCCCGGTGCTCGGCGGCGCCGAGGCGTTCGCGCTGCACGACACCTACGGCTTCCCGATCGACCTCACCCTCGAGATGGCGTCCGAGCAGGGCGTGTCCGTGGACGAGGAGGGCTTCCGTGCGCTGATGGCGCAGCAGCGGCAGCGGGCGCGCGCCGATGCGATCGCCAAGAAGACCGGTCACGTCGACGCGACCGTGTACCAGGACGTGCTCGCGAAGCTCGGCGGCCCCGACCGGTTCCTCGGCTACACCGAGGACACCGCGCAGGTCCGCCTCGTGGGGCTCCTGGTCGACGGCGTCCCGGCACCGGTCGCGCAGGCGCCGGCCGACGTCGAGGTCATCCTCGACCAGACACCGTTCTACGCCGAGGCGGGCGGTCAGCTCGCCGACCACGGCACGATCGGCTTCACCGGCGGTGCGCTGGTCGACGTCGGGGACGTGCAGTCCCCGGTCAGGGGTCTGCACGTGCACCGCGGCCGCCTGGTCGAGGGCACGCTCACGCTCGACGAGACGGGTGTGGCGACGATCGACACCGACCGTCGGATCGCGATCGCTCGCGCGCACACCGCCACGCACATGGTGCACAAGGCGCTGCACGAGTTCCTGGGCGAGCAGGCGACGCAGGCCGGTTCGGAGAACGCGCCGTCCCGGCTGCGGTTCGACTTCCGTCACGGCAGCTCGGTGCCGTCGTCGGTGCTGTCCGAGGTCGAGGGCAGGGTGAACGCCCAGCTTGCCGAGAACCTCGACGTCACCGACCAGATCATGGACATCGACGAGGCCCGTGCGGCGGGCGCGATGGCGCTGTTCGGCGAGAAGTACGGCCGCAACGTGCGCGTGGTCTCCATCGGCGGTGACTGGAGCAAGGAGCTGTGCGCGGGCACCCACGTGGACCGCACCGGTCGCCTCGGCCTGGTCACCGTGCTGGGCGAGGCCTCGATCGGCTCGGGCGTGCGACGCATCGACGCGCTGGTCGGTGAGGGCGCCTACGGCTACGCGGCGAAGGAGCACGCGCTCGTGAGCCAGCTCTCCCAGCTCGTCGGAGCACGGGGTGAGGAGCTGCCCGAGCGCATCTCCGGGCTGCTCGGCAGGCTCAAGGAGGCGGAGAAGCAGCTGGCCGAGGTGCGACAGGGACAGCTGCTGGCGAACGCCGGTCAGCTCGCGGCGGCGGCCCGTGACATCAACGGCGTCCGCGCCGTGCTGCAGCACGTCGGTGACATCGCCTCGGCGGACGACCTGCGCACGCTGGTGCTCGACCTGCGCGAGCGCCTCGGGCAGGACGGTGCCACCGTGGTCGCGCTGACCGGGGTGGCGGGGGAGCGCCCGGTGGTCGTGGTCGCCACCAACGAGGCGGCTCGTGGCGCCGGCGTCAAGGCGGGCGCGCTCGTGCGGGCGGCGGCGAAGGTGCTCGGCGGCGGTGGCGGCGGCAAGGACGACATCGCGCAGGGTGGCGGCACCGACGCGGCTGCGGTCGAGCCGGCTCTCACCGCGCTGGCGGACGAGCTGGCGCGTGCCTGAGGTTCAGGTGCGGCGCGGCGTCCGCATCGGTCTCGACATCGGGACCGTGCGGATCGGCGTCGCTCGGAGCGACCCGTCCGGACTGCTCGCGACCCCGGTGGCCACGCTGCAGCGCAGCCGACGCGAGGACCAGGTCGCCGAGATCACCGAGATCGTGCGTGAGGCGGAGGCGATCGAGGTCGTCGTCGGACTGCCGCGCAGCCTCTCGGGTGCGGAAGGGCGGGCCGCGCAGGAGGTCCTGGCGTACGCTTCGACACTGGCACACGCGGTGCGACCGGTCCCCGTGCGCCTGGTGGACGAACGGCTGACGACCGTGACGGCGCACCAGGCGCTCACCCGCTCAGGGCGGAGCGGGCGCACCCAGCGGCAGGTGGTCGACCAGGTCGCCGCCGTGCTTATCCTGCAGAACGCACTCGATACCGAACGGAGCACCGGCTCTCCGGCTGGAGAACCGATCGAGACCGACCGAGGGGGAGAAGAGGAGATCCCGTGACGGATCTGTTCCGCGAGTCCGACCCCGACGTCGGCCACGAGAGCGAACCGGCTGCGGACGGGCGATCGTCCAGCGCCCGGTCGCAGCGACGGCGCCGCGCCAAGCGCGCGGCGCAGCGGCGACGCACGCTGTTCACCTTCATCGCGATGATCGCGGCTCTGGGCATCCTCGTGGCGGGCGCCCTGATCTTCCTGCGGCCGCTGCTCAGCGGCGGCGGCAGCTCCACACCCTCGGGTCCGACCGACTACCCCGGTCCCGGGTCGGGCTCGGTGACGATCGTGGTCAGCCCTGGTGACAGCGGTGCGGCGATCGGGCAGACCCTGGTCGACGCCGACGTCGTAGCCAGCGTGGACGCCTTCGTCGCGGCCTACAGCGCCAACACGGCCGCGGCGGGCATCCAGCCGGGCAGCTACAACCTGATGCTCCAGATGCGCGCCGTCGACGCCGTGTCCGCGCTGCTCGACCCGGCCAGTCGCGCCGACGCCAGCATCACGGTCCCCGAGGGCTGGCGGGCGACGCAGATCTACGCCCAGCTCGCGGAGAACATGGAGGTCGACGCCGCCGAGGTCGAGGCCGCCGCGGCCGAGCTGACACTGCCCGAGGAGGCACAGGGCGTCGAGGGCTGGTTGTTCCCCTCGACCTACACGATCGCTCCCGACGCCACGCCTGCGACCGTGCTGCAGGCGATGGTCGACACCACCGTGCAGGTGCTCGAACGCAACGAGATCCCGCGGGAGTCCTGGCACGACGTCATCGTCACGGCGTCGATCGTCGAGCGCGAGGTCGCGCGCGACGAGGACCGCGAGAACGTGGCGCAGGTGATCGAGAACAGGCTCGCCTCGTGCGACGGCACCGGGCGGCTCGGCATGGACAGCACCCTGGTCTACGAGCTCGACAAGCCCGCGAGCGAGATCACGCAGACCGAGTGGGGCACGGCGAGCGAGTACAACACGCGTCAGGTGACGGGGTTGCCGCCGACGGCGATCGCATCGCCTGGCGAGGCGTCGATCCTGGCGGCCGCCAACCCGCCCGACGGCGACTACTGCTACTTCGTCACCGTCAACCTCGACACCGGGGAGACCAAGTTCACCGGTGACTACGAGGAGTTCCAGGTGTTCCGGGAGGAGTACCAGGAGTGGCGGGACGCCAACCGCTGAGCATGGATTCACCCCCGAGCGAGACGACCGGCACCGCCACGCGCAGCGCCAGCAGACGGCAGGCCCACCGACGCCGCAACCTCACGGTCCTCGGCGTCCTTATCGTGGCGCTGGCGCTGCTGGTGGGCGGCGCATGGCGGCTGGTGCTGCCGCTGTTCCAGGAGGCGGGCGAGGAGCCGATCACCGACTACAGCGGACCGGGCAGCGGCTCGGTGGCCGTGGTGGTCACCGACCCCGCGCCGGATGCGATCGCCGCGGTCCTGGACCAGGCCGACGTCGTCGCGACCGCCGAGGCGTTCGTGGCCGCCTACGAGGAGAACGACCGCGCCTCGGCGATCCAGCCCGGCAGCTACACGCTGACGCAGCAGATGCGGGCGGCCGACGCCGTGCTGGCGCTGCTGGACCCCGCGAACCGCGCCGACCGGACGCTGACGATCCCTCCGGGCTGGCGGGTGCAGCAGATCGTGGCGAAGATCGCCGAGGTCATGGGGGTGCCGGTCGCCGACGTGAGCGCGGCGCTGGCCGCCATCCCGCTGCCCGAGGGTGCCGTCGGCGGGATCGAGGGGTGGTTGTACGCCCAGGCCTACTCGATCGCCCCCGACGACACGGTCGAGGCGGTGCTGCAGCGCATGGTCGACCGCACCGTCGAGGTGCTGGACGAGCTCGAGGTGCCGGTCGCCGACCGCGGCAGGCTCGTGATCCGCGCCTCGATCGTCGAGGCCGAGGTGACCGACGTCGAGGACCGCGGCCGGGTGGCCCGCGTGCTCACCAACCGGCTCGAGGGGTGCGCGGACGTCGGGCCGCTGCTGCAGATGAACTCGACCGTCGCCTACGGTCTGGACAAGGCCGTCACCGACCTGACGCTCGACGACCTCACGAACACCGAGACGCCCTTCAACACCTACGTGGTCGAAGGGCTGCCTCCGACGGCGATCAACTCGCCCAGCATCACCTCGCTGGAGGCCGCGCTCGCGCCGCCCGACGGCTCCTGGTGCTACTTCGTCACGGTGAACCCCGAGACCGGCGAGACGCTGTTCACCGACGACCCCGCCGAGCACGAGCAGAATCGCGCCCGCTACCGCGAGTGGCTCGAGGCCTGGCGCGAGCAGCAGTCCGCAGCGGCCGAGGACCCGACCACCGAGGGGGAGGGCTGAGGTGGTCGCACCCACGCAGCGCCGCGCCGCGGTGCTCGGGCACCCGGTCGCGCACTCGCTGTCACCGGTGCTGCACCGCACGGCCTACCGGGAGCTCGGGCTCGAGGACTGGAGCTACGACCTGCACGACGTCGACGAGCCCGAGCTCGCCGACTTCCTGAGCAGCCGTGGCCCCGAGTGGGTGGGCCTGTCGCTGACGATGCCGCTCAAGCAGGCCGCGCTGCGCTGCGTCGACGTGGTCCAACCGCTGGCCGACGCCGTCGGCGCCGTCAACACGGTGCTGTTCCAGCCCGGCGGGCTGCTGGTCGGCGCGAACACCGACGTCTACGGCCTGGTGCAGGCGCTGCGGGAGGCGACCCCTCGACCCGCTTCCGGCGGTCACAGCCGCGGCGTCATCGTGGGCGGCGGTGCGACCGCGGCGTCGGCCGTCGCCGCCCTCGGCGAGCTGGGCATCCACCGCCCGGCGGTGCTGGTGCGCAGCATCGGGCGCGCCGGCACCGTGCTGCGGGCGGCCGCGACGATGGGTGTCGAGCCCGAGCTGGTCGCGCTGGGGACCGACCGCGCCGCCGGGCTGCTCCGCGACGCCGAGATCGTCATCAGCACCGTCCCGAGCGGCGGCTCCGACGCGCTCGCGCCGCTCGTCGCGGACCTGACCCTGGACGCGGCACAGGTGCTGATCGACGTCGTCTACGAGGGGTGGCCCACGCCGTTGCCCGCGCAGTGGCTCGCCTCGGGCGGGTCGGTCTCGCCGGGGTACCTCATGCTGCTCCACCAGGCCTGCGAGCAGGTGCGCCTGTTCACGGGCCGGCCCGCGCCGTTGGAGGCGATGCGCGCGGCGCTGCTCGCCGCCGTCGAGACAGCATGAGCCCGGAGATCGCCGCCGCCACGGCCGTGGTCGCGGCGGTCGCCGGTGCGCTCGTGCCCGCCCGCAGGCTCGTGCGCGGCGGCCCCGGTCGCTGGACCTCGCCGGTGCTGGTGGCGACGCTGGCGGCGCTCGGCGGCGCCGGGGCCGCGCTGCTCGCGGGCTCCTGGGTCGAGCTCGTCACGTTCGCCCTGCTGGCGCTGGGATGCGCGGTGCTGGTGGCCGTCGACCTCGACAGCCACCGGCTCCCCGACGTGCTCGTGCTCCCCACCGCCGTGGCGCTCGTGGGCGGCCTGGCCGTGGCCGCCGCGACCACCGACACCTGGCCCGACTTCGGCCGGGCGCTGCTGGGTGGGCTGGCGCTGGGGGTCGGGTTCCTCACGATGGCGCTGATCTCGCCCCGCGCGCTCGGTCTCGGGGACGTCAAGCTCGCGGCACTGCTCGGGATCTTCCTGGGCTGGTTCGGGTGGTCGGCGGTGCTCGCGGGCGTCGTGGCGACCTTCCTCCTCGGCGGCGTCGCTGCGCTGCTGCTCCTCGTGCTCACACGCGCCAGCCGTTCCACGGCGCTCGCGTTCGGCCCGTGGCTCGTGCTCGGAGCCGCCGTCGGTGCGGTCCTGGTGAGCACCGGCGCGACGCCCACACCCTGAACGCCACGAGGAGCGCCCTCGGCAGCGTGTCAGGATGACGACATGCTCAGATGGTTGACGGCCGGGGAGTCGCACGGCCCGGCGCTCGTGGGCATCCTCGAGGGGATGCCGGCCGGGGTCCTCGTCACGACCGGCGACGTGCAGGCCGCGCTCGCCCGACGTCGTCTCGGTCACGGCCGCGGCGCCCGGCAGAAGTTCGAGCAGGACGCGCTGCGGATCCTCGGTGGTGTCCGGCACGGGTTGACGCAGGGCGGTCCGATCGCCCTGGAGATCGGCAACTCCGAGTGGCCCAAGTGGGAGACCGTGATGGCGGCGGACCCGGTGCCCACCGACGCCCTCACCGTCGACGCCGGCACCGGCGACGAACGTGAGCAGGCGCGCAACCGCCCGCTGACGCGACCGCGCCCCGGCCACGCCGACCTGGTCGGCATGGTCAAGCACCACCTCGACGACGCCCGTCCGGTCCTCGAGCGCGCCTCGGCGCGGGAGACCGCCACGCGGGTCGCGCTCGGCTCGGTCGCCGCTGCGCTGCTGGAGCAGGCCGCAGGGGTGCGACTGGTGTCCCACGTCGTCGCCGTCGGGCCCGTCTCGACCCCCGAGGACGCCCCGCTCCCTGGCCCCGACGACGTGGCCTCCCTCGACGCCGACCCGATCCGCTCCTTCCACCCCCCGACCTCGGAGGCGATGGTCGCCGAGATCGACGCGGCCAAGAAGGACGGCGACACCCTCGGCGGTGTGGTCGAGGTCCTCGCCTACGGGGTCCCGCCGGGCCTCGGCTCGTACGTGCACGGCGACCGTCGGCTCGACGCACGGCTCGCCGGAGCCCTCATGGGCATCCAGGCGATCAAGGGCGTCGAGGTCGGCGACGGGTTCCGTACCGCTGCCCGCCGTGGCAGCCAGGCGCACGACGAGATCGAGCGGGACGCCGAGGGCCGCGTCCGGCGCCGCACCAACCGTGCCGGCGGTGTCGAGGGCGGCATGAGCAACGGCGAGATCGTCAAGGTCCGTGCCGCGCTCAAGCCGATCTCCACGGTGCCGAGGGCGCTCGCCACCATCGACGTCGCCAGCGGCGAGGCCGCCACCGCGCTGCACCAGCGTTCCGACACCTGTGCCGCAGCCCCCGCCGCCGTGATCGCCGAGGCCATGGTGGCGCTCGTGCTCGCCGAGGCGCTCGTGGAGAAGTTCGGCGGCGACAGCCTCACCGAGATCAAGCGCAACATCGAGGGCTACCTGGCCGCGATCCCGGAGGCCATGGCATGACATCGAACCCGAGCGCGCAGCCCGGACCCGCCGTGATCGTCATCGGGCTCCCCGGCGCCGGCAAGTCGACCGTCGGGCAGCTGCTCGCCGACGCGCTCGGCGTCGGCTTCCGCGACACCGACGCCGATGTGGAGGCCGCCGCGGGGGAGTCGATCTCCGACATCTTCCTCACGCACGGCGAGGAGCGGTTCCGCGCTCTCGAACGGGCAGCGGTGGTGGCTGCCCTGGCCGAGCACGACGGCGTGCTGGCCCTGGGTGGCGGCGCGATCCTCGACGCCCACACGCAGGCCGACCTCGCAGGGCACCGGGTGGTGCACCTGCAGGTCTCGCTGGCGGCGGCCTCGCCCCGCGTCGGGCTCTCGGCGGCACGGCCGTTGCTGGTGGGAAGCCCGCGCAAGCAGTGGCTCGAGCTCGCCGAGGCGCGCCGCCCGGTCTACACCGCGCTCGCCCAGGTCACGGTCGACACCGACGGGAAGACCCCCGAGGAGGTCGTCGAGCAGGTGCTCCTCGGGCTGGGGGAGCGGTGACGACGAGGATCCCGGTGCGTGCCGAGCGCGACTACGACGTCGTCGTCGGCACCGACCTGGGCGAGGAGCTGCTGCCGCTGGTCGGAGACCGGGTGCGCCGCGTGCTGCTGATGCACGCCGCACCGCTCGGCGCCGCGGCGGCCACGCTCACGCAGCGGCTCGAGACCGCCGGCTACGAGGTCGTCGCCGTCGAGGTTCCCGACGGGGAGGACGCCAAGACCGCCGCGATGCTCACCCGCTGCTGGGACACCCTCGGCGAGGCAGCGTTCGGGCGCGAGGACGTGATCGTCGGCATGGGGGGCGGCGCCACCACCGATCTCGCCGGCTTCGTCGCCGCCACCTGGCTGCGTGGGGTCCGCATCATCCAGATCCCGACGACGCTGCTCGCCATGGTCGATGCCGCCGTCGGCGGCAAGACCGGGATCAACACCGCCGCAGGCAAGAACCTCGTCGGGGCGTTCCACTCGCCGTCGAGCGTGCTCTGCGACCTGGGCACGCTGCGGACGCTGCCGCGCCCCGATCTCGTGGCCGGGCTGGCGGAGGTCATCAAGTGCGGGTTCATCGCGGACCCCGAGATCCTCGCGATCGTCGACCGCGCCACCGCCGCCGTGACCGACCCGACCTCCGACGAGCTGGCGGAGCTCGTGCGGCGCGCGATCCAGGTGAAGGCCGACGTGGTCGCCGCCGACCTGCGTGAGTCGCACCTGCGGGAGATCCTCAACTACGGGCACACCTTCGGCCACGCGATCGAGCACACCGAGCACTACCGCTGGCGTCACGGCGAGGCGGTGAGCGTCGGCATGGTCTACGTCGCCGAGCTCGCGCGCCTGGCGGGCCGGCTCGACGCCGATGTCGTCGCGCAGCACCGTGACCTGCTCGGGCGGGTGGGGCTGCCGCTGGGCTACCCGGGCGGCCGCTGGTCGCAGCTGCACGAGGCGATGCGCCGCGACAAGAAGACCCGGGGCGACCGGCTGCGGTTCGTGGTGCTGGACGGCGTCGCCGAGCCGGGCCGGCTCGAGGGTCCCGAGCCCGAGCTGCTCGTCGAGGCGTACGCGGCGATCACCCTAGGCTGAGCCCGTGACTGACGTCCTGGTCCTCAACGGCCCCAACCTCGGCAGGCTCGGCACCCGCGAGCCCGACGTCTACGGCGCGCTCGACGCGCCCACCCTGGCCGCGACCATCGCGACCTGGGGGAGCGAGCTCGGTCTCGCCGTCGAGGTCCGTCAGACCGACGACGAGGCGACGCTGGTCGGGTGGCTCCACGCCGCCGTCGACGCCCGCCAGGACGTGGTGCTCAACCCGGCCGCGTTCACGCACTACTCCTACGCCTTGCGTGACGCCGTGGCACAGGTCACCCGGGACGGGCTGCGGCTCGTCGAGGTCCATCTGACCAACCCGGCCAGCCGCGAGCGGTTCCGGCACACCTCGGTCGTGGCCGGTGTGGCCACCGGAACGATCGCCGGCTTCGGTGCGGACTCCTACCGGCTGGCGCTGCAGGCCCTGGCAGGTCGGCCGCCCGCCTGACACCCGTTACCCTGAGGGCCGCAGATTTGACGGCTTCACGGACTCAGGACGGAATGCGCGTGGCAACGACCAACGACCTCAAGAACGGCACGGTTCTCAACATCGACGGACAGCTCTGGTCCGTCGTGGAGTTCCAGCACGTCAAGCCCGGCAAGGGCCCCGCCTTCGTGCGGACCAAGCTCAAGGGCGTGACGAACGGCAAGGTCGTGGCGAAGACCTTCAACGCGGGCGTCAAGGTCGAGACCGCGAACGTCGACCGCCGCGACTACCAGTACCTCTACAACGACGGCGAAGGCTTCGTCTTCATGGACGTGAGCGACTACGAGCAGGTGACGATCGCTCCCGAGATCGTGGACACCGCCGCGAACTTCCTCCTCGAGGGTCAGCAGGTCATCGTGGCGATGCACGAGGGCACGCCGCTGTACGTCGAGCTGCCCGCCTCGGTGGTCATGGAGATCACCTACACCGAGCCGGGTCTGCAGGGCGACCGCTCCTCGGCCGGCACCAAGCCCGCCACGATCGAGACTGGCTACCAGATCCAGGTGCCGCTGTTCCTCGAGCAGGGCACCAAGGTCAAGGTCGACACCCGTTCCGGCGACTACCTCGGCCGGGCCTGAGGGCTCGGACGAGACGCAGAGAGGCCGGTTCAGGTGGGTGCACGTACCAAGGCGCGCAAGCGCGCGCTCGACGTCGTCTACGAGGCGGACCAGCGCGCCCTCAACACCGGTGACGCCCTGGTCCGCACCATCCAGGCCGTGCTCGCCGAGCGCGTGCTGCAGCCTGGCACCCAGACCTCGCTGCCCGAGTACTCGGTGACGATCGTCGAAGGGGTCGCGGCGCGGCTCGCCTCGATCGACGAGGCGCTCAGCACCTACTCCCAGGGCTGGACGCTGAGCAGGATGCCCGCCGTCGACCGCGCGTTGCTGCGCGTGGGCACCTGGGAGCTCCTCTACAACGACGAGGTGCCGGACGCGGTCGCGATCGACGAGGCCGTCGAGCTCGCGCGTGAGCTCTCGACCGACGACTCGCCGACGTTCGTCAACGGTCTCCTCGGCCGACTCGCTACCCTCAAGCCCACGCTGCTCGACTGACCGAGCAGGAGGTCCAGGCAGGTCGGGGCAGAACATGGCGACGCGGCCGGTGAGCACCACGGGCGTGCCCGCGGCCCCGCCGCGACGGGCCGTGGTCGGGTACGCGCTCGGCTCCGTCGGCACCGGCGGCTTCGGCACACTGCCCGGGCTGGTGCTCGCGTACTACCTGACCGACACCCTCGGGGTGATGGCCGGGCTGGCCGGGCTCGCGGTGACGGTCCCGAAGATCTGGGACGTCCTCGTCGACCCGATCATCGGCCGGGCGAGCGACGCGAGCGCCCGACGGCGGGGGTCGCGCCGGGCGTTCCTCCTCGCCGGGGCGGTCGCGCTCCCGGTCTGCTTCGCCCTGCTGTTCGCCGTCCCGGGCGGGCTGCACGGCTGGGCGGCGGCGCTGTGGGTCGTGGTCGCGTTCGTGCTGGCGACCACCGCGTTCTCGCTGTTCCAGGTGCCCTACATCGCGCTGCCTGCCGAGCTGGCAGGAACCCCGGCGGCCCGGACCCGGCTGGTCGCGCCACGCATCGCGGTCCTCGCCGTCGCCATCCTCGCCTTCGGTGCCGGCGGCCCCGAGCTGCGCGAGGCGTTCGGTGGCGGCCGGGACGGCTATCTCGCCATGGGCGTCATCACCGGGCTGGTGATCGGAATCGGCATGGTGCTGGCCGCGGTCCTGACCACCCGACGAGGCGAGCGTGCGGCGCCCGCCGTGGTGCCGACCCACCGGACCGACGGCGGCCTGGTGGCTGCCGTGGCAGCGTTGCGCGAGTCACGGCCGCTACGCCTGCTGCTGCTCACCTTCGTGCTGCAGGCGCTGGCCACCGGGGCGATGCTCGGAGCGGCGCAGTACGTCGCGACCTACACCCTCGGTGACGAGAGCGCGTTGACCGTGCTGTTCGCGGCGCTCGTCGCGCCCGCCCTGCTGGTGATGCCGCTCGCGCGCCGCGTCGCCGACCGGATCGGCAAGCGCCGGGCGCTGCTGGGATCGACCGCGTTGTTCGTCGTCGCGACGGCTGCGCTGGTCCTCGCGCGCCCCGCACCCGGGCCCTGGGTGTTCGTGTGCGTGGGGCTGGCCGGGGTGGCCTACGCCGGCATGCAGCTCTACCCCTTGGCGATGCTGCCCGACGTGATCGCCGCCGACGCGGCCGCGCGGGGCAAGGACCGTGCCGGCGTGATCGCCGGCGTGTGGACCTCGGGGGAGACGGCGGGGCTCGCGCTCGGACCGGCGCTCGTGCTCGGCGTGCTGGCGCTGACCGGCTTCGTCTCCCGGACCACACCGGACGTCGTGACCCAGCCGGCGTCGGCGCTGTGGGGAGTGGTGGTGACGTTCAGCCTGGTACCGGCCCTGCTGGCGCTGGCCTCGTTGGTCCCGCTGGCGCGCTTCGCCCTCGCCGAGGCCGCGGAAGGTTCCTGACGACACGGGTAGTTCGAACGTTGCGCGGATCTGTCGGCTCCGCCACGATGAGCGCGTGCCCGGGCGTCCCCGGGTCACGACGCCCGTCGTAGCCCACGTCGGCTCCGCCCTTCGCAGGAGATCGCATGGAATGCCCGCAGTGTCATACGCCGCTCCCTGATGTCGCCCACTACTGCCATCGGTGCGGCAAGGACGTCATCAGCTCGACGGACTCGCGCCAGCAGCACTTCGCCGTGAAGCCGGACGAGCCGGTCGCCTCCTTCGCGATCGTCTCCACGATCATGCCGCGAGGCGCCGGTCAGCGCGGCCAGACCTACCGGATCGCGCTCGTGATCGCTCTGGTCATCGCGCTGCTCGCGGCCTGCTTCGGCGCCGTGCCGCTGGCGGTGCTGGTGGCGGCGTTCGCGATCCCGGTCGTCTACATCGTGTACCTGTACGACGTGAACCTGTGGGACGACAACCCGGTCCAGGTGACCGTGATGGCGTTCGTGCTCACGTTCGTGCTCGGTCTCGGGTTCACGGCGCTGTGGTTCCTGGGCATCGGTACCGGAAGTGCCGATGGCTCCGGAGCCGGTGAGGCAGCCTCGAGCAGCAGCGTCGACGTGAGCGGCTTGCTCGTCGCGGCCCTGCTCGTCCCGATCGTCGGCGAGCTCATCCGGCAGATCGGCCCGGTCTTCCTCGCCAGCCGACCCCGCTTCGACGACCTCCTCGACGGCGCCAGCTTCGGTGTCATCTCGGGTGTCGCGTTCGCCACCGCCGACACGCTCGTGCGGCACTGGCCGCTGCTCGTGGGCGGCTTCACGCGCGAGGTCGATCCCGGGCTGTGGATGTCGCTGATCTTCCTCGAGGGCTTCGTCAAGCCGCTCCTGATCGGTACCGCCTCCGGCATCGCCTGCGCGGAGTTCTCCGGCCTGGGTCGCGGGTACGACGGCTTCTCGCCGCGCTACGTCCGCGGCGTGGTCGAGGCCATCCTCGCGAACGTCCTCTACTTCGGTGGCATCCACCTGTTCAGCAACCTCGAGGACGCCACGCTCAGCGTGGTCGTCAGCATCATCTGGGGCCTGCTGATCCTGGGGGTCCTCGTGATCCGGATGCGTCGCATCCTGCACGTCGCCCTGCTGGAGGCGGCGCTGGAGTCCGCTCAGGCCGAGGTCGCCGGGGCACCGGTGCCGCAGGCCGAGCAGGAGTTCTGCTCCCAGTGCGAGATGCCGATGATCCTCGGATCCTCCTTCTGCAGCGCGTGCGGCGCCAGCGCGCGTGCGCGCGGCAAGGTGCACTCGCACGCCGGTGCGCCGCTTGCCGGACCGCCGGCGCCGGCCGCATCCGGACCCGGTGATCCGCCAGCACCCGCCGGGCCGGGCTCCGCGGGTGGCGGCACCGTGACGAGCACCGAGGGGGAGCAGAAGTGAGCGACCAGGGACAGCAGCCGGGATTCGGCTCGCCGGAGCAGCCGCAGCAGCCCCAGCAGCCGCCGGCACAGCCCGGTTACGGGCCTCCGCAGGGCCAGCCCGGGTACGTGGCGCCGCAGCAGGGGATGCCTCAGCCGGGCTACCCGCAGCAGGGAGCGCCGCCCCAGGGTTACCCGCAGCAGGGTGCACCGCAGGGCCAGCCGGGCTACCCGCAGCAGCAGCCCGGCTACGGGGCACCGCAGGGCCAGCCGGGTTACGGCGCGCCGCAGCAGGGGTTCCCGCAGCAGGGTTACCCGCAGCAGCAGGGTTACGGCGGCTACCCCCCGGGTGGCTACGGCGGCGGCGGCCACCCGCAGCCGCCGAAGAAGAGCAACGGAGCCGTGATCGGTCTGGCGATCGGTGCGCTCGTGCTCGTGGTGCTGCTGGTCTTCGGCATCACCCGTCTGGTGGGTGGTGGCGGTGACGAGGATCCCACCATCGGCCCGACCGAGGGCACCACGGCGCCGCCGACCGACGACCCCACCGATGACCCGACGGATGACCCGACGGACGACCCGACCGACGAGCCCACGGACGACCCGACCGACGACCCGACCGACGAGCCCACGGACCCGCCGGGGAACGCCATCGTGATCGACCACGGCGTCTCGGTCGTGCCCGCGGCCGGATGGTCGCAGTCGGAGTCCGGTGACGGCTTCGTGGTTCTCGAGGACGGCGAGTCGGTCTTCTACGGCGAGGCGTTCATCCCGGACGGGACGATCCTCGCCAGCGATCTGGCCGACAGCTACATCGCCCAGCTGACGGCGGAGGCGACCGATCCCACGATCGGCGAGGTCTCCGCCGTCGACGTGGGCGCCGACTTCGACGCGGTCCAGCAGAGCGCCCAGTGGACGATCTCCGACTCCAGCGGTTCGTACCTCTACCAGGTCACCACCACGGTGATCGTGCGCCAGTCCGACGGTCTGGTGACGCTGTCGACGGTCTTCTTCTTCCCGGAGATGGTCGACACGGACGCGCTCGGTGAGGCGTACGGGGAGATGGCGGCCTCGATCCTGTCGACCATGTGAGGTCATGACCGCCCTCGTCCGGGCCACGGTGCGCCGTCACCGTGGCCCGGACGTGTGCCAGGGTGGTGCGCCATGAGCGCCGGGAGCGAGATCCTCGACCAGCTCCGTGGGCTGCGAGCCGCGGACCCGCCCACGCACGGCGGCCGGGTGCTGTCCTACGTCTACGACAGCGGCCGCCCGGATCTCGACGAGCTCGCACAGCGAGCGGCGGCCCTGTTCCTGCCCGTCAACGGCCTGGACCCGACGACCTTCACCTCGGTGGCGACCCTGGAGCGGGACCTGGTGCGGTTCGTGCGGGACACGTTGCGCGGCGGACCTGAGGTCGTCGGCTCGGTGACGTCGGGAGGCACCGAGTCGTGCCTGCTCGCCGTCAAGTCCGCGCGTGACCGGGCACGGGCGGCGAGCTCCTCGCTGCAGCGTCCGGTTCTCGTGATGCCGACGACGGCGCACCCGGCCTTCCGCAAGGCCGCCACCTATCTCGGGCTCACGCTGGTCGAGGTCCCGGTGGAGGTCGACGGCGCGGTCGACGCCGCGCGCTTCCTCGACGCTGTCGACCAGCACCGCGACGACCTCGCCCTCGCCGTCGTCAGCGCCCCGAGCTATCCGACGGGAACCCTCGACCCGGTGGAGCCGATCGCCGCCGGCTGCGCCGAGCGGGGTGTCGACCTGCACGTCGACGCCTGCATCGGCGGCCTGGTGCTGCCGTGGTGGCCGCACCCGGTCCCGGCCTGGGACTTCGCCGTACCCGGCGTGACCTCGATCTCGGCGGACCTCCACAAGTACGGCTACGCCCCCAAGGGTGCCTCGGTCGTGCTCTACCGGGGTCGGGACCGGCACCTCGCGCAGTACTTCGCCACCGCGTCCTGGCCCGGCTACCCCGTGGTGAACCCCACCGTGCTCGGCAGCCGGTCGGCGACCGCTCTCGCCGCCGCGTGGGCGGTGACGCAGGCGCTCGGGGTGAGCGGCTACACCGAGCTCGTGGCGCGGACGGCGGAGGCGACGAGCAGGCTCCGTCGGGTGGTCGAGCAGATCGACGGTCTGAGGGTTCTCGGCACCCCGACCGGTCCGCTGCTGGCGCTGACGTCGGCAGGGGAGCGGGGCGTGGACCCGTTCCTGCTGGTCGACGAGGTCCGCGCACGGGGCTTCCTGCTGCAGAGCCAACCTGCGTTCACCCAGCCCGACGGCACCGTGCTGCCGCGGTCCGCGCACGCGACGATCACCCCGGTCTCGCTCGGCGTGGTCGACGAGCTGGGCGCCGCGATCGCCGCCGCGGCGGATCAGGTCCGTGGGGCGCGGCCGCCGCAGCCGGATCTGGCGTTGGTCGCGCAGGTCGCCGAGACCGGGCTGCCGGACCGGCTCGCCGGGGTGATGGCGACGCTCGAGGCGCTGCCGCGCGATCAGGCGCCCGCGCTGCTGGCGCAGCTGCTCGCCGCGGTGATCGACCCGGACCGGAGCTGACGTTCCTCTGACATCATTCGTCCGACCCGCCTCAGCGCTCGAGAAGGACACCGATGTTCCGACGCTTGCTCGTCCTCGCCAGCCTTCTCGCCGCGGCACTGGGCATGTCGCTCGCGACCGCGCCCACGGCTGCCGCCGCGCCCGAGGACGTCACCATCACCGCGCCGGGCCCCGATGGGGATGACACCACGCCGCTGATCACGGGTACGGCGGACCCGACGTATCCCGTGCGTCTGTTCGTCGATGAGGTCGAGGTGGCCGAGCTCAGCGTCACCGACGAGGGCAGCTGGCAGCACCAGATCGCCGAGCCGCTGGCTCGCGGCACCACCGTCGCCATCAGCGTGCGGGTGTTTGACGAGTCCGGCACCGTCACGTTCGCCAGGGCGGACTCGTGGTACTACGTCTGGCCCGAGGCGGTGACAGTCACGATCAGCTCGCCGGCCGATGGCACGCTCGTCGGGACGTCGGTGACCTTGACCGGGACCTGGTCGCGGGGGCAGGACCTGTTCGTCGCGGTCGACGGCGTGCTCACCGACGCATCGTTGGCGATATCCAGCGATGACGGCCTTTCCTGGTTCGCGTCGCTCCCTGAGCACGGCTTGCCCGACGGCCCGCACGAGTTCCAGGTCGTCGGCGTGGACGAGGTCGGCCGGCCGATCGCCTCCAACACGGTCACCCTGATCGTGGACGGCACCGACCCCGATCCGCCGGTCGTGACCTCGCCGGCACCCGGGAGCACGGTGCGTAGCCTCGACTTCTCCTTCGCGGGCACCGGCACCGCGGGCAACCAGATCGAGGTGATCTTCGCGAGCTCGGGGTTCGCCGCCGGCGAGACCGTGACGGTCCGCGAGGACGGCACCTGGACGGCCCCCGTCAACGACGACCCCTCCCAGCCGGGCAACTCCTCGCTGTGGCTCAACCTGTCATCCCGCACGCTCGAGCTGTATGTCGTGGAGACGGATGCCGCCGGCAACTCCTCGTTCATCGAGTACTCGTTCGTCCTCGATCTGAGCGAGCCGACCACGGCCCCGCCAGCGGAGGTCGATCCCACCGATGACGCCACCGAGGACGAGGGCATCCCTCCCGTGCCCGAGGTCACGACGTCGCCAGCACCTGCGCCCGCTGCCCAGCTCGCTGCCACCGGCCCATACGACGTGCGACTGCTCCTGGTCGGCCTCGGGCTCGTGCTCGGCGGGCTGGCGGTGCGCCGGCGGGCCTCCGCCGTCCGGTAGGGTCGAGCCCGGCAACCACCACCTTTAAGCCCGTCCTGTGAGGCGGGGAAGGAGGATCGCCGGATGACTTCTGGCACCCCCGCGCGCTCGGCCACCGAACGCGTCGTCCTCGACTCGAGCGACATCGCACGCGCGCTGACGCGCATCGCCCACGAGATCATCGAGCGCAACAACGGCTCCGCCGGTCTCGTGCTGCTCGGGATCCCCACCCGGGGCGCCGACCTGGCCCGCCGGCTCGGCGAGCGCGTGCTGCAGGCCGACGGCCGCGACGACCCCGCCGAGACCCTGGTGGGGACGCTCGACATCACGCTGCACCGTGACGACCTGCGCCGCCACCCGGTACGCCCCATCGAGCCGACCACGATCCCCGCGAGCGGCATCGACGACAAGGTCGTCGTGCTGGTCGACGACGTGCTGTTCTCCGGCCGGACCGTGCGGGCCGCCCTCGACGCGATCTCCGACGTCGGGCGTCCCCGTGCCATCCAGCTCGCCGTCCTGGTCGACCGCGGCCACCGGGAGCTGCCCATCCGGGCGGACTACGTGGGCAAGAACCTCCCGACGGCGGCTGCCGAGCACGTGCGGGTACGCCTCGCCGAGGTGGACGGCGTCGACGAGGTCGCGATCGGTCGCAGCACGGGGGAGGAGAGCTGATGCGACACCTGCTCTCGGCCAAGGACCTGAGCCGCGAGGAAGCGGTCGCGATCCTCGACACCGCCGCCACGATGGCAGCCACGCAGCAGCGCGAGATCAAGAAGCTCCCGCCGCTGCGCGGCAAGACGGTCGTCAACCTGTTCTTCGAGGACTCGACCCGCACGCGGATCTCGTTCGAGGCGGCCGCCAAGCGGCTCTCCGCGGACGTCATCAACTTCTCCGCCAAGGGCTCCAGCGTCTCCAAGGGCGAGTCGCTCAAGGACACCGCACAGACGTTGCAGGCCATGGGCGCCGATGGCGTGATCATCCGGCACCCCGCCTCGGGTGCCCCGTTCCGCCTCGCCACCTCGGGATGGATCGACACCCCGGTGATCAACGCCGGTGACGGCAAGCACCAGCACCCCACGCAGGCGCTGCTCGACGCGTACACGATGCGACGCAACCTGCGCGGGGACGACGCGATCGGCTCCGACCTCGGCGGGGTGCGGGTCCTCGTGGTCGGCGACGTGCTGCACTCCCGGGTGGCACGGTCGAACGTCGATCTCCTGCACACCCTCGGCGCCACGGTCACCCTGGTCAGCCCGCCCACGCTGCTCCCGGTCGGCGTCGAGAGATGGCCGTGCGCGGTGTCCTACGACCTGGACGGCGCGATCGCGCAGGGCGCCGACGCGATCATGATGCTGCGTGTGCAGCGGGAGCGGATGAGTGCGGCCGGGGGCGGGTTCTTCCCCTCGCCGCAGGAGTACTCCCGCAAGTTCGGGCTCGACCGCAACCGGCTGGCCGCGCTCGGGCCGGACGCGCTCGTCATGCACCCCGGGCCGATGAACCGCGGCCTGGAGATCTCGGCCGAGGCGGCCGACTCCGCCCAGGCCGTGATCCTGGAGCAGGTGACGAACGGTGTCGCGGTCCGCATGGCCGTGCTCTACATGCTTCTCGGAGGGTCCGAGGGCGCCACCGGAGGGACTGCCTGATGAGTGCACCTGCGAGCAAGGACCGGAGCGGAGCGAGCGTCGCTGCGCCAGCACGGGGCACGAGCGAGTACCTGATCCTGGGCGCCACCCTTCCGGACGGCTCCACCACGGACCTGCTCCTGCGCGACGGCGTCATCGCCGCGACCGGTGCCGAGGCCACGTCCGCGCGTGACAGCGGCGTGAGCACGATCGACGCCACCGGGTTGGTCGTCCTGCCCGGCCTGGTCGACCTGCACACGCACCTGCGCGAGCCGGGCCGCGAGGACGCCGAGACCGTGTGGTCCGGTACCCGCGCCGCCGCGCTGGGTGGCTTCACCTGCGTGCACGCGATGGCGAACACCCAGCCGGTCGCCGACACCGCCGGCGTCGTGGAGCAGGTGTGGCGGCTGGGCCGCGACGCGGGTTGGGTGGACGTACGCCCCGTCGGCGCGGTCACGGTCGGGCTGGGCGGCGAGCGCCTCGCCGAGCTGGGCGCGATGGCCGACTCGGCCGCGACCGTCCGCGTGTTCTCCGACGACGGCGTGTGCGTGGACGACCCGGTTCTCATGCGTCGCGCTCTCGAGTACGTGAAGGCGTTCGACGGCGTGATCGCCCAGCACGCGCAGGAGCCGCGGCTGACCTCCGGTGCGGTCATGAACGAGGGCGTGGTCTCCGCCGAGCTCGGGCTGACCGGCTGGCCGGCGGTCGCGGAGGAGTCGATCATCGCTCGCGACGTGCTGCTCGCCGAGCACGTGGGCTCGCGCGTGCACATCTGCCACCTGTCGACGGCGGGCAGCGTCGACATCGTGCGCTGGGCCAAGGCCCGCGGCATCCAGGTGACCGCCGAGGTGACGCCGCACCACCTGCTGCTCACGGACGAGGCCGTGCGCGGCTACGACCCGCAGTTCAAGGTCAACCCGCCGCTGCGCACGGCGCAGGACGTGCTCGCGGTCCGGCAGGGTCTCGCGGACGGGACGATCGACATCGTCGCCACCGACCACGCCCCGCACCCCAGCGAGGACAAGGACTGCGAGTTCGACGTGGCCGCCTTCGGGATGACCGGTCTGGAGACCGCGCTGTCGGTCGTGATCGAGTCGATGGTGCTGGCCGACGACGTCGAGTTCGGCTGGGAGGACGTCGCCCGCACCATGTCGAGCGCACCGGCCGCGATCGGCCGGGTGCACGACCAAGGGCGACCGGTCGCCGTCGGCGAACCCGCCCACCTGACGCTGGTCGACCCGGGGTCACGCTGGCCGGTGGTGCCGCGCGAGCTGCTCACCGCGAGCGACAACACCCCGTTCGCCGGACGCGAGCTGCCCGGCCGGGTGGTCGCGACGTTCTACGGCGGCCGTGCGACCGTCCTCGACGCCACCCCGATCCCGATCGAGGGCCTCGCATGAGGTTCGTCTGGATCGGCCTGGCCGTGATCGTGATCGGGCTGCTGGTGTTCTCGTTGCTCCGGCGCACCGCCCTGGCGCCCGCGCCCAAGGAGGGACCGAACCTGCCCCCGCTGCCCAAGGTCCCGGCGGGCGGTGCCGACCACGGCCTCGAGACCACCTACGTGGTGACGAGCATCAAGGGCGCCCACGACCAGCGCGTGATCTCCCGCGGCCTCGACAAACGGGGCACCGCGATCGCCGCCGTCCGCACCGACGGCGTGCTGATCGACCGCCGCAGGGCCAGCACGCTGTTCATCCCGACCGTGAAGCTGGACGGCGTGCGCACCACCTCCTCGCTCGTGATCGTGCAGTGGACGCACGGCGGCTACGAGCTCGAGACCGGGCTGCGCATGCGCAACGACGCCGAGCGCGACCGCCTCCACGACCGCGTGACCGCTCTGATCGAGAACCAAGGAGCCTGATGACCACCACCGCACCGCAGACCGCACTGGTCGTCCTCGAGGACGGCTACGTGCTGCGTGGACGCGCCTACGGCGCGCGCGGCGCCGCCTTGGGCGAGATCGTCTTCTCGACCGGCATGACCGGCTACCAGGAGACGCTGACCGACCCCTCCTACCACCGCCAGATCGTCGTGATGACGGCCCCGCACATCGGCAACACCGGCGTGAACGACGAGGACCCCGAGTCCCGCCGGATCTGGGTGGCCGGCTACATCGTGCGCGACCCCACCCGGCGCGCGTCGAGCTGGCGCTCCCGGCGCGAGCTGGAGGAGGAGCTGGCGGAGCAGGGCGTCGTCGGCATCTGCGACATCGACACCCGGGCCCTGACCCGGCACCTGCGGGACCGGGGCGTGATGCGCGCCGGCATCTTCTCCGGCGACGCGCTCCCCACCCTGCCCGGCAGCCACGGCGACGCCGAGCTGCTCGAGCAGGTGCGGTCCGCGCCCGCGATGGCCGGTGCCGACCTGGCACGGGAGGTGACCACCACGGAGAACTACGTGGTCCCGCCGTCCGGCGAGTTCGAGGGCAAGGAGCCGCTCGCCCGGGTGGCCGCCGTCGACCTCGGCATCAAGGAGATGACGCCGCAGCGGCTCGCCGAGCGAGGTGTCGAGGTGCACGTGCTGCCCTCGACGTCCAGCATCGAGGACGTCCTGGCTGTCGATCCCGACGGGGTGTTCTTCTCCAACGGCCCCGGCGACCCGGAGGCCTCGGTCCACGAGGTCGCCCTGCTCCGCGAGGTGCTGGACCGCAAGGTCCCCTACTTCGGCATCTGCTTCGGCAACCAGATCCTCGGCCGTGCGCTCGGGCTGGGCACCTACAAGCTGGCGTTCGGTCACCGTGGCGTCAACCAGCCGGTCAAGGACCTGGTCACCGGCAAGGTCGAGATCACCTCCCACAACCACGGGTTCGCCGTCGACGCCCCGATCGGGGACCCGGTCACCACCCCCTTCGACGACGGCCGGTACGGCCGGGTCGTGGTCTCGCACGTCGGGCTCAACGACGGCGTGGTCGAGGGGCTGCGGTGCCTGGACATCCCCGCCTTCTCCGTGCAGTACCACCCCGAGGCCGCCGCCGGCCCGCACGACGCCGCCTACCTGTTCGACCGTTTCGTCGACCTCATCTCCGGAAAGAGCGCCAGCTGATGCCCCGCCGCACCGACATCTCCAGCGTCCTCGTCATCGGCTCCGGCCCCATCGTCATCGGCCAGGCCGCCGAGTTCGACTACTCGGGAACCCAGGCGTGCCGGGTGCTGCGCGAGGAAGGGCTGCGCGTCATCCTCGTCAACTCCAACCCGGCGACGATCATGACCGACCCGGAGTTCGCCGACGCGACCTACGTCGAGCCGATCACCCCCGATGTCATCGAGTCGATCATCGCCAAGGAGCGCCCCGACGCGCTGCTGCCGACCCTGGGCGGGCAGACCGCGCTGAACGCGGCCATCGCGATGCACGAGCGCGGTGTCCTCGAGCGTTACGACGTCGAGCTGATCGGCGCGAACATCGAGGCGATCAACCTCGCCGAGGACCGCGACCAGTTCAAGGGCGTCGTCGAGCGCTGCGGCGCCGAGTCCGCACGCTCGGCGATCTGCCACTCGATGGCCGACTGCCTCGAAGCCGTGCAGGACCTCGGCTACCCGGTCGTGGTGCGGCCCTCCTTCACGATGGGCGGCCTCGGCTCGGGCATCGCGTTCGACGAGGCCCAGCTGCACCAGATCGCCGGTCAGGGGTTGCACTACTCGCCGACCACCGAGGTGCTCCTGGAGGAGTCGATCCTCGGCTGGAAGGAGTACGAGCTCGAGCTGATGCGCGACAAGTCGGACAACGTCGTGGTGGTGTGCTCGATCGAGAACGTCGACCCGGTCGGTGTGCACACCGGCGACTCGATCACGGTCGCACCGGCGCTCACCCTGACCGACCGCGAGTACCAGAAGCTGCGCGACGTCGGCATCGCCGTCATCCGCGAGGTGGGCGTCGACACCGGTGGCTGCAACATCCAGTTTGCGGTGCACCCCGAGACCGGCCGGGTCGTGGTCATCGAGATGAACCCGCGCGTCTCGCGCTCCTCCGCGCTGGCCTCGAAGGCGACCGGGTTCCCGATCGCCAAGATCGCGGCACGGCTGGCGATCGGGTACACCCTCGACGAGATCCCCAATGACATCACCGGCTCCACCCCCGCGAGCTTCGAGCCCACGCTGGACTACGTCGTCGTCAAGGTCCCGCGGTTCGCGTTCGAGAAGTTCCCCGCCGCGGACCCCACGCTGACCACGACGATGAAGAGCGTCGGCGAGGCGATGGCCCTCGGGCGCAACTTCACCGAGGCGCTGCAGAAGGCGCTTCGCTCGATCGACACCGCGAGCAGCTCGTTCCACTGGAAGGGTGAGGCGCCTGACGCCGAGACCACCGCGGCGCTGATCGAGTCGATCAGCACGCCCACCGAGCACCGGCTGCTGGACCTGCAGCAGGCGATCCGCGGCGGGGCCACGCTGGAGGAGCTGACCGGCGCGACCGGGATCGACCCGTGGTTCGTGGATCAGCTGATGCTGCTGCAGGAGGTCGCCCGCGACATCGAGCAGGCGCCGACGCTCGACGTCGAGACGCTTCGGGCCGCCAAGCGGCACGGGTTCTCCGACACCCAGATCGCCGAGATCCGTGGGCTCGGCGAGCAGACGGTCCTGGAGATGCGGCACGCCTACGGGCTGCGACCGGTGTACAAGACGGTCGACACCTGCGCGGCCGAGTTCGAGGCGCGCACGCCGTACCACTACTCGAGCTACGACGCCGAGACCGAGGTGCAGCCGCGCGAGCGGCCCGCGGTGCTGATCCTCGGGTCCGGTCCGAACCGGATCGGGCAGGGGATCGAGTTCGACTACTCGTGCGTGCACGCCACGCTCGCGCTGCGCGGCGAGTACGAGACCGTGATGATCAACTGCAACCCCGAGACGGTCTCGACCGACTACGACACCGCGGACCGGCTCTACTTCGAGCCGCTGACGTTCGAGGACGTGTACGAGGTCTACCGCGCCGAGCTCGAGGTGGGTCCCGTCGCCGGTGTGATCGTGCAGCTGGGTGGCCAGACGCCGCTCTCGCTCGCGGCGCGGCTCGCGGCTGCCGGTGTGCCGATCTGGGGCACCCCGCCCGACGCGATCGACGCCGCCGAGGACCGCGGGCTCTTCGGTCAGGTGCTGATGGGTGCCGGGCTGCCCGCGCCGGCGTTCGGCACGGCGATCTCGCTGCCCCAGGCCCGCGAGATCGCGGACCGGGTGGGCTACCCGGTGCTGGTGCGACCCAGCTACGTGCTCGGCGGGCGCGGCATGGAGATCGTGTACGACGACGCCCAGCTGGTCGACTACATCAGCCGCGCCACCGGGGTGGCGGCCGACGCCGCCGGCGCCCCGACCGTCCTGCCCGCCCCGGTGCTCGTCGACCGGTTCCTGGACCAGGCGATCGAGATCGACGTCGACGCCCTGTACGACGGCCACGAGCTGTTCCTCGGCGGTGTCATGGAGCACATCGAGGAGGCCGGCATCCACTCCGGTGACTCCGCGTGCGTGCTGCCGCCGGTCACGCTCTCGGACGCGATGGTCGCCCGGATCCGCACCTCGACCGAGGCGATCGCCGCCGGCGTCGGGGTCCGTGGCCTGATCAACATCCAGTACGCGTTGTCCTCGGACGTGCTGTACGTGCTCGAGGCCAACCCGCGCGCGAGCCGCACGGTGCCGTTCGTCTCCAAGGCGACCGGGGTGCCGCTGGCGAAGGCGGCGGCGCTGCTGATGTCGGGGATGAGCATCGCCGACCTCCGGGCTGCCGGCCACCTGCCCGAGCTCGACGCCTCGACGTCCGACCCGGACGCCCCGATCGCCGTCAAGGAGGCGGTGCTGCCCTTCAAGCGGTTCCGCACCCCGGCCGGCACCGTGGTGGACACCGTGCTCGGGCCGGAGATGCGCTCGACCGGTGAGGTGATGGGGTACGACGTCGACTTCCCGCTCGCCTTCGCGAAGTCGCAGGCGGCCGCGTTCGGCGGGCTGCCCAGCGAGGGCACGGTGTTCGTCTCGGTCGCGGACCGCGACAAGCGCTCGGTGATCCTGCCCACGGCCCGGCTCGTGGAGCTGGGGTTCCGGATCGTCGCGACCGGAGGCACGGCGAGCGTGCTCCGCCGCAACGGCATCGAGGCCGCCGTCGTCCGCAAGGGCTACGAGGGGCGAGGGCCGAACGGCGAGCCGACGGTCGTCGACCTCATCAACGCGGGTGAGATCGACATGGTCGTCAACACCCCCGGGAGCAAGGGCACCCGCGCCGACGGCTACGACATCCGGGCCGCCACCACCGCGGCCGACCGCGCGATCATCACCACGATGCAGCAGCTGAGCGCCGCGGTACAGGCGATCGAGGCCGTGCGGCGGGGGCCCTTCGAGGTGATCTCGTTGCAGGAGCACGACCGGGCGCGCGAGCGTCGGCTGGCCGAGCCGGCCGGCGCCGGCTCATGAGCACGATCGTGCCCTTCGGCACCCGGCTGGCCGACGCCATGGACAGCCACGGGCCGCTGTGCGTGGGGATCGACCCGCACCCGGGGCTCGTGCGCGAGTGGGGGCTGCCTGACGGCGTGGCCGGGCTCCGAGAGTTCGCGCTGCGGACGCTCGAGGCCGTCGGCCCCCACGTCGCCGCCGTGAAGCCGCAGGCGGCGTTCTACGAGCGCTGGGGGAGTGCGGGCTTCGCGGTGCTCGAGGAGCTGATCGCCGGCTGCCGGGCCGCCGGGGTGCTGTGCATCGTCGACGCCAAGCGTGGTGACATCGGGTCGACGATGAACGGCTACGCCGACGCGTTCCTCGGCAAGGACTCACCTCTGGCCGGGGACTGCGTGACCCTGTCGCCCTACCTCGGCTACGGCTCGCTGGCGCCGGCGATCGCCGAGGCGCGCGCGACCGGGCGGGGCGTGCTGGTGCTCGCGCTGACCTCGAACCCCGAGGGGGCCGAGGTGCAGCACGCCAGGACCGCGGCGGGCACGAGCGTGGCGGCGGCGATCGCCGCGCACGCGTCCGCCGACAACGCCCAGGACCTGGCCGGCGGCGCCCGGCTGGGCACGGTCGGGCTCGTCACCGGTGCCACGATCGGGTCCGCACCGACCGACGTCGGTGCCGACCTGGCCGCGGTACGGGGCCCGCTGCTGGCCCCCGGTCTGGGGGAGCAGGGCGGCCGCCCGGAGGACCTCGAGGCCACGTTCGGCGCCGCCGTCGGGGCCGTGCTCGCCAGCGCCTCCCGCAGCGTGCTGCGGGCCGGCCCGGACCCTGCGGCGCTCGGGGAGGCGGCCAGGCGGCTCGCCGCCGAGCTCGCTGCGGCCACCGGTCGGGCGTAGGTTCGCCTTCCCAGAACCTGTCGCGCAGCTGCTGCGGTTGCCGCACCGCTCGCGCGTCGCTAGGTTGCCATGCAAGCGTCCCCAACCCGAGGTGAGATCGTGGCCCTCCCCAACCTCACGCCCGAGCAGCGCGCTGCTGCGCTCGAGAAGGCTGCCGAAGCTCGTGCCGTCCGTGCGGAGGTCAAGAACCGCCTCAAGTACTCGGGCGGCAAGCTCTCCGAGGTGATCGAGCAGGGCAAGACCGACGACGCGATCGGCAAGCTCAAGGTGCTGTCGCTGCTGGAGTCGCTGCCCGGCGTGGGGCGCGTGACCGCCAAGTCGATCATGACCGAGATCGGGATCTCCGAGTCCCGCCGTGTCCGCGGCCTGGGGCCGCACCAGATCGCCAAGCTGGTCGAGCAGTTTGGCTGAGCCGGCTCCCACGGGCCGGCCCATCACGCCTGCGCGGCTGACGGTCCTGGCCGGCCCGACCGCCGTGGGCAAGGGAACCGTCTCGGCTGACATCCGCGCCCGCTACCCCGAAATCTGGTTGTCGGTCTCGGCCACCACCCGGCCGCCGCGTCCCGGCGAGATCGACGGCGTCCACTACCTGTTCATCTCGCCCGAGACGTTCGCCGACATGGTGGCGCGCGGCGACTTCCTCGAGCACGCGGTGGTGCACGGCCGGCACCACTACGGGACGCCGCGCGGCCCGGTGGACGCGTGCCTGGCCCAGGGCCGACCGGCGCTGCTGGAGATCGACCTGCAGGGCGCGCGACAGGTGCGCACCACGATGCCGGAGGCACGGTTCGTGTTCCTCGCCCCACCCACCTGGGAGGAGCTCGTGCGGCGGCTGATCGGCCGCGGCACCGAGGACGACGAGGAGCGCGCCCGACGGCTCGCCACCGCCAAGATCGAGATGGCGGCGCAGTCGGAGTTCGACCACACGATCGTCAACGACGACGTGACACGCGCCACGGACGAGCTGGTCGCCCTCATCTCGGGGGAATCCGGGTAGACTGGCCGTTGGCCACTTGGCTGAGCCCGCCGTGCCCACGGCACCGACCCCGCGGTGCGGGCTCGCCGCCACCACGACTGTGAGGTCTTGACATGTCCGGAACCGTTGCCGCCCCTGAAGGCATCACCGACCCGCCGATCGACAAGCTGCTCGAGTCGGTCGACTCCAAGTACGCCCTGGTGATCTGGTCCTCCAAGCGGGCCCGGCAGATCAACGCCTACTACGCGCAGCTCAACGAGGGCCTGCTCGAGTACGTGGGTCCGCTCGTCGAGACCGAGCCGCAGGAGAAGCCGCTGTCGATCGCGATGCGCGAGATCTCCTCCGGGCTGCTGACCGTCGAGCCCGAAGAGGACTGAGACCGAGCAGTCGGAGGGGGATCAGCGTGCGCGTCGTCCTCGGCGTCGCGGGCGGCATCGCCGCCTACAAGTCCGCCCTCCTGCTGCGCCTGCTGCGTGAAGCAGGCCACGAGGTCCGTGTCGTCCCGACGACGGCGGCCCTGGAGTTCGTGGGCGTCCCCACCTGGGAGGCCCTCTCCGGCCAGCCGGTGACCGCCTCGGTCTTCGACGGCACCGACACGGTCGAGCACGTCCGCATCGGCCGGCAGGCCGACCTGGTGATCGTCGCCCCGGCGACCGCCGACCTGATGGCCCGAGCCGCCGCGGGAATGGCGAACGACCTGCTGACCGCGACGCTGCTGACCGTCACGTGCCCGGTGCTGATGGCACCGGCGATGCATACCGAGATGTGGCAGCACCCGGCCACGGCCGCGAACGTCGCGACGCTGCGCGGTCGCGGCACGCACGTGATGGAGCCCGAGGTCGGCCGGCTCACCGGAGCCGACACCGGTCCTGGGCGGCTCCCGGAGCCCGAGGCGATCGCCGCCGCGGCCCTCGCCCTGGTCGAGCAGCCCGAGCGCACCGCCGACCTCGCCGGCCGCCGCGTCGTCGTGAGCGCCGGCGGCACCAGGGAACCGCTCGACCCGGTGCGCTTCCTGGGCAACCGCTCCTCGGGTCGGCAGGGCGTCGCGATCGCCGCCGAGGCCGCCGCGCGCGGCGCCGACGTGACGCTGGTCGCGGCGAACGTGGACGCGGCGTTGCTGCCCCCCGACGTCGAGATCGTCCCGGTCGAGAGCACCGCGGACCTGCAGGCCGCCATGCGCGAGCGCGCCGGCCGCGCGGACGTGCTGGTGATGGCAGCGGCCGTCGCCGACTACCGGCCCGCCACCGTCGCGGAGGCCAAGGTGAAGAAGTCGGGGGACGGCCTCGTCATCGACCTCGTCGAGAACCCCGACATCCTCGCCGGGCTCGCACGTGAGGCCCGCCCGGAGCAGGTGGTCGTCGGGTTCGCGGCCGAGACCGGCGACGCCGCCGGCTCCGTGCTCGAGCACGGCCGCGCCAAGGCTCGCCACAAGGGTGCTGACCTGCTCGCCGTCAACCAGGTCGGCAACGGGAGCGGCTTCGGGGACGTGCCCAACGCCGTCGTGATCCTCGACCGCCAGGGCGCGGTCGTCGGCGAGGTCGAGGGAACCAAGGCCGACGTCGCGCGCGGCCTGGTGGACGCCGTCGGGGCGCTGCTCGACACCCGGGCGGCGGTGGACGTGCCCAGCGAGCTGTCGGCGGGCGCGACTACGCTGCCCGGGTGAGTACGCGCCTCTTCACGTCCGAGTCGGTCACCGAGGGACACCCCGACAAGATCTGCGACAAGATCTCGGACTCGATCCTCGACGCCATGCTCAGCGACGACCCGCATGCGCGCGTCGCGGTCGAGACGATGGTCACGACCGGTCTCGTGCACGTGGCGGGTGAGGTGACCACCAACGGCTACGTCGAGATCCCTCGGATCGTCCGCGATGTCGTGACCGGGATCGGGTACACCTCCTCGCGGGTCGGGTTCGACGGCGACTCCTGCGGCGTCTCGATCTCGATCGGGCAGCAGTCCGGCGACATCGCCGCCGGCGTCGACTTCTCGCTCGAGTCGCGGCACGACACCGATGGCCGCGACCCCTACGACATGCAGGGCGCCGGCGACCAAGGGCTGATGTTCGGCTACGCCACCGACGAGACGCCGCAGCTGATGCCGCTGCCGGTGCTGCTGGCGCACCGGCTCTCCGAGCGGCTCACCATGGTCCGCAAGCAGGGGATCATCAGCCACCTCAGGCCCGACGGCAAGACCCAGGTGACGATCGCCTACGAGGGCGACCGCCCCGTCGGGGTGCACACGGTCGTGATGTCCGCCCAGCACGACGAGGACGTCGAGGTGCAGCGCACGCTCGCGCCCGCGCTGCGCGCCGAGGTGATCGAGCCGGTGCTGGCCGAGATCGCGGCGCAGGTGGGGCTGGACGCCAGCGCACCCGACCTGATCATCAACCCGACGGGACTGTTCGTCATCGGCGGCCCGATGGGTGACGCCGGGCTGACCGGCCGCAAGATCATCGTCGACACCTACGGCGGCATGGCCCGGCACGGCGGCGGTGCGTTCAGCGGCAAGGACCCCTCGAAGGTCGACCGCTCCGCCAGCTACGCGATGCGCTGGGTCGCGAAGAACGTCGTGGCCGCCGGCCTGGCCCGGCGGTGCGAGGTGCAGGTCAGCTACGCGATCGGCCGGGCGCACCCGATCGCGCTCTACGTCGAGACCTTCGGTACCGAGACGGTGCCCAACGAGGCGATCGCGGCCGCGATCAGCGAGGTGTTCGACCTCCGCCCCGCCGCCATCATCGCCGCGCTCGACCTGCTCCGCCCGATCTACGCGCTCACGTCCAACTACGGGCACTTCGGGCGCGAGCTGCCGGAGTTCACCTGGGAGCGGACCGACCGCGCGGACGCGCTGCGGGCCGCGGTGCGCTGACAGAGCGCCGGTGGCCGAACAACCCAGCCTCCTCGACCCGCGCTCGGAGCCGACGCGGGTCAGCACGTGGGCGAGCGTCGCGCAGGTGCTGGTCGACGTGCCGCTGCCGCACCTGGACAGGCCGTTCGACTACGGCATCCCCGAGAGCCTCGAGGACCAGGTGCGGGTGGGGGTGCGGGTCAAGGTCCGCTTCGCCGGCCGGGAACGCGACGGCTGGGTGATCGGCCGTACCGCTGCGAGCACCCACCACGGTGATTTGGCGCCTGTTCGCCGCGTGGTCTCGACGGTGCCGGTGCTGGCCCCGGAGGTGCTGCGCCTGGCGCGCTCGGTGGCGCAGACCTACGCCGGGACCACGACCGACGTGCTCAGGCTGGCCATCCCGCCCCGGCACGCGAGCGCCGAGGCAGCCGTGCTGGCTGCGGAGCCCGAGGAACGGACCGAGCTGCACGAGGGGCTGTTCGCTGAGAGCGAACACGGCGGTGCGTGGGACGCCTATCCCGGAGGACCGGCGTTTCTGCGGCGCCTGGCGACCGGGTCGTCGCCGCGAGCTGTCTGGTCGGCGTTGCCGGCACCCGAGGGTGGGCCGCAGTGGCCGGAGGCGATCGTGGCCGCGGTGCGCGCGGTGCGCTCATCCGGCCGCGGCGCGCTGGTGATCGTGCCGGACGCGCGCGACGTGGTGCTCATGGAGCAGGCGCTGCTGGACGCCGAGGTGGACCACGTGGTGCTGACCGCCGAGCAGGGTCGCTCGGCGCGCTACCGGCGGTTCCTGCTCGCGCTGCTCGGACGGGTGGGCGTGGTGGTCGGGACGCGCTCGGCGGCGCTGACGCCGGTCCGGAATCTCGGGCTGGTGGTCTGCTGGGACGAGGGCGACGACCTGTACGCCGAGCCCAGGGCGCCCTACCCGCACGCCCGCGAGGTGCTGGTGATGCGGGCGGAGCAGCAGGGGGCTGCGGCGCTGCTGGGTGGCTACGCCCGCACGCCCGCGGCCGAGCAGCTGGTCTCCGACGGCTGGGCGCGCTCGCTGGTCGCTCCCCGGGACCAGGTACGGACGCGGACGCCGCGGGTGGTGGTGCCCTCCGACGTCGACCTGGCCCGCGAGGGCGACGCGGCGGCGGCACGGTTCCCGCGCCCGGCCTGGGAGCTGGTGCGGCGTGCACTCGTCTCGGGGCCGGTGCTCGTGCAGGTGCCACGGGCGGGCTACCTCCCGGTCGTCGCGTGCGCGCGGTGCCGGACGCCCGCGCGGTGCGCCCACTGCCACGGGCCGTTGGGGCTGCCGTCGGGTGATGCGCCGCCCTCGTGCCGGTGGTGCGGCCGGCGTGCGAACGGCTGGCACTGCCAGGAGTGCGGCGCCGACCGGGTCCGAGCGGTCCGGTTCGGGTCGGGCCGGACCGCCGAAGAGCTGGGGCGCGCGTTCCCTGGCACGCCCGTGACCTCCTCCGGAAGGGACGGCGGCGTCGTCGACGCGGTCGACGGCAAGCCGCGTCTGGTGGTCTCGACGCCGGGCGCCGAGCCCATCGCGGAGGGCGGGTATGCCGCGGCGGTGCTGCTGGACGGCGCGGTGATGGCTGCACGCGAGGATCTCGACGCCTCCGTGGAGGCGCTGCGGCGCTGGTTCAACGCGGCCGCGCTGGTGCGCCCCGACGGCGAGGTGATGCTGCTCGGACAGCCACCCGCCGCCCCCGCGCAGGCACTGCTGCGGTGGGACCCGGTCGGGTACGCCCAGCGCGAGCTGGGCGAGCGTGCGGAGCTGAGGTTCCCGCCGTCGGCGAGGCTGGCGAGCATCACGGGGGAGTGGGCGGCGGTGCGCGGCCTGCTGCAGCGCGCCGAGCTGCCGACCGCGGCCGAGGTCCTGGGCCCCCAGCCGGTGCTCGGCGAGGACGGTGAGGAGCGCGCCCACGCCATCGTGCGGGTGCCGCGCGCCGACGCCGCGGCCCTGTCCGCCGCCCTCAAGGCTGCCGCTGCCGTGGGCAGCGCACGCAAGGACCCCGCCGCCCGCACCCAGATCGATCCCTCCGCCCTCACCCCCTGACCGCTTTCAACACGATTCCGTCCACCTCCCGGTTTCAACACGATTCCGTCCACCTCCCGGTTTCAACACGATTCCGTCCACCTCCCGGTTTCAACACGATTCCGTCCACCTCCCGGTTTCAACACGATTCCGGACGCTCGCTCGTCGTCCACAGGTACTGCCTGATGCACATGTATCCACAGCAGGGGTGACCCGCCCGAGCGAAGAACACGCGACCTCGCGTGGGATCGTCGGATGGAGATCCGTCGACTCATGTCTGTTGCTGCCGACACCCACGGCGTCATCACCGCCGAGATGGCCACTCGGGCGGGGGTGTCCCGGAGTCGGTTCGGTCGGCTGCGACGGGCTGGGCGGCTCCAGCATGTGTGCGGTGTTGGCTACGTTCTCGGCACGCGTGCGCCAACCGTCCGGCAGCGGGCCGTCGCGGCTCGGCTGACGTGGCCGGACTCGATCGTCTGCTTTCGCACCGCAGCAGTCCTCCATGGCATGCCGATCGTCGACGACGGCGCGACCCATGTCCTCGTTCCGGACGGGCGCCGCTCGATGAAGGGCCTGGTGGCGCACCACTGGAGCATCCGCCCGGTACAGGTCGACGACCACGGGACGTGGGCGGTCACGGACCGGCTCACCACGCTTGCCGATGTGCTGGGACGACTTCCGAACACGGAGGCCTGGGGACGTTTTGCCTGGCTGGTGACGCGCGACCTCATCACCTCCACCGAGCTGCGGGCGCAGCTCGCCGAGCGGACGCATCTCTACGGTGTCGTGCGCTTGCGCGCGATGGCGGCGGCACTCGACCGCGGCGCCGTGAGCCTGGCCGAGGTCGAGCTGCACGACCTCCTGAGGAAACGCGGCTTCACCGGGTGGCTCGGAAACGCCAAGATCTTCCGACGCAACCGCATCGTCGCGAGAGCAGACATCCTCTTCGTGGAGTCTCGCGTGATCATCGAGTACGACGGTCGCCTGGCCCATCCCCAGACGCGCTCGGCCGAGGACCGGCGTCGTGACCGGCTGCTGCGCAGCCTCGGCTACCACGTCATCCACGTGCGGTGGGAACGGCTGATGTTCACGCCCCAGGCGCTGCTCGCCGAGCTCGAGGCGGCGCTTCTCAGCCGAGCCGCGTGAGCACCGCGCAGGGATCGCGTCGAAACCGGACCGTGGACAGAACCGTGTTGAAACCGGGAGGTGGACGGAATCGTGTTGAAACCGGTGGGTGGACGGAATCGTGTTGAAACCGGTCAGGTGCGGAAGCCGGCGGAGGTGCGGAGCAGGGTCGTGGGGGAGGAGTCGGGGTCGAGCCGCTGGATCTCCACCGTGGTGGCGGCGTGGTCGAGCAGGAAGCGGATGTGGCCGCGCTCGCCGATCCGGTCGACCACCTCGAGATCGGGATCGTCCGGGTGCGGCCCCACGAGGTCGTGGCGCTCCAGCACCTGGCGCACGATCCGGTCCAGCCCAGCGGCTCCGAGATCGGTGCCGATGTACCAGGCCTCGCCCAGGCCCACCCGGTGGCGCGTGACGGCGGCGCGGCCGGCGTAGAAGTCGTCGTCGTAGGTACCCACGACCTCGGCGCCCTCCGGCACCAGTACCTCGAACACGAGCGAGGCGGGTGCGGTGAGCCGTTCGGTCTGGAGCTCGAGGGTGACCGAGTTGTCCTCACCCGGTCCCGCGGAGTCGGTCTCCTCGACGCGGACGCCGAACACGTCGCCGAACGGTCCCGGCGCATCCATGAGGAAGGCGCGCGCGCTCTCGTCGGCCCTGCCCGCCCAGAACGAGGTCAGCACCGTCCCGCCACGCTCGACGACGGCGCGGAGCCGGTCGGCGATGTCGCCCTTGACCACGTGCAGGGCGGGTGCGAGCACCACGTCGTAGTCGCTCAGGTCCGCGGTGCACGGGACCACGTCGACGGCGGCGTTCGCACGCCACAACGCGCCGTAGTAGCCCAGCACCACCGCCAGATAGCTGACATGCCGGTTGAAGCCATCGGTCATCTCGGTGGTCCACCAGGAGTCCCAGTCGAAGATCACCGCGGTCCTGGCCGGGGTCCGGGCGCCCAGCACCGCATCTCCGAGGTCGGTCAGCTGGGCACCGAGCTCGGCGATCTCGCGGAACGCCCTCGTGTCGGTGCGGCCCGCGTGGTCCAGCACCGCGCCGTGGTACTTCTCGCACGCCCCCTGCGACTGCCGCATCTGGAAGTACAGCACCGCGTCGGCACCGTGCGCGACCGCCTGCCACGACCACAGCCCGAGCACGCCGGGCCGCTTCACCGAGTTGACGTCGCGACTCGCGGTGATCGTGGGGGTCTGCTCCATGACCCAGAACGGAGACCCACCCCTGAGGCCACGCATCAGGGCGTGGCTGAACGCCATCCGGACCTCCTGACGCCGCCCCGGCGGGTAGTTGTCCCAGGTCGCGAGGTCCAGGTGCGGGGCCCACCGGTGGTAGTCGATGGGCCGGAACGGGCCCATGAAGTTCGTCGTGACCGGCGTCGTGGCGTCGTGGCGGCGGATCTGCTCCTTCTCCGCCACGAAGTTGGCCAGCAGCGCGTCCGACATGAACCGCCGGTAGTCGAGCGTGATGCCCTGGAAGGCGGTGTGGTTGGGCCCGCGCCAGTGCTCGCTGAGCGCGTTGGGCGGCACGATCTGCTCCCAGGCGGTGAACAGGTGCGACCAGAACATGGTGTTCCACGCCTGGTTCAGGGCGTCGAGGGTGCCGTACCGCGTACGCAGCCAGACCCGGAACGCCGCCGCGCAGCTCTCGCAGTAGCAGGAGCCGTCCGGACCGCCGTACTCGTTGGCCACGTGCCAGGCGATCAGCCCAGGCGTCCCCGCGTAACGGGCCGCGATCCGTTCGGCGATCGCGGCGGAGAACCGCTGGTACGCCGGCGCGCTCGGGCAGTGGTTGTGCCGCTGCCCGTAGCTGTGCCGTCTGCCCTCGAAGTCGGTCCGGTTGACCTCCGGGTACTCGTGGGAGAGCCAGGGCGGCATCGCGCCGGTCGGCGTGGCGAGCACGATCGAGCGGCCACCCGCGACGGCGCGCTCGACGATGGCGTCCAGCGTCGTGAAGTCGTAGCTGTCCTCGGCGGGCTGCACGTGCGCCCAGCCGAACACCCCGACGGTGAGGGTGTCGATCGCCGCGAGGTCGAAGGCCGCGTAGTCCTCCTCCCAGACCTCGCGGGGCCACTGCTCGGGGTTGTAGTCGCCGCCGTAGCGGATCCTCGGCGTGGTCACGGAGCCGATGCCTGCCCTTCGAGGGTGAACTGGTCGCGGACGAGATCGATGACCGGGCGCTCGTGGTGCAGCAGCCACCGAGCCAGAACCCCGACGAGGGCGAGCAGCGCCGCCTCGTTCGTGATCCAGACCAGCCCGACGGCGCAGATCACCATGGCCAGGAGCGCCACCGTGGCCCGGGGTACTCGGAAGAGTGTGAAGGCGGCAAGCCGCCACAGGTCACGGGTGCGGAAGGCGAACATGGTCGCCAGCACCGTGACGCGGATGCCGATCAGGGTCGTGACCCCGGCGATGCCCAGCAACAACCAGGCGTATCCCGGACCGATGCCCGCGCCGCCGATGTTGACCACGGTGACGGACACGATCCCGACGACCACGAGCCCGGGTGCCACCGCGCGCAGCACGTCGACCGCGTTCCGGCGCCAGCCCCTCCAGAAGGCGGACCAGGGCTCGGGGTGAACGGTGCGTGCCTCGTCACGCCAGGCGGCCAACGCAGCCGAGAGCGCGGCAGCAACCGACCCGGTGAGCAGCACGATCAGCAGGACGGCCAGGCCCTCCCACGGCAGCAGGAGCGCACCTGCTGCCGCGGGAAGGCTGGCGAGCACACATCCGAGGCTGATCGCGGCGTACCGGTGCAGCACCACGCTCGCTCGACCGAGGGGCCCTCGGCCGAGCTCGCCGGGCAACGGTTCGGCGCTCGTCACGGACGTCATGCTGTCACGCTCCGCGATCGGTCACGCCTCGCGCAGCGAGTTGTTGAACTTCTCGAGGTAGCCGGACATGCCAGCGGACTCCAGCTCGCCGACGTAGGAGTCCCAGTCGTCGAAGGAACGCTGCCCGAGGATGAAGGCGGCCGTCGCCTGGTAGCAGGCATCCTTGAGCGCGGTCTGCTGCAGCGCCACCTGCTCCTGGTCGAGCTCGTTCAGCAGGAAGCCGGGGCCGAGATCCACGGGGTCCTTCTCGTTCATCTTGGCCCGGAACTCCACCACCTCCTCGCGCAGCATCGAGTCGAGGAGATCCTGCGTGGAACCGTGCGCCGGCATGAAGACACCGTTGTGGTAGCCGTAGTCGGTGTTGAGCATCTGAGGTGCTCCTGGGTTGAGACCGTTGATGTCGATGTCGGGCATCAGCTCACGGGTACCGTCGGCGGCACGGGTGAAGGTCTCGCCCTCGACACCCCACTTCGCGAACTCCAGGCCCTCGTCGGAGAAGTACAACCAGTCCAGGAACTGCAGCATCGCGACGAAGTCCTCGCGATCCAGCGCGGTCGAGGAGAGCGCGATACCGGACTCGAACCGCGTGTTGTCGACGAAGTTCCCCGCGGGGCCGGCCGGGACGATGATCTGGCGGAGCGCAGCATCGCTGTTCCCGGCCTGGACCAGGTTGTCCCGGTAGGTCAGGATCTCCTGGTCGTTCGACCCGATCACCGCCGAGCGCCCGTTGGTGAGCTTCTGGATGGCCGCGTCGTCATCCTGCGTGATCGACTCGGGATCCATCAGCCCCTCCTGCACGAGGCTGGCGTAGAACTCCAGCAGCTGCCGGTAGCCGTCCATCGCTCCCGTGAACTCGTAGGCGCTGCCGTTCCACACGGTGCCGTCCCCGAACCCCCATCCGGCGCGGACGCCGAAGTTCGGTGCCGAGGCGTTGAGACTGGCCTCCATCGGGCCGCCGGAGTTCCAGCGGTCGGAGAGCACGTAGTCGAGGTCGGGGGAGGCGGCCTTGACCTCGCGCATCTGGTCGCGGAACTCGTCGAAGGTCGCGGGGTCGGAGTCCAGGCCGGCGGCCTGCCAGAGGTCTTCCCGGATGGCGAACGTGTAGGTCGGCTTGGCGCTCTCCTGGAGCCCGGGCAGCACGTAGTACTCGCCGTCGATCTGGCGCGTGCGGTCGAGGTCGGCCTGCAGGCCCCACGCCTCCACCTTGGCCCGGAAGTTGGGCATGTGCTCGATGTACTTCGAGACCGGCAGCAGCGCGCCGCTGGGCACGAACTGGTCCAGCGTCCCGGCGTACGCCTGCGTGATGACCGTGGGCGCATCCCCTGCCGCGATCAGCAGGCTGCGGCGGTCCTCGAAGTCCGAGAGCGGGACCGAGGTGAAGTCGAACGTGACGTTGTTGGTCTCGTCGACGTGCGTGAAGAAGGACCAGTCGTCCTTGAGCGGGTAGTTCGGGTGGTCGCGGTAGAGCATGTTGAACGTCAGCGGCGTCGTCGCGACGAAGGTCGTGCCGACGTCGTAGTCCTCCATCGCGCCGACCATCTTGTCGCTGAGGTCGACGTCCTCGTCCCCACCGCCGCCACCGCCGCCGCCTCCGACGTCGCCGGTGTCGCAGGCAGCGAGGGTGAGGCCGAACGGGACTGCTGCGGCGGTGATCAGGGCGCCGCGCAGCACGTTGCGGCGGCTGAGGGTGTTGCGGGTGTCGCTCATGAGGGTTACTCCTTGCGTCGTTGCGGGGGCGAGCGGGTGGTCTGGGGTGCGAGTCAGGTCGGGTCAGCCCTTGACGGAGCCGAGCATCACGCCGGACACGAAGTAGCGCTGGATGAAGGGGTAGACGCAGATGATCGGCAGCACGGTGAGCACCATCGTCACGGCCTGCACGTTGGAGGCGATCTGCACGTTGTCCGTGCCCATGTCCTCCATGGACGTCGCGGCTGCGAGCAGGTTGCGGAGGTAGATCGTCACCGGGTAGAGCTCGGCCTTGTCCATGTAGAGGAAGGCAGCGAACCAGGAGTTCCAGAACGAGACGGCGTAGAACAGCACCATGGTCGCGAGCACCGCCTTGCTCAACGGCAGCACGATACGAGCGAAGACGCCGTAGGTCGACAGCCCGTCGATCGAGGCGGCTTCCTCCAGGTCGGGAGGGAAGTTCTCGAAGAAGGACTTCATGATCAGCAGGTTGAAGACGCTGATCGCGTTCGGGATGACGATCGCCCAGATCGAGTTCTTGAAGCCGAGCGAGTTGATCAGCAGGTAGTTGGGGATCAGGCCACCGCTGAAGAACATCGTGAAGACCGCGATGCCGACGAAGAACGACCTGCCCTTCAGGTGCTTCTTCGCCAGGGCGTAGGCGAACGTGGTCGTCATCGCCATCGCGATCACGGTCGCCACCACGGTGTACACCACGGTGTTGCGGTAGTTGATCCAGAACATGTCGTCGCTCATCACGGCGGCGAACGTGGTGATGTTGAAGCCACGCGGGATGAGGTTGACCTGGCCGGCGGCGATCGCGCCCTCGGACGAGAACGCCTTGGCCACCAGGTTGACGAAGGGGTAGAGCGTGACGACGCAGACCAGGGCGAGGAAGGCGCCGTTGGCGTACTTGAAGACCTTGTAGCCGGTGGTCTCCTTGATCGTCCGCATCGAGTTGCGCACGGCCGCCAGGTCGGGGACGTGAGCGGTCGGGTCGGTGGTCACCACAGCGAGCTCCCTACGAGGCGACGCGAGATCGCGTTGGCGGACAGGACCAGAGTGAGGCCGATGATCGCCTCGAAGAGGCCGATCGCGGTCGAGTACGAATAGCTGCCCGAGGCGATGCCGACCCGGTAGAGGTAGGTCGAGATGACGTCAGCCGTGGGGTAGAGCAGCGGGTTGTAGAGCAGCAGGATCTTCTCGAACCCCACCGCCAGGAACGAGCCGATGTTGAGGATCAGCAGCACCATCATCGTCGGCCGGATCCCTGGGAGCGTGATGTGCCACGTCTGCTGCCAGCGGTTGGCACCGTCGATGCGCGCGGCCTCGTACAGCTGGTCGTCGATCGTGGTGAGCGCGGCGAGGTAGAGGATCGTTCCCCACCCGACGGTCTGCCAGATCTCCGATCCCACGTAGATGGTGCGGAACCAGTCGGGCATCTGCATGAACGAGATGGCGTCGCTGCCCACGGCGCGGATGATCTGGTTGATCGTGCCGTCGAGCGAGGTCAGCTGCAGCACGATGCCGGCCACGATGACGATCGACATGAAGTGCGGCAGGTAGGTGATCGTCTGCACGGCCCGCTTGAAGCGGCGCGACCGGACCTCGTTCAGCAGCAGCGCCAGCACGATCGGCAGCGGGAACACGATGAGGAGGGTGAGCGCCCCCAGGATCAGGGTGTTGCTGAAGACGCGCCAGAACGTGGGGTCGTTCCAGAACATCTCGAAGTAGTAGAAGCCCACCCAGTAGTCGCCGAAGAGCGAGCCACCCGGTCGGAACCTGCGGAAGGCGATGATGTTCCCGGCCATCGGCAGGTAGCGGAAGATGACGAGGAACACGACCGGCAGGATCAGGAAGGTGTAGAGCCGCCAGTCCTTGCGCAGCGCGTCACGCCAGCTCTGCCCGCTGCGACGACGACGACGCCGTTCCTTGATCGGTGGCGCGACGGTCTCGAGCCCGCTGGTGTTGCGGGAGCTCGCGTCGATGGTCAGGTCGGTGGTCATCGTCCCTCCACACGTGCGGTGGTGCGCAGCCGTCGGTCCCCGCCGAGGGTGCGCTCCGTGCCGACGAGTCGCAGCGGCAGCGTGGCCACCACGTCCTCGCTCGAGCGGGACAGCCGGAGCTCCACGTCGCCCGGTTCGACGATGCGGTCACCTCGGCGTCCCGTGAAGCTCGTCATGTCGGCAGGTACCTCGAACGTGACCGTCGAGGACTCACCGGGTTCCAGCGGCACCCGGGCGAACCCGATCAACCTGTTCTCGGGTCGCGTCACCTGCGCGGCGCGGTCGTGCAGGTACAGCTGCACGACCTCGGCGCCGTCTCGGCTCCCGGTGTTGCGGACGGTGACGCTGACCTCGACGACGCCGTCGACATGCCAGTCGGTGACGTCGTTCACGACCTGGGCGCCGCTCCACTCGAAGCTCGTGTAGCTCAGGCCGTGCCCGAACGCGTAGGCGGGGGTGGGGTCGATGTTGCTGACGGGGGAGCGCCGGCCCAGCGGCGGGTTGAGGTAGGTCGAGGGCTGCGCCCCTGCCTCGCGCGGCAGCGAGAGCGGGAGCCTGCCCGAGGGTGCGATCTCACCGGTGAGGATCTCGGCGATCGCCTCGCCGCCCTGCTGCCCGGGGAAGAAGGCCTGGACGATGCCGGCGACGCCGTCGAGCAGACCGCCCAGGGCGTAGGGCCGCCCGGTGAGCAGGACGACCACGACCGGCGTGCCGGTCGCCACCAGTGCCTCGATCAGCTCCGCCTGCACGCCCGGGAGACGGAGGTCGGTCGCGTCGCAGCCTTCACCCGAGGTGCCACGACCGAACAGGCCGGCGCGGTCACCGACGGCGACCACGCAGACCTCGGCGTCGGCGGCGAGAGCGACCGCCTCGGCGAACCCGGACGTGTCGGGGTCCATGACGTCGCACCCCCGCGCATACCTGACGTCGGTGCGCCCGGCCAGCGCCTCACGAACCGTGGGGATCTCGACGCCCACCTCGGCACCGAAACGGACACCGACGTGCGCCGGGAAGGAGTAGCAACCGAGCATCGCGTAGGGGTCGTCGGCGAGCGGACCCACCAGCGCGACCGACCCGCCGGCGGCCAGCGGCAGCACGTGGTCGCGGTTCTCGACCAGCACGACGGCCTGACGGGCCAGGCGCAGCGCGAGCTCGACACCGGTCGGGTCGTCGAGAACCACCGGACCCGTCACCTCGGGCGACCAGTCGCCGTCGAGCAGCCCCAGCTCGGCCTTCTGCGTCAGCACCCGCAGCGCTGCGCGATCGACCAGGTCCTCGGAGACCCGGCCCTCGCGCACCTCGGCGAGCAGCGGCCCGACATAGGCGTCACCGGAGGGGAGCTCCACATCGACGCCCGCGCGCAGCGCTGCGCCGGCAGCCTCACCCGTGGTCGCAGCGACCCGGTGCTGGGTCTCCAGGAACCGCACGCCGAAGTAGTCGGCCACGACGACCCCGTCGAAGCCCCACTCGCCGCGCAGGAGGTCGGTCAGCAGCTCGTCGTTGGCTGCTGCGGGGACGCCGTCGATCTCGGAGTAGGAGTGCATCACCGACCGGACACGCCCCTCGCGCACGGCCATCTCGAACGGCGGGAGGATGACGTCGGCCAGCTCGCGGGGACCCATGCTCACCGGTGCGAGGTTCCGGCCGGCACGGGAGGCGGAGTAGCCGGCGAAGTGCTTGAGCGTCGCGACGATGCCGGTGCTCTGCAGGCCCTTCACGTAGGCGGTCCCGATCGTGCCCACGAGGTAGGGGTCCTCGCCGATCGTCTCCTCGACGCGCCCCCAGCGGTAGTCACGGGTCACGTCGAGCACGGGAGCCAGACCCTGGTGGATCCCCGCGGCGCGCATGGTGGCACCGATCTGGGTGGCCATCTCCTCGACGAGCTCGGGGTCGAAGGTGGCGCCCCAGGACGGCGGAACCGGGTAGCAGGTGGCCTGCCACGCGGCGAATCCGGCCAGGCACTCCTCGTGAACGAGGGCGGGGATGCCGAAGCGGTTCGCCGCCATGATCTGCCGCTGCGCGGAGGCGAGCGCTCGGGCACCGACCTCGGGTGCCACCGGGCTGGTGCCGAAGGGGCGGGTCAGCTGACCCAGGCCGCCCTCGATGGCCCTGTCCCAGTCGACGTCGCCGGTCATCTTCGACTGCTGGGGCGCGACGTCGCCCTCGGCACTGGAGTTCACCCAGAGCCCGACGAGCTGGGAGAGCTTCTCCTCCAGCGTCATCTCGGCCAGCAGCAGCGCAGCGCGCTCAGCGGGTGAGCGGTGCTGGTCGTGCCACGGGCTGCTCGTGGCGATGCCCTGCGTGCTGGACGCCATCGGACTCCTTCGTCGGCGAGCACGACACCGTGCTCGATCTTCGCAACTATCGACGTCAGCGCCGATAGTCACCGAAAGTAGCCATCGGAGCGAGCCACGTCAAGCCCCCGGGCACGGGCGCCACGAACGGCGCGCCACCGGCCACCGGTGCTAACCTCCGTCGAAAGTTGCGACGCCGCCGCGCCGCCCAGGTGGATGGAGTGCCTCATGACGGACAAGGCCGTCGTGCCGACCCGCGCGACGATCGGCGTGATCGCCGAAGAGGCGGGTGTGTCGGTGCCGACCGTCTCGAAGGTGCTCAACGGCCGGCCGGACGTCTCGGCGCAGACCCGCGAGCGCGTGGAGACCGTGCTCGCACGACACAGCTACCGGCGGCGCAGCCGCGGGCCTGCCCGCAGCGGGCCGCCGTTGATCGACCTGTGCTTCCACGAGCTCGGCACCGAGTGGGGCCTGGAGATCATCCAGGGCGTCGAACGAGCGGCGTCGGACCTCGGGGTCGGCGTGGTGCTGACCGAGCTGGGTGGCAAGCACCGCCCGGAGCAGGAGTGGCTCGACGCCGTGCTGGCGAGGCGTCCGCTGGGCGTGCTGCTCGTGATGTCGAGCCTCAGCGCCGCGCAGCGGCATCAGCTGGAGTCCCGTTCGATCCCGTTCGTGGTGATCGACACCGAGGGTGAGCCCCCGAAGGACGTGCCGACCGTCGGGTCGAACAACTGGAACGGCGGCTTCGCCGCGACGCAGCACCTGCTCGAGCTCGGGCACCGGCGGATCGGCATGATCTCGGGGCCCGACGACGTGCTCTGCTCGCGTGCGCGGGTCGACGGATACCGCTCCGCCCACGCCGAGGCGGGTGTTCCGTACGACCCCCAGCTGGTCCGCTGGGGCAACTTCGACGCCGGCAAGGGATACGTGCACGGCCGGGACCTGATGATGCTGCCCGACAGGCCGACCGCCGTCTTCGCCGGATCCGACGTGCAGGCGCTCGGCGTGATGCGCGCAGCCCGCGAGCTCGAGCTCCGCATCCCCGAGGACCTGTCGGTCGTCGGCTACGACAACCTGCCGCTGACCGAGTGGCTCGGGATCACCACGATCGAGCAGCCGCTGCGGGCGATGGCCCGCACCGCCACCCAGATGCTCGTGGCGCTCGCTCGGGGCGAGGAGCCACCGCTGCGCCGCGTCGACCTCGCGACGCGACTCGTGACGCGAGAGACCACCGCCGCACCGCTCGCCTGAGCCCCGGACTGTGATGAGGTGGGCTCCGTGACTTCTGAGACCTCGCTCACGACCGTCGTGCTCGACCTGGGCAACGTGCTGATCGGATGGGACCCGCGCCGCATCTGGTCGCGGACGCTGTCCGAGGAGGAGATCGAGACGTTCCTGACGGAGTCGGGCTTCGTCGAGCTCAACCACGCGATGGACGGCGGACGCACGTACGCCGACGCGCGTGCCGAGATGTCCGCGCGCGCGCCGCATCACGTGACGACTCTGGACGCCTACTGGCACGCGTTCCCCGAGGCGCTGATCGGCCCGGTCCCCGGCACCGCCGAGCTGGTGTCCGAGCTCGCCGACCTCGGGATCCGGCTGCTCGGCCTGACCAACTGGTCGGCCGAGACGATCCACCACGCCCCGGCCGCTGCGCCGGCGATCGCGATGCTCGAGGACCTGCTGGTCTCGGGCCACGAGGGTCTCGCGAAGCCCGACCCTGCCATCTTCGAGCTCCTGATCGAGCGCTACGACCTCGTGCCCGAGCAGACGTTGTTCGTCGACGACGTCGCCGCCAACGTCGAGGCCGCCCGCTCGGTGGGTCTGCACGCCCATCTGTTCACCGGTGCCGAGGGTCTCCGCGGCGAGCTGCGGTCGCACGGTGTCGAGGTCGCGATGGCGCCCGCCGGCGTCGAGCCTTCCTAGACTGCTCGACGTGCGTGTGCTGTTCGCGGGGACTCCCGCCGTCGCGGTCCCTGCCCTGGAGGCGCTGCTGGCCTCCGACCACGAGGTCGTGGGTGTGCTCACACGACCCCCTGCACCGGTGGGCCGCAGGCGCGTGCTGACGCCGAGCCCCGTGCACGAGCGTGCCGAGCGCGCCGGCCTCCGGGTGGTGACGTCGAGCCGGCCGCACGCCGAGGAGACGCTGGCGCAGCTGCGCGACCTCGACATCGAGGTGGCCGCCGTGGTGGCCTACGGGGCGCTGCTGCGCGAGCCCGCGCTGTCGCTGCCGCCGCACGGCTGGATCAACCTGCACTTCTCGTTGCTGCCGGCGTGGCGCGGGGCCGCACCCGTGCAGCACGCGCTCATGGCCGGTGACGAGGTCACCGGCGCCTCGACGTTCCAGATCGAGGCGGGGCTGGACACGGGACCGGTGCTGGGCACGATGACCGAGACGATCACGCCGACCGACACCGCCGGGACGTTGCTGGACCGGCTCGCCCACGCGGGAGCGCCGCTGCTGGTCTCGACGCTCGACGCGATCGCGAACGGCAGCGCCCAGCCGCAACCACAGCCCTCCGACGGCGTCTCGCTGGCGCCGCAGATCACGTCAGCGGACGCCGAGATCGACTGGCGGCTCCCGAGCCACGTCGTCGACCGCCGCATCCGCGGCCTGACGCCGGCGCCCGGCGCCTGGACCACCCACCATGGCGAACGCTTCAAGATCGGCCCGGTGATCCCCACCATGCTGCGCATCTTCGTCCCGCCCGGCGCCGTCATGGCGAACGGCGACGGCGGCGTGCTGGTCGGCACCGCCAGCGCCCCCGTGCGGCTGACCCAGATCGCCCCGCCGGGCAAGCCCTGGATGGACGCCACCGCGTGGGCCCGGGGTGCCCGGCTCGCGGACGGGTGGCGGTTCGACGTCGCGGAGGAGGTGACCGATGCCTGAGCAGCCTCGACGACCCGGCGGTCGCGGCCGAGGGCCTCGCCGCGAGGACCGGCAGCGCTCCCAGAGCCGGCCGAGCGAGCGCGCCCGTGGGGCGGACCCGGCACGCCGCGCCGCGTTCGACACGCTGCGTGCGGTCGCCGAGTCCGACTCCTATGCGAACCTCGTGCTCCCACCGATGCTCACCGAGCGCGGGATCCGCGGCCGCGACGCCGCCTTCGCCACCGAGCTCACCTACGGCACCTTGCGCCTGCAGGGCCGGTACGACGCGATCCTCGCGCTGGCGGGCAGACGGGACCCGCAGGGCCTGGATGCGCCCCTGCTCGACGTGCTCCGTCTCGGTGCGCACCAGCTGCTCGGGATGAGGGTGCCGGACCACGCGGCCGTCTCGGAGACCGTCGGGCTCGCCCGGTCGGTGTGCGGCGCAGGCCCCAGTCAGCTGGCGAACGCCGTGCTGCGACGGGTCGCCGAGCGCGACCTGGACGGGTGGCTGGCCGAGATCACGGCCGGGACCGAGGATCCCACCGAGCGCCTGGCGCTCACCAGCTCGCACCCGGGGTGGATCGTCCGGGCGATGCGGCAGTCGCTGGCGATGACGCTTGCCGGCGCCGACGACCTGGAGGACCTGCTGGCGGCCGACAACGCCGCACCGGCCGTGACGATCGCCGTCCGGCCCGGTCTCGCCGAGCGGGGCGACGTGCCCGAGGACGCCGCGCCCGGCGCCTACGCGAGCACGGCGCGCGTGCTCGCCGGCGGCGACCCGGGTGCGCTGGCCTCGGTGCGCACCGGCCGTGTCGGCGTCCAGGACGAGGGGAGCCAGCTCGTGGCGCTCGCTCTCGCGGCCGCACCGCTCGAGGGCTCGGACTCGCGGTGGTTGGACCTGTGCGCAGGTCCGGGCGGCAAGGCCGCCCTGCTGGCTGCGCTGCTGGGCGAGCGGGCGCCCGACGGCGTCCTGGTCGCCAACGAGGTCTCGCCCCACCGGGCGCGGCTGGTCGAGCAGGCTGTCGCTGCGGCGACCGACGTCGTCGACGTCCAGGTCCGGGTCGGTGACGGCCGTGAGCTCGGCGACCTCGAGCCCGAGCGCTACGACCGGGTCCTGGTCGACGCGCCGTGCACGGGTCTCGGCGCGCTCCGCCGTCGGCCCGAGTCGCGGTGGCGGCGCCAGCCTGCCGACCTCGCCGGGCTCAGCCCGCTCCAGCGTGACCTGCTGGACTCGGCGATCGCGGCGACCCGGCTCGGTGGGCTGATCGCCTACGTGACCTGCTCGCCGCACCTGGCCGAGACGCGACTGGTGGTCGAGGACGTCACCCGGAAGGCGGCCGTCGAGGTGCTGGACGCCACGGCTGTGCTCGCCGAGATCTCGCTCAGTGAGGTGTCGGGGCAAGAGGGCCCGTTCGTCCAGCTGTGGCCGCACCGGCACGGCACCGATGCCATGTTCCTGGCGCTGCTGCGGCGCACCGGCTGATTCTCGCTGGGTAGGCTCGCCTCGTGCCCACGCCGCCCATCCTGATCTCGCCGAGCGTGCTCGACTCGGACCTGTCGAGGCTCTCCGAGGAGGTCGAGCGGATCACCTCGGCCGATCTCGTGCACCTCGACATCATGGACAACCACTTCGTGCCGAACCTGACGTTCGGGCTGCCGGTGGTGCAGCGGTTGCTCGAGCACACCTCCATGCGCGCCGACGTGCACCTGATGATCGAGAACCCCGACACCTGGGCTCCCGCGTACGCCGAGGCCGGCGCGGCGTCGGTGACGTTCCACGCCGAGGCCTCCCGCGCTCCGGTCAAGCTGGCCCGTGAGCTGCGCGCCAAGGGTGCGCGTGCGGGCATCGCGCTGCGGCCTGCGACCGGTGTGGAGCCGTTCCTGGACCTGCTGCCCGAGCTCGACATGGTGCTGGTGATGACGGTCGAGCCGGGTTTCGGTGGCCAGGCCTTCATCGACGGCGTGCTCCCGAAGATCCGACGCGCCCGCGCCGCGATCGACGAGCTCGACGCCGACATCTGGATCCAGGTCGACGGCGGCGTGACGCGCGAGACGATCGGACGTGCCGCCTCTGCCGGCGCGAACGTGTTCGTGGCCGGCTCTGCGGTCTACCGGGCGGAGGACCCTGCCGCCGAGATCGCGTCGCTGCGCGAGCTCGCGTTGGCGGCGTGGTCGGCATGAGCGTGCTCGGGCCGGTCAGGCAGCGTCTCGGTGACGCCATCTTCGAGCGGGTGGCGGGAGCCGACGGCGAGCGCCAGCGCGACCGGATCCATCTGACGCCGGGGCCGCGGTGGTTCCCGCCCGGCTCTCCGATCGTGCGGGTGCACGGCGACCACTCGATGTACATCGGCGGGATCCGCGCCCTGCTCGTGCAGAGCATGCACCCCGTGGCGATGCGGGCGGTGTCCGAGCACTCCGGGTTCCGCGGCGACATGTGGGGCCGACTGGCACGGACCAGCACGTTCCTGGCGGTGACGACGTTCGGCGCCGAGCGGCACGCCGAGCAGGCGGTCAACGCCGTCCGCGCGATCCACGACCGGCTCGGCGGCGTGACCGACGAGGGCATCCCGTACCAGGTCTCCGACCCGCACCTGCTCGCGTGGGTGCACGTGGCCGAGGTGGAGAGCTTCCTGCTGGCGCACCGGGTGTACGGGCGTCAGCCGCTCCCGGCCCCGGAGCGTGACCGATACCTGGAGCAGACCGCTGTCGTGGCGCGCAAGCTCGGCGTGCTGGCACCACCGACGACCGAGGCGGAGCTGCGGGAGGTGCTGGCCGGCTATCGCGCCGAGCTGCGGGGGACCGCCGCTGCGCACGAGGCTGTCGAGGTGCTGCTGCGTCGCCCCGACCTGCCGGCAGCCGTGCGTCCGGCGTACCGGGCGCTGGCCGATGCCGCGATCGCGTTGCTCCCGCCGTGGATGCGTGCGGAGCTGGGTCTCTCGGCTCCGCGGCCGTTGCTCGAGCGCACCGTGGGCAGGGCCATCGGTGGCGGTCTCGTGGCGACGATCCGGTGGGCGACCCAGCCGCAGCAAGGCGCCCGACACAGCACGGGCTGACAGACAGGTGGAAGCGGCGCCGCGCCCCCCGAACGCGGCGCCGCTGCCCTCACCCTCAGCGGCGGCTGAGCGACCTCACCCGCAGGAGCACCAGGCCCGCCAGCATGGCGAGTCCGGCGAGCAGGAGACCGGTCAGGTCGCCCGCCCCTGTCTCCGGCAGCGGCTCGGTGTTACCGGAACCGTCCGCCGGGACGTTCAGCGCCGGCGGGTCCATGGGGACCGTCCGGCCAGGACCGCCCGGCGTACCGGGGCCACCGGGAGCGCCGGGGGTGCCGGCGTCACCAGGAGTACCTGGGTCGCCAGGAGTGCCCGGGTCGCCCGGGTCACCGGGGTCGCCCGGGTCGCCCGGGTCACCGGGGTCGCCCGGGTCGCCCGGGTCACCGGGGTCGCCCGGGTCGCCCGGGTCACCGGGGTCGCCCGGGTCACCGGGGTCACCGGGGTCGCCCGGGTCACCAGGAACGGCGGCCGTCGCACAGGCTGCCGCGGCGTCGCCCAGCAGTCCGACCGAGAGGCAGGAGACGTCGACCGGGACGGTCACCGGGAGGTTGATCCCGATACCGCCGGTCGCCCCCGGATCCACTCCGGCACCCGGCGTCGCAGCCGGGCTGGCGCAGGCGGCGCCCGCGTCACCGAGAACGCCCGCAGCGATGCACGAGACGTTCACCGGCACCGTCACGGGAGCGCTGACGCCCAGCCCGTCCGTGGTGGCGGCGGGCCCCGAGGGACCGGGGATACCGGCCGCGGGTGCGGCCGGCTCCGTGGACTCCACCGCAGCGTCCCCGAGGACGCCGGCGGCGATGTTGCCGATCGTGACCGGAACGGTCACGGGAGCCTCGACGTCGATGCCGTCGGTGCTGCCGGCACCAGCCGGCGCAGTCCCGGGGGACGGCGCAGCGGCCGGCTCCGTGGACTCCACCGACGCGTCTCCGAGGACCCCGGCGGCGATGTTGCCGATCGTGAGCGGAACGGTCACGGGAGCCTCGACGTCGATGCCGTCGGTGCTGCCCGTCTCAGCCGGCGCGGCCCCGGAGGACGGCGCAGCGGCCGGCTCCGTGGACTCCACCGACGCGTCTCCGAGGACCCCGGCGGCGATGTTGCCGATCGTGACCGGAACGGTCACGGGAGCCTCGACGTCGATGCCGTCGGTGCTGCCGGCACCAGCCGGCGCAGTCCCGGGGGACGGCGCAGCGGCCGGCTCCGTGTCCTCCACCGCAGCGTCTCCGAGGACGCCGGCGGCGATGTTGCCGATCGTGACCGGAACGGTCACGGGAGCCTCGACGTCGATGCCGTCGGTGCTGCCCGCCTCAGCCGGTGCGGCCCCGGAGGACGGCGCAGCGGCCGGCTCCGTGGACTCCACCGACGCGTCCCCGAGGACACCCAGCGCGACGTCGGAGACGTCCACCGGGATGGTCACCGGAACCTCGACATCGATGCCGTCGGCACTGCTGCCGGAACCGGCAGGAGTGTCGCCGATGGCGAGCTCAGCGTCCGCCTCCGAGGACATCACCCACGGGTCCCCGAGGGTCGTTGCGGTCTCGGCGGGTGCCGCGGGCTCGGCCACGTCCGCCGGTTCGGACTCCACCGTGGCGTCACCGAGCAGCCCGAGGGCCACGTCGTCGACCGCTGCGCTGACGTCCACCGGGACGTCGACCGAGATGTCGGGCAGCGCCTGGGTGACCTCGCCGAGAGGCAGGTCGACCGAGACGTCGAGTCCGAGGCCGAGGACGTCGTCCTGGGCGGCGTGGGCCGCACCGGCCCCGACGGCCAGGAGGCCGCCTGTGACGAGCGCCGTCTGCAGCGCGCGCCGAACGAATGGATGCATGACTGATCTCTTTCCTGACTGAGTGGGTTGGCGCAGGTGCGCCGTGGGCACGTGCCGTGCGCGAGGCACGGCAGGGCCCGCTCAGCCAGGGGAGACAGGAACCTCGAAGAAGGTGGCCGTGCGCGACGCACGCGCCTCGAGATCGGCGGCGCGCCAGACGGCGGCAGGAACGACCGCGGCGGTGATGATCATGGCGGCCATCTCGGGTGCGCCGGCGCTACGCGCTGCCGCGGCGCCCGAGGCGCTGGCCGGCAACGAGCCGCTCGACGGCTCGTGAGCCGGTGTGGACGAGCCGTCCTGGGGTGCCTCACCCAGAGAGCCGGCGCCGGACGACGGCGATGCTGTCGTGCCGTTCGCTCCTGGAAGGGCTGGCGCGGCAGAGCTCGTCCCGGGCGCCTGATCGTCCGGCCGGTCGGGCGCGGGACCGCTCGAGGCAACGGGACCGGGTGGGACCGGTGGTGCCGTGACAGCAGGCACGTCCCGGTCAGCAGGTACGTGGGCAGCGGCACCCGGATCGGCGACGCCGGGCAGCTCGGGCGAGAGCGGATCGGTGACCGGGTCGAGACCGTCGGTCACCGGGTCGAGAACGCCGGTCACGGGGTCGAGTACGCCGGTCACGGGGTCGAGTACGCCGGTCACCGGGTCAAGAACGCCGATCACCGGGTCCAGCGGCGCGGTGACGGTCCCGACCAGGTCGGTGACCGGTGCCAGCACACCGGCGATCGGCGTGATCGCGGGGCTGGCTGCCTCGACCACGGAGGCCACCGGCGCCAGCACCTCCTCGACGACGGGAACCGCGACGGGCGCGACGACGTCGTCGACCACCGGAGCCACGACGCCGTCCACCACGGGTGAGACCACGTCCTGCACGACGGGCGCGACCGGGGTGACGATCTCCTCCACGACGGGCGCCACCGGGGCGACGACCTCCTCCACGACCGGCGCCACCGGGGCGACGACCTCCTCCACGACCGGCGCCACGGGCGCCGCGACCTCGCTCACCACAGGGGCGACGACCTCGTCGACGACCGGCGCGACGACCTCCTCCACCACCGGCGTGACCACGCCGTCGGTCACGGGGGAGAGGACCTGGTCGAGCGTGCTGGTCAGCGGGTCCACGAGGCCGTCGAGCGGGCCGGCCTCGGCATCGGCGGCGGACGCGGTGGCGATCACCAGCCCGACACCCACGGCGCCACCGACGAGGAGCGCACGCCGCACGAGCGAGCGCGCCACAGCGCCGCTCCAGTGCGACCGATGCGCTTCCGCCATCGCCACAGCTCCGTCCCCCGACACCTGCGTTGTGCCACGGATCACAAGATCGCGTGACCTTTCAACCATAGCGGGTGTGCGGTCCGCCCGCCATCCTTCGGGACAGGACATCCCGGCGGGGTCGGGCGCGCGAGACGTACTAGAGTGCTCTCGAGCTTGACGTGCTCCGGGGTCGGTGTAATTCCGAACCGGCGGTGACAGTCCGCGACCCGGCAGTGCTCGTCCACCCGGACGGGCAGTGGCGGTTGACCTGGTGAAACTCCAGGACCGACGGTGAAAGTCCGGATGGGAGGAAGCACGCGGCGGGAGCGGCCCCCTGGGTCGCGCCGTCGTCAGGTGGGTGCTGGTGCACCCCTCTCACCCCGGAGATCGCCGGGGGAGAGGACGATCACGATGGCCGGTCAGGCCTCCTCGGTCGCTGCACGTCGCGGTCTCGTGGCGCCCTTCGCCCTCGGCGCGGCGCTCGTGGTGCTGTGGGCGTTGACGTCCGTGGCCCTCGGGCCTGCTCTGGTGCCCTCGCCGTCGGAGCTCGCGGTCCGGCTCGTCGCCGAGATCGCTGCCGGTGACATCCTGACGGCGGCCGGCGAGACCTTCGGGGTGAGCGCCCTCGGGTGTCTTCTCGGGCTCGCGATCGCGCTGCCGCTCGGCTACCTGCTGGCCCACTCCCGGACGGCGACCGCGGCGCTCGGGCCCTACCTCGCGGCGTCCCAGGCGATCCCTGCCGTGGCCTTCGCGCCCCTGCTCGTGCTGTGGTTCGGGTACGGCGCGCTGCCGAAGGCGCTGCTGTGCGCCTTGCTGGTCTTCTTCCCGATCCTGCTCAACACCGTGCTGGGGCTGTCCACGCTCGACCGTGACGTCGTCGACGCAGCGCGTGTCGACGGCGCCGACCGGTGGCGCCTGCTGGTGCACATCGAGGGCCCGATGGCGCTGCCCGCGGTCCTCACCGGCATCCGCAACGGCTTCGTGCTGTCGGTGACGGGCGCCGTCGTCGGCGAGTTCGTCATGGGTGGCGCCGGTCTGGGTGAGCTGCTCTCGATCTTCCGTGATCGCGTCGACACCGCAGGCATGGTGGCGACGCTCTTGGTACTGGCGGCCCTGGCGGTCGCCATCAACCTGGCCGTGCGCGGCCTGGAAAGGATGGTCCGATGGTGGTGACGCGACGACGTGCCCTCATGCTTGCCGCGGCGGTGGGAGCCGGCCTGATGACGGCGGGCTGCACCGATCCGCGGCCGGGAGCCCCGGACGCGAAGGTGACGATCGGCTTGACGTACGTGCCCAACGTGCAGTTCGCGCCGTTCTACCTCGCAGCCCAGCAGGGCTACTTCGCCGAGGCGGGCGTCGACGTCGCGCTGCGCCACCACGGGGAGTCGGAGGATCTGTTCGGAGCCCTGAGCGCCGGGCGGGAGCAGATCGTCGTGGCCGGTGGCGACGAGATGCTGCAGGCGCGCTCCCAGGACGTCGACGTCATCAGCGTCGCCACCCTGTACCAGAGCTACCCGGTCACGATGATCGTCCCGGCGGGCAGCGACATCACCGCGCCCGAGCAGCTGGCCGGACGCACCATCGGCATCCCCGGCCCCTATGGCGAGACCTACTTCGGGCTGCTCGCGATGCTCGACGCCGCCGGCCTCACCGAGGCCGATGTCACGGTCGCCAGCATCGGGTACACCCAGCAGGCGGCGCTCTCCGGCGGTCACGTCGACGCCGTGATGGGCTTCGTCAACAACGACGTGCCTCAGTTCCAGGCGACCGGGCTGGCCGTGACTCCGGTGAGCATCGGGGACGTGCCGCTCGTCGGCATCGGGCTCGGCACCACCAGCCGCGTCGCCACCCAGAACGGCGGGGCGCTGCGCGGGGTCATCGAGGCGGTCGGGCGCGCGGTCGCCGACATCGCCGCGGACCCGAACCTGGCCGTCGAGGCCGCCGTCGAGGAGATCCCCGGCACCGTGACCGAGGAGCAGCGCGTCATCATGGCGGCCGTGGCCGAGGCGACCGTGCCGCTGTACGGCGATCTCAGCGGCACCTGGGGTCTGCAGGACGAGACCCGCTGGAGCGCGATGGCCCCAGCCATGCTCGAGCTGGGACTGATCGCGGCCGCCGTGCCGGCCGAGGAGGCCTTCACCAACGAGTTCGTCGCGCCGGTGGACTGATCCGAGAGGCGTCGGTGACGAAGGTAGGCTGACCGGCCGTGAAGACGTTCGACGAGCTGTTCGCAGAGCTGGCACGCAAGGCCGAGGAGCGACCCGCCGGTTCCGGCACGGTCGCGGAGCTCGACGCCGGCGTCCATGCGATCGGCAAGAAGATCGTGGAAGAGGCCGCCGAGGTGTGGATGGCGGCCGAGCACGAGGGCCAGGAGCAGACAGCGCTGGAGATCTCCCAGCTGCTGTACCACCTGCAGGTCCTCATGCTCTCGCGCGGGCTGACGCTCGCCGACGTCTACAAGCACCTGTGACCACCGAGGAGCCCCCGATGCTGCGCGTCGCCGTCCCCAACAAGGGCTCGCTGGCCGAGCCGGCCAGCGAGATGCTCCGGGAGGCCGGCTACCGGCAGCGCCGTGACGGCCGCGAGCTCGTGCTCGTGGACGAGGCCAACGACGTCGAGTTCTTCTTCCTGCGTCCGCGCGACATCGCGGTGTACGTCGGGTCCGGGACCGTCAACGCCGGGATCACGGGGCGCGACCTGCTGCTGGACTCCGACGTCGACGCGGTGGAGCACCGCGCGCTGGGGTTCGCGCAGTCGACGTTCCGCTACGCCGGTCCCGCCGGTGAGATCACCCGCCTCGAGCAGATCGCGGGCAAGCGGGTCGCGACCTCCTACCCGGTGCTCGTCGGCAACCACCTGCGCGAGCGCGGCGTCGAGGCCGAGGTGGTCCGGCTCGACGGCGCGATCGAGTCCACGGTGCGGCTCGGGGTCGCGGACCTCGTCGCCGACGTCGTCGAGACCGGCTCCACGCTGCGGGCGGCGGGCCTGGAGGTGTTCGGCGACCCGATCCTGCAGTCCGAGGCCGTGCTGATCCGTCCCGCCGGCGCCGAGCACCCGGGCCTGGCGATCCTCGACCGGCGGGTGCACGGCGTGCAGGTGGCGCGCCGATACGTGCTGATGGACTACGACGTGCCGGAGTCGGCCGTCGAGCGCGCAGTCGCGATCACGCCGGGTCTGGAGTCGCCGACCGTCTCGCCATTGCGCACCTCCGGGTGGGTGGCCGTGCGATCCATGGTCGAGCGCGACATCACCAACCAGGTGATGGACCGGCTGTACGAGGTCGGCGCGCGAGCCATCCTCGTCACGTCGATCGACGCCTGCCGTCTCTAGATCCCCATGCCGACGGCGGAGCGGGTCTTTCGACCGCGGTTCACCGTGGTCGTGTGCGTGGTGATCTCGCTGGCCTTCGTGGCAGGCGCCGCGTTCCTGCTGCTGACCCTGGCGGGTCTGGAGAGCGACCACACCGCCGACGCGCTGGCGATCGTGATCATCACGGTGATCGCGGTCCTGACGTGCTGGGTGCTCGGGCGGCCACGCGCCGTCGCGGACCGTGAGGGCATCGCGGTGCGCAACCCGATTCTGAGCCGGTACGTCGCCTGGGAGGAGATCGTGGCGGTGCGGTTCGGTCGTCACGACCCCTGGGTGCTGCTCGACCTCGCCGACGGCTCGTCACACCCGGTGCTGGCTGTCCAGGCCGCCGACGGCGCACGGGCGCGGCGCGACGCCGACTGGCTGCGCCGGCGTGTGGCGGCGCACGAGGGACAGGAACCGCCGGCCGCCGAGCGCTGACCCGGGGGAGCGCTGCTAGAGGTACAGCCCGGTCGAGACCTCGACGCGGGCGGCGGCCACGGCGTGGAGGTCCTTCTCGCGCAGGATCACATAGGTCTCGCCCTGGATCTCGACCTCGTGCTGCTGCTCCTCGCCGAACAGCACCTGGTCACCGACCTTCACGGTCCGCACGTGCGGACCGACGCCGAGCACCGCGGCCCAGTGCAGCCGGTGCGCCATCTGCGCCGTGGCCGGGATGACGAGACCAGCCGCTGACTTCCGCTCGGCATCGTCGGTGGACAGCTGCACGAGCACGCGGTCGTGCAGCATCATGATCGGGAGCTTCCCGGGGGGAGTCGTCGGCGCAGCCACGAGAACCCAACCTACGCCAGCGAGGCGGCATAGGCACCGGCCGCCGCGGCCGCGAGGAACGGCGTCGGGTCCTCGGCGAGGCCGCGCCCCATCGTGGACAACGGCACGGGGGATCCTCGGAGGGCCTCGGCGAGCCCGTCGACGGCGGTGCTCACCAGGGTGTGTCGCTCACCGAGCGCCTCGGCCTGGCTCTCGACGAGGGCGCCGAGGTCGCCGCCCAGCTCGGGGACGACGACGTCGGCCCGTGCCAGCGCGACGCGGCCGTAGGCGGTCAGGCTGTGGTGGGAGATGCCGCGGTGGCGCTCACGAGGGTCGGCGGCTGAGACCCGCAGGCTCGCGACCGGGCGGCCGCCCAGCGTCGCGACCGCGTTGATCGCATCGCCGGCGGCCACGCCGGAGAAGCCCCACCGGGTCCCGGTGCCGAGGTTGCCCGGTCCCTGGGCGACCACGACCACGTCGGCCTCGAGCACGAGCCGTGCCGCCAGCAACCCGGAGTGCAACGAGACGGCCTCGACGTCGCCGCCGAAGGCCTGCCCGACGGTGACCGATGCGTGCAGCCAGCCGGCCTCACGCAACCCGGCGACAGCGCGCGAGAACCACAGGGGCAAGGCTCCGCCGTCGGTCATCACGTAGACGACCCGCGCGCCCGGGCGCCGGCTGCGCACACCCGCGACGACGGCGGGCAGCGCCGAGTGCAGATCGGCGACGACCACGGGCAGCCCACCGAGGTCGTCGGCGTCACGGAGGAGGTCGTGCTGCTCGGACTCCTGCTCGTCGGCGCCGAGCACGAGCGTCTGCAGCGGTGTGTAGCGCGCTTTCACGAGGTGGCCGGGCGCGGGCGGAGGATCGGCGGGCAACCGGTCCGGCAGCGCGACGACGAAGCCGTAGCCGCCGGTGCCCAGCCCGCGCTGCAGCGCGGCCGTGGTGACCAGGACCCGGTCGCCGGGCCGCGGGTCGCCCACCAGCTCGGGGTAGGCGAGCGCCCGCACCGGCACCTGGTCGATCGTCACCACGAGCTCCTGTGCTCCCGGCCACGACGCGCCGACCTCGGCCACGATCCCTTCACGCCAGATGATCACGCCAGCGACCCTAGTCACCCGGCGACCACCGGCCTCCCTGGACGTGCGGTGACAGACCTGCAAGCGGGTCTGAGGTCCGGGACGCGCACCGGCGGCGTGAAGCAGCGCGCGCGATGCGCGCGCTAGCGTTGCGGACATGAGCGAGCGGGTCGATGCGGCGGAGCGGATGCTCGACCTCGTCATCGCGCTCTCGCACACGCGGCACCGGATGACCAAGTCGGAGATCCGCGCGAAGGTGCACGGCTACGGCACCAACAGCTCCACCGAGGCGTTCGAGAGGATGTTCGAGCGCGACAAGGAGCACCTGCGCGATCTCGGCATCCCCATCGTCACGCTGACCGACGCGGTCCACGAGGACGAGATCGGCTACCGCATCGACACGGCCGCCTACTCGTTGCCGCCGATCGACCTCACCCCGGCGCAGATGGGTGTGCTCTCGCTCGCGGCCGAGGTCTGGCAGGACTCGGCGTTCGCCGGGTCGGCTCGGCGCGGGCTCACCAAGCTGAAGGCTGTCGCGGGCAGCTCGACCACGGCGGCGCCCGGCGTGGCGCTGCGCGTCCGCGGCCCCGACCCGGCGATGAGCGACCTGATCGAGGCGATCGCCGAGCGTGTGCCCGTGCGGTTCACCTATCGCGCGGCGTACAGCGGCGAGACCACGGTGCGTGAGGTGGAGCCGTGGCGGGTGCACGCACGCGACCGCGGCTGGTACCTGGTCGGGTATGACCGGGACCGGCAGGCGCAGCGTTCGTTCCGGACCTCCCGCATCGTCGGCAAGGTGCAACGGGTGGGGGAGCCCGGCTCGGTCACCATCCCCGAGCACCGCCCGCCGACGCCGGAGCGCGTGTTCCACACACCGGTCCGGCTCGCGATCCGACCCGAGAGCGCCGCCGCGCTCCGTGCGCGCGGATCGGTCGTCGACTCGATCGAGGGCCCCACGGGGGCGCGCGACGTCGTCGCCCTGGACGTGAGCGACGTCGAGCACGTCGCCGACGAGGTGGCCGGCTACGGGCACTCGGTGCTCGTGCTCGACCCGCCCGAGCTGCGCGAGGCGGTGCTCGCCCGGCTCCGCGCCGTCGCGGCGCTGGGAGGTGCGCGATCGTGATCGAGTCCGCTCCCGACCGGTTGACCCGGATGCTCTCGATGGTCGCCTACCTGCGTGACAACCCCGCCGTGCCCGTCGCCGAGGTGGCCGAGCACTTCCGGATCAGTCCGGAGCAGGTGATCGCCGACGTCAACACGCTGTGGGTGTCGGGGACCCCCGGCTACATGCACGGTGACCTCATCGACTTCTCCGGCGACGACCTCGAGCACGGCGTCATCACGCTGCTGGACTCGCGCGACATGGACCGGCCGCTGCGGCTCTCGCCCGGCGAGGCGGTCGCGCTGCTCGTGGCCCTGCAGTCGCTCTCGCTCGCGTTCGACCACGGCGAGGACGCCTCCCTGGTCGACGAGACGATCGCGGTGCTGCGGGCCGCCGCGGGCGACGCCGCGAAGGCGGCCGACGCCGTGGAGGTGGCCGCACCGCGGCGCGACGTCGACGCACGCGCCGAGCGGATCCGGGCCGCGCTCAGCACGGGGCGCCGGTTGCACCTGCGGTACGTCTCGGCCTCGGACCAGACCACCGAGCGCGACGTCGACCCGCTGCAGCTGCTGACCGACGCCACACGGTGGTTCCTGGTCGCCTGGTGCCACCGCGCCCAGGGTGTGCGGCAGTTCCGGGTGGACCGCATCCTCGACGTGCAGGTCCTCGACGTCGCCGCAGACCCGCACCCGGACGTGCAGCTCACCGGACGCCCGGAGCCCGACACCGCGCAGGCGGCGCAGGTGCGGCTGGAGCTGAGCAGCCGGGCGCGCTGGTTCGCCGAACAGCTTCCCGGCGCCACGATCACCGAGCTCGACGACGGCTGGCTCGAGCTGACGATCGGGGTGGTGGATCTGGCCTGGCTCGACAACGTCGTGATGGCCCTCGGCGCCGAGGTGCGTGCGATCGAGCCGCCCGAGGTCGCCCGCCGCGTGAGCTCGCGCGCCCAGGCGGGCCTCGACGCCTACGCAGAGCTCGGACTGATCTAGCACGGCCGGCCACTAGGCTGGTCGCGTGATCTGGTTCGCGGTGTGGACGGTGCTGGTGCTCGCCACCATCGCCGGTGCCGTGCTGCTCGGGCTCCGGTTGTGGCGATCCGGCAAGGCGCTGCTGAAGCAGCTGGAGGCGACCGGTGAGGTCATGGACCGGCTGCAGACGCGGGTCGAGGAGCTCGAGGCCGCGCGCGTTCCCGAGCCGGTGTTCACGCCGTCGCTGCTGGCCACCGAGGAGCAGCGGGAGCGCTGGCGAACGATCCGGCAGGCCAACCGCGACACGCGGGCGGCGCGGCGCGCCGTCCGGCGCGGCCTGACCTACAAGCGTTGGGATGCGGTGCTCAGCACCTCGCCTCGTCGCTGAGGGCGCGACCCGCGACCCCTCGCTGGGCGTGAGCGGACGCCTACCGGGTTCGCGTCGCCTAGACTGACATGAAGCAACTCACTCGAAGCGGAGACATCATGCGTCTGCAGGCCTGGCACGCGATCGTGCTGCTCGTCGTGATCCTGCTGGTGTTCGGCGCCAGTCGGCTTCCCGACATCACCCGCAACGTCGGTCGATCGATGAAGATCTTCAAGGAAGAGGTCCGGGACCTCCGCGACGACGGCGACACCGTCAAGGACGCGGTCAACCCGACCCCGGAGATCAACAACACGACCGAGACACCGGTCAACACCATCACCACCGACGCTCAGCACGGGGTGACCCAGCCCGGCGGCAGCAGGCCGTCCGACGTTCCTCCCAGCCCCGGCCGGTAAGTGCCCGTGGCCCGTGAACAAGGGTCGCGGAAGAACAACCCCGAGGCGCGGATGGCGCTGGCGGAGCACCTGCGGGAGCTTCGCCGCCGGGTCATCTTCGCGACCGCAGGGATCCTGATCGGTGGGATCGTCGGCTGGATCCTGTACAACCCCAACACGATCGGGCCGATCGGTCTCCCCGGCGGCAGCACGCTGGGACCGATCGAGATCGTCGGCGTGTTCGAGGCGCTGCAGCGACCGATCGAGGAGCTGCAGGCGGTTCGACCCGAGCTCGTCACCCTGAACTTCCAGGGCATCGGCACGGCGTTCGACATGCAGCTCCGGATCGCGCTGTTCACCGGGCTGCTGCTCAGCTCGCCGTGGTGGATCTACCAGATCCTGGCGTTCATCACCCCCGGCCTGACCAAGAACGAGCGCAAGTACACGTTCGGTTTCATGGGCGTGGCCGTCCCGTTGTTCGCCACCGGCGCGATCCTGGCCTGGAGCGTGCTGCCCAAGGCGCTCGAGGTGCTGATCGGCTCGTTCACGCCCGACAACACCACGAACCTCCTCGCGGCGGACATCTACCTCAAGTTCGTCATGCAGTTCGTCCTCGCGTTCGGCATCGCCTTCCTGCTCCCGCTGGTGATGGTGGCCCTGAACTTCATGGGCGTCGTCAAGGCCGGACTGTGGCTCAAGGGCTGGCGCTGGGCGATCGTGGGCATCTTCACCTTCTGCGCCTTCGCCACACCGAACCCGGAGCCGACGGCCATGATCTTCATGGCGTTGCCGATCGTGGCGCTGTACTTCATCGCGGTCTACGTCTGCCACGTCCACGACAAGCGGGCCGCCAAGCGGCGCGCCCAGGAGGACGCCGAGCTCGCCGCAGCCGACGACGCGTCCACCGCGAACGCCTGAGCCCCCGATGGCCAGACTGGGCGTCGTCGTCAACCCTGCCGCGAACGGCAACCGTGGAAGCCTCCCGGGAACCGGGGTGCTGCGTGAGCTGGAGGCCGCCGGCCACGACGTCGTCGACCTGTCCGCCGAGGCCGCGGACGAGGCACAGCAGCGGGCCCACGCGGCGTGCGCCGCTGAGTCCGGACAGCTCGACGCGCTGATCGTGGTGGGCGGCGACGGCATGGTGCACCTCGGCGTCAACGCGGTCGCCGGCACCGACGTGCCGCTCGGCATCGTCGCGATCGGCAGCGGAAACGACTTCGCGCGCGCCGTGGGGCTGCCGGCGCACAACGGCCTCGACGCGCTACGTGCGCTCGAACGTGCCCTCGAGGCGGGGCCCCGGCGCGTGGACGTGCTCCGGTCCACGGGTGCGTTCGGCACGATCCGCACCGCGTGCGTGGTCTCCGTGGGCCTGGACGCCGCCGTCAACGCCCTCGCCAACAGCTACCGGTTCCCGCCCGGCGGCGGCAAGTACATCCGCGCCGCGCTGACCGAGCTGCGCGGCTTCAAGCCCTACGGCTACACGATCACGATCGACGGCGAGCGTCGCGAGATGCCCGGCACGCTGGTGGCCGTGGCGAACAGCCGCTACTTCGGCGGCGGCATGCAGATCGCGCCGAACGCGCAGATCGACGACGGTCTGGCCGACGTCGTGCTCGCCGGCGCGCTCACGCCGTGGCAGGCGACACGGATCTTCCCGCGCCTGTACGAGGGTTCCCACGTGCATCACCCCGCGGTCGAGATCATCCGCGCCAAGGAGGTCGTCGTCGAGCCGCTGGCGCCGCACCCGCAGCCGCCCGAGGCCTACGGCGACGGTGAGCGCATCGGGGCTGTCCCGATGCGGATCGCCGTCGAGCCGGGTGCGCTGCAGCTCCTCGCGCCCCACGTACGCTGACGACATGTCGTCACCTGCCGAGCGTTACGCGGCGGCGATGCGCCGACAGGCGCACGAACGCACCGAGCTCGCCCAGTTCGCGGGCACTCTCGAGTTCGAGCTCGACACCTTCCAGGTCGACGCCTGCCGCGCCGTCGAGGACGGTCGTGGGGTGCTGGTGGCCGCACCCACCGGAGCGGGCAAGACCGTGGTGGGGGAGTTCGCCGTCCACCTCGCGCTGACGCAGGGGCGCAAAGCCTTCTACACCACGCCGATCAAGGCGCTGAGCAACCAGAAGTACCAGGACCTCGTGCGACGCCACGGCGCCGCGTCCGTGGGGCTGCTGACAGGCGACACGGCGATCAACGGCGACGCCCCGGTGGTCGTGATGACCACCGAGGTGCTCCGCAACATGCTCTACGGCGGCTCCCCGGCGCTGGACGGTCTCGGGTTCGTGGTGATGGACGAGGTGCACTACCTCGCCGACCGTTTCCGCGGCCCCGTGTGGGAGGAGGTGATCCTGCACCTCTCGCTCGACGTGCAGGTGATCTCGCTGTCGGCGACGGTCTCGAACGCCGAGGAGTTCGGCGACTGGCTCTCCGAGGTGCGCGGCGAGTGCGCCGTGGTGGTCTCCGAGCACCGGCCGGTGCCGTTGTGGCAGCACGTCATGGTGGGCGCCGACCTGCACGACCTCTACTCCGGTGACGTCGACCCCACCCGTCCGGGTGTGACGCCGCCGATCTCGCACGACCTCGTCGAGGCCATCCGTGCGCTCGAGCGCTCCGGTGACCGGCGCCGCGGCGGCCGGGACACGCGCGGTCGTGGCCGTGGCCGCTACCAGCAGCGGCAGCCGATCGTGCGGCCACCCGCCCGTGGGGTCGTCGTCGACCGGCTCGACCGCGCCGGGCTACTGCCGGCCATCGTGTTCATCTTCTCCCGGGCCGGCTGCGATGCCGCCGTGGCCCAGGTGGTGCACTCGGGCGTGCGTCTGACCACGCCCGCGGAGCGGCACCAGATCGCCGACATCATCGCCGAGCGCACCGCGGCGCTGCCGCCCGAGGACCTCGACGTGCTCGGCTTCGACGCGTGGGAGCACGCCCTGCTCTCGGGCGTGGCCGCGCACCACGCCGGGCTGCTGCCGGTCTTCAAGGAGACCGTGGAGGCGTTGTTCACGCAGGGCCTGGTCAAGGTCGTGTTCGCCACCGAGACGCTCGCGCTGGGTATCAACATGCCGGCGCGCTCGGTCGTGCTCGAGAAGCTCGTCAAGTGGGACGGCAGCGGCCACGCCGCGATCACGGCGGGCGAGTACACCCAGCTGACCGGCCGCGCTGGGCGACGCGGCATCGACGTCGAGGGTCACGCCGTCGTGCTCTACGCCTCCGGGCTCGACCCGGTCGCGCTGGCCGGTCTCGCGTCCCGCCGCACCTACCCGTTGCGCTCCTCGTTCCGCCCGACCTACAACATGGCGGTCAACCTCATCGCCTCCGTGGGCTGGGAGCGGGCGCGGGAGGTGCTGGAGACCTCCTTCGCGCAGTTTCAGGCCGACCGTGCCGTCGTCGGGCTGGCGCGGCAGGCACGCAACCACAGCGAGGCCCTGGAGGGCTACGCGGACGCGATGCGGTGCCACCTGGGCGACTTCGGCGAGTACATGGAGCTGCGCCGCTCGATCTCCGACCTCGAGTCCGAGCTCTCGCGGGTCCGTTCGCGCGCGCAGCGTGAGGCGGTCGCCAGCACGATCGCCTCGCTCAGCCGGGGCGACGTCGTCCAGCTCCCCAGCGGGCGCAGGTCCGGTTTCGCGGTCGTCCTCGAGCCCCCGACGGCGGCCGGCTTGGACGGCGGGTCCGTCACGGTGCTCACGGGCGAGGGCCAGGTCCGGCGCCTCGTCGGCGCCGAGGTCCCGTACGGGACCCGGTCGGTGACGAGGGTCAAGATCCCCAAGGCGTTCAGCGGGCGCCGTCCGAAGGACCGGCGCGACCTGGTCTCCTCGATGCGGAACGCGCTCGGCGCCCTCGCCGAGGCGCGGCCCGAGCGGGGGCGGCGTCCTCCCGCCGTGGGGGAGGACCGCCTCACCGAGCTCAAGGCCGCGCTGCGCGCCCACCCGTGTCACGGCTGCGCCGACCGCGAGGAGCACGCGCGCTGGGCGCATCGCTACTTCAAGCTGCGCGACGAGCACGAGGCGCTGCTCCGGCGCATCGACGGCCGGACGTCGTCGATCGCCCGCGAGTTCGACAAGGTCTGCGGCGTGCTCGCCGAGCTGGGCTACCTGGCCGGTTCCGGTCCCGAGACCACGGTGACCGAGCACGGGGAGTGGCTGCGACGCGTCTACTCCGAGCAGGACCTGCTGGTGGTCGAGGCGTTGCGCACCGGGCTCTGGGACGACCTGGACCCCGCCGGACTCGCCGCGGTGGTGGCCGCCGTGCTGTACGAGTCGCGCTCTGACGAGCTGACGCCACGGCCACGCCTGAAGAGCCGCGTGGTGGCGCAGGCCGTGGACGCCACCGAGGTGCTGGCGCGCGATCTCGCTGTCGTCGAGGCCGAGGCCGGGCTCAACCCGCGATCTCCGCTGGATCTCGGACTGGTGGCCGCGGTGGACCGGTGGGCGCGCGGCGCCCACCTCGACGAGGTGATCGACTCCGACCTCGCCGCCGGCGACTTCGTGCGCTGGGCCAAGCAGGTCATCGACCTGCTGGACCAGCTGAGCGACGCGGCGCCGTCGAGCTCGCTCCAGGACACCGCTCATCGCGCGGTCCGTGCAGTCCGGCGCGGGATCGTCGCGCTCGGGACCGTCTGAGCCCCACCTTCTCGCGCGCGGCGGTGGGACTTGAGCCCACCGGTTGCACGTGGCGGTGAGACAGGACCCACCGGTTGCACGTGGCGGTGAGACAGGGCCCACCGGTTGCACGCGGCGGTGGGACAGGGCCCACCAGTTGCACGCGGCGGTGAGACAGGGCCCACCAGTTGCACGCGGCGGTGAGATAGGGCCCACCAGTTGCACGCGGCGGTGAGATAGGGCCCACCGGTCGCACGCGGCGGTGAGATACGGCCCACCGGTTGCAGGCGGCGGTGAGATAGGGCCCATCGGGGGCACCCGCGTGGGCGCTACGTCACCGCCGCCACCCCGGCGTGGGCGCTAAGTTACCGCCGCTACCCGGGCGTGGGCGCTAAGTCACCGCCGCTGCCCACTGCGGCCGCTGCGTCGGCGACGCTCTCGGCCTCAGGCGTCGCCGCGCCGGCCGCAGACACACCGGCGACACGCCGGAGTCGTCGAGAAATGCCGCAACTGGTCTCAGAGCGCTGACCTGCGCGAACGCCCGTGACCTGCGATGACGCATGCTTGGCGGCACTGCCGAACGTCGGTATGTTCGCTCCCTGTACTGCTGCAGGGGGAGAACCTCCGCGCAGTCACCGACCAGGCCCGCGCGTTCACTAGAAAACGGGGCCCCGAGACCGGGGCAGCGGACCGAAGGACGTGCGGGCCGGTCGGTGCCAGCGGGGGAGCGGCCGGTCGGTGCCGGCGAGGAACGTATCCTGGGCCGGTGCCTCAGCTCCAGCCGCGACGACTCACGACCGCGGCGGTGGCGATCGTGGGCGGTCTGCTCACCGACACGGCCTTTCCGCAGCGCAGCTGGTGGCCGATGGCCATCATCGGCGTCGCGCTGCTCGTGCTGGCCCTGCGCCGGGACTCCGCCCGGTGGGCCGCCGCCGTTGGCTTCCTCTGGGGCATCTCGTTCTTCCTGCCCCACATCTGGTGGGCCAACGAAGCGGTGGGCGTGATCCCATGGATCGCCCTGTCCGTCGCCGAGGCCGGCATCGTCGCCGCCACCTGCGCCGCGTGGGTGTGGGTCCGACGAGGGACGTTGCTGCAGCGGCTCGTGCTCGGGCAGGCCGCGGTGTTCGGCGTCGTCTGGGCGGTGGGGGAGCAGCTTCGTCAGGTCTGGCCGTTCGGGGGCTTCCCCTGGGGCAGGCTCGCGTTCTCGCAGACCGACTCACCGTTGCTCAGGCTGGCCTCCCTGGGTGGCGCACCGCTGGTGTCCGCCGTCGTGGCCGCGCTCGGTCTGCTGCTCGCGAGCGTCGCGGTGACGCTGCGACAGGCGGACACCGTGCGCCTCATCGGTGCTCCCGCCGCGGTGGCCGCGGTGCTCGGGCTCAGCCTCCTGGTGCCGCTGGGCACGCACGGCTCCGCCGGGCAGCTGCGCGTCGGCGCGGTGCAGGGCAACGTCGCCGAGCCTGGGCTGGGTGCGTTCGCCAACGCCTACGAGGTGCTCAACAACCACGTGAGCGGTACCGAGCAGCTCGCCGAGGACGTCGGCGCCGGCGGTGTCGATCTGGTCGTCTGGCCCGAGAACTCCTCCGACTACAACCCGCGCGCCTACGAGGACGCGCGGGTGCTGGTCGAGCAGGCGGTCGCGGCTGTCGGGGTGCCGCTGCTGTTCGGCACGGACCGGTACGTCGAGGCCGGCGACGAGCCCGGCGCCGTCGACGAGCGGTACAACGACATGGTGCTGTGGCTGCCCGGGGAGGGTCCGGTCGAGGCCTACTCCAAGCAGATCCCTGCCGCGTTCGCCGAGTACATCCCGATGCGCGAGGTCGCTCGGATCTTCTCCTCCGCCGTCGACCTTGTCGGGACCGACATGGCCCGCGGGACCGAGATCGCGGTCGTGGACGTGCCGGTCGCCACGCTCGAGCGCGACGTCCCGGTGGGCACGATCATCTGCTTCGAGGTGGCCTACGACGCGCTGATCCGGGAGTCGGTGGTCGGTGGCGCCGAGGTGCTGTTCGTCCCGACGAACAACGCCTCCTTCGGCTACTCGGCCGAGTCGGAGCAGCAGCTGGCGATGTCGCGGTTCCGCGCGGTCGAGCACGGCCGTGCCACCATCCAGATCTCGACCGTGGGTGTGAGCGGGGTGATCGCGCCCAACGGTGTGGTGCTGGAGACCACCGAGCTGTTCACGGCCGACCAGCTCGTGGCGACGGTGCCGCTGCGGACCGAGCTCACGATCAGCGACCGGCTGGGTGACGCCCCGGTCGTAGCATTCACCCTGTTCACGGTGCTGGCGCTGCTCACCGGTATCGCCACCGCACCACGGCGGAAGCGTCGCCGATGAGGACGCTCGTCATCATGCCGACCTACAACGAGCGGGATGCGCTGCCGACGACGCTCGCGCACCTGCGGGCGACGATTCCCGGTGTCGACGTGCTCGTCGTCGACGACAGCTCGCCCGACGGCACCGGCGTCTGGGCCGACGGCGCTGCCGCCTCCGACCCGCAGGTCGAGGTGCTGCACCGCGCGGGCAAGGAAGGGCTCGGCCGCGCCTACCTGGACGGCTTCCGCTGGGCGCTGGCACAGGGCTACGACGCCGTCGTCGAGATGGATGCCGACGGCTCGCACCGCGCGGAGGACCTGCCCGCGCTGCTGGCGGCCGCTGCTGCGGACCCCGCGCCCGATCTCGTGATCGGGTCGCGCTGGGTACCCGGGGGCGCGGTCGTGAACTGGCCGTGGACCCGCCAGCTCATCAGCAAGCTGGGCACGGGCTACGCCCGGCTCGCGCTGCGGCTGAGCGTGCGGGACGCGACCGCCGGGTTCCGGGTCTACCCGGCGCGCACGTTGCGCCGGCTGCCGCTGGAACAGGTCGAGTCGCAGGGCTACTGCTTCCAGATCGACATGACCTGGCGCGTGGAACGGGCGCGGGGGCGTGTCGTGGAGGTCCCGATCACGTTCGTGGAACGTACCCAGGGGACATCAAAGATGAGCCGGGCGATCGCCGTGGAGGCGATCACCCGGCTCACCGAGTGGGGTCTTGACGACCGTCGACGCCGGATCAAGCTCCGGGTCCGTCGGTTGGTTCAGGCGCTTCGGCGCCGCGCCTGACCGCTGCGCAGCAGCGCGAGGCGCTCGTCGAGAAGCTCTTCGAGCTCACCGACGGTGCGGCGCTCGAGCAGCATGTCCCAGTGGGTGCGCTGCTTCTTGGTCGCCTTGGGCTCGGGGCGCGTCGCGTCACGCAGCAGCGCCTCACCGCCGCCGGGTGCCTCCCAGACAGCGGGGACATCTGCCTCAGCGCTGAACGGAATGACGATGACCCGGCCATCGGGGCAGTCGTAGACTGCCTCGATCCGAGGGGCGAACTCGACGCCGACCTCGGTCTCCAGGCTGTTCGCACCGATCTTCATCCCTCGCAGGGAACGTTCGGCCATGGTCTCCTCCTTCGCGTACGTGCAGGCGCGGGTGGTGCTGCGTCCGTACTCTTCATCTCAACGGATCATCATCCAGTGGTGTTCCGCGCGGCTGGTGAAGGTGCTGTGAAGCCTTGCGGGTGCGGGTGCGCAGATATGCCCGTCCGGCCGCCACAGATACGCTGGCCGGGTGCAGATGACCTACCGCCAGCTCGGCCGTTCCGGACTTACCGTCTCTACCGTGGGGCTGGGGTGCAACGCCTTCGGCACCACCATACTTCCCGACGACGTCCCCGCCGTGGTCGATGCGGCGTTGGAGGCCGGGATCACACTGTTCGACACCGCTGACGTCTACGGCGGCGAGCCCGGCATGAGCGAGCAGCTGCTCGGCAAGGCTCTGGGCTCCAGGCGCGACGCCGTGGTGGTGGCTACCAAGTTCGGCATGGACATGCGCGGCGCGAACGGACCCGACTGGGGCGTGCGGGGCTCCCGCCGCTACATCCGCACCGCCGTCGAGGCGTCGTTGCGTCGGCTGGGGACCGATCACATCGACCTGTACCAGATGCACCGGTACGACGACGCGACCCCGTTGGAGGAGACGCTGGCGGCGCTGCACGAGCTCGTGCTCGAGGGCAAGGTCCGTTACCTGGGGTCGTCGAACTTCACCGGCTGGCAGATCGTGGACGCGGACTGGATCGCCCGCACCGCCGGCGGCAGCCCGATGATCTCCGTGCAGAACGCCTACTCGCTGCTGGAGCGCGGCGTCGAGTCCGAGGTGATCCCCGCCGCCGAGCACGTCGGCGCCGGGATGCTGCCGTACTTCCCGCTGGCTTCCGGTCTGCTGACCGGCAAGTACCGCCGTGGTGAGGCGGCGCCGGAAGGCACCCGCCTCACGCAGCGCCCCGAGCGGCTCGAGGCCGCCAACTTCGACGTGATCGAGGCGATCCGCGCCTTCGCCGAGCAGCGCGAGGTGCCGATGGCGACGGTGGCGATCGGTTACCTCGCGGCGCAGGACGTCGTGGGATCGGTGATCAGTGGCGCGTCCCGGCCCGAGCAGGTGCGGTCGAACGCCGCTGCGCTGGAGTGGGAGCCGACCGAGGCCGACCTGGCCGAGCTCGACGAGATCACGACGGCTCGCTAGCAGCGTCGGAGACGTCCGCGCGCTGCGGGGCCGCGGCCGCGGCTGCCAGCAGTCGCTCTCCGAGCCTGCGCAGCTGGTCGGCGACCTCGGGAGGTGTGATCACCCGGAACGGCGCACCGATCTCAGCCAGCTTGACGGCGTACCAGTCGGGTGTGCTGGTGCTGCCGAGCAGCCGGGTGGTGCCGTCGGGCAGCTGCTCGAGCCGGCCGAGCTGGCGGGGGACCCACCAGCGCACCCGCTCCGCGGGCGCCTCGATGATCACCTCGACGGCGAGCTGCCAGCCCTCCGAGAGGTGCTCCTCGACGGCCGCCAGCAGGTCGAGCTCCTCAGGGGGCTCGAACGACTCCGCCAGCGGGTGGACCGACTCGATCCGGTCGACCCGATAGAGCCGACGAGCCTGACGGTCACGGGACCAGCAGAGCACGTACCAGTAGCCCCGGCGCGGGACCACACCCCAGGGGTCGATCTCGGTGGCGAAGGAGTGCTCGGCGCAGTAGCGGATGCGCACGGCGTGCCGTGCGCCCACCGCCTCCACCAGCTGGGCCACGACGGCGCCGTCCACCTCGGGGCCGGCCGGGGGAGTGGGTACGAGGGCCCGGACGCCGTCGACCGCACCGGCGAGCGAGGCCGGAAGCACGCGGGTGAGCTTGTCGAGAGCTCGTCCGGCCGCGTCGTCGCGTCCGTGCCGGCTCTCGACGGCGGCCATCGTCAGCCCCAGCGCCTCGGACATCGTGAACCGCAGCGGCGCCGGGCGGGCGCCCCGCCCGATCTGGTAGCCGCCGTAGCGACCCGGGGCCGACTCGACCGGGATGTCCGCCTCGCGCAGGATCGCGACGTAGCGTCGCGCGGCGCGGTCGCTCACCCCGAGCCTGTCGCCGAGGTCGGCAGCCGTGATGCCGGGGCGGTCCTGGATGAGCGCGAACGCCAGCAGGGCGCGGGAGGTCGGGCTGTCGCCGTCGAGACCCATCAGGGCAGGCTAGAGGAGGCGCGGAGCCGGGTGGAAGGCCACGCGCTAGATGCGCCAGGCCGGCGGCGGGTCCTCGCCGACCCGGCCGTCGATCGCCTCGCGGATGATGTCGGCGTGCCCGGTGTGCCGGCTGTACTCCTCGAGGAGGTCGAACGCCAGCCTGCGCAGGCTCACGACGAAGCCGTCGTCGGCGCCCCAGGCGATCTGCTGCTCGAGACCGCCGTCGGCGACCGCCTCGGCGATCCGGGTGCGTGCGCGAGCCACGGCGTCGTCCCAGAGCGCGTAGAGCTGCTCGGCGCCGAGACCGGTCGTGTCGAACGTGAAGGCCTTGGGGTCGCCGTCGTACGACGCCATGCCCGACCACGGCGGGCCGTACGGCGCACCCGAGAGGTTCGGTCCCCACTTCTCGTCCTCGACGCACGCGAGGTGCTTGAGCAGCCCGCCGAGGGTGAGGCTGGAGGCCGCCACGGTGCGGTTGAGCGCGGCCTCGTCGAGGCCGTCGGCCTTCCAGCGAAAGGTCGCACGCTGCCGCTCGAGGGCGCCGAGCAGGTGCTCGATCTCGGAGCCGTCGAAGGGTGGTTCCCACGCAGGTGTCGCTGTCATGGAGCGAGGCTAGGGAGTACCGCGGACGAGCGGCTTCCGCATACCGGGGAAGTGGCAGGATGGCGCCATGGCCAGCCGACCGGACGCGGATCGACTGCGCGAGCTGAAGCTGCTGCGCCAGGTGCGGGACCGGATCGACCGCGACTACCGCGAGCCGCTGGACGTCCCCGCGCTCGCCGGCTGCGTGCACATGTCGGCCGGGCACCTGAGCCGGCGGTTCAAGCAGGAGTACGGCGAGTCCCCCTACTCCTACCTGATGACCCGCCGCATCGAACGCGCGATGACCCTGCTGCGCCGGGGCGACCTGTCGGTGACCGAGGTGTGCTTCGCCGTCGGGTCCTCGTCCCTGGGGACCTTCAGCACGAGGTTCACCGAGCTCGTGGGGATGCCGCCGAGCACCTACCGGGACCGGGCCAAGGAGGAGCTGCGCGGGCTCCCGTCGATGGTCGTCAAGAGGGTGGCCAGACCGATCAGGAATCGAGAAGCGCCACCGAGGCCGACGGCCTAGCGTGAACGCCATGGCGATCACCCTGCACACCACGTTCCTGCCGCACGACGACCCGGAGGCCGCGAAGGCCTTCTACCGCGACCTCCTCGGCTTCGAGGTGCGCCAGGAGGTCGGCTACAACGACATGCACTGGATCACGGTGGGCCCGCCGGATCAGCACGACGTCAACATCGTGCTGTACCCGCCCGGCGCCGACCCGGCGATCAGCGACGACGAGCGCCGCACGATCACGGAGATGATGGCGAAGGGCACGTTCGCCAGCATGCTGCTGGCGAGCGACGACCTCGACGCGACCTTCGCGACCCTCGAGGCCGGCGGCGCCGAGATCCTCCAGGAGCCGGCCGACCAGGACTGGGGCGTGCGTGACTGCGCCGTGCGCGACCCCGCCGGCAACACGCTCCGCATCCAGCAGCGGTGAGCGGGGCTGCGGACCGGCGCAGCGGAGCGCAACGGCGCCGTGACGTCGAGGGCCGGCTCCTCGCGGACAACGACGCCTGGGTGGCGACCGCGAGCCCGGACGGCGAGCCCCACCTGGTGCCGCTGTCCTACCACTGGGACGGTGCCACCCTGCTGCTCGCGACGCCCGCCGACAGTCCGACCGGTCGCAATCTCGAACGGGGCGGCACCGTGCGACTCGCGCTCGGGCACACCCGCGACGTCTGCCTCGTGGACGGTACGGTCGAGACCCTGACGATGGCAGCGGTGCCGCGCGAGCGTGCCGACGCCTTCGCCGCCCACACCGGGTTCGACCCCCGTAACCTCACCACCCCCTACCACTGGTACCGCGTGACACCACGCCGGGTGCAGGCCTGGCGCGAGGAGAACGAGCTCGCCGGGCGCGAGCTGATGCGCGATGGCCGGTGGATCGTCCCGACAGGAGCCGCATGAGCACCACCGCCGACAGCCACGACCTGATCAGGGTCAGGGGTGCGAGGGAGAACAACCTCAAGGACATCAGCGTCGAGATCCCCAAGCGCCGGCTGACGGTCTTCACCGGGGTGTCGGGCTCGGGGAAGAGCTCGCTGGTGTTCGACACCATCGCGGCCGAGTCCAAGCGCCTGATCGACGAGACCTACCCGGCCTTCGTGCAGGGCTTCATGCCGACCCTCGCGCGACCCGACGTCGACGTGCTGGAAGGGCTGACGCCGGCGATCATCGTGGACCAGGAGCGGCTGGGTGCCAACCCTCGGTCGACCGTGGGCACGGTCACCGACGCGAACGCGCTGCTCCGCATCCTCTTCAGCCGGGTGGGGGAGCCGAGCATCGGCTCGCCGAACGCCTACTCCTTCAACGTGCCGTCCGTCAGCGCGAGCGGCGCCATCACGGTGCAGCGCGGCGGCAAGACGATCTCGGAGAAGGCATCCTTCAACCAGCTCGGTGGCATGTGCCCGAAGTGCGAGGGACGCGGCTCGGTCTCCGACTTCGACCTGACGGCGCTGTACGACGAGAACAAGTCGATCGCCGAGGGCGCCCTCACGATCCCCGGTTACGGTCCGGGGACCTGGTACGCGCGGATGTTCGAGCACTCCGAGTTCTTCCCGGGGGACAAGCCGATCAAGAGCTTCACCAAGCGGCAGCTGCACGACCTGCTCTACAAGGAGCCCACGAAGGTCAAGGCCGAGGGCATCAACATCACCTTCGAGGGCTTGATCCCGCGGATCCAGAAGTCGTTCCTGTCCAAGGACGTGGAGGCGATGCAGCCGCACGTGCGGCGGTTCGTCGAGAGCGCCATCACGTTCGGGACCTGCCAGGAGTGCGGCGGGACGCGGCTGGCGCCGGAGGCACGGTCCTCGAAGATCAAGGACAAGAACATCGCCGACCTGTGCGCGATGCAGATCACCGACCTGGCCGAGTGGGTGCGGCAGCTGGACGAGCCCCGCTACGACGCGGTGGCGCCGCTGCTGGGAGCCCTGAGCGACCTGCTGGACTCGTTCGTGGCGATCGGGCTGGGATACCTCTCGCTGGAGCGGTCGTCGGGATCGCTGTCCGGGGGAGAGGCGCAGCGGACGAAGATGATCCGGCACCTCGGGTCGGCGCTGACCGACGTGACGTACGTCTTCGACGAGCCCACGATCGGCCTGCACCCGCACGACATCGCTCGCATGAACGATCTGCTGCTGCAGCTGCGTGACAAGGGCAACACGGTGCTGGTGGTCGAGCACAAGCCCGAGACCATCGCGATCGGCGACCACGTGGTCGACCTGGGGCCGGGCGCGGGGACCGCCGGGGGAGAGGTGATGTTCACCGGCAGCGTGGCCGGGCTGCGTTCCAGCGACACCGTGACCGGCAAGCACCTCGACGACAGGGCGAGGTTGAAGGACGCGGTGCGCTCCGCCGTCGGGCAGATCGAGGTGCGCGGGGCGAGCGGGAACAACCTGAAGGATGTCGACGTCGACATCCCGCTGGGCGTGCTGGTGGCGATCACGGGCGTGGCCGGGTCGGGGAAGAGCTCGTTGATCGGGGGTTCGGTCGCCGGGCGTGACGGCGTCGCGGTGATCGACCAGCGCGGCATCAAGGGCTCCCGGCGGAGCAACCCGGCCACCTACACGGGGCTGCTGGAGCCGATCCGCAAGGCGTTCGCGAAGGCGAACGGGGTGAAGCCGGCGCTGTTCAGCGCGAACTCCGAGGGTGCCTGCCCGGTGTGCAACGGTGCCGGCACGATCGAGACGGACCTCGGTCCGATGGCAAGTGTCACCACGACGTGCGAGGAGTGCGGCGGTCGGCGGTTCCAGGCCGCGGTGCTGGAGTACACCTTCGGCGAGAAGAACATCGCCGAGGTGCTCGAGATGCCGGTGACCGAGGCGCACGCCTACTTCTCCGAGGGTGAGGCCCAGACCCCCGCCGCGACGAAGATCCTGGAGCGGCTGGCCGACGTCGGGCTGGGCTACCTCACGCTGGGGCAGGCGCTGAACACGCTGTCCGGCGGCGAGCGCCAGCGGTTGAAGCTGGCCACGCAGATGGGGGAGAAGGGCGCCGACGTCTACGTGCTCGACGAGCCCACCACGGGACTGCACCTGGCGGACGTCGAGGCGCTGCTCGGACTGCTGGACCGGCTCGTCGACTCCGGCAGGTCGGTCATCGTGATCGAGCACCACCAGGCCGTGATGGCGCACGCCGACTGGATCATCGACCTCGGTCCCGGCGCAGGGCACGACGGCGGGGCCATCGTGTTCGAGGGAACGCCGGCCGATCTCGTGGCCCAGCGGGCGACGCTGACGGGGGAGCACCTGGCGGACTACGTGAGCTTGGAGCAGCCCTCGGCCAGCACGGCCCTGGGCTAGCGTGACGCCCATGACGCAACTGGTGCTCACCGCTGTCGGGGACGACCGGGAGGGACTGGTGTCGGCGCTGTCCCGAGCCGTCGAGGATCACGGTGGCAACTGGCTCGACAGCCAGCTGGCCAGGCTGGCCGGCAAGTTCGCCGGCATCGTGCTCGTCGAGGTGCCGGACGCAAACGTCGCTGCCTTCACCGACGCGACCGCGGGACTCCTGGACCAGCTCGGCTGGAAGGTCGACGTCAACCCGGCAGGCGCCGGGGGAGCGGCAGGGAGGGAGGTGCAGGTGCATCTCGTGGGACTGGACCGCCCGGGCATGGTCCGGCAGGTGAGCTCGGCACTGGCGGCGCGACGCGTGAGCATCCGCGACTTCCGGTCGTGGACGCAGAACGCACCGCAGGGCGGTGGCCTGCTCTTCGAGGCCGAGGCAGTCGTGACGTTGCCGACCGGTGTCGACGTCGAAACGGTACGAGCGGCACTGGAGCCGATCGCGGACGAGCTGATGGTGGACCTCGATCTCGCCGAGCCGGCGAGTTGACCAACGACAGCGCCGAGCCGTCGCTTCTCGAAGACTTCCTCTCCGAGGACACCCGTCGGGTCCTGCACGCGACGTGGGAGGTCGTCCGCACACGCGACGGCGCATTGCTCGACCCGCTCGTCGCCGCACTGCCCAGGATCCGGCGTGCCACCGATCGCCTGGACCTCGGAGGTGCGTTGCACTCGAACCGCGTCAGTCTCGAGCACGCCCTGGACAAGATCGAGAGCTATCGGGACAAGTCCTGCTGGTGCGCCAGCTACCCAGGCCTGTCCTTCTACGAGCCACCCAAGGAAGAGCGAGCCGGGCACGTCCGGATCCTCGCGACGAGCGAGCCCGGCTGGTCCATGACGTTCCACTGCGCGTGCGCGCTCTGCGGCCAGGAGTTCGACGTCGAGCAGGGTGACTACCACTACACGTGGTGGAAGTGGGTGCCCCGGGGTGTGAAGCGGCGGCGGCGCACGACGTAGCTGCGGAATGCGGAAACCAGACCCGGCCGGTGATCCAGCTTCATCCACCAGCGTCTGAGCGGCAGACTGGGGCCATGAGTCGTAGACGTGTCCTGCTCACTGGTGCCACCGGGTACGTCGCCGGGCAGCTGCTGCCCGTGCTGCGCGAGCGCTATGACCTGACGATGGTCGACGTCCGCGACACCGACAGGGACGGGCGTCCGGTCGAGGGTGTGCAGCTGGTCGACCTGTTGGCCGCGGACGAGGATGAACTGCGAGGGCTGTTCGAGGGCGTCGAGGTGATCGTGCACGCCGGGTACGCCCGTGCGGAAGGCGCCCCGAGCTATGCCGCCGAGCGGCGCAATCTCGACATGACGGCCCGCGTGTTCGAGGCTGCCCAGCTGGCCGGGGTGCGGCGGGTCGTGGTCACCAGCACCAACCAGGCCTCCAAGTGGTACGAGCAGCCGTGGAAGGCCGGCCGCATCGATCGGGTGGACCCGTACGACTACCCGCGGCCCGACACGTTCTACGGCTGGGCCAAGGCTGCGTACGAGTCGCTCGGGTTCCTCTACGCCAGCGGCGGCGCCGGACCGGTCGTGGAGAACGTCCACGTGCGGATCGTCTGCCCGCGGCCGATCCGTGCGGAGGACTTCATCGATCGTCCGACCGTGGACTACCTGCGCGACATCACCGGCTGGGTCTCCGAGCGCGACCTGCAGCAGCTCTACGTCCGCTGCATCGAGGCAGAGTCGGTCGACGACGAGCACGGCGTCCCGTTCCAGATCTTCTACGGCGTCTCGGGCAACGCCCGCACCTTCTGGTCGATCGCCAACGCACGCCGGGTCATCGGCTACGAACCCCAGGACGACTCCGAGATCGCATTCGCCGACGAGATCGCCGCCCGGACTCACCAGAGCTGACGTCTCTCACCGGCGGCGAGAACTCATGCGCGGCTGAGCGTGAAGAGTGACAAGTCGGGCCCATCCCGTCACGATGTGTCGAGCAGATGTAGCGATGCCACCGCGCCGCCTGACAGTCTAGGTTGAGCTCATGAGGAGTGTGCGTGGCTCGGGGTTCACATGGCGCGCGATCGTGCCCGCCTTGACCGCTGGCATCGTTTCGGCGAATCGCCGCGACAGTCAGCCTGAGCGCTGGTCGTCTCCTGTTGCTTCTGTCGCGCCAGGCCGTCGCCGTGATGAAGGTAGTCACTCTCGCCAGCGACACCGCTTTCCCACGGCTGCGCTCGTCATGGCGATATTCGGGATCGCCATGATGTCTTCGTGTGCTTTCCCCAGCCACGACCTCACTGTTGATGTGTTCTCTGGCCGAGACAATCCGACCGTCGAAGTCGAGCGATCGACGTGGGACGATCTGGAGGAACTGGCGTCCAGCAACGAAACTACGCCGATCAGCAGCCAAGAGTCGTCACTCCTCGTTCCGGCGCTCGGTTTTCGTGGATACACCGCCGAGATCACCCTCGACGCTGACACCCATTCCTCTATACGACTGAGCCGCGATGTGTTGGTGGTTGAAACCAACGACACCTTTCACCAACTCACAGGGATTCACGTGTCGGAACTCTTCGAAACCGTGACCGCTGAGATCGATGATCAGGTGAGTGACGACGTGCTCGAGGCAATCCGGGAGTCGTAGACCGATCGGTCCGAGGTGACTGCAAACCGACGTCAGTCGACGATCACACAGGCCGAAGGACTCATATGGCGGTCGGCGGCCTGCTGCCGTCGCTATCGGGGTTTGCCTCGACGCGACCGAGGCCACCAAGGACTCCCGTCCACCTCAGGCATCCGCGCCGACCAGCGTCTGGAGAGTGACCTCGACAAGCGCCTCGGCCAGGCTCGCGAGCGAGCCCTAGCCGGAACGCCGATAATGGACATTATGTCATTCCAGCTGCGAGAACCGCTCCCCGCTGGGCGTTGCCTACTCCCCGGGATCTGACGAGCATCCCAGCCTTCACCGACGGTTCCGCCCGCGGAGCACGCAAGCCAGTCCCGCGCGACAGTCGCTCTCGAGCCGGCGGTCTTCGCCGTCGTGCAGGACCTCGGTACACGACCGCGCTGATCGACCCTGCGGGCTCTCAGCGCCTGGTCTCGTACCTGGTCAGCAGGACCCCGCCGGGAAACGCCCGGGTCTCGACCAGCGTCAGGTTCACCCAGCTGTCCAGAGCCGTGAAGAACGGCAGGCCCCGACCCACCAGAACCGGATGCGTGACGACGACGTACTCATCGATCAGCCCGGCCCGCATCGCCGCTGCCGCGAGCGTGGCGCCGCCGATGTCCATGGCGCCGCCGTCGCCGGTCTTGAGCCGGCGGATCTCGGTGACGGCGTCCTCGGCGATCGAACGGGTGTTCCAGTCGGTCGTGCTGACCGTCGACGAGAACAGCACCTTCGGCATGTCCCGCCAGCGGCGAGAGAACTGGATGTGCGCCGGCGTCGCTCCAGGGTGCCGGTCGGCGGTCGGCCAGTGCGCGCTCATGCCCTCCCACAACCTGCGCCCGTACAGCGCGAGGCTCGTCTCCCCCACCCGCTCGGACCACCAGTCGAACAGCTCGTCACTCGACACGCCCCAGGTGAGGTCGCCACCGGGCGCGGCGACGTAGCCGTCCAGGCTGGCGCTCATGGCGTAGGTCAGTCTCCGCATGGTTCAGTCTCCGTGATGTCGCTTCCGGGTGGCGCACCATGGTGGCGCCCCTCCCCCAGGTGACGAGCGCGGACCGGGGAAATCGACAGGGTGCGACATCGGCGCCGCGGCTGCGGCTGTGCCACGCTGCTGTGATGACGCGCGCACAGGGACAACCGACGGTCCGCCGCTGGCGGGGCGACGCGCGATGACCGCCGTCCTGGTGGCCGGTGCCATCGCGCGCGACCTCGTGCTGCACGTCGCCGACCTCCCTGACGACGGCGGCTCGGCTGACGTGCTGTCCCGTACCGAGGTCCTGGGCGGCAAGGGCGCGAACCAGGCCGTCGGTCTGCGGCAGCTCGGCGCGGGCCGGGTCGTCCTGCTCGGCGTCACGGGCGCCGACCGGGTCGGCGAGGAGATGCTCGCCGCTGCTGCCCGCGACGGCATCGACGTCGGTCCGGTGGCGCGCCGCGGGACCACCGCGCTGCTGGTCGATGTGGTGGCCGACGGCGGGAGCCGTCGCCTCCTCGAAGACGTACCCGAGGAGTCGCTGCTGACGACGGACGACGTGCGACACCAGGTGACCCAGGGACTTCTCGACGACGTCGACGCCATCTGCCTGCAGCTGCAGCAGCCGGCCGAGTCGATGGTCGAGCTGGGCCTGGCCGGGCATGCGCGTGACGCGTTGTTGGTCGCGGACGGAGCCACGCCCGAGCGATACCGGGACGATCTGCTGGACCTGGTCGACGTCGTCCGCGCTGATGCCCGGGAGGCGTCCTCCTGGACGGACGGCGAGGTGGACGGTCTCGACTCGGCGCGCGCGGCGGCCCGGCAGATGCTTGCTTGGCGGCCGCGGCTGGTCGCGCTGGCGCTGCCGGACGGCGGGGACCTGGTGGCCTGGGAGGGCGGTGACGAGGTGCTCCCCTGGCCCGACGTCGACGTCGTCGACCCGACGGGTGGTGGTGACGCCTTCGTCGCAGGCCTGGTCACCGCTCTCCGGGCGGGGCAGAGCCCGCGCCAGGCGGGCCGGCTCGCCTCCCGCGCCGCCGCATCGACCGTGCAACGTCTGGGTGGACGGCCCGACCTGGAGGCGATCCGGGTGGGGTGAGCGCCGCGGCACGCACCCCACCGCGGCCGCGGGTCCGTCAGGTCGGCAGATCCGCGCGCGCGTCACGGCGCTGCAGCCGCGGCCTGTCCCAGAGCCAGGTGAGACCGCGTGCCAGCCGGTGCACCGCCAGCGAGACCAGCACCGCGAGCACCGTCAGCAGCACGGGCAGGGCGAGGTTGAACACCCGCCACGCGGCCACCTGGGCAGCGACGGGAGCGAGAAGCAGGCACACGCCCAGGATCACGTAGAAGTGCAGGAGGTAGACCCCGAGCGTGCGCCGGCCCAGCGCCCGGAGCCAGTCCAGCGCGGCGACACGGCTCAGCGTGACCGCGAGGGCACACCCGCCCAGCACGGCCAACGCCGCCAGCGTGAGCCGAACGAACGGTGCACCGATCACGCCGTGCGCGGCGACCAGCGCCGCGGCGCCCCCGTAGAGCCCGAGCGCCAGGAGCGGGTGCCACCACCGCACCCGCGGCGCGAGCGCGCACACGCCAGGCCCGAGGTGCACCGCGACCAGGAACCACACGAAGCCCCGACCCATGCGGTCGACCGCACCGTTGGCGGCGTCGAGCAGGCCGACGTCGAACGCCACCGCGAGCAGGGCGGCGAGGCTGATCTGGACCGCCACCGGAAGCCGGCGCAGACCCCAGGCCGCCAGCAGGTACAGCGCCAGTGCGTACACGTACCAGGTGTTCTGGTTCGGTGAGACGAGCATGAGGAGGAGCTCTTCCGGCCGCTGGCTCACCCTGCTGGTGCCCAGCGGCGGCGCCGCGTAGAAGACCGCGAACCAGAGCACGCTCCAGAGGACGAACAGCCACAGCAGTCGCGCCACCCGGGTCCGCCACAGCTCGCGCAGCGATCGCCGCAGCACCGGCGCCGCGAACAACCCCGAGGTGAAGAAGAACAACGGCATCCGGAACGTGTCGAGCAGCGCCGCGAAGCCTCGCCAGTCCTGCACCAGCCCGAGGTTGGCCGGGAACACGACGGCGTGGAACCCCACCACGAGGACGATCGCGATCCCCTTCGCGACGTCGACCCAGTCCTCCCGCACGTCGGCAGCATGCCAGCCCCTGCTGGCGCGCCGCGCCTCACTCGGCGTGCCGCCTCTCTACGGTGGCTTTGCGATGGCTATAGGGTCTCAAGAAGACAGTCTTTCCACCTGTCGTCGGGGGATCTACGTGAGCGGTGAGCAACAAGCGGTGTGGCTCGGTGACGAGCGCGACGTGCGGGTCGACGAATCCGTCGTGCAGCAGCTCCTCGACCCACCCCGACGCCGGGTGCTGCTGCTGGGCGACCTGACCTCCGACATCGCACCCGTCCTCGAGGACCTCGGCTGCGATCACGTGCAGACCGCACCGGAGACCGTGGTCGAGACCGCCCTCGCCATGGGCGCCATCAATGCCGCACTCGTCGACCCGGCGCTCCTGGCGACCGATCGCACCATGCACGCCGTCGCCGACCTTCGCGCCCTGTACCCGCAGATGCGCGTGCTCCTGGCCGGAGCCCCGCACGAGCTGCCCGCGGAGCTGCTCGTGCAAGCGATCCGCGGCGGCCTTCACGACATCATCGACCCCACCGACCGCGAAGGCCTGCGGGGTGCGCTCCAGACGTGCCTGCTGCGTTCCGAGCAGGAGGCGGAGCGGGTGCTGGCGATCGGAGCCCATCCGGACGACGTCGAGATCGGGTCCGCGGGAGCTCTCCTCGAGCACCGGCGCAGAGGCGACCACGTCGCGGTGCTCACCCTCAGCCGCGGTGACGTCGGGGGCGACCGGAACGCGCGCGTGGGCGAGTCGGTGACCGCGGCCACCCAGATCGGGGCGCGACTGCTGCTGGCCGATCTGCCCGACACCCAGATCGACCAGGGGATCGACACCATCCGCCTCATCGAAGCCGTGGTCGGCGCGCTGAAGCCGACCGTGGTCTACGTGCACTCACGGCACGACAACCATCAGGACCACCGAGCCGTCAACACCGCGACGATGAGCGCCACCCGATCGGTGGCGCAGGTCTTCGCCTATCAGTCGCCGTCGGCGACGAACGAGTTCTCCCCCACACGGTTCGTGCCCATCGATGCCGTGGTCACGCGCAAGGTCGACGTCCTGTCGAGCTTCGCCAGCCAGAGCGAGCGCACCTATCTCGAACCCGAGCTCATCGTGGCGGGTGCCCGCTACTGGGCGCGGCACCTGGCCCCGCTCGCGAGGTACGCGGAACCGTTCGAGGTGATCCGCAGCTTCATCCCCCGCCGTGCCGCCCTGAGTGCTCCCGCCCAGACCGTGCTGAGCTCGCCGGGGCCCGTGGCGCCCATGGCCCTGAGCGCCTCGCATGCGTTCGCGGGAGAGTCCGCATGAGCCACGCCTCGCAGCCCTGCGTGCTGATCACCGGTGCCGGCGGCGCGGCCGCTGTCACCCTGATCACCTCGCTGGCGCCCAGCTACCGGGTGATCGCCGGCGACATCGACCCGTTGGCGGCCGGTCTCTACCTCGTGCCGGCGGCGCAGCGCGTCCTGCTCCCCCTCGGCGACGACCCCGCGTTCGCCGATGTCCTGCTGGAGGTCGCACGTCGGTGCCACGCCGACCTGGTGATCCCCACCGTCGACGTCGAGCTGCCGGTGGTGGCCGCGAAGGTCGGCGACTTCGAGAGGGCCGGCGTCGCCGTCCTCGTCGAGTCCTCGCAGACGCTCGAACGCTGCCAGGACAAGCTGACCCTCGTCGGTCTCTGCCAGGGGTCGGTGCGCGTCCCCCGCACGGTCCTGCTGGAGCGGACGACCAGCGTCGACGAGCTCGAGCGCCTGGGTCTGCCCTTCATCGTCAAGCCGCGGCTCGGTGCCGGCGGGCGGGGCTTCGCCGTCATCTCCTCGAGCGAGGACCTGCACGGCGTCCCCAGGGACGGCACCATGCTCGCGCAGGAGCACCTTCCCGGGGAGGAGTTCTCGATCGACGTGCTCGCGCGGCCTGACGGGCACGTCGTCGCCGCGGTGCCCCGACGACGGGACAAGGTCGACTCCGGGATCGCCGTCGCCGGTCGCACGGTGCGCGACCCCGAGCTGGAGGACTTCGGACGCTCGGTCGCTCGTCTCATCGGTGCGACCGGCGTGGTCAACGTCCAGGCCCGGCGCGCCGTCGACGGCACACCGGCGCTGCTGGAGGTCAACGCCCGCTTCCCGGGCACGATGGCACTGACGCAGGCGGCTGGTGTGGACATGCCCGTCCTCGCCGCCCGCGCTGCGCTGGGGCACCCCCTCCCCGACCACCTCGACTTCGAGGAGGTGGCCGTCGTGCGGCACCTCGCCGACGTCACGGTTCCCCTCGCCGAGTACACGACGGTGCGTGACGGACGCACGCACCCCGGGCTCGACGCATGATCCTGGACCGGACCGCCGACTGGCACACCCACTCCAGCCTCACCGACGGCGCCGACACGTGGGAGGACATGGCGGCAGCGGCATCCATGGCCGGCCTGCACACCCTCGGAGCCTCCGATCACGTCCGGCGCGAGACCAGCTGGCTCCCCGAGTACGTCGCCCAGATCCGTGCCCTGGACCGACGCGTCGACCTGCGGGTGATGTGCGGCGTCGAGGCCAAGATCCTGGATTCCTCCGGCCGCCTCGACATCCCTGCGGCAGCTCCGCCCCTCGACTACGTGCTGGTGGCCGACCACCAGTTCCCGGCAGCCGACGGACCGCAGCACCCGAGCGCCGTGAGGGCGCGGATCGAGGCCGACCCGGCGACGGCGCGCGACGTCGTCGACACGTTGGTCACCGCCATCTGCAAGGCGGTCGCCCTCTCCCCGGCGCCCGCTGTCGTCGCCCACCTGTTCAGCATCGTGCCGAAGGTGGGCCTCGGTGAGGACGCCATCAGCGACGAGCACGTGCACGCGCTGGCGGCTGCCTGCGTGGCCGCCGGTGCGGCCGTCGAGATCAACGAGAAGTGGCGTTGCCCGGGTGCGGCCGTGGTGCAGGGCCTCGTCGATCGCGGTGTGCGCATCGTGGCAGGCAGCGACGCCCACCGAGCGGGCGACGTCGGTCGCTGGGTCTATCTCGACGAGCTGGAGTCGAGGATCCTGCCGTGAGTGCGACGCTGCCGACCGGACCGCTCGGCTGGGTCCTCAGCATCATCGTCCTGCTCGGCGCCGTCCCCATGCTGGTCTCCGCCAGCGGTCACGTCATGGCCGGTCTCCACCGTGTCCGGGACAACTACGGGCGCGCCGACAGCGCCTACCAGCCGCGGGTCGCCGTCATCATCCCCGCGTGGAACGAGGGCGCCGTCCTCGAGCACTCGATCGACCGGATGATGGCGCTGGACTATCCCAGCGAGCGGCTGCGCCTGGTCGTCGTCGACGACGCCAGCACCGACGACACCCCGCTGATCGCCCAGGAGGCTGCGCGGCGCTATCCCGGACGCGTGGTGCACCTGCGCCGTGAGCAGGGCGGGCAGGGGAAGGCACACACCCTCAACCACGGGCTGGCGCACGTGCTCGCCGACGACTGGGCCGAAGCCGTTCTCATCACCGACGCCGACGTGGTCTTCACGCCGACGGCGATCGGCCGCATGGGTCGCCACCTGGCGGACCCGGGCGTGGGAGCGGTGATGGGCTTCATCCGCGAGGCGAGCGAGCCCGCGCACTGGGTCGGTCGGTACATCGGCTTCGAGTACGCGACAGCCCAGCTCGCGATGCGACGGGCGCAGAACGTCGCCGGCGTGCAGGGCTGCCTCGCCGGGGGCGCCCAGATGCTGAGCCGCGCCAACCTCGAAGCGATCGGCGGCCGCATCGACACCACCACGCTCGCCGAGGACACGGTGACGACGATGCAGACCCAGCTGGGCGGGCGCCGGGTCGTGTTCGACCCCAACGCCGAGTGCTGGGCCGAGGAGCCCGCGAGCCTGGTGGCGCTGTGGAAGCAGCGGCTGCGGTGGGCACGCGGGAACCTTCAGGTGACCCGACGCTTCCGCTCGGTCTTCTTCCGCCCCTCGAGCGACCACCACCTGGGGAACTGGTGGTTCGGGACGATGTGGTTCAGCACGCTGTACCTGCCCGCCTTCATGATCCTGGCGTCGGTGGCGCTGGTGCTGCTCTGGTTCGTCGACCAGGGTCCGGCCCTCCTCGCGTTCGAGCTCTACTGGGGCCTGAGCGCGCTGCTGTTCATCTTCGGGAACACGTTCGTGCTGCTGCTCGACCGTCGGGTCGCCTACCAGAGCTGGCTGGCCGCGCTGACGTTCCCTGGCCTGGTGAACCTCCTCGTGCTCGCGGTCGTGCTCGCTCCTCGTCCCATGGACGCTCTCGCCGGCGAGGTGATGCCGGTGCTGGGGATCACGTGGGACGACCGTGCCCGCGCGGTCGCCGTGCTGCTGGCGTACGTGTGGACCGGCGCGGCGATGCTCGCCGGCTGGCTGGTGTACCGAGCCGATAGGATCTCGTGGCTGCGTCCGGTCGTACCCGCGCTGGTGCTGGTCGTCGGATTCGGACCCGTCCTGTGCGCTGTCAGCATCGCCGCCTACGTCGCCGAGGCGCGCGGCGCCGCCTCGACCTGGGACAAGACCGAGAAGACGGGAAAGGTGCGCACCTCATGAGCGGTACCCCTGCCCACCACGGGCGCCAGCACCTCGACCTCCTCACGCACGACCGGCGTCGGGAGCAGTCGGTGCTGTGGCGGCTCGTGCTGGCCGGCGTCGTGACCACCGCCGTCGCGGTCGCTCGAGCGTGGTGGTGGGTGTGATGGGCGGACGAGCCTCGATGATCGCGCTGACCGTGCTCATGGCCGGGACCATGGTCGCCATGGCCACCCGGCCGGCCGCGGCGGACCCGGGAGATGCGGCGTCGGGCGCGCCGGCGGTGTCCGAGACGTGGGACTGGGTGCTGGGCCAGCTCGCCACCGGCACCCCGGTGACCAGCACCTCGACGGTCGAGCCCGACCAGGCCTACCCTCCGGCGTGGACCGGACCCGTGAGCGGATCGGTCACGCTCTCCGGACTTCCCACCCCGCCCGCCCTTCAGGACCTCCAGATCGAGGCGTTGGTGGTCACCGACCGCGCCTACTCGATCGCGGTCGCACCCGTCGAGGCCGACGGCGCCTTCACCTTTCCCTGGAGCCACCCCGGTACCAAGGTCTTCCGTCTCGTCGACCAGGCCACCGGCGACGTGCTGGCCGAGCACGCCCCGAGCCACGGTCTGGTGCGCTCCTACGACGTGCCGGAGGGGCACCACCTGCACGGCCGCGCCTTCTCCTACGACCAGGCGCTCACCTTGGTGACGGCTCTCTCGCTCGGCGAGCTCGCGGTGGCCGACCGGCTCGCCGCGGGCCTGCTCAGCCTGCAGACCGACGGCGGTCCGCAGGACGGCGGGTTCGTCACCTCGGCAGCCGCGCTGTATCCCGAAGGTGCGGTGCCCGAGTACCGGACCGGCAACCATGCCCTCGCCACCTACGCCTTGCTGCGGTACCTGCGCGACGGGTCGCCCGATGCCGCAGCGCGGGCACAGGCGCTGGACGGGGCCGAGCGCGGCCTGGACTGGCTCCTCGCCCGGCAGGCCGTGGACGGTCCGCTCGCGGGGCTGGTCCGCGGCGGCTACGGCTGGTACGCCAACGGTGGTTTCGACCCCAGCTATCAGCTTCCGTGGGCCTCGACCGAGCACAACGTCGACGCGTGGCACACCTTGCGCCTTGCCGAGGAGGTGCTCGGGCACGCCGGCGCGGCCGGTGCCGTGCCGGTGCTGCACGACGCCATCCTCGAACGGCTGTGGAGCAGCGAGGAGGGCCGGTTCTGGCAGGGCCGCTCCCCCGACGGTCCCGACCCCGGCCACGCGCTGGACGTCAGCTCCTGGGGTGCGATCTTCCTGCAGGCCGCCGGGCACCAGGCGCAGGCGGCTCAGGCGATGGCGAACATCGGGTGGTACGCCTCCACCCACGCCGGGGCCAGCGGCTTCGCCCCGGTGCCGTTCCCGGCGGAGCCCATCGTCTGGGTCGAGGGCACCGCAGGTGTCGCGCTCGCCCAGCTGCGCCTGGGCCAGGACCCGGCACCGACGCTCGCCGCGCTCGCGCCTGCGGCGACCGACGGCGTCTACCCGGGCGCCACGCGCGACGACGAGTGGTTGTCGATGACGTCCGCGCCCGCCGTCGGCGGGGCGACCTGGGTGCTGCTGGTCCGGCAGGCCATCGCAGGACTGCCATCGATCTGGGATCTCAGCGACGACGAAGGAAGAGCATGACCTGGAGCCAACCGCGGGGTTACCGCCTGCCCGGGACGGTCAGCCTGCCCCTCATGAGCATGGCGCTCGAGCGCTACGCCTGGCCGACATGGCGAACCGAGGCGGTGCGGACGCTGGCGGCGGTCGCCGACACCCTCCTCCAGGGTCGCGACGACCAGGAGGCCGTGCTGCGGCGCCTCTCGCACGGGCAGCTCGGCCTCGAGGACCTCGTGGTGAGCCGCGCTCAGGGTGGCGGCATCCTGCTGCGCGCCGCGGAGTTCCTGGACGTCGCCCATGTCTTCATCCACCGTGCCTCGGCGGTGCCGCTGCCGAGCACGCTCGACCTGCGCTGCACCGCCCGCTTCATGGACGACCCCGGTGATCGGGACAGCCGCTGGATCTATGTGCTGCTCAGCACCGAGCGCTCCAGCATGGAGATCATGTTCGGGGGTCTGCGCGACGTGGAGAGCTATCCGGTGCCCGCGCCCGCCGACGTGACCGACGACCCGGAGGCGGCCGAGCGCGCGGAGATCTGGGCACGGGTGCTGCAGCGGTACAAGTCGTTCTCACCCCCGTCGATCCTCGCCCCCGACCTGCACCTGACGCTGGACCTGATCGAGGCCCTGGGCGCCGGAGACCGCGACGACGGGCTCAGCTCCTACAGCAGGGTCACGATCGCCGAGGTCGTCGCCGAGGTGGCGCTGCGGCAGGGTGACAAGGCGCCGGACGACCTGCGTGCGCAGCTCGTGGCGCCCCAGACCTCGGACTGACGCAGCTGGGGTTCTGCCCCGGCACCACCCGAGCCTTCGGCTGCACCAGAATGAGACCCATGGAACAGCGACCTCTCCCCCGCCTCGGCCGTCAGATCTCCGTCGTCGGCCTCGGTACCTGGCAGCTCGGCGCCGACTGGGGCGAGGTCTCGCAGAACGACGCGCACGCGGTGCTCGCCGCCGCGGTCCAGGCGGGCGTGACCTTCTTCGACACCGCCGACGTCTACGGCGACGGCCGCAGCGAGCAGATCATCGGGACCTTCCTGCGTGACCATCCCGGGCTCGAGGTGCTCGTCGCCACCAAGATGGGCCGGCGCGTGCCTCTCGACCCCCACCTCTACACGCTCGAGAACTTCCGCGCCTGGACCGACCGCTCCCGCACCAACCTCGGGGTCGACCGCCTCGACCTCGTCCAGCTGCACTGCCCGCCCCCGGCCGTCTACTCCTCCGACGCCGTCTACGACGCCCTCGACACCCTCGTCGACGAGCAGCGCGTCGCCGGCTACGGCGTCAGCGTCGAGACCTGTGAGGAGGCCCTGACGGCGATCTCGCGGCCTGGGACCGCGAGCGTCCAGATCATCCTCAACCCCTTCCGGCTGAAGCCGCTCGAGCAGGTGCTCCCCGCCGCGGCAGCAGCCGGCGTCGGCACCATCGCTCGCGTCCCCCTCGCCAGCGGGCTCCTCACGGGCCGCTACTCCGCCGAGACGAGATTCGCCGAGAACGACCACCGCACCTACAACCGCAACGGCGAGGCCTTCGACCAGGGTGAGACCTTCTCGGGCGTCGACTTCGCCACCGGCGTCGCCGCCGCCGCCGCGTTCGCCGAGCTCGCACCCGCCGGTGCGACACCCGCTCAGACCGCGTTGCGGTGGATCATCCAGCAGCCGGGTCTGACCTCCGTCATCCCCGGCGCCCGCAACCCGGAGCAGGCGCGAGCCAACGCTGCGGCCGCCGCACTCCCCCCGCTCACCGACGAGACGCTCGACGCCGTGCGCGACCTGTACGACAGCCGCATCCGAGCACAGGTCCACCACCGCTGGTAGCGGGTCCACGCCCGGGTCGCTCGGCCACGACAGCCGTCGTCCGAGCGGTATCGTTCTCCAGGGCTGTGGCTCGGGGGGTGCCCCGTCGTGCCGCCCTCGGACAAGGTCGGCGGAAGGGTGCGGGTTGCAGGTCGCGATCGTCGGTGCCGGGATCGGCGGGCTCGTCCTCGCTCATGGACTGCGCAGGCGAGGGATCGATGCGGTGGTCCTCGAGCGCGACACCGACCTGCGGCGCACGGTCGGTCACGGCATGCACCTCACGGATGCCGCGATGACGGCGCTCCAGGAGACGATGCCCGCCGACTGGATCCGCCGGCTCCATGCACTGGCGCAGGACTCCGGGCGCGGCGCGGGGTACGCCGTGCGGGACCACCGCGGCCGGTTGCTCGCCGAGGACCTGCCGCTCGACTCCCCCACCGGTGTGGCGACCGACCGCCTCACGCTGCGACTGCTGCTCACCGCCGGTCTGGGCGAGAGCCTGCGCCTCGGCGCGCAGGTCGTGGGGTACGAGCACCGCCCGGGCGGGCGCGTGGCGGCGCTGATGCACGACGGGAACGACAGGGAGGTTGACGTCCTCGTGGCAGCCGACGGCGTCGGCTCCTCCATCGCACGCGGCCTCGCCGCCCGTGCCACCTCGAGCCCGACGGCGCTGGTCGGCGTCGCGGGCCGCACGCAGATCCGCAACCTCGGCCCCGAGGCACGCGCCCGGTTCAGCACGGGCGCGACGATCGTGCTCGGTCCCGGTGGCTACGGTCTGCACGGCGGCCAGCACCGGCCGCTGGACCAGGACGTCGTCGCCACCTTCACCGATCGGCCGCTCCACGCCGAACCGATGTACGTGTGGGGCGCGGTGATGCTGGACTGGGTGCAGACCGCAGCGCTCGCCGACGCGAGCGGGAACGCGCTGCAGGAGGCGCTGGCTGCGCAGCTGCGCGACCGTGCATGGACTCCCGGGCTGGTGGCGATGGTCGAGGCCGCCGATGCCGACAGCCTCACCTCGTTCCGCTTCTACGCCGCACCGAGCTATGCCGCGGGGATCGCGCCGTGGGCACCCGGTGTGGTCACCGCCCTCGGCGACGCCGTGCACGCCATGCCGCCCACCGGCGGCCAAGGTGCGAGCACCGCCATCCGGGACGCCCACGTGCTCGTCGGCGAGCTCGCGGACGCCGCGGCGGGCCGCTCCAGCATCGTGGCGGCCGTGGACCGGTACGAGCAGCAGATGCGCGAGTACGCATCGCAGGTCGTCGCCACGTTCCGGCGGCCCTCGACCTGGACCGTGGCCGCACAGCGCGGCGGACGATGGCTGCCCTCGCCGCGTGAGACCAGCCTGGCGTCCGCTGCTGTCACCTGGGCGCAGCGGGCCAGGCCCGAACCCCTCTCGGTCTAGCGCGCCGCCACCGCCCACACGTTCTCCGCCTGGCAGGCTGTGCCCATGGCCCGAGCCCCACGTCAGAAGGCGACCCCCCGCGCGGGTCGCGTCGAACCTACCGAGACCGTCGCGCTCTCCCCGAGGTCGGTCTGGCGCGCAGGCTGGGTGGTCGTCGGCATCGTCGCGTGCGTGTTCGCCATCGTGTTCATGGTGGACCGCGGCGGCGGCACGATCTTCACCCTGATCATCTCGATGTTCCTCGCCGTCGCGATGGAGCCCGCCGTGCGGCTCCTGACCCGGTGGATGAAGCGCCCGCTCGCGACGGCGGTGGTGATGCTGGGCGTGCTGCTCGCCTTCGCCGGGTTCATCGCCGCCTTCGGCGGCTTGCTCGTCGGCGAGATCCAGAACCTCGTCCGGTCGGCCCCCGGTGCCATCGAGGCCGCCGTCGCCTGGGCGAACACCACCTTCGGCACCGACTACAGCACGACCAACCTCCTGGACCAGCTCGACCTCACCCCGGAGCGGATCGCCGGCTACGCCACCCAGTTCTCCGGTGGCGTCTTCGCCGTGATCGGCACCATCTTCGGGGGTGTCTTCAACGCGTTCGCGGTGCTGCTGTTCACCTCCTACATCTCCGGTGCCATGCCGGCGCTGCGCAACTGGGTGGCCGGGCTCTTCACGCCGGGTCGGCAGTCGGTGGTGCTCACGGTCTGGGAGGTCTTCGTGACCAAGGTCGGTGGCTACGTCACCGCGCGCATCATCCTCGCGGTGTGCTCGGCCACCGCGCACACGATCTTCATGGTGATCATCGACATGCCCTACTGGCTCGCGCTGGGCCTGTGGATCGGCGTGATCTCGCAGTTCGTCCCCACCATCGGTACCTACATCGCCGTGGTGCTGCCGGTCGCGGTGGGCCTGACCAGCGAGCAGCCGCTCGACGGCGTCCTCATCCTCGCGTTCGCGATCGGTTACCAGCAGGTGGAGAACCTGCTGCTCGATCCCCGCGTCAGCTCGCGGGCGGTCAACGTGCACCCCGGTGTCTCGTTCGCCTCGGTGCTGCTCGGTGCCCAGCTCTTCGGGGTGGCGGGTGGTCTTCTCGCGGTTCCCGTGGCAGCCACGCTCAGCACGGTCTTCGAGCTCTACAAGCGGCGGTACGAGATCTCCCCCGACGCCGAGGAGTCCGCTCGCGCGGCTACCGTCAAGAACGAGGACGACGACGAGGACGACGAGCACGAGCCGGACCCCGACCCCGAGGACGCCAGGACCGGCTCCGCAGCCGGCTGATCGGCCTCAGCCCCGGGCACGCCACCTGAACGCGACCGTGAGCAGGCAGCCGGCCACCAGGGCCCAGAACGCCGAACCGACCCCTGCCACCGTCAAGCCGGATGTCGCCACGACCAGCGTCACGACTGCCGGCACCCGCAGACCGGCGTCGGCCACGCTCTGCTGCAGCGCTCCGACCAGGCTGCTGAGCAGTCCGACCGCCGCGACCGCCCCGAACAGACCCACCGGTGCGGCGTCCGCGAGCACCACCACCACTCCCCCGGCCAGGCCGAGCACCAGGTACCCGATGCCGGTCGTCACGGCAGCGACCCAGCGGCGCGACGGGTCCGGCCCGGCCTCCGGTCCTGCTGCCAGGGCTGCGGAGATCGCCGCGAGATTGATGGCGTGGCCGCCGAACGGGGCCCCGACCACGGTCGCGACACCCGTGTAGCCCAGCGACGCACGCCACGGCACCTCGTAGCCGAGGCTCGCCATCACGGTCACGCCCGGGATGTTCTGGCTCGTCATCGTCACCAGGTACAGCGGGATCGAGATCGCGACGACGGACGCCCACGACAGCTGTGGCGTCACCCACTCCAGGCGCGGCACCGCAGAGACCCACGCCACGCCGTCGAGCGCCCCCGAGGCGGCCACGACCACCAGCGCCGCACCGAGCGCGCCGGGAACCGCCCAGCGCGGCGCCAGCCGCGCGAGCAGGGCCCAGGCCACGAGCACCACCCCGATCGCGACCGGGCTCGTCACGAGGTCACGGAACGGCGCCAGGCACAACGGGAGCAGCACTCCGGCGAGCATCGCGCTGGCGACCGGGGCCGGCACCAGCCGCACCAGTCGCGACAGCGCCGGCACCAGACCGGTCACGGCCAGCAGCAGACCGGTGACGAGAAATGCGCCGACCGCCTCCGCGAACCCGCCCTCCGGTGCGGCCGCCGTCGCCAGCAGCGCCGCACCGGGCGTGGACCACGCGATGGTGACCGGCAGTCGCGACCAGAGCGCGATCAGCACACAGCCCAGGCCCATCGTCACCGACAGCGCGAGCAGCCCGGACGCCGCCTGCCCCGGGCTCGCCCCGACCGCTCGGAGTCCAGCCAGCACCACCACGAACGAGGAGGTGAAACCCACGACGGCGGTGACCACCCCGGCGAGCACCGCCGCGGACCGCGGCTCGCGAGCTGGCGTGATCATCGACGTGACTCTAGGGCTCCTCGACGCCCCGGGCGACGCACCGCAACGGATCTGTTAGATGCGAATGGTTCTCATGTGCATTACGGTGTGGTCGTCCGACACCTTCAGGAAGGAGCAGGGCGGGCCACACGCCCGCCCACACCCGCATGACGAACCTCTCCCCCGCTCGCCTCCGGCCGAGCCACCTCCTCGCCGCCGTGGCCCTCGCCGCCGCGCTGCCGCTCGCCGCCTGCGCCGCGCCCGGCCAGCAGGACGACGAGACCGCCGCTCCCGAGCCCACCGACGCCGCCACCCACGAGCAGGCGGCCAGCACACCGCGCCTGGCGATCACCTACGACGGCGGCGTCCAGGTCCTCGATGCCACCACGCTGGAGCTGCTCGAGGACATCGAGCTCCCGGGTTTCAACCGAATCAACCCTGCCGGTGACGAGCGCCACCTGCTGGTCTCGACCGGGTCCGGGTTCCAGGTCCTCGACCTCGGCGCCTGGGGCGAGCCCCACGGTGACCACGCGCACTACTACTCGACCGACCCGGCGCTGCTCGACCTCACCTACACCGCCGAGATCCCCGGCCATGCCGTGGTCCATCACGGCCGCACCGCGCTCTTCGACGACGGGACCGGACAGGTCACGATCCTGGACTCGGCTGCCATCGCCGAAGCGGAGCCGGAGATCCGGGAGCACACCACGACTTCGGCGCACCACGGCGTCGCCGTGGAGCTCGGCGACGGCACCCTGCTGGTCACCGAGGGCACCGACGAGTCACGCTCGGGTGCGCTCGCGCTGGATGCCGAGGGCCAGAAGATCGCCAGCTCCGCCGAGTGCCCCGGTGTGCACGGCGAGACCGTGACCGACGACGAGAAGGTCGTCCTCGGCTGCGAGGACGGCGCGCTGATCTACCACGACGGTGCCTTCACCAAGGTGGCCAGCCCCGACGCGTTCGGCCGGATCGGCAACCTGCGCTCCGCACCGGGCTCGGACATCGTGCTGGGTGACTACAACGCTAACCCCGACGGCGGCCCGCTCACCCAGGTCGCGCTGATCGACACCACGAGCGGCGAGATCTCGCTGGTCGACCTGGGCGCCGAGTACACCTTCCGCTCGCTCGGCCGAGACGACGAGGGCCACGCCCTGGTGCTCACCACCGACGGCGACGTCCACGTCATCGACCCCGAGTCCGGTGCGGTCGAGACCTCGATCCCCGTGATCGAGGGCTGGGAGGTGCCGGAGGACTGGCAGCAGCCCCGCCCGACGCTGACCATGCTCGCCGGCTCGGCCTACGTGACCGATCCGGCCAACCAGCGACTGCTCGCGCTCGACGTCGCCACCGCCGAGGTGTGGCAGGAGACCGAGCTCGACGTCGTCCCGAACGAGATCGCCGGGGTCACCGGAGATGTCGCCGAGGGCGGGCACGAGCACGAGGGCGAGCACGAGGACGGCGACGACCACGAGGGTCATGATCACTGAGCCTCGACGGCGCATCGCAGCCGTGGCCGTGCTGGGGGCGCTCGCCCTCGGCACGGCCGCGTGCGGCGCCCCCGAGTCCGAGGAGCTGCAGGTGTGGGCATCCTTCGCACCGCTGGAGTACGTCGTCCGACGCGTCGCCGGGCCGGAGGCGGAGGTCGGCAACCTGACGCCGCCGGGGGCCGACCCGCACAGCCAGGAGCTCAGCCCGGCTCGGGTTGCCGATCTCGCCGCAGCGGACCTCGTGGTCTACGTCTCCGGGCTGCAACCCTCGACGGACGCGGCGATCGAGCAGGCCGCGCCGGCCGTGGTGGTCGACACCCTGGAGGCGGCCACCGCGGCGGTGCCAGGCGCTGCCGCCGGCCCCGACCCCGCCGGCGACCCGCACTTCTGGCTCGACCCGGTCCGCCTCGGGCTCGCCGCCCAGCAGGTCGCCGACGCGCTCGCCGAGCTCGACCCCGACCACGCCGCTGACTACGCGCAGCGAGCCGCGGCGCTCGTGTCCGATCTCGAGCAGCTGGACATCGACTACCAGGCAGCCCTGAGCAGCTGCGCGGGCGCGACGCTGGTGACCTCCCACGAGGCCTTCGGCTATCTCGCGGCGCGCTACCACCTGCGCCAGGAGGGCATCACGGGCATCGATCCCGAGGTCGAGCCCTCACCGGCTCGGCTTCGTGAGGTCGCCACGATCGTCGAGACGACCGGCGTGCGCACCATCTACTTGGAGACCGCGGCCGATCCCGCCGTCGTCGAGGTGCTTGCCGAGGATCTCGGGGTCGCCACCGACGTCCTCGACCCGATGGAGCGGCCCAGCGACCCCGACTACCTGACGGTGATGCGGACCAACCTCGACGCCCTGGAGCGCGGCCTCGTGTGCCGCTAGGTCACCGGTCCGGCGCACGGTACCGCAGCGCCGCGTCCACGATCTGCTCGGCCGTGGCGTGCTCGTCCACCTCCACCTCGGGGTACAGCACCAGGTCGACGGCGCGCGGGTGCGGCACGTGTGCGGCGAACTCGCGCAACCAGGCCTCCTCCTGCTCCTCGGTCTGGGCCTCCTGCGCCCTGAGCCTGGCGACCAGCGCGATCAGCATGTCGCGGTCGACGCCGGTGTCGTCACCCTCGGTGAGCAACGTCGCCGTCGCCACGTCGCCGAGCGCGAGCCCGGCGGCCTGGCGCGCCCTGACCTTGAGCGGCAGCACGTAGCCACCGTCCTTCGGCCACAGCGACGTGGTCCAGGAGTGCGTGCTGATGCGCGCCGTGACCGGGATCATGCCCCACCCGTAGGTCAGGGTCGGGGACATCGCACGCAGCCGCTCGCTCTCCCGCTCCGGCACCGCCATGAAGTAGAACGGCGCCGGCCCGCGCCACTCGAACACCTCTGCGGCGAACACGATCTCGGCCATCGCCTCAGCATGCACCTCCGACGGTTGTCACGGGAATGCCGACGGCGGAACCCGGGTTGATCGCCGTGTCACCCCTTGCTCGACGAAGGAGCACCATGAAGGTCCTTGTCCTCGGCGCCACCGGCATGGTCGGCTCCGCCATCGTCACCGAGGGGCGCCGGCGCGGCCAGACGGTCGTGACCTCCTCCACCCGGCCCGGTGCCGCCGACGTCGTCCTCGATCTCCTCGACACCGACGCCCTCGCCCAGCTCGCCGCCGGTTCCGACGCGGTCGTGATCTCGGTGCCACCGCCGCGCGACGGCAGCGACCACCAGCCGTGGATCGACGCCCACCGGCGGCTGGCCGAGCGTCCGTTCCCTGCGCGGCTGGCGATGGTCGGCGGCGCGGGCAGCAGCCTTGTCGACGGCATGCCGCTGCTCGACTCCCCCGACTTCCCGGCCATCTTCCGTGCCGAGGCGACCTCGGCCGCCACGGTGCTCGACCTCTTCCGCGCGGCCCCCGAGGGCGCCGACTGGGTGATCCTGTCGCCCCCGCCGCAGATCGGCCCGGGTGAGCGCACCGGCGGGTACCGGACCGGCGCCGACGACCTGGTCGGCCCGAGCATCTCGACCGAGGACTACGCCGTCGCGCTCTGGGACGAGCTCGAGGAGCCGCAGCACCGCCGCACCCGGTTCACCGTCGCTTCCTGACCGGTCCAGGCCTGGCGGACTCGCCCGAGCCCGGATAGCGTCGACGGGACCGACCTCCGGAGTGGAAAGGACCGTCATGCCCACCCTGCCTCGCGACGGCATCGAGATCTCCTACACCGATCACGGCGGTTCCGGACGCCCGGTCGTGCTGGTGCACGGCTGGCCGCTGTCCGGCGAGTCGTGGTCCGACACCGTCCCGGCTCTGCTCGACGCCGGATATCGCGTGATCACCTACGACCGGCGTGGCTTCGGTGCCTCGGGCAGCACCGGCGCGAACGGCTACGACTACGACCTGCTCACCGCCGACCTGGCTGCGCTCCTCGACGCGCTCGACCTGGACGACGTCACCCTCGTCGGGTTCTCCATGGGTGGCGGCGAGGTGGCTCGGTACGTGGGCAACCACGGCGAGAGCCGCCTGCACAGCGTCGCCTTCCTCAGCGCGGTCCCGCCGTGGCTGCTGCTCAGCGACGAGAACCCCGAGGGCGGTCTCGACATGGCGACCGCCCGCGGCATGCAGGAGGCCATGCGCTCCGATCGTGAGGGCTTTCTCGACGAGTTCCTCACCACCTTCTTCAGCGTCGACGGCGAGCTCGTGGTCTCCGAGGAGCGTCGTCAGCAGGCGCTGAGGCTGGCCGCCCAGGCCGACCTGGACGCCGCCGTCGCCTGCATCGTGCTGTGGACCAGCCGGTTCAGCGACGACGTCGCGCGCATCACCGTGCCCACACTCGTGATGCACGGCGACAGCGACGCGATCGTGCCGTTCGAGGTGTCGGGCAAGCGCGTCCACGATGTCGTCGCGGGAAGCGACCTCGTCCTGATAGAGGGCGCTCCGCACGGCATCACCGTGAGTCACGCCGAGATCGTCAACGCCGCCCTGCTCGAGTTCCTCGCCCGCTGACACGCGGGCGCCGGTCGGCTACTCGAACCGGCTGGGGTCCCCCGCGCCGACGCGCACCACCTCGGCCGCGCCGTTGGAGAAGTCGACCACGGTGGTCGGGACGTCGCCGCACTCGCCGGAGTCGATCACGCCGTCCACGAGATGGTCGAGCCGCTCCTTGATCTGCCAGCCGTCGGTCAGCGGTTCCTCCTCGCCCGGCAGCAGCAACGTGCTGGAGAGGATGGGCTCGCCCACCTGCGCGAGCAGCGCGTGGACCACCGGGTGGTCGGGTATCCGCACACCCACGGTCTTCTTCTTGGGGTGCAGCAGCCGCCGCGGCACCTCCTTGGTGGCCGGGAGGATGAAGGTGTAGCAGCCCGGTGTCGCCGCGCGGATGCTGCGGAACGTGGTGTTGTCGACGTGCACGAACTGCCCGAGCTGGGCGAAGTCGGCGCACACCAGCGTGAAGTGGTGCCGGTCGTCCAGGCCCCGCAGCGCAAGGATCCGGTCCCGGCCGTCACGGTTGTCGAGCGAGGACCCCAGCGCGTAGCAGGAGTCCGTCGGGTAGGCCAGCAGCCCGCCGCCGCGCAAGATGTCCACGGCCTGGCTGATCGCCCGCGGCTGCGGGTCGACCGGGTGGACGTCGAAGTACCGAGCCATCGGCTGAGGGCGTCAGCCGGTCTGCCGGGCGCGCCGACGACGCGCGAGCTCGTCCTCGGCCGGCGTGGTCGACTCGGTGTCGTCGTTCGCACGCTCGGTGGGGAACTCGGCCAGGCTGCCCTCGACCTCGCGCCAGACACGACCGACCGCGATACCGAACACGCCCTGGCCGCCCTGGACGAGATCGATGACCTCATCGGCGGAGGTGCACTCGTAGACCGAGGCGCCGTCGCTCATCAGCGTGATGTTCGCGAGATCGTCGACACCACGGTCGCGCAGGTGCTCGACAGCCGAACGGATCTGCTGGAGCGAGACTCCCGTGTCGAGGAGCCGCTTGACGACCTTGAGCACCAGGACGTCGCGGAAGCTGTACAGCCGCTGCGTGCCGGAGCCCGTCGCCGGTCGGATCGACGGCTCGACCAGCCCGGTGCGGGCCCAGTAGTCGAGCTGGCGGTAGGTGATGCCCGCCGCGCGGCACGCCGTGGGGCCGCGGTAGCCGGTCGCCTCGTCGAGGTCGGGGAGGGTGTCGCCGAACAGCAAACCCTGCGCACGCTGCGGGACGCCCGCTGCCACGCCGGCTGTGCCCGCGTTCTCAGTGCCGGTCACGCGTTCCTACTCTCTTCGGCAGACGAAACCCTGATAGCCACTGTACGCCTGCGCGCACGATCACTCCGTGGTGACCAGCCGGTGGATTCCGCCCGGCTGAGCCCCACGGTAGAGCCAGCGGGTGCCCGGGTCAACGACGCTGGCACCCACCGCGTTTCGGCGTGTCGCGAGGGTGTGTCTCAGTCTCGACCTCAGGTTGAGGGTTGGTGCGTGGATCGCCGCTCAGCGCGCGTCCGGGTCCTCGAAGTCGCTGGCGTCGATCTGGTCGAGAAACTCGCGGAACTCCGCCACGGCATCTTCCTCACGGCCGCTGCCGACGCCGGAGATCTCGATGTGCAGAGCCCCCTCGTCCTCGACGTCCTCGTCGTCGTCGTACGCGAGCACGATGGCTGCCTGGGCTAGCACCTCCTCCGAGCAGTACACGTCCACCCGGGCGCGCAGCGCCAGCGAGATCGCGTCGGAGGCCCGGGCATCGACGTGCTTGCCGTTCGAGAGCACCAGCTCGGCGATGAAGGTTCCTTCGCGCAGCTCGGTGATCCGGACCGACTCCAGCGCCACCCCGGCTGCGTGGAGCGCCGTCAGCAGCAGATCGTGCGGGCCCGGCCGCGGCGAGGTGACGCCCGCCTGGGCGGTCGCGATCGCGACCCCCTCGTGGGGGCCGATCACGATCGGCAGCGACAGCTCGCCGTCGGACTCCGACAGCACGACGAGCACGTCGTGCTCGGGGTCCGCCACCCGCACCCTGACTCCGAGGACGCCCATCTTGCGCACGCCCTAACGCTACGCCGCAGCCGCGGGAGTCATGTACCGAAACGTTCCACGATGTGCGGGCGTTGCGCGATCGTGACCAGCCCGTCGGGCGTACCGGTTCAGACGATGCGGTCGACGCCGGCGCGCAGCAGCGCCGAGTGCAACCGGGCGAAGGAGTCCGCCACGTCGGTCGCGAGCGTGTGCGCCTTGGCGCGCGAGCCGGCCGATCCGGGCCCGCTGCGGTGCGAGCGCACCGGCGCGACGATCGCCTCCAGCAGGTCGATCTGCCGGTCGGCAGCCGAGCGCAGCGCCCGCAGGTGCCGTGCCTGCACGCCGTGCTCCGCCAGCTCCACGACGGCGCGGACCACCTCGACCGATCCCGCCGGGTACTTGCCGCCGGCATCCGTGGTGATGAGGCCGACCTCGGTCAGCTCGGTGATCATCGCCTCGTCGGCGCCGGCGGCCTCAGCCAGCCGGGCGACCGTCAACCGGCTGCGGGTGACGGCGCTCGCGAGCTCGCCGTCCTCGGTGACCACCCGCGCACCGGGTGCGGGCACCCCCGCGGACCCGTTGTCGAGCTCGTCCAGCCGCTCGCGGATCTTGGCCCAGGGCAGATAGGAGTCACGCTGCGCAGCCAGGGCGAAGCGGAGCCGCTCGATGTCGGCCTGGCTGTAGGTGCGATACCCGGAGGGCGTGCGGTGCGGGCGGACGATGTCCTGGTCCTCGAGGAACCGGATCTTCGAGATCGTGACCGCAGGGAACTCCTGGTGCAGCACGCTCAGCGCCGAGCCGATGCTCATGGTCGGGGTCCGCGACACTCCGAACGGCCAGCGCTCCTCCTCTTCCGAGTGGGCGTCGGCGACGGTCACGACGCGGGCTCTGCCGGCGGGGCCGCCGCGCTCCGGTTGGGGCTGGGGTGGAACGTCAGGCGGTACTTGCCGATCTGCACCTCGTCTCCGGCGACGAGCGAGGCGGCGTCGATGCGCTCCCGGTTGACGTAGGTGCCGTTGAGGCTGCCGACGTCGCGAACCGTGAACTCACCGGCCTCGAACAAGAACTCGGCGTGCCGGCGCGAGACCGTGACGTCGTCGAGGAAGATGTCGGCCTTGATGTCGCGGCCGGCGGTGACACGCTCGGCGTCCAGCAGGAACCGGGCGCCGGCGTTGGGGCCGTGCTGCACGATCAGCAGCGCCGACGAGGGCGGCAGCGCCTCGATGGCGGCGCGATCGCTGGCGTCGGTGCCGGTGCGCGCGGGCTCCGGCTCTCCCGGGACGATGCGATCGAAGCTCGCCGTCGTGTGTCCTTGCGAGAAGGCGTCGGGATCTTCGGGGGTCATCGGGTCAGCCTTCGTGTGTGTGCGGGGCGGGCTGGGTTGACGTGAACCTTACCCTCCGGTTGAGGGTGAGAGGGGCTCAGTCGTCGGAGCTGGGGGTCGCGTACTGGGGTTCTTCCACCGTGCGGATCGCCGTGACCTGGACCAGGGGACGCTTGGTCACCTCGACGGTGGCTCCGCGGCTGGTGAGGGTGTCGATCGCCCCGTTGGGGATGTCGAGCGCGACGGCGATCTTGTCGGCGTCGCCGATGATGCGCCACTCGTGCTCGGCGCCGATCTCGATCCCGTCGGCCACCAACCCGTCGTCGGTCTCGCTGAAGTAGCTCGACGCCACGATGCGCACGGTCGAGAGCTCGACCGCCTCGGCCCCGGCGTTGCGCAGCTCTTCGAGCATGTGGACCATGTCCTGCGCGCTCACGTCCGCGGTGTTGGCGACCTGCACGACCACGCCGGGTCCTTCGACGGGGACGGTCCCGGCCAGGATCTGCTGCACCTCGAGGTAGTCCTCGGCGGAGCGGCTGGCGTCGGCGCCGCTGAGCAGCGCGGAGCGGTCCTCCCGCAGCTCGTCGGCCTCCTGCACCAGCGTCTCGTTGCGCTGGGTGATCTCGGCCATCAGGCGGACGAGGTCGTCCTGCCGCATGCCCGCCAGCTCGTCGCCCTGCGTCTGTCGCACCTGCGTGACGATCGCGAAGCCCAGCAGCAGGCACAGGCCGGCGACCAGCAGCTGGCTGCGCACGCCGCGGCCTCGGCGCTCGTGGGCCGGGGGCTCCGGCTGGTTCTCGGTCATGCCTTGAGCACGTGTCGTCGGATCGAGGCGGCGTTGGAGAAGATGCGGATCCCCAGCACGACGACGACGGCGGTGCTCAGCTGGGCGCCCACGCCGAGCTGGTCGCCGAGGAACACGATGAAGGCCGCCACCAGCACGTTGAACAGGAACGACGTCACGAACACCCGGTCGTCGAACTTCTTCTCCAGCCGCGCGCGCACCGCGCCGAACAGCGCATCGAGGGCAGCGACCACGGCGATCGGCAGGTATGGCTGCAGCTCCGCCGGGACGCTGGGCTGCAGCACGAGGCCGAGGACCACCCCGATCACGAGCCCGATCACTGCGATCACTGTGCGCCTCCTCCCCTGCTCAGATCCTCGTCAGTCTCGCACGCGTCGCTCAGCCCTGCTCGCCGGGTACCGCCACGCTGAGCCGCGAGGCGCTGCCGGCGGGGAGCTCGAGATCGTCGGCGACGACCAGCTGGCTCGTGATGCCGTAGCCCGAGCTGATGGTGCTGAGGTGGGCCGCACCGGTGGTGCGCGCGAACGCGGTCCGCATCGCGGCGGGATCCCCGATCGCCTCGATCGTGTACGGCGAGACCAGCGGCTGCAGGTCCACCAGCACGGCGGAGCCTGCGGTCCGGATCGCGGTCGAGCCGGTCAACCGGATGCCGTTGATCGCCACGGACTCGGCGCCGCTGGCCCACACCGCGTTCACCACCACCTGCAGGTCGAAGTCCTGCACCCGTTCGTCCTCGCTGCCCGGCTCCCCTGCCTGGGCACGCGCCGAGTCCGCCATCGTGATGACGATCCCCGGTCCGGAGACCGGCGTCGTACCGGCCCAGATCCCCAGCAGCTCGGCCTCGTCGTTCGCACCCGCAGCGGTCTCACCGAACGCCTGCTCCTGGAGCTCCTGGATCTCCGTGCGCAGCGCCGTGTTCTGCTCCACGAGCTCGGCGGTGATCTCCGACCGCTCGCGGATCTGGGCGATGAGGACCTGGCGGGCGCTGACCTCCGGCCCGGGCCGCCGGAGCTCGCGTGCCGCCCAGACGCCGCCCAGACCGATCCCGACGGCGAGCAGCAGGACCAGCGCGGCACGGGCCAGGTGGCGCCCACGGCTGATCGGGGCGTGCCCCGCCGCTCGCCGAGCCGCGGCGTCGTCGTACCCGGGGTCGAGCGGACGTTCCATCACCTCGCGCAGCAGCGTCATCGACGCATCGGGCCGGGGTGGGGGAACCGGCACGGTGGGCCGGGACGCCGGGTCGGTCACTGCCGTATCCCTGAGGCCACCGAGTCGCTGGCGATGACCTGGCGGAACTGGTCGACATAGAGCGCGGCGGCGCACCAGTACAGGAAGATGCCCCACCAGGCCGCGGCCCAGCCGACCACCCACGCCACGTCACCGGGAACGCCGTCGAGCCGGGTCAGCAGCAGCAACGGGAACGCGTACATCAGGGCGACCGTGCCGGCCTTGCCGGCGAGGTGCACCGGGAACCCGGGATAGCCGCGGCGCATCATGAACGGCACCATGATGCCGACCACGGCGTCCCGCGCGAAGACCACCGCCACGAGCCACCACGGCACCAGGCCCCGCACCGCCATCCCGATCAACGTGACCGCGATGAACAGGCGGTCCGCCGAGGGGTCGAGGAACCGACCGAGCTTGGAGACCTGGTTGAACCGGCGGGCGATCACGCCGTCGACCCAGTCGCTCGCCGCGGAGGCGATCAGCACGATCACCGCCGCGACGTCGTGGCCACGGAGGATGAGCACCAGCACCACCGGCACCATGAGCAGCCGCACGAACGAGATCGCGTTGGGCACCGTCCAGACGCGGTCCGGCACGACCTCGGCCTCCTCGACCGGCTCGACCTCCCCGTGCTGCGCCTCACCCACGCCGCAAGCGTAGGTGATCTGATCTGCCGCGCCCGCCGACCACGCGGTGCGAGGATGTGCGGTGGCGGAACAGGCCAGAGGTCCTGGCCGGCGAGGGAGGTCGCGTGCTCGAGGTCCTGACCGGGTCCGGACTGGCGCTCTCCGCCGGCCTCAACGCGTTCATCCCGATGGTCTCGATCGGCCTGCTGGCGCGCTACACCGACGTGGTGGACCTCCCGGCGCAGTGGGCCTGGCTGGAGAACCCGTGGGTGCTCGTCGTCCTCGGGGTGCTGCTCGTGCTCGATGTCGTGGCCGACAAGGTGCCGGCCGTGGATCACGTCAACGACGTGGTCCAGACCCTGGTCCGGCCCACGGCCGGCGGCATCGTCTGCGCCGCGGGCTCCAGCTCGGAGACACCCGCGCTGACGGACCCGGGCGAGTTCTTCACGAGCTCCGCCGTCGTGCCCTTCGTCATCGGGCTCGTCCTGGCACTCTCGACGCACCTCGCCAAGGCGAGCGGTCGGGCTGTCGTCAACGTCTCGACCGCCGGCGTCGGCGCACCGGTGGTCTCGACGATCGAGGACGTCTCAGCGCTCACGATGACGGCGCTGGCGATCCTCGTCCCGGTCCTGGTCATCGTGTTCCTGCTGATCCTGGTCGCCCTGCTGCTCTGGGTCCGACAACGGTTCGCTCGCCGACGGCGAGAACGCTCGATCGGCTGACCCCGCCTGGTCCTGCCGCAGCCGCATGCGAGGAGGCCGGCGCGTGGACATCGCTATCGCCTGTGGGGCGTCGAGGTGCAGGATGCACCCATGAGATTCGGACTCTTCGTACCGCAGGGCTGGCGCTTCGACCTGGTGGGCATCGACCCCGCCGAGCAGTGGACCAGGATGCTGGAGGTCGCCCAGCATGCCGACGACGGCGCCTGGGACTCCCTCTGGGTCTACGACCACTTCCACACCACACCCGAGCCGAGCGAGGAGGCCACGCACGAGGCGTGGACGCTGATGGCCGCGTTCGCCGCGACCACCTCGCGCATCAAGCTCGGCCAGATGTGCACGTGCATGAGCTACCGCAACCCCGCCTACCTGGCCAAGGTCGCCGCCACGGTGGACATCATCTCGGGCGGTCGCGCCCAGATGGGCATCGGCGGCGGGTGGTACGAGCACGAGTGGCGTGCCTACGGCTACGGCTTCCCCCGCGCGGGCGAGCGCCTGGCCCGGCTGGACGAGGGCGTGCAGATCATGCGGCAGGCCTGGACCGAGGGCGTCGCCACGCTCGAGGGCAAGCACTACCAGGTCGACGGCGCGATCGTGCGGCCGCTCCCGCTGCAGGAGGGAGGCATCCCGTTGTGGATCGCCGGTGGCGGCGAGAAGGTCACGCTCCGGATCGCTGCGAAGTACGCCGACTACACGAACTTCGACGGCTCGCCGGAGGGCTTCGCGCACAAGAGCGAGGTGCTCCGCGGCCACTGCGAGGCGGTGGGCCGCCCGTTCGAGGCGATCACCCGCACCGCCGACTACAACATCGTCATCGGCGCCACCGAGGCCGAGGCCGCGGACCGGCTGGCGGCGCACGAGGCCCGCGTCGCCTCGGTGCTCGGTGCCGAGAAGGCGGCGGAGATCGCGGCGGGGCTGCGCAGCAGCGTCGGCTACGGCACGCCCGAGCAGGTGGCTGAACGGCTCGCGCAGGTCAAGACCCTCGGGCTCGAGTACGCGATCACCTACTTCCCCGAGGCGGCGTTCGACCGCGGCGGGATCGAGCTGTTCGAGCGCGAGGTCCTTCCCGCGCTCGCGTGAGGTGCAGGGTGACCGCGCGGGCCGCTCAGGTTCGCGCGGTCGCCAGCCGCCGCAGCAGCAGGTAGATCTCGCAGCCGAGGCAGAAACCGGTCAGGGCGTTGAGCGCTGCCGCTGCCAGTGCGAGCACACCGAACACGGTCAGCGCCCAGGTGGCGCCGAGCAGCGTCAGCCCCAGGCCGAGCCCGGTGATCACGAGACCGACGACCTGGGCGAACGTGGGCGGCTCGGGTGACTCGAGCTCGGCGGGCGGCGCCAGGCGGGGGCGCACCAGCGCGGCGAACAGCAGCCCCTGCCACGTGCCCTGGGGGCCGCGGATCGCCCCGAGCAGGAACGACGCGGCGACCACGGCGAGGACGATCGTGCCCGTACCGGGTCCGAGCAGGATCGCCACCACCAGCAGGACGGCGGTCAGGGCGGCACCGAAGCGTGGGCCGCGGGGATCGATGCCCCTGGCCGTGAGATCCGGCGCGTTCTCGACGCTCATCGAAGGGCTCCATCCTGCTCGGAGGTGAGGACCGCACGCGCCGCCTTTGGGGTCGGTGCGCCGGTGAGGCGACCCTGGAGAGCGCCGTCGCGGTCGTACACCAGCGTCGTCGGCGTGGTCATGATGCCGTGCTCGCGCACCAGGTCCATGTGGTCGTCGGCGTCGATCTCGACGAACGCGACGCCGCTCTGGTCGGCGATCGCCTCGTGCCAGATCCGGGCGCCGCGCACGCAGGAGGTGCAGTGCCGGCCGGAGACCTGCACCAGCGTCAGGCGCTCCCCCGCCAGCAGGGCAACCGCCTCCGGCAGCGCGGATCCGGCTGCGGCGGGCGTGGCGGGCGTGAGGGATCCGCGACCGCGTTGCAGCACCAGCCAACCGATCAGCGCCACGGCCAGGGCGACCACCATCACCGCGATCCGCCACTCCAGGTCCACGTCGGCGAGGCTAGCCCGCGACGAGATCGCTCCAGCGTTCTGCCCTTGGCGTATTGCATGGTGGACCACCGGGCACCCGAGCGTAGGGTTCTCGACCGTGACTTCGCTCCCGCAGGCGCAGGCTCCTGCGCGCCTGGAATCCCGCACCCGGCTCGTGATCGCTTTGCTGCTCGCCAGCGCGTTCGTGCTGATCCTCAACGAGACGATCATGGGTGTCGCGCTCTCGCACATCATGACCGGCCTGAGCATCGAGGCGGCCACCGCGCAGTGGGTGACCACGGCGTTCATGCTCACGATGGCCGTCGTCATCCCGATCACCGGGTTCCTGCTGCAGCGGCTGTCGACCAGGACCATCTACTGCACGGCGATGATCTCGTTCTCGCTCGGCACGCTGATCTGCGCGATCTCCCCCACCTTCGCGATCCTGGTCTCCGGCCGGGTGGTGCAGGCGGTGGGCACCGCCATGATGATGCCGCTGCTGATGACGACCGTGATGCAGCTGGTGCCGGCGCTGCGGCGTGGCCGGGTGATGGGCAACATCTCGATCGTGATGTCGGTGGCTCCGGCCATCGGGCCCGCGGTGTCCGGCCTGATCCTGTCCCGCCTGGACTGGCGCGGCATCTTCTGGGTGGTGCTGCCGCTGGTGCTCGTGATGCTGGTCGTCGGGATCATGCGCGTCCCCAACGTCTCGGAGCCGCGTCGGCTGCGGCTGGACGTCGGATCGGTGATCCTGTCGGCGCTCGGCTTCGGTGGGCTGATCTTCGGGCTCTCCTCGATCGGTGAGTCGGTCTACCACCCGCCGGCGGTCTCGCCGGCGGTACCGATCGGCGTCGGTCTCCTCTCGCTGGTCCTGTTCGCGTTCCGGCAGCGCACCCTGCAGCGCACCGACGACGCGCTGCTCGACCTGCGCACGTTCTCCTCGCGCACCTTCACCTTCTCGATCCTGGTGATGCTGGTCCTCATGGGTGCCCTGTTCGGGACGATCATCCTGCTCCCGCTGTACCTGCAGGACGCGCTGAACCTGGAGAGCCTGCAGACCGGGCTGCTGCTCGTGCCCGGTGGGCTCACCATGGGGCTGATGGGACCGCTGGTGGGCCGGCTGTTCGACCGCTGGGGCCCGCGACCGCTGGTGGTGCCGGGCACCACGCTGGTGGCGCTGGCGCTGGCGCTGATGACCCAGCTCGACGAGACCTCCGGCGGCGGCACCGTGCTGGCGCTGCACGTGCTGCTCTCGATCGGCCTGGCGCTGACGTTCACCCCGCTGTTCACCTCGGCGCTCGGTGCGCTGAAGCCGCACCTGTACTCGCACGGGTCGGCGACGATCGGCACCGTCCAACAGCTCGCCGGCGCCGCCGGGACCGCTCTGTTCGTCGTGCTGATGGTCAGCCGTCAGGTCGCGCTGGAGAGCGCCGGTGTGCCCGAGCCGGCGGCGCTGGCCAGCGGGGTCGGCGTCGCCTTCGTCGCCGGGGCGGTGCTGGCTGCGCTCGCGATCCCGCTCGCGGCGATGATCCGCAAGCCCGTCGACGCCGTGGAGCCGGTCGACGCGCCCGTCGCGCACTGAGGCTCAGAGCGGCGTGACCGTCACGCTGGCCTCGATCGCCTCGTCGGGGCTGCCCCACGAGGTCACCACGAAGACCACCCGACCGTCGGGCTGCTGGATCTCCAGGTACGGGTCGTAGAGGCCGCCCGGCGGGTCGCCGACGTCGCGGTCGTCGTTCCAGTTGTCCTCGCCGTCGAACCAGGCGCTCAGCATGAGGTCGTCATCCGGGCCCGCCGCCTGCACGTCGATGGCGACCGACCCGGCGTCGGCCGCGGTGTAGCCGAACCACGGCTGGTCGCCCGATGTCGTGATCGAGACCGGGTCGGCCTCGACCTCGACGGCGTCCCTCGCCGCGGTCACGGAGAGCTCGGCATCGGCTCGCTCGGAGTCGTAGGTCTCGACGGCGACCACGTACTCCCCCGGCTCCAGGTAGAGCGCGAGCACCGGGTCCAGCGAGCTGACGCCGGGGAACGGGCTGCCGCCGTCGTCGTTCTCCGCGACCGTGGCGCTGTCGTCGTAGAGCTCCAGCGTCAGGTCCTCGTCGGCCGTGGCGGTCAGCCAGTACACGCCGGCGTCGGCGATCGTCAGTGCGCTCGCCCACGCTCCGTTGCTCGGCACGTCGCCCCGGAGCGGGACATCGACCTGCACCTCGCCGCTCGGTTCCGGAGGCCCGACCACGTCGCTGACGAAGGCCCACACCCCGCCGCCGATCGCCAGCAGCAGCACCGCCGCGACGACGACGCCAGCGAGCGCACCGGAACGCCGCGGCGGTGGCCGGTGCCCGGGCGCCGAGTAGGGGTTGCCTGACGCGTGCGACTGCACCGGTGCCCGTCCGTAGCCCGACGGCGGGGTCCCGTAGCTGGGCGGCGGCGTCCCGTAGCCGGACGGCGGGGTCCCGTAGCTGGGCGGCGGCGTCCCGTAGCCGGGGGGCGGGGTTCCGTAGCCGGCTGCCGGGGCGCCGTAGCCGGGACCCGGCCCGCTGGGGGCCGGCGGCGCTCCTCCGCTCCAGCCGGCAGCTCCGGCCGGTGACGTCCACTCGCCGTACGGGGCGGGCGCGGCGCCGTACGGCGTGGAGGCTGTGGGGGCGGACCCGGGCGCACCGTAGGTGGCGGACCGGTGCTGCTCGGCCCAGCCGGAGCCGTCCCAGTAACGGATCTGGTTGCTCGCCGCGGGGTCCGGGTAGTAACCAGGCGCCCTCCTGGTCGGATCACTCACGGGGTCAGGCTACGACGCTCCCCCGTTCGCTGCCGGCACCGGCCCCGCGCGCCGGTTGCGGTGCGCGGCGGTGGAGCGAACACTGTGCTCATGAGGAGCCCCCGCTGGACGGCTGCGCTCACCGGGGTCGCAGCGGGCGCCGTGATCGTCGCCGTGGCGACCGTCGTGGCAGCGCTGCTCGGGGTGTCGAACCTCGCGGGCGGGGTGCCCTCTCCGCTGCTGGCGGTCGGGGCGGCCTTCATCGACGCCACCCCTGCGTGGTTGAAGGACTGGGCGATCGCCACGTTCGGTGACCGTGACAAGCAGGTGCTGGTCGCAGGGATGCTCCTCGTGATCACGCTCGTCTGCGCGGGCATCGGGCTGCTGGGGTCACCGCGACGGCACGGCGGGCTCGGCCGGAGCCGCCTCGCGCTCACCGCGCTCGCGATCCTCGGGGCGGGGGTGCTGGTGGTGGTGCTGCTGCGCCCCGGAGCGGTTCCGCTGGACGTGCTGCCCACCGTGGTGGGCGTCGCTTCCGGCCTCGGCGCGCTGCACGTCCGCTGGCGCCGCGGCGCCGGCGCCGCAGGCCCTGACGCCGATCGCCGGCGCGTGCTGCGGTGGGCGGGTGCCACGACGGCGGTCGGCGTGCTGGTCGCCGTCCTCGGTCAGCTGGTCTCCGGCCGCGAGCGGGCCGAGTCCGGCCGTGAGGACGTCGTGCTGCCGCCGATCGACGACCCGGTCTCGGTGCCGGCGGCCGCCCAGGTTGACGTCGAGGGCATGACCCCCTTCCTCACGCCGAACGAGGAGTTCTACCGCATCGACACCGCGATCGTGCCTCCCACGCTGGACGCACAGCGGTGGCGGCTGCGGGTCCACGGCATGGTGCGGCAGGAGGTCGAGATCGACTTCGCCGAGCTGCTGGAGCAGCCGATGATCGAGTCCTTGACCACGTTGGCGTGCGTGTCGAACACCGTGGGCGGCAACCTGGTGGGCAACGCCGTGTGGACCGGGTGGCCGATCCGCGAGCTGCTGGCGCGTGCCGGGCCTGAGCCGGGAGCCGACATGGTGCTCTCGACCAGCAGCGACGGCTTCACGGCGTCGACGCCGCTGAGCGCGCTGACCGACGAACGGGCGGCGCTGCTGGCCATCGGCATGAACGGTGAACCGCTGCCCGTCGAGCACGGATACCCGGTGCGGATGGTGGTGCCCGGGCTGTACGGCTACGTCTCGGCCACGAAGTGGGTCGTCGACCTCAAGGTCACCACCTTCGCCGACGACGTGGCGTACTGGACCCCGCGTGGCTGGTCGGAGCGCGGACCGATCAAGACGTCCTCGCGCATCGACGTCCCGGCGCCCTCGGCCGAGGTGCCCGCCGGCACGCTCGTGGTCGCTGGCGTGGCGTGGGCCCAGCAGCGTGGCATCGCGGCGGTCGAGATCCGCGTAAACAGCAAGGGGCCGTGGCACCCCGCCGAGCTCGCCGCCGAGCCGACGATCGACTCCTGGCGGCAGTGGGTCTGGCACTGGGACGCTCCGGTCGGCAAGCACACGCTGACCGTGCGGGCGATCGACGGCGACGGCGAGGTGCAGGTGGCCGCGCCCGCCTCCCCCGCGCCGGACGGAGCCACCGGGCTGCACACGATCTACGTCTACGTCGAGTGACGCAGCAGCAGCTGGGCGGCCAGCGCGAACATGACGAGCGCGATCCCGGCGTCGAGCACACGCCAGGAGCTCCGCCGTCGGAACAGCGGGACCAGCAGCCGAGCGCCGACGCCCAGGGCCGTGAACCACAGCACGGACCCGGCCATGGCCCCGAGGGCGAACCACCACCGGTTCCCCCCCTGCGCCGCGGCCATCGAGCCCAGCAGGACCACCGTGTCGAGGTAGACGTGCGGGTTGAGCCAGGTGAGCGCGACGGTGGTCGCCAGCACCGCGCCCCAGCCGCGGTTGCCGCTCTCCCCCGGGTCGCGCATCGACTCGCCGCGCCAGGCACGGATCACCGCGCGGATGCCGTACCCGAGCAGGAAGGCCGCGCCACCCCATCGCACGATCTCGAGCACGACAGGCGCGTGCGTGACCAGCGCACCGAGGCCGGCGACGCCGGCAGCGATCAGCACCGCGTCCGAGATCGCGCACACCGCCACGACCAGCGGCACGTGCCTGCGCGCCAGCCCCTGCCGGAGCACGAAGGCGTTCTGCGCGCCGATCGCGACGATCAGCGACAGACCGGCGGCGAGACCGGAGACCATGGGAAGCACGGGAGCACCGTAGACCGCGCCAGCCGGTTCACTCCAGCTCAGCTTCCTACACCTACATAAGATCAGCTTCATGAGAGCGATCGACGGCGAGGCAGCCCGCACCATCGTCGCGATCGCCGAGGCGGGCACGCTCGAGGGTGCCGCCGTCGCGTTGCACGTCACGCCCTCGGCCGTGAGCCAGCGCGTGCGCGCGCTCGAGGCGGAGCTGGGACGTCCTGTCCTGCACCGGACCCGACCGCTTGAGCTCACCGACGCGGGTCTGGCGGTGCTGCGGTTCGCACGCCAGCTGGAGCAGCTGCGTGCGGACCTGCAGACCGAGCTGTCCCCGGGCGCGGCCGGGCCGGAGCCCGTGACGATCGTGGTGAACGCGGACTCGCTGCACACGTGGGCGCTGCGCCCGCTGGCGGCGCTCGTGGACCGTGTCCACCTGGAGGTGCTGCGCGAGGACGAGGAGCACTCGCTGACGCTGCTGCGGCGCGGGGCCGCGGTCGGAGCAGTCACCGCCGAGGCCGAACCGGTGCCGGGCTGCTCGGCGGAGCGGCTGGGCGTGATGCGCTACCTGGGGGTGTGCTCGCCCGAGCGCGCGAACCAGTGGTTCGGCTCCGGCGTCGACGCCGCCTCGCTGGCCACGGCCCCGACCGTCGGCTACGACCGCAAGGACAACCTGCAGCGTCGGTGCCTGGCGCGGCTGACGCGGGCCGAGCTCGACCCACCCACCCACTACGTACCGGCGTCGGCCGAGTTCGCCGAGGCGATCCGGCTCGGGATGGGCTGGGGCATGGTGCCCGAGATCGAGTGCCGCGAGGAGGTCCGGGTCGGCGAGCTGGTCCACCTGGGCGAGCGCGCCGTCGTCGACGTCCCGCTGTACTGGCAGCAGTGGCGGCGCTCGTCGGCGGTGCTGCGGGAGGTCGGCGACGCGCTGCGGGAAGCGGCGCGTCACCTGCTCCGGTAGGTCAGCGGAACTCCGGCGGCGGCACGCGGGTCAGCCAGGACAGCTCGTTCTCGCGCACGAACCGCGACAGCGTCTGCGCTCGCGTGATCGGCCAGTCGTGATGGTTCTCGACGAGCGCGAGCAAAGCCGCACCGCCCTCGGCGGTCGGCTCGCGCAGGAGCTGGTCGGCCAGCGCGAGGTAACCCTCGGGCAGGTCCGGCAGCCCCGCGAGGAGCCCCGTCAGGTACTTGTTGCCCCGGAACAGGACGTGCCCGCGGGCCAGCAACGCGCGCCCGGCCGAGCTCAGCGCGTGGATGGCCGCCCAACGCAGCAGGTACTCATCGCCCAGCTGGTCGCCCTGCTTGAGGAAGTAGCCGCCGTACAGGCGCATCTGGGCGATGAAGGAGGCGGCACGGTCCTCCCAGGCGTCGTCGGGCAGCACGGGGATGGCGGCGACGAGATCGGCCACCTGCGGGTCCCTGGACCACGCGACCCGGGCGTCGAGGAACGAGGCACGCACCGGGTCGTCCCCCTCGAGGGCGGCGCCCCGCAGGTAGCCATGCGTGGCCACCTTGATGTCGACATAGCCGCCCTCGTAGGTGGCGACCTCGGTGTCGACGTAGCTGAGCTGCTCGCGCTGCTGCGCCCGGGCGAACGCCTCGTCGGTGACCACGAGGTAGACGTCGACGTCGGAGTCGGGCCGCTCGGTCCCGTGGGCGAGGGACCCGACCAGCACGACGGCGATGTTCGCCTCGTCCGCCGCGACCTTGGTCACGTAGCGGGCGAGGGTCTGCTCCTGGTGATCCACGGGCTTAGCATGGCGCACCATGAGCCAGCCGGTGCCGATGTCGGTGCCCGCGTGGCTGCGCAGCGCCGGCCTGGTCGCGCTGGGAGGCGCTGTCGGGACAGGGGCGCGAGCCGTGCTCGAGGCCGCCGCGCCCGCCGCCCCCGGCGGTGTGCCGTGGACGACGTTCGGCATCAACCTGCTGGGCTCGTTCGTGCTGGGCGTGTTGCTGGAGTCGCTCGCCCGTCGCGGCACCGACCAGGGTCGACGGCGGGTGGCCCGGCTCCTGTGCGGCTCCGGCCTGCTGGGTGGTTTCACCACCTACAGCGCGTTCGTCGCCGAGACCGAGCGGCTGCTGGCCGGCGGGGCCACGCTGACCGGCATGGGCTACGCGGTGGCGAGCGTCGTGATCGGGGTGGGCTCCGCCGTCCTCGGCATCGTCGTGGCGCGGCGCGCGCACGGGGGTGAACGGTGATCATCCTGGTGGCGCTCGCGGGCGGTCTCGGTGCCGCCGCGCGGTTCCTGGTCGACGGCGCCGTGCAACGACGGCGGCGCGGCGGCACTCCCCTGGGCACGCTGGTCGTCAACACCACGGCGTGCCTGCTGATCGGGCTGCTGACCGGCTGGGCGAGCGGCCGGGTCGACAGCGCGCTGGTCACCGTGATCGGCGTGGGCCTGCTGGGCGGCTACTCGACCTTCAGCACGGCGAGCGTCGAGGCCGCCCGGCTGCTCCTGGGCGGACGCATCGGCGCGGCGCTGGCCCACGCCTTCGGGATGCTCGTCCTCGGTCTGGGTGCCGGGTGGGCCGGGATCGCCGTGGGGCACGCGCTCGCAGGTGCGTGAGCGCGCGTCAGGCCAGCTCGCCCCGGACGATGCTGACACCGGAGTGGGCGGGGTCGCCGTCGACAGGCTCCTCGGAGATGTCCACGACGGCGAAGTCGGCGAGGTCCACGCCGGCGGGCAGGTCGAAGGTGCCGGTGTCGCTGGTGAGCACACCCACGCTGATCAGCCGCTCGAGATCGGTGGAGATCAGCCACACCTCGCGGTAGCCGTCCACCCCCGGGTCGTCCGGGACCTCGACCCGCAACCTCAGGCCCTGCGGACCCTCGTCGACGACCGCGGTACCGGCCACGTCCCAGCCCGGCAGCGGGTCGAGCACGGCCGAGGCGACCGGCGTGGTCTCCTCGCGGTCGGCCAGCAACGCCTGCAGGCCCACGGTGGCCACCGCACCGAAGGCGATCGAGGCGGCTGCCACGAGCACGAGCCGGCGCGACCGCGGGCGCGGCGCCCGCAACGGGACCACGGTGGCGGCAGCGGGCTCAGCGGCGGGCTCGGGGGCGGGCGCCGTCGGGTCGGGGGTGGTCGGACCAGAGACGGGCGCAGCGGGGGTCTCGGACGCGATCTCGGCGGCGATGGCCTCCCAGACCCTGTCGTGGGGTCGCTCCAACGGGCCGCGGACGCGCCCGGCGTCGACGACGGCGCGCAGCGAGGCCACCTCGGCCGCGCAGGTCGCGCACGCGGCCAGATGGTCGGCGTCGGCGGCGGGCAGCTCTTCTCCCAGTGCTGCCAGGGCAAGCACGTCGGGGTCACAGTGCGACATCGGCGACCTCCCCTCTCTCACGCAGCCGTTGCAGGCTGCGGCGGATGTGGCTCTTGACTGTTCCGAGCGGGATGCCGGTGCGCTCGGCGATCTGGTGGTGCGTCAGGTCGTCGTAGAAGGCCAGCGAGACGATCGTTCCCTGCGGCTCGCCCAGGTCGGCGATCGCATCGGCCACGACCATGCTGTGCACCACCTGATCGGCGGCGTCGGCGGTGCCCTCCTCACGCGGGTGCACGGCGGCCACGGCCTCGACCCCGGCACGATGCCGCGTGCGCCGCGACAGCGTGTCGGCGATGGCGTGGCGGGTGATGCCGACCAGCCAGGCCTGCAGCGGCCCGCGCGTGGGGTCGAACCGGTCGCGGGTGCGCCATGCCTCGACGAACACGTGCTGGGTCAGGTCCTCGGCCTCGGTCGGGTCACCCAGCGCGCGCCTCGCCAACGTGTGCACCAAGGGTGACCAGCGCTCGTACGCCTCCCGCACGGCGACGGGCTCTCCCTGGCGGAAGGACGCGACCAGCCCCTCGTCCACCGCTGTCACCTCCGAGGCCCGTCCGGTCTGCCATAGATTCGCGCTGTCATCGACTCCCGACCGGTGCCGCTGTGACGATGACGTTCGAACGATAGTTACTCTCGGCCTCGTCCCACTGACCGCCGCACGTGATGAGCACCAGAGTGGGCTCGCCGTCGCGAACGAAGTACGGGTCCAGGTCCAGCGTGGCCTTCTCCAGCACCTGCACCGACGTGACCTCATACTCGTGCTCGACGCCGTCGGCGTCCGTGACGGTGACGAGCTCACCGCCCTGCAGCTGGTCCAGCTCGCTGAACGGTCCGCGTGGGGTGATCTCCGATCCGGCGTGGGCGAGGATCACGGTCGCACCTGCGTCGGCACCCGCGCCGGGACCGAACCGGTACCAGCCGGCCTCCAGCGCGTCGGGCGGCACCTCGGTCTGGCCGTCGGCGGCGATCCCGACCGGCTGCACCGGCATCGCCAGACCGAGGTCGGGCACCTCGACGGCGGTGGGGGGCGTGCCCGCGGTCGCCATCGTGACCGGTTCGGTGGCGTCGACCAGCGTGACGTCCTCGAGGGGGGTCGGCGCGGTCGTCGCTGCCTCCGCCGTCGCGGCCTCGGTGGGCGCCGCGGTCGGTGACGGCTCGGAGGTCGCGGCCTCGGGGTCGAGCGGATCCGATCCACAGGCGCCGAGCCCCAGCGCGAGGGCGAGGGCGAGGAACGCGACGGGGACCGGGCGCGCGCCAGCCGCGGGGGTGCCAGGCACCCGCGCGGCCGACGTCGATGACGAGCGACTCATGCAGCGTCGCGCTCGGCACCTTCGCTGACGGAGCCGCGACGGCTGAGCGCGACGGCCCCGGCAGCGGCGAGCAGCACGCCACCGACCAGCAGGATCGGCGACACGCCACCCTCCTGAGGCACCTGCACCTGGCCGGTCGGGACGCCGTCGGGGGCGCTGTGGCCGGCCGCGACGGTCTGCGTCGCGAGAGCGAGGTTGCCGTCCTCCAGGCTGCCCCAGGCGTAGACGACCGTGAGGGTGCCGTCGGTGACCGGGACGTCTGCCGGGCCGATCACCGGGTCGGTGGTACCGGTGGCCGCGACGGCCGCCGAGACGGTGCCGGCGGGCAGGTCCAGGGTGGCCTCGTCGGGGTTGGCCAGGTTGGTCACCACGCCCGCGTCACCGGCGAGGATGTCGACCGCGGGTGCGGCTGCGACGTGCCGGACCGTGAGCCGGCCCTCGCCGGCCGCCGTCGCGGAGGTGTCGTTGGTGAACAGGGCGGCGGTGGGGGCGCCGTCGGCATCGAGGTGTGCCACCGCGGTGTAGCTGGTGCTCGCGGCCAGGTCGAGATCGATGGGCCCGATCACCGGCGCGCTGTCATCGGCGGCGTCCGCAGCCGTGATCGCCACGGTGTAGGTGCCGGCGCCGAGCTCGAGCGGCCCGGCCAGAGTGCCCGGGGTGAAGTCGTCGAGGGTGAGGTCGCCGTTGACCCAGACGTCGACCGTGGTGTCGGGGACCGCGTGGAGCACAGAGAGCTGGGCGTCCTCGGGTGCGGCGAAGGCTGGAGCGGCGGAGGCCGCGAGGACCACGGCTCCCAGGCCGAGGGTGAGGCTGGTGCGCAGACGCATGACAGAACTCCTTGAGTAGGCGCCCGGAGGGGCGAGCTGTACTGACACTGCCTACTTCCGGTGGCGGCGGCGTTCTGGATGCAGCTGGAGCGATATTCTTTTTCGCCTCTCCTGCGACCGAGGGTCAGGGGCTCGTCTGGCTCGGGTGCGGCTCGTCCCCGAGGTCGGCCTGCAGGTCCGCCAGTGCGCGCGTGAGCTCGTCGCGGACCGAGCGGTAGGCGGGGTCGTGGTAGGCGTTCGTGAGCTCGTCGGGGTCGCGCTCGAGGTCGTACAGCTCCCACTCCGGCACGTAGCGAAAGCTCGACGTGCCCGGCAGCCCCATGCCGTCGCCGTAGAAGTAGATGAGCTTGTGGCGCTCGGTGCGGATGCCGTAGTGCGCGATGACGTGGTGGCTCGCGTCGTCGTTCTCGTAGTAGCGGTAGTAGAAGGCGTCTCGGGTCGGACGCTCGGGGGCGTCGGTGAGCTGCGGCAGGAAGCTCTGTCCTTGCATGCGCTCGTGCGGGCGCACCCCGGCGGCGTCGAGGAAGGTCTGCGCGAAGTCGACGTTGGTGACGATCTGGGTCATCGGCTCGCCGGGCTCGATGCGGTCGGGCCAGGACACCAGGAGCGGCATCCTGATCGACTCCTCGTAGATGAACCGCTTGTCGAACCACCCGTGGTCGCCGAGGAAGAACCCCTGGTCGGAGCTGTAGGCGAGCAGCGTGCGCTCGCGCTCGCCCCGCTCCGTCAACCAGTCGATGACCCGACCGACGTTGTCGTCGACGGAGGCGACGCACCGCAGGTAGTCCTCCATGTAGCGCTGGTACTTCCACAGCGCCAGCTCGTCGGGCGGCAGGTCGTCGGGGGGCACCACCTTGAGGTCCTCGAGGTTGAGGTGCTCGGCGACCCGCATCGCGGCGTGCTTGGCGGCGGCGGACCGGCCCGTGTAGTCGTCGTCGAACGTCTCCGGTACCGGGATCGGGTCGGTGTACATGCCCGCGTGGGCGTCGTCGGGCTCCCAGGAGCGGTGCGGGGCCTTGTGGTGGATCAGCAGGCACCAGGGCGCGTCGTCGTCGAGCGAGTCCACCCAGTCCAGAGCCAGGTCGGTGATCACGTCGGTGGCGTAGCCGGGCTGGATGTGCACGCCGTCAGCGGTGCGGATCTGCGGGTCGACGTACTCGCCCTGGTCGCGGAGCACCGCCCAGTGGTCGAAGCCCTCCGGGTCGTGCCCGGGGCCCTCGCCCATGTGCCACTTGCCCACGATGCCCGTGCGGTAGCCGGCGTTCCGCAGGAGCGAGATGAAGGTCGGCTGGCTCGCGTCGATCGGGGTCGAGAGCGTGGTGACGCCGTTGACGTGGCCGTACGTCCCAGTGAGGATGCTGGCCCGGCTGGGTGTGCAGAGCGCGTTGGTGCAGAAGCAGTTGTCGATCCGGCGGCCGGTGGCCGCGATCTCGTCGATCCTCGGCGTCTGGTTGACCACCGACCCGTACGCGCCGATCGCGTGGCTCGCGTGGTCGTCGGTGAGGATCAGGACGATGTTGGGACGCCTGGTGGTCACGGGCCTGCCTTCGGTGGGGGGCGATGGGCTGGACGGTCGACGGAGTCATCTTCTCCCAGCCGCCGCACCCGGCGGGGGCCGTACGGTGACAGCGTGATCTTCGTGCAGCGCCCCGCGCCAGCGAGGCTGGCGGGCATCGCCACGCGCTTGTGGTTCATCGAGGCCGTGCCGGTCGCTCGGTACGAGAAGATCCTTCCGATGCCCTCTGTGCACGTGATCGCGAACCTGTCCGACCCGTACCGGATCGTCGACCGCGCAGGAACGGCGGCTCTCGTCTCGCACGTGTTCGTCTCAGGCCTGCAGAACGAGTATCTCGTCATCGAGTCGCCCGATCCGATCCGCCACGTCGGCGTCGAGCTGACTGCGACGGGGCTGGGTGCGCTGGCGCCGGATGCCCCCCGTGAGACCGCGGGGCACGTGGGCGACGCGAGCGCTCATCTCGTCGGCCTCGCCATCATCGCCGCGCGCATCGGACGGATCGCGGATCCCGACCGCATCCTCAGCGAGCTCGAGGACTACCTCCTCGCGCTGCCTCAGCATCCCACCGATCCGCTCGCTGAGGCCGCGGTGCGCATGCTGGAGGAGGAGAGCGAGCGACCGGTGAGCGACATCGCGCTTGCCCTCGGGGTGTCGCATCGTGCCCTCGTCAGTCGGTTCCGGCGCGCGACCGGCACGACTCCGAAGCTGCACGCCCAAGTCCTGCGGTTCCACCGCCTCCTGGATGCTGTGCACGCGAGCGATGGACGGCCCGAATGGTCGACGCTCGCGGTGGCGTCGGGCTACTACGACCAGCCGCACGTGATCCGGGAGTTCCGCCGATTCAGCGGATGGACGCCGGTCGAGTACATCCGACTCGTCGCCGAGCACGGTCCGGATGCCGCACGCTTCGTGCCGCTCGCTCAGGTGCCCACCTGACACGACGCGCGTTGTTCACGCGCGCTCGTAGGCCTCGCGCATCCACCCGATCAGCTGATCGTCGACCTCGTCGCCGCCGCGCACATCGACCCGGTGCGTGCACATCCCGCCTGCCTCGCGGAGCCGCTCGGTCGGCGCGGCCCCACGGAGGTTCAGCCCGATCTGCACGCGCGTCGCACTGGGTGCCTCCACGAGCGCGAACTGCTTGCGCCGCCGGAGCGAGACCCCGGTCTTCTTCGGCGCGATCTCGACGTCCTCACCGAAGGCGGCTGCTGCCGCGACGATCTGCTCGTAGATCGGCCGGAGCTCCGCCTTCGCCCCGGCGTACTGCGCATCGACGAGATCATCTCCTGTCGTCGGCGCGGATCCCCGGTCGCGATGGCGTGCGACGACGAGATTCGCGAAACCGTGCGACATCCCGTACTCGCCCTTGAGGAGCGCCATACCCTGCCCGTGCTTCTCATACGGATGGGCGTCGAGCACGAGGAACCACTCCTCGAGCGAGCGTCCTGTCTTCGCCGGCATGTTGTCGATCATCGAGCGGGTAGCGGCATCCACGTCCATCCACGCACGGTAATCGTGCGCGACTGCCGCGTGATTGTACGTTTATTACACCCGGCCACGCGGTGCGCGGACGTCAGCCGACCCCACGATCCAGCCGATCACGCGTGAACGGGCGCCACGCTCAGATCGAGAAGCGGCCGTCTCTGCCGGTCGATTACGGTCTCCGTGCACCTGCCCATGCTGCCTTGCCGCATCAACACGCAGCGCTTCGTGAACAGAAGCCACACAACCAGCCTCCGAAGGGGCGTAGCTCATGATCCTCCCTCAGGTCCGGGATCGGCGACTGATAACAGTTCGACGCGGCGGATCGCTGACAGATGCCGACCATCAGCTACTAGCATTCTGGGCTGCAGCATGTGCGGAGCACGTGCTGCCGCTGTTCGAGGCGCACCAACCTGAGGACACGAGGCCGCGTTTAGCTATCGAAGCGGCGAGAGCGTGGGCGCGTGGCGAGATGAAGATGATGCGATCGCGCGCGCTCGGCGGTCATTCGATGGGCGCTGCGCGTCCGCTTGCTGGAGCCCCGAGATTCGCTGCATACGCAGCCGGGCAGGCCGCCTGCGTTCCCCATGTGGCCGAGCACGACCTGGGGGCCGCCGCCTACGCGATCAAGCCTGTTCAGGCGGCAGCGCCGCAAGGTAGAGCCTACGCCGCTGGACTCCAAGAGCGCGATTGGCAACGTGAACAGTTGCCTGCGGCAGTCCGCGATCTCGTCATCGAGGATCAGGAGCAGCGCAACGATATCTGCTGGTGTGTTTTCTACCCAGAGGCACCCGAACGCTCTGGAGGGTCACGACGTGCTGCGGATAGGAGCGGCCCACGCCAAACGAGCACAAGAACTTCGCCGTCTCGGCCGGCGCGTGAGCTGTGACCCCGCTGGAGGTGGCAGCCATGCTTGTCCATCGACCTGCACATGGACCCCGGCGCAGACCATCCGCGGCAACCAATCGAACGTGTCCGCGAAATCGGGTCAGGCTCCGACCCATCTCTCCCCAGTGACGCCGGGCAGGCACGAAGAGCACCCGCGCCTCCGAGCGGATGGCATCGGCCCTGGAGGCCGGATCTTTGCGCCGCATGAGATGCGGGCCAGTGACGGGGCGTCCCCGCGACTGGCGTCGGGTCTTGGTGCAGGAGTGCGCTTTGGCGCCCCTCGTAGGATGGAGTCGACGGGTTCGTCCCTAGTTCAGGGCGCGATCGGGGCTGGGCGAGGCGGGAGTTTTTATGGCTGAGTGGAAACCTCTGTCGCTGGCTTCCTCGCTGTACGCTCCGGCGTCGGTCACCACCCCGGCTCCGGTGATCGGCAAGCTCGAGGAGCTTCCGTTCACCTCCCTTTCTTGGGAGAACTTCGAGCGTCTTCAACTGCGGATGATGCGAGACGTCGAAGGACTTCGCGACGCGCAGCTCTACGGAGACCGCGGGCAGGCCCAACTCGGACTCGACATCGTTGCGCTGGCGCCGGACGGTGCGGGCATCGCTCTCCAGAGCAAGAACTACAAGCAGTTCGGGAAATCCCAACTCACCGCCGCGATCAAGAAGTTCCGCAATGCGGAGCGGCCGTTCACGGTGCAGCGCCTGATCCTAGGCGTGGCATGCGCGGTCAAGAGCACCGGCGCAGTCGAGGAACTCGCTGTTCAGCGCAAGGAGCTTCACCCAATCGTTCTCGACCTTTGGGACGCGCAGGAACTCTCGGCGCTCCTGCGTAAGCGGCCAGAGATCGTGATCGAGTACTTCGGTATGCCCACCGCCGAGGCCTTCTGTCACGAGTTCAAGATCGACGTCACCCAAGTCCCCACCGCCGATGCTGCCGCGGTGCGCGAGGCAATCGCACGCACCCCAGAGGTCTCCACGGGCGCCCAGGAGTCCTTCGAAAAGGCGGCTAAAACGACCGATCCCGAACAGGCGCTTGCGCTCATCGAGAAGGGGCAGGCTGCACTGCAAAATGCAGGGTTCAAGCCTCATGCGGCGTCTCACGACAAGGAGCGCGTGCGCCTCTTAGCTCTCAACGGACGAGCCGAGGAGGCGGCGCGTCACACTCTCGATGAATTCTGGTCGGCACTCGAGCTAGGCCTCGCGACAACCGCGCAGATAACGCAGTCACGTCTCGCAGAGTTAGCGGCCCAAGCCGGCAGTGACCCACCAGTAGATGCCTACCGCAAGGTCACCGAGAGCGCGATCGACCTGTATACGAATCCGCTCGGTTACCTTCCGGACATCAAGGAGCTGCGGCTTGGCGAGCCCGAGGATCAGGCACGCCTCGCGATCCTCGCGGGCGAGACTGCTATCGCTAACGACCGCTCCCACTGGCTGAGCAGCGCCGTCCCCACCCTGGCCGAGCTGTCCCGTCTTCCGGGTCTCGATCAGATGCTACGCACGCGCCTTCGCTTGATCATCGCCGAGTCGACGCAGGACTGGGTAGAACTTCTTGCCGATGCTCGAAAAATCGCCCACGGATATAGCGTCTCCGGACTCATCGCCGCTCGCCATGCACGCAGCCTCGCGCGACACGAGAAGTTCAAGGAAGCCGACCTGGCCTGGGATGAGGCCTCCGGTTTTGCGTCTCTTGCCTCGCAATGGGGCGAAGCATCGACGTGGATCTTCAGCAGGCGTGCCTTCCGCTCACGCTGGAACCCGTTCACAAGTGACGAACTACTCGCTTTGCAAACCGCTGTCCGAGAAATGGGCACATCCAAGCCAATCGTGCCGACGGCGCATGATGCCTACGTCGACGCACTGTCAGGACTGAACGAGGGCACCCTGCGGTCTGCGGCGATCTCCGCGCAGCGCGCACTGCGCGATGCGGTCGCGACCAGCGACTTGGTAGAAGAAGAACGCGCGCGGCGCGTGCTTGCCTCGATCCTGGTCGAGTCCGACGAACCTGCCCTCGCCGCTCATCACCTCGCGCAGGTCGGTGCAACAAAACGGATCGGCTCACTGGGCAAGTCATTGCCGCTTCAGTTCCTTGACATCACGGAGAATCTGGACGCGCCGAACTACTGGACGGTGGGCGCCGCCTACCGCCTCATCGCTTCCCAGGCGGATCTCGTTCCCGACCCCCTCGTGGACTTCATCGCCGAGCACATCGTCGCGGAGCTCGCGGCAGCCGAGGAAGGCACTCGACCCGATTTACGCTCCTTTGCGACCTCGCGCTACAACAATGCGATCAAGGCCTTGGCGGGTATTGCCGACCGCATTGCTCTCATACCCGCGACGGCCGCGTTGGCACACTTTGAGCAGCAACCGGAGGTTCAGGAAAACCACTACCGGTTCCACGATGACGATGAGGCGCTTGCTGTGGCGAAAATCGCGCTCAGCCATCCGGACCTCGCTCCACGTGCCATCGCCCACCTTGTGCCGCTCCTGGGCAGAGCGCAGGGTGCACGAAGTGAGACTGCCCACGATGCGATCGTCAAGCATGAGACGCTCGCACACGACGGACTCACCGTACTTGCCGCAGCTGGCAACCACTGGGCACAAGAAACGCTGGCACTCGCCGACCCGACCGCAATCGATCCGGCCGTTGCAGCCGATGCTTTGGCTCGGCTCACCGCACCGCTCACGCAAGTCACCGGTGTCTACAGCGTCGGCACGAATGCGATCGGTGACTCGCTCCTTATTCGCCAGCTGCCCTCGGACTCAATCAACGCTGCGGTTACCGAGCTACTGATTCGCGCAGATGATCCGCACCTTGGCTCCAGCGATCGCGCGGACTATCTAAACGCGGCAGGCAATCTCACACGCCATCTCGATGAAGCCCACCGTTCAAGTCATTTTGAGACTGCCATGCGACTCGCAACCTCGCCCACTCCGTCGAAGTACGACGAACTCAATGGCCAGTACACCCACAAGCTCGGCGGCTTCCGCATGAACGGGATGCCCCAGGGAAGTCGCGGGCAGGCGCTAGCGCTTGCCGCCAGCCTCGCAGGCAACGATGACCAGCGAAGAGAAGTTCGACGCGCCGTCTACGCGCTACTCGGCGAAAAGGCCGACTACTGGCCGACCATCGCGCTGCAGCGTCTCGGTGACACTGTGAACGACGACCTTGCGTTTCTCTCGATGCAAGGATGGGCCATCCGAAGTCTGGTGGCACTGAAGTGGGTTGAGCACGGCGAACCTGAGCACCTCGGCATCCGCTTGGCGCGGGACCCCGACGCGCGCGTCCGTCGAGCACTCGCACGCGCACTCGCGGACCAGGCCAATGGGACTCATGCAGAGGTACGCGCTGTATTGGCCGATGACCCCGCCTACAGCGTCCGCACAGCCCTCAGCGGCGCAGAGGCATCCTAGATCCGACACGTCGGCGCACCGGGCTCTGAAGAACGTCTCGCCGCGATGACGGCGACCCCTGCCACTATGGGCAGATGAGCGACGAACCGTCTGACTGGACCGAAGAAGATGACGCCATGGTGACCTACGAGTCGCTCCCCGATTGGCACCCATCACTCTTCGTCGATGTATTTCGTACCGGACTCGAGATGGAACAAGCTAATGCGAGCGGACTGTTGGGCGGCGCATTCGTCACCCCTGAGTCGCTTGGCGCCTGGGAAGACTTCTCCCGAGCTCGATCCGTCTTCTCATCAGGTCTCAAGATCAGCACCACAGCGTTGTTCGGCATTGGCGCACCGGACGTCGCCTACGTGCGCCTCGTCGAGACCGATGCGTATATCAACGATGACATCGACGCCGTTCCTGCAACAATGCACGTGACGCTCGTGTGGCGCCCAGAGATCGCGGTCGTGCCAATCAGCAGCTGGCGCATCCACCACCTCGGTGAGGCGATCGAGCCCACCCTCGTGCCGCGCACCGCGGCTGGGTTCGATCCGCGAACACAGGCCTAGCTTGCAGGACGCTGCGATCGGATTGTGCAGAGTCGCGCCCACCACTTTAAGTCACCGATGATCTTGGAGACGCCCTCGACGGTCCCGAGGGGAAAGGGGCTGATTCGGTTGGTCGTCTGTGCTTTGCGCCCGTCTTGCCCGAGCTCGCTGCATGACTTTGCGGGCACCGCTGTGGTTCATTCTCCATCGTGCGATCGCAAGGCTGACATCGTAAACACGGGCGGCGCGTTCGTCGGTGGCGTTCGCTCGGGCGAGCCGGAAGGCGCCTTCATTAGGGATCAGCATCTCCCCTGAGAGCCAGTCGGCTTCGGCTTCTTGGTCTCCGCCGAGCCCGCACTTCCTCTCATCGGAGAGAGAAACGCCGAACTTGTGCTCTAGGTGTTGCGTCTCATGAGGTTGGTGACGGGGGTGTGAGCGAGGGGTAGGTCCCGGCGGCAGGATGGAAGTACCTCTACGACCGTTCTGCTTG
>NZ_WNXY01000021.1 GCF_009733815.1 Pseudactinotalea suaedae
GTGCTGGTCGTGAGGTGCTCGGGTGCGATGTCGGTGGTCGAACGTAGGTTTGAGTCATGACCACCACCGCTGTTGCTCCCTCCACCGTGGCCTCGGCTGCCGGTGGTGGTGAGGGTGCCGGTGGTGATGTGGACCTGCTGGGTCAGGTGAGGGAAGCTCGCCGAACTGCTGACGCGGCCGAGGTGCAGATCCTGATCGGTGCCGTGGACTGGGCCGTGGCCAATCCGCCGTTGTTCGGGCGTGAGGCAGCTCGTTGGTATGCGCCGGCCCGTCAGGGTGGGGCTGCTGAGGTGGTGGAGCTGTCCGCGGAGGGGGTGCCGGATGTGGATCGGGCTGCGGTCGCTGAGCTGGGTCTGGCGTTGGGTGTGAGTACGCAGGCGGCGCAGCGGTTGCTCGGGGATGCGCTGGAGCTGGCGTTCCGGTTGCCGACGTTGTGGGCTCGGGTGCTGGCTGGTGAGGTCAAGCCGTGGCGGGCGCGTCGGATCGCGCAGGCCACTGGCGGGTTGAGCAGGCTGGCGGCGGGGTTCGTGGATCGTGAGATCGCTGCGGCGGCGGACCGGGTCAGTGGCCATCAGTTGGAGGGGTTGATCGCGACCGCGATGGCCCGTCATGACAGCGAGCTGGCCGAGCAGGTGGCGGCCGAGCGGGCCGAGCAGCGGGGGGTGCAGATCCGTCTGGACCAGACCGGTCTGGCCGGGTTGACCGAGGTCAGTGGCTGGGTGGATCTGCCGGATGCGTTGGATCTGGAGGCGGCGCTGTCGCACTCGGCGCAGCAGCTGGC
>NZ_WNXY01000002.1 GCF_009733815.1 Pseudactinotalea suaedae
AAACGAGCCGCCGCGATCGGCACCTGGAACATCCACTACAACTACCATCGAGCCCACACCGCCGCCGGCGACCAACCCCCAGCCTCACGACTACGCACCGGCGTCACCAACGTCATGAGCCAGAACATCTAGGACGACGTGGGCGGGTTCGTGGCACATGGTGGTGCGACGGCGGGTCATCGGCTGAGCGTCGTTCTCAAGGATGACCGTGCCACTCCCGTTCGGGATCAGCGCCCCGGACAGTGCGCTTCCGTCCGCCCGTAGGAAGTGGTCGGGCGCGGCGCCATCGAGGTCGCTGAGTTGTACAACGGAGATGCCGTACTCAGATGCGAAGGCATAGGGGTCGAACGGCGCGTGGGCGTCGAGACCGATCTCAGCCCTGAGCTCCAACGCGAGGGTCTTCGCCTCGGTCTTGAATCCTCGACGCACGGGTCATCCCTGGGCCCGCGCACGTTCGATGGTCGCGCCGATCACCTGTTGCAGGTACTTGACGTCAGTCTCGCTGAGGTCTTTCCGGGCGCGCAGGAGCGGTGCAAGTTGCGCCATGAGGTCGGGTTCGCGTGAGTCGTCGTGCTGCCCCTCGTGCTCGAAGAAGTCCTCCGCCGGGAGTCGAAGCCAGGCAATGATCGTGGCGAAGCCGTCGGTGTCCGGCTTGAGGCCGTTGCCGAGCCGAGAGAGTAACGAAGGACTCACCCCTACTTCACCGGCGAGTGCTCGCCAAGAAAGCTGCCTCTCCTGACGCGCGGCGTCTAGGGCGGAGTACAGCGCGGCCGTGTTGATCGTGGTCTTGGCCATACCTCAGTGTGTCACATCTGCGACGGCACGTCGCCTCCGACACCGAGTGTGTTAGAATTGAAACGCAACATCGAGTCTGGAACATCAAGGAGGTGAGGAGCATGGCAGGCAAGAGAGGGCGCAGCGCGGTCACGGGTCGGTTCGTGAAGCAGTCCACGGTGAAGCGTCACCCGAAGACCACGACCAACGAGAGCACCGGCAAGCGCGGCAAGAAGTAGTACGCCCCCTGCCCTTCGTACTCGCCGAAGTGTCGGTGGTGTGAGGCAGGCTCAGAGAAGTCCAAGACAATCACAACAAGATCGGAGGGCCCGATGGCTCACCTCAAGCAGCAGTTCAAGGATGCGCTGAGCTCCATCGAGCCCGGCGATGACAAGGCCAACGCGCCAGAGGCACACCGGCTGGTGCGCGATGCACTCGAAGCCGACACGAAGCTCGCCGAGTACGGAGTGGACCCGGTGCTGATCGGCTCGTACAAGAGGAACGTGTCGATCAAGCGAGTCAAGGACGTTGATGTGTTCGTGCGTCTCCCCGACCTGCCGAACGATGTCACGTCGAAAGACATCCTCGACCGATTCTTCACCGTCCTGCATGCGGAGTTCGGCAGTGATGACGATGGTCACCGGCGAACCAAGCGCCAGGATCGCAGTCTGCAGGTGTCGTTCCCCGAGTACGACCTGTATGTCGACGCGGTGCCTGCCCGCCCCTACTGGGACGGTGACACGTGGGAGATCCCGCAGAAGGGCGATGAGGACGAGTGGGTGCGTACCAATCCGGAGAAGCTCACGTCGCTGTCGAGCGAAATGAACGCAGCGCATGACGGCTATTACGTTCCCACGGTGAAGCTGCTCCGTCAGACCCGACGTTCGATACTTGGCTCCGGCAAGAAGCCTGGTGGGTTCTTCATCGAGGTCGCGGCGTACCAGGCCTTCGCCTCCGGCCTGGTCTCGGGCAACGATCACGCAGAGTATTACGTCTCTGCTCTCGAAGAGGTCAGCAAGATCGTTAACGGCTACGTCACCTTCGGCATCAGGGTGAACGACCCCACGCTGCCGGGGCACACCATCAGCATTCGTGCGACAGATGATGAGCTGGAAGCAGCCAAGACTCGTTTCGCTGAGGCTGCGGAAACCGCACGCGACGCGCTCGGCGAGGAAGACGAGGGCAAGGCAGCGCTGGCGTTCCAGAAACTGCTGGGCAAAAACGGCGACGACGAGACAGTGTTCCCGATGCCGCCGGGATTCAACGAGGATGGGTCGAAGCGTGCGTCCGCCATCTCGGCTGGCGCACGGACCGTCCCGGCGGGAACGAGGACCTTCGGGTGACCCTCACCGAGTACGACGACTACGTCGCATACTCACGGCAGCACTTCGAGGAAGGGCTGATCCGAGCCGGCTTCACGGAGGATGACAACGGCTGGCGAGGGACAATCGTTCACCCTGGCGGTGCGACCGAGGTTCTCGTAACGTTGCGTTCCCGCTACCCCTTTCAGCCTCCTCGCGTGGTTCCGCTCGACTCAGATGCGGTCGCGTGGTCCTGGCACCGGGAGTTGGACGGGGCGCTGTGCTTGGTCGCCGAAGACGATCACGAGGGACTGTGGTGGACGGAAGCGCCGGCGTTCCTCGAACATGTCACCGCCTGGTTCGAACAGGCGGCAGCAGGCTGGCCAGACGATCGACCCGACCTCGACCTCGACCGCTACTTCGATCCTTCTGGGGATGAGCGACTTTATCTTTACGATGACCTGACCCGATATCCGAGCGGATTCGTTCGGTTCCGCCCGGCAGCGAACAACCTGATGCGGATCGCCGGCGGCACCAAGCCAGCGAAGTCCTCGAAACACAGCAAGGATCGCTTCGGATTCGTTGCCGACCTCGGCGATGTAGACGTGCCCCCAAGATCATGGGCCGACATCTCCGCTCTTATCAGCCCTAGCGTCGACCTCGACCGCAGAATCCGTGAACACACGATCGAGATCGTGGTGCTGATCTACAGCCGCGGCTCTCACGACGGCGCAATCACACTCGAAGTGTGGCCTACCGCCGATGGCGGCATCGCAGTCAGACGCGTGAGCTCAGGTGCCGACACTGATGCCGCCAAGGCCGCGCGCTCAGGTCTGCTCGCTCCCGAGCTTCGCGGACGTCGAGTCGCAGTTGTGGGCGTCGGAGCCCTTGGCTCGTTCATCGCGGACATGCTCGTGCGCTCTGGTGTTCAGAATGTCACCCTGCTCGATGGCGACGTCGTTATGCCCGGGAATCTTGTCCGTCACCTTGTCGGCCCTGAAGCTGTGGGGCGGTCAAAGGTTGAGGCGGTCAAGCAGCATCTGGTTGACCGCCGTGGGATTGCAGCTGCCGACATCACGGTGGTCGATCACGCACTCACCTCGGGTGACGAGGCTGTCGAGCTTCTGAGCGAGCACGATCTCGTGGTGAACGCCACCGCCGATTTCGCCACCACTGCACTCCTCCATGTCACTGCACGGGCATTGTCCAGGCGAATCGTCTCAGCGGCGATCCAGAGCGGCGGCACGAGCTATCGAATCGATGTGCTGCCACCGCTCGACGGAGCCGACCCGCTGCCGTCCTCGTCCGTCGTTGTCGATCAGCCTGAGCCTGAACTGTTCGAATCCGGCTGTGGCAGTCCAATCTCTCCGACGCCCCCTTACGCGGTGATCGAGGCGGCCGCAGCGACCGTGCGTCACGCCGTCGGCCTGCTCGTCGATCGTCCTCTCCACCCAGCGGGGGAAACGCGAGACCTGTCGATCGGCGCAATGAGGAGTCACGAATGACTCGACCATCGCCGCGTATCGATCTGCGGGTCGATGCCTATGAGACCATCGCCTTCGAGACAGCGAACCACCTTCCTCGGGAGACCGGTGGCATCCTCCTCGGCTATCAGGAGAACGGCACCATCGTGGCAACTCACGCCCTGGTTGTTGAAGGGCAAGGGGCAACGACGAACAGGTACGTTCGCGCGGACGAGCTCTTGCAGGAGTTTCTGGCTCAACGAGCTGACGATGATCCGATCGGCTACGTCGGTGAGTGGCACAGCCACCCAGCCCCATCCGGACCGAGCACGGTAGATCACGTAGCGATGCGCGCGACCGCCAAGATCAGTCCCAACCCGATCGCGCTGCTCGTCTTTGCGCCTGACGCAACCGGTGCGTTCCTCGGACTCATCGCCCGGCGCCAACGGTTCGGGAAGACCACAACGAAGGAAGCAGTCGTCTCGCTTCCTCCTTCGAGATTCCCTCCCCTCGGTCCTTTACCGGACGGTGCCGTCCGCGGCGACGGCCCAGTATTCATCTCCTACCGCCAATCAGACGGCACCGCGCAAGCCGACGCCCTCGAAGATTTGCTCAGGGCTGCCGGGCTTGTCGTGTGGAGGGACCATACCGACCTGCGACCCGGCACGACCACCGACCGCCTCGAACAGGCGCTCACCCGAGGTCTCTCGGCAGGCGTGCTCGTTGTCACCCCCGACATCGCGCACAGCGACATCGTCCGTGAACGCGAACTGCCACGGCTGCTCCAGCTCGACGCCGATCCCGAATTCAGTTTGTGCATCGCGAACACGGTCAAACGGGCAGGCGAGGAGTTGAAGTGTGACTACGATGCCCCGGATCGGCTCCTGCGACTCGCGCCAGCGCGGACCCTGGCTGACAAGAAGCAGGCGAACATGCGCCGGCCGTCTGGCGAAGTCGAGATCGTGCGCGACCTTCTGATGCACCGTATCGAGCAACGAAAGCCGATCATTCGCGCAGAAGGACGCGATTTCACAATTCGCGTGCAAAGCCGCCCCGCATCATCTGCCCTTGACGCCGACGAGGAGGACCTCCACATCCGACTTAAACCGTCGGACGACGGGCGGCTTCCTTCCCGCGCAGGGCTGGAGCTGTTCCAGAAGACTCTTCCGCTGACCAGCGATGCGGTGTACGCGGCCGGCGCAAAGAGCGTGCGCGTATCGGGCGGAGCCCACCTGTCAGTTGGGCTAGCAGTTGGCGCGGCGCTGCCTGAAACGAAGAACGGCAGGGTGGTCGTGGTTGATCCAGAGGACAATGCCTGGACATCCGCCGCGCCCGATGACGACCCGCAGACCACCGAGCTGACCATCGAGCCCACCCAGATCGAACAGGATCAAGCGGCAGAACTTAAACATCGCGTGGCGGTCTTCGTGACGTTGACCCCACATGCAGATCGGACCGCTTTCGAACAGCTTGTGAACGACTCGGCCGATGGGTTCGACGCGGCCGAGGTCATCTCACTTGGGGATACAGACCGAATCGACCCACGAGAAGCAGCTCGTCTCAGCGCGGCCATCGCACGACAAATCAAGAGACTCTCTGCCAGTCAAGGACGAGCCGAGGTACACCTCGCCCTCCACGGTCCTTACACGATGGCCGTACTCATCGGGCGCTACCTGAACACGCTGCGAACCGTCATCTATGAATGGGATGGCAACAAGAAGGATGAGCCCCGCTACAAGCCCGTGCTGGTCCTCGAACCTGGTGTGACGGGCGGACCGATCACTGATGTCTTCCCGTAAGGATCGGCACGACGAGCGTCGGTGATGTCTATACGCGATCCCTCCGCAGGCATCGTTTTCCCGCCATCATCCAGCCTTGCCAAGAGCCCGCTCGAGATGCTCAGCGGTGACGGGGTTCACGATCTCGTTGCGCTGGATGTAGTGCTGCACTGTGATCCGCGGGTCGGTGTGTCCGAGGAGTTCGGAGGCGAGGAGCGCGCCCTGGGCGACGGTGCGGCGGAAGCGGTGCGGGGTGACGTTCTCTATCCCGAACTCGTTCATCACATCGCGCAGGAGACGGCGGATGTTGTTCGTCGTATGCGGCGTACCGACCCGCGTGCTGAACAGGAGCGCGCCCGCTTCGGCGTCGCCGGTACGGAGAAGGCGTGAGCGGATCGCGTGCAGCGCGAACGACGGTAGCGCGACGCGGCGAACCGAGCGATCCGTCTTCGGATGGTCCTGCCGGTGGGTCGGCTCGCCTTTGCGGCTGACGATCGTCCCGGCGATCCGTGCCGTCGGGATCGGGCCGTCCAGGTCGAGATCCTGGAGGCGGATGGCGAGGACTTCGCCGATGCGGGCGGAGGTGCCGAGGATGACCTCGACGATCTGCCCGAGTTGCCGATCGGGCCTCGGTCCCGCCAGAATCCGCCGTGACTCCCATGCCTTGATCGCTGCTCGGATCTCCTGCACCTCGCCGATCGTGAACGCGTCCGGGATGGTCTTCTTCCGGTGTAGCCGGGAGACGTGGTCCATCGGGTTGCGGGGCAGGATTTCGTGGCGGACGGCAAGCGCGAGGGCGAGACGGAGGACGACGCGGGCGTGCTTGGCTCGGCTGTAGCTGCGTCTGGCGAGTTGCTTGAGGAAGTAGTCGCAGCGGGCGACGCCGATCTCCCGGAGTGTGAGTTCCTTGAACGCGGGGAGGACGAGGGTGCGCATGTCTCGCTCGTACAGGTTTCTGGTGGTTCGTGAGAGTCGGTCTTCGACCCTCATGTCTTCCAGCCAGTAGGTGACGAGTTCCGGGAAGGGGCTGTCAGCGCTCATGCCGTTGAATCCGGGCTGGTACAGGGAGCGTTCGGCGAGTTGCTGCTTCAACTTCCGTTCGGCGGCGGAGCGCGAGGGGCCAGGTGTGCATTCGCGTACGAGCGCCAAGCGAGGGCCCATCTACTCCTGCCAAGCAGAATCGACTAGGGCGGGGTGGTCGCGCGCTTCAAGTTCAGCGCGAGAGCGCCGCGGGGGGCCGCCTGAGGTGACCGCGCTCAGTTAGGAGGTGGTCTCGTCGCGACGTTGTTCGGAATTATCTGCGCTTCGCGAGAAATGGTGCGACCATGGGGCGCCCTCGGGCACGTTCGCGGTTGGCTCAAGCATCGACACAAGATCGTCCATGGACTCGATCCAAGGCGGCAAATCGCGCCGTGATGGGGAGTTCCCGATCTTAACTTGCATGGCGTCATGGACGCCGTCGATATAGAGCACCATTGCCGTATATCCCGCGACTATCTGCTTCTTGGTCGGAACGACGAGCCGACCAACTTCAGCTGGGTGTCCTGGCCACTCTCGAAGGAACTTCGCATCAGCACGCCCTGCCCGATGCGCATGAAGATTCCTCATCGCCTTGATCCGGAAAAGCGTTGTGCGGACAGCGTCGTCGACCTGAGGTGAAACTCCCAATGGCTTGAGTATGGATTCAAATTGGCCGATGCCTGTTCGAAGCGAGGCCGCGTCTGATCGCTGAAGCTGAAGCAGGAGCCATTGCCAACGGTCGTCGTCGTCCAGACTGAGGTACTCCCCCATCTTCACCCGTGCGCCCGCTAACGCCTCACCCAAGCTACGGCGATCCATACACTGAAGCCAAAGCAGGCACAGGTCATTAATGCAGGCTTCTAGAGCTCCCCAAAGACCCACCAGAGCGTTCGCGTGCAGTAGCGGAAACTCATTGTCTATCTCGCGCTGGAGACTCTCTGACATGTACCCCACAGAGGTCTCTTCAAACCGCTCGTTAGGGCTAACGGGCGACGAACGCATAAACGAAGCAACATGCAGACTGAAATGCGCGGATTCGGAGATCACCTCGAGCAAGTTTCGCGTCGATGTGACGTAGAGAAGGAAGTCTCGCACCGGGAGCGCAGCAACCAACTCTTCTCGGACACTAGTCATGGTTGGTACCTTCTCACGTTTGTAGCCCTGCATCGATCTGCAAGAGGCGTGGTGGCTCCGATGCAGGCGGAACGGTGGCTCCGATGCAGGCGGTACGGTGGCTCCGATGCAGGAGGAACGAACACTCCGGCAAGGCCGGTCGCGGCGGTCGGGAGGTGCGGGAGCCGCGGCGAGCACCCGGCAGGTGTCCAGCCCGGTCAGTAGTCGTAGCGACGGCGACCGGGTATCACCGATCTGCCGGAGTCCTCATGCCGAACGTCGCGACGAACCAGGCGATCCTCGCTCAGAAGCGATGACATCGTCCGCATCCCTGGCACCGGCAGCACTGCGCGTGTCGCTCAGAACATCGTCGCAGCCGACGTGTCCCTCTCCACTGAAGACCTCGCCCGCATCACGAACATCATCCCCAACGGCACCGTCGGCGACCGCGGAATGTCGTCACCCTGCCAGCGGTGCAAGCTGAGCGCGGGCAGGACAGCTGAGCGCTTCACGATTGATCGCGACAGGACTGCTCCTCGCTATCACGGTCTGCGGCTGCGGGTGGGTGTGGCTGTGGTAGCGGAGATTCTTGCTCGGCCGGTGTGACGTGCGTGTCAGCACGTCGCTGAGCGAGGTATCGTGCGTGCGCGATCTCTAGGTACATCAGCAAACCGCTGCTCTCCTGTCGCTCGTGGCGTCCTCGGGCTCGGCCCGTTTCCCGCTTTGTGTGTCTCGTCCGCATCGCGAATCGGTCCCGCCCTCTGGCTGACCCTGCACGCGCGGAGTACGTCGCAACCGGCAGCGCACTGGCCTGAATCGCAAGGGGGATCCTTGCGGATACGGCCACCTCCGGGACGTGAATTCTCGCTCTCCAAGTCGGCGGAGGATGCTGGCTCGCCTGGTGTGTCCTGGGTTCCACGGAGTGCAGATTTCTTGGATTCTGGTGCTCTTTGAGTACAGGAGGACGAGATGGGACGACGGGTTACCCGGCCGAGTTCAGGCGCCGGGTGCTGGATCTGCTCGCTTCGGGTCGTAGCGTGGCGAGCGTTGCTGCCGATCTGGGATCAGTGATCAGACGATCTACGGCTGGCGGCAGCAGGAGCGCATCGGCCGCGGCGAAGCCGTCGGGTTGAGCAGCCCGGAGAAGGCGGAGCTCGCGGCCGCCAGGCGGAAGATCGCCGAACTGGAGACCCAGCTGGCGGTGGCCACCAAGGCGGTGGAGGCACTCAAGGCCGACGCGGACCCAAAAGACGGTACGCGGCGGTCGAAATGATCGCCGCCGCGGGACTTCCGGTGCAGGTCGCCTGCCGAGTGCTCGGTGTCTCCGAGTCCGGGTACTACGAGCAGCGCTCTCGGCCGCCGTCGGAGCGGGCGGTGCGGCATGCATGGTTGACCGATCTGATCACCCAGATCCATCTCGCCTCGCATGGCCGCTACGGCGCCCGCCGGGTGCACGCCGAACTCACGATGGCCCGCGGGATCGCCGTGGGGCACCAGCAGGTCGAGCTGCTGATGCGGCGCGCCGGCTTGCAGGGACTGGCAGGCCGGCGCAAGTGGAAGCGGATCATCCCCGACCAGATCGCCACCGACCTGGTCGAACGCAACTTCACTCGGGCTGAGCCGAATCAACTCTGGGTCACCGATATCACCGAGCACCGCACCCGCGAGGGCAAGGTCTACTGCTGCGTCGTGCTGGACACCTTCTCCCGACGGGTCGTGGGGTGGTCGATCGACTCCTCACCGACCGCAGCGCTGGCGACCAACGCGCTCGGGATGGCCATCGAGACCCGGCTCGGTGGCCATCCCGCGCCGGGCACCGTGATCCACTCTGACCAGGGCGTGCAGTTCGGGTCCTGGGCCTTCACGACTCGGGCGAAGCAGGCCGGGCTGCTGCCCTCGATGGGATCGATCGGCGACTGCTACGACAACGGAATGATCGAGGCGTTCTGGTCCCGGATGCAGGTCGAGCTGCTCGATACCCAGACCTGGGACACCCGGATCGAGCTCGCGAACGCGATGTTCACCTACCTCGAGATCTGGCACAACCGGCAACGCCGCCACGGCCAGCTCGGATGGCACACGCCCCTAGAGTACGAACGCAACCGCATCATCACCGTGGCATGAGATCCACGAAATCTCGACTCCGTGGAACCCAGGACACACCAGAGCCTCCACGAAACCCGGGGCGGTTCACACCGATGTCGAGATCATCACCTGGCTCGATGACTGCACCCGATACGCCCTACACCTGTCCGCACACACCCCGATCACCACCGCCATCGTCACCGCGACCTTCCGCCAAACCGCAGCCCAGCACGGCATCCCCGCATCCACACTGACCGACAACGGCATGGTCTACACCGTCCGCCTGGCCGGCATCGGCCGCCAAGGCGGCCGCAACGGCTTCGAAGCCCAGCTACGCACCTGGGGCGTGATCCAGAAGAACTCCCGACCCAACCACCCCACCACCTGCGGCAAAGCCGAACGCTTCCAACAAACGATGAAGAAATGGCTCCGAGCCCAGCCCGACCAACCGGCGACCCTGGCCGACCTCCAAACCCTCCTAGAGCGGTTCCGACACCAGTACAACACCACCCGCCCTCACCGCTCCCTGCCTCACCGAGCCACCCCAGCAGCGCTCTATGACACCAGGCCCAAAGCCCTCCCCGGACCCAGCCGCGACACCGACACCCACGACCGCGTCCGCCACGACATCGTCGACAAGTCCGGCACCGTCACCCTGCGCGTCCATGGCCAGCTCCGCCACATCGGCATCGGCCGAACCCACGCCCGAACCCACGTCATCCTGCTCATCCAGGACCTGCAAGTCCGCGTCATCAACGCCACCACCGGCGAGATCCTCCGCGACCTCACCATCAACACCAACCGCGACTACCAACCCCGAAAATGACCAAGGCCCGAACCCACAACCGTGGGTTCGGGCCTTGCAGATGTCCTGCGACATCACAACGTCGGGCTGACAGTGTGCTGGTTCAGGACATCGGAATGGGGTGTCTCACGACATCGGCATAGCGTGTCTCAGGTCATCGGCATGAGTCTCGGGCATGTCGAAGCGTCGTCTTGTGATCACTGCCGTGCTCTCGGGTCAGTCCCAGTCGGAGGTGGCCCGCCGCTACGGGGTCTCTCAGGGCTGGATCAGCAAGCTGATGGCCCGTTACCGAACCGAAGGCGAAGCCGCGTTCCAGGCCCGGTCCCGACGACCGAAGACCAACCCGAACGCCACCGCACCACCAACCGTCGACCTCGTGCTCGACATCCGGCGCCGGCTCTCCCGAGCGGGCCTGGACGCCGGCGCTGAGACCATCGCCTGGCATCTGGAACACACCCATAGCACCACGCTGTCCCGACCCACGATCAACCGCATCCTGTCCCGCGCGGGCCTGGTCAAACCCGAACCAGCCAAGCGTCCCAAGTCCTCCTACATCCGCTTCCAAGCCGACCAGCCCAACGAGTGCTGGCAATCCGATTTCACCCACTATCGCCTGACCCGCCCCGACGGGCGAGCTGGCACCGACATGGAGATCATCGCCTGGCTCGATGACCATTCCCGCTACTTGCTGCGGGCCAGCGCTCACCAGCGCATCACCGCCAAGATCGTGCACGCCACCTTCTGCCAAGCCGGCGACCTGCACGGATACCCCGCCGGCACCCTCACCGACAACGGCATGGTCTACACCGTGCGCCTGGCCGGAGCCAAGAACCGCGGCGGCCGCACCGCACTGGAAGCCGAGCTGCACCGGCGCGGCATCACTCAGAAGAACGGCAAGCCCAACCACCCCACCACCCAGGGCAAGATCGAGCGCCTGTGGCAGACGATGAAGAAGTGGCTACGCGCCCAACCCGACCAGCCCGCCACCCTCACCGAGCTGCAGACCCTGCTCGATGCCTTCACAGACCAGTACAACAACCACCGCCCCCATCGCTCCCTGCCACACCGCGCCACCCCCGCCACCGCCTACAACAACAGGATCAAGGCCACCCCTGGCACTGCTCTGGCCACACCCAGCCACGACCGAGTGCGCACCGACCGCATCGACGCCTCCGGTGTCGTCACCCTGCGCGTCGCCGGCAAACTCCGCCACATCGGCATCGGCCGAGCCCACGCCCGAACCCACGTCAAGCTCCTGATCCACGACCTCGACGTGACCGTGATCAACGCCAGCACCGGCGAGATCCTGCGCGAGCTCACCATCGACCTCACCCGCGACTACCAACCCACCAGCAAGCCACCCAGCCCCACAAAGAACTAGCCCGAACCCACGATCCGTAGGTTCGGGCTATTCCGATGTCCTGAGACATCACAACGTCGGGCTGACAGGATTTGAACCTGCGACCCCCTGACCCCCAGTCAGGTGCGCTACCAAGCTGCGCCACAGCCCGCTGGCCCCGAAGGGCCTGGACGAGCCTACCGCAGCGGCAGAGCTGCTTCGGCCAGGGCACACCCCGTGACGGGTCTCGCGCGCGAAGGGCGCTGAGCGGCCCCCGCGGCGCTCAGCCCCTCGATCCTCACCACCTGCCCCAGCCATCCCGGACCGGGCGCCGGCGGTCCCCGCACCGCCCGTCTCAGCGGTGATGAGCGACCGAGGATGCGCTCTGATACCTCCGACGTGATCGCGGGGCGGGAGGCGATTCCCCGGAAGCGTCGGTCGGGACATCCAGAGCTGGGTCGCCGTCGCGATCCGGCGGCCCAGCCCCGGTCCCGATGTGTGAGCACCTCAGATCTGCGTGTATCAGGCACGCCCGTCCTGGGTCCTTCCGTTCGACCGACCACGCAGCCCCGGGACCCCTACGCTGAGCACCACTCCGGCCACGAGTCCCGACTACTCGGAGAGCCATGTCCGACAGCACGCCTCCTCGCCCCCGACCACGCCGCAACGCCGCTCAGCGCTTCCGGGTCCTCGACCCGGTGAACGCCGTGCGCCGCGGCAGCCGCCGGCTCTCAGCCACCGCCTACGTGGGTGATTCGCTGCTCCTGACCGGCGCCGACGGACCCGACGACGAGGCCGTCGCGGCGATCCGGTCCCTCCTCGACGGCGAGCTCGAGATCGACTGCTCGTGCCACGCGGCCCGCACCACGGCCCGCGCCCGGGGCGGCTCCGGTCTGCTCAGCACCCGCCTGACGCTGACCCGCTGCGACGACCGGCTCGGCAGCGGCGTCGACGCCTGGCAGGTGCTCCAGACCGTCCTCACCCGCCACCCCGACCTGGAAGGCCGCATCGGCCTCAACCACGTCATGGTCGCCGCGCCCTACTGGGACCCCGTGCCGTACTGGGACCCGGTCCCCTACTGGGACCCGGTCCCGTACTGGGACCCGGTGCCCTTCGGCGGCCGCCAGGCGCAGGGCCTGGGTGAGTACGGCGCCGCCGGCATCGGCGGCCGCACCCCGGTGGTCTGGCAGGCTGCGGACCCGCGCCTCCACGCGCCACAGCCCTCGCGCACCCCGGTGGTGGCGATCCTCGACACCGGGCTCGGCATCCATCCGTGGTTCCCCGACGGCGATCCCGCCGTCGAGCGGTGGGACCCGATCGTCGAGGACCTCCTCGTCGACGGCCGCGACACCGGCGTCATCGACCGCCTCACCGGCACCGTGGGTCCGCTGGCAGGCCACGGCACGTTCATCGCCGGCGTGGTCCGCCAGCGCAGTCCCCGCACGCGGCTGCTGTCGATCCCGGTGCTCGGTGCCGACGGCGTCGTCGAGGAGTACCTCGTCCACACCGCGCTGCGGCGCCTCCTCGATCGCCAGCTCGACGCCTTGGCGACCGGCGAGACCGACCAGCTCGTCGACGTCGTCTGCCTGTCCATGGGCTACCACCACGAGGAGGACTCGGCCGAGGAGGACATCGCCTCCACGTCCAGCCTCGGCCGGCTGCTGCGCGAGCTCGCCGAGGCGGGCATCGCCGTCGTCGCCGCGGCCGGCAACGGGGCGGTGGCCGACCCCTTCTACCCCGCCGCGCTCGCGCTCCCCCGCGGACGCGCCGTGCCCGACGAGGGACCTCCGCCCCTGGTCAGTGTCGGCGCCACGAACCCGGACCAGGCGAGCATCGCGCTGTTCACGAACGACGGACCCTGGGTCACCACCTACCGGCCCGGCGCGGCCATCGTCAGCACGGTCCCGACCGCGCTGCAGGGCGGACGCTCCCCCAGCGTCGTCGTCGGCGATCGCAGCACCGTCGACCGTGACGACTACTCCTCGGGGTTCGCCGTCTGGAGCGGCACCTCCTTCGCGGCCCCGGTGCTCGCTGCCGAGATCGCGACCGCCCTCACGAGGGATGACGCCTGGCTCGCCGGCGGCACCGGCCCCGAGCACACCCGCCGCGCGCTGGCCGCCGTCCTCGACCGGGCGGGGCCCGCCGAGGCCACGCCGTGACCGCGCCTGGCGCACCCGACTCCCTCGCGGTCCGCGCGGGGCGGGCCTTCGCTGCGTACCGCGCCGGCGAGAGCCACCGCATGGCGGAGGTGGTGGAGCTGCTGAACCCGTTGCTGTGGCGCATCGCCCGCAGCCAGGGCACCGATCCCGAGACGGCCGCCGACGTGGTCCAGGTCGCCTGGCTGCGGCTCGTCGAGCACGCCGACCGGGTCGCCGACCCGCAGGCGCTGCTCAAGTGGCTCATGGTGACCGTGCGCCGCGAGTGCTGGCGGCGCACCGGCCGCGACCGGCGCGAGGTGCCCAGCGATCTCGACGACGAGGCGCCGTCGCCGGACCTGTCGCCCGAGGCGCTGGCCGAGCTCGACGAGGACCAGCGCGTGCTCTGGAACCACGTCGCCCGGCTGTCGGAGCGGTGTCGCACCCTGCTGCAGGTGATCGCGTTCGCCGACCGACCCGACTACGCCTCGATCAGCGCCGCACTCGGCATGCCCGTGGGCAGCATCGGCCCCACCCGGGGGCGTTGCCTGGACGCGCTGCGCCGAGCTCTGCGATCCGACACGTCCTGGGGGGCACCGACATGACCGACGAACCGACCTTCGACCATCCGCTCGACGAGATCGACGCTGCTCTCCTCGACGAGCTCCGGACTACGCTCCAGACCGCCGACCCGATGCCCCCGGACCTCGATGAACGGGTTCAGCTCGCCCTCACCGTGCAGGCCCTGCACGCGGAGATCGCCGAGCTGCAGCGCCTGCCGGGCGAGCTCGCGGGGGTCCGCAGCCGGGACTACGAACGCGTCGACACGGTGACGTTCACGAGCGGGTCGATGTCCGCCGTCGTGACGATCACGCGCGTCGATGCCGACTCGGCCCGGGTCGACGGCTGGGTCGACGGCGACCTCGCCGAGGTGGAGCTGCGCGAACGCAGCCGGACCTCGAGCGTGACGGTCGACCCCGAGGGCCGGTTCGCGTTCGCCCGGGTCGAGCGCGGGCTCGTCCAGTTCCTGTTCCGGTTCGTCGACGTCGAGATCAGCCCCGTCATCACCCCGTCCATGGAGGTCTGAGCCGATGGCCTAGGCTGGCGCGCAACCTCAGAGGATCCGAGTGCGATGGTCGCCGAACCCGTCCCGGTGGCCGAGCTCATCGAGCGGGCCCGCGCGGCCAGCTCGATGGGACGGCCCTCCGCCGCGGAGCAGATGCTGCGCCGTGCCATCCGTGTCCTGTCGCGACCCAGGGCCACCCCCGAGGACCGGGTGCTGCGTGGGTTCGCCACCATCACGCTGGCCTCCCCCGTGTTCGAGCGGGGCGGTCTGGACCCTGCGCTCGCCCTCCTCGACGAGGCCGACGCCCTCGTCCCCGGGCGAGCGGGTGACGGCGTTCGCGCCCTCGGTCTGGTCCAGCGGGCCGGGCTGCTCGCCCGCTGTGGTCACTGGCGGGTGGCGGTCGACCTGCTGAGCACGCTCGGTCCCACGAGCGAGTGGTTGACGCCTCGCCAGCTGGCCTCCGTGCATCTCAACCGCGCCACGGCACGGCTGTACCTCGGCGACCACCGCCGTTGCATGGTCGACCTGCAGACCGCGCTCGACCTCGCCGAGACCGCGGGGGCGCCCGACCTGGAGTTCAAGGCGCGCCACAACCTCGGCTACACCCGTTTCCTCACCGGCGACGTGCCCGGCGCGCTTCACGCGATGGGCGAGGCGGACCGCATGGACGTCGGTGTCGCTCGCGCCACCGCCAAGCGCGACTACGCGCGCGTGCTCATGAACTCCGGCCTGGCCGACGAGGCCGCACCGCTGCTGCAGGAGGCCGTGGCGATCGCCACCGAGCTGCGGCTGCACCACGAGGTCGGCGAGGCGCTCGTCGACACCGCACGCCTCGAGCTGCTGCGCGGGCATCCGGACCGGGCCGCGACGGCCGCCACCCGCGCGGGTCGCCTGTTCCGGCGTCGGGGCGCCGACGGCTGGTGGGTGCAGGCGGAGATCCTGCGCGCCGAGGCCGCCCTGGCCGCGGGGCTGCGGCCCCGGGCGGCCGCGCAGCTGGCCGAGCGGTTGCAGGAGCTCCCGACCCAGTCGCGCGTCGTCCGCCGCGCCGCGCTGCTGGCCGCGACCGAGGCCAGTCTGGCCGCCGGTGACCAGGACCGAGCCACCCGGTTGCTCGCCCAGGTGCGCGGCACGGCGACCTCGCCGGCCGGTCGTCTCCAGCAGGACTGGCTGGCGGCGCGGCTCGCGCTCGCCGCGGGCCAGCGCACCCGTGCCCGGCGCCGGCTCCGCGACGCCGCTCGACGGATGGCCGAGCAGCAGGCACGGCCCGCCTCCCTCGATGCCCGCACCGCCTTCGCGCTGCACGCGGGCCGGCTCGTCACCCTCGACGTCGATATCGCCCTCGCGACCGGCTCGCCCAGCCGCGTGCTCACCGCGACCGAGCGCTGGCGCGCGGCCACCACCCGCATGCCGAGCCTGGTCCCGCACCAGGACGGCTTGCTGGACGAGCTGTTCACCCAGCTCCGGGTGCTCCGCTCACAGCTTCGCGACGGCGCCGACGCACCCGGGACCGACGCGCTGACCTGGCGCGTGCAGGAGCTCGAACGGGCGATCCGGCAGCGTGAGTGGGAGCTCGCCGACGACGACGGGAGCACCGGGCTGCTGCGACCGGTGCGGGCCGCCGAGGTCAGCGCGTTCGCCGCGCAGAGCGATACCGACGTGATCGCGCTGTTCGCGGCCGCGGGCCGGCTCGGTGCGGTGACGATCGATGCACGCGGCACGCGCCTGCACGATCTCGGCGACGCCGACCACGTCGCCGAACAGAACCGGCTGCTCCTCGCCGACGTGGCGATGGCCGGGCGCCGGTTGCCCTCCTCGCTCGCCGCCGTCGTGCGTCGTTCCCTCGCCAGGAGGCTCGACGGCGTCGCTCGGCTCATCCCGTGGCCGATGACCCGGTCGAGACTCGTCGTCGTCCGGACCAAGGTGCTGCGATCCCTGCCCTGGCGGCTGCTCCCCGGGCTGGACGAGCGACCGCTGGTCGTCGCCTTCTCGCTGACCGCGTGGGTGGCGGGTGAGCGCGACCCGGCGCAGGTCGACCGCGTCGCGGCGCTGGCCGGTCCCGGGCTGGAGCGCGGCGAGGACGAGGCGGCCGCCGTCGCCCGCGCCTGGGGCGAGCACGGCTCCGCGGTGGCGCACGCCACCGGCACCGATCTCACCGAGGCGCTCGTGAGCGCCGACGTGGTGCACGTGGCGGCGCACGGCCACCACCATGAGCAGAACGCGCTGTTCTCCTCGGTCACGATGCACGACGGCCCGCTGTTCGCCTACGAGCTGCAGCGCCGCGGCGTGCGGGCGGGGCACGTGGTGCTCTCGGCGTGCGACACCGGTCGGGCGTTGATCCGGCCCGGCGACGAGTCGATCGGCCTGACTGCGAGCATGCTGGCCTGCGGCGCCCGCAGCGTCGTGGCCGCGGTGGCTGCGGTGGACGACGGCGTCGCCGCCCGGCTGATGGGCGCCTACCACCAGCGGCTCGCGAGCGGGCTCACGTCCTCCGAGGCGCTGCACCGCGCCACCGCGGACGTCGATTCCGCCGCGGCAGCCCGCCTGTTCTCGACCTACGGCTCGGACTGGCAGATCGGCGCACGGCCCGACCGGGTCCAGGGCGGGTGAGGGCGCACCCGCAGGTGCGTCGCCTCAGACCTCGCCCGGCAGCGCCAGCCGGATCACCAGGCGGGTCCAGCCGCCGATGAACACCCGGTCGTCCTCGGCCAGCTCGCGCCGGTCCCCGGGGGTCAGCGGCGTGGTCGGCAACGGGTCGCCGGTGTGGCTCACGTAGGTGCCGTTCGCGGAGTCGAGGTCCTCGACCCACCAGCGCAGCCCGTCGGTGGTGAGCTGGCAGTGCCGGCGCGAGACGCCGGTGTCCTCACCGGCGTCCACGTCGGGCTTGATGCCCCGCGAGGCCGACGGCCGCCCGACCAGCACGCTCTTCGCGCGCAACGGCACCACGTGCGGCGAACCCGGCGCCGGCATCCGGTCCTCGGGATCCTGGGCCGCGTACCAGTCCGGGTCCACCCAGACCTCGGCGACCCACTGGTCCGGTCCGGGTGCCGGCGGCGTGGGCAGCCCACCGCTGCTCGCCGGCTGCTCCGACCCCGGGTCCGCCTCACCCGGGGCGACGGCGGCAGGCTCGTTCTCCGCCGGGTCGCCCTGGGCCGGGTCGCCCTCGGCCGGGTCCGGCTCGGCCGGGTCGGGGCCGCCGGGCTCAGGGTCGCTGGGACCGGGGTCGCCGGTGCCCGGGTCGCTCGGCTGGGGGTCGCCGGGCTTGGGGTCGCTCGGTCGGGGACCACTGGGCCCCGGATCGCTCGGCAGCGCCCAGGGGTCGGCGTTGATCGGCTGCGGGGCCGTGCCCGTGGTGAAGTCGTACCCGCAGTTCTCGCAGAACAGCGCGCCCGGGGCTGCGGGCGAGCCGCAGTGCGGGCAGGTGGTGGCAGCGGTGGACGCCTCGGTGGGCTCGGCCGGGCTGGGCACCGCGGGGCCGGCGCTGGTCGCCGCCTCGATCGGCGCGCCGCAGATGTCGCAGTAGTCCTCGGACTCCGAGGTGTGCCCCTGCGGACAGACCGCGCTCACTTGCGCACCCGGGTGGTCTTGGTCGACGCCGTGTCCAGCGCCATCTCGTCCAGTTTGTCGGTGTTCCGCTTGAGGCGCACGGTGCCCTGCTCCTCGTTCTCGATCTCGACGACGCGCCGCAGGCGCGAGGTGGCCTCGTCGTTGCCGGTCTCCTTCGCGAGCTGGACGGCGCGACCGAGCTTGACGGTCGCCGTCGCCTCGTCACCGGCCGCCTTGGCGGCCAGACCGTCCTGGATGGCCTCCGCGAGCTCGGCCTGCCCCGTGTAGTGCGCGACCTCGGGGTTGATCCGCGCGGTGAGGTTCGAGTCGCTCGACCACATCGCCTTGACCAGACCCGATGCCTGCACCTGGTCGCCGGTGACGATCTGCACGCGCGCGGCGAGCTGCTCGGCGCCGACCGGCTTCGAGCCCACCCGCACCGCCACGTGGTACTCGCGGCTCTCGTCGCCCCAGCTGCCGGTCGGGAAGCCGCTGGTCAGCGGGTTCACCACGGTCTTGCGGGGCGTCAGGTCGTCCAGCTTGGGCGAGACCTGCTTGACGAACAGCAGCTGCGAGCCCTGCGGCGCCCACACGCGCAGCTGCGCCTCGGCCACGCCACGGGCCATCGACTCCCCCAGCATCTGCCGGAAGCTCGCGGCGATCTGGGAGGGGTCGCGGATCAGCTCGTCCGAGCCCATCAGCGCCGAGGCGATCTCACGGACCTCGGCCACCACGTAGCGAGAGCCGACGCCGCGGGCGTCGCAGCGGAACTGACCCTGCAGCCGCTCGAGCGTCGCGGTCAGCTGGGACTTGGGCTCGGACTCGTTCTTGCCGTCGGTCAGCAGGATGGCGTGCCGACGGGCGCCGTGCGGGACGGTCGTGAACAGCTGGCCCGCCAGCTGCAGCCAGGTGCTCATCGCGGTGCCACCACCGGCGCGCATCATGCCGATCGCGCGCTTGGCCTCGGCCCGGGCCGCCGGCTCCATCCGGACCATGGCCGACGGCGCGTTCGGGTACGGGAACACCCGGTTCGCGACGTGGCTGCCGCCGACGATCGCGAACCACGTGCCGTCCACGATCACGTCGAGCGCGACCTTGGCCGCCTCCTGTGCGGCCGCGAAGCTCGCACCCGCCATCGAGCCCGAGGTGTCGATCATGATCACCTCGGCGGCCTCCAAGGACCCTGCCGACGCCGCACCGGCGCCCGACGCGGTGACCCGCACGATCGCGTGCACGTCGGTGGCGCCCTCGGCCAAGAACTCGTTCTGGAACACCTCGGCGGTGAAGCTGGCCATCGTCTCTCCTGTCCTTCGCCCTGCAGGCTATCCGGTCCGTGTGCCGTTGCCCGGCGGTCAGCCGGGAAGCCGTGCGAGCACGGCCGTGATGTTGTCGCGACCACCCTGGTCGTTGGCCCAGGACACGAGCGCGCCGGCGACGTCGGTCGCGATCGCGCCCTCCCCTGCCGCCGCGACGGTTGACCGGACCAGCTCGCCCAGGTCGTCCGCCTCGGCACAGTAGTTCCACAGGCCGTCCGAGCACAGCAGCAGCCAGCCGGGAGTCGTCGCCATCAGGGTGTCGGTGCGGGGCTTCAGCTCGGGCGCGTCCGGGCCGAGCCAGCGCGTGATCGCGTGCGCGTGCGGCGAGGACTCGACGCGGCTCGCCGGCACGCCGAGCTCGAGCATCTCCTGCGCCCACGAGTCGTCGATCGTCAGGCGGACCCCTCGGCCCTCGTCGGGCAACCAGTACGCCCGCGAATCACCGACGGAGGCGACGACGACCCGCTGGTCGTGCACCACGGCAGCCACGTAGGTGCACGACGGCGCGTCCGAGGGCTGCTCGACCGGGACCGCCAGCACCGCCTCGTTGGCGCGCGCGGCCGCGTCGTCGTGGAGCACGCCCCAGGCGCTCGTCCGTGCGCCGCCGGGAGGTTCGGTGACCTCGCGCGGTCCACCTGGCGCACCCTCGGCGAGCGTGGCCAGCGCGGCCGCGCAGGCCGCGAGGCTGGCCTGGTCCGACAGCGGCGCGGTCGAGACGCCGTCGCACACCACGATCATCGTGACGCCGCCGACGATGTCCAGCGCCATGGCGTCCTCGTTGCGTGCGTGGGTGATGCCGCGGTCGCAGACCCCACCCACGGTCGCGCTCGGCGAGACCTCGAAGTGGTCGCGCTCGCTCATCGCCGGAGCGCCGCACTCCTCGCAATAGCCGTCCGCGGCCACCCGCCCGCCGCACCGGGCGCACGGACGTGCGGGAGGCGCGGCGGCCGCCGCGACGACCGGCTCAGGCTCCGGCGCGGCACCGGTCATCGGGGACCCGCACACCTCGCAGAACTTCGAGCCCGCGGCCACCTGCGCACCGCACGACGGGCAGGCGACGTCGGGCTCGCTCTCGGACTCACCCGTGGACTCGGGCTCGACCGCACGCGTCGCCTCGGACGCGGGCTCGACCGCAGGCGCCGCCGGGGACTCGGGCTCGTCGACCGGCCCGGCCTCCGGGCTCGTCCGGGTCTCGGCGGGCGCCCCCGGCTCGTCGGGGTCGGTGATCTTCACGTGCTCCGGCACCGGGAGCCCGCTCTCGGGCAGCCCCTCCGCGGGCACCTGGCCCGCTGGTCGCTGCGCGTCGCCGGTCGTCGGTTCACTCACCACAGGGTCCAGTTCCGTACAGCGTTGGCGCGGTCGACGAGCGCGATGCGCTCGCCGCGGGTGTCGGCGATGCGGGCCCGCTCGCGGTAGGCGGCCTCGACCGCGTCACGCAACGGACGCTCCTGCGCAGGCACGTCGGCGATCTGCGCACCCATCGGTGCGTTCGTCCGATGCACCTGGGCGAGCGCGGCCTCCAGCACCTCGATACGGAGGTCCGCCCGGGCTGCAGGACTGAGCGGGACGCCGTCGATGCTGCGCAGCGCGTCGTCGAGCGCCTGCAGACCGCGACCGGACGCCGTCAGCGCACGCGCCCGCTGCAGCCGTGCCGCCGGGTAGGAGCCACGGGTCGGTGCCACCAGGTCGAGCGAGCGCAGCACGCCGTCGAGATCCTGCCTCCTGCTGCGGATCCGGGTCAGCCCGAACGCCGACGGCGCGGTGTAGTTGGCGTCGGAGCGCGCGCACACCACGTAGAGCGACTCGGCCACGTCCAGCTCGCCGGAGACCTCGCAGGCGGTCGCCAGCGCCAGCTTGGGCGCCAGCTCGCCGGGTACCTGCCCGTACACGGCGTTGAAGGACGCGACCGCCGTCGCGGCGTCGTTGCCGGCCAGGTCGGCCAGCCCGCCGATCCACAGCGCCCGCCACTCCCACGGGTCGTCCGCGAGGATCTCCCCGATCAGCGAGCGGGCCACGTCGATCCGGTTGGCCGCCACGGCCGCCTGGGCGATCGCGAGCTGGACCTCGACCGTGCGCTCCGGTGCCTTGTTGAGCGCGGTCACCCGAGCGACCGGGTCGGCCACGTTGACGCCGGCGAGGAAGCTCGCCATCGGGTCGGAGGGGTCCACCTCGAGCTCGGGAAGCTCGTGCCACATCAGCGGCCGCTCGGGCACGTCGACCGTGGGGGCGGTGAACAGCGCCGACGCCGACGAGGTGGTGGCGGGGTTGCCCGGCCCGCGGTCGGCGGAGACCACCTCGCGCAGCACACCGAGCAGCTGCACGCGCATCTCGTCCACCGACCCGAACCGGTCGTCGGGGTTGGGCGCGCAGGCCTTGGCCAGCAGCCGGTAGAACGAGTCGTACGTGCCGAACACCGGGGTGTCCGCGACCGGCGGCAACGACGCCACGTAGGTCGAGGTGTTGCCGCGGAAGTCCAGCACCAGCGTCGCGAGCGTGCGGCCGATCGTGTAGATGTCGGACGCGACCGAGGGACCGAGCTCGGCGACCTCGGGTGCCTGGTAGCCGACCGTGCCGAAGATCGCCGACACGTCGTCGTCGACCCGGCGCACACCGCCCATGTCGATGAGCTTGACGCCCTCGCCCTGCTGGATGATGTTGTCGGGCTTGAAGTCGCAGTACAGCAGGTTGTGGTCGTGCAGGTACGCGAACGCCGGCAGCACCTCGAGCACGTAGGCGAGCGCCTGGTCGACCGGCAGCGGGTCCACGACGCCGTGATTGGCGTCGCGGCGGTCCTTGAGGATGTCCTTGAGCGACTTGCCGCCCACGTACTCCATGACGGTGTACCCGGCGTCGTCGTGGACCACGAAGTTGTAGATCTCGACGATCAGCGGGTGCTCGACCTCGGCCAGGAACCGCTGCTCGGCGATCGCGGCCGCCGCGGCATCGGCGTCGTCGGCGTTCAGCAGGCCCTTGAGGACGACCCAGCGCCCGGACACGTTGCGGTCCCGTGCCAGGTAGATCCATCCCAGGCCGCCGTGGGCGAGGCACCCGACCACCTCGTACTGACCGGCGACCAGCTCGCCCGGCTTGAGCACCGGGTCGAAGTTGAACTTCGCGCCGCACGCCGGGCAGAAGCCGGAGGACCGGCCCTGCACCTCGCCGCGCGACCGACCCACAGGGCCGCCGCAGGAGGCGCAGTAGCGCTTCCGCTCGGGCACCTCGGCGACCGGCATGATCGCCTGCAGCGGGTCGGCCACCGGGACCGGCGGCACCGTGGTGAGCCCGGCGCCCAGGCGGTGCCCGCGCAACCGGGTGGAGCCGGTGCCGACGCGGCGCGTCGTCCGCGACCCGGTGCGCGCGGAACCGATGGCGGTCGAGGCCAGCCGTGCCGACGATGTGCGGGTCGAGTCGCGGTGCTCCGGTCCGCGCATCGCCGAGGTCTTGCCCGAGTCCGGGCGTGCCTCCGGCATGCCGGCGCCGAGCACCGCCGACGGCGAGGCACCGCCCGTCGGCGTCGCCGCCGCGGCGGAGGCCGCCGTGGCACCTCCGCCCGAGGACTCGGGCGAGCCGCAGACGTTGCACCAGCCGTCCTCGTAGGTGCCGGTGCAGCCCGGTTGCGTGCAAGCGGTCACGGGGTCCCTCCGATCCTCGTCGTGGTCGGACCTCGAAGGTCCAGCGGCGCCGCGAGCCTCTCGTACTGCGCGACCAGCGCGCGTGCCAGCTCGACGTCGCAGGGTGTGGTCATGACGGCGTCGGAGGCCTCGGTCCAGCCCGCCTGCACCGTGGGTGAGGTGTCCCGGCCGTGCGCCCGGGCGTCCGACTGCGCCTGCGCGAGCCGGTAGCGCAACGACGCCCGCTCCCGCAGCGGGGTCGCGTACGCGTGCTCGGCGGCGTTCACCGCGCGGGCGGCGGCGTCGAGGCGTGCCAGGTAGGCGTCGACACCGGCGCGGTCGCGCGGCGGCTCGCCCAACCGCATCGGGTCGGGGACCGCCAGCCGCGGCGGGCGGGCGATCTCGCGCCGGCAGCGCGCCTCCAGGTCCAGCAGCACGGGCCGGCGCTCCGCCAGCGCGTCGCGGAGCTCGACGGCGCGCTCGCGGTCGCGGCGCAGCTCACCCGAGCGGGAGCTGGCGATCAGCAGGTCCCGGTGCGCGCGGGCCACGTCGGCCTCGAGCTCGCCGAGCGGACCGGTGACGTCGGCGCCGCGCTGCGCCTCGGCGATCAGCTTCGCCTGCCGCTTCGCGAGCACCTCCACGCGGTCGGTCACCGCCGCGTCGGCCATCGACCGGGCCAGGTCCTCGCACCGGACCACCTCGGCGCGCACCTGCCGGAGCCGGGCCACGAGCTTGACGGTCGAGGGGTCGATCGCCAGCTTCTCGCGGAGCTGGCCCACGAGGGCGTCGACCAGGCGCGCACCCTCGGGGAGCGAGACGTCGAGCGCGCCCGAGCCCAGCCGCCCCCAGATCTGTGTGGAGATCCGCTCCCGGGCGGCCGTGTCGGCGCGACCGGAGTCCCACTCCTGGTGGATCGCATCGGTCCGGCTGCGCAGCGCCTGCCACAGCGCCATCGCCAGCACGACGTCGCTGCTGTGCGAGGAGGCGTCCTTGGCGCGCTGGGCGACCTCGTCGAGACGGTCGAGCTCGCCGCGGGTGCGAGCGAGCCACTCCTCGAGCGCGGTCAGGAAGTCGAGCAGCTCCTCCGGTGTCGCGGCGCGACCGAGGCTGCCGGGAGGCGTCGGCAGCCCGGCGCTGACCCCGGTGGCGGTCACGCGGTCCGCCCGTAGACCGGAACCGGCGGCTCCGGTGCCGGGCCGAGGGGCTCACCGAGCCAGCGCTGGTAGATCTCGACCCAGGTGCCGTCGGCGACGATCTGGGCCAGCACCGTGTTGACGAACTGGACCATGTCGGTGTTGGCGGCCGGCACGCCGATCCCGTACGGCTCGTCGCTGATCGGCTCGCCGACCACGACGGCGTACGGGTCCTGGGCGGCGAAGCCCGCGAGGATCGTGTCGTCACCCGTGATCGCGTCGACCTGGCCCTGCTGGAACAGCGCCAGGCACTGGCTGTGCGTGGGTGCCGGCACCGCCTCGACCTCCGGGTACTCCTCGAGCCGGGTCAGGGTGGTGGTCCCTGCGGGCGCGCAGACGCGCTGACCCGCCAGGTCCTCCAGACCCTGCGCCTCCGAGCCCTCGGCCACGAGCACCTTCTGGCCGGCGTGGTAGTACTCGGCCGAGAACGCGATGCTCTCCCACCGCTCGCACGTGATCGTGAAGGCGCGAGCCACGAGGTCCACCTCGCCCGACTCCAGCACCTGAAGGCGCTGGCCCGAGGTGATGACGCGGAACTGCAGCCGGTCCGGGTCGCCGAAGATCGCACGCGAGATCTCATGGAGCATGTCGATGTCGAAACCCTCGATCGCTCCCGTGAAGGGGTTGCGCGAGCCGAGCAGCAGCGTGTCGGCGGAGACGCCGACGACGAGGGTGCCGCGCTCGCGGATCTGCGCCATCGTGCTGCCCGAGGGCAGCGCGTCCGGCGCGGGGAGCGCCTCGAGCGGGGCGTAGGAGGCCACCGGGTCGTCGCACGTCACCGGTGTGCTCGGGCCGGTGTCGGTCGGCTCCTGCGTGGGCTCGTCCGTGGCGGTCTCCTCCGCGGCCTGTCCCAGGTCGTCGGCACCGCTGCCGCCGGAGCAGGCACCCAGTCCGAGCAGGAGCGCGAAGGCCGCGCCGACCGCCAGGCCGCGGCGGGTGGTCGTCGCTCTCATCGGTACTCCTCCCGCCGCGCGGCCAGACCGCGCCAGCACGCGATCGCCGCCACGATCCCGGTGATCAGCAGCACCCAGGCCGCCAGCCGGGCCTGCGTGACCGCATCGGACAGCTCGTTCGTGACGTCCTGGGACCCTGCGCCGATCTCGGCCGCGGCCGCCTCGACGAGCTGCGTGTAGGCGGCGCTGGGCCCGCTCTCGTCATCGGTGACCGCCAGGGCCACCGCGCCGTCCCAGTCACCGCTGTCGTCGAGCTCGCGGATCTCGGCGTGGCGGTCCAGCCACGTCTGCAGCAGCTCCGGCAGGTCGCCGCCCTGCTCCTCGAGCAGCGCCGCCGCGGCCTCGGTGCGCTCGACGAACGCCTCCTCGAAGGCAGCACCGGATCCGCGCTTGATCAGCGTGAAGGACTCCAGCGTGCGCGCCTCGGCGGCCAGCACCGAGGCCTGCGCGACCGCGAGCGTGGGCCGGTAGTCCTCGGTGCGGACCGCGGCCGCGGTCTCCGCGGAGGACCGGGCACCCATGGCGCCGGCCGCGAAGGCGACGACGAGCAGCACCGTGGCCAGGGCGAGCCCAGGGTTCAGTCGCCGTCGAGTCATCGCGGCCAGGCGTACCTGGCAGACGATCAGCACCACCAGCGCGACCACGACGACCAGCACGACCACGTACGAGAGGTTGCCGACCCCGAAGTCCGACGCCGCGTCGTCGGCGGCCATCGACAGGACCGCGTCGAGATCGGCGAGCATCTCCTCGCGCACGAGCGTCGAGGCCTGGTCGAGGTACGCGGCGCCGACCGGGAAGCCCTGCCGGTTGTTGACCCGGGCGGCCTCGACGAGGCTGGTGTACCTCGTGAGGTCGGCGTTGAGGTTCGCGATCAGCTCGGCGTCGGCGTCCGCACCCTCGGCGAGCTCGGCCAGCCCTGCGGCGGCAGCCGCGATCGCCTCGTCGTAGACCACGCGACGCGGCTGCGGCTCGAGGCCGCCGACGAGGAAGGCGTTGGTCGCGGCGCCGTCGGCGTCGAGCACCGCGCTGCGCACCGCCATCACGGTCAGCACGCGGTCGGCGCGCGCCCCGGCGCGGTCGAGACCGGCAGCCTGGTTGAGCGCGAGCACGAAGCCCAGGGCCGCGACCAGCAGCGCGACGACCACGGTCACCACCGAGATCTGCATGATCCGTTGCGCCGACGTCGCGGGGGGCCGCTGCTGCTGCTGCGCCACCGGAGCCGGCGGCTGGAGAGCGACCTGCCCTGCGGGTTGCTGGGGCGGCGTCGCCTGCTGGGCAGACGCCGGTGCGGTCGAGGTCACTCGTCCTCCTCGGTGGTGGCCGGGGGCAGCGGCGCTGCCGCCGGCCGCTCGGGATCGTCGGGTGCGGCTGCCGGGCCGACGTCGTCGCTGTCGTCGGTGTCGCCGCCCTCGGCTGGGGCGTCGACGAGGACCGACGGCGGCGCGGGCTCCTCGTCCTCGTCGGCGACGAGGTCCTCGGGCAGCAGGGTCTGCAGCTCCTCGATGGTCGGCGCCTCGACCTCGCGGAGCCGCCAGGCGTGCCGGGCGATCGCGGCGTCGAGCAGGTTGCGCACGAACCGGGCGTTGCCGAACGAGGCGTCACGCAGCTGCACCGAGCAGATCTCCTCGAGCCGTTCCAGCGTCTGCGGCGTGGGGATGAAGTCCGCCTGGTCCGCCATCAGCTCGAAGATGCCGCGCAGCTCGTCGTCGGCGTAGTCCTCGAAGTGGATCGTGGTCGAGAACCGCGACTCCAGCCCGGGGTTCGCCGCGACGAACTCCGCCATCGGTACCGGGTACCCGGCGACGACCACCACGAGGTCGTTCCGGTGGTCCTCCATCTCCTTGACGAGCGTGTTGACCGCCTCCTGGCCGAAGCTGTCCGCGCCCATCCCGGTGCTGGACTGGGTGAGCGCGTAGGCCTCGTCGATGAACAGCACTCCCCCGACCGCGCTGGCGACCACCTCGGCGGTCTTCATCGCGGTCTGCCCCACGTAGCCCGCCACCAGCTCGGAGCGGTCCACCTCGACCAGGTGGCCCTTGTCCAGCAGTCCCAGCGCCCGGTAGATCCCGGAGACCAGCCGTGCCACGGTCGTCTTGCCGGTGCCCGGGTTGCCCACGAACACCAGGTGCCTGGTCAGCGTCGGTCGCGTCAGCCCCGCCTCCACGCGGAGCTTCTCGATGCGCAGCAGCTCGACCTGGCGGCGCACCTCGGCCTTGACGCGCTTCAGCCCGACGAGGCTGTCGAGCTCCTCGAGCAGCTCCTCGAGCGACTTCTCCGGCTCGCCGGGCTCCTCGGCCGCGGCGGCCGCGGTCTCCTGCGCCTGCGCCACCGGGGCGGCGCCCGGCTCACCGGGTGCCGGTGCCACCGTCGTCGGCTCGCCCGCGGCTGCCGACCCGGTGCCACGGTTCAGCGCGGCCAGGATCCCCTCGACGCTCGGGACCTCCGGCTGCCGCTGGTCGGGCCGCAGCGCCGTCAGCCCGCCGTCGAGATCGGGGGTGAGCTGCCGCAGCAGGTCGGCCGTGGCTCGTGCGATCGGCGCGGACGCGACCGTGCGCGGCACGTCGGGCGAGGGCTGCGCGCTCGACGCGGCGAGCTGCACCGCCGCGGTGGCGGCCGCGCGGGCCGCGACGTGCGGTCCGGGGGTGCCCAACGTGGCACCCGCGCGCACCACGGCCGCCAGCGCCTCGGCGTAGGGCACCGCGTGCGGCCCGCCCGCGAGCGAGACCAGCACGTCGGTCGGGGCGCCGCGCCACCGACGCCCGGCCGAGCCGGCCGCGAAGAACTCGACAGTCGACCCGCCGTCGACCTCGCTCAACCATGCCGCCGGCGCCCCGGGAGAGGACTCGGCCACAGCGGCCGACAGCCGCATCCCCTCCTCCCGCGTGACGGCGGCAGGCACGCCCGCGGCCTCACCGGCCTCGACGAGGCCGGTGAGGGCGGCGCGCAACGACATGGTCACAGGTGCTCCGTGGGAGGGGTGGTGAGCGAGGAGCTGGTGAACTTCTCCTCGAGGAACGCGCCGTGCGCGATCAGGGCGTTGGCATCCTGGCGAGAGACGGCGTCGGAGATCTTCGTCAACGTCGCGCTGAGCAGGTCGAGCTGGTCGACCAGCAGCATCAGCGAGGTCTTGCCGTCGGCGACGATCCTCCTGTCGGCGAAGTCGCGCGGCAGCCGCAGGTAGGCGTCGACGGCCTCGGGCAGGTAGCTGGTCGCGGTCGAGACCACGGTGTGCGCCTGCTGGCTGCCCAGGCCGGGCCGGTCGAGCCGCGGCACCATCACGGCCACCGTGCGGGCGATCTTGTCGACCCGCGCGGCGATCGCCGGCGGCACCCGCCCGGCGACCCGCGCTCGTACCGCCTCCACCGATCCGAGGATCTCCTCGCCCGTGGGTGGGGGTGGGAGCTCGGGCAGCACGACAGGTTCGGGCTCACCCCGTAGCTTCCGCCCCAGCTCCGACCACCACGACACGTTGTTGCAGACTCCGATCAGCGGTTGTTGTTGAGGTTCAGCCCGCCGATGTCGAGCGAGCCGCCCTGCAGCTCAGAACGGTCGGAGTTGCGCGATCGTTCCAGGTACTCGGCGGCCTTGGTGGTCTCGGTCTGCAGCACGCCGACGGTCTGGGCCATCGAGTCCAGCGCACGGATCTTGAAGTCGGAGATCGTGTCGAGCGTGGTGTAGATGTTCGCGAACGCCTCCTGCAGCTGCTCGATCCCGATGGTCGCGCTGGCGGCCTGCTCCTGGATCGTGGCCGAGTTGTCGGCGAGCATCTTCGAGGTCGCCACGATCATGTTCGAGGTCGTGGTGTTGAGCGCCGTGATCTGGTCCAGGACCAGCTTCTGGTTCGCCAGCGCCTGCGCCACGATCACGGCGGTGCGGAGCGCGGACAACGTCGTCGTGGTGGCGCGGTCGACGCCCTTGATGAGCTCGAGGTTGTTCTTGATGATGATGTCCATCGCCAGGTAGCCCTGGATGGAGACCGCGAGCTGGGTGAGCAGGTCCTGGTGCTTCTGCCGGACGTAGAACAGCACGTCCTCGCGCATCACCTTCGCGCGCTCGGGGTCGGTGACGTCGAGCTCGGAGATCGTGGCCGAGAGCTGGGTGTCGATGCGCTCGGCCATGAAGATGTACTGGTTGAGGCGGCCCATGGTGTCCCACAGGTTCCGCTTCTCCAGGTTGAGCGCGGCGTTGTCCTTCCGCAGCTCGTCCTGACCGTTGTAGAGGGCGCGGATGATCGCGTCGAGCTGCTTCTGCGCCGACTCGTAGCGCTGGAAGTAGTCGCTGATCTTGTCGCCGAAGGGGATGAACCCGAGCAGCTTGCGCCCGAACGTCTCCTCGGAGGGGTCGAGGTCCTCGACGGCGCGGCGCAGCGCGAGCAGCGACTGCCCGACCGTGCCGGACTCGGACAGGCCACCCTCCTTGATCTCCTTCACCGGCGTCGCGAGAAGCCGGTTGGAGACGTCGGCGGCGCGGCGGATGTCCTGGTCGCCCATCGTGCGGACCGAGTCGGCCTTCGCCGTGAACTCCGGCGACTTGGCGTCGCTGCTCATCAGGGAGGCGACGTAGGCGTCAGCCTTCTGGGTCAGCGCCGGGACCATCTCGGGATCGACCTTGGGCGCGAGCGCCGGTGCCTGGGTGGCTGCGACGGCGGCGACGGGCGGCGGCGGCTCGAGCGAGAGCCCGAAGCTCTCCTCCGGCGGCTCGAGAGGTGCTGCGGCAGCGGCCTGTTCAGTCATGGTCGTCCTCGGCTGTGTTTCGAACGGAGAGCAGGAACAAGGAGTGGAACGGATGGGCAACAGGAAGGAGGCGGAACGCCGGGCGATCTGTCGATCGGACGGATCTAGAGATGGTCAAGCGAGTCTCTGTCATTAATCTACGGCAGCCGAGCGGCCTGACGAGCCGTCGGGAGCGGGCAGGGCTGCCCGTACGCTCCGGACGAACGCGGCACAGGCCTCGGCGTGCAGGTCCCGACCCGGCGGTGCCGGCGTCTCGGCGTCCAGGGCCGGCGCCGTGCGCACCGCGTCCGCAGGAGCGCCCAGGGCTCCCGAGCGCGCCAGCGCCAGCACCGCGGCACCGGTCGCCACCGGCTCGGCGGCGCGCACCAGCGCCACCGGCCACGGCAGCGTGGCGGTCTTGAGGGCGGTCCACAGCGCGGGCAACCGGGAGCCCGCGATCACCGCGACCCGCTGCGGCACCTCCTGCGCCGGCTGGGACTCGATCATCCACCGGGCCTGGTAGCAGATGCCTTCGACGACGGCGCGGGCCTGGCGCTGCCTGGTCCAGCCCGCGGGTGGCCGGCCGGCGCGCGCCTCAGGATCGGGCTCGGGGCTCTGCCGCCCGCGCAGGTACGGCGCGACCGCAGCCCCGGTGGGCTGATCGTCGGCTGCCAGCTCGTCCGCGGCGGCAGCCAGCACCGCCTTGTGCTCGGCCGCGGGGATGCGGGAGAGCCAGTCCTGGAGCATCGCACCGGCGCTGGAGGAACCGGCGACCACCGCGTCGGCGTCGCCGGCGGCGGTGCGCACCAGGCTCATCCCCTGCCGCCGCACCTGCTCCGGGTCCGGTCGCCGTGCCAGCACGGTGAGCACGGCCTCGGCCGTGCCGAGCGAGTCGGCCACGTCGCGCGGGGAGCGCGTGCCCGCAGCCCAGGCAGCCACCTGGTGGTCGTGGCCGGCCACCACGACCGGGAGCCCGGCCGGCAGCCCGGTTCGTGCCGCGGCGGCCGCGCTGAGCCGGCCGGCGATCTCGTCGGCGCCCGCCACCCGCGGCAGCCGGTCGCGTGCCATGCCGGCGAGCGAGAGCAGGCTGACGTCGAAGGCGGTGGGCGTGGCCCGCCCCGGAGCGGCGAGCCGGTACCCACCCGTGCGCCCCGCGAGCGTGTGATCGGTGACGCGCTCACCGGTGAGCCCGTGCACCACGAGATCGGCGGCACCGAGCCAGCAGGCCATGAGGTCCCAGATCTCGGGTCGCGCCCGGCGCAGCCACCGCCACGTCATCAGGGGTGTCTTGGCCGACAGGCGCACCCCGGAGCGCGCGAACACCTCCGGCGCCAGGTCCTGCAGCTCGCCCGCGTCGGAGGCGCCCAGGCCCTCGTCCCAGCGCAGCAGCTCGGTGAGGGCGTCCCCGTCCGCCCCGATCGGGGCGCCGGTCTCGGCCATCGAGGCCACGCCCACAGCCTGGACGTCGCCGCCGTCCGCCATCAGGGAACGGCACCCCGCCTCGACGACCTCGAGCAGGCTCCGGACGTCGCGCGGTGTGGCCGCGGCACGGGTGGCGACCTCACGCACACGCCCGTCGACGATCTCGGCCAGCACCACCTTGGTGCTGCTCGTCCCGACGTCGATCCCCACCGCGCGCATCCCGACATCCTCCCGCGCCCCGCGACCGGCGGCTCCCGGGGTGCCGTGCCGGTGTCACCCACGCCCCAACACGCCGAGTTCGGTGCTACCCGTCGAGATCGGTGGGTGCACCCGCCGACCTCGACGCCGAGCACCGAACTGGGTAGGAGGACGCGTGGGCTGGAGTGCTCAGGACCGCGCCATGGCGCCTCAGGGAAATGGGAAGCGGGTGGCGAGGGTCAGACCGGGACCGACGTCTCCTGGCGGCCGCGGCGGCGGAGGTAGCCGTGCCAGAGCAGCCGAGCGGCGGTGGACCGGTGCGGGCGCCACCGGTCACCGATCTCGGTCAGCTCGGCCTGGTCCGGCGCCTGCGCGAGCCCGAGCGTCTCGGCGGCGGCGACCTGCAGCGCGCGGTCGCCGACCGGCCACAGGTCGGGGCGGGACAGGCAGGCCAGCAGGTAGACGTCGGCCGTCCAGCGCCCGATCCCCGGCAGGGCCGTCAGCCGGGCCCGCACCTCGTCGTCGTCCAGGTCGGCGAGCTCCGCGAGGTCGAGGGTGCCGTCGTCGACGGCCGCAGCCAGCGCACGCAGGTACCGCTCCTTCTGCCGCGAGACGCCGTCGGCGCGCATGTCGGGATGGGCGAGCACCGCCGTCGGGCTCATGGTGCCCAACCGGGCGAGCAACGTCCGGTACGTCGCGGCGGCCGAGGCGAGCGAGACCTGCTGCTCGAGCACGAACAGCACCAGGCTCGGAAAGCCGGCCGGGCGCGACCAGAACAGCGGCGGCCCGTGCTCGGCGACCACCGCGGCGAGTGCCTCGTCGGTCTCGGTCAGCCAGGCGAGCGCCTCGAGGAACTCGCGCTCCGCCGTCGACGTCCCGGACGAGGTCATCGGGTGCGGCGGCGCTTCTCGCGCACGCGCACGCTGATCTCGATCGGGCTGCCGGTGAAGTCGAACGTCTCGCGCAGCCGCCGCTCGATGAAGCGGCGGTAGCCCGGCTCGAGGAACCCGCTGGCGAACAGCACGAAGCGCGGCGGGCGGGTCGAGGCCTGGGTCGCGAACAGGATGCGCGGCTGCTTGCCGCCACGCACCGGGTGCGGGTGCGCCGCGACCAGCTCGCCGAGGATCGAGTTGAGCCGACCGGTCGAGATGCGGGTGTCCCAGGACTCCAACGACCGGTCGAGCGCCCGCACGAGCCGGTCGACGTGCCAGCCGGTGCGCGCCGAGATGTTGATGCGCGGCGCCCAGGGCACCTGCACCAGCTCCTTCTCGATCTCGCGCTCGAGCAGCTCGCGCCGGTCGTCGTCCATCAGGTCCCACTTGTTGTAGGCGATCACGAGCGCACGTCCGGCGTCGATCACCTGCTGGATGACGCGGATGTCCTGCTCGGTCATCGGGACGCTCGCGTCCACCAGCACCACGCCCACCTCCGCCTTCTCGAGCGCGGTCTGGGTGCGCAGCGAGGCGTAGAAGTCGGCGCCGTGGGTCTGGTGCACCCGGCGCCGGATGCCGGCGGTGTCGACGAACCACCACTGCCGATCCCCCAGCTGCACGAGCTCGTCGACGGGGTCGCGCGTGGTCCCGGCCACGTCGTCGACGACGACGCGCTCGGTGCCGGTGATCGCGTTGAGCAGCGAGGACTTCCCCACGTTCGGGCGACCCAGCAACGCGATCCGGCGGGGCCCGCCGTCACGGATCGGCCCACCCGTCTGGGAGACCGGCGGCAGCATCTCCATCGCCGCGTCGAGCAGGTCGCCCGAGCCACGGCCGTGCAGGGCGGACAGCGCGAAGGGCTCACCGAGCCCGAGGTTCCACAGCGCGGCGGCATCGGCCTCACCGCGTTGGTCGTCGACCTTGTTGGCGACGAGGATGACGGGCTTGCCCGAGCGACGCAGCAGCCGGACGACCTGCTCGTCGGTCGTGGTGGCCCCCACCGTGGCGTCGACGACGAACAGCACGGCATCGGCCAGCTCGATCGCGATCTCCGCCTGGTCGGCCACCCGCTCGTGCAACCCGCGGGCATCCTGCTCCCACCCGCCGGTGTCGACGAGCAGGAAGTTCCGGCCCGCCCACTCGGCCTCGTACGTCACGCGGTCGCGGGTCACCCCCGGCGTGTCCTGGACGACGGCCTCGCGGCGGCCGAGGATCCGGTTGACCAGGGTCGACTTGCCGACGTTGGGCCGGCCGACGACGGCGAGCACCGGCAACGGTCCCGCCGCGCCGGCGTCGCCGCCGCCCTGGGCGGCACCCTCGAGGAGCGCGAGGTCCTCGGGCGCGAGGTCGTAGTCGGCCAGGCCCGCGCGCAGGGCCTCGACGCGCTGCGCCTGCTGGTCGTCGGCATCCTGACCGTCGGAGGGCTGGGTCGGCTGCATGGGCTTGTCCGTCACCCCCGCATTCTTCCCCACGGATGGGGAGTGCTGCCCCCACGCCTGGTCACGAAGGTGTTTTCACCTTCACTAACCTGTTCAGCGGCAACGGCGCCACTCCTCGTTCAGTCCCTCGAAAGGCACTCCGTGCGCACGTCTCGCCCCCTTGCCATCGCCGCCCTGCTCAGCGCCGGCCTGGTCCTCGCCGGTTGCAGCGGCTCCGGTTCCGACGACAGCCCTGAAGGAGCGGAGACCACCGCCACGGGTGGTGCCGAGAGCGAGCCCACCACCGAGGAGCCCACGCAGGAAGCGCCGGCCTACGACGTCGAGGCCATCGACTTCGGTGAGCCGGGCGAGACCGCGCCCGGCTCCACGGTCGCGATCGGCGAGCCCGCCTGGGTGGTCACCCACATGACGCCCGCGGACGCCGACGCGGCGGTCGAGGTGCGCGTCGGGCTCAGCCTGATCGACATCACCGAGGGCAGTGCCGACATCTGGGCCGGCTGGGAGAACGAGGACGAGTTCGCGGGCTTCACGCCGTACCTGATGGTGCTGCAGTACGTCTACCCCGACGGCCTGCCCGAGGGGTTCGACGAGCCCAAGGCCCCGGCGATCTTCCCGCTCCTCGAGGACGGGTCGGGCGCCAGCTTCATCGAGGCCCAGAACTTCGGTATGGGCACGGGGGCGTCCGACGTGTGCGGGTACACGCTGCAGGGCTGGGACCCGGAGACCAACACCCTCGTGGTGTGCGCCGTCGGGCTCTCGGACGCCGGCCCGGTGACCGGTGGCCTGTTCAACGGCGATAGCTGGTCGGGCTTCGTGCAGGGCCTCGACCCCGTCTACGGCGAGGCGAACATCCTCTGGCAGTGACGCAGTCCCACTGAGCTCAGGGCCGGTCCGCCTCGCGCGGGCCGGCCCTGAGCTCGGCCGGGCGGTCGCGCCCGGCAGCGAGTCACTCCGCCGGCAGGTCGACCCCGGTGCGAGCGATGGCCGCCTCCACGTGCCGGCTCATCTCGGCCTGCACCCGCTCGGCGGCCGCCTGCACGGCCGCGCGCCCGCTGACCGCGTCCTGCGGCGCCGCCTCGAACGGCTCGCCGAACACGACGTACAGCTTGGCGCGGAAGCCGGGGATGTGCCCGCGCTTCTGTCCCTGCATCCGGGTGCCGAGGATCGCGACCGGGAGCACCGGCGCGTTCGCGCGCACCGCCAGCCAGGCGATGCCGGCCTTCGCCGAGCTCACGTCGCCGCGCCCCCGGGTGCCCTCGGGGAAGACGGCGACGACGCGGTCCTCGTTGAGGAGGGCCAGCGCCGTCTGCAGCGCCGCGCGGCCGGTGCCGCGGTCGACCGGGATCTGGCCGGCGTTGCGCATCAGCGGACCCGTCCAGCCCTGGAACGCCTCCTCCTTGATGATGAAGTGGGAGCCGCGGGGGATGGCACCGTGCAGCAGCGGGCCGTCGATGATGCCGGTGTGGTTCGCCGCGAGCAGCACGCGGCCGGTCCGTGGCACGTTCTCGGCGCCGAGCACCCGGGTGTTCCAGACGCCGTGCGCGAGCAGCTGGCCCACGCGGCGCGACCACGTCGGGCCCCACCGCTTGATGTGCTCGGGCTTGATCTCCTGGCCGGGTGTGCGGCGCGGGGTGTCCTTCTGGCTCACCGCCCGCTCCTCCGGGTCGCCTCGACGAGACCTCTGACGGCGTCGACGGTCTCCTCGAGCGTCAGCTCGGAGGAGTCGATGGTGACGACCCCGTCAGCGGCGCGATGAAAGCTCGAGACGGTCGAGTCGTCGGCGTCGCGCCGCAGCACCTGGTCGCGCGTGGCGGCCAGGGCGGAGGAGTCGTCGGCACCGTGGATCTCGCGGGCGCGGCGCGCGAGCCGGGCTTCCTCGCTCGCGACCAGCAGGATCCGCACGTCGGCGTCGGGGGCGACCACCGTGGTGATGTCCCTCCCCTCGGCGACGATGCCGCTCTCGCGTCGTGACGCGTCGATGATCTCGCGCTGCCGCCTGCGAAGCTCGTCCCGCACCTCGAGGTTGGTCGCGACCGCGCTCACCACGGTGGAGATCTCGGTCGAGCGGATCACCACCGAGACGTCCTCGCCGCCGACGGCGACACCGGGGTCTGCCGGGTCCGTCCCCATCACGAGGGGCAGCTCACGCACCGCCTGGGCGACGGCGCCGGTGTCGGTCAGGTCGATGCCGTCGCGCACGCACCACCAGGCCGCCGCGCGGTACATCGCCCCGGTGTCCAGGTAGGCCATCCCGAGCTGGGCCGCCACCCGTCGGCTGATCGTCGACTTGCCCGAGCCCGACGGGCCGTCGATCGCCACGATCGTGTGGTTCCTGGGCGCGCTCACTCGACCACCACCCGCCACTGCCGCCTCTCGAGCTCGGTGACCAGCGCGTCCGCGGCACCCGGAAGCACCGACAGCGTCGCCATCCCCACCTTCTGGCGCGGTGAGTGCTCCATCTGGAAGTCCTCGATGTTGACGCCGATCTCCCCCACCTCGCTGAACAACCGACCCAGCTCGCCGGGCCGGTCCGGGACCAGCACGGTGACCTCGACGTAGTGCTTGCGCGCACCGCCGTGCTTGCCGGGGATCCGGGCGACGCCGTCGTTGCCTGCCGAGACGAGCCCCGCGATACCGGCCATCGCCCCCAGGGCGAGCGGGCCGTCGTCGGCCGCCCGGTCGAGCGCGCCGAGCAGGGAGTCGACGTCGTCGCGGACCGCTCGCAGCACCGAGCGGATCGGCCCGGCGTTGCCCACGAGGATCGAGGCCCACAGCTGCGGGTCGCTGGCCGCGATGCGGGTGACGTCGCGCAGGCCCTGCCCGGCGAGCCCCAGCGCACGCTCGGGGGCGGAGACCAGCCGGGCCGCGAGCAGCGAGGAGAGCAGCTGCGGCAGGTGGGAGATCAGGGCCACGGCCTCGTCGTGCTCGGCCGCGCTCATCTCGACCGGGCTCGCACCGAGGTCGACGGCGAGCGACCGCACCGTGCGGAGCGCGGCCGGTGAGGTCTCCGGGCCCGCCGCGAGCACCCAGGGGCGGCCGGCGAACAGGTCGCTGTCGGCGGCGGCCGCGCCGTGTCGCTCGCGCCCGGCCATCGGGTGGGACCCCACGTACCGGCTCAGGTCGAGCGTCGCGAAGCTCTCGAGCTCGTCGCGGATCGTGGCCTTGACGCTCGCGACGTCGGTGACCACCGCGTCGGGGTAGGTGTGCAGGGCGGCGCCGACGATCCCGGCGGCGACGTCGGGAGGGGCGGCGACCACCACGAGGGCGGGCGGGTCGTCGTCGGGACCCTCGGGGTCACCGGCGCCGACGTCCCGGGCCAGGGCGAGCGCGGTCGGGGAGCTGTCGCGGAGCCGGACCGGCACGCCGTGGCTGGTGAGGGCCAGCCCGATGCTGGCGCCGATCAGACCGGTACCGATCACGAGGACGGGGCCACGAGTGGTGAGACCACCTGAGGTGGCTTGACGTGCCTCGATCACGATCGGCCACTCTAGCCGGGTCGTCGGGGCGGCACCGAGCACACGTCGAGGTCGAGCGGCAGCCGGTCCAGCGGCAGCGGGTCCGGTGAGGGGCTGACCGCGCGCGCCGAGGTCGCCGTCATGCGACGCATGTGGTGACGGCGGCACAGCACCTCGTAGCCGACCACACCGGTCTCCAGCTCGGCGGTGTCCCCCACGAGCACCTGCTCGCCCTGGGTGACCATGACGCCGTCGATGGTGCGCGCGTTCTGGGTGGCGCGGCGCCCGCACCAGCACAACGCCTGCACCTGCAGCACCTCCACGCGGTCCGCCAGCTCGACCAGCCGTGCCGAGCCGGGGAACAGGCGGGTGCGGAAGTCGGTCGTGATGCCGAACGCGAAGACGTCGACCTCGAGCTCGTCCACGACCCGGGCCAGCTGCTCGATCTGCAGCTCGCTGTAGAACTGCGCCTCGTCGCACACGAGGTAGTCGACGACCACGCCGCGGGTCCGCCGGCCGATCACCTCGTCCCAGAAGTCGGTCGCGTCCGTGACCTCGACCGCGTCGTGCCGCAGCCCGAGCCGGGAGGAGACGACGCCCTCGCCGGCGCGGTCGCTGCGTGTGAAGATCACCCCGCGGCGGCCCCGCTCGGAGTGGTTGTGGTTCATCTGCAGCGCGAGCGTGCTCTTGCCGGAGTCCATGGTGCCCGCGAAGTAGGTGAGCGTGGCCATGCGGTCAGCCGGCCATCCGGATCAGCGGGACGGTCCGCTCGGCCGCGGTGCCGGAGCCGTGCATCCCGATCAGCTCGAGCGAGGCCGCCGTCTGTGTGCGCGAGTCGAAGACGGCGATGTCGCCGCGCATGGCGGCCACCACGTCGCCGACGACCGGCCGGAACCGGTCCTCGACCGGCCCGAACCAGCCGGCGGCGATGGCCTCGTCGCGGCTGCGCACGTCCGCACGCTCCCCCAGCTCGGCCCGCCACGCCTGCAGCACCGCGGCGGCGGCACCGGGTTCGGCGTGGACGTGGCAGATACGGGGCTCCCCCGCCACGAGGCCGACGCCGTCCGCGAGCACCGGGTTGCGCGCGACGTCCAGCCGTGCGGGGCCGCCGAACTCCACGGACTCCCCCAGCGGGATGTCGACCATGCCGTGGTCGGCGGTCACCAGCAGCAGCGTCTCGGGTGGCACCGCGGCGGCCAGCCGGGCCAGCTCGGCGTCCAGGTGGGCCAGCGCCTCCCGCCACTGCGGGCTGCGCCAGCCGTGGTGATGGCCGGTCTTGTCGACGTCGCCCCAGTACGTCGTCACGACCTTGACGTCGGGCTCGCCGAGCACGTCGATGGTCCGGTCGACCCGTTCCTCGAGACTCTCCGCAGCGTCGTACTCGGCGCCGCGCAGCGCTGCCCGGGTCAGCGGTGAGGACTCGAACTCCCACGGGCCCACGCTGACCGCGAGATGACCCTGCTCGGCCATCAGCTCGAAGATCGTCGGCTGCTGCTGCCAGGTCTCCGGTTCGGGTCCGTCGCGCCAGGAGATCAGGTTGAGGAGCCTGCCGGTGGCCGGGTTGCGCACGGTGTAGCCGAGCATGCCGGTGCGGCCCCCGGGAAGCCCGGTGCCCAGCGCGGCCATGTTGGTCGCGGTGGTCGAGGGGAAGCCGGACTGGAGCGGGCGGTGCGGTGCACCGGTGAGGGCCGGGGCCACCTCGGCCGCCGCGAGCAGGTTGTGGAGACCGAGGCCGTCGACGAGCACCACGCAGGCGCGCCGGGCGGGCGGCAGCTCGAGGCGCCGGGCCGCCGCGGCCGAGCTGCCCGCGTGACCGCTCGGGTCGACGACGACCTCCACCCCGGCCGCACCGGACGCGCCCAGCAGGACGTCGCCGAGCCAGTCCGCCGTGCTCACACCCGGGCCGTGGCCGCCGAGAGCGCCGCGGCGAAGTCGATGGCGGCACGCACCGCGGCCGGGCCCTCGGCATCGGCGCTGACGCGCACCACGAGGTCGTCGGGCAGCAGCGAGCCGGTCAGGCCGTGGTCGGCCTCGCAGCTCGGGTCGCCGCAGGTGGCGGGCTCGAGCTCCACCCGGCTGACCGCACCCCACGAGAGGGCCAGCGTGACCTCGCTGACCGCCGAGCCGCGCCGATAGCCGACCGGGTCGGCGACGCCGTGCGTCAGACCGACCGTGCGCAGGTGCCGGATCGCGATCGACTCGGTGGTGGCCGCTGCGGCGGGGACGGCCTCGGGGTCCTCGCCCGGCAGGTCGTCGACGTGCGCCAGCACCAGCCGGGTGTCGGTCAGCACCAGCACCGTGATGTGACGCCGCACCTCGGCGCGGTCGAACATCGTCTCCACGTGCACGAGGTGGGAGATGACCTCCTCACCGGCGAGCGCGAGGTCCAGCACGTCGGCGACGATGTCCGGGTAGTACCCGGCGCGCTCGACGTCGGTCCGCAGGCGGCGCAGCGCAGTCGAAGACGATGAAGGCACCCGGTGAGTATGCCGTAACGATCAGGGCAGCGTGCGACGGGCCGTGTCGCCCCGTTCGGCGGCGAGCAGGTCGACGGTGGCCGACAGGATCGCCAGCCCGCGCTCGCTCACCAGCACCGGGTTGAGCGACACCGAGCGCACCTCGGGCAGCTCCTCCTTGAGGACGCTGAGCCGCTCGATCACGTCCTCCAGCGCCGCGACGTCCAGCGGCGGGAGGCCGCGGTAGCCGAGCAGCCGGGGTGCGGCTCCCACCGCGCGCACGAGGTCGGACACGTCCGCCTCGGTGAGCGGCGGGATCCGGTAGGCGACGTCGTCGAGCAGCTCGACGGCGTCCCCGGCCAGTCCGAAGCCGATGATCGGCCCGTAGAGCTCGTCCTCGAGCCCCGTCACGACGCATGCCGCCCCGGTCGGCGCCATGCGCTGCACCTCGAGCCTGACGTGGTGCCGTCCGAGCGCAGCGAGACGGTCCGTGATCGCGGTGTAGGCCTCGGTCAGCTCGGCATCGCTGGACAGGTCCAGCCGCACGCCGCCGAGGTCGGCGCGGTGCCGGAGCAGGTCGTCGCTCGCCTTGAGCGCGACCGGCCACCCGATCGAGGCGGCGGCCGCGCGCGCCTGCTGCACGTCGCTCACCCTGGTCGCGGGCCAGACGTCCAGCCCGTACGCCGCGAGCAGCTCGGTGGCCTTGTCGTGGGACAGCCGGACCGAGGTCCCGGTCGGCACCCCGACCAGCTCGGCGTGCGCGAGGGCGCGCGCGTGGCGGCGCCGCACGCCGACCACCTCGACCCGCGGGCTCACCGGATCGTCCTGGTGCCGTGCGTAGCCGCGCACGGCTGCCAGCGCCCGCACCGCGTCGGCGCCGTCGTGGAACCCGGGGACCTGCACCACGCCGCCGCCGGGGCTCGAGACCGAGAGGTCGGGGTGCAGCCCGGTGCGCCCCAGGATCAGGGCTGCCACCGTGCGGCCGCTGTCGGCGGCGAGCTGGGCGGTCGCCTGCGCGGCGTCGGCACCGATGTCGACGCCGAAGGGTCCGTAGGCGACCAGGGCCATGTCCCAGTCGTCGCGTCCCGCCGCATCGGCCAGCACCGCCCGGAGCTCCTCGGCCCCGACGGTGGGTGCCAGCGCCACCGGCTCGCCGGCCACCCTCAGCCCGTGCTCGGTCACGAGATCCCCGAGCACGGCCGCGTGGCTGCCGGAGCTGCTGACCACCAGCACCCGGTCCCCGGCGGGCAGCGGCTGCGAGGACAGCAGCGCGGCCCAGTCGAGCTGCTGGGAGACCGACGAGGCGAGCAGCACCCCCGCCTGCCGCATCATCTGCTCCAGCACACGGCGCGGCGCCGTCGAGGACCGCACGGGGTGGCCTGGCAGCTGCCGCTGGCCCGTGGTGCCGGCGATCGCCACGACCACCGGCTTGGTCGCCGCGAGCCGTCGCGCGACCCGGGAGAACTTGCGCGGGTTGCCGATCGACTCCAGGAACAGGCAGACCACGCGGGTGCGCTCGTCCGTGGACCAGTACTGCATGGTGTCGTTGCCGCTGATGTCGGCGCGCTGCCCGGCGGCGAGGAAGCTCGAGAGCCCCAGCCGGCGCGCGGTGACCTGCGACAGCAACGCCCGAGCGGCGGCGCTCGACTGGCAGAACACCCCGACGTCGCCCATCGGTACCGGGTCCGGGGCGAGCGTGGCCGGCAGCGGTCCGGCGGCGCCGTGAACCAGTACACCGAAGGAACGGGGCCCGACGAGACGCAGGCCGTGCTCGCGCAGCGCGCGCATCAGGCTGCGCTGGGAGGGACCGGAGGCTCCGCCACCCGTGCCGAAACCTGCCGTCAGCAGCACGAGCGCGCGCGTGCCGCGCTCCGCCAGCAACGGCAGCGCGGCCATCACGTCCTCGGGGGCCGCCGCGACGACCGCCAGCGTGGGGAGGTCGGCGTCGGCCAGCTCGGCGACCGAGCCGGCGGTGACGACCCGGCCGGTGAATCCGGAGCCAGCGATGGCGGCCAGCACCCGCTCGCCGAGCATCTCGCCCTCCTCGCCGCGGGCCAGCACGAGCACGCCCTCGGCGGCGAGCAGTGCCGTCATGCTCAACGCCTCGGCGCGCCGCTCGCGCTCGGCCAGTACGGCGAGCGAGCGGTCGGTGGGTCGGATCGGGATCGAGACCTCGACCACGCCGTCGGCATACTGCTGGGTGGTGTCGTAGCCGGCGTCGGTGAACACCCGCAGCATCCGGGTGTTGCTCGGCAGCACGTCGGCCGAGAACCGCCGGATCCCGATCTCCCGCCCGGCCGCCGCGAGGTGCTCGAGCAGGATCGAGCCGAGCCCACGCCCCTGCGCGGAGTCGGCGACGTTGAAGGCGACCTCGGCGACGTCGCCGTCCTCCTCGAGCCTGTCGAACCGCCCGACCGCCAGGATCTGGTCGTGGCCCTCGCTGCGCTGCACGAGCACCAGCGCCACCCGCTGGTCGTGGTCCACGTGGGTGAAGCGACGCAGGTCGCGCTCGCTCAGACGCTCCATCGGGGCGAAGAACCGGAAGTAGGTCGACTGCTCCGACTGGGCGCGGTGGAACGCCTGCAACGCTGCGGCGTCGTCGGGCCCGATCGGGCGGATGTGCATCGTCGAGCCGTCACGGAGGACGACATCGGCCTCCCAGTGCGCCGGGTAGGAAGGTGCGTCCGCAGCCGACGTCATGCTCGAGCATGGTAGTCGCGCCACCTGGACGCGTCGGTCCGGTGTGGGCTCCACGGCTGCGGGCGCGACCTCGGCGACAATGGCAGCATGGCCCGCCGTCCCTCCGCTGAACCACCCCCGCAGGACACGAAGATCATCGACGTCGACGTCTCCACGGAGATGCAGTCCTCGTTCCTCGAGTACGCCTACTCCGTCATCTACTCCCGGGCGCTCCCGGACGCGCGGGACGGGCTCAAGCCTGTGCAGCGCCGGATCCTGTACCAGATGGCGGAGATGGGCCTGCGGCCCGACCGGGGCCACGTGAAGTCGGCCCGCGTGGTCGGCGAGGTCATGGGCAAGCTCCACCCGCACGGTGACACCGCGATCTACGACGCCCTCGTCCGCATGGCGCAGCCGTTCACGCTCCGGCTGCCGCTCATCGACGGTCACGGGAACTTCGGGTCGCTCGACGACGGCCCCGCGGCCCCGCGGTACACCGAGGCGCGCCTCGCTCCCGCCGCGCTGGTGATGACGGCGGACCTCGACTCCGACACGGTCGATCTCGTCGCCAACTACGACAACTCGCTGATGCAGCCCGAGGTGCTGCCCGCCGCGCTGCCGAACCTGCTGGTCAACGGGGCGTCCGGGATCGCCGTCGGGATGGCCACGAACATGCCGCCGCACAACCTGGTCGAGGTGGTCGCCGCCGCCCGGCACCTCATCGAGCACCCCGACGCCGATCTCGAGGCGCTGATGCGCTTCGTGCCCGGCCCCGACCTTCCCGGCGGCGGCAAGATCATCGGGCTCGAGGGCATCCGCGACGCGTACGCGAGCGGCCGCGGCAGCTTCCGGACCCGGGCCACGACGCGGATCGAGAACATCACACCGCGGCGCAAGGGCATCGTCGTCACCGAGCTGCCGTACCTGGTCGGTCCCGAACGCGTGATCGACAAGATCAAGGACGCCGTCCTCGCCAAGAAGATCCAGGGCATCGCGAACGTCACCGACCTCACCGACCACGAGCACGGGCTGCGGCTGGTCATCGAGATCAAGAACGCGTTCAACCCCGAGGCCGTCCTGACCGAGCTGTACCGGCTGACGCCGCTGGAGGAGTCCTTCGGCATCAACAACGTGGCGCTCGTCGAGGGCCAGCCGCGCACGCTCGGGCTCAAGGAGCTGCTGCAGGTCTACGTCGCGCACCGCATCGACGTGGTTCGACGGCGGACCAGCTTCCGGCTGCGGAAGCGGCGGGAGCGGCTGCACCTGGTCGAGGGTCTGCTGATCGCGATCGCCGACATCGACGAGGTGATCGCCGTCATCCGCAGCAGCGACGACGCCGAGACCGCGCGTACCCGCCTCATGACGATCTTCGACCTCAGCCAGGAGCAGGCGGAGTACATCCTCGAGCTGCGGCTGCGTCGGTTGACGAAGTTCTCGCGGATCGAGCTGGAGGCCGAGCGCGACGAGCTGAAGCGCGAGATCGAGGAGCTGGAGGCGATCCTGGCCGACGAGGGCCTGCTGCGCCGGGTCGTCTCGGACGAGCTCGGCGCCGTGGCCGCGGCGCACGGAACCCCTCGCCGCACCGTGCTGCTCGAGGCGAGCGGCGGCACCGCCACCGCCGCGACCGTGGACCGCCGCAAGGGCCCGGTCGACCTCGAGGTCCCGGACACCCCGTGCTGGGTGCTGCTGTCCGCCACCGGTCTGCTGGCGCGGACGGCCGACGAGCGCCAGCCCTCGCGCGAGGGCCGCCGCTCGGCCCACGACGCCCTGGTCGGAGCCGCTCCCGCGACCGCGCGGGGCGAGGTGGGCGCCGTCACCTCCCGAGGCCGGGTGGTGCGGCTGTCCGTCGTCGAGATCCCCGGCCTGCCACCCACCGACGGGCCGCCGAGCCTGTCGGGCGGGGTGCCGGTCCAGGAGATGGTGATGCTCGCCGCGGGCGAGCGCGTCGTCGGGCTCGTCAGCCTCCTCGACGGCGACGAGCGCGGCGTCCTCACGCTCGGCACCGCCGCGGGCATGGTCAAGCGGGTGACGTCCGACCGCCCCGGGCGCGCCGACGAGTGGGAGGTGATCTCCCTCCGCGACGGCGACGAGGTCGTCGGTGTGGGGACGGCCCTCGACCAGGACGAGATCGTGTTCGTCACCAGCGATGCCCAGCTGCTGCACTTCCCGGCGAGCACGGTCCGCCCGCAGGGACGCGGTGCCGGTGGCATGGCGGGCATCCGCCTCGCGGCGGGCGCCAAGGTCGTGCACATGACCGTCATCCGGGCCGAGGACATGGACGGCGCCGTGGTCGCCAGCATCGCTGCCTCCTCGGACGCGCTGCCCGGCACGGTGCCGGGTTCGGCCAAGTCGACACCGCTGGCCGTCTACCCCGGCAAGGGCCGCGGCACGGCAGGCGTGCGGGTGCAGCGGTTCCTGCGCGGTGAGGACACGCTGTACGCGGCCGCCGTCGCGCCCGAGCGGGTGCGTGCCGTCGGCTCCGGCGGTCAGCCCGTCGAGCTGCCGCCGCTCGACGAGCGCCGCGACGCCTCGGGAACGGCGCTGTCAGCCCCGGTCGCCGGGCTGGGCTGAGCTCGGCACGATCGCCGGCTCCGCCGGCGCCGACTTCTCGTCGGTGTCGAACTGCGTGCGGTAGAGATCGGCGTACCGTCCGCCGAGCGCGAGCAGCTCGGCGTGGCGGCCGCGCTCGACCACGCGGCCCTCCTCCAGCACCAGGATCAGGTCGGCGGCACGGACGGTCGAGAGCCTGTGCGCGATCACGATCGCCGTGCGCTCGGTCAGTGCCTCGGCCAGGGCTGCGGTGACGGCGGCCTCGTTGGCCGAGTCGAGGTGGGCGGTCGCCTCGTCCAGGATGACCGCACGCGGCTCACGCAGCAGCAGCCGCGCGATCGTCAGACGTTGCCGCTCACCGCCGGAGAGCCGGTAGCCACGCTCCCCCACCACGGTGTCGAGACCGTCCGGGAGGGTCGCGACCATCTCCGCGAGCCGCGCCCGCTCCAGGGCCTGCCACACCCGCTCCTCCGACGCGTCTGGAGCCCCGAGCACCAGGTTCTCGCGGATCGTGCTGTGGAAGAGGTGGCCGTCCTGGGTGACGAGCCCGATCGCGGTGTGCAGCTCCTCCGAGGACATCTCACGCACGTCCACTCCGCCGAGACGGATGGCACCGCTGTCGACGTCGTACAGCCGGACCAGCAGCTGCGCGAGCGTCGACTTGCCCGCGCCGCTGGAACCGACGAGAGCGACGAGCGCCCCTGGCTCGGCGCGGAAGCTGACGTCGTCGATGACGGTCTCGCCGCCACGGGGGTCGAGGACCGCGACGTCCTCCAGCGACGCCAACGACACCTGGTCGGCCGAGGGGTAGGCGAAGGAGATGCCGTCGACCTCGATCGCCAGCGGGCCGCTCGGGGCCGGCACCGGCTTCGCGGGCTCCCGCACCATCGGCTCCAGCCCGAGGATCTCGAAGACCCGGTCGAAGGCGACCACCGCACTCATGATGTCGACGCGGGCGCTGGCCAGCGCCGTCAGCGGGGCGTAGAGGCGCGTGATGAGCAGCGCGAGCGAGACGACGGCACCGGTGTCGAGGCCACCCGAGAGGGCGATGGTGCCGCCGAGTCCGTACACCAGCGCCAGCGCCAGCGCCGAGACCAGCGTGAGAGCGGTGACGAAGACCGTCTGCAGCATCGCGCTGCGCACCCCGATGTCGCGCACCCGGCGGACCCGGTCGGCGAACGCGCGCGACTCCTCGTCGGGCCGTCCGTACAGCTTGATCAGCGTCGCTCCGGGCGCCGAGAACCGCTCGGTGGCCTGGTCGTTCATCGCCGCGTTGTGGTCGGCCGCCTCGCGGCGCATCGAGGCGAGCCGGCGCCCGACGCGGCGGGCCGGGATCACGAACACCGGCAGCAGCACGAGCGCCGCCACCGTCACCTGCCACGACAGCGTGAGCATCGCGACCAGGGTCAGGGTCAGCGTGACGACGTTGCCCACCACGCCCGAGAGCGTGCTCGAGAACGCGCTCTGCGCAGCGATGACGTCGTTGTTGATCCGGCTGACCAGGGCACCGGTGCGGGTGCGGGTGAAGAACGCGATCGGCATGCGCTGCACGTGGTCGAAGACCGCGGTGCGCAGATCCGCGATCAGGTCCTCGCCCAGGCGTGCCGAGAACCAGCGCGCGACGATGCCCAGGCCCGCCTCGGCGACCGCGATGGCCGCGATCAGCAGCCCGAGCCGGATCACGACGCGGGCAGGCTCATCCCCGGTGATCGCGTTGATCGCATCGCCCGCCAGCAGCGGTGTCGCCACCGCCAGCGCAGCGACGACGACGCTCAGACCCACGAACGCGGCGATGCGTGCGCGGTAGGGCCGCGCGAACCGCCAGATCCGGGACAGCGACTCCTTGCTGAAGGGGTGGTCGTCGATGGTCCGGCTCTGGGCACGCCACATCGCGCTCCAGGCAGCGCTCTCCATGCTCATGTCGCGGTCAACAGCCGGCGCGGCCAGGTCGGTACCGGCGAACGCCCTGCTTCGCTCTCGGCGAACGCACCACGAGCGGTCAGAGGTCGATCGTGTACATCGTGGAGCCGCGGGTGGGCTCGAACTTCAGCTTGCTGTACAGCCCGAACACGACGCCGGGTCGCTGCGTGTCGACACCGAGCGAGGCGTACTGCATGCCGGACTCGGCGTAGGCCTGCAACGCTCGCGCGACCAGGGCCGTCGCGATCCCGCGACCACGCCAGTCCGGTCGCACGCCCAGCAGGTCGATGTATCCCTCGCTCCACCCGAGCGAGGGCCAGTCCTGCTCGTAACGGCTCGAGAGCAGGTAGCCGACCACCTGGGCGCGGTCCGTGGTGCGGTCCAGGACGATGAAGCTCCACTCCGGCACGAAGTAGGTGCGGCCCTGCGTCCAGGTCTCCTGCGTCTGCGGCTCGGAGACCCAGTGCTCGGCGAAGGCGACGTTGTGAGCGAGCCGGACCTGCTCGTCGAGCTCACCGGACCACGGGACCAGGTCGAGCGGCCGCTTGAGCGTGACCTCGGGCAGCGGCACGCTTAGGTCGCGGCGCAGCTCGGTGTAGTACCGGCTGGCCCGGAAGCCGCGCGAGGTCAGCATGTGCACCGAGTCCGGCATGTCGTCCTCGACGTGCACGACCAGGCGGGCGGGCACGTCGCGGTCGGACTCCGCGAGCAGCTGCCGGGCACGACCGAGCTCCCAGTCGAGCACCGCCGAGCCGATGCCGCGGGTGCGGTGATCGGGGTCGACCCCGCCCTCGATGTGCACGCGCAGCGTGCGGGTGTCGGTGGGCGAGAGCGCGACAGCGCCGAAGGCCACCAAGGTGCCGTCCGGATCGAAGCCGCCGAGGACGTTCTGCGGCTCGCTGTGCCACTCGGCCACGTACCGCTCCTGCGTCTCCTCGAGCGCGGTGCGGTAGGGCGTCTGGTCGTGCTCCTCGATGCGGTGGAACAGGTCGTGGAGCGCCGGCATGTCGGCCAGCTCCATGCCGCGCCAGTGCAGGCCGAGCTCAGCGGGCGGCGGGTCCAGCCGGGCGGGCGGGTCCACGCGCTCGCGCAACGGCGGCAGGGAGCGTGTCATGAGGTCCAGGTGTCGGGGGGCACCGGCGAGCGGTCTCCGGGTACGGACCGGCGCACGGCCCGCATCCAGTGTGCCCCATAGGTGACCCGATCGCGGTCCAGGCCGCGGATCAGGCGTCGATGCGGCCCCGGTCGAGCTGCTCGGCACCGGCGACGATGAAGTCCTTGCGCGGTGCCACGTCGTTGCCCATCAGCAGCTCGAACACGGCCTCGGCGTGCTGCAGCGCCGCCTCGTCGGCCATCGTGATCTTCCGCAGGGTGCGGCGACCCGGGTCCATGGTGGTCTCCGCCAGCTGCCTTGCGTCCATCTCGCCGAGGCCCTTGTAGCGCTGGATCGGCTCCTTGTAGCGGCGGTTGGAGCGCTCGAGCCGCGTGAGCACCTTCTGGAGCTCGGGCTCGGAGTAGGTGTAGACCAGCTCGTTCTTGGCACGACCGTGCGCCGGGATCTCCACCCGGTGCAGCGGCGGCACGGCCGCGAACACGCGACCTGCCTCCACGAGCGGGCGCATGTACCGGAAGAACAGCGTCAGCAGCAGCGTGCGGATGTGGGCGCCATCCACATCGGCGTCGGTCATCAGCACGATCTTGCCGTAGCGCACCGCATCGAGGTCGAAGCTGCGCCCCGATCCCGCACCGATGACCTGGATGATCGAGGCGCACTCGGCGTTCTTGAGCATGTCGGCCAGCGAGGCCTTCTGCACGTTGAGGATCTTGCCGCGGATCGGCAGCAGCGCCTGGAACTCGCTGGACCGCGCCAGCTTGGCGGTGCCGAGCGCCGAGTCGCCCTCGACGATGAACAGCTCGGAACGGCTGACATCGTCCGTGCGGCAGTCGGCCAGCTTGGCCGGCAGCGTGGAGCTCTCCAGCGCGGTCTTGCGGCGCGAGATCTCCTTCTGGGTGCGTGCCTGGATCCGCGCACGCATCTCGCCGACGACCTTCTCGAGCAGCAGCGCCACCTGGGTCTTCACGGACCGGCTGGAGGAGGTGAGCAGCTTCGTGAGCTCGGTCTCGACCACCTTGCTGACGATCTGCCGGACCGGTCCGGTGCCGAGAACCTCCTTGGTCTGCCCCTCGAACTGGGGCTCGGGGACCCGGACGGTGACGACGGCGGTCAGGCCCGCCAGCACGTCATCCTTCTCGATGCGTTCCTTGCCATCCTTGGCCGAGATCTTCAGACGCCGCGCGTTGTCGTCGATCTGCTTGCGCAGCACCTTGAGCAGGGCCTGCTCGAAGCCGGCCAGATGGGTGCCGCCCTTGGGTGTGGCGATGATGTTGACAAAGCTGCGCACCTCGGTGTCGTAGCCGGACCCCCACCGCACCGCGACCTCGACCTCGCAGGTCCGCTCGACGTCCAGCGGACGGAGGTGACCGTTGTCGTCGAGAGACTGCACGGTCTCGTTGAACCGGCCGCTGCCGCGCAGCATCCAGGTGTCGGTGGCCGCGGCGTCCGAGGCGAGGTGGTCCACGAAGTCGGCGATCCCGCCGTCGTGCCGGAACACCTCCTCGACCGGGCCGTTCTCGCCCGGGGTGCCCGGCAGCCGGCGCTCGTCGCGCAGGATCAGGGTGAGGCCGGGCACGAGGAACGAGGTCTGCCGGGCGCGCGTGACCAGCTCGTCGTAGGAGAACGCCGAAGAAGTGGGGAAGATCTGGGGGTCCGCCCAGTAGCGGATCCTCGTGCCGGTGCGGCCGCGGGCGACCTTGCCGACCACGCGCAGCTCGGAGTGGTCGGTGAACGCCTCGAACGGGGAGTCTGGCGAGCGGCCCGCGGTGTCGTCGAAGACGCCCGGCTCACCACGGTGGAACGACATGGCGTAGGTCTTGCCACCGCGGTCGACCTCGACGTCGAGGCGAGCCGAGAGGGCGTTGACGACCGACGCCCCGACGCCGTGCAGACCACCCGAGGCCGCGTAGGAGCCGCCGCCGAACTTGCCACCGGCGTGGAGCTTGGTGAAGACGACCTCGACGCCGGAGAGGCCGGCCGCGGTGTTGTCGACCGGGATCCCTCGCGCCTGGTCACGGACCTCGACCGAGGAGTCCGGGTGCAGCACGACCTCGATGCGGTCACCGTGGCCCTCCAGGGCCTCGTCGACCGAGTTGTCGATGATCTCCCAGAGGCAGTGCATGAGGCCGCGGGAGTCGGTCGACCCGATGTACATGCCGGGGCGCTTGCGGACCGCCTCGAGCCCCTCCAGCACGGAGAGGTGGCGGGCGGTGTAGCTGTCCGGGCGTTGCTTGGAGGCGGAGGTCGACGGCACCTCAGCATGGTAAGTCGCTGCGCTGACAACGGTGCGTTCCGGCACGCAGCAGGTGGATATTCCTGCCCCCATGCCTGTACGCGGTCAGCGGAATCGGCGCGTGCTGCGGAAGGGAGGTCGGTGCCGGGTGGTTACATATCAACGTGAGCACAATGACCCCTGAACAGGTGACCCCGTCCCTGACCGCCAACGACAGGTGCGACGCCTGCGGTGCGCAGGCCTACGTGCGAGTTGAGCTGGCCTCCGGTGGCGAGCTGAACTTCTGCGCTCACCACGCGCGCAAGCACGGCAGCGCTCTCGAGCCCGTGGCGGCGCACATCCACGACGAGACCGAGCGGCTCCACGCCGACGCCTCACCGACCGCCGCTCGCTGAGCGGCCCGGTCGCAGACCGCAGCACACCGCACGCGACGACCCGGCTCCCCTTCCTGGGGGCCGGGTCGTCTGCTGCTACCGGGCTTCCGCACGGCCGGGCCCGGGCTCGCTGCCGAGGAGTGCGCCCCTGGTCTGCTCGGGCTGGTCTGCTCGGGGCTGATCTGCTCCGCCTGCCCGGCCGGCCCCTTCCCGCTGCCCAGCCACGCCCACTGCCCAGCTCCTGCTGCCCGGCCACGCCCACTGCCCAGCTCCTGCTGCCCGGCCACCGCTGCGGGTCGCCCCGCTCTCCCGTGCCCGCGCACGAGATCGGACCCCCGGTGCGAGATCGCACCCCCGGGAGTGCGATCTCGAGCCCACAGTCCGATCTCGTGGGCGCTGGACGACTCCCGGCTGCCGGTCAAGGCCCGAGCCGGTCGGATCAGCGGACCAGCGGATCAGCGGACCAGCGAACCCGTCACCGAATCACCGCGGCGGCGACCCTGAGCCGGCGGAGCTGCCCTCGCCAGGCGGGCAGTGGTGGCTTCGTCAGCGGCAGCCCCGCGTGCTGCGCGACGTGTTCGACGACGGCGTCCAACCCCACCCGGTCGTTGTCCACGCGGTGCGCGTCCATGTCCGACAGTGCGCTCACGCACCGGCCGATCTGCTGCATCGCCCAGCTCTCCCGCCCGCTCAACCCCTCGAGCCGCCCGCGCAGGCGCCGCCGCAGCGTCTCGGGTGACGCGACGAGCGCGATGTGCCGGACGTCGTGACCCAGCGCGCGCAGACCGCCGTGGATCTCCTCGAGGTAGGCGGGCTCCACGAGGGTCATCGGCACCACGGAGGCGATGTGCTTCTCCGACCGCTCCACGCGGTCGAGGATCTCGACGACACCCGCCCGCCAGGCAGCGATGTCCTGGAAGTCGCACCGCAGCCCCGCCGGCAGCGTGCGCTGCAGCCCGAAACCAGCGATCTCCGGGTCGACGAGCACGGTCCGCTCGGTGCGGCGCACCAGCTCGTAGGCGGTGTGGGTCTTGCCGCCGCCGAACGCTCCGTTGATCCAGACGATCACTCGCCGTCGGACCTCGAAGGGTTCCCGACGGCCGCGGCGGGCGGCGACGCAGCAGCCCCGGTCGTGACGTCGCGGGCGTTCTCGCGCAACGCGTCACGCGTGCCGAGCCGCACCGCACGCCTGATCAGCCGATAGCCACCCAGGACCAGCGCCCCCATCAGCACCACGGTCAGGATCTCTTCGACCGACATCACGCCGCTCCTCTGCTCGCCGTGGTCGTCACGGTATCGGTCGCGCGCTCACGGAGACGGCGAACGGCCCGACTCCCTCGCGGGTGTCGGGCCGTTCGTGGTGCTGGCGTGCGTCAGTCCAGGTAGTCGCGCAGCACCTGGCTGCGGCTGGGGTGACGGAGCTTGCTCATCGTCTTGGACTCGATCTGGCGGATCCGCTCGCGCGTGACGCCGTAGACCTTGCCGATCTCGTCGAGGGTCTTGGGCTGACCGTCGGTGAGCCCGAAGCGCATCTGCACCACGCCGGCCTCACGCTCGGACAACGTGTCGAGCACCGAGTGCAGCTGCTCCTGCAGCAGCGTGAACGAGACCGCGTCGGCGGGCACGATCGCCTCGGAGTCCTCGATGAGGTCGCCGAACTCGGAGTCGCCGTCCTCGCCCAGCGGGGTGGCGAGAGAGATCGGCTCGCGGCCGTACTTCTGGACCTCGACCACCTTCTCCGGGGTCATGTCCAGCTCCTTGGCCAGCTCCTCCGGGGTGGGCTCGCGGCCCAGGTCCTGGAGCATCTGGCGCTGCACGCGGGCGAGCTTGTTGATGACCTCGACCATGTGCACCGGTATGCGGATGGTGCGGGCCTGGTCGGCCATGGCGCGGGTGATCGCCTGCCGGATCCACCAGGTCGCGTACGTGGAGAACTTGTAGCCCTTGGTGTAGTCGAACTTCTCGACGGCGCGGATCAGACCGAGGTTGCCCTCCTGGATCAGGTCCAGGAACAGCATCCCGCGGCCGGTGTACCGCTTGGCGAGCGAGACGACCAGACGCAGGTTGGCCTCGAGCAGGTGGTTCTTGGCGCGACGGCCGTCCTGGGCGATCCACTCCATCTCGCGGCGGACCTTGCCCTCGAACTTGTTCGCGGGGTCGTTCAGCTTCTCCTCGGCGAACAGGCCGGCCTCGATGCGCTTGGCGAGCTCGACCTCCTGCTCGGCGTTCAGCAGCGCGACCTTGCCGATCTGCTTGAGGTAGTCCTTGACCGGGTCGGCGGTGGCGCCGGCGGTGACGACCTGCTGCGCGGGGGCGTCGTCGTCGTCGGAGTCGGAGTAGACGAACCCCGCGGACTCGGGCTCGTCCTCCTTGCCCTTGACGGCAGGGGTGGCCTCGTCCGACTCCTCGTCGATCTCGATCACCTCGACGTCGACGGCGGCGTCGGCCACCTCGGCGTCGTCCTTGCCGCCCTTGGGGGCGCGGCTCGTCTTGGCGGTGGCCGCCTTCGACCGTGCGGGCGTCTTCGCCGCAGCGGTCTTGGTGGCGGTGGACGACGGCGCAGCCTTGGTCGCGGCGGCGGTCTTGCGCGCCGGCTTCGCGGCAGCGGTCTTCGCGGCGCCGTTGGTACGGCTCCGGGTCGTCTTCTTCTCGGCGGTCTCGGTCACGACAGTGGCGTCGTCAGGCATGGCGGAGGGAAACCTTCTTCTTCACGGCGGGCACGACGAACTCGACCCCGGGACAGGTGTCCCGAGACGGGCGGCGCTGGGGCGTTAGCGGCGGACTGGCGACTTGTGAGTCGCGTGCGTTCACCATTATAAACGCGAGGCCCGTGCTGCTTTGTTCCACGGGCTCAGGCGTAGTCCTCGACCGGTGGGCACGAGCACACCAGGTGGCGGTCTCCGAAGGCCCCGTCGACGCGTCGGACGGGCGGCCAGTACTTGCCGGTCTCCATGCCTGCGATCGGGAAGACGGCCTCCCGGCGCTCGTACGGGTGGTCCCAGTCCGCCACCAGGCTCGCGGCGGTGTGCGGGGCGTTCACGAGCGGGTTGTCCTCGCGGGGCCACTCGCCGTCGGCCACCTTCTGGGCCTCGTCGCGGATCGCCAGCATCGCGTCGACGAACCGGTCCAGCTCCCTGAGGTCCTCGGACTCGGTGGGCTCGACCATCAGCGTGCCGGCCACGGGGAAGCTCATCGTGGGTGCGTGGAAGCCGTAGTCGATCAGGCGCTTCGCGACGTCCTCGACCGTGATGCCCGAGCGGGCGGTGAGCGGGCGCAGGTCGAGGATGCACTCGTGCGCGACCAGGTCACCGTCGCCGCGGTAGAGCACCGGATAGGCGTCCTCGAGACGTGCGGCCACGTAGTTGGCGGACAGCACCGCGTGCGCGGTCGCCGACCGCAGCCCTTCGCTGCCCATCAGGCGGATGTAGGCCCAGCTGATCGGGAGGATCGACGGCGACCCGAACGGTGCGGCGCTCACCGCGCCCTCCGTACGCCCACCGCCGGGGGTGAGCGGGTGCCCGGGCAGGTACGGCGCCAGGTGCTCGGCGACCGCGACCGGCCCGACGCCGGGCCCGCCACCGCCGTGCGGGATGCAGAACGTCTTGTGCAGGTTGAGGTGCGAGACGTCGCCACCGAAGGCTCCAGGCCCGGCCACGCCCACGAGGGCGTTGAGGTTCGCGCCGTCGATGTAGACCTGGCCGCCCGCCGCGTGCACCAGCTCGCACAGCTCGCCGATCCCGTGCTCGTACACGCCGTGCGTCGAGGGGTAGGTCACCATGATGGCGGCCACCCGACCCTCGTGCTCGGCGAGCACCCGGCGCAGGTCCTCGAGGTCGATGTCGCCGGTGGGCGCGGTCGCCACCACGGCCACGCGCAGCCCGGCGAGCACCGCGGACGCAGCGTTGGTGCCGTGCGCGGAGGCGGGGACGAGGCAGACGTCACGCTCGAGATCGCCGCGGCCCTGGTGGTAGCCGCGGATCGCGAGCAGCCCGGCCAGCTCGCCCTGCGAGCCGGCGTTCGGCTGCACGCTGACCGCGGCGTAGCCGGTGAGCGCGGCGAGCCAGCCCTGCAGCTGCTCGATCAGCTCGAGGTAACCGGCGACGTCCTCGGCGGGCGCGAACGGATGGATCCGGGACAGCTCGGGCCACGTGACCGCGGCCATCTCGGTCGCGGCGTTGAGCTTCATCGTGCAGGAACCCAGCGGGATCATGCCGCGGTCGAGGGCGTAGTCGGAGTCGGCGAGACGCCGCAGGTAACGCATCAGCTGCGTCTCCGACCTGTGGGCGCTGAACACCGGGTGGGTCAGGTAGGACGTGGAGCGGGACAGGTCCGCCGGGATGCCCCGCTCCTGCGCCGCCGGCTCCGGCGCGCTCGCCCCCAGCGCCTCCGCCACCGCCGCCAGCACGTCACGCACGGTCGCGGTGCTCGTCAGCTCGTCGGCGGCGATGCTGACGAGGTCCTCGCTGCCGCGCCAGAGGGTGATGTTGCGGCGCAGCGCCGCCGCGACGATCGCATCGGCGGCCGGTGCCCGCACCGTGACGGTGTCGAAGAACACCTCCGACGTGGGCATCAGGCCCAGCTCCTGCAGCCCCGCGGCGAGCGAACGGGCGTGCCCGTGCACCCGTTCAGCGATCGCTCGCAGCCCTTCGGGGCCGTGGTAGACGGCGTACATCGACGCCATCACCGCGAGCAGCACCTGGGCGGTGCAGATGTTCGATGTCGCCTTCTCGCGGCGGATGTGCTGCTCGCGGGTCTGCAGCGCGAGCCGCAGCGCCTGCCCGCCGTCGGCGTCCTTCGAGACCCCGACCAGCCGCCCGGGCAGCTGCCGCTGGAGCCCCTCGCGGACGGCGAGGTAGCCCGCGTGCGGGCCACCGAAACCCATCGGCACGCCGAACCGCTGGCTCGTGCCGGCGACCACGTCGGCGCCCCAGCTGCCCGGTGCCTCCAGGATCGTCAGCGCCAGCAGATCGGCGGCGACCACCACGAGCGCGCCGGCCTCGTGCGCCGCGGCGACCCAGCGGTCCAGCGACGCGCGCGGGTGCACCGCCCCGCTGGCGGCCGGGTAGGACAGCAGCACGCCCACAGCGCCCTCGAACGCGTCGGGCGCGACCGGGCCCTGGACGTCGATCTCGGTCAGCTCGATCCCGAGCGGCACAGCGCGCGTCTCGAGGACGGCCTTGGTGGCGGCCAGCGTGTCCGCGTCGACGAGAAAGCGGCTGCCGCGCTTGTTGACCCGGTGCGCCAGCAGCATCGCCTCGGCCACCGCGGTGGCCTCGTCGAGCATCGACGAACCGGCCACAGCGGTCCCGGTGAGGTCGATGACCATCGTCTGGAAGTTGAGCAGCGCCTCGAGGCGGCCCTGGGAGATCTCGGGCTGGTACGGGGTGTACGCCGTGTACCAGGCGGGGTTCTCGAGCACGTTGCGCTGGATCACCGACGGCGTGACGGTGTCGTAGTACCCCTGCCCGATCATCGAGGTGCGGACCGTGTTGCGGGACGCGATCGCCCGCAGCTCGGCGAGGACCTCGACCTCGCTCTCGGCGGCCGGCAGGTCGACCTGCTCGGTGATGATGCCGGCGGGAATCGCCGTCGTGATCAGCTCTTCGACGTCACGGTGCCCGAGCACGCCGAGCATGTGCTCGCGCGCCGCCTGGTCGATCCCGATGTGCCGGTGGACGAACTGGCCCGCCATGCCTCAGCCCTGGGTGAGCGCGGTGTAGGCCTCGGCGTCGAGCAGCGGTCCCTCCGCCTCGACGGTCACGGCGAACAGCCATCCCTCGCCGTAGGGGTCGGTGTTGACGACCTCGGGCGTCTCGACGGCCGCCTCGTTGATGCTGGAGACCGTGCCGGTCACCGGCGAGTAGAGGTCGCTGACCGACTTGGTCGACTCGATCTCGCCGCAGGCCTGGCCGGCGACGACCTCGGTGCCGACGGCGGGGAGGTCGAGATAGACGACGTCGCCGAGGGCGTCGGTCGCGTAGGCGGTGACACCGATCGTGGCGGTCCCTGCAGCGAGCACCACCCACTCGTGCTCGGCGGTGTACTGGCGGTCGCTGGGGATGCTCATGTCAGATGCGTCTTCCGTGCTGGAGGTCCACCCGGAGTCATGCCGGGCGTCGGTAGAAGGGTAGTTCGGTGACGGTCATCGGCTGGCGGGTGCCCCGCACGTCGACGTCGAGCTGCTCACCTGCGGCGGTGGGCACGTCCACGCGTGCCAGCGCGATCGGGTGACCGAGCGTCGGGGAGAGCACACCGGAGGTGACCACCCCGATCTCGGCCGCGCCCTCTCCCCCGCTGCCGCTGAGCACCGTCGATCCGGCACGAGCCGCGCGGCGACCGGACCCGACCAGACCGATCAGGTGCGTGCCGGAGCGCGCGGCGGCGCGCGCCGCGAGCGCGTCGCGGCCGACGAAGTCGTGGTCGAGCTTGACGAGGCGGTCCAGGCCCACCTCGTACGGGGTCGTCGCCCGCGTCAGCTCCTGCCCGTACAACGGCATCCCGGCCTCGAGCCGGAGGGTGTCGCGGGCGGCGAGCCCGGCAGGCACCAGCCCGGCGGCCTCACCCGCGCCGAGGAGCAACCGCCACAGACCGGCCGCGCCCTCGGCAGGCACGGCGAGCTCGAAGCCGTCCTCGCCGGTGTACCCGGTGCGCGCGACCAGGGCGGGAACGCCGTCGATGCGCCCCTGGACGCTCGCGTAGTACCGCAGCATCGTGAGGTCGACGTCCACGAGCGGCGCCAGGATCTCGGCGGCGCGCGGCCCCTGGACGGCGATCAGGGCTCGGTGCGGCGTGCGATCGACGACCGCGCACGGCTGCCCCTGGCTGCGCAGGGCGAGCTGGTCGAGGACGCTCACCCGGTTCGCGGCGTTGGCGATCACGAGGTAGTCCTCGGCGCTGAGCCGGTAGACGATCAGGTCGTCGATGATCCCGCCGTCCTCGGCGACGATCACGGTGTAGCGGGCACGGCCGTCGGCGAGCTGGGACGGCACGCTCACCAGTGCGCCGTCGAGCGCTGCTCCGGCACCGGGGCCGCTCACCTCGATCTGCGCCATGTGGGACAGGTCGAAGAGGCCCGCAGCGGTGCGGACCGCGTGGTGCTCGGCGAGATCGCCGGCATACCGCAGCGGCATCTGCCAGCCCGCGAAGCTCGTCAGGGTGGCACCGGCAGCCACGTGCTCGGCGTGCAGCGGGGTGGTCAGCTCCTCGGTCATGCCGTGCGTGCCGGCTTCACAGCCAGGACGGGGCATGTCGCGTCCAGCAGGATGCGCTGGGCGTTGGAGCCCAGGATCAGCTTGCCCACGGGCGAACGCCGTCGGAGCCCGATCACGATCAGCTCGGCGCCGAGGTCCTCGGCGATCTCGACGAGGTCGTCGGCGACGTCCTTGCCGCGCTCGACGTGACGGACCTCGTGGACGACGTCGGTGCTCTCGAGCGTCGACCTCGCCTCTTCGACGGCGGCCTCGATGGCGCCTGCCTCGGACCCTCGGGCGGCGTGCACGACGACGACGAGACGCGTACCCCGTCGGGTGGCCTCCTCGATCGCCGAGTCGAGAGCCGCCCTGCCCTCGGGTGTGGGGACGAACCCAGCAACGACCGGCACCACGCACCTCCATCCACGCTCGATGGGCGTTGCGCCGAGAGTAGCGCGTCAGAACCCTCCCGGCGTGACGCACGAGTGCGGCCGTGCCCAGGCGGGCCGGACCCCACCGGCGAGCGCGTCCTCGAGAAGCTGACCCAGCGTGCAGCCCGGGTGGTCCTCGAGGCACTGGCGCACCAGCACCTCGGCTCGTGCACCCTCGCCGCACCACCAGGCGAGCCAGCCGCGGATCGCGAGAGCGTAGCCCGCACGTCCCGGCGCCGCGTGCCGGACGATCTCGCCGAGCACCACGCGGCACGCCTGCACGTGGGCGGGCCCCGGCGGTTCGAGATCGCCGGTGACCATGTCCTCGAAGGTCCTCATCACCTCCGGTGAGCCGGGCCGCCCGCGTTCGCCGGTGACGGTCCAGGCGAGGATCGCGTCGCGCAGGTGGGGATCGGCCAGCGCGACGCCGAGGCGACCCGGGACGGTGGCATCCGGCCACCAGGGACCGCGGAGCGTGCCCGCCTCGGCGAGCGCCACCCCGTAGAGGTCAAGCATCCTGCGGCGCCATCGGCTCTGGCGCTCCGGTGGCCTGTTGCGCATGGCACGCCGCTCGCGGTCCGCCGCGTGGGTGGCGACGGCCAGCCGGTGCGCATCGACCTCGCGCGAGCAGCCGAGCGCCTCACGGCTGGGCGCCAGGGCCTCCCCTGCCAGCACCATCCGTGCGGCGATCGCGGTCTCGCTCAGCCTGGTGATCGGATGGCCCGCCTCGGGGCAGCACGGTTCGCTCGCGCACTCCAGGCACGCGAAGGCGCCGGTGGACACCACGAACGACTCCGTGCGGTGCGTCAGGGGCATCACCTCCAACCACTCCTGCAGCACCCTCCCGGCGGTGCCGCGGCCGGCGCGCACGTCCTGGAGCGGCTCGTCGGTGTAGAGGACGGTCAGCGCGGCCACCGTGGGGTCCTGCGCCATCTGGGCCGCGATGCCCGACGCCGCGCCGGGAAGGGCACCAGGGGTCGCGAGGTCGGCGATGTCGAGCCGTGCGGCGAGCCCGGGCGCCACGGCTCCCGGTACCGGCTGGAGCACCGTGAGCATAGCGAGCGACTCGGTCGGGACGTACCCGAACCGGTAGGGCAGATAGGCGAGGAGGTCCTCGGGACGGTTGAGCTTGAGGGTGATCGGTTCGATGTCCATCGACAGAGTTCAGCCCCTCTCGGCACCTGCCTGCTGGGCGGTCCTGGGGGTGCTGTGGACAGAGCGGCATCGGGCCGGACCTGTGGACAACCCTCGGGTGGATCGCCGGTACTGTGGCGATGTGCAGGAGGCCGCCGCAGTGCTGCGCCCGGCGGTCACCGCCGAGGTGCTGGGATCCTGGCGTCGGCTCGCCGGGTCGTTCGCCTCGGTCGGCCCCGAGGTGGCTGTCTTCTTCGACGTCGGCGCCGACCTGCTCGCGCACGGCAAGCGGCTGCGGGCATCCTTCGCCTCCGCGGGCTGGCGCAGCCTGGGCGGCGAGGCCCTGGCGGCGGCCGAGGTGCGTCTGGGCAGCGGGCTCGAGCTGTTCCAGGTGGCCGCGCTCGTGCACGACGACCTCATGGACGGGTCGCTGACGCGCCGCGGCCGCCCGTCGGCGCACCGTCAGTTCGCGGCGCACCACGACGAGGTCGGCCTCGTCGGCGGCGCGACCCGGTTCGGTGAGGCCGGTGCGATCCTCCTCGGCGACCTGCTGCTGGTCGCCGCGCAGTCCGAGCTCGACGACGCCCTCGGCCTGGTCGACGCGAACGCCGGCGCACGCGGCCGGCGCCTGGTCGAGGAGATGATGGGCGAGGTCACCGTCGGCCAGTTCCTCGACAGCTATGCCCAGTCCGCCCCGTGGTCGACCAACCCGGCGACCGACCTGGACCGGGCGCGTCGCGTGATCCGGTCCAAGTCCGCCCGCTACTCGGTGGAGCACCCGCTCGTGATCGGTGCGGCGCTCGCCGGGGCCGACGACGCGATGCTCGCCCACCTGCGTGCCGTGGGGCTGCCGATCGGCGAGGCGTTCCAGCTGCGCGACGACGTGCTCGGCGTCTTCGGTGACCCGGCGACCACGGGCAAGCCCGCGGGCGACGACCTGCGCGAGGGCAAGCGCACCGTGCTCGTCACGCTCGCCATGACGCTCGCGAGCGAGCGGGACGTCGCGACGCTGCGCACCCTGGTCGGTCGTTCCGACCTCGGCCCCGACGACATCGCGCGCGTGCGTGCGATCCTCACCGACTCGGGTGCGCTGGCCGCCGTCGAGGAGCTCATCGAGGAGCGCTACCAGGCGGGTCTTGCGGCGCTGGCCGCGACCGGTCTCGGCGAGGAGCAGCGCGACTACATCGCTGCGCTGGCCGGCGCGGCCATCAAGCGCGACGCCTGATCCGCTCCCGGGTCAGAAGGCCAGCACCTGCGCGGCGCGACGGACCGCGTGCGTGCGGAGGCCGACCAGCGCCTCGATGGGCGTGCTGCCGAGCTCCTCGTTGTCCCGGAACAGCCACGCGACGATCTCCTCGTCCGCGTAGCCGGCGTCGCTGAGCTGGATGATGCTGCCGCGCAGACCGCTGACGATGCCCTTGCCCCCGGTCTCCGGGTCGTCGACGACGAAGGCGCTGGGGATCGTGGGCGCGCGTCCGCCACGGCGGACCGCCACCACGGACTTGTCCGAGATCATGCCGCGCACCTCGCGGTCACGGACGCCGAGCGCCTGCGCCACCTCCGGGATGCTCAAGAGCTCGATGTTCTCGAGCGGGTCCTGCTCCTCGGTGCTCGGAACTGCGTCAGTCATGGGGAAAGCGTAGGGCCTGAGCAGCACGCCGCTGTGACCACTCTGTTATGGTCAGATACTGCACATCTATCCCTTTTGTCGCATCAGACACTGGTGTCACACCCCTCCATCGACCCCGGGAGCTGAGATGGCCCTCCGCCGCACCCGTACGCCCACCCAGGTCGCCACCGGCCTCTCCGCGATCGGTGTCGTCACCGCCGTCGGCCTGGCCGGCGCCGTCGCTCCCGCCGCTGCGGAGGCCCCCGCCGCCGCCGGCCACCGCCCCAGCGAGCGCAGCGGGCCGGTGCCGATGCAGCCCGGTGACCAGACCACCTACACCGTGCGCCCCGGCGACACCGTCTCCGCGATCGCCGCACGCTTCGACACCACGATCCCGGCGATCGTCCGGGCGAACAGCCTCAACGGTCGCGCGATGATCTACGCCGGGCAGGTCCTCACCATCCCGGCGGCGGCAGCGACCAGCGCCGCGGGGCCGGCCGCGCCCAGCACGTCGAGCTCGACGCCGGCCGGCGCCACCTCCTACACGGTCGCCTCGGGTGACACCCTCTCGGGCATCGCGGCCGCGCACGGCACCACCGTCGCGCAGGTCAGCTCGCTCAACTCGCTCACCTCGACCGTGATCCACCCCGGCCAGGTGCTGCGTCTGCCCGGCGGCGCAGCGGCGACCACCACCACCACCACGACCGGTGCTGCGACGACGGCTGCGCCCGCGACGGGCGCCCAGTACACGGTGCGTTCCGGCGACACCGTCTCCGGGATCGCCGCGCGGCACGACACCACGGTCGCCGCGATCGTGGCCGCCAACGGTCTCAACGCGCGTGCTCTGATCCGCATCGGCCAGGTGCTGACGATCCCTGGCGCCGCGGCGGCGAGCACGTCCTCGAGCACGTCCAGCTCCGGCACGGCACCCAGCTCGTCCGCCTCCTCGAGCGCGACCAGCTACACGGTGCAGTCCGGTGACACCCTGTCCGGGATCGCGGGCAAGCACGGCACGACGGTCGCGGCGATCACCGCGCTGAACTCGCTGAGCTCGAGCGTGATCTACCCGGGTCAGGTGCTGAAGGTCCAGGGCCAGCTGGTGCCGAGCACGTTCCTGCACTACACCTACCCCGACGCCACCGTGTCGGCCGCCAACCAGAACAAGCACGAGCTGCTGGCGAGCGACCTGCCGAGCAGGTCCCAGATGCAGGACCTCATCCGCACCACGGCGCAGCAGATGGGCGTCGACCCGGCGCTGGCCCTCGCCGTCGCCCAGCAGGAGTCCGGCTTCGACCCCGCGGCGGTCTCCCCCGCCAACGCGATCGGCGCGATGCAGGTCATCCCCACCTCGGGCGAGTGGGCCTCCGACCTCGTCGGGCGCGACCTCGATCTGCTGGACCCGCACGACAACGCGGTCGCCGGTGTGGCGATCCTGCGCTACCTGACCCGCACCGCACCGGACCTGCCTACCGCGATCGCCGGGTACTACCAGGGCCTGCGCTCGGTCACCAACAACGGCATGTACGCGGACACCCGCCGCTACGTCGCCAATGTGCAGACCCTGATGACACGCTATGCCTGAACAGGCCTAGTCCAGCTCCTCGCTCCTACACTGCGAACGTGGCCGCCACCGTGACCGATCCCGTGCTGGGCACGATCGTCGACGGCCGCTACGAGGTCATCTCCCGGATCGCGCGGGGCGGCATGGCGACCGTGTACCTGGCCCAGGACCGGCGTCTGGACCGCAAGGTCGCGCTCAAGATGATGCACCCGCACCTGGCGGACGGCAGCGACGTCGTCGCGCGGTTCCGCCGGGAGGCCAGGGCCGCGGCACGACTCTCGCACCCGGGCGTCGTCGGCGTCTTCGACCAGGGCACCGAGGGTGAGACCTCCTACCTGACGATGGAGTACGTCGACGGCGTCACGCTGCGCCGGCGGCTGGCCTCGCGCGGCGCGCTGTCGCTGGGTGAGGCGCTCTCCGTCATGGAGTCGATGCTGGACGCGCTCGCCGCGGCGCACCGGGCCGGCCTCGTCCACCGCGACGTCAAGCCCGAGAACGTGCTGATCGCGCGCGACGGCACCATCAAGGTCGCCGACTTCGGGTTGGCACGCGCCGTCACCGAGGCGACCATGTCCTCGACCGGCGCGCTGCTCGGGACGGTCGCCTACCTCTCCCCCGAGATCGTCACCTCCGGCGCCGCCGACGCCCGGGCCGACGTCTACGCCGCCGGCGTGATGCTCTACGAGATGCTGACGGGGCACCAGCCTTTCGAGGGCGAGACCCCGATCCAGGTCGCGTACAAGCATGTGCACGAGACGGTCCCGCCGCCGTCGGAGGATGTCGCCTGGCTCCCGTTCGAGGTCGACGAGTACGTGGCCTCGCTGACCGCGCACGACCCGGACGACCGGCCCCGCTCCGCCGACGCCGCGCTCGCCGCGCTGCGCACCATGCGCGCCGGGTTCGACGACCAGGTGCTCGCGGTCCGCGCCGACGTCGACCCCAGCCTCGCCGAGGTGGCCGAGATCGCGAACGAGGCGACCGACGACGTCGATCGCGAGGGCCACACCGCCGCCGTGCCGACGACGCCACCGGGCGGCACCGTCGTGCTGCCGATCGGTGCGGTGCGCGACCGCGACGCACAGGCGGAGCAGCAGTCGTCGGCCGGCAACCGCCGCCGTCGCACGCGCCGCCGCCGCGCGGTCGCGCTGATCCTGGTCGTGCTCTTCCTGCTCGCCAGCGCGGGCGGTGGCGCCTGGTGGTACCTCACGATCGGGCCGGGCGCCTACACGACGATGCCGGACGTCGTCGGGCGGGCCGAATCGACGGCGATGGCGACCCTCGACGAGGCCGGCCTGGACCCGACGACCGCCACGGACTACTCCGACTCGGTCCCGCTGGGGCACGTCATCAGCACCGACCCCGCACCCGGCGACCGGGTGGAGAAGGGTGGTGCCGTGGAGATCCTGGTCTCGCAGGGCGTGCTCCGCGTCAGCATCCCCGACGTGGCGGGAGCCACGGAGGCCGACGCGCAGCAGGAGCTGCAGGAGGCGGGCCTGGACGGCACCATCGGCGTGGAACGCGACTGGCACCCGGAGGTCGAGGCGGGCCTCGTCGTCGGCACCGAGCCCGCGGCCGGGAGCACGGTCGATCACGGCGTCGAGGTGACGCTGCTGGTCTCCCAGGGCCGGGAGCCGATCACGGTTCCCGACGTCGTCGGCAGCCCCGTGGACGAGGCCGTGGAGGTCCTCGAGGACGCCGGTGCGGTGCCCCAGCTCGGCGACGAGCAGTTCTCCGACGAGATCCCCGAGGGCAGCGTCATCACCCAGGACGTGGTCGGCGAGGCGCTCCGGGGCGATCTCGTCACGCTCGTCACCTCCAAGGGGCCGGAGCTGTTCGAGGTGCCGAACGTCGTGGGCCAGCAGTACGAGCAGGCCGAGGCCACGCTGACCGAGCTCGGCTTCGACGTCGATCGCGACAACATCCTCGGTGGCTACTTCGGGACCGTGCGGAGCCAGTCGCTCGAGGCCGGCTCCTGGCACCCACGGGGCACCGTGATCGTGCTGACGGTGGTCTAGACCCGGTCACCGCCGCTTGGCGTAGCGCTCCTCGCTCCAGGCGTCACCGCGGGCGTGATAGCCGCGTTCCTCCCAGAAGCCGCGGTCGGGGTTCTCCGGGAGCAGGTAGTTCCACCCGCGCAGCCACTTGGGGCCCTTCCAGGTGTACAGGTGCGGGATCACGAGCCGCAACGGCGCGCCCCGCTCGGGCGTGAGCGGCTCGCCGTCGCGATGGGTGACCAGCAGCGCGTTGCTCGAGAGCAGGTCAGCCAGCGGCACGTTGGCCGCGTACCCGAACTCGGCGAACACGAGCGCATCGGTGACGTCCTCGGCGGGCGGTGCCAGCTCCACCAGGTCGCGTGCGCGCACGCCTCCCCAGTCGATCCCCTGCGCCGTCCAGCGGGTGGCGCAGTGCATGTCGCAGATCTCCCGCACCGCAGGCAGCGCGGTCACCTCGTCGAGGCTGAAGACGTACTCGTCGCCACTGGCGGTCGCACCACCGACCGTCACGGTCCAGGTGTCGCGCTTGCGCTCAGGGATCCGCCCGTAGTGCATCACCGGCGGCTCCGCCACGTGGTGCTGACCCGGAGGCAGTGCGTGCGCGGGGCGCTCGCCGCTGGGCGGTGGCGAAGACGGGGTGGTCACGGTCAAGCGTCCCGCAACATCTCCGCGACCAGGAACGCCATCTCCAGCGACTGCTGGTGGTTCAGGCGCGGGTCGACCAGCGTGGTGTAGCGCCGGGTGAGCCCGACGTCGTCGATCTCCTCGCTGCCTCCGAGAACCTCGGTGACGTCGTCACCGGTCAGCTCCACGTGCAGCCCGCCCGGTACGGTCCCCAGGCTGCGGTGCACCTCGAAGAAGCCGCGGACCTCGTCGATGACGTCGGTGAAGCGGCGCGTCTTGTAGCCGTTGGCTGAGGTGAACCCGTTGCCGTGCATCGGGTCGCAGACCCAGGTGACCGGGCGGCCGTCGGCGCTGACGCCCTCGACCAGCGCGGGCAGCAGGTCGCGGACCTTGCCGGCACCCATGCGGGTGATGAACGTGAGGCGACCGGGCTCGCCGTCGGGGTTGAGCCTGTCGATGAGCGCGACCGCGTCCTCGACGGTGCTCGTGGGACCGAGCTTGACCCCGAGGGGGTTGCGCACCCGTGAGAAGAAGTCCACGTGGGCGCCGTCGAGCTGGCGGGTTCGCTCCCCGATCCAGAGGAAGTGCGCCGAGCAGTCATACGGGAGCCCGGTGCGGGAGTCGATCCGGGTCAGCGGGCGCTCGTAGTCGAGCAGCAGACCCTCGTGCGAGGAGTAGAAGTCGACGGTCCGCAGCGCGTCGAAGTCGGCGCCGGCCGCGTGCATGAACCGGATGGCGCGGTCGATCTCACCGGCGAACGCGTCGTAGGCGGCGTACGCCGGGTTGTCGAGGAAGCCGCGGTTCCACTCGTGCACCCGCCGCAGGTCGGCGAAACCGCCCTGGGTGAACGCCCGGATCAGGTTGAGCGAGGTCGCCGAGCTCCGGTAGGCCGCCAGCAGCCGCTGCGGGTCCGGGATCCGGGACTCGGGCGAGAACTCGTGTGAGTTGATGATGTCGCCCCGGTACGCGGGGAGCGTGACGCCGTCCCGGGTCTCGACGTCGGAGCTCCGCGGCTTCGCGAACTGCCCCGCCATCCTGCCCATCTTGATGATCGGCATCGACGCGCCGTAGGTCAGCACGACCGCCATCTGCAGGATCGTCTTGATCTTGTCGCGGATGTTGTCGGCCGTGATCTCGGCGAAGGTCTCGGCGCAGTCGCCACCCTGCAGCAGAAACGCCTCGCCACGGGACGCGGCCGCGAGCCGTTCCCGGAGGTTGTCCGCCTCCCCCGCGAACACCAGCGGTGGCTGCGTCGCGAGCTCGCTGGTGACCGCCGTCAACGCCTCGTCGTCGGGCCAGCGCGGCTGCTGCAGAGCAGTGAGCTCACGCCACCGATCGAGCCCGGCGTCGGCCGCGGGATCGGAGATCTGGTCGCTCTGCACGCTCACCCGGCCAGGATAGGGCGACCCGCCGGGCGTGCCTGACCACGCCCGGGGTCCGGACACCTGGCTCAGTGCGCGGCGGGCGGTGCCGCGACCAGCGGCTGTCCGATGCCGTCGAGGAGCTCGCCGAACCAGGGCACCGAGACGTCGAACGCCTTGCCGCCCGCGATCCGCGGGAACTCGATGGCGCGCAGCTGGTCGCCCTGCTCCTCGTCGTGCCCGATGACGCCCGAGACACCGGCCAGCGCCGTCTCGACGGCGAGATCGACCATCTGACCGATCAGCTCCAGGTCCGCCTCGTTCGCACGCGCCGAGCGCGAGAAGTAGCCGCTCTTCTGCACCATCGTCTTCTCGGCACCGATCAGCGCGGCGAACTGCTTGGCGAACCATGCGCCCGGGTTGATCGTGTCCAGCTTGACGTGGCCGAAGGGGTCGCGCTGGACCTCCTCGCCGGAGGCCTCGAGCTCGGCGATGATCTCCGGCACCCCGGCGCCCTCGGACAGGAAGATGTTGACGTTGCCGATCTCGTCCATGATGCCCCGCAGCCGCGTGGCCTCGGCCTGCATGTCGAGCTTGAGCTCGGGCAGGAACACGGCGTGCACGTCCCAGCGCTCGCGCTGCAGCCCGAGGCTGGGGTTCCACTCCTGCTGGTCCAGCCAGCCCCGATAGTCGCGGGCAGCCGCGGCGGTCAGCCAGCCGCAGTGCCGGCCCATCACCTCGTGCACGATCAGCATGCGCGGGTTGGAGCGGTGCTCGCCGATGATGTTCTGGGCGAAGATCGACGCCTGCTCGGCGGCGGTCATCGCACCGAGGGACTGCCGGATCGGGATGATGTCGTTGTCGATCGTCTTCGGCAGGCCGACCACCTCCAGGTGGTAGCCGTTCGACTCCAGGTAGGCGGCGAGATCGGCCGCCGTGGTGTTGGTGTCGTCGCCACCGATCGTGTGCAGCACGTCGACGCCGTCCGCACGGAGCTGCTCCGCAGCCACCTGCAGCGGGTCCTGGCCCTCGGCGACCAGGCCGCGCTCGACGAGGTTCTTCGCGTTGGTGAGCTTGACCCGGCTGTTGCCGATCGGGCTGCCGCCGAAGCGGTCGAGGACCGCTGCGTTCGCCCGCGCCTCGTCGTCGATCGTGATCGAGGTGCCGGTCAGCAGGCCGTGATAGCCATACTGGTAGGCGATGATCTCGGCCTCGGGAAGCACCTCCGAGTAGCGCGTGACCAGCTTGCCGACGGCGGCCGACAAGCACGGCGCGAAACCGCCGGCGGTGAGAAGTGCGACCTTGCGGACCTGTCGTGCCTCGGACATCGGCGACTGCTTCCTCTCGTGGTGCGAACGACGTTCAGCCACCAGCAGAAGGCGGCTCTGGGTCCCACCCTAGGGCCGCGACTAAAGTGGGTCACATGCCGCCGTCAACGGACCTCCCGCACGGTGGCGCGGGTGACGGTCGCGACGGCCCCACGCAGGCCGAGGTCGACCGCCGGTTCGCCGAGCTGATCGGCGGCCTGGGAGCCCCGCCCGCCGCTCCCCCGGCGGCGGAACCCCCACCTGCCGAGGCGCCGCCGTCGAGCCCCGCCCAGGAGGTCGAGCCCCGCCCCACCTTGGGCGGGCCACGTGACTACGCACCGCCGGACGAGCTGGACGAGGCGTTCCAGCCGCCGGAGCCTGCGCCGCTCGGCACCGCCGACCCCATCAGGCTGCTGGCGTGGACGCTCGCGATCGCCGGCCCGATCCTGCTGCTGCTCGTGGTGCTGGCCTGGCCGAGCGCGCCGGCGATCGTGTGGCTGACCCTGCTCGCGGTCACCGTGGTGGGCTGGGGCGTGGCCTTCGCGCGACTGCCCCGTTCGCGCGACGACGGCGACGACGGCGCGGTCGTGTGAGCGCCCCTCGCCGCCGACCGCTAGCCTGACGCCACCCTCATCCTTCCCGTTCTGCCACCGGAGCCAGCAATGGACACGTATGCCGCACCCCCGCTAGTCACCACCCCCGACGAGATGTCCATCGGCGATCTTCTTGCCGACCACGCGAACCGCACGCCCGACAAGGTGCTGGTCGAGCGGCTGGTCGACGGCACCTGGCGCCCCGTGACCGCGGCCGAGATGCACGCGACCGCCACCGCGATCGCCAAGGGCCTGATCGCCTCCGGCATCGAGGCCGGAGACCGGGTCGCGATCATGTCGCGCACCCGCCCCGAGTGGACGTTCCTCGACTTCGGCATCTGGTACGCCGGCGCCGTCCCCGTACCCGTCTACGAGACCTCCTCCTCCTCCCAGACCGCGTGGATCCTCTCCGACTCCGGCGCCGTCGCCGTGGTCGCGGAGAACGCCGGTCACGAGGACGTCATCGCGAAGGCCCGCAAGAAGGCGCCCGAGGTCAAGCACGTGTGGCAGATCGACGGCGGCGCGCTCGAGCAGCTCGCCGCGGCGGGCGTCGACGTCAGCGACGACGCCGTCCGGGAGCGCCGTGACGCCGTCCGGCTCGGCGACCTCGCCACCGTGATCTACACCTCCGGCACCACGGGCAAGCCCAAGGGCGCCGAGCTCACCCACGGCAACTTCGTGGAGCTGACGCGCAACGCGGTCGAGGCGCTGGGCAGCCAGATCCTGCACGCGCAGTCGCGCACGCTGCTGTTCATGCCGCTGGCGCACGTCTTCGCACGCTTCGTCGAGGTGCTCTGCATCACCGCCGGTGTGCCGCAGGGTCACACGCCGGACACCAAGACGCTGATGGCGGACATCGCCACCTTCCGTCCGACCTTCATCCTGTCGGTGCCGCGCGTCTTCGAGAAGGTCTACAACTCCTCGGAGGCCAAGGCCGCGGCCGGCGGCAAGATCAAGATCTTCCACTGGGCGGCGAAGGTCTCGCAGGACTACTCGCGCTCGCTCGACTCCGGTGGTCCCGGCATCGGGCTGCGGCTGCAGCACAAGCTGGCCGACAAGCTCGTGCTCCACAAGATCCGCGACGCGCTCGGCGGCCAGGCCGCGTTCGCGATCTCGGGTGGGGCACCGCTCGGCGAGCGTCTGGGCCACTTCTTCCGCGGTGTCGGCCTCACCGTGCTCGAGGGCTACGGCCTGACCGAGACCACGGCGCCGCTGAGCGTGAGCCTGCCCACGCGGGCGAAGATCGGCACCGTCGGGCCGCCGCTGCCCGGCACCACGATCAAGATCGCCGACGACGGCGAGATCCTCGCCAAGGGTGTCGGCGTGTTCGCCGCCTACCGCGGCAACGAGCAGGCCACGTCGGAGGCGATCGAGGACGGGTGGTTCCACACCGGTGACATCGGGGAGCTCGACAGCGACGGCTACCTCAAGATCACCGGGCGCAAGAAGGAGCTGATCGTCACCGCCGCCGGCAAGAACGTGGTGCCCTCCCAGCTCGAGGACAGGCTGCGCTCGCACCCGCTGATCAGCCAGTGCCTCGTGGTCGGGGACCAGCGCCCGTTCGTCGCCGCGCTGATCACGCTCGACGGCGAGATGCTCCCCTCGTGGTTGTCGAACCACTCGCTGCCGGAGATGAGCGTCGAGGAGGCCGCCAAGAACCCCGACGTCCTCGCCGCCCTGGGCCGCGCGGTCGATCGCACCAACAGCAAGGTCTCCCGGGCCGAGTCGATCCGCAAGTTCGAGGTGCTCACCGACGACTTCACGATCGACAACGACTACCTGACGCCTTCGCTCAAGGTGAAGCGCGCCAAGGTGCTCGCCGACTACGCCAACCTCGTCGACGACCTCTACGCGCGGGCCGCGGCAGATCGCAACGCCGAGAGCGCCTCCTCCTGAACCACCCCGCGACGTGAGTCGCTCCCCATCGATGTCGGACGTGTGTTCTAACGTCCGACATCGATGGGACTCGACCTCGGGCACGTCCGCCCACCAGCTGCTCGGATCCGGCTCGGCGACGAGCCCGGGGCCGGGCCACGCCCTGTTCAGCTCGCTCTCGACGAGATCGGGGTGCCGCTGCACGAGGTGACGTTCGTGGTCGTCGACCTCGAGACCACGGGCGGTTCGCCGTCGAGCAGCGAGATCACCGAGATCGGTGCGGTCAAGGTCCGCGGCGGTGAGGTGCTGGGCGAGTTCGCCACCCTGGTCAACCCGGGCGTCGCGATCCCGCCGACGATCACGGTGCTGACGGGCATCACCACCGCGATGGTGATCTCGGCGCCGCGGATCCAGGAGGTGCTGCCCTCGTTCCTGGAGTTCGCGCACGGTGCCGTGCTGGTGGCGCACAACGCGGCGTTCGACGTCGGCTTCCTCAAGGCGAACGCCGCTCGGATGGACCTCGCGTGGCCCCGGCCCGCGGTCGTGGACACCGTGCGGCTGGCGCGCCGGGTCGTCACCCGCGACGAGGCGCCGAACCACAAGCTCCACACCCTCGCGCGGCTGTTCGCGTCGGCGACCACCCCGAACCACCGGGCGCTGCAGGATGCCCGCGCCACCGTCGACGTGCTGCACGGGCTGCTCAGCCGGATGGCCTCGCTCGGGGTCTCGCACCTGGAGGACCTCGCCACCGCCTCGGACCCGGTCCCGCCTGCGCGCCGCCGCCGGTCCACGCTGGCCGACCACCTCCCCCGCTCCCCCGGCGTGTACCAGTTCATCGGGCCGGGTGCTGAGGTGCTGTACGTGGGCACGGCCACCGATCTGCGGCGCCGGGTGCGGCAGTACTTCACCGCCTCGGAGAAGCGGCAGCGCATCGGGGAGATGGTCGACCTCGCCACCGAGGTGCGCGGCATCCCCTGCGCGACGCGGCTGGAGGCGCAGGTGCGTGAGCTCCGCCTGATCGCCGAGCACGACCCGCCGTACAACCGCCGGTCCCGGCGCCCGGACCGGCTGCCCTGGGTCAGACTCACCGACGAGCCGCACCCGCGGCTGTCGATCGTGCGGGAGGTGCCCGCAGGTGCCGTGGCCGTCGGCCCCTTCGCCAGCCGTGCGGCCGCGCAGCTGGCGGTCGAGGCGGTGCAGCAGGCGATCCCGCTGCGCCAGTGCACGCGCCGGCTGCCGCTCGTCCCCCGCTCCGGCGGCGCCGACTGCATGCTCGCCGGCATCGGGCGGTGCAGCGCGCCGTGCGTAGACCCCGGCGCCGCCGCGGGCTACTCCGAGATCGCCGCGCGCGCAGAAGCAGCGCTGACCGGCCACACCGACGTGGTGGTGGGGACCGCCGTCGAGCACATCGATCGGCTGGTCTCCGAGCAGCGGTACGAGGAGGCGGCAGCCTGCCGCGACCGCGCCGAGGCGTTCTCGCGCACCGTGGGCAGGGGGCTGCGGCTCGCCGAGGTGCAGGGCGCGCGCCAGATCATGGCGGCGCAGGCAACCGACGGTGGCTGGGAGCTCGTGCTGGTACGGCACGGCCGCTTCGCGGGCACCGCGATCAGCCCGCGCGGGACCGACCCGATGGTCGTGGTGTCGCAGCTGTACGCCACCGGCGAGGTGGTCCCCGAGCCCGAGCGCCCCGGTGGGGCGGCCAGCACCGAGGAGACCGAGCTGCTGGCTGGCTGGCTCGGCCGCGCCGGTACCCGGCTCATCGCGTTCGACCACCCGGACACGGCCGGGTGGTCGGTGCCCGTGGCGGCCGCACCGGCCGCCCTGGCAGACCGGGTCCGGGCACGACACACGCCCGTCGTCGGTCAGCTGTCTGCGACCGCGTAGCCGCCGTTGCCGCGCAGCAGGTCCTCGACGTGGGCTGCGATGTCGTCGCGGACGAGGCGCATGCGCTCGATCCCGTCGATGCCGCGGGTCGAGGGTTCGTCGGTCTCCCATCGGATCACGGGCGTCGTGGATGCGGTCTCGAGCTGGGCTTCGGAACCGAGGATGACGATGAGGTCGACGCTCGCAGCCAGGGCGTCGGTCACGGGCAGAGGCTGGTGGCCGCTGATGTCGAGCCCGACCTCGCGCATCACCTCTGCCGAGAGTGCGTTGACAGTGCTACCGGGGTCGGTGCCGGCCGAGCGCACACCGAGCCCGGGCGCCTGGCGGGCCGCCAGCGCGGCGGCCATCACGGACTTGCCGCCGTTGCGTGCGCAGACGAACAGCACCGAGCCGATCGGGGCTTCGCTCACGCGATCGCCCCCTCGTGTGCGGCGGTGACCTGGTCGACGGCCCCTGCCAGCGCTGCTCTGGCGTCGGGTGCCAGCGCGTAGTAGGCCCACTTGCCGCGCTGCTCGCGGGTGACCAGCCCGGCGCGGGCGAGCACGCTCATGTGGTGGGACACCGTGGGCTGGCTCAGGCCGACCGGCTCGGTCATGTCGCAGATGCACGCCTCACCATCGGTGGCAGCGGCGATCATCGACAGCAGCTTGACCCGGGTCGGGTCGCTCAAGGCCTTGAACACCTGCGCCAGCACGTGGGCCCTCTCGTCGGTCAGGTGGCCGTCGGTGGGCGTCGAGCAGCAGGAGACGAGCTGGTCAGGCTCGATCCTGGGTGAAGCAGAAGCAGGCATGAACGCCATGCTGCCAGACGTATTGACATCTGTCGATGCGTGAGGCACTGTGGCGATGTATCGACATTCATGGATGTGAGGTGTGACTGATGGATAAGCTGCCCGTCGTCGTGATCGGAGCCGGACCGCAGGGGCTGGCGAGCGCTGCGCACCTGCGTGAGCGGGGTCTGCGGCCGTTGGTCCTGGAGCGCGGCGCCGGTGCCGGCGCCGCCGTGGCCGAGTGGGGCCACGTGCGGTTGTTCTCGGCGTGGCCCGAGCTGGTCGACCCAGCCTCGGTGCGGCTGCTGGAGAGCACGGGCTGGGAGGCACCGACCACGGGGTACCCGACCGGGCAGCAGTGGGTGGAGCGTTATCTGGCACCGCTCGCACAGGCGCTGGGGCAGCACGTGCGGTTCGGTGTGGAGGTCGTGGGGGTCTCCCGCGCCGGCCGTGACCGGCTGGTGAGCTCCGGCCGAGCCGACCAGCCGTTCACGGTGCACCTGCGAGACGGTGCGGGCGTGGAGAGCCGTATCGCTGCACGTGCTGTCATCGACGCGTCCGGGACATGGGGTCGTCCTGGTCCGGCAGGCGCCGACGGGCTGCCGGCCATCGGTGAGCGCAGCGCACGGCAGATCAGCTACCGCATCCCTGACCACCGCGAGCCCGGTGTGCACGCCGGCAAGCACACCGTGGTGCTCGGTTCGGGCGCCTCCGCCTTCAACGCCCTGCACGAGCTGACCCGTATCGCCGCCCACTCCCCCGGGACGCGCATCACCTGGGCCATCCGCCGGGCTGTCCGGGACGACACCTTCGGCGGCGGGGGTGCCGACGAGCTCCCCGAGCGTGGAGCCCTGGGTCTGCGCGCTCGCGCGGCGGTCGAGTCCGGGGCGGTCGGGCTGGTGACCGGGTTCCGCACGGCCCGGGTGCGCACCATGGGCGATCAGGTGGTTCTGGTGGGCGAGGACGGCGCGGAGCTCGGGCCGGCCGACGCCGTGGTGGCGTTGACCGGGTTCCGGCCCGACCTGTCGTTCCTGGCCGAGGTGCGCCTGGACCTGGACCCGACCCTGGAGGCGCCGCGATCGATCGCCGCCGACATCGACCCCAACCTGCACTCCTGCGGCTCGGTCCGCGCCACGGGAGCCGCCGACCTCGCTCAGCCGGAGCCCGACCTGTACCTGGTGGGCATGAAGTCCTACGGCCGCGCCCCGACGTTCCTGGCGCTGACCGGTTACGAGCAGGTCCGCAGCGTCGCTGCCGCGCTGGCCGGCGACCACGAGGCCGCCGCGCGGGTCGAGCTCGTCCTCCCCGACACCGGTGTCTGCGGTGGAGCCGGCACCTTCGACGAGCCGGAAGCCGCAGATGGAGGATGCTGCGCTCCCGCTACTCCCATCAGCATCAGCCGGCGCACGGTCAACCTGCTCTGAGGAGGCATCCCGGTCGGCTGTGCCTGGGCGCCACTCGTTGCTGCGACGATGACGGGATGGACGTCGGCTTCACCCCGCTGGCACTCGTCGTGCTGGTCGGCCCGCAAGCCTCGGGCAAGAGCGCGCTGGCGTCGAGCCTTGCCGCGCACCTGCGAGGGCAAGGTGAGCGCGTCGCTGTCGTCGAGCTCGATCAGGTCGCGGCCATGGCGCTCCCCACCCTGCCCAGCTGGGAGACGGCGCACCGGATCTTCGAGACGGTGACCGGCATGTGGGCACGAGCCGACCTGACGTGCGTGATCGCTGAGGGGTCGGGTGAGCCCGACGAGGTATCGGGCCTGCTCAGGCAGACCCCTCCGGATGCGGTCGCTATCACGGTAGCCACGACGGCTCCGTTCGAGGTCGCGTTGGCGCGAGCGCAGGCCGACCCCACACGAGGGCGCTCGAAGGACAGAGACTTCCTCAGCAGGATCTACGACGCCTGGCCCGACAAGATGGCCGCGATCGATCCCAGCCTCGTGATCGACACCAGCGCTCACACGCTGGCTGAGTGCGTCGAGCGCGTCCGGTCAGCGGTCGATCGCGCTCGGATGGCGTAGATCGGGCCGGCGCCGGCGTCCGGTCACCCGCAGCCCAGGGTGGAAGTCGAGAGCATCTGCCGGTCAACCGGCATCACCGATGATCTGGCGCCCGTACACCAGCTGTTCCTGGTGCTGCTGATGTTCGTCGGCCGACTGGGGCCAGTGAGCCTGGGCGCCGCCCTCGCCGTGCGCGAACGCCAACGCCTCTTTCGGAGGCCCGAAGGCGCACCCATCGTCGGCTGAAGCACGATCGCACCAGCGCCTCGGAACTCTGGGTGACTCGGTAGCGGAGTCCATCGGCACCAGTTTCTGGCACGCGCTTCGGGTAGCCAGGCAATGGATGAACGACGCGCGATCCTCGTCGACCCGGCATCGCGCCCGTCCCTCGCAGTAGCGGCAGCGACGCACGCCCCCCGATAGCAACCTCTCCACGACTCAGGTGCGGACGGTCCACACGTCGCCGAGGCTCGACGCGTCGCCAAGCTTGTCCTGCGTGATCACGCTGATGCGTCCGTTGCTCTCCAGAACGACCGCGGCAACGGACGAGAGGTCGCCCTCGCCACTTTGTCGCACAGCCTGCTTCACATCGGCGACCGCCACTCGGTGGCGATGCAACGCAGCGTCGATGATCACACCGTCGCGCAACAACAGGGCGGGTGGCGCGGTGACCAGGCGGCGGGCCCTCTGCGAGCGAGAGATCGTGAACGCAACTGCGGCCTGCAAGACGAGCAGCGCGACCAGTGCGAGCACGCCTTCGACATAGGCCACGTCTCCGCTGAGCAGGATCGTGGCCAGGGTGGATCCCAGGGCAACCGTGACGACGAAGTCGAACGCGCTGAGCTGCGCGAGCGTCCGCTTTCCTGAAACCCGAATGAGGAGGATGAGCGCGCCGTACGACGCGATCCCCACGACGAGCACGCGCGTGATGTCACTCCAGCTGTCGAACCACATGCACCCGACGGTACGGCGCTGCTACCGCGCGAACGAGCAACGCGCGACAGCTCGACCCGCCTCAACCTCGAACACGTCACCGATGGGCCGTGTGCTGAGCTGCTGGCTGACGGCAGCGTGCGCCGATGGCGTCAGCCGGTCGGGTAGATGTCGTCGCCCTCGGGGAACAGCGTGAAGCCCCAGCCCGGGGCCATCGCGAGGTACGGCTGGATCTTGGGGTGCCGCTGCTGCGCCGCCTGCAAGGTCAGCACGTCGAAGCCGACGGTCTCGGAGACCTGCTGCAGGTCAGGCGGGCCGGTGAAGAAGACCCATCCGCAGTCACGGCGCGCCGGCTGCGGCTCGAACCTGGCCCCGTACAGCGGCACGGAATCGGGCGTCACGTTCCTCGAGACCAGCACGTTGCTGAACGGCACGGGCGGGTGCGCGGGCACCCCGATGCGGTTGACGACCTCCTGCTGGTCGCGCCGCAGCCGGGGCGGCGACAGCGGGTCCACGGGCGTCGTCGGGTCGATCCTCGGGTTCGCAGGATCGCTCTCCCACGCGGCCAGGAACGCCGTGAGACGTGGGAGGTCGGGCACCGGCTCACCGGTGGCGATCACGAAGGTCGACGGGATCCGCACGCGATCGTGGGGAAGCAACCGCGTGTGCGTGGCGAAGGGGTGGTTGTCGAGCGCCACCTCGAGGGTCTCGGTGTCACGCCCGATCACGATCCCCCACATCCGCTCCACGATCTCCACCAGCACCGGCCGGCCGTGCACGTCGTAGGGGCCGACGCCGTCCCGCGAGGCGTCGGCGATCGTCGCCGTCCGGAACATGGCACGCACCAGGCTGCCCGGCTGCAGCGCCGCCAGCGCGGCCGCGGTCGGCAACTCGAAGGTGCCCCGGTGCTCGGCGGCCAGCGGACGCGGGTCCATCAGCTGCCAGCCGCCATGGCTCAGCAGCGCCTCGATCTCGGTCACGTCTCCCCCATCTCGACCAACCGTGCGGTGTTCATCCTGCCGTTCCCGATCGGCGCTCGTCCACCGCGCCGCCCTCGTGCATGATGAGGGTGAGCAAACGAGGAGGACCGGATGATCACCGCGATCGTGCTGATCGACGTCGAGGCGTCACGCATCCCCGAGGTGGCCCAGGAGGCCGCCGAGATCGACGGCGTCAGCGAGGTGTACTCGGTGACCGGCGACGTCGACCTCATCGCACTGGTGCGCGTGCCCGAGCACCAGGAGCTCGCGGGCGTCATCGCCGACCGCCTGAGCAAGGTCGAGGGCGTGGTCCGTACGCAGACCTACCTCGCGTTCCAGTCCTACTCCCGCCACGACCTCGAGGCAGCGTTCGCCCTCGGGCTGGGCGACTGAGGATGGCCGGTCCGATCTCCTGGATCGAGCTCGACGGCGTCGTCAACCTGCGCGACGTGGGCGGCCTCCCGACCACCGACGGCGGCACCATCCGGCCCGGCCGGCTGCTGCGCTCGGACAACCTGCAGGACCTGACCGCCGACGACATCGACGAGCTCCGCCGTCGGGGCCTGACCGACGTCGTCGACCTGCGCAGCGACGCCGAGGTGAGCTCCACCGGACCGGGTCCGCTGACCCGGGAGGAGTGGGTCCGCATCCACCACCACTCCTTCTTCGACGAGCGCGATCTCGACGGCGACGACATCCCCGAGACCTCCGCTCCCGGTCCCGGACCGGAGCCGGTCGAGACCGAGCAGTCGGACGCGGCCAAGGCGCTGCCCTGGGTGGGGAAGGAGCCGACGACGGCTCACGAGAACCCCGCGACCGCCCACTACCTGTCCTACCTCAGCGACCGGCCGGACTCGATCGTGGCGGGCCTGCGCGTGATCGCCGAGGCCGAGGGCGCCGTCCTGGTGCACTGCGCCGCGGGCAAGGACCGCACCGGGACGCTCGTGGCGATCGCGCTGCTGCTCGCGGGCGCCGACCCGGAGGCCGTGGTCGCCGACTACGCGGCGAGCAGCGAACGGGTCGAGCGCATCCTCCAGCGGCTGGTGGCCACCGAGACCTACGGCCCGGTGCTGGGCGGGCAACCCGCCGAGTGGCACATGACCCGCCCCGAGACGATGGCCGAGCTCATCGAGCACGTGCAGCCCGGTGGCGACCAGACACAGCTGCGCGCGGTGCTGGCGCGCTGCGGCTGGACCGACGAGGACACCGCCAGGCTGCGGGCCGCCCTGCGCGACTGACGCCGGGTCAGGCGGTGGAGGCCGCCACCCAGCGCTGCAGCGTCTCCGCCGCCGCACCGGAGTCCACGGCCGCGGCCGCGATCCTCAGCCCCGCCTGCAGCCTCTCGGTCAGCGTGCCGCTGCCCAGGCCGGGCGCGCTCCCGTCGGCCACGATCGCCGCGGCCGCGTTCAGCAGCACGGTGTCGCGCACCGGCCCCGTCGTACCGTCGAGGACGTCACGCAGAGCCCGGGCGTTCACCACGGCGTCGCCGCCGCGCAGGTCGTCGAGCGTGGCAGGGGACATACCCAGGTCCTCGACGAAGTCGAGGTGGTGCTCGACGACCTCGCCCCCGGTCGCCGCGGTGACCTCCCAGATCCGGCCCGTCGACGTCGGCGCGAGCTCGTCGAGCCCGTCGTCGTTGCGGAACACCAGCACGCTGCGGCCGCGCTCGGCGAACACGCCGGCGACCAGCGGCGCCATGCGCGGGTTCCCGACGCCGACCGCGCCGGCTCGCGGCTGCGCCGGGTTCGTCAGCGGCCCGAGGACGTTGAACGCCGTCGGCACCTTGAGCTCGGCCCGGACCGGGCCGGCGTGACGCATCGCCGGGTGGTAGCTCGCGGCGAACAGGAACGTGATGCCGACCTCCTGCGCGAGCTCGGCCGCGCGGGCGGGCGGAAGGTCGAGCCGGACGCCGAGCGCCTCGAGCACATCGGCGGCGCCGCTGGCCGAGGACGCGGCCCGGTTGCCGTGCTTGACGACCCGCAGACCGGCGCCGGCGACGACGATCGAGGCCGTCGTCGAGATGTTGACCGAGCGGTGCCGGTCACCCCCGGTGCCGACTACGTCGACGGCGTCTCCCGGGATCTCGATCGGCACCGCGTGCGCGAGCATCGCGTCCGCGAGACCTCGGAGCTCGGCCACGGTCTCGCCCTTGGTGCCGAGCGCCAACAGGAACCCGGCGAGGATCGTGGGGCTGGTGGCACCCGACATCACCTGGTTCATCGCCCAGGCGGTCTCGTCGTGCGTGAGGTCGTGGCGGGTGAGCAGCCGGGACAGCAGGTCAGGCCAGCTGCGGTCGGACTGCGCCCACGCCGCTGTCACTGCTCAGGCCTCGCCGCGCAGCTGGGTCGCGACCGTCTCCTGCAGCTCGACGGGGTCCAACGGCGCGGCGACCACGGCGTCCGCCTCCGACCAGGAGGCCAGCCAGGCGTCCTGCTGGCGGGCGATGAGCAGCAGCACCGGCGGGCACTCGTAGACCGAGGTCTTGAGGGTGCGGCACATCCCTATGCCGCCGACCTTCGGCGTCTCGCCGTCGAGGACCAGCAGATCGAACTTCACGCGCTTGACGGTGTCGATCACCGCCTGGGGCGAGGCGACCTCGACCCAGTCGATCAACGGGGTGTCGATCGACGCACGACGCCCGACCAGCGTGCGGATCTCGGCGCGAGTGGCGCGATCGTCGCTGTAGAGCAGCACGGTCGCCCGCTGCTCCGGCGCCTTCGCTGCGCCTACCTCGACGACGTCATGTCCTACGGCCATTCTCGGTCCCTCATCACGTGCTGGTTACGTTCTCCGTGCGCGCGCTCGTCGCGCCTCGCACGCCCTGACCACAGCCTAGTGGTGGCGCCGGACCGGCGGATCCGCCGCGCTTCGGGCGCTGCGCGCCCCCGACAGCGACCCATCGACGTGACGCCTGCGCGGTTCGCGTCACCTCGTCAGCACGAATCTCCGACGCGCCCTCATCGAGGTCCTCCAGGTGACCCGAGGAGTCCTCCGGACCGGCCATAATGGGCTCGTGTCGTCGACCTCTCCTGCGCTGCGTCCGCATGTGACGGTGCACCGCCCTGACCTGACCAAGGTGGGCGTCATCGTCTGGCTCTCGAGCGAGCTGATGTTCTTCGCCGGCCTCTTCGCCATCTACTTCACGCACCGGTCCGTGGCCGGGCCTGAGGTGTGGACGGAGAGCTCCGGGCTGCTGAACATCCCCTTCTCGCTGGGCAACACCGTCATCCTGGTCTCGTCATCGGTGACGTGCCAGCTAGGGGTGAGAGCCGCCGAGCGGTTCCAGTCGGTGCGCACCGGATCGCTGCTCAACCTCGCGGGCTGGGGCATGCGGGAGTGGTTCGCTCTCACCTACCTGCTGGGCTCGATCTTCATCGCCGGCCAGGTGTTCGAGTACGCGGAGCTGGCCCACGAGGGCCTCACGTTCACCAACTCCACCTACGGATCCGTGTTCTACCTCGCGACCGGGTTCCACGGTCTGCACGTGCTGGGCGGCCTGATCGCGTTCCTGTTCGTGCTCGTGCGGTCGTTCACCGCCTACAGGTTCGGGCATCGAGAGGCGACCCAGGCCGTCGTCGTCTCCTACTACTGGCACTTCGTCGACGCCGTCTGGATCTTGTTGTTCGGCGTCATCTACTTCCTGAGGTGATGGCGTGAGCGAGATCAGAGGCAGTCGACGCCCCGCCGGACCACAGGCGACAACGAGAGGAAACCCCCGCGTGAGCTCACAGGCTCGTGGCCGCCGTCACCGGTTCGCGCCGATGCTGCTGCTGGCGTTCGCGCTGGTGCTGGTCGGCGGCGTGTACACCGCGGTGACACCCACCACGGCTCAGGCGGACTCGCTGGCGAGCGCCGACCCGGCCAAGGGCGCCGACCTCTTCCGCACGAACTGCTCCACCTGCCACGGCACGGGCGCCGTCGGGTCGGACCTGGCCCCCTCGCTGATCGGCGTCGGCGCGGCGTCGGTGCACTTCCAGGTCACCACCGGCCGCATGCCGATGCAGGCCAACGCCCCTCAGGCCGAGGAGAAGCCGCCGCAGTTCTCCGAGGCGGAGGCGCTCGACATGGCCGCCTACATCGCCTCGCTGGGCCCCGGCCCCGAGATCCCCACCGCGGAGCAGGTCGACCCCGCGCTCGGTAGCCCCGCCAACGGGATGCTGCTCTTCCGCACCAACTGCGCGATGTGCCACAACGCCGTCGGAGCCGGTGGCGCCCTGAGCGAGGGCAAGTACGCGCCCTCGTTGATGGACTCCACGCCCACCGTGATCTACGAGGCGATGCTCACCGGTCCGCAGTCGATGCCCGGGTTCAACGACGCCATCCTGTCCCCCGAGGAGAAGCGCGACGTGATCGCTTTCCTCATCGAGCAGCGCGAACCGCAGCCCGGCGGGCTCTCGCTCGGCTCGCTCGGCCCCGTCTCCGAGGGCCTGTGGGTGTTCGTCGTCGGGCTCGGAGTGCTGATCGGCTTCTCCGTCTGGATCGGATCGAGGTCCTCATGAGCGACCAGCACCACAGCTCCGAGGTCGGCCGCCCCGATGACGACGGTGGCGCCATGAACCTGCCCGAGCGGTTCGAGAACCCGGGTCTGGAGCCGCACCGTCACCGCCTCGGCGACTCCGACCCGAAGATCGCCAAGCGCTCCGAGCGCCAGATCGTCTTCATCTTCCTGATCTCGGTGCTGGCCAGCATCGGCGGCCTCGTCGGGTACTTCCTGATCCCGGTCGACGAGCCCAACGTGCTCAACGTCCGCCTCTCGACCCTGGTCCTGGGCCTCGGGCTCGGCCTGGGGATGCTCGGCATCGGCGTCGCGGCCGTCCAGTGGGCCCGCGCGCTCATGGACGACACCGAGAAGATCGAGGACCGGCACCCGATGTCGGCCGGATCCGCGGTGCAGCAGCAGGCGTTCGAGATGCTGCGCGACGGCGCGAAGGAGGCGAACGTGGCGCGCCGGCCGGTGCTCAAGGGCGCCGTCGGTGGCGCGCTCGCGCTGGCTCCGCTGGTCTACCTCGTGCCCCTGATCGGCAACCTCGGCGCCGACTGGGACATCAGCAAGTTCGCGCACACCGCGTGGCGGCCCGTCCGTGGTGGTGACCCGGAGATGTACTACCAGGGTCAGTTCCGCTACCTCGCCCTGGACCCCCAGGACACCCGGATCCGCGCGGCCGACGTCACGAACAACAACATCGTGCACGTCATCCCCCGCGGGCTCCCCGAGCAGGAGCACTACCTCGAGGAGAAGGCCAAGGCTGTCGTGCTGCTGGTCCGTGTCGACCCGGCCCTCCTCAAGGAGTCGCCGGAGCGCGCGAGCTGGTCCTACGACGGCATCGTGGCCTACTCCAAGATCTGCACCCACGTCGGGTGCCCCGTGGCCCTGTACGAGCAGCAGACGCACCATCTGCTCTGCCCGTGCCACCAGTCCACCTTCGACATCACGGACGCCGCCAAAGTGGTGTTCGGGCCGGCCAAGCGGGCGCTCCCCCAGCTCCCGATCGCGGTCGACGAGGAGGGTTACCTATACGCGACCGCCGACTTCGACGAGCCGGTCGGTCCGAGCTATTGGCAGCGTGAGCGATGACTGAAACCAGCGCCTCCGGGCGTTCAGCGGCTACGGCCGACCCGATCGTGCCGAAGCCCGTCTCCGGCACGGTCGACTACCTCGACCAGCGTGTCGGCGCGGCCTCGATGATCAAGGGTCTGGCACGCAAGATCTTCCCCGACCACTGGTCCTTCCTGCTCGGCGAGATCGCGCTCTACAGCTTCATCGTGCTGCTGCTCTCGGGCATCTTCCTCACGATGTTCTTCGTGCCCTCCATGGCCGAGGTCCACTACCCCGAGGACGCGCTGCCGGTCACGATGCAGGGCATCGAGATGTCGGAGGCGTTCGCCTCGACCGTCTACATGTCGTTCCACGTGCGCGGCGGTCTGCTGATGCGGCAGATCCACCACTGGGCGGCGCTGCTGTTCGTGGCCTCGATGGTCATCCACATGCTGCGCGTCTTCTTCACCGGGGCGTTCCGCAAGCCGCGCGAGCTCAACTACCTCGTGGGCTTCTCGATGCTCATCCTGAGCCTGCTGGCCGGCCTGACCGGCTACTCGCTGCCGGACGACGTGCTCTCCGGCAACGGGCTGCGTATCACCGACGGCGTGGTCAAGTCGATCCCGATCATCGGCTCGTACATGTCCTACATGGTGTTCGGCGGCGAGTTCCCCGGCACCGACGTGATCCCCCGGATGTTCACGCTGCACATCCTGCTGATCCCGGGCCTGATCCTCGCCCTGGTGGCGCTGCACCTGTTCCTGGTCTTCTGGCAGAAGCACACCCAGTACCCCGGACCGGGGCGCACCGACAAGAACGTCGTCGGCTACCCGCTGTTCCCGGTGTACATGGCCAAGGCCGGTGGCTTCTTCTTCATCGTCTTCGGTGTGCTGGCTCTCATGGGCGGCATCATGAGCATCAACGCGGTCTGGAACTACGGCCCGTTCGACCCGGCCCTGGTCTCGGCCGGTGCGCAACCTGACTGGTACATGCTGTTCCTCGAGGGATCGCTGCGACTGATGCCAGGTCAGCCGGAGTTCGTGATCCTCGGCTGGACGCTGTCGCTGAACGTGCTGATCCCGGCGGTCGTGCTCCCCGGCCTGCTGTTCACCTTCCTCGGCGCCTACCCGTTCATCGAGCGGGCCGTCACCAAGGACATGGGTGAGCACCACGTGCTCGACCGACCCCGCAACACCGCCACCCGGACGTCGCTCGGAGCCGCGTTCCTCAGCGTGTTCATCGTGCTGCTGATCGCCGGCTCCAACGACCTGGTCGCCACGCACTTCGGGCTCTCGCTCAACGCGATCACCTGGGCGCTGCGGGTCCTGATCTTCGTGCTGCCGGTGGTGGTCTTCATCATCACCAAGCGGATCTGCCTCGCGCTGCAGCGCAAGGACCGCGAGGTCGTGCTCCACGGTCACGAGACCGGGCAGGTGCGCCGCACCGCGGACGGCAAGTTCTACGAGGTGCACCAGCCGCTTGACGAGTACGAGCGCTGGATCAAGGTCGGGCACCACGTGTACCGGCCGCTCCAGCTCGCCGCACGGGAGGACGCGAACGGCGTCCGACGCCCCGGCGGCCACCTGGACAACCTGCGCACCTCCTTCTCGCGCTTCTTCTACGAGGACCGCGTGGAGCCTGTGACGCCCACCGAGATCGCAGCCGCGCACGGCAACGGCCACGCGGAGATCACCGAGGGCGAGCCGACCCACGCCGGTGAGCTCACCAGCACCGGCGGAACATCTCGCTGACCCACCTGGTTAGGGTGGAGTGAGAGGCGCGTCGGAGAGCCCGGCACGCCACAGTAGTTTGACGTGGAGGAACATATGCCGCAGTACACCCTGCCCGACCTGCCGTATGACTACGCAGCGCTGGAGCCGCACATCAGCGGCAAGATCATGCAGCTGCACCACGACAAGCACCACCAGACCTACGTCGACGGCGCGAACACCGCCCTCGAGAAGCTGGCCGCCGCACGGGAGTCCGGCGACAACGCCGCGATCAACCTGTTCGAGAAGAACCTCGCGTTCAACCTCGGTGGCCACATCAACCACACCGTGTTCTGGAACAACCTCTCCCCCGACGGCGGCGGAGAGCCCGAGGGCGAGCTGGCCGCGGCGATCACCGAGTTCTTCGGCGACTTCGCGAAGTTCCAGGCCCAGTTCACCGCCAACGCCACGAGCATCCAGGGTTCCGGCTGGTCCGTGCTCGGTTGGGACAGCATCGGCCAGCGCCTCTCGCTGTTCCAGCTCTTCGACCAGCAGGGCAACGTCCCGCTGGCCATCACCCCGGTGCTGATGCTGGACATGTGGGAGCACGCCTTCTACCTCGACTACCTCAACGTCAAGGCGGACTACGTCAAGGCGTTCTGGAACATCGCCAACTGGCAGGACGTCGCGGCTCGCTTCGAGCGCGCCCGCACCCAGACCCAGGGACTCGTCTGATCGTCTCAGACACCCGCGTACGACGGCGGCCCCTCACCCACCAGGGTGAGGGGCCGCCCTCGTCGGTAGGGAGGGGGTGCTGGCGCTGCTGGCGCTCCTGGCGCGGCTGCTGGCCCGGCTGCCGGCGCTGCCGGCGCTGCTGGCGCCGCTGCTCGCGCTGCCCCGCGCCCCTGCTCGCACGCGTGACGGGCGGTGCTGATGCGGTTGGCTCCGATACTGATGCCGGTCGAGAACATCGCATCGCTGGTTGACGTGCAGGGCTGCGTGGCCCGAAGCACCGCTTCCTGGCGGGTGTCGGTGACTTAGCGCCCATCTGCCTGCGACAGCGGTGGGACAGCGCCCACGCGGTCGCCTCCTGTGGGCCCTAACTCACCGCCGCCTCCGAGGCGTGGGCGCTAACTCACCGCCCCAAGCAGGACGTGGGCACTACCTCACGGCCCCTTCCGAGGCCTGGGTGCTCGCCCACCGCCACCTGCGCCCGTGAGCGCTCGCTCACACCCGCGTCGTGCCGAGAGAGGCCTGCGGCGGCGGTCCTGGCTGACGTCAGTGCGCGTGGGGCCCGCGGTTGTACTCGAGGACGTGCCCGGCCACGCCGATGACACCCACGACGACGCCGATACCGGCGATCCACCACTGCATCAGCGCGGGCCCGAGGAAGATCAACGCGACGGCGACGCCGCAGATCAGGGGCCACCAGCTCCACGGCGAGAAATGACCGTACTCACCAGCAGCGACGTGCTGCTCGGCGTGCGGGTCGTCCTCGGGCCGGACCTCGATCTCTCGGCTCAGCTTGAACAGATATCCGCCCGAGAGGACGCAGAGACCGACCAGCAGCGTCAGGGCTGTGGTCCCGATCGGCTCGACGGAGCCGAAGTACAACCAGGACCAGTACGCGTAGAGACCGGTCATGAGCGCGAAGAAGGCCGCGAGCAGGATGAAGAACTTCCACTCTGGGGCGAGGGGCTGGACCTCGACCTGCTTCTTGTTCTTGGCGGACATCCTCAGTCCTCGCTCGTCTTGTTGTCCCGGGACCCGACAGCGACCCCGATCGTGGTGTTCTCCGGCTCGTCCGCGTCGAGCGCAGCCACCTCAGGGTGGTGCAGGTCGAACGCGGGTCGCTCCGAGCGGATGCGCGGGAGCCGGTCGAAGTTGTGGCGCGGCGGCGGGCTGGACGTGGCCCACTCGAGCGAGTTGGCGTAGCCCCACGGGTCGTCGAGCTTGACCAGCGGCCCGGTGCGCCAGGTGCGGTACACGTTCCACAGGAACGGCAGCGTCGAGGACGCGAGCACGAACGCCGAGACCGTCGAGATCTGGTTGAGGATCACGAAGTCGGGCTCGGGCAGGTACACCGGGATGCGGCGCTGCATGCCCAGGACGCCCAGCCAGTGCTGCACCAGGAACGTGCCGTGGAAGCCGAAGAACAGCAGCCAGAAGTGAACCTTGCCCAGACGCTCGTCGAGCATCCGCCCGGTGAACTTCGGCCACCAGAAGTAGAAGCCGGCGAACATCGCGAACACCACGGTGCCGAACACCACGTAGTGGAAGTGCGCCACCACGAAGTAGCTGTCGTGGACGTGGAAGTCGAGCGCCGGGCTCGCCAGGATCACGCCGGTGAGCCCACCGAACAGGAACGTCACCAGGAACCCGACCGACCACAGCATCGGGGTCTCGAAGGTGATCTTCCCCCGCCACATCGTGCCGATCCAGTTGAAGAACTTCACACCGGTGGGCACCGCGATCAGCATCGTCATGACCGCGAAGAACGGCAGCAGCACCGCGCCGGTCGCGTACATGTGGTGCGCCCACACCGTCACCGACAGGCCTGCGATCGCGATCGTCGCGAACACCAGACCCTTGTAGCCGAAGATCGGCTTGCGGGAGAACACCGGGAGGATCTCGCTGACGATGCCGAAGAACGGCAGCGCGATGATGTACACCTCGGGATGCCCGAAGAACCAGAACAGGTGTTGCCAGAGCATGGCGCCGCCGTTCTCTGGCGCCAATATCTGGGTGCCGAGGATCCGGTCGGAGCCCAGGGCGAACAGCGCGGCCGCGAGCACCGGGAACGCGATGAGCGCCAGCACCGAGGTGATCATGACGTTCCAGGTGAAGATCGGCATCCGGAACATCGTCATGCCGGGCGCGCGCATCGTCACGATCGTGGTGATGAAGTTGACCGAGCCGAAGATGGTGCCGAACCCGGTCATCGCCAGGCCCATGACCCAGAGGTTCCCGCCCAGCCCCGGCGAGTACGTGAAGCTCGAGAGCGGCATGTAGGCCGTCCACCCGAAGCTCGCCGCGCCCCTGGGGGTCAGGAAGCCTGCGCAGGCGATGATCCCGCCGAACAGGAACAGCCAGTACGAGAACATGTTCAGCCGCGGGAACGCCACATCGGGCGCCCCGATCTGCAGGGGCACGATGATGTTGCCGAAACCGACGAACAGCGGTGTCGCGAACAGCAGCAGCATGATCGTGCCGTGCATCGTGAAGAACTGGTTGAACTGCTCGGCGCTACGGACGATCTGGATCGCCGGGTCGAACAGCTCCGCGCGGATGGCCAGCGCGAGCAGGCCGCCGATGCAGAAGAACACGAACGACGTGATCAGGTACAGGTAGCCGATCGTCTTGTGGTCGGTCGAGGTGATCCACTTGACGACGGTTCGTCCGAGAGTCTCCCGCTTCCCGACCAGACCCGGGATGCTCTCGTCGCTCGGCAGGGCCGAGTACTCGGCGGTTCCGCTAGCCATTCTGGTCCTCTTCCTCGCCGAACTGCGGGTTCTCAGGCGCGACGTCACGGTTGTAGTCCTCGCCGAGCTCACCGGTCTGGCCTGCCGCCGCGAGGTCGGCCATGTGCTGCTCGAACTCCGCCTGGCTCACCACCTCGACGTTGAACAGCATGTAGGCGTGGTACTCGCCGCACAGCTCGGCGCACCGGCCGTAGTAGGTGCCCTCGACCTGCGGCGTCACCTGGAACGCGTTGGTGCGGCCAGGGATGGTGTCGAGCTTGTACAGGAAGGCCGGGATCCAGAACGAGTGCATCACGTCGCGGGAGTTCAGCGTGAACTCGACGGTCTGCCCGACCGGGAGCACGAGGGTGGGCACCTGGTCCTGGGACCAGTAGTCCGCGAGGCCCTCGTCGGGGTCGGAGGAGATGTCGTTGAGGTCAGCCGGCTGGCCGGTGTCCCAGACCTGGTAGTCGAGGTAGTTGAAGTCCCAGCTCCACTGCCGGCCGTACACCTGGATGTTGAGGTCGGTCTCGTCCCTGTCGATCTCGGTGATCGAGTCCTGTGTACGCACCGTGTAGAAGAACAGCACGCCGACCATGATGATCGGGATGAAGGTGTAGAGCAGCTCCAGCGGCAGGTGGTACCGCAGCTGCACCGGCAGCTGGTGGTCGTCCTTGCGCTTGCGGTAGACGATCACGCACCAGATGATCAGGCCCCACACCAGGACGCCGATGATCAGCGCGGCGAGCCACGAGCCGGTCCAGAGACGGACGATGGCGTCGGTCTCGTCGGTGGTGTTCTCACCGGTGGGCATCCAGCCGCGCCCCACCGCTTCCGGGGAGCAGGAGCTGATCAGCGCGATGGCCGCAGCCGCCACGACGGCAGCCGCTCCGGTACGCAGCCGCCGGGCTGCTGAACGCGTGGGCGATGACACTGTGCGCTGGCCTTCCGACGGCATTTCCTGACGACTTCCGATGACCTGTCTGCACCTTCTGCGGGCAGCCGGCCGTCGGCCTCAACACTAGCGCGAGAGCGCGCCTTCTCGGGACATCGACGCCCCCGGAAGTGGCGCTCTCAGGCGGCGCCGAGCACGTCTGCCACGACCGCGATCGCGGGCCCTGACTCGGAGCTGGGCGCGACCAGCACCACGCGCGAGCCGACCGGGACGCCGTCGAGCAGATCGAAGATCGTGCCCTGGCCCAGCACGGCGACGAGCGGGCCCGACGTCGGGGACACGACCCCCTCGGAGTCGGCCGACTCACCATAGGCGGGCGACCACGAGGTCTCCAGGCTGCTGCCGTCCCAGTAGACGACCGAGAAGGCGACGGCGACGCTCTGGCCCATGGCCACCGGGTCGCCGGAGCCGTCGGCGAGCCGGTAGACGGCAGGCTCGGCCGGTTCCTCGGCGTCGGCGGCCACGGAGACCGTTGCCGCGGACCCGAGCTCGCCCTCGACGACGACAGGCAGGTCGGGGACCTCGAGCGGCGTCGCGTCGGCCTGGCCGGCATCGCTGGCGTTGAAGGTGTCGACGACGTCGACGACGAAGACGATGGTGTCGGTGCCGCCGATGCCGGCGCCGGCGTTGCCCTGCTCGCCGTACCCGAGCTCAGGAGGGATCGAGATCAGCAGCCGCGAGCCCACGGTGGCCTCGGGGATGCCCGTGGCCCAGCCATCGACGACGGAGTTCAGCGAGAACAGCGAGGGCGCGCCCCGCTCGTAGGAGCTGTCGAACTGGGTGTCGCTGCCCCAGACGTGGCCCGCGTAGTTGGCCAGCACGGCGGCGCCGGGGCCGACCTCGACGCCGTCGCCCTCGCTCAGCACCTCGACCTGCAGCCCCTCGGGGGCGCAGCCGTCCGGCCAGGTGAAGCTCGGTGCCTCGCCGAACGCCCCGCCGGCCTCGGGCAGCTCCTCGCCTGCGGGAGTGCAGGCCTCGGCCGCGTCGGTGGGGGCCTCGGAGGACGCGCTCGGGTTCAGGCTCGAGGTGCCGGTGGGGTCACCGCCGCCCGCACCCTCGGAGCCGCATGCGGCGAGGCCGAGGAGGGCGGCCAGAAGCGCCGCCGTGGCGAGTCCGCCACGGCGCGCACGGGCGCCGCTCAGTGGAACGAGTCGCCGCAGGCGCAGGATCCGCCGGCGTTCGGGTTGTCGATCGTGAAGCCCTGCTGGGAGATCGTGTCGGCGTAGTCGATGGTGGCGCCGGCGAGGTACGGGACGCTCATCTTGTCGACCACGAGCTGGACACCTTCGAACTCGCGGACCGCGTCACCATCGAGGTCGCGGTCGTCGAAGACGAGCTGGTAGATCAGGCCTGAACAACCGCCGGGCTGCACACCGAGGCGCAGCCGAAGGTCGTCACGGCCCTCCTGGTCGAGCAGCGCCTTGACCTTGGCGGCGGCGACATCGGTCAGCGCGACGTCGTGAGTCGGGGCGGGAGCCTGGGTCTCCGTCATGGTGCTGTTCCTCCTGTGCGCGTCCGGTGCGGGTGGACCGGCTGTCCGTCCCAACACACGACGTTGCGCCTGTGTTCCTGAGTCCAGCGTACGTCAGCGAGACCAGGTTCTCGCGACCCTGCTCGCGCGCCGGGACAGCGCGGTGGCCAGATCGACCGGCGGCGCGGCTCGCCCGGGTGCGGGCGGGTCGGTCAGCGGGTAGATCGCCTCCAGGCCCGTGCCCGACAGCTCCCGCCGGCTCAGTCGCACGGTGGGCGCCAGCGCGACCGCGGGCACGAGGGCTGCCAGCGCGACGCGCCCGACGGCGCCAGGTACGCCGTCGAGAGCGCCGCCGTCGAGCACTCCCCCGGCGGTCAGCACGAGGTCCGCACGGCCGACGGCGGCAGCGAGATCGGTCTCGACGGCGACGACGTCGGCCCCCGGCAGCACCCGCGCACCCGCGCAGGCGAGCGCGAACGCGACGCCACCGCCGGCGCCCGTGTGCGGGCGCCGGGACGCACGGACCTCCTTGGCGCCCTCGCCCAGCAGCAGCGAGGGTCGGGCCCGGTACGCCGACTCGATCGTGGCGACGAGGCCGGCCAGCTCGAGCTCACGGGCCTGCGCCGCGGCAGCATCGATCCCGGGGCGCCCGGCCAGGGCGGCTCCGGCACCACTCAGACCTACGAGGGGTTCGAGCGTTGCTGCCGCCACGACCACCTCCACGTCCCGGAGCACCTCGGACGCCGTGCGCAGCACCGCCTCGGCGGGCACCTCGGGCGCAGCACCAGCGAGCGCACGCAGCGCACCGAGGCCGGCGTCGTGGGTCCCGCCCGCCCCGACGCCCAGCACGACGCGCCGCACACCCGCACGGATCGCCGCCAGCAGGACGTCCCCGACGCCGGCGCTGCTCCCCTCGGTGGCGAGCCGGGCGGCATCGGGCGCCTGCGGGTCACCCAACCGGGTGGCCGCCTCGACGTACGCGCTGTGCCCCACACGCAACCAGGTGGTGGGCGCCTCGACGCCCCACGGGTCCCGCGCCAGCACGGCTTCGTGCTCACCGCCCAGCGTCGCGGCGAGCGCCTCGAGGAACCCGGCCGCGCCGTCGGTCATCGGGTGCGCGGTGATCTCGTCGTCGGGCCGGGCATGGGTCCAGCCGTGCGCCAGGTGTGCGGCGACGTCGACTGCGCTCGCCATCGCGGCGGTGTCGTCGGGGCCGGCCCCGATGCGGTCGGGGGCCATCAGCAGTCGCACGCGGCGAGTGTGCCAGGTCAGCGCAGATAGGCTCGGTGTCGTGTTCGGACGCAAGAAGAACGACGAAGAGGCACCGGTTGCCTTCAAACCCATGCCCGTCGCCGAGGAGACGCCTGTCGTCGGCAAGGGACGACCCACGCCGAAGCGTCGAGAGGCTGAGGCCGCCAACAAGCGTCCGCTGATCTCGGGTGACCCGAAGGCCGACAAGGCGAAGGCCCGCGCGGCCCAGGCCAAGCAGCGTGCGCTGATGGACCAGGCGATGCAGACCGGCGACGACCGGTACCTGCCGGCCCAGCACAAGGGCCCGGTGCGCCGGTTCGCCCGTGACTGGATCGACTCGCGGTGGACGCTGGGTGAGTTCTTCCTGCCGGTAGCGCTGCTGGTCATCGTCGTGATGTTCGGCGGCAGCATGGTCGGACTGCCCCCGCAGATCATCGTGTACGCGATCCTCGGCCTGTACGCGATCGTGCTGGTCGCGCTGATCGAGGCGATCACGTTGTCCGTCGTGGTGCACCGCCGGGCGGTCGCCACGTTCGGCAAGCCCAGCACGCGCGGCATCCGCCTCTACACCGCCATGCGTTCCATGCAGATGCGCCGCATGCGCCTGCCCAAGCCCCAGGTCAAGCGCGGCGACCGCCCGAGCTGATCGACGTAGCACCACCTCTCTGGGAGACACCGATGCGTTATCGCCACCTCGGCCGTTCCGGCCTCAAGGTCACCGAGATCACCTACGGCAACTGGTTGACCCACGGCTCGCAGGTCGAGGCCGACGTCGCCGCTGCGTGCGTGCGCGCCGCGCTCGACGGCGGGATCACCAGCTTCGACACCGCTGACACCTACGCCAACACCAAGGCCGAGGAGGTGCTGGGCGTGGCGCTGGCCGGCGAGCGCCGCGAGTCGCTGGAGATCTTCACGAAGGTCTACTTCCCGACCGGCCCTCAGGGTGCCAACGACACCGGGCTGTCCCGCAAGCACATCATGGAGTCGATCAACGGCTCGTTGCGTCGCCTCCAGACCGACTACGTCGACCTCTACCAGGCCCACCGCTACGACTACGCGACCCCGCTCGAGGAGACGATGCAGGCGTTCGCCGATGTGGTCCGGACCGGCAAGGCCCTGTACATCGGCGTCAGCGAGTGGACCGCACCGCAGCTGCGTGAGGGTGCCGCACTGGCCAAGGAGCTCGGTTTCCAGCTGATCTCCTCGCAGCCGCAGTACTCGATGCTGTGGCGGGTCATCGAGGAGGAGGTCGTCCCGACCTCCCGCGAGCTGGGCATCTCCCAGATCGTCTGGTCACCGATCGCCCAGGGCGTGCTGACCGGCAAGTACCAGCCCGGCCAGGCGCCGCCGGAGGGGTCGCGCGCCACCGACACCTCGGGTGGGCAGCAGATGATCCGGTCCTGGATGCGCGACGAGGTCCTCGAGCGTGTCCAGCAGCTGCGCCCGATCGCCGACGAGCTCGGCCTGAGCATGGCTCAGCTCGCCGTGGCCTGGGTGCTGCAGAACGACAACGTCGCCGCCGCGCTCGTGGGAGCCTCGCGCCCCGAGCAGGTCGCGGACAACATCAAGGCCTCCGGCGTGGACCTCGAGCCCGAGGTGCTCGCCCGCATCGACGCCGCCCTCGGCGACGTCGTCGAGCGCGACCCGTCCAAGACCTACGACGTGTCCCCCAAGGAGCGCCTCAGCTGAGGTCCCTTCCTCGCACGCGCCCGAGTTTCCACACGGTTCTCGACAACCGACTGGTTCCAGCACGATTCCGTGCGCCGCGAGGTGTACGGAATTGAAAGCTGGGGTCAGCGGAGGGCGCGGTTGATCGTGCCCGCCCAGGACGGTCCGGCGTAGACGAAGGCTGTGTAGGCCTGGACCACGGTGGCGCCGGCGTCGAGCATCGCCTGCGCGTCGCGCGCCTCGGAGATGCCGCCGACGCCGATGACCACGGCGTCCGGGCCGACCACGGCGCGCACCCGTCGCACCACCTCGAGCGCCCGCGGCAGCAGCGGTGCTCCGCTGAGCCCACCGGGACCGTGGTCGTGCGCGATCGTCGTGTTGGTCGCCACCACGCCCGCGAGACCGAGCTCGACGGCGAGGCGAGCCACCGCGTCGACGTCCTCGTTCGCGAGGTCGGGCGCGATCTTGACCAGCACGGGCACGTCCCGGCCGGCCGCGTAGGCGGCCTGCTCCTGCACGGCTGCGAGGATCGGCCGCAGCGACTCCGTGGCCTGCAGGTCGCGCAGCCCGGGCGTGTTGGGCGAGGACACGTTGACGACGAGGTAGTCCACGTGCGGCGCCACCGCGCGGGCGCTGGTGACGTAGTCGGCCACCGCCTGCTCGGGTGGGGTGATCTTGGACTTGCCGATGTTCGCGCCCAGCACCAGCCGCTTGCCGGCCGCGGTGCGGCGCAGCCGGGCGAGCCGGCGGCCAGCGGCGGCCGCGCCCTGGTTGTTGAAACCCATCCGGTTGACGAACGCGCGCTGCTCGAGCAGGCGCATCAGCCGCGGTCGGGCGTTGCCGGGCTGCGCGTGCGCGGTGACGGTGCCGACCTCGATGAAGGCGAACCCCAGCGCGCGCAGCCCGAGGGCCATCGTCGCGTCCTTGTCGAACCCGGCCGCCAGACCCAGCCGACCCGGGAGGTCGCGGCCGAAGACCCAGTGAGCGCCGCCGTCGGGCAGTCGCCCGAACAGGGCGGTGACGATCGCTCGGAGCGGCGGGACCTCGCCGGCGAGTCGGATCAGGCGGCCGGCAAGGTGATGGGCGGTCTCCGGATCCAGGCGCGAGAGCACGCGGCTGAACAGCAGGCGGTAGAGCACGGACCTCAGCTCCGGACCTGGGAGAGCCGGCGGGGGCTCGACCACCACAGCCAGGCGAGCCCGAGGAACGGCAGCACGAGCGGGATGTATCCGTACCCCTGGCCGAAACCGGACCAGACCGAGTCGGCGGCGAACATCTCGGGGTGGGTGAGCGAGAGGACGCCGACGGTGAGGACGCCGACGAGCTCGAACAGCACCGTGACCCAGCCGACCACGCGCAATCGGCGGCCGTTGTGCGCGAGCGCCACCGTGGCGACCACGTAGACGACGGCGGAGAACGCGGACAGCCCGTACGCCAGCGGGGCCTCACCGCCCTTGGCGATCAGCTGGTAGCCCGCGCGCGCCGTGGCGGCGATCGCGAAGACGCCGTAGACCACGATCAGCACCCGACCGGCGCCGAAGGCGGGCCGGCGGGTGTCGGCGGGGCCCTGAGGCTCGTCGGTCATGCTGCTCCCTGTCCCATCGACCAGAGCTGAAGGATGCGGAGCTCCATCACCAGCACGGCGAGGGCGATCACCACGAGCGTCACCGAGCTCCACCGGGTGCGCTCCGCGATCGCGACCACCGCGGCGGCCGGGAGCAGCAGCACGGCCACGATCACATAGCCCCAGAACACCGGGGGCTCCGCCAGCTCCCGGCCACCGGCGAGCTCGATGATCGCCCCGACCGCCTGCACCAGCAGCAGGACGAGCACCACGCCGCCAGCGATCAGCTGCTTGAGGATGACGGCACGGTCGCGCAGCGCCCAGATCCCCGCCCAGAGGGCGAGCAGTCCGCACGCGGCCATCGCGGCGTAACCGCCGCCCGTGACGAGGTCCACCTACGGCACCCGGATCTGGTTCGTCACGGCGACCAAGGCTAGGCCATGCCGCACCCGGTCCGGGTCGCCGGGCCGTTCGCGCGGGCGAGCGGGCGGCCGATCCTCAGTAGGGTGGTTCGGGTGACCACCGTCGAGCTCAACAGCACCCCTCTCGCCAAGATCCGCAGCGACGCCCTCGTGCTCGCGACCAGCGCCGGTGACCAACCGGGCGTGCTCGCCGTCGCAGGGCTGCCCAAGCAGCTGCGCGCCGCCGTCGAGAGCGCCGCGAAGGTCGTGGGTGTGACCGGCGCGCTGGACGAGGTTCTCAAGGTTCCCGCGCCGGCGGGGTTCGCCGCTCCGCTGCTGGTGCTGAGCGGTACCGGTATGGCCTCCGACGCTCCGCTCACGGCCGAGGCGCTGCGACGCGCCGCAGGGTCGGCCGGTCGGCAGCTCGCCGGCACCGGCACCGCGACGTTCGCGTTCCCGGTCCAGACCTCGGGCGACGCCGCTGCGGTCGCGGAGGGCGCGCTGCTCGGTGCCTACTCCTTCACCGGGTACAGCGGTTCGCCCACACCGCTCACCGCCGTCGAGGTGGTCGTGCCGGACGCCAAGGACAAGGTGACGCGCACCGCCGTCGAGCGCGCCGCCGTCCTCGCCGAGGCCGTCCACGGCGTCCGTGACCTGGTCAACACCGCCCCCAACGACCTCTACCCCGCCTCGTTCGCCGACAGGGCGAAGGATCTCGCCAAGGGCAGCAAGGTCAGCGTCACCGTGCTCGACGAGGCGGCGCTGCGCGCGGGCGGTTACGGCGGACTGGTCGGGGTCGGGCAGGGTTCGACGCGCGGTCCGCGCCTGGTCAAGCTCGAGTGGAAGCCCCGCAAGGCGGCTGCGCACTACGCGCTCGTCGGCAAGGGCATCACGTTCGACTCCGGTGGCCTCTCGCTCAAGCCGGCCAAGTCGATGGAGACGATGAAGTGCGACATGGCCGGTGCGGCCGCCGTGCTGCACACGGTTCTCGCCGCCGCGCGGCTGGGGGTCGGCGTCCGAGTCACCGGGTGGCTCGCGCTCGCCGAGAACATGCCCTCGGCGACCGCTCAGCGACCCTCCGACGTCATCACGATCCGCGGCGGTCGCACGGTCGAGGTCCTCAACACCGACGCCGAGGGCCGGCTGGTGCTGGCTGACGCGCTCGTCGCGGCCGGCGAGGAGAGCCCCGATGCGCTCATCGACATCGCCACCCTCACCGGTGCTCAGATGGTCGCCCTCGGCAACCAGGTCAGCGCGGTGATGGGCACCGAGGACACCCGCGCCGAGGTGCTCGCTGCCGCGGAGGCCGCCGGTGAGCAGTTCTGGCCGATGCCGCTGCCCGAGGAGCTGCGTGCGTCGATGAAGAGCCCGGTCGCCGACATCGCCAACATCGGCGACAGGTTCGGCGGCATGCTCGTCGCGGGTCTGTTCCTGCGCGAGTTCACCGACGGCAAGCCGTGGGCGCACCTGGACATCGCAGGCCCGGCCTTCAACGAGGGGTCGGCGCGCCACTACGTGCCCAAGGGCGGCACCGGCGTCGGGGTGCGGACGCTGCTGCAGCTGGTCGAGGCCGCGGCCGGCGGCGGCCGATGAGTGCACCAGCGAGTGAGGACCGGAACGGAGTGAGGACCGGAGCGAGCGTCGGTGCGCGACCACGGGCCATGAGGGTGAGCCGCGCCACATCCCGCCGTCGAGGTCGGGTTCCGTTGCCGCGGGAGGGCCGGTCGGTGCCAAGATGGTACGGACCCGATCCGGAGGTGCGCAGGTGACCGAGCAGGACCACGACGTCGTCGTCCTGGGAGCCGGCAGCGGCGGTTACGCCGCGGCGCTGCGGGCGGCCGAGCTCGGCCTGTCCGTCGCCATGGTCGAGGTCGACAAGGTCGGCGGTACATGCCTGCACCGCGGCTGCATCCCCACCAAGGCGCTGCTGCACGCGGCGGAGGTGGCTGACGCGGTGCGCGAGGCGGGGGCGTTCGGCGTCAGCGCGAGCCTCGACGGCATCGACGTGCCGAAGATCAACGCGTACAAGGACGGCGTCGTCTCGCGCCTGTACCGCGGGCTCGCCGGGCTGGTCAGCTCCCGGAAGATCGAGGTGATCCCCGGCTGGGGCCGGCTCGTCGCCCCCGACACGGTCGAGGTGGAGGGCCGCCGGATCACGGGCAAGAACATCGTGCTCGCCACCGGGTCCTACGCCCGCACCCTCCCCGGTCTGGAGATCGGTGGCCGGGTGATCACCTCCGACCAGGCGCTGGCGATGGATTGGGTCCCGGCCAGCGCCGTGGTGCTCGGCGGCGGCGTGATCGGCGTGGAGTTCGCCAGCGCCTGGCGCAGCCTTGGAGCCGACGTCACCGTGGTCGAGGCGCTCGATCACCTGGTCCCCAACGAGGACGAGGCGCTCAGCAAGGGTCTGGAGCGGGCGTTCCGCAAGCGCGGCATCGGCTACCAGCTCGGCACCAGGTTCGAGAGCGTGACCCAGGACGAGACCGGCGTCGTCGTCACCCTCGAGGGTGGCAAGCAGATCGAGGCCGAGGTCTTGCTGGTCGCCGTCGGTCGCGGCCCGGCGACGGCGGAGCTCGGCTATGCCGAGCAGGGCCTGACCCTGGACCGTGGTTTCGTCGTGGTCGACGAGCGGCTGCGCACCGGCGTCGGACAGATCTACGCGGTCGGTGACATCACCCCCGGGCTGCAGCTCGCGCACCGCGGCTTCGCCCACGGCATCTTCGTGGCCGAGCAGATCGCGGGTCTGGAGCCGGCTCCCGTGGTGGACTCGACGATCCCCCGCGTCACCTACTGCGAGCCTCAGGTCGCCTCGGTCGGGCTGACCGAGGCCGAGGCTCGCGAGCAGCACGGCGAGGTGGAGACGCTCGAGTACAACCTCGGCGGCAACGGCAAGAGCCAGATCCTCGGCACCACCGGGTTCGTCAAGCTGGTCCGCGCCAAGGACGGTCCGATCGTGGGCGTCCACATGCTCGGCGCTCGGATGGGTGAGCAGATCAGCGAGGGCCAGCTCATCGTCAGCTGGGAGGCCTTCCCCGAAGATGTCGCCACCTTGATCCACGCCCACCCCACCCAGAACGAGTCGCTCGGCGAGGCCGCCCTGGCCCTCGCCGGCAAGCCCCTGCACTCTCACGCCTGACCGGCACCACGAAGGAGAACCTCCATGTCACAGAACGTCCAGATGCCTGCGCTCGGCGAGAGCGTGACCGAGGGCACCGTGACCCGGTGGCTCAAGGCCGTGGGCGAGGAAGTGGCGGTCGACGAGCCGCTGCTCGAGGTCTCGACCGACAAGGTCGACACGGAGATCCCCTCTCCGATCGCGGGTGTGCTCGAGAAGATCCTCGTCGAGGAGGACGAGACCGTCGAGATCGGCACCGACCTCGCCGTCATCGGTGACGGCAGCGGGTCCGAGTCCTCCGACGACGGCGACCAGGGCGCGTCCGAGGAGTCGAACGAGGCGGCCGATCAGGCCGGCGAGTCGGAGCAGTCCGGCGAGTCCGAGGAGTCCGGCGAGGAGGCCGCCCCCGCGGTCCCCGAGACGGGCGTCGCCGACACCCCGGCCGAGCAGGCGCAGGAGCTGGCCGCCGAGGACGAGCCTTCGCAGGACCAGCCCGCAGAGGAGCAGCCCGAGCAGGAGGCCGCACCGGCTTCCGGAGGCGGCGGAGGCGGCGGTGGCGACCGGACCGCGGTGACGCTGCCCGCTCTGGGCGAGAGCGTGACCGAGGGCACCGTGACCCGGTGGCTCAAGTCGGTCGGTGACGACGTGACGGTCGACGAGCCGCTGCTCGAGATCTCCACCGACAAGGTGGACACCGAGATCCCCTCCCCCGTGGCCGGCACGCTCCTGGAGATCGTGGCGCAGGAGGACGAGACCGTCGAGGTCGGCGCGAACCTCGCGTTCGTCGGTTCCGACTCCGGTGCCGCACCCGCGCAGGAGAAGGCTCCCGCCCCCGCTCCCGTGGAGGAGCAGAAGCCGGAGCCCGAGCCTGAGCCCGAGAAGGCACCGGAGCCCGAGCCCGAGCCGGCAGCTGAGCCCGAGCCCGAGAAGGCACCCGAGCCGGCTCCCGCGCCGAAGGCCGAGGAGCCTGCTGCGGAGGCGTCGGACCAGCAGGGCGAGACCGTCGACGCGAGCGGCTCGTACGTGACGCCGCTGGTGCGCAAGCTCGCCGCCGACAAGGGCGTGGACCTGGCCGAGCTCAAGGGTTCCGGTGTCGGCGGCCGCATCCGCAAGCAGGATGTTCTCGATGCCGCCGAGGCTGCCGAGAAGGCCAAGGCCGAGGCGGAGGCCGCCAAGCAGGCTGCCGCCCAGCCCGCGGCAGCACCCGCCGCCGCGGCCTCGAAGGCCGAGCTGCCGGTCTCGCCGCTGCGTGGGACCCGCGAGAAGATGTCGCGCCTGCGCAAGATCGTGGCGTCGCGGATGGTCGAGTCGCTGCAGGTCTCTGCCCAGCTGACCACGGTGCTCGAGGTCGACATGACCAGGGTCGCCCGGCTGCGTGGCCGCGCGAAGGAGGAGTTCGCCAAGCGCGAGGGTGCCAAGCTCACGTTCCTGCCGTTCATCACGCTGGCGGCGGCGGAGGCTCTCAAGGCCTACCCGAAGATCAACGCGAGCATCGACGGCGAGGAGATCGTCTACCACGGCTCCGAGAACATCGGGATCGCGGTCGACACCGAGCGCGGCCTGGTGGTGCCGGTGATCAAGGAGGCCGGTGACCTCAACATCGGCGGCATCGCCCGCAAGATCGCCGACCTCGCCTCGCGCACCCGCGCCAACAAGGCGACGCCGGATGAGCTGAGCGGCGGTACCTTCACGATCACCAACACCGGCTCCGGCGGCGCCCTGTTCGACACGCCGATCCTGCTGCAGCCGCAGGTCGCGATGCTCGGGACCGGGACGATCGTGAAGCGCCCGGTGGTCGTGACCGACGCCGACGGCGCCGAGGTCATCGCGGTGCGGTCGATGATGTATCTGGCCCTGTCTTACGACCACCGCCTGATCGACGGCGCCGACGCCGCGCGGTTCCTCACCGCCGTGAAGAACCGCCTCGAGGCGGGCGAGTTCGAGGCGTCGCTGGGGCTGTAGCCGCTAGTCGCAGGAGCTGACGCGCTCGACGGCCCAGTGCGGGCCGTCGAGCCGCAGCGCCAGCACGACACACCTCGGCGGCTGCGCGGGCACCTGCTCGATCGATCCCGCCGTGGTGCGCTCGTGGGCGCCCTGCGTCAGCACCGCCTGCACGAGTGCGGTCCGCTCGGTGGCTTCGAGCACCTCGGCATCGCCGACCGTGGTGCGCAGCCCGCTCAGCCGGGTCTCGCCGAGCGACTCCAGCAGCGCGAGGTCGTCGCTGCGAGCCGGGGAACCGGCGGCCGTGACCGCCGCCAGCGCGGACGCATCGGCCGCCACGAGCGCGTCGTCGCGGGCGCGAACCAGGTCGGTCACCACCTCCGTCAGCGACGTCGAGGACCCGACGACGGCCGAGCCCTCCTGTGCGCTCGTCCGGCCCTGGTCCTCGGGCCAGAGCAGCCATGTCGGTACGGCCACCGCGACGGCCACGAGCATCGCCACCACCGCGCGGCGGACCGAGGTCACGCGGCGGTGGCGAGCACGTCGTCGTCGGGTGGGCCGCAGGACCGTGGGCGCGGCCTGAGCCTTGGCGCGCAGCGCCGCACCGGCGAGCACCGAGGGTGGCGGCACCTGCACCGGTTCCCGGTGCAGGTCGGCGAGCTGGGCCGTGAGAGAGCCGGCCGAGGGCCGCGCGTGCGGATCCTCCGCCGTGGCAGCGGCCAGGGCTCGTGCGACGCGGTCGCGGTCCCCCACGTGCGTGCACCACACGCACACGGTGGCGAGCGCCCACACGTCGGCGGCGGGACCTGCGACCTGCCCGGCCCGCACCTCGGGCGCCACGAACCCGGTGGTGCCGGCCTCGCCGGCCAGATCGGCGAGGAGGTCGACGAGCACGGGCTGAGCTCCGCCGTCGGCCTCTCGGTGGGCGAGCACCACGTTGGTGGGCGCGACGTCGCCGTGCACGAGGCCGTGGCGGTGGAGCTCGGCCAGCGCGCCGGCGAGGTGATGCGCGACGCTGAGGCTCTCGGCGGCGGGCAGACCCATGCGGCTGGTACGGACGGTCGCGAGCGTCGGCCCGGGGACGAGATCGGTGACGACCAGGCGGTCGTCGACGTGCTCGGGCATCGTGCGCACACGGGCCAGGCCGGGGTGGTCGAGCGTGCGCAGCAGCGCGAGCCGCCGCTCCCGCGCCGCCTGTGTGGCGGGGTCGACATCCGGCAGCACGCGGACGGCGACCTGCTCGCCGCTCTCGGTGCTCGCCGCCCATGCCACGCCGCCGGAGCCCGAGCCCAAGGGCGCGCCGAGCCGGAGCCCGGTCAGCGGGACCCCGCGCAACGTCGCCGGTGTGGTCATGCCGCAAGCCAACACCGGATCGTCGCCGGTCTGCAGAAGTTATCCACAGCACCGGCCCCCGGTAGGCTGTGGGTATCATGGCAAGGAAGAACGCGGAAGCCGCCGAGGGCGGCGCCAAGGCGGACAAGCAGCAGAAGCCGCCCAAGGAGAAGAAGCGCCGCTGGTATCACCAGGTGTGGGAGATCTACACCATGGTGCGAGAGCAGCAGCCCTCGATCACGTGGCTGCTGCTCCTCATCGTGCTGGGCGCCGCCGCTCTGGGCGCGCTGGTCGGCATCCTCATCAACTACCCGTGGGGCATCACGGCGTTCATGGGTCTGGCGTTCGGCCTCATGGGCGGCATGCTGCTGCTCGGGCGCCGCGCCGAGTACTTCGCCTACAAGCGCATCGAGGGCCAGCCCGGCGCGGTCTCCGCGGCGCTGGGGACGATCCGGCGCGGCTGGAACATCGAGGACGAGCCGGTCGCCGTCGACCCCCGCCACCAGGACATGATCTTCCGCGCGGTCGGCCGTCCGGGTGTCGTGCTCGTCAGCGAGGGGCCGGCGCACCGCGTCGGCAAGATGCTCGAGGCCGAGAAGAAGCGGGTCAACCGCGTGGTCCCCAACATCCCCGTGATCTTCATCCAGGAGGGCCGTGGCGAGGGCCAGGTGCCGCTGCCGCAGCTCGCGAAGACCGTGCAGAAGCAGAAGAAGCGACTGCCCGCCGCCACGGTTCCCGAGGTGTCGAAGCGGCTGCGCGCGCTGCACCACATGAACCGGCTGCCGGTCCCCAAGGGCATCGACCCGCTGCGCGCCCGGCCGGACCGCAAGGCTTCGCGCGGGCGCTGAGGCTCAGGCCCGCTCGCCCAGCCGCACCAGCTCGGTGCCGGCCCAGATGTCGTGCATGCCGCGGCCGTCCTGCCGCGAGCTGATCCCCACGGGGACGATCAGGCACAGTGCGAGCGTGCGCACGAGCGCCTGGAGAAGGCTCGCCGGCCGACCGTCGACGCGCCGCACACCCATGCCTGCGAGGCGCTGCCCGAAGGACGAGCCGAGGGTCGCCGTCAAGAGCGTGCGCTGCCCGATGAAGATCAGCAGGGTCGCGATCGGGTCGAGCTGGAAGAACCCCGCGCTGATGGCCAGCGCCACACCCCAGTCGAGTGCGAGCCCCAGCGCGCGGCGACCCCATAGGCTGCTCGGGTGCCCAGCAGGTGGGACAGGCGTCTCATCGGTCACGTGGATCACCCTACGGTGATCGATATCGCGGCCGTGTAACACGCACGACACATCAGCGAGACGCACGGGAAACGGCCCGGCCCTAGCGTGGGGACGTCCCGAGCGGGAGCCCGAACGAGTACAGGAGACTGGATGTTCAGCAATGCCGAGGAGGCCATCGCCTTCACCAGGAACGAAGGCGTCGAGTTCGTCGATGTGCGGTTCATCGACCTGCCCGGTGTGCAGCAGCACTTCAACATCCCGGCTGCGGCTTTCAACGACGACGCGTTCTCCGAGGGGCTGATGTTCGACGGTTCGTCGATCCGCGGCTTCCAGGCGATCCACGAGTCCGACATGAAGCTGATCCCGGATGTCACGACGGCGTTCGTCGACCCGTTCCGGACGGCCAAGACGCTGGTCGTGTACTTCTCGATCGTCGACCCCTTCACCGATGAGCCGTACTCGCGCGACCCGCGCACGATCGCCGCCAAGGCCGAGGCGTACCTGACCTCGACCGGCATCGCGGACACCGTGTACTTCGGCGCCGAGGCCGAGTTCTACCTCTTCGACGACGTGCGGTTCCAGACCAACGCCCAGTCCTCCTACTACTACATCGACTCGGTCGAGGCGGCCTGGAACACCGGCCGCGAGGAAGAGGGCGGCAACCTCGGGTACAAGACCCGGTTCAAGGGCGGCTACTTCCCGCTGTCCCCGAGCGACCGGTTCGCGGACCTGCGCGACGAGATGGTCAAGCAGCTGGGTGCGATCGGCCTCGAGGTCGAGCGCGCGCACCACGAGGTGGGCACCGCGGGCCAGCAGGAGATCAACTACCGGTTCAACAGCCTGCGCGCCTCGGCCGACGACCTGATGAAGTTCAAGTACGTCATCAAGAACGTCGCGTTCAACGCCGGCAAGGCCGCCACCTTCATGCCGAAGCCGATCTTCGGCGACAACGGCTCGGGCATGCACTCCCACCAGTCGTTGTGGAAGAACGGCGAGCCGCTGTTCTACGACGAGAAGGGCTACGGCGGCCTGTCCGACATGGCCCGCTGGTACATCGGTGGCCTGCTCAAGCACGCGCCCTCGCTGCTGGCGTTCACGAACCCCTCGGCGAACTCCTACCACCGCCTGGTGCCCGGCTTCGAGGCTCCGGTGAACCTGGTCTACTCGGCTCGTAACCGTTCCGCCTGCATCCGTATCCCGATCACGGGCAACTCCCCCAAGGCCAAGCGCATCGAGTTCCGCGTGCCGGACCCGAGCTCGAACCCCTATCTGGCGTTCTCGGCCATGCTGATGGCGGGCCTGGACGGCATCAAGAACCGCATCGAGCCGCCGGAGCCGGTCGACAAGGACCTGTACGAGCTGCCCCCCGAGGAGCACGCGCAGATCGCTCAGGTGCCGGACAGCCTCACCGGCGTGCTGGACGCCCTCGAGGCCGACCACGACTACCTCACCGAGGGCGACGTGTTCACGCCCGACCTCATCGAGACCTGGGTCGACTACAAGCGCACCACCGAGGTCGACGCGCTGCGGCTGCGCCCGCACCCGCACGAGTTCGAGCTGTACTTCGACGTCTGAGGAGTGAGCGGTCGCCGGACGCGCCAGCGGACGGCGACCGCGAGCCCCGCAAAGACGTCGACACGAGCACGACGTCTGAGGAGTGAGCGGTCGCCGGACGCGCCAGCGTTCGTGCACGCAGAGCTCGAGCGCGACGTTCGGGACGATGAGGGCTCCGGCTTCGCCGGGGCCCTCATCGCATTCACAGCGACCCAACGAGCCGGGTGTGCCGCAGACGTCACTCCCCTGAGCGGACTCACCGTGTGCGCGGCTCGAGCGGATTGGCACACTGGGCACCATGACGTCCGATGACGTCGGGACCGGAGGAGCCATCACCCACGTGCGTCGCCGCCGGTCGCCTCGGCCGGACGGCGAGCAGGACGGCGTCGCGCCGAGGCGTTCCCGGTCGACGACAGCCACTGAGGCGAGGTCGGGAGAGTGCGCGGGTCACGCGACTCAGGCGGGTTGCGGTGTGCGGAAGGCCGTTCGGTAGTCGCGTGGGCTCGCGCCGGCGTGCGCGATGAAGTGCCGTCGCATCGCCTGGGTCGAGCCGAACCCGGCGGTGTAGGCGACGTCGGTGATCGTCAGCTCCGTCTCCTCGAGCAAGGCACGTGCTCGCTCGACGCGCTGGCGCGAGACCCACGCCTGCAGGCTCTCGCCGACCTCGCTGTGGAACCGCCGCTCCAAGGTGCGGGAGCTCATGTGCGCGCGTCGCGCCACGATGTCGACCGTCAGCGGCTCGGCGAGGTTCGCGAGCATCCACTCCATCACCGGTGCGAGCGGACCGGACACCGGTCGGGACCGTGCGGTCGCGTACTGCGCCTGGCCACCGATCCGGTGCGGCGGGCTGATCAGGATGCGGGACACATCGTTGGCGTAGGCCTGTCCGTGGTCGAGGCGGAGGATGTGGAGGCAGAGGTCGGCCGACGCGAGCATGCCGCCGGAGGACAACACCTGGCCGTCGTCGACGTACATCGCGTGCTCGACGAGCTCCGCCGCCGGGAACGCCGCGCGGAACTCCTCGGCGAGCGCCCAGTGCGTGGTCACCCGTCGTCCGTCGAGGATCCCCGCGTGCCCGAGCACGAAGGCACCAGCGCAGAGCGACACCATCCTCGCGCCCCGGGCCGCTGCCGCCGAGAGGGCATCCAGCAGGACCGGGTCCTGGGGCTCCCACGGCGCCTCGAGTCCGGGTACCACGACGGTGTCTGCGTCCGCCACCTCCGTCAGCGAGCCGAGCTCGCTCATCGAGAAGCCGAGCGACGTGCCGAGCCCGACGGCGCCGCAGACACGCACGTCGTACGGAGGTTCGGTCTCGGTCCGGATCTTGGCGAAGACCGACGGGCGGCGCCCGAACGCCTGCGCCGCGACCGCGAGGTCGAGCACGAATGTCCCTGGTAGGGCGACGATCACGACGCGGTGGGCCACCACAACCGCTCCTGTCCCGAATCGTTCGAAGATTGACGCCTGGCGTGCTGCCGGGGCGCACGGATGCTCCGAGACTGATGCCATCGACGCGAAAGGAGCGTCATGGCGTCCCACGCACCATCATCCTCGTTCTGGCGGGCCCCACAACCGTCTTGACGATGACGTCCCCGAGCTGACGACGCCCCGACGCCGGGTGGACAGCTCGCACGCGGCGTTGAGGCCGTCGCCACGCGGCCGGTGGCCGCAGATCGTGGTCGTTGCCGACCGCCCTCCCCTGCCCGAACCGCCGATCTACTCCCCCAGGAGACGAGTCATGCCCTATGTCACCGCTACCGACGGTGCCCGGATCTACTACAAGGACTGGGGCACCGGCCGACCTGTTGTCCTCGCCCACGGCTGGCCGCTGAACGCGGACAGCTGGGAGGCACAGCAGCACTTCCTCGCGGCGAACGGTTTCCGCGCGATCGCACACGACCGCCGGGGGCACGGCCGGTCCACCCAGACGTGGCACGGCAACGACATGGACGCGTACGCCGACGACCTCGCCGTCCTGATCGACACGCTCGACCTGCACGATGCCACCCTGGTGGGCTTCTCCACGGGCGGCGGCGAGGTCGTCCGCTACATCGGCCGGCACGGCACCGACCGCATCGCGCAGCTGGTCCTGGTCTCCGCGGTGCCGCCGTTCATGCTCCGGACCGATGACAACCCCGACGGGGTTCCGATCGAGGTGTTCGACGGCATCCGGGCAGGCTCGCTCGCCGACCGGTCCCAGACCTACCGGGACCTCGCGGACGGGCCGTTCTTCGGGAACAACCGCGAGGGTCAGCATCCCTCCCAAGGCATGCGGGACGCCTTCTGGCTCCAGGGCCTGCAAGCAGGTGCCCGCAACGCCTATGAGTGCATCGCTGCATTCTCCGCGACCGACTTCCGAGCCGACCTCGACAAGGTCGACGTGCCCACGCTGGTGATCCACGGCGACGACGACCAGGTCGTCCCCTTCGAGGTCGGGGGCAGGAAGTCAGCGGAACGCGTGGCCGGCGCCCAGCTCAAGGTCTACCGCGGCGCGCCGCACGGCATCACCGACACGCACAAGAAGCAGCTCAACCACGACCTGCTCGAGTTCCTCACGTCCTGAATCCCCACCGCAGCACATCGAGACCGGAGCACGAACATGCCTGACCAACCCGACACCATCGTCCTCGTGCACGGCTTCTGGGTCACCCCCCGGAGCTGGGAGCACTGGGTCGCGCACTACGAGGGCAAGGGCTACCGGGTGCTCGCCCCCGGCTACCCCGGGTTCGAGATCGAGGTCGAAGGACTGCGCGCGAGTCCCGAGATCATCGTCGCGGTCACGGTCCCGGCGATCATCGCCAAGCTCGAGTCAGTGCTCGCCGAGCTGGACAGCCCACCGATCATCATCGGTCACTCGGCCGGGGGCGCGTTCACCCAGATCCTGCTCGACCACGGCTACGGCGCAGCAGGCGTGGCCATGAGCTCAGCTCCCACCGAGGGGGTGCGAGTGGTGCCGGCGTCACAGGTGCGGTCGACATTCCCGGTCCTCAAGAGCCCGGCGAACCGGCACAAGGCCGTCGGCCTCGACCTCGACCAGTGGCGCTACGCGTTCACCAACACCTTCCCGGAGGATGAGGTCGTGGCGACTCACGAGCGCTATCACATCCCCGCGAACGGCGGCATCCTCTGGGGGAGCGTGCTGGCCAACTTCCAACCCGGTCACCAGGACACCTGGGTCGACTACAAGAACGACAAGCGTGCGCCGTTGCTGTTCGTCAGCGGTTCGGAGGACCACATCATGCCCCCGTCGGTGCAGCGTTCGAACGCCAAGCACTACAAGTCGGACACCGTCACCGAGACGAGAGAGTACGAGGGCTTCGCCCATCTCCTGCCGGCGCAGCAGGGCTGGCAGACCATCGCGGACGAGGTGCTCGAGTGGGCAGTGGCTCACGCGCGATGAACGTCACGCACATCGGCGGGCCGACGACCCTGATCGAGGTCGGTGGATGGCGGGTGCTCACGGACCCGACGTTCGATCCGCCGGGGGGCCACTACGCCTTCGGCTGGGGCACGTCCTCGAACAAGGTTGCCGGACCGGCGGTGCCGGCGACCGAGCTCGGACCGCTCGACCTGGTGCTGCTCACGCACGACCAGCACGCCGACAACCTCGACGCCGCCGGCCGGGCGCTGCTGCCGACCGTGCCGCAGGTTCTGACGACGCGGGCCGCGGCCACGAGGCTGGGAGGCGGCGGTGCACGTGGGTTGCGCCCCGGCGCGACCCACGTGCTCGAGTCGCGCGGCCGGGAGCTGCTGGAGGTCACCGCGACCCCCGCGCGGCACGGTCCGCCGATGTCGCGGCCGATCGTCGGTGAGGTCGTGGGATTTCTGCTGCGCTGCGCCGGGACGACGGTGTGGATCACGGGCGACACCGTGCTGCATCGTCGGTTGCGTCGGGCCATCCGCGACGTGCAGGTCGACGTGATGATCGTCCACGTCGGTGGCGTGCGGTTCCGGCAGACGGGCCCGGTCCGGTACACGCTGACGGGCCGGCGGGCCGTGGACCTGGTCCGGCTGGCTCATCCCCGGATAGCGGTGCCCGTCCACTACGAGGGCTGGACGCACTTCGCCGACGGCCCGGCCGGTCTGAAGCGGGCGCTCGACGCCGCACCCGACGACGTCCGGGCACGGATCCAGAGGTTGCCGTCCGGCGTGCGCACCGCGCTCTGACGGTCCCCGTGGCCCGGTGCGAGGTTGGCGCGGGGCGGCTGCTCAACCGAGGTCGGCACGCACGAACACGGGCGGATCCTGTCGCCACGCCGCGATGATGCTCGGATGCTGGCGATACTTCGCCGCGAAGGCGTCGAGCACCTGCGGGATCTCTTCGGGCGCGGCCAGCGTGGCAGCTCCCTGCCACGAGCCCTTCGCCGATCGAACCTCCAAGGACCCCGCCTCCAGCGCGTTCTGTAGCCAGTCGCCCCGGAGGCCGTGGCGGGAGGCGGCGTAGAACCTGCGCTCGATGATGACGAACCACACGGTCACCACGTGCTCCGCGCCGGTGCGCCTGCCGTGGGTGACGACCCTGCACGTCCGGGTGTGGAGCTCGTCCGGTCTCACCTGCACAGGGTCGCAGATCGTGCTGCCGCTACCTTGGCGCAGCAGCCTTGCCGGGCGTGGTCAGGGGGTCGTCGGGGGGCGCTTGCGTGACCGCGGTCGACGTGGGCTCCGGCTCCGGCAGAGAGGTCGGCTCCGCGGTGGTCGGGGTCTCGGTCGGCCCATCGGTAGGCGTCGGCTCGGGATCGGTCGGGCCATCCGTCGGGTCGGTCGTCGGATCCTCGGTCGCGTCCTCGGTCGGGTCCGGGACCGAAGGATCGTCGGTGGGGTCTGGCGTCGGCTCCTCGGTGGGTGTCGGGTCCGTCGAGGGCTCCGGTGAGGGCTCCGGTTCTGGAGCTGGTGGCGTCTGCTCGACAGGCTCGGGCTCTGGCTCGCCGTAAGGCTCGTCGATGGGAGGTCCGTCGCCCTGCTCCGCGCCGGTCCAGTCCCACTGGTACGGATCGTTCGGATCGCCCTGCGTGGACTCGTCTTCCGACGACGCGCGACCGCCAGGGACGGCGACCCCCCGCTCCTGCAGGTAGTTCACCGGATTGACCGCCGCGCCGTTCACCCATGCCGAGAAGTGAAGGTGCGGGCCGGTGGACCTGCCTTCGCTGCCGACCAGGGCGATCACGTCTCCCGTGATCACGTCATCGCCGACGGCGACCAGGACGCCGGCCTGGCTCATGTGGTTGTAGGCGGTGCTGGTCCCGTCCAGGTGCTGGATGACCACGACCCATCCAGACAGCCCCAGCATCTTGTTGCCGTGACCCACGTACGTCACCACACCCGATCCCGCGGCAAGGATCTGCGCCCCCAGGGGCGCGGCCAGGTCGATGCCGTTGTGGAACGCGCTCGACGTCACTCCGGGGATGATCCCTCGGTTCCCGAACTGGGACAGCAGGCGCGCGCTGGGAAGTGGGTGAGTCCACGACTCCTCGACGGAGATCGGCTTGGGACCCTGCGACCAGACCTGGGCCGTCGTGAACTGCCAGACGGCGTCCGCAGCGACGGTGATGACCGGTGAGACATCCGGCATGTCTTCGGCGGCGATCGTGTCCCAGGCAGCCTCGTCCGGGATCTCGGCGAGCGACGGCGCGACGCCGGCGAGCCACAGGGCACCGCAGGACAGCATCGCTGCTGCATACCTCGCAGTACGACCGGCCTTCATCTCGATGGTCCGATGCTGGTGGGGTTCGACCGCGTCGCTCCGACAAGGCCTGGTGGGGACTCGTTCGTCTCGACGCTCGGCCCGACAGTAGCAGGCTCGATCGCGCCGGAGGAGGTGGATCTGTTTCCCGCATTTGCTAGATCAGCAACCGCAGTTGCCAGCCTGATTCGTGCCGTGCAAGATGACGACATGAGCCACAAGCACACGGACGCGCAGCAGGGCGCGCAAGCGGCAGAGATGTTCGAGCCGGACAGCTGGGACGAGCGTTATTCCGGTGCCGAGACCGTCTGGAGCGGCAAGCCCAACCCGCAGCTGGTCACGATCGTCTCGACGCTCTCACCCGGCACTGCTCTGGACGTCGGCTGCGGCGAGGGCGGCGACGTCATCTGGCTCGCCCAGCAGGGCTGGCAGGTCACCGGTGCCGACTTCTCCCGCACCGGCCTCGACCGCGCAGCACGCCATGCCGCGGCTGCCGGCGTCGCCGACCGCGTGGACTGGTGGCAGGTCGACGCCCGCACGTTCGCGGCGCAGGGCCGCTCCTTCGACCTGGTCACCACCCACTACCTCCACCCGCCCGACGGCGGCATGGTCGCCGTCGCGGGCCGGCTCGCCGAGGCCGTGGCGCCCGGTGGGCACCTCCTGATCGTCGGTCACGCGATCTCGCCGATGTTCGAGCACCTCACGGAGAGTCACCGGAGGGCCATGTTCACCTCCACCGACCTCCTCGACGCTCTGCCTGCCGGTTTCGAGGTCCTCGTGGCCGAGGACCGGCCCCGCAGCGTCGTCCGTGACGGCAAGCAGGTCGACATCGCCGACGCGACACTGCTCGCCACCCGCCGTTAGGACGCGGGCCCACGCGGGGTCCACGCGCAGACGCCGGCTGAGGCTGCTGGGGGGACGCTCGCACGCCGCCTCCTGATCGCCTGCGGTCTCGCCAACCCGTGGCTAGATTCGTGAGCAGTCTCCCTAGGAGGACTGCACCGGTGGACACGGCGAGCGCTCCAGACAGGCCCCGGACCGAGAACGTCGGGCAGGGCAACCGCTGGCTCATGCTCGGTCTGGCCACACTGGGGTTCGCCGTGAACTTCTGGGCCTGGGCGCTGCTCAGCCCGCTCGGCCCGAAGTTCCTGCAGAGCGGGTCGCTCGGTGAGCTGACCCAGAGCGACGTCGCCCTCCTGGTCGCCGTACCCGTGGTGGTGGGCAGTCTGGGCAGGATCGTCGTGGGTGCGCTGACCGACACCTACGGTGGCCGCGTCATGTTCCCGGCCGTCTCGGCCCTCACCGTGGTGCCAATCCTCTTCCTCGCGTTCTTCGCGCTCGACTCCTACGCGATGCTGCTCGTCGGTGGGTTCTTCCTCGGCATCGGCGGGACCGCCTTCGCCGTAGGTGTCCCGTTCGTCAACGCGTGGTTCCCACCTGCGCAGCGCGGCCTCGCGATCGGCATCTTCGGCGCCGGGATGGGCGGCACCGCGATCAGCGCCATCACCACGGTCAAGCTCTACGACGACCTCGGGCAGACCGCGCCCTTCCTCATCACGGCGGCTGTGCTGGCGATCTACGCGGTGGTGTCCTGGCTGCTGCTGCGCGACGCCCCCGGGCGAACCCCGCAACCGCCGGGCTTCCTCAGGCGCGTGCTCAGCAACATGAGGCTTCCGGTCACGTGGCGCGCCTCCTTGCTGTACGCCGTCGCGTTCGGTGGTTACGTCGCCTTCTCCGTGTACCTGCCCACCTACCTGATGACGGCGCACGACCTCGAACCGGCCGATGCCTCCAACCGGATGGCCGGTTTCGTGGTCGTGGCCGTGCTGATGCGGCCCGTGGGAGGGTGGCTGTCCGACAAGCTCGGGTCGATCCCCGTGCTGACGGGCGTGTTCGCGGTCACCGCGGTGTGCGCGGCGATCGCCTCGACGCAGCCACCGCTGCTGCTGCTCGGCACGATCGACTTCCTGCTGATGGCGGCCGCGCTCGGCGCGGGCAGCGGAGCCGTCTTCGCCCTGATCGCCCAGGTCACCGACCCCACGAGAGTCGGGGGCGTCACCGGCGTGGTCGGCGCGGCCGGTGGTCTGGGTGGTTTCGTGCCGCCTCTGATCATGGGCTGGGTCTACGGCCAGACCCAGTCGTACGCCATCGGCCTGTGGCTGCTGGCCGGGACCGCCGCCTTCGTCCTCGCGCTGACGCTGACGTCCGTCAGGCGGCTCGCTCAGCAGAAGGGAGCTCAGGCATGACCAGCAGCATCGACGGTCCCATCACCGCGGCGCTCATGGCGGGTCGGGAGTTCTTCACACGCACCGAGGTTTCCGAGGACCGCCGCAGCCTCTACAAGGAGGGCGGCCGCGAAGGTGACGTCTTCTACCGCGACCGGTGGTCCCACGACAAGGTGGTCCGCTCGACGCACGGCGTCAACTGCACCGGCTCCTGCTCGTGGAAGGTCTACGTCAAGGACGGCATCATCACGTGGGAGTCCCAGCAGACCGACTACCCCACCGCCGGTGCCGACCGGCCGGACTACGAGCCCCGCGGCTGCCCCCGTGGCGCCGCGTTCTCCTGGTACACCTACTCCCCCACCCGGGTCCGGTACCCGTACGTGCGCGGCGTGCTGCTCGAGATGTTCAGGGAGGCCCGCAACCGGCTGGGCGACCCGGTAGCGGCGTGGGCGAGCATCGTCGAGGAGCCCGAGCGCGCCGCCCGTTACAAGAAGGCACGCGGCAAGGGCGGGCTGGTGCGTTGCTCGTGGGAGGAGGCGGCCGAGATGTTCGCAGCCGCCCACGTGCACACGATCCGGCGCTGGGGCCCTGACCGCATCGCCGGTTTCTCCCCGATCCCCGCGATGTCGATGGTCTCCCACGCCTCGGGCGCACGGTGGACCTCGCTCATCGGCGGCGCGATGCTCTCGTTCTACGACTGGTACGCCGATCTCCCGGTCGCCTCCCCGCAGATCTTCGGCGACCAGACCGACGTTCCGGAGTCCGGTGACTGGTGGGACGCGAGCTACCTCATGATGTGGGGCTCGAACGTCCCGGTCACGCGCACACCCGACGCGCACTGGATGGCCGAGGCCCGCTACCGCGGCCAGAAGGTCGTGGTGGTCGCGCCCGACTACGCCGACAACGTCAAGTTCGCCGACGAGTGGTTGCCGGCCGCCCCCGGCACCGACGCCGCGCTCGCCATGGCGATGGGGCACGTGGTGCTCCGCGAGTTCTTCGTCGACCGTCAGGTCGAGTACTTCACCGACTACGTCCGGCGGTACACCGACCTCCCGTACCTCATCCGTCTCGAGCAGATGCCCGACGGCGGAGCTCGTCCGGGCAAGTTCCTCACCGCCGCGGACCTCGGCCACGAGGTGGAGAACGCAGCCTTCATGCCGGTCCTGATGGACCAGGCGGGCAACCCGGTGGTCCCGAACGGTTCGCTGGGGCACCGTTTCGGTGAGGCCGGGCTCGGCCGGTGGAACCTGGACCTGGGTGACGTCACCCCGGCGCTGTCGCTGCTGGGCGGCGAGGACGGCGAGCAACGCCTCCTCGAGCTGCCCCGCTTCGACCACGCCGGTGGTCCTGACGCCGCCGGCGGCACCGTCGCGCGCGGCGTCCCGGTGCGCCGGGTCGGCGACCACCTCGTGACCACGGTGATGGACCTCATGCTCGCCCAGTACGGCGTCGCCCGCCCTGGGCTCGAGGGTGACTACGCCCGCGGCTACGACGATGCCGAGGCGCCGTACACGCCCGCCTGGCAGGAGCCGATCACCGGTGTCCCCGCTGATGCGGTGGCCCGGATCGCGCGGGAGTTCGCGCAGAACGCCGAGGACTCGCGCGGTCGATCGATGATCATCGTGGGAGCCGGTGCGAACCACTGGTTCCACTCCGACCTGATCTACCGCGCCATGCTGCTGCTGACCACGATCACCGGCTGTCAGGGCGTCAACGGTGGCGGCTGGGCCCACTACGTGGGCCAGGAGAAGGCGCGCCCGGTCACCGGATGGGCGCAGGTGGCATCGGCGCTGGACTGGAGCCGGCCCGCCCGGCAGATGATCCAGACCGCGTACTGGTACCTGCACACCGACCAGTTCCGTTACGACAACTACGACATGAGCCGGCTGTCCGCCGCCACCGGCACCGGTCGTTTTGCCGGTATGGGCACAGCCGACGGCCTCGCGATGTCGAGCCGGCTGGGCTGGATGCCGTCCTACCCCACCTTCAACCGGAACTCGCTCGACCTGGTGGACGAGGCCGACGCCGCCGGTGTGGAGCCCGCGGAGTACGTCGTCAGGTCGCTCCAGGACGGGTCGCTGGAGTTCGCGTGCCAGGACCCGGACGCGCGGGAGAACTTCCCGCGCATCCTGACGATGTGGCGCGCGAACCTGTTCGGCAGCTCGGGCAAGGGCAACGAGTACTTCCTCAAGCACCTGCTCGGCACCGACGACTCGGTCTCGGCCCGGGAGACGCCACCCGAGGGCCGGCCGCGGGACATCCGGTGGCACGAGGAGGCACCCGAGGGCAAGCTCGACCTGCTGGTCACGCTCGACTTCAGGATGACGTCCTCGACGCTGCTCTCCGACATCGTCCTCCCCGCGGCCACGTGGTACGAGAAGCACGACATCTCCACCACCGACATGCATCCCTTCATCCACTCCTTCAACCCGGCGATCGACCCGCCGTGGGAGACCCGCACCGACTGGGACATCTTCCGCACCCTCGCCACCCGGTTCTCCGAGCTGGCGAAGGAGCACCTCGGGGTCCGCCGCGACCTCGTGGCGGCACCCCTGATGCACGACAGCCCGGATGCGATGGCGACACCGGGCGGTGTCGTGAAGGACTGGCGCGCGGGCGAGTGCGAGCCGGTTCCGGGAGTGACGATGCCGAGGCTGATCGTCGTCGAGCGCGACTACGGGGCGATCGGTGACAAGCTCACGGCTCTGGGTCCGCTGATGGAGAAGCTGGGCGCCACCACCAAGGCGGTGACGTTCGACGTCGGTCGCGAGGTGGACCAGCTGAAGACACGGCTCGGCACGGTGCACGCGCCCGGCCGCGCGAGCGACGGTCGCCCGAACCTGGAGAAGGCGATCTCCGTGGCCGAGACGATCATGACGCTCTCGGGCACCACGAACGGTCACCTCGCGACCCAGGGCTTCCGCACGCTCGAGAAGCGCACCGGCACCCGGCTGGCCGACCTCGCTGCCGAGCACGAGGGCAAACAGATCACCTTCGCCGACACCCAGGCGGCACCGGTGCCGGTGATCACCTCACCCGAGTGGTCAGGTTCGGAGACGGGCGGCCGCCGGTACAGCCCGTTCACGATCAACACCGAGCGGCTCAAGCCGTGGCACACGCTCACCGGGCGGCAGCACTTCTTCCTCGACCACGACTGGATGCTCGAGCTGGGCGAGGCGTTGCCGACCTACAAGCCACCGCTCGACATGACCGAGATCTTCGGCGAGGCGCCGATCGGCGAGGTGAACGAGCTCGGGGTGTCGGTCCGCTATCTGACCCCGCACAACAAGTGGTCGATCCACTCCGAGTACCAGGACAACCTGTTCATGCTGGCGCTCTCGCGCGGCGGTCCGGTGATCTGGCTCTCCGACAGGGACGCGGCCAAGGTGGGCATCGCCGACAACGACTGGGTCGAGGCGGTCAACCGCAACGGCGTGGTCGCGGCACGCGCGATCGTGTCGCACCGGATGCCTGAGGGCACCGTCTACATGCACCACGCGCAGGACCGGCTGATCGACGTGCCGCGCACCGAGACCACCGGCAAACGGGGCGGCATCCACAACTCGCTGACCCGCATCATGCTCAAGCCCAGCCACCTGATCGGCGGCTACGCACAGCTCGCGTTCGCCTTCAACTACCTCGGGCCGACGGGGAACCAGCGAGACGAGGTGACGATGATCCGGAAGCGTCGCACGGAGGTGCGTTACTGATGCGTGTCATGGCTCAGATGGCGATGGTGATGAACCTCGACAAGTGCATCGGGTGCCACACCTGCTCGGTGACCTGCAAGCAGGCATGGACCAACCGGGCCGGCACCGAGTACGTCTGGTTCAACAACGTCGAGACCAGGCCCGGCCTCGGCTACCCCCGCCGCTACGAGGACCAGGACCAGTGGGAGGGCGGCTGGGTCCGCAAGCGCAACGGACGGCTCGCGCTGCGGGCGGGTGGCCGCTTCAAGAAGCTGCTCTCGATCTTCTCGAACCCCAAGATGCCCTCGATCGAGGACTACTACGAGCCCTGGACCTACGACTACGAGACCCTGGTCCGCGCGCCCGCCTCCGACACGTTTCCGGTGGCGCGTCCGAAGTCGCTGCTCTCGGGCGAGAACATGTCGATCGAGTGGTCGGCCAACTGGGACGACAACCTCGCCGGGTCCGGGGAGCACGCCGCCACGGACGTGATGCTCAAGGACATCGGCGAGAAGGTGAAGCTCGAGTTCGAGCAGACCTTCATGTTCTACCTCCCGCGCATCTGCGAGCACTGCCTCAACCCCTCCTGCGCCGCCTCCTGCCCCTCGGGTGCGATCTACAAGCGCAGCGAGGACGGCATCGTGCTGGTCGACCAGGACCGCTGCCGCGGCTGGCGCATGTGCATCTCGGGCTGCCCGTACAAGAAGGTCTACTTCAACCACAAGACCGGCAAGGCCGAGAAGTGCACGTTCTGCTACCCGCGCATCGAGGTCGGCATCCCCACGGTGTGCTCCGAGACGTGCGTGGGCAGGCTGCGCTACATCGGGCTGATGCTCTACGACGCGGACAAGGTCCTCGAGGCCGCCGCGGTGGAGGACGACCACGACCTCTACGAGTCGCAGCGCTCGGTGTTCCTCGACCCGAACGACCCGCAGGTGCAGCGTGAGGCCGCGGCATCCGGGATCCCCCTCGACTGGGTCGAGGCGGCCAAGCGCTCACCCGTGTGGAAGCTGATCAACACCTACAAGGTCGCGCTGCCGTTGCACCCCGAGTACCGCACGATGCCGATGGTCTGGTACATCCCGCCGCTCTCCCCCGTGGTCGACATCATCCGTGACACCGGCCACGACGCCGAGGACAAGGGCAACCTGTTCGCGGCGATCGAGGCGCTGCGCATCCCGATCGGCTACCTCGCCAACCTGTTCACCGCGGGCGACATCGGCCCCGTCGACGCCGTGCTCCGCAAGCTCGCCGCGATGCGCGCCTACATGCGTGACATCAACCTCGGCGACGAGGGTGACGACGCGATCGCCGAGGCGGTCGGGATGTCGGGTACCGACATGTACGAGATGTTCCGGCTGCTCGCGATCGCCAAGTACGACGAGCGGTACGTCATCCCGACCGCGCACGCCGAGCAGGCGCACGCGCTCGAGGAGCTCGCGACCGACTGCCCGGTCTCGGAGTACGGGGGCGGCCAGCAGGACCTGTTCGGCGAGGGCTCCGGAACCCCCACACCCGTCGCCGTCGAGAACTTCAGGATGCTCCAGGACCGGCAGACGGCCGACCACATGCCCGAGAACCCGATGAAGGGCCGGGTCAACCTCCTCAACTGGGACGGCAAGGGCAGGCCAGGTGGCCTGTTCCCGGCGCGTGAGGAGGAGGACCGACGATGAGACGCCGTCGCGGGACCAGCCGGTCAGCCGCCGTCGAACCGACATGGCTCGCCTGCTCGCTGCTGCTCGACTACCCCACCCAGCGACTGATCGACGGGCTCGAGCAGGTCGCAGCGCTCGCTCCCGGAGATCCTCACCTGCAGGAGCTGGTGACGTACCTGCGGGTCACACCGCTGCCGGACGCGCAGGCCGAGTACGTCGCGACGTTCGACCTCACTCGCAGGTGCGCGCCCTATCTGACCTACTACGCCTACGGCGACACCCGCCGGCGCGGCGTGGCGCTCCTGGAGGTCAAGCAGGCCTACCGACGCGCGGGCGTGGAGTGGACCGCCGACGAGCTGCCCGACCACCTGTGCGCCGTGCTGCGGCTGGGTGCGACCGTGGACGTCGACACCGCCTGGAAGCTGCTCCGGCAGCACCGGGCAGGGGTCGAGATGCTGCGGATCGCGTTGGCGGGGTTCCGGCGGCCGCACGGTGGCACCGGTTCACCCTGGCACAGCGCTCTGCTCAGCCTGTGCGCGACGTTCCCGCCGCTGCACGGAGACGATGCCGACGCCGTCGCGCGCCTCGTGGCGGAGGGGCCACCGGCCGAGGAGGTCGGTCTCGCCCCGTACAGCGCGGAGCCGTTGATCGCGGGCCCGCGCATCCCTGTTCTCGACCGCGCCGAGCCCGCCCGGGCCCGCTGAGAGGAGCACGTCATGGACACCTTTCTCTGGGTCGTGTTCCCGTACCTGTGTCTGGCGACGTTCGTGGTGGGGCACCTGTGGCGGTACCGCTACGACAAGTTCGGCTGGACCACCCGGTCCTCGCAGCTGTACGAGAACCGGTTGCTGCGGTTCGGGTCGCCGCTGTTCCACTTCGGGATGCTCGGTGTGGTCGGCGGGCACGTGATCGGCCTGCTGATCCCGACCGCGTGGACGGACTTCTTGGGGATCGACGACCACGCGTACCACCTGGTCGCCGTGATCGGTGGGCTCGCGGCAGGCATCGCCACGGTCGTGGGCATGGTCATCCTGATCTACCGACGGCGAACGGTCGGCCCGGTGTTCTCCGCCACCACGAACATGGACAAGGTGATGTACGCGTTCCTCGGCGCCGTCATCGTGCTGGGCATGTGGAACACCATCGCCGGGTCGATCCTCAACCTCGGTGGTGAGTACAACTACCGCGAGGGTGTCTCGGTCTGGTACCGCTCGTTCCTGGCGTTCCAGCCGCAGCCCGAGCTGATGGCTACGGCGCCGATCGGGTTCCAGCTGCACGCGTTCGTGGCGTTCGTCCTGTTCGCGCTCTGGCCGTTCACACGGCTCGTTCACGTGTTCTCGGCACCGCTGGGCTACCTGACCCGGCCGTACATCGTGTACCGGTCGCGCAGCACCGACCGGCTGGGGTCCACCCCGCCCAAGCGCGGCTGGGACCGCGTGGGCTGAGACGCCGGATCGGGTCGCCGAGCTCAGTCGAAGAACACCTTCTCCACGACCACGCGCGCCCGGCGTGCGGCCCGCAGCCAGTCCTGCTCGAGGTCGCCGGTGTGCCCGGGCTGGTACCCCATCAGCCGGGCGACACCCGCGAGCACGTCCCGCTCGCTCGGCAGCACGTCCACCTTGTTCCCGGTGGTGCGCCCGGACCACAGCACGTTGGCGTTGCGGAGCCGGCTCGCGAGCGACCACGCCGCGCTCAGCCGCACCACCTCCACCGGGGTCAGCAGCCCAGCCGTGCGGGCGGCGCTCAAGGCCTCCAGCGTCGAGGTGGTCCGTAGCTCGGGGATCGTGCCCGCGTGCTGGAGCTGCAGCAGCTGGGCGGTCCACTCCACGTCCGCCAGCCCGCCGCGCCCCAGCTTGAGGTGGTGCGTGGCCGGGACGCCGCGCGGGAGCCGCTCGGACTCCACGCGCGCCTTGATGCGGCGCAGCTCGCGCACCTCGGAGGTCGGCAGCCCGCCCTCGGGGTAGCGCAGCGGGTCGATGAGCTCGAGGAACCGCGCTCCCAGCTCCTCCGAACCGGCGACGGGCCGTGCCCGCAGCAATGCCTGGCGCTCCCAGCCCAGCGCCCACCGCCGGTAGTACTCGCTGTAGGAGGCGAGCGTGCGCACCAGCGGCCCGTTGCGCCCCTCCGGCCGGAGCTGGGCGTCCACCGCCAGCGGCGGCTCCGGGTTGCTCCCCCCGAGCAGCGACTGCACCTGCTGCGCGACCGAGAGCGCCCATTTCTCGGCGATCTCGGCCACCACGCCGGGGTGCGGGTCGTGGACGAACAGCACGTCGGCGTCGCTCGCGTACCCGAGCTCGGACCCGCCGAGCCGGCCCATCGCGATCACGGCGAAGCTCGACGGCGGCTCGTCCAGCCCTGCCGCGTTCGTCGCCTCGACCGTGGCGATCCTTAGCGCGCCAGCCAGCGCGACGTCAGCCGCGGGGCTGATCACCCGCATCGCCGTCTCGACCGGGACGTCGGCGAGCACGTCGCCGATCGCCCCACGGGTCAGCTCGCGGCGCCGGACGAACCGGACCGCCTGCGCCGCCGGTGCCGGCTCGGACCGCCGGCTGATCATCGCCCGCATGCCGCTCATGACCACCTCGGGGTCGCGCGGACGCAGCTCGTCCTGGTCGCCCAGCCAGGCGACCGACTCCGGCGACCGTGCGAGGTTGTCCGCCACGTACCTGCTCGAGGACAGCAGGTGTGCCAGCCGCTCCCCCGCCGCCGAGGAGTCACGCAGCAGCTTGAGGTACCAGTGGGTGGCGCCCAGCTCGTCCGACAGCTTGCGGAAGGCGAGCAGGCCGCCGTCGGGATCCGCGCCCTCCCCGAACCAGCCGAGCATGACGGGCAGCAGCTGCCGCTGGATCGCCGCCCGCCGCGACAGCCCCTCGGTGAGCGCCGTGATGTGTCGGAGCGCGCCCGCGGGGTCGCGGTAGCCGATGGCGCCCAGCCGGGCCACCGCCGCCTCGGGCTCCAGGGAGACGTCGTCGGCCGAGAGCCGCGCCGTGAACGGCAGCAGCGGCCGGTAGTACAGCTCCTCGTGCAGGCGCCGCACCTCGCGGCGCGTCGCGCGCCACCGGGACTGCAGGCCCGAGGCGCCGTCGATGCCGCCGCCCAACGACCGGGACAGCCTGCGCAGGTCACCGTCGGCCGTGGGCATCAGGTGGGTGCGTCGCATCCGGAACAGCTGGATCCGGTGCTCGAGAAGGCGGAGGAACCGGTAGCAGCCCGCCAGCTCGGCCGCGTGGTCGCGGCCCACGTAGCCGGCGGCGGACAGCGCCGAGAGCGCCGAGAGCGTGTTGGCGGAGCGGATCGAGGGGTCCACCCGGCCGTGCACCAGCTGCAGCAGCTGCACCGTGAACTCGACGTCCCGCAGGCCACCGCGCCCGAGCTTGATCTGGCGGTCCGCCTCCGCCGGCGGCACGTTCTCCTCCACCCGGCGGCGCATCGCCTGGGAGTCCTCCACGAAGTTCTCACGCCCGACGGCGTCCCACACCATCGGGCGGGTGGCGTCCAGGTAGGCCTGGCTCAGGTCCGCGTCGCCGGCCACGTGCCTGGCCTTGAGCAGCGCCTGGAACTCCCACGTCTTGGCCCACCGCTCGTAGTAGGCGATGTGGGAGCGCAGCGTCCGCACCAGCGGGCCGTTGCGGCCCTCGGGTCGCAGGTTCGGGTCGACCTCCCAGAGCGCGGGCTCACGGGAGGTGGTCGAGCACATCTTGGCGAGCCCGCTCGCGAGCCGCGTGCCGATCTTGAGCGCAGCGTCCTCGTCGCCACCCTCGGCGGGCTCGACCACGTAGATCACGTCGACGTCGGAGATGTAGTTGAGCTCCCGGCCACCGGTCTTGCCCATCCCCAGCACCGCGATGCGCGCCTGCCGGCCGCCGTCGGGCAGCTCGGCGCGCGCCAGTGCGAGCGCAGCCTCGAGGGCGGCGGCCGCGAGATTCGCCAACGCGCCGGCGACCTCCGGCAGGAAGCTCTGCGGGTCGGTGGCGGTCAGGTCCTCGGTGGCGATCGCCACCAGGATCCTCCGGTAGGCGAGCCGCATCGCGTCGAGGGTCCCGGTCGCGGCCGGCGCCGCCGCGACCGGCATCGCGGCGGCCGGGTCGGCACCGACCGCCTCGAGCAGCAGCGTCCGCATCGTGTCCGGGTCGGCGGCGACGCCGTTGCGCGGGCGCACGACGACGTCGATCTGGTCCGGATGAGCCACGACCCAGTCCCCGAGGGCGGCAGAACCACCGAGCAGGGCGAGCAGATGGCGACGCGGCGCTCCGCCGTCGGCGATCACACGGACCAGACGCGCCCGCTGCTCGGCATCGAGGACGTCGCCCAGGCGCGACAGGCCGAGCAGGGCGAGGTCGGGGTCGGCGACGCCCTCGAACGCCTGGCTGAGGTCGCGCTGGTCGGGTCCGAGCGCGTCGCGCGCCTCGCCCAGCAGTCCCGAGGACAGCAGCGACGCCGCGCGCGGCACGTCGGCGAAGCCGGCTCGGGCGAGCGCAGCGTCGAGCGTGCCGGATCGGTGGCTGCTCCCGGTGCTCACGCCTGGCTCGACCTCAGATCACGCCGACGCGGGCGACCTCGTACGGGGTGACCTGCGCGCGGTAGTCGCTCCACTCCTGGCGCTTGTTGGCGAGGAAGTGGTTGAACACGTTCTCGCCGAGGGTGTCGGCCACGAGCTCGGAGGCCTCCATCGCGCGGACCGCCTGCTCGAGCGAACCGGGCAGCGGCTCGATCCCGAGGGCGCGGCGCTCGGCGTCCGAGAGCAGCCAGACGTTGTCCTCGGCCTCCTCGGGGAGCTCGTAGCCCTCCTCGATGCCCTTGAGACCGGCGCGCAGGATGAGCGCGTAGGCCAGGTAGGGGTTGGCGGAGGAGTCGAGGCCGCGGTACTCCACCCGGGCGCTCTGGGACTTGCCCGGCTTGTACATCGGCACCCGCACCAGCGCGGACCGGTTGTTGTGACCCCAGCACTTGTAGCTCGGGGCCTCACCGCCGCCCCAGAGCCGCTTGTAGGAGTTGACGAACTGGTTCGTGACCGCGGTGATCTCCGAGCTGTGGCGCAGCAGCCCGGCCATGAACGCCCGGGCCGTGTCGGAGAGCTGGTACTCGCCGCCGGGGGCGTGGAAGGCGTTGGCGTCGCCCTCGAACAGCGACACGTGCGTGTGCATGCCCGAACCGGGTGCGCCGGCCATCGGCTTCGGCATGAAGGTCGCGGTGAAACCCTGCTCCAGCGACACCTCCTTGACCACCGACCGGAACGTCATGATGTTGTCGGCGGTGGTGAGCGCGTCCGCGTAGCGCAGGTCGATCTCGTTCTGACCCGGGCCGGCCTCGTGGTGGGAGAACTCGACGGAGATCCCCATCGACTCCAGCAGCGTGATCGCCGCACGCCGGAAGTCGTGCCCCGAGCCGCGCGCCACGTGGTCGAAGTAGCCCGCGGTGTCGATCGGCACCAGCGGCGCCCCCTCGTGCTCCTGCGGCTGGAACAGGTAGAACTCGATCTCGGGGTGGGTGTAGAAGGTGAAACCGGCGTCACTGGCCTTCGCGAGCGCCCGCTTGAGCACGTTGCGCGGGTCGGCCATGGCGGGCTCGCCGTCGGGGGTGAGGATGTCACAGAACATGCGCGCGGTGCCGAGCTTGCCGCCCCGCCAGGGCAGCACCTGGAAGGTCGAGGGGTCGGGGCGCGCGATCATGTCCGACTCGGAGACCCGGGCCAGGCCCTCGATGGCCGAGCCGTCGAAGCCGATCCCCTCGGAGAAGGCGCCCTCGAGCTCTGCGGGCGCGATGGCCACGGACTTCAGCACGCCGAGCACGTCGGTGAACCAGAGCCGGATGAACCGGATGTCACGCTCTTCGATCGCCCGGAGGACGTACTCCTGCTGTCTGTCCACCCCACCGCTCCGCTCTGTCGGATATCCGCCACGCTCGCGTTCGCGCGGGCGCGGGAGCGAGCGGTTCCATCATGTCAGCCCGCGGGGTCCCGCCGCGCATCCGACTCCTCGTCGGACGGCACCTCATCCGAGCCGCACTAGGCTGGCAGCATGTCTGACCCCGACGGCGTGCCCGGCGTTGCCGAGCGTCCTTCTGCCCTTCCTCCCGTCGGCGTCGAGCCCGCCAAGCGTGTCCGCGTGCAGCACCTGCGTGCCGCGAAGGACAACGGCGAGAAGCTGACGATGCTGACGGCCTACGACCTGCCGACCGCGCGGATCTTCGACGCGGCGGGGGTCGACATGCTGCTCGTGGGCGACTCCTACGGCGACAACATGCTCGGTCACGCGAGCACCATCCCGGTCACCGTGGAGGAGCTGATCCCGGCGGTCCGCGCGGTCACGCGCGGTGCCAGGCGCGCGATGGTGGTGGCCGACCTCCCGTTCGGCAGCTACGAGGCCAGCCCGCAGCAGGCGATGGCGAACGCCACCCGGATGCTGAAGGAGGGCGGCGCGCAGGCGGTGAAGTTCGAGGGCGGCCGCCGGGTGGCGGAGCACGTGCGGCTGCTGACGGCCTCCGGTGTGCCGGTCGTCGGGCATCTGGGGTTCACGCCGCAGTCGGAGAACATCCTGGGCGGCAAGCGCGTGCAGGGCCGCGGCGGCGAGGCGGCCGAGGAGGTCCTCGCCGATGCCGAGGCGCTCGAGGAGGCCGGTGCGGTCGCCGTCGTGCTCGAGATGGTCCCAGCAGCGGTGGCCGAGCGGGTCACCCGGGAGCTGAGCATCCCCACGATCGGGATCGGCGCCGGCGCGGCGTGCGACGGCCAGGTGCTCGTGTGGCTCGACATGGTCGGCATGGGCGGCTGGTCGCCACGGTTCGCGAAGCAGTTCGGCTCGGTCGGCGCCGAGATCGACCGCGCCACCCGCTCCTACGTCGACGAGGTGCGCGCCGGGACCTTCCCCGGGCGCGAGCACACCTACTGGGACTGAGGCCCGCGGAGGTGCGGGCCCCGCATCTACTCCTGAGGCTTGCGGTCCTGGGTCCACTCGAGGATGCCGGCCGCGATCGCGTCGGCGTACTCCTGACGGCCCTCGGCGGTCTCCATGACGGCGGCATCGCCCGGGTTGCGCATCTCGCCGAGCTCCAGCAGCACGGCAGGGCGTCGCGCGAAGTTGAGGGTGGCCAGGTCGGACCGCATGGACAGCGCGTCGTCCACGGCGGTCGACGGGGTGAACCCGCCGCCCGCCAGGGCGTCGATCAGGTCCTCTGCCAGCGCCAGGCTCGGGGCGCCCTGCGAGTCGGAGATCGCCGGGTCGGCGACGATGACGAAGAAGCCCTCGGTCGAGGTGTCCACCGAGCCGTTCGCGTGGATCGAGACCATCAGGTCCGCATCGGTGTCCTCGGCGAACCGGCCACGGACGTCGACGCACGGGCCGACGCCGTCATCGTCCTCGCGCGTGGAGACGACCGTCGCGCCGAGCCGCTCCAGCTGCGCGGTGAGCCGCTGGGCGACGTCGAAGTTGAACTCGTGCTCGGCATAGCCGCTCGTGGTCGAGGTCCCGACGGTGTTGCAGGGCTTGAGGTCGCCGCGGCCGTCGGAGACGAGCTGGTTGATCGCGGCGGGGTCGTCGGCGTTGCCGCCGTTGTGACCGGGGTCGAGCGCGATCCGCCAGCCCAGCAGCGGACGGCCGGAGCGGAGGGCGCGCTGCAGCTCCGCGCTTGAGTCGTCGGAGGGGTCCGTGGTCGGTGCCGCAGCAGCCGGGACCGTGAGTCCGAGGCCGAACGCGCCGGCGCACGCGATCGCAACGATGCCCCGCAGGGCCCTTGACGAGCTCATCTCAGTCCTCGTTGTCCTCGTCGTTCCACTCGCGTTCGGCTCTCTCCCACTCCTTGTTCCGCCTCGCGGCGATGGACAGAGCGTTCTCGGCCTCCTCGCGCGTGCGGTAGGGCCCCATGCGGGAGGTCCAGTCGCTCTTGTACCCCTGCTCCACCTGCGAGGTCTCGGTGTTGAAGTAGTACGCGGTCTGCGGGTCGAGCGGCTCGGTTGACATCGTTTCAACACCTCCAGTCCCTAGATTCCCACACCGACGGCCCATTCGACCAGCCGTCGGTCCTGCTCTGGACGGGATCGGCGCGCGTGCGTGCACCCGGGCGACGGCGGATACGCTCGGCGGCATGACAACGGTCACCTATGAAGCCGGTGCTGTGGGCTTCGGCATCGACATCGGCGGCTCGGGTATCAAGGGCGCCCCGGCCGACCTCCGCGCGGGTGCTCTGGCCGCGAAGCGGTTCCGCGTCCCCACGCCGGAGAAGTCGACGCCGGAGGCGGTCGCGGCGTGCCTCGCCGAGGTGCTGCTGCACTTCGAGGTGCCCACGGCGACGCCGGTCGGCATCACGTTCCCGGGGATCATCCAGCACGGGGTGGTGCTCAGCTCGGCGAACCTCCACAAGTCGTGGATCGGCACCGACCTGGCCGAGCTCGTGCGGCTGACCACGGGTCACCGCGTCACCGTGGTCAACGACGCCGACGCCGCGGGGTACGCCGAGGTTCGTCACGGCGCCGCGCTGGGCCAGGACGGTGTCGTGCTGGTGCTGACGCTGGGCACCGGGATCGGGTCCGCCCTGATCAACGACGGCAGGCTCGTGCCGAACACCGAGCTCGGGCACCTGGAGATCGACGGCTACGACGCGGAGACCCGCGCGTCCTCGGCCGTCAAGGACCGTGAGGGCCTCAGCTACAAGGTGTGGGCCAAGGAGCGGCTGCAGCGGTACTTCGAGGTCGTCGAGTTCCTGTTCTCGCCGGACCTGTTCGTGGTCGGCGGTGGTGTGAGCAAGGACCACGAGAAGTTCGTGCCGCTGATCACCACCCGGGCACCGATCGTCCCCGCAGCGCTGCGCAACCAGGCAGGCATCATCGGTGCAGCTGCCCTGGCCGACCGCGCCGCCCGCGAGCTTCCCACCCCGACTCCGTAGTCCTGTCCGGGAGCCTCAGTCGCCGGGGATCTGCTCCAGCTCGGTCAGCCAGGCGGTGGCCAGCGCGTCGGAGGGCATGCGCCAGTCCCCCCGCGGCGAGAGCGAGCCACCGGAGGAGACCTTCGGCCCGTTCGGCAGCGCGGAGCGCTTGAACTGGTGGGCGAAGAAGCGCTGGTAGAACACCGCCATCCACCGCTTGATCGTGCCCAGGTCATAGGTGACCCGGTCGGCGTCGGGGTACCCACCCGGCCACGCGCCGTCGTCGGCGTCGCGCCAGGTGGCCTCGGCGAGGAACGCGATCTTCGCCGGGCGAGCACCTCGACGCAGCACGTGGAACAACGTGAAGTCCTGCAGCGCGTAGGGGCCGATGATCGCCTGGGTCGACTGCGGCCCCTCCCCCGCCTTGGCGGGCACCAGCTCGGGTGAGATCTCGGTGTCGAGGATCGAGAGCAGGATCTCATCGACCGACTGCTCGAACTGGTGGGTGGAGACCACCCAGCGGATCAGGTGCTGCATGAGCGTCTTGGGGACGCCGGCGTTGACGCCGTAGTGCGACATCTGGTCGCCGACGCCGTAGGTGCACCACCCCAGCGCCAGCTCGCTCAGGTCACCGGTCCCGACGACGATGCCGCCGCGCTGGTTGGCGATGCGGAACAGCACGTCGGTGCGCAGGCCCGCCTGCACGTTCTCGAACGTGACGTCGTAGACCTCCTCGCCGCGGCCGAACGGATGCCCGAGGTCGGCGAGCATCTGGGTGGCCATCGGCCGGATGTCGATCTCCTCGAACGTCACACCGAGCGCGTTCGAGAGCGCGATCGCGTTCTGCTTGGTGTGGTCGCTGGTCGCGAAGCCCGGCATGGTGAACGCCAGGATGTCCGAGCGCGGCCGCCCCAGCCGGTCCATCGCTTTCGCGGCCACGATCAGCGCATGGGTGGAGTCCAGCCCACCGCTGACGCCGATGACCAGGTTCGGCGAACCGATCGAACGCATCCGCTGCTCCAGGCCCGAGACCTGGATGTTGTACGCCTCGTAGCAGTCGAGCGCGAGCCGGGTCTCGTCGTCGGGCACGAACGGGAACCGGTCGAGCGAGCGGCGCACGCCGTGGTCCCCGGCCGGGGGTGCGAGCGTGACGTCGATGGTGCGGTAACCCCTGACACCCAGCGCAGCGGCGTTGTCGTCGAAGCTTCCTTGGCGGAGTCGCTCCTGGCGGAGACGATCGATGTCGACGTCGACGACGGTCACCTGGGCGCTCTCGGGGAACCGGTCGGTCTGGCCGAGCAGGTCCCCCGCCTCGTAGACCATGGTCATGCCGTCCCAGGACAGGTCGGTGCTCGACTCCCCCGCCATCGCGGCGGCGTAGGCGTAGGCGGCGTTGCAACGGGCCGAGGCCGAGCGGGCCATCAGGTGCCGGTCCTCGGCGCGGGCCACCGTGATCGGCGATGCGGAGAGGTTGAGCAGCAGGGTCGCCCCTGCCAGCGCGGCGAGGTGGCTGGGCGGCACCGCCACCCACACGTCCTCGCAGACCTCGACGTGGATGGTCAGACCGGGCACGTCGGTGACACGGACGAGCAGGTCAGCACCGAACGGCACGTCACCGTGCTCGTCGGCACCAGGCCAGCCCGGAACCCTCAGGGTCGTGGCGGTGGCGTCGGACCCGGCCGCGAACCACCGCTTCTCGTAGAACTCGCGGTAGTTCGGCAGGTAGGACTTCGGCGCCACACCGAGGACCCGGCCGCGGTGGATGATCACCGCGCAGTTGTAGAGCCGGTTGCCGTTGCGCAGCGGCGCCCCGACCACGACCACGGGCATCAGGTCGGCTGTCTGCTCGGCGATGGCGACGATCGCGGTGTCGACGGCGTCGAGCAGCGGGTCCTGCAGGAACAGGTCGTCGAGCGCGTACCCGGACACGCTCAGCTCCGGGAACAGCGCCACCGCCACGGCCTGCTCGTGCAGGACGCGCACCTGCTCGACGATCCGTTGCGCGTTGCCGGCGGGGTCTGCCAGTGCGACCGGCACGGTGCAGGCTGCGACGCGCGCGAACCCGTGGCTGTAGATGTTGCGGAAGTCCGTCATAGGCACAGGGCGAGTGTGGCAGCCCTTCGGCGTCGACACGGTGCAGGCCGGCGGGCGCCGCGTCCCCGCGCCGAGCGCACCGCACTCCTACGCTGCTGTCATGCCCTCGACGAGTCGCCGCACACGGGCCGCCAACCGGCGTCGACGTCGGCTGCGACGGGTCGAGAACGACCTCACGGACCAGGAGTGGGCCGCCCTGCTCAGCGCGTGGGGCGGCTGCGCCTACTGCGGTGCGGCGGACCGCCCGCTGCAGCGCGACTGCGTGCTGGCGATCTCCCGCGGAGGCCGGTACACCGTCGACAACGTGGTGCCCGCGTGCGGACCGTGCAACGCCAGCAAGTGCAACGGTGAGGTGACCTCCTGGCTGCGCCGCAAGGGCCTGGGCGAGCGGGAGTTCCTGCTCCGGCACGCCGAGGTGCGATCGAGGGCATGATCCGATGAGCCTGCAGGTGTGGCACGTGGTCGCGCTCGTCGTGTTCCTGGCGGTCGTCGCGGCGGTCTGCGTGCTGATCCGCGCGATGGTCCGTGGCTACCGCCAGGGCCGTGCGGAGGCTGCGGCAGAGCACGACCGGGATGCGCTCAGCTGAAGAGGCGCCCGAAGAACCCCTTCTTCTCCTGCCAGCCGTGCTGCTCGAGGAACCCGAACAGCGGCTTCTTGATCTGGTCGGTGTCGAACGACCAGCTCGCGGCGCTGGTGGCTTGGCCGTGACTGGTGCCGGCCACGCCGGCCTGGAACCCGAACGACTTCTGCGTCGACTTGCCCTTGAACGTCGACTTCTGGAACGAACCACCGCTCGCGCCGATCGATCCCGAGGACTCGTTGCCGACCTCCACGGACTCGATCTCGCCGTCTGCGGTGGGCCGGACGTCGATCCGGTAGTCCTTCGAGAAGGTGCTGGCGCCGCCGAGTCCGAGCATCTGGATCTTCGCGACATCCCAGTACCCCACGATCCCGCCCTCCGGCGTGACGCCGTAGCTGAACGGCGCCTGCGGGTTGTTGAGGTTCGGGACCTGCTGGAGCACCTGCTCCCACGGGGTAGCCATGGGCCCACCGTACGACAGCACGATCAGCCACGCGCGGCGATGTGATATCGAGGTGCCATGGACGAGCCGCTGCTCAGGATGGTCGACGCGGTCACGCTCGCGGTGCCGACCCTCGAGGCGGGGCTCGCCTTCTATGTCGAGCACCTCGGGCACGAGCTCGCGTGGCGCGACGACGAGCTCGGCCAGGCGGGGCTGCGGTGCCCCGACACCGACACCGAGATCGTGCTGACCACGTCGATGGGCGCCGAGCCGAACTGGCTCGTGCGGTCGGCGGACCAGGCCGCCGCCACCATCGCCGCCGCAGGCGGCAGCGTGGTCGCCGCCCCGAGAGACATCCCGGTGGGGCGGGTCGCCGTCGTCGAGGACCCGTTCGGCAACCGCCTGGTGCTCGTCGACCTCAGCAAGGGGCGGTATCGGACCGGTGCGGACGGCTCCGTCGTCGGCGTCGACCCCTCGGGCCCAGACCCCGAAGGCACCACGCCCTGACGACGGCGGTGAGTGGATGAGCCGGCCGATACGCCGGGTTCTGTCCCGCGGATCTTTCGATCTGCGGTGGCGGCCATCCATCTAGGGCGGCTGTTGCCAGCCGTCTCGTGCGGCCTACCCGGAAGCTCGGGCGAGCAGCCCTCGAACGCTTCCTGTCTGACCTTGCTCCGGGCGGGGTTTACCTAGCCACACCGGTCACCCGGTGTGCTGGTGGTCTCTTACACCACCGTTTCACCCTTACCGCGCTCGCGCGCGGCGGTCTGTTCTCTGTGGCACTGTCCCGCGGGTCGCCCCGGGTGGGTGTTACCCACCGCCCTGCTCTGCGGAGCCCGGACGTTCCTCGGCACCTCCCCGGAGGGTGGTGACGCGGCCGCCTGGCCGGCTCATCCGCTGCTCAGTCTAGGGGCCGCACCCTCAGTCGGTGACGCGGACGATGATGTAGCCATCCTCGGAACGCACGATCTCGTCGGCCGGAGCCGCCTCGATGGCGGCCAGCTCGGTGAGGCTGAGCGAGATCTGCAACGGATCGGTGGTCGAGCCTCGGAGCCGCAACACGCCGAGGCCGCCGGACCGCTCCCGCACCCGCTCGTACAGGGTGACCAGACCGGGGTCGAGAGGCTCGACGGCGGAGGCTCGCTGAGTCTCGACGGTCGCCTTCTCGGCGTCGATCTCGGCGAACGCGGCGTCGCGCTCGGCCTCGAGCTGGGCGATCTGCTCACCGAGGGCGGCGCGCTGCGCCGTGATGGCGTCGAGAGCGCTCTGCGCGGTCTCGAGGACCTCCATCGCCTCGAGCTCGACCTCCTCGAGGACGCCCTGCCGCTTGGCGAGCGACTCGAGCTCGTGGCCGAGCGCCTGCAGGTCCTTCGGCGAGCCGGTGCCGCTCTCGAGCCGCTGCCGGTCGCGCGCGGCGCGGTTCGTCACCTGCTCGACGTCGGCCTCGGCCTTGGCCACGGCACGTCGCGCATCACGCACGGCGGTCTCGGCGTCGACGCGGGCGCGATCGAGATCCTCAGCACGCCCGGTGACCTCCTGCAGGGCCGCCAGGCTCGGGTGGCTGCGGCGCTGGTGCGCCAGCTTTGCGAGCCGGGTGTCGAGTGCCTGCACGTCGAGCAGCCTGAGCTGGTCGGCCACGGGGGCTGAAGCCATACGTGTTCTCCGGTCGTCGAGTTGGTCCTGTGACCCTATCCGTCGTGCTCGGCGCTCAGCGTCGTCAGGGGACGGTGTGGCCGGCGGCGCGGGCGAGGCCGTACCACTCGGCGCGGCTGAGCACGACGTCGGAACCCGCCGCCGCTTCCACCACACGGCTCGGCGTCGTGGTCCCCAGGACCACCTGCATCTGCGCCGGGTGCCGGGTGATCCACGCGGTCGAGATCCCGTTCGGGGTGACCCCGTGCCGCTCTGCAATCTCCTCGAGCAGGTCGTTCAGCTCGGGGAAGTTCTCGCGGTCGCCGACGAACGGCCCGGTGAAGAAGCCGCTCTGCGCCGGCGACCAGGCCTGCACGGTGATGCCGTTGAGGCGGCAGTAGTCGAGCAGTCCGACGTCGCGGCTGATCGACTGGTCCAGCGCAGCCATGTTCGCCGCGAGACCCTGCGTCACGAGCGCCGCGTGCGGGATGCTCAGCTGCAGCTGGTTGGCCACGAGCGGCCGGGTGAGCGCGGTCTTGAGCAGCTCGATCTGCCCGGGCGTGTGGTTCGAGACGCCGAAGTGGCGCACCTTGCCGGCGGCGTGCAGCTCGTCGAAGGCGCGGGCGACCTCCTCGGGCTCGACCAGGGCGTCGGGCCGGTGCAGCAGCAGGATGTCGATGTAGTCGGTGCCGAGCGCCTCGAGCGAGCCGTTGACGCTCTCGATCAGGTGCTCGTAGGAGAAGTCGAAGTACGGGCCGTCCTTGACGATGCCGGCCTTCGTCTGGATCGTCAGCTCGGCACGCTCCGACGGCGTCAGCTTCATCGCCTCGGCGAACCGGCGCTCGCACGCGTGCATCTCGGGCCCGTAGACGTCCGCGTGGTCGTGGAAGTCGATGCCGTGGTCGCGGGCGGTGCGGACCAGCTCCTTGACCTCGTCGTCGGTCTTCTCGGCGATGCGCATCAGCCCGAGGACGAGCGCGGGGGCGGTGATGCCTGCGTGGGGGATCTCGATCGTCTTCACAGTTCCATCATCGCGCCTCTCGGGCGTTCGTGTGCCCGCGGCGCGACGTCAGATCCTGGTTCCGCGGGCGCGTCGGTGCAGAGCGGTCTGCCAGCGGTCGGCCTGCGCCCGGGTGGTGCGGGCCACGAAGTCACCCAGGCTCACGCCCGCGGCGAGGGCGATGCCGACGGCCACGGCCTGCAAGGTCAAGGTGGCACCCGAGAGCGTGCTGCCGCTCTCGACGATCGCGTACATCGCGCCGTAGATCGCCAGTCCCGGCAGCATGGGGGTGATCCCACAGACCGTCAGCACCATCGCCGGCGCGGTGCGGCGGCGCGCCAGCACGCCGGCGAGGACGCCGACCACGAGCGCGGCGGCGAAGGCGCGCGCGGCGGGGCCGACACCCACCGCCGCGAGCGTGCCGTTGACGGCGGTGCCGACGCCGCCGATGAGAGCGACCAGCGGGACCGTGCGCATCCGCGTGTAGGAGGCGACCGCGAAGCTGCCGGACACGACAGCTGCGCCGGCGATCTGCACCGCCAGCGGCGGTGCGAAGGCGTCGAGGTCGGAGATGCTCAGCGGCACACCCATCCGGGCGCCGACGTCGAGCACCACCCCGACGCCGATGACGATGCCGAGCGTGAGCAGCGCGACCTCGAACGAGCGTCCGGCGGCTGTCAGCGGAAATCCTGAGATCGCATCCTGCGCCGCGCCGACCAGCGAGAGCCCGGCCAGCAGCACCACGATGCCCGAGGCCACCACCAGCGACGGCGGGAGCACCGCGATGTCCCAGCCCATCCGACCCACGCCCCACAGCAGCACCACCGCGACCGCCGTCGCGATCGCCGAGCCGACCGCCTGCTGGAACAGGTAGGGCAGCCCCCGGTGCCGCAAGAATCGCAGTGCGCGGTCGATGACCCCGGTGGTGAGCGCGGCGAGCCCGGCGACCTGCCAGCCACCGCCCAGGAGCACGGCGACCCCCGCCGCCATCAGGCCGAGCGCGGCCGTGACGACCCAGCGACGGTACGGGTGCGGTGCCGCGACGATCGCGTCGAGCCGCGCGATCGCGTCGGTGAGGGCGACGTGCCCGGCAGCGACGTCGTCGACCAGCTCCAGCACCTCGGCCAGGCGGCTGTAGTCCGAGGTACGGACCTCGAGCACCCGCACGCGGGTGAGGGCGCCGTCCTCGCGGTCGAGGGAGATCGTGATCGAGTTGAAGGTGATGTCGATCTGGCAGCCGCTCATGCCCAGCCCGGCAGCCATGCGCTGCATCGCCACGGTCACGTCGGCGACGCCGGCCCCGGTGCCGAGCAGCGCCTCCCCGGTCCGGAGGACGACGTCGAGCACGTCACGCTCGGCCTGGACCGACATCCCCGAGCCACGACGGCGGGCGCCGAAGGCGTGCGTGGGCGGTCCCGACGCGCTGACGGCGCGGCGCGCGCGAGACCGGAACCCGGCCGCGGCGATCCGGGCGGGCGGTGCGGAGCGCGCGGCTCGCTCTCCCCCGGTCTCGTCAGCCACGGTGACGACGCTACGCCAGCGGGAACCGGTCAGTACAACTCGTCGTGCGCGCCAGCGCTTATCGTCGGTGGGTGCCAACGCGACCGACGATCGTCATCACCGGGGCCTCGGACGGGATCGGGGCGGAGGCCGCCCTCGCGCTCGCCGCGCAGGGGCAGCGGGTGATCGTCGTCGGCCGCTCGCCGGAGAAGACGGCGCGGGTGGCCGAGCGCGCCGGCGCCGAGCACCTGGTCGCGGACTTCGCGCGCCTCGACGACGTCCGCCGGCTGGCTGCCGAGATCCGCGAGCGCGTGGAGGCGATCGACGTGCTCGCCAACAACGCGGGCGGCGTCGCCGGCCCGCGCCGGGTCACCGCCGACGGGTTCGAGGCCACCTTCCAGATCAACCACCTGGCCCCGTTCCTGCTGACCCACCTGCTGATGGAACCCCTGCTCACCGGTGGCGGAGCGGTCGTCAACACCGCCAGCGCCGCGCACCGCACCGGCCGGCTGGACCTCGCGGATCTCGGCAACGAGCGCCGCTACAGCCCTGGCCGGGCGTACGCCGCCTCCAAGCTGGCGAACGTCCTGCACGCCCGCGGTCTGCACGCGCGCTTCCACGAGCAGGGACTGTCGGCCGTCGCGTTCCACCCCGGGGTGGTGGCCACGAGCTTCGCTTCGTCGTCGAACGGGTTCTTCCGGTTCCTCTACTCGTTCCCGCTGACGCGGCGGTTGATGGTCCCGGCCGCGGAGGGCGGAGCCGACCTCGCCTGGTTCCTGGCCGGCGAGCCCGGCAGGACCTGGGCCTCCGGGGCGTACTACGACAAGCGCGTGCTCGCCCGACCGGCGCCCGCAGCCCTCGACGACGAGCTGGCGGACGGGCTCTGGCAGCGCAGCACCGACCTGCTGGGGCTCGCCCACTGAGGAAGCCTCAGCGGGTGCGGACCTCGGGTCCGGTCGACGCGAGCACGATCTGCACCGCTTCCGCAAAGCTGTCCGCGATCGCCGTCGGTGCCGGCTCGGTCGCCGGATAGGAGCGCCCGCGGCGGAGCCACACCTGAGGGATGCCGGCGTTCGCACCACCACGGACGTCGGCCTCGGCCGAGTCCCCGATCATCCACGCACCCTCCAGGCTGTCCCCACCCGCCTCGGCGGCGAGGTGGAAGATCGCTGCGTCGGGCTTGCGGACACCGACCCCCTCGCTGACCACCATGCCGGCGACATGGCCCTCGAGCCCCATCAGGCGGACCTTGCTCTCCTGCTGGGCCACGTTCCCGTTGGTCACGACCAACGGGACATAACCCGCGCTGCGGGCAGCCTCGAGCGCGGGCACCACCGCGGGGTCCGGGCGCAGGTGCTCCAGCACACCGGCCCGCAGCACCGCGATCACCTCGGACTCCTCCTGGGGCGTGAGCCCCAGCAGCGCGGTCAGGTCAGCCGCGACGGCGGGCTTGGGACGCAGGCCGTCACCGTCGAGCCTGATCAGCTCGGCGACCAGCGCCGGGTCCGCCTCACCGTTCCGCTCGGTCAGGTAGGCCTCCGCCCAGCGCGCCAGCGAGGCCGCCCGGTCGATCAGGGTGTTGTCGAGATCGACGAGCAGCAACGGCATGGCTGGCAGGCTAGCGCCCTCGGGTCAGTAGGCCGGCCGGGTCTTGCGGATGTCGTCCGGCCACTGCAGGGTCACGCCCAGCGTCTGCGTGAGGAGCTGGTGGTAGGCCGCGAGCTCGGCCGCGTCCGCGCGCACCTTCCGCGGCGCGATGCCCCGCCCGAGGCTGTAGGCGACCAGTGCACCGACCGCCTCCCCGATCGACCACTCCACCGGGTGCAACCGGTAGGCGCCGTTGGTGATGTGGGTGGTGCCGATGTTCTTGCACGCGGGCAGCAGGTTCTCCACGCGCACCGGCAGCAGCGAACCGAGCGGGATCTGGAACGGGAAGCTCGCGACGTCCACGTAGGTACGGCTGGACGAGGGGTGCAGGTCGATGCGGTAGTGCCCGATCCCGACGGCGTCCTCAAAGACCTCCGAACCGGCGTCGAGGCCGCGTGCCTCGGTGCCGACGTGCTGCTCGAGCACGGTGAACTCCGCCCGGATCCGCCGCGACTCACGGATGTAGGCGGCCTTCGCCAACCCGTCCGCGGTGCCGGCGACGTCGGGGCGCAGCCGCAGCCCCGGGTATCCGGTCCCGCCGTCCTCGCGGGGTGCGTCCGTCTGCATCCAGTGCAGGAACGACAACGACAGCTCGCGGCTGGCGGCGAGCGCGGCGTCGCGAGCGGCGCGGTCGACCCCGAGCAGCGGGTTCTCCCAGTAGTCGATCTGCGGCCAGTTCACCGCGGACACGTCACGGATCCCGGAGTCCGGCCGGAAGACGTCGGCGGACAGGATCCGGCGGTAGGTCCACAGGTCGAACGGCACGCCGGGCGTCGGCGCCGACATGAAGATCGGGCGGTCCCGAAGCCCCAGCTTCACCGGCTCCACGTCGATCCACGACAGCTGTGGCCCGGGCCAGAACGGGGCGGTGTGCGTCGCCCAGTGCTCGTAGGAGGCCGGGCGGTCGATCGTGTGGTCCTCGCCCGGGCGGTGCTCGAGCGCGAAGCACCAGGAGACCGCTTGCTGGTCCAGCGGATCGGCCACGTCCAGGGCGTGCAGCTCACCTGTCTCCTGCGCGGACTCCGCGCCGATGACGTGCTCCACGTCGCCGAGGTCGAGCAGGTCACCGAGCTCGGTGGCGTCGACGACGTAGGGCGCCGTGACCAGCACCTCCTGACCGGAGCGGCAGTCGCGCAGCGTGACCGCCTCCACGACGTCACCGTCGGTGTGGACCGCTGTCGGCACATGCTCGAGCAGCACCTCGATCGCGCCGGACGCGCGCCAGGGTGCCAGCATCGCCTCCAGCACGGCGACGGCGACCCGGGGCTCGTGACACAGCCGCGAGACCACGCCGCGACCCGGGTTGAGCACGGGGTCGGCAGCCGCCTCCGGCGTCAGCGGGTAGTGGCGGCGGTAGTAGTCGCGGATCCCCGCACGGAGCGCGGCGTAGCTGGGTGAGACCACGTCGGTCTCCACCCAGGCGTGCTCGTCGGGAGGGACCAGCTGCGAGGTGAGCTGGCCGCCCAGCCAGTCGGTCTCCTCGGTGAGGACGACGCGCCGCCCGAGCCGTGCGGCCGTCAGGGCAGCCGCCACGCCGCCCAGCCCCCCGCCGACGACCAGGACCTCGGTGCTGCGTTCGATCACGATCTCTCCTTGTTTGATGCCGTTGTCGTTGTCATCGCTGTGGCCCTGTCGGCCCCGGCGGCGCCGCTGCGATGGTCTGTCCCGGCGCCATCGAGCAGGGCACCCAGGTGGTCAACGGCTCCGTCCCCGGCTCGTCGATGAGCTCGATGAGGCGGTCCACGGCGACGCGCCCGACCTCGGTGCGCGGGATCACGAGGCAGTCCCAGGCGATCGGGGAGTCCGAGGCACGCGTCTCGAGCACCGCCACCGACACGTCCAGCGGCACCTGCCGTCCGCGTGCTGCCAGACCCGCGACGAGCCGGTCGGCCAGCCACACGCTCTCGGCGACCACCGCCGTCGTCCCGTTCGCGACCATCTCGTCGATCCACTCCTCCACCAGCCCTGCCCGGCCCAGGGCTCCCGGGGAGGTGTCCCACAGACCGTGCGAGGCCATCGCGGCCGCATACCCGGACCGCCGGTCCTCGTACGGGGGAAGCCCGTGGTGGTCACGGAGGTAGGCGAAGCGCCGGTGCCCGAGGTTGACCAGGTGGGCGACCACCTCAGCGGCCGCGGTCTTGTAGTCGGGCGCGATGCACGAGATCTCCGCCCCGGGGACGTCTCGGCGACCGATGTGGACGAAGGGGTAGCCCTCGCCCGCCAGCCGCGCGAGCTCCATGACGTCGGTCGCGACGCCCAGCAGGATGCTGCCGTCGGCCATGCCGAGCCGGTTCACGCCGGAGCGGTAGACCGAACGTGACCCCTCGCCGCCGGCGGCCGAGGTGAACAGCACGAGGTCGTTGCCGGTCTCCTCGGCGCGGGCCTCGATGCCGAGCAGGAAGTCGACGTAGAAGCCGTCCCGGGCACGGGAGAACACCGGCTCGAACGTGTGCACCCCGAGCAGGGAGTTGCGTCGGCCCCGCAGGCTGCGAGCCGCGGGGTTCGGCACGTAGCCGAGCTCGCGCACAGCCGCCCGGATCCGTTCCTGTGTGGCGATCGGGATCCGCGCCAGGTCGCCGCTGACCACCCGCGACACCGCGGACTGGGACACGCCGGCGAGGCGCGCGACATCGGCCTGGCGGGGTGCCCGCTCTCGCTTCCCGGTCATGCGCGGACCTGCTCGTCACGGCGCGTCAGGGCGGCGGCGAACGTCGACTCACCGATCTCGTGAGCCCTGCCCTCCTGGTGCAGCCAGCAGCGCGCCCAGTGACCGCCACCGACATCAGTCCGCGGCGGCGCCTCGGACCGGCACCGCTCCATCGCGAACGGGCAGCGCGGGTGGAATCGGCACCCCTCCGGTGGTTCGATCAGGCTCGGCGGCTCGCCGAGCGCCTCGGCGTCGTCGAAGAGCTCGTCGCGCGAGACCGTCCCCACCCGGTCGGGGTCCGGTGAGGACTCGACGAGCAGCTTGGTGTACGGGTGCGCGGGTCGGGCGATCACCTCGTCCTTGGGACCGCCCTCGACCATCTCGCCCGCGTACATCACGATGACGTCGTCGCACACGTACCGCGCGCTCGCGATGTCGTGGGTGATGTAGAGCAGGGCGAGCCCGTCCTCGCGCCGGAGCCGATCGAGCAGGTTCAGCATCTCGAGCCGGATCGAGACGTCGAGCATCGAGATCGGCTCGTCACCGAGCAGCACCTTCGGCCCGACGGCCAGCGCTCGTGCGATGACGACGCGCTGCCGCTGCCCGCCCGAGAGCTCGTGCGGGAACTTGTCGAGGAAGTCCTCGCCCGGGGTGAGACTGACCCGCTCGAGGAGCTCGACGGCGCGCCGGCGGCGCTCGGCCGCAGACATCCGCCGGTCGTGGATCCGCAGCGCCCGGTCGAGGTTGTGGCGCACGCGGTGGACCGGGTTCAGCGAGCCGAACGGGTCCTGGAAGATCAGCTGGACGTCCTGGTGGTACGCACGGGTCGGGCGCCCGCTGACCGAGACGCCGTCGAGGCGGATCTCGCCCGCGGTCGGGTCGTAGAACCGCGCCAGCATCCGCGCCAGGGTGGTCTTGCCGCTGCCGCTCTCCCCCACGACCGCCACGATGCGTCCGGCGTGCAGGTCCACCGAGGCGTTCTCGACGGCGCGCACCACGGCGGAGTCCCCCACAGCGCCGCGCACCACGAAGTGCTTGGTGACATCCACGGCGGACAGCACGGGTGCGGTGCTCATGAGGCCTCCTCGTTCGTCAGCAGCAGACACTCGGCGGCCTGCTCGGGCAGGCTCACCAGCGGTGGCGGCGTGGTCGAGCAGGCGTCCACCGCCACCGGGCACCGCGGGTGGAACGGACAGCCGCTCGGCAGCCGCCGCAGGTCCGGAGGCGTGCCCGGGATGCCGTGCAGCGTGGTCAGCGGGGCGTGCAACGGCGGGAAGGAGTCACGCAGCCCCCGCGTGTACGGGTGGGCGGGCGATCGGTACAGGGCGCGCGCCGAGCCGATCTCCACGATCCGCCCCGCGTACATGATCGCGATCCGGTCGGCCACCTCGAGCAGCAGCGACAGGTCGTGCGTGACGATGATGACGGCGAAGCCCAGCTCGCGCCGCAGTCGCAGCACCTGAGCCAGGATCTGGCGTTGCATGACCACGTCGACGGCGGTCGTCGGCTCGTCCATCACCACGAGCTGGGGCGAGCAGGCGAGCGCGAGCGCGATCGTGGCGCGCTGCCGCATGCCGCCGGACATCTCGTGCGGGAAGCTCCGCGCGCGGTCCGCGGAGATCCCGACCATGCCGAGCAGCTCGGTGGTCCTGGTCCTGGCCGCAGCGCGGTCCATGCCGCGGTTGTGCGTGCGCAGCACGTCGGCGAACTGGTCGCCCAGCCGCATCACCGGGTTCAGTGCGTCCATCGCGCTCTGCAGCACGATGGACATCGACGTCCAGCGCAGCTTGCGGAGCGCTCGCGCACCGAGCGGCACCAGATCGATACCGGGGCGGCCGGCGGGGTGGAAGACGATGCTGCCCGCGGTCGTGGTGGCGGGTGGACGTTGCAGCCGGGTGAGCGCCGTGATCAGGGTCGACTTGCCCGAGCCGGACTCCCCCGCGATCCCGAGGACCTCGCCGCGCCCGAGCTGGAACGAGACGTCACGGCACGCGACGGTGCCGCCGTCGGGTCCGATGTAGGAGACGGTCAGATCCCGTACGTCCAGGACGGGGTCAGCCTGCGCCTGCTCGTCCTGGCCGGCTCGTGCGGCAGCCACCAGCCGGTCGGCATCGGCTCTGGTGTCGGCGGTCATGCGGCTCCTCCTTCAGCGGCGGCGACGGCGCGCTCCACGCGACGGGTACGTCGCACGACACGGCGGGTACCGGCCCGGAGCTTGGGGTTGGCCAGCTCGTCGACCCCGAAGTTGATCATGGCGGCAGCGGTCCCGATCAGCGCGATGCACAGGCCGGGTGGCACGAACCACCACCACAGGCCCCGCAGCACGGCGCTCTGGCTCTGGGCCGCCTGGATCATGGAGCCCCAGCTGATCGCACCTGAGTCCGAGATCCCGAGGAAGGCGAGCCCCGCCTCCGCGAGGATCCCGCCGATCAGGGCGCCCAGGAACATCGAGGCGATCCACCCGACCAGGTGCGGCAGCACCTCGACGGCGATGAGCCGCGGGTGCGACTCCCCCAGCATCCGCATGCCGAGCACGAAGTCCCGGTTCCTCACGCTCAGGGTCTGGGCCCGCAGCGTGCGGGCGCCACCGGCCCACCCGAAGACCCCGATGATCACGGCGATCATCCACAGCCCGGTGCCGCGGAGGTAACCCGACACGATGAAGATCAACGGCAGCACCGGCATCACCATGAACAGGTTCGTGACGAAGTTGAGGACGTTGTCGACCGTTCCGCCGAAGTACCCGGCGGTCACGCCGAAGACGATGGCGAGCGCGGTCCCGATCAGCGCCGCGAGCACGCCGACGAACATCGAACCCCTCGCTCCGGCGACCAGCTGCGCGAGCACGTCCTGCCCGAACTGGGTGGTGCCGAGCCAGTGCTCGGCGCTCGGCGGTGAGGCGATGGCGGAGATGTCGTTGGCGCGTGGGTCCAGGCCGAGCACCGAGGCCGTCAGCCAGGGCCCGAGCACCGCGAGGAGGGTGAAGAAGGCCACGACCACGAGCCCGAACCGCACCTTGGGGTTGGACCACAGCGAGGAGGGCATGAGCGACCTCATCCCTGCTCGCGGACCCGCGGGTCCACGAGCACGTAGACGGAGTCCGCGACGAGATTCGCCACCAGGACCGTGAGCGCGATGAGCAGGAACACCCCTTGCATGACGGGGTAGTCCCGTTTGGTGAGGGCGTCGTAGAGCAGATAGCCGATGCCCGGGTAGCTGAAGACGATCTCCGTGAGCAGCGCACCGCCGATGACGCCTCCGAGCGCGAGCGCGAATCCTGTGAAGCTCGGCAGCATCGCGTTGCGCGCGGCGTACCTCAGCACGACGCGGCTGGGCGAGAGCCCTTTCGCCTGCGCCAGCAGCACATAGTCCTCGCGCACCGTCGTCACCGTCATGTTCCGCATGCCGAGCAGCCAGCCGCCGAACGCCGAGAACACGATGGTCGCGGCCGGCAGAAACCCGTACCGGAGCGCGCTCACCCAGAACGCCACGCCCTGGGCGTCAGGGTCGTAGCCGCCCGAGGAGGGGAACCAGTCCAGCTGGAAGCCGAACACCCACAGCGCGAGCAGCGCGACCCAGAAGTACGGGACGGCGGAGATGAACGTCGATGCCGGGGTGAGGATCGCGTCGAGCCGGCCGCCCGCCTTCCACCCGGTGAGCACGCCCAGCGAGGTGCCGAGCACGAACGCGACCACCGTCGTCGACCCGACCAGCATGAGCGTCCATGGCAGCCCCGACGAGACGACGTCCGCCACCGGCGTGGGGAACCTGGAGATCGACGTCCCGAGATCGAAGCGTGCGAGGCGACCCAGATAGGCCAGGTACTGCTCGAAGAGGTTGGCGTCCGGGTTCCCGAACAGAGCCTGGATCGAGACAAGGGTCTCCGGCGGGAGCTGCTGGCCGCTCACCCGCTGCAGCTGCTGGATGATCGCCACCGACGGGTCGCCCGGCATCATCCGCGGGATCAGGAAGTTGAGCGTGATCGCCGCCCACGCCGCCGCGAGGTAGAAGCCGAGCCGACGCAGCATGAACGACCACCGGCTCGGCACCCGCAGCCGGGTGGTCGGGACCACGGTGCCGCCCGGCGCCGCCGGAGGTGGCTGCGCGACCTCGACGTTCGTCGCGGACGTCACGAGCCGACGGGCTCGAGGTCGAGCAGGGTCATGGTGGTCGACGGCCCGAGCACCGGTGAGGGCACGTACTCGAAGTCCTCCGGTGTCGGCCACCCGGTCCAGCTCGAGGCGTTGATGTCGATGAACCAGTAGCTCGCGTAGATCGGGCTGAACGGGACCTCCTCGGCCACGATGCGCTGCAGGGCGTACGAGGCCTCTAGAAGCTCGTCCGGGTCCGCGGTCGCCGCCATCTGGGCGATGGCTGCGTCGGTCTCGGGGTCGCTCCACCGCCCGTAGTTGGCTGCGGCCTGCTCGCCCTCGGGCACCACGTACTGGGAGCTGAGCCCGCTGTAGGCGCCGAAGACGCTCGAGCCTCCGGCCCCCTGGATGGTGATGTCGAAGTCGCCGAGCTGCTGCTGCTCGAGCAGAGCCGCGCCGGGGGCGCCGACCGGCGTGACCTCCAGGCCGAGGTGCTCGCGCCAGCTGTTGATCATGATGTCGGCGTAGGCCTCCCACCCGAAGTCGGTGTTGAAGGACAGCGTCGGGGTGTAGCTCTGGCCGTCTCGCACCAGTGCACCGTTCTCGACCGTGTAGCCGGACTGGGCGAGCTCGTCGAGCGCGGCCTCGACGTCGACCTCGCGCACCATGCCCTGGTACTCCGGGAGCAACCAGTCGTCGTAGATCCCGTCCTGAAGGCCGGTCGGGTTCGCCTCGGTGCCCGGGCGGTTGAGGGTGGCGACGATGTCCGAGCTCGGGATCGTCAGCGCGAACGCGCGGCGGATGTGCACGTCGTCGAAGGGCGTGCGCGCGGTGTTGAAGAACGCGGCGAACGAGCCGCCGGTGGCGTAGCGCTGGTACAGATTGGTCTCGGGGTTCTGGGCGACGAACTCCTCCTCGCCGTTGGCCCACGAGACGGTCCCCCACTCGACGTCGCCGCTGAGCAGCTGGGACTTGACGGTGTCCTGCGTGACCGGCACCACCTTGACGGTGTCCATCGCGAACTCGCCGCCCCAGTAGTCGTCGCGGGCGGCGAAGGTGATCTGCTGGGGCGAGAAGTCACCCAGCGTGAACCCGCCGGTCCCGATGGGCTCGGGATTCGTCCAGGTCGTGAGGTCCTGCTCGCTCCAGATGTGCTCCGGGACGATCACCAGACCGGCGAACTGGTTGAGCAGGCTGAAGGAGGGCACCTCGAAGGTGACGCGCACCTGTGCGTCGCCGACCGCTTCGACCGCCGTGTACGTCGCACCGGTGGCGTTGAGCTCGGGGTTCTCGAGTGGGACCGACAACGAGAAGGCGACGTCCTCGGCCGTCATGGGCTCGCCGTCCGCGAACGTGACGTCCTCCCGCAACGTGAAGGTCAGCTCGGTGCCGGCCTCGTCGAAGCTCCACTCCTGCGCCAGCCAGGGTGCGACGTTGCCGCCGTCGCTGTGGTCGATCCGGACCAACGGCTCGTACACCAGCCCCGAGTTGGGCGACTTGTCGGTGGCCGGCGAGAACACGTTGAAGTTCAGGACGTACGTGGTGCCGCCGTCGGTGTTGCCGTAGACCAGCTCGGTGGCCGTGGAGCCGCCCCCACCGGGGTCGGTCACGTCGTTCGGGGAACAAGCGGCGACGAGCCCGGCCGCGAGGCCGAGTCCGACGGCGGCTCGCAAGAAACGGGTGCTGGTGCGCATGTGCGCTCTCCTCATCGGGATGGGCGGGGTCGGTCGGTCGGTCGTGCCGTGCGGATCCGGCGTCGTGAGCCGGCGAGGCGGCGCGCCGCTGCCCCGCCACGGCGCAGGACGTTCCGCGGTGTGGTGTCGTCCACGTGCGCGCTCACTCTCGTCGTCGAGGGTCGATCAGCGTGACGTTCCGCGCATGCGTATGAACGCCTGATCAGCAGGCATCGCTGCCCGCTAGGTACTACGTATGCGCAACGCTAGAGCAGCACTGTGGCTCCGTCAAGACCCGGTCTCGCGGCGTGGTTGGTAGCCTTGCTGCCGCCCGCGACCGGTGGGCACCAGGGCCTATAGCTCAGCTGGTTAGAGCGCCGCGTTTACACCGCGGGTGTCGGGGGTTCGAGTCCCTCTGGGCCCACCCGATTCACGCGACCTCAGTCGCCGTGCCACTGACCGCGCTGCTCGAGCACCTCGCGCAGCACGTCGGGGCGATCGGTGATCAGCCCGTCGACACCGGCGTCGAGGAGCCGGTTGATGTCGGCGGGTGTGTCGACGGTCCACACGTGCACCTGCATGCCCCGACGGTGCGCCGCCGCGATGAACGCCGGCGTCAGCACGCGCACGCCACGGCGCCGTTCCGGCACCTGCAGGCACACGGCCCCGCCGGCGGTGGCGAACGAGCGCCACAGCCAGGGCCGCACGCGCAGCGACATGACCTCCGGCGGCGAGGCCGAGGTCACCACGCCAGGGAGCAGCCGGCGCGCACGGGTCAGCCTGGCGTGGCTGAAGGAGGCGATCAGCACCCGCTCCTGCGCACCCGCCTCCTCGATGGCGCGCACCGTCGGCTCGATCACCTCGGCCGTCTTGACGTCGATGTTGAACCGCGTGCGCGGGAACGCCTCGAGGAGCTCGGCGATCGTCGCGATCGGCTCACCGCCGCGCAGCCGGACGGAACCGATCTCGGCCGCCGTCAGCGATCCGAAGGGCCGCTCGCCGAAGCCCGAGTCCGGAGCGACGCGCGACAGGTCTCGGTCGTGGAACGCGAAGGCGACGCCGTCCAGGCTTGCGCGCGCGTCGGTCTCGATGTGGCGGTACCCCAGGGCAACGGCGTTGCCCACCGCCCGCAGCGAGTTCTCGATGCCGACGTTCACCGGCAGCCCGTCGCCGCCACGGTGTGCGAGGGCGATCGGGGTCTCGGTCAGGAAGCGGCTCGTCGAGCCGCCGGGCTCGACCACCTCAGCTCGTCTCGGCGAGCAGGCGCTCGACGGCGGCCCGGTGCGTTCCGAGGTCGCGCGCCACCCCCGCGGGGCTTCGTGTCGACCACCGGACCACGCGGCCGGCGTCGACCAGGTAGGAGGTGCGCGTCGCGGTGCCCCGCTCCTCGTCGAGCGCTCCGTACCGGCGGGCGACCTCACCGTGCGGCCAGAAGTCGGACAGCAGCGTCGGAGCCGAACCGCCGGCGACACCGGCGGCCTCGGCCCAGGTCCGCAGCGCGAACATCGAGTCGCAGCTGATGCCAAGGACCCGGACCCCGTGCTCGGCCACGCTCTCGGCGAGCCCGATCATCCCGGCGAGCTCGTTCGAGCACAGCGGCGTGAACGCTGCTGGCAGGAACACCAGCAGCGCGGCGCCGTCGAGATCGACGAGGTCGACCGGGGTTCCGTCGGTGTCCGGGAGCCGGAACGCCGGGACGGACCGCCCGGCCTGGATCACCTGCCGCGGCCGCGGGACGTCAGCCTGAACGCCGACCAGGCGGGCGCCACCGGCAGTATCGAGGTCGTGTGCAGCCCCGCCGTGGTCGCAGCCTCGTCCACCTCGGCGGGTGGCACGTGCCCCTCGCGACCAGCCTTGGGCGCGAGCACCCAGATGAGCCCGCCGTCCTCCAGGGTGGTCAACGCATCGGTGAGGAGGTCGGTGAGGTCCTGCGTGTCGCCGTCGTCATCTCGCCACCAGATCAGCGCGACGTCGATGACGTCGCCGAAGCTCTCGTCCTCGAGCGGGCTGCCCGCGGCAGCCTCGATCTCGGCCCGCAGCGCCTCGTCACAGTCGCTGTCGTACCCGAACTCCTGGATCACCTGCCCGGGTGTCACGCCCAGGCGCCCTGATCCATCGGTCGTCTCCGGCGGTGCTGACACTGGTACGCAGATCCTCTCGTCGGGGTGGGGAACTGAACACGATCCTAGTGTCAGCGACATCACAGCACCCGTGAAGGACATGTGGTGTCGCTGTGGCAGGCTTCGGGGAAGAATGGCATGAGGTAGTACCGGTCCGGAGCCCAGGGCGGCCCGAACCCGCGAGGCGCCGATGCCAGGGCGAGCACGACCTGGCGGCGTCGGCAGCGAACCGAAAGCCCCGGAGAAGAGGAACTCGTGACGTCCCCTGCTGGTCCACTCATCAACGGTCTGCTCAGTCAGGTCCGCGACATCGACGCGGAAGAGACGAGCGAGTGGCTGGAGTCGCTCGACGGCCTGGTCGAGAACCGAGGCGGTCCCCGCGCCCGCTACATCCTGCTGAACATGCTCAAGCGGGCCCGCGAGCGGGGCGTCGTTGTCCCGCAGCCGGTGACCACGCCGTACGTGAACACGATCGGTGTCCACGACGAGCCGTACTTCCCCGGTGACGAGGCGGTCGAGCGCCGCTACCGCGACTACCTGCGGTGGAACTCCGCCGTGATGGTCACGCGCGCGCAGCGTCCCGGCATCTCCGTCGGCGGCCACATCTCCTCCTACGCCTCGGTCGCGACGCTGTACGAGGTCGGCCTCAACCACTTCTTCCGCGGCAAGGACCACCCGGGCGGCGGCGACAGCATCTACTTCCAGGGCCACGCCGCCCCGGGCATGTACGCCCGCGCCTTCCTCGAGGGCCGCCTCACCCAGGCCGACCTCGACGGGTTCCGCCAGGAGCTCTCGCGTACCTCGGGCGGCCGCGGCCTCCCCTCCTACCCGCACCCGCGGAACATGCCCGACTTCTGGGAGTTCCCCACGGTCTCGATGGGTCTGGGCCCCGCCTCGGCGATCTACCAGGCGTGGATCAACCGGTTCATGGAGTTCCGGGGCATCAAGGACACCTCCGACCAGCGCATCTGGGCGTTCCTGGGCGACGGCGAGATGGACGAGCCGGAGTCGCGCGGCATGCTGCAGCTCGCGGCGCAGCAGGGGCTCGACAACCTCACGTTCGTCATCAACTGCAACCTGCAGCGCCTTGACGGCCCGGTCCGCGGCAACGGCAAGATCATCCAGGAGCTCGAGGGCTTCTTCCGGGGTGCCGGCTGGAACGTCATCAAGACGATCTGGGGCCGTGAGTGGGACCCGCTGCTGGAGGCGGACAAGGACCGCGCTCTGGTCAACCTCATGAACAACACGCCCGACGGCGACTTCCAGACCTACCGTGCCGAGTCCGGCGGGTTCATCCGGGACCACTTCTTCGGCCGCGACCCCCGCACGAAGGCGCTGGTCGAGAAGATGTCGGACGACGAGATCTGGGGCTTGAAGCGCGGCGGTCACGACTACCGCAAGCTCTACGCGGCCTACGACGCCGCGGTCAAGCACAGCGGTCAGCCGACCGTGATCCTGGCCCACACGATCAAGGGCTACGGGCTCGGCCCCTCGTTCGCCGGCCGCATGGCGACGCACCAGATGAAGAAGCTCAAGGCGGACGACCTCAAGGGCCTGCGCGACTCGCTGGAGATCCCGTTCACCGACGCCGAGCTCGACGCCGACCCGTACCTGCCGCCGTACTTCCACCCCGGCATGGACGCCCCGGAGATCGAGTACATGATGGAGCGCCGCCGGGCGCTCGGTGGGTTCCTGCCCGAGCGGCGTGAGGTGCACACCGCCGTGACGCTGCCCGAGGACAAGACCTACGAGCGCCTCGCCAAGGGCTCCGGGCAGCAGGAGGTCGCCACCACGATGGCGCTCGTGCAGCTGTTCAAGGACCTGCTGCGCGACAAGGAGTTCGGTCGCCGGATCGTCCCGATCATCCCGGACGAGGCCCGCACCTTCGGGCTGGATGCGATCTTCCCGAGCACGAAGATCTTCAACACCCAGGGTCAGCACTACCTGGCGGCCGACCGCGAGCTGCTGCTCTCCTACAAGGAGTCCGAGCAGGGCGGTCTGCTGCACACCGGCATCAACGAGGCCGGCTCGGCAGCAGCGTTCCAGGCGGTCGGCACCGCCTACGCCACGCACGGCGAGCCGATGGTGCCGTTCTACTTCTACTACTCGATGTTCGGCTTCCAGCGCACGGGCGACCAGTTCTGGGCGGCCGGCGACCAGCTGACCCGTGGCTTCCTCATCGGCGCCACGGCCGGCCGGACCACGCTGACCGGTGAGGGCCTGCAGCACGCCGACGGCCACTCGCCGATCCTCGCCTCGACCAACACCGCGGTCGTCAGCTACGACCCCGCCTACGGCTACGAGATCCGGCACATCGTCAAGGACGGGCTGGAGCGGATGTACGGGGAGGGCGACGACCGGGATCCGAATGTCATCTACTACCTGACGGTCTACAACGAGCCGATGCTGCAGCCGGCCGAGCCGGAGGACGTCGACGTCGAGGGCATCCTCAAGGGCATCTACCGGCTCCGCGCCGGTGAGGGTGACGGCCCGCGCGTGCAGATCCTGGCTTCCGGGGTCGCGGTCCCGTGGGCGCTCCAGGCGCAGCAGCAGCTGCGTGAGGAGTGGGGCGTCGTGGCCGACGTGTGGTCGGTGACGAGCTGGACCGAGCTGCGGCGCGACGGGCTGGCCGCGGACCGCGAGGCCTACGTCAACCCGACGGGCGAGCAGCGCACCCCCTACGTGACCAGCAAGCTCGCCGACGCCCAGGGTCCGTTCGTGGCCGTGTCCGACTACGACCACCTGGTCCCCGACCAGATCCGCGCCTGGGTCCCGGGTGACTACCTGACGCTCGGTGCCGACGGTTTCGGCTTCTCCGACACCCGGCCCGCCGTGCGGCGACACTTCCTGATCGACACGCAGTCGATCGTGACCCGGGCGCTGCAGGCGCTGGCGCGCCGCGGCGAGGTGGACGCCTCGGCTCCCGCGCAGGCGATCGAGCGGTACCGCCTCCTCGACGTCAACGCGGGAACCACCGGCACCGCCGGCGGCGACGCCTGACGATCCCCACCTGAGGGCGCCGCGAAGTCTCTCGCGGCGCCCTCGGTCATGCCCCGGGCGGCCCAGGACGCTGCGAGGCCGCCCATCTCGACCCGGTCTCCGCGACGTCCGGGTCGAACGGGTTGTGCGCGATCTCCCAGCGGAACCCGGCAGGGTCGGCGAAGTAGCCCGTGTAGCCGCCCCACTGCCGGCGCCGCCCGGCGAGCACCTCGGCGGCGCCGGCAGCGCGGGCGGCGTCGAGCACGGCATCCACCGCGGCAGGGCTGTCGACGTTGTGAGCCAGCGTGATCGGCGCCAGGCCCGGTGCCGGGTCACCCACCTCGGCCCGGAAGCTCGCCAGCTCCCACAACGAGAGCACCAGGCCGGGCCCGACCTGCAGGAAGATCACGTCCTCCGAGTCCTGCCGGGCGTGCCACCCGAGGCCATCGATGTAGAACCGGCGCGCGGCGTCCAGATCGGGCACCGCGAGGGTGACGAAGCTCAGGTACTGATCCATGCGGCCATCCTTCCCGACGGCACCGACATGCCGGCGTCGTTGTGGAAGTTCCACAACAGCGGCCTATCCTGACCGCGTGAGCACCGACACCCGGCCCAAGGTCGCCCCTCCCGGCAGCGACGACATGGTCAGGCGCCTGCGGCACGGCACCAGCCAGCTCACGACCGCGGCGCTCGAACGCCTCGATCGCGATCTGTCCTGGTACCGCGCGCTCCACGCCGAGGACCGTTCGTGGATCGGGCTCGTGGTGCAGGCCGGCATCGCGAGCTTCATCTCCTGGTACGAGAACCCGCAGCGTGGCACGTCGAACGCCGCGGAGATCTTCCGTGCCGCTCCCCCGGAGCTGACCCGGTCGATCTCGCTGCAGCACACCCTGCAGCTCGTGCGGATCATCGTCGAGATCGTCGAGGAGCAGACCGACACCCTCGCGACCTCGGCCGACCGCGCGTCGCTGCGCGAGGCGGTGCTGCTCTACTCCCGCGAGGTCGCGTTCTCCGCGGCGGAGGTGTACGCGCGCGCCGCCGAGTCGCGCGGCGCGTGGGACGCCCGACTCGAGGCGCTCGTGGTCGACTCGCTGCTGCGCGGCGAGGCCGACGACACCGCGGGCGCCACCGGGGCCTCGGAGGGACTGCGCTCGCGCGTCGCCGCCCTCGGATGGGCGGGCCGCGGCAACACGATCGTGCTGGTCGGGTCGATCGACGACCATCTCGACGACGTCCGCGCGGCCGAGCTGCGTCGTGCCGCGCGGCGGGCCGCGTCGGACGCGCTGGTCGGGATCCACGGCGACCGGCTCGTCGTCGTGCTGGGCGGCGAGGGCAACCTGCGCACCCAGGCGGAGTCCTTGCTGGACAAGTTCGGGCCGGGTCCGGTCGTGATCGGTCCGCAGGTGCGCGACCTCGCCGACGCCGGTCGGTCGGCTCGTGCAGCCCTGTCGGGCCTGGTGGCCGTGACCGCGTGGCCCTCGGCGCCGCGCCCCGTGCTCGCCGACGAGCTGCTCCCGGAGCGGATGCTGATCGGCGACGCCGATGCCCGCCGCACGCTGCTCACCGAGGTGTACACGCCGCTGCTCGGCGTCGGCGGCCACCTGCTGGAGACCCTGAGCGCCTACCTCAGCGAGGGTCGCTCGCTCGAGGCGACCGCTCGACAGCTGTTCGTGCACCCGAACACCGTGCGCTACCGGCTGCGGCGGATCGCGACGGTCACCGGCTGGGATCCGACCGACGCGCGGGAGGGTTTCGTGCTCCACATCGCCCTGGTGGCGGGTCGACTCGACTCCGCGGGTCCACGTGCCAACGACGTGCGCTTGTAGGGTATCCACAACCGCGCCGGTCGAGCTTGGTCCGATCCGGCGTCCGTGAACCTCGACTCCGAGCGGGAGAGTAGACAGCGTGATCGCCGTACTGTGTCCGGGCCAGGGCTCGCAGACCCCTGGGATGCTGGAGCCGTGGCTCGACGTCGACGGGCTCGAGGCCCGCGACCTGCTCGCACGGCTGGGTGAGGCCGCGCAGGTCGACCTCCTCCACCTGGGCACCGAGGCCGATGCCGACGCCATCAAGGACACCGCGGTCGCGCAGCCGCTGATCGTGGCCACGTCGCTGCTCAGCCTCGCCGCGCTCACCTCACGCATCGGCGCGCACACCGGTTGGGCGTCGGTGACGGCCGGGCACTCGGTCGGCGAGTACGCCGCCGCGGTGGTCGCCGGTGTGCTCACCGAGACCGATGCGCTCGCGCTCGTCGCCACCCGTGGTCGCGCGATGGCAGCGGCAGCAGCCACGAGCCCGACCGGCATGGCCGCCGTCGTCGGCGGCGACCCGGCGGAGGTCGTGGCCGCGATCGAGGCGCTCGGGCTGGTGCCGGCGAACGTGAACGGTGGCGGCCAGGTCGTCGCCGCCGGCTCCCTCGAGGCGCTCGAGCAGCTCAAGGGAGACGCGCCGGCGCGCGCCCGGGTGATCCCGCTCGCCGTCGCGGGTGCGTTCCACACCGACTACATGGCCAGCGCCGTCGCGGCCGTCACCGAGGCCGCCGCCGCGCTCACCCCCGCCGCTCCCCTGCTCTCGCTTCTGACCAACGCCGATGGCTCGGTCGTCCCCGACGGCCCGACGGCGGTGCGCGAGATGGTCGCCCAGATCTCTCGCCCGGTGCGGTGGGACAGGTGCCAGGAGCAGCTGGCCGAGCTCGGTGTCACGGCGGCGATCGAGCTCGCCCCGGCCGGCGTGCTGACCGGGCTCGCCCGCCGTACCCTCAAGGAGGTCGAGGTCGTCGCGCTCAAGAGCCCTGACGACCTGGAGGCCGCCGCCGACCTGGTCGCACGCCACGCCGCAGCGACCCGATGACCACCACCGCACCCGAACCACGTCGCGAGGACTCCGCATGACCACCACGCTGCGCCTGAACGAGCCGATCCCCGGATCGCGCATCATCGCCGTCGGCGGATCCCGGGGCGAGAACCTCGTGCCGAACGACGACATCGTCGGCCCGATCAACTCCTCCGACGAGTGGATCACCCAGCGCACCGGCATCAAGACCCGCGCCCGTGCGGACGAGGGCACCACCATCCTCGACCTGGCGGCCCGGGCAGCCGAGGACGCGCTCGCCAGGTCCGGTGTCAGCGCCGCTGATCTCGACGCCGTCATCGTCGCCACGGTCACGCACTTCGAGCAGACGCCGGCCCTGGCCACGCTGCTGACCGAGCGCCTCGGTGCCACGCCCGCCGCGGCGTTCGACATCTCCGCCGCGTGTGCCGGCTACTGCTACGGGATCGCCCAGGCCGACGCCCTGGTCCGCGCGGGGACCGCGGAGCACGTGCTGGTCGTCGGTGTCGAGCGGATGAGCGACTTCATCGACCCGACCGACCGGACGATCTCGTTCCTGCTGGGCGACGGTGCGGGAGCCGCCGTCGTCGGTCGTTCGGACACCCCGAAGATCGGCCCCACGGTGTGGGGCAGCGACGGCAGCCTCGCCGGTGCGATCTACCAGACGAGGCCGTGGCTGGACTACCGCCGGGAGGAGCTGGGCGAGCCCGCCCCGGAGCGGGCCGAGCTCGCCGAGGAGGTGTCCCAGATGGTCAGCCCCACGCTGCGCCAGCAGGGACCCACGGTGTTCAAGTGGGTCATCACGAACATCCCGAAGCTGGCCAGGCGCACGATCGAGGCCGCCGGGCTCACGCCGCAGGACATCGACGTGTTCGTCCCGCACCAGGCGAACATGCGCATCACCGACCAGCTACTCAAGACCATGGGGCTCCGCGACGACGTCGTGGTCGGGCGCGACATCGCCGACACCGGTAATACGTCGGCCGCGTCCATCCCGCTGGCGACCGAGCGGCTGCTGCGCGAGGGCGCCGCCAAGAGCGGTGACGTGGCGCTGCAGATCGGCTTCGGCGCCGGCATGGCGTTCGCGGGTCAGGTCGTCATCCTGCCGTGATCACCGGCTGGTCCAGCGCGTTGCCGCACACGCGGCAGGCGAGTCCGCAACACTGGGTCCGCGAACGGTCGAGATCGACCAGCAGACCACCACAGAAGGGAAACCACGCATGGCGCACAGCGAATCCGAGATCCTCGAGGGCCTCGCCGAGATCGTCAACGAGGAGACGGGGCTGCCCACCGACGCGGTCACCGCGGACAAGTCGTTCACCGACGACCTCGACATCGACTCGCTGACGATGATGACCGTCGTCTCGGTCGCCGAGGAGAAGTTCGGCGTGACGATCCCGGACGAGGACGTCAAGAACCTCACCACCGTCGGCGACGCCGTCAGCTTCATCGCCCAGGCCCAGGCCTGAGCCCGAACGGGTGCCGCCGCCGCTCGGCGCGGCACCCGTTCGTCCACCACCACCCACCCACACACGAGGGAGCGACGAACCGTGACTGATCAGGTCGTGATCACCGGACTCGGAGTCACCAGCCCGCTGGGCGGAGACGTCGCCAGCACCTGGGAGGCCGCACTCGCGGGCCGCTCGGGTGTCAACGTTCTCGAGCACGACTGGGTCGAGAAGTACGACGCGCCCGTGCGGTTCGCCGGCGAGCTCGCCGTGCCGGCGGCCGAGGTCCTCAGCGTCCCCGAGACGCGCCGCATGGACCCCAGCGCCCAGTACGCGATCGTCGCCGCCCGCGAGGCCTGGGCCCACACCGGCAGCCCGGAGATCGACCCCACCCGGCTCGGCACCGTCGTCGCGTCCGGGATCGGCGGCGTCTGGACGCTGCTGTCCCAGTGGGACAACTACAAGGAGAAGGGTCCCCGCCGGGTCTCACCGCTCACGGTGCCGATGCTGATGCCGAACGCGCCCGCCGCGCAGGTGTCGATGCTCGTCGGCGCCCGCGCCGGTGCCCACACACCGGTGTCCGCGTGCGCCTCGGGCGCCGAGGCCATCGGGTACGGCACCCAGATGATCCTCTCGGGTCGCGCCGACATGGTGCTGGCCGGCGGCACCGAGGCACCGATCCACCCGCTGCCGCTCGCGGCGTTCGCGCGCATGCAGGCGCTGTCGACCCGTAACGACGACCCGCAGGGCGCCTCCCGCCCCTACGACGTCACCCGTGACGGTTTCGTCATGGGTGAGGGCGCCGGCATCGTGGTCCTCGAGCGCGAGTCGCACGCGATCGCGCGAGGCGCCACGATCTACGCCCGGGTCGCCGGGTTCGGGATCACCTCCGACGCCGCTGACATCGCCGCTCCGGCTCCCGAGGGTCAGGAGCGCGCGATGCTCGCAGCCCTGGCGGACTCCGGGCTGAGCCCGCGGGACATCGTGCATGTCAACGCGCACGCCACCTCGACCCCGCTCGGTGACCTGGGCGAGGCCGGCGTCATCGCCAAGGTCCTCGGCGAGGGCGCGGTCGTCTCAGCCACGAAGTCGATGACCGGGCACCTGCTCGGCGGCGCGGGCGCGCTGGAGACGATCTTCACGGTGCTGGCGCTGCGTGACCGCAAGGCCCCGCCGACGATCAACGTCACCCAGCCCGAGCCCGAGCTGCCGATCGACCTCGCTCGCGACGTGCCGCGCGACCTGCCCGCGGGTCAGGTGGCCGCGTTCAACAACGGCTTCGGCTTCGGCGGTCACAACGCGAGCCTCATCATCGCCTCGGTCTGACCGCGGCGGCGGCTGCGGTCAGCCGACGCGGTGCAGCCAGCGCACGGGCACCCCGGCGCCGGCGTAGCGGAAGGGCTCCAGCTCGTCGTCCCAGGCCTGCCCGAGCGCGAGGTCGAGCTCCTGACGCAGCCGGACCGGGTCCGCGGCGTGCTCCATGGCCGCACGGATCCGGTCCTCGGGGACCACGACGTTGCCGTGCACGTCCGTCTGGGCGTAGAAGATGCCGAGGTCGGGCGTGTGGCTCCAGCGGCCGCCGTCGGAGCCGCGGGCGGCCTCCTCGGTCACCTCGTAGCGCAGGTGGGTCCACCCGCGCAGCGCCGAGGCGAGGCGGGCACCGGTCCCGACCTCACCGGTCCAGGAGAGCTCGGTCCGGAACAACCCGGGCGCGGCGGGTTGGGCCACCCAGTCGACGGCCACGCGCGTGCCCAGCACCGACCCGGCCGCCCACTCGACGTGGGGGCACAGCGCACGGGGCGCGGAGTGCACGAAAACAACACCGCGGGTGTTCACACCAGACGCCACAACAGGCATCGCCGCTCCTTCCAGCTCGGTCGAGATTCGTCTTCCCCAACGCATCTCGTCCGCGACTGCTCGGCGCGACTCACGGCTTGCTCATGCACAGTGTGCCCTATCGGGGCGGTTTGCTCCACTCCCCGCGCCCCGACCGGGTCACTGGTCGGCGAGCACCCACCGGTACATCTGGGCTCCGCTGAAGTCGAACATGTCCTCGAACGTCACCGCGGTGACGCTCTCCGGCACATCGAGCACGGCCCATCCGGTGTAGGTCTCACCCGGCGCCATGTCCGACGGCGGGCGCTCGTCGCTGCCCACGCAGAACAGCCCGGTGCTGAACGCGTTGGTCTCGATCGCGACGCCGTCGACCTCGGCCCCGAGCTCCCACCCGATGAAGGTGTAGGTCGGCGTGGACTCGTCCGCGAGCGCCGGCAGCGTGGTGAACTCGAGCTGGAGCCCGAGGTACTGGCCGTTCTCGGCCGGCGAGCACAGCGAGCTCGGCGTGCTGGACTCCCATCCGGCCACGGCCTCGATGAGGCGGATCTCGGCGACGGGCGCGCCGGCGGCGCCGTTGACCACAGCGGGGTCGGTACCGGTGAGGTCAACCACGCCGGCCGTACCGCCGCCGTCGTCCGTGGTGGCCGGGTCGGTGGGCTCGTCGGTCGTGGGGTCATCGGTGGGCTCGTCGGTGGTGGGGTCGTCGGTCGGCTCTTCGCTGGTGGGGTCGTCGGTCACCGTGGTGGACGGCTCACCGGCCGTCGGGTCCTCGTCACCGCCCCCGAGCACCGAGGACAGCCCCCAGGCGATGCCACCGAGCACCAGGACCGCCACCACGACGACGGCGATGATCGCCAGCGGGTTGCGCGACCGCGGAGCCGGTGCCCCCGGTGAGCTGTACTGAGCGCCCTGGTAGCCGCCGCCACCTGGGTACCCGCCGCCCTGCAGCGGCGGTCCCTGCGGTCCGTAGGGCGAGGCGCCCGGCTGCTCCAGGCCGGAGCTCGGACCGTAGCTGTACAGCGTGGGCTGTCCCGACGACGGCGGGATCACCTGGGTGGGCGAGGTCCCCATGGTCTGGGTGGGCGAGGCGGTCGACGGCGTCTCGGTCGGGCCGCTGCCCTGGCCGAGGGCAGCGGTGAACGGGTCCTCGACCCAGAACTGCCACCCCTCGGGCGCCGGCGGCCACGACGGGTCGGGCGACCACCCTGGTGGCGGCGTCCACCCCTCAGGGGGCTTGGGCCATCCCGGAGGTGAGTTGAACGTCTGGGCCATCGGCCATCCCCTGTCTCGTCGACGCCGGCTCCCGCGAGAGGGTCCCGGCAGTCGACCATCCTAGGAGCGCGCTCGGTGCTCCCGCTGCACGCGCGGGCGGATACTTCTGCCCGGCGAGCGGCTCACCCGGCGGTGAGCTGCAGCGACACGGTGGCGAACGAGTGCGGCGGCAACGTGATGCTCACCCGGCCGTCCTCGACCGCGCCGACCTCGAGCTCGTGCGGCTCCACGGTCTGCGCCCGGCCCGCCGCGTTGTGCGCGGCGATGTCCTCGGATGCCAGCAGGCGTCCGGTGATGCCGCTCACCGGGCGTCCGCGCAGGTCCAGCGTGACCTCGGTCGGCTCCGTGAGGTGCAGGTTCGACAACGACACCAGCGCGGTGTCCCCCGAGACCGAGGCCGACGCCGAGAGCCGGCGCAAGGCTGCGCCGTCGACGTCGATCGTGCGGTCGTCGCCGAGCAGGTGCACCGCCAGCGAGGCCGCGTCGTGGTGCCCCTTGTTCATCTCGAAGACGTGATACGTCGGGGTGAGCACCAGCTCGCCGGTGGCCTCGTCGGTGAGGATCATCGCCTGCAGCACGTTGACGGTCTGCGCGATGTTCGCCATGACGAGCCGGTCGGCGTGCCCGTGGAACACGTCGAAGTGCAGGCTCGCGACCAGCGCGTCACGCATCGTGTTCTGCTGGTACAGGAAGCCCGGGTTCGTGCCCGGCTCCACGTCGAACCAGGTGCCCCACTCGTCGAGGATCAGCCCGACCTTCTTGTGCGGGTCGTAGCAGTCCATGACGGCGGAGTGCCCGGCGATCAGTTCGTCGACGCGCTGCGCCTTGACGAGGGTCGTGTAGTACTCGTCGGCATCGAAGTCGGTGGCGCTCCCCTTGTGCTTCCACTCCCCCGGCACCGTGTAGTAGTGGAAGGTGATCGCCTGGAAGATGTTCTTCGGGTCGTGCGTGCAGCCCAGGCAGTTGAGCGCCTTCATCAGCTGCTCGGTCCAGTGGTAGTCGTCGTTCGACGCACCGGCGGCGATCCGGTAGAGCTCGTTGTCGCCGTGGTTGCGGCAGTACGTCGCGTACCGGCGCGCCTCCTCGGCGTAGTGCTCGGCCGACATGCTGCCGCCGCAGCCCCACGGCTCGTTGCCGATGCCCCAGAACGGCACGTTCCACGGCTTGTCACGCCCGTTGGCACGGCGCAGGCGGGCCATCGGGGAGTCGCCGTCGCGGGTGAGGTACTCGACCCAGTCGCTCATCTCCTTGACGGTGCCGGAGCCGACGTTGCCGTTGACGTAGGCGTCCGCGCCGAGCATCTCGCACAAGGCCATGAACTCGTGCGTGCCGAAGTGGTTGTTCTCCTCGATGTCACCCCAGTGGGTGTTGATCATCCTCGGCCGGTCCTCGACCGGTCCGATGCCGTCCATCCAGTGGTACTCGTCGGCGAAGCACCCGCCCGGCCAGCGGAGGTTGGGGATGTTGAGCGCCCGGAGCGCCTCGACGACGTCGAGCCGGATCCCGCCCTCGTTCGGGATCTCGGAGTCCGGACCGACGTAGAAGCCGCCGTAGATGCACCGCCCCAGGTGCTCGGCGAAGTGGCCGTAGAGGTGCTTGCTGATCCGCGGTCCCTCGACATCGAGGTCGATCACCGCACGCAGTGAAGTCATGGATGTGAACGTTAACAGGCTGCGTGCGCTACGTCACCCTCACGGCAGCGGCACGCCGGTGCGCGACCCAGAGCAGGAAGCCGAGCAGCACGAACGAGGCCGCCGCGAGAGCCACCGTGAACAGGCTGGCCGTGACCAGCGGCGCGATCGCACCGGCGAGGAGGGCGTTGAACGTCAGGGAGGCGAAGGTGCCGAGCGAGGCGGCCGCGCCGCGGTGGTCGGGAAAGCTGTCCAGGATCTCGAGCTGGATCACCGGGAACGCGACCGCGATGCAGCACGACAGCAGCGCGGGTCCGACCGTCGCCAGCGGCAGGTGCGGCCAGATCAGCGCCAGCACCACGTTGAGCGCCGCGGCTCCCACGGCGCACGCGAGCGCCACGTCCACCAGCCGCGTACGCCTGACCTTCCCCGCGAGCCGGCCCGACAACCAGGCACCGATGAGCAGCCCGGTGATGATCGGGACGAACAGCATCCAGAAGTCCTGCTCACCGAGGCCGAGGAGGTCGACGACGATGATCGGGGCCGCGGCGATGTAGAGGAACTGCCCACCCATCGCGAAGGCGGTCACGAAGGCCAGCCGGATCATCGCCGGGTGGCGCCCGACCTCCAGGATGGAGCGCAGCACGGCCCCGACCCGCAGCGGTGACCGCGCGGCCGGTGGGTGCGTCTCCGGCAGCAGCACCGTGACGGCCACGACGGCGAGCACGCCGTAGACCGCGGTGGCCCAGAAGATGATCGGCCACTCCCCCGCCTTCAGGAGCCAACCGCCGGCCACCGGCGCGATCGCCGGGGCCAGGCTGAAGATCATCATGATCCGGCTCATCATCTTGTGCGCCTGCGGTCCCGCGAACATGTCGCGGACGACCACGCGGGAGACGATCGTCGCGGCGCCGGCGAACACGCCTTGCAGCGTCCGCATCACCAGCAGCACCGCGAGGTTCGGCGACAGCGCGCACCCGATCGAGGCGAGGACGTAGCCGATCAGGCCGACGATCATGACCGGCTTGCGCCCCATCGCGTCGGAGAGCGGGCCGTGGAAGACGCTCATGACGGCGAACGCGAGCATGTAGAGGCTCGTCACCTGCTGCATCGCCGTGGTGTCGGCGCCGAACTGCTCGCCGATCCGCTCGAAGGCGGGGAACACGGTGTCGATCGTGAACGGGCCGAGCATGCTCAGGCCCGCCAGGATCATGGTGATCACCGCGCCGGCCGGAGGTGCCTCCGGGGTCGGATCGTTTCGACTCCCGGGTGCTCGGCTCACCAAGCAACTCTAGGTGGCTCCTCAGGCCACCTTGTCACCGGCGGCGAGACGGGCGGGCGTCTCGTCGGTGAAGTCGGCGAAGAACCCGCCGACCCGGTCGGTCAGCTCCGACATCCCGCGGCATGCGAACAGCACCGGCTGGTAGTGCGTGATGTCGTAGTCGAAGGTGCCCATCTCGTGGAAGTCGATCGCGCGGATGTCGGCGCCGCGGAACTCCTCGATCTCACCGTAGGAGGACAGCAGCCCGGCGCCGTAACAGCGCAGCTCCCCCTCCTCGTACATGACGCCGAACTCGATCGTGAACCAGAAGACGTCCGCGACGAACTGCAGCCCTTCGGGCGTCTCGCACCGGCGTGCCGCCTCCCCCGCCAGCCGCTTGACGTCCGCCACCTCGGGCGAGGCCAGCAGGTTCCCGTGGCCGACGATCTCGTGGAGGATGTCGGGCTCCGGGGTGTACAGCGGGGTGGACCCGTGACGCAGGTACTGCGTGGAGTGGAACACCCGATCCGCCAGCGAGCCGTAGAAGACGTCCAGCGGGACGAGCCCGGCGGCCGGGTGCAGCCGGAAGCCGGTGAGCGAGGTGAGCCCGGCGCTGACCTCGCTCAGCTGCGGCACGTGGTCCTCGGGCAGCGCGAGCGCCTCCTTGGCGTCGCGGAAGGCCCTGATCGCATAGGTCGCGTGCTTGGCGCGCAGCTCCCGGGACACGGTCGCCCAGATCTCGTGCTCGGCGTCGGTGTACTCCACGTGCGGCAGCGGAGCTCCCGGTTCCCAGGCCAGCGCGCCCGCGGCGATCTCGTTGCGCCGTCGGCGGTAGTCGGGGTCGTTGGCGCCGGGGTGGGCCTCGGCGAGGTGGACGTTGACGCCGTCGGGGCCGTCGGTGACCGGCGCGTACAGCTGTGCCTCTTCGAACATGCCGCCTTGCTACGCGTGATCCAGGCCACAGGCAACGGTCATGTCGATAGCCTCGTCGTTCATGGCAACGAAGCCGACACTGGACAGCCTGGATCGCAAGATCCTTGCAATTCTGCGCCGAGACGGTCGACGTTCTTTCGCCGACGTCGCGCGCGACCTGGACATCTCGATCGCCACGGTGAAGCGGAGGGTGGACCGGCTCGAGGAGAGCGGCGTCGTCCAGGGCTACGCCGCGGTGCTCGACACCGCCAAGCTGGGTCTCGGGTTCGAGGCGATCGTCGAGGTGTACTGCGCGGAGAAGACCACGCCCCGGGACGTGCTGGCGACCATCAGCGGCCTGCAGGAGGTGATCAGTGCCGTCACGGTGAGCGGCGAGCCGGACGCGGTGCTGCGGGTGCAGGTCACCGACGTGCCGCACCTCGAGCGCGTCATCGAGGACCTCCGGCGCCGACCGAGCATCGTCCGGACCCGCACGATGCTGGTGCTCTCGGTGCTGGTCGACCGCCCGGTGGCGCTGCGGACCTGATCAGGCAGGTGTCAGGAGATATCCGTCGTCGTTGCGCTCCATCGTGATCACGCCGGCGGTCTCGGCCGCGCGCGCGAACTGCAGGAACGACCGGTATCCGAAGGTCTTCTCGGTGAAGTCGGCATGGTCGCGCCGGATGTGGTCCTTGAGACCGTTGAGCGGCACCGGCTTCTTGCCCTTGCCGATGTCGGCGACGGCGGCCCGCAGCAGTGCGAACGCCTCTTCCCTGTTGCCGCGCTCGCTGAGGCGGACCACCGGGTCGCCCTGGGCCGGTCCGTCGCTCACGTCGAGGACGCCCTTGTCGGCGAGGTGTCGCACGAGCTCGCCGAAGGCACGGAAGCCGTGGTCGGCCTCGTTGAACGTCGGGTCCTTGCGCAGCAGGGTCCGCTTCAGCACCGACGCCGTGACGTCGGCGGCCGAGGACCGCTCCAGTCCGGCGACCGTCTGGGCGACGAGCACGGCGACGTCCCGGTCGTCGGTCGCCTCGTCGTCCAGCGGCTCGAGGTCGGACTCGTCCGGCTCCTGGACGCGGGTGATCACGGGCTGGGGCGGCGCCACGCGCTCGACCGGAGCGACGCCGTCGGGCTCGGGGGTCGTCTGGGGGGCCGGGGTGGTCTGGGCCGGCTGGGACTTCTTGGACGCGCTCGACCTGCGCGAGGAGGACGGCCGCGACTCGACCCCGGCGAGGTCGTCGTAGTAGAGGAACTCGTCGCACGCGGGCGGCAGCATCTTGGACGTGGAGTCGCGGACCCCGACGCCGATGACGCGCTTGTTGAGCTCGCGGAGCTTGTGCACCAGCGGCGTGAAGTCGCTGTCGCCCGTGCAGATCGCGAACGTGGAGATGTAGTCGCGCGCGAAGGCCATCTCGATCGCGTCCACGGCCATCTTGATGTCCGCGGCGTTCTTGCGGGAGACACCCATGCGCTGCGGCATCTCGATCAGCTCGACGTGCCCGCGCGTGAGCATGCGGCGGTCCTCGTCGAAGTAGGACCAGTCGGCGTAGGCGCGGCGGACCACGACCCGGCCACGCTCGGCGAGGGCGTCGCTGATCGGCAGCAGGTCGAACGGCGTCGCGAGGTGGTCTCGCGCACCGAGGGCGAGGTTCTCGTAGTCGAGGAGCAGGGCGATCCGTTCGTCGTCAATCACGCTGCGAGCCTATGCCCGCCCGGCCGGCCCTCAGGACGCGGTGCGCCGCCTGCGTGCGGTGCCGGCACCGGGTCGGTGCGGGTGCAGCGTCGGCAGCGTGTTCTTCTCCACGACGGCGCGGTTGATGACCACTCGGGCCACGTCGTCACGGGAGGGCACGTCGAACATCACCGACTGCAGCACCTCTTCCAGGATCGCCCGCAACGCCCGCGCACCCGTGCCCCGCAGGACCGCCTGCTCAGCCACGGCCTCGACCGCGTCCGGGGTGAACTCCAGCTCCACGTTGTCCAGCTCGAACATCCGCTGGTACTGCTTGAGCAACGCATTCTTCGGCTCGGTCAGGATCCGCGAGAGCGCCTCCTTGTCCAACGGCGCCACCGTGGCCAGCACCGGCAACCGACCGATGAACTCCGGGATCAACCCGAACTTCAACAGATCCTCCGGCATCACATCAGCGATCCCGTCCACATCATCAGCCGAGTGCAGCGGCGAACCGAAACCGATGCCCTTACGACCCCGCCGCCCGGCGATGATCTCCTCCAAGCCCGCGAACGCACCCGCCACGATGAACAACACCTTCGTGGTGTCGATCGTGATGAACTCCTGATGCGGGTGCTTGCGCCCACCCTGCGGCGGCACCGAAGCGGTCGTGCCCTCGAGGATCTTCAGCAGCGCCTGCTGCACACCCTCACCCGAGACATCACGCGTGATCGAGGGGTTCTCGCTCTTGCGGGCGATCTTGTCGATCTCATCGATGTAGATGATCCCGGTCTCAGCCTTCTTCACATCGAAGTCAGCCGCCTGCAACAGCTTCAGCAGGATGTTCTCCACATCCTCACCGACATAACCCGCCTCGGTCAGCGCCGTCGCATCAGCGATCGCGAACGGCACGTTCAACAACTTCGCCAACGTCTGCGCGAAATACGTCTTCCCACACCCCGTAGGACCGATCAGCAGGATGTTCGACTTCGCCAGCTCCACGTCTCCGACGGCGGCGTTCGTCCGCTTGTGGTGGTTGTAGACCGCGACGGCCAGTGCGCGCTTGGCGCTCTCCTGGCCGACGATGTAGGAGCTCAGGAAATCGACGATCTCGCGCGGCTTCGGTACCGGGAGCGCCTCAGCTGCTGCGGTGTCCGCCTCCATCTCGGCGAGCATCTCGGTGCAGACCGCGATGCACTCGGGGCAGATGTACACCCCCGGCCCGGCGATCAGGCGGCCGGCGCGACCCTGCGGGGTGCCGCAGAAGTCGCACGCGAGGTCGCTCGGGCGGCTCATGCGGCACCGGTCCCGGTGTCGCGTCGGGGTTGCCGGTGCGGGGTGTCCAGCGCACCGGCCCGGACGGCGCGCTGCTGCACCGCCTGCCGGGAGCTGGCGCCCGCGGCGTCGGCGAGCGCCTGCCAGGTGATGCCGCGCTCGCGCGCGTGGGCGAGCAGCGCGGTCTCCGCGTGGTCGATCTCGGCACGCGCGGCTCGGACCAGGGTGAGTGCGGCGAGCAGGTCGCTGCTGTCGACGGCGGCGGGCTTGCGCGCGAGCTCGGCGAGCATCGCCGTCAGACAGGTCGTGGCGTCGGCGGGTTCGCCGTCGCGCCACAACGAGAGCTGCCGCGACAGTCGTCGTCGGGCGTAGATCTCCGGGGAGTCGGTCACGAGGACAGCCTGGGTGCGCGACAGCGTTCTGTCAACACGGCGTTGACACGATCGTCGAGGTATCAGACGGAGCCGTTGCTGCTCCTGTCGATGACGTCCACCACGAGGAGATGAGCATGACGGCGCAGATCCTGTCCGACCCGCCGCGGCGAGGGCTGGCGGTCCCGAGACCGGAGGTGCGGGTCGAGCGAGCCAGGGCCGCGGTCGGCGCAGGTGCGGAGCTCTCGGGGATGTGCGAGAAGTTCGTGCGCACCTGCTTCGGGTTCCCCGCCCGCTACCCGAGTGCGAGGCAGGCGTGGGAGGCGACCACACGCCGTCGGCGGGGCGAGCCGCCTCCCGGGGTCCCGGTCTTCTGGGACATCACCAGCGGCAAGAACAAGGACTTCGACCACGTCGCGATCAGCGTGGGCGGCGGGTCCTGCGTGAGCACCTCGGCCGGCCCGGGACGCACCGTGGCGCTGGTCCGGATCGAGGAGCTGACGGCGCGTTGGGGCATGCAGTACCGAGGGTGGACGGCGGACTACCACGGGGTCGTGGTGCACGAGGGGGATGCGGCGATCATGACCGAAGACGCGTGGCCGACCCGGGACCTGCCAACGACCACGGCCCACACGGCGCAGTCTCTGCGGGCCTGGCGGCAGCTGATGGCCTCGATCGGGCTGACCGACCCGGTGCTGGAGCTCGCGATGCAGCGCTGGCTGCGGCGGCTCGGGCACTACGGGGACTCGTGGTTGCTGGACGGTCAGTTCGGGGTGGAGTCGGTCTCCGCGCTGCAGCGGTTCCTGGTGACGAAGGGGCTGTACCCGCACGAGGTGGACGGCTGGCGCGGACCGCTGACCGTCCGGGCCGAGATCCGCTACCTCAACGACCAGCGCCGCTACCTGTGAGTGCCCCGGGTGGGGCTTGAACCCACGACCGACGGATTATGAGTCCGCTGCTCTGACCGGCTGAGCTACCGGGGCCGACGGCGGCCCAGCCTAGTGCTCACCGCGTAAACCGCTGGCCACGACCGGGGGTCGGCGCTCTACATTGCCGTGCAGCCGGCCGCACGGTCGCGGTGACGGGAGGAGAGGCAGATGGGGCGCACGCAGCTCGACCTCGTCGACCCTGCTCCCGCTCACCCCGAGGATCTGCGTGCCCTCCGACTCTGCTCCTTCCGCCGTGCTGCACCTGGGCGTCCTCGCTCACGTGGACGCCGGTAAGACCACCCTCACCGAACAGCTGCTCCTCCACGCCGGCGTGGTCGATCACGCCGGCCGTGTCGACCACGGCGACACGGTCACCGACGCCGATGACATCGAGCGTCGGCGTGGCATCACCATCCGCGCCGCCGTGGTCTCGTTCGAGCTGCGCCGGGCGGGCGGCGGTGCCGTCGCCGTCAACCTGCTCGACACGCCCGGCCACGCGGATTTCGTCGCGGAGGTGGAGCGCTCGCTCGACGTGCTCGACGCCGCCGTGCTCGTGGTCTCGGCGGTCGAGGGCGTGCAGCCCCAGACCCGCACCCTGATCCGGGCGCTGGAACGGCTGCGGCTGCCCTTCCTCGTCGTCGTCAACAAGATCGACCGCGTCGGCGCGCGTGGGGTCGATCTGCTGACGGAGCTCGACGCCGCGATGACCGGCCGGACGATCGCGCTCACGAGACCAGCGGCGCTCGGGAGCCGTGACGCGCACCCGGCGCCGCGTGCTCCCGGCGAGCTGCGAGCGGACGTCGCGGACGCCGTCGAGGACCATGAACCCGGCATCGTCCGGGCGTTCCTCGACGACCGTGAGGTGGATCCTGCCGCGGTGACGGCGGCGATCGCCCGCCAGTGCGCGGCGGGGCGGCTGCACCCGGTGCTGCACACGGCCGCACTCGCCGGCGTCGGCATCCCGGGCGTCGTCGACGCGATCGCCACGTACCTGCCCGCACTCGTGCCGCGTGCCGACGGCCCGTTGCGCGCACGCGCGTTCAAGGTGGGGCGCGACCAGACCGGGCACCGGCTCGTGCACGTCCGCGTGGACGGTGGCACGGTGCAGGCGCGCGACCGGGTGACCGTGCACCACCACGACCGGTGGGGCGGTCGCGAGCTGATCGAGGAGCAGGTCACCGGGAGCGCCGTCCTGGAGGGCAACCGGCTGCGCGAGGCACCTGTGCTCGCCGGGCGGATCGGTGTCCTGCGAGGGCTGGAGCACGCGGCCGTGGGGGATGGTCTCGGCGTGCTCGAGCCTGGCCGGGGGCCCCGGCACTTCCCGCCGCCGGGTCTGGAGGCGGCGATCCGTCCGGTCGACCCCGCCCGCCGCGCGGATCTGCATCGCGCCCTGCTGGAGCTGGCCGACGCCGACCCGCTCATCGACGTCCGCGTCGACGAGGTCGAGGGCGAGATCGCCGTCAGCCTCTACGGCGAGGTCCAGCGCGAGGTGCTCGGGACGCGGCTGGCGGAGGAGTTCGGGATCGACGTCGAGATCCTGCCGACGAGGGTCGTGCACGTCGAGCGGCTGGCCGGCACCGGCGAGGCGCGGCGTGACTCGGCCACCGGGAACGCCCAGGTGGGGCTGCTGCTGCAGCCCGCCGAACCCGGGACCGGTGCGCGGTACGTGATGGGTGTGGAGCGGGGCTATCTGCTGCCCTCCTTCCACACCGCGATCGAGACGACCGTGCACGAGCAGCTGCAGCGCGGGCTGCAGGGATGGCGCGTGGTCGACTGCGTGGTGACTCTCGTTCACGGCCGCTTCCACGCCGCTACGCCGAGTGCCGGCGAGTTCCGACGACTGACGGCGCTGGCCTTCCGGGCCGCGCTGTGCCAGGCCGGCACGCTCGTGTGCGCGCCGTGGAGCCGGATCGAGGTGCGGATGCCGGAGGCCGCGCTCCCGGCGGCGCTGTCGTTGCTCGTCGAGCTGGGCGGCACTCCCGCGGAGATCACCACCGCCGGCGAGCGGGCCACGCTCGTCGCCGAGCTCGCGACCGCCGAGGTCGACGTGTACGAGCGCCGCGTGCCCGACCTCACGTCCGGTCTCGGCACGTTCGTCGCCGAGCCGGCAGGGTATGCGGCGCCGCGGCGCGGATAGGGCGAAACCTCGCCGGTGTGGCGCCGTCCTTCCGCCGTCAGGGGCGCGTCCCGACCTCCGCGGTGGCGACCGTCCAGGCGTGCGCCTGCTCGCTCAGCGTGATGCCCAGGCCGGGGCGGTCGGAGATCCACATCCGGCCACCACGGATCTCGAGATGTTCCTGGAACAGCGGGTCGAGCCAGTCGAAGTGCTCGACCCACGGCTCCAGCGGGTAGGCCGCGGCGAGGTGGCAGTGGATCTCCATCGCGAAGTGCGGAGCGAGATCGAGGTGCCTGGTCTCGGCGTAGGCGGCGAGCTTGAGGAACTGAGTGATGCCTCCGACGCGCGGGGCGTCGGGCTGCACGATGTCGACGGCGCCGGCGTCGATCATGCGGACGTGCTCGGCCACGCTGGAGAGCATCTCGCCGGTGGCGATCGGGGTGTCGAGCGCGCGGGCGAGCGCGGCGTGACCCTCGGCGTCGTAGGCGTCGAGCGGTTCCTCGATCCAGACCAGACCGAGCTCCTCGAAGATGCGACCCATCCGGATCGCGGTCGAGCGGTCCCACTGCTGGTTGGCGTCGATCATGAGCGGCACGTCGGGGTCGAGGTGCTCGCGGACGGCGCTGACGCGGGCGACGTCGGCGCGCCAGTCCGGCTGGCCGACCTTCAGCTTGATGCCTCCGATACCCCGTTCGAGCGCGGCCGCCGCGTTGTCCTTGACCTCACCGATCGGCGTGTGGAGGAAGCCACCCGAGGTGTTGTAGGTCCGGACGGAGTCGCGGTGGCTGCCGAGCAGCTTGGCCAGCGGGAGGCTCGCGCGCTTGGCCTTGAGGTCCCAGAGCGCGATGTCGAAGGCCGCGATCGCCTGGGTGGCCAGACCGCTGCGGCCCACGGACGCCCCCGCCCAGCAGAGCTTGGTCCAGAGCTTGCCGATGTCGCTCGGGTCCTCGCCGAGCAGCACGTCGGCGACCTCCCGGGCGTGCGCGAACTGACCCGGACCGCCGGCGCGCTTGGAGTAGGTGAACCCCAGACCGCTGTGACCGCCGTCGGTGGTGACCTCGGCGAACAGCAGCGCGACCTCGGTCATGGGGCGCTGGCGCCCGGTCAGGACCTTGGCGTCGCTGATCGCGGTGGCCAGCGGCAGCGTGATCGAGCGCAGCTGCACGTGGGCGATGCGGTCGAGGGTGGCGGCGCCGGGCTGGGCTGCCAGGTGAGCGCGGCTGTCGGTCATCGAACCTTCTCCAGCAGGATGGTGAGCTCGTCGATCTCGGTGTCGGTGAGCTCGGTGAGCGGGGGACGGACCGGACCGGGATCGCGCCCGACCACGCGCATGCCGGCCTTGATGATGCTGACGGCGTAGCCGGCTCCCCGGTTGCGGAGGTCGCAGTACGGGATCACGAAGTCGTTCAGCTGGGTCAGGACGTGCGTGGTGTCGCCGCCGCGGACCGCGCGGTAGAAGTCGATGGCCCAGTCCGGGAGCACGTTGTACAGGGCCGAGGAGTACGTCGTCAGTCCCAAGGAGAGATACGGGAGGGCGTACATCTCCGCCGTCGGCAGTCCCCCGACGTACAGCAGCCGGTCGCCCAGGCGCGCGTGGATCCGCGTCATCTGGTCGATGTCGCCCACGCCGTCCTTGAAGCCGACGAGGTTGGGGCAGTCGGCCGCGAGGCGCTCGACGGTGTCGGCGTGGTAGCGGGCGTTGGCGCGGTTGTAGAGGATCACGGCGAGGTCGGTGGCGTGACAGACCGCCCGTGCGTGGGCCTCCAGCCCCTGCTGGCCGGCCTCGGTGAGATAGGGCGGGAGGAGCAGGATGCCGTCGGCACCTGCGCGCCCGGCGGCCTGAGCGAGCTCGACGGCGATCGCCGTGCCGTACCCGGAGGGCGCGATCACCGGCAGCTCGGGCGGCGTGGCCTCTCGGGCGGCGGCGACGACGCGCTCCACCTCTTCCAGCCGCAGCGAGAAGAACTCACCGGTGCCGCCTGCGGCGAAGAGCCCGGTGGCGCCCGCCGAGGCGAGCCAGGCGACGTGCTCGCGGTAGGCCGGCTCGGCCAGCTCCCCCTCGGGGTCGAAGTGCGTGACGGGGAACGAGAGCAGGCCGGCCCCGAGCCGGGTGGCGACCTCCTCGGGCGAGCTGGACATCTGATCGGTCCCTTCGGGCGACGGCGGCGTTCGAGAGCCTAGGCGGAGGGCCTGATTCGCGTCCAAGACCGAACGGCGATGGATTGATACCCTGCGAGCATCATGTTCACCCTCGATCAGCTGCGTGGGTTCGTCGCGGTGGCGGAGGAGCTGCACTTCGGGCGGGCGGCGCAGCGGTTGCTGATGACGCAGCCGCCGTTGAGCCGTCAGATCCAGAAGCTGGAGCGCGCGGTCGGGGCGCGGCTGCTGGACCGCGACCAGCGTTCGGTGTCGCTGACGGCGGCGGGCCAGGCGTTCCTGGAGGACGCCCGGAGGATGCTCGCCACAGCCGACGCGGCGTTGGCCCGCGCCCGCCGGGTGGAGGCGGGCGCCACCGGGACCGTGCGGCTGGCCTTCACCGCGGGCTCTGCACTCGGCGTGCTGCCCACCATCCTCGACGTGGCGACCAGATCGCTGCCGGACGTGCATCTCGAGCTGGTCGAGATGGTCAGCATCGACCAGGTGAGGCACGTGGCAGAGGGGAGCATCGACGTCGGGCTGGCCCGCCCGCCGTTCCCGGCCGAGCTGCTCGGGTCGGTGCTGGTCCAACGCGAGCGCCTGCTGCTCGCGGTGCCGGCGGTGCATCGGTGGGCCCGCGGGGAGGGGCCGATCGCGCTGACCGAGGCCGTGGGTGAGCCGCTGATCATGTACTCCCCCGCCGAGGCCCGCTATTTCCACGACCTGCTGGTGCGACTGATGCCTGCTCCCGGCCCGCGGGTGGTGCACATGGTGACGCAGGTACTCACCATGCTCTCCCTGGTGGCGGCTGGGCGGGGCGTGGCGCTGGTGCCGGAGTCCTCGAGGCGGATGCGGCTGGAGGGCGTCGCCTACCGCGAGCTCGCCGGGGTGCCGCAGGAGCCGGTGGAGCTGCACCTGATGTGGGCCAAGGAGAGCAGGAACCCGGCGATGCACGCGCTGGTGGAACAGGCGCGGCAGACGTTCGAGCCGGGCATCCCGCTGTGATGGACTGAGCACATGTTCAAGCGCGCGCAGCGACCACCCGCGTTCGTGAGGGCCGCGGTCGCGGAGCGGCCGCTCGCCTGGGCGGCGCTCGACGGCGACCGGTGGCTCGTGCTCGCTCGGTCCGAGCTCGCTCTGCTCACCGGGGAGGCGCTCACGTGGCGGCGGCCGTGGCACGAGGTCGAGCGTGGCGAGTGGGACGGCGAGCGTCACGCGCTCACGGTGCACTGGGTGGGCGTCCCTGAGCCCGACGTGCTGGTGACGGTCGAGGAACGACCGCGCGACCTCCCGCTGACCTTCCGTGAGCGGGTGGAGGCGAGCGTGGTGCACAGCGAGTCCGAGCGCGCGGTCGGAGGCGGTCGACTGCGTGCGGTGGTGCGCCGGACTCCCGAGGGCGAGCTGCTCACCCAGGTGCTTGCGGTCGGGCGGGTTCAGCCCGGCCCGGCTCTCGATGCACAGATCGACGCCCTCGAGGCCAAGGTGCGCGACGCCGTCGGGCTCTGATCCACGGGTGTGACGAGGGCCGCACATCCAGGTGCGGGAGCACCCTCGCCGGGCCGGTATGATCGTCAGGCCGCATTCCCCTGTAGCTCAATTGGCAGAGCAGCCGACTGTTAATCGGCAGGTTGTTGGTTCGAGTCCAACCGGGGGAGCTCGGACACCACGGCCCCGTCATCGGCGGGGCCGTTCGTCGTCTCCGGGCGCTTGTCGTGGTCTTGGGGACCGCCGGCCGACGGCGTCGTGGAGAGCTGGAGCCGTGCGACCGTCGCGCGGGTGTCAGGTGAAAGCGGTGAGCAGCTGGCGGCATGCCGCTTCGCACGCGCGGCAAGCCTCGGCGCAGATGCGGCAGTGCTCGTGCATGCCGGCGTGCTGCTCGCACTCGTCTCCGCACGCCTGGCAGGCGATGATGCAGGCCTCGAGTGCAGCCTTGACGGTGGCGAGGTTCTGTCCTGTGCGGCGACTGAGCAGCTTGCCCGTGGTGGCACAGAGGTCAGCGCAGTCGAGGTTGAGACGGATGCAGCTGCGGAGGTCCGCGACCATGTCTTCAGCCAGGCAGGCGTCGGCACAGGCGGTGCAGGTCTGGGCACATTCGAGACACGCAGCGATGCAGTCGGCGAGCGTCTGCACATCCAGGCCCGCGGTGTCGTGGGGATGGGTCTCGATCATGGACGTGATGTGAGTCATCGGTGCGCTCCTTCTTCTCCGAGTCGATGCCAGGATGATCAGCCGATGTCGACGCTAGTCCGAGTTCCGGCTCCGGGACCGGTGTTCGAGCAACCCACATGAGGCAGGACACTCGCGCTGTCATAGCCGTAGTCGGGACTCGTGGTCGCCGCGCGCAGTCTCGGACGCCATTGCGGCGCCAGTCTCAAGCCGGTGCCATGAAGGCGCTCGTCGTCAGCAGGCCGAGCGACTGTCAAGCGGCGTATCGGAGCAGCTCGTCGACGATCCGCTCCCCGGGTGAGTAGTCCACGGGCACACGCTCCTGCTCGAGGAGCTCCAGATGTCCGGGTGGCGAGCCGGGCAGGGGCGGAGCACGATCGACGTAGCGGTGGCCGCTCGGCGTTCGGGTCTCCACGCTGTGCCGTTGCGGCTCGGCGCGCCATCCCAGCGCTTGCTTGGCGTAGTTGTGGGCCTCGCAGTACGACTGCAGGTTGTTCGCCTCCGTGGCTCCGCCCTCGGCGACCGGAACCACGTGGTCGACATGGCGCACCGGTGCGTCGCACCACGGGACGCGGCAGCGCCCGCCGTCCCGGATCCGCACCAGGTCGCCGAGACCCTGGGGAACCCTGCGACGGCGCGAGTCCATGGCAACCAGCGCCCCTGTTCGCGGTGCCATGTACAGGCGCCGCACCCAGGCGCCGGCGCCCGCAGCCTTCTCGACCATGTTTCGCGCTGTTGCCGCGGGGACCGGCCCAAAGCCCGGGAGCATGGCGGCTTCCGTGTCGGCGCTGGTGAACAACGCGGTGTCGGTCATCACCAGGTTCACCAGCACCGGCGGGTGCTGACCCTCGGGCTGCCCGGTCACGGCCGCGACCAGCGCGTCGGCCATCACCTGCCCGCGGGTGCGCGTGTCCTCCGCGTCACCCTCCTGCTCGCGGGTCCGTGCGGCGTCGGCACGCTGGACCAGCGCGGCGTAGGCGGCCACACCCTGGGCGACAGGGAGCAGCGCGGTCAGGTACGTCATCGTCTCCGGGGCCGGTCGCAGGCTGACCCGGCGCTCGGCCTCGGCCCTGGCGTTGCGCGCGACCACCGCCTCGGCGTTCTCCCGGGCGCACCACGCCCGGGCGACGTCACCGATCTGGCGGTCGCCCAGCCCAGCGAGCACGTGCGGATCAGCGCAGAGCTCCTCGTCGAACCGCTCGCGGTCCTCCCGGGGCAGGCACGCGGACTCCTTGACGAGCAGCGTCGCTCGCCAGGGCGACAACCTGCCGTTCGCGAGCGCCGCCATCGTGTGGGGCATCTCCAGGCACAAGGCCTTGCCGAATCCCAGCAGCCTGGAACCGCGCGAGAGGGATGTCCGGGCGGCCAGACCGATCTCGGCCGCCACCCCACGGCCGCGGCGAGCAGCGGGCACGCCACGCTCGGCCTCCTGCGCCCGGCGCTCGCGGTCGAGCTCGACGGCGGCCCTGGCCTGCAGCGCGGCCGCCGCAGCAACAAGGTCCTCCAGACCGGAGATGAGATCGACCAGCTCGCTGTCGGTGTCCGCCGAGTCGTCAGCGACCAGGCCGGCCATCGCCGCCGGATCCAAGGCAGCGGCCCCCAGGTCGCGAGCGTGAGTCCGAACCGCCTTCAGCAACCCTGCGATGGGGCTCGGGGAAGGCGCGACCTCGACACTTCTCTGTGTTGTCATATCGCCACCTCCATTAGTACGCATGTTCGATTCTAACTAGCCGTGTAGTACTTGTCAAGCCCTGACCGGATCGAGGTCTGCGGAGCCGTCCCTCTACGTGGATGAGCCATGACCTCACGCTAGAGCGAAGGTCTGACAACGCACCGTCGCGCTCGCGACTGGTCGCTTCCTGCGGGAGGACAACACCGCCGGCGGGTCGGCCTCGACCCGCGACGGACTCGTGGTCCCGGTGAGAACATCTCCCGCATGGCCGCACATCCCGACCAGCTGCCCCCACCGCCGGACAGGGCGCCGGACCTGGACGAGGACTTCGCCGGCGGACTGTCCTGCGACCGATGGATCCCGCACTACCTGCCGCACTGGACGACGCCGGACCGGTCGAAGGCCCGATATCGCCTCGTCCCCGCGGGGCTCGAGCTGCTGATCGAGGCGGACCAGCTCGACTGGCGTCCCGAGGACGCACCGCTGCGCGTCTCCAACCTGCAGACCGGCGGGTACTCGGGCGCGATGGGGTCTCAACGAGGCACTCACCGCCATCGCGACGACGGGCTCGTCGTGCGCACCGAGGTACCCGAGCAACTCCTCTTCGCACCCCGCCGCGGGCGCGTGGATCTGACCGTCACCGCGAGCCGGGACGAGGGGTGCATGCTCGCCGCCTGGCTCGTCGGCACCGAGCATCTGTCGCCGGACGACTCCGGAGAGATCTGCGTCTTCGAGATCGACGCAGCGTCGATCGGTGCGACCACCACGGTCCGCAGCGGGATCAAGGCCCATCACGATCCCCGCATGACCACCGACATGGCCGAGGTCACCGTCCCGTTCGACGCCGGCCGGGCCAGCACCTGGACCGCGATCTGGGACGACGGCGAGACCGTCATCGGCTGCGAAGGTCTCGTGGTGCGGCGCGTGCCCCAGGCACCGACCTACCCGCTGTTCCTCATGATCGACCTCTTCGAGATCGGGCCGGCCTCGGGCACCTATCCCAAGACCGCGACCCTCCAACGCGTCCGGGGCTGGAGCGGCTAGCCCGAAGCGTGCAGGCACAAGCCCACCCCGCCCGCCCGACCTACTCCCCCTGCAACGCCCGCCGCCGCTGCTCGAGCTCGATCAGCTCGGTGAAGGTCGCCTGGTAGACCGGGTCCTCGGGCTCGGTGCGCTGCAACCTCGCCTTGACCTCGCCGATCTGACGGTTCAGCCCGAGCCGGATCAAGGCCACCAGAACCCCGCGCGCCCAGGGACCCACCGCCTCCGGGCGGTCCTCGGGCAACGGCGCCACCGCCAGCTCGGTCACCATCGCCTCGACCGGCCCCGCGGACTCGCGCACCGACTCCGCCCACAGCGCCGCCGCCTGGGACGCGGCACCAGCACCCGCTCCGCGGGCGGTCATCTCCTCGACCAGCGTCCCGTAGGCGCCCACTCCCCCGGCGGCACGGATCGCGTCGTGCACGGCGCGGTGCGCGGGCACCGCGAACGTGTCCGCGCCCAGCTCGTCGAAACCTGCGGTCAGCGCGTGCTGCGGCAGCTGCAGCACCGCCACCAGCACCTCGCGCTCCAGCCGCACCACCGGATCGTCCGAGGGCGGCCGCCGCACCGGCGCAGGCTGCCCGCGCCCCTCGTCGGGGCCACCGCGCCGCTCCGACCCGCGCTGCTCGCCGCCGCCATCGCTGCGGCCCGCCCGCTGCACCGCCTGCCGCACCGGCACCTCGTCCATGCCGAGCCACCCCGCCAGCTCCCGCGCGTACTCGCTCCGCAAGGCGTGGTCACGGATCCGCGCCACCACGGGCGCGGCCGCACGCAACCCGCTCACCCGGCCCTCCGCCGTCGCGAGGTCGACCTGCCGGAGCACCGAGCGGATCGCGAACTCGAACAACGGCTCGCGCGTGCTGACCAGCTCCCGCACCGCGGCATCACCCTTCTGCTGCCGCAGGTCGCACGGGTCCAGGCCGTGGGGCTCCACCGCCACGAACGTCTGCGACGCGAACCGCTGGTCCTCGCCGAACGCCCGCAGCGCTGCCTTCTGCCCGGCCTCGTCGCCGTCGAAGGTGAACACCACCTCGCTGCCCATGGCCGCCCCCGAGGACAGCATCACGCCCGCCCCGCCGCCGACGCCATCCCCCAGCAGCCGCCGCACCACCCGCACGTGCTCGGACCCGAACGCGGTGCCGCACGTCGCGATCGCGGTCGGCACGCCCGCCAGGTGCATCGCCATCACGTCGGTGTACCCCTCGACGACGACCACCTGCTTGCGCTTGGCGATCTCACGCTTCGCCAGGTCGATCCCGTAGAGGACCTGCGCCTTCTTGTAGAGCGGGGTCTCGGGGGTGTTGAGGTACTTCGGCCCCTGGTCCTCCTCGTACAGCCGCCGCGCGCCGAAACCCACGACATCGCCCGTGGTGTCGCGGATCGGCCAGACCAGCCGGCCCCGAAACCGGTCGTAGACGCCCCGGTTGCCCTGCGAGGCGAGGCCCGACGTCGTCAGCTCAGCCTCCGTGAAGCCGCGTCCGCGCAGGTGATGGCTGAGCGACTCCCAGCCCTTGGGCGCGTATCCCACCCCGAACTGCGCGCTCGCCGCCCGGTCGAAGCCCCTCTCGGACAGGAACGCGCGCGCCGTGGCCGCCTCCGGCGACTCGAGCTGCTCGGTGTAGAACTCCGCCGCCACCCGGTGCGCCTCGAGCAGCCGCTGCCGCCGCCCGGGCTCCATACCGGGGCGGGCGCCTCCGCCCTCCTCGTACCGGAGCTGCACACCCGCACGGCCCGCCAGGTGCTCGACCGCCTCGGTGAAGGAGAGGCTGTCGATCTTCTGCACGAACGAGATGACGTCGCCGCCCTCGCCGCAACCGAAGCAGTGCCACAGTCCCAGCTGCGGCCGCACGTGGAAGCTGGGCGTGCGCTCGTCGTGGAACGGGCACAGCCCCTTCATCGACCCCACGCCCGCCTGCTTCAGCGTGACGTGCGCGCCGACAATCTCCTCGATCCGCGCCCGCTCCCGAACCGCAGCGATGTCCTCGCTGCGAATCCGGCCTGGCATGCTCGGAGTCTATGCGTCGCCGACGGCGGAGCTCGTCTCCTCCACAGGGCTCGCCTCTCCCGTGGTCGGCCCGGCCTCGTCCCGCGCCGCCTCGGCCTCCGCGGCGGCCTCGGCCGCCCGGATCTGCGCGGTGTTGACGCGCCTGGCTGCGTAGCCGAGCAGCGCCAGCGTCAGCACCCCGGAGATCAGGTACACCGAGCGCAGCGCCCACTCGCGCGAGAGCAGCTCCTGCCCCCACGCCACGAGCGCGCCGCCGAGCAACGCCCCGAGCGAGATCGTCCCCCAGCCGAAGAACCGGTACACCGAGTTCACGCGCCCGAGCAGCCGGTCCGGGATCAGCCGCTGCCGCAGCGACACCGTGATCACGTTCCACACCACCACGAACACCCCGGCCGCGACCCCGCACGCCCAGAACGCGATCGCCCACGGCAGCAGACCCATCAGGAGCGTCGCGGTCCCCATCCCCAGGATCGAGACGAGCAGCGCCGTCCCGGGCGAGAGCCTCGCGGTGACACGCTCAGCGGTGAGCGAGCCGATCACCGCCCCGGCGGCGAAGCCGGTGGTCACCAGGCCGAACTGCCAGCCCTCGTAGAGCCCGAGCACGTCCTGCACATACAGCACGCTCGTGATGAACGCGACGTTGCTCAGCAGGTTGAGCAGCCCGAGCAGGATCGCGAGGCTCCGGATGAGGCGGTGGCTCCACAACCAGGTGAAGCCCTCCTTGATCTCCCCCTTCCAGTCGATCTTGCCGCGCACCGCCGCAGCGGCCCCACCCGGCGCGAACGACCCGGCCAGCGCGAACACCAGCGCCGCGCTGACCGCCAGCAGGCCGGCGTTGATCAGGAACGGCACGGCGAGCGCCACCGCGATCAGCACCCCGCCCAGCGGCGGCCCCACGAAGTTGTTCATCGTGGTCTCGGCCGCCCACATCCGACCGTTCGCCTTCTCGAGCTGGTCCTTGCGCACCACCGCGGGCATCAGGGTCTGCGCGGTGTTGTCCCGGAGCACCTCGGCGCAGCCGAGCAGCAGGGACGCCACCACCAGCGCGGTCACCAGCACCGGCGCGCTCGCCGGTTCCGGAGCGCCCGCCGCCAGCTCCTGCGGCGTGGGCAGACCCGACTGGTATCGCAGCACCAGCAACCCCAGCCCGGCAATCACCACCACCCGGCACACGTCCATCCACGCCACCAGCCGGCGGCGGTCGAACCGGTCGCTGATGACCCCGGCCGGCAGGCTGAACACCAGCCACGGGATCTTGCTCGCCACCCCCACCACCGCGATCGCGACGGGATCGCGCGTCACCGCGGAGGCCAGCCACACCAGCGCCACCGCCATCAGGCCGTCACCGAGGTTGGCCGAGACCGCGGAGCCGAACAGCTTGCGGTAGTTCGCGCCGAGCGGGCGCCGTTCGACGGCGGCGGTCATGGCCGGTCCTCGGGCAGCGGCGCACGGGTGGTGGCGTAGAGGCCGAAGACGAGCCCGTAGGTCGTCTCGCCACCGCGCGGCTCGTCGGCGAACTCCATCAGCAGGTCGTCCAGGCGGTGCTTCCACTCCAGCGCCCGCTCGTCCGGGATCCGGACGTAGCGGATGTTGGCGTTCAGGTGAGCGCCCTCGCTCGGGCTCTGCGCGATCTCGGCGGCCGCCTGCGCCATCACACGCGCCTCGTACCCGACCGCCTCGTGCTCGCGCTGGTACAGGAACACCCGCGCCGTGCGCCCGTAGTACTTCGCCTCCAGGGCGCGCACCTTCTTCGTCCGCACCACGCGGACCAGACCGGCCTCCTCGAGCACCTTGAGGTGGTGGCCCACCGTGCCCTTCGGCTTGCCGAGCGCGGCGGCGAGCTCGGACGTCGTCGCCGCCCGCTCCAGCAGCAGCGACACGATCAGGCTCCTGGTCTCCTCGAACAGTGCCCGGTACTGCGCGGGGTCGGCGAGGTCCAGGGTCTCGTCGAGCTCGTAGTCGGGGCCCGACGGCGCACCGCCGCCCTGGTCGTCATGGTCTGCCATTCCCGTATGGTCGGCTAATCCCGACCATTGTGTCAAGAGCTGCAGAGCCGGGCGTGCCAGGCGTAGGCCGACAGGTCGGTGAGCGAGGCGACCTGGTCGATGACCACCCGTTGGCGAGCGGCGTCGTCGGCCGCCTCGCGCCAGTCCGCGAGGAAGGGTGGCTCGAGGGCCAGCTCCGCGCGCTCCCCGATCGCCTCCACGAGCTCGGCGAGCACCACCCGTTGCCGCAGGTAGACCGGCTCGTCCTCGCGCGGCGCCATCACGTAGGCCGCCGCGATGCCCTTGAGCACCGCGATCTCGGCGAGGATCCGATCCGGCACCACGACGGACGCGTCGAAGCGCACCAGCCGTCCCTGCCCGTACCGGGCGCGGGTGGCGTCGCCGGCCGCGTCGCAGAACCGGCCGATCAGCTGGCTCGTCATGTCCTTGAGCCGCGCGAGAGAGGCACGGCTGCCGTCGTAGGAGTCGACCCAGTACGGCAGCACGAGCAGCTGGTCGAGCGCGTCGCCGAGCATGTCGTCGCTGACGTCGGGGTCGTACCAGTCGCGCACCTGCGCGATCACCTTCTCGTGCGCGGCGTCGCTGCCGAGCATGACAGGGTCGACCTTGCCGAGCACGATCGCGTCCTCGACGTCGTGCACCGAGTACGAGACGTCGTCGGCCAGGTCCATGACCTGGGCCTCCAAGCACCGCACACCCGCCGGAGCGCCGTCACGCAGCCACCGGAACGCCGCGACGTCCTCGCGGTACACGCCGAACTTCGCGGTGACGATCCCGTGGGAGCCGACCGGGCCGTCGCCGCTGAACCACGGGTACTTGGTCGTCGCGTCGAGCGAGGCGCGGGTCAGGTTGAGACCACATGGCACGCCGTCGGGCGTGAACGTCTTCGGCTCCAGCCTGGTGAGGATCCGCAGCGTCTGGGCGTTCCCCTCGAAGCCCCCGATGCTCATCGCCGCCAGGTCGAGCGCGTTCTCCCCGTTGTGCCCGAACGGCGGGTGCCCGAGGTCGTGGGCCAGGCACGCGGTGTCGACGACGTCGGGGTCGCACCCCAGCGACTTGCCGAGCTCGCGCCCCACCTGGGCGACCTCGAGCGAGTGCGTCAGCCGGGTGCGCACGAAGTCGTCGCTGCCCGGACCGAGCACCTGGGTCTTCGCCCCCAGCTTCCGCAGCGCCGAGGAGTGCACCACCCGGGCCCGGTCACGCTCGAACGGCGTGCGTCCCGCGCGCTTGGGAGGCTCCTGGAACCAGCGTTCCGCGTCGGCGTCGTTGTAGCCGGGATCCGGCATCTCGACGCTCCGCTCGTGGCTGGCTGACACGCTCGCGAGCCTAGGCCATCCGCGAAACGGCCCTCGCTTTGCTTCCCCTCCACCAGGTGTGAACAATGACCCGGTGACGACGACCCACACCCTCGACGCCGGCGCCGCAGTGACCACGACCACGCTCGTGCACCCGGCGACCGCCGGCCGCGAGTGGTGGCGCAGCGCCGTGATCTACCAGGTCTACCCGCGCAGCTTCGCGGACGCCGACGGCGACGGTCTCGGCGACCTCGCCGGCGTCACCTCGCGGTTGGGTCACCTCACCCGGCTAGGTGTCGACGCCGTGTGGCTCTCGCCGTTCTACACCTCGCCGCAGCACGACGCCGGCTACGACGTGGCCGACTACCGCCAGGTGGACCCGCGGTTCGGCACGCTGACGGACGCCGACGCGCTGCTCGAGAAGGCTCACCGGCTCGGGCTCAAGGTCATCGTCGACCTCGTGCCCAACCACACGAGCAACGAGCACGCGTGGTTCCAGGCCGCTCTTGCCGCAGCGCCGGGGTCGCCCGAACGAGAGCGGTACGTCTTCCGTGAGGGCCGCGGCGAGCACGGTGAGCTCGCGCCCACGAACTGGATCAGCGTGTTCGGCGGACCCGCGTGGAGCCGGGTGACCGAGGCCGACGGCTCCCCCGGTCAGTGGTACCTCCACCTCTTCGACGTCACCCAGCCCGACCTCAACTGGGAGAACGAGGAGGTCCGGCTGGAGCTGGAGTCGATCCTGCGGTTCTGGCTGGACCGAGGCGTCGACGGGTTCCGCGTCGACGTCGCGCACGGGCTCGTCAAGGACCAGTCCTTCCCCGACTGGGGGCACCGCACCGACATGGTGAGCGGGCACGACGACGAGGGCGGCGAGGACGAGCTGGGCGACGTCCGCACCGGCGGCCATGCCGATCCTGGTCCTTCGCCCTACTGGGACCAGCCCGGGGTCCACGAGATCTACCGCCGCTGGCGCCGCGTGCTGGAGTCCTACGACGGCGATCGGTGCCTGGTGGCCGAGGCGTGGGCCGACGGTCCGGAGAAGATCGCGGCGTACACGCGCCCGGACGAGATGCACCAGGCCTTCAACTTCGACTTCCTGTCGACGCCGTGGGATGCGGAGCTGCTGCGCGAGTCGATCACCGGCGGCCTCGGTGCCGCCGACGCGGTCGGCGCACCCTGCACCTGGGTGCTCTCCAACCACGACGTGGTGCGGGCCGCGTCCCGCCTGGGCCTGGCCAAGACCGGCAAGGGCCCGAACGGCATCGGCGCGGACGACCCGCAGCCCGACGCCGAGCAAGGGCTTCGACGGGCGCGTGCTGCGGCGCTCCTCATGCTCGCGCTGCCCGGCAGCGCCTACCTGTACCAGGGCGAGGAGCTCGGGCTGCCCGAGCACACCACGCTGCCCGACGAGCTCCGCGAGGACCCGGCCTACGTCCGCACCGGACGCGCCGAGAAGGGCCGCGACGGCTGCCGCGTGCCGCTTCCCTGGGAGGCGGACGCGCCCGGTTTCGGGTTCTCGCCCAACGGCGCGACCTGGCTCCCGCAGCCGGCCGACTGGGCGAGCTACGCCGTCGACACCCAGAAGGGGGTGCCCGGTTCGACGCTCGAGACCTACCGCGCCGCGCTGCGGCTGCGACGGGACTACCGCCTCGGCACCGGCTCGCTCGCCTGGGTCGACGGTCTCGACGACTGCGCCCAGGAGTCGGTGCTCGCCTTCACCAACCGTGAGGTCCTCGTGGTCGCCAACCTCGGCGCCACCCCGGTCGAGCTGAGCCTCGGCGTCGAGCTCGTGCACGCCAGCGGTCCCCTGGGTCAGGGGACGACCGGTGGCCTGCTGGTGCCGACCGACACCACCGTGTGGGTGCGCCCGGTCCAGCCCGAGCGGTCCGAGCCGGCCCGCTGAGCGAGGCGGGCTGGCTCAGCCCTTGACGGCGCCCGCCGTCAGCCCGCCCACGATGTAGCGCTGCAGGAACTGGAACAGCAGCACGATCGGGATCGAGGCCAGCACCGCGCCGGCGGCGAAGATGCCCCAGCGGGCGTCGAACTGTCCCGAGACGAACTGGTACAGCCCCACGGCGACCGTCAGCTGGTCCTGCTGCGTCAGCACCACGCGCGCGATGATGAAGTCGCTGAACGAGCCGACGAAGCTGAGCAGCGCCACGACCGCCAGCACCGGGGCGACCAGGCGCAGGATGATCGTGAAGAAGATCCGGCTGTGCGAGGCGCCGTCGATGCGGGCCGCCTCGTCCAGCTCACGTGGCACCGAGTTGAAGAAGCCGTACATGAGGAACGTGTTGGCTCCCAGCGCGCCGCCGAGATAGACAGCGATCAGCCCCATCCGGCTGTTGAGACCGAGGATCGGGATCGCGTTGCCGAGCGCGAGCAGCAGCAGCAGGATCGCCACGAACGCCAGCAGCTGGGGGAACATCTGCAGCAGCAGCAGCAACGTCAGCGCGTTGCGGCGGCCCTTGAACCGGAAGCGGGAGAAGGCGTACGCGGCCGCGGCGGCCATCAGCACGGTCCCGATCGCCGAGACGCCGCCGATGATCAGCGAGTTGAGCATCCACTGCCAGAACAGGGTCTCGAAGAGCGCCTCGTACTGCGTGGTGGTCACCGAGGTGAACAAGCCCGTGGTGCCGCTCAGCGTGCCGCGCCGCGAGAGCGAGGCCGAGATCACGAACACGATCGGGAAGGCGGCGTACGCGATCGCCACCACCGCCACGAGGTAGCGCCAGGACAGGTCGCGCCACCACCGGTTGCGCCGTGCCGCCTTGCGCAGCCCGGTCGCATCGGTCACAGCAGCCATCTCAGAGCACCTCCTCGAGCTTGCGTGTCTGTCTGAAGCCCAACCACGAGACCAGGCCGACGATGACGAAGATGAGGATCGACATCGCAGCCGCCAGCCCGTACTGCTTGGTGCCCGCGACGACAGCCACCTTGTAGACGACCGAGATCAGGATGTCGGTCTCCCCCAGCGCCAGCGGGTGGCCCGGGATGTTGGGACCGCCCTCGGTCACGAAGTAGATGAGGTTGAAGTTGTTGAAGTTGAAGGAGAACGAGGCGATCAGCAGCGGTGCCACCGAGATCATCAGCAGGGGCAGCGTGATCGAGCGGAACACCCGGAACGGTTTCGCGCCGTCGATCTTCGCGGCCTCGTACACATCGCCAGGGATCGCCTGCAGCGCGCCGGTGGCGATGAGGAACATGTACGGGAAGCCGAGCCACAGGTTCACCGCGATGATCGAGAACCGCGCGAGCCACTCCTCGGTCAGCCACGGGATGTCCGCGCCGCCGAGGATCGTCGAGTTGATGAAGCCGTAGGGGTTGTTGAGCATGCCCTTCCAGACCAGCGCGGCGAGGAAGCCGGGGAACGCGTAGGGCAGGATCAGCAGCGACCGGATCAGCTTGCGACCCCGCACGGCGGGGTGGTTAAACGTCATGGCGAGGAACAGGCCGAGGAAGAACGTCGTCGCGACCGACAGGAACGCGAACGCGAACGTCCAGGCACCTGCCTGCAGGAGCGCGCTGCTGATCCGGGAGTCGGTCAGCATCCGCTGGAAGTTCTCGAACCCGATGGTCACCGGCCAGCCGGGGGTCAGCCTGGTGCCGTCCTGGGACTCGAAGAAGCCGCGGTCGTTCGGGGTGTAGACGGCGTCGGTCGTGACATCGGTGAAGGTGTCGGCGGCCTCGTCGTAGGAGAACCGGGGCGAGGACTGGAAGCCGACCGCGCCGGTCTGGGTGCGCACCCAGCCGTCCTCGGGGTCGTCGGAGAACGGCACCCGCAGCGCCGTCACCTCGCCCTGCACCTCGAGCACCTCAGCGAGGCTGAGGATCTGCCAGCCGGGCACCTCCTGGGGTGCGCCGCGATCGTCGATCGTCGCGCCGTCGACCGTGTCGAGCGGCTCGTCCGCGGTGCCCGCCTCGACGGTGTCGTCGACCACGACCGCGAAGCCGAGCTCTCCTGCCTCGTTCCGGACGACCTTGAGCGGTAGGTCGACCGCGCCCTCGACCCGGACGTCACCGGTGCGCAGGATCTGCTCGATCGCCTGGTCGCGCGAGATCGTGTTCTCGGAGCCGTAGTTGGTGAACGCGATGTAGGCCGTGTAGCCCATCGTGAAGACCTGGTACACGAGCAGGAAGATCACGCCCGGCAGCAGATACTTCGCCGGCACCATGCGCTTGCTGAAGTACACCCAGTTGACGACCACCAGGAGCACGACGGTGACGGCGAGGATCCACCACTCCTCCACCATGAACGAGGAGTAGACGGCGTACAGCAGCCCGGCGTTGATCACCGCCATCACGGCGAGCTTGGCGAACCACCAGCCGTTGAGCTCGCGGGCGTGCGAGGTGCTCCCCCGGGCCGGGGTCTCGTCCTTGGTGGCAACCGTGCTCATCAACACTCCGAGGGTGGCGCGCGTCGCGCTGTTGGGTATCGCTCCGAACGCGAAGGTACGGGGATGCGGCCTCGGAGGCGCCGTGTTCACGACGCCCCCGAGGACCTGCCGCCGCGCGCTCTCGCGCGGCGGGCGGATCAGCCGATCGCGCCCTGGATGTTCTCGACCATCGTCTGCCAGGCGGCAGCGGGGTCGCTTGCGTCACCGGCGATGATGTCGGCCTGCGTGGTGCCCCAGAACTCCCAGACCGCGCCCATCTGCGGCAGCGTCGGCATCGGGACACCGACCTCACCGGCCGCCGCGAAGCCCGCGACGATCGGGTCGTCGGCCGACACGGCGTCGGACGCACTGGTCAGTGCGGGGATGCGGCCGCCGGAGGTGTACAGAGCGGTCTGCACCTCGTCCGTCGCGACGTAGTCGAGGAGGAACGAGTTCGCCAGCAGCTGGTTCTCGGACGTGGCGTTGACGAAGAAGCCCTGCACGCCCACGAACGGGGTCGCGGTCTCGCTACCCGCCGCGGGGATCGGCAGCACCGAGACCTCGAGCCCGGCGTCGGTGAAGGCCGAGATGTTCCAGGGGCCGGTCACGATGAAGGCCGACTCGCCGTTGGCGAACGCCTCCTTGGCGATGTCGGCGGTGACAGCGGTCTGGAGCGCACCGGTACCGGCGGCGCCGTTGGCGGCGAGCCACTCAGCGAACGCGGTGCCGGCCTCGCCACCGAGCGCGAGCTCAGGGACGTAGGCGCCGCTCTCGTCGGTCGCGAACACCGGTGCACCGAACGAGGTCTGGAACGGGTACATGTGGTACGCGTCACCGCCGTCGCCCTGCTGCAGCAGCACCGGGTACTGAACGCCTGCGGCCTCACCGGCGGCGATCATCTCGTCCCAGGTGGCGGGCGCGACGTCGGTCAGGCCGTCGTTGCGGACGAGCGCGATATTCTCGATGCCGTAGGGCACGCCGTAGTTGGAGCCCTCGTAGTTGAAGGCGTTGACCGCCACGTCGACGAACTCCTCGGACCTGACACCGAGGTCGACCGGAGCGACGACGCCGGCGGTCACGAGCTCGCCGGTCCAGTCGTGCGCGCCGACGATCACGTCGGGGCCCTCACCGGTCGGTGCCTGCGCGAGGAACTCGGGGCGGATGTCGTCGAAGTTCTTCTGCACGATCTCGACGGTGACGCCGGTCTCGGACTCGAACTGTGCGGCGACCTCGGTCAGCGGCTCGGCACGGAGCTCGTCCGCCCAGATCGTGAGCGTGCCGCTGGCTGCGGGCTCGCTGGTCTCCTCGCCGGTGCTCTCGCCGTCGGTGGTGGTCTCCGTGTCGGTGCCACCGCCGCTCTGGCATGCGGCCAAGGCCAGGGTCAGGCCTGCTGCCGCAGCGATCATGATGCTTCGACGCATCTGTCCACTCCTGTGTGTGTCGTGACTCGGCCTGCGTCGCGACGTAGCGAACGGGGCCCTGTTCCGAGAAAGGTAACCGCGATCCTTCCGCCTTGCAAGAGTTTGCTGTAACTTTCAGGTCACGTTGCAGACGTGCACGTCAGACATGGAGGTCTCGTGAGCTCGACCAGCACCAGCCGCACTCGGCTGACCGATCTCGCCGACATGGCGGGGGTCAGCACGGCGACCGTCTCGCGCGTGCTCAACGGCAAACCGGGTGTGGCCGGCGAGACCCGGCAGTCGGTGCTGCAGGCCCTCGACCTGCTCGGCTACGAGCGGCCCGAGCGGCTGCGAGGTCGCTCGGTCGGGCTGATCGGGCTCGTGGTCCCCGAGCTGACCAACCCCGTGTTCCCGCTGTTCGCGCAGCGCATCTCCGCCTCGTTGGCCAGCTCCGGGTTCACGCCGCTGCTGTGCACCCAGGTCGCCGGCGGCACCACCGAGGACGAGTTCACCGAGATGCTGCGCGACCACGGCGTCGACGGCATCGTGTTCGTCTCCGGGCTGCACGCCGACCGCAAGGCCTCCACCGAGCGCTACCACCGGCTGCGCAGCGACGGCGTGCCGATGGTGCTGGTCAACGGGTACATCGACGGGCTCGATGCCTCCTTCATCTCGGCCGACGACGTGGAGGCCATGGAGCTCGCCGTGCGCCACCTCTCCTCGCTCGGTCACCAGCAGATCGGCCTGGCAGTGGGACCGGACCGGTTCACACCGGTCGTCAGGAAGATCGAGGGGTTCGCCGCGGCGATGAAGCAGAACCTCGGCGTCATCGACACCGCGCCGTGGGTCTCGTCCTCGCTGTTCACCCTCGAGGGCGGCCAGGCCGCCGCCAAGGAGCTGATCGAGAAGGGGTGCACGGGCATCGTGTGCGCCTCCGACGTGATGGCGCTCGGGGCCGTCAAGGCGGCGCGTGCCCTGGGTCTGCGCGTTCCCGAGGACGTCTCGGTGATCGGCTACGACGACTCCCCGCTGATCGCCTTCACCGACCCGCCGCTCACCACGATCCGGCAGCGCGTCGAGGAGATGTCTGCCGCGGCCGTCAACGCCCTGCTCAGCGAGATCGGGGGCGGCGGCGCCCCCCGCACCGAGCTCGTCTACTCCCCCGAGCTGATCGTCCGCGGCTCCACAGCTCCCGCCCCGCCCCGCCCGAGCTGACCCCCCTCCCGATTTCAACGCACTTCCGACCCGTTCCCGATTTCAACGCACTTTCGACGCCGGTTTCCACAGACGGTCGCCGATGCACCTCTGTCCACAGCACCCCATGACGGGTGTTGTGACCGGCTGTCCGACGGGGCTGAGATCGCACGATGGACATGGGTCGGCTGAGAGCGGTCACCGAACGCACCCTCGGGGTGTTCACCCCCGCGATCGCTGAGGAGAACGGGGTCGTGCGCCGTGATCTCCTCCGCCTCCGCAGGACGGGCCAGGTCAGGCACGTCTGCGGTCGAGGCCTGGCGATCGGCAACGACCCGCCGACGTTGCAGCAGCGCGTCATCGCCGCCCACCTGACGTGGCCAGACTCGATCGTCTGTTTTCGTACCGCGGCCCTGATCCACGGATGGCCTGTGGATGACGACGGCGCCACGCACGTTCTTCTCCCGAACGGCCGCAAGCCTTTCGGAGGTCTGGCAACGCATCACTGGAGTGTCAGACCTCTCGAAGTGGTCGACGCCGGGCTCTGGCGCGTCACTGACCGGAGGACCACGCTGGCCGACTGTCTCGGCCGACTTCCCGCGAGCGAGGCGTGGGGACTCCTTGCGTGGCTATGGACGCGCGACCTCATCACCGTCGACGATCTCGAGGCGCAGATCGCCGACCGGAAGCATCTCTACGGAATCGTGCGGCTCCGACGGATGCTCGCGGCGGTCCGACGCGGCGCCGTCAGCCCGGCCGAGATCGAGCTCCAGGACTTCCTCACCAACCGAGGCTTCGAGGGCTGGATCGGCGACCAGAAGATCATCGTCCGGGGCAGGATCATCGCCAGGGCCGACATCCTCTTCGTCGCTGAGCGGGTGATCATCGAGTTCGACGGCGAGCTTGCTCACCCTGAGTCGGCTTCCGCAACCGATCAGGCGCGCGACAAGCGATTGGACGATCTTGGCTATCACGTGATCCGCGTGCGCTGGGAGCGGCTGATCCATGAGCCGCGCGATCTCGTGAACGAGATTCGCGTCGCCCTCGCCGCCCGCGCCGCGTGACGGTGCGTCGACGACCTTGCGCGCGACAGCGCCAACCGGCGTCCTCCCGAGGCAGGGCTGGGACGGCAACTCGGAGCTGGAAGTGCGGTGAAATCGTGCCGTGGTCGAAAGGGCGGTGAAACCGCGCCGTGGTCGAAAGTGCGTTGAAAGCGGTCAGGGGCGGGCGAGCACGTGCAGCGCCAGGGCGGAGACCGGGGGCACCTCGGCGCTGAACGTGCCGTCGTCGGCGACCTCGACCACAGGGCCCGAGCACTCGCCGTCGACCATCGGTCCGGTGATCACGTCGCAGTAGCTGCCCGCCGGAAGCGTGGTGGTCCAGGTCGCGCTGAGCGGCTCGTCCGCCTTGTTGACGACGACGAACCCGGCGTCGCCTCGGCCGAACGCGATCGCACGCACGTCCTGCCACCAGCTGGTCATCGGCTGGCCCGCGGTGGCGTTGTGGAAGCCCACCATGCCGGTCACGGCCGGCCAGGCGTGCGTGCACACCCAGTCGCCGTCCGCGCGCTCGACGTCGACGTCCGGCTCGGCCGGGCACGTCGCGTCGAGGACGGCGCCGGCGTCGTCCAGCGCCGGACCCGCATCGCGGTCAGAGAAGGCGTAGCCCGAGTACACGACCGGCGTGCCGTAGTCGCCCGCCAGCAGCAGCACGTTGGCGAGTAGGTAGGTCGCCCCCTCGGTCGCGTCGAGAGTGCGGCCGTTGCGCTCGGTGTCGTGGTTGTCGACGAACGTCACCGCCTGCCCACCCTCCAGCATCCCGACGCTCCCGAGCTCCTGGAACCCGCGGATCGAGCCGCCCTCGAGCATCCCGACGATGTTCTCGCCCCACGCGAACTCGTAGACGAGCCCGGCGTCGACGTACTGCTCGGGCGTCACCGGCTCCCCCGCGGCGCGGATCACCTCCTGCAGGATCACCACCTCCTCCGGGAGCTCAGCGGTGATCGCGGCGATGTCCTCCGGCGGCATGTGCTTGGCGGCGTCGATCCGGAGACCGGTCACGCCGAGCGAGACCAGGTCGGCGAGGTAGGCGGCGAGCTGCTCGCGGACGTGGTCGTCCTCGGTGGCCAGGTCGGCCAGGTTGACCAGCTCGCAGTCGCGCACCTGGAAGCTGTCGCGGTAGTCGACGATGTCGTCGTCCGCCGTCCGCCCGCAGTGGTGGAAGTCGCTCTCGGTCCAGATCCCCGGGTACTCGTAGTGCGAGTAACTAGAACCGGCCCAGCCGGTCGCGATCGGTGCGTCGTCGGGTGCGCCCGTCATGTGGTTGACGACGGCGTCCGTGTACACCTCCACCCCCACCGCGTCGCAGCGGCGCACCATGTCGGCGAGCTCCTCGCGGGTGCCCAGCCGAGACTCCAGCTGGTAGGAGACCGGCTGGTACGCCGTCCACCACGCCTCGCCCAGGATGTGCTCCTGCGGCGGCGACGTCATCACCCAGCCGAACCCGGCCGGGCCGAGCACGCGCTCGCACTCGTCCGCGATCGCGTCCCAGGTCCACTGGAACAGCTGCACCCCCACGTGGCGCTCGACCTGTTCGGGCGCGGGGCCCGGACCGGGGTCGGCGGTGCACGCCGCCGTCAGCCCTGCGGCGAGCACCAGTGCGACCGCGGCACGTGCTTGTGAGCCCACGCTCGTCTCCCTCGCTCGGAACGCCTGCTCACCCTAGGTCGAAGATCTCCCGACCGGGATAGTGGGGCTTCACCTCGCGGTTGACGAAGGAGCCGATCGAGTCGGCCGCCAGCAGCTCGCGGTGCACCGAGGGCGGCACCATCGAGTAGCGGTACACGTCGCCGCCCGTGTACTCGATGTCGAGCTCGTTGGTGGTCGGGTCGTACCCGACGGCGGACACCGCACCCGACCGGACCGGAACCCTGCGCACGGCACCAGCCTGCGTGATCGCCGCGCGCACGGCAAGGCGCCGCACGAGACACGACCGGAGCAACCGTGCAAAGATCGCGGGCGATCCCGATCGGAGGTGCCCGGTGACCAGCGAGGCAGTCGTCCCTGAAGCCCGCACGCCGCCGTGGCGGTACGCGATCGGCATGTTCGGCACGTCGATCCCGATCAACATGATCAAGGGATCGATGATCCTGTTCTACGTCGACATGCTGGGCATGGACGCCCGCGTGTACGCCGGCGTCATGGTCGTGTACGCGATCATCGACGCGATCGACAACCCGCTGCTGGGTCACCTCTCGGACCGCACCCGGACCCGGTTCGGCCGCCGCCGCCCGTGGCTGCTGATCGGCGCGCCGCTGCTCGCGGCGTCGATGATCGCCTTCTTCTCGGCGCCCACCTCGCTCGACGGCGTGGCTCTGGTGATCTGGTTCGCCACCTTCGCGATCCTGTGCGAGGCGTTCGACTCGATGCTCAACGCCAACTACGGGGCGCTGCTGCCCGAGCTGTTCCCGGCCGAGCGGGCGCGCGCCAGCGCCAACGGGTTGCGGCAGGGGTTCCAGCTGGTCGCGCTGGTGATCTCGCTCGCCGTCACGCCGCTGCTGACCACGCGCGTGTTCGGGACCGAGGACACCACGGTGGGCTTCCGCACCACGGCGATCATCTACGGCGTGGTCGCCGTCGTCGCGATCTGCTTCATGGCGATCGGTGCGCACGAGAACCCGCGCTACGCCACGCGGGAGCGGACCCGGTTCCTGCCGAGCGTCGCCGCGATCCTCAAGAACCCGCTGTTCTGGAAGGTCGGGCTGATCGGGGCCTGCTACGCGATCCCGATGGCGCTGGTGCTCTCCGGCGTGCAGCTGTACGTCCGCTACTCGCTCGGGCTGCCGGTCGCGCAGACGCTGTACCTGCAGGGCGTCGTGATCCTGGTCGCCGGCGGCGGCCTCGTCGTGTGGACACGGGTGGTGGCGCGCAAGGGCGCGCTCTGGACCTGGCGGCTGGCCTTCCCGCTGCTGGCGGTCAGCTTCGTGGGGCTGTTCTTCGCCCGCGACCTGATCACCGGGATCGCCGCCGGGGTGCTGGTCGGGATCGGCTGGTCGGGGATGCTGGCGACCAACGACCTCATCGTCGCCCGCGTCCTGGACGGCGACGCCGTGCGGCACGGCACCCACCGCGAGGGCTTGTTCCTGTCGGCGTTCGGCACCCTGGGCCGGCTCAACGGGATCATCAGCGGGCTGGCGCTCGCCTCCCTCACCGTGTTCTTCGGGTACACCTCGGGCGACGATCCCGGTGCGGACCCCGGCACCGCGTTCCGGTTCTACATGTGCGTCTACCCGTTCGTGCTCGCCCTCATCGGCTCCGTCGCGGCACGCTTCCTGCACGTCCCCGCCCAGCTGCCGGCCGAGGCCGTCGCACCCGAGCCGCCGGAGCACGTCGCCGAGCGCACCGCGTGACCGAGCGGCGCCTCGTCGTCACCGCCGACGACCTCGGCCGCGACCCCCGCACCGACGCGACCGTGCTGGACCTGCTCCGGGAGGGCCACGTCACGGCCACCACGCTGCTCGCGGTCGCGCCCGGCGCCGCCGACGCCGCCGCCGGCGCGGTCGCGCTGGGCAGCACCCCGCGCCTGCATGCCACGATCACGAGCGAGCGCGGGCTCGCGCCCTGGCCGCCACGATCGCCCGGATCCGCCGTGATGGCCGACGGCGGCGCTCTCCCCCTGGACACCGGGCTCGCCCTGGCCAGGGCGAGCGTCGACGACGTCGTCGCCGAGGTGGCTGCCCAGCTGGCCTGGATGCGCGCCCAGGGCATGGCACCCGCGGGTCTCGACTCCCACGCCGGCACGCTCTACGGGCTCGACGGCGGCCCGTGGCTCCATCCGGTGCTGCGCTGGTGCGCCTCGGAAGGGCTGGCGTTCCGGCTCCCGCGGGACCTGCGGCCCTACCTCGGCCGACCGGAGCCCGAGGTGGCGGCGCTGCACGCGCGAGCGGTGGCGCTGGCCGATGACCTCGGCGTGGCGCTGCCCGCCGCGATGATCACCAACCGGAGCAGCGCCGCCGCCCTCGGCCGCTACGAGACGTTGCGGCAGCAGCTGGTGGTCGCTCTGGACTCGCTGCCCGCCGGGACCAGCGAGCTGTTCCTGCACCCCGCCGACGGGCTGCCCGGACCGGTCGGGCAGGTCCGCGCGTGGGAGGCACGGCTGCTGCGGGACCCGGTCTGGCACGACGCGGTCGCGAGCGCCGCCGTCGAGCTCGTCGGAGACTGGTGGTCCAATCCGTGACAGGCGTCATCCCGGCCCGCCCACGCGGTGTGACACGGTCTTCCCATGCCCCGCACGTACCTCTCGTTCATCGCGCTGGCCCTCTCGATCCTGTACGGCGCGGGTTTCGCCGCCCTGGACCCGACGCCGAACGGGTACGCCGCGGTCGGCGGTGCGCTGGTCGCGATCACCTGGATCGCCGTCGGGGTGTTCGGCAAGGACGACCCGGGGCCGCGCGCTGGCCCGACCGAGGACGCGATCCCTCCGTTCGGGACGCCGCCGGAGGACCGCCGATAGTGCCGGTCAGCCCCCGGAGACGCTCAGCTCGGCCCCGGCGAGCATCTCGCTGAGGCGGTCGTCGATCTCGCGGCTGGCCAACCAGCCGTCAGGCACCGCAGGCGTCTTGGGGCTGCCGGCCCGGCCGCGCGGACCCTCGGCACCCTCGCCCGGATAGGGCTGCTCGAGGTCGAGCACGCCGAGACGCTCGTCGAGCTCGGCGAGGCTGCTGACCAGGCCGAGCTGGGCGCGAGCCTCACCGCCCACCACGTAGCCCTTGAGGTACCAGGCCATGTGCTTGCGGAGCTCGCGCAGCGCGCGGCCCTCGTCCTCGAAGTGCTCCACCATCAGCTCGGCGTGCCGGCGGATCGCCTCCGCCACGGCCCGCAGGCCCGGCCGGACCCGCAGCGGCGAGCCGGCGAACCCCGCCACGAGGTCGGTGAACAACCACGGCCGACCCTGGCAGCCACGACCCACCACCACGCCGTCGCACCCGGTCTGGGCGACCATGGCCAGCGCGTCCTCGGCCGACCAGATGTCGCCGTTGCCCAGCACGGGGACATCGGTCACGGCGTCCTTCAACGCGGCGATCGCCTCCCAGTGCGCCGTGCCGGAGTAGTAGTCAGCCGCGGTGCGCGCGTGGAGCGCCACGGCGGCGACGCCCGCATCCTGCGCCCGCAGCCCGGCATCGCGATAGGTGAGGTGATCGGCGTCCACACCCATCCGCATCTTGATCGTCACCGGCACGCCTCCTGGCGCCGCCTCCTCGACCGCGCCTGTCACGATCGCGCCGAAGAGCTCGTGCTTCCAGGGCAGCACCGCTCCCCCGCCCTTGCGCGTCACCTTCGGTACCGGGCAGCCGAAGTTGAGGTCGATGTGGTCGGCGCGGTCCTCGGTCACCAGCATCCGCACGGCGGCCCGCACCGTGGCGGGGTCGACGCCGTAGAGCTGCACCGAACGGACCTTCTCGCTCGCGTCGTGGCTGATGATCCGCATCGACTCCGGCGTGCGCTCCACCAGCGCACGCGAGGTGACCATCTCCGCGACGTACAGTCCGACCGGCGCGGGCGAGGACGCGAGGTCGGCCTCCCTGCCGGGCGGGACGCCGTCGAGCCTGAGCCCCGCTGACGCCGCATCTCGGCACAGGGTGCGGAAGGGTGCGTTGGTCACCCCCGCCATCGGCGCGAGCACGAGGGGGGTGCCCACCTCGATGGGACCGATGTGCAGACTCACCCCAGCAGTATCGCCGATGCCGGCGCGTGCTCCGGCGGTGCCGGCGTCGATAGGGTCCACCTCGTGGCTGAGCACGCGTCGATCACGAGGTTCCGGGAAGCCCTCGCCGCAGCGGGCGGCACCGGTGAGATCAGGGTCCTGCCGGACTCGGTGCACACCGCGGCGCTCGCGGCACAGGCGCTCGGCTGCGAGGTCGGCGCGATCGCGAACAGTCTGCTCTTCGACAGCGAGGGCTCGCCCGTGCTGATCCTCACCTCCGGCGCTCATCGCGTCGACACCGCCGTGGTCGAGGACGTCACCGGGCCGCTACGGCGGGCGGACAAGGACTTCGTCCGGGTGCACACCGGTCAGGTGATCGGCGGCGTGTCCCCGATCGCGCACCCGAGCCCGATCCCCACCTACATCGACCCGTGGCTGCGGCGGCATCCCGTGCTGTGGGCCGCGGCCGGCCACCCCGCCGCGGTGTTCTCGACCAGCTACGACGAGCTGGTGCGGATGACCGGGGCCGTCGAGCTCGTCGTGGCCTGACCGCCCGACGCCGTGATCGACGAGGAACGTCCGCTGCGCAGCAACCGGCCGGGTCGCGCGTCGCGCTGGACTCCCCCTTGCACGACGAGCGTGCCACCGACCCAGACGTGCTCGATGCCCGTGGGCGCCTGGCACGGGTCCTCGAACGTCGCGCGATCGGCGACCGTCGCCGGGTCGAACGCCACGAGGTCCGCCACCTGACCAGGTGCGATCCGGCCCCGGTCGCGCAGCCCCAGCCGGTCGGCGTTGGCCGCACTCATCTTGCGGACGGCGTCGCTCAGCTCCAGGACGCCGAGCTCGCGGACATAGCGACCCAGGACCCGGGGGAAGGTGCCGTAGTGGCGGGGGTGCGGACGCCGCTCACGCTGATGGATGTCGATGGCGTTGCCGTCGGAGCCGATCGTCGAGAGCGGGTGCGCCAAGAAGGTCTGCATGTCCTCCTCGGTGCGGTAGGCCATCACGACCTCGACCTGGTTGCCGTGCCGCCGGCACAGCTCGAGGGTGAGATCCACCGGATCCACGGCCCGTTCGAGCGCGAGCTGGGCCATCGTGCGTCCGGCCAGTCCTGGTTCGGGAGCGTGAGCGATCGTCACCCGGTCCCACAGCCACGGGATGCCGCCGTACCACCCTCGTGCCGTCTCCTCCCTGGCCCGCCGGTACGTGTCGGGGTCTGTCAGCCGCTCCGACAGCGCGGCGGAGCCTCCGACCTGCACCCATCCGGGCAGGTACTGCGTGAGCGAGCTGCTCGAGGCCGCGTAGGGGTAGAGGTCGAAGCCGACGTGGTGACCGCATTCGACCGCGTCGTCGAACAGGCCCAGGTACTCGCTCGCCCTTCCCCAGTTCACCGGGTCGTTGAGGGCGACGTGGGAGTACTGGAGCCGGGCCCCCGATGCCGCCGACACCATCAACGCCTCGCGCACCGCATCGAGCTCGGCCCCGGCCACCGCGCGCGCGTGGGTCGCGTACAGGGCTCCCGCCGAGGCGACCGGACCGAGCAGATCGATGACCTCGTCGGCATCGCCGTAGCTCGAGGGCACGTGGGTGAGCCCGGTGCTCAGTCCGAAGGCACCCGCACGAAGCGCCGAGCGGAGCAGCTCGCGCATCGCGGCCTGCTCGTCGGCGGTCGGCGGGCGTTGCTCGACGCCCATGGTGGCCACCCGCAGGGTGCCGTGCCCGACCAGTGCCGCCACGTTGAGAGCTGGAGGTGCCGCCTCCAGTCGGTCGGCGTAGCCCTCGAGATCGGTCCAGTCCACGTCGAGAGGTGGCTCCCCGATCCGCGCCATGTGGTCGCGGTGCAGGTCGAGACGCTCGGCACCGTTCGGGAAGGCGGAGAAGCTGCAGTTCCCGACCACCTCGGTCGTCACTCCCTGCAGGACCTTGCTCTCGGCGGCCGTGCTCTGCAGGACGCTGATGTCCGAATGCGTGTGGATGTCGATGAAGCCCGGCGCCAGCACCAGGCCGTCCAGGTCCCACGACTGCGCATTACCAGCATCGGGATGATCGGCCGCAGCCTTGCCGGACGCGACGACATGCCCGTCGCTCACCAGCACGTCCTGCACCTGCTGTGGCCCACCGGTGCCGTCGACGACGACCGCTCCGCGGAGCAGTGCAGGACCGCTCACAGCACCAGTGCGGCGGCCTCGGAGCGCACCGCCGCCGCTACCTCGGGCAACGAGTCCTCGTCGAAACGCACGGTCGGTGCCGACAGGCTGATCGCGGCCACCGTCCGGCCGTCGCGGTCACGAACCGGCGCCGCGACGCAGCGCACTCCGAGCTCGCTCTCCTCGTCGTCGATCGCCCAGCCGCGCTCGCTCACCTCGGCGAGCTCGCGCATCAGCGGCGCGAGCGTCACGATCGTCCGCGGCGTCAGCCGGGGCAGCTCGGCGTTGCCGAGCAACCGTCGCACCTCGCTGCTCGGGCGTGCGGCCAGGAAGATCTTGCCGAGTGCCGTCGCATGCATCGGGTCCCGGGAACCGACCTGGGAACCGGTGCGCAGCCCGCGCACGCTCTCGAGGATGTCCAGGTAGAGGACCTCGTCACGGCTCGGGATCCCGAGGTTGACCGTCTCCCCGTACTCCTCCCAGAGCCGGACGAGGGCGGGGCGGGTGCGCTCGATGAGGTTCGCCGACCGCGGGGCCGGCTCGCTGAGTCCGGCCAGGCTCGGTCCGACCATCCAGCTCTGGTCCTGTCGGACGGCCCATCCCCGGCGCTCGAGAGCAGTGAGCGTGCGGTACAGGGAGGGTCTGCTGATATCGGTGTCACGGCTGAGCTCGCTGACGGTCTGCCCGTTGGGCTGGGCCGCCGCCAAGGTCTCGAGGACGTCGATCACGCGATCGACGGACGATTGCGCAGGTTTGCCAGCAGTGTCTTGATCCGGCTCCGAGAGTGCCATCACGATCACCTCCAGAGGCGAACGTACACAATGCGCGCTCGTCCGACTAGCGGACAGTTGTACGTTTCGGCCCGGTAAACATCCTGCGAGTGTCTTGACGACCGCGCAACGCTCTGCTGTGATGTGACCGTTCAGTGACACAGCCGTCCGCTCAGCGGACACTTGACGGCGAGGAGAGCCGCGTGCACCACCTCATCCCGCGGCCACGCTCGGTCGAGTGGCTGACCGATGAGACTCACCAGGTCGACGGCTGGCGCCTCGTGGGCACGCCGCCTGCCCTGTCCACCTACGCCGACGCCGCCGCTGCGGTCCTCGCAGGATCGGCGGACGAGCCGGAGCGCAGGCCTGTCGTCGTCGCGCACGACGACTCGCTGCCCAGCGAGGGCTACCGGCTGCACGTGCGCCCGGAGGGCGTCGATCTCGCCGCCGCGGACGCGCGGGGACTCCTGCACGGCGCGCGGACTCTCGCCGATCTCCTCGACGCCTCGGGCGGCAGCGTTCCCGCCGTCGCGATCGAGGACCACCCCGAGATCGCATGGCGCGGCATCCTGGTCGAGTCCTACTGGGGCTCGGACATGATGACTCTCGAGGACTGGCAGACCCTGATCGACCGACTCGCCGGGCTCAAGCTCAACGTGCTCGCCATCTCGCTCTACGGGTGCTGGGACCTGCGGCACGATCGCGACCGCGGGGAGTTCCAGTTCGTCCCGCTCTCCGACTTCCCGGAGCTGCAGACCCCCCACCGCTACCGCACGTGGGACCCGAGCTCGCGCACGGAGATCCAGCTGGACTACCTCCCCCGGATGTTCTCGGAGGACCTTTTCGCGAGCGTCGCGGCCTACGCGACCTCACGCGGCATGCGAGTCGTCCCGCTGTTCGGCGGGCCCGGCCACTCCTCCTACCTGCCGCGCGCCGTCCCAGGCCTGTCCGCCGTCACCGAGGAGGGCAGCCCCACGGGGTTCGGGTACTGCGTCACGGATCCCGGTCGCACCGAGGTGCTGCTGTCGGTGTTCCGCAACCTCGTCGAGCAGCACCTGCTCCCGCAGGGCATCACGACCCTGGCGATCCCCGGTGACGAGTTCTACCCGATCATCAACGTCGATCCCGACGACCCGATGCGCGAGTACTCGCCCTACTGCCGATGCTGCGGCTGCCGCGATCTGACGCCGGGCGAGCTGCTCATCCGTTATCTCACGCTTGTCGGCGATTTCCTCGCCGGCTACGGGATTCGGATGCTCAACTGGCAGGACAGTCTCGTCCGCGAGGACGCCGTGCCCGCCTACGCCGACGCGCTCCGTGACTCGGATGCCCTTCGGCCGATCGTCTCCTGGTGGCGGTACAACGAGCCGATCCCGGTCATCGAGCCCCACGACGCGTGGGACACGTGGGTGACGCCCTCGCCGGGTGTCATCGGGTCACTGTTCGCGCAGAACTTCGCGCTCAACATCGAGCAGATGCTGAGATCCGGCCTGCGAGCAGGGGTCGACGGCGTCCTCGCGTACAGCATGCCGGACCCCGCCATGCACCGGAACTTTGCCTATCTCGCCGACGCCGCCTGGCGTCACACGGGCTCAGGCGGCGCGGTCGACTTCGACGCCCGGTGGGCGGCCAGGGTGTGCCCGGAGGCGCCGGAGGCCGTCGGTCTGGCCTACCGGGTCGGCGACAGCGTCATCGCCAGCTATCCGCTGATGAACTACCTGGCCAACCACCTGCTGCCGTACTTCTCGACCGCTCCGTACGGTGCCACGACGTTCCCGGACGACCTGGTGCGGCCGCTGTCCGTCGCCACACCGGCGTTCACCTCCGTGCTGCGTCAGATCCGCGACACCATGCGGGAGTCGATGGCGCTGATGCCGCCGATCCGGCCGATCGCGGGGTGGCCCGATCCTCGAGAGACGTGGCTGGCGGAGGGCGAGCGGCTGGCAGCACATGCCGATCTGTTTCTTCGTCTGATCGAGCTGAGCCGCCGGCTGCACGACGAGAGCCTGGCCGACCTCGAGGAGGAGATCGTCGCGCTCGAGGCAGCCGGCGAGGCACTGCTCGAGCACGTGGCGGCCACCAAGGTGAGCTACCAGCGAGCGAGCGTGCTGCGCGAGCACCTCGGACTGGTCGGAGAGCTCCGCCCGGCCCTGGCCCGCCTCGCAGCCGAGCCGGCGAAGCTCGCCGTGAAGACGGGGAGCTGGCACGCATGGCTGTTCTGATCGAACCTCGTCCTGCCGCGCTGGTGACCGGGGCGCGGCGCGACATCGGCGCCGAGATCGCCATCGGTCTGGCAGCCGACGGCTACGACGTCGCCCTGCACCACCTCGACGACGTGGAGCAGATCGAGTCGGTCGCTGCTCGGTGTCGTGCCCTCGGCGCGCGGACGGTCGTCGTCCGCGCGGACCTCGGTGAACCCGAGCGCGCTCCCGAGGTCGTGGCGGAGACGCTCACGGCCTTCGGCCGCCTCGACGTCCTCGTCAACAACGCCGTCCGTCCCTCCAACACCACCTGGGACGAGCTGACTCTGTCCGAGTGGCACGAGACCCTCACCGTGGGCCTCACATCGCCCTTCTTCCTCTCGCAGGCAGCTGCCGTCTCGATGACGGAACGAGGCAGCGGCCGGATCGTCAATATCAGTTCCGTGACAGTCCGGCTCGGTGGCCCTTCCGGAGCGGCGTACATCGCAGCCAAAGCCGGCCTCGTCGGGATGACCCGGTCGCTGGCACGCCAGCTCGGCGCCTCCGGCATCACCGTGAACGCGGTGTCCCCAGGTGCGATCAGGACCACCAACGAGCTCGAGCTCTACGGCCCGGACGCACAGCGCGAGCTCGACTCCGACCTGCTGGCCCGACAGGCGCTGCAGCGCCGCCTCGAGCCGGCCGACATCGCCGGAGCGGTCCGCTACCTGTGCTCGCGGGAGGCCGAGGCCGTCACGGGACAGGTTCTCGAGGTCAACGGCGGCTGGGTGTACCGCTGACCCGCCTTGTCACCCCCCTGCACTTCCTCTCGCAGTCCCTCCACCGCTTCACCCCTCCCCTCCCCCCACCGGCCCTCGGGCCGCCTCCGCACAAGGAGAACGCGCATGAGTCCTATGCACCGTCGCCAGTTCCTCACCTTCGCCGCCGGAACCACCGGCGCCGTCGCCCTCGCCGGCGTCCTTTCCGCCTGCGGCGGCGGGTCCGCAGGTCAGGACAGCACGTCCGGCTCGACCGACGACGCCGGCACCACCGCCCTGATCAGCATCGGCAACTCCGAGGGCGACCCCGCCAACCTCGACACCGGCATGCAGAACACCTTCGCCAACCTCTCCACGGTCGGTTCCGCGTGCCACGCCTACCTCTTGTATCTCGGTGCTGACGGCTCGCTCGAGGGCGACCTCGCCACCGGTTTCGAGTCGGAGTCGGACACGCGGATCCGCTTCGACCTCCGCGAGGGCGTCACCTTCCACAACGGCCGCGCCATGACCGCGCAGGACGTCGTCGACTCCTTCGAGCGGCTGATGAACCCCGACGGCGGATCACCGTACGCCGCCCTGCTGTCGCCGATCGAGACGATCGAGGTCGTGGACGACCTGACCGTCGCGTTCACGCTGAACCGGCCGTACGCACCCCTCACGGCGTTGTGCAGCCAGATCCCGATCATCCCGATCGAGACCGCCGACCAGCAGGCCACGGCGCCCGTGGGTGCGGGACCGTTCCAGTTCTCCGCCTGGGAGACCGACAACTACATGGCGTTCACCAGGTTCGAGGACTACTACAACCAGGACTACCCGAAGGTGGAGGAGATCCGATTCCTCCCCCGCGCCGACGCCACCGCGCTGCGGTCAGGGTTCCAGGCCGCCGAGACCAACGCGATCGCCGGTTTCGCCTGGCCGGAGATGGAGGCACTCGGAGCGCTGCCGGGCGCCACGGTCGGCACCTCCTACATCAACGGCTTCAACTTCATCTCCTTCAACTGCCGGGTCGCCCCGTTCGACGACGTCCGGGTGCGCAAGGCGTTCTCGCTCGCTCTCGACCGGGAGCTGATGGCCCAGGCCGAGAACGGTCCTGACGCCAGCCCGGCACACGTCCTCATCGCGGCCACGAGCCCGTACTTCCCCGCCGACCTGCAGGCGCCGTTCGACCCCACGGAGGCCCGGGCGCTGCTCGCCGAGGCGGGCATCCCGGAAGGCTTCGAGGTCGAGGCCCTGATCCCGGACCTGCCGTTGCTGCGGCCGCTGGAGCCGGTGTGGCAGTCGCTCATGGCCGACGTCGGCATCACGCTCACCACCCGGTTGCTGCCGCCTGCCGACTACGTGGCGCGGGTGTTCACGAACTTCGACTTCAGTCTCGGGATCGCCGGTGACTCCTCCGCACCCGACCCTGCGCTGTTCCTCGACCGGTATCTGATGACCGAGGGCGCGAACAACCACATGGGGTACAGCAACACCGAGCTGGACGCACTGCTCAGCGAGGCGTCAGCGACGTTCGACGAAGCGGCCCGCGCGGACCTCTACCGGCAGGCGATGGAGATCGTGGTCGAGGAGGCACCGATCATGCCGTTCATCCAGATCCCTGTGAACACCGCGGCCTACGAGGACGCGGCAGGCTTCACGGTCCGCCCGAACTACCTGTTCGAGGTCCGGGACGCGGGTCGCTGACGCCATCATGACGATCGCAGTCCTACGCCGCCTCGGCATCGGGGCGCTCACCCTGTGGGTGGTGAGCATCCTGGTGTTCCTCATCATCCATCACCTGCCCGGCGACCCGATCTCGGTCCTGCTGCGCCAGTACGCGACCCCCGAGACCCGTGCGGCCCTCGAGGCCTACTGGGGTCTGGACCAGCCGCTGCTGGACCAGTACGTGGCCTGGATGGGCAGGTTGCTGCAGGGCGACTTCGGCACCTCGATCACCTCGAACCTGCAGGTGAGCGACATCCTGGCCGAACGTCTGCCGCGCACGATGGTGCTGATGCTCGGAGGGCTGCTGATCGCGCTGCTCATCGCGGTCCCCGGCGGGATGCTCGCTGCATCCCGCCGGGGCTCGTTGGCCGACCACGGGCTGACGACCGGTTCACTCGTGCTGCAGGCGCAGCCCGAGTTCTGGATCGGCTCGCTGCTGGTGCTCGTCTTCGGGGTGCGGCTGGCCTGGTTCCCGACCTCGGGCTACGTCGACTTCGCCGACGACCCGCTCGACTGGTTGGCCCACTCGGTGATGCCGATGGTGACGATCGCGGTCGTCTCGGCCGGTCTGCTGCTGCGCACCGTCCGCGCCAGCATGGTGACCGAGCTCCAGCAGGACCACGTCATGCTGGCGCGATCCAACGGTGTGGCGGGCTGGCGCATCATCGGGCTGCACGCCGGTCGCAACGCCCTCGCACCGACGATCACGGTCGTGGGTCTGCAGGTCGGCATCCTCATGAGTGGTGCGGTCATCACCGAACGCGTCTTCGGCTACCCCGGGATGGGTCTGACGCTCGTGAACTCGCTGATCGCGCGGGACTACCCCGTGGTGCAGACCGGCATCCTCGTCTTCGCCGGACTCTTCATCCTCACGAACACCGTGGTCGACATCGTCTCGATGTGGATCGACCCGCGCGCACGCGCGAAGCTTCAGGGAGGGCGCTGAGCACCATGACGCCGACCGACATCGCCCCCCTCGTCCCGGCTGGGGCCTCGCCCACGGGCAGCCCCCAGCGGCTCTGGCGCCAGCTGCACCGCAACCCCAAGACGCTCGTCGGCATGATCATCCTCGTCCCGATCGTGCTCGTGGCGATCTTCGCGCCGTGGCTGACGCCGTATCCCTACGACGCGATCTACGTCGGGGACGTGCTCGGCGCCCCGACGAGCGAGCACTGGCTCGGCACCGACCTCAACGGCCGCGATCTCCTCAGCCGGCTGATCATCGGCACGCGCGTCGTCGTCGGAGTCCCGCTGGCCGTCGGCCTGCTCACCCTCGTGATCGGGGTACCCATCGGCCTCCTGGCGGGCTATCTCCGCGGCGTCGTCGACGGCGTCCTGATGAGAGTCGTCGACGTCTTCCTGAGCTTTCCCTGGCTGCTGGTCGCGCTCGGGCTGGCCGCCGTGCTCGGTGCAGGCCTCAGCACCGTGATCGTCACACTGGTGGTCGTCTACTGGCCGCAGGTCGCCCGCGTCACCCGCAACTCGGTGATGGCGGTGTCCGAGTCGGAGTACGTCACGGCGGCCGCCGCGATCGGTGAGCCCCGCTCGTCGATCGTGCTCCGCTACGTGCTCCGCAACGCCTACTTCCCGATCCTGGTGCTGCTGAGCAGCATGCTGGCCTTCTCGATCCTCAACGAGGCCGGGATCAGCTTCCTGGGGTTCGGCATCCAGTCCCCGCAGACGAGCTGGGGTCTGGAGCTCGCGGCAGGGAGCACCTACCTCACCGCGGCGCCGCACCTCGTGATCTTCCCCGGGCTGGCGATCGTGCTGGTCGTGCTGGGCATGAACATGTTCGCCGACGGGCTCGGCGACCTGCTGAACCGACAGGGACGAGAGCGATGAGCACCGACGAGCGACCCACGCTGGTGGTCGAGGACCTCTCGGTCGAGATCCTCGGGCACGGCCACCCGGTCACCCGCGTCTCCTTCGCGGTCGACCGCGGCGAGATGGTCGGCATCGTCGGTGAGTCCGGGTCCGGCAAGTCGATGACGCTGCGGTCGATGTCCGGCCTGCTCCCGTTCGGCGTCCGAGCGCGGGTCGACGGTTCCGTGACCGTCGCAGGCACCGAGGTGGTCGGCGGGAGCCGAGAGCGGCAGCGCCACCCGCGCGTCGGTGGCCGGGCCGCTTTCGGCTACGTCTTCCAGGAGCCGCTGGCTGCACTCAATCCGGGCTTCACCATCCGACGACACCTGCTCGAGGCGATGCGCCCGCACGGGCTGCTCGGCTCCCGCGGCGACCGGCACGAACGGCTGGTGGCGGCGCTCGAGGAGGTGCGACTGCCCGATCCGGAGCGCGTGCTCCGGTCCCATCCGCACGAGCTCTCCGGCGGTATGCGGCAGCGCGTGGTGATCGCGCTCGCGCTCCTCGGACGCCCGCACGTGCTGCTGGCCGACGAGCCGACCACCGCGCTCGACGTCACCGTGGCAGCGGAGGTGCTCGACCTCGTGCAAGCGCTCCAGAGGAGCCATGCGCTGGCGACGGTCCTGGTCTCGCACGACCTGAGCCTGGTGGCCGAGCGCTGCGACCGTGTGATCGTGATGCGTGCGGGTGAGATCGTCGAGTCCGCGAGCGCCCAGGACATCATGCGTTCGCCCCAGCACCCCTACACGCAAGCGCTGCTCGCCGCCACCGTCGACCCGTTCGACCCGACGCTCAGCCGCACGCAGCCCGAGGGAGGAGCATCGCCCGTGCTGCTCAGCGCCGAGCATCTCTCGGTGAGCTACAGCAGGCGCCGCCGCGGAGCCCAGCCCGTCAAGGCTGTCGACGACGTGGACGTGAGGGTCGCAGCCGGCGAGGTGCTCGGCGTCGTCGGTGAGTCCGGCTCCGGCAAGTCGAGCCTCGCGAAGGCCCTCGCCGGGATGCAGTCCACGTCCGCCGGCGCCGTCCGGCTCGGCGACCGCCTCGTCACGACGGCACACCGCGACCGTTCATGGCTCACCGGCGACGTCCAGATGGTCTTCCAGGACCCGTACTCCTCGCTGAATCCCCGGATGGCAGTGGGGTCGGCGATCCAGCGAGCCCTGGCGATCCACCAGCCGATGCTCGACGGCCGTGCGCGCTCGTGTGCCGTGCACGACCTGCTCGATGACGTCGGGCTGCCGCGGACGTTCGTGAGCCGGTTCCCGCAGGAGCTCTCGGGCGGCCAGCGTCAGCGCGTCGTCGTCGCGAGAGCGTTGGCAGCCACGCCCCGCGTGCTTCTGGCCGACGAGCCCACCTCGGCGCTCGACGTGTCCGTGCAGGCACAGATCCTCGACCTGCTCCGGGACCTCGTCGACGAGCGCGGACTCGGCATGCTGCTCATCACCCACGACTTCGCCGCGGTGCGAGCGATCGCCGACAGGGTGATCGTCATGCACGCGGGCCGCATCGTCGAGGCCGCGGCCGTCGACGCGCTCATCACCTCACCCCAGCACCCCTACACGCGACGCCTGCTCGACTCGGTCCCCAGTGCGAGCCGAGCAGGACGACCGCACGACCAGGAGGCATCGTGACATCGGCCAGGCCACGGATCGCGGTGGGCGGGATCTACCACGAGACCAACACGTTCGCCGTCGGGTCGACCGGGCTGGACGGCTTCGCGGCGTACCAGCACTTCGTCGGCGAGGACCTGCGCCGGATGGCGGGAACCCGGTCGGAGACCGGCGGATTCCTGACGGCGCTCGAGCGGGCGGCGGCCACTGTGGTGCCCACCGCGTACGCCGCTGCGGTGCCCAGCGCCACCGTGACGCACGCCGATTACGAGGTGCTGCGCGACGCCATCCTGACGAGGATCGCCGCGACACCTGTCGACGGCGTGCTGCTGACGCTGCACGGCGCCATGGTCACCGACGGCAGCGGCGACCCGGACGGCGACCTCGTCCAGGCGGTCCGCGAGCTCGTGGGTCCCGACGTGCCCATCGCCGTGACCATCGATCTGCACGCCAACGTCAGCGACGCGATGGCGAGCGGGGTGCAGGCGCTCGTCGCCTACGACACCTATCCCCACATCGACATGTACGAGCGCGGCCAGGAGGCTGCCGACCTGCTGCTCGGGGTCCTCCGTACCGGACAGCCGCGCTCGATCGTGCACCGCAAGCTGCCGTTCATGACCGCGCCAGGCATGCAGGCCACCGACGGCGACCCGATGCGTGACCTGATCTCCCTCGCGCACCGGATCGAGCGCGAGGGCGAGCTGCAGGTCTCGCTCGCACCCGGGTTCTCCTACGCCGATGTGGACGCGACGGGGTTCTCGGTCATTGTCAGCGGCGCGGACCAGGCCGCGGTTGCCGAGGCCGGTGCGACCATGGCAGCCGCTGTCGACGCGGCCAAGGAGAGGTTCGTCTACGAGGCGCTCAGCGTGGCCGAGGCGTGCGATCTCGCGCGCGGTGACGAGAACCGACCGGTGATCCTGGTCGACGCCGCTGACAACATCGGTGGCGGAGCGCCCGGCGACGGGACCGCGATCCTCGAGCAGTGGCTGACCGACGGTGGCACCGGCCTGGTCGTGACGATCGCCGACCCGGAGAGCGTCGAGCGTGCGATCGCCGTCGGGCCGGGCGCCTCGGTCCAGCTCGAGCTGGGCGCCAAGACCGACGACGCGCACGGCACACCGGTCTCGGTCGAGGCGACCGTGCTCCGCGTCACCGACGGCCGCTACCGGCAGCTGGGCACCTACAACCGTGGCTATGAGGTCTCGATGGGGCGCACCGTCGTGCTCGACGTCGCGGGCAACACGGTCGTGGTCAGCGAGCTCAAGGCCATGCCCTTCGACGCCCAGCAGCTGATCTCCCAGGGCATCGAGCCGGCGGAGGCCGACGCGATCGTCGTCAAATCTGCCATCGCGTGGCGCGCCGCGTACGGCGACGTCGCGGGAACCGTGCTCGAGGTCGACACCCCGGGGATCTGCACGAGCAGGCTCGACCGGCTCAGCTGGTCGCCGGCACGTGCCGCGATGCTCCCGCACTGGACCCTCCCGACCGCATCCACCGACATCACCACCATCCACGAAGCAGAGGACGCATGACCACCACGCCGCAGACCCAGCAGACGATCGATCGCGCCGAGCGCTATGCCGGGTCGCTGGCCTTGATCGAGCGGGCCTCCCGCAGCACCCCGGGGGGTGTGCACAGCAGCTTCCGGCTGAAGGGTTCACCCACTCCCCTGGTCTACTCCCGCGGCCAGGGATCACGGCTGTGGGACGTCGATGAGAACTGCTACGTCGACTACGCGATGGCCTTCGGACCGCACGTGCTCGGCCACTGCCACCCCGCGGTGTCCGAGGCGGTCGCCGCCACGCTCGGGACAGGGCAGCTCTGGGCTGGGCAGCACGTCGGCGAGATCGAGCTCGTCGAGGCGATGCTCGAGGTGCTCCCGAACGCCGAGCACATCCGGCTCGGGCAGTCCGGCACCGAGATGGACCAGCTCGCGCTCCGGCTCGCGCGAGCGGCGACCGGTCGTCGACGCGTGATCCGGTTCGCCGGGCACTACCACGGCTGGTTGGACCCGCTGTTCGTCGACCCTGCCACCGACCCGTTCCCCGCGCAGGACGCCCCGCTGACCAGCGGGCAGTCCGCGGCGGCGGCCGCGGACGTCGTCGTGATCCCGTGGAACGACGTCGAGGCCGTCAGGGGTGTCTTCGAGGCCTACCCGGACGAGATCGCCGCCGTGTTCATGGAGCCGATCCTGTCCAACGTCGGGATGATCATGCCGAGGGACGGCTACATCGACGCCGTCCGTGAGCTGTGCGAGCAGCAGGGCGCGCTCCTCGTCCTGGACGAGGTCATCACGGGGTTCCGGGTGCGCCTCGGCGGCGCCCAAGAGCTCCTCGGCACCCGTGGACACCTCACGGTCTACGCCAAGGCGATGGCCTCCGGGTACCCGGTCGCCGCACTGGCCGGGCCTGCCGACGTCATGGGCCTGCTCGGTGGCCCCGACGTCATGCACGGCGGCACCTACAACACCGGTCTGTCGGCCGTCGCGGCTGCGCTGGCGACCGTGCGGGTGCTGCGCGAGGAGAACCCGTACCCGCAGATGGAGGAGGTGGGCGGAGCCCTGATCCAGGGGATCCGTTCCTTGGCCGCCGATCGCGGGATCGAGCTCTCCGTCGACGGCATCGGGCCGGTGTTCCAGACCCGGTTCGGCCCGGAGGGTGGCGTCCACGACCGCCGCACCTACGCCGAGCGCTCCGACACGCAGGTGGCGGACCGCTTCCTGTGGGAGCTGCAGGACCGCGGCGTCCGCATCACCCACCGCGGTACCTGGTTCCTGTCCGCCGCCCACACCATGGCCGACGTGGAGCAGACCCTCGAGGCCGTCGACGGGGCGCTCGGTGCGCTCTGAGGTCGACCCTCCTGCTGCTGCGGGCTCGGCGGTCGACCCCTGGCTCAGCCTGGGCGAGGGGTCGACGCCGGTCCTGCGGGTGGGAGCACGACTCCCCGAGCTCGCCGGCGGTCCCACCGTGTGGTGCAAGGCCGAGCACCTCAACCCCACCGGCTCCTACAAGGACCGGCTCGCCGCCAGGGCGGTGACGATCGCCACCCGTACCGGCCTCCGTGGGCTGCTGGGGACCTCCTCGGGGAACGGCGGGGCGGCCGCTGCCGCCTATGGCGCCCGTGCAGGCCTCCCGGTGTGCATCCTCACCGTCCCGGGAGCCCCGGCCGCCAAGCTCGCGACCGCGACCGCGGCCGGCGCGCGCATCCTCCCGGTGGAGGGGCTGGGCATCACCCCGAAGGAGACGGACCGGGTGTTCGCCGAGGTGCTCCGGCTCACGCAGCAGCTCGGGCTGTTCCCCTTCATCACGGCTTGGTCCTACAGCCCCGAGATGATGCACGGCGCGGGTGAGATCTCGATCGAGCTGGCCGAGCAGCTGCCCGAGACCGACGCCGTGTACGTGCCCGTCGGAGGCGGCGGGCTGCTGACCTCGGTCTGGCGCGGCTACCAGGGCCTACCGGGTCGGACGCCACGCATCGTCGGTGTGCAGCCGATCGGCAGCGCCACCCTCCTGCGCGCGAGCCGTGGCGACCTCACGCCGGTGGAGCGCGTCACCACGAGCGTGTCGGGTCTGCAGGTGGCCCGGCTGCTCGACGCCGCCGCTGCCGAGGCCGTGACGACCACCGGCGGACACGTCGTCGAGGTGAGCGACGAGGACGTCTGGGCTGCACAGGCCGCGCTCGCCACGGAGGGCGTCGTGGTGGAGCCGGCCGGAGCCGTCGCACTCGCGGGAGTCCTCGCCGATGTCCGGCGTGGACACCTGACCGAGACCGATGTCGCGGTCACGCTCGCCACCGGAGCGGGCTGGAAGGACCAGGCAGCACTCGAACGGATCAGCGGTCCGCCCGTCTTCACCGACCCCATCGGGATCGACGACCTGGCGCAGGTCCTGGAGCAGGAGCTCTCACGGTGACTGGCTTTCAGCGGCGCACGATCGGTGGGCCGGGCGCGCCCACGCTCACGGTGCACGAGGTCGGTGACGCCGACCTTCCCCTCGTTGTCGTCCTCGGTGGGGTGCACGGCGACGAGCCCGAAGGCATGCTCGTGGCCCGCTCGCTCGTGGCCCGGCCACCCACGCTGCGCGGCGTGCGGCTGCGCGTGGTCACCGTCGCCAACCCCTCCGCCTACGACGCCGGGACCCGCGTCAGCGCGATCGACCAGGCGAACCTCGCACGGTCCTTCCCCGGTGACGGGCGCGGCTCCTGGACCGAACGGCTGGCGCACCTGCTGACCACCGAGGTGCTGGCCGGTGCCGACGTCCTGATCGACGTGCACAGCGCAGGGCTGCACTTCGCCATGCCGCTGCTGGCGGGCGCGCTGAGCACAGGCCCCCTCGGCGCACGTGCCCTCGACGTCGGCCGTGCCCTCGGGCTGCCCTTCCTCTGGCACCACCCCGAGATCGCACCCGGTCGCACCTTGAGCGCCGCGGAGACCCTCGGGGTCGCCCCGATCTACATCGAGATGCCAGGTGGCCCGACGGCGGACATGGAGATCGTGGGGCGTGTGCGTCGCGGGCTCGACGCCTACCTCGGCGGGTCATCGGCGCCGGCCGGCCTCACGCGTGAGGTGGAAGGCAGCGGGGACCTCGACCAGGAGGTGCTGCGCTCCCACGCCGACGGCCTGTTCCTGCCTGGGGTCCGTGCCGGCGATCTCGTCGGAGCAGGCACGTCGATCGGTCAGATCCTCGACCCGCTGGAACCGTCCGCGGCACCCGTGGATGTGACCGCTCCGGTCTCCGGGCACATCATGATGCTGCGCCGCACCGCCCGGGTGCCCCTCGGGACAGCGCTGGCCTCGTTCGGCGTGCCGGCCGCATGAGGCCGCACCGCACCGAGAGCGCGCCCAGCCGCGTCGCCGTGATCGGGTACGGCCACTACGGCGCGCTGCACGCCGCGACCGTCCGCGCCGACCCAGACAGCGAGCTGGTGGCTGTCGTCGACACCGACCCCGACGCCATCGAACGCGCCGGGCGCGACCTCGACGACGTCCGCCTGCTCAGCGACGTGCGCGAGCTGCCGGCCATCGAGACCGCGGTGGTCGCGACGACCGACGACCAGCACCTGGCCCCTGCCCTCGCGGCGCTGGACCTGGGCGCCGACGTGCTGATCGAGAAGCCTGTGACGACCCAGCTCGCCGATGCCGACCGGCTGCGGAAGCGAGCCAGCTCCGCAGGCCGACACGTGGCGGTCGGACACCTGCTGCGTCTGGACCCACGATGGCAGTGGCTGAGGCAGCAGCTGCGGTCGACGTCGTGGGGCGATGCCCTGCACATCAGCCTGCTGCGCAACGGCTCGGTCGACCTCCGCGACCGCTACCCCGACGTCTCGCCGATGATGCAGGGCGGCATCCACGACATCGATCTCGCCACCTGGCTGCTCGACGACCCGCTGACCGTCGTGTCCTGCCGGACCGGCGTGGACGACGTCGGCAGACCAGCTGTCATGACCCTCCTGGGCGAGACGTCTCGAGGGGCCACTGTGGTCATCGAGGCCTCCCGGACCCTCGACCTGCCCGCTCCGGTCGATCCGCGCACCTGGGCCTGGCTCACCACCTCCCGCGCCACCGCGACCGCCTCCGACGGCGACGCCCTGGAGGTCACCGGCGTGGCGCCCCCACCGCACCGACGCGCCTCGACACCGCAGCAGATGATCGCCGCCCAGTGGCGCGACTTCCTGCGCCTGACGCGTGGTGAGGGCGCGACGTCGATCGCCACGCTCGAGCAGGGTCGTCACGCCGTCGCCGCCGCGCTTGCGGCCGAGGCATCGGCCGCCTGCGACGGCGAGCCGATCGAGATCACCTGAACACCTCCACCCATCCGCACCAACCACGACGAAGGACAACACCCATGCGTGAAGCCATCCAGTCTCCTGACGCCTCCCTCCCGGCCGGTCCCTACTCCCAGGGCATCCGCGTCGGGGACCTGCTCTTCGTCTCGGGTCAGGGCCCGTTCGACCCGAACGGAGCCAAGATCGGCGAGACCTTCGCCGAGCAGTGCGAAGCCACCTTCGACAACCTCGGCATCCTCGCCCGCGCCGGCGGCAGCGATCTCGAGCACATGGTGCGGCTCGGGGCCTACCTCCGCACACTCGACGACTTCCCGGAGTTCAACCGGATCATGCAGGAGCGCCTGACACCGCCGTTCCCGGCGCGCACGACCGTCCCGGTCGAGCTGCCCGGCTTCGACATCGAGCTCGACGCCGTCTTCTACGTCCCCGGTCGGGGCTGAAAACTGGCAACGCCAGGGCGGACAACCCCCGCACTTGAGTACAGGTTCGGTCAAAGGTCTTCCTTCTGCCGATCTCGTCCTGTAGGCAAGGAGAGCAAACCTAGCGACGACTCGGCCACATCGCGGTGACCGGGCACTGCGACCAGGAGATGCCATGCGCTCGATGACGACGTACACCCGCAGGACCGTGCTCACCAGTGGCTTGACCGCCGCAGCCCTCGGAGCGGCGTCGGCCGCGAGCGCCGGGGACGGCGGAGGCGGCGCCCATCGCGGCGAGCACGGCTGGGTCACCTCGCACCTGCGCCGGATGAGCACGGAGCAGAAGATCGGCCAGCTGTTCGTCCAGAACGTCTACGGCTCCGACGCCGCCACCCCGGACCCGCGCAACCTCCCGCTCTACGGCGTGGCCAGCCCCGTCGAGGTGGTTCAGAAGTACCAGCTGGGCGGTGTCATCTACTTCGCGTGGACCGACAACGTCCAGGATCCCGACCAGATCGTGGCCCTCTCGAACGACCTGCAGGAGGCCGCCAGCCAGGGTCGGAACAAGGTCCAGATCCCGTTGCAGATCGCGATCGACCAGGAAGGTGGTCTCGTCACCCGCATCGGTCCGCCGGCGACCCCGTTCCCCGGAGCGATGGCGCTCGGCGCCGGCCGGAGCGCCGAGGACGCACGCGCTGCGGCCGACATCATCGGTTCCGAGCTGAGGGCGATGGGCGTCAACACGAACTTCGCTCCGGTGTGTGACGTCAACGTCGACCCGGCCAACCCGGTGATCGGCACCCGCTCGTTCAGCTCCGACCCCGCGCTGGCTGCCGAGATGGCAGCCGCGCAGGTACGCGGGTTCCAGGACGACGGCGGCGTCGCGGCCTCGGCGAAGCACTTCCCGGGTCACGGCGACACCGCGGTCGACAGCCACGTCGCCTTCCCGATCATCACCCACACCCGTCAGGAGTGGGAGGAGATCGACGCGCCGCCGTTCCGGGCGGCGATCGAGGCGGGCATCGACATGATCATGACGGCCCATCTCGCCTTTCCCGCTCTCGACGACTCCGGCGACCCGGCGACGCTGTCCCACCCGATCCTCACCGGCGTGCTGCGCGAGGAGCTCGGTTTCGACGGCGTCATCGTCACCGACGCACTCAACATGCAGGGTGTGCGGGACCTGTACGGCGACGCCGAGGTCGCCGTCCGGGCGCTGCTGGCCGGTGCCGACCAGCTCCTCATGACGCCGGCGATGGACGAGGCGCATGCGGCGGTCACCGATGCCGTGCGGACCGGTCGCATCAGCCGCCGCGAGCTCGACGACAAGGTGGCGCGCATCCTGCGCCTGAAGTACCGGCGTGACATCGTCGCCCAGCCCTACGCCGATCCCGACGAGGTGAGCGACGTCGTCGGCATCCCCGCCCACCTGAGCCGCGCGAACGAGATCACGGACCGGACGACCACGCTCGTGCGCAACGACGACGGCGTGCTTCCCATCGCCGTCGCCGGTACCGCGATCCTGGTGACCGGCTACGGCGTCACGTCCACGAGCGTCCTCGCCGACGCACTGACCGAACGGGGCGGGGTGGTCACCCGTGTCGAGACCGGGAGCGCGCCCTCCAGCGCTGCCATCGCGGCCGCGGTGGCCGCCGCCTCGGCGGCCGACGTGGTCGTCGTTCTCACGATGAACGCATCGACCTCCGCGGGCCAGCAGCAGCTGGTCGCCGAGCTGCGTGCCACCGGAGCGACCGTCGTGGTGGTCGCGGTGCGGAACCCGTACGACATCGCCTCGCTCGGTGACGCACCGACCTACCTGGCGACGTACTCCTACTCACCGATCGCCATCGAGTCGGCAGCCAGGGTCCTCGCTGGTGAGGTCGCACCCGTGGGCACGCTCCCGGTCGACATCCCCGCGGCGGATGATCCCGACACCGTGCTGTACCCGTTCGGGCACGGCCTGACCTGGTGAGCAACCACCCGACCGAGAAGGAGACGACCATGGCAGTGAATCGACGACGCGTTCTCACCGGAGGGTTGACCGCGGCGGGTGTGTCCGTGGCCGGGGTACTGGCCGGTGCCGGATCGGCCGGGGCCACCCCGCCGCCGACGGGCGGTGGCGGGCACGGCGGCGGTCGCAAGGTCGTCACCGGTGCCGACAGGGCCGCCGCCGACGACTGGTCCGTGCTGGAGGGCCAGCGGGTCGGCATCATCACCAACCCCACCGGCGTGCTCAGCTCGCTGCGCAGCATCGTCGACGAGATCCACGACTCAGGTGCGGTCGACGTCGTCGCCGTCTTCGGGCCCGAGCACGGCTTCCGAGGCTCGGCGCAGGCGGGCGAGGCGGAGCCGACCTTCGTCGACCCGCGCACCGGCATCACCGTGTACGACGCGTACGGCGCCGACGCCGACGCGATGACCGAGATGTTCACCACGGCCGACGTCGAGACGGTGGTGTTCGACATCCAGGACGTCGGCGCCCGGTTCTACACCTACATCTGGACGATGTACACAGCCATGCGCGCCGCCGTCAGGACCGGCATCCGGTTCGTCGTGCTGGACCGGCCGAACCCGATCGGCGGCACCGCCCGCGGCCCGATGATGACCACGGAGCTCACCTCCGGCGTCGGCGCCAAGGAGATCGTGCAGGCGCACGGCATGACCGTGGGTGAGCTGGCGCAGTTCTTCAACGGCGAGTTCCTCCCGGACGAGGAGGGCGGCGCCGTCGAGGACCTGGAGGTCGTCGAGATGCGCCGCTGGAAGCGCAGCATGCTGTTCGCCGAGACCGGGCAGACGTTCGTGATGCCGAGCCCGAACATGCCGACCGCGGACACGGCGCTGCTCTACCCCGGGACCGGCCTGTTCGAGGGCACCAACCTGTCCGAGGGCCGCGGCACCACCCGGCCGTTCGAGCTGATCGGCGCGCCCTACGTCGACCACCGCTGGACGCAGGCGCTCACCGCTCGCGAGATCCGCGGCGTGCAGTTCCGGGAGGCCTACTTCACGCCCTCGTTCAGCAAGCACATGGGTGAGGTGTGCGCCGGGGTGCAGGTCCACATCACCGATGCCCGCCGCCTGGACCCGATCCGGGTGGGCGTGGAGATGTTGGTCGCGCTCCACGAGCTGTACCCGGAGTTCGCGTGGCGCGAGGACGCGTGGGACCCCGCGCGGCCGTTCTGGATCGACAAGCTCACCGGTTCCAGCCGGCTCCGGGAGCAGATCGACGCCGGCGCGCAGGCGGACGAGGTGATCGCGGCCTGGGAGGACGAGCTGGCCGACTTCGACCGCCGGCGCCGCCCGTACCTGCTCTACCGCTGAGCCGCGGTCCGGGGATCAGCCGACCCCGGGCCGTAGAGGCGCGCGATGTCCGGCGAGTCGAGCCACCCCGAGTACGCCGGCGACGTCGGCCAGCCCTCGGGCGAGTCCTGCCAGTCCTCGCGGCGCCCATAGGGCAGCAGGTCGATCAACGGGAACGTGTGGCTCAGCTGCTCGGTGCCACGACCGCTGGTGGTCCAGGTCCGGTACACGTCCTCGCCCTGGCGCAGGAACACGTTGACGGCGAATCCTCCGCCGGGAGGGGCGCCGACGTCGGCCCCGAACGGGCTCTCCGCCGTCGAGTACCACTCCATCCGGTTGCCGACGCGCTCGGCGTAGGCGAGCGCCTCGTCGATCGGACCCTGGGTGACGATGACGAAACGGGCGTCGTAGGGGTCGAGGAACCCGAGCCGCGTGAACTGCGACGTGAACCCGGTGCAACCACCGCACTGCCACTCGGCACCCTCGTGCCACATGTGGTGGTAGGTGATCAGCTGCGACCTGCCGTCGAAGATCTCGGACAGCCGGACCGGCCCGTCCTTGGCCACCAGCGTGTACTCGGGCATCTGGACCATCGGCAGCCGACGCCGCTGGGCGGCGATCGCATCCAGCTCGCGGGTGGCGGCCTTCTCGCGGACGCGGATGGCGTCGAGCTCGGCCTGCCAGGTGGCGGCGTCGACGACGGGCGGCACGGCGGTGCTGGACATGGACTCTCCTTGGTGACCTGAGGGTGCATGTGGACAGCGTCCACACACTGCTATGTTGACACTGTAGACAATGCACGCGGCGAGTCAAGGGGGTTTCAGGTGTCCGAGCGTCGGTACCACCACGGCAACCTGCGGGCCGCGCTCGTCGACGCCGGGCTGGACCTCACCCGGGACGGCGGCGCCGCTGCCCTGGGACTGCGTGAGGCGACCCGCCGCGTGGGAGTCTCGCCCAACGCCGCCTACCGGCACTTCTCGGACCGGCGCGCGTTGCTGGGCGCCGTGGCCAGGCGCGTGCAGGAGCTGATGGCCGAGCGGATGGCCGTTCCCGCGCCGACGTCCTCCGACGACGACGCCCAGCAGGCGCGGGCGCAGCTGCACGCCGTCGGGATGGGCTACATCGAGTTCGCCCTCGCCGAGCCCGGGTGGTTCGCCGTCGCGTTCTTCCCCTCGCCGGGAGACCAGCCCGACGACGACGAAGGCACCGGTACCGACCCCGCCGACGCGCCACCGTTCCGGATGCTCGTCCAGGCACTGGACGCGCTGGTCGCGGCAGGCGCGCTCGAGGCGGACGCACGGCAGGGAGCCGAGTGGCCCTGCTGGTCCGCCGTGCACGGGTTCGCCGACCTGGCGATCCACGGTCCGCTGCGCGGCCTGCCGACCGAGCAGCTGCGTGCGCTCGCCGACCGCACGGTGTCCGCGATCATCGCCGGCCTCGGCGGCTGATCACCGCCCCACTACTCGTGCGGCTACTTCCGTGCGGCGCTGCGCCCCACGAGCAGGGCCGAGATCGCCGTCGTGGCCGGGATGGCCAGCACCAGGCCGATCGAGGAGACGAGCGTGCGCACCACCTCTTCGACGATCTCGCCGGACATGAGGAACTCGACGAGCGTCCGGTCGTAGATCGCTCCGACCATCAGCAGCGGCAGCGACGTCCCGACGTAGGCGAAGGCCAGCGTGTAGACCGTGGAGGCGATGTGGTCGCGGCCGATCCGCATCGCGCGACCGAACACCTTGGCGCGGCCGGCGGCCGGGTCGCTGGCGTGCAGCTCCCAGACCGCGGAGGCCTGCGTGATCGTCACGTCGTTGAGCGCGCCGAGCCCGGCGATCACGATCCCGCACAGCAGCAACGCGCTCAGGCTGACACCGGGGAAGGTGGTGAAGACCATGTAGGCCTCTTCTGACCCGTTGCCCACCAGGTTGCCGGAGCCGATCGCCCACCACCCCAGCCCCGTGGTGATCGCGAGACCGGCGAACGTGCCGAGCAACGCCGTCGTGGTCCTGATCGAGATCCCGTGCGCGAGATAGACCGCGACGAACATCATCGCGCTCGACCCCACGAGCGCCACGAGCAAGGGCGAGGTGCCCACGATCAACGCCGGGATCACGAAGATCCCGACGATCACGAGCGAGGCACCCAGCCCGAGCACGGCCGCCAGCCCGCGCCAGCGGGCGACCAGGGCGACCACCAGGAGATAGAGCACCGCCAGCAGGATCACGGGGATGTCGCGGACGAAGTCGACGAACACGAACGGCGACCCGGTGGCCGCAGCGCCCGCGAGGTAGAGCATGCGGATCTCGTCGCCGACCTCGACACCCTCCTCGATCACCTCCGGTGGCGCCTGGACGCTGACCACGCGACCCGCGTACTCCCCCGTCGTGACCTCGACGACGATCTCCGCGCCCAGCTCGCCGGGAACGTCGGTGACCGTGCCGCGCTCGAACGTCGCGCCGTCGGCCGTCAGCGGCAGGGAACCGATCTGGGTCTCACCCCGCGGCCAGAGCGCGATCAGCCCGACGATCGTCGCGATCAGCAGCGGCACCACGAGCGCAGCCAGGACCGTCCGGACCCGGCGCGCCTCGGCGGCCGGGATCGTGACAGGCCCGTGGCCGTGCCCGTGGGCGCCGATCTCGCGACCGGCGCCCCGGCGGGCACGACGGCGTCGCGGGGGTGGCGAGGCATCCTCGCCCGATTCCTCGGGCGGGTCCGGCTCGGCCCCCGCCGACCCGTGCGGCTCGGTGCTCACCCTCAGGCTCCGACGAGCCGCTCCGCGAGGTAGCCGCGCACCTGGTCGAGCGCCACGCGCTCCTGCGACATGGTGTCCCGCTCCCGGACCGTGACCGCCTGGTCGGTCTGGGTGTCGAAGTCGACCGTGATGCAGAACGGCGTGCCGATCTCGTCCTGGCGGCGGTAGCGACGACCGATCGCGCCGGCGTCGTCGAAGTCGACGTTCCAGCCCGTGCGCAGCTCGGCGGCCAGGTCACGCGCGGTGGGCGAGAGCTGCTCGTTGCGCGAGAGCGGCAGCACCGCGGCCTTGACCGGCGCCAGCCGCGGGTCCAGGCGCAGCACCGTGCGGGTGTCGACACCGCCCTTGGTGTTGGGGGCGGTGTCCTCGGAGTACGCCTCGATCAGGAACGCCATCAGCGACCGGGTCAGCCCCGCCGCAGGCTCGATCACGTACGGGACCCAGCGCTCGTTGGTGGTCTGGTCGAAGTAGGACAGCTCCTGGCCCGAGTGCTCGGCGTGCGTGGACAGGTCGAAGTCGGTGCGGTTCGCGACGCCCTCGAGCTCACCCCACTCCGAACCGGTGAAGCCGAACCGGTACTCGATGTCGACGGTGCGCTTGGAGTAGTGGGAGAGCTTCTCGGCCGGGTGCTCGAACAGGCGCAGGTTCTCGCGCGCGATGCCCAGGTCGGTGTACCAGCTGGTGCGGGTGTCGATCCAGTACTGGTGCCACTCCTCGTCCTCGCCGGGCTTGACGAAGAACTCCATCTCCATCTGCTCGAACTCGCGGGTACGGAAGATGAAGTTGCCGGGCGTGATCTCGTTCCGGAACGACTTGCCGATCTGGCCGATGCCGAACGGCGGCTTCTTGCGCGCGGCGCCCATGACGTTGGCGAAGTTGACGAAGATGCCCTGCGCGGTCTCGGGCCGCAGGTAGTGCAGCCCGCTCTCGTCCTCGACCGGGCCGACGTAGGTCTTCAGCATCATGTTGAAGTCGCGCGGCTCGGTCCAGCGGCCCACGGTGCCGCAGGCCGGGCACGGGATGCCCGCGAGGCCGCCCTCGGGCTCGCGGCCCTTGCGCTCGGTGAACTCCTCGATGAGCTGGTCCTCACGGAACCGCTTGTGGCACTGGAGGCACTCGGTCAGCGGATCGGTGAACGCGCCGACGTGACCGGAGGCCACCCACACCTGGCGCGGCAGGATCACCGAGGAGTCGAGGCCGACGACGTCGTCGCGGCCGCGGACCATCGTCTGCCACCACTGCCGCTTGATGTTCTCCTTGAGCTCCACCCCCAGCGGCCCGTAGTCCCAGGCCGACCTGGTACCGCCGTAGATCTCACCCGACTGGAAGACGAAACCGCGCCGCTTGGCGAGGCTGATGACGTTGTCGAGTCTGGACGGGGCGTTGGCCACGATGGGAGCCTTCCTGTGGTGGTGCCCGACCTGGCTGGCCGGACGTCCGGCCAGGCTAGCCGGTCGAGGTGACGCCGGTTTGACAACCATTCTCAGCATTGTTGAGAATGATTGTCATGCCGTCCCGTTCCGCGCGCTCCTCGCTGCTGCCCGTCCTCGCGTCGCTCGCGCTGCTCGCCACCGGGTGCTCGGCAGCCGGGGCCGACGACGGGGTGGAGGTCGCGGTCACGGCGTACCCCCTGCAGTACATCGCCGAGCGCGTCGCCGGCGAGGCGACGACCGTGACGAGCGTCGCACCTGCCGGTACGGAGCCGCACGACCTGGAGCTGTCCCCCACCGGCGTCTCGACGCTCATCGGCGCCGATGTGGTGCTGATGCTCTCGGGGTTCCAGGCCGCCGTCGACGACACCATCGGCGAGGCCGGGGAGGCCACGCTGGTGGTCGATGCCGCCGAGTCGGCCGACCTGCTCGCCGTCGAGGAGCACGACCACGACCACGAGGGCGAGGAGGAGCACGAGGAGGAGCACGAGCACGGCGGCGTGGACCCTCACTTCTGGCTCGACCCGATGCGCGTGGCGTCCGTGGCGGACGCGCTCGCCGAGGCGCTCGCCACCGCGGACCCGGACGGCGCTGCCACCTACGAGACCAACGCGGCCGCGCTGCGGACCGACCTCGAGACGCTCCAGGGCGAGTTCGACGCCGGCCTCTCCGACTGCACCGACCGCACGTTCGTCACCAGCCACGAGGCCTTCGGCTACCTCGCCGACGCGTTCGACCTCGCCCAGGTCGGCATCAGCGGCCTCGACCCCGAGGCCGAGCCCTCCCCCGCTCGCGTCGCCGAGGTGCTGCAGCAGGCCCGTGACGAGGGCGTCACCACGATCTTCACCCAGCCCGGTGGCCTGACCGCCGGTGCCGACACGCTCGCGAGCGAGCTCGGCGTGACGCTCGCTACGCTCGACCCGATCGAGCTCGCGCCCGCCGGCTCTGACGGGAACGACGACTACCTCGACGCGATGAGGGCGAACCTCGCCGCCCTCCACGAAGGACTTCGGTGCAGCTAGCAGACCCAGGCAGCGATCCCGATCCCCTGCACCTGCACGGGGTCTCGGTCGCCGTCGCCGGCACCACCCTGCTCGAGGACGTCAGCCTCCGCGTGCACCCGGGCGAGGCGGTCGCCCTCCTCGGAGCCAACGGGTCGGGCAAGTCGACGCTGATCCGCGCCGCGCTCGGCCAGGTCCCGGTCGTCTCCGGCGACGCGAAGCTGTACGACGTCTCGACGCGCCACCACGCCGCCCGCGTCGCCTGGCCCCGGATCGGTTACGTCCCGCAGCGCCTCAGCGCCGCCTCCGGGGTGCCGGCGACCGTGCTCGAGGTCGTGCTGACCGGGCTGCTGGGCCGCAACCGCTGGTGGCTGCGGCGGGCCGACCGCGAGCAGGCGCTGGCGGCGCTGGAGGAGCTCGGCGTCGCCGACCTCGCGCACCGTCCGTTCGGGATCCTCTCCGGCGGCCAGGCCCAGCGCGTGGTGATCGCGCGAGCCCTGGTCCGCCGCCCCGACCTGCTCATCCTCGACGAGCCGCTCGCGGGCGTCGACCTGCTCACGCAGTTCTCGTTCGCCGCGCTGCTGGGGAGGTTGCACGCCGAGGGTCGCACGATCGTGGTGGTGCTGCACGAGCTCGGACCGTTCGCCGAGCTCCTGGACCGCGCGGTGGTGCTGCGCGCCGGCCGGGTCATCCACGACGGCGACCTGCCCCGCGACCACGCGCACCCGCACGGCGCCCACGACCACCTCCACGTCGAGCACGCCCTGCCCTCCGAGCCGCCGACCCAGCGGAGCCTGCCATGAGCACCGTGCTCGAGATGCTCTCGACACCGCTGTTCCAACGGGCCCTCCTCGCCGCCCTCGTGGTCGGCATCAGCGCGCCCGTGGTGGGCACGTTCCTCGTGCAGCGCAGGCTGTCGCTGCTGGGCGACGGCATCGGCCACGTCGCCCTGACCGGAGTGGCGCTGGGCTGGCTGGTCGGCGCCGCCACCGGTGCTGCCAGGGCCGACGCCTACGCCATCCCCGGCGCCGTGCTCGCCTCGATCGCCGGCGCCGTCGTCATCGAGGCGGTCCGTGCCCGGGGCCGCACCAGCGGGGACCTCGCCCTCGCCCTGCTCTTCTACGGCGGCATCGCCGGGGGTGTGGTGCTGATCGGGCTCGCAGGTGGCACCAACGCCAACCTCATGAGCTACCTCTTCGGGTCGCTCGCCACGGTGAGCAGCGCGGATCTCGTGGCCACGCTGGTGATGTCGGGCGTGATCCTCGCGGTCGGCGTCGGGCTGCGCAGCGCGCTGTTCGCCGTCAGCCAGGACGAGGAGTTCGCCCGGTCGACCGGCCTGCCGGTCACCGTGCTCAACATCGCGGTCGCCGTGGTCGCCGCCCTCACGGTCACCGTGTCGATGCGGGTGGTCGGGCTGCTGCTGGTCAGCGCGCTCATGATCGTCCCGGTCGCCGCGTCGCAGCTCGTGGCACGGTCGTTCCGCCAGACCATGACGATCGCGATGGTCATCGGTGGCCTCGCGTGCGTGGGCGGCCTGCTCGTGACGTTCACGGTCGACCTGGCGCCGGGAGCCCTCATCGTGGTGATCGCGATCGCCATCTACGCTGGTACCGCTGCCCTGCGGCCGTTGTGGCACCGGGCCGCACGCCCCGCATCGACGTCGGAGGAGGCGAGAGCTGATGCAACGGATGACCCGGCAACGCACCGCGCTCGCTGACCTGCTCGAGGTCACGCCGGACTTCCGCTCGGCACAGCAGCTCCACCAGCTGCTCAAGGACGCCGGCCAGAACGTCGGCCTCGCGACCGTGTACCGCACGGTGCAGGCGATGGCCGAGGCCGGTGACGTGGACGTGCTGCGCATCGAGGACGGTGAGGCGCTGTACCGCCGCTGCGCGCGCGGCCACCACCACCACCTGGTCTGCCGCGAGTGCGGCAAGACCGTCGAGCTGGCCGGCGAGGCCGTGGAGCGCTGGGCCTCCCGGATCGCGCAGGAGCACGACTTCGTGGACGTCGACCACACCGCCGAGCTGGTGGGCATCTGCCGCGACTGCGCCGCGCGCATCTACGGAGGCGGCGCGCGTGCCTGACTTCCTCACCACGGTCCCCTTCTGGGCCGCATTCGTGGCGCTGTTCCTGGGCGCCATGACCCGGGGCCAGCTCGTCTACTGGGTCGGCCGTGTCGCGACCGAGCAGACGCTGCGTCGCACCCGACCCCAGGACGGCTGGCAACGCCGCATGCACGGCTGGCTGGAGGCCGGTGGCGCCGATCCCGGTGTGCGCGCGCTGCGCCGCTGGGGCCTGGTGATGGTGCCGCTGTGCTACCTCACGGTCGGGTTCCAGTCGATGGTGCAGGCCGGTGCCGGCATCCTGCGGATCGAGGTCTGGAAGTACGCGCTCGCGCAGATCCCGGGGGCGCTGGCCTGGGCCACGATCTACGCGACGATCGGTTTCGCCGCGTGGGAGGCGGTGATGGCGACCGCCGCGGGCTCGCCGCTGGGCCTCGCCGCGATCCTGGCGGTCGTGCTGGTGATCGTGCTGACGATCGCGTTCCTGCGTCGTCGCCGCCGCTCCCCCGAGACGCCGGCCGAGGACCGCCCGACGGCGGAGCTCACCGAGCCCGAACGCGCTCCCTGAGCCGCTGTGACGGGATCCCGACCCCCGCTTTCAACACGATTCCGTCCACCCCGGCCTTGCCAGGCGTCGACGAGGTCACCGGGCTACCGCTCGCGCTCGACGGCGTCGACCGCCGCGCCGTAGCGCCGGTCTCGGCGCGCGTAGGTGACGGCGGCGTCCCACAGGTCGCGGCGGTCGACCTCGGGCCAGGGCTTGTCGAGGAACACCATCTCGGCGTAGGCGGACTGCCAGATGAGGAAGTTCGAGGCACGCTGCTCGCCGCCCGTCCGCAGGAACAGGTCGACGTCGGGCATGTCCGGCTCGTCGAGATGACGCGCCACGGTGCGCTCGGTGATCCGCTCCGGGTCGAGCCGGCCCGCGGCCACCTCGCGCGCGATCGCGCGGGTGGCATCGGCGATCTCGGCGCGACCGCCGTAGTTGACGCACATCGTCAGGGTGCACGTCGCGTTGCCGCGCGTGACCCGTTCGGCCTCCTCGAGCTCGGCGATGACGCTGCGCCACAGCCTCGGCCGGCGGCCGGCCCACCGCACCCGCACGCCCCACGAGTTCATCTGGTCACGACGCCGGCGCAGCACGTCGCGGTTGAAGCCCATCAGCCAGCGCACCTCCGCGGGCGAACGCTTCCAGTTCTCGGTCGAGAAGGCGTACGCGCTGATGTGGGTGATCCCCAGCTCGATCGCACCGGCCACCACGTCGAGCAGCACGGCCTCACCGGCGGCGTGCCCCTCGGTCCGGGGCAGCCCTCGCGCGTTGGCCCACCGCCCGTTGCCGTCCATGACGACGGCCACGTGCTTCGGCACCAGCGCCGGCGGCAGCTGCGGCGGTCGAGCCCCCGACGGATGCGGTGGCGGAGCGATCATGCGCGCTCGACCAGCCGGAGCGAGCGCAGCCCCCGCTCCAGGTGGTACTGCGTGTAGACGGCGACCAGACCCGAGGTCTCCCGGCGGTGCCGCTCGTCGCTGGCATCGGCGACCGACCAGTCACCGGTCAGCAGCGCGCCGAGCAGCGCGACCGTCTCGGTCGCGGGAGCCGCTGACCCCGGCGGCCGGCAGGAGGCGCACACCATGCCGCCCACCGCCGGAGAGAACGCGCGGTGCGGTCCCTCGGCGTCGCAGCGGGCGCACTCGCCGAAGCTGGGCGCCCAGCCCGCGATCGCGAGCGCGCGCAGCAGGTAGGAGTCGAGCACGAGGCTCGGGGCGTGCATCCGCTCGGCCAGCGACCGCAGCGCGCCGACGAGCAGCAGGTACTGCTGCGTGGCCGGCTCGCGCTCGATCTCGGTGAGCCGCTCCGCGGTCTCGACCATCGCCGTCGCGGTGGTGAACAACGCGTAGTCGGCCCCGATCGCGCGCCCGTGCGGGGCGAGCGTGTCGACCTGCGTGACGATGTCGAGGTTGCGGCCGATGTGGAGCTGGACATCGACCACGCTGAAGGGCTCCAGCCGGGCACCGAACCGGGAGGAGGTGCGGCGCACACCCTTGGCGACCGCACGGACCTGGCCGTGCTCGCGCGTGAGGAAGGTGATGATCCGGTCCGCTTCACCGAGCTTGCGGGTACGCAGCACCACGCCCTCGTCCCGGTACAGCTTCACCCGGCCATTGTCCCCCACGGGCGCGTGCGCGGCACGATGCCGCGCCCGGTCGGCCGGCACCTTCCCGCGATCTTCACACCATGCCTCCGCGACGAGCGGCGCTGGCGGGCAGCAGACCCACCAGCGCCGTTCACAGCGGGACGGACCGCCGTTTGTTCGCCGGGTGTCGTCCTGCCGGAGGCAGACCCCTGGTCATCCCGGATCCACACGCCGCCACCATCAGGACCGAACCACGCTCGGCTCCCGGAAGTCTCGGCTTCGGTCGTGCCGGTGTCAACCCCCGAGAGTCAGCGCAGCGCCCTGTTGACGGCGGAGATCACGGCCTTGAACGAGGCCGTCGTGATCGAGGGGTCGATCCCGACGCCCCACAGCACCTCGCCGTCGACCTCGCACTCGACGTACGCGGCGGCGCTCGCCGACTCCCCCTCAGACAGCGCGTGCTCGGCGTAGTCCAGTACCTGGACCTGCACGTCGCTCTGGGCCAGCACCGACACGAACGCCGCGAGGGGGCCGTTGCCGGAGGCCTGCACGGTGCGCTCGTCCGCGCCGTCGCGCAGGGTCACGGTGAGCAGGTCGTTGCTGCCGTCGCCGGCCGAGGCGACCTGGCTCGCGCCGAGGGCGAACCGGCCCCACGGCTCCAGCCCGTTCTCCGGCGTCGCGGGCAGGTACTCGTCGGAGAAGATCTCCCAGAGCTGCTCGGCGGTCATCTCGCCGCCGAACCGGTCGGTGTACTTCTGCACGATCGAGGAGAACTCGATCTGCAGCCGCCGCGGCAGGTCGAGGCTCCGGGTGCTCTGCAGCAGGTACGCCACGCCACCCTTGCCGGACTGGCTGTTGACGCGGATCACGGCCTCGTAGCTGCGGCCCACGTCGCTCGGGTCGACCGGCAGGTACGGCAGGTCCCACGCCACGGCGGTCTCGTCGCCACCGGCCTCGGCGACCTGCTGCTGCCGGAACACGAAGCCCTTCTTGATCGCGTCCTGGTGCGAGCCGGAGAACGCCGTGTAGACCAGGTCGCCGCCGTAGGGGTGGCGCGGGTGCACGTCCATGCGGGTGCAGTACTCGACGGTGCGGCGGATCTCGTCGATGTCGGAGAAGTCGACGCCCGGGTCGATGCCCTGGCTGTACAGGTTCATGCCCAGCGTCAGCAGGTCGACGTTGCCGGTGCGCTCGCCCTGACCGAACAGGCAGCCCTCCACGCGGTCCGCGCCCGCCATCACGGCCAGCTCGGCCGCCGCGACGGCGGCGCCCCGGTCGTTGTGGGGGTGCACCGACAGCGACACGAAGTCGCGCCGCGACAGGTTGCGGCTCATCCACTCGATCTGGTCGGCGTACACGTTCGGCGTGGCGCGCTCCACCGTGGCGGGCAGGTTGAGGATGATCTCGCGACCGTCCTCGGGTGCCCACACGTCCATGACGCCCTCGCAGACCTCGAGCGCGAAGTCGAGCTCGGTGTCGATGAAGATCTCGGGCGAGTACTCGTAGCCGAAGATCGTGTCCGGGTCGAGGACCTTCTCCGCGTACTCGATCACGTGGCGGGTGCCCTCGGTCGCCAGGTCCTTGGTGCCGGCCTTGTCGTTGCGGAACACCACGCGGCGGAACACCGGTGCGGTCGCGTTGTACATGTGCACGGTCGAGCGGTGGGAACCGACCAGCGAGTCGATCGTGCGCTCGATCAGGTCGTCCCGCGCCTGCGTCAGCACCGAGATCGTGACGTCCTCCGGGATCGCCTCGTCCTCGATGATCGACCGCACGAAGTCGAAGTCGGTCTGCGAGGCCGCGGGGAACCCGACCTCGATCTCCTTGTAGCCGATCCGCACCAGCAGGTCGAACATCATCCGCTTGCGGGCAGGGTCCATCGGCTCGATGAGCGCCTGGTTGCCGTCGCGCAGGTCGGTCGAGAGCCAGCGCGGTGCGGCGGTGATGCGCTTGCTCGGCCACTGCCGGTCGGGCAGGTCGATCGGCGCGGTGGTGTCCTGGAAGGGTCGGTACTTGCCGACCGGCATCCCGAAGGTCGTGTGGGTCGTGCTCATGGCTGCTGCTCCTGTGCTCCGCGCTCGGTTCGCGGCTCGTTGCCGGTGGCCGGGCACCACGTCACTCCGCGACGAGGAAGCCGGCCTTAGTGGGCCTCGCCGCGGCGACGAAGGAGGAGCTGCGTCGTCCGCACGGAATCCACTCTAGGGCATGTCCTCCGCGGCGACGACCTTGACCCGGTAGCTGCCCAGCAGCACCTCGCTGCCGGTCTCGACCGCCTCCTCCACCCACGGGCGCAGGCGGCGCTGCGCGCCGTCGCGGTCGACGACGGAGCTCCCGTTGGTCGAGCTCCGGTCGGTCACGTAGACCGTATCGGCGGTGATGCGGAACGACGCGTGCGTCTTGGAGACGGTGGGATGGAGCACCGCGACGGTCTCGACGTCGAGGTCGGCGTCCTTGGCGAGAGGTGCCCGGCCCAGGAGGGTGACGGCGCCGGACGTGAGGCGGCGACCGTCGTCGAGCACGACGGCGGGGCGTGGTGCGCGCTCGGAGCGTCCGGACATCGTCGTGTCGGCCACCAGCCGCGTGTCACCGATGTCGGGCTCGCTCACCTCGGGCTGCCAGGTCTCGCCACCGGGCGCGCCGGCGCCGGGCAGCCAGGGCTGCGTCGGCTGCGGTTGCGGGGGCTGGGCCGGTTGCGGTGGTGGTGGTGCCCAGGCCTGCGGGCTCGCCTGCGGCAGCGGGTGCTGCGGCTGTGCCGGGGGGTAGGGCTGCTGCGGGGCACCCGGGTGCGCGTACGGGGCGGGTGCGAAGGCCTCCTGCGAGGCCTGCGGCGCCGTGAGCCGCAGCATCGAGCGCAGCTTCCACCAGCCGAGCCCGGCGACGGCGCCGGTCGCGAGCAGGGCCACGGCGGCGATGCCACCACCCACCCAGACCGAGGTCTCGCCGGTGACCGCCGCGAGCAGGAGCGCCCCGAGGCCGGCGAGCACGGAGACTCCGGCCAGCACGACCCGCAGGATGCCGGGCTGCTCGGTGAGCACCTCGGCACCGCGCACGGGTACCTCGGGGGCGACCTGGTGCCAGCGCCGCAGGGCTTCGACCAGCCGGGCGCCGCTGCGCAGCAGCCGGATCCCGAGCAGCACGGACGCGGCGAGCGCACCGGCGGCGACGACGAAGGCGAGCACGGCGAGCACGGTGGAGGGGTCGGGCTGGTCGAGCTGCTCGAACCCGAACCAGGCGCCGAGCCCGGCGAGCGCACCGAGCAGGGCGGCGGCCGCGCCGGCACCGGTGCGGGTGCTGCCCGTGTAGGTCGTCACCAGCACCGGGATCGCGAGCGGTCGGGTGTTGCGACCGCCGGTGCTCGGTGCGCCCTCCTCGAGGTACGGTGCGGCCTCCCCCACCAGCTGATCATCTGCGGCGCGGTCCATGTCACCCATTCTGGCCGAGCTCAGGCACCGGCGGTCACCGGCGCCGCAGCGAGCGCAGCGTGAACCGCGCTCGTACGCGTCGGCGCCACGGCACCGCGGCGCCGGCGTGCCTGACGGCGGTGGAGACGTCCGCCCAGTAGCCGTCGATGTCGGCCTCCGACGCCGGCTCTGGTGCGAACACCGCGGCGTCGGCGCGGCGGGCCAACCCGGACGTGCCGGCTCCGGTGAGCGCGGTGTCGTAGCTGCGTGCTGCCTCGCGGCGGGTCACACCTGCCGGGGTGGTCACCCCGAGGTCCAGGACGCGGTCGGACAGCTCGGCCCAGCCGCCTGCGATGCGGGCGTCGGCCGAGCCCGAGGTGCGGCGCCTGCGCCAGCGCCTGGCCTTGAGCGCCGCGATCACCAGGAACGGGCTGATCAGCACCAGCAGCGGGATGCCCACCATGGCCACGTACAGCAGGATCTGCTCGCCGAGCGTCTCCTCGTCCTGGCCCTCCTGCTCGGCCGGTGCCTCGCCGCGGTCCAGCGGCGGCACGACCGGTGGCTCTTGCGGGGGCTCAGGCGGCTGCAGCACCTGCGGCTCCGGACGATCCTGCGGGTCGGGGTTCTGGACCTGCGGGACCTGGTCCTCCTCCGGCGTCGGGAAGAACGGCATCCATCCCTGGGCCTCGAACGGCACCTCGACCCAGGCCGTCACGTCCGCGCCGGTGACGGTCACAGCGCCGTCCTCGACCGGTGCCTCGGAGACGTCGAGCCCCATCACCACCCGGGCGGGCAGCCCGAGCTCGCGCACCATCAACGCCATCGCGGCGGCGTACTGCTCGGCGTCGCCGGTCATCTGGTCGGACTCGAGCATCGCCACCAGCCGCGACGCGCCGTGCCCGGGCCGGGAGGGCGGATCGCCCTCCAACCCGTGGGAGAAGAAGCCGTAGCGCTGCAGCGACGTCGCGATCATGCTGACGCGCTCGTAGTCGCCGGTCGCGCCCTGGGTGTACTCCGAGGCGAGCGAGGCGATCACGTCGGGCACGCCGGTGGCCTCGGGCATCTGGATGCGTGCCGCGGGCAGCTGCAGCATCGACTCCGAGGGGGCCGACTCGTCGTCCTCGACGACGTCGGGAGCCGGGTCGGCCACCAGCTGGTAGCCGTCGCCGGAGCGCAGCGTCGCCGCCACCAGCCCGGTGTCGGTGGTGCGGTTGAAGTAGAACGAGTCCATGAGGTTCTCGGCCCGGCTGCCGGTGAAGTCGACGTCCTCGCTGGAGCCGATCGTCGGCAGCCAGACCCCGGTGTAGGCCTCGATGCGGACCTGCACCCGCGACCCGGTGGCCGACGGCTCGGTGACCAGCCGCTCGCCGGGGCGGGTGAACGTGCCGGTGCCGGCCGCACCGGAGCCGGTGATGCCCCACACGTGACCGTCGTAGCTGTCCATCGTCGCGAGCCGGATCCGCTCGGTCCCGGCCGGCAGCCCGGAGGCGGTCAGCAGCGTCTCCTCCGCCAGGGTGTCGACGTAGCGGCGGAAGCTCGCGAGAGGGCTGGTGTAGTCGTGCGGGTCCGGCGGCGGGTCGATCAGGTCGCGCAGCACCAGACGCGAGTTGTCCGGTGTCACGAGCAGCGCCGTCGCCGTGCCGCCGACCGCGACGAGGCCGAGCACCAGCGGGATCGCGATCACGCGATGGGTCTCGAGCCGGCCGGAGCGCCAGGCGACCCACATCACCGCGATCGCCACGGCCGCGATGCCGACGACGCCGGGGGCCACCGGGATCCGGGTGCCGAACAGGATGCCCACGATCCCCACGACGACGGGCACCAGCAGGCTCAGCGACCACCTCCGGGCGCGCAGCGAGATCGTGACGGCGATCAGCGACCCGAAGAACGCGAGCAGGTACGGCAGCAGCAGCAGCACGCCGGTGGTGCCAAGCGGCGGTGCGATCGTCAGCACCTGCTTCCACACCGTGACGACGCCGACACCCATCAGCTGCCAGGTGGTCAGGGTCGGGAGCACGCCGCCGATCGCCGTCGACGGCGCCGCGAACGCACCGAACAGGAAGAACGTCGGCAGGGCGAACGCGAGGACGGTCAGCGTAGGCCAGCGGCGCTGGGCACCGGCGATCGCGAGCGCCGTGCCGAGGACCGCGCCACCGGCGATCGTGACCCACAGCGCCGCCGTCAGGTACACCTGGTGCAGCGGCGCCAGCCCGAGCACGATCAGCGCGACCGGCACCAGGGTGGCGACCACCCGCTGCACCGTGAACCACCGCGCCCAGGCGGGCAGCCCGGTCGCGTTCCCGCGCAGCTGACGACGGCTCGGGGCCGCGGCGCCGCCGGCGGCGCTCATCGTTCCACCTTGCGGAAGCCGCGCGGGAGCTCCTCGAGGGTCGGCAGCGTCAGCACCGTGACGTTGCCGAGCCGGCGCGCAGCGAGCTCGGAGTCCTCGCCGAGGCTGGCGCGGATCGCCAGCGCGCGCACGCCCGTGGGCAGCACCGCGCCGGCGGTCCGGATGTGGTCCGGCGTCACGGTGGACCCGAACGCCAGCAGCACGACCGTGGCCCGTTGCACGTCGCGCGCGATCGTGCGGCCGAGGTCGACGATCGAGGTCGGGTTCCGGTTCGCCTCGATGCGGGTGAGCCCGTCGAGGAGCTGGCGCGGGCTGCGGTGCGGCAGCACCTCCTCGGTGGTCATCGCGGTCAGGTCGGACTCGCTCCGGATCGCGTGCAGGCCCAGCGACCCGATGGCGCTGATCGCCAGCTCCATCTCGTCGGGGTGGCCGTAGTCCTGCTCGTGGACCGACAGCCCGAGCACGAGGTGGGAGCGGCGGGTCTCCTCGAACTGACGGACCATGAGGGTGCCGGTGCGTGCCGAGCTGCGCCAGTGCACGTAGCGGCGGTCGTCACCGGGGACGTACTCGCGCAGCGCGTGGAACGACAGGTCGGCGTTGGTGATCTCGCGGGTCTCGCGACCTTCGAGGTCGTGGAGGAAGCCGGCGGCCGAGCCGCCGATCTTGATCGTGCGCGGGTGGACGTAGAGCTCCTCCGGCTCCGTCCAGAGCACGGCGCGGCGGATGAGACCGACCGGGTCGCCGCGGACCGAGGAGACCGGCCCCACGGTGATGACGCCGCGACGCTCGGTGGGGATCGCGAACAGCTCGTCGTGCTCGGCGCCGCCCGCGAGCGTCGGCAGCGCGAAGGACGCCTTCGCGGTGCCGACCGGCAGCTCGATGCGGGCGGGCAGCACCGACCGGTGGCTCACGTTCGTGACCTCGAGCGCGCCCATCGCCCGCTCCCCGACCACGACCCGTCCCTCGCGCAGCCGCAACTGCACCTGGTAGGGGTGGCGACCGATCGCGAACGCGATCGCGCCGACGACGAGCGTCAGCAGCGCACCACCGAGGACGATCAGCTCGACCCAGCCCAGCCGGAGCCCGACGCCCAGCGAGACGACCCCGGTGATCAGCACCACCCAGCCGGCGCGGCTGACCCAGGAGATCGCCGTCCGGGACCTCGCGACACCGGCGACCAGCCCGGTGACGGCGCGCGACATCGACCCGGTGCCCTCGGGCAACCCGGGCGTGATCGCGGCCGCCTGCCGCGTGGCCGAGTTCGGTGCGCTCATCCCAGGTCCGTCAGACCGAGTCCGATCGCTGGGCGGGTGGCGCGATCTCGCTCAGCACCCGCTGCAGCGAGCGCCCGGTCGTGCCGCCCTCGAACTCCGCCTCGGCGTCGAGCACCATCCGGTGCGCGAGCACCGGCTCGGCGAGCTCCTTGACGTCGTCCGGGATCACGTAGTGACGACCCTTCGACGCCGCCCAGGTCTTGGCGCAGCGCACGAGCGAGAGTGCACCGCGCACGCTGGCGCCGAGCGCGATCTCCGGTGCAGCGCGGGTGGCCTCGGCGACGTGCGCGATGTACTCCAGCACCGCGCCGTCGACATAGACGTTGGCCGCGAGCTGGGCCAGCTGCAGCACCTCGGGTCCGCCGATGACCGGTTGCAGCGCGGCGGTACGGTCGCGGACGGCGGAGCCCGCCAGGATCTCGACGGTGGCACGCTGGTCGGGGTAGCCGAGCGAGGTGCGCATGAGGAACCGGTCCAGCTGCGCCTCGGGGAGCCGGTAGGTCCCGGCCTGCTCGATCGGGTTCTGGGTCGCGAGCACGATGAACGGGGTCGGGACGGCGCGGGGGACGCCGTCCACGGTGACCCGGCCCTCCTCCATGACCTCCAACAACGCTGACTGGGTCTTGGGCGAGGCGCGGTTGATCTCGTCCGCGAGCACCACCGAGGCGAAGATCGGGCCCTCGTGGAACTCGAACTCGCGCTTGGCCTGGTCGAAGATCGTCACGCCCGTGACGTCGGAGGGCAGCAGGTCCGGCGTGAACTGGATCCGCGTGTGGCTGGCGTGGACCGACGCCGCCAGCGCGCGCGCCAGCGAGGTCTTGCCGGTCCCGGGGAAGTCCTCGAGCAGCAGGTGCCCGCCGGAGAACAGGCACGTCAGCGCCAGCCGGATCACGTGATCCTTGCCGAGCACCGCCCGCTCGACGTTGGTGACCAGCCGCGTGAAGACGTCAGCGAACTGCTGCGCCTGGACCGCGGTCGTGGTCATGCTCGGCGTGCTCGTGATCGCGCTCACGTACAGATCTCCTTCATGGTCGCCTACCAGTTGTCGGTGCCCTCGAACGAACCCGCAGAACCGCTGAGTCGCCAGGTCACGGTGCCGTTGCAGCTGGTGCCGTAGTGGGCCGTCGATGCCCACGAGCCCGTTCCGCCGGCCGTCACCGTGTACGAGCGGCCGTGGCTGCAGTTGCTGCTGTTGGTCGTGAACGATGCGCTGTAGGTACCTTGCGGCAGGTTCTCATACGTGAGGACGACGACTCGGCAGGAGCCACCGCCGTTCTCGCACGTGATCGGGCTCCCGCGATCCACCCCGATCACCACGGGTGGCGTCGGGTCGGCCTCCGCACGTTGGTTGCGCACGCTGGACCACGAGCTCCACTGACCATGCTCGTTCTGCACCCGAATGCGGAAGGTGTGGTTCTGCTCCCAGTTACCACCGGCCGAGACGGTGCCCGTACGCCCTTCGTTGCGTGTGTTGCCGTCGATCTCGATCTGTGCACCGGTGATCGCCGCACCGTTGCTGTTCGCCGGGTAGTTCCAGCTGAAGGCCACCGTCCGGCCGTTCGCCGAGGAGGTGATGCTCCCGGATGACGGCGGCTGGGAGGGGGGTCCGTAGGGAGCCGCTGCGTTCGATGCCGCGCTCCAGGCGCCGCAGTAGGTGTTGCAGGCGCGGACCTGCACCGTGTACGCCGTGCCGTTGCTGAGCCCCCCGATGTTCGCGGGGCTCGTACCGAGGTTCCCGCTGCCGCCGCTGCTGAGCCGGTACTCGAACCGCTGGATCGCCTGCCCGTTGTCGGACGGGGTGCCGTAGCTGACGCTGATCTGCCCGCTGTTCCCGGTCGGTGCCGCCGACACCCCGGCCACCTGGCCCGGCGCGCCGAACGAGGTCACGGGTGCCGACTGCGCGGACGCCTCGGATCGGCCGGACCGGTTCTCGGCGACCACGCTGACGCTGTAGTCGAAGCCGTTCTCGACGTCGAAGATGCGCGTCAGTGTGCCGCCGTCGACCGACACGGTGCGGTAGACCACGCCGTTGCGGTAGAGCGTCACGTGATAGGCCGCGATCGTGTCGCCGTTGTTGTTCGGTGCCGTCCAGGTGGCCTGCACCTGCCCGCCCGCGGGCGTGTCGATGCGCGTCATCGACGGCGTCGCCGGGCGCGCGGGCGGCCCCGAGGGGTACTCGCCGCGCGACCAGTCACCCCACGCACCGGCGTCCGGCGCGTCGTTGTGCGCGCGCAGCCGGAACTCGTAGGTGACGCCGTTGGTCAGGCCGGCCCACGTGTAGCTGCTCGCCCCGCCGTCGAGCGAGATCTGCGACTGCCCGTTCGGGGGCGGCGGTGAGATCTGCACGTCGTAGGTGTGGATCGGAGAGCCCTCGTTGGTCGGCGCGGACCACGCCAGGTGCAGCTCGGTGTCACCGAACTCGACCGACGGTGCCGGCACCGGACCGGGCGACACGTCCGGGCGAGCCTCGGCCGAGGACGCGCTCGGCTCGGACCGCCCGACGTCGTTGATCGCGACCACGGTGAAGGTGTAGGTGACGTCGTTGGTGAGCCCGGCGATGCGGCAGGTCGTGGTCGCGCACGTCGTGGTGCCGCCGCCGCTGGCCGTGACCTCGTAGCCGGTGATGGGCGAGCCGTTGTCGTCCGGCGGCGTGATGTCGACGACGACCTCCCGGTTGCCGACCGACTCGATCGCCGGCCGCGCCGGCACCTCCGGAACACCGAGAACCGTGCCGGTGATCCGCGCCTCCCGCCGGCGTTCGGGCTCACCGGTCGCGTCTTCGACCGTGTACACCACGACCAGCCGACCGACGTAGTCGGCGGCCGGAGTCACCACGACGCTGTCGCCCTGGACGCTCGCAGTCCCTGCGCCCGTCTCGACGAACGCATCGACGATCGTGCGCGGACGCCCCTCGAACGGGTTGGTGTCGTTGTCGAGCACCGGCACCGAGACCGAGTCACCCTGGTGCACCTCCCCGATGTCGTCGTCGTTCGCGACCAGCAACGGCGCGGTGCTGCCGGTGGCCGTGAGCGTGATGACACCGTCCACGGGAGGGTTCGTGCCGTCGCTGATCTGGACCGGCAGGTCGACGGTGGTGCCGCGCGGCGTCTCGAGGTCGGCCGACGCGGTGAGGATGACGCCGTTCTCCAGCCGGGCGTCGAACCCTGAGGGGACCTCGCCGAGCGTGATCTCGAGGTCGGAGATCGCGGTGTCGCGGTCGTCGGCCAGCCGGCCGATGTCCATGCTGACCGGGTCGCCTCCGGCCTCCAGCTCCATCGAGCCGTTGCGGAACGTCGGCGGCTGGTCGGTGGTCGCGATCACCTCGATCGGGATCGTGATGACCGAGGAGATCACGTCGGCGGCGTTGATGTCGGCGAAGTCGGTCGCGGAGAACGTGATCGACGCCGGCCCGGCGTAACCCTCGGCGGACACGAAACGCATCGTGTCCTCGTCGACGACGTACGGGCCGCCGTCGCTGTTGGTGGCGGTGACGCCGTCGAGGTCGAACAGCCGCACCGGGCGGCCCGTGAGCGAGACGACCGTCTCCTCGAGCTCGACCAGCAGCTCCTCGCCGGAGTTCACCCGCAGCTCGACGTCCGAGCGCAGCACCGGACCGGTGTCCTCGGTGCCCGGCACCTCGACGAAGGCGTAGGTGCTCTCGCCGTCGACGTCGGTGACCTGGTAGGTGATCACCTGACGGGTCGGGGTCACCGGGACCCGCAGCCGGCCGTCGTCGAGGATCGTCACGGCGTCCTCGCCGTCCGGCAGCGCGACGGTCAGGTCGGCGCTCGAGCCGTCCGGGTCGTAGTCGTTGGCCAGCACCTCCACGTCGACCGTGACCGCATCGATCAGCTGGGTCGCCGGCACGAGGTCGTCGAGGGCGACCGGCGGGATGAACGGCGCATCGGCGTCGACCGTGACCGTGAGGGAGCCGATGTCCTGGCCGCCGTGCGTGTCGTCGGCCTTGTAGAGGATGGTGTAGTCGCCCTCCTCCGAGGGCGAGGTGAACGTCAGCAGCCCCTCCTCGACCCCGACCTCGAGCCCGGCAGGTGACTCCACGACGGCAGGGTCGGCGAACGTCAGCTGGTCGCCGTCGGGATCGGTGTCGTTGAGCAGCACGTCAGCCTGGATGCTGCGGTCCGGCCGGACCGTGATGTGGTCGGCCGCGGTGACCGGGCTCCGGTTCGTGCTCGGCGGCGGGATCACCCCGATCGTCACCGTGGCCGTGCCGATCGCGCCCTGGCGGTCCCGCACGGAGAACTCGAAGGTGTCGGTGCCGCCCTCGGCCGAGTTGAAGGCGATGTAGTCGATGTAGCCGGACTGCACGTCGACGATCCGGCCGCGCTCCGGGGAGGTCGTGGGCCCCACCAGCTGCACCGAGTCGCCGTCGGGGTCGATGCCGAAGATGTCGATCGGGATCCGGATCCGCTCGCCGGCGAACGCGCGGACCTCGACGTCGGCGGGCTCCGGCGGCGCGTTCGCCTCGTCACCGCGCGCCTCGACATAGATCGTGATCGTCGCCGAGTCGGAGCGGTCGTTGTCATCGGTCACCGTGTAGGTGAACTTGTACGTGCCGGGCTCGTCCGGGGCCGCGTAGCGCACCAGGTCCTGGCTGACGAACGGCAGCCCCGGCATGTCGTCGGGGACCTCGATCCCGCTCACGTGGAAGTCGACGCCGTTGGGGTGCACGTCGTTGCGCAGCACCGGGATGGTGACGTGGTCGCCGGTGCGCACGGTGGCGGCGTCGGGATTCGGCTTCGGGCCCAGCGCGTCGCTCTGCCCGCTCAGCGGGATCACGGTGACCGCCCCCTCCGCCGAGCGGATGCCGTTGGAGACCGTGTAGCCGATCGTCACCGGCCCGTTCAGCGTCGACTCGGACGTCACCCGCAGCACCCGGTGGTCGAGGATGGCGACCTGCAGCCCGTAGCCGTCGGGCACGTCGATGCTCTGCACGGCGAGCACACCGCCGGCGGGGTCGCTGTCGTTGTCGAGCACGTCCACGGCCACCGAGCCGCCGGGCGGCAGCAGCGCGGTGTCGCTCACCGCGACCGGGGGCAGCTCGCCGTTCGGCTGGACCACGTCGACGCGGACGAGTCCCTCGGCGTTGAGCCCGTCGTCGTCGGTGACCACGTACGTCAGGTAGTAGACACCGGCGGTGGGCGCGGTGAACGTGAACGTGTCGTTCGCGGTGTCGGTGCGCTGCTCGCCACCGTTGGTCGGCGTGACGATCGCCAGGTCGAGCGGCTTGCCGTTGGGGTCGATGTCGTTGGCGATCGGTGTCACCAGGATGGGCTCGTCCACGAACCCGGTCGCGAAGTCGAACACCGCCTCCGGCGGCGCCGCGACGTCCGGCAGCACCTCGAGGTCGAGCACCACCTCCGCGCTGTCGCTGCCGTCGCTGGCCTGGACGATCACCTGCTTGCGCCCGGTGCTGATACCGAGGTCGGTGATCGTGACGAGACCGTCGGGGCGCACCGAGGTGTTGAGGGTGTCGTCGGACTGGGCGCCGAGGAGGAAGATCTCGTCGCCCTCGGGGTCGCGGACGTCGTTGAGGATGTTCACCTCGACCGACTGCCCGGCCACGACCAGCGGCTCGATCTCGCGCAGCTGCTCCGGGGGCGAGTTCCGGGATGCGCCGATGACGTCGATCGTGATCGTCGAGGCGTCCTGGCCGTCGCGACCGTCGGCGATCGCGTAGTCGAGCACCACCTGACCGGACGCGTCGGGCGAGACGCGGATCTGCACAGCACGGCCGCCCAGGATCGTCTCGACCTCCCCGAACGACGCCGCCGGCTGCGACACCGAGGTCACCGTGAGCAGGTCGCCGTCCGGGTCGTTGTCGTTGTCCAGCACCGGCAGCACCACGGTGCGGCCCGGTCGCACGCCGAACTCGTCGGGTTCCGCCGTCGGGTCCTGGTTCTCCGCCTCGCGGTCGAGCGGGACCTCGTCGGTCTCCTGCTCGGAGGGTTCCTCGGTCTCCTCGTCCTCGGCGTCGGAGGAGATCACGTCCTCCCAGCTCTCCACCAGGACCAGTCGATCCTCGAGCATCCAGACGTCACCGCTGCGCAGGTCGTTGAGGACCACGAGGTTCCGGTTGACGCGGAACACCAGCTCGGCACCGACCGCCGCCTGCGGGACCTGCTGCTCCTCCGGCTGGTCGTCGCCGCACACCCGCAGGTAGGTCGGCGTGGCGCCCGCCCACGCGCTGTGCACGCAGCCGTTGACCTGCACCGGCTGCGCGGGCGGCCCGGGCTGCGCGGTCGGCACGACGCGCGGCTCGCCGCCGTCGAGCGGGACCAGCACGACGGCGTCGCTCGTCGCGATCGCGGCCTGGTCACCATCCCTGCTGGTGGCCTGGAGCAGCGCGCTCGCGTGGTCGACGTCGAGCCCGGTCAGGTCGATCGGGTCGGAGTCCGGACGCAGCAGCGTGAGCGTGGCGTCCTCGGCCTCGTAGGCGAGCACGACCACGTCGTCGCCCACCACGGCGATCTGGATCTCCGACGTGGTCAGGTCCACGTCGTCACCGAGGACGGTGACCTCGGGAGCCGCGGTCGTCTCCTCCTCGCTCGGCTGCGCCTCGTCCGCGCTCGTCTCGGTCTCGGTGGGCTGCGCGCCGGCACCGGTGGCGGCATCGCCGTCGGTCGCCTCGTCCGCTCCCTCGACCGCCTGCCCCGAGAGCGCCTGCCAGACCTCGGGCGCGTACGTGAGCACCTCGTTGTCGACCACGTCGAGCACGACGACCGTGCCGTCGTCACCGATCGCCATGTGAGCGCCCTCGCCGAAGGTCGCGGTCGGTGACACCGTCGCGTCCTCGATCACCGCGAGCGAGGTGGGTGGCGTCACCCACAGCCGGCCGTCCGCCGGGTCCAGCACGGCGACGGCGCCCTCGCCCAGACCCAGCTGTGCGGCGGGTGGCAGCGCCACCGACGAGCCGGCGAACTGCACGTTGACCGTGTCGATGCGGCGCAGCAGGCCGGCGCTCGGGTCGTGCATGAGCACGTCGTCGCTCCGCTGCAGCACGTCGATGTCGGGGGTGTCCGCCGCCAGTGTCGCGTCGATCTCGCGGACCGGGTAGTTGAGCCGACCCACCAGGACGCTGTTCTCGTTCGAGACCCACACCCCGCCGTCGTTCAGCTCCACGTCGGCGGTGGCCACACCGCGGTAGTTGAGCGAGAGCGCGACGATCGTCCCGACGACCAAGGCGACGACGAGAGCGCTGGCGACGCGCCTGCGGTCGCGCAACCACGACAGCCGCCTCCCCGGCATGCGCCACTCCCCCATCAGCCCGTCAACACTCGCGGGACCGTTCGCGTGCGAGCGCTCGCGGCACGGCCGGGTGACATCCTAACGGCGGGCTCCCGCTGCCCCGATGGGCACCGGTGCCCGGGTCAGTCGACCTTGACGGCCTGCGTCGACTGCTCGGACCGCTCCACCTCGGCCGCCGCGGCAGCGGCTGCGGCCACCTCCTCGGCGTTCTTCTCCAGCAGCTCGAGGTCCGCCGCGACGACCAGCCGCGACGCCACGCTGTGCTCGACGAGCCGGGCCCGGCGGTTGACGGCGAGCTGCTGCTGACCGCCGCGCAGCCCACGCACGCCGTGCCGGCTGAGCTTCTCGCACACGTTGTCGAGCTTGCGGTTGAACCGGGTGATGCTCCAGCCGAGCCGCTTGGCGGCATCGGCCGACGTGGGGATCGAGGCGGTGCTGCCGCGCCCCCGGAGCACCGGCTCCGCGAGCGAGAGGATCAGCAGCTTCTGGGAGTCGGTGAAGGTGACCGGACCGATCGTGGTCTCGCCGACCTCGGTGTGCTCGTTCACGGCCGAAGTGAACGTGGGCTCGTCGCCGACGATGCCGAGCTCATAGGTGGTCGGGCCCGCCGTGAACAGCACCGTGGTGTGCGCGAACACCAGCGGCAGCCGGGCTCCCGGTGCCAGCCACGCCTGCACGTTGCCCTCGCCGTCGGAGACGGTGGCCGACAGCCGCGACCCGACGTTCTCCAGCCACCACAGGCCCTCGTGGTAGTTGATCGTCAGGAACCTGCGGTGCAGGTAGGGGTTCTCGTCGACCTCGAGATCGCCCTCGCGCCCGATCTGGAACGGCTGGGCCTCATCGAGGTCGTACCACTCACCGCAGAACTCGACCTGCAGGCCCATCTGATCAACCCCGTCTCGCCGATGGTGCTTGGTTCATGCGACGCCGCTCATCCCGCGCACACCCCGACGTAGTCCGAGAGGGTGCCCCTGTCGGTGCGGGAGGCGACCTCGACACACACCGTACCGGGCTGATCGACGTCCAGCGTCGTCCCCGCGACCGGTTGCTCGGTGTTGTCCGCGCCTCGGATGCGCCAGATGTAGGTGAGCTCGTCCTCCCACTCCGGCGCCGCCCAGGTGAACCGGACCGGGCCGTCGGCCACGCGTTCGCCGGTGAGGTCCTCGGGCGGCGGCGGGTACTCGAGGGAGTCGGTCGGGACCTGCTCGGTCGGGGGCGGCGAGGTCGTCGTCTCGGTGATCGGGGTGTCCGGCCGGTTCAGGGCCCCGATGATCACGACGGCGAGGATCGCCATCACGACGGCGAGCGAGGCGAGCAGGGCCGGCCAGCGCCGTCGTCGGTCCCCCTCTCCCGGCGGCGCCGGGAGGGCGTGGCCCTCCGGGCTCGCGGGCGGTGCCATCGGCTGCGGAGGCACGGTCGAGTCCGACGCGAGCCCCTGCTGCACCGTGGTGACCATGCGGGCGCGCGTGCGCAGGTCGTCGGTGTCGACCTCCTCGGTGTGGGCCCAGGAGGTGTCGGGGAGGTCGAGCGAGGTCTGCGACAGCTGCATCTCCTGCTCGACGCGCTGCAGCGCGCGACCGAACGCCGCAGCGCTCGGGTAGCGGGCCTCGGGCCGCTTCGCCATCGCACGCACCAGCACCGACTCCAGCGAGCCCGGCGCGTCCGGACGGCCGATCGGCGGCACGGGGTTGCGCTCCACGCGCGTGATCAGGTCCAGCGCGGAGTTCGGGCCGCCCGGGTCCTCGAACGGCGAGCTCCCCTTGAGCAGCGTGTAGACGGTCGCGGCGAGCGAGTACACGTCGCCCGGGATGCCGCGGATCGCGTCCTCGGCGAAGAACTCCGGGGCCGCCCACGGGATCGACATGCCGACCGCCTCGCTGCTCGGCGTCGCGGTCGAGAGCACCGAGATGCCGAAGTCGGTCAGCGCCGGCCAGCCGTAATCGGTCGTGAGGACGTTGGCCGGCTTGATGTCGCGGTGCAGGATGCCGATCCGGTGCGCCGTCTCGACGGCGCCCGCCAGCCGGATCCCGATCCGGATCGCCTCGGCGACCGCGATCCGCTCGGTGCGGTACCGCACCGACATGTTCGGTCGCGGGCAGTACTCCATCATCAGGTAGGGCCGGCCGTCGGCGGCGGTGTCGGCGTGGTAGATCGTCACGATCGAGGGGTGCGTCGAGAGCTGCGCCATCAGGTTCGCCTCGGCGACGAACTGCGCCCTCGCCGACTCGCCGGAGGCGTGCGCCAGCAACACCTTGACCGCGACCCGCCGTCTCGGCAGCTCCTGCTCGTACAGGAAGACGTCGGAGAACCCGCCCGAGCCCAGCAGCTGGATGTAGGTGAAACCGGGGATCTCGGGCGGCGGAGCCGGTGGGCGCTTGCTGGCCACCGGCGCGTCAGTGGGCGATCGGGGTGGTCGTGCCAGGAAGGCCGACGACCGCCGTCACGCCGTCACCGAGATCGATCACGGTCCCGGCCGGGACCGGGACGCTCTCGCCCGGGTGCAGCCGCCGGGGCGGCGATCCCGGGAGCACCACGACCGTGCCGTTGGTCGAGCGCAGGTCGGTGACCAGCACCGAGTCGCCCTCGAGCTTGATCTCGACGTGGGTGCGCGAGATGTCCTGCTGCGGGCTGGGGACCGTGACGAGACGGGGCGTCTCGCCGAACCCGAACCGCGACGACTCGGGCGCGCGCCCGATCAGGACCGACCGGTCGAGCTCGACCTGCTGCCCGGTCGACAGCGACAGCTGCATCACCGGTCCCTGGGACGACTGCTCGCCGCCCTCCTCCTCGTGCGCCGGGGCGAGGGTGTGGTCGACCGGGGGCTCCTGCACGGGCTGCGGCACGTCAGCGGCTCGCATCGTGTAGCCGTCGTGGTCGCCCGCGAGCTCGTCGGTCTGCTGCGGCTGAGGCTGCTGCCACGGCTGCGGCTCTGGCTGGGCAGCCGGCTGGTGCCAGGGCTGCGGCTCCGGCTGGGGCTGCTGCTCGAAGGACTGCTCCTCGGGCTGGCTGCCGGGCGGGCCCCACTGGTTGGCGTGCACCTCGACGGGCGCCGGCGCCGCCCAGGGCTGGTACTCCGGCGGGGCGAGCGGTGCCTCGCCGGCGGCCTCCTGGCCGTCGGGCAGGTCCTGCAGCTGGGCGACGACGGCCTCATCGGCCCACGCGCCCTCGGGAGCAGCCTCGGTCCACGCCCCCTCGAGCGCGGCCTCGCCCGCGGACTCGACGTCATCGACCCGCTCGGCCTCGGCCGCCTCGGCCGCCTCTGCGGCCTCGGCCGCCTCGTCGTCGGCGTCCAGCACGAAGTCGGGCTCGACGTCGTCGGCCTGCGCGGCCTCGTCGGCCTGCAGGGCATCGTCGACCTGCGCGACGTCGTCGACCTGCGCAGCGTCGTCGTCGACCTCGGGGTCCTCGTCCGCCGACATCTCCGAGACCCACCCTGCGCCGGCGGCCGCAGCACCTGCGGCCGCGCCGTCAACCGATGGAGAAGGCTCCGCATCGTCGGGCTCGGCGCCCTCGGCGCTGCTCTCCTCGCCCGCGGTGGTCTCGACCAGATCGCCGACCTGCAGGCTCGAGGCCAGGACGATGCCACCGATCAGCGGGTAGCTCGCCTCACCCGGTGCCACGTGCAGGAGCACCCCGGTGTCGATCGGCGCCACGTGCTCGCGCCACGTGCGCATGCCTCCGGCCGAGATCTCGTGGTCCTCCACGACCGCGGTGACCGCGCCACGCACGACGACACGGACGCCGTCCTCACCGGGCTCGACGAAGCCGAAGCTGGGCAGCGAGGCCAGGCCGTTCCCGGCGAGCACCTCGAGCCACGACTCCAGCGCACCGCCCTGGGACAACGACTCCCAGATGCGCGTGACGGCCTCGGCGGAGATCGCCGGATCGAGGATCGCGGCCCTGCCACCGTGAGCGAGCGCCGTCCACTCCCCCGGCCCGTAGGCGTAGTCGGTCATGGTGCCACCGTCTCCTTCATGAGTGATCGGATCATCTGGCGTACTCGCGGGGCATCGTGTCCTCCGGATCGTGCGCTCCGGCAAGTCGCGGTGCGGTCACCTCGTCGACCTGGGTCGAGCGGTCGAGATCGACCACGACCACCGAGACGTTGTCACGGGCGCCACGGTAGGTCGCGCGTGCCATCAGCGTCTCGCAGACCTGTCGGGGCGTGCCACCGCCGGCCAGCGTGGCGGCGATCTCGGACTCGGGGACCTCGTTGACCAGTCCGTCGCTGCACAGGAGCAGCCGGTCGCCCGCGCCGGCTCCCAGGAGCCAGAAGTCGGGGCTGACCTCGACGCCGCTGCCGACGGCGCGGGTGATCATGTTCCGCATCGGGTGGCTGAGGGCCTGCTGCTCGTCGATCTCGCCGGCGTCGATCATCTCCTGGACCACCGAGTGGTCGACGCTGACGCGGCTGAGGCCGCCGCCCGCGAACCGGTAGATGCGGGAGTCGCCCACGTTGAAGGCCAACCAGCAGAGCCGTTCGTCCGCCCGTGTGAGGATCACGCCCGCGAGCGTGGACCCCGCCGTCATCTCGGCGTCGGACTCGGGAGCGGTCAGCCCGAGCTCGGCGCGGATGCGTGCCTGGGCGTCGACGACGGCGGCCTGCACCTGCTCGGCGGACACCTCGGCCGTGCCGGGGTCGCTCTCGAGGCTGGAGGCCAGCTGGGCGAAGGCACCGACCACGGCGGCGGACGCCATCGCGCCCCGGCTGTGGCCACCCATCCCGTCGGCGACGCAGAAGACCGGCGGCTGGGCGAGCACCGCGTCCTCGTTGACCGCTCGCCGACCGCCGGTGTCGGTGAGCGCCCCGAATCTCGTCGGCGTCGCGCGGTCGTCGGTGGACATCGGGAACGATCCTATGAGGATTCGCGAGCAGGGCGAGCCGGTCGGGAGGGGCAGACCTACACCACGGCAGGGTAGACGCCCCAGTAGGCGGCGACGAGCAGCAGCCCGACCGCGCCGGCGTGCGTGGCCCACCAGAGGATGCGGCCGGCCACGCCCGCCTGCTCGTCCCCGCCGCCCCACCGCCCGGGGTGCAGCGGCCTCGCGACCCACACGCTGCGCACCAGCACGCCGGCAGCGAGCGCCCCGACGGCCTGCACGAGGACCCAGCCGCCGAGCACGACGAGGTCGTTGTTCCGGTAGTTGAGCGCGAGGTCGGCCACCTGCGTGCAGTAGGCCACGAACACCACGAGCACGGCGACCGCGGCCAGGCCGGTCGCTGCCGTGTGCCGCGCCGCGGGTGCGGGGAGCCGCCGCCCCACCCGGCGGCGTGGCAACGCCGTCGCGACCCACAGCAGCGGTCCGATCACCAGCAGCAGCGCCGAGACCACGACCGACCAGATCAGCATGTCGCCGTCGGCGTACCACCGCGGTCGCGGGAGCGGCTGCGCCTCGTACTGCTGCTCGGGCTGGTCACCGGCGACCCGCGGCGCGGCGTCGGCACTGCCGGGGAGCCCGAGGGTCCACGCGGCCAGGACGTCGGTGAAGCCGGGCGCGAGGCTCTGCTCGATCCGGATCCCGTGGTTGGCGCCGGCGAAGTACCGCAGCGTGAAAGCGTCGTTGCCGTTGACCGCCATGTCGTCGATCACCTGCTGCGGACCCTGGATCAGCGGCATCGAGCTGTCCCCGGTGCCGTAGACCATCAGCACCGGCTGGGAGAGCTGCTGCTGCCAGGGCGCAACGTCGAAGTCGACGTACTCGAAGCCGCCCCCGGGGATGTTCGCCCCGGCCGCCCGCGGGATGGCCCGGAACACCGGCCACGGTACGTGCGTGTTGCGCAGGTAGTTGTCCATCGCGAACGCGCCCTGCTCGCGCGGCGGCACCACCGGCGCCGAGACCTGCACCAGGAACGCGACCTCGGGCTCGAGCACGGCGGCGACCGGTGAGATCCAGGCACCCTCGCTCTCGCCGTAGATGCCGACCCTGCTGGGATCGACGCCGGGGGTGGAGGCGAGGAGGTCCCACGAGACGAGGTAGTCGCGCGCCATCGCCACGTAGTCGCGCGAGGACGTGGTGTAGGTGTCCATCCGCTTCGCCGGGACCAGCACGTAGACGCCTGCGCTCGCCAGCGCCTGCGCCTGATCGGTGAAGTTCGTATGGCCCGCGGTCCCGGCGCCGTGCATGAACAGCATGCCCGGCTGCCCGGGCGGAGCACCGACGGGCGCGGTCAGGCGCGCGGTGACGGTCGCGCCGTCGAGCTCGATCTCGATGTCGGTGGCGGTCGTCTCATAGGTGCCGATCGCCGTCGTCGGCTCGTCGGTGACGACCGCGACGTCGTCGGACTCCACGGTGAGCGGGTCGGGAAGCGGCTGGGGGTCCCAGCGGGGCCCGGCCAGCGAGCCGATCAGCCCCAGCAAGAGGATCGTGCCCAGCACAGCGAGCACGAACCTGGCTTTCACGCGCCTCAGGGTATGACGTCTCCGCACCTTCCCCCAACCACCCCCGGTTTCAACACGATTCCGTGCACCTGAGGGTTTCAACACCATTCTGTGCGTGCACGGAATCGTGTTGAAACCCGGGACTGGACGGAATCGTGTTGAAACCCGGGGCTGGACGGAATCGTGTTGAAAGCGGGTCAGAAGCCGAGGCGGCGGAGCTGCTTCGGGTCGCGCTGCCACTCCTTGGCGATCCGGACGTGCAGGTCCAGGTAGACGGAGGCGCCCAGCAGCGCCTCGATGCCCCGGCGGGACCGGGTACCGATGTCGCGGAGCCGGGAGCCCCCGGCGCCGATGATGATCGCCTTCTGGCTGTCGCGCTCGACGTAGACGTCGGCGCGGACGTCGAGCATCCGGCGGCCGTCGCGTCGCGGCTCCGGCCGCTCGACGATCTCCTCGACCACGACGGCGAGCGAGTGCGGGAGCTCCTCACGCACACCCTCGAGTGCCGCCTCGCGGATCAGCTCGGCGACCATGATGTTGTCCGGCTCGTCGGTCAGCTCCCCCTCGGGGTACATCCGCGGGCCCTCGGGCACGTGGCTGAGCATCACGTCGACCAGGACCTCCAGCTGGAAGTTGCTCTTGGCGCTGACGGGCACGACGTCGGCCCACTCACCCAGCGCCGTGATCTCGAGCAGGTGCTCGACCAGTCGTTCCTGCTTGACGGCGTCGGCCTTGGTCGCCACCGCGACCACGGGGGTCCTGTTGTCCTGCAGCTGCTGGGCGATGAACCGGTCGCCGGGGCCGACCTTCTGGTCGGCCGGCAGGCAGAAGACGACGACGTCGACCTCGGCCAGCGTGCCGCGCACGAGCTCGTTCAGCCGCTCGCCGAGCAGTGTGCGCGGCCGGTGCAGCCCGGGGGTGTCGACCAGCACCAGCTGGCCGCCGGGCCGGTTGACGATCCCGCGCACCGCACGCCGCGTGGTCTGCGGGCGCTTGGAGGTGATCGCCACCTTCTGCCCGACGAGCGCGTTCGTCAGCGTGGACTTGCCGGCGTTGGGGCGTCCGACGACGCACACGAACCCGGCGCGGAAGCCGTCCGGGTGCTCGGTGCTGTCGCCGCTGTCGTTGTTCGCCGTCATCGGCTTGCCTCCTGGTCTTCCTCGACCGGAGCACGCATGACCCGGATCGTGTCGATGCGGCGCCGCCTGCCGGCGGCGTTGACCGCCGTCAGCGTCAGGCCATGGGTGACGGTGTGGGCACCCTCGATCGGGACCTTGCCCAACGCCTTGGCGAGCAGGCCGGCGACGGTGTCGACGTCGTCGTCCTCGACCTCGATCTCGAAGAGGTCACCCAGCTCGTCCAGCCCGAGCCGAGCCGGGACCAGGTAGCCGCCGTCGCCGTCCTCGCGCACCTCGGGCTCGCTGCGGTCGTGCTCGTCGGTGAGCTCGCCGACCAGCTCTTCGAGGATGTCCTCGATCGTGACGATGCCGGCCACCCCGCCCCACTCGTCGAACGCGACCGCGATGTGGATGCCGGACGTGCGCATCTGCTCGAGCAGGTCGTCGACCGGCTTGGTCTCGGGCACCAGCACGGGCTCCCGCAGGACCGACTCGACCTTCTCCTGCTCGCGGTCGGGGTTGTTCAGCGTGTAGCGCAGCAGGTCCTTCAGGTAGAGGATGCCGCGCAGGTCGTCGACGCTCTCGCCCACCACCGGCACCCGGGAGAACCCGGAGCGCACGAACAGGTTGCGTGCCTTGGCCAGCGTGGTTCCCTCGGCGAGGCAGACCATGTCGGTGCGGGGCACCATCACCTCGCGCACGATCGTCGAGCCCAGCTCGAAGACCGATTGCAGCATCTCGCGCTCGTCGTCGTCGATCTGCTCGCTCTCGCTGACGCGCTCGACCATCTGGCGCAGCTCTTCCTCCTCGACGGCGCGCTGCTCGGTGCTGGTGCGACCGCCACGCTCACCCAGCCGCGCCGCGAGCCGCGCGGCCGGTGCGGTCAGCCGCGCGAGCGCGAGCATGAGCGGTCCGACGTTGGCGAGCACCGCGGTGGGGTCGAGCCGTCCCAGCCGGCGGGGACTGGCACCCACGACGACCATCATGATCAGCGCCGCGAGCAGGATCGAGCCCACCAGCACCTGCCACCAGGTCTCGAGCAGCCCGACCAGCACGAGCGTCAGGCACACCGCTCCGGTCATCTGGGCCAGGACCAGCAGGTACGCGGTCGCCCGTGCAGCGGGTACCGGGTCCTCCGCGATCGCGACCACGGCCTTCGCGCCCCGGCCCTCGGCCTCATGAGCCGCGGACCGGGTGATCGTGCGGGCCGCTTCCTCGCCTGCCGACAGCACGGCGCCCAGCGCGATCGAGGCCAGCGCCAGCAGGAGCAGCGGGCTGATCGGGACACCCTCGGCCGGTCCCGTGGTCGCAGCGACGAGGGGTAAGCCGCTCATCTGTTCGCGAGGAACGTGAGCAGGAGGCGCCGCTGCAGCGCGAACATCTCCTTCTCGTCCTCCGGCTCGGCGTGGTCGAACCCGAGCAGGTGAAGGATCCCGTGCGTGGTCAGCAGCAGCATCTCCTCCTCGGGCGAGTGGCCGGCCTGCTTGGCCTGCACGACCGCCACGTCCGGGCACACCACGACCGATCCGAGGATGCCCTCCTCGCTCGGGTCGTCCACGTCGCCGGGGCGCAGCTCGTCCATGGGGAAGGACAGGACGTCGGTCGGTCCCTCCTCGTCCATCCACCGCACGTGGAGCTCGGCCATCACCTCGGTGGTGACGAACCGGACCTCCAGCTCGGCCTGCGGGTGCACGTGCATCTCGTCCAGCACGTAGGTGGCCAGGTCGCTGAACTCGATCTCGTCCAGCTCGTAGCCCGACTCGTTGGTGACGTCGGTGCTCACCGCGCGCTCCGCCCTGACCGGGGCTCGTGCCGCGGGCCCCGCTGCCGCCGGTCGCCCTGCTCGGCGGCCTGCTGCGTCACGTCCCAGCGGTCGTAGGCATCGATGATGTCGGCGACGAGCCGGTGCCGCACGACGTCGGCGCTGGTCAGCCGGCAGAACTTCACGTCCTCGATGTCGGTAAGGATCTCCTGCACCACGCGCAGACCCGACTGGGTCCCGCCCGGCAGGTCGACCTGGGTGACGTCACCGGTGACGACGACCTTGCTCCCGAACCCGAGCCGGGTCAGGAACATCTTCATCTGCTCGGCCGAGGTGTTCTGCGCCTCGTCGAGGATGATGAACGCGTCGTTGAGCGTGCGGCCGCGCATGTACGCCAGCGGCGCGACCTCGATGGTCCCGGCCGCCATCAGCCGCGGGATCGAGTCGGGGTCGAGCATGTCGTGCAGCGCGTCGTACAGCGGCCGCAGGTACGGGTCGATCTTGTCGTTGAGCGTGCCCGGGAGGAAGCCGAGCCGCTCCCCCGCCTCGACCGCCGGCCGCGTCAGCACGATCCGGTTGACCTGCTTGGCCTGCAGCGCCTGCACGGCCTTCGCCATCGCCAGGTACGTCTTGCCGGTGCCGGCAGGGCCGATGCCGAACACCACGGTGTGCCGATCGATCGCCTCGACGTAGTCCTTCTGACCGACCGTCTTGGGCCTGATCGTGCGGCCGCGGCTGGACAGGATGTTCATGGTCAGGACCTGCGCCGGCCGGTCCGTGGTGGCGGCGGTCAGGATCGCGATCGCGCGCTCGACGGCGTCGGCCTCCAGCGGCTGACCGCTCGCGGCGACCTGGCTGAGCTCGTCGAGGAGCCGCTCCGCGAGCGCGACGTCTCCCTGCGGGCCGATCAGGGTGACGACGTTGCCGCGGACGTGCATGTCGACGTCGTCGAAGCCCTTCTCGATGGCGCGCAGGACCTCGTCACGACGACCGAGGAGGGCGACCATCGGGACGTCGTCGGGGATCGTCACCTGGTGGGTGACGCGGGCGGCACCGCCGGGCGTGGACATCGCTGGCTGTGGGGTGCTCTCAGACATGGGCGGGGCCGGGGCCCTCGATCGCTCCTCGGGATGGCGACTGGGTCGGTATCCAGCCTACCGGGGAGCGGTCGCGTCCTAGGCTCGATGTCGTGGACGTCGTCATCGTGGGTGGGGGGCACAACGCCCTGGTGGCGGCCACCTACCTCGCCAGGTCAGGGTTCGCCGTCGAGATCCTCGAGGCGGCCGACCACGTCGGCGGCGCGGCCGTCAGCGAGGCGCCGTTCCCGGGTGTGGACGTGCGGCTGTCGCGGTACGCCTACCTCGTGAGCCTGATGCCGCCGGCGCTGATCGCCGATCTGGGGCTGGCGGTGCGGCTCGCCGACCGGTCGGTCGCCTCGTGCACGCCGTACGACGGTCCGCAGGGGCCGGCCGCGCTGCTGGTGACCGACGACCTGGCCACCACGCGGGCGTCCTTCCGCTCGCTGACCGGGTCCGACGCCGAGCACGAGGCGTGGAGCCGCTTCTACGACGACGCCCAGGCGCTCGCCGACAGCCTCGCCCCGACGCTCCTGGAGCGGCTCCCGACGGGCGAGCAGGTGCGCGCGAGCCTGCCCGACGAGATCTGGCGGGACCTGGTGGAGCGCCCCCTGGGCGAGGCGTTGGAGCGCCGGTTCGGTCACGACCTGGTCCGCGGCGTCGTCGCGACCGACGCCTTGATCGGGACGTTCGCCTCGCTGCGTGAGGACTCGCTGCTCCAGAACCGCTGCTTCCTCTACCACGTGCTCGGTGGCCCGTGGCGGGTGCCCGTGGGCGGGATGGGCGCCGTCAGCGCCGAGCTCACGCGGGTCGCGCTGGCCGCCGGGGTGCGGATCAGCGTGGGGCACCGGGTCAGCGCGGTGGTGCCGCACGACGGCGGGGTCACCGTGCGCGGTTCGGGTCCCGACGGCGGTGCCTTCGTGCGCGAGCCCGGCTGGGTTCTGTCCGGGGTCGCCCCGGCGGTGCTGGACTCGATGTGCGGTGAGGCCGCGGGCACCCGACCGATCGGCGCCCAGCTGAAGATCAACATGGTGCTGAGGCGGCTGCCGCGGCTGCGCAGCGGGGTCGACCCCGCGGTCGCGTTCGCGGGGACGCTGCACACCGGCGAGGGGTACGACGACCTCGAGCGCGTGCACGGAGCGGTCGCGGCGGGCGCGCCGATCTCCTCGCTGCCCGGGCCGCCACCCGGCGAGGTCTACTGCCACACGCTGACCGACCGCTCGATCCTGTCGCCCGAGCTCGCTGCGGCCGGCGTGCACACGCTGACGTACTTCGGGCTGCACGTGCGCGCCGACGACCCGACGCCGCGCGAGCAGCTGGTCGCCGCCGCGCTCGCGGGTCTGGAGACCCATCTCGCGGAGCCGCTGGCGCCGCTGCTGCTCACCGACGCCGATGGCCGCCCGTGCCTGGAGGCGAAGATCCCGGCGGACATCGAGGCCGAGCTGGGGATGCCCGGCGGCCACATCTTCCACGGCGACCTGGCGTGGCCGTGGCTGACCGGGACTGCTGCCACCCCCGCCGAGGCCTGGGGTGTGGCGACGCGGTACCCGCGGGTGCTCGTGTGCGGCGCCGGTGCCGTGCGCGGCGGGGCCGTCAGCGGCATCGGCGGCCACAACGCGGCCCAGGCGCTGCTGGAGCTCCTCACCTGATCCTCGACCCCGCGTTCCGGCAGCGCCGGGGCGAGCGCGGGTGCCCGCACCTGGGAAGAAGTCGTCGCCCAACCGCCGCCGACGGCCTCGACAACCGGTTGCCACGCCGACGGGCGACGAGTTCTGCCCGCAGCCGGGCGCGCTCGGCCTGCGGTCAGCCGGCCAGGTGACTCCACCGCTGGGAGAGCTGGTGCCACGGGCCGACGTCGGCCACCGTGCCGTCGACCAGCACCACCACACGGTCGGCGCGTGACAGCGCTGCCCGCTTGGAGGTCGCGCCGACCACCGTGGTGCCCTGCTCGCGCAGCGCCTCCCACAGCTCGATCTCGGTGGTCGCGTCCAGCGCGCTCGAGACGTCGTCCGCCAGCAACAGCTCGGTGTCCGCCGCGAGCGCCCGCGCGAGAGCGAGCCGCTGCACCTGACCACCCGAGAGCCGCACCCCGCGGTGCCCCACCAGCGAGTGCGGCCCCCCGGCCTCCTCGACGTCCTGCGTGAGCCGGGCGCCACGGATCGGGCCCTCGAGGTCACGCGGGTGGTCGAGCCGGACGTTGTCGGCGAAGGTGCCGGAGAGCACCCGCGGCACCTGCGCCACGTGCGCGACCTGGGCGGGCCGCAGGAACTCCTGCGCATCGCCCACGTCGGCGCCGTTCCAGCGCACCCCGCCGGTGTGCTCCACCAGACCGGCCAGCGCGGACAGCAGCGACGACTTGCCCGAGCCGACCTGCCCGAGGAGCAGCACCAGCTCGCCGCGCCGCACCTCGAGGTCCACGCCGTAGACGCCGATCGTGCCATCCTCGTGGACCGCGCTCAGGTCCCGCAGCTCGAGGTGCTCGAGGCGCTGCCGCCGCGGCGTCCGGGGTGCCGGTGCGGTGCCGTCGACGAGATCGACACCGGGCGTCGGGCGCGTCAGGTCGGCGCCGTCGGCGAACCGGGCGGTCGCCACCTGCCACGACCGGGTGCCCGGCGCCTCGGTGATCACGGCGCCTGCCACCACGCCGAACCACGCGAACCCGGTCACCGCGTTGGCGACCAGCAGCGTCGTGGCGAGATCCCATCGCTCGGTCAGCAGGAAGCCCCAGGCGACGACGACGCCGATGTAGAGCGTCACCATCGGCACCGAGTCGAGGACCGCCTGCACCCGGTGCTCGAAGATCGCGGCGCGCACCCGGCCGGAGTCGACCTCGGCCAGGTGGCGGCGGACGTCGGGTGTGCGGGCCGCGAGCTTGACCGTGCGCGCGGAGTCGAGCGCGGACACGAGCGCGCGCCCGAAGCCGGCGCGTGCCGCCGAGGACTTCGTGGCCGACCGGCCGGCGATCGGTCGTCCGATCGCCGAGGCCGCCGCCGAGATGACCATGACCGCCAGCAGCACGGCGCCCGCCGTCCAGGTCCCGCTGATCACCGCCGTCACGACCACGATCAGGAGGCCGTTGATGAAATCGACCCAGCGGTCCGCGTACCGCGCGAACCTGTCCGCGTCCATCGCTCGTGCCACGATCTCGCCGGGCGGCGTCGGCGGCAGCCGGTGCTGCCGGGTCTGCCCGTGCATGACGCTCATCCGGATCCGCAGCAGGATCTCGATCCACCAGCGCGGGTACAGGCCCACCGCCCGGGACAGCAGCAGCGGCTGGGTGAGGAGCAGCACCGCGAGCGTCGCCAGGAGCGCCACAGGGACCTCGCCGCCGATCTGCACCTGCTCGACCGTGCGGCCCCACAGGAACCCGCTGACCGCGCCCTGCGCGGCCACCAGCGCCGAGAGCAGGAACAGCAGCGCGGCGAACAGGCCCCACTTCGGTCGCACCAGCAGGGCGTTGAGGATCCCGCGCGCCAGGCTCGGCCCGGAGCCGGGCTCCGGGACGTCCGGCGGGGTGCCGGTCCGGCGGCGCCCACCCACCGAGTGCTGAGCGGCACCGTCGCCCGGAACGCCCGACGTGCTCGCAACGGGTGCCTCGACGACCTCGCGCTCCCGAGGCTCGTCGGCGGCCGCCGCATCGGGGTCGAGGTTGTTGTCGTAATCCTCGTCGTCCAGCGAGCCGTCGCTCGCACCCGCCTCGACCAAGGTCCGGAACGGGCCAGGCGTGCGCGCGAGCTCGGAGCGCGAGCCGTGCTGCACCACACGGCCGTGGTCGAGCACGGCCACGAGCCCGGCGCGCTCGATCGTGCCGAGGCGGTGGGCGATGAGCACCCCGGTACGTCCGCTGAGCAACCGGTCGGACGCGGACACGACGCGGGCCTCGGTCAGCGGGTCCATCCGCGCGGTGGCCTCGTCCAGCACGACCAGCTGCACGTCGCGCACGAGCAGCCGGGCGAACGCGACGAGCTGCTCCTCGCCCGCCGACAGCGTGGTGCCGCCGGGACCGAGCAGGGTGTCGAGGCCGTCCGGCATGCCCGAGACCCACTCGGTCAGGCCGAGCTCGTGCACCGCCGCCTCGATGTGGGCCCGTGGGACGTCGGCGAACAGCGCGATGTTCTCGGCGAGCGTCCCGGCCAGGATCTCGGTGCGCTGGGTCACCACCCCGACGGCGCGGCGCAGCTTCTGCAGGTCGAGGTCGCGCACATCGGCGCCGCCGATGACGACCATGCCGCGCTCGGGCTCCACCGCGCGCGACAGCAGCGCCGCCAGTGTGGACTTCCCGGAGCCGGTGCGACCGACGAGCGCGATCGTCTCGCCGGCCGGGACCCGGAGGTTCACGCCGCTGAGCGCGAACGTGCCCTCCTCGTAGGTGAAGGTGAGGTCGCGGAGCTCGAGGTCGAGCGGTCCGGAGGGGACGTCGTCGCCACCCTCGGGCTCGGGCTCGAGATCGAGCATCTGACGCAGCCGGATGACCGCACCCAGCCCCTCCTGGATGTCGGGCAGGTGGTGCACCAGGTTGTCGATCTGCCCGATGAACATCGCCGTGACCAGGAACAGCGTGACCAGCTGCTGCACGGACAGCCCGCCGCCGGCCGCGATCGCGGCGCTGGCGACCGCGACCGCCGCCAGCAGCGAGTACGTGAGCAGCCCGGCGCGCCGGATCAACCGCTCCTCCACGCGCACCACCGCGAGGAACTTCTCGTGCACCAGCGCGGACAGCTGCGCGAGCCGGCGGACCGCGAACGCCTGCCCCAGGCTCGTGCGCAGGTCGTTGCGGGCCGCGACCGCCTCCTCGAAGGCGGCCGCGTGGTCGGTCCACGCGATCTCCTCGACGACCTTGCGGCGGGCGATCTCACCGAGCATCCGCCGGGTGGCGAACCACACCACGACCGCCAGCAGCGGGAACAGAGTCCATGCGGGCCACCACGTGAGCCCGGCGACGATCCACATCGGCACGGTGCCGACCACCGTGCGGCCCGCGCCCCAGAGCTGGCGCCGAACCAGCGTCCCGACCGCATGGGTGTCGTCGTCGACCCGGTCGAGGACCTCGCCGACGGCCTGCTCCGAGAGCGCCGACAGCGGCTGTCGCAGCGCCGCGTTCAGCAGGTCGCTGCGGAGCTTGCCCTCGGCACGATCCACGACCCCCGCCCAGATCACCTGACCTGCGCCGTCGAGGAGCGCGCCGCCGACGACGCACAGCGCGAGCAGCCCGAGCCCGGCGAGCGTGGCGTTCTCGGCCAGCCGACCCGCCGCGGCGGTGCCGAGCACCTGACCCCAGGCACCCGCGGTCAGCGCGATCAGTGCCATCACCGCGGCGGGTCGACGCAGGCGTCGCCAGTCCAGCCGACGCGCAGGGTCCTTCGCGACCGGGGCGCGCGGCGACTCCCGATCGAGCGGCGGGGTCTCGGGGGTCTCGGGCGCGCTGATCATGACCACCCGACGTTAGTCGCAGGCGACGACAACCCTCGCCTCAATATCGCCCCGCACCGGTCGATGGTTCCTCGACTCAGGCGGTGTCCTCGAAGGTGTGCGCGAAGGTGCGGTGACAGCTGTCGAGGTACGGCGCGCGCGTCACGGGTTCGTCCGTGGCGAAGTGGAAGTCCTCGAGCCACTTGCAGCGTGCGTGGAACCGGATGCGCGTGCGGTCGTCCGCGCCGGGAGGTCCGTCCAGCGCCTCGGCGACGGCGAGCGCGACCTCGCTCCCGAGGTCGCGGTAGAGCAGTCCGAGGTCGCGAGCGGGGTCGGAGCGAGCGGCATCGGTCCAGTCGATCACTCCCGTCACGGTGCCGGCCGGGTCGACGAGGATGTGCTCCGCCCCGAGGTCGTTGTGCTGCGGGACGACCCGGTCCCGCGTCGGTGGTACCGGCGCGTCGAGGAAGGACGAGACCACCGCGGCGCGGTTCGGGTCCAGGCACGACTCGACCGCGCGGAAGTGCTCCTGCGCGTCCTCGTGCCAGGCCTCGTTCGCGTAGTCGTCCACGGGCAGGTGCTGCGCCACCGGGACGCTTCGCAGCGCGGCGAGCACCTGGCTCAGCGCCGCCACCGTGCCGGCCGCGTGTCGTCGCCTGCGCACCAGCAGCGGCTCGCCCGGCAGCATGCGGTAGACCAGGAGCCCGAGCCGGGCGTCGTGAACGAGCGGCACCGGCGTCGCGACAGGCGTGGCCTCGGCGAGCGCACGCAGGAGCGCAGCCTCGCGTGCGACGGCGTCGTGATCCTCGTTGAAGCGCACGACGCAGCCGGCCACGGCGAAGCTCGTGTTCTCCCCGCCGCGGGCCAGCGTGACCGCCGTGGTGGTCGCGGACCACAGCTCGTGCCGCGTGCCGATGTCGGCCAGGATCGCCCGTTCGGCCGCGGTCGGCTCGTCGGGCGGCGGCTGCGTCGTGTCGCTCATCGGGTCTCCTGGACGCTCGTTCGGGGATCAGACAAGAGTGTCGCCGAGGTGGCCCGCTTCCCCGAAGCCCGGGAGGATCGCGACGACGGCGCTGCCGGTGTGCTGGATGAACTCGTTCAGAGCATCGTGCTCGTCCAAGCGCTGCTGGGCGGCGACGAACTGGTTGTCGGGGTCGTTGCCGTACGCGCAGAACAGCAGCCCCACATCCAGCTTGCCGTGCCCACCGTGGTGATGGTCCTCGGTGCCGGGAGCGTGCACATGGTGCTCCGGCTGCTCCAGCGGGTCGGGGCTGCCGCCTGCCATGGCGGTCAGGAAGCCGTAGTCGTAGCTGTAGCTGCGGCGCAGCATCGAGAACCCGTGCACACGCCGGATGTGCGCGTCCGGAGCGATGACGGTCGCACCATCCGCGCCGGTGGCCTCGAGGTCGGGCTGGTCGTGCTCCTGCTCACCCGTCAGTGGGGACCCGTCCGCGCGGCGGCGGCCGATCACCGCGTCCTGCACGTCGCGGGCGGTGAGATCCCAGTTTGCCGTCTTCATCCGGATCTTGCGGAAGACCAGGTACGTGCCGCCGGCGAACCAGGCCGGCTCGTCGGGCAGCGCCCAGACGGTGTCGGCGAACGCGCCGGAGTCCGGGCGGGGGTTGGAGGTGCCGTCCTTCTGCCCGAACATGTTGCGCGGCGTCCCGCCGTCGCGCGGCGTGCTGAGGAAGCCGGACTGGGTCCACCGGATGACCGCCTGGCCGGGCAATCGCGCGCGCAGGGCTCGCATGGCGGCGCTGACGACCTGGGCGTCGTCGGCACAGATCTGGACGATGAGGTCCCCGCCGCCCCATCGCGGGTCGAGGTGATCTCTGGAGAACGCGGGGAGCGGCCGCAGCCGTCGTGGCACCTCGCGCGCGAGGCCAGGGAGGTCGAACACCCGAGCGCCCACCCCCACCGTGATCGTCAGCCGGGCCGGTGAGAGCCCGGTCGCGAAGTCCGTGGGGGTGGCCGCGCCCTCGGGGAACATCGGCGACGGCGGTGGTTCCTCGCCTCGGGTGATGAGCGCCACCGTGGCCGAGAGGTCGACGAGCAGGCGGCGGAGCGCCGCGGCATCGGTGACGGTCACGTCGGCGGCCACGAAGGTGGCGTACCGCTGCTGCGCCGTCGCGATCCCGGCCTGGTGCGCGCCGAACGGCGAGACGACGTCCGAGGCCTCGGCAGGTGCCGGGTCGGCAGCGGCGACATCGGCGCCCGCGAGGAGATGTCCACCGGCGAAGCCGGCCACCGCTGCCCCGCCCACGGACGCGAGAGCGGAACCCAGCAGCGCGCGCCGCGGCACGGTGACGGTACGCCGGTCCTCCGACGTGGCGCCCCGGTCGGGAGCGCCGGGTTCCTCGGGCGCCGGGGATGATGGTCGTGTCATGGTTGCGACGCTACGAAGGTGACCGGACCTCCGCGTCCGCACCAGGGCGACATCCTGGGCGGAGCCCGGGCGACACCGATCGAGCCGGATGTCGCCCTCACGCGACAGGGTGTGCGCCCGGTGTCGACAACCTGGGCCGGCGCTCGCCCGCCTCACTCGGCACGGCGCCGCATGAACCAGCAGCGCGTGCCCAGCACGTCGGTCTTGTCGACCACGGCGTACCCGAACCGTTCGTAGAAGCCCACCGCTTCGGGACGGTCGGTCTCCAGGTAGCCGTCCACACCGGCGACGTCAAGTCGGCCCACGTGCCGCAGCAGCAGGAAGCCGCCGATGCCCCGCCCGCGCAGGTGTCGGTCCACCGAGACGGGTCCCAGGTGCACGTGCGGTGCGCCGGGGTCGTGTCGCGCCCAGGCCCGCGTCCACGTCAGCAGCCGGGCCGCCGTTCCCGGCCCGAACGTCAGGGCGCGTCCCAGCAGGTGCAGCCGCGCGTCCGGCGTCGGCTGACAGGTGCCCGGCGGTGCCCATGCCGCGATCCCCGCCAGTCCCTCGCCGCGATCGACGCCCTCGATCTGCAACGAGGGCGAGCGCCGCAGCAGCGTCCGCATGAGCAACCCATGCCGGAGCGCGCGGGAGGTCTCGTCACCTCGGTAGGCGGCGATGTGCACGGGGTTGTCGGCCATCCCGCGACCGAGGAGGTCGGCCGCGGCGTCCAGATCGGCTCCTCCGATCGCGTGCACGCGGTGATACGGCTGTGACGTCGGCATGGCGCTGGCCCCTTCGATGCTGTCGAGTGGAGCCAGCCTGCGCGCCTGGGTCGTCGGACGAAACCCGCCACGGACGACTCTGCCGATCGCCCCCGCGCGGCCCCGATGTCGACACGGGACGACCCGGTCGTCGTCCGCTGGTGACTCAGGTCCAGCGGCCGGTGCGGGCGGCCAGGACGGCGAGCGCGGCAGGTCCGGCGGTGGAGCTGCGGAGCACGTTCGGCCCCAGCAGCACCGCCGAGCCGCCGGCGCCCACGAGCGCGTCCACCTCATCGTCGCTGATCCCGCCCTCGGGCCCGATCACGATCAGCACCTCGCGGGCGCGCTCGAGCGGCACCTGCACCAGCGGTGTGCTCGCGACCTCGTGCAGCACCAGCACCACCGCGCCGGCCGCGGCGGCCTCGGCCACCACGTCGACCAGCGCGTCGCCGCGGACGAACGGCAGCACCTCGGGCAGCCAGGACCGCCGGGCCACCTTGCTCGCCGCCTGCACGAGCGCGCGCCACCGCTGCTCGCCCTTGGCGGCCTTGTCGCCGCGCCACTGCACCACCGAGCGCGCGGACTGCCACGGCCGCACGGCATCGACGCCGAGCTCGGTCGCTGCCTCGACGGCCATCTCGTCACGCCCGCCCTTGGCGAGCGCCTGCACGAGCACGAGGCGGGGGCTGGGCGGCTCCTCGTGGCTCACCTCGAGCACCGAGATCTCGACGGCGGCCGGCCCCGATCCCTCGGCGACCTCGCCCCGCAGCCGGGTCCCGGCGCCGTCGACGACCTCGATCGGTTCGCCGGCGCGCAGGCGCTGGACCGTGGCCGCGTGGCGCGCCTCGGGGCCGGTGAGCGTCCAGGTGTCGCCCGGGCCGAGGGTGCTCGGCATCGCCCCCGGGTCGACCACGAAGACCGGGGCCGTCATACGGTGCTGCTCACCGACCGGCGAAGGTGTCCCGGAGCTTGCGCAGCACCGAGCTCTTGGTGGGCGAGACCCGCGCGACCGGGCGCTCCTCGCCGCGCTGGGCCGCGAGGTCGCGCATCAGCTTCTCCTGCTCGGGGCTCAGCTCGGTGGGCACGGTCACCCTGACGTGCACGTGCAGGTCACCGCGGCCGGAGGCCTGCAGGTGCCCCACGCCGAACCCGCGCAGGGTGACGATGTCCTCCGGCTGGGTGCCGGGCTTGATGTCGACGTCCTGCTCACCGTCGAGCGTCTCCATGGTGACCACGGTGCCGAGCGCCGCCGCGGTCATCGGGAGCTCGACCGTGCAGTGGATGTCGTCGCCGCGGCGCGTGAACACCGCGTGCTTCTTCTCACGGACCTCGACGTAGAGGTCACCGGCCGGGCCGCCACCGGGGCCGACCTCGCCCTGACCGCTGAGCTTGATGCGAGTGCCGGAGTCGACACCGGCGGGCACGTTGACCGTGAGGGTGCGCCGGCTGCGCACGCGACCCTCGCCGGAGCACTCGGGGCAGGGGTCGGGGATGATCGAGCCGAACCCGCCGCACGCGGCGCAGGGAGCGGTGGTCATCACGTTGCCCAGGAACGACCGGGCCACGCGCTGCACGGATCCGCGGCCCTGGCACTCGGGGCAGGTCTGCGGGCCGGTGCCGGGGCGGCAGCAGGACCCGTGACAGACGCCGCACACCACGGCGGTGTCGACCGTGACCTCGCGCGCCACGCCGAAGGCGGCCTCGGAGAGATCGACGTCGATCCGGATCAGCGCATCCTGGCCGCGCCGCACGCGCGAGGCCGGGCCGCGGCTCGCTCCCCCGCCGGCGCTCTGGAAGAACGACTCGAAGATGTCGCTGAACCCGAAGCCTGCTGCGCCGCCGGGCATGCCCGAGGTCCCGCCGCCGAGGTCGTACATCCGGCGCTTCTCCGGGTTGGACAGCACCTCGTGGGCGGCGCTGACCTCCTTGAACCTGTCGGCGGCATCGGGGCCGGCGACATCCGGGTGGTACTGGCGCGCCAGCTTGCGGTAGGCCCGCTTGATCTCCTCAGGAGTCGCCTCCCGGGACACGCCGAGCACCTCGTAGTAGTCCGTCGTCACGCTTCTCGTCTCGTCTGCTCGTTCTTGCTCGGCGTCAGGACGCCAGGATCTTGGACAGGTAGCGGGCGACTGCTCGCACCGCCGCCATAGTCGAGGGATAGTCCATCCGGGTGGGCCCGACCACGCCCAGCTGTCCGAACCCGGCACCGCCGCCAGATGTTCCATAGGCACCGGCCACGACCGCGGTCTCGCTGAGCCCCTCGTTGTGGGTCTCGGCACCGATCCGTACGGCCAACGGCGACTCCTCACCCATCTCGGTCAGCAGGCGAAGGAGCACGACCTGCTGCTCGAGCGCCTCCAGGACCGGCGAGATGGTGCGGGTGAAGTCGACATCGGCCCGTGCCAGGTTCGCTGTGCCTGCCATGACGATACGCTCCTCGACCTCCTCCGAGAGGGTGTCGGTGACCACCTCGGTGATCTCGGAGACCAGCGCCCGGTCCTCGTGCGGGAAGGCACCGACGATCTCGCCGAACGAGCGCACCAGATCGGGCATCCGGCGCCCGACACCCGCCGCGTTGAGCCGCGCGCGCAGCTCGGCCAGGAACGGGTCGTCGATCGTGGCCTGGTGCTCGATGCTGCGCTGCTCGACACGGCCGGCATCGGTGATGATCACGACCATCAACCGGCGCGGTCCGGCGGGCACGAGCTCGACGTGCCGCAACGCCGAGCGGCGCAGCGAGGGGTACTGCACGACAGCGACCTGCTGGGTCAGCTGGGCGAGCAGCCGCACCGTGCGTTCGAGGACGTCGTCGAGATCGACGGCGGAGTCCAGCAGCTCGCCTATCGCTCGCCGTTCCGCCGTGGAGAGCGGCTTGACCACGTTGATCCGGTCGACGAAGGCGCGGTAGCCCTTGTCGGTGGGGATGCGGCCGGCGGAGGTGTGCGGCTGGGCGATGTAGCCCTCCTCCTCCAGCACGGCCATGTCGTTGCGGATCGTCGCGGGAGAGACCCCGAGGTTGTACCGCTCGACGAGGTTGCGGGACCCGACCGGCTCGCGGCTGCGGACGTAGTCCTGCACGATCGCCCGGAGCACGTCGAGCTGCCTGTCCTGCCGTTCCATCGCCGTACCCCTCCCGCTGCTCGTGGATCCCATGGCACTCCCGTGCCGTGAGTGCCAATTCTACGCGGCGCCTCCCACACCTTCCCCGCGTGCGTGCGTAACGTCGTGCGGCGTGACCGACCGTTACGGACCCGACGTCCTCTCCCACGACCCGCACCGTGATCGCAGGCCGCAGACCACCGACGTGCCCGCCGAGCGCGGGCTCGTGGTCGAGGACGTCACCAGCGGCTGGGTGGGCGCCGTGGTGCGGGTCGAGAAGAGCGGCGGCGAGCACGTGGTGGTGCTCGAGGACCGGCACGGCCGCACCCGCACGTTCACCCTCGGCGCCGGTTTCTGGGTCGAGGGCAAGCCGGTCCGGCTGGTGCCCCCGCGCCCTCAGCCCCGTTCGACCGGTCCGACGCGCACCGCCAGCGGCTCGGTCGCGGTGAGCAACGCCCGCGCCCGCGTGGCTCGCGCGTCACGGATCTGGGTCGAGGGCCGCCACGACGCCGAGCTCGTCGAACGCGTCTGGGGCGACGACCTCCGCGTCGAGGGTGTCGTCGTCGAGATGCTCGACGGCGTCGATCACCTCGGCGAGCGGCTCGCCGACTTCGGGCCGAGCCCGCAGCGCCGGGTCGGGGTCCTGGTCGATCACCTGGTGCCCGGGTCCAAGGAGAGCCGGATCGCCGAGGAGGTGAGCGCCCGGTTCCCGGGCGTGCTGGTGCTGGGCCACCCGTACGTCGACGTGTGGCAGGCCGTGCTCCCGGAACGGGTGGGGCTGCAGGCGTGGCCGCACGTGCCACGGGGCACCGACATCAAGGTCGGCACGCTTCGGGCGCTCGGCTGGCCGGCGCGGAACCAGGCCGACATCGCGGCCGGATGGAAGCGGATCCTCGGCCGGGTGCGGGACTACAAGGACCTCTCCCCTGCGTTGCTCGGGCGCGTGGAGGAGCTGGTCGACTTCGTCACCGTCGAGTGAGCGAGGCGCTCATCGTCGAGCGAACGACGCGCTGCGCCGGTAGTGGTCGGCGAACGCCAGCACCCCGACCGGCGTCGAGACCAGCGTGCCGAGCCCGCACAGCAGCACCCCGACCGCGTTCATCAGGTAGGCGGCGAGCACGAGCACGATCGTCTGCCCGGGGTTGCGCAGGCTCGCGGTCACGCTGCTCCTGAGGGCCTCGATCGCCGGCAGCCCCCGGTCGACCACCAGCAGCACCGCCCAGATCCCGAAGAACATCACGACCACGGGGCCGATCCCGGTCACGGCCAGCAGCGCGGCGGCGAGGCCGAGGATCAGGGCGAGCAGCACGAGCTGCAGCAGATGACGCGGGCGGAAGAAGTCGCCGAGCCCGACCCGTACGCCGTCGACCGCCTTGAGGGTCGCCGTCGCGAACGCCCCCTGCTGGATGACGGCGAGCAGCACGACGACCAGGACCACGACGAGGCCGCCGACGCCGAACAGGGCCGACAGCCCGGCTCCAGGATCCCGCCCGCCGAGGCTCATCGCGCCGAACGCGAGCAGCAGCACCAGCACCGGCGCGGCCATGATCGCTCCCCAGATCAGCTGGGAGAGCACGAAGGGCCACGGATGGGCCGCGAAGATGCGCCACGCGCGGCGCAGGGAGTCGGTCGCCTGCGCCGCCTCAGGGCCGAGGTCGCCGCCGCTGTAGCCGGGGCCGGGTGGCCGGTAGTCGCCCTCGTCGATGCGGGGCAGCGGCGTGTAGCTGCCCTGGTCCGGCCCCGGGTAGGCACCTGTGGGGTCCGGGGACCGGCCGTAGTGTCCCCACGGACCGGACGCAGCCTCCGGCTCCGAGGCCGTGGTCGGCTCGGAGGGGTCCGGAGGCTGCGTCACGCTGACATCCGTCAGGTCGTGTCAGGGAGCCGCGACCTGCTGGCCGGAGAGCGTCTTGTAGGCGAAGCCCCACGCGAGCGCGACCAGGGGCACCACGATGATCAGACCGGTGAAGCAGACGACGATGATGCCGGCGATCACGAGCCCGATGGTGGCGAGCCACAGCACGATGACCGAGCCCAGGTTCGACGTGACGAGCCGGATGCTCTGCTGGACGGCCTCGACCACCTGGACGCCACGGTCGGCGGCGATGTACATCACGAAGGTGCTGAGGACGCCCCAGACGAGGCTGAGGATGCTCGTCAGGAACGGCGACACGATCGACAGCAGGCCGAAGACCAGGTTGACGGCGCCCAGCGCCGCGGCCGCGATGAACAGCGGACCCGCGTGATCGAACCTCGTGAACGAGCCGAAGCCGTCGAACCGGCCGTTGAGCTTGTGCACGACGCCCTGGACGAACACCGCGTACAGGAGGTAGGTCAGGATCGTGGCGACACCCGCGAGCAGCTGCCCCGTGAGCGTGTACTCGACCATCGGGATGCCGCCGTCGGCGGCGCTGTCGAGGTCGACGTTCACCGAGGGGTTGAGGATGCGCTGGATCAGGATCGAGAGTGCGGCGACCGCGAGGAAGCCGAGGATCCAGACGAGCGCGTGCGACTTGAACGCGTTCCAGCCGTAGCTGATCGCCGCACCCACCGAGAACTGCGGCTGGCCAGCACCCCACGGCCCGGGTGCGCCGGCCTGGCCGCCGTACTGCGGCGCGCCGTACTGCCCGTACTGACCGGGAGGCGGCGGCGGGGCGGACGGGAAGCCACCACCGGGAGGCGGCGGCGGAGCGGACGGGAACCCACCACCGGGAGGCGGAGGCGGCGGCGTGCCGTAGCCGGGCTGCTGCGGCGCACCGTAGCTCGGCGGCTGGTCGGCCGGCGGCTGGTTGGCCGGCGGCTGGTTGGCCGGCGGCTGGTTCGGGCTGCCGTAGGTCGGCGGCTGGCTGGGCGGCGGGAACCCGCCCGGCTGCTGCTCGTCAGGCTGCTCACCGCCCGGGTTCTGGGGATCCGGCGGGTTCTGCGTCATGTCACTCCTGTGGACGAATGATGGAGGTCTTGTGCGCGCCTACCGTACCGATGGATGTCGGTTTCGTGGGGATGTGGGGCCGGGTCAGGACACCAGGCGGCCGACGACCGTGTCCGCCAGCAGTCGCCCGCGCCGGGTCAGCCGTGCGACGCCGGAGGCGGCAGGCACGGCGTCCAGGAGATCCTCCTCGACCATCGCCGGCAGCAGGTGGCGCACGGCGGGATCGACCGGCAGCCCCTCGACGAGCCGGATCCCCAGCAGCACCCGCTCGTCGGCGATCTGCTCGGACGTCAGCGACTCGGTCTCGGCGATCGGCAGCTCGCCGGCCTCGACCCGCTGCGCATAGGCACGTGGGTGCTTGACGTTCCAGAACCGCTGCCCCGCCAGGTGGCTGTGGGCGCCCGGGCCGACGCCCCACCAGTCCTCGGAGCTCCAGTAGGCGATGTTGTGACGGCAGCGCTGCTCGGGCGAGCGTGCCCAGTTGGAGATCTCGTACCAGCCGTAGCCCGCCTGCTCGAGCAGCGTGTCCGCGACCTCGTACTTGGTGGCCTGGTCGTCGCCGTCGACGCCGGGGAGGTCACCGCGCCGGACCCGTGCGTGCATCTTGGTGCCCGGCTCGATCGTCAACGCGTACGCCGAGACGTGGTCGGGCTCGAGCGCGAGCACGGCCTGCACGCTCCTGCGCCAGTCCTCGACGCTCTCGCCCGGGGTGCCGTAGATCAGGTCCAGCGACACCGCAAGCCCGGCCTCCCGCGCCCACGCCACCACCTGCGGCACCCGCTCCGGGTCGTGGGTGCGGTCGAGCGTGGCGAGCACGTGCGGGACCGCCGACTGCATCCCGAAGGAGACCCGCGTGAAGCCGGCCGCCCGCAGGTCGGCCAGGTCCGAGCGACCCACCGAGTCCGGGTTGGCCTCGGTGGTGATCTCGGCGTCCCGGGCCAGGCCCCACGTCGAGGCCACCGCCCCGAGCATGGCGGCGAGGTCCGCCGTCGGGAGCAGGGTGGGTGTGCCGCCCCCGAAGAACACCGTGGAGACCTCGCGGCCGGCCAGGCCGCGCCGCTGCAGCTCGGCCTCGGCGAGCGCGATCTCGGTGACCGCGGTGCGCGCGTAGCTCATCTGGCTGGCGCCGCCACCGAGCTCGGTCGCGGTGTAGGTGTTGAAGTCGCAGTACCCGCACCGGACCGAGCAGAACGGCACGTGCAGGTAGACCCCGAACGCCGAGGAGGCGGCACTCACCGCTTCGGTGACTCCTTGCCGCCCGCCGCGTCGGAGGACAGCGCCGCCACGAACGCCTCCTGAGGGACCTCGACGCGGCCGATGTTCTTCATCCGCTTCTTGCCCTCCTTCTGCTTCTCCAGCAGCTTGCGCTTGCGACTGATGTCGCCGCCGTAGCACTTGGCGAGCACGTCCTTGCGCATCGCCCGGATGGTCTCGCGGGCGATGATCCGGGCGCCGATCGCGGCCTGGATCGGCACCTCGAACTGCTGCCGAGGGATCAGCTCCTTGAGCTTCTCGGTCATCATCACGCCGTAGGCGTAGGCCTTGTCGCGGTGCACGATCGCCGAGAAGGCGTCGACCGGCTCGCCCTGCAGCAGGATGTCGACCTTGACCAGGTCCGCGGTGGCCTCGCCGGTGAGCTCGTAGTCGAGCGTCGCGTAGCCGCGGGTGCGGGACTTCAGCTGGTCGAAGAAGTCGAAGATGATCTCGGCGAGCGGCAGCGTGTAGCGCAGCTCGACGCGGTCCTCGGAGAGGTAGTCCATCCCCTGCAGCGTCCCGCGACGCCCCTGGCACAGCTCCATGATCGTGCCGACGTAGTCGCTCGGCGTCAGCAGCGTCGCCTTCACCAGCGGCTCGCTGACCGTGCTGATCTTGCCCGCCGGGAACTCGCTGGGGTTGGTGACGACGACCTCCTTGCCGTCCTCCATCGTGACGTCGTAGATGACGTTGGGGGCGGTGGAGATCAGATCGAGGTTGAACTCCCGCTCGAGCCGCTCGCGGACGATCTCCAGATGCAGCAGCCCCAGAAAGCCGCAGCGGAACCCGAACCCAAGCGCCACCGAGGTCTCGGGCTCGTAGGTGAGCGCGGCGTCGTTGAGCTGGAGCTTGTCCAGCGCCTCCCGCAGCACCGGGTAGTCGGAGCCGTCGATCGGGTACAGCCCGGAGAACACCATCGGCTTCGGGTCGGCGTATCCCGCCAGCGCCACCGAGGCCGGCTTCTGCGCGTTCGTCACCGTGTCGCCCACACGGGACTGACGCACGTCCTTGACCCCGGTGATGAGGTAACCGACCTCGCCCACCCCGAGCCCCGCCGTCGAGGTGGGCTCCGGTGATGAGACACCGATCTCGAGCAGCTCGTGGGTGCCGCGCGTGGAGAGCATGAGGATGCGCTCACGGGGCTTCAGATGGCCGTCGATGACCCGGACGTAGGTGACGACGCCCCGGTAGACGTCGTAGACCGAGTCGAAGATCATGGCACGGGAGGGTGCGTCGGGGTCGCCCACCGGCGGCGGCACGTCCCGCACGATCCGGTCCAGCAGCGCCTCGACGCCCTCGCCGGTCTTGCCCGAGACCTTGAGGCAGTCCTCGGGGTCGCCGCCGATCAGGTTGGCGAGCTCCTCGGCGTACTTCTCGGGCTGCGCGGCCGGCAGGTCGATCTTGTTGAGCACCGGGATGATCGTGAGGTCGTTCTCCATCGCCAGGTACAGGTTCGCCAGGGTCTGCGCCTCGATCCCCTGCGCGGCGTCGACCAGCAGCACGGCACCCTCGCACGCGGCGAGCGAGCGGGAGACCTCGTAGGTGAAGTCGACGTGCCCGGGGGTGTCGATCATGTTCAGCGCGTAGGGAAGCACGGCGCCACCCTCGACGCCGCCCTCGCGGACCCCCCAGGGCATCCGCACCGCCTGGCTCTTGATCGTGATGCCGCGCTCGCGCTCGATGTCCATGCGGTCCAGGTACTGGGCGCGCATCTGCCGCGCGTCGACCACACCGGTCAGCTGCAGCATCCGGTCGGCCAGCGTCGACTTGCCGTGGTCGATGTGGGCGATGATGCAGAAGTTCCGCAACAGCTCGGGCGCGGTGGCGGCCGGAGCGATGCGGTCCGCCTGGGCGGAGTCACTGGGGATGAGGGGCAACGAGGGACCTCGGACGTGGCAGGGACGTGGCTGCTGCCATGGTCCCACGCCACGGCCGTACCGCTCGCCCCCACCATTTGTGAGAATGGTCCCCATGAGCTCGCTGTCGGAGAACCTGGGTGCCTTCGCTCGCGGTGGTGCCCAGCTGTTGAGGTTCCCGACGGCGTTCCTGCTCGGGTGGGCCACGCTCGTCCTGGTCGTCCTCACCTGGCAGGTGTGGGCGCTGCTGGCGCCCGCCGGCGGCCCCGGGGGGCTCGGCACGGCGCTGCTGATCGCGTTCCTGGCGCTGCTGGCGCTGCCGGTGCTGGTGCTGGGGCTGCGCCGCCGCCGGTGGCTGCGGCTGACGGAGGCGCCGGCGAGCGCGGACCGGCCGACCGTCGTGGTGGGTTCCCAGGAGCTGATCCGGATCGACTCGCTGTCCGACAAGGTCGAGGACGACATGACGGGCATCGAGGGCGAGGAGGACGTCCGCGCCGTGATGGACGCCTTCACCGAGGTGCAGCTGCCCGAGGTGAGCCGCCGCGGTGCCGGTGCGCGCATGACGCGGATGTTCGGCGTCGGCCGGCTCGCGGTCATCGGGAGGGTGTTCGGCCGGATGGAGCGCGCCCAGCGTGCGCTGCTGACCGCGGCGGGTGGCCCCACCAAGGCGCCCTACCTCGTCGACGACCTGCGGGTCACGGTGGCCGCGTTCGTGGGCACGCTGCTGACGATCGGCGTGGGCGGGCTGTCGATCCTGGTCCTCGCGGCGGTGCTGCTCAGCCGCTGACATCTGTCACGGGTCAGGGCGTGACGCCCGGGGCTGTGCCCGTGCGCGGCGGGCGAACACACTCGTCTCATGACGAGCACAGCAGAGCCGGCGCTCGACCTCGCCGGCGTCACGAAGACGTTCACACCGGTCGGCGGCGACCGCGTCGAGGCCGTGCGGGGCATCGACCTGACGATCGGGCGCGGCGAGATCGTCGCCTTCCTGGGGCCCAACGGCGCCGGCAAGACGACCACGCTCGACATGGCGCTCGGGCTGACGGAACCGACCTCCGGGACCGTGAGGGTCTACGGCCAGGGTGCACGCGCCGCCGTGCTCGGGGGCAAGGTCTCGGCGGTCCTCCAGAGCGGTGGCCTGCTGCACGACCTGAGCGTGCGCGAGACCGTGCAGGTCATCGCCTCCGCCTACCGGGCTGCGCTGCCGGTCGACGAGGCGATCGAGCGCGCCGGGCTGACCGCGATCGCGGGACGGCGCGTGAGCAAGTGCTCCGGCGGTGAGCAGCAGCGGCTGCGGTTCGCGCTGGCGTTGCTGCCCGACCCCGACCTGCTGATCCTGGACGAGCCGACCGCCGGCATGGACGTCGGCGCGCGGCACGAGTTCTGGGCCACCATGCGGTCCGAGGTCTCCGAGGGCCGCACGGTGGTGTTCGCCACCCACTACCTCGAGGAGGCGGACACGTTCGCGGAGCGGATCGTGATGATGGCGCGCGGAGAGGTCGTCGCCGACGGGCCCACCACCGAGATCCGGGCCCGCGCGACGGGCCGCACCGTGACCGCCACGCTGCCGCCGCACCGGCTCGAGGCCGCGGTGCAGCGGTTGCGCGCCACCGGTTCGGTCACCGACGTCACGACGGCGGGTGACCGGATCACCATCCACGCGGGCGACAGCGACGCCGTCGCCCTGCTGCTGCTCAGCGAGCTCGGCGGGACCGGTCTGGAGATCACCACCGGCTCGCTCGACGAGGCCTTCCTCGCCCTCACCTCTGGAGCTGACCGACGATGAACACGACCTACTACCTGATGGAGGTCCGGCGGGTCGTCCGGGACTTCCTCGGCCTGTTCTTCACGGCCGTGCTGCCCGCCTTCCTGTATGTGATCTTCGGCGCCTCCCAGGACTACTCGCAGGAGATGCTGCCGACCGGCAAGGGGAACGTCGCCTTCTACATGATGGTCTCGATGGCCGTCTACGGCGCGGTCACCGCGACGACGAGCATCGGTGGCATGGCCGCCGTCGAGCGCATGCAGGGCTGGGGCCGCCAGCTCGGCCTCACCCCGATGCGGGACGCGCAGTACGTGCTGGTCAAGGCGGTGCTCGGGCTCTCGGTGGCGCTGATCCCGGTCGCGCTGATCTACGTGCTCGGAGTCGTCACCGGCGCCCAGGGGCAGGGTTACCTGTGGGCGCTCACCGCGCTGCTGGTGCTGCTCGGCGCCGGGTTGTTCTCGCTCTACGGGCTGGTCTTCGGGCTCGCGTTCAAGACCGAGGGCGCCGTCAGCGCAGCGAGCGGGTCCCTGGTGATCCTGGCGTTCCTCGGCAACCTGTTCTTCCCGCTGAGCGGGGCGATGCTGGCGGTCGCCAAGCTCACACCGCTGTACGGGATCGTCGCGCTGGCGCGGTACCCGGTCACCGACGGCTGGCTGATCTCGGCCGACGGCACCGCACCCGTGCACGAGCCGCTGTGGATCCCTGTCGTTAATGTCACGGTGTGGTTGGTGATCCTCGCGACGCTCGCGACCCTGCTGGTGCGCAAGGGTCGCGGACGCCAGTGAGCCAGGCGGACGCGGACGTGCCGCCCACCCCCTGGGCGCGGTTCGGCTGGCTGATGGGGGCGGGGTGGCTCGTCTTCCTGTACTTCCCGGTGCGGTCCGTCCTCGAGGTCGACGCCGCGACGGTGTGGCAGGTGCTCTCGCTCGCCGGCATCGTGGCGTTCGCGGGGATCTACGTCCTGGGGTTCGTCCACATCATGCGCGACGAGCCGCCGTACGGCGGCTGGCTGTCCTTCGCGGTGCTGATCGCGCTGGCGGCGGGCCTGTCGCTGGTCATCGGCATCGAGGCCCTGGCGCTGTCTCCGTTCGTCATCTCCTTCGCGATGTTCGCGTTCCGCTGGCCGCGCGGGGCGATCGTGTCCGGGTTGCTGCTGGTCGTCTCGCTCGTGCTGCTCGCGCTGTCCGGCGACGACGACCAGTGGTTCTTCGTGATCCTGCTGCCGCTGATCTTCGGCTTCACCATGCTGGTCCGGGTGCTCGGGCACTACGGCGAGCGGCACGAGCGGTTCGCGCGCGAGATGGCGGTGGTCAGCGAGAGGGAGCGGGTGGCGCGCGACGTGCACGACGTGCTGGGCCACTCCCTGACGGCCATCTCGGTCAAGGCCGAGCTCGCGAGCAGGTTGATCGAGGTCGACGGCGGTCGTGCCGCGCAGGAGCTGCTGCAGGTGCAGACGCTCGCACGGGAGGCGCTCGCGGAGATCCGCCTGACGGTGTCAGGGCTGCGGGCGACGCGCATCGACGACGAGCTCGAGGTCGCTCGCGACGCGCTGACGGCGGCCGGGATCGAGGCCGTGCTCCCGGCCGACCCCGACGTCGTGGAGGTCGGCAACCGCATCGTGCTGGCCTGGGCGCTGCGCGAGGCGACCACGAACGTGATCCGGCACAGCCGCGCCCGGCGCTGCGTCGTGACGCTCGGCCCCGCCACGCTCGTGGTGAGCGACGACGGCGTCGGGAGCCCGGGTACCGAGGGGAACGGTCTGCGCGGGCTGCGCGAACGGGTCGCGGCCTCCGGTGGCACATTGACGCTGGGTGCCGGCCCGGACGGCCACGGGCACGAGCTCAGGGTGGAGCTGTGAGCGACCGGCCGGCGATCCGTGTGCTGCTCGCCGACGACCAGGCGATGGTCCGGGGAGCGCTCGCCGCCCTCCTGGATCTCGAGCAGGACATCGAGGTCGTCGCCGAGGTGGGGCGTGGCGACGACGTGGTCGGTGCCGCCGTCGCCACCCGCCCCGACGTCTGCGTGCTCGACATCGAGATGCCCGGCATCGACGGCATCGAGGCCACCGCGGCGGTGCTCGCGCGGCTGCCGGGAACCCGGGTGCTGATCGTGACGACGTTCGGGCGACCCGGCTACCTCAAGAGGGCGCTGACGGCGGGCGCGAGCGGGTTCGTGGTCAAGGACACCCCGGCCAAGCAGCTCGCGGACGCCGTGCGGCGCGTGCACAGCGGTCTCCGGGTCATCGACCCGACCCTCGCGACCTCGTCGCTGATCGAGGGTGAGAGCCACCTGACCGAGCGCGAGCGTGACGTGCTGCGGCTCGCGCTGACGGGCACCACGGTGGCCGACATCGCGACCCGCCTCCACCTCTCGCCGGGCACGGTCCGCAACTACCTGTCCTCGGGCATCGGCAAGACCGGGACGACGACCAGGTACGAGGCTGCCCGCGTCGCGCAGGAGCGGGGCTGGCTCTGACCGACTGCCGGCGCGGGCTCGCGTGAAGTGTCCCGGTACCGGTGCCAGGCGCCTGCCCGCTGTCCCCGGCACCGGTAGTCGTGGGTCGTGCTGCGGCCGCGGTGGCTGCTGCACGGTCGGTCTTCGGACCCACCCCCGGCATCGACGGGTCCGGTCAGCAAGTTCCCACATGCTGAGACCCGCGGGGCCGGGAGCGCTGTGCCGGTCCGCTCACGGCGCGGGCGCGGGACCCGGCCAAGCCATCTTCACGTCCGGCAGCTTCTCCTCGTTGCCGGCGCCGTCGGTGCGGTCGATCTCGACCAGCCCGTGGGCCCGGTAGAAGGCGCGGGCGGGGGTGTTCGACTCGAACACCCAGAGCCTGAACCCGTGCGGCCGTTGCGTCTTGACCTCCTCCAGGAGCCGTGAGCCGACACCCTGGCCCTGGTGCGCCGGGTCGACGTAGAGGTCCTCCAGCCAGTCCTGCCAGAGGCGCGCGTAGCCGAGCAGCCCGTCGCGCTCGGCGACCCAGACCGCCGCCTCCGACAGGTCCCAGCCGGCGACCCACTCCTGGACCTCGTGCGGCGGGTGGATGCCGCGTGGCATCGCGGGGTACGCCGCCGCGCGGGCCCGCAGGTGCAGGTCGGCGATCGCCGGCAGGTCGGTCACGGTGGCGCGGCGCGTCCCGACGGGTTCATGCCGTCATGATGACCGCCACGGCCACGGCATCGCCACGGATATCGCCCTGGCCCGGTGCGAGCCGTCCTAGGGTCGGTGCATGAGCGACATCACGGTCCGTGACGACGAGGGCAGCAGCCGCTACCTGGCCGAGCGTGAGGGCGAGGTGCTGGGGTTCGCGGCCTACGAACGAGCCGACGGCGTCACGACGTTCACGCACACCGTGGTGGATCCCGGTCACGAGGGGCAGGGTGTGGGATCCGCGCTCGTCGGTGGGGCGCTCGACGCGGAGCGTGCGGCGGAGCGCGCCGTCGTCGTGGTGTGCTCGTTCGTGGCCTCCTACGTGGAGGAGCACCCGGAGCACGCCGACCTCGTCACCTGAGGCCGGCCGGTCAGTCCACCGGGACCAGCGTGCCGGTCACCACGACCTGCTCGGGCGTCAACCAGGGCTCGACGGCGTCGAGCACCGCCTGGGTGGTGGCCTCGTCCGCGACGACGACGGAGACCTCGACGATCCCGTCGGTGCCGCCACCGCCCGAGCCGAGCACCCGGTCGCCGAGCTCCTCGTGGAGAGCCTGCTGCGCCGTGTGCACGTCCGCCTCCGCGGCGCCCGTGCCGGTGGCGACGCACAGCCAGCCCGGCCACACCTCGCGGAGCCGCTGGTGGGCCGCCTCGGCATCGCCCTGGACCAGCACGTTGTGCTCCGAGGACCCGTCGGAGACGTAGAGCGTGATATAGCCGTCGAGCTGCGGCGCGAGCGTCAGCAGCTCCTCCAGCGCGGCCGCGGCCTCCGGGGAGCTCGGGTCGAAGGTCTCGTCACCGCCTCGATAGGGGTCCTCGCACAACGGCGGGAACGTGACGTCCTCGGGTGCCGGGGTCTGCAGCCCGCTCGGTGGCGTGTCGCTCGCGGGCTCGGTCAGCGTGAACGTGCCGGCCCCGCCGTCGTAGGTGCCGACCAACCAGCCGGTCCCCCAGGTGACCCCGCTCGCCGTCTCGGCGTCGGCGACGTCCTCCCAGTCGAGCCCGATGAGCTCCAGGCCGCCGCACTGCGGCGGGTAGGACTCCATCACACCGCCCAGGCACAGCTCGGGCGGCACGTCTGCGCTCGCCTGCAGGATCGTGGTGAAGGTCGCGTACGTCACGTCGTCGCCACCTCCCGCCGGCGCCTCGCCGCCCGACGCGCCTCCGGGCGCGCCCGCACACCCCGCGACCACGGCCAGCACCGCGGCGCCTGACAGCAACCCCCGCACAGCTCTCATGTCCCGACCATGTGGTGAGCGCGCCGATCGTTGCGCCCTGCCGCTCACGCCTCCCGCGTGATCCGGACCTCGACCTGCTGCGAGGACCTGCCGCCGCCGGCGTACACACCGCGCAGCGGCGTCACGTCGCCGTACTCGCGGCCGCGCGCCACGATCACGTGGTGGTCGCTGACCCCGATCCGGTTCGTGGGGTCGAACCCCACCCAGTCCCCCGCCCAGTACTCGATCCAGGCGTGCGACTCCCCCGTCACCGGGACGCCCGGCTCGGCGTTCGAGGTCAACGGGTGCAGGTAGCCCGAGACGTACCGCGTGGGGATGCCGACCGCGCGCAACGCACCGACGCCGAGGTGCGCGATGTCCTGGCACACGCCGGAGCGCGACTCCCAGGCCTCCCTGGCCTTGGTGTGCACGCCCGTCACGCCCGGGACGTACTCGACCTCCTCGCGCATGGCGCCCAGCACCGCCGTCGCGGCCTGCGCCGGCGGCAGGTCGCCGATGGTGTCCTTCGCCAGGGCGACCAGATCGGCCGCCGGCTCGGTGACCGACGTGGCCACGAGGTACTCGCACATCCGGTCGGCCACCTCCGGCGACCGCAGCTGCTCCCAGGCCACCCCCGGGATCGGCCGTGGCGGCGTGAGCTCCACCCGGGACTCCGCCAGCACCACCAGCGCCTCGTGCGGCGTGAGCACCTCGAACGGCGTCACCGAGGTGCCCCAGTAGTCGAGGTAGGTCGACTGGAAGGTCGACGGCGTGGCCGTGACCCGTGACGAGATCAGCCGCTGGTGCGGCAGCTCCAGGGGCCGCATCCGCGCCTCGTTGTAGGACGCCGTGACGCTGCGGGCGTAGGAGAAGGTCGTGCGGTGCACGATGTGCAGGCGGTTCACGGGGTTCGCTGCGTTCACCATGGGTCTCCGATCCAGTCGTCGGACACCCCGGAGGGGAAGTAGCGCAGCTTGATCGCGTCGGAGGCCTCCGAGCAGGCGCGCTGCACGTCCTCCATCTCCTGCGGCAGGTTGCCGAGCAGCTTGAGCAGGGGGCGGTACTCCAGCGTCGACCGGATGCGGCCCAGCACGGTGCGCGGGTCGTCGTCGCCCTTGCGCCGGACACCGGGCTCCAGCTCGCCCAGGCAGGTCTCGGCGCGGGCCAGCGAGTACAGCACCGAGCGCGGGAAGGAGGGGTCGAGCAGCAGGAACTCGGCGGCCAAGCGGTCTGCCTCGCGGCCGCGGTTGGTGCGCAGGTAGGCCTCGTGCGCACCGCAGGAGCGCAGCAGCGTGGTCCAGTCGGGCGCCGCGCTCCCCGCCAGCACGCGGGTGGCGATGAGACGCGCCGTCATGTCGGCGCGCTCGATCGAGCGGCCGAGCACCAGGAACTGGTGGGTGCCCTCGCGCGGGGTGGTGGCGTCGGTGATGCCGCCGACCAGCGCCGCACGCTCGCGCACCCAGGCGAAGAACTCCGGCGGCGTGGATCGCGCGGTGCGGCTCGGCAACGCGTTCCAGGTGGTGTTGAGCGCCTCCCACAGCTCCGAGGAGAGAACCTCGCGGGCGCGCCGGGCGTTGCCGCGCGCCGCGGTCAACGAGCCGGCGATCGCGCCGGGTGAGACCCGGTTGAGCGCCAGCTCGTCCAGCACGATCTGACGGGTTGCGAGCACCCCCTCGGGCGGCTCGGCGGCCCCCATGACGGCGAGCAGCGAGCGGCAGGCGAGATCCTCCTCGACCCAGGGGTCCTCCAGCAGCAGCTGCAGGTGGGCGTCGAGGATGCGCGCGGTGTCGTCGGCGCGCTCGACGTAGCGACCGATCCAGAACAGCGACTCAGCGATCCGGGACAGCATCAGCGCTGCCCTCCCAGGTCGGTCTGCTGCTGCTGCTGCGCCTGCTGCTGGTGGCCGCTGTCCTGCGGGTTGGTGTCGAGCGGGATGCCGTGGATCGGCGGCTGCTCGATGCGCACCTCCGGGCGCACCGCGGTGCGCTTGCGGCCGCTGCCGAGCACCCAGGTGTCCTTGGAGCCGCCGCCCTGGGAGGAGTTGACCACGAGCTGGCCCTCGGCCAGCGCGACACGGGTCAGCCCACCCGGGAGCACCCAGACGTTCTCGCCGTCGTTGACGGCGAACGGTCGCAGGTCGACGTGCCGGGGTCGCAGCGACTCGCCCGCCAGCGTCGGCACCGTGGACAGCTGCACCACCGGTTGCGCGATCCAGCCGCGCGGATCCTGCTGCAGCCGCACCCGGGCGGCGTCGAGCTCGGCCTTCTCCGCGGCCGGGCCGATGATGATGCCCTTGCCGCCGGAGCCGTCGACCGGCTTCACCACCAGCTCCTCCAGCCGGTCCAGCACCTCCGCGAGCGCCTCGGGCTCCTCGAGCCGCCAGGTGTCGACGTTCTTGAGGATCGGTTCTTCACCGAGGTAGTAGCGGATCAGGTCCGGCACGTAGGTGTAGATCAGCTTGTCGTCGGCGACGCCGTTGCCCACCATGTTCGCGATCGTCACGGTGCCGGCGCGCGCCGCGTTGAGCAGCCCGGGGCAGCCCAGAAGCGAGTCGGGCCGGAACGCGACCGGGTCGAGGAACTCGTCGTCGACGCGCCGGTAGATCACGTCCACGCGGCGACGGCCCTCGGTGGTGCGCATGTAGACACGGTCGCCCGCGCACACCAGGTCGCGGCCCTCGACCAGCTCCACGCCCATGAGGCGCGCCAGCAGCGAGTGCTCGAAGTAGGCGCTGTTGTACGCGCCCGGGGTGAGCACCACCACGACCGGGTCGTCGACCCCGGGCGGTGCGGCCGCCGTCAGGGCGGCGAGGAGCCGGCGCGGGTAGTCCGCGACCGGCCGGATGCGCATCTTGGAGAACAGCTCGGGGAACGACTGCGCCATGGCGCGCCGGTTCGAGAGCACGTACGAGACGCCGCTGGGGACACGCACGTTGTCCTCGAGCACGCGCCAGGAGTCGGCGGCGTCACGGATCACGTCGATGCCGGCCACGTGCACACGGACGCCGTTCGCGGGCTCGACCCCGACAGCGGCCCGGTGGAAGTGCGCCGAGGACAGGATCAGCTTGCGAGGCAGCACGCCGTCGGCGATGACCTTCTGCGGTCCGTACACATCGGCCAGCAGCGCCTCCAGCGCCCGGACCCGCTGCGCGATGCCCGGCGCGAGGTGCTCCCACTCCGCGCCGTCGACCACGCGAGGCACCGAGTCGAGCGGGAACGGCCGCTCCTCGCCACCGACGTCGAACGTGATGCCCTGGTCGAGATAGCTGCGGGCGAGCGCGTCCGCACGGATCCCGAGCTCGTCGGCGTCGAGCGCACCCATGGTGCGGTGCACGTGCTGGTACGGCCCGCGCACGGCGCGGTGCTCGCCCTCGCCCATCATCTCGTCCCAGGCCACCCCGCTCGGGTATCCCTCGAACAGATCGGCCATGTCGGGAAACCTACCGCGCGTGAGGTGTCCGGGCTGTTACGTGCCCAGCGCGATCCGCAGCGGTGGCTCGGTGGCGGCGGCGACCTCCTCGGCGCTGACACCCGGAGCGCACTCGCGCAGCACCAGACCCTCGGGCTCGACGTCGATGACCGCGAGGTCGGTGATCACCCGATCGACCACACCGCGGCCCGTCAGCGGCAACGAGCACGCGCGGACGATCTTCGGACTGCCGTCCTTGGCGACGTGCTCCATCAGCACGATCACCCGCCTGGCGCCGTGGACGAGGTCCATCGCACCGCCGGGGCCCTTGACCATCTTCCCCGGGATCATCCAGTTCGCGAGGTCACCGGTGGCCGAGACCTGCATGCCGCCCAGGATCGCGGCGTCGATCTTGCCGCCGCGGATCATGGCGAAGCTGAGCGCGCTGTCGAAGAACGCCGCGCCCGGCAGCGTCGTGACCGTCTCCTTGCCCGCGTTGATCAGGTCGGGGTCGACGGCGTCCTCGTGCGGGTACGGACCCACGCCCAGGATGCCGTTCTCCGACTGGAGGACGACCGTGACGCCGTCGGGCACGTAGTTCGGGATCAACGTCGGCAGCCCGATGCCGAGGTTGACGTACGAGCCGTCCACCAGCTCGGCTGCCGCGCGGGCGGCCATCTGCTGCCGGGTCAGTGCCATGTCAGCCCTCCTGCACGGTACGGCGCTCGATGCGCTTGGGCGTGTCGGTGCCGACGGCGACCACGCGCCGCACGAAGACCCCGGGCAGGTGCACCTCGTCCGGCGGGATGTCACCGACCTCCACCAGCTCCTCGACCTCGGCGACGCAGATCGCGCCCGCCATCGCAGCCAACGGGTTGAAGTTGCGCGCGGAGGCGTGGAACTGCAGGTTCCCGGCCCGGTCACCACGCCGGGCGTGCACCAGCGCGAAGTCGCACGTGATCGCCTCCTCGAGCACGTACTGGATGCCCCGGAAGTCGCGGACCTCCTTGGCTGAGGACGACACCGCCACCCCACCATCGCCGTCATACCGGCGCGGCAGCCCACCCTCGGCGACCTGGGTGCCGACCCCGGTCTGGGTGAAGAACGCGGCGATCCCCGAGCCACCCGCCCGCAGCTTCTCGGCGAGCGTGCCCTGCGGGGTCAGCTCCACCTCGAGCTCACCGGCGAGGAACTGCCGCTCGAACTCCTTGTTCTCCCCCACGTAGGAGGACGTCATCTTGGCGAGCCGGCCGTGCGCCAGCAGCAGCCCCAGCCCCCAGTCGTCGACCCCGCAGTTGTTGCTCACGACCGACAGCCCGGTGCTCCCGTGGTCCAGCAACGCGCGGATCAGATCCATCGGGTTCCCGCACAGACCGAAACCGCCGACGGCGATGCTCGCCCCGTCACCGATGTCCGCCACCGCGGTGGCGGCGTCGGGGACGACCTTGTCGATGTTCATGCTGCTCCTCCTGCGACGTTGCCCGGGCGGATCTGCTTGCATCCTGCCCCAGCGGCGTGGGCGGCGTCTCCCGGTCGCACGCCGGGGCCGCGTGGGCGATGTCGAGCGGTGCGAGACTGGCATCACCCCCGATGAAGAGGAGTCGACGGATGACCTCCGTGCCAGAGCAGGACGCCCCGACCGACGTCGTGATCGTCGGTGCCGCGCGCACCCCGTACGCCAAGCTCGCGGGCGCGCTCGCGAGCATGACCGCCGTCGAGATGGGGTCGCACGCGATCCGGAACGCCGTGCAGCGCGCGGGCATCTCTCCCGGATCGGTCGACGCCGTGCTGCTGGGGCAGGTGCTGCAGGCCGGCGCGGGGCAGAACCCGGCGCGGCAGGCTGCCCTGGGCGCCGGGCTCGACCCCCGCGTCCATGCGAGCGCCATCAACAAGGTGTGCCTGTCGGGCCTGACGGCGGTCATCGACGCCGCGCGCATGATCCGCGCCGGCGACGCCACGGTGGTGGTCGCGGGCGGGATGGAGTCGATGAGCCATGCGCCGCACCTGTTGCCCGGCACCCGCACCGGCTGGCTCTACGGCGACCGGACCGCGCTCGACCACCTCGCCCACGACGGGCTCACCGACGCCGCCGAGGGCGGGCCGATGGGCGCGCTGACCGAGCGGGGCAACGCCGACCGCGGGCTCACCCGCGAGGAGCAGGACGCCATCGCGCTCGCCTCGCACCAGCGGGCTGCCGCGGCGCGCGAGCTCATCGCCCAGGAGATCGCGCCGGTCACGATCTCCTCGCGGCGGGGCGAGGCCGTGATCGCTCACGACGAGGGCGTCCGCGAGGACACCAGCGCCGAGGGGCTCGCGCGCCTGCGCCCGGCCTTCGCCGCGGACGGCACGATCACGGCCGGAAACGCCTCGCAGCTGAGCGACGGCGCCGCGGCGCTGGTGCTCACCACGCGTGCGCATGCCGAGGCGGAGGGGCTGACCGTGATGGCCACGATCGGCGCGGCCGGACATGTCGCGGGGCCGGACAACCACCTGCACCACCAGCCGTCGCGCGCCATCTCCGCCGCGCTCGAGCGCGCCGGCTGGGGCGTCGAGGACCTCGACCTCGTCGAGATCAACGAGGCCTTCGCCGCGGTCTCGCTGGCCTCCACCCGCGAGCTCGGGATCGACGGCGAGCGTGTCAACATCCACGGCGGTGCGATCGCCCTCGGTCACCCGATCGGCTCCTCCGGGGCGCGCCTGGTGATCCACGCCGCGTACGAGCTGGCTCGCCGCGGGTCGGGCCGGGCGGGGGTCGCGCTGTGCGGCGGCGGCGGGCAGGGGGACGCGCTGCTGCTGCGTCGCTGACCGGTAGCCTCGGCGCTCATGAGCGTGCTGAACCGGATCGTCAGGGTCGCGACCGGGCTGGTGCGTGATGCCGCGCGGAGCTCGCAGCGGCGCGCACGGCGCGGCCAGCGAGCCGGGCACCGTGGTCCCGAGCGCGCTGACGTCACGGTGCCCTTCGAGCAGCCGTTGCCGGCGCTGCGGTACGCGCCCGAGGCCGACGACGACGCCGATCCCGGTGAGATCGTGTGGGCCTGGGTGCCCTACGACGAGAACGACGGCCGCGGCAAGGACCGCCCGGTCCTGATCCTCGCGCGCCACGCCGGTGGCTACCTCGGGCTGCAGGCCACATCCCAGGACCACGACCGCGACCGTGCCGACGAGGCACGGTGGGGGCGGTACTGGTTCGACATCGGCGCCGGCGCGTGGGACAGCCACGGCCGGCAGTCGGAGGTGCGGCTGGACCGGGTCCTGTACCTGCCCGCCGCCGCGGTCCGGCGTCAGGGAGCGGCCCTGGACGAGGAGCGGTTCGACGCCGTCGCGCAGGCGCTCCGCGCGTTCCGGCGTGACCAAGATCGCTGACCCGGCCGGGCAGAACCCCTGGTAAGGTATCCCGTTGGGTTGCTGTTGTACCGGCGGCCCGGTGAGCGCTATCGCGGAAGCCCAGAGGATCCCAACCCTCGTGCCCGTCTCCGCGTCGCAGCTCCGACACCCTCTTCGACGTAGTCCGATCGCGCGAGCGAACCACCGAAAGAGTTTGAGTTACACGTGGCCAACATCAAGTCCCAGATCAAGCGGATCCGCACCAACGAGAAGGCGCGCCTGCGCAACAAGGCCGTGAAGTCGGAGCTGAAGACCCAGGTCCGTCACGTCCGCGAGGCGATCGCCGCCGGCAACAAGGAGACCGCAGCCGCCGCCCTGGCGACCGCCTCCCGTCAGCTGGACAAGGCAGCCTCGAAGGGTGTCATCCACCTCAACCAGGCAGCCAACCGCAAGTCGGCGCTCGCCAAGCAGGTCGCCGCTCTCTGAGCGACCCGCACCACAGCTTCACGACGGCGCCACCCCACGGGTGGCGCCGTCGTCGTGTCCGCTCACTCGTCCCCGGCGCGCCCTGCTGACTCGTCGTCACCCTCGCCGGCCCCGGGCTTCCGGGCCTGGAACGCCGCTCCGAAGGCCAGGCCGATGGCCATGCCGATCGGGATGCCGAGCGCGATGTTGTCCATCGCGACGCCGATCGCCACCCCGATGGCGACCCCGATCGCGAGGCCGGCTCCGAGCATCGGCGCCCCAGCGGGCTCGGTGGGCTTCTGATCCTCGTTCATGGCTTCAGCCTCCCGCGTGTGCCCCCGAGACGTCCTCCGTCGGCCGGGTGAAGCTGGAGCCACCGCTCCCCCGCGCGGCTGAGGATCAGCGACCGGCGCGGGCGCCGGCGACCCGCAGGACCGCCCGCTCGACCGCGAACTGAGGTTCGCGGCTCTCGCCCTTGACCTCGGCGTCGGCATCGGCGACGGCGGTGATCGCCGCCGCCAGCCCCTCGGGTGTCCAGCCGGAGAGCTCGCGGCGGGCACGGTCGATCTGCCAGGGGGCGAGCCCGAGGTCGGCGGCGCTGGCGCCGCCGCGGCCGCGGGTCGCGGCGACCTTGGCCAGCGTGCGCAGCTTCATCGCCAGCGCGGCGACCAGCGGCACCGGGTCGGACCCGGTGGACAGGGCGTGCCGCAGCAGTGTGACGGCGGCCGCGCCGTCGCCGGCGATGGCGGTGTCGGCCACCCGGAACCCGGTCGCCTCGACCCGGCCGCCGTGGTACCGCTGCACGACATCGGGGGTGATGGCGCCGGTGGTGTCGTCGATCAGCTGCTGCACACCGGCCGCGAGCTCACGCAGGTCGGATCCCAGCGCCTCGACCAGTCCGCGCACCGCGTCGGCGCTGGCGCGACGGCCCGCGGCGCGGAACCGGGCGCTGACGAAGTCGACCTTCTCGGTGTCGCGCTTGAGCGGGTCGCACTGCACGACCGGGAGCCCCGCCGCCGCGATCGCGTCGAGCAGCTTCTTGCCCCGCACGCCCTTGGTGTGACGGAGCACCATCGACACCTCACCGACCTCGCTGTCCAGCTGCTCGAGGTAGGCGAGGCCGTCGGTGATGAACGCGTCGGAGGCCGCATCGACGCCGTCGACCACGACGTGCCGGCGCTCCTCGAACAACGACGGGCTGGTGATGACGTCGAGCTGGTGCGGCTGGTACGCCGCGGCGTCGATGCGCGTCACCTCGACCTCGGGGTCACGCTGCTTGGCCAGCGCGAGCAGGTGGTCGGTCACGGCGTCGACGAAGTAGCCCTCGGAACCCTTGACGAGCACGACCGGGGCGAGCGGGATCGCGTCGAGATCGAGCGGGTTGAGCCCGGCAGGCTTCCGGCGTGAGGGTGGCACGCGACCAGCCTGCCATCTCTGGCCGACAGCGGTGTCCCGGGCCCGGTTCGGACCTACGATCGCGCCATGCCCACCGTGGTGATCAAGCCCTCGACAGGCCGACTGGTCGGCCTGGTCGCGCTGTCGCTGCTGCTGACGCTGGGCTCGATCTTCATGATGCGCGAGGGTGGTCTGCTGCTGCTGGTCGGGCTGATCGGCCTCGCACTCTTCGGCGGCGGCGCGGTCATGCTGCTGGTGCGGCACGCCCGGGGCGGGGTGACCCTGACGCTGACTCCCGCGGGTCTGCTGCCCGGATCCGGTGGCTTCGTGCCGTGGCACGACGTCGGCGGCTTCGGCGCCACGAAGACCGGCGGCGCCGCCTGCCTGGGCGCGTGGCTGACCGACCCGCGCAGCTATCTCGCCTCGCTGACGCCGCAGCAGCAGTCGCTGGTGCTCAAGGCCGCGCTCGCCGCCAAGGGCATCGCCCCCATCCTGGGCGCGGCCGACCCGGGTTCGCTGCGCGACGCTGTCACGCTCGCCTCCATGCCGGCGCACGACGTCGGCGCAGCGCTGCGGTGGGCGAAGGCGCAGGCCGGCGGCTATGACCTGACGTTCCCCGCCCTGAACCTGGACCGCCCGATACCGCAGCTGGTTCAGCTGTGCGAGCAGTACCGGTCCGCGGCCACGGCAGCACTGGCACAGCAGTGGCAGCCGCCTCCGGTGCCACCGTCAGCGTTCCCGCCGCCGACGGGATGACCGCAGCAGCCGCGCCAGCAGCAGCCCGGCAGCACCGATCGTGACGGCCACCCACCACGGGACGGTGGCCAGCGGCAGTCCCGCGCACCAGGTGGCGACCGAGGCGACCCACGCGGTCGCGACCCCGGCCGCTGCCGCCAGCAGCTGCGCGAGCGTCGGTGAGGCGGGGGCCACGAGGGTCGCGAGCAGGCCGAGGGCGGTGGCCGGCGGCACCGCCGGGGCGGACAGCACGTTGGCGAGCACGCCGTGCACAGGCATGGCGGGCTGCAGCAGCGCGAGTGCCGGCGTGCATGCCAGCTGCGCCGCCAGCGGCACGGCGAGCGCCAGCGCGACGAGGCGCGGGAGATGTCGGCTCAGCCGGTCCGCGAGCGGACCGGACGCGAGCAGCAGCCCCGCTGTAGCCAGCACCGACAGCACGAACCCGAACGATCCAGCGAGCCACGGGTCGACCGCCAGCAGCGCGATCACGCTCGCCCACAGCGCGGGGAGCGCTGCACGCGGTCGGCCCAGCAGCAGCCCGGTCAGCAGCACGCCACCCATGGCCGCCGATCGCAGCACGCTGGCACTGGGGTGCACCAGCACGACCAACGCTGTCAGGACCACACCACCGATCACCGCCTGCCAGGGTCGGGGCAGCCGGCGCAGCACCAGCAGCACGACGCCGACCACCATCGCCACATGGGCTCCCGAGACCGCGGTCACGTGCGTCAGGCTGACCGTGCGCAGGTCAGCCGCCAGGGTGACCGGCAGCGCGCGGTCGTCACCGATCGCGATCCCCGGCACGAGGCCGCGCGCCTGGGAGTCGAGGCCCGCACTCGCGCTGACGAGCCCCTCGCGCAGGCGTGCGACGAGGGCAGCGACCGGCGGCGCCCGCGCCACGACGTCGGGCGGGCCGTCGGCAACCAGCAGCGCGGCCGCAGCGTCGCCGGGCTGCGTCGCCACGACGCGCGCCGCGGCCTGGACCCGTGACCCGACGACGACCGACATCCAGCTCGCGTCGGCGAGCACGGTCACGGCGACGCCGGGCCGCCCCGGCGCCGACTCCTCCCCTGTCTGCACCGCGACCCAGGTCGCACGCACCAGCAGACGATCCTCGGCCAGCGGGCGCGGCTCGGAGTCGATCCGCAGCTCCGACGTCACGGTCGAGCGCAGATACGGCTCCACCACCGCGTCCCGGATCTCGGCGCGCGCCCACGACCAGCCCAGCAGCATCGACATGCTGGCGCCGGTCAGCAGCACCGTGGCGGCAGCCCGGCCGTGGGTGCGGCGGCGATGCCGACCACCCGGCGGCCGCCCCGACCGAGCGGCGGCTGTAGCCGTCAGCACGAGGCAACCGAGCAGCAGCACGCACCCGAGCACCGGGTCGGCCCGGGTTCCGACCAGCGCCACGGCCCACCCGAGCAGCGCGGCAGGCAGGAGCCTGAGGTCGCGACTCACCGGGACCGTCATCGTCAGACCGTGACCTTGTCCTGCAACCGCGCCAGGATCGCCGGCCCGATGCCGGAGACGTTGGTCAGCGCGTCGACGCTGGGGAACGGTCCGTTCTCCGCGCGCCAGGCGATGATCCGCTCGGCGAGCGCCGGACCGATGCCCGGCAGCGCCTCCAGCGCCACCGCGTCCGCGGTGTTGATGTTCACCAGGCCGCCGCCGGGCTGGGAACCACCGGCTCCGGTGCCGCCGGAGGTGGTGGGCGGGATGTTCTCGCCCTCGCGCGGCACGTAGACCTGCTGGCCGTCGACGACCGGCGCGGCGAGGTTGAGCGCGTCGAGGTCGGCACCCTCGGCAGGGCCGCCCGCCACCTCGATCGCCTCCGCCACCCGAGCACCGGCGGGCATCTGGACCAGACCCGGCTCGAGCACCGCCCCGGCCACGTGGACCACCAGCACCGTCGCGTCGCCACCGGTGGGCTCCGCGGTGGCCACCCCCCCCGGCGGCTCGGGCTCGGCAGAGGGTGCCGCAGGCGCCCCCGGTGCGGGCGGGACACGCACGAGCACGAGGTAGGTGATACCCGCCACCACCAGCACGATCAGTACGGCCGCAACCCGGGCGGCGGCGCCGGTCGGCGCCGCCCATCTGCTGGGCGCCCGCTCCGGCGGCTCGGGTCGACCGCCGGCGTCGTACGCCACCCGCAGGTACCTCCGCAGCCGCGCCGCAGAATCGTCACGCATGGCGCGAACGTAGGCCGACCCGCCCGCGCGCGCCCCACCCGCCAGGGGGTGCTGTGGATGGAGATGCATCGGTCCGGACCTGTGGACATCCGAGGTTGCGGAGGCACCGCTGCGAGCCGCACCAGCCCCTACCCTGAGGGACCATGACCGAGGCAGAGCTCGCAGCCCTTCGCGCCGCAGCAGCACAGGCCGCTGCCGAGGCGGCAGAGGCGAGGGCCGCGGCGGCGGCGGCCGCGCTCGAGGCCGCCGAGGCTGCCGCGGCCGCATCCGCCGGCGCCCCAGCGGCGCCGACCGCCGCGGCGGTGCCCGCAGGACCGGCGGACGCGGTGACGGACCCGACCGGCGAGGCCGCGCCGTCGGCTAGTTCGCTGTCGGAGCAGGCGGCGGCGATCCAGGCCGGCTACACGTTCCAGGGTGGAACGCTGCCGCTGGGCGCGCTCGTCGAGAACGACGAGGCGATCGCGGCCGTGCAGGTCGGGCTCCCGCTGGCGATGATGAACCGGCACGGGCTCGTCGCCGGTGCCACCGGTACCGGCAAGACCCGCACCCTGCAGGCGATGGCCGAGGGCCTCAGCGCGGCGGGGGTGCCGGTCTTCCTCGCCGACATCAAGGGCGACCTGTCGGGTCTCGTCGTCGAGGGCGAGCCGAACGAGAAGCTGCTCGCCCGCACCACCAGCCTCGGGCAGGACTGGACCCCCGCCACCTTCCCGGTCGAGTTCTACTCGCTCGGCGGCCAAGGCAACGGCGTCCCGATCCGCACCACCGTGACCGACTTCGGTCCGCTGCTGCTGGCCAAGGTGCTCGGCCTCAACGACACCCAGGAGTCCTCGCTCGGGCTCATCTTCCACTGGGCCGACACCCAGGGGTTGGCGCTGCTGGACCTCAAGGACCTGCAGTCCACCATCGGCTACCTCACCGGCGACGACGGCAAGGACGAGCTCAAGGGCATCGGTGGGGTCTCCGCCGCGACGGCGGGAGTGATCCTCCGCGAGATCGTCGCGCTGCAGGCCCAGGGCGCCGACGTGTTCTTCGGCGAGCCCGCCTTCCGCACGAGCGACCTGATCCGGACCGCCGCCGACGGCCGCGGTGTGATCTCCGCGCTCGAGCTCCCGGACGTGCTCGACCGACCGGCGCTGTTCTCCACGTTCCTCATGTGGCTGCTGGCCGACATGTTCGGCGACCTGCCCGAGGTCGGCGACGCCGACAAGCCGACCCTGGTGTTCTTCTTCGACGAGGCGCACCTGCTGTTCAACGACGCCTCCAAGGAGTTCCTCAACCAGGTCACGCAGACCGTGCGGCTGATCAGGTCGAAGGGCGTCGGGATCTTCTTCGTCACCCAGACCCCGAAGGACGTCCCCGCCGACGTCCTTGCGCAGCTGGGCAACCGGGTCCAGCACGCGCTGCGCGCGTTCACGCCCGACGACGCCAAGGCGCTGCGCGCCACGGCACGGACCTTCCCGACGTCGGAGTACGACCTCGAGGAGCTCCTCACGTCGCTGGGCACCGGTGAGGCGGTCGTGACCGTGCTGGCCGAGAAGGGCGCACCGACGCCGGTGGCGTGGACGCGGCTCCGCGCACCGCAGGCGTCGATGGACCCGGCACCGGACGCCACGATCGCCGCGGTGGTGGACGCCTCCCCCGCCCTCGCGCAGTACGGCGAGCCGGTCGACAACGTGAGCGCCTACGAGATGCTGGTGCGGCGGATCGACCAGGAGAAGCAGGCACGGCAGGCGGCTGAGCAGGCCGAGGCCGCGGCCGTGCAGGCCGAGAAGGACCGTGTCGCCGCCGAGAAGCGCGCCGCCAAGGAGGCCGAGGCCGCTGCCAGGGCCCGGGCCAAGGAGGACGCCGCACGAGCGGCCCGTGAGGCGAAGGAGGCCGAGCGCAACGCCCGCACCCGCCGCTCGAGCCTCGACTCGCTGCTCAAGTCCGCCGGCACCGTGATCGGTCGCGAGATCACGCGCTCGATCTTCGGGACGCGCCGGCGCTGACCCCGCGCGGGCGACAGGTCCTCCTCGAGCGACGAATCCGGCTGCTCTCACTCGTATCCACTCTCGACAGGAGTGCCACGCTCGTCGCGGGCACTCGTCCGTAGCGAAAGAGGATCCCGATGACTGCCGCCGAGCTGTACCAGCTGACCGTCGCCGAGCGTCGACGTCTCGCGTCGTTGCTCACCGGTCTGACACCGCAGCAGTGGGCCGCCGAGTCGCTGTGCTCGGTCTGGCGCATCAGGGAGGTGGTCGCGCACCTGAACACCTCGGAGACCCAGACGTCGGAGGCTTTCGAGGCCGAGGTCACGGCCGCCGGCGGTGACGTCAACCTGGCCTGCGACCGCACGGCACGGGCTGACACCGCCCGCTTCCAGGACGTCGAGCTGCTCGACATCTACCAGCGCCGGATCTTGAGCCGTTGGACGCCCGGACCCGAGCAGCACCAGGCCGCCCTCGCCCACGAGGTCATCCACGGGCTCGACATCACCAGGCCGCTCGGCCTCCCGGATCCCAGCCCGGACGTGGTGGCGGCCGCGATCGCGGGCGCCGGCTCGGAGTCCGTCGCCTTCTTCGGCGTCGACCTGACCGGCGTCCGGCTGACGGCGGACGACGTCGAGCTCACGGTCGGCGCTGACGATCCCGATGGTGCGACCCAGGTGCGGCTGCCTGCGGTCGACCTGACGCTCATCGTCACCGGCCGAGCGCCGCTGCCCCGCCGGACTTCGGAAGGCCCGTGAGCGGCGGCGTGGACGAAGCTGCGCTGGCGCAGCTGCGGCCCGAGCTCGTGCGTTACGGGTACCGCATGCTCGGCGACGGCGCCGCCGCCGAGGACGCCGCCCAGGAGGTCCTGCTGTCCGCCTGGCAGGCGCGAGACCGGTTCGACCCGTCGCGCGGCAGCCTTCGGACGTGGGCCTTCACCATCGCGACCCGGCACTGCCTGGACCGGCTCAGGTCCGCGTCCCGGCGTGAGCTGCCGACAGACCTGGTCGGACGTGCCGCGGCGGATGGTCCGTTCGACCGCATGCTGCCCGTCGGTCGTTGGGTCACCCCCTTGCCCGACGCCGTCGACCCGGCCACCGCCGCCGAGCAGCGCGAGAGCATCCGGATGGCGTTCGTGGCGGCGCTGCAGTGGCTCCCGCCGCGGCAGCGGGCCGTGCTCGTGCTGCGCGACGTCTACGCCCTGTCCGCGGCCGAGACGGCGGTCGTGCTCGAGACCACCGAGCAGGCGGTCCACTCGACGCTGCAGCGCGCGCGCCGAACGCTGGAGGTGCCCACCGGTGGCAGAGTCCCGCAGCCGGTGGACCCGGGCCTGCTGACCGACTTCGTGTCCGCCTTCGAGCGGCACGACGTCGACGCCCTCGCCCGGTTGCTGCGCGACGACGTGGTCAGCTCGATGCCGCCGCTGGCGTTCTGGCTCTCGGGGATCGACGACGTGACCAGGGTGTTCGCTGCGGGCGAGGGCTGTCTCGGTCACCGGCTGGTGCCGACCGGAGCGAACGGCGCCCCCGCGTTCGGCCAGTACGCACCGACCGTGACCAGAACGGGGACGGACTACCGACCGTTCGCGATCCTGCTGCTCGAGGTCGACGGGCCGGCGGTGTCCAGGATGACGACCTGCCTGGACCAGCGGGACCGGTTCCCGGCGTTCGGGCTGCCCGAGCGGCTCGACCCGTCCGACGTGGGTCAGGCCTCGTCGACCCGGGCGAAGGCGAGACCCACGAGCTGACGCAGCACGCCCTCGTCGACGTCGCCGAGCCGCTTCACGTACACACAGCCGGCACCCTCGGTGTACGTGCCGAGCGAGGCCAGCAACGGCTGCGCCTCGGGACTGTCCTTGAGGCCGTACAGGACGAGCGCGTTCTTGCGCGCGGCGAAGCCCACCCTGGGTATCTCTCCCTGCGTGCGGGGGTTGGCGGACGAGCGGTAGCGGAAGGTGCCGTAACCCACGATCGAGGGGCCCCACATCACCGGTTCGACGCCGGTGACCTCCGCCATCAGCGCCGCGAGCGCGACGCCGTCCTCGCGGCGCGCCGCCGGCGTGACCGCGTCCAGGAACTGCGACACCGGTACCTCGGTGGGCCGGGTCTTCGCTTCAGCCATGCACCCAGGATGGACCCGGGCACCGACGTCGGTCCAGAGCCCGGCGCCAGCCCGCTTAGGAGCGCGCCGTGCGACCGATCCGCCCCAGGTGCGTGTGGGTGAACTCGTCGAGCTTGAGCCCGTAGCCGAGCGCGCGATCGACCGCCACGTGGAAGGCCCAGCACCCTGCGAGCAGTGCGAGCCACGTCACCTGGTGATCCAGCAGGAGGAGCACGAGGTAGAGCGAGATCACGAGGGCCGGCCCGGTGTAGTTGTGCACCACGTTGTACGTGAGCGCGCCGGCGCGAGGGCTGCGCAGATAGCCCAGCGCCGACAGGTCGAACAGCAGGAACGCGGCGAGCAGCAGCCACCAGGGCTGCTCGAGAGCGATCGCCGCGACGAGGATCGCCACCGCCAGCGCCCCGTTCTCGATGCGCTGGATGAGGGTCGTCATTCCGGTCTCCTGTCGATCACGAGAAGTCCCCGTCGAAGATGCCGCCATCGAGCAACCAGTTGTAGCGCAACCGGAGTGCCCGCTCGGTGCTTGCCACGAGCGTCGCCGCCACGAGCGAGGTGTTCGCCCACCCCGGCACACGCACGGGGCTGCTGAAGCCCCCGACGATGCTCGCGACGGGAGGGATCTGCGTGATCTCCTCGAGCAGCTGTGGCCCGCCCAGGACGAGGCCGAGCAGCAGCACAGCCACCGAGCCGATGCCGATGGAACGGCTCAGCGCGGGATGGCGTCGATCGAATCGTGCGCGTCGCCCTTCCGCGGAGGCGGGATCGGGAAGGAGCTGCCGCTCGGTGCCGTCCTGGGTGATGTAGTGACAACGGCGGAGTCCGAAACCGCTGGCGACGACCTCGATGATCCCGCCCGGGACCGGGAACGCTGCAGGAAGCGTCGACCGGGCGTGATGGGCACCGTCGCGGTAGAGCTGGGCGTACACCTCACCGTTGGCGTCTCCCCCGTGCCGGACGTCCACGGACCAGGTCTCCCGAGCTCCGTCCTCGCCGACGAGGCGCAGATGGAACACGGAGCGCATCAGCATGGTCCACCAGCGATAGCGCGGCAGTGCGTGCCCGTCGCCGGGCTGGACCCGTGCTGCTGCGTCGCGTCTGCTCTCAGGATCCATGGCCCCGCCCGCGCCGCTCGCTACGTCCGTGGGTGTGCAGCGATGGCGACGATCACGCTGCTGGTGATGATCGCGTTCATGGTGCGCGTGACCGCCTCGGCGCCGGCGGCGGCTCCCCAGCTGCCACGCTCGAGCTCCTGGGCGCGGGCGATGACGGCGGAGGTCCAGGGAATCTCCGGGTCGAGCTGCGGCAGCGCGCCGCTCGCCCAGATCAGTGCGGCCAGCGTGGCGACCCGGGGCGTCGGTTCCGCGCCGTCGACGAGGACCTCGCGAACCGCTCCGAGCAGGTCCGCGCGCCGGCCGTTCCCGCCGTCGATCAACGCGGTCGTGCCGAACAGGCCCATGACCCTTCGGCGCTCCTGACCGATGTCGCCACGGGCGAGGAGGCGCTCCAGGACCGGCTCGCGCAGCGCTGGCCCGACCGCGGGCAGGACGGTCTGGACCCCGCGGGGCTTGTCGGCCACGTACTCCCACGCACGGCGCAACAGCTCGTCCGTCGGTGCTCGTCCGGCGACCGCGTGCACGTTGACGCTCCCCGTGCGCGTCGTCGTGGTGGCCACGCGCTCACCGAGGGCGAGGTCGGCCAGCACGGCTGCCGCGAGCACGTAGTAGAGGGTGTTCTCCCCGGCGATGGTGCCCGTGCCCGGCTGGAAGAGCAGGAGCAGCAGGTCCTCCGCGAGGGTCGGATCGAGCTGGCTCCCCGCCCCGCCGGCAGCCGTGGTCGCGTCGTCGACCGGCTCGTCAGGCTGAGTCATGGGGGTCAGACCCCGACGACGTAGGTCAGGGCGGCCCAGACCGAGACGGTGGCGATCGTCGTCCAGATGACGATCGCGACGCCCTGCCAGAGCAGGACCCATCCGCGTGCCGTTCCGCCGGCCACCAGGAGCGCTGACGTGATCTGGGTGGGGATGGCGAGGGGGCCGAGGATGCTCGCGCCGGGGACGCCGAACCGGACGAGCCACCTCGTGAACCGCTGGCGCCCCTTCGACTCAGGTGCGGCGGGAGCGGGCTCCCGTGCGTCCGGCAGGTCGATGTCCTGCGGCGCACCCCCCGCGCCCGCCGTCACGCCGACGGCGGCCGCACGCCGATCCACGACGGCGGTCCTGGCCCGCGAGGTCACCATCACGACGACCAGCACGCACACGAAGTTGCCGATCGCGGCTGCGACGCCCGCGACCACCGGATGCACCCCACCGAAGACGCCGATGATGGATGCGCCCTCGCCCTCGATGAACGGGACCGCTGCGGCGAGCATGACGATGAACGGTCGGAGCAGCTCGGGCACCTGGGCCACGAGCTCCTGGAAGTTGACGATGAGCTGCTCGATGGGACTCATGGCGGGTCTCTTTCCTTGTCTGATGGGGGGCGGGCTGCGGTGACAGGTGCGCCGCGCCGGCTTGCGTTCAGTAGAAACGGTGTTCTCACCACACGGTCAAGGGGTGGGTGATGACTGCTCGACGTCGCCGGTCTGCTGGTCCTCCTGCAGCCGTTGCTGCGCGAGGATGCCGGCGCGTTCGAGGACATCGAGCTGAGCGGGGTTGTAGAGCTCCGTCAGGGCCTCGACGAACGTCTGCCGTGTGACGCGCTCGCTCCGTGCGAGGTGCTTCACCGGATCCCTGAGCCACGGGTAGTCGATCAGGTTCTGGGCGAGCGTCGGCGCGAGCCGTTCGGCGAGCCGCGTGCGGGTCGCCTCGTCCGCATCGGCCGGGAGCGCGTCGATCGCCTTCCCGACGGCGCCGGCGTCGACATCGACCTCCACCATGCGTCGCAGGTCCGCCAGCGCGTCCGCGTCGTAGAGCTGTGTGTAGATGTGGATGATCGAGCTGTCGGACTCGGACAGGGCCGAGGCCACCGACTCGAAGCCCGCCGGCCCGTCTGCGGGGGCGTTCTCGCGCAGGATCGTGGCGATGTCGGCCCGCGCCTGTCGAAGTCGCGCGATGCTCGCAGCCAGCTCGGCGTCAAGCTCACGCAACGCCTCCGGCGTGCTCTCGCCGCCGGCCACGACCTCTCCGATCTGGGCGAGCGGGACGCCCAGGTGCACCAGCCGCCGGATCCTCAGCAGGGTCACCAGATCCCGCACGCCGTACAGCTTGTACCCGTTGTAGCGGCGTTCGGGCTCCTCGATCAGCCCGAGGCGGTGGTAGTGCCGGATCGTGTTGACCGTCGTGCTCGCGAGCTCGGCGAGCTCACGCGTGCTCCAGGCCATCGGGCTCCTCCTCGGTGTCGGACCTCAGGGACGCGGCGCGTGCCGCGGCAGCTCGCCGGCCGGGCTCGTCGCGTGGTGCTCGCCCGCCACGCTCAGCAAGATGCCGCCGAGGGCGGCGGCGAGGCTGATCGCCCCCTGCTCGGTGGTGGTCTCCGGCGTCACGCGTCGCGGTGGCGTCGGGGCAGGTCCGCTTCTCGTGGCGTGCAGGGTCGCGGCGCCGGGCCGCTTCGCCAGCAGCTGCTTGCTCATGGTGATTCCTTCCTGGTGTGTCGGGGGGTCGGCGATGTTGGCTGGTGGCGCTGCCGCGCTCGTGTGGGTCTAGCCGATGAAGGACCGCAGGGCGTCGTTGACCTCGTCGGCGTGCGTCCAGAGCAGACCGTGAGGGGCGCCCTCGACCTCCACGTATCGAGCGTCGGGCAGCGCACCGCGGAAGCGGTGGGCCGTGGCGGCGATCGGAAGGATCCTGTCGGCGGTGCCGTGCAGGATCAGTGCCGGCTTGCCGGAGGCGCGGACGGCGTCGACGTCGTGGCGGAAGTCCTCGATCCACGAGGTGACGACGGCGTAGGCCGCCACGGGAGCGCTCGCGATGGCGACGTTCCAGCTTGCCGTGACCGCCTCCTGGCTGATGCGGGAGCCGAGGTTCTCGTCGAGGTTGTAGAAGTCGGAGAAGAAGTTCGTGTACCAGGCGTAGCGGTCACCCTTGGCCTGGGCCGCGATGCCGTCGAAGACCTCCTGCGGCAGTCCTTCAGGATGGTCTTCACCGGCGACGAGGAACGGCTCGAGCGAGGCGAGGAACGCCAGCTTGGCGATGCGCTCGTGCCCGTAGCGCGAGACGTATCGGGCGAGCTCGCCGGTGCCCATCGAGAACCCGACGAGGACGACCTGGTGCAGGTCGAGGGTTTCCAGCAGCGTGTTCAGATCCGCTGCGAAGGTGTCGTAGTCGTAGCCGGACCCGACGCTCGTCGACCGGCCGAAGCCCCGGCGGTCGTAGGTGATGACGCGGTAACCGGCGGCGAGCAGAGCGCGGGTCTGACGCTCCCAGCTGTGACCGTTCAGCGGGTACCCGTGGATCAGGACGAGTGGCTGACCCGTGCCTTGATCCTCGTAGTAGATCTCGATCGGGGTGCTGTTCTCGTTCCCGACGCTGATGTATCCCATTGCCGTTCCTTTCGTGAGGCCAGTGCGTGCGGTGTGCTCACTGGCGGGTCATGTGGCAGACACGCTCTGCAGCGTCTCCATGTCGGCCCAGTCGCTCTCGCGGACCAGGCCCTTGGCGGCCGACGTGAGCGCTTCCCTGAACGACCGGGCGCTCGGGAACCGGTCCGTGCGGTCCTTGGCGAGTGCGGTGAGCAGCACCACGTCGAGCGAAGGAGGAATGCCGGCGCGGTGAACGCTGGCCCGCACGGGCTGCGCGTGCACGTGCTGATAGGCGACGGCGACCGCACTTTCACCCACGAACGGGGGCCGGCCGGTCAGCAGCTCGTAGAGCAGGCAGCCCGCGGCGTACAGGTCGCTGCGGGCGTCGGCGATCTCGCCGCGCACCTGCTCGGGCGAGAGGTACTGCGCGGTTCCCAGGACCGCCCGGGTGTGGGTCGCCGTCGCGCCGGCGTCGCCGCTGACACGGGCGATCCCGAAGTCCACGACCTTGACGTCGCCGTCGGGCGTGATCATGACGTTGGCGGGCTTGATGTCGCGATGGACCACGCCGGCTCGATGGCTGAAGTCCAGCGCCGCCAGCACCCCCAGCTGGTGCTGGACGGCCTCCTCCGGTGCCAGGCGGCCCTCACGCAGCACGTCCCGGAGCGAGCGGCCAGGTACGTGCTCCATGACGATGAACGGAGCATCGCTCCCGTCAAGGGCGTCGCTCTCGACACCGTCGTGGCCGAAGTCGTAGACGGCGGCGATGGCGGGGTGGTTGAGGCCGGCCACCGCCTGGGCCTCGCGTCGGAACCTGGACCACAGACGCGGATCCCGGGCCAGCTCCGTGCGGAGCATCTTGACCGCGACCGAGCGGTTGAGACGGAGATCGCGACCGAGATGGACGTCGGCCATGCCACCCCGGCCGATGACGTCACCGAGCTCATAACGTCCGCCAAGCACTCGAGCGGTGCCCATGGGAACTCCTCGCGTCTGTCGATCGGCGGAGCGCGGCTGCCGATGTCGTGCGTGCGGCGACCGCCGCCTGATGCCGGCCCGCATGGCCCGGCTGCTGCTGCAGATCAGACTCCCAGCGGGGGCAGAGTCGTCGCATCGGTGAGAGCCACGTACCCGTCAGGGCCACCCTGAGCGAGAACCGCGGGGGCGGCAGGTAGAGGGCATGTCCTCACCGCGGTGCTGTCGCCTTTCGCGTCAGGGACCACTACGGTGTTGGCTACCTAGACCGCGGGGGCCCTGACAGGAGCACGAAGCTGGCGGATCTCGTGGGCCGGCGCCCGGAGCGCGAAGCGGTCGAGAGACTCGTGTCCCGGGCGCGGTCGGAGCGCAGCGGCGTTCTGGTCCTCCGGGGCGAGGCGGGCATCGGGAAGACCGCCGTGCTCGAGCACGCTCGGCGGGCGGCACTAGCCGCGGGCGTCCGGGTGGAGTCCTCGGTCGGGGCCGAGTCCGAGACGCAGTTCGCCTTCGCGGGGCTGCACCAGCTCTGCGCGCCCCTGCTCGACCGCTCCGGCACGCTGCCCGAGCCGCAGCAGGCCGCACTCGGGGTGGCGTTCGGGCTCCACGGCGGCGCCGCCCCCGACCGGTTCCTGGTGGGGCTGGCGGTTCTGCACCTGTTGGCGGAGGTCGCCGAGCAGGGGCCGTTGCTGTGCCTCATCGACGACGCGCAGTGGCTGGACGAGGCCTCGTCCCAGGTGCTGGCCTTCGTCGCCCGGCGGGTCGCGGCCGAGCATCTGGCGCTCGTGTTCGCGGTGCGCGACTCCGGGGAGGCCGACCGCCCGCTGTTCGCCGGGTTGCCGGAGCTGCGTCTGAATCGTCTCGACGACGCTGATGCGCGTGCCCTGCTCGGCGCCGGCGTGCACGTGCCGCTGGACGAGCACGTGCGCGAGCGGATCCTCGCCGAAGCAGCGGGCAACCCCTTGGCGCTCCTCGAGCTGCCCCGCAACGCGCGGCCGACGCACCTCGCAGGCGGGTTCGAGCTGCCTGATGCGCTGAGCGTGCCGCGTCGCGTGGAGGAGAGCTTCCGGCGCCGATCGGCCAGCCTGCCCCGCGAGACGCAGGAGCTGCTGCTGGTCGCCGCGTCCGAGCCGACCGGTGACGTGACGCTGCTGTGGCGGGCGGCGGCGCACGCGAACCTGCCCCGGGAGGCCGCGTCACCCGCGGAGGTCGCCGGTCTGGTGGAGATCGACTCGCGGGTGCGGTTCCGCCACCCGCTGGTGCGCTCGGCGGTGTACCAGGCAGCCACGCCGCCGGACCGCCGCCGTGCCCACGACGCGCTCGCTGCCGCCACCGACCCCGAGGCCGACCCCGACCGGCGAGCCTGGCACCGCGCGCAGGCGGTGCTCGGCACCGACGAGGAAGCCGCAGCCGAGCTGGTCCGCTCCGCCGGCAGGGCGCGGGCGCGCGGCGGTGTGGCCGCCGCCGCCGCGTTCCTGCAGCACGCCGTCGAGCTGACGCCCGATCCAGCCACCCGTGCGGTGCGAGCGCTCGAGGCGGCGCACGCCAAGCACGACGCCGGCGCATCCGCGACCGCCCTGGATCTCTTGGGCGTCGCGGACAGCGGACCGCTGGAAGCCCTGCCACGCGCCCGGCTGGAGCTGCTCCGCGCCCAGATCGCGTTCCACCTGACGCGGGGCAGCGACATCCCGGGGATGCTGCTCGAGGCCGCCACGACGCTCGCCCCGCTCGACCCGGCGCTCGCTCGCGAGACCTTCCTGCACGCGCTCGATGCAGCCATCCACGCCGGCCACCTCGCCCGCGGCGGCGGGGTGCTCGAGACGGCTGCGGCCGCCCAGGACGCGCCGCCGTCGTCGACCCCGCCCCGGCCGGTCGATCTGCTGCTGGACGGGCTGGCGACACGGTTCATGCACGGGTTCGAGGCGAGCGTTCCCACCCTCCAGCTGTCCCTCGAGACGCTTCTCGACGACGAGTCCCGACCCCGGGACGACGACCGCCAGTGGATGTGGCTGGCCTGCCATGTCGCGTCGATGCTGTGGGACGACGGGGCCCTCTACACCTTGGCCACCAGCGCCGTCCGGCTGGCCCGCGATGCCGGCTCGTTGTCCTCGCTCCCCGCCGCGCTCAACGCCGTCGCCTCGATACTGGTTCTCACCGGTGACCTCAGCCGCTCCACCGAGCTTGCCGCCGAGGAGGCCGCGATCACCCAGGCGATCGGGGCCCCGCCGCTGCCGAACGCCCGGCTCATGCTGGCCGCCTGGCGCGGGGAGCGGTCCGAGACGATGGAGCTCTACGCCACCATGGTCTCGGAGGCGACGGAACGTGGTGAGGGCTCGACGGTCTCCCTGGCGCAGGCCACCCTCGCCGTGCTGCACAACGGTCTGGGCCACTACGACGAGGCCCTCGCCGCCGCGGCACCGCCGTGCGAGCACGACGACATGACGTACAGCGCCCTCGCCCTTCCGGAGCTCGTCGAAGCGGCGACCCGCGCCGGTGAGCCCGAGCGTGCCGAATCCGCACTGCAGCTGCTCAGCGCCCGCGCCAGCGCCAGCGGGACCGACTTCGCGCTCGGGCTGGCCGCGCGCTCACGTGCGCTGACCATGACCGGGCCTGCCGCCGAGGAGCACTACCGCGAGGCGATCGCACGGCTCACCCACTGCCGGTGGCGTGTCTTCCTCGCCCGCACCCACCTCGTCTACGGCGAGTGGCTGCGCCGCGAGGGCCGCCCCCAGGACGCCCGCGACCAGCTCCGTACCGCGCACCAGCTGCTCTCGGACATGGGCATCGGGGCGTTCGCCGAGCGCGCCGCCCGCGAGCTCCGCGCCACGGGTGAGCACCCACGAGCGCGGACCGCCCAGCCGACCGACGACCTCACCACCCAGGAGCTGCACGTCGCACGGCTCGTCGCCACCGGGGCGACCTCCCGCGAGGTCGGCGCCCAGCTGTTCCTCAGCCCCCGCACCATCGAGGCACACCTGCGCAACATCTACCGCAAGCTCGGCATCGCCTCCCGCCGCGAGCTGCGGGAGCTCCGCCTGTCCTGAGCGGCCGGCGCGGCCTGCCCACCACCTCGGTGGCTTCTACCGACGCGAACCCCTGGTGAGGGGAGGCAGCCTGGACCGGTGCTCCCCGATCCTCACCTCCTCGACGACCCCGACGCGGTGCTGCGCGACGGCCCGATGGCCGTGCCGGCGGGACGGGCAGGAACGGAGCGCTCGTGAAGGTCTTCATCTTCGGGATCACCGGGGCCGTGGGCGGACTGCTGGCGAGGAATCTGGTCGATCGGGGTGACGACGTCGTCGGCCTCGTCCGTCGCGGCGAGCAACGGACCGATCTCAGGGCCCGCGGGATCGAGAGCCACGTGGGTCAGCTGGCGGAGCTGACTGCTGACTCGATGGCGCTCATGATCGCCGACGTCGACGCCGTCGTGTACACGGCGGGGTCGAACGCCGGCCCGCGGGACGTCACGTCCGCGATCGACGGCGAAGGCGTGGTGAACGCTCTCGAGGCGGCATGCCTCGCCCGTGTGAACCGCTTCACGCTGGTGTCCGTGCTCCCCGAGGCAGGCCGCGGCCAACACCTCGGCGACGACGCCGAGTTCTACTTCGCGGTCAAGAAGCTGGTCGACGTCGCGGTCACCATGAGCGGACTGGACTGGCTGATCCTTCGGCCGTCGCTGCTCCTGGACCGCCCCGGGATCGGCACCGTCTCGCTCGGCCCGGCGCAGCCCCACGACGAGATCGCACGCGAGGACGTGGCCGCCACGCTGGCGGAGCTGCTGCACGAGCCGCGGGTCCGCAGGCAGATCCTCGAGCTCACGCAGGGGTCGACGCCGATCGCCACCGCGGTCCTCGCCAACCTCCCCTGAACAGGTCGTCGGCTACTTCAGCCCCGCGATCTTGATGCCTCCGATGATGTGTCGCTGGAAGACCAGGAACAGGATCAGCACCGGCAGCGCCGCCAGTGTCGATCCCGCCATCAGCATCCCTAGCTCGGCCGCTCGCTCCGAGCGGAACGTGGCCAGGTACTGCTGGATCTGGTAGAGGTCCCGGCTGGTGATCGTCATGATCGGCCAGACGTAGGAGTTCCAGAACGCCAGGAACGACGTCATCCCGACCACCACGAACACGGGCTTGCTCATCGGCAGGAAGATGTGCCGGTAGATCGCCCACTTGCTGGCACCGTCCAGGGTCGCCGCCTCCTCCAGCGCGAGCGGCACGTTGAGGTAGTACTGCCGCATGAAGAACAGGTGAGCGGCCGAGGCGGCACCGGGCAGCACCAGCACCGCGAGCGTGTCCAGCATCCGCAGGCGTGTCACCACCACGAACGAGGTCAGCAGGATCGCCATGCCGGGGATGAACATCGTGGTGATCACGTAGACCCAGAGCACGTTCTTGAACGCGAACTCCAGCCGCGCGAACGCGTACGCCCCGAGGGAGTTGACGGTCAGCGACAGCACCGTGAACAGCAGCGCACCGGCGAAGGTCACGCTCATCGACCGCACGAACTCGGGATCGGCGAGGATCTGCTGGTAGTTCTCGAACCGCCAGATCTCGGGGAAGAACTGGAACGGCGTCTCCACGACCTCCGACCGGCTCTTGAAGCCCGCGATCACCATCCACGCGAGCGGGAACAGCGCGAGCAGCACGATCAGCGTGCCCATCACCGCCTTGCCGGCCACGACCAGCACGCCCTTGGGGCCGCTGTCGGAACGCCCGGTCTTGCGTGGTGCTCGCCCGATCGAGCTGATCGCCGGTGCGGTCACCGGGGTCTCGGCAGCCATCAGCCGTCCACCGCCTTCTCGGAGTTGAGGACCCGGAAGATCCCGGCGGAGATGCTGCCGAGCACAAGCATCAGCAGGATCGCCGCCGCGATCGAGTAGCCCACGTAGGTGTCGTTGCGGAAGTGCTGGAAGATGTAGAGGTTCGGGAGCAGGGTCCGCTCCAGCGGACCGCCGTCGGTCATCACCAGCGGCAGCTCGAACTGCTGCACCGCGCCCGTGAAGCCGGCGATCAGCAGGTACAGGAAGATGTTGCGCATCAGCGGGATCGTGATGAAGAACGTCTTCTGGAACCAGCTCGCTCCGTCGAGATCCGCCGCCTCGTAGTACGACGTCGGGATGTCGACCAGTCCCGCCAGCATGATCAGGGTGCCGATGCCCAGCCCCAGCCAGACGGCCGGCACGGTCAGTGCAGCCAGCGCGGTGTCGGCGTTGCCCAGCCACGCCTGCTTCTCCACTCCGAAGATTCCCACGAAGGCGTTGAGGATGCCGCCCTGGTAGTTGTAGATCAGCACGAACACGATCGAGGCGATGACGCCGGAGATGATCGTCGGGATGTAGATGCTCACCTTGAGGATGGTCGCGATCTTGCCGCTGACCGTCTTGACCAGGCTCGCGAACAGGAACCCGATGACCAGCTGCGTCGGCACCACGATGATCGCGAACAGCAGACCGCGGCCGACCGACTCGATGAAGGTCCGGTCGCCCAGGACGTTGACGTAGTTGCGCCAGCCGACCGGGATCGGCGGCGTGTAGAAGCTCCAGTTGTAGAAGCTCAGGTAGATCGCGTAGACGACCGGCCACACCACGAAGATCGTCAGCAGCACGACGATCGGGGCGAGCATGGCGTACGCCATCACGTTGCTGCGGGCGCTCATGCCCGTCCTCGCGCGCGGTGGTCGCACGCGTCCACCACTCCGGCGGCGCACGCCGCCGGGCATGGTGCTGGTGCCTTCCGGCACCTGAACCGTCTGGGTCATCCTCGACTCCCTCTGATCGAACCGGCCGGCGGGCTCCGGTCCGGCGTCGCCGCGCCGGACCGGAGCGGCACTGCTACTGCGGCGCGGTGCCGGCGAGCTGGTTGGCCTCGATCAGCCGGTTGATCTCGGTCTCGGCGTCAGCGAGCGCCGTGCTCACGTCGGTGCCCTGCATCGCCTGCTCCAGCGCGGTGGCGAACGCCAGCGAGATGTCCCAGGGGTAGGACGCCTCCGGCATCGCCGTCGGCACGATCTCCGAGGCGATCATCGAGGCCCACGGGTTCTCGGAGTCGGCGGCAGCCTCCACGAGCGCGTCGTTGACGGCCGAGCGCGGGGAGTACTTGGAGTACTGGGTGCCCTCGAAGTACTCGAGCAGGTGCTCGTCGTCACCGCCTCCGAGGATCGAGGCGATCACCGTGGCGGCCTCCTCGGGGACCTCGCTCTTGGCGTCGACGACCCAGGTCCAGCCACCGAGCGTGGCGGTCGGTGCCGCAGGGTCGCCGTGGAAGCTGGGCATCGGCGCGGCGCCGATGTTCTCGACCATCTCCGGGAAGTCGTTGATGAACACGCTGGCGAACCAGGAGCCGCCCATGTTCATCGCGAGCTGACCCTGCCCCATCGGGTTGGCGTCGGCGTACCCGGCGAGCGCCTGCTGCGGCATCGAGCCCGCCGCGTACATGTCCTGCCACGCCTGCAGCAGCGGTGCGTACTCGTCGCCCACCTCGGCCTGGCTCCAGTCGTCGGAGATCGGCAGGTGCCCGGCCACGTTCCACTGCAGGCCCCACGTGCTCCAGCCCATGTCACCGGCGGCCTGTGCGGAGCCGAAGCCGTAGACGTCGCCCGTCGTGAGCTGCGCCGCGTAGTCCTGCAGCTCCTCCCACGTGGTCGGAGGGCCGTCGATACCGGCGGCCTCGAAGAGGTCCGTCCGGTACCAGAGCACCGACGACGGCTCCACGAGCATCGGGAACGCGTAGTGCGCGCCGTCCATCGAGACCGAGCCGAGCACGTTCTCCTGCATGTCGGACCAGACGTCGTCCTCGATGTGGTCCGAGAGCGAGACGATCTGACCGGTGGTCGCGGCCGAGATCACGCCGTTGTACGCGATCGTGTACATGTCGGGCGCGTTGCCGGCTGCCTGCGCCGCCGTCATCCGCTGCTCCCACGCGTCGCCGGGCACCTGCGTCAGGTTGACGTGGATGTCCTCCTGCGAGGAGTTGAAGGCGTCGATCGCATCGGTGTACCAGTCGTTCTCGACGTCCTGGAAGCTGAGCTGCCAGAACTCGACGCTGGTGGCTCCTTCAGGGACGTCGTCGCCACCGCCTCCGGTGTCGGCCGGCTGGCCGGGGGTGCCACTACCGCATGCCGCCACGGTGAGCGCGATTGCGCCCGCCGCCGCGACGATGCCCATGGCGCGGAACTGGGTACTTCTCATGTGCCATCCTCCTCGATGACTGGGTGGGACCTGGACGGGTGAAGCCTCGCGCGGTCAGCCATCGGCGGTCTCCAGCCGAGCGCTGTACCAGAACACGTTGTAGGGATCCCAGATCGAGAGCGAGAAGTAGACGGTGCCACCGTCCTCGCTCACGTATCGCGGGCTCATGTAGGGCGCGTAGAGACCGGGTGTCTCGGACTGCGTGGTGAGCACGTGCGGCTCGCTCCACGGGCCCCACGGTGTGAGGCCCTCGAGCAGCACGGCGTCACCGTTGTCGACCATCGTCGTCAGGAGCCACCGGTCGGTCTGCTCGTGGTGGATGACCGACAGCTCCCCGACGGCACGGTCGAGCACGGTGGCTGCCGCGCTCATGTCCTCCGACCAGAGGGGTGCGCCGTCGTCGTCGGTGCCCGAGAAGTAGGTGTACGCGCCGAGGTCCTCGACGGCCTCACGGGTCGCCTGCACGCGCATCAGCTGCACGTTGCCGAACCGGCCCGACGGGATCGACCAGAGGTAGAGGTACTCGGTGCCGTCCTCGGTGACCGGTGCGGCCGCGACCTGGACGAAGTTGGAGTCGCCGGGCCACCGCGGGTCCGGGAGCACCTCCCAGGTCTGGCCCTCGTCGGTGCTGCGCACCAGCCCGGCGTGGTCGGCGTCCCACCGCCCGGGCTCGCCCCAGTAGCTCACCGACATGTAGTGCAGGTACATCGCGCCGTCGACGGCGAACCCGTACGTCGGGATCTTGGTGACCTCTCCCCCGCCGTCGTTGGGAGCCTTGTCCCCCACCGCGACCTCCAGGGCCAGCCCGATGTCGTCGAGCACCCAGCCGTCGAAGGTGATGCCGTCGGAGGGGTCGTCGTCGGTGGTGTACGCGATCGCGTTGGAGCGCCAGTTGCCGCCACCACCACCGGTCATGCCCTCCTCGCGGGTCCCGAACGTGTCCCCGAAGACGAAGTACGTGACGTCGTCGACCGTCACCATCGACCCCAGGTCGGTACCGGCGACGGCGACCGCCTCGGTGTCGTTGATGGCGCCGGGTCCGGTGAGCTGGGCCACCTGGGTGACGTCGCTGACGCCGGTGACCACGAACGGCTTGTCGGTGTCGGTGTCCACGTCGGTACCGCCTCCTCCCGTGCACGCCACGAGAGCACCGGCGGCGAGGGCAGCGATGATCGCTGCGGTGGTGCGCGGCCTGCTCACGCGAGCCTCGGCAGCCGCTGCTCGACCGGCAGCAGGGTGAGCCCGGTGGCCGGCTCCTCGGCGTACCAGTAGGCCGTGGAGGACACGTCGTCGTTGCGGTGGTTGTTGTGGCCGTGCTCGATCGTCACCCTGATCGAGCTGGTGAAGGTCACCGGGTCCTCGATGTGGAACCGGTACATCGAGATCTGTCCGGACCAGTTCTCGCCGCCGGGCAGCGTGATGCCGTGGTACGGCGAGGCGTAGCTCTCGCTGGGGCACCACGCGGTGTTGAAGTAGTCCTCGGTCCCGGTGCCGTGCAGGCTCGGCGGCCAGCTCTCGCCGTCGACGAAGATCATGTCGTCGCCCTCGCCGTACCAGTTCCAGTCAGCGGTGTGCCGCAGGTTCGTGACGTTGAGGACGCATCCCACGTAGTGGCCACGTCCGGTCGTGTCGAGGATCGTGTAGTTGCCCTCGCCACCGACGTTCCTGCCACCGAACAGATACTCGGGGTTGGTCATCGAACCCTGCTCGACGCCGTCGGTCGGGTTCTGCCGGTTCCAGCTGGCGTGGAACCGGCCGAGCCCCGGCTCCAGCTCGCTGAAGGCGTCGTAGTCGATGTAGTAGTAGAAGGCGAGTGCCTCGGACTCGCACTCGCTCGTCAGCTCGAAGCGTGCGCGGGTGGCGAACGGCATGTGGAAGAAGGAGTTGAAGCCCTTGCCGTCCTGCGGGCTCATCTGCAGCGGAGCCGATGCGAAGTTGACGGTGCGGGCGTGGCCGACCCCGAAGAAGTCTCCGACCGGCACCAGCACGCTGGGCTCGGGCGAGTCGTCCCAGAAGATCCGCAGCACGAGCTTGCGCAGGAAGTCCTGGTCGGCGGTCTCCGGACCGGCGGGGTTCAGCGGCGCCACGGTGACCCAGATGTGGTTGATCGCCCCGGCGCCGGCGATGTCGGCGAGCGTCACGGTCTCCCCCGCACGCACCGTGACCCGGTCGTCGTTCCCGCCGGTGGTGTCCCAGCTGGAAACGCGCAGCCGCCGGTGGTTCCGCAGCCGCGGCAGATCGCGCAGGCTGCTGCCGTACCCGCCGTAGCCCGCGCCGGTGGCGGGGCTCGACCCGTGGGTGATCGTCATCGATGCTCCTTCTCAGGCGTGGGTCCGGACGCCACTGGGGGCGAGTGCGGGTGGGTCGTCGGGGTGGGCGAGCGCGTCCGCGGTCTCGGCTGCGGTCGGTGCCGCAGGTGCGCCGCCGCGGCGCAGCACGCTGAGCGCGGCCGCCGCGTTGGCGGCGACGACGGCGTCGCGCAAATTCTCGCCGGCTGCGAGGCGGGCGCCGAGGTTGCCGCAGAAGGTGTCACCCGCGCCGATCGTGTCGATCGCCGCCACCGAGCGAGCGGGTATGCGCTCCGGCGGCGCGTCGCCGTCGAGCAGCAGCACGCCGTCCTCACCGAGCGTCACGACCATCGCACCGCGGCGGCCGTGCCAGTACTCCCGGGCGACCTGGTCGATGTCGGCCTCGGCGGCGGCGCCGGCCAGCTCGCGGAGCTCGCCCTCGTTGGGGACCAGGACGTCGACCATCGCCAGCAGGTCCGGCGGCAGCTCGACGTACGGCGCCGGGTTCAGCACGACCGTCACCTCGGAGGCGTGGGCGATCCGCACGGCCGCCAGGATGGCGGCCACGGGGAGCTCCAGCTGCACCAGCAGCACGTCGGCGCCCGCGATGGCGGCGGACGCCGCCGCGACGTCGTGGCGCGTGACCTGCTGGTTCGCGCGCGGCACGATCACGATCGAGTTCTGACCACCGGTCTCCACCACCGGCAGCCCGACGCCGGTCCCGGCGGCGGCATCGGCGATCACGTGCTCCGCAGCGATCCCCTCGGCGTGCAGGAACTCCCGGAACTCCTCGCCGAAGGCGTCGTCCCCGAGTCTCCCCAGCACGGTGACGTCGGCGCCGGCGCGCCTGGCCGCGACCGCCTGGTTGAAGCCCTTGCCGCCCACGAAGGTCTCGAAGTGGGTGCCGACGACGGTCTGGCCCGGCTGGGGCCGCACCGGCGCCGTGGCCACCAGGTCGTACATGAACGAGGCGAGCACGAAGACCTTCATGAGCCGGCTCCCAGCTGCGCGCCGAGCGCGCCGCCCGGGTGCCGCTCGGCGAACTGCTCGGGGGTGAAGCCCGACATCGTCATCAGCACCGCGGCCAGCGCGTCCCCGATCGCGATCGTGACCGTGGTCGAGGTCGTGGGAGCCAGTCCCAGCGGGTCCGCCTCGCGGTCGACAGCGATGTCCAGGTGGACGTCGCACAGGTCCGCCAGTGTCGAGCTCGGGTCCCGCGTCATCGCGATCATCGGGACGCCCCAGCGCTTGAGCATCGTCGCGAACTGGTTCACCTCGGCCGTCTCGCCGGAGTTGGAGATCAGGATCGCCACGTCGGCGGGCGTCGCCATGCCGGAGTCGCCGTGCAGGGCCTCGGAGGAGTGGACGAACTGGGCCGGGGTTCCGGTCGAGGCCAGCGTGGCGGCGATCTTCGCCCCGACGTGGCCGGACTTGCCGATGCCTGAGATCAGCACACGACCGCGGGCACCGCGGATCAGCCGGACGGCGGCGCTCAGCTGCGGCGCGATGCGGTCGGCGGCGACCGTGATGGCGCTCGCCTCGATCCTCATCGCGCCGACACCCGCACGCACGGCCTCATCCAGCCGGTCCAGCTCGTCGATGTTGTCGACCATGCCCCGTGTCCTCCGTGACTCAGGAATCGATTACTCGGCACAGTAATCGATTTCTCGCCGCGAGGGAAGTCGTCGTGACCAGATCGTGACCGGACGACCTCGGAAGGGTCTCGCCGGTCAGCGGGCGGGGCGCGGGCCGGTGCTCTGGCGGACCAGCAGGCGCGGCGTCAGCAGCAGGTGCAGCACCGGCGCATCCGGCTCGGTGCCGCGGCGCAGCAGCTGCTCGGCGGCCCGCTCCCCCATCTCCGTGACCGGCTGCGCGACCACGGTCACGCTCGGGCGGACCATCTGGGCCCAGCGCTCGTCGTCGACGCCGATCAGCGAGATGTCCTCCGGCATCCGCAGCCCGCTCTCCTGGATCGCCTGGTAGGCGCCGACCGTGACGGGGCCGTTGGTCGCGAAGATCGCGTCCGGGCGATCGGGACCGCTCAACAGCTCGGCGACCATCGACTGGGCGTCGGGGGCGCGGAGGTCGGAGCGAAGCATGCGTCCGTCGTCGTGGGGGAAGCCGGCCTCGTCGAGGGCGTCGCGCGCGCCGCGCAACCGGTCCTCCGTGGTGCTGACGCCCGAGGGTCCCGCCAGGCAGACGATGTCGCGGTGGCCGAGCTCGAGCAGGTGCTGCACAGCCATCCGACCGGCTCGCACGTTGTCCAGCAGGATCGTGTCACCGGTGAAGTCGTGCACGCGCCGGTCGACCACGACGGTCGGGACCCCGGCGGCCAGGAGCGCCGACAGGTCGGAGTCCTCCTGCGAGGTCACCGAGACGACCACGCCCGCCATCCGCTGCGCGATCGCGGTCGCGAGATATCCGCGCTCCCGATCCAGCTGCTCGTCGGTGTTGCACAGCATCACCGAGAACCCGTTGCGCACCGCGACGTGCTCGACCGCCGCGACCAGCGAGGTGAAGAACGGGTTCTGCAGGTCCGAGACGATCGCGGCCCAGACGTCGGTCCGCTGGCGACGCAGCGCGCGGCCGTTGGGGTTGGGCACGTACCCCGACTCGGTGGCGGCGGCGCGCACGCGTTCGGCGAGCGCCGGGTCCACGGTCGCGGCACCGTTCAGCACCCGCGAGACCGTGGCGGCCGAGACGCCCGCCGCGCGCGCCACATCGGTGATCCGCACCGTCGCGCCCCCGCCCGATCTCGCCCTGCTCACGCCGTGATGCTCCCACGATCGGCGCTCGCCGTGGTGCCATCGGCGGTTCCGGCTGCTCGGACCACCAGCTCGGCGATCGAGGTGTACCCGCCCCAGCCGCCCGCCCGGCCGGCGATCCGGATCCCGGTCGTGACCTGCGCCGGAAACCGGAACGTGAACGTCCGACGGCCCGTCGCCGCGGCCGAGCACGGGTACGCGGGCTCGATGGTGGTGCCGTCCACGACACGCCACCCCGCGCCGTCCCGCACCTCGACCTGCGGCGGCTCGACGAACCACCCGGACCCGTTGTCGAACGGTCCGGTCGTGTACTCGACGGCGTCGGTCACCACCGGGAACGGCCAGGCCACACCCCAGTGCTCGCGTTCTTTGACGACCCCGTTCCAGGAGTCCTCGGCCCGATCGGAACGTCCGTCGACGAGCACGCCGAGCTGTCCGGAGCGGCAGGCCGTCGCGAACGGCTGTGCCTGCGGCAGGGCGGCCAGGTTGCTCCCGCCGGCCACCGGGTGCGGGGGGCTTCCCGGGGCCGGCATCGGCTCGAGGCGCAACCGGCGCAGCGAGAACCCGTAGCTGCTTCCCCCGTAGGTCGAGGCGCCGACGAACCAGTTGGACTGCACCCACGCCTCGCGGCCGTCGGCGCTGATGAACTTGCTGGGCACGGTCGTCGCGTACCCGCCGTGACGCGCCTCGGCGGCCAGCGGCCCGCGCCACGGGAACGGCCCGAAGTCGTGGGTGAGGATGCGGCGCCAGGGACCCCACGGCGTCGGGGCCTCGTAGAACTCGAACGTGAACTCGGTCCAAGAGGTGTAGAGGAACCGACGCAGCGGCGCGTTGTAGACCACCCCGCCCTGGGCGAGCACCGACCCGGGCACGGGCTTCGGGCCGGTGACGACCGGCTCGCCGGTGCCGGTGCGGCGGGTGTCGGTCAGCACGGGAACCCGCTCGGCGAGCGCCGCCGACCAGAGCGGCGCGCCGCCGTCGAGCCCTGCGAAGAAGCGCCACGAGGCGCGGTCCTGGATCGCGTCGACCCGGACACGCGCGAGGTAGAGGTCCTCCGGGTCGGGCACGACGCCCGAGTAGGAGGTGCGCCAGTTGTGGTCGAGGCCGTAGGCGTAGACGAAGCCGGCCGGGTCCTCGGCGTCGGGCGGCACGAGGTCACGCAGGACCTTCGCACCCGAGCTGCTCCGGCCGAGGTCGAGGAACATCAGCGTGGTCATCTCGCCGGTGAACATCGGCCCGGCACCGTGGTGCCAGGTGCGTCCGTAGTCGTCGGAGCGCACGATGCCGGCCGCGGGAGCGGTGTTGAAGGTGTCGGGGGTCGCGCCGTGGCGCAGGTCCTGCACCGCGAGGTAGAGCTCGTCGCGGCCGTCGCCGTTGCCGTCGACGGCCACCATCCCGGTGGGCTTGCTGTTGAACCGGCTGGGGTCGGTCCAGACGGGCGCGACGTCCCTCCCGGAGCTGAGCCGCTCGCCGCTGAGACCGGTCGCGGGCGTGCCGTCGATGCGGTTGACCAGGATGTCGGACCAGTCGCCGTCGGCGAAGCCGAGGCCGTCGCCGCAGGCGGCGTAGAGGGCGTCGTCGTCGGCCCAGGCGCTGGGCCAGAGGTCGCCGTCACCGGCCGTGGGCAGGCTGGCGTGCTCCTCGACCGCCACGACGGCGAACGCGTCCGAGTCCGGTGGCACGATGCTCCTGGACCCGGTGGTGGACGCGTCGGCCGTCATCCGGTCAGCCCAGGACGACGTTGACCAGCGAGGGCGGCCGCACGATCACCCGGCGCACGGTCTTGCCCTCGGTGTGACTGGAGATCGCCGCCAGCGCCTGCTCCTGCAGGTCCGCCTCGCTGATGTCCGGCGAGACCTCGAGCCGCGCCCGTACCTTGCCCATCACCTGGATGACGGCGGTCACGGTCTCCTGCGCCAGCAGGCTCTCCTCGACGGTGGGCCAGGTGGCGCGGCCGATCGTGGGCTGGTGGCCCAGCCGCTCCCACATGTCCTCAGCGGTGTAGGGCGCCACCAGCGAGAGCAGGATCGCAACCGCCTCGACCGCCTCCCGCACCGCCGGGTCCGCTCCCCCGACGCCGGAGTCGATCGCCTTGCGCGTGACGTTGACCAGCTCCATCGTGCGGGCGACCACCACGTTGAAGCGATGCAGCTCCAGCAGCTCCTCGGCCTGCCGCACCGTGCGGTGGGTGACCTGCCGGAGGGCGCGATCGCCGTCGGCCGGGTCGGTGCCGGGCGCGGACGTGACGTCCCCGGCCAGCCGCCAGGCGCGCTGCAGGAACCGCAGCGAGCCGCCGGGCGACATGTCGGCCCAGTCGATGTCGTCCTCGGGAGGACCGGCGAACACCAGGGTGAGCCGCACGGCGTCGACCCCGTACTCGTCGATCATGGTGCCCAGGTCCACACCGTTGCCCAGCGACTTGCTCATCGCCTTGCCCTGGTTGATGACCTGGCCCTGGTTCAGCAGCGCGGTGAACGGCTCCTGGAAGTCGACCAGGCCGATGTCGGCGAGCACCTTGGTGAAGAACCGCGAGTACAGCAGGTGCAGGATCGCGTGCTCGACACCGCCGACGTACTGGTTCGCGGGCATCCACGCCCGGACGTCCTCGACGTCGAAGGGCTGCGCGTCGTCCTGCGGCGAGACGTACCGCAGGAAGTACCACGAGGAGTCGACGAACGTGTCCATGGTGTCGGTGTCCCGCTGGGCGGCACCGCCGCAGCGCGGGCACGCCACGTTGACCCAGTCGGTGGCGTTCGCCAGCGGGGACTTGCCGCCCTGCTGCCTCAGCTGGTCGCCCTGCAGATCCGGCAGCACGACCGGCAGCTGGTCCTCGGGGACCGGCACCTCGCCGCAGTCCGGGCAGTGGATGATCGGGATCGGTGCACCCCAGAACCGCTGGCGCGAGAGCAGCCAGTCCCGCAGCCGGAAGTTGATCGTCTCGGTGCCGGCGCCCGTGGCCTCCAGGTACTCGAGCACGCGGCGCTTGGCCTCGGTCACGCCCAGACCGTTCAGGTCGATCTCGGCGTTCGCGGAGTTGATGGTGACGCCGTCACCGGAGTACGCGCCGCCGTCGGCGTCGAAGCCCTCCGGGGGCTGCACCGTGTGCACGACGGGGAGGTCGTGCGCCTGGGCGAACGCGTGGTCGCGCTCGTCGCCGCCGGGGACGGCCATGATCGCGCCGGTGCCGTAGTCGGCCAGCACGTAGTCGGCAGCCCACACCGGGATGCGTTCGCCGGTGACCGGGTTGATCGCGTGGCGGCCGAGGAAGACCCCCGTCTTGGGCCGGTCGGTGGCCAGTCGTTCGATGTCGGAGGCGCGGCGCACGCCCTCCAGGTAGGCGTCGAGCTCGGCCCTCCGGTCCTCGGTCACCAGCTCGGCGGCCAGCGGCGCGTCGGCGGCCACCACGAAGAAGGTCGCACCGAACAGCGTGTCCGGGCGGGTCGTGAACACGGTGACCGGCTGTTCGCGGCCCTCGATGACGAAGTCGACGTGGGCGCCCTCGGACCGGCCGATCCAGTTGCGCTGCATCGTCAGCACCCGCTCGGGCCAGGTGTCCTTGAGGCCGTCCATGTCGTCGAGCAGCCGCTGGGCGTAGTCGGTGACCTTGAAGAACCACTGGGTCAGCTCACGCTTGGTGACGACGGCGCCGCAGCGCTCGCACATGCCGCCGACGACCTGCTCGTTGGCCAGCACGGTCTGGTCGTTCGGGCACCAGTTGACCGGCGAGGCCTTCCGGTACGCCAGCCCACGCTCGTAGAACTTCTGGAACAGCCACTGCGTCCAGCGGTAGTACTCCGGGTCCGAGGTGTGCAGCCGGCGCGACCAGTCGAAGCTGACGCCGTACCGGCGGATCGAGGCGGCCTGCGTCTCGATGTTCGCGTAGGTCCAGTCCTTGGGGTTGATGCCGTTGCGGATCGCCGCGTTCTCGGCCGGCAGGCCGAAGGAGTCCCACCCGATCGGGTTGAGCACGTCGTAGCCGCGCAGCCACCAGTACCGCGCGAGCACGTCGTGCAGCGCGAACACCTCGGCGTGACCCATGTGCAGGTCGCCGCTGGGATAGGGGAACATCGTGAGCGCGTACCGCTTCTCGGCGCCGGGTGCGGCGCTCCCCGCGCGGAACGCGTCGAGCTCCTCCCACACCGGCCGCCACCGCTCCTGGATGGCGACGACGTCGTAGGACGCGTCGGTGCTCTCACTGTTCGCGGTCGTCTCGGTGCTCATGGTCGCGTTCGATCCCTCGTGCTCGTGCGGTGCTGCGCTGACTGGATCCTCCGGGCACAAAAAAGCCCCTCGGGCGAGGGGCGGCCGCGGCTGAGAAGTCGGTTCTCGCCGCGGCTAGATAAGGAGCAGCCTGAAGCGCATGGGGTCATCGTACTCGCGCCTGTCTCCTCTCGCGATCTCGAGGAGCCCTCCCGGGCAGGACGCGACCGTCTTGCAGCCCCGGCCTCCGCGCATTGCGGAACGCGCCTCGACGTCAGTTCCACAACGGCACGATCCGGGGGACGTGGCGGGAAGCACCCCGCTGTCACTTCTGCAACAGTGCGAGCGGCGAGCAGCCGACCGGTGGACGCCAGCTCCACCGCCCGAAGCAGCGACGCTGACGTCCGCGGATCAGGCGTGAATCGCGTCGACCTGGGTCAGCACGGCGGTCGTAAGCTCGTCGTCGCCGCCGAGGCCGAGCAGGTCGAGGACGGCGGGGACGGCGGTCGCCAGGTCACCGGAGGTCGCGGCGGCCTGGGCCTTGGCGACCGTGGCGTCGTGGATCGGCGCCCCTTCGCCGCGCAGGTGCAGCACCCAGGCGGCGAGCGTGGTGGCGCCGCCGACCGGCACGTTCCCGGCTGCCCGCTCGGCCCGCACCAGCGGCACCGTGCGGACGGGCAGCTTCTGCGAGCCGTCGTAGGCGATCTGCGCGGTCAGGTGCCGCACCCGGGCGTTGGCGTAGCGGTCCAGCAGCGCGGCCGTGTATGCGCTGATCTCCTCGTGCGGCAGCCCGAGATGCCGCTCGGCCTCCTGCCACCACTGCTCCACCCAGCCGCGGCAGGCGGGGTCGGCGATCGCGGCGTCGATCGTCGCGTGCCCGCGGATCGAGCCCGCGTACGCCAGCAGCGTGTGCGATCCGTTGAGCAGCCACAGCTTGCGCCGCTCGTGCGGCTCGACGTCCTCGACCAGTTGCGCCCCCGCGGCCTCCCACTGCGGCCGACCCGCCGGGAAGGTCCCGCTGATGACCCACTCCGAGAACGGCTCGGTGGGCACCGGCGAGGCGTCCTGCGCACCGATCGACTCGCGCACCAGAGCGCGGTCCTCGTCGGTGGTGGCCGGCGTGATGCGGTCGACCATCGAGGAGGCGAAGTCGACGTTCTGCTCGATCCACGCCACCAGCGCCGGGTCCACCGTCTCGGCCGCGCTGAGCACGACCGCGCGAACGGCGGCACCGTTGTCGGGCAGGTTGTCGCACGACATGATCGCGATCGGCCCAGCACCGGCCGCGCGGCGTGCGAGCAGGCCGGCCACGAGCTTCATCGGCGCGGTCGTGACCGCCGCCCGCGGATCGCCGGCGAGCCCCGCGACGTCGGCCGCGACGGCGCGGTCGGCGCGGTCGATCGTGCCGTCGTCGGCCCGCCGGTACCCGGCTTCCGTCACGGTCAGGCTCACGACGGCGACCGCCGGGTCCTCGAGGTAGCCCAGGTAGGCCTCGTGCTCGTCCGAGCGGTGGACGGCGGCGATCGAGCCGATCACCTCGGTCGCGTCACCCCCAGCACCCTTGGTGACGAGCGTGTACAGCCCGTCCTGGGGCGCGAGCGCCTCGGCGGCGTCGGGACGACGACCGGTGAACGCGGCGATCCCCCACGCGGCGGCGTCCGGCGCGTGATGGGTGTACCAGGCCGCGTGGGCGCGGTAGAAGTTGCCGACGCCCAGGTGGACGATCCGCACCGGGGCCGCGGCGGGCATGCCGGGCAGCGAACGAGACAGGCGGGTCACAGCTTGAACACCTTCCGGGGGTTGGTGGCGACGAGGTCGTTGATGGCGTCGAGCGCCTCGTCCATGGCCAGCGAGTGCTCGGCGACGAGCCCGGCGAGGTAGCCCGCGTCGAGGCGGCGCGACATGTCGTGGCGGGCGGGGATCGAGCAGTAGGCGCGGGTGTCGTCGATGAACCCGGACGTGCGGGAGAACCCGGCGGTCTCGGTGACCGCGGCGCGGAACCGGCGGATCGCCTCCGGGGCGTCGATGAACCACCAGGGCACGCCCACGTACACGCTCGGGTAGAACCCGGCGAGCGGGGCGACCTCGCGTGAGTACACGGTCTCGTCGATCGTGAACAGCACGAGGTTGAGGTTGGGGTGGGTGCCGTAGGCGTTGAGCAGCGGCGAGAGCGCGTGGGTGTACTCCACGGTGGTGGGGATGTCGCAGCCGACGTCGGGACCGAACCGCTCGAAGGTGGCCCGGTGGTGGTTGCGGCTGACGCCGGGGTGGATCGTCATGACGAGCCCGTCCTCGCAGGACATCCGGGCCATCTCGCTGATCATGTGACGGCGGAACGCGTCGGCCTCGGCATCGGTGGCCGAGCCCGCACGCGCGGCGGCGTACAGCCGGCCTGCCTCGCCGGCCTCGAGCACGAGGGTCTCGGCGTCGACCACGCCGTGGTCGGTGGAGACCGCGCCGTGGTCGATGAAGTAACGACGGCGGTCCTCGAGCGCCGCGATGTAGCCGGCGTAGTCGTCGACGGCGATCCCCGCCGTCTCCCCCAGTCGCGTGACCCGTTCGTTCCAGGTCGTCTCGCGCGGGTCGAGGTAGCGGTCCGGGCGGAAGGTCGGGACCACCCGGCCGGCGAAGGTCGGGTCGGCCGCGAGCGCCTCGTGGGGCGACAGGTCGTCACAGGGGTCGTCGGTGGTGGCGAGCACCTCGATGCCGAAGCTGTCGAACAGCGCGCGGGGCCGGAACTGCGGGGTGGCGATCTTCTCGGCGATCGCGTCGTAGATGGCGTCGGCGGTCTCGGCGCTGGGCCGCTCGGTGACGCCGAAGATGCCCGCGAGCTCGTCGATCAACCAGTACCGCACGGGTGTGCCGCGGTAGGCGCTCCAGTGCTCGCACAGGATGCGGAACGCACGCCGGGACGCCGCCTCGTCGAGCGGGCCCTGCCCCACCCCGAGGTCGGCGAGCGAGACGCCGTGGGCGTGCAGCATCCGGGTGACGTAGTGGTCCGGCGTGATCAGCAGCGAGGTGGGGTCGGTGAACGGGATGTCCTCGCTCAACCACTGCGGCGGCACGTGCCCGTGGGGGCTGATGATCGGCAGGTCGGCCACCGAGGTGTACAGCTCGCGCGCGACGTCGCGCATGGCCGGGTCGGTCGGCAGCAGTCGGTCGGGGTGCAGCTCCAGTGCAGGCATGGTGGTCATGCTTGGACGATTGCCTGGTGCGGCGCCACCTATTGCCAGCCCTTGCTGCGCAGCCGCCTCGTGCAGGCCGGCTCAGGCGTGCTCGGGACCCGGCCCCGTGCTCGCCCGCAGCACGAGCTTGGACGGCAGCACCACCGGCTCGGTCGAGGTGCTGCGGGCACCGCCCACGAACGCCAGCACGTGCCGCACCGCGCGGGCGCCGAGCTCGCGCTGCGGCGATGCCACGGTGGTCAGACTGGGCGAGACGATCTCGGCCGACTGGGTGTTGTCGAACCCGATCACGCTCACGTCCTCGGGGACCCGCTTGCCCATCGCCAGCACGCCCCGCATGAACCCGATCGCGATCATGTCGTTGTAGGCCACGACGGCGGAGGTCGGGTGCGCGGCCCAGGCCGCGGCCGCGCGGATGCCGCCGTTGACGGTCGGCGGCACCGGCCCGACACGGCGCACGGTCAGCCCCAGGTCGTGCCGGGCGTCGCGCAGGGCACGCCACCGGACGCCGTCGGGCCAAGCCGCCTCCGGGCCGGCGAGGTAGGTCACGTGACCGTGGCCGAGGCCGGCGAGGTGCTCGGCCGCCCGGCGCATGCCGCGCGGGTTGTCGACGACGACGCTCGGCAGGCCGCCGACCTCACGGTTGAGCACCACGGTGGGCTTGACCTTGGCGACCTGGCGCACCGCGGTGTCGGACATCCGCGGGCTCGCGAGCACCACGCCGTCGACGGCGGGGAGGATCTTGTCGAGGACCTCGCGCTCGCGACCCGCGGACTCCCGGGTGTCCGCGAGGACCATCGCGTAGCCGGCCTCGGCGGCCGCTTCCTCGGCACCGCGGACCAGCTCGGCGAACACCGGGTTGGCGATGTCGGCGAGCAGCACCGCGATCATCGAGGTGGTGCGCGTGGACAGGGCGCGTGCCTGCGGGTTGGCCCGGTACCCCAGCTCGGCGGCCACCTCGCGGATCCGCTCCGCGGTCTCGGCGTTGACGCGTCCGGGCCGCGAGAACGCGCGGGAGACGGTCGACGGTGCCACCCCTGCAGCACGTGCGACGTCGTAGATCGTCGTGGGCCGCTCTGCCATGATCGGCGACGCTACAACACGCGGCAACCGATTGCCATTCGACCTTGGGATCGATTGGATCGTGGGCATGTGGACGCTGAGCGGTTTCGCTGACGAGATCGGACCGGACCTGAACGACCAGCTCGAGGTGGTCGTCGATCTGGGCCTGAGCTACATCGAGCTGCGCAGCGTCTGGGACGTCAACGTCCTCGACCTCAGCGACGCCCAGCGCGCGGAGGTCGCTGCCGCCCTCGCGGACCGCGGCATCCGCGTCTCCTCGATCGGTTCGCCCATCGGCAAGATCGCGATCACCGACGACTTCGCGCCCCACCTGGACCGGATGCGCCACTGCGTGGAGGTGGCCCAGGAGTTCGAGGCGCCGTACATCAGGCTGTTCAGCTTCTTCATGCCTGCGGGCGGCAACCCCGCCGACCACCGCGACGAGGTGATGCGTCGCATGTCCGCGCTCGCCGAGATCGGCGGCGCCGCCGGCATCGCGATGGTGCACGAGAACGAGAAGGAGATCTACGGGGACATCCCGGCTCGCTGCCTCGACATCGTCCAGACCGTCGACAACGAGCACCTGCAGATCGCCTGGGACGCCGCGAACTTCGTGCAGTGCGGCGTGCGGCCGTTCAGCCAGGGCTACACGATGCTGCGCCCGCACCTGACCTACGTGCAGATCAAGGACGCGCTGCTGGCCGAGGGCACCGTGGTGCCCGCAGGCGCGGGCGACGGCGAGGTCCGCGAGACGATCCGCGCGCTCCGTGAGGACGGCTTCGACGGCTTCTTCTCCCTCGAGCCGCACCTGGCCGCTGCCGGTCCGTTCGGCGGGTTCTCCGGCCCGGATCTGTGGCGGACGGCGCACGAGGCGTTCACGCGCATCCTCACCGAGGAGGGCATCGCGTTCGCATGAGCACCACGACACGCCGGGCCGTCATCGTCGGCGCCGGTGACATCGCACGCGTCCATCTCGCCGCCCTCACCGCCCTCGGCGTCGAGGTGGCCGCCGTCGTCGACCCGGACGAGCAGCGGGCGGTCGAGCGCGCGGCCACCGCCGGCGCGCACGGCAGCAGCGACCTCGAGGCGGTGCTCGCTGCCGGCGACATCGACGTGGTGCACGTGTGCACACCGCACGACCAGCACGCGCCGGTGGCCCTGGCCGCGTTGGCCGCGGGTGTGAACGTGCTGCTCGAGAAGCCGCTGGCGCACACGCTCGCCGACGCGCAGCAGATCGCTGCCGCGGCCGAGGCAGCGTCGGTCAAGGTCGGCGTCTGCTTCCAGAACCGCTACAACCCGACGTCGCAGGCGATGAGAGCGGCGCTGGCCGGCGGCAGCCTCGGACCGATCCTCGCGGCCTCGGCCACCGTCCCGTGGTCGCGGACCGGGGCCTACTACGCCGCCAAGCCGTGGGCCGGCCAGTCCGTGCGCTCGGGCGGCGGCGCGCTCATCAACCAGTCGATCCACACGATCGACCTCGTGCAGTGGCTCGTCGGCCCCGTCAGCGAGATCTCCGGCCGCGCCTTCCAGCTCGAGGCGATCCCGGGTGTCGACGTCGAGGACACGGCCACGCTGGTGATGACCCACAACCCCGCGGGTCAGCCCCCGGTCCGCAGCACCATGTGGGTGACCAACACCAACGCGATCAACGCACCGGTCACCATCGACGTGCAGTGCGAGAACGGCAGCCTGTCGCTGCGCGGGAACCTCACGATCGCCGAGGCGGACGGCACCACCACGGTGGTCTCCGACGACCGCCCGGACTCGGACACGCCGTCGTACTGGGGGCTCTCCCACCAGGCGCTGATCGCCGACTTCTACGCGCAGCTGGACCGCCCGGAGCCGTTCTGGATCGCACCGGTCGACGCGCTCCCGGCGCAGCAGATCCTCAGCCAGGTGTACCAGCAGTCGGGTCTGTACACCTCCGGCTGAGCCGGCTCAGAGCAGCGTGCTCCACTGCTCGGCGAGCGCGATCAGCGCCACCGCCACGACCACCAGCCACCACAGCGCCGTCAGCACCCAGCGGTACTGCACGAGCAACGACCGCACTCCCCCGCCCACCGGCAGCGCGCCGTTCTGGGTGCTGCGCGCGAGCGTGTGCACGAACAGCGGGATCATCACCGCCCAGACCAGCGCGCACCAGGGGCAGATGGCGCGGATCGAGAACAGCGCCTGGTACTGCAGCCAGGTCACGAACCCGATGCCGAACAGGGTGCCGATGAGCAGCCCGCGCCAGTACCAGACGGGCAGCCGCTGACCTGCGAGCAGCAGCACCCCGGTGACGACCACCACCGGGAACGCGACCATCCCGATGACCACGTTCGGGAACCCGAACGCCTGCGACTGCGGCGATCCCAGGAAGGCACCGCACGTCAGGAACGGGTTGATGTCGCAGACCGGCGTGTACTCCGGGTCCTTGAGGATGTGGATGTACTCGATGTTGAGCATGGCGGCCGCGATCACGCCGGCGATGCCCGTGATCACCAGGAGCAGCGCGAACCCGCGCCCGGCACCACCCGCCCGCTCGTGCTCGCTCCCGGCCGACCTGTCGAGGGTCGACGGCGGACCGGCCTCGACGTCGTCGAGGTCAGGGTCCTCGCGGGTGCTCGCGCTCACTCAGGTCTCCTCATGCGTGCGGTCCGGTGGCCAGGATAGGTCCGGTCAGCCCTCGTCGTCGCCGCTGCCGTCCGTGGCCGCCTGCCCCGGGACGTCCCACGGGCCCTCGCCGGCGGGCGGCACCGGCAGGTCCAGCGGCACCTCCGATCGCGGCGGGAAGGCCTGCCACGGACCGATGGTCGCGCTGCGGTCGACGCCGAACGTGATCAGCCGGAAGTCCATCGGGACCCCGTTGGCGCGGTCCCAGCGGATGATCGTCATCGTCGCGGTGTTCTGCAGCGGACCGATCGTCGGGGTGTCCTTGGTGGCGCCCGCGGTGCTGGCGCTCAGGTACTGGAGCCCGAGCCCCGCCTGCCACGGCCCGATGCGGCGGTGCAGGTGCCCGTTGAGCGTGAACCCGACGCAACCCGAGGTCAGCCCGGGCCGGGCGGCGCGCATGTTGTGGACGAGGAGGATGTCGATCGGGTCGCCCGACTCGGCCGCCTCGCACGCGATCTCGTCGAGCCGTTGCCCCATCTCCTCGAACGTCTCGTCGCGCTGCGGATGGGTCGGGGCGCCGAGCGAGGTCAGCATCGGGTCGCGGTCGCCGAGGATCCTCAGCCCGGCGACCTCCACGGTCTCGCCGCGCAGCACCACCCAGCCGCGGGCCTCTTCCTGACCGGCGGTGGTCTCGGAGTCGTGGTTGCCGTCGGAGACCACCACCGGGACACCGGAGGGGATCGCGTCGGCGAAGGCGTTGACGCACACCGACTCCACCGAGGTGCCGCCCATGACCGTGTCACCGGCGTTGAGCACCACGTCGGCCTCGGAGAGCTCGACGACGGCGCCCACCACCGGGGCCATGCCCACGTTGCAGTGCAGGTCGGTGACCATCGCGATCGTCACCGGGTCCGGCTCGGCGAGCGGGGTCGCCTCCTCGGTCGCGTCCTCGGTGGCGTCCTCGGTCCCCTCATCGGTGGCGTCGCCCGCCGGGTCCTCGGTGGTGGCGGCGTCGGTCGGGTCCTCGGTGGCTGCGTCGGTCGGCTCCTGCGTCGCCTCCGCGGTGCTCTCGACCGTGCTGGGGTCGATCGTGGGCACCATCGCGGGCTCGTCCTGCGGTGCCAGCGGCTCGGGGTCGGCGGCGTAGGCGGTGCGCAGGTTGGTCTCGACCTCGACGTAGAACTCCTCGTTCTCCCGGATGGCGTCGACGACGTATCCCCCGTAGAAGTCGACGAGTCCGCCGAGCCGCCCGGTGATGCGGGCGTCGGCCAGCGGTGTCGCGGCCAGCACCTCGGACGTGCGACCCACGCCGCCCGATCCCCGGGTGGCAGTGACGATCACCGGCACCAGCAGCGCGAGCGTGACGCCGATCGCCATGGCGGGCACGCCCTGCTGCTTCCAGGCGCTGCGCGCGGCCTGGCGCAGCACGCCGTGCGAGGCCAGCCGGCCGAGTGCGATCATCGCCAGCGCGATCGACCATGCCAGGACCGTGCGTCCGACGGCGTCGCGCACCACGCCGTTGGCCGCGTCCCGGATCGCGGCCTCGGGGTTGGCCAGGAACTGGCTGTAGCTCGACAGGTCACCGGTCAGCCCGGCGATCGGGTTGGCGCCGCCGGCGTCCAGCTCGATCGGGATCTCCTTGACCACGACGTCCACGCCGAGACCGAGCGGCAGCGGCGAGTCGATGATCAACGCCCCGAGCGGACCCATGTCGACGGTGATCTCGGAGTCCAGCGTCGTGGAGTACTGCGCGACGTGGGGGCCGACCGACCCGGTGAACTGCGCCGTCGTGACCCCGAAGACCGCGGCGAGAACACCCACGCCCAGGACCGTGAGCGCGGTGCGGACAGCACGGCGGAACCCCGTGGTGCGCTGGTGCCACCACTCCCAGCGGTGGCGTGCGGACGCCGTCTCCTCGGGCATCGGTTCCGCGGGGCTCACTGGTAGGAGACGAAGTCGGGGACCGGGTCCACGGTGGCGTAGGTCTGCTCCGGGGTGAGCATCGGCTGGTCCTCGTCGACGAAGTTCTTCCAGCCCCAGCGGATGCCCTCGGGGGCACCCTCGTGCAGGGCCTGCCAGGTGGCCTGCTTGGCGCCCTGCGAGCCGAGGCCGTCGGCGTGGATCAGCAGCGCGACCTCGCTCCGGCTCATGTCGATGTCCTGCCGGTCGGTGATCATGCGCAGCTGGAACTGGTGCAGCACGATCAGCTTCTGCGGCAGGTTGCGCCCTGCACGAAGTCCGCGAGGTAGGTGATCACCTCGTTGACCTCGGCGGCCGTGACCGAGCCGATCTGCTGCAGGTGCTGCTGGTCCGGCTGCAGCCGCCACTCGGGGTCGAGCGCGATCCCGACGTGCGGGTGGGCGAGCAGGTCCTCGTACTGCCGGACCTGCTCGAGGAAGGTGCTGCGACCCGGCTGGAAGTCGATCACCACGTACTGCCCGGCCTCGGCAGCGGCCTCGATCAGCGGAAGGAACGTGTCCGACGACCACTCGTTGGAGTAGTTGCCGTCGTCGCCCGCGCTGTTGCTGGCGACCGTGACGATGATCTCGAGCGCCGGCACGACGGAGTCCTGCGTGAACGGGCTGTACAGCCGAGCGAACTGCGCGGCTCGGGCGATCGTCTCCGGGACGGCCTGCTCCCCGAGCAGCCCCAGGGCAGCGGTGACGGGGCTGCCGTAGAGCGCGATGTAGCGCTTGCTGTCGAACACGAGCTGGCCACCGCCGGGAAGCTGGGCGCCGGTCTGCGCGGTGGCGGCACGCCACCCGAACTCGGCCTCGGTGCCCATCCCGGCGCCCAGCCCGACGACCGTGGCCGGCTGCTGCTCGGCCAGCGTCGCGATCGCCGTCTCGTCGCCGCGGACGTCACCGGAGACCCGGATCACCTGCGCTCCCAGCCCGAGCGCGGTGCCCAGGCCCGCGAGCTGGCCTGGGTCGCCGTCGGCGAGCACGGCGCTGGAGGTGACCGGAACAGCCGGCGCCAGGGCGGGCAGCTCGCCGACCGGCTGCGGCTCCTCGTCCTGGGTGGTGGCCTCGCCCGAGGTGATCGCCTCGCTCGAAGGGGAGCTCTGGTCGGCCGGGTTCGCCGGTGCGAACACCTGGCCGGGCTCGAGCGCCAGCAGCGTCCCGATGTCGTCCGAGCCCTCCTCGAGCGGCGGGATCTCGACGGCGGTGAGCGAGAGCCCGAAGATCGCACCGAGCTCGTCGACGTCCTGGGGCGCGGGCGCCACGATCAGCGAGGTGGTGTCGACCTCGCTGATGTCGACGCCACCGACGGTGACCACGCCGACGACGCCCAGGCGCAGCAGCTCGGTGTCGAGGGCGCCGGGCGGAGCCTCGCTCAGCAGCACCGGGGCCCCGGTGGCCGCACCGATCGACGCCGCCCGCAGCACCGCGTCCCGGTCGCCCTGGGGCGCGAGGATGGCCACCTGCGCACCGGTGAGGTAGGTGCGGCTGACGCCGACGGCAACCTCCGCGGGGTCGGTGGCGGCCAGCAGCGTGTGGGCTGCGGCGGGGTCGTGGGCCTCCGAGACCGGGCGCGGCTCGTCCTCGGGCTCCTCGGACGTGCTCGAGGAGACCGGGTCCGGCTCCTCGGTGTCGAGATCGACGTTGCCGGAGCAGGCCGCCAGCACGAGCAGCAGGAACGCCGCGACGGCGGCCACCCCACGGGAACGCAGCCGCGAAGGCACCCCGGAAGCAGACATCGATCCACTCTAACCGCGCAGACCTCGGGGGTGACTACTCCGACCGCGGTTCGGGCGCGGGCCGGCCTGCGGGTGGTGGCGCGGGGGCTGCGGGGGGCTGCGCGGGCGCCGGTTGCTGGGTCTCGCTCGACCGGGGCTCGGTGCCACCCGGCGGCGGCTCGGTCACGCCCGGCTGCGGCTCGGCCCCGCTCTGCTGGGACTGCGCGCGTTCGTGCGCGAGCCGCTTCGCGCGCTCCCCCGCCTCCTCGATCGTGTGGCGGGTGTGCCGGGACCGGCGCCGGATCACCAGCACCGCGGCGAGCACGAGGACCACCAGGGCGACCCCGACCACCGTTGCACCCCGGAAACCCGGCGCGGCGATCGCGAGCACCGAGCGGGCGTCGCTGCTGCCGAGGGCGATGGCGATCGTCAAGACGTTGGGCAGCAGGAGCAGCAGGGCGATGACGATCAGCGCGATCCGCACCTTCGAGGTCAGGCCGCTGCGGAAGGCCAGCAGCCCCACGCCCAGCGGGAGCAGCGTGAACACCGCTCCGATTTCGAGGCCGAGCGGCACACCGCGGCCGGGCACGCCTTGCACCCAGCTGCCGACCTGGGTGGCCCACCAGCCGGGCAGCACAGCCACCCCGAGGACGACGAGCACGACGACCGCGAGCCCGGCACCCACCCAGACCGCGACGTTGTGCAACCATGCCGGCGGCGCGCTGCTGTTCCGCTCGGCGCGGGGCGCACGGCCGTCACCGGCTCGGTTCGGACGCATCGGTACCTCCTCGGGGCAATGCAACCACGAGTCCCGACGGCGGGGACGCGCTCAGACGAGCGATTCGCGCCAGGCCGCGTGCAGCGCCGAGAACCGTCCGTCTCCGGCGATCAGGTCCTCCGGGGTGCCGTCCTCGACCACGCGGCCATCGGCCATCACGAGCACGCGGTCGGCGATCGCGACCGTGGACAGGCGGTGGGCGATGATCAGCGCGGTGCGGTCGTTCAGCAGCGACTCCAGGCCGCGCTGCACGAGCCGTTCGCCGGGGATGTCGAGCGAGCTGGTCGCCTCGTCGAGGATCAGCACCGCCGGGTCCGCGAGGAAGGCGCGCGCGAACGAGATCAGCTGCCGCTGCCCCGCCGAGACGCGACCGCCGCGCTTGTTGACGTCGGTGTCGTAGCCGTCCGGGAGCTGCTCGATGAACTCGTGCGCACCGACAGCCTGCGCGGCGCGCACGATCTCCGCATCGCTCGCGTCCGGCCGACCGAGCGCGATGTTGTCGCGGACGGTGCCACTGAACAGGTAGGCCTCCTGCGTGACCATGACGATGGCTCGGCGCAGGTCCTTGCGGGACAGGTCGCGCAGATCGACCCCGTCGAGCCGGACCGCACCGTCGGTGACGTCGTAGAACCGTGCGATCAGCTTGGCGAGCGTCGACTTGCCCGCACCCGTCGAGCCCACGAGCGCGACAGTCTGGCCGGCCGGGACGTGCAGGTCGAACGAGGGCAGCACCACATCGCCCGACGCGTAGCCGAAGGTGACGTTCTCGAACTCGAGGTCACCCTTGGCGTGCGGCAGCGGTACCGGGTTGTCCGCGTTCCGCACGGTCGGCTGCTCCTCGAGCAGCCCGGAGATCTTCTCGAGCGCCGCGGATGCGGACTGGAAGGAGTTGTAGACGCCCGCCATCTGCTGCACCGGCTGGAAGAACCGCTTGGTGTACAGCAGGGTCGCGACGAGCACGCCCACCTCGAGATCGCCCTGCAGCACGCGGTAGCCGCCGATCGTGAGCGCCAGGGCGACCGTCAGGTTGCCGATCAGCTGCAGCGAGGGGTCGAAGATGCCGTTCAGGTTGAACGACCTCATGTTGTTGCGCCGGTAGTCCTCGGCGAGCTCGCTGTACTTGGCGTTGTTGTCGGACTCGCGACGGAACGCTTGGACGGCGCGCATGCCGGTCATGTTCTCGACGAAGTTGACGATCAGCCGAGCGGAGGCGACCCGTGACTCGCGGTACAGGATGCGGGAGCGGGTCGCGAACCAGCGCACGACAAGGAGCACCGGCACCACCGCGACCGCCAGCACCAGCCCGGTCTGCCAGTCGAGCAGGAACAGCGAGAGACCGGTGAACAGCATGAAGAGCATGCCGGAGGCCAGCGACGTGATGCCGTTGTCGAGGAGCTCGCGCAGGGCCTCCAGGTCGGAGGTCTGGCGGGCGATGATCCGGCCCGAGGTGTACTTCTCGTGGAACTCCAGCGACAGCCGCTGGGTCTGGGCGAACACCCGCTGCCGCAGGTCCAGCAGCACCGCCTGGCTGACGCGCGCGGCCAGCCGGATGAAGGCCGCCGAACCGGCGCCGGCCAGGATCGCCGCCAGCAGGTAGGCACCGCCGATGAAGGCGACCGTGGACCAGTTCCCCTCCTGGGCGTCGGGCAGGCCGCGGTCGATCGCCATCGCGATGATCGCCGGTCCGGCCACCCTGGAGGCCTGCGCCACCACGACCAGCACCACCGTGGCCCAGAACAGGGCGCGCTCGGGTCGGAGCAGGTCGAGCAGGAGACGCCGGGAACGCCTCCGGACCGCCGTCGAGGTGTCGCGGTCGAGGTTGATGTTCTCCTCGTCGCCGACGCCGATCGGCGTGGCGCTGCGTGCGGCCGCCGGGCCGCCTGAACTCGTGCTCATACTCGCAGTCCTCGTGCGCGGTCGAACTCCTCGTCCTCGATGAGGCTCGAGATGACGAAGCGGTAGTGGAGGTGGTCGACCAGCAGCTCCGAGTGCGGCCCGACGCCGGTGACGCGGCCGTCCTGGAGCACCGCCACCCGGTCGGCGAGCGCCACGGTCGAGGGCCGGTGGGCCACGACGATCACGGTGGTGTCCGAGAGCTCGGCGCGCAGCCGCGCCGTGACGGCCTCCTCGGTCTCGACGTCGAGCGCCGAGAGCGGGTCGTCCAGCACCAGCACCCGCGGGCGAGCGGCGACCGCTCGTGCCAGTGCGAGGCGCTGCCGCTGACCGCCGGACAGGCTCAGCCCCTCCTCGCCGATGGTCGTGTCGATGCCGTAGGGCAGCTTGTGCACGAAGCTGGCCTGGGCGATCTCGAGGGCTCGGTGCAGGTCGTCGTCGGTCCGGGCCTCCGGAGGCGCGCCGAGCAGCACGTTCTCCCGCACCGTGGCCGAGAACAGCGTGGCGTCCTCGAACGCGATCGCCACCTGCGTGCGCAGGTACTCCCGGGTCATGGCGCGGATGTCGACGCCGTCGAGCAGGACAGCACCGGAGGTGACGTCGAAGAGCCGAGGGACGAGCGCCGCCATCGTGGTCTTGCCCGAGCCGGTGAGCCCGACCAGCGCCATCGTCTCGCCGGGCCGGATCGTCAGATCCACACCGGTCAGGACCTCTTCGCGCGGTGCCTCGTGCGGTACGTGCGTCGGGGCCGGGACAAGGTCGATGGGCGGCGCGTCCGGGTAGTGGAACCGCACCGCCTCGAAGCGAACCTCACCGCGGACCTCGTCCAGATGGACAGGCTTCTCGGGGTCGGCCACGGTGTTCTCGCTGTCGAGGACCTCGAAGTAGCGGTCGACCGAGGTCTTGGCCGTCAGGCTCATCGAGAGCAGCTGGCCGAGCTGCTCGACCGGGCCGTTGATGACCGCGGCGGTCGCGAAGAACGCGCCCAGGGCACCGATCGTGAGGTCGCCCTGCGTCACGAGCCACACGCCCCAGACCACGCAGCCACCGAGAACGGCTTCCGGGATCGTGATGATCGAGAACGTGAAGGCCGACATCTGCCGCGCCTTGTTCATCTCGGTGTTGCGCAGCTCCCCGGCCTGCGAGGCGAAGCTCTGGTACGCCTCCGGGCCGCGGCCGAACGCCTTGAGCACGCGGATGCCGTGCACCGACTCCTCGACGGTGGTGGCGAGGTCGCCGGCCTGGTCCTGGGACAGCCGGGCGATCCGCCGGAACCGGCGGGAGAACCGGAAGCTGAGGATCGCCATCGGGACGGCACCCAGGAGATAGACCCAGCCCAGGGGTCCCGCGGTGCGGATCATCAGCGCGATGCCGACGCCCACGGTGGCGAAGTTGACGACCAGCATCACGATGCCGAACGCCATCCAGCGCCGGAGCATGTTGAGATCGGTCATCGCTCGCGAGAGCAGCTGACCGCCCGGCCACTGGTCGTGGAACGCCAGCGGCAGGTCCTGCAGGTGCTTGAAGAGCGTGGTCCGCATGCTCCACTCGACGTGCGTCGTCGGGGTGAGGATCAGCCGGCGACGCATGAAGACGAAGAACACCTCCAGCAGCCCCAGTCCCAGGACGGCTGCGACCGCCAACCACAGGCCACGGGTGTCGCCGCTGGTCGCCGCACCCGCGAGCGGGCCGTCGACCAGCGCCTCCAGCACCTGCGGGATCGCCAGCGCGCACAGGCCTGCGCCGAGCGCGCACAGCATCCCCATGCTGATCCGTGGCAGAGCCGGCCTCACGAACGGCAGCAGCCGCAGCAAGGTGGCAACCGTCGTGGTGTCTGCTGGCTTCCGCTGTGCGGGCGCCGTCGCGGACACGAGCATCCCTCCCCAGTGCACCGGCTGGCTCGCCGCTTTTGCGAATCGTTTCGACCAAGCCGGTGTGACCAGTCTACCCCTCTCGGGAAGCGGTATCCCGCGTCCCGCATGGTGGACGCACGAACGCCTCGGCGTTGGGCGGGGCGCTTGCCGACCCACGATCACGACCGCCGTGGGGTGTCCACCGTTGGTCGTCCTCCGATGCCTGCCGCGGCGCTGACCAGCGATGTCCCAGAGCCCACGCGCGCTGACCAGTGGTGAGTTAGCGCCTACACCCCCTGACCAGCGGTGACCTAGAGCCCACACCCGCTGACCAGCGGTGACCTAGAGCCCACGCGGCGCCCCTCCGTGGGCGCTATCTCACCGCCACTTCGCCAACGTGGGCGCTATCTCACCGCCACTCCACCAACGTGGGCGCTATCCCACCCCCGCAACCTGGGGCGCCACCTCACCGCCACTTCGCCGACGTGGGCGCCACCTCACCGCCACCCCCGGGTTGTGGGCGCTATCCCACCCCGCTCGCCAGACCGGTGGGGTTGCCGCGGCGGCCTCCCGGGACCGGGCGTCACGTCACGGGTCGACAACTCCAGGCGAGCCGAGCTGAGGGCGAGCGGTGGCCCGGCGTCAGGCCGACTTCTTGGTCGTCTTCTTGGCCGTCGACTTCTTGGTTGTGGACTTCTTGGAGGACGACGACGAGGACCCGGAGGACTTGCTGTCCGCGGTCTTTCCCGAGCCGGTGCGCTTGGCACGGGTCTCCTCGACCGAACGGCGAAGCGCCTCCATGAGGTCGAGAACCTCGCCGGGCTCCTCGTCGCTGGCGCCGAAGGTGGCCTCGGTGTCGATCGCGTCGCCCTGCTCGATCTTGGCCTCGATCAGCGTGCGGAGCTGCTCCTGGTAATCGTCGTGGTGGGCATCGGGGTCGAAGTCCGCCTCGAAGCTGGAGACCAGCGAGGCGCTCATCTCGAGCTCCTTGGCGCTGATGCGGACCTTCTCGTCGAGTGCGGGGAACTCCGCCGCCCGCACCTCGTCCGGCCAGAGCATCGTCTGCAGCACCAGCACGTCGTCCTTGACACGCAGCGCTCCGAGCCGGGTCTTCTGCCGCAGCGCGAACGAGACGATCGCCGTGCGATCGGTGTCCTCCAGGGTGCGCCGCAGCAGCACGTAGGACTTGGTGGACGCCGAGTTCGGTGAGAGGTAGTAGGCGCCCTCGAACATCAACGGGTCGATCTGGTCGCTGGGCACGAACTCCAGCACGTCGATCTCACGGCTGCGCTCCGCAGGCAACGAGTCCAGGTCCTCCTCGGTGAGGACCACGGTGCTCTCGCCCTCGGTGTAGGCCTTGTCGATGTGCTCGTAGGGCACCACCTCGCCGCAGACCTCGCACTTGCGCTGGTACCGGATCCTGCCGCCATCGGCGTCATGCACCTGGTGCAGCTTCACGTCGTGGCTCTCGGTGGCGCTGTACAGCGACACGGGCACGTTGACCAGACCGAAGGTGATGGCACCTTTCCAGATCGCGCGCATCTGCTCCTCATCTCTGCGTCGGTCGCCTCCCCGACATGGCCATAGTCAAACACCCTCCCCCGACGTGCGACAGGCAGACACCGCGCCGACAGGTGAGAATGTGGGCGTGCGCGAGGCGAGCAGCGAGGCGACCGTCGGGGTCGACGGCGTCCAGCTACGGGTGACGAACCTCGACAAGGTGCTCTACCCCGAGACCGGCACCACCAAGGCGGACGTGCTCCGCTACTACGCCCAGATCGCCGACGTGATGGTGCCACACTGCGCCGACCGGGCGGTCACGCGCAAGCGCTGGCCGAACGGCGTCGAGGGCGAGGTGTTCTTCCAGAAGAACCTCGGCGGCGGCACGCCGCACTGGGTGCACCGGGCGACGATGCAGCACTCCGACGGCGAGGTCGTCTACCCGATCGCGAACGACCGCCCCACGCTGGCATGGCTCGCGCAGGTGGCCGCGCTGGAGCTGCACGTGCCGCAGTGGCGCTTCGATGCCGACCTGCGTCCCATGAACCCCGATCGGATCGTCTTCGACCTGGACCCCGGCCCCGGCGTCGTGCTCACCCAGGTCGCCCACGTCGCACGCCTGGTCAAGGAGATCCTCGACCAGATGGGGCTGCCCACCTATCCGGTCACCAGCGGCAGCAAGGGCATCCACCTGTACGCGCCGCTCGACGGCAGCTACACCTCTGCCCAGACGTCCGCGCTCGCCAAGGAGCTCGCGCGCAGCCTCGAGGCCGACCACCGCGAGCTCGTGGTCTCGGAGATGACCAAGTCGGCCCGGACAGGGCGGGTGTTCCTCGACTGGTCGCAGAACAACGGCAACAAGACGACGATCTGCCCCTACTCGCTGCGTGGCACGACCCGCCCGCAGGTCGCCACGCCTCGCACCTGGGCCGAGCTCGAGGACCCGGACCTCCGCCATCTCGAGCTCGACGAGGTGCTCGCGCTCGTGGCCGATCGTGGCGACCCGATGGGCCCGATCGGGCGCCCGCCCGGCGTGGGCGCCGGTTCCGACCGGCTGTCCACCTACCGCGCCAAGCGCGACGCCGCACGCACGCCCGAGCCCGTCCCCGAGGCGCACGGCAGCGACGACCTCGACGCCACCGTTGCACGGGAGTTCGTGATCCAGGAGCACCACGCGTCCCGCCTGCACTGGGACCTGCGGCTGGCGCGCCACGGCGTGCTGGTGAGCTGGGCGCTGCCCAAGGGCGTCCCCGACGACCCGGACAGCAACCACCTCGCGGTCCAGACCGAGGACCACCCCATGGAGTACGCGACCTTCTCGGGCACGATCCCTGCCGGCGAGTACGGCGCCGGCGAGATGACCATCTGGGACTCGGGCACCTACACGACCAGCAAGTGGCGCGACGGCAAGGAGGTCATCGTCACCCTCACCGGGCGCCAGGACGGCGGCCTCGCCCAGGGCCCGGGTCGCACCAGCACGCTCGCCCTGATCCGCACGGGCGAGAACTGGCTGATCCATCTCATGGACCCGACCCGCCAGAAGAAGCGAGCCACGCCGTCGGGCGTGCCGCGCACACGCCGCGAGGTGCTCCCCAAACCCATGATGGCGACGCTCGCCGACGCCCTCCCCGACGAGCCCGGCTGGTCGTACGAGATGAAGTGGGACGGGGTCCGCGCGATCGTGGAGGTCGAGGGCGACCGGGTGCGACTGATGTCTCGCAGCGGCCGCGACCAGACCGCGCAGTACCCCGAGCTGAGCGTCCTGCCGGACCTGGTGGCGGCGCACCGCGCCGTGCTCGACGGCGAGATCGTCGCGCTGGACGACGAGGGGCGCCCCAGCTTCTCGCTGCTGCAGCCGCGGATGCAGGCGACCAAGGAACCCGAGATCGCGCGTGCCGCCCAACGGCGGCCGGTGCACCTGATGCTGTTCGACGTGCTCGAGGTCGAGGAGACCTCGCTGACCGCCGAGCCGTACGTCGACCGCCGCGACGCGCTCGAGGCCCTCGTCACCGAGCAGGGCATCGTCCACGTCCCACCGACCAGCGACCACGGCTCCGACGCCCTGTCCGCCAGTGCCGACCTGGGCCTGGAAGGCGTGGTGGCGAAGCGTCGCGACTCGCGCTACTCCCCCGGTCGTCGATCACCCGCCTGGCTCAAGCTCAAGCACACGCTGGCGCAGGAGGTGGTGGTGATCGGGTGGCGCGAGGGCGGCGGGAACCGTGCCGGGAAGGTGGGCTCGCTGCTGCTCGGGGTCCCCGGCGAGGACGGGGCGTTGCGCTACGTAGGACGTGTCGGGTCGGGATTCACCGAGCGGGAGACGAGCGCCTGGCTGGGCAGGTTCGAGCCGCTGCAGCGGGCCGACTCGCCCGCCGCGGACGTCCCGGCGCTCGACGCCAAAGGCGCGCACTGGCTCGACCCGGTGCAGGTCGCCGAGGTCGAGTTCGGCGAGTGGTCACCGGCGGGGCGGCTGCGCCATCCGCGCTGGCGGGGGTGGCGGCCCGACAAGTCCGTGGCCGACATCTCCAGCCACTGACAGGCCTCCGGAGCGAACCCGGCCGACGGCGATGGTCGCGTCGACCTGGGTTCGTCCCTCGAGCGGATCAGGCCTTCTCGGAGGACCCTGCGGTCGCCGCTGCCTCGCGCGCCTTGTGGGTCTGGACGAAGTACTCGATCGCCAGCCGGCCCAGCGTCAGGATGGCGAAGCCGAGGGCGGGCAGGAGCAGCAGCTGCCCGATGCCGGCCAGCACGAAGCTGGCGCCGCCGCCGCCCGGGTAGTCGGACATGCTGGCTGCGGTCGAGAACGAGGAGATCGCCGAGAACAGCCCGTACAGCACCAGGGTGCCGGCCAGGACGATCACCGAGATGTAGGCGGTCTTGGCCACCTTGGGCGTGGTCGGCCTGGCGAAGCTGGTGTCGAACAGACCCGGCTCGGCCGGGGGCTGCTGGAAGCCCTGCTGCGGAAAACCAGGCTGTCCGAACTGCGCCTGCGACTGCTGGCCGAACTGCGGCTGCGACTGCTGGCCGAAGCCCTGCGGCGCCTGGGACCCCTGCCCGAAGCCCTGCGGAGCCTGCTGCTGCGGGAACGGGCTGGGCTGAGGGGTGGGTCCGCCCTGGGGCGGCTGGTACTGGCTCATTCGTGCTCCTCGCATGAAGGCCGGACTCGTCGTCCGGCGTGGCGGGCCGCGAGCAGCCTAGAGGCAGCCGCTGAGCGCGCCGGGCACCGCCGTCGGGGAGAACTTCCCGCCGCGCGTTGTCGCACGGGCTCGCGCTGGGTAGCGTCAGGTCGACGCACCGACGGACGAGGAGGGCCGATGGCCGAGGGCACAGGGTTTCTGCGCACCACCGGGGACGGGCTGGAGCTGGTGGTACGGCGCACCCTCCTGGCCGACCCGAAGGACGTCTGGGCGTGGGTCACCGAGTCGGACAAGCTCGAGCAGTGGATCGGCCGGTGGCAGGGTGAGGGCGGGGTCGGCAACGTCGTCGAGCTCACGATGACGGCCGAGGCGAGCGCCCAGCCCGAGCGCGTGACCATCATCGACTGCGACCCGCCGAAGCGTCTGCAGGTCGAGCTCCTGAGCGAGGCCGGGACGTGGCAGCTGCAGGTCGACGTGCGCCCGCACGGCGAGGAGACCGTGGTGGAGCTGAACCAGCTGATCGAGCAGGGCGACGACATCAGCAGCGTCGGTCCCGGGTGGGAGTACTACATGGACCGCCTCGTCGCGATCAGGTCCGGCCTGGCCCCGGCACCGTTCGACGACTACTACCCGGCGCTGGTGGGGTACTACAACGAGCTCGAGTAGCCAGGCCCCGGCCGACGGTCGGCCAGCCCGTGCCTGGGTCCTGAGGTCGCCGTCGTCTCAGCCGAGGATGCTGTCGTCCTCGCCGACCTCGACCGCGACCTCGGGCAGCGGGTCGGTCGCCGGCCCCCGGACCGGCTCTCCCGTGGCGAGATCGAACACCGAGCCGTGACAGGGACAGCTGAGCTCTCCGTCACCGGGCTCGACGGCGCAGCCTGCGTGTGTGCACACGGCCGAGAACGCGTGCACCTCACCCTCGGCGGGTCGGGTCAGCAGCAGATCGCCCGCGACCTCGCTCGAGGCCGCGATGGCGCCGCCGACCGGGATGTCGTCGATCGTGCCGAGCGTGACCGGCGCGGCACCCGGGTCACCCGTGCTGGGCGGCGGTGTGCCACCGCTGCACGCGGCGAGCACCGCCGTCGCGGCCGCGCCGCCGGCCGCCAGCGCGGCGCGGCGGCTCAGGCAGTGGTGGGGTGCCGCAGCGGTGCAAGTGCTCGAGGTCATGGAGCTAGCCAAGCACGACCGACCGACGCCCCGGGAGTCGAAGGCGCCGCATCGTCCGTGGCGGCCAGCACAATGGGTGCGTGAGGACGTTGACCCGATGACTACCACCGCCGTCAGAACGCCCGGTGACGCCACCGGGCTGCGCAGGATCGCCGCGATCGCCACGGCCGTCTCCGCCGTCGTGCACGGCTACCTGTTCCTCGACGGGTGGTCGATCGTGCCGGTGGTCGGCCCGATGTTCGCCGTCAACGCGGTGGCCGGCGCGGTGATCGCTGTGGCCCTGATCGCGAGCGCGCACTGGGTGTGGCGCGTCCTGGCGGTCGGGTTCCACGGCGCCTCGCTGCTGGCACTGCTGATCTCGCACACGCCGAGGGGCTTCTTCGGGCTCCGGGAGGCGTTCTGGGACAGCTGGCAGGTCATGGCGGCGGTCTCGGAGTCCGTGGGGCTCGTGACGGCGGCGCTGGCGCTGCTGGTGTGGTGGCGGGCGCGGCGATGACCGACGACCGGCAGCTGCGGAAGGCAGCGTCCTCGACCGAGAACGGTGCGCGCGGCCAGCGCGCAGACGTCGCTGGTGACCTGCCCCGCTCCATCGGGCGACCGGCCACCCGGGCGCTCGCAGAGGCGGGCATCACCTCGCTCGACGAGCTCGCTCGCCTCTCGGAGGCCGAGCTCGCCTCGTTGCACGGGATCGGGCCGAAGGCCGTCGCCATCCTGCGCGACGCACTCGCCGCACACCGCTGACGGCGCGCTCGCACGCTGGCAGAGTGGGCACATGGACGATTCCGCGGAGCTGCCTGCGCCCGACCACACCGCCCCGTCGGGGGTCTCCGACGCGGTGGTCGACGCCGTCGGGAAGATCACCGAGGCGCTCGAGACGTGCGAGCGTGCGCGTGGGCACCTGTACTCCTTCCACCAGCTGACCGGGAGCGCCGACATCGAGCTCGGCGAAGCGGTCCAGGCGTTGCGCGACGCCGGGGAGGGCGAGGTGGTCGAGCGCATCGAGCGCGAGCTCCTCGGCCGCAACGTGATCGCGGGCCGCTGGACCTTCCAGATCGTCGAGGACTACGACGACAACTACTGGTCGCTGTTCCGCGAGCTCGAGCGCGACGTGCGCGAGCGGCTGGTCGGCGGTCGCCGTCACATCTACGAGGCGCGCATGAAGCAGCGCGAACGGACCGAGGGCGAGGCCGGCCACGAGGCGACACCCGACGATGTGCCGAACGGGGGCTAGCTCGACGAGCCGTCAATCCGCGAGACGCCGGACCAACGGCAGCCTGGACCGTACGAAGAGGTAGCCACTGGCTCCGGCCACGGCCGGAATCGCGACGACGAGGGCAAGGAGTTGCCACGGTACGACGAACGGGAAGTCGGGCCACGCTCCTTGCGCGCGCTCCCACAGCACCACCACCCCACCGAGCGCCAGGCCGGCGATCGTCCCCAGAGCGGCACCGACGCCAGCGATCACGACCGATTGGGCCGCGACGATGCGACGGCGAGTGCGTGGTGCCGCCCCGACGGCCAGCAACGTAGCCAGGTCAGGCGCGATGTGCGACCCTGCCAGTCCGGTGGCCAGGCCGGTGGCGACGAGCGCCACGATCGTCGCGATCGCGAGCGCGATCATCAGTGGCGTCCCCGTGCTCGACATCGGCGGGTCGTCGCGCCAGACCTGCACGCCATCGTCCATCTCGTAGAACGCCCCGGTCAGCCGAGCGACGTCGACATCGTCCAGTGGTTCTGCGCTGACCACCAGCGCTCCAGCCGCGACGGACTCCAGACCTGCGGCCTCGGCCACCTGCGGGGAGATGACGAGGGAACCCAACCGATCAGCCCAGTCCACGACCGCGGCGTCGGACGTCACCGTACGAAACCCGGGTTCGTCCGCCGACGACGGATCGAACGTGTCGATGCGGAGGTGCGCCCGACCATCGGACCAGACGAAGATGTCGCTCGGAACGAGTGCACCTCCAGAGGCCAACAACTCGCTCGCACGGTCGTCGGCGATCTTCAGCTCCGCCATGAGCGTGCCGTCGTCGACCATCGCGCCGAACGGGCCCGAGTGGAAGACATTCTGACAGCGCGGGTCGGTCCGTCGTTCGGCGTCCGTGAGCTGGTCCTCGGGGCATCCCTTCTCCGGTGCCACCTCCGCATGGATGTCGGCGAGCCTCACAGAATCGGCGCCCTCGGTCGCGATCGCGACTACCGGATGGATCGCATCGAACGGGACCTCCGAGCCCGTCTCGTCGGCCACCGACGCCACCAGCTCCGCACCCTCGTCCGGATCGAGGCCAGGCGAGAACCGGACGACGACGCTCGGGTCGGGAAGCAGGGGTTCCCAGTCGTCCTGCTGCGCTCGCTCCGTTCCTGCGACGTACATCATCAAGGTGCTCGCCACAGCGACGGCGGCGATCACCGCTGCGACGGCCGGCCCGGTCCTTGTACGGTGCCTGGCTGCCTCGCGGAGGGCGAACCGCCCGGCGACGCCCACCCGCGGCGCGAACCGGGCGACGAGCGCGACGGCGCCGCCCGCCGAGAGGATGATCCCGATCTCGAGCAGCACCACACCGCTCAGAAGCACGACGGGCTCGACGATCAGCGCCCCGAGGGCAGCGGTCAGCGTCCCCAGCACGGCGACTGCTAGCCCCAGCCGAGGCACACCGCGCGGCGTGGTCGCCTCGACGCGACGACCGCCGAGTGTGGCGACGACATCCGCGCGGGATGCCGTCCGTGCCGGGATCGATGCTGCCGCAAGTCCGACTGCGAGCGCGACCAGCAGCAGAAGCGGGGCCTCCCACGTAGGCAGCACCAGGTTCGGGAGCGCCGAATCGGTACGGCCGAGCACCACGTAGATCACCAGGCCCGCGAGAAGCCCGAGGACAATCCCGGCTCCGCCACCGGCAAGCGCGGTGACGAGGCCGCTCGCGAGCACGATCCGGCGCAGGTCTCGCGGCGAGCCACCGTGGGCTGCTACCTGGGCCAGCTGGCGAGCCTGCTGCCGCGCACCCACCGCGAAGGCCGGCCCGATCAAGAGCACGAGCTCGATGAGCAGCAGTGCCCCGACACCCGCGACATAGGCGGTCATGCGTAGGTCGGGTCCGTTGACGTCGTTGAACGGGACGGCGCCGGCGGAGGGTGGGTCGAGCAGCACGGCGCGGCTCTGGACCAGCAGGCCGGCAGCATTGAGCTCCAGAACCTGTTCCCAGCTCACTGGGTCGTCGCCTATGACGAACCAGAGCCTCGACCCGACGCCGTCTGTCGGCAGGGTCCCCGGCGCCACGTAGAGGTAGTGAGCATCGGCTTCTGTGACCGTGAACGAGAACGTCTGGATGTCCGCCGTCGTGCCGACGATCTCGATGACAGTGGTCTGCCCGTCGAGGGTGACCTCGACCGGATCGCCGACCGACACGCCGAGCTGCTGTGCCAGTGGCTCCCCGATGACACCCTCCCCCGCTTCCCGAGGCAACCGGCCGTCGGTCGGTGCGACGATGCCGGGTAGTGCTGCGAGGTCGACCTCGCGAACGTTCCAGGTCCGTGCCGCGGCGCCGCTGCTGATTGTGCCGGTGGCGTCCAGCGCCACGACAAGATCCGACCCGAAGGTCTCCGCGAGCAGAACCCCTTGGTCGGGAGTCTCGACGATGTCGCCCATGCACGACGACAGGTAGCCGTCGATGCTCTGCACGAGCCCATCGCCGCAACCGGTCGCCTGGACCCGCGCTTGCGCAGCGTCGCCGAGCTCAACCTGAGCCGTCGTCGCCAGAGTCGGGGTGGCGGAACGCAGCACCGTGATCAGAGTCGTCCCCGCGAGCAGCGGCAGGGCGATCATCGCGACGACCAGTACCGTTCGGCCCTTGTTGCGCCGCGCGTCCCGCCAGGCGATCCGCAGCGCGACCCGCCAGCGGGCCGCCCAGGTGCTCACGTTCCCGTGGACGAGTCGGCGAGCAGCGCCTCCGGCTCGTCGGTGCCTGTGGAGTCGACGACCGTGCCGTCGCGCAGGAACACCGTGCGGTCCGCCCAGGCCGCGAACCGCGGCTCATGGGTGACCAGCAGTCCCGCGGCGCCGGCATCCACGCGGGCGCGCAGCACCCGCATCACGGCTTCCCCGGTCACCGAGTCCAGCGCCCCGGTCGGCTCGTCGGCGAGCACCAACCGGCGCGGGCCCACGAGCGCCCGGGCGATCGCGACTCGCTGCTGCTGACCGCCGGAGAGCTCGTCCGGGAACCTGCGCGCCTGCTTCTCCAGGCCCACCTCGGCGAGCGCCGCCTTGGCCTCGGTGCGCGCCCGGCGGGCCGGGACGCCGTCGAGCTCCCGCGGGAGCGACACGTTCTCGGCCGCCGTGAGCGCCGGGATGAGGTTGAAGTCCTGGAACACGTACCCGATCCGCTTGCGACGCAGCGCCGCCCGGCCCTTGGCGTCCATCTCGGAGAGCACGTCGCCGGCGATCGTGACCGTTCCCGACGTCGGGGTGTCGAGCCCGCCCGCCACGTTCAGCAGCGTGGACTTGCCCGAGCCCGAGGGCCCCATCACGGCGACCAGCTCGCCCAGGCGCACGGTGAGGTCGACGCCGTCGAGGGCGACGACCTCCCGTGCCCCTGAGCCGTGAACCCTGCGCACGCCCTCCAACGTGAGCAGGACCGGATCGCTCACCGGGGCACCTCGGCCTCGTCGCGATCCGTGGTCTCCGTGCGCGACTGCGTGAGCACCGCCCGCGCGACGCTCGCCTCGATGTGGTCGAGCCACCGCACCTCGGCCTCGGCGGTGAAGGTGTGGTGGTCGAGCACCAGCGACCAGGCGAGCTCAGGGCTGGAGATCGGCTCACCGGGAGCGGGCACCTGGCTCTTCAGCCTGGTGAAGTCCCGCATCGCCCGCATCGTCTCGGAGCGCTGTGCCTGCACGATGTCGCGCACGTCGACACCCACCGCGCTGACGGCGAGCGCGAGCTTGATGACGAGCTCGTCACGCCCGACCTCGCCGCGCGCGACCGGGGTACGCCACCAGGCGGCCGCCTCCGCTCGCCCGCTCTCGGTCGGCTCGTACAGCTCGACGTCCTCGTCCTGCTGCGACGCCTTGGCCACGAGCCCGTCCCGCTCGAGCCGCTGCATCGTCGAGTAGACCTGACCGATGTTCACCGGCCACGACCCGCCCGTGCGTGCCTCGAACTCCTTGCGCAGGCGGTACACGCCCATCGGCTCCTCTGCCAGCAGCGCCAGCAGTCCGTGCTTGACCGACATCCTCGTCCCCCTTAGTTACGCGGTAACCATAGGGGTTACCGAGTAACCACGCAAGCCACAGCGCGTCGAGTGCCAAGGGTGAAGTCCGGCCGGTCCGCCGTCGGGGCACGAGCGTCGCGGCGCGGGCGCGGCGCCGTCGGGCACGCCGTGCCCGATCAGCGACGACTCAGGAGCGCTCGGGGAACATGCCCTCGGCGCGGATGCGTGCGTTCAGCTCGGCCAGGTACGCCTCGTCCTCGCCGTCGACGGCGACCTCGCGGCCCAGCCACGCGGACAGGTGCGCGGCGTTGGCGAGCCTGACGCCGTTGATGCCGTCCGATCCCGGCGCGATCAGCGGCTCGCCGCTGAGGATGTTCGCGGCGAAGTTGCGCAGCACCTCCTGGTGCTGGCCACCCCACCGGGAGTCGAACTCGATCGTCTCGGTCGCGCTGTCGTACAGCTGGCTGCCGCCGCTGACCACGCGGAAGACGTCCTCGAGCGGGACGGCGGCAGAGATCTCCTGCTCGTCCTTGTCGAGCCGGGTGACCGTGGCGCGCGCTGAGCCGTCGACGACGATCTTGCCCCGGTCGCCGAGGATCTCGAAGCGGTCGGTACCGATGAGGTCGTGGGTCGCGGTGATGAAGGTGCCGGTGACGCCGTCGCCGTAGTCGGCCAGGATCGTCGCCTCGTCCTCGACGGCGATGTCGCGGCGGAAGCCGAAGCCGAGCTTGGCCGTCACCCGCTCCGGCATGCCGCAGATCCACTGCCACAGGTCGAGCTGGTGCGGCGACTGGTTGACGAGCACGCCGCCGCCCTCGCCGCCCCAGGTCGCGCGCCAGGCGCTCTGCTCGTAGTACACCTGCGGCCGGTACCAGGTGGTGATGATCCAGCTGGAGCGTCGGATCGCACCGATCTCGCCGGCGTCGACGATCTCCTTGATCCGGCGGTACAGCGGGTTGGTGCGCTGGTTGAACATGATGGCGAAGGTGAGATCCGGGTGCGCGGCCGCCACCTCGTTCATCTCGCGCACCTGCGCGGCGTACACGCCCGCGGGCTTCTCCGCGAGCGCGTGCAGTCCGCCCTCCAGCGCCGCGATGACCACCTCCGGGTGCAGGTAGTGGGGCAGCGTCGCGACGACCGCGTCCACGTCGCCGCTGGCGATCAGCGCCCGGTAGTCCTCGTGGAACGGAACTCCGTAACCCTCGGCGTCCGCACGCTTGCGGGCGTCGACGTCGCAGACGGCGCCCAGCACCATCCCCTCGACCTCACCTGAGCTGATGGCTCGCGCGTAGCTGCTGCCCTGCACCCCGTGCCCGACGATCCCGAGCCGCACTGGTCCTTGTGTCATCTCGACCTCCCTGCGTCAGGCTAGGTGTCGGGGACCGTGCGGCCGACACGTTGCCAGACCTTGCAGCAAGGTCCCGCCCGTCCGGCGCACCGAGGTGCAAGATGTGGCCATGATCGTGGTGACCACCAACTCCGTGCCCGGCTATCGCATCGACGCCGTCCTGGGCGAGGTGATGGGGATGACCGTGCGCAGCGCCAACATCGGCCAGAACCTCATCGCGAGCTTCCGTTCGATCGGTGGCGGCGAGGTGAACGAGTACACCAGCCTGGTCTACGCCTCCCGCGAGGAGGTGATGGCACGGATGGTGCAGCAGGCCCAGCAGCGCGGCGCCAACGCGGTCATCGCGATGCGCTTCGACACCGGGGACATCGCGCAGGCCTTCTCCGAGGTCTGCGCGTACGGGACAGCCGTCGTCGTGAGCCCGATCGCCGAGGGCGAGGACGGCGCCACCAAGCAGTCGGCCGAGCAGGCGAAGAACCCGCAGCCCACGCCGACTCCGACCGATGCGCCCTCGCAGCCGCCTTTCGGCGGCCAGGCCCCCTTCCCGCAGGGCCAGCAGCCGCCCGCCGCCGGGTACGGCGCGCAGCCGTTCCCGCCCCAGCAGCAGCCGGGCTACGGCCAGCAGCCGCAGCAGCCCGGGTACGGCCAGCCCCCGGGCTACGGCCAGCAGCCGGGGTTCCCGCAGGGCTGAGCACGCCGAACCGTGTCGACGCCGGCCCTGCCGGGTGAGGTCGAGGACCTCGTCACGCGCCTCGTCGGCACGACCCATGAGTGCGAGCCGTTGGGCGGGCTCTCGGGGCGCACGGTGCTCGCGGTGCACGGGCGGCGGCTGAGCGTCGTCGTCAAGGGAGCTGTCGACGCCGTCGAGGCGGCGGTCGCAGGCCCGGTCGGCGCCGAGCTGCGCCGCCACGGCGTGCCGGTGCCGGAACCGCTCGCGATCGCCCGCACCGCCACGCACGGCACGTGGCTGGTGCTGGAGCACCTCCCGGAGCCGCTGCCTCGTGACAGATGGGGCGCCGACGCCGCCACCGTGACGGTGCTGCGACGCCTCCATGAGGCTCCGCCCGAGCTTCTCGACACCCTGCCGGACCGGTATCGGCCGCGATGGAGCGACGAGGTCACCGAGACCGCGGCTGCTGTGCTCGGTCTGGAAGCTGCCGACGTGACGCTGATGCGTGAGCTGCAAGAACGATGGAGCGCGACGAGCGGGCTGGACCGTGTGGTCTCGGGTGACCCCAACCCGCTGAACTGGCGCCTCGGTGGCGACGGCGCGCCGGTCCTCCTGGACTGGGAGCGGCTCACGCTGGGCGCACCCGCCCTCGACCTGGCCGTCCTGCTGCCCGGACTACCGGAGCGCGCCCGGGCGGACGAAGTGGTCGGGGCCTACGAGCGGGCCGGCGGCGATCGGGTCGCCGCGGGCGAGGTGCTGCTGTGGAAGGCGTTCACGGTGGTCGAGCTCGCGGCCGGTGCCGCACCCGGATCCGCAGCCGCCGACGTGGTGCGCGGCGTCGCCCCGGACCTCACCGCGTGGCTCCGGCGAACGTTCCACTGACAGTGTCGCGGCCCGCCGATTCGTTGCAAAGGAGCCGATATCCGGCCGTCGAGGTCACGGGAACGCATCGATCTGATGTCGACTCGGTGACGGTCCTTCCGCCCCTGTGAACCACCACCTAGCGTCCCCAGCATGGACGCCACCCGCACCAGAGCCGTTCTCGCTGCCGCCTCGCTGACGCTGCTGGCGCTGGCGGGCTGCTCCTCCGGTGGCGGCGCCGACGGCGGCGGGTCCGACCAGGGCGACAGCGGCCAGGTCGGTGGCGATGACGGCGGGGTGGAAGAGGCCGCCGGCGACGTCGACACCCCGATGAGCCCGATCGACGGCGAGCGGCGCGAGGTGATCATCACCGCCGACGCCTCGGTGCTCGTCGACGACCCACGCGAGGCCGCCGTCGAGCTCGCCGCGCTGGCCGCCGCGAGCGGCGGCCACGTGGAGTCCCGGCAGGAGCACGCCGGTACCGGCGAGCACGATCCCGGCTGGGCGTCGCTGGTGCTGCGGATCCCGTCCGAGGAGCTGACCGGCATGATCGACGACCTCGCCGACGTGGGCGAGGTCCAGTCCGTCTCCCAGTCCGAGGAGGACGTGACGTCGATCGCCGTCGACCTCGACGCCCGGATCGCGGCGCTCGAGACCTCGACGGACCGCCTGCTGGAAATCATGGCCGGTGCCGAGACCACCGAGGACCTGCTCGCCACCGAGAAGACACTGAGCGAGCGTCAGGCGGACCTGGAGTCGCTGCAGTCCCAGCGCGCGGCACTCAGCGACCGCGTCGCCATGTCCACGCTGACCGTCTCCCTCGACAGCGTGCCGCCCTCACCCGCGGCAGCCCGCGGCGGGTTTCTCGGCGGCCTGGAGAGCGGGTGGAACGCGCTGGTCTCCTTCGTCGGCAGCGCGCTCGTGGTGCTCGGTGCGCTGCTGCCGTGGCTGGTCGCGATCGGGGTGCCCGCGCTCCTCACCGTGGTGTTCCTGCGGCGGCGACAGCGCACCCCAGCGGCTACGACCGGGCCGAGCGCCGCCGCACCACCTGACGGAGCGTGACACCCAGGCCGATGGCGGCCTCCGGCGCCAGCCGCATCAGCACACGAGGGAACCCGTTCAGCACGGAGGTGGTGTCGGCGGCCTTGACGAAGCCGGCGCGCTCGAACAGGGCCCGGGTCCCCACATAGGCCATCGTCAGGTCGACCTTCTCACCCTTGTTGTCGACCGGGTAGGCCTCGACGGCGGGAGCGCCGTTCTCGGCCGCGAACGCCGCGGCGCCGCGGACCAGCTCGTGCGAGATCCCCCGCTTGCGGTAGCCCGGGCGCACCCGCACGCACCAGATGCTCCACACGTCGAGGTCGTCGACGTGCGGGATCCGACGGTTCGTCGCGAAGCTCGTGTCGGCCCGCGGGTGGACGGCGGCCCATCCCACCGGTTCGCCGTCGAGGTAGGCCAGCACCCCCGGTGCCGGGTCCTGGGCACAGAGCTCGCGCACCCGCTCGCCACGCTGGGGCCCGCGCAGCGCGTTGTTCTCCTTCGAGGACCTGAGCCGGTAGCTGAGGCAGAAGCACACGTTCGCCGTGGGCGACCGGGGCCCGAGGACCGCAGCGACGTCGTCGAACTCGGTCGCCGGGCGGATCGTGATCGTCATGCCGGGTGTCCTCTCGATCTACAGCTCACCCGACGGTCAGTCGGATGATCCGGTCGTCGCCGGGCTGCGCGTCACCCCTGCCGGCGGTGTTGTTGGTCACCAGCCACAGGGCGCCGTCGGGGGCGACCACCACGTCGCGCAACCGCCCGTACTCCCCGACGAAGCGCTCGCTGGAGGCCGTCAGGTCGTCCAGCGGGACCACGCGCAGGCGCTCACCGCGCAGGTTCGCGATGAAGATCGCTCCGCCCGTGACGGCGATGCCGCTGGGGCTGGCCTCGGCGGGGTCCCACTGCTGCACCGGGTCGATGAACCCCTCCCGCCCGGCGGCGCCCTCCACGTCGGGCCAGCCGTAGTTGCCGCCGGCCTCGATCACGTTCAGCTCGTCCCAGGTGCTCTGGCCGAACTCGCTCGCGTACAGGACGCCGTCCTCGTCCCAGGCGATGCCTTGCGGGTTGCGGTGCCCGTAGCTGTAGACCGGTGACCCACCGAACGGGTTGTCGGCGGGGACGTCGCCGTCGGGCATCACCCTGAGGATCTTGCCGGCGAGCGTGCCCAGATCCTGGGCACCGGCCGGGTTGCCGGCATCGCCGGCGGTGACGTAGAGCATGCCGTCGGGGCCGAACGCGATCCGGCCGCCGTTGTGGTTCTGGGCCACCGGCAGGCCGCCGAGGATGGTCTCGGAGGCGCCGAGACCGAGCGATCCGCTCTCACCGGTGAGGTCGTACCGGTCGATCCGGTTCTCGTCCGACGCGCTGAGGTAGACGAACAGGTCGCCGTCATGGATGGCGATGCCGAGCAGACCACCCTCACCCCGCGGCGCGACGTCGCGGACCTGACCCACCTCGCGCGCGCTCCCGTCGGGGTTGATCTCGAGGATCATGGCCGTCTCGCGTTCGCTGACGAGCGCCGTGCCGTCGTGGAAGGTCACCGACCAGGGAACGTCGAGATCCTCGGCCACCACCGAGACCTCGGGCTGCGAGGGCACCGAGGGGTCGCTCGGCGACGCTGGGGGCGAGGAGGACTGGTCGGCCGCTGGGGGTTCGCCGGTGCACGCGACCACGCCCATCAGGGCGGCCAGGGCGGCGGCAAGGCCGACGACCCTGAGCACCGATCGCCGCTCGATCGCCATGGTGGACAGTGTGTCAGGCCTGATCCCGGCGAGGACCGGCATCACCCCATCGGGTCCCTGCTCATGCCTCCTGCGCCGATGCCGATGTGCCACCGCCGGCCTGCTTCGTCGCCTCGATGACGACGAACGGCACCTGCACCCGCCCGAGCACCGGGATCAGGAACCGCCTGCTCGCGTCCATACGCAGCGCGCTGTCACGCACAGCGCTCTCGGTGTCACGCACCGGGTCGCAGCCGTGGTCGAGCAGCCGCGTCCAGGGTCGTGCGAGGCGCTGCAGCGTCCTGATCGCGGTACCCGGTGCGGCGGCGACGTGCTCGGCGAGCACCAGGCGGCCGCCGGGGACGAGCACGCGCGCCACCTCGGCGAGGACCTGCGCCTGGTCGTCCACGCTGCACATCACCGTGGTCGCCAGCACGCTGTCCATGCTGGCGTCGGGCAGCGGGATCGATTCGGCGGGCGCTGCGATCGGCGCCGCCTCGTGGCCGTGGCGGCGAGCGTTCTCGCCGAGCGCTGTGCGTCGCTGTAGCGAGGGCTCCAGCCCGACCCACGCGACGCCGGCCGACAGCTGGCCGAAGTTCGCGCCGTCACCAGCCCCGATCTCCAGCACCCGACCGCGCAGACCACGGATGGCGCGGTCCCGCGCAACGGCGAAGGCGCGCCATCCGACGACAGCGGTTGCCTGCGTCGCCGCGCTCATGACACCACCAGGCCTCGTCCGAACAGCTCGACGAGGGTCTCCGCGAACGTCTGCGGATCCAGCTCGGGATCCTCGTGCAGCGCCTGCGGGAAGCTCTCGACCGCACACAGCACGGTCTGCGCCACCCAGCCCGGGTGCAAGGACCGCAGCACCCCGGACGCCTGACCCGCGTGCAGCACTCCGAGCAACGGCTGCATGAGCGGCCGCTCGTCGAAGGCGGCGGCCGCCCCGGGGCGCCTCCAGTCCACGGCCAGCCGCCGCAGCGCCGCCACCTCGTCGCGGTGCGTGTCCTGCCAGGACACGAACGCCGTCAGGTAGGCCGTGAGGCCCTCGACCGGATCGGTCGCCGCCTCGACGGCCTCCTCGAGCGTGCGGACGCAGTCGCTGAGAACCGTGTCGCAGAGCACGGCCAGCAGCTCGTCCTTGTCGGCGAAGTGGTAGCTGATCATGCCGGGGCTCGACAGGCCACCCTCGGCAGCGATGCGGCCGAAGGAGGCCCTGGTCAGTCCCTCGCGAGCGATCACACGCACGGTCGCCTCGACGATCTGCGTACGACGGCCTTCCGCGGTGAAGGAGCGCTTTGTCTGCATGAACAAACTTTAGGATGAATGACCAAGTCCGTCAAGGCTCCAGCTTTCGGGGGCCGCATCCACCCCGGACGCAGCACCCCTAGCTCATTCCGGGGCCTCCTGGAGGGCACGCACCTCGATCCGCGAGCCCAGCGCGGCGGAGACCTGCTCAGCCCAGGCCAGTGCGCGCTCCTGGTCGGGAGCATCGACGATCCAAAACCCCGCCCACGTACTCCGTCGCCCGGCACCGTGACGGCACCGACGCCCTCGAGGCGCTCACCGCGCTGCTGGGGCAGGCCCGTGCTCGGCTGGTGCTGGAGCTTCAGCAGCCGCTGTCCACGTCCGAGTGCGCCGAGCTGACGGACCTGGCGGTGTCCACGGCCTCGCACCACCTCGCGGTGCTGCGTGAGGCCGGCCTGGTGGACAGCCGGCGCAGCGGAGTCCGGGTCCTTCACGCGCGGACGCCTCTGGGTGAGGCGCTGGCGGGAGCCCGCTAGCTCCTCGCACCGCGAGGCCAGCGCCTGGAGCGCTCTGCTCCGACGACCGACGTACGGCTCTCGTCCTGGTCGCGCCGCACTGCTGCGCCGTGCCGGACCGACGCCAGGCTCCACACGGCGACGGCGAGCAGCACCAGCACAGCACTCACGATGACGGGGCCGCGCACTCCGATCAGCTCGATCGCCGCACCGCCGCCGACCGGGCCGACGGCGGCACCGATGTTCAGCGCGACGGTCGCGAACGACCCGCCCATCGTCGGGGCATCGCGTGCGGTGGCCAGGACCCGGGCGATCAGCGTGCTGCCCAGCGCGAAGGACAACGCCCCCTGGGTCAGAGCGAGAAGCCACAGGGCGGCGGGGATGGTGATGCTGAGCGCGAGCAGGACCCATCCGGCCATCAGCAGCGGCGCGCTCACCGGGATCAGCCGTTGCCAGTGCCGGTCTCCGAACCGCCCGGCTGCGCTGACACCGAGGAACGCGCCCAGCCCGAAGACGGCCAGCAGCACCGGGACCGCTCGCTCGGGCAGCGCGGCCGGCCCGGTGGCGATCACCGCAAGGTAGGTGAACGTGCAGAACGTCGCGGCGTTGACCAGCACCGCCAGCACGAGAGTGAGCTGCACCGGACGCGAGCGCAGGCTCGCCAGCTCCCCTCCGATGGAGGCGGTCACCTCGGCCCCGTCGGCACCGGTGGCGCGGGTCGGCATGGCGGCCAGGACCGCCGCCAGTGCAGGCAGGCACAGCAGCGCGATCGCCCACAAGGTGGCGCGCCACCCGAGGAGATCACCGATGAAGGCCCCGGCGGGCACGCCCGCGACCAGCGCCAGCGTCGTCCCACCGAGGATCACCGCCAGCGCGCGGGTCCGGCGCTCCGGCGGCACGATCCGTGTCACGGTCGCGAGCGCGACGGCCAGAAACCCGGCATTCGCCAACGCGGCCGCGATGCGCGTGGCCAGCAGCACGACGAAGCTGTCGGTGACGGCGCCGACGACGTGCGCGGCGACGAACAGAGCGAGGAATCCGGTCAGCGTCCACCGCGGCGAGAGGCGGCGGGCAGCGGCGGCCATGGCAGGAGCGCCGATCACCATTCCCACGGCGAACGCGGAGGTCAGAAGTCCGGCGCGGCCGAGTGAGACGTCGAGATCGGTCGCGATGCCAGGCAGGATGCCGGCCAGGACGAACTCCGACGTGCCTTGGGCGAAGACCGCGACGGCGAGCAGATACAGCAGAACGGGCATGGGTGTGCCTTCCGAAGCAAGAACGTGAGGACATTGGTAGGCGCGGGGCACTACCGGTGCTTCGGACGCACGTGAGCTCACGCGACGCGACCGTGGCCGGCCGGAGCGGCGCGGCACTGTCCGTCAGAGCGGAAGAGCTGGGGCATCTGGGCTACCGGTAGACCGGCAGCCCTCGCCTGTCTGCTTCGGGGGAGCTCACCGAACCAGCGTAGCCGTCGCTCGCCCGGCGCTCCTCCTGGAAATCACGGTCGTCTCCACGCTCAGGAAGGCAGAACGTCCTTGAGCTGCCGGCGGGAGGTGATGCCGAGCTTGCGGAAGATGTTGCGAAGGTGAGCTTCGATCGTGCGGTGGCTGAGGAACAGCTGGGCACCGACCTCGCGGGAGGTTGCGCCGGTGGCCACCAGCCGCGCGATGTGGAGCTCTTGCGCGGTGAGGGCGTCGGTGGGTCGGGCGTGGCGTCGACGTGGGTGCTCGCCGGTGGCGCGCAGCTCGCGGGCCCCGCGCTCGGCGAAGGCGTCCACGCCCATGTCCGAGAGCATCTGATGGGCGGTGCGGAGCTGTTCACGGGCGTCCTGGCGGCGTCCTTCACGGCGGAGCCACTCGCCGTAGATGAGGTGGGTGCGGGCGAGGTACACGGTCATCCGGCAGCCCCGGAGGTGCTCGATCGCCTCGCGGTAGTCGTCCTCGGCGTCGGGCCCAGGGCTCGTCAGGGCTCGTGAGCGGGCCGCCAGCCCGAGCGCCCACGCGGTGCCGCTGGCGACCGCTCGCGAGGTGAGCTGCTCCAGTGCCGCGGTGGCGCGCTCGGGTTCACCCGCACGACAGGCCGCCTCGATGAGCTCGGGCAGCGCCAGGTTGCTGTGATTGAGCTCGTCGGACTCGCAGGCCCGCGCTGCGGCCTCCAGCGCCGCGGCGTAGGTGCCCAGGCCGTTGTGCAGCACCGCGAGCGCGTACTGCGCGAGAGAGATCTCGGTGCCGTGCCCACGCTCGGCAGCCATGCGGGCGACGGCCGCATGGATCGTGGTGACCTCGTCCGGACTGCCACGCCACGCGGCCAGGATGAGCTGGGCGTGGAGCAGGGGCACGGCCGTGGTCGCCGCTTCGATCCCGGCTTGTTCGACGGCGAGCTCAGCCGCGCTGTCGAGCTCACCGCTGAGCGTCAGGGCCACGGACTGGAACAGGAGCGCGGCGGGGAGCGCGACCAGCGCGCCCGCCTCACGGACGAGCCGCACGTGCCGGGCGGCCAGCGCGTGGACGGCCTCGTCGTCGAAGAGCGCCGTCGCGGTACGGCCGGCATGCCACAGCCAGCGGCGCTGTTCGCCGTCGTCCCCGCTGCCGGCGCGTGACCCTTGATCGCGGAACGCCGCCAACGCACGACGTAGTCCGGGCACGCCCGCCTCGTAGCCCTCGGTGAAGGTCGTGACGAGTCCGTCGAGCAAGATGTCCGACGGAACCGGCACCCCGGGCGGGGGTGGTGCGGCCCGGGCGGCCTCGGCGACCGTGCGCACGTCATGGCCGGAGCCCTGGCGGCCGGTGATGATCGCGGCGTCGAGGGCGTGCAGGTAGGTCTCGCGGGCGAGCGCAGCGTCGAGCGGGGCGAGCCTTCTCGCCGCATCGAGCAGCATGACCGACACCTCGTTGCCGCGCGTGAGGTGGAAGGTGATCTGGGCGCGCAGCAGCTCGGCGCGGGCACCGTGGAGGGCATCCGGCGGTCCGGACGCGGCGATCGTCAACAGCTCCAGAGCGGTGTGGGAGGCACCTGCTGCGTGCTTGGCTTGCGCGGCGATCAACGCCCGATGCGCACGCAGGGCCGGATCCGGAGTCAACGCGGCTGCCCGCTGCAGGAACGCCGCCCCTGCGGCCAGCCCGCCGCGGGCCTGCGCTCGGCCGGCCGAGCGCACGAGCGCAGCAGCGGCCTCCTCGTCGACTCCGAGCACGGCTTGCGCGCCGTGCCACGCACGGCGATCAGGGTCGAGCCGCGGGTCGGTCGCCTGGGCCAGAGCGCGGTGCGCCCGGCGACGGTCCGGTGCCGTGGCAGCTCGATAGACCGCCGAGCGCACCAACGGATGAGAGAACCGCACCCGGTTCTTGATCTCCACAAGCCCGGCCGCTTCGGCCACCGCCGCCGCCTCGTCGAGGATGTTCAGCTGCTTCGCCGCCCGCCACAGCAGTCCCGCATCACCGGTCGGGTCGGCCGCAGCCAGCACCAGCAGCAGCTGCGTCTCCGCGGGCAGACCGCTCGAGCGGCGCTGAAAGCTCGCCTCGATGCGACGCGGCAGGCTGACGGCGTCGGGCAGCTCGAAACCGCCGGCCAGCTGCGTCAGGTGAGCGCTTCGAGGCAGCTCCAGCAGCGCCAACGGGTTGCCGCGCGCCTCGGCGACGATCCGGTCCCTCACCCCGCGATCGAGCGGGATGCGGACCGCTGCTGCCAGCAGCTCCTGCGCGTCCCTGTCGTCGAGCCTGTTCAGATGGAGCTCCGGCAACCCGGTGAGCGGGTGGGTCTCGCTCTCGCTGTGGTCGCGCATCGCGAACACCAGCGCGATCCGTTCCGCGGCCAGGCGTCGTGCCACGAACGCCAGGATCTGCGCGGACGCCTGGTCCAGCCACTGCGCATCGTCGACAAGACACACCAGCGGCCCGTCCTCGGCGACCTCGGCCAGCAGGTTGAGGGTGGCCAGCCCGACCAAGAACCTGTCCGGCGTCGCACCACCGTGCAGCCCGAACGCCACGCCCAGGGCGGTCTGCTGCGGTTCGGGCAAGGACCCCGCGCGCTCGAGCAGCGGCGCGCAGAGCTGGTGCAGGCCGGCGAACGCGAAGTGCGTCTCGGACTCCGCCCCGACCAGGTGCGCGACCCGGAATCCCGCAGAGGCCGCGGACCGCTGGGCGTCCTCCAGCACCGCGGTCTTCCCGATACCCGCTTCCCCGCGCACCACCAGCGCCCCGCTGCGTCCGGCTCGTGCCGCGGCGAGCAGCTGTTCGAGCGCCTCGCTCTCTGTGCCTCGGCCCACGAGGTCCACAGGTTCGCTCCCTCCCCTGGTTACGCACCAGCGGACCAGCCGATTCTCCCCGATGCGGACTGCGCCTGCCAGACCCGCGCAGCTGGGCCGTTCACCCACAGGGCTGACACGCCTCCGTCGCGACCGGTGACGCGCCTTCGTCGCACCAGGCCATGTACCGCGATGCCGCATCCGAGCCGGTCACGACCGACGCGTCGCGGAGCGTCGCGACGACACCGCGGGATCTGGATCAGGCACCGGCGTCCGCTCGGCGTCGAAGACCGACATGATGACCGTCGCGGTGCTGGTGAAGCCGATGGCGAGGGCGAGAAGGAGAGAGGGGACGAAGTCGCTCGGCGAGGGGTTGGAACCGCCGAGCATCCACGGCAGGACGACCAGGGCCACGACCGCGAGCGAGGTGCAGACCTCGTTCGCGGCCAGCGCGGGCGACCTTCTCGTCGCCCCCTTCTTGAGGATTCGACGGGTCGTGTCGACGGTGGCGACCACGAGCGCCGCCGCGAACACCAAGAACGCGCCACGCGCCCAGACGGGCTCCGCACCGACAAGTGCGAGAGGCACGATCAAGGGCAGGCTGTAGGCGATGAGCACCCACCGGGCTCCGGCCCGCATGTACCGGTCCGACGCGCTGCCCGCGGCACCGCGGGATCGGTGCAGCACCGAGTCCAGGTAGAAGAACACCGCCACGATGAACGTGCCGACGAGGGTCGCCGCGATGCCCGCGATGCCGAGCAGAACTTCGTCGGTCACCTCACCCACGATCGTCACCTTCCTCTCGCCACCGCTCTCGGGACCGGGCGAGTCGGCGCTGCGCCGTGAGGCTCAACGCCCGCGCTCTTCGCTGATGGAGTTCGCACCGTCGACGGTGATGAGCTGACCCGTGATGTACGACGCGCCGTCATCGGCGAGGAACGCGATCGCGTGCGCCACCTCGTCCGCGGTGCCCGACCGGCCGACGGGTGTGGCTGCGCCCAGGACCCGCTCGTAGTCGGAGGCCGATGAGGTGTCGATCCACCCTGGAGCGACGGCGTTCACCGTGATGCCCGCCGCGGCCATGTCGATCGCCGTCGCGCGCGTGAGTCCGACGACGCCGGCCTTCGCCGCGTGGTAGGCGACGTCGCCGCCATAAGCGGCGACCGGCCCCGACACCGATGACACATTGACGATCCGGCCGTAGCCGGCCGCCTGCATGGGCCCCGCCACCGCACGGGTCATCAGGAACGTCGTCGTCAGGTTTCGATCGAGTGAGGCACGCCAGCCGTCAAGAGACAGCGTGTCGACCGTGCCCGAAGCGTACGAGCCGGACACGGACGTCATCCCGGCGTTGTTGACGAGGATGTCGACGCCTCCGAAGGAACCCCACGTGCGCGCGACGACGGCGGCCACGCCGGCCGGATCGGTGAGGTCGGCGACCACCCCCTCCGCTCGGACGCCGGCGGCCCGCAGCTCTGCGACCCGCTCGAAGATGCGATCCGTTGTCGATGTGATCACCACACGACATCCGCCGGCGCCGAGAAGTCGAGCTGCCGCGAACCCGATTCCGTGTGCGCTGCCCGCGCCGGTGATGATGGCGACTCGCTGTCCCCGCATGGTCATGGTGGAACCTTTCGTTCAGTGGCGTCGGGGATGCTCACGAGGCGAGCACACTGCCGATTCCTCGGCCCTCGAACGCGGGGCGACGACGTCTGTGTGGGCCAGGACGACCAGCTCGCTGGCCTCCTGGTAGCCGACGAACCGGACTCGACGACGAACGGGGAGTCCGGGTGCGCCCCGTGTTGAACGCCCTGGCCCATGACCAGCGTGCTGGAGGAGGTGAGGCCTTCGCGTCGGTGAAGGTCACTGACGACGCCCCGGCTAGGTAGCTGCTCGGACACCGTGTCCTCACTCGCCTCCGGGCGGGCCTGGTTTGATAGCCATCTCGAGCCCGTGCTCATCGGAGAAGCCGAGTCGCTTGACTGTCGCGTTCTGCACCACCTGCACCAGCGCGTCTCGCTGCTCACTCCTGCACGTGGGCGAGAACTGAAGGCCGCGCCGTCATGACACAGGGCCGGTCTCGTCGATCAGCCACGTGCTTGTGAGTTCAGGGACTTCGCCGTCCTCGCTCCGCTGCGGCGGCTCCTCGAATTACCGGCCTGCTCAACGCCAGAGGGACCAGGACGAAAAATGTCCTGGTCCCTCTGACCTTGTGGAGCTAAGGGGAATCGACTCGCAATCGCCTGCACCTGCAGTGATGCCTGGGTCTGCTGCACGGATAGGTGACACCTGATCTGCCTAGCCCACGGGGTTGGGCTGGAAGGATGATCGCTGTGACCAAGCCGTATCCCAAGGAGTTCCGCGACGACGTCGTGCGGGTGGCCAGGAACCGTGAGCCCGGTGTCGGGCTGGAGCAGATCGCGAAGGACTTCGGGGTCCACTTCACGACTCTGTATGACTGGATGAAGAAGGCCGACATCGCCGACGGTGAGCGCCCGGGCACCACCGAGATCCAGTCCGCTGAGCTGCGTGAAGCGAAGCGTCGGATCAAGACCCTCGAGCAAGAGGTCGAGGTGCTGCGCCGTGCTGCGGCGTACTTCTCTCAGGCGCATCTGCCGGGAAAATGAGCTACCCGCTCGTCCGTGACCTTGCCGATGACGGGATCCCCGTGACGGTGACGTGCCGGGTGCTCAAGATCGCCCGTCAGCCCTACTACCGTTGGCTCGCCAACCCGGTCACGACCGCAGAGCTCGACCAGGCATATCGCGCCAACGCTCTCCTCGACGCCCACCGCGACGACCCCGAGTTCGGGTACCGGTTCCTGGTCGATGAGGCCCGCGACGCCGGCATGCCGATGGCAGAGCGGACCGCGTGGAGGATCTGCCGAGACAACGGCTGGTGGTCAGCGTTCGGCAAGAAGCGCGGCAAGAACGGCAAGAAGCCCGGACCGCCCGTCCACGACGACCTGTGGGCGGTGGTCGACGACAATGGCCGGACCCGGCACGCCTTCACGGCATCCGCGCCGAACGAGCTCTGGATCGGCGATATCACCGAGCACTGGACGGGCGAGGGAAAGCTCTATGTCTGCGCGTTCAAAGACGTCTTCTCCAACCGGATCGTGGGCTACTCCATCGACTCCCGGATGACGTCCCGACTCGCGGTCACCGCGCTGAACAACGCCGCTGCCAGGCGCGGTGACGTCTCTGGGTGCGTCGTTCACACCGATAGAGGGTCCCAATTTCGAAGCAGGAGATTCGTCCACGCCCTGAACCGCCACAGCATGGTCGGATCCATGGGCCGAGTCGGTGCAGCCGGCCACAATGCCGCCATGGAGAGCTTCTTCAGCCTGCTCCAGAAGAACGTCCTCAACCGCAGAATCTGGGCAACCCGGGAAGATCTCAGGATTGCCGTCGTGACCTGGATCGAGAGGACCTACCACCGGCGACGCAGACAGGACGCACTCGGCAGGTTGACGCCCATCGAGTACGAGACCATCATGACCACGCCAGCCAGTCAGGCTGCGTGACTAACCACTGTCACCCGTTCGTGCAGCAGACCCAGACGATCCGGGTCCGCCTGCCGTCCACTGCGTGCGGCAGCTCGGCGGTGTCAACGGCTCGATGTGGTCGGCCGTTGTCAAAGAGCGGAGCGCGGGGGTAGAGCGATCGTGGAGAGCGCGCTCACCGTCCCCCGCGTGGCGTGAAGCCGCTTGTGCAGCTCCTACCCGTGCAGGGCGCCTCCTGCAACTGACCGAGGATGGCCAACTCGAGCACGGTGCCGCGACCCGGTCAGGTAGACGCCCGTTCCGCGAGATCACGCGGCCGGTACTGGAGTACGTGCGGTCGCTGCGGCGCTCCTCGCCGTGTGACCCGGGGATGCCCGAGTACGTCGTGGGTCACTGGTGGGGGCAGCTGTTGCACAATCAGTGCGCCTTGCGAGCCAAGCCCCTCGGTCGCGGCGCGCCCACCGACACCGGAGTCGCACTCATCGAACGCGAGCGCGGGCAGCGCGCCGCCCTCCGTCCGCGATCAGCGCGCGGGGGCCAGCGCAGGCCACACCGAGGCGCCCAGAGGCGAGCGGGCAAGGGCGATGTTGCGCCGGACTTGAGCCGAGCTATCTGCGCCGAAGACCACGGACGCCACAGCAGCGTGTTGCAGCGGGAACTGCAGCGCGGCCGCCGGCAGCGCCACACCGAGATTCAGGCAGTTGTTCGCGAGCCGGACAGCCTGGTGAAGGACGTCCTCGGGCACGCCGGCATACTCGTATCGGGAGAGCTCGTCGGGCTGCTCCGATGCCAAGATCCCCGAGTTGAACGGGGCAGCCGCGATCACGGCGATCCCGCGCTCGAGGCACAGCGGCAGCAAGACGTCCTCGGCTTCCCGCTCCAGCAACGTGTACCGCCCTCCGAGCATGAGCACGTCCACGTCGTGGTGCTTGGCCACATGGATGAGGCCGGCGAGCGTCCGGGCGCCGACGCCGATCCTCTGCGCGACGCCCTCGGCGGTGAGCGCCCGCATAGCTGGAAGCGCCGTCCGCAGCGACTGCTCGAGATCGTGCTCGTCCGGGTCGTGCAGCAGCAGGGTGTCGACTGCGTCCAAGCCCAATCTCGACAGCGAGCTCTCGACGCTGCGCAGCACTCCGGACCTGCTCGGATCCCACCGTCGCCGGTGGCTGGCGGGGACATCGAACTGCTGGTCGTCCCGGCGGCCGATCGTCTCAGGTGAGGGCTCGAGCACCCGCCCGACCTTCGTCGAGATCTGGGCCTGGGAGGCGTCGACCTCGCGCAGGAAGTCGCCGAGGCGCCGTTCAGAGAGTCCGAGGCCGTAGTGCGGAGCCGAGTCGTAGTAGCGCACGCCCGCATCCCAGGCTGCGCGGAAGAGCTCTCGTACCTGCTCGTCGCTGCGGTGGCGGTAGAGATTCCCCGCCGCTGCCGTACCGAGCCCGAACCTCGGGTAGGGAGATATCGGTGCCGGGCTCATCGCGAGACCTGCTCCGCGAGATCCCACACGAGCGGCAGGCCCGCACCGGCGTCGGAATAAGTGAATTCGACGTCCAGCAGCTCCGCCATGCGTTCCTGCCACACGAGATTGGCGGGGTGGTGAGCAAGCTGTTCCTGGAGGTGCTGGAAGTCATCGACGTCCACGACGTGGAAGAGATCGAGGCCATCACGCCAGATCCGCCACGAACGGACACCGGCGCCGCTGATCGCCGCGGCGAGCTCGGCGGGAATGGTGCGATGGACCTCCTCGTAGACGGCTTCCATGCCGGGCTTGAGTCTGGTGCGGAGCGCGATCGAGCGCATGGGGTCCTCTCGGGCTAGGTGTCCAGCCAGGGTCGGATGCGGTTGGCGGTGGCACGGATGTGGGAGATGAGTGCGTCCTGCGCGCCCTTGGGATCGCCTTGCCTGAGAGCGGCCACGATGGCCTCGTGCTCCCGGATGGCGCTGTTGCCCTGCTTGGCCTCGTACCGCAGGCGGAACGTGCGCACGTGCGGGTGGGTGCGCTGGAAGGCGGTCGTGAGCGCCTGGTTGCCGGCGATCTGCAGCAGACGCATGTGGAACCGCACATCGTGCTCCTGCAGTCGCCGGAACGACTCGTAGTCGTCGCCGTCGAGGGGGCGCGGCACCGTGTCGAGCTCGGCCTGAAGGGCTTCGATGTCCGCCTTGGTGGCGCGCAGCGCAGCGGTGGAGACGGCCCATCCTTCGACAACCTCGCGGAACTGGCACAGGTCGTCAAACTCTGCGGCCGAGAGCTGTTCGGTGGCGAAGTAGCCCCGCATGCTCTCCTTGAGGACCAGGCCGTCGGCCTCGAGCCGAGCAAGCGCTTCACGGATCGGCGTCGACGAGACACCGAGCTCGCGTACCAGCGCATCGATGCTGATCTTCGATCCAGGCCGGATCTGCTGGTCCATGATCAGTGCCATGAGCCTGTCGTAGACAGAGTCGACCAGCATCTGCCTGCTGAGCTGACCTACGGGCGTCGTGGAGCGATCGTTCATAGTTCCCCCTCGTGGATGTCGAGCCCATACCACTCCAGCACCGAGCCCGACCACATTCTCGACCGCTCGGCCGCGCTCCAGGACCTGATCCACTCGTCGACGTCTGCCACGACCTCGCCGTAGTCACCCCCGATCAGCGAGACCGGCCAGTCCGAGCCCCACATGAGGCGGTCGGCACCGTACAGATCGGCCACGGTCTCGACGAAGTCCCGAGCGTGCTGGTCGAATCCGGGCGACGATCGCAGTCCGGAGACCTTGACGGCGACGTTCTCCGCAGTGGCAAGCGCCGTGACGCCGTCCCGCCACGACACGGCCGCTGCGAGAGGTCGGCGCAGGTCAGGTTTTCCGAGGTGGTCGACCACGAACCGGGTCATCGGATACCGCCGGCACAGCTGAAGGGCAGCAGCCAGGTTCCCGGGATGGACCAGCAGGTCGACGGTCAGTCCGAGCCGGCCGGCGGCCTGCGCGGCGGCGCCAGCGGGGCGTGACGCGAGCCAGTCGAGATCGGTGAGGTACTCGGCCTGCAGCCGGATGCCAACAAGAGGCACGCCCTCCATCTCCAGAAGGGCAGATAGCTGGCGCTCCGGCGGCAGAGTCGGCTCCAACCAGCCGACGACGCCCGCGACGACGGTCGATGCCGCTGCCTGGGCGAGCAGGTATGGGGTCTCGGCCGCGTCGGGAACCGTTTGCACAAGGACGGCGCGCTCGACACCGTGCGGTGTGGCTGCGGCCCGCCAGTCGTCGAGCCAGAAGTCGGTTTCGAGGGTGGGGCGATGTGCTGCCGGGATCCACGTCTGTGGCCAGTCGCGGTGCCGCCAGATGTGGTGGTGCGAATCAATCCGCATCCCATACTCCTTTCCGTGTTTCGTACACGATACGCGATGCACCCTTTGGCTGTCACGGGTCGGAATCGTTGCACTGAGGGACGCGCAGTTGTCTACTTGCGTGATTGTCGTGCATCGTGCACGATACGTGGCGAACCCACGAGGGAGTGTGATGACCGAGTCACGGTGGCGGCAGCGAGCGGCGCTCATGCGCCCGGCGCCGATCAGGTTGTCGGCGCAGCGCAGGCTTGAGCGTGCCCTGACGATCGCGGAGCTGCGCTCCCTCGCGAGCAAGCGCGTGCCGCGTGCCGTGTTCGACTACGTCGACGGAGGTGCGGACGCGGAGATCACGCTGCGCCACAACCGGCACGTCCTCGATCAGGTGACGTTCGCTCCGACGGTTCTTGCCGACGTCGCGACACCCAAGATGTCGGTCTCGGCGCTCGGCATGACGAGCGAGCTGCCCTTCGCCCTTGCCCCGACTGGATTCTCGCGGCTCATGCACCATGCTGGCGAGGTGGCCGTCGCCCAAGCGGCTGCGCGTGCCGGGATCCCGTACGCCCTGGCCACGATGGGCACCACCTCGCCCGAGGATCTGGTCTCCGAGGTCCCGAGCGGACGCAAGTGGTTCCAACTTTATATCTGGAAGGACCGGGAGGCGACCAAGCAGCTCGTTCAGCGCGCAGCAGCGGCTGGCTATGAGGCCCTGATCGTCACGGTCGACTCCGCTGTGACAGGTCAACGGTTGCGAGATGTGCGCAACGGGTTGGCGATCCCACCGGGGGTCACCGCACGCACGGTCCTCGATGCTGCGCGGCACCCGAACTGGTGGCTCGCCTTCCTGACCAAGGAACCGCTCCGGTTCGCCTCGCTCGGCCGTTGGGACGCGCCCCTGGCTGAGCTCGGGAACCTGCTCTACGACGCGACCGTCACCGTCGAGGACATCGCCTGGATCCGGGCCCTGTGGAAGGGACCCCTCGTGATCAAGGGCGTGTCGTCGGCGCGTGATGCGGCACGAGTCGCAGCCGTGGGCCCGGACGCGATCGTGTTGTCGAACCATGGCGGTCGCCAGCTGGACCAGCTCCCGCATCCGTACGACTTCATCGACGATGCGCGAGCGCAGTTGCCCGCTGGTGTCGAGCTGTGGGTTGACAGCGGGTTCTCGACCGGCGCCGACATCATCAGCGCCTACGCCCGTGGCGCAGACCTGGTGCTGGTCGGACGTGCGTACCTGTACGGACTCATGGCCGGAGGCCTAATCGGCGTGGAGCGAGCCATCGCGATCCTCGCCGACGAGGCCAGGCGCACCCTGCAGCTCCTGGGATGCGCCTCGGTACGAGACGTCACCGCCGCTCACGTCCGCCGCGGAATCCCGGAGCGACCCGCGATCCCCGAACCTCTCCCGTCAGCCTCCGCTGCCTCACCCGAAGCAGCGCCACTCAGAAGGGACCATCATGAATGACCGCAAGTTCTCAGGGCGTCGCCTGAACCGACGTCAGCTGCTCATGCTCGGAGCCGGAGCCGTGGGTGCAACGGCGTTGGCGTCGTGCTCGGGCGGCGGCTCTTCCACGGCGCCCACCGGCGGCGCGACCGGCATCCCGGGCGTCGACCCCCTACAGCTCGCTGCCGAGCTGCCAGGTGTGCGCTATCCCGAGAACTATGTCGGCCCGAAGCTGCGGGACGTCCAGCCGTTCCATGACGGTTCCAAGACCTTCAAGGTGGTCGTCCAGCGTGATGCCCAGGTGATCGGCGACTGGAACACGAACGCCTTCAGTCGTTGGCTGGAGGAGAAGACCGGCATGAAGGTCGAGTACGAAGCGGTGCTGGTTCGTGACGCCAACGGTGGCCTCGACATGACCCGCATCAACGCGATGATCGCCTCCGGCGACATGCCGGACGCGTTCCTGAACATCCCGTTCACCAACGACCAGATCTCGCTCTACGGGAGCCAGGGAGCATTCGTCGCCGTCGACGACCTCATCGAGACCTACGCCCCCCAGATGCGCGAGGCGCTGGAGAACTATCCGCAGCGCAAACGCGTCGTCACCGCGCGGGACGGCCGGATGTACCAGTTCCGCGGCATCAATGACTGCTACCACTGCCACGTCATGCCCGGCAGGATCTGGGTGAACCAGCGCTACCTCGACGCCGTTGGAGCCGAGATTCCTACGACGACCGACGAGTTCCGCGAGATGCTGCGGCTGCTCAAGGAGAACGACCCCACCCCCGGCAAGAACATCATCCCGTTGGCCGCCGGCACCCAGCCGGTCGACACCTGGATCATGAACGCCTTCCTGTACAACCCCGGCGGCACGGCCTCAGGCGGTTGGATGCGGGTCAACGACGGCGCGGTCGAGTTCGTCGCTGACCTCCCAGAGTGGCGAGAAGGTCTGCGCTTCATGCGCTCGCTGACCGAGGACGGCACCATCGGGCGAGAGCTGTTCACCACCACGGGTGACGACTTCCTGAAGGCCGGGAACCAGGGCAGGCTCGGCGTCGCACGGGCCCTGTTCTGGGGCCAGTTCATCGACATCGACTACTCCGAGGGCGCGGCGTGGCGCGACTACGTCTCGATCCCGCCGCTCAAGGGTCCGGACGGCATCCAGTTTACGCCCTGGGACTACTACCTCTCGAACACGGCGATGCCCCCACTCGTCATCACGAGCGCCTGCGAGAACCCTGAGCTGCTCGTGCAGTGGGGTGACGCGATGATGAGCCTGGAGGGGACCACGGCAGCGTTCTCAGGCATTCAGGGTGAGAACTGGGGCTGGGCGGACGAGACCATGACCGGCTTCGACGGCCGGCAGGCCGTCTGGTACCAGGACGCCTGGCCGCCGCCGGAGGGCACAGGGTGGTCGCAGCAGTCGCCGATGTACCGCAGTCACGACTACCTGATCGGGCTCGCGGCGACAGCCGAACGGCCTACCTTCGAGAGCGACCTTTACCAGGCGACTCTCGAGTACGAGCCCTGCGCGCCGCCCATCGAGTCGGTGCTTCAACCGGTGCTGTTCGACGAGGCGGGTGCAGCCGAGCAGGCGCAGATCGCTGCGTCGGTGCACTCGCACGTGACACAGAGCTTCGCCAAGTTCACCACCGGCGAGCTCGACATCAACGACGACGGGGCGTGGCAGGGGTACGTCGAACAGTTCGAGGCGATGGGCATGACCCGCTACCTCGAGCTGTACCAGGCCGCGTACGACGAGCAGGCAGGCTGACGCGGTGGCACGGCGCGGACACTCGCCGGGCGCCGCCCGACGCATGAAGGAAACTGCCGGCGACCGCGCCGTGCACACCGTCACGATTGCGATCCTGGCGTTCTTCAGCCTCTCGGTCGCCTACCCGCTCATCTACGTTCTCAGCTCCTCTTTCAGCAGCGCTGACGCGATCAACAGCGGTGCCGTCCGTCTTCTCCCGGTCGACGCCAACGTCGACGCGTACCAGACGATCCTCGACTCCTCGTTCCTCATGGTCGGCCTGCGGAACTCCATCCTGTACGCGGTGGGAGGCGCGCTGCTCGGGACGGCGCTTACGTTGCTCGCGGGCTACGCGCTCTCACGTGCAGACCTGCCGTTTCGCCGATTCCTCACCTTCTTCTTCCTCATTCCCACGCTGCTGACGGCAGGCATCATTCCCACCTACATGGTCGTCCGGCAGCTCGGGCTGCTCGATACGCCCTGGGCTGTGATCCTCCCGGGCGCGATGAGCGTGTTCAACATGATCATCACCCGCACCTTCTATCAGATCACGGTCCCCCGGGAACTCCTCGAGGCGGCGAGGATGGATGGGGCGAACGACCTTCAGTTCTTCGTTCGGATGGCGCTTCCGCTCAGCAAGTCGATCATCGCGGTGAACATGCTCTTCTACGGGATCGCGCAATGGAACGGCTGGTTCAACGCCTTCCTCTATCTCTCCGATCCGGCCCTGCACCCGTTGCAGCTCGTGCTGCGCGAGATCCTCGCCCAGAGCTCGGTCGATCCTTCACAGCTCGGTGGCGGTGACGTCACCGAGATCATTCGACGCAAAGAGCTCTTCGATCGGCTCAAGTACGCCGTCATCGTGGTGGCGATGATTCCGCCGCTGCTCGTCTATCCGCTCGTCCAGCGGCACTTCGTCAAGGGTGCCCTCATCGGATCTCTGAAGTAGGAGACATGACCACTACCTCTGGCCCAGCTCGCTCAGAGCTGTCGCAGCCGCTCTCGCCTGCGCGTATGCGCCGGAAGGCGTCATGGGCTGGGATCCGCCGGTCCTGGCAGCTGTATCTGCTGCTCCTGCCCCCGTTTGCTTACGCCGTGACGTTCCTGTATGGGCCGCTCTTCGGGCTGCAGATCGCCTTCAAGGACTTCAGCGTCGTCCGCGGGATCCTGGGCTCGCCCTGGGTCGGCTTCGACCACGTCGTGCGTTTCCTGCAGTCCTATGAGTTCTGGAACGTCCTCAAGAACACGGTGTTGCTGAGTGCGTACGAACTGCTGGCGCTGTTCCCGCTGCCGATCGTGCTCGCGCTGATGCTGAACACGGTGCGGTGGCGGCGCTACCGGAAGGCGGTGCAGTTGATCACCTATGCCCCGCACTTCATCTCGACGGTGGTCGTGGTGGGCATCATCATCATGCTCTTCTCGACAACCGGTGGCGTCGTCAACGACCTCATCGAGCTGGCCGGTGGCCAGCGGATCGACTTCCTGGCCACCGGGACATGGCGCCACACCTACGTCTGGTCCGGGGCGTGGCAGACGCTCGGCTTCTCGGCGATCATCTACCTTGCGGCACTGTCCTCGGTCGACCCCGAGCTCTACGAGGCGGCGCGAGTAGACGGCGCCGGAGTTCTGCGACGCATCTGGTACATCGACATACCCACGATCATGCCGGTGATGGTCACCCTGCTGATTCTCAACATGGGGTCGGTGCTCAGCGTGGGATTCGAGAAGGTGCTGCTGATGCAGAACCCGCTGAATCTGTCCGTCTCCGAAGTGATCGACACCTATGCCTACCGCGTCGCCTTCATGTCCTCGATCCCGCAGTTCTCCTACGCCTCAGCGGTCGGGTTGTTCAAGTCGGTGATCGGGCTGGGCATGCTCCTGCTCGCCAACTGGCTCGCTCGCCGCGTCGCCAAGGAAAGTCTCTTCTAAGTCCGCAGCACCGACCCCCTCCTCACCCCTTTCTCGAAATGGAGTCTTTGTCATGTCTACCAACGACCACACGGCGTGGTTCACGCACGACCGCTTCGGAATGTTCATCCACTGGGGCATGTTCGCGGCCGGTGCTCGCGAGCTGTTCATCATGTCGACGGAGAAGTACACCAACGAGGAGTACGAGCGTTACATGCCGTACTTCGATCCCGATCTGTACGACCCCGCCGAGTGGGCTCGACTCGCCAAGCAGGCCGGCATGAAGTACGCCGTGCTCATCACGAAGCATCATGACGGCTTCTGCATGTGGGACACGCAGGAGAGCGAGTTCAAGATCACCAACACGCCGTACGGTCGAGATATCACCCAAGAGTTCGTCGACGCATTCAGGGCCGAAGGCATCCGGGTCGGCTTCTACTACTCGATCATCGACTGGCACCACCCCGACTTCACGATCGACCACCGGCACCCGCTGCGCGACCTGGACAACGCCGACGAGCTCAACAACGGCCGCGACATGGAGCGCTATCGCGAGTACATGCGTGCCCAGGTCCGCGAGCTGTTGACTGACTACGGTCCCATCGACTACCTGTTCTACGACTACTCCTACCCGGAGCGCAGCTACCGCAACTTCCCCGGCAAGGGCAGGGATGACTGGGGGGCGGAAGAACTGATGCAGCTGACCCGTGAGCTGCAGCCCCAGATCATCATCAACGACCGTCTGGACATCCCCGGCGACCTTGTCACCCCCGAGCAGTACCAGCCGTCGGGGGCCATGACCCGTGACGGTGAGCCCGTCGTCTGGGAGGCATGCCAGACACTGAACGGCAGCTGGGGCTACGACCGTGACAACAGGGACTGGAAGTCGCCCGACCTGCTCGTCAAGATGCTCATTGACGGGGTCGCCAAGGATGGCAACCTCATCCTCAACGTGGGCCCGACGGCCCGAGGTGAGATCGAGCCCTACGCTGTCGCGGCGCTGACGGAGGTCGGTGCTTGGATGCGACGGCACGGGCGAGCGATCTACGGCGCTGGTCCGGCAGCGATCGAGCCGCCGGCGGACGGCCGCTTCACCCAGCGCGGTGACCGGCTCTACCTCCACCTGTACAGCTGGCCGTACAAGCACATCTACCTGCCGGATCTCGCCGGCAAGGTGACCTACGCCCAGCTCCTGCACGACGCCTCGGAGATCCCGCTCAGCGAGGCCCCGACGCAGGGCTGGGGCACGCTCAAGCCGTCTCCGCCGTCCCGCAACCCGATCGCGATCTCGGGCACGCTGGCACTCACTTTGCCCACGGTCCGCCCCGATGTGCTGGTGCCGGTGATCGAGCTCTTCCTCGCGCCCTGATCCTGCACTCCCTCGGCACGGGCGAGACGAGGAGGTTCCCGCGGGCTCGCCACCAGCGAGCCTGCGGGCGCCCCTGGTCAAGCCCGCCCACATCCTTGGCATGGACTCGCTCTGCTTTCCAGACGAGCCGGTCATCGGTGTCCTTGACGGGTGGCCGACCGTCAGACCTCTTCGACCCGCTAATACCGACTCAGGAGACGACACGACGATGGCCGAGAGTTCAGACCTCACCTGGACGTTCCCGTTGCCGCGCACGCACACCGGTGCGCTGCTCGGGAACGGCAGACAGGGCTTGATGGTGTGGGGCGAGGACACACTGCACCTCACCGTGAGCCGGGCAGGGTTTTGGGACCGTCGCGGTGGCAACGCGTTCTCGGCGCGGACCACCTACTCCGAGCTCCGGTCGATGCTGGAGGAGGGGGACGAGGAGCGACTGTGGGAGACGTTCCGTGCCCCCGGTGCGACCGCCGGACCCGGGTGGACGCCCCAGACCCTCGACGAGCCGACCCGCGAGAGCGGTCCGGCCCCCGGCCTCGACCTGGGGACCGGGCCCACGCAGATCGGCGGCGGCCGCATCGAGGTCCGATTCGCCGAGGGCTGGCGACCAGCGACAGCCCACCTTCGTGACTCGCGCCTGACAGTGTCGTTGTCACGGCCCGACGGGGCGCAAGCGCAGGTCGTCCTCACGCAGTCGATGGACCACGAGCTGGCGTGGCTCGACTACGACACCGAGCAGCTCGGTGCCGTCGAGGTCACGGTGCTCTCGGTGTTCGACGTGATCCCTGAGCAGCTGGCGGCCCGTGGCATCGAACCGCCCGAACGGCTCACTGATGTCGTCGGCTTCGTGCAACGGCTGCCAGAGGACGAGGCGCTCGCGGTGGTCCTACGGGCGGTCGAGGGCCGCATCGTGCTGGCGACGGCGCTCGACTCGGACCCCGCCCCACCTGCCAGGGCGCTGCTCGATCTCGATCTGGAACGGGAACTGAGGGCGGCGAGCTCCTGGTGGGCGCACTATCGATCCGGCGTTCCGTCGGTGCGGGTTCCAGATCCTGACCTGCAGCACGCCTGGGACTACGGGCTGCAGAAGCTCCCCGGGCTCACCCATCCCGACGGCGTGGCAGCCGGACTGCAGGGTCCCTGGTTCGAGGAGTACCAGCTGCTGCCCTGGAGCGCGGACTACCACTTCAACATCAATGTCCAGATGACCTACTGGCCGTGCATGCCGGTAGGCGCCTTCGCGCACCTGCAGCCCCTGTGGGACATGCTCCGGAGCTGGTTTGATGACCTGGGGCGGATCGGAGCCGAGTTCTTCGGCGCCGACGATGCCTTCCTGATGCCGCACGCCGTCGACGACACGCTGCAGGTCATCGGATCGTTCTGGACTGGCATGATCGATCAGGGCTGTGTGGCCTGGATGGCGCAGATGGCGTGGCAGCAGTTCCGATACACAGGCGACGAGGACCACCTGCGCTCGGTCGCCTGGCCGCTCCTGCGGGGCGCGTTCGGCGGCTACTGGGCGATGCTGGAGAGCGGACCGCACGGCGGTCTGGAGCTGCCGGTCAGCGTCAGTCCCGAGTACGACGGCGCCGCGCTCTATGCCTGGGGTCGCAACGCCAGCTTTCAGTTGGCTGCGTTGCACTTCGTGACGGCTGCTCTTGGGGAGGCGGTCGATGTCCTCGATGAGGCTGTCGACCCGCGCTGGGCCCGCGTCGCCAAGGAGGTCCCCCGATACACGAGGGCCGACGCGGCGGCGCCGGAGCGGATCGCGCTCTGGCACGGACAGGACCTCGATCGCAGTCACCGCCACCACTCGCACCTGGCGGGAGTCCATCCCTTCGGGACGCTGGACCCCTCGGGCGAGGACCGCGCCGTCGTCTCGGCCACGCTCCGCCGCTGGGTCGAGATGGGCACCGGAGAGTGGTGCGGCTGGTCCTACCCGTGGGCCGCGATCATCGCCGCGCGCTGTGGCCAGGTCGACGCGGCTGTGGCCTACCTGCACTGGTGGCGCGAGGTGTTCACCAACATCGGGGACGGCACCCTCATCTCGGCGGACTTCGTCGGCACCTGCCTTCACGACCGCGCCCACCCGATGGGATTCAAGGGGGGCGTGGAGGACGAGGTCATGCAGATCGAGGCCGGGATGGGGGCGATGGCCGCAGTCTGCGAGTTGCTGGTCCAGCAACGCCCCAACGGGCTCTACGTGCTCCCCGGGATCCCGCGAGGTTGGCGCGAGGCGGACTTCGACGGGATCTGGACCGAGGGCGGCTTCCGCATCGGCGCCACGCTATCCGGTGGGGCGATCACCCAGATTCGCGTGATCGCAACGCGCGCCGAGCAGCTGCGGCTGCACACCGGCTGGCACTTGGTCCATGTCGACGGCGTCGCCGTCGCCGGTGGGGTCGTCGACCGGAAACTCTCGAGAGGGGAGGCGCTGGTCCTGACGCCGACGACGTAGCGCTCGGCGTAGCCGCGCCGCTCGATGTCCTCACGCACTCCCGGATGCGTCTCGCAGCGAGGATCGTGTGAAGGTTGACCGCGTGCGCGGTGAGGTCGGCTCGTGGGCTGCGCATCTTGGATGGACCGAGATCCTGACCAGCCGGTAGTAGTTGTCCGCTGCCTGAGCTAAGCCGTCCCGCCGTCCGCGTTGGTAGACCATCTTCTGCCTATGCACCCGATGGTGAGCCGGCCGAAGCGCATTCGCTACTGACGGACGATGTCACGGCTCGTGTCCTCCCGGTACCCGGACTGCGAGTCGCACCCACCCCCTACTTCGAACGCACCAAGCCCGCGCTCCAGACATTGCTCGAACGCTCGGGAATTGCCCACCCCATCAGCACACGCATCCACGAGTCCGGGGTGCCGCTGCGTCGGTAGCTGATGCCGTGTACCTGCAATGTGCGGTACGCCGCACATCTACCGGCCAAGAGCGCGCAGAGACCGCGCCCCCGCGCACCGGTCGGCGTCACAGAGGGTGGGCACCTCCGCCAGCAGCCGCGTGCGGAGTCGGAGGTGCACCTGCATGTCGGTATCCCGCCACACCAGGCGGCCGACGTAGTGTCCTTGACCCGGGCAGCCCGCTCCTGTTGCGTCTTCCAGGACGGCGACTCCTGAGAGGAGGGGTGAGTCCACCACCACGAACCTGCACGTAGTCATCGAGGCCACCGACGCCGGTACCGCGCTGGACGTCATCGCCGTCCTCGAGGGTGACGCGTCCCGCCAACGGCTCGGAGACGACGGTGTCGAGCTGCCAGCTCCGACGACGAGCACGAGGTCCGGTGGGTGCTCACCGACCAAGACCATTGGTCCCAGGTCATCGCGACCGATCACCCCCTCGAGACCGGGAGGCGCTCGTCCGCGTTCGAGGCCGACGTCGCGATGCGCAAGACGCAGCAGGTCGACCGCTACATCGCCCAGCAAGGCGCGCGCTATCGACAGGCATCCCGCCCAGGACCCTCAGGACAGCCGGTGGGTCACGCCTACCTTCCGACCCAGGCCCACGCACCCAGACCACGTGATGGTCCGGGTGCGGCCTCGTCGGCCAGGATGTCGACGTGGATGACGAGACACTCAGACGGCGCGAGTGGGATGCCCTGGTACGACTGCGCAGCACCTACGAGTCCTTGGACAGGTGGGCCAACCGCAGCGAGCGGATCGAGGAACCCGAGCCCGGTAGCGAGCTCGCCACTGACAACGACGCCGGGCTCGGCATTCCGATGTACCAGCCTGCTCGGCACGCGATGCTCGCCGCGGTGCAGCACCTCAATCTCGCGCGGCACGCCGTAGAAGCACGCCAGCTGTTCCCGATCGCCCATTACTCCGTACTGCGGGGAGCCCTGCTCGGTTCCGCCCGGGCCGTGTGGCTGCTCGCGCCCCACGATCAGGTCGAACGCCAGCAGCGAACCTTGCGGGCCGTCTACGACTCGCATCGACGCTTCCGGCAGTACGTCGAAGGCAGCGGCATGGACCCCGAGCGAGTGGACCTTGGCGCCACGATGTTCGCGCAACTCGCCGCCGACGCGAAGAAGCGGTGGCATCCGACCGCGACCCTGCGTATGGACCGGCCGCCTACGGAGACCGAGGTGGTAGCCGCAGGTGCCCAGGTAACCTTCCGTGACGTCGACCAGGTCGAGTCGGTCAAACGCCTCTGGATGCAGGCGAGCGGAGACGCCCACGGGCTACCGTGGCCCGCCATGACCCGACCCAGCACCAAGGTGACCCAGCAAGGGTGGCTCCCCGGGTACAGCCGTCGGATGATCACCGTCACCAGCGGTGTCGACCTGCACGAGTTTGAGAACTCGTTCAGCCTCGTATTCAGGATGACCCGTCGCGCGTGGAGCCTGTTCGACCAGCGAGCCGAACACCACTGACACGACGGAGCTGACATCGCCCGGCCTCAGGGCCGCTAGGCCGACCAACGGCGCCGGCCACGGCGCACCGCCAGCGGCGATAGCCGCAACCGCGGCCAGGCTGACACTCCAGTCCCGGGTACACCATCACAACGCGAGTCAGGCTCCGCTTCGGACCGATGCGTGTGCCAGGTATGTGCCAGTTCTACAGCACTCTTGAGTTTCGATGCTCCGCGCCGCTGCCCGGCATCGCGGAGGCGGGCCCTTGCAGGGCCTGGGCCGCAAGCCGCGCAATTTCAATGATTCCGGCCGTCGCCGTGTAACCGCACTCTTGGATCGACTTCGGGACGGGTTCGAACTATCGCGCCTTGCCCAAAGCAAGCGAGAGCCCCGCCAAACCAACGGTTTGGCGGGGCCCTTGCATCTCGTGGAGCTAAGGGGATTCGAACCCCTGACCTCTTCCATGCCATGGAAGCGCGCTACCAACTGCGCCATAGCCCCGCAGCCCTTGTGGGCCTGAACGAGTGTAGACGATGCGAGGCCCGAACGAGAAACTCAGGTCGGCACGCCGACGTTGTGCGCGTGGAGGCGCCACGGCGGGTGCCCGCGGTCGGTCGGACGCAGCACCGACCAGTGGCAGTTGCCCACCCCGGAGATGCCGTGCCACTCCCCCGCGTCGTGACCCAGCAGGGTCGAGATGCCGGCCCCGAGGGCGGCGCCGTGCGTCACCACCAGCAACGTCTCGTCGTCGCCGAGACCCGCTGCATGGTCGACGACGGCGCTCGCCATCCGGGTGCCGACGTCACCTCGGTGCTCCATCCCGATGCCGTCGGGCTGCTCGCCGCGGCTCCAGGTCGCATAGGCCTCGGGCCAGCCGCCTTCGATCTCGGTGTGGTTGAGACCCTCCCAGGTGCCGAACGCGCGCTCGCGCAACCGCGGATCGATGACGACGTCGATCCCGGTGAGCGCTGCGACCGCCTCCGCGGTCCGGCGCGCACGCACCAGGTCGGAGGCGACGATCGCCGCCGGCTGCAACCGCGCCACCGCCACCGCCGCACGCTCGGCCTGCGCCACGCCGACGTCGTCGAGGTCGATGTCCGCCTGCCCCTGCAAGCGGCGGGCGATGTTCCAGGGCGTCTGCCCGTGCCGGAGCAGCAGGACGGTCCCGGCGCTCACCCCCGCTCGGCCCAGCCGCCCGAACCGCTCTCGTCGTCGTCAGCGCGATCGGTGCGGGTGACGTCCTCGGGCAGCGGCACCACCGGGCAGTCCTTCCAGAGCCGCTCCAGGGCGTAGAACTCGCGGTCCTCGTCGTGCTGCACGTGCACCACGATGTCGCCGTAGTCCAGCAGCACCCAGCGGCCCTCGCTGACGCCCTCCTTGCGGAGCGCCTTCACGCCCGCGCCATGCATCGCTTCCTCGACGCCGTCGACGATCGCACCGACCTGCCGCTCGCTCGCGCCCGATGTCACCAGGAACACATCGGTGAGCACCAGCCGCTCGGACACATCGAGGGCGATCAGCTCCTTGGCCTTCTTGTCCGCTGCCGCCCGGGCAGCGAGGACCGCCAGCTCGACCGAACGCTCGTGTGCGCTCACGCAGTACCTACCGTCACGTCATCCATCCCTTCAGCCCCATGGGGCTCGTCACGTCCATCATCGCGGTGGCGGCGGCACCTGCAGCCTCATTGCCCTGCGCCATCCGCCACACCAGCAGACCGAGCACCACACCGGCGACCACCAGCACGAGCACCATCAACGCGCTGAGCCAGCCGGGGGTGTGGTGCTCGTCCTCATCATCCTCGTCGTCGTCCAGGTACGGGCTCTCGGCCTGCTCGCCGGAGGCCGCGGCCGCCGGTGCCGGCGCCGCCGGCACGGCAGGGGTCACCTCGGTCTGGGCCTCCGGCTGCTTCCGCTCGACGACGGCGAGGGGCCCCGCCGGGGTGGGCGGCGGCAGCTCGACCCAGCTCGGCCGGGCGTCGAACGGCTCCGGCTCGCCGTCCTCCCCGGCGATCAGCTTGTCCAAGGAGGGTGTCGCCCCGGCGGCCGCTGCGCCGGCCGGCCCCGACCCCGAGTCGGCAGCGATTCCCCCGGTCTCGGGGGACAGCCGGTCCGCGACCACCCTGCGTGAACGCCGTGTGGTCGGCAGCGGACCGGGGTCGGACACGGTCTGCGCGTCGGAAGCAGGCCCGGACGCGGCGCTCGCCGCGCTCAGCTTGTCGTCGGTGCGCACGGTCAGGTCGGTGACGTCGACGCTCGCGTGAGGGTCGACCGCCGTCAGTGCACCGGTCGCGGCCGGGTCGTCCTTCGGCTGCGGCGGCTCGTCGCGCACCACCGGCGTCAGCCCGGTGCCATCCTCGGCGAGGCTGCGCATCGCGCCGGTCGTGGCGGGCGGGCGGACCACCGGTCGCCGCACCGGCGGCGTAGGCGGCGTAGGCGTAGGCGCAGGTTCAGGGACACCACGGTGGGGCGTCGGCTCGGCGGCCGAGGCCGCGCTCGCGGCCTCCTGGCGGGCCCGAAGCTCGCGCAGCTGCCTGCGGCTGAGCCCCGCGGTGTCGGTGACCTCCTCGTTCGGCGCCCCTGCGGGCTCCGCCGGCGTGGCTGCCGAGGCTGCACCGGAGACGGGTTCGTCCCGGATGACGCGCACCTCACCGGTGGCGTCGATCTCGATCGCGCCGGTCTGCAGGGCAGCCTCACGTGCGCGCAGCTCGCGCCGGGTCAGCGGGCGCTGCTCGGCGGCCTCCCGCGCCGCACGCTCGGCGTCGCGGCGGCGACGGCGCTCCCCCACGCTCTGCTCGTCCTCACTCATGCCGCATCTCCGCTCGGCTCGCGGTCACGACCGCCGACCGTGTAGGTCGCCGGGTCGCGGTAGAGGCGGTGCTTGCCGATGTACTGGACCACACCATCGGGGACCAGGTACCACACCGGCTTGTCGGCGATCACGCGGGCGCGGCAGTCGGTCGAGGAGATCGCCATCGCGGGGATCTCGAGCAGGGAGTATTCGCCCGCGGGCAGCTCGGCGACGTCCAGCTCGTGCCCGGGCCGCGTCACCCCGATGAAGTGCGCGAGCTCCCAGAGCTCGTTGACGTCCTTCCACTGCAGGATCTGACCGAGGGCGTCGGCGCCGGTGATGAAGAACAGCTCGGCCTGCGGCAGCTGCGCACGCAGCTCGCGCAACGTGTCGATCGTGTAGGTGACGCCGGGCCGGTCGATGTCGACACGGGACACCGAGAACCGGGGGTTGGAGGCGGTCGCGATCACCGACATCAGGTAGCGGTGCTCGGCGACCGTCACCGCGCGGTCGGACTTGAACGGCTGCTCGCCGGTGGGGACGAACAGCACCTCGTCGAGGGAGAACACGGTGGCGACCTCGCTCGCCGCCACGAGGTGCCCGTGGTGGATCGGGTCGAAGGTGCCACCCATGATCCCGATGCGGGCCGGAGCGGACGAGGCAGCGATCATTGGGCGGTCACCCCGCTGCTGCTGGGGTGAGACGTCATGTCAGCGGTCGCGGTGCCGGGTGCCGACGCTGCGGAAGGCGAACGTGACGATCAGCAGCGCTAGCAGGATGACGAGCGCGAGGATGCCGTACCCGATCGGCGCCAGCTCACCAAACCCCTGCCCGCCCTCGGCGGCGAAGCCCACCAGGGAACTCCTCATCAGCGTCAACCTCTTTCGTGTCGGGACCCACAGCATTCTGGCACGACCACCTGAGCGCGCGAGCCGCTGCCTGCGCGTGGCGCGCGACGGTCAGCTCCGGACGTGCCCATCCCCCTCGACGATCCACGTCGAGGTGGTGAGCTCGGCGAGGCCCATCGGGCCCCGAGCGTGCAGCTTCTGGGTCGAGATGCCGATCTCGGCGCCCAGGCCCAGCTCACCGCCGTCGGTGAACCGCGTCGAGGCGTTCACCATGATCGCCGCCGAGTCGAGCTCGGTGGTGAACCGGCGCACCGCAGCCGTGTCCCGCGTCAGGATCGCCTCGGTGTGCCCCGAGCTGTAGGTGCGGATGTGCTCCATCGCCTCGTCGATGTCGGCGACGACCTTGACCGCCAGGTCCATCGACAGGTACTCGGTCCGCCAGTCCTCCTCCACGGCCGCGACCAGCTGCGCATCGGCGGGCGCGTGGACCGCCGCAGCCTCGTCGGTGTGCAGCACGACACCCGAGGTCGCCAGAGCCGTGAGCACCGCGGGCAGCACCCGCGGCGCCGCCTCGGCGTGCACCAGCAACGTCTCGGCCGCGTTGCAGACGCCGGTGCGCTGGGTCTTGGAGTTGAGGATGATCGCGACCGCCTGCTCGAGATCGGCGCTGGCGTCGACGTACACGTGGCAGTTTCCGACCCCGGTCTCGATGACCGGCACCGTCGAGCTGGTGACCACCGTCTGGATCAGATCGGCACCACCGCGCGGCACCAGCACGTCGACCAGCCCACGGGCCTGCATCAGCGCCTGCGCGCCGGGCCGGCCGTAGGCATCGATCGAGACCACGAGGTCGCGCGGCAGCCCGAGCCCCGCGAGCGCGTCCTGCAGCACCGCGACGATCGCCGCGTTGGAGTCCGCCGCAGCCGAGCCGCCGCGGAGCACGACCGCGTTGCCGGACTTCAGCGCCAGCCCCGCCGCGTCCACGGTCACGTTGGGACGGGCCTCGTAGATCATCCCGACGACGCCCATCGGCACCCGCACCTGGCGCACCGACAGCCCGTTGGGCAGCCGCTCGCCGCGGATCACCTCCCCGACGGGATCGGGGAGCGCGGCGAGCTCGCGCAGGGCATCGGCGATCGCGTGCACGCGACCGGCGTCCAGACGCAGCCGGTCCACGAGCGAGGGCGCCATCCCCGCCGCGCTCTCACGCTCGCAGTCGCCGCTGTTGGCCGCCACGATCTCGGCCTGGTGCGCCACCAGCGCATCGGCCATCGCGTGCAGGGCGGCGTCCTTCGTGGCGCGTGTCGCGGTCGAGAGCGAGCGGGCCGCGACCTTGGCGCGGCCGGCGATGTCGCGCACCGCCGTCACCACGTCGGGGGTCTCGACCCGTGGCTGCGAGGTGTCAGCTGCGGTCATGGCCACCAGGTTAACCGGCGGCTCAGACGCTCACCGCGACGCGGCGACGCGCTGCACGGACCGGTGCCGACCGGCGAGCCGGAGCCTGCTCCGGACGCGAGGACCTGCTCCGCAGCCCGCGAGCCGTCAGCTCGTCCACGACCTCGGTCACGACCGCGAGAACGTCCGTCGGGACCGACGCGGGGATCACGGTGAAGCCGTCCGCAGCACCGGCGTCGACCCACTCCTGCCAGAGCTCGGCGAACGCGGCGGAGGTGCCGACGAACCGGAGCAGCGAGCTGTCGGTCTCGCTCTCGGTCTCGCTCTCGAGAGCGGTGAGCAGATCCGCTCGGGCGCGAGCGCCGTCGTCGTCCGCCCCGAGAACGGTGTGGACGTCGACGAGGACGCGGACCTCGTCGGCGTCACGGCCCCAGTCCGCGGCGGCCTGCCGGATCGCCGCACGCGCGGTGACCGCCTCCGCGAGGCTGGTGACACGGATCCGCGCGACGTCCGCACGGGCGGCGGCGAGCTCGAGGTCCAGCGGCTCACGCACGGTCACGACGACCTGGGCGCTGCGGGCACTGACGTCACGGCCGGTCCGGCGGCTCACGCGCGGCGCGGCGAGTGCGCTGATCACGGCATCGACCGAGCGAGCCGAGAGCGGTCGGGCGCCGCGCTCGACCTGCCAGGCCGCGCGACCCTCGGTGGCCTTGTGGACGCTCGACACGGCGCTGGCGACGTGCGCAGGATCGGTGACCCCGAGCGGGACCGATGCCGCCACGGTGAGGTTGCTGGTGTGGCGACCCAGGCGGGAGGCGGCGAGCGCGCCGTCGAGCCAGTCGTCGCGGCGGCGGCCGCTGCCCAGCCGGAAGGTGGAGTCGAGCGTGATCAGGTCGACCCCGCCCTTGTCGGCGAGGGCCGCGAGGCCGGAGAGCCGGCCCATGATGAAGGCCTCCGACTCGCTGTCGCCGGAGCCGGCCCAGGAGCGCGGCGCTCCGGTGCCGGACAGGTCCAGGGCGAGGAAGGTGGGACGGATGGATGCAGAAGCAGAAGTCATCAGGGTGCCTTTGGGTGAGCAGGTGGGAAGGTCTGCTCGATGGCCGCTCACCGCGTCTGTGTCGTGTCACGCGACGACGACGGGAGTTGCCCACCGAGGGCGGCAGCCGAAGGGGCGGTGCTGCGGCGCGAGTGCCGGCAGCGAACGGCCCGAGGTGCCTGCTGTGTGCTGGTCGGACCTAGAAGGTCAGGCCGTCACGCACAGACACATGCACATGCAGGTACCCATGTTCGAACGCGTCGTGCGACCGAAACCGAGAACCGTGGCCTGTGCCATGTCCGTGCTTCCTTCTCTCTTTCCCGCCTACGGGACCTGTGCGCTTGCTCCCACCTGATGGTGGTAGCCAGGTCGTCACCCGGGGCACCCCACCGCATCTGGAGGGTTGCCGGTCAGCAAGCCGGGGCTTGGTGCTGACGCTCAAGACCTGGGTAGACGGTAGGTGGCGGCTAGGTGAGATGTCAACTACCGGGTCTACATGGTGAGATCGGTCGTCTCGGACTCTGTCAGCACCGTCAGCTCCAGTCGGGCAGGTACGCCCGGGTCGCCTGATCGACCGCGACGGCGTAGGTCCAGTCGAGCCGTCGTCTCGCCCCCCAGCCCTGCCAGCCCTGTCGGGGCGAGTGCGCGAGCACGTGGATGCCGTCCGGCACCCACGGCATCGTGATCGGGGCGAAGAACGGCACGGTGGAGACCGCCATGCAGAACTGGGTCCAGCGCCTGCCCAGGGACCGCAGCGGCCACGGCCCGAGCACGACGAGCACCCGCTGGTGACTGATACGGTTCGCGATGAGGTCCAGCTCCCAGCCGTAGCCGTGCCTGATCTGCCCCGGGGTCGCGGAGAGCACCACGGCGCGGGCGGTCTCGGCGTAGCGGGTGACGTGCTGCTGCCACTCGTCGTTGCTGAAGCTCGCCCGCGCAGCGCCGATCGGGGGCATGGTCGAACCCGGTGGTGCGATGGCGATCACCGGGCCGGTCGCCGAGAGCTGCCGCACCAGCACCTCCTCGAACCTGACCTTGCGGCGCATCGCCAGCACCGAGATCAGGCCGCGCCCGCGCAGCTGTCCCGGCAGCGACAACGTGTCCTCGTCGAAGCTGCGCAGGTACAGGTAGTGCGGCCGGTCGTCCTGCGCGAGGGCGTCGTCGAGCGAGGCCCCGCGAAGCCGTTGACCCAGCCCGTCGACCGTCGCGACGACGATCAGCACCGGGATCGCGAGCAGCAACCCCACCACCATGGCGTCGTCGCCGACCGACTCCACCAGCGGGCGCAGGCTCCCGAGCAGCGGCAGCCCCATGCGGCGCACGTCGGCGCCGGAGAGCGAGGGCCACCCGAGCGACATGTTCCCGTACACGCTCGCCAGCACGTACGCCAGCAGCAGCAGCCCCACGATCGCGTAGGACAGCACCGAGAGCATGCTGCCGATGACGGCCTCGGCGCCCTGGCCGGAGACGTTGCGCCGACCGCGCTCCACAGGGCTGGGCCGCAGGAAGGTCCGGTAGCCGATCAGCAGCACGATGCCGGGAAGGAGTGCCAGTATCAGGACGCCCAGGATGGTCCCGGTGTCCCTGGTCGTGACCGATGTCAGGCTCACGAAGACCAGGAACACCAGGAGCCACCACAGCAGCCGCCGGATGCGGCGCCGCCAGCGTGCTCGCGTCACCATGCTCGTGACGTCGTGGTAGCGGGGCGACGTCGAGACGCTGCCGTACCGCGCGCGTGCGAGCCGGCCGACCAGCCGGAACGGCGCCACCACGAGGGCCACGAGGACCACCGGCACGAGCAGCGCCAGCATGATCGCCTCGATCGTGAAACCCGGCGTGTCGACGCCTGCCCGGCCACCCGGTGAGGCGTCCATCGCCGCGAGCGCGAGGTCGTCGGAGTCGCTGAGGCAGTCGTCCTGCCCGGCTCCGGCGCAGGTGAGGGTCAGCACGACGAGCGCGTCGTTCTCAGCTGGGCCATCGGCGAGCCAGACGCGGGTCACGCGGTCCTGCGCCCACAGGACCAGCTCGCCTTCCTGCGAGACCCCGCCGACGAGCTCGCCCGGCACCTGCAGCCACTCGTACACGCCCGAGGCTGCGTCGTTCTCCGTGCACGGCACCTGGTACAGCGTCAGCTCGGTCTCGCCTGCGGACCACGTCCACTCCGAAGCCGTGGCGCACTCCTCCGCCGGCGCGGTCGCCGCGTCCTCGCGCGACGACGTCAACGTCCAGTCCGCCCCGGGGTCGAACGGCGGCTCCCCCGCCTCAGCGCTCGCCGGGGCGGCACCCATCACCGTGGCGGCGAGCACCGACACCACGACGGCGACCAGCCGCGGCACCCGTGCCCTCATCGTTGCGTGGCCCCTCTCGTTGCACCGCGACGCGCTCCGCAGGTGGCAGCGTAGGGGACCGGGGACCTGCCCGCGGTGCGACCGTTTCGCCGTCCGCCGAAGCCGGTGCGCCGCCAGGGCCGTCCACCTACGCTGACCGCGTGAGCATCCCCGCCCCCGGCCGGCCCGCGATCATCATCCTCGCTCCCGCGCACGGCGACGTGCTCGCGGACGAGTTCCGCCGCTACGCCCGCGACTACGACGTCATCACTGCTCGATCGGTGCCCGAGGCCAAACGGGCCGCCACGGCGGCCGTCGCGCTCGACCAGCCGGTCGCGCTGTTCGTCCTGGAGTCGCGGCTGCCCGACTCCGAGCTCTACGCCGCGATCGGCCACATGCGCGAGGGCGTCCCGACGGCGCGACGCCTCGTGGTCTCGCACATCTCGACGTTCGCCGAGGACGCCCCGATGCTCCGGGTCGCGATGGCCACGGGCAAGATCGACGCGCGGCTGCTGATCCCTCAGGGTCAGCGTGACGAGGAGTTCCACTACACGGTCACCGAGCTCCTCTCGGAGTGGGGCTCGCAGCAGCCGGTCGGCGTCGTCGAGGTCGCACGCCTGGTCACACCGGTGTTCGACGCCGCGGCCCTCGCCGTCCGCGACGTCCTGGAACGGCTGGGGATGCCCTACCGGATGTACCCGCCGGGGTGCGCCGAGGGCGAGGAGGTGCTGGCGGACTACGCTGCCGCGGGCCACGGAGAGCCGACCTACCCCATCGGCTGGATCCGTGGGCAGTTCGTGGGGACGGTCGCCGAACCCCGCCAGCTGTCCGCCCTGCTGTACGGCCGCCCCAGCGACGTCGAGGTGGACACCGTCGTCGACCTCGCGGTCGTCGGGGCCGGCCCTGCCGGGCTCGCCGCCGCCGTCTACGGCTCCTCCGAGGGGCTGAGCACGGTCGTCATCGAGTCCGACGTCATCGGCGGCCAGGCCGGCACCAGCTCGATGATCCGCAACTACCTCGGCTTCCCCCGAGGCATCTCGGGGATGCGCCTCGCCCAGCGCGCACGGGTGCAGGCGATCAACTTCGGGACGCGATTCTTCGCAGGCTGGCCGGTGACCGCCCTGGAGCCGGGCTCCGGCGGTGCGCCGCACGTGCTGCGCACCGAGGGCGGCGACGTGCACGCACGGGCCGTGGTGATCGCCGCCGGAGCCGACTACCGGCGGCTCGCGATCAGCGGCATCGAGGACCTCGTCGGCCGTGGCGTGCACTACGGCGCCGCGATGGCGGCCGCCCGCGAGATGACCGGCCGTGACGTGTTCGTGGTCGGCGGCGGCAACTCGGCCGGGCAGGCGGCGGTCCACCTCGCACGGTTCGCCAGGTCGGTGACGATCCTCGTCCGCCGGCCGGACCTCGCCGCGACCATGTCGAACTACCTCGTGCAGCAGATCCGCTACAACCCGCGGATCACGGTGTGCGGGCACTGCAGCGTGGTCGACGGCGGCGGCACGGCTCACCTGGAGTGGATCGACGTGCACGACGCCGCCGCCGGTGTGACCGACCGCCGCAGCGCGGACGGCCTGTTCCTGCTGCTCGGGGCCGAGCCCAGCAGCGGGTGGCTGCCCGAGGCCGTGCAGCTCGACGACCACGGGTTCGTCCGCACCGGGCGCGACGTCGACGCCTCGCTCTGGCCCGACGAGCGACCGCCGTCGAACCTCGCGACGAGCGTCCCCGGCGTCTACGCGGTGGGCGACATCCGGGCGGGCTCGATGAAGCGCGTCGCAGCCGCCACCGGCGAGGGCTCCAGCGTCGTGCCCGCGGTCCACGCCTGGCTCGAGCACGTGGCGCAGGTGGGGCCCGCCCCGGAGGCGAGCGCGGCGTCACCGAGCGTCAGCGGCGCGTGATCACCATGTCGTCGCGGTGGACGACCTCGCGGTCGTGGCCGTCGCCGAACGTCTCGCGCAGCTCCGCGGAGGAACGTCCCAGCCGGGCCGGGAGCTCGTCGGAGGAGTAGGAGACCAGCCCACGGGCGACGACCGCGCCGTCGGGACCGGCGATCTCGATCGGGTCCCCCGCCTCGAAACCGCCCTCGACGGCGACCACGCCGGCGGCGAGCAGCGACTTCTTGCCGTGCGTGATCGCCCGGACCGCGCCGGCGTCCACGACGACCCGGCCACGCGTGTCGGCCGCGTGAGCGAGCCACAGCCGCCGCGAGGTCACGCGCTTGCTCGCGGGTGAGAACCAGGTACCGACGTCCTCGCCGGCGAGCGCGGCACCGAGGGTGTCCGCGCGGGTCAGCACGACCGGCACGCCGGCGCCGGAGGCGATCGCGGCGGCGTCGACCTTCGTCACCATGCCACCGGTCCCCACGTGGCTGCCGCTCGCGGTGATCTCGAGATCGGCCAGCTCGGCGACGTCCTCGACGACGGCGATGCGTCGCGACCCGGGGCGCGAGGGCGGCGCGGTGTAGAGCGCGTCCACATCGGTCAGCAGCACCAGCGCGTCGGCGTGCACCAGGTGGCTCACCAGCGCGGCGAGCCGGTCGTTGTCACCGAACCGGATCTCGCGGGTGGCGACGGCGTCGTTCTCGTTGATCACGGGGACGACCCCGAGCTCCAGCAGCCGAGTCAGGGACCGGTGCGCGTTGCGGTAGTGGCCACGGCGGATCACGTCCTCCGCGGTCAGCAGCACCTGCCCCACACGCAGCCCGTGCGCGGCGAACGCCCGGGTGTAGTGCGCGACCAGCAGCCCCTGCCCCACGCTCGCGGCAGCCTGCTGGGTGGCGAGGTCCTTGGGCCGCCTCGCCAGCTCGAGCACCGGCAGCGCCGCAGCGATGGCACCCGAGGACACCAGCACCACCTCGCCGCCGGCGGCGCGCCGGGCCGCGAGGGTGTTGACCAGCGCGGTCAGGCGGGCGGCGTCGAGCAGACCCTCGTCATCGGTCAGCGACGACGACCCGATCTTGACGACCACGCGACGGGCGCGCGTCACATCCGCGAGCGAGTCCCGGTCGAGCACCCGCGCAGCGGCGCTCTGGCTCACAGATCGTCCTCGATGGAGGGCGTCTCGGTCCACACCTGCTCACGCGCGAGCGCCTTCGCGTCCATGCGCTCGTGGTGCAGCTCGCGCTTGGTGGCGCGCGTGGGCCGCTGACGGTCCTCCAGGCGCAGGTCGGAGCCGCGGGCGCCGAGCAGCTCGGGCCCGGTCATCATCGTGGGCTCCCAGTCGAAGACGACCCCGTTCGGCCCGTCGCCGATGACGACCTCGTCGCCCGACACGGCTCCGGCGGCGAGCAGGGCGTCCTCGACACCGAGGTTCGCCAGCCTGTCCGCGAGGTACCCCACGGCCTCGTCGTTGGAGAACACGGTCTGCCGCACCCAGCGCTCGGGCTTCTCGCCCGTGACCAGGTAGTAGACGTGATCGGTCTCGCGGCGGGTGACCTCGAACTCCTTGCGGGGGCGGCGCCGGTCGACCGCAGGCGGCCGGAGCACGGGCGCCGCGGTCTCCCGCTCGGGCTCGGCCGCCCGGACCTCGCGCACGAGGCTCGCGAGCGCGAAGCCGAGCGGACGAAGCCCCTCGTGGGACGCCGTCGAGATCTCGAAGATCTGATCGGGCGCGTACCCGCGTGCCTCGAGGTCCGGGCGGACCAGCTCGGCGAGCTCGCGCGCCTCGGGAACATCGACCTTGTTGAGCGCGACCAGCCGCGGCCGCTCCGCGAGGGGCACGCGGCCACCGACGATCCCGAGGTCCTGCGAGTACGCGCGCAGCTCGGCCTCGATCACGTCCAGGTCGCTGACCGGGTCACGGCCGGGCTCGAGCGTGGCGCAGTCCAGCACATGCACCAGCACGGCGCAGCGCTCGATGTGACGCAGGAACTCCAGTCCCAGGCCGCGGCCCTCGCTGGCGCCCGGGATCAGCCCGGGCACGTCGGCGACCGTGAACCGCTCGGAGCCCGCCTGGACCACGCCGAGGTTGGGGACGAGCGTGGTGAACGGGTAGTCGGCGATCTTCGGACGCGCCGCCGAGATCGCCGCCACCAGGGAGGACTTGCCCGCCGAGGGGTAGCCGATCAGCGCGACGTCGGCGACGCTCTTGAGCTCGAGGACGACGTCGACCTCCTCGCCCGGCTCACCCAGCAGCGCGAACCCGGGTGCCTTGCGCTTGGGCGAGGCCAGCGCGGCGTTCCCCAGGCCGCCGTGACCACCGCGGGCGACGACGAACCTGCTGCCGACGCCGAACAGGTCGGTGAGGACCTCACCGGAGGAGTCCTTGACGACGGTGCCGTCGGGGACCCCGATCACGAGGTCCTCGGCGTTCTTGCCCGAGCGCATGTCACCCGCGCCGGGCGCACCGTTGCCGGCGCGGCGGTGGGGCAGGTGCGCGATGTCCAGCAGCGTGGTCACGTCGTCGCTGACCTCGAGGATCACGTCACCGCCGTGGCCGCCGTTGGCGCCGTCGGGGCCGCCGAGCGGCTTGAACTTCTCGCGGTGGATCGACGCGCAGCCGTGGCCGCCGTCGCCACCGCGCGCGTGGAGCACCACACGGTCGACGAAGCTGGCCATGGTCGCCTCTCAGAACGGGGAAAAACGGAGGAAACGCGAAAGGGCGGGACGGCCAACGCCGTCCCGCCCTCCTACGCAGTATGTGTGGCTGTGCGTGCTCTGGCTCAGACGGTCTCAAGCTGAGCCGGGACGATGTCGATGACCTTGCGGCCACGACGCGTACCGAACTGCACGGCGCCCGGTGCGAGCGCGAACAGCGTGTCGTCGCCACCGCGGCCGACGTTCTCGCCCGGGTGGAAGTGGGTGCCGCGCTGGCGGACGAGGATCTCGCCGGCGCTGACGACCTGGCCGCCGAAGCGCTTGACGCCGAGGCGCTGCGCGTTGGAGTCGCGACCGTTGCGGGAGGAGCTTGCGCCCTTCTTGTGTGCCATGTCTGCAGTCCTTCGAGAGAGAGCGAGAGTTACTTGATGCCGGTGATCTTGACGCGGGTCAGGTCCTGACGGTGGCCCTGGCGCTTGCGGTAGCCGGTCTTGTTCTTGAACTTGAGGATGGTGATCTTCGGACCGCGCTCCTCGCGCACGATCTCGGCGGTCACCTTCACCTTGGCGAGGTCGGACGCAGCCGAGGTCACCTTCTCGCCGTCGACGAGCAGGACCGGAGTCATCTCGATCTCGGCGCCGGTCTCACCGGCGATCCGGTCCATGACGACGATGTCGCCGACGGACACCTTCTCCTGCCGGCCGCCGGCCTTGACGATCGCGTACACCACGGTTCAGCTCATCTCTTGTATCGGACGTTTGTCTACGTGCACCAGCCGCGCGCAGCCCTGGCGACTCACAGCAGCTCCGAAGGAGTCGCGGTGGGATCGAGGCCCAGCCCGGATCTGGTGGTCCGGACGGTCACGCGGGCACGGCGCAGCGCACCGAGCAACCACTGTACGCGAGTGTGTGGGGCTGCGGCAAACCCGCGATCCCCCGGCGTTCGGAGATGCTGGTCACGTCTCCTCCTCCTCGCGTGCGGTGGCAGCCAGGTGCGGCTGCCGCGACCCTGTCGGCATCAGGGCGACGAAGACCAGCAGCAGCACCGCCGTCAGACCCACGCCGAGGAAGACCTGCTGCAGCGGCGGCTCCAGCAGCCATCCCGGAAGGTTCTCGAGGTCTCCCTGCCCGGCGACGGCCGTGTTGATCACGGCGCCGTAGATCGCCACCCCGAACGCCGACCCGAGCGAGCGCGCGAACATGTTCGCCCCGGTCACCACTCCCCTGGTCGCGGTCTCCGCCGAGACCTGCGCGGCGATCAGCGTGGGCGTGGCCACCAGCCCCATGCCGAGCCCGATCGAGAAGCACGCCGCCGCGATCGCGATCACCGAGTCGGCGTGGCCCGCCAGGTTGAGCACGACCGTGCCCACGACGGCGATCGCCGAGCCGATCAGGCCCGTCGCCTTGAACCCGATCCGCAGATAGATCGTGCCCGACTGGGACGCCGCGATCGGCCACCCGAGCGTGAGGGCGGCGAGCGCGAACCCGGCGACGAGCGGCGACTGGTGCAGCACCGTCTGGGCGAACAGCGGCACGTAGGCGGTCAGCCCGATCAGCAGCGCGCCGACGAGCAGGCTCACGGCGTTGGTCGTGTTGAGCAGCCGCGAGGTGAACAACCATCCCGGGAGCACGGGGTCCGCCACGTGTCGCTGTGCGACCGCGAACACCGCCAGCAGCACCACGCCGCCCGCAGCCAGCCCGATGCTCGCGGTCGAGACCCAGCTCCAGCTCACGCCGCCCTCGAGCAGGAACAGGATCAGCGCAGCGCTGCCTGCGGTCAGCAGCACCGAGCCGACGACGTCGATGCGGCGCGAGGTGCGCTCGTGGGACTCCGTGAACCGCCGCATCAGGAGCAGCGCGATGACCCCGAGCGGCAGGTTGACCCAGAAGATCCACCGCCAGTCCAGGTAGCTGGTGAAGACACCGCCGAGGGTCGGTCCCACGACCGAGGAGATCGCCCACACGCTGGCCATGTAGCCCTGCACCTTGGCGCGCTCGGCGAGGTTGTAGACGTCGCCGACGATGGTCTGCGCCATCGGCTGCACGGCGCCGGCGCCGAGCCCCTGCACACCGCGCGCGAGGATCAGCACCAGCATCGACGGCGCCAGCGCGCACAGCACCGAGCCGACCAGGAACAGCACCACGCCCAGCACCATGATCGGCTTGCGCCCCAGGATGTCGGCGAGCTTGCCGTAGACCGGCACGGTGGCCGCCTGGGCCAGCAGGTAGACGCTGAACAGCCACGGGGCCTGCGTGAAACCACCGAGGTCGCGGGCGATGGTCGGGATCGCCGTCGCGAGGATCGTCGAGTCGATCGCCACCAGCGAGGTCGCGAGCATCATCGAGACGAGCACCGGCCCCCGCTCGGAGCGGAAGCCCACCCCGGTTCCTGTCGCGGTCACGCGCGGCCCAACCCGGGGGCGTCCCGTCTCATTCCCGACCCGCTGGTTTCCACGCCTGGCGACACTAGCCTGGGTGCATGCCTGCAGGCGCACCCACGATCCTCGCCACCTCGGGTGGTTACCGCGGCGGGGCCAGGACCATGCTCGAGCTCGGTGACCTGGTGACCCACGCCGTCGAGCGCTCGGGCGTGACCGGGCGGCGCCCGCGGCTGGCCTTCCTCGGCACGGCGGGCGGTGACCAGGCGTACCGGCTGGCCACGATGCACGAGGCCGCCCGGGTGGCGGGCTACGACATGACTCCCGTGACGCTGTTCATGATGCCGAACCACGACGACATCGCCGCCGCGCTGCTCGATGTGGACGTGGTCTGGGTCGACGGCGGGTCGGTCGCCAACCTGCTCGCGCTGTGGCGGCTGCACGGCGTCGACGAGGCCATGAGGCAGGCGTGGGAAGCCGGTGTCGTGCTCGCCGGCGTCAGTGCCGGCTCGATCTGCTGGTTCACCGGTGGCACCACGGACTCCTTCGGGCCCGAGCTCGCCGCGGTGACCAACGGGCTGGGCCTGCTCCCCTACGCCAACGGCGTCCACTACGACAGCGAGGCACGCCGTCGGCCGCTGGTGCACCGGCTCGTGGCCGAGGGCGTCCTCGGCGAGACCCACTGCACCGACGACGGCGTGGGCCTGGTCTACGAGGGGACCACGCTCGTGGAGGTGGTCGCCGAGCGGGACGGCGCGGCCGGGTACCGGGTCACCCGGGACGCGAGCGGCGAGGTGATCGAGGAGCGGTGGGAGCCGCGTCGGCTCTGACGCCGCGCCAGGCGGAGGTGGTGACCTCTGCCCCGGACACGTCCTCGGGATGACGCCCGTGGTGCCCTAGCCTGGGGCGCGACATGCCACGACCGCCTGCGCTCCCGGCCGCCACCCCGCGGACGACCACCCAGCTGCTCCTCGCCCGCGGTGGCGACCCTTACACGCACACGCACGCGATCATCGCCTCCGCGCTGCAGTCGGTGCGCGAGCTCCTGGAGTTCCTGCCCGCCGACCAGAAGGCGCTGCGCGCCCGCTTCCAGGAGATCCACGCGATGCTGGACGCGGCGTGGCCGACGCTCCCCGCGACCCTGGCTCAGCAGGGCCCCGGCGGGATGAGCCCGCAGATGCTCGCCTCGCTCGGCTGGGGCGAGCCGGTCGTCGTCAGCGGTGCACCCGTGGGTCGTGAGGCCGTCGACCCCGACCCGCAGGCCGAGCCCGTGTACGGGTTCGCGGCCGCGCTCGACGGCACGCGGCGGTACCTGAAGGAGACCACCGACGCGCTGCGCATGGGTGCGCAGACTTGGGGCGCGCAGCGGATCGTGCAGGCGGGCGCCGTCGCTCACGCCGCTGCTGCGATCGATCACCTCGCCGCGGTCTTCACCGCGGCGATGTGGGACTTCGAGAGGCCGGGTGTGCCGGCGCTGCCCTCCAAGGCCGGCCGCATCGAGCTCCGCGCCTCCCCGCGCCCGGCACCTATGACCACCTGGGCGCGCTACGCCCGTGCGATGTTCCTGACCGACCGCGTCGAGCTGACCACCGCGACCGGCCGCCGCGTGATCGGGGCCGACAGCCCCATCGCGTTCCTGCTGCACGTGGTGCCACCCTCCCCGACCGCCACGGTGATGCCGTACGACCCGGCCGAGCCGTACGCGCCCGTGCCGCTCTACGACGAGCTCGGCGTGGTCCACCTCTGCTCCGCTGACGGGCACAGCATGGGCGCGATCGCCGTCGCCGACTGGTTGGCACAGCCCGAGCTGGCGGTCGCCCAGGGCGCCGTGGTGCAGCCCTCCGAACGGCTGCGCGCCTACGACCGGCTCGTGTGGGCGCTGGAGGCGTCCGGCATCGCCGCCGGTGCCGCGACGCTGCGGGTGCCGATCCGGCGCGGTGTGCAGCACCCACCGCACGCGGACCCGGAGGCGCTGTCGGCCGCTCCGCGCAGCCGCAGGGGGACAAGCCCGCTCACCCTGACCCCCGGTGCGCAGCCTCCGCCGAAGGCCGCGGACGTGATCCGCCCCGGGCCGCACCTCATGCCCTACCGCGGCTGGGCCACCGACCCGGGCCGCGCGCTGCTGCGCCGTCAGCGCCGCCACAAGGCGCGCCAGGTCGACCTCGGACCGGGGTCGCGCGCGACCGAGCTGCTGCGCGCCTTCTACCCCACGGCGCTCTGGGTCGGATGCTTCTTCACGGGGTACCTGCTGGCCGAGCAGTGGTGGGTCCGGCTGCTGGTGATCCTGGCGTTCGCCGCGGTGCTGGAGCCGTGGGTCTCCTGGCTGGTGCGATGGTTCACCGATCGCGACATGCGGCGGATGGTCGCCACCTACCGGCCCGGCGCCTCCACCTACACCACCCGGGCGTTCCAGCTGCACGCCAAGCTCATGTACGACGGCGCTAACATCGGCGTGCGTACCGGCAGCCGGCACGAGGCGTGGGTGGCCTCGAGCAGCGACAGCGACCTCGGCGTGGTCGGGCTGGACCGGTTGACGCACCAGGGCGAGGCATGGGGCTTCGCCCTCGTCGACCGGCTCGGACGCTGGCGGCTCGTGCTCCCGGCCGACTCCTGGGCGCCCGGCGACGACCTCACCGGGCTGGCCGGGTTCGCGCAGGCCGCGGGCCTGCAGCTCGGTGAGCAGGTGGCACCGCCGCCGACCATCCGCGAGGACGTCATGGTCGAGGGGTCACGCTTCGCGACGACACGCTCGCACGGCCCGCGCACACGCGGCATGGTGATCGTCGCGATCCACGCGCTCGCGGCGTTCGTCGTGACGCTGCCGGGCTCGACCACGGCCTCGATCTACACGTTGGCGATCGCGGCGATCGCGCTCGTGCCCGTGTTTCTTCGCTGGCTCTGGACCGTCTGGTACCTCGGCACCCCCGGCGCCAAGGTCAGGGCCAGGACCGAGGACACCGGCCCGTCGTAGCAGCCCGGGAACCCGCCGCGGCGCGCTTGCGGCGGCGGGTCCCGGTGCCTCACTCGGCGGCGGGAGCGCCCTCTGCCTGCTCGACGTCGGCAGCCTCGTCCTCAGCCTGGCCGTCGAGCTCCGACGAGGTCGGCTCCGCCTCGGGGACGGGCTCCCCCTCGGGGACCGGCTCCGCCTCGGGAGCGACCTGCGCCTCGGGAACCGGCTCCGCCTCGGGGACCGGCTCCGCCTCGGGGACCGGCTCCGCCCCGGGAGCCACCTGTGCCTCGGTGGACGCGGCGGTGCTGGCCTTGAGCTCGGCGAGCGCGTCGGCGATGTCGGCGCCGGTGCTGATGGAGGCATCCTGGGCGCCGAGCTCGACGACCGCCTCCATCGTGTCCTCGGCGCTCGCCTGCTCCGGACGCGCCTCGGTGTCCAGGTGCTGCTCCTCGTGCGCGTGGGCGGCAGCGGCGGCGATCGCGGCGAGGGTGGCCCGCACCTGCGCGCGCTGCGCCGGGTCCTCCACCGTCTCGACCGCGGCCGGCTGCTGCTGCGGCTGCTGGGAGCCGTTGCCGCCGCGGCGGCCGCGACGGCCGCCCCGACCGGAGCGCGGCGTGTCGTCGGACTCCTCCGCGGGCACGGCGGAGCCGGACTCCACGGGCTCGTCGTGCACGTGGTAACCCCGACCGTGGCAGTGCTCGCACGTGGTGCTGAACGCCTCGACCAAACCCTGACCCACGCGCTTGCGGGTCATCTGGACCAGACCGAGCGAGGTGACCTCGGCGACCTGGTGGCGGGTGCGATCCCGGCCCAGGCACTCGACGAGTCGCCGCAGCACCAGGTCCCGGTTGGACTCGAGCACCATGTCGATGAAGTCGATGACGATGATGCCGCCGATGTCGCGCAACCGGAGCTGCCGCACGATCTCCTCGGCGGCCTCCAGGTTGTTCCGCGTCACGGTCTCCTCGAGCGTGCCGCCGGAGCCGGTGAACTTGCCGGTGTTGACGTCGACAACTGTCATCGCCTCGGTGCGGTCGATCACGAGCGAGCCGCCCGAGGGCAACCAGACCTTCCGGTCCATGCCCTTGGCGAGCTGCTCGTCGATGCGGTGCGCGGCGAAGACGTCGTCCTTGCCGTTCCAGTGGTGCAACCGGTCGGCGAGATCGGGTGCCACGGAGGAGACGTACTCGGAGATCGTCTTCCAGGCCTCGTCGCCCTGCACCGTGAGGGAACGGAAGTCCTCGTTGAAGACGTCACGGACCACCCGGGTCGACAGCTCCGGCTCACCCTTGAGCAGCACCGGAGCGGTCGTCGAGGACTTGTTGACCTTCTTCTGGATGTCGTCCCAGTTCTTGGTGAGGCGCTCGACGTCGCGGCGCAGCTCCTCCTCGGAGGCGCCCTCGGCGGCGGTGCGGACGATGACGCCCTGCCCCTCGGGCACGATCTCCTTGAGCAGCTTCTTGAGGCGGTTCCGCTCGGTGTCGGGCAGCTTGCGGGAGATGCCGGTCATCGAGCCCGAAGGCACCAGCACGAGGTAGCGGCCCGCGAGCGTGACCTGCGAGGTCAGCCTGGCCCCCTTGTGACCGATCGGGTCCTTGGTCACCTGGACCAGCACCGAGTCGCCCGAGGAGAGCGCCTGCTCGATGCGGCGCGGCTGGCCCTCGAGACCGGCGGCGTCCCAGTTCACCTCACCGGCGTACAGCACGGCGTTGCGTCCGCGGCCGAGGTCGACGAAGGCCGCTTCCATCGAGGGCAGCACGTTCTGCACGCGGCCGAGGTAGACGTTGCCGACCATCGAGGTCTGGGTCTTCCGGGCCACGAAGTGCTCGACGAGGATGTCGTCCTCGAGCACCGCGATCTGGGTGCGGCCCCCGCGCTCGCGCACCACCATGGCGCGGTCGACGGCCTCACGACGCGCCAGGAACTCCGCCTCGGTGATGATCGATCGCCGACGGTTGTTGTCTCGGCCGTCACGACGCCGCTGCCGCTTGGCCTCCAGGCGCGTCGAGCCCTTGAGCGCGGTCACCTCGTCGCGTGCACGCGCACCCTCGTCGCGGGTCGAGCGCGAGCGGCGACGACGCCGGCGACGGGAGCGGTTGCTCTCATCACCCTCGGCCGCCTCGTCGGCACCCTCGGAGTCGGCGGCGTCGTCCTGCTCGCCCGTCTCGTCCGCGGGCTCGCTCGGCTGCGCCGGCTGGTCCTCCTGCTTGTCCTGCTTGTCCTGCTTGCTCTGCTTGGACCGCCTGGGCTGCTTCGCCCGACGCGACGGCGTGACCGCGGCCTCCTCGGTCTGGTCGCCGTCCTCGGTGCCGTTGCCGTTGCCGGTGTCGGTGTCGTCGTTCTCGTCGTTGTCGTTCTCGTCCTCCGACGATCCGACGTCCTCACCGTCGCCCTTGGTCTTGCGTCGACCACGGCCACCCCGACGACGACGACGCCGCGGCGCCTGCGACTCCTCGGTGTCCTCAGGCTGGTCCTGGGCCGCATCCGCGGTGGCGTCGGTCGTCGCCTCGGGGGCCTCGTCCTCGGGCTGGACGGCCCTCTCGGGCGCGCTCTCGGCGGCCTGGCGTGCGCTCGTGGGCATCAGGGGTGCGCCGGCGGGCGCCGAGGCGCGGCGGCGGCGCCGCGCGGTCAGGTCCGGCGCCTGGAACAGCAGCGCGGTCGCGGGCAGCCGCGGCGAGACGTCGTCGCCGGCGTCGTCGGCACGGTCGTCGTCGTCGTCATCGTCATCGGCGCTGGCCGCACTGGGTGCACTGGCTGCGCTGTCCGGGCTCGGTGCGCTGGCGGGGCTGTCCGGGCTCGCTGCCGTCTCCGGCGTCGAGGCGCTCTCGGCGCTGTTGCCGCTCGGGGCGGTCGACTCCTCGACCTGCTCGTCGGCCTCCTGCGGGGACTCCTCGGCGGCCGGCTGCTCAGCGACCGGCTCCGCGGGCTCGGGCGTCTTGAGCCCGAGCTCGGCGAGCACGTCGAGCGCGGGCGGGTCCGGTGTCATCACCGGTCGTGTCGCGCGCCGCGAGCGGCGTCCCCGAGCCGGGGGCTGCTGCTGCGACTCGAGGCCGGCATCGTTGCTCTGGTCGTCCTGGGTGGCGTCGTAGTCGTCCACGTAGCTCCGCCGGGCCACCTCTGCCGTACCACCAGGGGTCACTCGGGTCTCTCGGGCGGTCCGCACGGGCGGATCCGGGGTGTCAGAAGTCTGAAGTGTGTGGCGCTCCTCGCGAGCTCTCGCGTCGAAGATCCACCGGATCCACCGTCGCGCCATGGGGGCCCGTGCACAGGTGGTGGCCCCGAGCTCCGCGCCTGCCTGGAGTGGCGGCGCCGGGACTCGTGACCCCAACGACCGTGCTGGTGTCACCGGGCCGTTCAACGGGTACGGAACTCGCCGTCCGGCCGCGCTCAGTATGTCACAAGCGGGTCTCGGCGGCGCCGTGCTCCTCGGCGCGTCTGGGCCTTAGGTCCCGACTCGCCGTCGATACCGCTTCCTACGCTCGTTCACGAGCCAGGAGAAGGGGGCCACGTCCGTGGAGGTTGTCGACGCCGCCCGGTGGCAGTTCGCCATCGTGACGGTCTACCACTTCGTGTTCGTCCCGCTGACGATCGGGCTGGCGCCGCTCGTGGCGATCATGCAGACCGCGTGGCTGGTGACCGGCAAGGACACCTGGCTGCGGCTGACGAAGTTCTTCGGCAAGCTGCTGCTGGTCAACTTCGCGATCGGCGTCGCCACCGGCATCGTCCAGGAGTTCCAGTTCGGCATGAGCTGGAGCGAGTACTCCCGGTTCGTGGGCGACATCTTCGGTGCGCCGCTGGCGATCGAGGGTCTCGCGGCGTTCTTCGTCGAGTCGACCTTCCTCGGCCTGTGGATCTTCGGCTGGGACCGGCTCCCTCGCAAGATCCACCTCGCCTGCCTGTGGCTGGTGGCGATCGCAACCAACGCCTCGGCGTTCTTCATCCTGGCTGCGAACTCCTGGATGCAGCACCCCGTCGGGGCGATCTACAACCCCGAGACCGGTCGTGCCGAGCTCGACGACTTCGGCGCCGTGCTGCTCAACAGCACGCTGTGGGCCGCCTACACCCACACGATCGCGACGTCGATGCTCGTGGCGGGTACGTTCGTCACCGGGGTGGCCGGCTGGCTCCTGGTCCGCGAGGTGCGCGCCGGCAACGTGGATCTCGCACGCACGGTCTACCGGCCCGCGGCGCTGCTGGGACTGGTCACGATCGTGCTCAGCGGCGCGGGGGTCGCGGCCTCCGGCGACTGGCAGGCCAAGCTGATGTTCGAGCAGCAGCCGATGAAGATGGCCGCGGCCGAGGGACTCTGCGAGACGCAGACCGGTGCCGGCTTCTCGATCCTGACCGTCGGCGACCTGTCGAACTCCTGCGAGGGGGTCATCCATCTCGTGGAGGTGCCCGGTCTGACCAGCTATCTGGCGACCGGCGACTTCGCCGGTGAGGTGCAGGGTGTCCCCGAGCTCCAGGAGTACATGAGCGAGCGGTACGGCGACGTGGACGCCGCCGGCGAGGAGATCAGCTACTCCCCCAACCTCGCGCTGACCTACTGGTCGTTCCGGCTGATGATCGGGTTCGCCGGGTTCTCGGCGGCGCTGGCGCTCGCGGCGCTGTGGCTGCTGCGCGGAAAGGGGTCCGTCACCGACAAGCGCTGGTTCGCTCGGCTGTGCCTGATCGCGATCCCGATGCCGTTCGTCGCCGCATCCTTCGGCTGGATCTTCACCGAGACCGGCCGACAGCCCTGGGTGGTGGTGCCGAACCCGACCGGCGTCGACCTGGTCCGGATGCTCACCAGCGACGGCGTGTCCAGCTCGGTGAGCCTTGCCGAGGTGCTGATCTCCCTGACGGTCTTCACGTTGCTCTACGGCGTCCTGGCGGTCGTGTGGGTCAGGCTCATGGTCCGGTACGCGAGCCACGGCGCTCCCGAGGTGGAGGCGCCGCCCGAGCCCGAGGACGCCGAGACCGACCGTCCCTTGTCCTTCGCCTACTAGAGACACCGGGAGGTCGCCTCATGGACGTCCACACCCTCGCCATCGTCTGGTTCGTGCTGATCGCCGTGCTGTGGACCGGCTACCTCGTGCTGGAGGGCTTCGACTTCGGTGTCGGCATGCTGCTGGCGCCGTTCTCCCGGGACGAGACCGAGCGCCGGCTGGTGATCAACACCATCGGCCCGGTGTGGGACGGCAACGAGGTCTGGCTGCTGGTCGCCGGCGGCGCCATGTTCGCCGCCTTCCCCGAGTGGTACGCGACGATGTTCTCCGGCTTCTACCTCGCGCTGCTGCTGATCCTGGTCGCCCTGATCGTGCGCGCGGTCGCGTTCGAGTGGCGCGGCAAGATCGACGACGCGCTCTGGCGCCGACGCTGGGACTGGGCGATCACCTTCGGCTCCTGGACGCCGGCCGTGCTCTGGGGCGTCGCCTTCGGCAACCTCGTGCGAGGCGTGGAGATGGACGCCGACCACCAGATGACCTCCAGCCTCCTCGACCTCCTGAACCCCTACGCCCTGGTCGGGGGTGCCACCACCACGCTGCTGTTCCTCACGCACGGCGCGGTCTTCCTCTCGCTCAAGACCGACGGCGAGTTCCGCCACCGGGCACGTGCCCTGGCGACGCGGCTGGCGCTGGTGAGCGCCGCCGTCGGGGTGGTCTTCGCGGTGTGGACCCAGGTCGCCTACTCGGACAAGCTCTGGACCTGGGGGGTCGTCGCGCTGGCGGCGGCGGGTGCGCTCGGGGCGCTGCGCGCGATCCGCGGCGGCCGTGAGGGCTGGGCGTTCGCCGCCTCCGCGGTCACCATCCTCGCCGTGGTGGTGCTGATCTACGGGGCGATGTTCCCGAACGTGATGCCCGCGATCGGCGACCCGGCGAACTCCCTCACCGTGGCCAACGCCGCCGCCACCCCGAAGACGCTGACGATCCTGACCTGGGTGGCGGCGTTCCTCGCGCCGCTGGTGCTCGCCTACCAGGGGTGGACGTACTGGGTGTTCCGCCGGCGGCTGACCGCCGATCGCATCCCCGCGCCCATCGGGTTGTCCCGGCGCCGCGACCCCGCGGCGAGCTGACGATGAGCAGACCGCTCGACCCCGCGCTGCTGCGCGCGGTCGGCAGCGCCAGGTCGGCGGTGATCGCCACCGCCCTGCTGGTGGTCGCGCAGACCGCTTCCGTGGTGGTGGGTGCGCTGCTGCTGGCCCGTGCGCTCGGGGGTCTGGTCGCGGGCACCGCCACCTGGTCCGAGGTGGTGCTGGCCATCGGGTGGTTCGCTCTCACGGTGGCCGCCCGGGTCGCCCTGACCAGCGCGACCGAGTGGCGCGCCCACCGCGGGGCGACGCGCGTGATCGCCGAGCTGCGGGAGCTGACGCTGCGCCACGTGGCGGCGCTCGGGCCGCGATGGCTGGCGGTGCACCGCGCCGAGGTCACCACCCTGCTCACGCGCGGCCTCGACGACCTCGAGCCGTATCTGGTGCGGTACCTGCCGCAGCTGCTGCAGACGGCGATCCTCACCCCGGCGATCCTGGTGGTGATGGCGTCGCAGGACCTGCTGGCGGCTGCCACCATCGCCCTCACCATCCCGCTGATCCCGCTGTTCATGTGGTTGATCGGGGTGGCGACGCAGCGCACCACCGCCGAGCGGCTGGCGGCGCAGCAGCGGCTGAACGCCCGCGTCCTCGACCTCGTGGGCGGGCTCGCGACGTTGCGATCGCTCGGCCGCGCCCGCGGCAGCGTCGGCCGGGTCCGCGAGCTCGCCGATGCCGAGCGGCGTGGCACGATCGCGACGCTGCGGGTCGCGTTCCTCTCGGGCGCCGCCCTCGAGCTGCTCGCCACGCTGTCGGTCGCGATGGTGGCCGTGGGCGTCGGGCTGCGCCTCGTCGAGGGTCGGTTCGACCTCGTCACCGGGCTGGCGGTGCTGATCCTGGCACCCGAGGTGCTGGCACCGCTGCGGCTCGTCGGCACCCACTTCCACGCCTCGGCGGACGGTGTCGCCGCCGTCGAGCGCAGCCTCCGCATCCTCGACGAGCCCACGCCCACCTCGGGCACGCAGCCGGTCGGCGAGGTCGAGGAGGTCGTCTGGGACCGTGTCACGGTCGCTCCCCCAGGCCGGGCCAGGCCCGCGCCGGAGGACCTGACCGCATCCGTGCGCCGCGGCCGCGTCACGGTGCTGCAGGGCGCGAGCGGCAGCGGCAAGACCACCGCCTCGCTGGCGCTGCTGGGGCTGGTGGCACCCGACGCCGGAGCCGTGCGGCTACGGACCGGCGCCACGTGGCGCGACCTCGCGGACGCCGACCTCGACCAGTGGCGTCGGCAGGTCTCCTGGGTGCCCCAGCACCCCGTCCTGGAGCCGGGGACGCTGCGCGAGGTCGCCGGTGCCGGGGCCGTCGACGACGAGACGCTGGGACGTGCGGCCGCGCTGGCCGGGTTCGCGAGCGTCGTCGCGTCGCTCCCCCGCGGCTGGGACACCCCGGTCGGCGGCCGTGCGCACGGCCTGTCCGCCGGGCAGCGGCAGCGCCTCGCACTGACCCGCGCCCTGGTCTCTCCCGCACCCTTCCTGGTGCTCGACGAGCCGACGGCGCACCTGGACTCGGCACGTGCGCGCGAGGTCGCGGACGTGGTCCGGGAGGCGGCCGCCAGCGGCACGGGTGTGCTCGTGCTCACCCATGCGGCCGAGCTCGTCGAGATCGCCGACGACGTCGTCACGGTCGCTGACGGCGCGCCGGTGGCGGTGGCGTCATGACGGCCGGCACGCGGTCGGTCGCTCCGGCTCGGCCAGGGCTGCGCGAGGACGTCGAGGCGCTGCGCACCATCTGGCCGCTGCTCGGGGTCTCACGCGGCCGACTGCTGCTCGCCGCCGTGTGGGGGAGCCTGACGCTCGGCGCCGCGGTCGGCCTGGCCGCCGTCTCGGCGTGGCTGATCGCGCGCGCCAGCCAGATGCCTGCGGTGCTCGACCTGACGGTCGCCGTGGTCGCGGTCCGCGCGCTCGGGATCGGTCGCGGCGTGTTCCGCTACCTCGACCGTCTGACGTCGCACGACGTGGCCCTGCGCGGATCGGCCACGCTCCGGGAGCGGCTGTACCGCGCGCTGGCGGCGGGTCGGCTCGACGCCGTCGCGACGCTGCGCCGCGGTGAGGTGCTGCGGCGGTGGGGCGCCGACGTCGACGACGTCGGTGACCTCGTGGTCCGTGCGGTGGTGCCCGCGCTGGTCGCGGTCGTGGTCTCCGCCGGTGCGGTGGCCATCGTGGGTGCGCTCTCGCCCGCGATCGGGGTGGCGCTCGGCCTGTGCCTGCTGGTCGCCGGCGCCGCCGCACCGGCGCTGTCGGCGCGGGCGGTGCGGCAGGCCGAGCTCGCGGGTGCGGCCGCACGGGGTGAGGTCTCGGCGTCCGTCATGACCGTGCTCGACGGCGCGTCCGAGCTGACCGTGAACGGCCGCCTCGACGGCGTTCTCGAGGGGCTCCGCAGAGCCGAGGGGCACGTGCGGGACTCCCGCGACCGCGCGGCTCGCCCCGCCGCGCTCGCGCAGGGCGTGACCGTCGGTGCCATGGGCGTGGCCGTGGTGCTCGCACTCGTCGTGGGGGCCTCCCAGCTCGCGGCCGGCGTGCTGACACCGGTCGAGCTCGCTGTCGTGGTGCTGACGCCGCTGGCCGCCTTCGAGGGCGTCGGCGCGCTCGCGCCTGCGGCGGTCCACACGGTGCGCGCGGCCGACGCCGCACGCCGCATCGGCGACCTTCTCGAGCGGGCGGACCACCCCGGCCGCGGCGGCGGACGCCCCGACCGCAGCGGCGCCCTGGTGGCCCACGACCTCGCCGTCGGGTGGCCGGGGCAGGAGCCGTTGCTGCGAGGCGTGGACCTCACGCTGGCGCCGGGCCGGGCCGTCGCGGTCATCGGAGCCAACGGCTCCGGCAAGACCACGCTGCTGCTCACGCTCGCCGGACTGCTGCCGCCGGCGTCCGGCCAGGTGCTGGTCGGTGGCGTACCCAGCACCGACCTCGCCGAGGGTGCGGCCGCCACGGTGGCGACGATGACGAGCGAGGACGCCCACGTGTTCGACACCACGCTGCTGGAGAACCTGCGGGTGGCGCGCGGCGACGTCAGCCGCGACGAGGCGGCCGCTGCGCTCCGGCAGGCCGGGCTCGGCGCCTTCCTGGCCGGCTTGGCCACGGGCCTCGACACCCCGGTCGGCGAGAACGGGACCCTGATCTCCGGGGGTGAGCGGCGCCGTCTGCTGATCGCGCGGGCGCTGCTGACCCGGGCGCCGCTGCTGCTGCTCGACGAGCCGGACGAGCACCTCGACCCCGCGACAGCGGACGCGCTGCTGGCGGATGTCCTCGCGCTGCGAGAGGCTGGCCGCGGTGTCGTCGTCGTGACGCACCGACGCAGCGAGAGGCTCGTCGGCGCGGACACCGTGATCGACCTGTCGGCTGCGGGAAGGTGAGGAGCATGTTCGGGAACCTGGCTGACGCCGGCCGTCGGCTCTCCTCGCGCGCCGCGGGCGCGATCCGGTCGCTGGCCGCGGCGATCGACCTCGCCGACACCGCCCGGCCGCTGCGGAACGCCCTCACCCGCTCGCAGTGGCTGACCGTCGGGCAGGAGGTCACCACGGCCATGCTGGAGGGTGCCGACGTCGAAGAGGCGCTCGACCTGATCGCCCAGCGTCTTCACGTCGTGGCCGAGGCCGACGCGGCGTGCCTGGTGCTCCCCGGCGTCGGCGACGACTGGGTCATCGAGTTCGCCGCCGGCGAGGACACCGACGACCTCGTGGGCATCGTGATGCCGAAGGACGGCCGCGCGCGCCGTGTGATCGAGTCGCGTGCCGGGCTCGTGGTGGACTCGCTCGAGCGGTCCGCCACCCTCAGGGTCCCCGAGTTCGGCCGGTACGGTCCGGCCCTGTACGCACCACTGGTCGTCGGCGAGCGCGGCACCGGCGTGATCATCCTCATGCGCGCCCGCGGGGCCGACGAGTTCAGCTACGACGAGCTCAAGATCGCCGAGTCGTTCGCCCGCCAGGCCGCGCTCGCGCTCGAGCTGGCGGAGGCGCGGGACGCCCAGGACCGTGCGGCGCTCCTCGACGAGCGCGCCCGCATCGCGCGCGACCTGCACGATCTCGCCATCCAGCACCTGTTCGCCACCGGGCTGTCGATCTCCCGTGCACGCGAGAACCTCCCGCCGGAGGCCGCGGAACAGCTGAGCGAGGCGCTCACCGGTCTCGACGAGGCGGTGGCGCAGATCCGAGAGATCGTCCACGCGCTGCAGCGCGACGCCGTGCCCTCGTTGCCGATGGAGCGGATCGAGCGCGAGCTCAGCCTCGCCCGGTCCGGTCTGGGCTTCGCTCCCGAGCTCGACCTGGAGTCCTCGGACCTCGACGTGGCCGCCTGGACCGAGGGTGCCGACACCGACCTCGTCGACGACGTCGTCGCCGTGATCCGCGAGGGTCTGTCCAACGCCGCACGGCACGCACGTGCCCAGCACGTGGGCGTGAGGCTGGAGCTGGGCCGTGGTCGGCTGGTCGTCACGGTCACCGACGACGGGGTGGGCATCCCTGCCGACCGCACCCGTTCCTCCGGTCTGGCCAACCTCGGTCGTCGCGCCGAGCGCTGGGGCGGCACCGTCACCACCGCCCGCGGGGCCGAGGGCGGCACCGTGATGACCTGGGACGTCCCCGTGGGTGCCGCGGCCGGCGCAGCGGACTGAGGCTCAGCGCCGGTAGCGCGACAGGAACAGCGCCTCGGCGAGGGCCATCCTCTCGATCTCGCCCGGGTCGACGCTCTCGTCCGAGGCGTGCATCCGGCTCGCGGGCTCGGCCACGCCGATCAGCACGATCGAGGCGTCGGGCTGTGCCGCGGCGATCGAGGCGGTGAGCGGGATCGAGCCGCCCTGGCCGGTGGTCTGGGTGGGAGCGCCGAACGCGTCCGACATCGCCCGGCTCAGGACCTCGAAGCCGCGCGTGTCCTGGCGGGCGGCGAACGGCTGGCCGATGCCCTGCCGCTCGACGCTCACCTGCACACCCCACGGTGCGGCCGCCCGCAGGTGGCTCACCAGGGCAGCCTCGGCCTCCTCGGCGTCGATGCCCGGGGGCACCCGCAGGCTCACGGTCGCGGCCGCGCTCCCCTGGATCGCGGGCAGCGCGCCGACCACCGCAGGGGCGTCGATGCCCACGACCGTCGCGGACGGCCGCGCCCACAGCTGATCGGCGACCGAGCCCGACCCGACCACCTGGGCGCCCTCGACCACACCCGCGTCGCGCGCGAACTGCTCGGCCGGGTACGGGGTCCCCGACCACGTACCGGTGCCGTCGAGTCCCGCGACGGTCGTGTCGCCGTCGGCGGCGCGCAGCGAGGCGAGGATCACGATCAGAGCGGCCAGCGCATCGGGGGCGGCGCCGCCGAAGGCGCCGGAGTGGCGGTTGCCGTCGAGCGCGGTGACGCGCACGGTCACCATCACCATGCCGCGCAGGGCGACGGTCAGCGTCGGGACGCCGACGGCGACGTTGCCCACGTCCCCGATGATGACGACGTCGGCCGCCACCTCCTCGGGGTGCTGCTCCACGTACCGCTCCAGGCCGCCTGTCCCCTGCTCCTCCGAGCCCTCGACGACGACCGTGAGCGAGACCGGGTACCCCGTGCCGGCACCCCGCAGCGCCCGCAGCGCCGTCAGGTGCGCGACGATGCTGCCCTTGCAGTCGGCGGCGCCGCGGCCGTACCAGCGGCCCTCGCGCTCGGTCAGCTCGAACGGCGGCGTGCTCCACTGCTCCGCCGGTGCCGGCTGCACGTCGTAGTGGGCGTAGAGGAGCACCCGCGGCGCGTCCGTCGGGCCCTCGTAGGTGGCGATCACGGCATCGGTGCCGTCGGGTGTGGTGGCCAGCCGGGCGTCGAGCCCCTCGGCGGCGAAGGCGTCCCGGACCCAGGCCGCGGCGCGCCGGCACTCCTCGGGGTCCTCGACGGCGGGATCGGCCACCGAGCGGAACGCCACGAGCGTGGCGAGCTCGGTGCGGGCGCGGTCCATCAGGCCGGCGACCGCGCCGCGGAGGGTCGCGACGTCGTCGGTCGGGAGGTCGGTCGTGCTCATCTAGCTCTCCTGCGCTCCGGAGTCGGTTCGTGGCCGCCAGCCGCCACCGCGGTGGCCGGCGACCCAGGCGGCCGCCTGGGTGCGGCGCTGCAGCCCCATCTTGGCCAGCAGCCCGGTGACGTGGTTCTTGACGGTCTTCTCGGCCACCCCGAGGACCTCGCCGATCTCGCGGTTGGAGAGGCCGTCGCCGATCAGCTCCAGGACGCGGTGCTCGCTCGGCGTCAGTCGCTCGGTGGGGTCGACCTCGTGCTTGCCGAGGCTCGCGCGCGCCATGAGGCTGCGGCCGGCGGCGACCGCGCGCACCGCGTCGGCGATGTCGTCGCCACGCACCGTCTTGAGCAGGAACGCGTGCGCGCCCGCCTCACCGGCCGCGCGCAGCGCGTCAGCGTCCTCGAAGGAGGTCAGCACCACGGCCCGGCAGTCCGGCAGCGCACGGCTGGCCGCGATCACCTCGAGGCCGGTGCCGTCGGGCAGCTGCAGGTCCACGAGGATCACCTGGGGCGAGGCGAGCGGCAGCCGGCGCAACGCCTCGGCAACCGTGGCTGCCTCGCCGACCACGGTGAGCCCGTCAGCGCGGTCGATCACCTCCGCGACGCCGCGGCGGACGATCTCGTGATCGTCGATGACCATCACCGTGATGTCCCCGTGCATGCTCCGAGCCTAGGGGCAGCGGCGTCGCCGGGCGGCGCCACGCGGACTTGCGCTCCGTGCGCCGGTCGGATACTGGTTGGTGTGCCCGAACCCACGTGAGCCCCGACCCGCGAAGGCAACCCCGTGACCGTCAAGATCGGCATCATCGGCTTCGGGCTGCGGTCCGGGCTCTGGCGCCATGCCCACCGACCCGACCAGGGCATCGAGGTGGTCGCCGCGTGCGACACCTCCGAACGCGGTCGCGCCGACGCCGTCGCCGCCCTCCCCCCGACCGCGCTGGTCACCGCCGACCTCGACGAGCTGCTCGGTCTCGGGCTCGACGCGGTGCTGATCACCACGCCCGACCACCAGCACCACGGGCCTGCCGTCGCGGCGCTCGAGGCCGGCGCCGCGGTGTTCTGCGAGAAGCCGCTGGGCATCACCGTGCAGGAGTGCGACGACATCCTGCAGACCGCTCGGCGCACCGGCAGCCGGCTCTACGTCGGTCACAACATGCGGCACATGCCCGTCGTGGTCCAGATGCGCCGGTTGATCCAGGAAGGACGGATCGGGCAGGTCAAGACGATCTGGTGCCGGCACTTCGTCGGCCACGGCGGCGACTACTACTTCAAGGACTGGCACGCCGACCGCAGCAAGACCACGGGCCTGCTGCTGCAGAAGGGTGCCCATGACCTCGACGTGATCCACTGGCTCGCGGGCGGCTACGCCACCACGGTGGCCGCGATGGGCGACCTGATGGTCTACGGCGACATCACCGACCGCCGGGACCGTGGGCACGAGCGCATGGAGGACTGGCACAGCCTCGACAACTGGCCGCCGACCGCGCAGACCGGGCTGCACCCGGTGGTGGACGTCGAGGACGTCTCGATGATGACCATGCGCCTCGACAACGGCGTCCTGGCGTCCTACCAGCAGTGCCACTTCACCCCCGACTACTGGCGCAACTACACCGTGATCGGCACCGAGGGTCGGCTGGAGAACATCGGTGACGGTCCCGGCGACACGATCGGGTTGTGGAACCGCAGGCACGCGGGCCACGCCGAGCCCGACGAGACGTTCACGGTCCCCGCCGTCGAGGGTGGGCACGGCGGCGCCGACCCGCTGCTGATCTCGGAGTTCCTGCGGTTCGTCACCGAGGGTGGCCACACCGACACCTCACCGGTCGCCGCGCGCATGTCGGTGGCGGCCGGGGTGGTCGCGACCGAGTCGCTGCGCTCGGACTCCTCCGCCCGCCCGGTGCCTCCGCTGCCCGCCGATCTGGTCGCCTACTTCGAGCGGGGACAGGTCGAGGCCTGAGCAGCTCGCGACGGCGAGCCGGTCAACCCACCGCCGGCTCCGCCGTCGAGCGGCGGACGGCGAGCTCGACCGGCAGCGTCCGCAGCCCGGGATCGGGCCGGTCCGGACCGAGCAGGAGCTCGACGGCGGTTCGTCCGAGCGCCTCGGCGGACACCGCCACCGAGGTCAGCGACGGAGCCAGGAGGCGCGCCACCGGGATGTCGTCGAAGCCGACGACGCTCAGCCGACCCGGCACCGGCACGCCGCGGTCGGCCAGCCGGCCGAGGATCCCCAGGGCGAGCTGGTCGTTGAAGGCGAGCACCGCCGTCACGTCGGCCGCGAGCGCGAGGTCCGCGGCGGAGACCCCACCCGAGGAACCGGGCCGGAAGGAGCCGAGGTCGACGACCGCCAGGCCCGGCAGCTGGTCCTGGGCGGCGCTCAGGCCGCGGCGACGAGCCGCGTCGGACCACGAGGTGGCCGGACCACCCGCGTAGCCGATCCGGCGGTGGCCCAGCGCGTGGAGATGGACCAGGGCCTGCCGGACGCCGTCGGCGTTGTCGCCGGTCACGGCCGCCACGCCGTCGACAGCCCGGTTGACGAGCACCACCCGCGCTCGATGTGCGATCTCATGCACGGCCTCGTCGGGCATGCGCGGGGAGGCGAGCACGAGCCTCGACGCCACCGGTCCCACCTGGGCGACGACCGCGGCCTCGGTGGCGGCGTCCTCGTCGGTGTCGGCGACGACCGCCGTCAGGCCCTCGGCGCGAACGCGGCGCTGCACACCCTTGGCGACACCGGCGTAGAAGGGGTTGGCGAGATCCGGGATCACGAGCGCGATCGACTGCCCCATGCCGGTGACCAGCTGGCGAGCGGCCAGGTTGGGCTCGTAACCGAGCTCGACTGCGGCGCGCCGGACCCGCTCACGGGTCGCCGCCGCGACGACCGTGGCACCGGCGAGCGCGCGTGAGGCGGTGGCGACCGAGACCTGGGCGGCACGGGCGACGTCGGCGAGCTTCGCCTCCCTCGTCATGCCGCGATGCTAGGGCCGACTACAAACGCTTGCAACCTGATGGCGCCGAGTCCTGGCTGCTGCTAGCGTGATCGCGTCTGCAAGCTGCAAGCGTTTGTAGGTCGCCCGCGTCGACGCGTGCGCCCGAGTCGAGAGGACCCACGTGACCGAGATCCTGGACCGTATCGGAGCCGCCCGGCTCGTCCCCGTCGTCGTGCTCGACGATGCCGCCTCGGCCGCGCCGTTGGCCGAGGCACTGGCCGCCGGCGGCCTTCCCGTCGCCGAGGTCACCTTCCGCACCGCAGCCGCGGTCGAGTCGATCAGGGCGATGTCGGCGAACCCCGACATGCTGGTCGGCGCGGGCACCGTGCTGACCCCCGACCAGGTGGACGCCGCGGTGGATGCCGGCGCCTCCTACGTCGTCTCCCCCGGTCTGTCCGTCCCGGTCGTTCGTCGCTGTGCCGAGCGCGGCGTGCTGGCGCTGCCGGGTGCGGTGACCGCCACCGAGGTGCAGGCCGCGCTCGCCGAGGGCCTGACCGCCGTCAAGTTCTTCCCCGCCGCCACCTCGGGCGGCGCGCCCGCCATCAAGGCGCTCTCGGCGCCGTTCGGCGATCTGCGCTTCGTCCCGACCGGCGGCATCGGCCCGGCCAACCTGAGCGAGTACCTGAGCATCGAGGCGGTACTGGCGGTCGGCGGCTCCTGGATGGTCCCCCGCGCCGACATCGCCGCCGGCGACTTCGCGAAGGTCACCTCGCTGACCGCCGAGGCCGTCGCGCTCGCCACCCCCTGATTTCACCGTACTTCCGACACCCCTCCGATTTCACCGCACTTCCGACACCGCTCGGGTTTCACCGCACTTCCGACACCGCTCGGGTTTCACCGCACTTTCGACACCCCTCCGGTTTCACCGCACTTCCGACGCTCGGGCGTCACGTCGACGCTGGTTCCGCCGAACGTGCGGTGGCATCGCGATCGGGTCAGATGTGCGTTGAGAGCGAACTGGCTGTTGCCGCGTCGTCACCACGAAGGAGAGTTCTACCGATGAGCCTGTCCATCCGCCCCGCAGACCAGTGCCGCTACGACATCGTCTCGCTCGGCGAGGTGATGCTGCGGCTCGATCCGGGTGAAGGCCGCATCCGCACCAGCCGCAGCTTCCGCGCCTGGGAGGGCGGCGGCGAGTACAACGTCGCGCGCGGTCTGCGCCGCGCGTTCGGGCAGCGCGCCGCCGTCGTGACCGCGCTCGCCGACAACGAGGTGGGCCGTCTGGTCGAAGACTTCATCCTGCAGGGCGGCGTCAGCGTCGACCACATCAGCTGGGTCCCCTACGACGGCATCGGCCGCACGGTGCGCAACGGCCTCAACTTCACCGAGCGTGGCTTCGGCGTGCGCGGTGCGGTGGGCGTCTCGGACCGCGGCAACACCGCGACCTCCCAGCTGAAGCCCGGCGACGTCGACTGGGACCACCTGTTCGGTGACCTCGGCGCCCGGTGGCTGCACACCGGCGGGATCTTCGCCGCGCTCTCGGAGTCCACCGCGGAGGTCGTCGTCGAGGCCGTGACCGCGGCCAAGAAGCACGGCACGGTGGTCTCCTACGACCTCAACTTCCGCCCGAGCCTGTGGAAGTCGATCGGCGGCGAGGCCAAGGCCCAGGAGGTCAACAGGGCCATCGCGCCGCACATCGACGTGATGATCGGCAACGAGGAGGACTTCACCGCCTCGCTGGGGTTCGAGGTCGAGGGTGTCGACGACAACCTCTCGGACCTCGACGTCTCGAAGTTCCAGTCGATGATCGCCACCGCGAGCGCCGCCTACCCGAACTTCGAGGTCATCGGCAACACGCTGCGGACCGTGCACTCGGCGTCCGACAACGACTGGGGCGCCATCGCCTGGTCCAAGGACGAAGGGTTCGCCGAGGCCACGCACCGACCGCACCTGGAGATCCTCGACCGTGTCGGCGGTGGCGACTCCTTCGCCTCCGGCCTGATCTACGGCCTGCTCACCGGTGAGCCGCTGCAGACGGCGGTCGAGTACGGCGCCGCTCACGGTGCGCTCGCGATGACCACGCCCGGCGACACCACGATGGTGACCAAGGCCGAGGTGCTCAAGCTCGCCGGCGGTGGCTCGGCGCGCGTCGACCGCTGAGCCCACCACCGATTTCAACGCACTTTCGACACCCTGCGGGGTGTCGAAAGTGCGTTGAAAGGTGCATGGCGTCAAAAGTGCGGTGAAACCGGCTCGGCGTCGAAAGTGCGGTGAAACCGGCCTGGCGTCGAAAGTGCGGTGAAATCGGGCGGGGGCTACTCGGTGATCGTGGCGCCCTGGAGGGCTTCGCGGATCTCCGGGAGGCGGTCGAAGGCCTGGCCAGCCGTGCAGCTGCCGACGGCCTGCACCACGTCGGTGTAGGCGCCCCGCTGGACGACGGTGATGAGCGCCGCCTGGTAGAGGGTGCCCGCCTGCGGGTGCACGAACGCACCCTCGATACGGAACGAGCGGTGGTTGCCGCCGAAGGCGTCGCGGTACTCCTGGCCGGTCTCCTCCCACTCCGGGGCGCTCTGCAGCGCCTCGGTGGTGGCCTGAGCGGTCTGCTCGAGGGTCGCGCCGATCGCACGGCGGCTCGTCACGACGACGTTCGGCTGAAACTCCTGGGCCCCGTCGAGCGACTTGCCGATGGCGACGAGTGCCTCGGCCACCGTGAGGACCTCCCACCCCTGTGGGCGTGGCAACGAGACCCCGACCGGGGCAGGGAACTCGGCGCTCGGGTAGGTGACGGTGTCGGACATTCTTCTCCTTCAGCGTGTGGACGTGGCAGCAGGTGGGGCTCGGGCTAGAACCCGAAGAAGCTCTTGACGTCGTCGACGATCTTCTTCGGTTTGATCTCGAAGTCCAACTTGACGCCGGCGCCGACGCCGATCGCCACCCCGAGGTCGAGGGAGACCTTGACCTCCTCGGACGTGACGGCGATCTCGGCCTTGGCGTCGACACCGATGCCCGCGCGGACGTCGGCACCGACGTTCGCCTTGGCACCCGAGACACCGACGCTGGCATTGGCCTCGGCCTTGGCCCCGGCGAAGGCCGTGACGCCCGCGTTCGCGGAGACGCCGTCGAGGCCGACGTCGACGCCGGCGCTCGCCTCGGCCTCGGCGCCGGCCATGCCGCGCGCGCCGACGTTCGCCGAGAGTGGGCCCGCGTTCCACGAGCCGTTCGCCGAGCCCTCGACCCCTGCGAAGCCACCTGCCTGGGCCTTGCCGTGGATGCCGTCGACGCCGATCGAGGTGTTCGCCGACGCGTTCGCCCTCGCACCGCCGTACAGGGCCGCATCACCACCGAACGTGCCTGCCCGGGTGTCGACGCTGCCGTGGGCGCTGAGGTCGAAGAGATGGGCGTCGGCCTCGGCACCCGCGCCGGCGTACCAGTTGCCGTTCGTGTAGGTGGTGCCGGCCCAGGACGTGGCGCTCGCCCCCGGTCCTTCCGCCGAGGCACGGTTCCCGGAGGGGACCCCGGCCTCGAACGTGGCCTCGGGCAGCACCGGGTTCGGTGCGTAGATGTCGAGCAGCGCGTCGTAGAGGTCGGTGCCGGCCGTGTCGAGATCGGTCTGCAGAGACCTGGCCCTGGACCAGAGCCGGTCGTTCTCAGCCGCGAGTCCGGGGGCGTCGCGCCACGTGCTCCAGGTCTCGTCGTCGATCGAACCGCCCGCTTTGGCGAAGTCGTCCATCGCCTCGGCGCGCGTGACGAAGTCCCTGACGTCGGCCTCGAGCGTCGCTGCCCGGGTCTTGAGCCTGCCGAGAGTGGTGCCGGCGGTCGAGAGCGCGGTCCCGAGCGCGGTCATGTTGGAGCTGATCGTGTCCATCGGTGCCGTGATCCTGGGCACCGACTGGAACACGGCCGGCGACTCGGGCGTGTGGTAGTTCGCCTCGCTCAGGCCGCTCCAGGCACCGGTCACGGCGCTCGCGGCGTCGGTGGCCCCCTGGGCCGAGCCCGTCAGGTCCGACCCGGCCGTCTCGACCGTCTCGGGGTTGCCCTTGACCTGCGGGACGTCGGTCACCTGGATCATCGCGTACGTCATGGCGCCACCGGGAGGTCGGTCCGACCGGTCGTCTCGACGCTCGGCCTGCCGAAGCCCGACTGGTAGGTGGTCGTCTCACCGCTCGCGCTCGTCTGGCCGGACCCGTCACTGGTGCGATGACCCGAGCCCGAGTAGGTCTCGTACGTCAGCCGCTCCCTCATCGAGCTGGTCGTCTGCGTCGTGGTCGTCGACACCTCGGTGCGGCCGTTGCTGCCGTGAGCCGTCCGGTCCGAGGTCGTGGTGGTGACGCCACCCTCGCTCGAGGCGCTCGATCGCGTCGTGGTGGTGCCCGTGCTGTTGCTGGCGTACTCGAAACCCTTGCCGCGGGTGTCGTTCGGCGAGTTGTTCGGAAGCCTGTCGTTGACGGCCGTGGCGTGCTCGTTGGCCGCCTCGTTCCACCCCTGCTCGGTGATCCCGAGGATGCTGCCGTGCTCGAAGGACACCTTGGCCTCCGTGGCCTTCTGCTCGGCGACCATCTCGGCGCTGCTGCTCTCGTAGACCGTCAGGCAGGCGCGCAGCGCTCCGACGCAGCCGGTCGCATAGGTCTTGATCGCCTTGACGTCGCGCTCGTGGTTCTCACGGAGCGTCTTCAGCCGCGCGAGGGCGCCGGCGAACTCGGGCGGCAGCCCGCCCTCGGCGTCGGTGAGCGGATCGGTGATCGAGGTCGTCACGTCGTCGAGGTCGCCGACCGCCGTCTCGGTGTCCGTGGCCACCTTGCCGGCGCTCTCGTTGTCCACCGCGTACTTGTCGCCCATGCTCTCCCCCGCCGTACCAGCCACGAACACCGACAACCCTAGTTGCGATCGGTCCGGTCGCTGAGGGCAGAGGTCCCCATCGCGGCTACCCGCCCGCGGCTCGTGCCTCCTTCATCGCCGCGGAGGCGTAGACGCCGTTGACGACGACGCCGTCGAGCCACGCCGTGACCCGGTCCGCCTCGGCTGCCAGCGCCCGGCGGGCCCGGGCGGGCACCTCCTCGAGCAGATGGACGCGCACGGCGCCGTCGGCGTCCTGCACCCAGCAGCCGACGACGCGCCCGTCCGACCACGCCGTCGAACCCGCGTTGCCGGCCGAGTCGAACGTCATCGCGCGGTGCGGTCCGATGTAGAAGTCCCGTTCCCGCCACCCCATCACGGTGGGATCCAAGGTCGGCAGCAGCGCCACCCACGGCGCCGGCGGCTCGACCGGGTCATGGTCGGCGGGCAGCAGCCAGCCGAGCGCCTCGGTGCGGTCCAGGCTCACCGGGACCGCCTCGACGTCGGCCAGGGCCGTGCGCACGGCGCCGAGGGTGCCTCCCAGCCACCACGCGAGGTCGGCCTCGGCGCCCGGGCCGAACGTGTGCAGCCAGCGCCGGACCAGCTCGGCGTAACCCTCGCGTTCGGCCATCGGCTCCGGCACCTGGCCGAGCCACGCCGACGTCGACGTCCACCGTGGCTTCGAGAGGCGCCAGTGGCCGCCGTTGTGGCCACGCTGCACCCTCGCCTGCGCGTGCAGCAGCCAGAGCACCTGGGGCGCGACCGGGGTGGCCACGCCCCACCTGCCGGCACCGCGCTGCACCTTGGCGTCCAGCACCGGCACGACCTGCCGCAGCTCCGCCGCGCTCACCTCCCGCTCACCGAGGGCGTCGACCACGAGCTCGGCGACCTCTGCCAGCCAGGCATCGCCGTCGGCAGCCAGCCCGGATGCCTGGACGTCCTTGGCGAGCCGGGCCCGCAACGACCGGGCCACCCGGGCGCTCGCGCTGCCCCACGCCGCGGGCAGCAGGTCACGCGTGAACCCGAACAACGTCTGCCGCATCGCCCCCTGCTTGACGATGGTGCGGTCCTGGTAGAGCGCGGCTTCGACGTCGGCGATCGTCACGTCCTCGACACGGGCCCGCAGCGCCAGGTGCACGCTGGCGGGCTCGGTCGCGTGCAGCACCGTCATTCCGCGGGTCGCGGCCACCACGTCGCTGAAGCGTCGCTGCGGCGCCAGCCCGTGTCGGATCCCCAGGCGCGCGCGGCGCTCGTCGTCGTCGACGTGCCGGACCGGGTGCGGTGCGGGCCGGCTCATCGACCTGCCGGGCGTCGCTGGCAGCGCGGGCAGCGGAACGAGGACCTGTTGGCGAAGGCCTCCCGCGTGATCGGCGTGCCGCAGCGGTCGCAGGGCCGGCCCTCGCGCCCGTACACCCGCAGCGACCGGTCGAAGTAGCCGCTCGAGCCGTTGACGTCCACGTACAGCGAGTCGAAGCTCGTGCCACCGGCCTTCAGCGCGGCACGCATCACGTCGGTGGCCGCGTCCAGCAGCAGCTGCACCCGGGCGGACGGCAGCCTGCTGCCCGGGCGGTCGTAGTGCAGCCGCGCCTCCCACAACGCCTCGTCCGCGTAGATGTTGCCGACCCCCGAGACCAGCTCCTGGTCCAGGAGCGCGCGTTTGACGCCGCGCTCGGAGGACCGGATGCGGCGGACCAGCGCCGCCCGCCCCGGGCTGCCCTGCGCGAGCAACGGGTCGAGCAGGTCCCTGCCGATGTGCTGCGCCACGTCCGGGAGCACCGGCTCGGACAGGCCACCACCCGCGTCGCCTCCCGGTCCGCCGTCGAGCGTGGGCACCAGGTCGGTCACGGCGAGGTGACCGAACGTGCGCTGGTCGTGGAAGTCGAGCACGCCGTCATCGGCGAACGTGATGCGCACCCGCAGGTGCGGGTGCTCCGGGAGCTGCTGTCCCTGCGGCACCCGATCGGGTAGCAGGAACTGGCCGCTCATGCCGAGGTGGGCGAACAGGGTCTCCTCGGCAGGGCCTCCGGCCTCCCGCAACGGCAGCCACAGGAACTTCCCGCGCCGCACCGCCGAGGTGAAGCGGCGGCCCACCAGCCGTGCCGCGAGCTCGTCGGCACCGCCGAGCTGGCGGCGGATCACCCGGACGCCGAGCGGCCCGCGCACCTCCACGGCGGCGATCTCACGGTCGAGAACGTGGCGCGCCAGCCCGGCGCGCACGGTCTCGACCTCAGGGAGCTCCGGCACCGCTCTGCTCGACGTGGGCGAGCAATGCCGCGTAGGCGCGCGAGGCTGCCTGCTGCTCGGCGATCTTCTTGCTGGTGCCCTCGCCGACGCCCCAGGGCACACCGCCGAGCACCAGCCGCGCCTCGAAGTAGCGCTCGTGGTCGGGGCCGCTGCCCTCGACGAGGTAGGTCGGCACGCCCAGACCGCGTTCGGCGGCCAGCTCCTGCACGCTCGTCTTCCAGTCGAGCCCGGCACCGAGGTTGACGGCGGTCTCGAGCGTCGGCCCGATCAGGGCCTCGACGACGTGCCTGGTGGGCTCGAGCCCGTGGCTCAGGTACACCGCCCCGATCAGGGCCTCGAAGGTGTCGCACAGGATCGAGTCCTTGTCGCGGCCGCCTGTCGAGAGCTCACCCTTGCCCAGCAGCGCGTAGCTGCCGAGGTCGAGCGTCCGGGCGATCTGGGCGAGCGCACGCTGCGAGACCGACGCGGCGCGCATCTTGGCGAGATCGCCCTCGGGGCGGTCGGGCAGGCGCTGGTACAGGTACTCGGTCACCACGAGACCGACGACGGCGTCGCCGAGGAACTCCAGGCGCTCGTTCGTCGGGATGCCGCCCGCCTCGTGCGCGAAGCTCCGGTGCGTCAGCGCGAGGATCAGCAGCTCCGGGTCGAGCTGGATCCCCAGCTTGTCGACCAGGTCCTGCGCCGCGGCGCTCACCGGGGCGCCTCTTCCTCGCCCTCGCTCTCCTCCCGGGAGGCGAGCGCCGACAGGGCGGCCCAACGCGGATCGAGCACCTCGTGGTGGTGGTCGGGCTCGGCGTCGTCGAGACGCACGCCGCACTCCGAGCACAGACCGGCGCAGTCGGGGTCGCACAGCGGCTGGAACGGCAGCGAGGGCACCACGGCGTCGGTGACCGTGGCCTCGAGATCGAGGAGGTCGCCGTCGAGCACCGGCAGCGGGTCGACGTCCTGGGAGTCCTCGGAGTCCCCGGCGACCGTGCGCTGGCTGCGCGTGCCCTCGTAGGCGAACAGCTCGGTGAGGTCGACCTCGACGTCCTCGGTGACCTCCCGCAGGCAGCGCACGCACTCGCCGGTCGCGACGCTGCTGGCGGTGCCGGTCACCAGCACGCCCTCGCTCACGGCCTCCAGCCGCAGGTCGAGGTGGATCGGCGTGCCGGCGGGGATCGCGATGACCTCCGAGCCGAGCGGCTCGGATGCGGCCACGGTCAGCGCGACCTGGCGCATCGAGCCTGGTCGGCGCGCGAGGTCGCGCGTGTTGATGATGAACGGGGCGGCCATCAGGACTCCTCTCCGTCGTCTCGGACGCGATCGATGCGGCTCACGCGCTGGGGCGGGGCCGCGCGCTCGTTGTCGAGCTTCGCCTTCTCGGCGCGGCTGCGCGCGCGCTCGATCAGGCGCTGCCGCCCGGCAGCGACCTGGTTGGTGATCGCACCCAGGTCGATCTCGAACTGGGCGAGCTGGCGGTCGCAGTAGTCGTCGGCCTCGCGGGCGAGGACCTCACCGCGCTCGCGGGCCTCGGCGACGATCTGCTCGGCGCGCTGGTTCGCGGCGGCGACGACCGACTCCTCGGAGACGAGGTGCTCGGCGCGGGCGCGCGCCTTCTCCAGGATCTTCGCCGCCTCGCGGCGCGCACGGTCAAGCACCGCGTCGGCATCGGCGACGAGCGTGTCGGCCTGCGAGATCTGGCTCGGCAGCACGGACTTCGCGGACTCGATCAGCTCGAGCACCTCGGCCCGGTTGATCAGCGCGGACGCCGACATCGGCATCGCCCGCGCTCCGGCGACGAGGTCGGTCAGCTCGTCGAGGATCGCGACGAGGGACTCGCCGCTGCTCGGTTCGGTCATGGGTTCTTCCCCTGGTTGCGACGGGCCTCGAGGGCACGATGGACGGCGTCGGCGACACCGGGTGGCACGAGGTCATCGATCGGCCCGCCGTGGTTGGCCACGTCACGCACCATCGAGGAGGCGATGTGCGCGAGCGCCGGGTCGCCGATCACGAACACGGTGTCGACACCACTGAGGTGCCGGTTCATCAGCGCCATCGGGTGCTCGGCGTCGAAGTCCGCACCACCACGCAGACCCTTGACGATCGCCGTGGCACCGACCTCGCGGCAGAGATCGGCGAGCAGCCCCGGCATCGGCGCCACGCGGACGCCGTCGAGCTCGGTGACAGCCGCCTCGAACAGGGCGACGCGGGTCGCAGCGTCCAGGAGCGGCGACTTGGAGGCGTTGACCCCGACCGCAACGACGACCTCGTCGAACATGCCACGAGCGCGCCGCACGACATCGAGGTGACCGAGGGTCACCGGGTCGAAGGACCCCGGACAGACCGCCACTCCCGCCATGACGCCAACCTACCGCGCGGGCGCCGCGCTATCGGCCGTGACAAGCGAAGGCAAGCCCGGGGTACCGCAACCCCTCGCGCCTACCATGGAGCGAGATGCCCGAACCCATCGAAGAAGAGGCCATGCCCCCCACGCGACTGACCGACGTCGCCCTCCTGCTTCGCCCCGAGGACGACGTCGCGATCACGACCAGCGACGTGGCCGCAGGCACCGCGCTCCTCACCGAGGACGGCGTGCTGACCGTCGCCGCCGATGTCCCGCGTGGCCACAAGCTCGCCGTCCGCGCCGTCGCCGCCGGTGAGCAGGTCCACAAGTACGGGCAGTCGATCGGTCTCGCCACCGTGATGATCGCGGCGGGCGACCACGTGCACAGCCACAACCTCGGCATGGACACCAGCGAGCGGGCCCACGAGTTCGGCACCGCACGCGTGGTCCCGACCTTCCCCGAGGGCCTGCCTCGGACGTTCCTCGGCTACGACCGGGGCGACGGTCGCATCGGCACCCGCAACTACATCGGCGTGATCACCTCGGTCAACTGCTCGGCGAGCACCGCCAAGCTGATCGCCGACCAGTTCCGTGGCCTCGGCACGTTCGACGAGTACGCATCAGTCGACGGCGTGATGGCGCTCGCGCACACCTCGGGCTGCGGGCTGGTCTCGGGGTCCGACGGCGCCGACCTGCTGCTGCGCACGCTGCGCGGCTACGCCCGGCACCCCAACTTCGGTGGTCTGCTCGTGCTCGGGCTGGGCTGCGAGATGCTGCCGGTCACCTCGCTGGTCGAGGGGCTGGGACTGCCCGAGGGCATGCACATCGAGTCGATGACGATCCAGGACACGGGCGGCGTGCGCGCCACCGTGCGGGCCGGCGTCGAGAAGATCCGGGAGATGCTGCCGGTCGTCAACCAGGCACGGCGCACCCCGCAGGACGTGAGCGAGCTGGTGCTCGCGACGAACTGCGGCGGCTCCGACGGGTACTCCGGCATCACCGCCAACCCGGCGCTCGGACTGGCCGGGGACTGGCTGGTCGCGGCCGGCGGCACCTCGGTGCTCGCCGAGACGCCCGAGGTCTACGGCGCCGAGCACCTGCTGACCCGTCGAGCCGTCTCCCCCGAGGTGGGCCAGAAGCTGCTCGACCGGCTCGAGTGGTGGAAGCACTACACCGCGGCCGGTGGCGGCACGATGGACAACAACCCGTCCCCGGGCAACAAGGCCGGCGGGCTGACGACGATCCTCGAGAAGTCGCTGGGCGCCGTCGCCAAGGGTGGCGCGGCGGAGATGGCGGCCGTCTACGAGTACGCCGAGCCGATCACCACCAAGGGGTTCGGCTTCATGGACACCCCGGGCTACGACCCGGTCTCGGTGACCGGGCTCGTGGCGGGCGGCTCCACGGTGGTCGTGTTCACCACCGGCCGCGGCTCGGTGTTCGGGTGCAAGCCCGCGCCCTCGATCAAGGTGGCGACCAACACCCCCATGTACGACCGGATGAGCGAGGACATGGACCTCAACGCCGGTCGCATCGTCGACGGCACCGCCACGCTCGAGCAGGTCGCGCGCGAGATCTACGAGCGGATCGTCGCGGTCGCCTCGGGCGAGCAGACGGTCAGCGAGGAGATGGACATCGGCCAAGAGGAGTTCATCCCCTGGCAGCTGGGCGCGGTGACCTGAGCCCTGCTCAGGCCAGCAACCAGCCCACCTCGCGGCGCAGCAGGTCGGCGCGCGTCTCGCCGTAGGCGCGCAGGTCGTGCCCGAGCGTGTCGACCACGACACGGACCCGCGTCGTCGCGCCGTCGCTCGGCTCACCTTCGTGCGCCCAGACGATCGGGTGGACGACGGCGTCGTGGACCTGGGTGACCAGCGGCACGATCGCGGTGCTCACCTCGAGGAAGGAGTAGCGCTCGTCGACCACGTCGATCTCGGCGGGCATCCCCGCGGTGATCGGGTGTGCGTTCGGGGCGACCTGCGCGGTCGCGGGCCCGCCCGGCGGGTGCATCGAGGTGCCCGGCACCCACCGACCACCCAGCACGCCGGGCCAGCGGGCCTCGTCGTAGAAGGTGTTGGTCGCGGCGTGCGTGGCGAGCACCGGGCCGCCCGCGAGCGCGTGGTCGAGCACGGCGTCACGCCACTGCGAGCCCCGGTCGCCCTCCCCCGGGATCGCGTCGGCGCCACCACCGGCGTTCACCACGACCAGCCGTGCCGGTACCGGTGCCGTGGAGTCGCTGCCGCACACCTGCACGGTCAGGCCCTCCGCGCGGAGGATCTCGGCGATGCGGGCCGAGGTCCCGGGGAAGTCGTGCCAGGGGTCTGCGTAGCGGCCCTCACCGCTGAGGACGACGACGTCGAGGTCAACCATTCCTCCACCCTACGCGGTAAGCGATTACCGTTACTATCGGGACGTGCCCCATGACCCGGTGACCCTGACCGTGGCCGACAGCGATGTCGCGACCTATCACGACGGCTCCGACCTCGCGGCCGAGCTCTCTCCCCGGCCCTATCTGCACCCGGTGCGCACACCGGCGGGCGTGGCCGTCACCGAGACCTACCCGGCCGACCACCGCCACCACTACGGCGTCAGCGCCGCGGTGGCCGACGTCGACGGCGTCACCTTCTGGGGCGGCAAGTCCTTCGTTCTGGGCCAGGGCTACACGATGCTCCCCAACCAGGGCCGTCAGGACGGACCCGTGCCGACCGTCATGGCAGGTCCGGACGGCACCGTGCTGCAGCAGCAGCTCTCCTGGACCGGGCCGGACGGCGAGGAGCTCGTCGTCGAGGACCGTGAGATCCGGCTGGCTCGCGTCGAGCGCGAGGTCCCGGCCAACCTGCTCCTGTGGCGCAGCGACCTGCGCGCCGCGCACCGGGACCTGACCTTCGGTTCCCCGGCGACCCGCGGCCGCACCGGCGCCGGCTACGGCGGCCTGTTCTGGCGCGTCGGCCCCGAGGCCCCTACGACGGTCCGCGTCGCCACCGCCGACGGCGTGGTGAGCGGCGAGGAGAACGCCCTGGGCGCCGTGGGGCCCTGGTTGACCCTGACCCAGGTCCGCGACGACGGCCCGGTCACGCTGCTGCTCGCCCAGCCCCGCCAGGACGGCGAGCACCCGCTCCCCTGGTTCGTGCGCGTCGGCGGGTACGTCGGCGCCGGGCCGGCGGTCGCGTGGGGCGAGCAGCCGGTTCCGTTCGCTCGGGGCACCACCCGGCGGCTGCAGCTGGCGGCCGCACTGGTCGACACCGACCTCGACCCGGCCGCCGCCGAGGTCCTCTACCGCGACCTGGAGCAGCTCGCGTCATGACCACCTCCACGATCCCGACCTTCGCCGTCCTGGGCGTGCACGGGTACGGCCGGCTGCACCTGGCCGAGCTGGCCACGCTCGCCGCCGAGGGCGTCGCCGAGCTGGTCGCCGTGGCGGACCCGCGCGGTGCCGAGGGGGTCGAGAGCGTGCCGGAGGGCACCCCGTGCTACCCGGATCTCGACGCGCTGCTGGCGGCCGTGGTGCCGGACGTCGTCGTGCTCGCGACGCCCATCCACACCCACGCCCCGCTCGCGATCCAGGCGATGCGGGCGGGGGCGAACGTGCTCGTCGAGAAGCCGACGGCGGCGTCGCTGGCCGAGTTCGAGCAGATGGTCGCGGTCTCAGAGGACACCGGCCGTGCGGTGCAGGTCGGCTTCCAGAGCTTCGGGTCGCACGCGTTCGCCGAGATCGAGCGGCTCTGCGCCTCGGGCACGATCGGTGAGGTGACCGGGGTCGGCGGCGTGGGCACCTGGCTGCGCACCCTCGCCTACTACCAGCGCTCGCGCTGGGCCGGCATGCGGAGCCTCGACGGCGTCCCTGTCGTCGACGGCGTCGTGACCAACCCGCTCGCGCACGCGATCGCGACCGCGCTGAAGATCGCCGGCGCTGTCCGCACCGAGGATGTCGCCAGCGTCGAGGTGGAGCTGTTCCACGCGCACGACATCGAGGCCGACGACACCTCGAGCGTGCGCGTCGTCACCGCCGCCGGGACCACCGCCACGTTCGGGCTGACGCTCTGCGCGGCCGACCAGGACAGCCCGGTGATCACGGTGCAGGGCACCGAGGGCGAGCTCGTGCTCGCCTACACGGCCGACGTGCTCGAGGTGCGCACGGCCGCGGGGACGAGCCAGCAGCGCACCGGGCGGACCAGCCTGCAGCGCAACCTCGTGGAGCACCTCGCCGACCCGGACGTACCCCTGCTGGCGCCGGTCGCGGAGACCGGCGCGTTCATGCGCGTGCTCGAGGCGGTCCGCACGGCCCCGGACCCGGTCCAGGTGGGCGAGGCCCACGTCACCTGGCTCGGCGAGGGCGACGAGGCGCACCCGGTGATCACCGACGTCGAGGCCTGGTGCCGCCGCGCCGCGGCCGAGCACAAGCTCTTCAGCGAGCTCGGCGCGCCCTGGGCGCTGCCGGCCGACCGCTGACGGCGACCCCGCCGGGCCCGGAGCTCAGCAGCGCCCAGCGCGCGAGCGCACGCGGTCAGGACCCGGCGCCGTCGAGCAGTCGTGGCATCAGCAGGCGGATCTGCTCGCCCAGCTGCTCCTCGACACCCTCCGCGCCCGCGAGGTGACGCTGGACGGCGTGCGAGAAGACGCCGTCGAAGAGCGCGTACGCGGTAGCCGCGTCGACCACCACGGATCGCTGGGCGAGCTCGCCGTAGCGGACCAGGATCCGCCACACCATGTCCCGCAGAGCGGCGTCGATCCCGGCGACCTCGCTCCGGAAGCTCGGCTCGAACAGGCTCTGGACCCGCAGGTCGTACCAGAGCCGCTGCTCGTGGGAGTCCTCGCGCATCGAGACCAGCAGGGCGGTCAGGAATCGCTCGATCAGGTCGTCGGGCCCGGTCGCGCCCGTGCCGACGTCGTCGTACCGGCGCACGCACCGCTGCTTGTACAGCTTGACGCAGTACGTGATCAGCTCGGTCTTGTCGGCGAAGTAGTAGTGCAGCACCCCGTGCGAGAACTCGGAGTGCTGCGCGATCTCGCGCAACGAGGTGTTGGCGTACCCCCGCTCGGCGAGGGTCCGCAGCGCCGCCCGGGCGAGCTCGTCCCGACGGGTGGCGACCTTGTCGGGCCTGGCGAGCGCCGGCGCTACCGCGCGACCGGTCGCCGCCTGCGGGGCGTCGGTACGGTGCGGCGCAACGGTCACAAGGCTCCACGGTAGTCCTGGGACGGGCCGACCAGCTGCGCCATCCATCTGGACAACTGTCCAAGAAAGTCTTGACGACTGTCAAGGGTTGCTGCCAAGGTGGACCTCCGGCGCACAGTCGTTCTCCTGGTCGCGCGGGTTCTGCCCGATCCGCCGCGAACGGAGATCGTCGTCTCCCGAGACGGCGCCGCTGGCGGCCGCGGAGCCCGGGACGGCATGGAGCCAGGAGCTCGCCGACGTCGCCCTGATCAGCTCACGGCCTTGCGCACCAGCGTCCGCAGCGTCTTCTCGACGTCCTCGGTCCACTCGAGCACCGCGAACGACGTGGGCCACATGACGCCGTCGTCGAGGTGGGCGCCGTCGTCGAAGTTGACGGTCGGGTAGCGGGTGTCGAACTTCGACGACGGCTGCACGAACATGATGACCTTGCCGTCACGGGCGTAGGAGGGGAACCCGTAGAACGTCTTCGGGTCCAGCTCCGGCGCCTCCTCCGAGACCACGACGTGGAACCGCTCCGAGAGCTCGCGGTCGAACCCGGACAGCGCATCGATCGCCGCCACGCACGCCTCGAGCTCCTTGGCCTTCTTGGCCGCGCCCTTGACCCCCTTGGTCGCCCGCAGCTCCTCTGCCCGCTGCTTCATCGCGTCGCGCTCGGTCTTGCTGAACCCGCTCATCGTTCCTGCTCCCTCTCGTGGTGCCTGTTGACACGTTCGAGCCTAGGAACGTCGTCGTCGGGGCGCTTCTTCGTTCCTGATCAGTTGTCGGAGCGCGGCCTACCCGCCGGCGATCTGGTTCAGCGTCCGGAGCAGCTGCCTGAACTGCCGCTCCCCCTCGGCGCTCAGCCGGACCAGCGTCTGCCCGTAGCGGTTCTTGCGCCCCTTGGTCACCTCGACCAGCCCGCGCTCCTCGAGGTCGCGCAGGATCTTCGACAGGTCCGGTGTCGACATCCCCGTCGACTCGGTCAGCGCCGGGTAGTCGGCCTGCTCGACCTGACTCAGGTGTGCGAGCGTGACGAAGCGCTTGGGTGCGACCAGCGCGGGGTCGACGTCGCGGTAGCCCATCGAGATGCTCAGCGGCGGATCAGGAGCACGAGGTAGAACCCCAGCCACACGACGGGTGCCAGGCCGGCCAGCACGAGGGACTCGGGGAACGGCGCCTCGTCACCGCGGGTGACACCCCGCCAGATCGGCAGCAGCAGCCACACGGTGAACAGCGCGACTGCGATCGTGTGGGCACCGAGGCGAGGCTCGTTCGGCCGGGATCGGCGCCCGTCCAGCCAGGTGTGCGCGACCAGCAGCGCTCCCAGCGCCGGGACCAGCGCCCACCACGGCTGCCCGGCGAGCGCCACGAGACCCGCCGCGAGGGAGAGCAGGATCGTGGCGACGGCGCAGAGATGGTCTCTCGCGCTCATCTCACGTCGACGCCGCTTCGGGACGGACGCGAGCAGGTCGCGCGCCTGCTGCGGTGCCACGACGTCCTCGGACCGCTCGCTCATGCGAGCGATCGTGGCATCTAGTTGCCGATAGTGCAACTAGATGCTCTCGGTGGCCAGCGCATCAGGAGGCGCCGGCGAACCACAACGTCGTCTCGCCGTAGACCTTGCTGTCCTCGAGGGTGAGCCCCTCGGGCCAGCTCGGCTCTCCCGCGCGGGTGGACCGCTCGAGCACGACGACGGCGCCCTGAGCCAGCCAACCGGGTCGCGTCAGGAGGCGCAGCGTCTTGTCGACCCCGAGCTCGTAGGGCGGGTCGATGAAGACCAACGTCGAGGTGCGGGTCGGCGGGTGACCCATGAGGAGCTGCTCGACCTTGCGAGCGATCACCGTGACCTGGTCCGCGAACCCGAGCGCGCTCGCGTTCGAGCGGCACACCGCGACCGCGGTGCGCGAGGAGTCCACGAGCACGGCGGTCGCGGCACCACGCGAGATCGCCTCCAGGCCCAGCGCTCCCGAGCCCGCGTACAGGTCGAGCACCTGTGCACCGTGGAGCACGCCTCGGTGGTCGAGGCGGGAGAACAGGGCTTCCCGGACCCGGTCGCTGGTCGGGCGGGTGCCGGTGGCCGGCACGGCGAGCCGCCGACCGCCCGCGGTGCCGCCGACGATCCTGGTCATCGCTTGGTGCCCGCCTGCCCGCCCTGGGCGGCCATGGCCTGGGCGAACGCGCCCTGAGGGTTCGGTACGTGCACACCGATCGCGATCGCGATCAGGGTCGCGGCCAGCTGCCACGGCAGCAGCGTCACGGGTGAGGCCACGGCCACGATGCCCAGGATCAGCGGGACGAGGCAGATCACGACGATGTCCGGCCCCTTCGCGATCATGCCGAACAGGCCGGGCGGGATCGGTGGCCCCATCGGGTTGGCGACCAGCGGCTTGGACCAGTCGGCCGGCTTGCGGTAGGCGCCGCGGATGGCGCCGGCGGCGAACACCGGGCCGGCTGCGGCGGCCAGCGGCAGCCACGGGGAGATGTCCAGACCGGTCAGCCAGGCCCAGGAGCCGACGGTCACGACGGTCCAGAGCAGCATCACGCCCCCCGGCCAGATCAGCCGGATGCGACGGATCTGCTCGGCGGCGATCGGGAACGCGCGGTCGAGCACCGGGGCCATCTCGGCGCGGCGGGCACCCTCGGCGAGCGCCAGGGCGGAGGCGTACCCGGCCACGAGGACACCGACCAGGGTGGTCCAGCTCGCCCAGCCCGCGAGCGTGACGACGATCGGGACGACCGCCCAGACGAGCACGGCGATCACGTGCCGCCGGGAGCGCAGCGTCACCAGCGCGTCACCGCTGACCAGCGCGGTCACCGGGCCGCGGACCCAGCCGAACGAGCGGGACCGGCGTCGGGCGTCGGGCTGGGAGGTGATGCTCAGCGCGCGGCCGAGCTCACGGGTGTCCAGGGAGGTGACCGCGCCCGCGGCATAGGCGGTGACCGCACCCCGCGCGCGGATCTGTGCGCCCGAGATGTCGTCGAGGTGCCGCTCGGTCGAGACGTGCAGGAACACGGCAACGACCAGGAGCACGGCCGCCGCCACGGTCGCGACCTGCGGCGAGAGCGGTGCGGGGGCGGCGGGGCGCAGCAGCACCAGGGCGATCGCGAGCAGCGGTGCCGCGACCACCAGACCCTCGCCGATCGCCACGGCCGGGTGCGCGGCCCGCCCCGAGCCGCTCACCTGCGTGCGGGCCACCGCGAGCACCGCGGTGAGCCCGATCGTGCCGCCGAGAGCGGCGGCGAAGCCGATGTCCGCGCCGCTCGCTCCCGCCATCGTGCCCGCGAGCGCGCCGATCCCGAGACCGAGCGCGGCCGCGATCACCGTGACGACGGTCAGCCGCGGACGCAGCAGCCCACGCCTGTCCACCGGCGTCGGCAGCAGCCAGGCGGCCTGCCCGCCGCCGAGGCCCACCGGCCCGAGCCGCCCGGCGAGGCTGATGGCGGCCCCGGTGGCGACCACGCCGGCGGCGATGCCGAGCCAGGCGGGGTCGAGCACCACGTCCGCTGTCGAGGACCGCAGCCTGGCACTGAGCATCTGGCTGGCACCGAACGCCATGGCTGCCGCCACCAGGAGGCTGAAGACGAACGTGTAGACCTCGCCGACGACGTCACCGATGGCACCGCCGCCGTGGGACTCGGTGGCCGCGCGGGTGAGGCGCCGCAGGTCTCGGCCGGTGAGCGGCGTGACCTCCGCGAGCCCGGTCACAGCGCCTCGATCGCCGCGGCTGCCTGCTCGGGCTTGACGACGCGCGCCTGGTCCTCACCGATGATGAGCGCCTTGGTGGCGACGGTGCGCACCAGCACCGGGTCGTGGGTCGCGAGCACCACACCGCCCTTCGCGGCCACGCGCTCATCGACCAGCCGCTCGGCGAGCCTGTCGCGCATGCCGGCATCGAGCCGCTGCTCCGGCTCGTCGAGCAGCATCAGGGTGCGCGGCCGGACGAACGCCGACGCGAGCAGCAGCCTGCGGCGCTGCCCGGAGGACAGCGCGGTCGGCAGCGCGTGCTGGCGCGGCGTGAGGCCGAACTCCTCGACCACCTCGGTGACGAGATCGCTGACCTGGGTCATGCCGTGCCCGCGCGCGGTCAGCAGCAGGTGCTCACGCACGGTGAGCGCGGGGAGGTAGGAGTCCTCGTCGAGCACCGTGGCGACCTCGGCACGGAACCGCTGAGACCGCTCGTCGACCGGTTCTCCCAGCACGTCGATATGACCGCCGAGCGGCTCGAGCAGTCCCGCGATCGCGCGCAGGAACGTCGACTTGCCGGTGCCGTTGGCGCCGACGACGGCGAGCGCCTCGCCGCGCCCGATCGCGACCTTGATCGGCGGGCAGACGGCGGACTCGGCGGTGCTGCCGTACCCGACGAGGAGTCCCGTGGCGCGGACCAGCACGTCACGCTTGTCAGACACGGTCCAAGAACTCCTCGTGGTCGGGATCGACGAGCTGCGTGATCGCGATCAGCAGCTCGGGGTGGTGCGCGAGGTTGGGGTCCTCGCTGATGAGCTCGCGGGCGTCGGCGCGTGCCTGCTCGATGATGTCGGCGTCCGCGATCACCCGCAGCAGCCGCAGCGAGGTGGCACGACCGGACTGCGCGGCCCCCAGGATGTCACCCTCACGGCGCTGCTCGAGATCGGCCTCCGCCAGTCGGAACCCGTCGAGCGTCTCCGCCAGGATCGTGAGCCGTTCCTGAGAGCTGGACCCGGCCTCGGTCCAGCTGACCACGAGGCAGGTGCCGGGCTTGCTGCCCCGGCCGACGCGACCGCGCAGCTGGTGCAGCTGGGACAGGCCGAACCTGTCGGCGTCGAGCACCACCATCATGGTGGCCTCGGGCACGTCGACGCCGACCTCGATCACGGTCGTGCTGACGAGCACCGGCACCGCGCCCCAGGCGAAGGCGGCCATCGCCGCATCCTTCTCCTCGGTGGTCAGGCGGCCGTGCATGACGCCGATCGCTGCGGGGTCGAGCCCGCTGAAGCGCCGCAGCCACGCCGCCGCGTCCTCGACGTTCGCCGTGCTGTCGGGGCCGCCGTCGACGAGCTCGGTCGCACCCGGTGACCGCTTCTGCTCGCCCTCACCGGTGAGCGAGGCGTCGACGTCGACCCCCTCCTCCTCCTGCGTGGAGGAGATCCGCGGGGCGACGACGTAGACCCGCCCGCCGCCGTCGATCTCCTCGGCGACCTTGGACCAGACCCGCTCCATCCACCGCGCGTTCCCGGCCGGGACGACATGGGTCGCGATCGGCGAGCGGCCCGCGGGGATCTCGCGCAACGTGGACACCTCGACATCGCCGAAGAACGTCATCGCGACCGAGCGCGGGATCGGCGTGGCGGTCATGTAGAGCTGGTGAGGCATGACCTTGCCCTTCGCCCGCAGCGCGTCGCGCTGCTCGACGCCGAAGCGGTGCTGCTCGTCGACGACGACGAGCCCGAGGTCGGCGAACTGGACCCGCTCCCCCAGCAGCGCGTGGGTGCCGACGACGATGCCCGCCTCCCCCGATGCGGCCTGCAGCAGCGCGGCCTTGCGTGCGGCCGCGCCGAGCGACCCGGTCAGCAGCGCGACCCGGGTGCCCTCGGACGAGCCGCCGAGCATCCCGGCCTCGCCGAGCGGACCCAGCAGGGCACGGATCGTGCGGGCGTGCTGGTGCGCGAGCACCTCGGTGGGGGCCAGCAGCGCTGCCTGCCCGCCGTTGTCGACCACCTGCAGCATCGCGCGCAGCGCGACGACCGTCTTGCCGGACCCGACCTCGCCCTGCAGCAGACGCTGCATCGGGGCGGCGGCGGCCAGGTCGGCGCCGATCTCCCCGGCGACGGCGACCTGGCCGTCGGTGAGCGTGAAGGGCAGCTGGGCGTCGAAGGCGGTGACGAGACCACCCTCGACCGCCGGGCGCGGCTGGGCGTCGAAGGCGGCGAGATCGGCCCGACGCCGTGCGAGCGCCGTCTGCAGGAGGAAGGCCTCGTCGTAGCGGAGCCGGTGCCGGGCACGGCTCGAGTCGCGCTTGTCCTCGGGCATGTGGATCGCACGGAGCGCGGCGAGCTCGGACATCAGCCCGCGCCGGCTCACGATCTCGGCCGGGACCGGGTCGAGGACCTCCGCCTCGGTCAGCGGGTCGAGCACGGTGCGGATCGCGTCGCGGATCTTCCAGGACGGCAGCTTGGTGGTGGCGCCGTAGATCGGGACCGGCCGCCCCGCCTCGCGCCGGGCGGTCTCCTCGTCGTCCCAGGAGTCCAGCGGCTCGACCTCCGGGTGGGTGAGCTCGCGCTGCCCGTGCAGACCCTGCTTGAGGGTGCCGGCGAACATCGCGACCGTGCCGACCTTGAGCTGCCGCTCGAGATGGCTCGCGAGGTAGGCCTGCCGCGCGAAGAACGTCAGCGGCAGGGTGCTCGTGCCGTCGGAGATCGTCACCGAGATGATCTGCATGCGCCGGTCGCGGGCGAACCGCTTGGTGAGGTGCACCACCTCGGCGATGTAGGTCACGGGCTCGCCAGGGGTCCCGACATCGAGCGGCGTGCACGCCCCACGCTCGACGTAGCGCCGCGGGTAGTGGCGCAGCAGATCCTCCTCGGTCTCCAGACCGAGCTTGGCCAGCTCGACGCCGGTCCGCTCACCGAAGCGACGCCCGAGCGGTGAGCGCGCACCGATGGCCTTCGCCTTGTGCCCGCTCACCCGTGCCACGCAGCGATGCTATCCGCGGCCACCGACGCCGCGGCCGCCGTGGTGGCTCAGGCCATCTCGCAGTAGTCGCACTGCCCGCTCGCCGGCAGCGTCGTGAAGTGGATCGGGCACCGCTCGGGCGCCGGCTCCTCACGCTTGGGGGGCTTGCGCGTGCGGCGCGCCAGCACCTGCGCCGTCAGCGCCGGGGTACCGCCGTCGGCGGGCAGATCGACCGCGTACCGCTGGTAGCAGAGCAGCCGGTGCTCGGCCGCGACCATCTCGATGTCGGTACCGGGCGCGCGCGCCGGCTCCTTCTGGGACTGCGGGTACAGCTTGCCCATCGTGCCGTCGTGGTGCACGCACAACGACGTGAGCGGCGGCTCGCCCGCGGCCTCGGCGCGCTTGGACACCTCGCCGAGCAACCACCCGATCCACTTGGCCACCGCCATCCGGGTGCGGATCCCCGACACCCCCTGCACGCGGGCGGCGAGCTCGTTGTGCGTCGTGACGGCGTGATACTGCTCGGCGACCCCGAGCAGGCGCTCGTGCGCGAGCGGCACCCAGATGTTGAGGGCGTCCTGGATCTCCACGGGCGAGCCGTCGCTGACGCGGTATGTCCCTCGTGGGATGGTCATCGAGCGGCGCTCGCCGTCGGCTTGCAGGTCGGTGTCATGTCCTCGACACTAGCCCTGGCTGGCGAATCGGGTGCCGCCGGCGCCCGCTCGGGCACCTGCCCTCAGCCCGGTGAGCGGTTCCGGGCACCCGCCCGACGGTCGTGGTCACTGCGCCCCTGCGGCTCGGTGTAGACTTCCGTGGTTGCCCAGGGCCGGTCGTGGCCCGGCGACCCGACGTCGAATCCTGCTGTCCACCGCGACGGCGAACAAGCTAGGAGAACCCCGTGGCCTCTACGTGTGACGTGTGCGCCAAGTCGCCGAGCTTCGGCCACAGCATCTCGCACTCCCACCGGCGGACCAAGCGCCGCTGGAACCCGAACATCCAGACCGTCCGCGCGATGGTCGGTGGCACCAAGAAGAAGCTCAGCGTCTGCACCAGCTGCCTCAAGGCCGGCAAGGTCCAGCGCGCGATCTGAGCGTCCCGCTCGTCGCCTCGAGCCGCTCACCGGTCCCGGTGGGCGGCTCTTCGCGTCCCACCACCCGTGCCCGCACCGGAGGTTCGATGTCCTGGCAGGTCCGCCGCCCGTCCGCCGCCGATGCCGACGCGATCGCGACGATCAACGTCCGCGCCTGGCAGCACGCCTACGCGGGCCTCATGCCCGCGTCCGTGCTCGAGCGCCAGGAGGTCGCGCCGCGCGCGGAGCGGCTGCGGGAGCGTCTCACCTCCGGCACCGGTGCGCCCGGGTTCGTGGCGGTGGCTCCCGACGGGGTCGTGGCCGGCTACTGCTGGTTCGGCGACTACCGCCCCGACGAGGACCTGCCCGCCCCCGGCGAGGGCTGGGGCGAGATCTACGCGATCTACGTCGATCCCGACAGGATCGGGACCGGCGCCGGCGCAACGCTGATGACGGCGGCGCTCACCGCCCTGCATCCCCGCCCGGTCGCCGTCTGGGTGCTCGAGGGCAACGCCCGCGCGCGTGCCTTCTACGAGCGGTTCGGGTTCCGGCACGATGGCACCGTCACCGACTTCGACGCCGGCGGCACCCCGGTTCCCGAGATCCGCTACGTGGGTCCGTCCTAGCCCCTACTGCTGGACGTACGTGACCAGCTGGTCGCGCTCGTCCTGGAGCTCGTCGAGCCGGTTCTTGACGACGTCACCGATCGAGACGATCGCGTGCAGGTGTCCGTCGACGAGCACGGGCAGGTGCCGCACCCGCAGGTCGGTCATCCGGCGGGCGAGCGACTCGAGCTCGTCCTCGGGGGCGCAGGTCTGCACCTCGTCGGTCATGATCTCGGCGACCGTGCGCTCCAGCACGCCCGCCCCGTCGGTATGCAGGTGGCGGACCACGTCACGCTCGGACACGATGCCCACCACGGTCGTGCCACCGTCCGGTGACACCACGAGGGCACCGATCTTGTGCTCGTCCAGCAGCGCGACCAGCTCGGCGACCCCCGTGTCCGGAGCCACCGTGACCACATCCGCGCCCTTGCGTCTGATCACTTCGGCGATACGCATGCTCCACGGTATGCCAGAGAGGACGTGCCGGTGCGGGGAACCGAGCACGGGTTGACTCGACAACCATGCGCGACCGGGACGAATTCGTCACCCGTCGGGGCGGCAACCGGTTGCCTGGTCCGGATGGTCGCGACGGGCGCCCAGTTCTTCCCGGCTCAGGCGCGGAAGTGGTCCCAGCCGAGACCGGCGACGTCCGGCGGGGCGCCGTCGACCGTGACGCGCGCACCGGCGGCGGCCTCCCGCACGGTGCCGATCGCCCGGAAGCCGCCCGGCAGCGCAGATCCGGGCGGGAAGGTGGCCAGCAGGCCGTGGTCCTCGCCGCCGGTGAGCGCGAGCGCGAGCGGATCGGTCCCGAGGGTGGCGGCGGCCGCTGCCACGGTCGCGTCCACCAGCGCGGCTGCCGTCAGATCGAGCACCACGCCCGAGGCGCGCGCCAGCCGGCCCGCGTCCCGGAGCAGGCCGTCGGAGACGTCGAGCAGGGCGGTGGCACCGGCGTCGGCGGCAGCCGGACCGTCGGCGAGCGGCGGCTCGGGCCGCAGGAACGCGCCGACCGCCTTGCCCAGCTCCGCCGCCCGACCGGCCTCGAGCGCGGCCAGACCCGCCGCGGCCCAGCCGAGGCGGCCCGAGTGCGCCAGCACGTCTCCCGGGCGGGCACCGCTGCGCAGCACCGGTCGCCGGCCACCGAGGTCACCGAGCGCGGTGACCGCCACCACGAGGCTCTCGCCCGCGGACAGGTCGCCTCCGACCACACCCACGTGCGGTCCGCAGCCCGCAGCAAGACCCTCGGCCAGCCCGAGCACCCAGGCCACCTCGGTCTGCGGTGGCAGCACGAGCCCGACCACCAGCCCCGTGGGACTCGCACCCATCGCCGCGACGTCCGCGAGGTTCTGCGCGGCGGCACGATGCCCCACGTCGGTCGCCGAGCCCCAGTCGCGGCGGAAGTGGTGGCCCTCGACGAGCAGGTCGGTGGTCACCACCACCCGTGCGTCCGGCGCCGCCAGCACGGCCGCGTCGTCGCCCGGTCCGATCTCGGTCCTGTCGCCGAACGGGAGCAGCGGGGCGAACCGGGCGATCAGCTCGGTCTCGTCGAGATCAGCGACCCGCTCGCTCGAACCGCCCACCTGCGACACTGTAGGGGACGGCAGGATCGGTCGACGAAGAGAGGTCAGGCGCGTGCGCATCCTTGTCAGCGGCGGCACCGGCATGATCGGATCGGCCCTGCGCGACGCCGCGGGCAGAGCCGGCCACGAGACCGGGCTGCTGGTGCGCGGCGAACCCCGGGGTCCGCGCGAGTGGCGCTGGGACGCGAGCCGCGGCGACGTGCCGGCCGAGGCGATCACCTGGGCCGACGCTGTGGTGAACCTCTCCGGAGCGCCGATCGGGCGACTGCCGTGGACCAAGGGCTACCGGCGTGAGCTCGTGCAGAGCCGCGTGCAGGCGACGCGCGCGCTCGCGAGCGCGATCACCCGGTCGGACTCCCCGCCGTCGGTCCTGCTCAACAGCTCGGGTGTCGGGTACTACGGCGACCGGCCCGGCGAGCGTCTCGACGAGACGTCGGGTCCGGGCAAGGGCTTCCTCGCCTACCTGAGCCGGCGCTGGGAGGCGGAGGCGCGGGCAGCCGAGTCGGACCGGACCCGGGTCGTGACGATCCGCACCGGCCTCGTGCTGGCCGACGGCGGAGCGCTCGCGCCCCTCATGCTCGCCACGCGGCTGGGGCTGGGCGCCCGGATGGGTCCGGGAACGCAGGTGTGGCCCTGGATCGCGCTCGAGGACGAGGTCGGCGGCATCCTGCACGCCCTCACCCACGAGGAGGTGAGCGGTCCGGTCAACCTGGTCGCGCCGGTCAGGAGCACCAGCGAGGACGTCTCGCGCGCGCTCGCGCACGCGATGGACCGGCCGCACCTGTTCGCGCTGCCCTCGTGGCTGCTGCGGATCCCGCTCGGCCCGGCTGCCGACGAGGTGCTGCTGCTCAGCCAGCACATCGAGCCCAGCGCCTTGCTCGGCTCCGGGTACCGGTTCCGGGTGACCGAGCTCGACGACGCGATCGCTCGGGCCCTGCGTGGTGACGACGGTGGTGGCTCCGTCGCAGCCACGGAGCTGAACGCGATGCCGAGGGACCGCTGAACGGCCGCGAGCGGGCCGACGACGGCCGCTCCGAGACCGAGAACGAACGGCTCGACCGCAACTGGTCGGAGATCCTGCAGGAGCTGCGGGTCACGCAGACCGGCACGCAGATCATCAGCGGGTTCCTGCTCGCGGTCGCCTTCCAGGAACGGTTCGACGCGCTGGACTCCTACGAGCGGGCGTTGTACCTCGCGCTGGTCGCGCTCGCCGCGCTCGCGACGGCGGTCGGCCTCGCTCCGGTGGTCGTGCACCGGGTGCTGTTCCGCAAGCTGCGCAAGGCACGCGTGGTGCAGCTGGGCAACCGCTACCTGATGGCCGCGGCGATCCTCGTCGCCACGCTCGCCATCGGGGTGAGCCACCTGATCTTCAGCTTCACCGCCGGGCGAGGCGCGGGGGTCGTGGCCGGTATCGGCGTCCTCGTGGCGGTGCTGGCCCTGTGGGTGCTGCCGCTGACGATGCGCCGCCGTGACGACGACCGGCCACGGTGACCTAGGTTGGGATCGTGGCTGGAGCGTGGCGAAGGATCGGCGTGATGGTGGCGACCGGGTGCACGCTCGTCGGCGCCACCGCGTGCGCGAACCCGGTCGGTGTGGACCCCGCCCCCAGCGCGAGCGAACCGGTGTGCGCCGAGCTGTTGCTCGAGCTGCCGGACGAGCTCGGTGGCCAGGAGCGCCGGTCGACCACCAGCCAGGCCTCCCGCGCCTGGGGTGACCCCGCGATCGTGCTGCGCTGCGGCGTGACCCCGCTGGGGCCGACGGTCGAGGGCTGCGTCACCGTGGCGAGCGGCGACGGCACCGAGGTCGACTGGGTCGTCATCGAGCACGAGGACCACGGCTCGTTCACGACCTACGGGCGGCTGCCCGCCGTCGAGGTGAGGATCCCGAGCGAGTACGCGGGCGACCAGACGATCATGACCGAGCTGAGCGCCGTCGTCGCCGACCTGCCGCGCGACGGCGACCGCGCGTGCCTGTGAGGCTCAGCGCAGCCCGACCGGACGTTCGCGCGCGAGCTCGATCAGCTCGGTGATGAGGTCGGTGTAGCTGAGCCCCTCGGCCTGCCACAGCATCGGGTACATCGAGAACGGCGTGAACCCCGGCATCGTGTTGATCTCGTTGACGAGCACGTCGCCGTCGTCGGTGTAGAAGAAGTCGACGCGGCCCAGACCCTCGCACCCCAACGCCTCGAACGTGGCGGCGGCGAGGCGCTGCATGCGGCGCACGACGTCGGGCGGGACGTCGGCGGGGACGCGGATGTCGAGGTGGTCGGCGTCGAAGTACTTGGCCTCGTAGTCGTAGAACGCGTGCTCGCTGCCGACCACGATCTCGCCCACACCGCTCGTGCGCGGCGGGTCGTCGCCGCGGCCCTGCAGGACGGCGCACTCGATCTCACGGCCGGCGATGCCGGCCTCGACGAGCACCTTGGGGTCGTGCTGCTGCGCAGCCTCGACGGCGGCGGGCAGGTCGGCGAGGTCGTCCACGCGCGTGATGCCCATCGAGGAGCCCGCGCGCGCGGGCTTGACGAAGACCGGCAGGCCGAGATCGGCGATCGCCGCGACCGCGGCCTCCCGGTCGGTGCGCCACTGCCGCGCCGTGATCGTGGTGCTGGGCCCGATCGGGATGCCGGCGCCCGCGAGCACGACCTTCATGTAGTGCTTGTCCATGCCGGCCGCCGACGCGAGCACGCCGGACCCGACGTAGCCGATCCCGGCGAGCTCGAGCATGCCCTGGATGGTGCCGTCCTCACCGAACGGGCCGTGCAGGAGCGGGAAGACGACGTCGACCTGGGCCAGCTGCTCGGGCACCCCGCCGGGCTCCACGACCGTGAGTGCGCCCGCGGCGCCCATCGGCACGGTGACCTCGGCGCCGTCGGCGGCCGTGACCTCGGGGAGCCGCCCGGGCTCGATCGCCCAGCGACCGGCCTCGTCGGCCGCCACCACCCACCGGCCCTCACGCGTGACACCGATCGGGACGACGTCGTAGCGGTCGCGGTCGATCGCCGCGAGGACACCGGCTGCGGTGGCGCAGCTGATCGTGTGCTCGGAGCTCTTGCCGCCGAACACCACGGCGACCCTGGTCCTGGTCATCGCGCACAGGCTACCCGGGCGGTCGCCCCGATCCCGCTCCCCTACGCTCGTGTTGTGACGGGCAAGCCGAACCTTCGAACCGACTCCCTCGTGGTCGCCGCGGGACGACCGCCGCGCCGGACCGGGGCACCGGTGAACCCACCGGTCGTGCTGTCCTCGACGTACATCGGTGTCGACACCCCCGGCGCCGAGGACCTCCTGTACGCCCGCTACGACACCGAGTCGTGGCGGCCGCTCGAGGACGCGATCGGAGCGCTCGAGGGCTCGACCCGGCGCGCCCTGGCCTACGGCTCCGGCATGGCGGCGATCAGCGCGGCGCTCGCGCTCGTGCGCAACGGCACCACGCTCGTGATGCCGCGGCACAGCTACAACGTGGCCCTCGTCGCCGCCCGCGCCCACGCCGAGCAGCGCGATCTCACGCTCGTCGAGGTCGACATCGCCGACACCGCCGAGGTGCAGGCCGCGCTCGAGGTGACGGACTCCCCCACGCTGTGGCTCGAGTCCCCCACCAACCCGATGCTGGAGATCGCGGACATCCCCGCACTCGTCAGCGCCACCCGGGAGCGCGGCGGTCTGGTCATCGCCGACAACACCTTCGCCACCCCGCTCGGCCAGCAGCCGCTCGCGCTCGGGGTCCACGTGGTCGTGCACTCGGTGACCAAGTACCTGGCCGGGCACTCCGACGTCGTCATGGGTGCCGCCGTCACCGACGACCCCGACCTGTGGTCGCGGCTCAAGACCCACCGCGACGTGCACGGTGCGGTGCCCGGACCGTGGGAGGCCTGGCTCGCCCTCCGTGGCCTGCGCACGCTGGCCCTTCGCGTGCAGCGCTCCCAGCAGAGCGCTCTCGACCTGGCCCAGCGCCTCGAGGAGCACCCCGCCGCGCTCGAGGTCCGCCACCCCGGGCTCGCGAGCCACCCCCAGCACGAGCGTGCCGCCGCCCAGATGACCGGCTTCGGATCGATCATCACGCTCCGGCCCCACGGGGGCGCAGCCGCGGCCGCGGCGATCGCCGGCGCGGTCGAGCTCTGGGTCCCCGGCACCAGCCTCGGCGGCGTCGAGTCGTTGATCGAGCGCCGCCGTCGGCTGCCCTCGGAGCCCGTCACGGTGCCCGAGGACCTGCTCCGCCTCTCGGTCGGCATCGAGGACGTGGAGGACCTCGCCGAGGACCTGCTGGCTGCCCTCGAGGCCAGCCAGCGGTGACCCTGCCCGAGGTCGTCCACGCGACGGCCGCCGAGCTCGCGCGCGAGCGCCACGCGGACGCCGAGGAGGACGTCCACTTCACGCGCGGGCTCGCTCGCACCGTCATCGAGGCGCTCAGCCTCCCGGGTGACGTCGTGCTCGACCCGTTCGCCGGCTTCGGCACCACCCTCGAGGTCGCGCGCGAGCTCGGACGCACCCCGCTCGGCGTCGAGCTGTTGCCCGAGCGGGTGGCGACGATCCGCGCCCGGGTGCCGGGCGCGGTCGTCGTCGAGGGCGACGCGCGCGGCCTGCTCGGCCTGGTCGACGCGTGCGCCCTGCCGGTCGCGCGCGGCTCGGTCGCGCTCGTGCTGACCTCGCCGCCCTGGATGACGGCGAACGACCATCTCGCCAACCCGCTCACCGCGTACGAGACCGACGACGGCGACTACCGCACCTACCTGGACAGCCTCACCGATGTCGCGAGGCAGGTGCGCGCGCTGCTGCGGCCGGGAGGCCATCTCGTGCTCGACGTCGCGGACATCCGGCACGAGGGGCAGCTGACCACGCTGGGCGCCGACGTCACCGCAGCGGTGTCACCGGTGCTGCGGCACATCGGCTCGGTCCCGGTCGTCTGGGACGAGCTCCCGCAGGACCTGACCTCGAACAGCCTCGTCGTGTTCTCCCGGGCTTGGTGAGGCTCGCCGCCTAGGCTGGCGCCAACCCGAGCCGAGGAGAACGCCATGCGACGCGGCACCATCACCACCCTGCTGACGCTGGCCGTCAGCGCCAGCATGCTCGCCGCGTGCGGCAACGACGGCGGGGACGACCCGACCACCGAGCCCACCAGCGACGCGACCACCACGGCCGAGCCCACCGACGAGCCGACCACGGACGAGCCCACCAGCGACGCGCCGACCGACGGCACCGACGTCCCGTCCGACGAGGGCGCCGACGGCCCGCCGTTCCCGGCGGACGCCGCCGACCAGAGCAACGAGGCGTTCGAGAACGCGCTCAAGCTGGTGGACGTCCGGGTCGCCGAGCACCCCGAGTTCGACCGGCTGGTGCTGGAGTTCGAGGGCGAGGGCGAGCCGGGTTGGCGCGTGGGCTACGTCGAGGAGGCCGCCCGTGAAGGGAGCGGCGAGCCGATCACCCTCGACGGTGACGCGATCCTGCAGGTCGCGGCCACGCACGTGATGCCGGACGACATGACCGGCTACTACGACGGCCCGCAGCAGTTCGACCCCGACACCGAGGTCATCGACGACGTGTTCGTGGACGGCGCCTTCGAGGGGTACACCACCGTGTTCCTGGGTCTGGACGAGGTCGAGGTGTTCCGGGTCTTCGTGCTCACCGAGCCCTCACGCCTGGTCGTCGACGTCCAGGACAGCTGAGCCGCCGACCGACGCTCCTGGAGCGCGTTCCTCGAGCCGGGGGGCTCGGTCTCAGCCGCGCCCGAGCTGGAGCCCTCTCGGTGACGTCGTGCACCTCGTCGTCGACGTCCTCGACGCCGACGACGGACGTCCCGGCCGGCGGCGCCAGTCCGTGGCCCGCCTCCCCCGAGCGACGGACTCGCGCTGCCCGCGCGCGTTGACGGCTGCTGCCACCCGAGCTACTGTCGGTGTTATCGAAGCGCCTTCGACATTGTCGAACGCATAGATCGAACGGCACGGTCTTCGACGACGAAGAGGGAACCCCGATGGCAGACCGCAGCGGACCGGAAGCGCAGCGCCCGGCGGTGCCGCGCACCCCGATCCAGGCGATCGACCGCGCGATCGCGCTGCTGGACGTCGTCGCCGAGGGCGGTCCCCACGGGATGACGCTCGGCGCGCTGGCCGAGAGCACAGGGCTCGCGCCGTCGACCGCTCGGACGATCCTGTCGTCGCTCGTGATGCACGGGCTGATCGCCCAGAGCGGCAGCGGCAGCAGCTACACGCTCGGCTCGCGGTTCTTCGAGCTCAACCGGCGGTTCGCCATGCAGGCGGACCTGTCGGCCGTCGCCGCACCCGTGCTGCGAGCGCTCTGGGAGCGCACGAACGAGACCGTGCACCTGGCCGTCCTGCAGGGCAACCGGCGTGTCGACCTCGCCGTGCTCGTCAGCCCGCAGCTGCTGCGCGTGGACCCGACGTCGACCGGCTACCTCGACGCCTCGGCGTCGCCGCTGTACAAGACCGCAGCCGGCAAGGTCCTGTTCGCGGGCCTGTCACGAACCGACCGGCTCGGCATGCTGCGCACCTCGGCGTGGCAGGACGAGACGCCACCGGCTCCCGAGGACCTCATGGCCGCCATGGATGCCGTGGTCACCGAGGGCTACGCCACCAACCTGGAGGAAGAGGCAGCAGGTGTCTGCGGTGTCGCAGCGCCGGTCCACGACCAGTCCGGTGCGACCATCGCCGCCGTCTGCCTCGGCTATCCCTCGACCCGTCACACCACCTCCCACGCGGGCTCCCTGCGCGACGAGGTGATCGCGGCAGCCGCGGAGCTCTCGCTGCTGCTCGGTGCCGACCCGGATCGGGCGGCGCGATGAGGGACCGGTACGACGTCGTGGTGGTCGGCGGCGGACCCGCCGGCTGGCCCGCAGCGGCGCAGGCTGCACGGCTGGGCGCGCGCACGCTGCTGGTCGAGAAGAACGGTGCCCTCGGAGGAACGACAACCGTGGCCGGCGTCGCCCTTCCCGGCCTGTTCCACGCCTGGGGTCAGCAGGTGATCGCGGGCATCGGCTGGGACGCCGTCACGCAGGCGGTGGCGGAGGCCGGCGGCACGTTGCCCGACTTCTCGCGCTGGGACCAGCCGCACTGGCGGCTCCAGGTCCCCGTGGTCCCCGGGGTGCTCGCCGGCGTCATCGACGAGAGCGTCGTGGGGTCCGGCGCCGACCTGCTGCTGCACAGCCTGATCGGCGAGGCCCGCTGGGACGGCGGGCGCTGGCGGCTCACGGTCGCGACCAAGGAGGGGCTGCACCCGGTCACCGCCGGCGTGCTCATCGACTGCACCGGCGACGCCGACGTCGTCGCCCTCGCCGGGCACACCCGCCGCACCAGCCCGCGCCGCCAGCCCGGCACGATCATGATGCGGCTGGAGGGTTACGACCTCGAGCGGCTCGACGCCGATGCCCTGCAGGCGGCCCACGACGACGCCGTTCGCCGCGGCGACCTGCTCCCGGCCGATCTCGCGCACAAGCCGGTTCGCTCGTTCCTGCGGGCGCACGGGGAGAACGCCACGCACGTGGTCGGTGTGCAGGGCGGGACGAGCGGCGACCGGACCGCAGCCGAGCTCGCCGGGCGCCGGCTGCTGCGGCGCGTGCTGCGCTTCCTGCGCGCCCAGCCCGGGCTCGAGCAGATCCGCCTGGCGTGGACCGCGATGGAGACCGGCATCCGTGAGAGCTGGTCGATCGAGGGCCACGAGAGGATCACGGTCGAGGACTACAACAGCGGGCGCGCGTGGCCCGACGCCCTCTCCTACTCGTTCTACCCGATCGACGTGCACCGCCCGGACGGGGACGGCATCGACATCCGTCCGCTCGGCTACGGCACCGTGCCGACGATCCCGCGCGGCGCGATGATCCCGGTGGGCACGCAGCAGCTGCTCGTGGCTGGCCGCGCGATCAGCGGCGACCAGGAGGCTGCCTCCGCCTACCGGGTGCAGGCCTCGTCGATGGCGATGGGTCAGGCCGCCGGTGCGCTGGCTGCGATGGCCGTGAGCCGCGCCTGTGACGTCCATGACGTCCCGGTCCCCGAGGCTCGCGAGGCGATGCGAGCCCACGGCGCGATCGTCCCCGGGGACGTCGTCGTGCCACCCCTCGACCAGAACCAGCCCCAGCCCGATCCCGCAGCGACGCGAAGGAGCACGACATGACCCCCGCACCGACCCGACCCACCCGACGGCACGTCCTGCTGGCCGCTGCAGCCGCCGGCGCGACCGGAGCGCTCACCGCGTGCAGCGGCTTCGTCAACTCCGACGGCGACGACACCGACGGCGGCGGCAGCGGCAGCGGGGGCGACACCGTCACCGCGTACGTCAACACCGAGCAGAGCGCCGGTCTGGGGGCCCTGATCGAGGCGTTCGAGGCCGAGTCGGGCCTCACGGTCGACATGTCGTCGGCGAGCACCGACGAGCTCAACCAGCAGCTGCGGGTGCAGCTGACCTCCGGCACCGCGCCGGACCTGATCCGCGTCTCCCCCGGCTTCTCGAGCCCGGTCGCCGCCGGCGTGCTCGGCCAGGAGGGTGAGCTCGCCGACCTCTCCGACGCGTCCTGGTCGGGCGACCTCACCCCCGACACCCAGTCCCTCGCCGAGGTCGACGGTCAGGTGATGGCGTTCCCGGTCAGCCGCAACGCGATCGTCATGGCGTACAACCGGGACGTCTTCGAGCAGGCAGGCGTGGCGGCGCCCACCACCTGGCCGGAGCTCCTCGCGGCGTGCGAGGCCCTCGCCGCTGCGGGCGTCACGCCCATCTCGACCCCCTTCCAGGGCGGCATCTTCTTCCAGTTCTGGGTCTACGCGATGGCCTCGACGCTCGTCTACCCGGTCAACCCCGACGTCGATGCGCAGATGGCGTCCGGCGAGACGACGTTCACCGACAGCCCCGAGTGGAACGAGGCGTTCGCGCGCATCGCCGAGCTCAACGACGCCGGCTACTTCTCCGAGGGCATGCTGGGCGTCCCGCCGGACCAGGGCATGCAGTCGGTGGCCACCGGCGAGTCCGCGATGGTGCTGCTGGTCTCGGCCGGGCTGCCGCAGCTGTACGGCTACTCCGAGGCAGGTGAGGAGGGATTCGGCGTCTTCGCCCTGCCCGCGACCGAGAACGCGGGCGACACGCACGTGCCGCTCGCGCCGGACTTCCTCGCGGTGAACGCGAACGCGACCAACCCCGAGGGCGCGCGAGCGCTGCTCGACTTCCTCGCGCAGCCGGAGAACGTCGAGGCGTACGCCAACGAGATGGGCGTGCTGCCCGGGCTCGGCGTCGAGGTCAGTCTCGAGTCGACCGCGCTGGAGCCGATCATGCCGCTGCTGGACGAGGGCCGCAGCACCGGGTACGCCAACTACCTGTGGCCCAACGGTGACGTCCAGCAGACGATGCTGCAGTCGGGGCAGGAGTGGCTCGACGGGACGATCGAGACCGCTGACCTGCTCGGCCAGATGGACGAGGAGTACGCGAAGGGCACTCCGTGACCCTCGCGCAGGCGCCGGCACCGGCGGAGGTCGAGGAGCCACCTCGACCTCGCCGGGGGCGCTCGGGAGCCGCCCGGGTCGCGCGGATCCCGTACGCGTTCGTGGTGCCCGCGCTGCTGCTGTACGGGCTCGTGGTGCTCTACCCGACCGTCGCCGGCGGCGTGTATGCCTTCACGGACTGGACGGGCCGGCGCGTCGCACCGACCTTCACCGGGCTCGCCAACTTCGCGGAGCTGCTGGCGGCGCCCGCGGCACGCTCGGCGCTGAAGAACACGCTGCTCATCGCGCTCTCGACGACGGTCCTGCAGACCGTGCTGGGGCTCGCGCTCGCGCTCGCTCTGCACTCGAGCCTGCGCAGCCGGCATCTGCTCCGCACCCTGTTCTTCGCACCGGCGCTGCTGCCGCCGGTCATCGTCGGCTTCCTCTGGCAGTACATCCTGACCCCGCAGGGCCCGCTCAACGAGGCGCTCGGCGCCGTGGGCCTGTCCGCGCTGCAGCAGAACTGGCTGGGCGACGCCTCGATCGCGCTCGCCAGCGTCATCGGGGTGATCATCTGGCAGAACGCCGGACTGACGATGGTGATCTACCTCGCCGGGCTGCAGGGGGTCCCGGCGGAGCTGTTGGAGGCGGCCGAGATCGACGGCGCGAGCCGATGGCAGCGGCTGCGGCGCGTGACGATCCCGCTGCTGATACCGGCGACCACGATCGCGATGTCGCTGACGCTGATCGGCAGCCTGAAGCTCTTCGACCAGGTCTACGTGATGACCGGCGGCGGGCCTGGCTATGCCACCGAGACGCTGTCGGTCGTCATGTACAAGGAAGCGTTCGTCTCGGGTCGCTACGGGTACGCCGCCGCGATCGCGCTGGTGCTGACGATGATCGTGTTCGCGTTCGCGCTGGTGCAGCTGCGCGGCCTGCGACGGTTCGAGGTCGACTCATGAGCGCGGCCACCGGTGTGCGGAGCACCCGCGCGCGCAGACTGACCACCGGCATCGCCGCCGAGCTCGGCATGATCGTGGTGGCGCTGCTGTTCATGTTCCCGTTCTACGTCTTCCTCTCGGTCGCGCTCAAGACGCCCGCCGACCTGGCGGCGTCCCCGCTCTCCCTGCCGACCGACCCGGCGTGGGCGAACTTCGCGGATGCCTGGCAGCGGGGCGGCCTCGAGCAGGCGCTCATCAACTCGGCGGTCGTGACCGCCCTGAGCGTCGCCGGTCTGGTCGTGTGCGGGTCGACGGCGGCGTACCTGCTCGCGAGACGTGCGCAGCGTCTCTCGCTCGGGCTGTACCTGGTGTTCCTGCTCGGCCTGATGATCCCGCTCCAGCTCGGGATGGTGCCGCTGTACCAGCTGATGCGCGATGCGAACCTGCTCCAGACCTACACCTCGCTGATCATCTTCGAGGTGGGTCACCAGCTCCCGCTCGTGATCTTCCTCTACACCGGCTTCCTGCGCGCGCTGCCCCGGGAGTACGAGGAGGCCGCGCGGGTCGACGGCGCCGGACCGTTCACGAGCTTCTGGCGCATCGTGCTGCCGCTGCTGCGGCCGATCACCGGCACCGTGGTGATCCTCAGCTCGATCAACATCTGGAATGACTTCCTGACGCCGCTGCTCTACGTGGGCGGCAGCGCGCAGCAGACGCTGCCGGTCGCGATCTTCGCGTTCCGGGGCGAGTTCGCGAGCCAGTGGCAGATCATCTTCGCCGGCATGGGGATCGCCATCCTGCCGATCCTCGTCGTCTACTTCCTGCTGCAGAAGTACATCATCAAGGGGTTCGCCAGCGGCATCAAGGGCTGAGCGAGCAAGGAGATCGAGGAGGATCCCATGACCATCATCACCACCCGACGCACGCTGCTGACCACCGGGCTGACCGCCGCGACAGGCCTGCTCGTGGGGCTTCCGCCGGCGCTTGCCGCTCCACCGCTACGACCCACCGAGGCGCCTGCCGGCACCGGCGCGCTGCCACTCGTGCCCGAGCTGGCGCGTGAGGTGGACCGGAGCTCGTTCGAGCCGCACGAGCAACGCTTCGCTCCCTACCTCGTCACGCTGGCAGCGATGGCCAACGCCATCGACGACTCCGACACCGAGCTGCGCGGCTACCAGGCCGGCGGCTGGTGGCGGACCCCGAGCGAGCCCTTCAACGCCCGGATCAGCGAGCACGTGGCCACGTTCGCGTGGTTCCTCACCGCCGAGCGCAGCTGGAACCCCTACCGGGGCGACCCCGCGCTCGTGGCGCGGCTCGACGCAGCCATCGACTACTACCTGCGACTGCAGCACGACGACGGCTCGTGGCCGGAGTACTCCCCCGACGAGCACTCGCGCGCGGCGACCGCGTTCGCGCTCGGCTACCTGTCCAAGACGCTCGATCGACTGCGGGCGGCCGATGCGCTGCCCGAGCGGCGCGACGCGATCTCCGCCTCGCTCCGCGCGGCGACCCGATGGTTCCTGGACCCCGCCAACGACGGCGTCTGGACCGGGGAGGTCCTCGAGTTCGCCAACCAGCCCGCAGCGGGCCTGGCAGGTGCCGCGAAGGCCCTCCACCTCGATCCGGACGCCGAGCTCAGCCGGTTGCTGCACGACCGCGTGCAGTACTTCCTCGAGCACGCGCAGAGCCCCGCGGGCTTCCTGTACGAGCCGCGCGGCATGGACATCGCCTACAACCTCAACGTCACCCTGACCGAGCTCCACGAGCTGCAGGTCGAGCTGGGCTCTCCGGTGATGCTGCGGACCGTCCGGCGCCTGGCCGACTGGCTCCGGTACACCGTGGCTCCCGAGCCCGGCGGCGTCGGCCTCATCTGCTTCGCCTCGGGTGCCGCGCGCACCCCGATGGACTACCTCGACGCCGTCACGCTGGATCGTCAGCAGCGTGACCTCGGCTCGGTGTTCACGCGCCAGGTGCCGGGGCTGTCCGTCTTCTACCCCGCCCAGGAGGACCGCGCGGCACAACGAACCGCCTGGGCCGCCGCGCCCGAACCGGTGGCGCCGCTCGAACCCGGCGACACCAACCCCCGGATCCCCGCGAACATCCCCTACGGCGAGCGGTACCCGACGCGCCGTCGGCGCGACGTGGCGCTGCGCACGCTGCCCGCCGTGCGCCGCTCACGCTTCACCGAGCTGCGCACCGACCCGCAGCACCAGCACTACCTGTTCGCGCGACGACCGCACCTGTACCTGGCCGCGTTCTTCGGTACGCGCCCCAACGACGTCGTCCGGGCGGGCATGGGTCTGCTCTGGCACCCGCAGGCCGGGACCTTCGTGCACGGCGCCCAGAGCTCGAACACCGCGTGCTGGGCGACCGTGCTCCCCAACGGCGGGACCGACGGCGCCTCCGACCTCACCGCGACCTACTTCGACGGCCCTTCGGCCGACGGACTTCTCGTCCCGCCCGAGCAGGTCGGCACGCTCGAGCACGACCTCGGGGTGCGCTGGACCACGACCGGCGGCAACGTCACCGGCGAGGCGCTCGTGCGCGACACCGGTGTCGTCCGTGAGATGAGCACCACGATGGACGCCGTCGAGCAGGTGCCGCTGGTGCTCGGGCCCGACGACGTCGTCCGCTGGTCCGACGGGTCGGGCGCCACCTCGGAGACGACCGCGAGCGCGAGCTCGCTGACCGTCGTCCGCGGCGACGTCACCCTGACGATCGACTGGGGCACCGCCGTCGAGGCCTCGCTCGAGGAGACCGAGCGGACGTTCTTCGCCGACGGCGCGCGCCGGTGCCACGTGCTCCGTGTCCCGGTCGGGCGCGGCCGTCGGGTCGACTACACGTTCGACTGAGCGGCAGCGCTGCGCCAGGCCACCGTGCCGGTAGCCGGCACCGAACGCCGTCAGCGGGGTGGCAGAGGCTGCCCGACGAACGGCACCGCCGGCGGGGCCTCGCCACGGATCCCGGCGAGCTGCGCGGTGATGCGCGCCATCATGCGTGTGGTCGCCTCCTCCCACGCGGCCGGGTCGTCGGCCCGCTCCACCAGGTCGCTCAGGTCGACCGGTGGGCCGGCGACGACGTCCGACGGCGTGCGCGGGAAGGGCCTGAATCCCTTGCCGCTGACGGGGATCACCTCGTGCGCGCCCCACTGCGCGATCGGCACCACGGCGGCGCCGGTGCGCAGGGCCAGTCGTGCGGCTCCGGTCTTGGCGCGCATGGGCCAGATGTCGGGGTCCTGGGTCGTGGTGCCCTCGGGGAAGATCAGCACGGCGTACCCGGCCGCGATCGCGGTCTCGGCGCCGGCGAGCGCACCTCGCGCACCGGCTGAGCCCCGGTGCACCGGCACGGCCCTCACCTGGCGCACCACCCAGCCGACGACCGGGTACCGCCACAAGGAGTCCTTCGCCAGCACGGCCGGCCACACGTCGTGATCGACGAGGAAGTGGATCAAGGTGAACGGGTCGAACACCGAGATGTGGTTCGCCACGATGATGAACGGACCGTCCGGCAGGTTCTCGGCACCGCGCCACCGGGGGCGGGTGACCAGCCGCATCAGTGGTCGCAGCACCGCGACGACCGCCCGGAACACCCACGGCGGGCGCGGGCGCCCACCGGTCACAGCCACCCGCGCTCGCGAGCGACGCGCACGGCCTCGTGCCGGTTGGTGACCCCCAGCTTGGCGACGGCGGCGGACAGGTAGTTGCGCACCGTGCCCGGTGAGAGATGGGCACGGGAGGCGATCTCCTCGACCGGGGCGCCGTCGGCGGCCAGCTCGAGCACGTCGCTCTCGCGGGTGGTCAGCGGGCTGGCGCCGGCAGCGATCGCGTCGGCAGCGAGCTCAGGGTCCACGTAGCGGCCGCCCTTGTGCACGGTCCGGACCGCGTCGGCGAGCACGGTGGCCGAGGACGTCTTCGGCAGGAAGCCGCGCACCCCGGTCTCGAGCGCACGCCGCAGGTAGCCCGGGCGTCCATGGCTGGTGACGATCATGCACCGGCACGTGGGCAGCTGGGTGGCCAGCTTCTCGGCGACCTCGATGCCGTCGAGGCCCGGCATCTGCAGATCGAGCAGGGCGATGTCCGGCTGGTGCCGGAGCGCGGCCGCGAGCGCCTCGTCACCGCTGCTCGCGACGGCGACCACCTCGATGTCCTCCTGCAGCCCGAGCAGCGCGGCGACGGCGTCGCGGATCAGCGTCTCGTCGTCGGCCAGCAGCACGGAGATGGTCATGGGGCCTCATCCTTCCGCAGACCCAGCGGCACCTCGGCCGTGACGGTGAACACGCCGTCGCGGGCCACGACGCCGAACGTGCCCCCGCGCGCGGAGAGCCGCTCGCGGAGGCCGCGCAACCCGTTGCCGCTGCCGATGGGATCAGCGATCGCAGGCGCGCCGTCGTTCTCGATACGCACGAGACAGCGATCCGCCTGCACACGGATATCGATATCGCACCGTGTTGCGGCTGCATGACGCACCACGTTGGTCACCGCCTCCCGCACCACCCACGCGACCGCTTCGGCGCTCCCCTCCGGCAGGGTGAGTCCCTCACCCGCGACGCGACACTCGACCCCGGCCGAGCGGAGCAGCGCGCGGGCGCCCGCGATCTCGGTGTCGAGGTCGGCCGATCGGTAGCCCTGGATGACCCCTCGGACCTCGCGCAGGGCGTCGTGGGCGAGCTGGCGCACCTCGAGCATCTCGGCGGAGCCTCGCGGATCACCACGCTCGGCCAGCGCGGCCGCCAGCTCGCTCTTGACCGCGACGGTGGACAGCGTCCGACCGAACACGTCGTGCAGATCCCGGGAGAACCGCAGTCGTTCCTCCGCGACCGCGAGTCGGCCGGCGACCGCGCGGGCCTCGTCGAGCTGCCAGACGACGGCCATCATCCATCCCGACATCCGGCACGAGGCCGCGACGGCCGTGATGCTGAACGTGGCGATGATCAGCGTCGGCACCACCCTCACCGGCGCGGTGCCGATGGCGAGCTGCACGAGCGCTGCGATGACGCCGGTACCGATCGCCAGCGCCAGCAGCGTCCGCACCCGTGCCGGGATCGGGGAGATCGCCATCACCGCGATGGCGAGCGGGATCAGCAGCCCCACGCCGAGGGCCTCGGTGCGCCCCGGGTAGACCTGCAGCGCGATGGCCCCGCACACCAGCGTCGCGGCAGCGAGCCACCACATCCGGCCGACCGGCCACACGGCGCGGTTGTTGTAGACCCGCATCGCGGGCACGAACACCCGTGCTGCAAGGATCGCCTGCACCGCGACCGCGCCCGGGTAGGCAAGCACCCAGTCGTTCGTGTAGGGAGTGCCACCGGTGATCAGCGTCAGCGCCAGGAACGGCGGCAGCGCGAACACGAAGTAGATGGACCACCGCGTCATCATCTCGAAGCGTTCGGGCTGCGTCCGCCCGAGCCAGCGGGCGGCCGATGATGGCACAGTCACCGGGTCAACCTACCTGCGGGGTTCCCACGGCATCATGCGCTGGACCAGGTACCCGCCGATGGCGATCCAGGCCAGCAGCACGATCGTCGGCTGCAGGCCGCCCACGAAGGACTGCACGAAGTCGAGAGTGCCGCCGTCGGCGGTCGTGCCGGTGAGGCCGAGCGTCATCAGCTCGTTGGTCGCGGCCAGGGGCGTCAGCTCGGCCACCGTGCGGAGCGCGTCGGGCATCAGCGCGAACGGGAACGTGGCACCGGAGAAGAAGATCAGCACGGCGAGCGGGAGCAGGGTGGTGATCTGCGCGGCCTCGACGGTCCGGGTGATGATCGCCGTCGCGTACCCGAGCACGGCGAGCGCGCCGAACCCGAGCAGCAGACCGAGCAGCATCAGCAGCGGGTTGACGACCGTGGGTGCGCCGACCAGCAGCGTCACCGCCACGGCTCCGAGCACGACCTGCGCGAGGATGACCGACAGCGAGGGTGCCGCCATCGCGGTCAGCACCTCCCAGCGCCGGAGCTCACCGACGGTGAGGCGCTTGAGCATCAGCTCCTCGCGCCGCGCGACCGCGGTGGTGCACAGGTTGTAGTACCCGGCGAAGACGATCGCGAAGACGACCAGCGACCCGAGCAGGCTCGCGACGAAGGCGGACCGGTTCTCGTTCATGCCGGGCATCTGGAACGAGTTGATCAGCACGACCATGAGCGGGCCCAGGGCCAGCGCGTTGAACAGCGCGGTCTTGTTCCGGACGAGCATCGTCATCTCGAGCTTGGCGAGCGCGACGACGCGGCGGACGGCGGAGCCTCCCTCCGAGGGTCGGGCGGGGCTGAGCGTGGTGGCGGTCATGACGGACTCCTGTGGTCTCGTGGTCTCGGCGGGTTCGAGGTGACGGGTCACGCAGCGGCGGGCTCGGGCTGTGCCGCCGCTCCGCTGCTCGCCGCGATCGACAGGAACGCCTGCTCGAGCGAGGCGGCGCGCGCGTCGAGGTCAGCGATGCTGACCCCGTGCTCGCGGGCCCAGCTCAGCAGCGTGTACATGTCCTCCTGCAGCTGCGGCGTGGTGATGACGTAGCGCGTGCCGGTGCTCCCCCGCTCGAGCTGCGTGCTGCCCAGCAGCGGCGGCGGAGCAGGCGCGTCCGACGGGATGGTCATGGTGATCCGGGCGGGCTCGTCGGCGACGATGTCGGCGACCGTTCCCTGGCGGACGATCCGACCGGCGTGCATGATCGCGAGCCGGTCGGACAGCTCCTCCGCCTCCTCCAGGTAGTGGGTCGTCAGCACCACCGTGACGCCGTCGTCGAGGCGGTCGCGCACGATGCTCCAGGCGTCCCGACGCGACTCGGGGTCCAGGCCGGTGGTGGGCTCGTCGAGGAACAGCATCTCGGGCCGCCCGAGCAGCGCGAGCGCGAGGTCGAGACGGCGGCGCTCACCGCCGGACAGGCTCGAGACGGCCACCCCGGCGCGGTGCGAGAGCCCGACGGCGGCCAGCACGTCGTCGTCGCTGCGACGACTCTGGGTGGCGGCCCAGGTCGTGACCATCTCGCCGGCGCGGACGTCGGCGGGGAACCCCGCCTCCTGCAGCATGATGCCAGTGCGGGCCCGGACCTGCGCCCGCTGCCGGAAGGGGTCCTGCCCGAACACCCGGACCTCGCCGGCGCTCGCCGGGGCGATGCCCTCCACGACCTCCAGGAGCGAGGTCTTGCCGGCACCGTTGGTGCCCAGCAGCGCGAACAGCTCACCCTGCTCGACCCGCAGGTCGACGCCGCGGACGGCCTCGAACGGCGCGCCCGAGCCGCGATAGGTGCGGCGGACGCCGCTGGCGGTGATCACTGGTGCGTTCATGCCATCCAGCATGCCGGTGCGGTCGGCCCGATCCCAGTGCCTGCCCTCACCGGTTCGGCTGCGCGCATCATGGATCGCACATGACGGACGTCACAGCTACCGTGGGGCGATGAACCGTCTGACCCCGTACCTCACCGTGAACGACGGCGCCGCAGCCATCGCGTTCTACGCCGCGGCCTTCGACGCCCACGAGGTGGGCGAGCGCTACACCGAGGAGGATGGCAAGGTCGGGCACGCGACGCTGCAGATCGGCGACGCGGTGCTCTTCCTGTCCGACGAGTACCACGAGTACGGCGCCTACGCCCCGGCCACCCTCGGCCACAGCACCGTGGCGCTCGCACTCACCGTCCAGGACGTCGACGCCGCCTACGCCCGCGCCGTGGCCGCCGGCGCCACGATCGATCGTGAACCGGCTGATCAGGGCCCCGGTGAGCGGCGTGGCTGGCTCGTCGACCCGTTCGGGCACCGGTGGTGCCTCGAGGAGCAGGCGTGACCGACGGCGATGCCACGTTCGAGCTCGTGCTCGACATCAGGGCTCACCTGGGTGAGGGCCCGGTGTGGGACGAGGCGGCGCAGCAGCTGGTGTGGGTCAACCTCATCCGCGGCGAGGTGCACCGGTTCGACCCCGCGTCAGGCACCGACACGCACCTGAGTGTCGGGACCCCCGTCGGCGCTGCCGCGCTGCGGGACTCCGGCGGCTACGTGCTGGCGGTCGAGCGGGGCTTCGCCACGTTGTCGGACTCCGGTGACCTGCAGCCGCTGGTCGATCTCGGGCTCGGCCCGACCCACCGCGCCAACGACGGCAAGTGCGACCCGTTCGGCCGCTTCTGGGCCGGCACGAACGCCTACGACTTCGCACCGGGCCGGTCGACCCTGTGGCGGCTCGACCCCGACGGCACCGTGACAGCGGCCGTGACCGGGCTGACGCTGTCGAACGGGCTCGGATGGAGCCCGGACCACGGCACGATGTACGTGATCGACACCATGCCGGGGCAGCTGTGGGCTTACGACTTCGACGGCGAGCACGGTGAGCTCGGCAACGGCCGCGTGCTCGTCGACTTCCTCGACGGCGAGCTCCCCGACGGCATGACGGTCGACGCCGAGGGTGGTCTGTGGGTGGCCATGTACGGGGGCGGCGAGATCCGGCGCTATCGCCCCGACGGCCGGGTCGACGCCCGCCTGGAGGTGCCGGTCGCCAACCCGAGCTCGTGCGCGTTCGGCGGCCCCGACCTCGGGGACCTCTACGTCACGACCGGCCACCAGCTCGACGACCCTGCCGAGCTCGAGGCAGGTTCCCACCTGGGCGGCCTGTTCCGGTGCCGCCCCGGGGTCACCGGCATGCCCGCGGGGACGTACGCCGCATGAGGCTGGCCGAGCTGGTCCAGAGCCGTCCGGACCCGTTGTGGACGCTCATGAAGCAGTGCGGCGTCGACGACGCCGTGGTGCTGCTCGACGGCGCCGAGCAGGAGATGCGGTGGCTGCGCGCCGTCGGAGCGCCGCCGCCGACGTTCACCGACGAGCGCCCCTGGGGCGAGGCCGCCATCACGGCGCACCAGGAACGGCTGGCGGACCACGGCCTGACGATGGCCGCGATCGAGGACACCCCACCGCTGGACGCCGTCCGCCTCGGCGGGCCGCAGCGCGACGAGCAGATCTCCCACGTCATCGAGCAGGTCCGCGCGATGGGCCGGCTCGGTGTCCCGGTGCTCTGCTACAACTGGATGGCCGTCACCTCCTGGGCCCGCACCGACGTGGCCGTCCGGATCCGTGGCGGCGCGCTCTCGACCGGGTACACCCGGGCCGGAGACCTCGCGCTCCCGCCGGTCGTCGAACCCGGCAGCATCACCGAGGACCAACTGTGGGACGGGCTGGCGTACTTCCTCGACGCGGTCGTGCCCGAGGCCGAGCAGGCCGGCGTCCGGCTGGCCCTGCACCCCGACGATCCGCCGCGCGCGGAGAGCCGCGGCGTGCCGCGCATCATCCGGTCGGTCGAGGCGTTCCGCCGGGTGCTCGACCTGCACCCCTCCCCCGCGAACGCCGTCACCCTGTGCCAGGGGAACGTCGCGCTGATGAGCGACGACCTGCCCGCGGTGATCCGGGAGCTGGGGCGCCGCGAGGCCATCGCGTTCGTCCACTTCCGCGACGTCCGCGGTACCGCCGACGACTTCGTGGAGACCTTCCACGACGACGGTCAGACCGATCTGGCCGCGTGCGTCGAGGCCTACGCCGAGATCGGCTTCGACGGCCCGCTCCGCCCCGACCACGTCCCGACGCTCGCCGGTGAGGACAACCACCGACCCGGCTACGCCACGATGGGACGGCTCTTCGCCCTCGGTTACATCAAGGCGCTACGGCAGGTCGCCTACGGGCGGTGACGCCGGCTGCCGCTGACCCAGGGTCGGCAGCAGCTGGGCCAGCAGCAGGGTCGACAGCGCCGAGGAGTCGGTGCCACCACCGCTGGCATCGGTCTTGACGATGACGGGACGAGGAGCGGCCTCGGCGAGCTGCGCACCCACGTCGAGTCGCCGTCGGGCCAGCTCGTAGCCGAGCACCGCACGGTTGTCCTTGTAGGCGGTGGCGAGCTGCTCGCGCGCCTTGGCCTCACCCTGCGCGGCGACGAGGTTGGTGCGCGCCCGCGTCTCGATCTCGTACCGGATCTTCTGCGCCTCCGTCTCGCGCTCCTCGAGCATCTGCGCGACGTCCTGACGGGCCCGGTTGAGCGAGGCCTTCACCTCGACGATCTTCGCGTCGCGCACCTTCTTGCTGCGCTCGATCTCCATCAGCAGGGTGTCGACACGGCGCTTGCGCGCGAGCTCCCACTCCTTCTCGTACGCGGCCGCCTCCTTGGCCACACGCTCGCGCGTGGCCAGGTGCTCGCGATACTCCTCGGGCAGCTGCACGTCGGGGATGTTGCAGCCGATGATCTGCACGCCGTACGGGGTCAGCTGCCGGTTGAGCAGGTCCTGCATGTCTTTGACGTCGGAGCCCCGCAGGTCGTACGCGCGCTCGGTCCGCACCTGGCGCGAGCGCTGGCGGATCGCGTCCTGCACGGAGTTGGACAGCACCAGGTCGAAGTTCCCGGCGCCGATCGTCTGCACGAACCGGATCGCGTCGAGGATGCGGAACCGCAGGAAGAACTCGATCGACTTCAGCGGCACGTTCTCGTGCGTCGGAGAGGACAGCACCGGAGCCGAGTACGGGATCTCCGTGGTCACGTCGACCACGTAGGCGACTCGCTTCCACGGGTGCCACAGGTAGTGCCGACCGGGTGAGAGCCCCGGCCCTGAGATCGCGCCGAAGGTGGTCAGCACGCCGATCGTGCCCTCCTCGATCTCCACGATCGAGGACCGCCACCACCACAGCGCGGCGACCAGCACCAGCACGATCCCGCCGATCAGCGTCGCGGTGCCCAGCCGACCCCAACCGTTGGCCATCAGCATCGCGGTGCTGGCGAACGCCCAGACGCCGAGCCACACCGGCACCAGCCACCTGGTGCCGCGGCTGTCGCGCGGGATGACCACGGGCACGAGGGCACCGCCGTCGCCGCCGCGCAGCAGCGCGGCGACGTCGTTCCAGCCCGCCAACGCCTCCTTGATCGAGCTCATCCGCGCGCCCGAGACCGACCGGCTCGTCACCTGCTGCTCAGTCATCGTTCGCCTCCGGCTGCTCGCTCAGCTCGTTCGGGTCCATCGCCACCGAGCGTCGGATCTCCTCGACCCGCTCCGCTCCCGGCGTCTCGTCCTCCTCGCGAGAGGTGACGATCTCCACCTGCGTCTCCTCCGGTGGCTTCAACAGCTCCTCGATCCGTTCCTCCCGGCTGCTCACGCGCGCTGCGATCTCCTCGCTGCGGGCGCTGATGACCTGCATGTCCTCGCCGGAGAACAGCTGCTGGTCGGCACCGCCGACCAGGTCGCGCGCGATCGCCAGGTAGTCGACGCCGTCGCCGTCGCCACCCACCCGCACGATCTGCGGCAGCGAGCCCGAGAGCGACTCCAGCTTGGACAGCACGTCCTGCTGGAACGTGTACTCGAGGATCTCGGGAGCCAGCGCCGCGCTCATCGCCCTGATGTCGAGCGCCTGGGCCTCGAGCAGCGCCGCGTTGGCCTTCGCCGTGGACTCGGACTCCACGAACCGCTGCCGCGCCAACGCGTTCGCACGGTTCGTCTCGCGCTCGAGCGCGGTGTCCATCTGGGCCTGGTAGCGGGCGATGTCCGCCTGGATCGCCGACAGCGTCTCGTTGAGCGAGGCGAGGTCCTTGTTCAGGTCGCCCTCGTTCTGCTCCTTGCGCAGCTGGAGCTCGTACTCGTAGGTGTACGCCTCCTTCGCCACCCGCACCATCTCGGGTGCGGCGAGGTCCATCCGGTACTCCTGGCTCGCCGGCTCCGCGTGCGTGATGTTCGCCGTGGTGAGCTGGACCGCGGGCTGGAACTGGGCGTTCAGCTGCTCGAGCAGCCGCGACGTGCTCTCACCGACCAGGTCGTAGATGCCCGAGGCCTCCTGGTCGTAGATCAGCGATCGGGTCGTCTCCGAGATCGCGTTGTTCAGCTTGTCCTGGAAGCCCTGCACCGCGCCGAGCACGAACACGAACTCGCGCGCGTTGGTGATCTTGAACTGCAGGAACAGGTCGACGCTGGCCTGCACGCCGGACTTCGTGGGCGCCTGCCGGATCGGGGCGTTGAACGGGTACTCCCGCGTGGTGTTGATGATGTAGGAGACCCGCTTCCACGGGTTGAGCAGTGTCACGAGGCCGGGGCCGACCTCGGCCTCGACCTTGCCGAACCGGGAGATCAGCGCCCGGCAGCCCTCGGGGACCATCACCATGCCCTGGCGCCAGTACCGGTACCCCGCGGTCAGCAGCACCAGCACCCAGTAGTGCAGCCCGAAGATGGCGGTCGACAGGCCGTCCGTCGGCAGCAGCGCGACGTAGCCGGCGACGCCGAGCAGCACCGCCAGGATGACCGGCAGCAGCCCGCGCACGCGCCGCGTCTTGGGCATCACCATCGGCGTGATCACGTGGAGGTGGCCGGTGGGTCCGGTCTCGTAGTGGCTGCGCGAGAGGACCTCGGCGGCCTCGTCGATCGAGCAGGACACCGCCGCGATGCGGGTGCCCGCGGCGTTGCCCTCCGGCCGCGCACCCGGGAAGTCGGCCGGGTTGACGCCGAAGGACTGCGCCGCCTGCCCGAGCTGGCCGCCCTCGGCTGCCGCCCCCATGGCCTGCCCGACGGCGTTCCTCACGTTCGGGTGCTGCGCGATCCTTCGCGCGGCGTCCGACAGCTGTTGCGACATCGACCGATCACTCTCCCCTGCCTGTGGCGGGACCGACGCCCCCCGCACATCGATCCTGTCACAGGCCGGCGATCTCGCAGGCGATCCAGCCGGGCACTCCTGCCCGTCAGGGCCTGATCTCGAAGACCGTGTTGAAGGGTGTCGACGCGGCGACGCGGAACCGGGTGAAGCCCGCCTGGCTGACGACCTCACGGATCCGTGCGGGGCCCGCCTGGGTCCCGAGAGCCGCGCCCACGGGCTGCGAGAGTGAGGCGGGTGTGCACAGCAGCGCGGAGAACCCGTAGTAGGCCCGGCCGAGCGGGGTCAGGTTGTCCTCGACCGCATCGCCGGCGGCCGGCTCGACCACCATCCAGGTGCCGTCGGGCTCCAGCGCCGCACGGACAGCCCGCGCGGCACCCACCGGGTCGCCCATGTCGTGCAGGCAGTCGAACATCGTGATCAGCTGGTAGCGGGCGTCACCGAGCTGCTGTGCGGGCACCGTCTCGAAGACGACCCGGTCCGCCACTCCAGCCTCGGCCGCTCGCGCGCGGGCGGTCTCGATCGACGCGGCGTGCAGGTCGGAGCCGACGAACCTCGATCGGGGGAACGCCTGCGCCATCAGCACCGTCGATGCTCCGTGGCCGCACCCCACGTCGGCCACCCTGGCGCCCGCCGTGAGCATGTCGACCACCCCGTCGAGCGCCGGCAGCCATCCGGACACCAGGTTGGCGGCGTACCCGGGCCTGAAGAACCGTTCGCACCCGACGTGCACGTCGGCGTCGTGCTCGTGCCAGCCGACGCCGGTACCCGCCCGCGCCGCCTGCACCACCCGGTCGGTGTCGTGGACCGTGCCGAGCGCGATCTGGAAGAACCCGGGCAGGTACGCCGGGCTGGTCTCGTCGGTCAGCGCGACCGCGTGCTCCGGCGGCAGCGAGTACCGGCCGTCGGCGGGGTCGTACTCGACGATCCGTCCCGCGGCCTGCGCGTTGAGCCACTCCCGCGCGTACGGCTCCGGGGTACCGGTGCGCGAGGCGAGCTCGGCCGAGGTCGTCGGCCCGTGCGACGCGAGGTCGCGGTAGTAGCCGAGCTGGTCGCCCATGCGGACCAGCGCGGTGTTCAGGGTCGCACCGACCTCGTCCACCGCCCGGAAGACGAAGGCCATCAGCTTGTCGGTGTCGATCTGTGCAGCGGTCATGTCCGTGCCTCTCTCGTGGTTGGAGGCCCTGAACGTAGGAGTCGCGGGTATTAGTATCAACACTGAGAACTGATGGAGGATCAGTGACGCTGATGACGCAGGTGCGCGCGATCCAGGTCCTCACCGAGCTCGGCCGCGAGGGCTCCTTCTCGGGCGCCGCCCAGGCTGTCGGGATCACCCAGTCGGCGGCCAGCCAGCACATCGCTGCGCTCGAGGGCCACGTCGGGACGATTCTCGTGGACCGTGGCGTCCGGCCGCTGGAGCTGACCGAGGCCGGCGCGGTGCTGGCCCGCCACGGCGCCGCGATCCTGACGCATCTCGACGACGCCCAGCAGAGTCTCGACGAGATCGTCGGGCGCCAGGCCGGTCGCCTCCGTATCGGGAGCTTCCCGACGGCGCTCACCAGCTTCGTCCCCCAGGTCCTCAGCCGGCTCCGGGCGGTCAGTCCCGATCTGGAGCTGACGGTCGTCGACGACCACATGCCCGCGCTGCTCCCACGCCTGGAGAGCGGCGAGCTCGACATGGCGGTGGTCTACGAGGCTGCCGGGACGCCGTCGGCCATCACGCACCGGCTGACGGTCGTGCCGCTCTTCGAGGACCCCTACCGCGCGCTGCTGCCCGTCCGTCACCGGCTCGCTCGCACGGACCGGCGTCTCCGCCTCGCCGACCTGAAGGACGAGCCCTGGGTGGGTGGCCGTCCCGGCAGCGCGTGGTACCGGATCCTGCTCGCGGCCTGTCGGGCTGACGGCTTCGAGCCGCGCGCGCTGCTGAGCACCGATGACCACCGCGCCGTGCAGGCGTTCGTCGCGGCCGGGCTGGGGATCGGCGTGGTCCCCGGGCTCGCCGCCGCGCAAGCACCTGCGGGGGTCACCGTGCGCGACCTGCACCCGGGCGGGCCGGTCCGTCGCATCGGTGTCGCGCATCGCTCCGGCGGGCCGGTTCCCGCGCCGATCCGGACCGCGGTGGCGTTGCTGCAGCAGGTCACGGCGGGTCGCTGAGCATCGGCAGCACGTCTCGTGCCACCCGCTCCAGACCCCGCTCCGGATCGCCCAGCGGCCAGAGGAAAAGCGTGTGCACGCCGGCGTCCTGGTACGCCCGGACCAACCGGGCACAGCTCGACGGCGACCCGACCAGCACCCTCTCGGCCAGAGTCCCGGCGGGCACGCCGGTGATCTCGGAGAGCCACGCCAGGCGCCGCCGGCTCTCGTCGGCATCGTCGGTCACCGCGGTCCACATCGTCGCGACGCCGGCCTGGAGGCCGTGCTCGGCGCAGCGTGCGGCGACCACCGCCGGCGTCGTGTGCGCCGCCGACGCGAGCCACCCGTCGGCGCGCGCTGCCGTGCGCCGGAGCACCGCCGACGAGCCCCAGCTCCCGACCCAGATCGGGGGACCGCCGGGTAGCGACGCGTGCAGCTGGTCCACGGCGTCCCAGAACAGCGGCCACCGCAGCTCGAAGTCGTGCCCGGTGGCCTCGTAGTCGGCTCGCGATGACCCGGCACCGACGCCGAGCAGGAGCCTGCCTCCGGAGAGGGCGTCCAGCGCCAGGGCTGCGCTGGCGAGCACCTCGGGCCCGCGGACCACGGGGAGCGCGACCGTCGTCGCGAGCGTCATGCCCTCTGCCGCCTCGAGGACGCTCGACAGCGCGACGATGCTGTCCAACCACGGGTAGCGGTAGACGAGGTGGTCGTTGGCCGCCACGGCCTCGAAGCCGAGATCGCGCGCGAGCGCCACGTAGCCGGTCATGGCGCGTAGCTCCCACCCCCGACCCTCGAGGTCGAGGACGGGCAGGTGCGCGCCGAGCCTCACACCGTGCGGCTTCCTAGACGCTCTCGAACTTCGCCCCGAGCGCCTCGAGCTTGCCCTCGAAGTTCTCGTAGCCGCGGTTGATCAGCTCGATCCCGCGCACGCTGGAGATGCCGTCGGCGGTGAGCGCGGCGATCAGGTGGCTGAACCCGCCTCGCAGGTCGGGGACCACGATGTCGGCGGCGCGCAGGGGCGTCGGCCCCGAGATGATCGCCGAGTGGAAGAAGTTCTTCTGGCCGAACCGGCACGGGGTTCCGCCGAGGCACTCCCGGTACACCTGGATGGTGGCGCCCATCTCCGTGAGCGCCTCGGTGAAGCCGAAGCGGTTCTCGTAGACGGTCTCGTGGACGATCGACAGCCCTGTCGCCTGGGTGAGCGCCACGACCAGGGGCTGCTGCCAGTCGGTCATGAAGCCCGGGTGCACGTCGGTCTCGAGCGCGATCGCCTTGAGCTCGGTGCCTGGGTGGTGGAACCTGATGCCGTCGTCGTCGATCTCGAAGGCGCCACCGACCTTGCGGAAGGTGTTGAGGAACGTGATCATGTCGGCCTGGTGCGCACCGCGGACGTAGATGTCTCCGCGCGTCGACAGTGCTGCGGACGCCCAGGAGGCGGCCTCGATCCGGTCCGGGAGCGCCGTGAAGGTGTAGCCGGTGAGCGCCTCGACGCCCTCCACGCGGATGATCCGCCCCGGATCGACCGAGATGATCGCGCCCATGCGTTGCAGCAGCGCGATCAGGTCCATGATCTCGGGCTCGATCGCGGCGTTGCGCAGCTCGGTCTTGCCACGCGCGCGGACCGCGGTGAGCAGCAGCTGCTCGGTCGCTCCGACGCTCGGGTACGGCAGCTCGACCTGGGTGCCGGTCAGCCCGTGCGGTGCGGTGATGCTGATCCCGGACTCGAGCTTGTCCACCCGGGCACCGAACTCGCGCAGGATGCTCAGGTGGTAGTCGATCGGCCGGTCACCGATGTGGCATCCGCCGAGGTCAGGGATGAACGCCTCGCCGAGGCGGTGCAGCAGCGGGCCGCACAGCAGGATCGGGATCCGGGAGGAGCCCGCGTGGGCGTTGACCTCCGCCATCACCGCGGTCTCGACGTGCTGAGGATCCATCGAGACGACGCCGCTGCTGCGGTCCCACTCGACGCCGACGCCGTGCAGACCCAGGATGCTGGCGACGACCTGGACGTCCTTGATCTGCGGGACGTTGCGCAGCTCGCTGGGAGTCTCACCGAGGACGGCCGCGACCATCGCCTTCGACACGAAGTTCTTCGCGCCCCTCACCGTGATCTCACCGGTGAGCGGGGTTCCGCCGTGGACCCGCAGCTCGCTCATCACCCGTCCGTTCCTCGCCAGGCCCGACTGGTTCACGGGCGCCGCCAGCCTACGTCGAACTCCCCGCGGCCCGCGGGCAGGCTCGGCGTGATCGATGTCGCGGGCTCCTCTTTCTCGGCGCCGTCGGGGCGGGCGCGCCGGCGCTCAGAGCCAGGGAAAGCCGTGCGGATCCGCGACGGCACGCTGACCGAGGACCGCCTGATCGTGATGTCGGATCGCGTCCAGGAGCGGGAACTCGGCCGGTCGGACCCGCACCACGGCGACGGGCCGGACCTCGCCGGGGTGGAAGAGCTGCAGGATGCGCAGCCGCCCGGCCGGGTGCTCCCGCTCGGGTTGACGCTCGAAGCCGGCGACGGGCATGAGATAGACCGCACCGTCACGCCACGGCTCGGCGTCGGGAGAGTCGACCGAGAAGAAGTACCACGGGCCGGTCTCCGCGCCGGTGGCCGGGTCGGCCAGCGTGAACGCCGCGTTCAGGAGCGAGGTGACGCGCGTCCTGTCGACGATGGCGAAGTAGAACGGCCACAACCCGTCCGCGGCGGCGTAGACGCCACGGCGGTCGCCGAAGCTGTCGACGTCGTTGGCCTGCCGAGGCTCGAACATCCGGATGTCGGTGGTGCCCGACCCGTGCAGGGCGAACCGGCCGGTGGCCGCGGCATGGACCAGCAGCTGCCAAACCGGGCGCGCGGTCCGGCCGGTCAGGTCGATCGGGCCGGCGTCGTCGGACAGGCCGTCCAGCTCCGCCAGCAGCAGGTCGAACTCTGCTGCGGCCTCAGGTGGCACGCGGCCCGGTGCAGCCAGGTACACGTCGTCGAGCACGTGACCAGGCTAGCGAGCCAGGATCAGCGGCCGACCGGTGTGATGGGAAGCGCGATCGGACGCGCTGCCTTGATCTCGACCGTCGGGAGGTGCTTGGCGGGCAGCGTGGCGGGCTTGTGGCTCGGCCTCGACTGCTCGAACGCGGTGATGTCCTCCTCGTGCGCGAGCGTCAGGCCGATGTCGTCGAGGCCCTCCATCAGGCGCCAGCGCGTGTAGTCGTCGACCTGGAAGGGCGCCACGATGTCGCGGCACGTGACCGTGCGGGCACCCAGATCGACCGTGACCTCGGTCCCCGGCTCGGACTCCAGGACCTTCCAGATCAGCTCGATGTCCTCCTGCGCGAGCTGAGCTGCGAGCAGCCCCTGCTTGCCGGAGTTGCCGCGGAAGATGTCGGCGAACCGGTGGGACAGCACCACGCGGAACCCGTAGTCCTTGAGCGCCCAGACGGCGTGCTCGCGCGAGGAACCGGTGCCGAAGTCGGGACCGGCGACCAGCACCGAGCCCGCGCGGTAGGCGTCCTGGTTCAGCACGAAACCGGGGTCGTTGCGCCAGGCCGAGAACAGCGCGTCCTCGAAGCCGGTGCGGGTGACCCGCTTGAGGTAGACGGCCGGGATGATCTGGTCCGTGTCGACGTTGCCGCGTCGCAGCGGCACACCGATGCCGGTGTGGGTGGTGAACTTCTCCATGGGAATCCTCCTCAGACCTGGACCGGGACCTGCGGGTCCAGCGGCGCGAGCGGGGACCCGTCGAGCTCGGCCACGTCGAGCGCGGCGAACGTCGGGTCGTCGGCAGCGAGGTCGGCGACCGAGGACAGGGTGCCGCGGATCGCGGTGGCGGCCGCCACGAGCGGCGAGACCAGGTGGGTCCGGCCACCCTTGCCCTGCCGCCCCTCGAAGTTGCGGTTCGACGTGGACGCCGCCCGCTCCCCCGGCTGCAGCTGATCGGGGTTCATGCCCAGGCACATCGAGCAGCCGGCGTTGCGCCACTCCGCACCGAAGTCCAGGAAGATCTGGTCGAGCCCCTCGGCCTCGGCCTGCAGGCGCACCCGGGCCGAGGCGGGCACCACCAGCACTCGGACGTCGTCGTTCTTGCGACGGCCCTGGAACACCTTGGCGACCGAGCGCAGGTCCTCGATGCGGCCGTTGGTGCAGGAGCCGATGAAGACGGTGTCGACCGGGATCTCACGCAACGGCTGGCCGGGGATCAGACCCATGTACTCGATGGCCCGCTCGGCGGCGACGCGCTCGTTCTCCTCGGCGATCTCCTCCGGCACCGGCACCGTCGCGGAGATCGGCAGCCCCTGCCCGGGGTTGGTGCCCCAGGTGACGAAGGGCTCCAGGTCGCTCGCGCGCAGCTCGATCTCGACGTCGAAAATGGCGTCGTCATCGGTGCGCAGCGTGCGCCAGTGCTCGAGCGCCGCGTCCCAGTCCGCACCCTCGGGCGCGTGCGGGCGACCCCGCAGGTACTCGAAGGTGGTCTCGTCCGGGGCGATCATGCCGGCACGAGCGCCGGCCTCGATCGACATGTTGCAGACCGTCATGCGCGCCTCCATCGACAGCGCGCGGATCGCCTCGCCCCGGTACTCCAGGACGTAGCCCTGGCCGCCGCCGGTGCCGATCTTGGCGATGATCGCCAGGATGATGTCCTTGCTCGTGGTCCCCGGCGGCAGCTGACCCTCGACGTTGATCGCCATCGTCTTGAACGGCGCCAGCGGCAGCGTCTGCGTGGCGAGCACGTGCTCGACCTCGGAGGTGCCGATACCGAACGCGAGCGCGCCGAACGCGCCGTGGGTCGAGGTGTGCGAGTCGCCGCACACCACGGTCATGCCCGGTTGCGTCAGCCCGAGCTGCGGGCCCACCTGGTGCACGATCCCCTGGTCGGCGTCGCCGAGCGAGTGGATCCGCACACCGAACTCGGCGGCGTTGTTGCGCAGCGTCTGGATCTGCGTCCGCGAGGTCAGGTCCGCGATCGGCAGATCGATGTCGAGGGTGGGGGTGTTGTGGTCCTCGGTCGCGAGCGTGAGGTCGGGCCGGCGCACACGCCGGCCTGCGAGCCGCAGCCCCTCGAACGCCTGAGGGCTGGTCACCTCGTGCACGAGGTGAAGGTCGATGTAGAGCAGGTCAGGGGCACCGTCGTCGCCTCGACGTACGACGTGCTCGGCCCATACCTTCTCTGCGAGTGTCCCGGCCATGATCGTTCGACCACCTTTCGTTCCGTCCAGTGTCCGAGGGTTCTCCCCAGTCCGGACTTGCGTCTCATCCTCCGAGACGGCAGTATCGGGGTATGGACAACTCTAGCGGAGTCGGCGTCCTGGACAAGGCTGCGATCGTCCTCAGCGCTCTCGAGGCCGGTCCAGCGACGCTCGCCCAGCTCGTCGCATCGACACACCTGGCTCGGCCGACGGCGCACCGTCTCGCCGTCGCCCTCGAGCACCATCGTCTCGTCTCCCGCGACATGCAGGGCCGCTTCGTGCTCGGACCGCGGCTCGGCGAGCTCGCCGCTGCCGCGGGCGAGGACCGTCTGCTCGCTGCGGCCGGACCCGTGCTCGGCGCCCTGCGCGACCACACCGGGGAGAGCGCGCAGCTGTACCGCCGCCAGGGCGACCAGCGCATCTGCGTGGCCGCGGCCGAGAAGCAGATGGGTCTGCGCGACTCGATCCCGGTCGGTGCGACGCTGACGATGCTCGCGGGCTCGGCCGCCCAGATCCTGCTGGCCTGGGAGGAGCCCGACCGGCTCCACCGGGGTCTGCAGGGCGCCAAGTTCACCGCGACGATCCTGTCCGGCGTGCGGCGTCGCGGCTGGGCCCAGAGCGTGAGCGAGCGCGAGCTCGGGGTGGCCTCGGTCAGCGCACCCGTGCGCGGCCCGAGCAGCCGTGTCATCGCCGCGGTCTCGGTCTCGGGTCCCGTCGAGCGCATGAGCCGCCAGCCCGGTCGTCTGCACGCCGCGTCGGTGGTCGCCGCCGCCAACCGCCTCTCCGACGTGCTGAAGAAGGCCGAAGAGGGCTGACCCCCTCCCCTGCCCCGCCCCTTTTCACCGGGTCGAGGTGATCGGGGACCTTTTGGCGGCAGCGGATCACCTCGAATCGGGTGGGGTTGACCGCGCACGGGGCGTTCGCGCACCGGTTGACCGCGCGTGGGGTTGTGGGGTTGACCTTGACACCGTGTCACGGGATGGAGTCGGTCTCGCCATGTTGACCATCGGAGATCTCGCTCACCGCACCGGGGTATCGCGGCGGATGCTGCGGCACTGGGAGGCCGAGGGCTTGCTGAGCCCTGCCGGCGTCGACCCCGCCACCGGCTACCGCCGCTACGCGCCCGCCCAGGCCGGGAGGGTGCACGCCATCTCGGCGTTGCGCTCGCTCGGTTTCGGGCTGGACGCGATCCGCGACCTGCTCGACCCGACCTTGACCACGCCGCGGCTTCTCGAGTCCCTGCGGGCTCGGGAGAACGAGCTGGCGAGGCGGATCGAGGCCGACCGGGTGGCGCTCGGTGAGGTGCAGCGTCGTCTCCGATCCATCGAAGAGGGACTCCAGATGACCACCCGCACGCTCCAGCTCCACCCGCTCCCGCCCACGCGTCTGGCCCAGCTCAGCACGAGCGTGCGGGACGAGAGCGAGATCGGCCACGCCGTCGTCGATCTCAGCGCTCAGGTCCGTACCCGGATGGCGGCCGACGGCCGCCCGTGGGACGGCTCGGTCGTCCGCACCTACGAGGCGGCGCCCGGCCACGGCCCGATCACGGTCACCGTCGGGATCGAGATGCCCGACGGCGAACCGCCCGCCGGTCTGGCCGCTTCCGTGCTCGCCGCGGAGCCGGAGGGTGCCTCGATCACCTACGACGGCGCCCTCACCGACGAGGCGGACGCCTGGCGCGCGCTCGACGCCGCGCTCGAGCCGCACGGGCTCGTCACCGGCAGCCGCTATCGCGTGCTGGTCACCCCGAGCACGGTGACGCTGCAGGCACCCGTGACCGGCGCGGCCGACTGCGGCTGAGGTCGCGCGTCAGGGGGCGGACTCGCGCACGGCCAGCGTGTGAGGCGCGATGACGTGGGCGGGCTCCGCCCCCCGACCGACGCCCGGGTGCCGCTGCCGCTCCTCGATCAGCTCGAGGGCACGACGTGCGATGTGCGCCATGTCCGGGGCGATCGAGGTCAGGCTCGGCGTGGAGTAGGCGGCGTCGCGGGAGTTGTCGAAACCCACCAGGGCGACGTCCGTCGGCACGTCGATGCCGTGCGTCAGCAGCGCGCGTGCGGCACCCAGCGCCAGCTCGTCGTTGAACCCGAGGATCGCGTCGAACACGGCACCGCTCTCGATCAGCTCGGCGGTGGCGCGCTCCCCCGCGTCCCGGTGCCACGGCCCGGAGCCCACCATCAGCTCCGGCAGCAGCTCGACGCCGTGCTCTGCCGCCGCCTCGCGCGCGCCGCGCACACGCGCAGCAGCCACGGCGGTGCTCCCCGTGCCCAGCAACGCCACCCGACGTCGACCCGAGGCCAGCAGGTGGGTCATCGCGGTGCGGGCCGCGCCGGCGTTGCTGATCGTGATGTGGTCCACGGCGGTGCCGCTGATGTTCTCCCCGAGCAGCACGAACGGACCCCCGCCCGACAGCCCCCGAAGGTCCGCCTCCGTCATGCCCTGGCCGACCATGATGACGCCGTCGGCCAGCCCCCGCGCGGTCGCCATGATCTCCAGCTCACGCTCCCGCTGGCCCCGGGTGACCTGCACCTGGATGGTGACGCCTCGCGCCGCGGCGGCGTCGATCAGCTGCTCCGCCAGCTCGGCGAAGTAGTTGACGCGGAACTCCGGGACCGCCAGGACCACCGTGCCGCGGCGGCCGGTGCGCAGGTGACGCGCCGCGGTGTTGAGCTGGTAGCCGAGCCGATCGATCGATTGCTCGACCCGGGCACGGGTGTCGGGAGCGACGCGCTTGGCGCCGGTGAGGACGTTCGAGACGGTCTTCATCGACACGCCTGCGTCCGCGGCGACCTCGCGCATCGTCACCCGGGCGCTCGACGGCGCTTCATAAGTGTCTGGACGGTTGGGGGTTCGCCGGGCTGGTTCCGCCGCGTCGCCCCGCTCCCGTGTCGCCTCGCTCGTCCGGTCGTGCAGCACGCCGACGACGCGCGCCATGCCTCGCCAGGTGGTCGTGCTCGGCGCCACGTGCGTGCCTGACGACGCGTGCTCGGGCGGCACGAGGCGTAGCCGCTCACCTCGCGGGTGCGGTCGGAGGGTCACGCCCTGGTCGTCGCGGTCGACCTCCTCGAGCACGTCGACCTCGAGTGGCGGCTCGCACAGCAGCCGCAGGCGCCCGTTCGCGAGCGGCTGCACCCCGTGGGCCTGCCACGCCCGCACCACGGTGGCCGCGCCGACGCCGAGCGACGCCGCCAACGACCGGGAGGTCCACCGGTCGGCGCCCTCCGGCGCCGTCAGGGATGCGAGCACGATCCTCCAGGCGTCGACCCGGGGCGGACGGCCGCTGCGCCGCCGGTCACGAAGCCCGGCCATGCCGTCGGCGGCGTACCGACGACGCCAGCTGACCACGCTCTGCCGGGCCACCCCGGCGATGGCGGCGATCTCGGTGTTGCTGCGCCCCTCGGCCGCGAGAAGGACCACACGGGCGCGCACCGCCTCCGCACCTGTCCCACTCGCCGCCTCGCGCAGCGACCTCGCCTCCGAGGCGTCGAGCGCCACTGCCGCAGCTCCGCGTCGTCGCGCCATCACGTCTCTCGGGCTCCTGACCATATGTGTCCACGTACTAATGAATCGCCGCCCCGCCGAGGTTATCAGCAGCGTCCGATCGCGCCGTTGCCGTCGTGTCAGCAGATTGGTCGGGAGGACTGCTGCTCAACCGTTGATGGAGGATCTCGGGCTTGACCGTCCCGCCGGAACGCCCCTACGGTGCTCCGGTACAACGATGGAACATCGAAGGAGATGCTCGTGCACACCCCCAGTCGACGCATGGTTCTCGGCGGCTCCGCGGCAGCGGTGCTCGCCGCGCTCGCCGCCTGCAGTCGCTCCTCGACGTCCGGGAGCTCGGGCTCGACGCCACCGCCCGCGTCCGGCGGTGCGCTGCAGTGGTGGGACCACTTCGAGCCGCTGGAAGGAGCCCTGCAGGGCATCTTCGACACCTGGTCGTCGGGTGCGGACGGTGAGGTCGAGCGCACCGTCTACAACCCGAACGAGATGGGCCAGGCGCTGCAGCTCGCGCTCGGCAGCGACCAGATGCCCGACGTCTTCAGCAACCTCACGGGCATCCCCACGCCCGCACTGGTCGCGCGCGGGTTGATCTCGCCGGTCACCCTGGGCGCCGACGCCCAGGCGTCGACGTCGGCCAGCCTCTTCGAGGGCGTCCACACCTTCGACGGCGACGTCTACTCGGTCCCGATCTTCTCCCACCAGCAGCACTCGACGCTGGCCTGGTTCGATGTCGAGCAGCTCGAGAGGGCAGGCGGCGACCCCGAGGCCGCGACCCAGACCTGGGACGAGTTCCGCCGCATCCTGCGTGAGATCGGTGCAGGCGGGCAGACGGCGGGCTGGGCCTGGAACATCGCCTTCGACGGGCGTCTGCAGGAACAGCTGGTGGATCTCGCACAGGGCGCCGGGCAGGCGCTCGCGCTCAACACGGCCGGCGTCAACCCTGCGGACATCACCGACCCGAGCACCGGGGAGTACGTCTTCCACGGGGAGGGCTTCCTGCAGGCGCTGGAGTTCCTCCAGTCCCTGGTCACCGACGGGGCCATGCTGCCGGCCTCGACGTCCCTGGACGCGAGGGAGGCGCGAGCACGCTGGGCCGCCGGCGAGGCGGCCGTGTTCTTCGACGGCCCGTGGAACTCCGGAGTCCTGGCCGGCCAGTTCGCCGACTTCCTGCCCCGCGTCGGCGTCACGAACATGCCCACCCCCGACGGCGCGGGCTACTCCGCCCGCGGCCCCTCGTCCGGCCAGTTCTGGCAGTCGAGCACGAGCGGGCACGGCGAGGGGGTCAGCGCGCTGTTCTCGCTGCTGGCCACCCCGGAGTTCGCGCAGGCGCTCGCCGGGAACATGGACCAGCCACCGGCCGACCTCTCGGTCGTCGCAGGCGCCGACGTCGACCCCACGTACTCGCGGGCGATCGAGATCTTCTCGGACTGGTGCCGGCTCGCACCGAGCCCGCTGGTGCGCAACCCCGGCGTCGGCGCCGTCATCGCCGAGATGGAGGAGATCCGCCCCAACCTCGGCGAGATCGTGCAGGGCTGCGTCGGTGGCGACATCGACGATCCCCAGACCGCGCTCAAGACCTTCAGCGACGCCCTCGCGGCAGAGCGTGACCGCGCCATCGACGTGGTCGTGGCCGCGGGGACGGAGGTCTCGCTCGACGACTGGGTCTTCACCGACTACGAGCTGGGGACGGACTACTCCGCCGATCGGTACTGAGGTGGCAGCCACCATCGCGCACGCGCCCGGTCCGCCCCGGGGCCGGCGCGTCAGCCGCTGGGTGTACGTGTTCGTGCTGCCCACCCTGGTGCTTTTCGGCATGTACACGATCTGGCCGAGCGTCTCGAGCATCTTCTACTCGATGCTCGAGTGGCGCGGTCTCGGTGTCGACCGCACCTTCACGGGGCTGGCGAACTACGAACGTGCCTTCAGCGATCCGCTGTTCTGGGGCTCGGTGCGTGTCACGGTGCTCGTGATCGTGGTCACGGTCCCGATCCGGCTGGCGGCCGCGCTGCTCCTGGCCATCATGCTGAACAATCCCCGGCTGCCACTGGCCCGGCTGCTGCGGACCGCGTTCTTCATCCCTGTCGTGGCGACCACCGCCATCGTCGGGATCGTCATGGGGTTCGTGCTCGACCCCTCATCCGGGCCCGTCAACGCCGCCCTGGAGCTGGTCGGGATGCCGGCGGTCGACTTCCTCGGCAGCTCCGACACGGCGTTGTCGTCGGTGATGGTGGTGCACGTCTGGAAGTGGCTCGGCATCACGATGATCTACTGGTTGGCCGCGCTGCAGACCGTCCCCGTGGACCTGTACGAGGCGGCCGCGATCGACGGCGCCGGAGCCTGGCGGCGTTTCACCCACATCACGATGCCGCTGCTCGTGCCGTTCGTCGTGATCATCGGGATGCTCACCGTGGTCGAGACCATGCAGATCTTCGACCTCGTGCTCACGATGACCGGCGGCGGCCCGTTCTTCTCGACGCTCGTGACCGAGGTGTACATCTACCAGCAGGCCTTCGCCGCCTCGAACCCAAACCTCGGCTACGCGGCCGCGCTCGGCGTGCTGTTCGGGGTCTTCACCGTGCTGGTGGTGGGAGTGATGCTCCTTCTCGTCCGGCTGGTCCGCGGCAAGGGGGCGGACGCATGAGGGCGCCGGTGTCGCGGCGCACGCTCCGCTGGCTGCAGACCATCGTCCTCTCCGCCGTCGCGCTCGCGTGGATCTACCCGCTGCTGTGGATCCTGTCGGCCTCGGTCAAGGACGCCACGGGCATCTTCGGGTCGGGGCTGTCGCTGTGGCCCGAGAGCTGGCAGTGGGAGAACTACTCGCGCGCCTGGGACGAGGCCGGCTTCGCGCGGTACATGGTCAACTCGGTCCTCGTCACGGTCGGGACCGTGGTGATCGTCGTCGTGCGCTGCGCGGCAGCCGGGTACGTGATCGCTCGCTACCGCTTCGTCGGCCGGCGCCTGATCGTGGGTGTCCTCGCGGCCACGATGTTCATCCCCACCGGGTTGTTCGTCGTGCCGGTGGTCGAGCTCAGCGACGTCCTCGGCCTGCTGAACTCCCATCTCGGCCTGATCCTGGCGCTGGCGGGCGGTGGGCACGTCGCCGCGGTGCTGCTCTACGCGGGCTTCTACGCCAAGGTGCCGAAGGAGCTGGAGGAGGCGGCCGTCGTCGACGGTGCCGGGTTCCTGCGCACCTTCCTGCGAATCATGCTGCCGCTGTCGGGACCGATCACCGCCACGGTCGTGGTGCTGACGTTCCTGGCGACGTGGAACAACTTCTTCCTGCCGCTGGTGTTCACGTTCAGCACGCCGCAGAACCGCACGCTCGCGGTCGGCATGCTGGCCTTCCAGGGGACGAACTCCACCGACTGGTCCGGCCTCGCAGCGGCGGCGTCGCTGTCGCTGCTGCCGATCCTGGCGCTGTTCCTGGTGCTGCAGCGCTACTTCGTCGAGGGGATCGCCGGCGCCGTGAAGTCGTGACGACCCGTGAACCTGCCCGACCTTGCCACCACCCACGCCCACGCGACGGAGACCCATGACCCGGCCGAACATCCTGCTCATCAGCACCGACCAGCAGCGCTACGACGCGCTGGGTGGGGCGGGCAACCCTCACATCAGCACGCCCCACCTCGACCGGCTCGCCGCCCAGGGCGCCCGGTTCACCGGGTGCTACACGCAGTCGTCGGTGTGCGCGCCCTCGAGGGCGAGCCTGATGACCTCGCGGTACGTGCACAACCACGGGTTGTGGGCGAACGGCGTCGACATCAACCCGGACGAGCAGCTGTTCACGCAGGTGCTGGCCGATGCGGGCTACGACTGCGGGCTCGTCGGCAAGTTCCATCTGGGCGCCGCCCAGCACGGTCGGGTCGAGCCGCGGATCGCCGACGGGTTCCGGACCTTCCGGTGGTCGCACGACCCGTACGTGCGGGGCCAGAACGCCTACCACGACTGGCTCGAGCAGCACTTCCCCGGGGTGCTCGACGCCGCCGTGGAGCAGGGCGGCAACGGGGCCATCGACCGGCTCCCGACCGAGCAGCACTACAGCCGCTGGATCGGTGAGGAGACGATCGAGTTCCTCACCTCGGGTCGCGATCACGACAAGCCGTTCTGCTTCGTGGTCAACTTCTTCGACCCCCACCACGGCTTCGGATCACCGTCCGCGTACCGGGACCGCTACGACGCCGGGACGCTGCCGGCGCCCATCACCTCGGACCTGTCGACCAAGCCCGCGATCTACACCGAGGCGTCGAGAGCCTCCTACGCCGGCGCCGACCGCGGCTTCGTGGACTACTCCCCCGCGGAGGTCCAGGACGTCATCGCCCACTACTACGCGATGGTCACGCTGATCGACGACGAGGTGGGCCGGATCCTCGACGCGCTCGAGCGCGAGGGGCTGGCCGAGGACACCGTCGTCGTGTTCACGAGCGATCACGGCGAGATGCTCGGCGACCACCAGATGATGCTCAAGGGGCCGATGATGTTCGACTGCTCCGTCCGGGTGCCGCTGCTCGTGCGGTGGCCGGGCCGGATCCCTGAGGGCACCGTGCGCGAGGAGCTGGTGGAGTGGATCGACCTGGCGCCGACGTTGCTGGCGGCTGCGGGCCTGGACCCGATGCCACGGCAGCAGGGTCGCGACCTGTCCCCGTTGTGGACCGGTGGCGGCTTCGACGACCGGGACTGGGTGCTCTCCGAGTACCGCAACAGCTGCTGGCCCTACGACCCACCGGTGCACACCACGATGCTGCGGCACGGCGACTGGAAGATCGTGGTCCACCACGGCGCGCCGGCGACCGCCCGCCAGCGCGACGGCGAGCTCTACGACCTCCGCCAGGACCCGCACGAGCAGCACAACCTGTGGTCGGCACCCGACGCCGCCGAGCAGCGGCTGGCGATGGAACGGATGCTGCTGGACGTGCTGGTGGCCACCGAGGACCGTTCGCAGATCAGGCTCTCCGCGTTCTGACGTCGAGCCTCACGACGGTCCCACGCCGTCGCGGCACTGCGCTCGGTCAGGTGAGGGCGCCGACGGGAGTGCGATCGTCGCTCCCGGTCGCGGACGGTTCCGACGGCGTCAGGGCCGGGCCGGTGCGTCGGGTCCGGAACCAGACCACGACGGTGACGCCGATCAGGATCACCAGCACCGGGATCATCAGGCCGGGCGTGACCCCACCCGGGGACCGGTCGAAGCGCTCGGCTAGGTCGGCGTTGAGCGCGATCCAGAAGATGAACGTGGAAAGGTTGACGGCCGAGTGGATGATCGCGGCGATCTCGATCCCGCCCGTGCGCCAGGTGGCATAGGCCGTGACGGTCGAGACCGCGACGTAGAAGACGTTCCACCACGGGTCGCTCGCGACGTGGATGGCTGAGAACACGGCCGTCGAGACGCCGATGCCCAGCAGCAGCGAGGTGACGCGACCGCGACCCCAGCTCGCGGCGACCCGGAACACCAGTCCACGGAAGCCGTACTCCTCGCCGGTGGCCTGCAGGGGTACCAGCAGAACGCTGGCGAGGAGGACGCCGATGATGTCGGTGGGCGACCAGTGCACGGTGCCGAACGGCCTGGAGTACTCGTGGATCGCGGTGGCGATGAAGAACAGCGGAACGAGGATGAGCAACGCACGGCCGAACAGGTCGAACCGGAACGAGGAGATCACCGAGTGCAGGCTGGCGCCTCGCACGCCGTAGAGCCAGCGCTGGATGAGCATGCTCCAGGGGATCATGAGCGCCACCGACAGCAAGCTCAGGGTCTGGGTCACGGGGGTGAGTCCCGGGCCCACGTCGCCGTCCGGGCGTATGAGACCGTCGATCCACACACCCACCTCGTAGAGCACGGCGCCGGAGCCGAACAGGCCGGCGAGGAGCAGCACGATCGCGAGGATGCCGCGGCCGATCCGCCGCTTCTCCCCCACCAGCACTCGGTGATACTCCACGCCCTGCGGTACGGGCACACCCCTGGTGGCCCGAGTCGTCGTCGTCATGATCCTCTCCTGATGTCGTGAGCGCGAAGCGCCGCGCTCTGGGCTACTAACACACTGTGATAGTGGCGCTAACTGACACACTGTGCTAGTTATTCCGGAGACACGATGCGCGCGGGACGGAGGCTCGATGGGGTCACGGGAGAAGGTGCTGCAGGCGGCGGCCGAGATGTTGGCGGACGACATCACGGCGCGGTTGAGCGTCCGAGCGGTTGCCGCCCGCGCGGGCGTGAGCACCGGCTCGCTCCGGTTCCACTTCCCCACTCAGCGCGACCTCCAGGAGGCCGTGCTCGAGAAGTTCTACGCGGATCTGACGCCGGGCGACCCGATCCACGACACGTCGCTGCCCTCGCACGAGCGGCTCGTCCGCTGCCTGCAGCAGCTGCTCGCGCCGATAGGGGTGGGCAACGACGCCCGGGCGAGCTGGGCCGTCGCCTACGAGACGTTCGTCGCGCCTGAGCCCACCGATGACGTACGTGCGGCGTTCGCGGCGTCCGAGCGAGCCGTCCGAGGGCGCATCGAGCACTGGCTGAGCATCCTCGCGTCCGAGGGGGCGCTCGCCAGGCCCGAGCACACCGACGACGCAGCGTTCCTGCTCACCGTCGTCAACGGTCTCGCACTGGACCGCGCTATGCCCCGCGCAGAGCCATCGCCGGCCGCCGAGAGACGGACGCTCGAGATCGCCGTCGGCGCGGTGCTCGCGTGAGTCCGGCGACGACGAAGGCCCCCGCTCGCTGAGCGGGGGCCTTCTGGTGTAGCCCCGACCGGATTCGAACCGGCGCTACCGCCTTGAGAGGGCGGCGTCCTAGGCCACTAGACGACGGGGCCGAGCAACGGTGGAACACCATACCTGCTAGGCAGGTCGATGCTGACCGCTGGGGTACCAGGACTCGAACCTAGACTAACTGTACCAGAAACAGTCGTGCTGCCAATTACACCATACCCCATGGGGGTATGACCGCCGAGTGGACGCACGCATGCGTGCGCAACCCGTAGGTCGTACCGGCAGGCAACAATACCGGAGCATGGGCTGGGACCGAAATCGGGCGGCGTGACCATCATCACGCCTCGGAACCGGGCTGCTGCCAGAGCCTCGGGAGCTCGGCGAGCGAGGCGATCACCTCGACGCCGGCCGCCCGCGCCGCCGCCAGCCGCTCGTCCGTCACGGCGTGCGGACCACCGCGGCGACGCCCGGGGCGGTCGATCCAGACACCGGTCAGACCCGCCCCGACGGCGGCCCCGGCGTCGATGTCCAGCTCGTCACCGACGTAGATGGTCTCCTCGGGCGCGGTGCCCAGCATCCGGCAGCCCTCGTGGAAGATCGCCGGGTCCGGCTTGCCGACGCCGACGCTGTCCACGGCGACGACCTCGGTCAGCAGGTCGGCGAGCCCGACGGCGGCGATCTTCGCGCGCTGCAGCTCGCCCGGGGCGTTGGTGACGACGCCGACCGCGAGCCCGGCGTCGACCGCCTGCGCGACGCAGGACCGGGCGTCCTCGAAGAGCACCCAGGCGGCCGCGAACCGCTCCTGGTAGCTGCTGTCCCAGGCGGCGAACGCCTCGTCGTCCAGCGCGCCCAGCCCGAGCACCGCGGTGAGCTCGTCGACCCGCTTGCGCCGTTGCTGCACGATCGAGAGCCGACCGGCGACGAACGCGCGGTAGTGGCCGCCGGCGTCCGCACGCCAGGTCGAGACCATCCGATCGGCGTCGGCCTCCGAGAGGGTCGTCAGCTCGCCCATCGCGGCGATCAGGGCGGCCGAGAACGCCGACGCGGTGTCGACGAGGGTGTCGTCGACGTCGAACAGCACACCGCGCACGGGGCGAGCGCCGCTCATGCCGATCCCGCCGCGCGATCGAGCACGAAGGTGATCAGGTCGCGCACCGGCTGTCCGAGCCGGACCTGACCGTCGGCCTCGGCGCGCTGCAGCGCCGCCATCGCCTCCGGCTGCGGGTCGCCGAAGATCGCGCCGACGGAGACACCGTGCGCGGGGCGGTCCCGCACCTCGATGCGGTCCCCCGCTGCCGCCGGACCGGGCTGCAGCACCCGCAGGTAGGCACCGGGGGCACCCGCGGCACTGAACCGCTTGATCCAGCGGCGCTCCCCCATCTTGTGCGCGAACTTGTAGCAGGGGGTGCGAGGCATGGTGACCTCCAGCAGCAGCCCGCCGTCGCCGACCGCCCAGCGCTCGCCGATCACGGCGCCGGTGACGTCCACACCCGCCGTCGTGAGGTTCTCGCCGAACATGCCCGGTCCGAGGTCACGGCCGAGCTCGCCGGACCACCGCGCGAGATCCTCGGACGCATACGCGTACACGGCCTTGTCGGGCCCACCGTGGTTGACCCGGTCCACCTGCTCGTCGCCCTCGACGCCGAGCTGGCCCACCGCCGCCGGACCGGGCACGGGGCGCTTGTCGATGCCGGTCAGGTAGCCCGGCCGATCGGTCTCGCGCACCTCGAAGACGCGCGAGACCGCCACCAGGTGAGCTCCGCCGTCCGACATCGGTGGCGCGACCACTACAGCGACGCCCGCAGCGCCCGGAGGCGCGTGAGTGAGGAGTCCTTGCCCAGGATCTCCATCGACTCGAACAGCGGCGGCGACACGCGACGGCCGGTCACGGCGGTGCGCAACGGCGCGAACGCGAACCGCGGCTTGATGCCCAGGCCCTCCACGAGCGCGAGCCGCAGCGCGTCCTGCTGCGCCTGCGGCGAGAAGTCGTCCAGGCGCTCGAGCACCTCGATCGAGACGTCGAGGACCTGGGCGGCCTCCTCGCGCAGACCGGCGCGGGCCTCCTCCTCCACCACGACCTGGTCGTCGTCGACGAGCAGGAAGCCGAGCATCCCCGCAGCCTCGCCCAGCAGCGTCATGCGCTCCTGGACCAGCGGGGCGGCGGCCGTCAGCAGCGCCTGGTGCTCCGGCGTCAGCTCGGCGAAGGTGTCGGCCTGCACGAGTCCGGCGGCCTTCAGGTAGGGCACCAGGCGGTCCCGGAAGTCGTCGGCGGTCAGCAGCCGCAGGTGTGCGGCGTTGATCGCCTCGGCCTTGGTCAGGTCGAACCGCGCCGGGTTGGGGTTGACCTGGGAGATGTCGAACGCGGTCACCATCTCGGTGCTCGAGAAGATGTCGTTGTCGGGCGAGATCGACCAGCCGAGCAGGGCCAGGTAGTTCAGCAGCCCCTCGGGGATGAAGCCGCGCTCCCGGTGCAGGAACAGGTTCGACTCCGGCGCGCGCTTGGAGAGCTTCTTGTTGCCCTCCCCCGTCACGGTCGGCAGGTGCCCGAACTCCGGGATCACCTCGGCGACACCGATCTCGAGAAGCGCCCGGTAGAGCGCGATCTGGCGCGGCGTCGAGGACAGCAGGTCCTCGCCGCGCAGCACGTGCGTGATCCCCATCAGCGCGTCGTCGACCGGGTTGACCAGCGTGTACAGCGGCGCGCCGTTGCCGCGCACGATGACGAAGTCCGGCACGGTGCCGGCGGCGAAGGTGATCTCGCCGCGGACGAGGTCGGTGAACGTGATGCCGTCCTCCGGCATCCGGATCCGGAGCACCGGCTCGCGCCCCTCGGCTCGGAAGGCGGACCGCTGCTCCTCGGTGAGGTCGCGGTCGAAGCCGTCGTAGCCGAGCTTGGGGTCTCGACCGGCGGCGCGGTGGCGCGCCTCGATCTCCTCCGGTGTGGAGAAGGACTCGTACGCGTGACCCGCCTCGAGCAGCCGGCGCGCGACGTCGGCGTAGATGTCCATCCGCTGGCTCTGCCGGTACGGCTCGTGCGGGCCGCCGACCTCGACACCCTCGTCCCAGTCGAGCCCGAGCCAGCGCAGCGCGTCGAGCAGCTGGGCGTAGGACTCCTCGCTGTCGCGCGCGGCGTCGGTGTCCTCGATCCGGAACACGAACGTGCCCCCGACGTGGCGGGCGAACGCCCAGTTGAACAGCGCGGTGCGGATCAGCCCGACGTGCGGGGTGCCGGTCGGGGACGGGCAGAACCGGACACGAACGGCGGAGGCGGCGGAGGGGGCAGCATGGGTCACGGTGCCCCAGCGTAGTTCGCTAGCGGCCCATCACCGGGTTCGAGAACGCGCCGATGCCCTCGATCTCGACCCTGACGCGCTGCCCGCGCTCGACGCGGCCGACACCGGCGGGCGTCCCGGTCAGGATCACGTCGCCCGGGAGCAGCGTGAAGATGCCCGACACGTACGAGACCAGCTCCGGCACGGAGGTGATCATCTGGGAGGTCGAGCCGTCCTGGCGGAGCTCGTCGTCGACCCAGCAGCGCACCCGCAGGTCGCTGACGTCGAGGTCCATCACGAGGTAGGGACCGAGCGGGCACGAGGTGTCCCACGCCTTGCCCCGGGTCCACGTGGTGTCGGAGCGCTGCACGTCGCGCGCGGTGAAGTCGTTGGCGGCGGTGTAGCCCAGGATCACGTCGGAGGCACGCTCGGCCGGCACGTCCTTGCAGATCCGGGAGATCACGACGGCGAGCTCGGCCTCGTGCTCGACGTGGCTCGTGTAGGCCGGTGGCACCACCGGGTCGTCAGGCCCGACGACGGAGGTGTTGGGCTTGAGGAACACGATCGGCTCGGGCGGGACCTCGTTGCCGAGCTCGGCCGCGTGCTCGGCGTAGTTCCGGCCGATCCCGATGACCTTGCTCCGCGGGATGATCGGGGCGAGCAGCCGTGCGCCCTCGAGCGGCACCCGTTGCCCGGTGGGCTCGAGCGCGCTGTAGAGCGGGTCGCCCGTCAGCACGACGAGATCGTCGCTGCCCTCCTCGACGACGGCGTAGCGAGGGTCGTCCCCGGTGGTGAAGCGTGCGATGCGCATGGTGCTGAGGGTATCGGGGCACGACGGGCTGGACGTCGCCGGCGCCGGCTCAGCGGCGTGCGAGGACCTCACCGTGCACGACGACGAACCAGGCGTCGTCCTGCGCCGCCCAGTCGCGCCAGGCCTGGGCCAGCTCGGTCAGCTCCTCGGAGCTGGCGTACCCGCCGTCGGTGGCATGGCTCGCGAAGCTGGAGTGCAGCACCCGCTCGGCCCACGTCGTCGACCACCAGTCGCGGTCGTCGGGCTCGGCGAAGCACCAGACACCGGCGCTGGGGGTCACGTCCTCGAAGCCTGCCTCCAGCGTCCAGGACAGCAGCCGCCGCCCGGCGTCGGAGTGGTGGTGGCTGGTCAGTCGCTGGTAGAGCCCGAGCCACCGGTCGAGCCCGTCGCTCTCGGGGAACCATCGCATGCCGCCGTAGTCGGCGTCGCGCACCCCGAGCACGCCGCCGGGGCGCAGCACACGCCGCATCTCACGGAGCGCCGCCACCGGGTCGGACAGGTGCTGCAGCACCTGGTGGGCGTGCACCACGTCGAAGGAGGAGTCCGAGTAGGGCAGCCCCGTGACGTCCGCCTGCTCGAACTGCACGTTCTCCACACCGCGGGCGACGGCGAGCTCGGCGGCCTTGCCGAGCACGTCGCGCGAGGTGTCGATGCCGATGACGCGACCGCCCGGCAACCTGCTGGCGAGATCGACCGTGATGGTGCCCGGCCCGCAGCCGACGTCGAGCACGTCCATCTCGGGCTCCAGGTACGGGAGCAGGTAGCCGGCCGAGTTCTCGGCTGTGCGCCAGGTGTGCGAGCGCATCACGCTGGCGTGGTGCCCGTGCACGTAGTCCGCGCTCATGACCTCACGCTAGTGCGCGGTGGCGGTCACCGTGGGCGGTCGGCACGGGCGAAATCAGTCCTCGCGGTGCTCGGCCACGAGGCTCGCGGGTGCCATCGCGCGCCACGCGTCGAGCACCAGGTCGGCGACCTGGGTGGTGGTGGCGTCGTCGAGCCGCACCAGCACCGCCGCGAAACCCTCCAGGTGCGGGATCGTGAACCACGGCCCGGGCGTGCCGAGGATCGCCTCCTTCTCCCCCAGGTCGTCGACACGGGCGGCGAGGATCTCGCCGTCGGGTGCGTCCTCGCCCAGGTCCGCCCGGTCTTTCTTGCCCAGCGGGCGGTGCCACACGAAGGTCTTGCCGCGCACCTTCCAGCAGGGGTTGCCGTAGGAGGTCCCCCGCTCGGTCCCCGGCAGCGCTGCTGCGACCCGGTCCACGTCGTCCCAGTCGGCCATGCCCCAGGGTAGGACCGGGGCCTTCTGCCCGTCACGTCGACCGGACGCGACCGGGCGGATCGTTAACCTGTGCGGCATGTCGACCACGACCGCGCCCGCCCCGACGCTGCCGAAGCAGAAGAAGGTGCGCATCGTCGGTGTCGACACCGCGCGCGGCCTCGCGATCCTCGGCATGTTCGTCGCCCACCTGGGCCTGGAGCGCAGCACCGAGCTGTTCTCGACCACCGGCTGGTTCTGGATCGCCGACGGCCGCCCCTCCGCCCTGTTCGCGACGCTCGCCGGGGCCGGCCTGGCCTTCATGACGAAGCGGGCGTACGCCGGCGGCGACCCCGCCGAGTACCGGACCCAGCGCATCCGGCTGCTGAAGCGGTCGGCGATCCTGCTGGTGCTCGGCTGGATCCTCACCGCGATGGGGACGCCCGTCGCGATCATCCTCGGTGCGTACGCGCTGCTGTTCGTGCTCGCCATCCCGTTCCTGAGGCTGCGTCCGACGGCGTTGCTCGCCGCCGCGGCCGCCGTCGCCCTGGTCATGCCCACCCTGGTGCTGCTCACCCGCCACGCGGTGCTGGGGGGCACCTCGCCCGACGTCTACGCGTTCACCGAGGTCGGTCAGATCGCGCTGATCATCCCGGTCGTCGCCGACCTGTGGTCGGGCTACTACCCCGCCCTGTCCTGGCTGCTCTACATCCTGGTCGGGCTCGCGGTCGGGCGGATGCCGTTGCAGCGGTGGACCACCCAGCTCGGGCTGCTGGTCGGGGGCGCGCTCGTCGCCGCCGCCGGATACCTGCCCGGGCTCGCCCTGGAGCGCAGCACCACCGGCCTGACGCAGGACCTGGTCACGATCGAGCCGCACTCCAACACCAGCTTCGAGATGATCGGCAACGTCGGCGTGGCGGTCGCGGTGCTCGGTCTGTGCCTGCTGCTCACGACGGCGGTCGCACCGTTGCGCGTGATCCTCACCCCGGTCTCGGCGATGGGCGCGCTGTCGCTGACGGTGTACTCGGCGCACATCGTCGTCATCCGGATGCTCGGCAACGAGGCCGTGTACAACCCCACCTCGAACCGACCGCTGATCGCGCTCGTGGTGGGCTCGATGGTGTTCGCCACGGTCTGGCAGCTCACGCTCGGGCAGGGTCCGCTGGAGCGCCTGCTGCAGCGCATGATCAAGCCACCCCAGCCTCCGCAGGCCCCGCCGCTGTCAGGGCAGCCCCAGCAGTGGGCCGGTCAGCAGCAGCCTTGGCCCGGCCAGCAACAACCCCAGCCCTGGGCCGGCGGCCAGCAGCAGCCGCAGCCCTGGGCCGGTCAGCAGCAGCCGCACCCCGGTGGTCAGGTCCCGCACCCCACCGCGTACCCGCCGCCACCGCCGCCGCGCTGAGCCGGCGCGTCACGGCGTGCGGGCGCCACGCTTCTGACCGCCGATAGCGGCTTCCACTACCGTGTGATCTCGAGGCAGGGGGAACGGAGGCCGCGGCTTGCGCACCAGTGGGTACGCGTGGCGTCGTTCGCGCGCCCGCGCGGGCCTGGTCGCGCTGCTGACGGCGATGTCGGCGCTCGTCGTGCTCGCCCTGGCCGGCACGCTGGCCTATCTCGACGTGTCCTCGACCGCGGGCGTCCGTGACGCGATCACGGGCTCCCCGCCCGCTGCCCGCGTGCTGCAGGTGCAGACCCGCGTCGCCACGGACCCCGACGCACAGCGCGCCGCTGCCACCGCGGTCATCACCGACCTGTTGCCTGGGGACGCCATCCTCTGGAGCAGCACCCGGACGCCGCCGATGCCGCTCGTGGGATCGGAAGAGCGGGCGATCCTGCTGGTCGACGACGCGATCGCCGAGCACGCCACGCTCTCCGCGGGTGGGTGGCCCGGCGCCCCGAACGAGACCGCGGTCCACGCCGGTGCCGCGCAGACGCTGGGGATCGCCGTCGGGGACGTCATCGGCATCAGTGCCGAGGAGACCGGTGCGGAGCTGACCGTCGTCGGGCTCTGGCTGCCCGACGACCCCGATGACACGCACTGGGCGGGTGACCCGACGCTGACGGACGGGACCGATCCCCTCGAGATCGACGCCTACGGGCCGTGGGTCGTCACCGCGCAGACGCTGGAGCCGCTGGCCGTGACCCCGTTCGTGCGCTGGGTGGTCACGCCGGGCGCCGAGCTGACCCCGGAGGCGCTCGACGCATGGCTGCGCGACCTTCCCCGGGTGCCGGACGCTCTCGACGAGGCGGGGCTGACCGTCCGGGGCGTCACGACCTCGGGCACCCTGACGACGACGCTCGCCGACGCCCGCGAGGGGCTCGCCTCGGTCCGGGCCTCGAGCGCGATCCCGTTGCTGGTCGTCGCGCTGGTCTCGCTGGTGGCGCTGTGGCAGATCACGCGGCTGCTCGGGGCGATCCGGGAGCGGGAGACGCTCGTGCTGCTCTCCCGCGGTGCCGCGCCGAGCCAGATCGCCGGGTTCGGCGCGGCCGAGGCCGCCGTGATCGCGTGCGGCGCGCTGATCGGCGGCGCCGCGGTCGTGGCCGGTTTCTTCGGGCGCGCAGGCTTCGACCTCGGGACGACGGTCGCGGTCGCCGTGGCCGTGGCGCTCGCCGTGCTGGTCGTGATGACCACCGCCGTGGCGCGTGCGGCGCTGACCGGGCTGCACCCGGAGGGCGAGAGCGGGCGTGCGACGAACGCCCTGGCTGGGAGCGCGCTCGTGCTCGTGACGGCGCTCGCGGCGTTCGCGCTGTGGCGGTTCACGCGCAACGGCTCCCCGCTCGTGCCGGGCACCCGCCAGATCGACCTGGTGGCCGTGGGGGCGCCCGCGCTCGCGCTGATCGCCGTCGCGCTCGTCACGGTCACGGCAGCCGGGCCGCTCACCCGCGGGCTCGCGGCCCTGATGTCCGCTCGTCCCGGATTCTCGCCGGTCACCGAGCTGCGGCAGTCGTCGCGGCGCATCACCGTCAACGCCGTGCCGGTGGTGCTGGTGGTGCTGGCGGCGGCCATCGCGACGATCGCCAGCGGCTACGCCGGCACCTGGCAGGCGCTGCGCTCCGCATCCGCCCAGGTCTCGGTCGGTGCCGACGCGCGGGTGGAGACCGCCGGGGGCATCGTCACCGCACGGCCCCGAGGCGTGTCGGAGGTGCTGGCGGCCGCGGGCGTGGGGGCCGACGCGACCGGCGTGCTGCAGGGCGCCGTACGCGTCGACGAGACGGTCGGTCAGCTGACCGCGCTCCCCATGACCGACATCGGCGTATCCTCCGCCCCCGGCGAGCTGCTCGACCCGGTGACCCGGCTGCTGACGCCTGCCACCGACCCGCTGCCCGGCCTGGAGCTGCCTCGGGACGCGACCACGCTCGCTCTCGGTGTCACGGCGGCCGCCGACGGCCAGGACGACGTCCACCGCCAGCGCACCGTCGCGGTCCGGGTCTGGCTCCTGCAGGGGTCCGAGCTGATCAGGCTCGACCTCGGGTCGACCCGGGTCGTGGCAGGCGACCAGATCGACCGGGACGAGGAGACCGGCGAGATGCTCGTCGTCGAGGACCCGGCGCGCGGCCGCCCCGTGTCGGCGCAGCTCGAGACCCCGGTGCCGCCCGGGACGTGGCGCGTCGTCGCGGTGGACACGCTGATGGAGGCCAGCCACAACCCGACCAGCTGGACCGTGTCGGTCGACTCCGTCAGCGCTGACGGCACGGACCTGCTCGGCCCCAGCGACCTCGTCTGGGACCCGGCGGTGCTGCCGACCCCGGCCGCAGGCGAACCGTTCACCAGCGAAGGCACCATGGCGTTCAGCGGGAGCTTCGCCGGTGACCTGACCTCGGGCACCTTCCCCCAGCTGATCTCGCCCTCCGTGCAGCGGTTCATGCCGAGCTCCGACGCACCGCTGACGCTCCCGGTCGTCACGACGGGCGGGTGGGACGACCAGATCCGGCCCGACGGCACCGACGTCCAGATCGGCACGATCCCGGTACGCGTCGAGCAGGTCGGCACCATGCCGGTCGTTCCCGGCAACCCCGACGCCGCGGCCGCGCTCGCCGACCTCGGCTCGGTGCAGAACACGCTGCTGCGCTCCAGCCCCGAGGTTCCCTCGATCACCCAGGTCTGGGTCGACGGCGGCGATCGTGGACCGGCCGACCTCGCCGAGGCGCTCCGGGAGGCGCTGCCGCCGCGGACCGAGGTGGTCGCCACGGGTGAGGGCGTCACCGACACGGTCGCGGCGCCGGCGCGCACGGTCTACTGGATCGCGGCCGGCTGTGCGCTGCTGCTCGCGCTCCCGGCGATCGTCGCGGTCGCGATGACGCAGGCTGCGGGGCGGCGCGGCGAGGTGGTGGTGCTGCGCGCGGTCGGCGTCGGCGCGGCCCAGCAGGGACGCTCACGCACCCGCGAGCTCCTGGGCCTCGAGCTCGGCGCCGTCGTCGCCGGTGTGCTCGCGGGCTGGCTGCTCAGCGCCGTCATCATGGTGCCGCTGATCCGGTCGACGGCGCCGCAGGTCTCGGGCGCGGTGCCGTTGCGCCTCACCTTCGACTGGCTCCCGGGGGTGGCGGTGATCACGACGGTCGGGCTCGTGGTGGCCGCCGTCGCGCTCTGGTACGGGGCTCGGGTGCGAGCCCAGGCCCGCGACACGACCTGGCGGGAGGAGATCCGATGAGGCTGCGGTTGCTGCTGCGCCAGGCGACCAGCTCGATCGGGGCCTCGATCGTCATCGTCCTCATCGTCGCCGTCGCCGCCGGGCTGTTCACGGCCTGGCCCCGGGTGTCGCGGGCCACCTTCACCGACGAGGTGAACTTCCGGATCGACGAGACGCCGGTCACCGCGCGCGCCCTCACCGGCCGACAGGTCGGGGGCTGGCCGATGAGCCCGTGGGGCGGTGAGACGTTCGACGACGTCGCCGACCAGGCGGCTGCCCTCCTCGAGGTGGCCGGTCCCACGCTCCGGCCGCTCGTCGGCGACCCGGAGCTGATGATCACCGCGGGGCTGCCCGTGCCCCTCGGTGTCTCGTTCTCGGCAGCGACCGAGAAGCCTGACGAGCTCGCCGATCGCGGCCTCGCGTTCCGCGCGAGCCGCACCCTCCCCGAGCACGTCGAGTTCGTCGACGGCGAGGTGCCGGGAGCGTGGACCATCCCCGGTCTCGGCACCGACGAGGGGCCGCAGCCCTCCGACCCGATCCCGGTCGCGCTGTCGGTCGCCACCGCCGAACGGATCGGGGTCACGCTCGGCGAGGAGCTTGACCTCACCGGCCTGCAGCTGATGGTCGACGCCGCAGACGCGCGAGCCGTGGTCACCGGCCTGTTCGAGGCCACCGATCCCGACGACCCCTACTGGCTCCATCAGGCCAACGGGCTGACGCCGCTGATCATCAACGACCCCGACGTCGGCGACTTCGCCATCGGCACGCTCTACGTGGACCCCGACACCATGGGGCTGCTGCAGCTCAGCAACCTGAGCCCGACCACCGACGTCTGGGTGCCCGTGGCCGCGGGCGCCGAGAACGCTCCGGCGCTGCTGGACGATCTCCGCGAGATCGTCGCCCGCGACCTGTCGCTGGGCGACCAGTCCTTCGGAGGCGTCAACGTCAGGCTCGAGACGGCGCTCATCGGGGTGCTGGACGCCTCCCTCACCTCCCAGCGCGGCACCGCCGCGGTGCTGACCCTCGTCGCCGCCGGCCCGGTGGGGGTGGTCTTCGCGCTGCTCGCGCTCGCCACCCGGTTGTCGGTCTCGCGCCGCCGCGCCACGCTGGCGCTCGCCAGCGCACGTGGCGGCTCGCCGTGGCAGATCCGCGGCGCGCTCGCGGCCGAGGGGCTCGCGCTCGGTGTCCCGGCGGCTCTCGTCGGCGCCGCCGTGGCGACGCTGCTCGTGCGCGGGTCGGTGCAGCTCGGCGACTACGCGCTCCCCGCTCTCGCCGCGTCGGCGCCCGCGGCGTTCCTGGCTGCGGAGCGGCTGCCGAACCTGCGCACGCAGCGCCAGGACCTGTCCACCCGGTCGAGCAGCCGATGGCGATGGGTGGCGGAGGTTCTCGTCGTCGCGGTCGCAGCAGGGGCGCTGTACCTGCTGCTGAGCCGGGGCCTGCAGGCGACGACGACCGCGTCGGTCGACCCGCTCGCCACCGCGACGCCGCTGCTGATCTCGCTCGCCACCGCGGTGCTGGCCACGCGGTTGTTCCCCTACCCGATGCGGCTGGTGCACGCGGCGGCGCGGCGCCGGCGCGGGCTCGCCGGCTTCTTGGGCTCGGCGCGGGCGATCCGGGAGTCCGGGGCCGGTCTGGTGCCGATGCTCGCGCTGCTGGTGGCGACGTCGATCGCGGTCTTCTCGACGACGATGCTCACCACGCTCACGGGTGGTGTCTCCGAGAGCACCTTGGCGGCGACGGGGGCCGACGTGCGGCTCGCGGGACCCGCCTACGACGACGACGTCGTCGCCGACATCGAGGCCGTGGCCGGCGTGGCCGGCACCGCGCGCGTGTTCAGCCAGCCGCAGACCCAGATCACGGCCGGCACGACGACACGGCAGGTGACGTTGTACGCCGTCGACACCGCGGCGCTGCAGGGGGTGCAGAGCGACGTCGACGGGTCGCTCGCTCTGCCGTCCGGCATGGACGTGGCCGAGGGTGACGCCGTCCCGGTCGTGCTCTCGAGCGCCCTCGCCTCGCTGGAGGCCGACGGCGACCCGCTGAGCATCCGGATGAGCTCCGTCGTGCCGGTCACCTCGCTCGGGACCAGGGAGGCTGCGGCCGGAGTCGCCGAGGGGACGTTGTGGGCCGTGGTGGATCTGGACCTGCTGCGCGAGGTGACCGGGCAGAACCTCGTGCCACGGCTGCTGCTGGTCGACCTGGAGCCCGGGGCGGACGTCGACGCCGCGGTCGCCGAGATCACCGCGATCGTGCAGGACCAGGGAACGATCACCACCTCGGTGGCGCAGGAGTCCGCGTTCCTGTCCTCGCCCACGGCGAAGTCGATGCAGCGAGGGTTCGTGGTCGCGCTGGTCCTCAGTGTGCTGCAGTGCGTGATGGCCCTCGTGCTGGCGCTGGTGCTCGCGGCACCCGACCGTGGCCGACTGGTCGCGGTGCTGCGCACGCTGGGGCTCGGTGGCCGCGACGCGCGTCGGCTCGTCTCCTGGGAGCTCGTCCCGCTGGCTGTGGTGGCGCTGCTGGCGGGCACCGCCCTCGGGCTGGCCCTCCCCCACCTGGTCGTCGCCACGGTCGACCTGTCGGTGTTCACCGGTCTCGCCTCGCCGCCGGTCGTCTACGACTGGGGGCGGCTCGCCCTCGTGCTGGCCGGCGTCGTCCTCGTCATCGGTCTGACCCTGCGCCTCGCCAGCGCGGTGGCCCGCAGACTGTCCCTGTCCGTACTGCGCATCGGAGACGCGACATGAGCACATCAGAGGCGGCCACGAGCGGCGCGGCCCAGCAGGGCGCCGCCCGGGTGACCGGAGGCGAGATCGTGTGCGAGGACGTCGTGCGCATCTACGCCGCCGACGGCATCGAGGTGCAGGCCCTGCAGGGTCTGAACCTGCACGTCGAGGCGGGCGACCTCGTCGCGATCGTCGGGGCGTCCGGCTCCGGCAAGTCGACGTTGCTGACGATCCTGTCCGGGCTCGACACGCCGACGGCGGGCAAAGCATCGGTGGCGGGCGTCGACCTGCTGACGCTGCGGGGCCGGCGCCGCGTGAGCTACCAGCGGCACACCGTGGGGTTCGTGTGGCAGCAGACCTCGCGCAACCTGCTGCCGTACCTGACCGCCCACGAGAACATCGCGCTGCCGATGGCGCTGGCCGGGCGCGAGAAGCCCGGGGCCATCTCCGCGCGAGCCGACGCGCTGCTGGAGATGCTCGGGGTGGGCCACTGCCGCGACCGGCGCCCGGCGGCCATGTCGGGAGGCGAGCAGCAGCGCACGGCGATCGCGGTCGCCGTCGCCAACTCCCCGCAGGTGCTGCTCGCCGACGAACCCACGGGTGAGCTGGACGAGGCGACCAGCGCCGAGGTGCTGGAGATGATGCGCACCGTCAACGCCGAGACCGGCGTCACCGTGCTGATCGTCACCCACGACCCCACCGTCTCCGAGCACGTGCGCCGCACGGTGCAGATCCGCGACGGCCGCACCTCGACCGAGGTGCTGCGGCGGCGTGAGACCGACGAGCACGGCACCGAGCGCCACATCGCCGAGGAGTTCGCGGTGCTCGACCGCGTGGGCCGGATGCAGCTGCCCCAGGAGTTCGTCGGCGCCCTCGACCTGAAGGACCGGGTGCGCCTGACGCTCGAGCCCGACCACGCGGCCGTGTGGCGGGATGCGCGCCAGGACCAGCCGGGAACCGGGGGCGCCGGCGAGCCCTCCGAGGAGGAGCAGGAGCGATGACGAACCCAGCCGCGCTGAGCGGGCGCGACCTGACCAGGGTGTTCACCACGCCGTCGGGCGACGTCCATGCGCTCACCGAGGTGAGCCTGGAGGTGCGTCCCGGCGAGCTGCTCGTGGTGCGCGGACCGTCCGGCTCGGGCAAGACGACCCTGCTGAACCTGCTGGGCGGGCTGGACACGCCGACGTCGGGCGAGGTCTGGCTCGGCGAGACGGAGCTGACGGCGATGTCCGAGCCGCAGCTGCTCGAGGTGCGCCGGACCCGGCTGTCCTACATCTTCCAGTCGTTCGGTCTGATCCCGGTGCTCTCGGCGGCCGAGAACGTCGAGGTGCCGTTGCGGCTGGTGGCGACGCCCGGCCTGGACCGTGAGCGACGCGTGGCGGAGGCGCTCGACCTGGTGGGACTGGCGCCGCACGCCAACCAGCGCCCGTACGAGCTGTCCGGCGGCCAGCAGCAGCGGGTCGGCATCGCCCGCGCGCTGGTGTCCGAGCCGGAGATCCTCATCGCCGACGAGCCGACCGGACAGCTCGACTCCGCGACCGCGGCGACCATCATGGACCTGCTCTCGACCCTGGTGCACGAGCGAGGGCTGGCCGCCGTGGTCTCCACGCACGACCCGCTGCTGATGAGTCGCGCCGACCGGGTGCTCGAGCTGCACGACGGACGGGCGCAGCCGCGTGGGCGCCACAGCGCCGCCTGAGCGGTAGTTTTGACGACCGTGACCACGGAGCTGAGACCGGATGTCCGTCCCGAGGCCTGGCGCGGCGCCGCGGGCTGGGAGGAGCGCGACGGCGCGTTCCGAGCGTGGCGGCTGCTCCCCTCGCTGGTCGGGAGGGCGTTCGCGCCGGAGCTGCTGGCCAAGGCGCGTGAGGCGGCCGGAGTGCGCCTCGACGTCGTCGCGGACGCGGGGGTGCTCGAGCTCGACGGCGATTACACGATCGACCTCGATCGGGAGCGCCGCATCGACGTGCTCGTGGACGGCGAGCTCCACCAGCGGGTCGACATCGAGCCGGGGACCGTCCGGGTGAGCGTGCCGCTGCCGGCGGGCGAGCACCGGGTGCAGGTGTGGCTGCCGCAGGTCGGCGAGCTGTGGCTGCGGTCGCTGCGGCTGCCGGGCTCGGTGTTGCGGGCGGCGCCCGCGGCCGCGGCCCGCTGGACCACCTACGGATCGTCGATCACGCAGTGCAGCGCCGCGGCGGGTCCGAGCGAGACCTGGCCGGCGGTGGTGGCGCGGGCGCTCGACTGGGACCTCACCTGCCTCGGCTTCGGTGGTCAGTGCCACATCGACCCGGTGGCGTCCCGCACGATCGCGGCGATCCCGGCCGACATCGTCAGTCTGTGCCTGGGCATCAACATCGCGGGTGCGGCCTCGCTGTCGACCCGGACGTTCGGGCCGCAGGTGGCCGGGCTGATCGACCAGGTGCGCGAGGCGCACCCGGGAGCGCCGATCGCCGTCATCAGCCCGATCCTCTCGCCGCCCCGGGAGCGCACCCCGAACCCGGTGGGTGTGACGCTGGAGTGGATGCGCGAGACGATCGGCGAGGTCGTCGACGCGACCGACGACGACCGTCTCCACCTGATCGACGGGCCCAGCATCATCGGTGAAAGGGATCTCGGGCTGCTCCCCGACGAGCTGCACCCGGACGAGGTCGGCTATCGCCTGATGGGTGAGCGCCTCAGCGCCGCGCTGGCCCCGCTGCTGACCACCGCGACCGCGACCGTGGCATGAGCGAGGTGAGCGTGGCCGAGGTGGTCGAGCGGGCTGCCGCCATGATCATCGAACGCACCCGGCTGACGCCGGACTTTCCTTCGCCCGGCGTGCTGTTCCGGGACCTGACCCCGGTGCTGTGCCATGCCGACTCGCTGGGCGTGATCGCCGAGGCCATCGCTGCCCTGGGTGGCGACGCCGACCTGTATGCGGCCCTCGAGGCTCGCGGGTTCCTGCTGGGAGCGGCGGCCGCCGTGGCCGGGGGCGGCGGCGTGCTGCCGCTGCGCAAGCCTGGAAAGCTGCCCGGTACCGGGACCGAGGCCCTGCTGGTGCAGGGGTACCAGCTCGAGTACGGCACCGCCTCGCTGGAGCTGCAGCCGGCTGATGTCGGGGAGGGCTCGCGGGTGGTGGTCGTCGACGACGTGCTGGCGACCGGCGGCACCGCCGCCGCGGCGGTGGAGCTGGTGCGTCGAGCGGGTGGTGTGGTGACCGCCGTCGTGGTGGCGATGGAGCTCGCTGCCCTCGGCGGACGTTCCCGCATCCCGGCGGACGTGCCCGTGCACGCAATCACGACCATCGACTGACGCCGCCCAGCACAAGTCGGGTGTGGTGGTCCTCAGGGCTGAAGAGCCGCTCTGGACCGCGGGTCAGTGGACTACCTGCCCGCCACGACGCCGTGGATCATCCGGTGGTCTCGGAGCCGCGCTGACATGCCCCGTGTCCCCGCTACCGCCTGATGGCTTGGCTCCGACATCCCGCTGCCCCCGCCACCGCCTGACGTGGGCTCCGTCAGCCTGATGCCCGATCGTGGACAGCCCGATGTCCCCGCCTCCGGTGGGGTGGCGGGGTTGGGGGCGGGTGGTTCAGAAGGGTGGTGGGCCGAGGTCGTCGAGAGTGCCGCGACCCTCGACGCTGTCCATGGAGTTCATGGTTCGCGAGCCCGTCGAGGGCGTCCAGTCCGGGGATGCCTCGCCGGCGGCCACCAGCGGCTGTGGTGGTCTCGACCTGGTGTCCGGCCTCCACGCCACTGTCATCGCCGTCGTCGGTGTCTGGTCGGTGGCGTGCTTGGTGTCGGGTGAGGTAGTCGACGGTGCCGTCGCGGTTGCGGCGGATGCGTAGGCCGTGGGGTGTGCGCCACAGCACCGCCCCGTTTGTCAGGATGAGGTAGCGGAACCCGTGGTGGGTCTTGAGGTTGTGATGGCGTTGACACAACAACCGCAGGTTCGTGGTCTCGGTCCGACCACCGGCCTCGGGATCGGCGTGGTCGTAGGGCTCGACATGATCGTCCTGGCAGTACAGCGCCTTGGCGCGGCAGTTCGGGAAGACACAGGTGCCATCACGTAACCGGAGCTGTTCCTTGATCCGACCCGGGACCTCATAGGAATCGGCCTGCTGGTAACCGTTCAGGTCCAGCACCGGCCGCACCGCAACCCGGGTGTGCGGGTCAGCGCACCAGGCCCGGATGGTCTCGGCGGTGATCGGGGTCGCGGTGTTCTCCACCCGCCCCACCCACACCGGCACCCGCCACCCCTCGCCGTTGACACCGCAACCCGCACTGTCGCCGCTATCGGGAGCAGCGCTGTCGCCGCCTTCGGGAGCAGCGCCACCGCGGCTGCCGCTGGGGCTGATGCCGGGGTGCCCGGTGTTGGCGGGGCCGCGGCTGAGCATGTCGTAGATCGCGGCATCGGTCAGGTGCACGTAGAGCACCACCTGCCGCCGGGACCGCACGCGCACCCCACCGTGGCCACCAGTACCGGCGTCGCAGGCCTGGCCGTCGGCGGTGTCGTCGGCGTGGTCGGCGTGGTCGTCGCTGCTGCTACCGGTGACTGGTTGACCTTGGAAGGTCAGGTGTTCGCGGGCGAGCTCACCCAGCGCGCGGGCGCGGCGCACGTTCAACGGGTCGGCTGATCCCCACGCAGCCAGCTGCTGCGCCGAGTGCGACAGCGCCGCCTCCAGATCCAACGCATCCGGCAGATCCACCCAGCCACTGACCTCGGTCAACCCGGCCAGACCGGTCTGGTCCAGACGGATCTGCACCCCCCGCTGCTCGGCCCGCTCGGCCGCCACCTGCTCGGCCAGCTCGCTGTCATGACGGGCCATCGCGGTCGCGATCAACCCCTCCAACTGATGGCCACTGACCCGGTCCGCCGCCGCAGCGATCTCACGATCCACGAACCCCGCCGCCAGCCTGCTCAACCCGCCAGTGGCCTGCGCGATCCGACGCGCCCGCCACGGCTTGACCTCACCAGCCAGCACCCGAGC
>NZ_WNXY01000003.1 GCF_009733815.1 Pseudactinotalea suaedae
CGTGCGAGCGCCGCTCCGGGCCGGCGTGCTGGTGCGGGCGCCCCGTGAGGGCGCGTCCGAGCGAGCACCGGGTCGGGCGGACGTGCCGTCGCGAGCGCCGGTCCGGGTGCGCGCCGCGGCGCCGGCCGGACGCGGGCCGGCGGACCTGTCGGCCTTCTTCGGGGAGGAGCCACCCCGGGCGGGCGGGGTCGCGGTGCTCCTCATGGCGGTGACGGTAACCCAGCTCGCGCCCCGAGCCCGGCAGACATTCCGCCGGCAGGCGAGACTGTGCAGGTGACGACGAGCAGCGAGCACCCGGAGCGGCTGTTGCCGCTCGTGCTCGACTGGTACGCCAGGCACCGGCGCGACCTCCCGTGGCGGGTCCCGGGCACCTCGGCGTGGGCGGTCCTGGTGTCGGAGGTGATGCTGCAGCAGACCCCGGTGGTGCGCGTGGAGCCCGCCTGGCGGGAGTGGATGCAGCGCTGGCCCGACCCTGCGGCGCTGGCCGCTGCGACGCCCGCCGAGGTGCTGCGGGCCTGGGACCGCCTCGGGTACCCGCGCCGGGCGCTACGGCTGCGCGACGCCGCGATCGCGATCCGTGACCGGCACGGCGGCACCGTCCCCCGCACCACCGCGGAGCTGCGCGCGCTCCCGGGCGTCGGCAGCTACACGGCCGCGGCGATCCGGTCGTTCGCCTACGGCGAGCGCGACGTGGTGCTCGACACCAACGTCCGACGCGTCCTCGCGCGGGCGCTCGACGGCGCCGCGCTGCCCGCTCCGTCGCTGACCCGCGCCGAGGAGCGCCGCGCCGAGGCCGTGGTGCCGGCGGACCCGGCCACCAGCGCCCGGTGGAACATCGGGCTGATGGAGCTGGGAGCCCTGGTCTGCACCGCGCGGGCGCCGCGGTGCGGTTCGTGCCCGCTGGCGCACACGTGCGCGTGGCGCCGTGCGGGCGCACCCGGCGACGTCCACGCGGCCCGACGGCGTACCCAGCCCTGGCAGGGCACCGACCGCCAGGCCAGGGGGCGCCTCATGGCGGCCCTGAGGGACGCCGTCGAGCCGCTCGCCGTGACCGAGCTGCCCGACTGGGGCGACGAGACCCAGCGGGACCGCGCGCTCGCGGGACTGGTCGCCGACGGGCTCGTCGAGGTCACGCCACAGGCTCGATACCGGCTGCCGGAGGGGTAGGCAGCGGGGCGCGGCCGAGCACGAACCCCGCGGCCATGGCGCCGAGCACCCCCAGCAGCGTCCCGACCAGCAGCAGCCGGTAGTCCAGGACGGCGACCAGCCCGGCGCCGACCAGGGTCAGCAGCGCCTGCGGTGCGTTGATGCTCATCATCGTGGCCGCAGCGGTGCGGCCCTGCATGCGCGGCGTCGTCACCTTCTGGCGCACGGTCACGAAGGCGACCACGGTCCAGGTGACGCCGAAGCCCAGCACCGCCATGCCGCCCGCGACCACGACCACGCTCGAGGTGAGCATCGTCGCCGTCCCGAGCGCCAGCAGGGCCAGCCCGATCGAGAACGTGCGGACCTCGCCGAGGCGGCCGATCGCCGTCGCCGACGACGCGCCGCCGAGCACGGCGCCGATGCCCTGCACGCTGACCAGCACACCGAGCGCCGAGGTCTGCAGGCCCAGACCCTGCTCGATCACCGGGAACGCCGCGACGTTGAGCAGTGCCGTCGCGCTGAACGCGATCGTCACGAGCAGCGTCAGCGGGCCCAGCACCGGGGTGGCGACCACGTGGCGGAAACCTGCCCAGACCTGCCGGGAGAAGGACTCCGTGCTCGGTTCGCTCGGCGACTCCGCGACCTTGACCGCGAGCAGCAGCACAGCGGTCAGGAGGAAGCAGGCGATCGTCAGCAGCACGACCGAGTGCGGACCCAGGGCCACGTACATGGCGGTCCCGATCAGCGGCGAGATCAGCCTGAGCGCCTGGTCGATCGTGGACAGCATGCCGTTGCCGGAGGCGAGGTCGGCGTCGGGGAGCATGTCGCGCAGCAGCGCCGACTGCGCCGCACCGGTGAGCACGCCGAGGGTGCCGTAGCCGAAGATCACGAGGTAGATCAGCCAGATCTGCTCCGGCCCCCGCACCAGCAGCATCGAGGCGACCACCACCGCGCCGATCAGGTTCCCCGTGACCATCAGCCGGCGCCGCGCGAACGTGTCGACGAGGTGCCCCATCAGCGGCCCGGTGAGGGTCGCGAGCCCGAGCGCGGCGAACACGATCGCCGCCGCGGCGTCCGAGCCGGAGAGATCCTTCACCCAGACGGCGACCGAGAGGTAGAGGGCGCTGTCACCCACGTTGGTCGCGAACCACGCGACCGAGAGCCGCCGGAAGGACCGGTGCCTCCAGGCCGCCGGTCGACGGCGGAGCGCTGCCGCGATGCTCATCGCTCGTCGCCTTCCTGGGCGGGCGGCTCGGGGTTCAGCACGGCGAACAGGTGGCTGCGCCGCGCCCCCGGGGGCCGCAGCGACGGGTCGGCGTCGCGTCCCCCGAACCACTCCGCGGCGACCGTCTGCAGGTGCTCGCTCAGCCGCGCGAGCTCGGCGGCGTCGGCCCAGAACACGCTGGAGGTGACCGTGCTCGCCTGCGCCCACTCCTCCTGCTCCTGCGGGTAGCCGGCGAGATAGGTGCGGATCCGCTCCGCCTGCCGCAGCACCTGCAGCCCGGCGAGCTCGGCGACCGCGCGCCGCGACCCGGGCGCCTCCGCTGCCTCGGAGCTGGGCCTGACGTCCAGGCCGCCGCGCACGGTCGAGCGCCACGGCCGTTCGCGACCACGCCGGGGGGCCGGCTCGATGAACCCGTACTTCGCGAGCGTGTGCAGGTGGAAGGAGCACGAGGCGACCGACTCGTCGACCGCGTCCGCACACTGCGTCGCGGTGGCGTCCTCGACGTTCTCGAGGTAGTCGAGCAGGGCCAGGCGGACCGGGTGCGCCAGCGCGCGGATCCTCTCGGGACTGCTGATCGAGGTCTGCGTGCGGCCGGGGTGCTCGGTGCTCATGCGCTCACGCTAGATCATCAAGAAATCTTTATCAAGTGTTATTGATCAAGAACTCTTGAGCGAGTCGATCGGCTGCGTGGCCACCAGGGCCTATCGTCATCGCTGTGGAGACCGTGCCCGCCGACGTGCTGATCGCACGCGCCGTCCGCGCCCACACGCGTGCGCTGGTGACGCTCGCCGCCGCGTGCGTCGTGCTGGCCGGCATCGGGACCGCGGCGCTCTCGCTCGCGGGCGAGGACCTCCGCACCCCTCCCATCACGGCCGGGCTGTCGGTGCTGGGGGTCGCCCAGGTGTGCGCGCTGGTCGCGGCCGGCATCGCCGGTCTTGGCCTGCTGCGCGTGCTGCGCGAGGTCGGCGAGCCCGGCAGCCACGACTCCGCGGCCGCCGTGCGCTCCCACGTGCCCGTCGACGCCATCCGCAGGACGGCGGCGCGGTTCGCGATCCTGATGCGCGTCATCGTCGGCGCCTGCGTGCTCGTCATCGCGGTCTGGGCCGTCGCCGACGCGGCCGGCATCATCGGCGCCGTCATCGGTGCCGTGGTGACGTTGCAGCTCGTCGTCGCGCTCGCGGTGCTGCGGGTCCACCTGCTCCGCTCGCTCTGACCGAGAGCACCGCCCTTCCCCGATTTCAACGCACTTTCGACGTGTCGAAAGTGCGTTGAAAGCGGGGAAAAGGGGCGGCGCCGGTCAGGAGGGGCGGGCGGTGGCCCGCTCCAGCAGGTTGCCGGCGGTCGTCTCGTCGAGGACGAGGTCGGTGGCCACCCGGGCGCGCAGCGCGCCGAGGAGTGCCGGCACCTTCCGGTCGCCGACCACGACGCACACGCGTCGCGCGATCCGGCGCAGCTCGCGCGGGGTCGGGCCGGTGGCTCGGCTGTTGATCTCGATGTCGCGGTAGCTGCCGTCCTCACGATGGAACACGGTGCAGACGTCACCGACGACGCCGTCGGCGGTCAACGCCGTCATCTCCTGGTCGGTGAGGTACCCGGCCGAGTAGACGTGCGAGGGGACCTCCGCCGTCAGGGCGCCGACGCCGAACAGGGCGATGTCGACCCGGCGCTGCATGTCCAGCACCCGCGAGACGCTGCGCTCGCGCCACATCAGCGTCTTGGTCTCGGGGTGGTCGAAGAAGGCCGGCACAGGGAAGTGCTGACTGGTGGCGTCGAAGTTCTCCGCGATCGCGCCGATCAGGTCGCTCGCGTAGGTGATGCCGCTGGCGTAGGTGTTGGCCGCCCCGTTGAGCTGGACCACGGTCGAGCCGGTCGTGGGCATGCGGCGCAGGTGGCCGGCGATCGCCGAGACCGTGGTCCCCCACGCCACCCCCAGCACCATCCGGGAGGTGAACCACTGCCCGAGCAGGTTCGCCGCCACGGCCGCCACCTGGTCCAGCCGCTGCAGCTCGGTGGATCGCGGCCGTACCGGAACCACGTGCGCACGGATGCCGAACGTGGCCGCCAGCCGGTGACCCAGGTTCTGCCCGCTCCGGCTGGTGGGCTGCTCGACGGCGATCCGCACCATCCCCACCTCACGTGCGTGGGCGATCATCCGCGACACGGTCGAGCGCGAGACCTGCAGGGTCGTGGCGATGACGTCCATCGTCTGGTTCTGCAGGTAGTACATCGTGGCGGCGCGGAAGGCGTCCTCGTCCTGCACGGTTTCACGGCCTCCCAGCGCGGTCTGCGGGTCCTGCACGTATGTGCAGGATGCTTGCGCGAATGTGCGCGACCCGCAAGTCTGTGACCCGTGCGGCGTCGCAGCCGCACCCGGGTCCCGTTCTCGGGACGTCGGTCAGACCTAGAAGGGAGCGGTGTCCATCGTGACAGCAACGGCCCTCACCGCGCAGACCCGCACCGAAGCCCTGGCAGCCATGAGCGATGACGCCGGGCTCGACGTCCTCGTCGTCGGTGGCGGCGTCACCGGCGCCGGCATCGCCCTGGATGCCGCCACCCGCGGCTTGCGGACCGGCATCGTCGAGGCGCAGGACTGGGCGAGCGGCACCTCCTCCCGCTCCAGCAAGCTCGTGCACGGCGGCCTGCGCTACCTGCAGATGCTCGACTTCCACCTGGTGCACGAGGCGCTCAACGAGCGCGACCTGCTGCTGTCCGAGCTCGCACCGCACCTGGTGCGCGCCGTGCCGTTCTTGTACCCGCTGGAGCACCGCGTCTGGCAGCGTTTCTACGTCGGGTCCGGGGTGGGCCTGTACGACGCGCTGGCCTCGCTGTCCTCCCGCCGTCGTGCGACCCCGTTCCACAAGCACCTCTCCCACACCCAGCTCCACAAGGTCTTCCCCGACCTGCGCTCCGACGCCGCGATCGGGGCGATCCAGTACTGGGACGCCCAGGTCGACGACGCCCGCCTGGTCGTCACCCTGGTCCGCACCGCCGCCGCCTACGGCGCGCTCGCCGCGTCCCGCACCCAGGTCGTCGAGCTCACCAAGCAGGGCGAGCAGGTCACCGGTGCCGTCGTCGTCGACCTCGAGACCGGTGAGCAGCGCACCATCAAGGCCACGACGGTCATCAACGCGACCGGGGTCTGGACCGAGAAGACCGAGGCCCTGGCCGGCACCGAGGGCGGCCTGCGCGTGCTGGCGAGCAAGGGCATCCACATCGTGGTCCCCCGCGAGCGCATCCGGGGCGAGCGAGGCCTGATCCTGCAGACCGAGAAGAGCGTCCTGTTCGTGATCCCGTGGTCGCGGTACTGGGTGATCGGCACCACCGACACCGCCTACACCGAGGACCCGGTGCACCCGGTCGCCACCGCCGAGGACATCGACTACGTGCTCGACCACGCCAACGCGGTCCTGCGCGACCCGCTCACGCGCGACGACGTGATCGGCACCTGGGCAGGGCTCCGCCCGCTGCTGCAGCCCGGCACCAAGGAGGGCACCTCCTCCGCCAAGGTCTCGCGCGAGCACACCACCGCCTCCCCCACCCCCGGGCTGGTGGTCATCGCCGGCGGCAAGCTCACGACCTACCGCGTGATGGCCAAGGACGCCGTGGACTTCGCCCTGGGCGAGCAGGCCAGGACGACGCCCTCGATCACCGACCGTGTGCCGCTGGCCGGCGCCGTCGGGTTCGCGACCGCCCGGCGCAAGGCGCGCGGCTGGGCCGACACCTATGGCTGGACCAAGCAGATCACCGACCACCTGCTGCACCGCTACGGCGGTCAGCTGCGCGACATCGTGGCGGCGATCGAGACCCAGCCCGACCTCGCGAAGCCTCTCGAGGGCGCCCCCGACTACCTCCGTGCCGAGATCGCGTTCGCGGCGACGCACGAGCAGGTGGTCCACCTCGAGGACGTGATGCTCCACCGCACCCGCCTCACCTACGAGCAGCGCGACGGCGGAGCCGCGGCTCTCGACGAGATCGTCGAGATCCTCACGCCGATCCTCGGGTGGGACGCCGAGCGGGCGGCGGCTGAGAAGCAGTCCTACCTCGACCGACGGGCGGCCGAGGAGGCCGCCGCACAGACCACCAGCGATGCCGAAGGCGCGCTGGCCAGGGCTCGGGCGCGCGACATCGTCCCGATGCGTCCCCTCGACGCGCCTACCTGAGCCCGGTGCCGCGCAGCGGCATGCTGTCGGTGTGGCGCATCGGGGCGCTCACACCCTTCACCCCCTCGATGACGAGAAAGAGAGTCTGATGGACATCATCATCCCGGAGGCAGTGGGCACGTTCCTGCTGATCCTCCTCGGCTGCGGCGTCGTCGCGAACGTCGTGCTGGCCGGCACCAAGGGCAACGGCGGGGGCTGGCTGCTCATCAACTTCGGATGGGGACTCGGCGTGTTCGCCGGTGTCTACGCCGCCGTCGACACCGGTGCTCACATCAACCCGGCCGTCACGTTCGGGCTGTGGGCCGCGGGCGGGGACCTCGCACCGGAGATCCCGGCCACCGTCTCGAACGTGCTGATGTACCTGGTCGGCCAGTTCATCGGTGCGATCCTGGGTGCGGTGTTCTGCTGGCTCGCCTACAAGCAGCACTTCGACGACGAGCCGGACCCCGCGAACAAGCTCGCGGTGTTCTCGACCGGCCCGGCGAAGCGCTCCTACGGCTGGAACACCGTCACCGAGGTGATCGCCACCTTCGTGCTGGTGTTCGTCGTGATCTCGTTCGCGGGAACCCCCAGTGAGCTCGGCCCGCTGGCCGTGGCGCTGCTGGTGGTCGGTATCGGCGCCAGCCTCGGTGGTCCCACCGGCTACGCGATCAACCCCGCACGTGACCTCGGACCGCGCATCGCGCACGCGATCCTGCCGATCAAGGGCAAGGGCTCCTCGGACTGGGGGTACTCCTGGGTCCCGGTGCTCGGTCCGGTCATCGGAGGCGTGCTGGCGGGGCTGCTCGCCGACCCGCTACTCAGCTTCCTGCCGCTGGACTGATCTCGCTACGGGGTGCCGTCGCTGATCTCGACGGCACCCCGCGCACCGCCCCGAACCACTGCGCCGTCATCTCGGCGCGCCACACGATGAAGTGAAGGGAACCCCTCATGGCTGACGAGAAGTTTGTCCTCGCGATCGACCAGGGCACCACCAGCACCCGCGCGATCGTCTTCAACCACTCCGGCGAGATCGTCGAGAGCGGCCAGCTCGAGCACGAGCAGATCTTCCCGAAGGCGGGCTGGGTCGAGCACGACCCGGTCGAGATCTGGCGCAACACGCGCGAGGTGGTCGCGCTGGCGCTGACCCGCGCCAACATCACCAAGGACAGCCTGGCCGCGGTGGGCATCACCAACCAGCGCGAGACCGCCGTCGTCTGGGACAAGAACACCGGCGAGCCCGTCTACAACGCGATCGTCTGGCAGGACACCCGCACCCAGAAGATCGTCGACGAGCTCGGCGGCGGTGACGGCGACAAGTACAAGGCGAAGGTCGGTCTCCCGCTCGCGACCTACTTCTCCGGCCCCAAGGTCAAGTGGATCCTCGACAACGTCGAGGGCGCGCGTGAGAAGGCCGAGGCCGGCGACCTCCTTTTCGGCAACACCGACACCTGGGTGCTCTGGAACCTCACCGGCGGCACCTCGGGCGGCGTCCACGTCACCGACGTGACCAACGCCAGCCGCACCATGCTGATGGACCTGTCGACGCTCGACTGGGACGCCGACATCGCCTCCGACATGGGCATCCCGCTCTCGATGCTGCCCGAGATCAGGTCCTCCTCCGAGGTCTACGGCGAGGGTCGGCCCAACGGCCACCTCGCCGGCATCCCGATCGCGGGGATCCTGGGAGACCAGCAGGCTGCGACCTTCGGGCAGGCGTGCTTCGAGGTCGGCATGGCCAAGAACACCTACGGCACCGGCAACTTCATGCTCATCAACACCGGCACCGAGCAGGTGCCGAGCGAGAACGGGCTGCTGACGACCGTCTGCTACAAGATCGGCGACCAGCCGGCCGTGTACGCGCTCGAGGGCTCGATCGCCGTCACCGGCTCGCTCGTGCAGTGGCTGCGCGACAACCTCGGCATCATCTCCTCCGCACCGGAGATCGAGGACCTCGCGAAGGGCGTCGAGGACAACGGCGGCGCCTACTTCGTGCCGGCGTTCTCGGGGCTGTTCGCCCCGCACTGGCGCTCCGACGCCCGCGGCGCCCTGGTCGGTCTGACCCGGTACGTCAACAAGGGCCACATCGCGCGGGCCGCGCTGGAGGCCACGGCCTTCCAGACCCGCGAGGTGCTCGATGCCATGAACGCGGACTCGGGTGTGGACCTGACCGAGCTCAAGGTCGACGGCGGCATGATCGCCAACGAGACGCTCATGCAGTTCCAGGCGGACATCCTGGGCGTGCCGGTGGTGCGTCCGAAGGTCGCGGAGACCACGGCGCTCGGTGCGGCCTACGCGGCCGGCATCGCCGTGGGGTTCTGGAACGGCGAGCAGGACGTCATCGACAACTGGGCCGAGGACAAGCGCTGGGAGCCCTCGATGGAGGACGCCGAGCGCGACAGGCTCTACCGCAACTGGAAGAAGGCCGTCACGAAGACCTTCGACTGGGTCGACGAGGACACCGAGGCCTGACGCCCTCGACGGCGTCGCTCACCACCCACGACACGCCCCCGTCGGCCATCGGCCGGCGGGGGCGTCTCGCCGTGTCGGCGCTGCTGCGACGGTAGCCGCGCCGGCTACTCCCAGCTGCGGACGCGGGCGCCCTGACCGTCGTGCGCGCTCCCCGCGACGATCACGATGAAGTCGATCAGCGGCCAGATGCCGAGCGTCGCCCAGCCCAGCAGCAGCTTGGCGACCCCCATCCCGATGTTGCCCAGGTAGAACCGGTCCACGCCGAGCCCGCCGAGGAAGAAGCTGAGCAACGAGGCGACCGTGCGGCTCTTGGCCGAGATGAGCTCACCTGGCGTGCCGTAGGGATACGGGCTCATCACGCCGTCCTGGACCGGCGAGTGGTACGGGCCGGAAGCGTAGGGCTGCCCGTAGGCCGGCGGGTGCTGGCTGGCCGCGTAGTGCTGCCCGTACGCCGGCGGCGGATACGACACCGGCGGCGGGTACGAGACCGGCGTCGGGCCGTAGCCGGGCGTCATGGGCTGCTGCTGAACCGGCGGCTGACCCGGGTACGGGGCGGTCTGCGGGATCCAGCCGAACGATCCGTCGTCATGCGTGGGTTGACCTGGTGCCGACATCGAGTACCCCGAGCTCTGTGCCGGAACCGCTCCGGTGGCGCGGGAGAGGTGACCTCTCCTTCAGGCCGCATGCTAGCCGAGCACCAGGCGCGCCTGCAGGGGATCCGAGGCGACCCCGTCCATGCCGATGTCGGCATCCGGTCCGGGGGTCGTCCGGAGAACTGGAGGAGCTTCGTGACCTCAGTCCGTGGTCGTCCCGGCTCGCTTGCGGCTGCCGGTCCGTGCAGGCCTGGTCGTCGCCCGGGCCGGCGCGGCGGCGTCGACGCTCGCCTCGGCCGCCGCGGCGGTCGCCGGGCTGATCTGCCGGGGCGCCAGCCGCACCAGCTGGGTGACGTGCTGCGGACCCAGCTCCTCGAGGCTGGCGACCCCGATGAGCCTCATCACGCGCTCGATCTCGCCCGTGATGATCTGGAGCATCCGCTCGACCCCGGGCTTGCCACCGGCCATGAGCCCGTACAGGTACGCGCGGCCGACCATCGTGAAGCGTGCGCCGAGGGCGACCGAGGCCACGACGTCGGCGCCGCTCATGATGCCGGTGTCCACGTGCACCTCGAGGTCCTTGCCGACCTCGCGGACGACCTCGGGCAGCAGCAGGAACGGCACCGGCGCGCGGTCGAGCTGACGCCCGCCGTGGTTGGAGAGCGTGATGCCGTCGACCCCGAGGTCGGCGAGCCTGCGGGCGTCCTCGACGCTCTGCACACCCTTGATCACGACCTTGCCGTCCCAGTGCGAGCGGATCTCGGCCAGGGCGTCGTAGTCGATGCTCGGGTCGAACATCGCGTCCAGGATGTCGGCGACCGACCCGTCGAACTTGGTGATCGAGGCGAACTCCAACGGCTCGGTGGTGAGGTAGTTGATCCACCACTCGGGCCGCGGCAGCGCGTCCAGGATCGTCATCGGCGTCAGCTGCGGCGGGAAGGACATGCCGTTGCGCTTGTCACGATGGCGGGCCCCCGCGACCGGGGTGTCGACCGTGATGAGGAGGGTGTCGTAGCCGGCCGCCTTGGCGCGCTCGACCAGATCGAGGGAGCGCTGCCGCTCCTTCATCATGTACAGCTGGAACCACAGCCGCCCGCGCGGGGCCGCCTTGCGGACCTCCTCGATCGAGGTGGTCCCGAGCGTGGAGAGCGTGAACGGGACGTCGAACTGCTGGGCGACCGCAGCACCGGCCCGCTCACCGGCGGCATGCATCAGCCGGGTGAAGCCGGTCGGTGCGATGCCCACCGGGTACGCCGACGGCTTGCCCAGGACGTCCCACGACGTCGAGACGTTCGTGACGTCGCGCAAGATGCTGGGGTGGAACTCGACGTCCTCGAAGGCCCGCCGCGCTCGCGCCAGCCCGACCTCGTTCTCAGCGGCACCGTCGGTGTAGTCGAACGGGCCCTTCGGGGTGCGGCGCTTGGCGATCCGCCGCAGGTCCCAGATCGTCTGGGCCTTGGCGAGCCGCGCACCAGCGAAGTCCAGGCTCGGGGCGCGGAAGTTGAGCTGCTCGCGCAGCACGGAGAGGTTCGGGAGTCGTCGTTCCATGGCCTGTTCTCGTGTGGTGGTCGACGGCGGCAGTGCAGTCTCGCCGACCTCAGCCTAGTTCCGAGGTTTTACCGATTCAATCCAGGAGACCGCGGAGGGCGCGAACGACGCCGCCGATCCCCTTCGTTGTGCATTCGTACCAGTATGTGGGCTTTCCATCCCGGCATGCGATACGGTCGGTGATCGTGACGTCCGGGGTGAGCCGCCGATGATCGCCGTCTTGACGTCCCTGGGCACGATGGCAGCCATCGTCGCCGTGGGATGGCTGCTCGGCCACCTCAAGGTCCTCGGCGACGGCGCGCAGCTGGTCATCGCCAAGCTCGTGTTCGTGGTCGCGACCCCGTCGCTGCTGTTCGCCACGATCGCCGAGTCCGACCTGCACCTGCTGCTCACCCGGACCGCGCTCGTCACCGTGGTGACGACGAGCGCGATGGCCGTGATCGCCGCGCTCGTGCTGCGCCTCGTGCTGCGCCGGGACGCCGGACAGACGACGATCGGCGCGCTCTCGGCCTCCTATCTCAACGCCGGCAACCTCGGGCTGCCGCTGTCGGTCTACATGCTCGGCAACCCGGTCGCGATCGTCCCGACGCTGCTGTTCCAGCTGCTGGTGCTGGCACCTGCGGCGTTCGTGGTGATGGAGTCGCGCGGCAGCGGCCGGGGTGGCCGAGCGGTGCTGATCGGGCTCGGTCGGTCGCTGCGCAACCCGATCATCATCGCGGCCCTGGCCGGGGTGGCGCTGGCGCTGCTGCCGGACGCCCCGACGTGGCTGCTCAACCCGTTCCACCTGGTCGGCGCCGCCGCGGCGCCGCTGGCCCTGATCATGCTCGGCATGACGTTGTCCGGGCCGCAGGCCAGCGGCAGCCGCGCCCCGGCCCCGGACCTCGCGCTCGCCGTGGTGCTGCGCACGATCGGCCACCCGGTCGCCGCATGGGCGCTGGGCACCTGGCTCGGCCTCGAGGGTGCGGCGCTGTTCGGCGTGGTGGCGATGGCTGCGCTGCCCACGGCGCAGAACGTCCTCGTCTACGCGATGCGCTACGGCAGTGGTCAGCCGATCGCCCGCGACTCCCAGCTGGTCACCACCGTGCTCGCGGTCCCGGTCCTGATCGTCGTGGCGCTGCTGTTCGGCTGAGCCGCGGAGACCCGCCGACCCTGCGGCGCCGGTCAGCACCGGTCAGCTCAGCATCCGCTCGAGGTTGCTCTCGAACCACGCGAGGTGCTCGACGGCCTCCCGGAGGAACCCGTCGGCCACCCAGGTGCGCTGCGGCTCGATCCCGCGCGCGGCAAGGTCGGCGACCTCCTCGCAGGTGCGCCGCTTGCGGGCCAGGATCGCGGCGGCGATCTCCGCGACGTCGATGTCCTTCTCGTAGCCGTAGCCGTCGAGGAAGACGCGCAGCCGTGCGCTGCGGTCGGGCACCTCGGTGAAGCCGTGCCAGCGCAGGCAGTCCTCGTCGCTGCGCAGCGGCAGCAGGTAGTCGAGCGCGTAGGCGATGTCGTCCATCGCGGGCCCGGGGCGCGCGAAGTCCCAGTCGAAGAGGCCGACCGCCAGCCCGTCGCGCCACGCCATGTTCCACGGACCGGGATCGCCGTGCAGCACGGTGAGCGACTCGCCCGCGACCCCCGGAAAGGCCCAGACCGCTCCCGGCGGCGGATCGAAGCTGCGGGCGGCATCGTGCATGCGCCGCAGCAGCGCGGCGGCGGACCGCAGGCCGCGGTCGGTCGCCTGCAGGGCCCACGCGTCCTTCCCGGCGACGCCCGCCACGAACCGGACGACCTCGACCCCCGTGGCGCCGCCGTCACCGGTGGCCGCCGGCTGGTACGAGAGCGGCTCGGGTACCTCGAGGCCCTGCCCGTGCAGGTGGCGCAGCAGTGCGTGCACGGTCGGTGTCCAGGCGTGGGCCGGGCGCCGCACGAGGTCGCCGTCGACCTCGACCCGGCGCTCGCTCACGCGCGCATCACCGTCTCGAGCCAGGCGAACGCCTCGGTCCGTATCTCACCGGCGAGGCAGTGGGGCAGATCGGCGAGGACGCCGCGGTAGGCGTCCGGAGCGCCGGCCTCGACGTAGAGCCGGCCGATGCGGTCGTGCGCGGCACGCATGCCCGCCTCGGAGAACAGCCTGTCCCGGAGGCCGTAGCCCACGAAGAGCGGCAGCGGCCGGGCGGAGGCCGCGATGTCCGGCCAGTCGGCCACGCGCCCGAGGCCGGGGTTGTTCATCATCCAGGTGTGGCTGTGCAGGTAGCCGTCGAGCAGGTGCTCGTAGGTCGACATCATCGAGGCGATCACGGCCGCCCGGAGCTGTCCCGGCGCCGCGAGCGCCGCAAGGGTCGCCGCTCGCGCCCCTCCCCCGGACATGCCGATGACGGCGACGCCACCCGGCGCCACGCCGCCGAGCCTGGTGAGGAGGTCCACGGCGATCAGGTCCTCCCGGCCGACGACACCACCCCACGACGTCCCCAGCACGCCCAAGGTCTTGGCCATCGCGTCCTCGTGCGCGGCGGCGTGCACGTCGTAGGTCCGGCTCTCGCTCAGCGCCTGCCCGTCGTGAGCCATCGCTGCCAGCTGCAGCGCCGCCACGCTCTCGCTGCGCCACGGCATGTCCTCCAGGGGCGCTCGACGCGAGCCCCAGCCGAACACGTCGTGCACGAGGACCGAGAAGCCGCGGCGGGCGAGATCATTGGCGTACGGCCGGCCGTCGTAGTACTCCTCGCGGCACGCCAGCACCTCGGGCGTGGGCCCGTCCGGTCCGTCGGCGATCTTCTCCTTGCCGACGTACTTCATCCCACCGTGGCAGTGCAGCGCCACGACGCCGGGAAGCGCACCGGTCGCGCCCGCGGGACGCAGCAGCCACCCCTGTGCGGGCGCCCCGAAGCCGACGTCCCAGGTGAGCTCGACGCCGTCGACGCCGTCAACCTGCCAGGTACGCCCGCGCTCGGGGGTCACCGGGGACCACGGCGGCGGGTTGAGGACGTCCCGGAACCGTGCGCGGACGGCAGCACCGTCGGCGTCCGCGGCCAGGACCGGGCCGGCTGACCGCAGCAGCGGCAGCAGACCTGAGATCGAGCCGAGGTCGGCGAGCACGGGTGGTGAGAGCTCCGGCACTGGTCATCGCTTTCGTCGGGGTTGCTGGTGGCGCAGCGAGGACAACCCTGCCACTCGACGGCGGCGACGTCGCGTCAGGTCGTCCGGGCCGCCGACGACCGGGGCCCAGCAGGCGGGTGGCGGACCGATCAGCCCTTGACGGCGCCCTGGGTGACGCCTTCCATCACCCAGCGCTGGGCGAGCAGGTAGGCGATGATCGCGGGCGCCATGGCCATCAGGTAGGACGCGAAGGCGATGTTGTAGTTGCTGCTGAACTGGCTCTGGAACAGGTTCTGCCGCACCGGAAGGGTCTGCATCGCCGGATCGGAGATGATGAGCGACGGCATCATGAAGTCGTTCCACGCGTAGAGGAACGCGAAGATGCCGACCGTCGCGCTCATCGGCGCCAGCAGCGGGAAGATCAGCTTCCAGAAGGTCTGCCAGGTCGTCGCCCCGTCGATCCGCGCGCTCTCCTCCAGCTCGATGGGGATCGAGCGCAGGAACGCGCTGAACAGCAGCACGCTGAAGCTCAGCTGGAACATGCTGGCGAGCAGGATGACGCCCAGCGGGTTGTCGAGCCCGAAGCGGCCGGTGAGCTGGATCTGCGGCAGCGCCACGACCGGGAACGGGATGAACATCGCACCGAGCAGGTAGAAGAACGCCCCCTTGAACAGCCGGTTGTCCCAGTTGCGGATGATGGCGTAGGACGCGAAGGCGGCCAGGAAGATCGTCAGCGCCACGGTCCCGGCGGTGACCAGCACGGAGACACCGAACCCGACTCCGGCGTCCGTCAGCTGCCAGGCGTCGATGAAGCCCTGGACGCTGATCGGCGAGGGCAGCGAGAACGCGTTGCCGTCGACCGACTGGGACGAGGTCTTGAAGGCCATCGCGATGGTGACGTACAGGGGCAGCAGCACGGTGACGGCGCAGAGGAGCAGGATGATCGTCGTCGGCCAGCTCACCCGCTCCAGCACCACTCTGGGTCGTCTGTTGCGGGAGCCCGCTCGGATGCCGGGTGTGGTGGGCGGAGCCTGGGCAGTGGTGGCGACCATCAGACGGAGTTCCTTCCGCGCGTCACGACGAGCTGGAGAACGGCGATGACGACCGCGACGACGAAGAACATCGTGGCGGTGGCCATCTGATAGGCGTAGTCGCCGGAGTTGAACCCGGAGATGATCGTCATCGCGATGCTGCGGGTCGCGGTGCCCGGCCCGCCGTTGGTGAGACCGACGATGACGTCGTAGGCGTTGAGGAAACCCTTGAACCCGAGAATGACGTTGATGAGGACGTAGCCGGCGACGAGCGGCAGCGTGATCCGGAGCAGCTGCTGCCGCCCGCTCGCGCCGTCGATCGCGGCGGCCTCGTAGACGTCACCCGGGATGGAGAGCAACCCCGCGATGTAGATCAGCAGCGCGCTGGGGATCGCCTGCCAGGCCGTCACGATCACGATCGCGATCCACGCCAGGTCCTCGCTCGCCAGCATGCTGGTCTGCAGCGCCTCGATCCCGAGCAGGCTGCCGAGCGCCGGCACCGAGTTCTGGAAGAGGAACTGGAAGACGTAGGCGATGATGATGCCGGACACGACCATCGGGATGACGAAGATGGCCCGCAGCCCGGTCTTGAACCGGATGCGTGCGACCAGCCCGACCGCGAGCAGCAGCGCGCACACGTTCACCACGACGACGGTGACGAGCGCGAACCCGAAGGTGAACAGGAAGCTCGAGGCGATCGCCGGATCACTGAACGCCGCGATGTAGTTCGTGAAGCCGCTGAACTGCCACTCACCGATGCCGATGGAGTCGGTGAAGCTGAAGAAGATGCCGATGATCCCCGGCACGGTGATGGCGAGCGTGAACAGGATGAGCGCGGGCAGCAGGAACGCGTAGTAGATCGGCTCGACCTTGCGGGCGCTGCGCGCGGTCGGCCTCGCGGTGGTGGCGGTCATCGCCCGTTCTCCTCGTTCTCGTTGGACGGGGCGGGCTGACGGAACGCCAGCCGTGCCCAGTCGGCGTCGAGCGTGGCCAGCTGGGTGGCGGGATCCGCTCCCAGGATGATCGCCTGCGCGTAGTTCTCGGTCGGGATCGAGCGCGGGATGAGGATGCCTGGCCCCTGGTAGACCTGACCGGCCTCGTAGTACTCGAGCATGCCCGCGACGCGTGGGTCGCTGGGCTGGGCGCCACCCTCCTGGGGGACGAACCCGAGCTGGGACTCGTTGTAGGCGGTGATGACCTCCGGTTGGAACAGGTACTCCAGGAAGTCCCGAGCCGACTCCTGGTGGTCCGAGCCCTCGGGGATCATGGCGGCGAGGTCGATGTTGACCCGGACCGCCAGGTCGGCAGGGTCCTCGGTCATCGGCAGCGGGAAGGTGCCGAGCTCGAGGTCGGGTGCCGTCAGCGCGAGCTCGCTGAAGGCCCACGGTCCCTGCAGGTACATGGCGCCCGCGCCGCTGGCGAAGTCGACATTTCCCCGGTCGTAGGTCCGGCTCGCCGCGTCGGCGTTCGTGTAGCTCTCCGCCAGCTCCACCATCTTCTCGACGGGTTCGAGGAACTGCTTCTGGAAGGCCACCTCGGAGTCCGGGCCCACCTCGGTGCCCTGTGCTGCGAGACGGTCGTAGAAGTCGATGACGTCCAGCGACCCGCCGATCGAGTAGTCGAACCAGCCCTGGTTGATGGTCCAGGCGTCGGCGAAGGTCGCGTAGAACGGGTCGATCCCGGCGGCCTTCAGGGTCTCGGCCACCTCGATGAGCTCGCTCCACGTCTGCGGGACCTCGAGGTCGTGCTCGGCGAAGATCTCCATGTTGTAGATGACGGAGGCGCCCATCACCGAGTAGGGCAGCGCCGGGGTACGCCCCTCGCAGACGCCGTACTGGTCGAGCAAGGGCTGCAGGTCGGTGCGCATCAGCGACGCCGCCTCGGTCTCGGAGAGATCGGAGAGCACGCAGCGCTGCACGAACCGGGCGATCTCGTAGTTGTAGTTGGCGAGCATGAGGTCGGGCGGGTTGCCACGGACGAAGCTCGCCGCGATCGCGTCGGGTCCCGAGGTGTCCATGATGACGCGGACGTCATCCTGCGAGGCGTTGTAGTCGGCGACGACCTGGGTCATGTACTCGATCGCCTCGCGCTTGCTGAAGGTGAACCGGATCTCCTCGGGTCCGCCGTCACCGCCTGCGCCGCAGGCACCCACGAGCACGAGTGCAGCAAGCGTGAGCGTCGCGGCGACCCGACGCCTCAGGCGGCGCGAGCGCGGCACGGGGATGGCGGCCATGGTCACTCCTTCGGGAGGGCACCATCCGACCGATCGCGGTCGTCGTCGACCGCAGCCGGTAGGTGCAGGGCAGATCCTTCGTTGGACGCTACTGTCGTGCGGTCGATCAGAGGAGTACGAGTACTCGACGAATCACGTGCACCGTAGCACCGCTCGAGCGGGTCGGATCCGTGGTGGGGCGGATCGGCGCGGTGCCGGCCATCGGCGGTGACCCCCGAGCGGATCGTGATCGCCGGGGCCGTGGCCGAGGGCATGGAGCCAGCGCTCGCGATCGCCCACCGCCCTGTGGCGTCACCGCTGTCGTCCCGTGCCCCGGCACGCCCGCGCCGATGCCGCTGTGGGAGGCTGTAACCGCTTGCATCGCGGCCGCCCGAGGGCCGTGCGTCCGCGACGTCGTCACCGATGCGCCCACGGCAGGGAGGGAACATGAACGGTCCGCGTCACGCGACCATCGGCGACGTCGCGAAGCTCGCGGGGGTCTCCGTCGCCACGGTCTCACGGGTGATGAACGCCCACCCCGCGGTCAAGCCCGAGACCCTCGAGCGCGTCCGTGACGCCGCGGCCCAGCTGGACTACGTGCCCAGCAGCGCCGCACGCAGCCTCTCGCTCGGACGGACCCACACGGTCGCCCTGCTGATGCCCGACCTGTCGAACCCGATGTTCCAGCAGGTGCTCCGCGGGGCGAACCGCGCGGCCGCTGCCGCCGGGTACCGGCTGCTCGTCAGCGACAGCGTCGAGGATCCCGAGGCGGAGGCGGACCTGGCGATCGAGGCGCGCCGCCGCTCGGACGCGCTCATCCTCTGCTCCCCCCGCATGTCGCCCCGCGACCTGCGCCGCGTGCTGTCCGCGACCGAGCCCGTCGTGCTGATCAACCGCGAGGCGGAGGCGGCGGGGGTGCCGTCGCTGGTGGCCGACTACGCCGAGGGGGTACGCATCCTGGTGCGGCGGCTGATGCGCCACGGCCACCGCTCGTTCGTGTACCTGTCAGGCCCGCCGCGCAGCATCCCGAACAGCGAGCGGGTGCAGGCGCTGCGCGTGCTCGCGCGTGAGCACGAGGAACTCACGCTCAGCGTGCTGCCCTGCGGCGGCGCGATCGAGGACGGCTACGCCGCGCTGGGTCCTGTGCTGGAGTCCGGGGCGACGGCGGTGCTCGCGTACAACGACGTCGTCGCCTTCGGCCTCCTCGGCAAGCTCAACGAGGCCGGCGTCGCCGTCCCCGGTGACATCTCGGTCGCGGGGTACGACGACATCCCGTTCTCGCGCTACGCCACCCCGCCGCTGACGACCATCTCGGTCCCCAAGGAGGAGCTCGGACGGCACGCCTGGGAGGAGGTCGAGCGGATGCTCGGCGGCGACCGGCGGGGCTCCACGCTCCGCTTCCCGCCGCGGCTCGTCGAGCGAGGCAGCACGGGTCCGGTGCCGCGTGAGCACATGCCGCCCGCGATCGCCGAGGTGGTCAACCCGGCGCTGGCCTGGCATCGCGACGACGACGACGTCGCGGCCGAGCTCAGTGTCGCCGGCGCGCTGCTCGCTCGCTACGAGCGCCGCCCGGTCATGCCCGACGTCTACTCCCCGCGCCCCTACCTGCACCCGCTCTACACCCTCGCCGGCGCCGTGCTCACCGACGCCGGCGCCCCGGTGCACCGCCATCAGCACGGCATCTCGGTGGCGTTCCCCGACGTGGACGGCATCACCTACTGGGGCGGTCGCACCTATCTCGAGGACAGCGGTCCGGCGCTGCTGGCCAACCACGGCACCCAGATGTCGACCGAGCTCGTCACCGCGGGTGCCGCCACCGACGAGCGGCTCGTCTGGCACGGTCCCGACGGCGCCCACCAGCTGAGCGAGCGACGCCGCATCTCGGCCTCGATCCGGGACGACCGCGCGGGGTGGGAGCTGTCGTGGCGCAGTGCGCTGACCGCCGACGACCGTGACGTGGTCATCGCCAGCCCGGCGGGGAGCGGTCGCCCCGACGCGCGGTACGGCGGCATCTTCTGGCGGTTCCCCACGGTGGAGGGCGTCACGATTCACACGGCCGACGGCGACGCGTCGGCGCACGGCGCTCGCTCACCCTGGGTGGCCCTCGTCCACCGCGACGAGACCAGGCCGTGGACGGTCGTGCTGCGCCAGGTCGGTGCCGCGCCGGTGCCGTGGCACGTCCGCACCGAGGGCTACCTCGCGCTGTGCCCGGCGATCGCCTGGGACGGCCCGGTGCGGATCGCTCGGGGCGAGACCTACGAGATCGGGCTCGACGCCGTCGTGCTCGACGACGCCCTGACCCTCGAGGAGATCGAGGGGATCGCGCCTGCCTGATGCCGAGCCGCTCGTGCCCTCCGGGTCACGCTGCGGGCAGCCGGACACCCTCAGGCGGTGAGCGGGATCTCGACGGCGGAGCCCGGGTCGAGAGCCACGGTCACGCTGGTCGTGCCGAACCTGATGGTCCGCTCCCCCGCGCGCTCGCCCGTGATGCTGGCCTGCGTGAGTCGACCGTCGGCCCAGGCCAGGTCGAGGGTGCAAGGGCCGGGCGTCCGGATGCCCCGGAGCCGCCCGTTGCGCCACGCGCCGGGGAGCGCCGGGAGCAGGTGGATCGTCTCGCCGTCGGTCTGCACGAGCATCTCGAGGATGGCGGCGGCGCCACCGAAGTTGCCGTCGATCTGGAACGGCGGGTGGGCGTCCAGCAGGTTCGGGTAGGTGCGCCGGGTGTCGAGGAGCAGGCGGAGCACCTGGTGGGCGTGGTCCCCGTCGCGCAGCCGCGCCCACAGCGCGATCCGCCACGCGGTGGCCCATCCGGTCGACTCGTCTCCCCGGTCCTGCAGGCTCACGCGCGCGGCAGCCGCCAGCGCCGGCGTGCCGTCCGGGCTGATCTGCCGGCTGGGGTAGAGGCCGTAGAGGTGGGACACGTGCCGGTGCTGCTGCTCGGGTGCCTGCGCGTCCCAGTCCTGCTGCCACTCCTGCAGCTGGCCGTGCGACCCGACCCGGTTCGGGGGCAACCGCTGCGCCGCGGCGCGGATCTCCTCCACCAGCGCGGGGTCGACCTCGAGGGTCTCCGCGGCCTCGGTGGTCGCCCCGAACAGGTCCCGCAGGATCTGGGCGTCCATGACCGGTCCGGCCACGAGCGAGGTGCCGTGGTGGTGCTCGTTCTCGGGCGAGATCGAGGGTGAGGTCACCAGCGCGCCGGTGGCCTCGTCGACCACCAGCGTGTCGAGGAAGAACTCGCAGGCCCCGCGCAGCAGCGGGTAGATCGAGGCGAGGTAGGCGGCGTCGGGTGCGTAGCGGTAGCGGTCCCACAGGTGCAGCGTCAGCCAGGCACCTCCGGTGGGCCACATGCCCCAGCGGGCGCCGTCGATCGGCGCTGTCGCGCGCCACAGGTCGGTGTTGTGGTGGCACACCCATCCGCGGGCGCCGTACATCTCGCGCGCGGTCCGCTCGCCGCTGACGGCGATCTCCCGCACCAGCCGGTCCAGCGGTTCGACCAGCTCGGGCAGCGCTGCCGGCTCGGCCGGCCAGTAGTTCATCTCGGTGTTGATGTTGACCGTGTACTTGCTGCCCCACGGCGGAGCGGTGTGCGGGTTCCAGATGCCCTGCAGGTTCGCGGGCTGGGTCCCCGGCCGGGACGAGCAGATCAGCAAGTAGCGGGCGTAGTCCAGGTACAGCGCGGCGAGCGCCGGGTCGTCCTCGGTCTCGTTCCTGCGCAACCGCTCGTCGGTCGGCAGGTCCGAATCGGGGCCGAGGTCCAGGTGCAGCCGGTCGAACAGCGCCCCGTGAGCGGCGGCGACATCGGCCGCGATCGCCTCGAAGCCCCGCCGCGCAGCCGTGGCCACCTGCTCGGCCGTGACGGCCGTCGGGTCACCGCTCAGATCGCCGGGACCCACGTAGCTGGTCGCGATCGCGATCAGCAGCGTGACCTCGTCGGCGCCCTCGATCACGAGCACCTCACCCGCGGCGCGCACGGCACCACCGGTGCTGACTGCGCGCACCCGGGCCGTGAACGTCAACGCTCCCGGCGTCTGCTCGTGCGGGTCGTTGCGGCCCGCGAGCACCAGCTCGCTGCCCTCCGCCACGGCTCGTGCGTCCGTCAGCGGGCACGCGAAGCTCAGCCGCGCCGACACCGCACCGGGCGCGGAGGCGGCCAGGTGAACGGCGATGACCTGGTCGCCGGGAGAGGCCACGACACGGCGTCGGTGCGTGACGCCGTCGGTCACCACCTCCGAGGAGGCCAGCGCGGTGGCGAGGTCGAGGGAGCGGCGGCTCTCGCCGTCGTCGGCCACACCGTCGAAGGCGATCACGAGGTCACCGAGCGTCGAGTACGCCGCCTGCTTGAGCGGCCGCGCCATCACGCCGCGGTCGGTGAGCTGGTCGGCCTCGAGGTAGCGGCCCTGCGCCAGCAGGTCCCGCACCCGCGGCAACGCCTCCGCGGCAGCGGGATTGATCGGGTCGTACGGGCCGCCCGACCAGAGCGTGTCCTCGTTCAGCTGCAGCCGCTCGGTCGCGGCGCCGCCGTAGACCATCGCACCGAGCCGGCCGTTGCCCACCGGCAACGCCTCGGTCCACTCCGATGCCGGTCGGTCGTAACGAAGGACGCGCTCGGTCATCGGGTCAGGAAGAGCTGCGACGCCTCGGCGTAGCGCTCGCGGAGCCCGACGGCGGGGTCCTCGACCTCGTACGTCTGCGTCGCGTCGATCTCCCAGACCGGGGCCTCGGCTTCGCCCGAGAGCACCCAGGCGGCCTGGCGGGCGACGCCGTCGGCGACGTACTCGCCCGGCTTCGGCACCACGACGGCCCTGCCGAAGACGCTCGGTGCGATCCGCCGAACCGCCTCCGACTGGGCCGCTCCGCCGATGAGGATGATCCGCTCGACCGCGACCCCCTGCGCCACGAGCGCATCCATCGCGAACGCCAGCGAGCACAGCACGCCCTCGACGGCGGCCCTCGCCAGGTTGGCCGGGGTCGTGTTGGCGAGCCGGACTCCGTGGAGCGAGCCCGTGGAGTCGGGCAGGTTGGGCGTGCGCTCGCCCTCGAGGTAGGGCACCAGCACGAGTCCCTCGGCGCCGGGCGGCGCCGAGAGCGCGAGGTCGGCGAGCTCGGTGTGGGAGACCCCGAGGAGCCGACCGACGGCGTCGAAGGTGCGCGAGCCGTTGATCGTGGCGAGCAGCGGCAGGTAGCGACCGGTCGCGTCGGAGAACCCGGCCACGAGACCGCTCACGTCGCGCGTCGGTGTGTCGGAGACCGCGGTGACCACGCCGGAGGTGCCGATCGAGACCATCACGTCACCCGGGCGGGCACCGAGGCCGAGGGCAGCGCCCGCGTTGTCACCCGTGCCGGGGCCGATCACCAGGTCGCCCAGGCCGGCCCGTGCCTGCTCGCCCGGCCCGATCACCGCGGGCAGCCCGACCCGGCGCCCGAAGCCGCGCTCGAGGAGGTCGAACCGGTAGCTGTCGCTCGCGCCGTCGAAGTAGCCCGTGCCCGAGGCGTCGGAACGGTCGGTCACCAGGCGCGCCAGGCCGTCGGCGCTGAACCCCTCGCTGACGGGCCCGTCGCCGGCGATCCGCCAGGTCAGCCAGTCGTGCGGGAGCGCGACCGCCTCGACGCGCTCGGCGTTGCTCGGCTCGTGCTCGGCGAGCCAGCGCAGCTTCGTGATCGTGAACGAGGCGACAGGGACGATCCCGACGGCGTCGGCCCACGCCTTCTCGCCCGAACCCGGTGTGCCGTCACCGAGCTCGGCGATCAGGTCGCGCGCAGCCTTCGCCGACCGGGTGTCGTTCCAGAGGAGTGCGTCACGGACCACGGCGCCCTCGCCGTCGAGCGCGACCATGCCGTGCTGCTGGCCGCCGACCGAGAGGGCTGCGACGTCGTCGAGCCCTCCCGCGGCGGCGCTGGCCTGCTGGAACGCGCTCCACCAGGCGTTCGGGTCGACCTCGGTGGCGTCGGGGTGCTTCGCCGAGCCGAAGCGCCGTAGCGCTCCGGTCTCGGCATCGCGGATGACGACCTTGCAGGACTGCGTCGAGGTGTCGACGCCGGCGACCAGAGGCATGAGACGTTCTTAGCCGATCAGGTGGTCGATGGCGAGCTGGTTGAGCTGCACGAAGTGGTACTCGCGCTCCCCGGCGGCGTCGGCGTCGAAGTCCTCGTGGGCGCTGCGGTCGGCCAGCAGGTCGGCGACGGACTCGCCCTCGGACAGCGTCGGCTCCGAGAGCTCGAGCACACCGCTGGCCGCGAAGGCCTCCTGCACCCGCGGGTCGGCGCGGTAGGCCTTGGCCTTCTCGGCGAGCAGCAGGTAGGTCTGCATGTTCGCGGCGGCGGACTCCCAGACGCCCTCGATGCCCTCGGTGCGGGAGGGCTTGTAGTCGAAGTGGCGCGGGCCGTCGTAGCGGGGGCCGCCGCCCGGGAAGCCGTTCTCGAGGAGGTCGACGGTGAAGAACGCCGAGAGCAGGTCGCCGTGACCGAACGCGAGGTCCTGGTCGAACTTGATCGAGCGCTGCCCGTTGAGGTCGATGTGGAAGAGCTTGTCGCTCCACAGCGCCTGGCCGATGCCGGTGGTGAAGTTCAGACCCGCCATCTGCTCGTGGCCGACCTCGGGGTTGAGGCCCACGATGTCGCCGTGCTCGAGCTGGGCGATGAAGCCCAGCGCGTGGCCGATGGTGGGCAGCAGGATGTCGCCGCGGGGCTCGTTCGGCTTGGGCTCCAGCGCGATCTTGAGCCCGTAGCCCTTCTCCTTGATGTAGGCGGCGGCGGTGTCGACGCCCTCGGCGTAGCGGTTGAGGGCGGCGTAGGTGTCCTTGACACCGTCGTACTCGGAGCCCTCGCGCCCGCCCCACATCACGAACGTGCTCGCGCCGAGCTGGGCGGCGAGGTCGATGTTGCGCAGCACCTTGCGGAGCGCGAACCGGCGCACGCCGCGGTCGTTGGAGGTGAAGCCGCCGTCCTTGAAGACCGGGTGGCTGAACAGGTTCGTCGTCACCATCTCGATCTCGAGGCCTGCCGCGTCGGTGGCGGCCTTGAAGTCGGTCCAGATCTTCTCGCGGGTGGCGTCGTCGGTGCCGAAGGGCACCACGTCGTCGTCGTGGAACGTCACGGCCCAGGCGCCGAGCTCGGCGAGCTTGGTGGCGTACTCGCGCGGGTCGAGGGCGGGGCGGGTGGCGGAACCGAACTGGTCGTTGGCGAGCCAGCCGACGGTCCACAGACCGAAGGAGAACTTGTCGTCAGGGGTGGGCTTGCGGACCATGGCGGGCTCCGTTGCTCGAGACCCAGACCGCGCTGCGAGGCCGATCGAGGACCACAGAGTCCTCAGATCCCTCGACGCGTGCGTGGGAGCGGGTTTGTTGTTGTTCACAACTTATCGGGATCGCCGGCCACGGTCAAGATCTCGACGACGGACCGACGGCGGTCCTGCCGCGCGAGCGGGAACGCGCTTACCCTGAGCGCATGCCAGGACCGGTGACACTGAGCGACGTCGCGCGCGAGGCCGAGGTCTCGCTCGCGACCGCGTCCCGTGCGATCAACGGCTCCGCGAACCGGACCGTGCGGCCCGAGCTGCGCGAGCGGGTGCTCGCGGCCGCCGAACGGCTGCACTACTCCCCCGACGCGAACGCGCAGGCGATGGCCCGGGGCCGCACCACCACGATCGGGCTGATCGTCCACGACATCGCCGACCCGTACTTCTCCTCGATCGCGGCAGGCGTCACGGCCGCGGCCGACCAGCTCGGGCTCGTCGTGACGCTGCTGACCACGCAGCACCAGCGGGGCCGTGAGCAGCAGTTCGTCGAGGTGCTGCAGAGCCAGCGCGCCCGCGCGATCCTCATCGCGGGCGGTCGCTACGACGACGCCGACGGCACGGAGTCCTTGTCCCAGGCTCTCGCCGGCTACATGGCCTCCGGCGGTGCGGTCGCCCTGATCGGCCAGCCGCTGCCGGACGTCAGCACGGTGGCGATCGGCAACACCAGCGGCGCGATCGAGCTGGCGCAGCGCATGCACGGGCTCGGCTACCGGCGCTTCGGCGTGCTCGCCGGCCCGGAGGGCCACATCACCGCGCGGGACCGACGCGACGGCTTCGTGCAGACCCTCGCCGACCTCGGCGCACCCGTGGCCCCGGGAGCGATCGTCGAGTGCGCCTTCACCCGCGACGGCGGCTACGAGGGCATGCGTGACCTGCTGAGCCGGGACCTCGCCGTCGACCTGGTGTTCGCCGTCAACGACGTGATGGCGGTCGGCGCCATGGCGGCCGCCCGCGACGCGGACCGCGAGGTCGGGGCCGACGTGGCGGTCGCCGGGTTCGACGACATCGTCACGCTCCGCGACGTCAACCCGGGGCTGACCACCGTGCGGCTCCCGCTCGACGAGCTCGGCGCCAAGGCGATCGAGCTCGCCCTGGCCGGTCCAGCTGCCGAGGCCACCGTCGTGGAGGTCGACGGCGAGGTCGTGGTCCGCGCGTCGACACCCCCTCGGGCCTGACCCCGGTCAGGGCGCATGCCTCGGGTGGCGTCGGTGGGACAGCGCCCACGTCGCCGCAGCGTGCCGCAGCGTCGGTGCGTGAGCGCCCACATTTCCGCAGCGGCGGTGGGACAGCGCCCACAGCGGGCCTCGGCGTGGGCGCTATCCCACCCCCGGTGCACCAGAGTGGGCGCTGTCCCACCGCCGCAGCACCCGTGTGGGGGCTGCCGCACCGACGCAGGGCGGGGGCCGCAAGAGGCGACCGGCGTGGGCTACGGAAGCCGGCTGATCGCCTCGGCGTAACGGTCGAGGACGATCTCGGCCAGACGCGGATCCGGACCGAGGGGCTGGGTGACGACGTCGGCCCCCACCTCTGCGAGCCGGTCGTAGAAGTAGCCCGGGGCGAGCAGGAACGCGACCACGACGACGCGGGACGCACCTTCCCGGGCGGTGGCGACGGCCTCGCCCACGGTCGGCTTCGCCATCGCACCGAACCCCACGGTGACCGGGCCCGGGTGCAGCGCACGGAGCCCGGCGATCACGTGCTCGACGTCACGCGCGGCCTCGGGGCGGCTCGAGCCTGCGGCGGCGACCACGACGGCGTCCTCCGGTCGCACGCCTGCGTCGCGCAGCCGTTCGGCGGCGATCTCCACCAGCCGGTCGTCGGGACCGAGCGGGGTCGCCGCGACCGCGCGTCCGGCGCCGTCGCCACGGTCGGCCACCGCCTCCGCCACGTCGACGTTCACGTGGAACCCGCCCGAGAGAAGCAAGGGCACCACGACCGCATCACGCGACGCTCCGCCGTCGGGCCTCACGACGTCGGTCACGACATCGGCGACGGCCGGCTCCTGCACGTCGACGAACGCCTCGCGCACCTCGAGGTCGGGGCGGACGGCGCGGACGCCGTCGAGGATGCCGCGGATCACGGCGCGTCCCTCGGGGTCGTTCGTGCCGTGCGAGCAGCCGATCAGCACAGCGGGGGTGGGGGTCATCGCTCGGCCAGCTCCAACCGGTAGCCACGTTTGACGACGGTCTTGACGACGTCGCGGCGCCCCATCGCCTCGCGGAGCCGCCCGATCGCGACCTCGGCGGCGTGCGGGGTGGCGGCGTCGCCCGGCAGCACGGTGAGGACGTCGTCGCGGGTGACGACCTCGCCGCGGCGCGCGGCGAGCAGTCGCAGCACCTCGAGGCCGCTGGGTGAGAGCGGCAACAGGTGCCCGTCCAGCACCGCCACGCGCGAGCGGATCTGCAACGGCCCGGCGACGGTGGTCAGCGCCAGGGTCTCGACGTGCTCGTAGTGCGCCACGAGCGTCCGCACGAGCGCGCCCAGCCGGCCACGCTCCGGGATCAGCGGGTGGACGCCGCGGCGCTCCAGCGGGCCCGCGGTGACCGGGCCGACGGCTGCCGCGACCATCGACCCGTCAGCGAACCTGGCGAGGATCGGCGTGGCCGCACCCTGCTCCTCGACGGCGGCCAACCACGCCTCGGCACCGGGTGCCGAGGTGAACACCACGGCATCGATCTCACCGTTCGCCGCGGCCTCCACCGAGTCCGCGAGCGCCTGCGGGTCCGGCGGCGGCCCCCACCGGTACACCAGCAGGCTCACCACCTGCGCGCCGGCCTCGGCGAGGACGACATCGAGACCGTCCGCGCCCGCGCCGTGCTGCTGGACGGCGATGCGCTGCCCAGCGACTCCTTCACGCAGCAGCAGATCGGCGATCTCCGCCGACGTCTCGGACTCGGCGACCCAGTCGGCGACCAGGCCGACCGCCTGGATCGCGCCCCGAGCCTTGGGGCCGCGGGCGATCAGCCGGGCGTCGGTGAGCACCGCCACCAGCTGGTCGGCGAGGCCGTGCGCATCGGCCGCCTCGAACCAGGAGCGGAACCCGATCCCGGTCGTGACGATCACGGTGTCCGGCGGGTGCCGCACCAGCTCGGCGGTCGCGGCGAGCAGGCGCTCGTCGTCGGCGTGCGGGATCATCGTCAGCGCGGGCGCGTGGCGGACGATCGCTCCCCGGCGCTCGAGCGCGGCCGCGAGCTCGTGCTTGCGCCGGTCGGCGGTGATCAGGACGGCGCAGCCGGCCATCACCTGGCCGAGCGCTGCCCGCCCCGCGCCGCCCTCGCCTGCGCTCACGCGAGCGCTGCCGCGGCGGCGTGCTCCGCGGCGGGCAGCATCGGGCTCGCCCCGGCGGTCAGCGCCTGGGTCACGATCCGGTCCAGCTGCGCGACGCCCATCGGGACGAGGGTAGCCGCGCGAACCCCGCGGCCGGCCAGGCCGATCCGCACGAGGGCGCTCACGAGACGGGTCCGCTGCGGACGTGCACGACGCCGTCGATCACCTCGACCGGCCAGGTCGCCAGATCCGGTGCGAGCCCTGGGCGGGGCGAGTAGCCGACGGCGTCGAGGCAGCGTCCCGTCGTCAGGTCGAAGACCTGCTTGTACATCGGCGACGCGACGGTCGGGACACCGCCACGGGTGCCGACGATGCCGCGGGACATCACGTTCGCGCCCGAGTAGGGGTCACGCTGCTGCACCGCCCGCACGGTGTCGTCGGGGAGCCGGAACAGCGCGATCTGGGTCTCGCCGAGCAGCCCGGCCGCGCCACGCTCGACCGCCAGGTCGGCGAGCCTGCAGATCGCGGTCATACGCGGACCTGTCCCGCGCGTTCGGCCTCGCTCGCCGGGCGCAGCTGGCCGCGCTCGCTGACGTAGGCGAGGTCGGGGTCGGGTGTGTCGGGAGCGTTGACGAACGAACCGAACCGGCGCAGCTTCTCCGGGTCCTCGAGCACCGCGCGCCACTCGTCCGCGTAGCTGCCCACGTGCGCGGCCATGGCGGCGTCCAGGTCGAACCCGATACCCAGTGAGTCCTCCATGACGACCTCGCGGATCGCCTCGATGCCGCCCTCGTGGTCCTCGACCCAAGCGGCCGTGCGCTGCAACCGGTCGGCGGTGCGCACGTAGTACATGAGGAACCGGTCGATGGTGCGGATCAGGGTGGCGTCGTCGAGGTCCTCGGCGAACAGCGTCGCGTGCCGTGGGTTGAACCCGCCGTTGCCGCCGACGTAGACGTTCCAGCCCTTCTCGGTGGCGATCACGCCGACGTCCTTGCTGCGGGCCTCGGCGCACTCGCGCGCGCACCCGGAGACGCCGAGCTTGATCTTGTGCGGCGAGCGCAGGCCGCGGTAGCGCAGCTCGAGCTCCACGGCCATGCCGACCGAGTCCTGCACGCCGTAGCGGCACCAGGTGGAACCCACGCACGACTTCACGGTGCGCAGCGACTTGCCGTACGCGTGCCCGGACTCCATGCCGTGCTCCACGAGCCGCTGCCAGATGAGCGGCAGCTGCTCGATGCGGGCGCCGAACATGTCGATCCGCTGACCGCCGGTGATCTTGGTGTAGAGCCCGAAGTCCTTGGCGACCTGCCCGATCACCAGCAGCTGGTCGGGCGTGATCTCGCCCCCGGGGATGCGTGGGACCACCGAGTACGTGCCGTCCTTCTGCATGTTGGCCAGCACGTGGTCGTTGGTGTCCTGCAGCGTCGCCTGCTCGCCGTCGAGGATGTGGCCGTTGCCGAGCGAGGCGAGGATCGAGGCGACGGTCGGCTTGCAGATGTCGCAGCCGCGGCCGGGGCCGGTCCCGAAGCGCGCGATGATCTCGCTGAACGTGTGCAGGTCCGCGACGCGCACGGCGTCGAAGAGCTGCGCACGGGAGACCTCGAAGTGCTCGCACAGCGCGTTGGAGACCTCGACGCCGGCCCGCTCGAGCTCGGTCGTGGTGATCTTCTTGACCAGCGGCAGGCAGGAGCCGCAGGTGGTGCCGGCGCGGGTGCAGGCCTTGACGCCGGCGAGGTCGGTGCAGCCGTGCTCGGTGACAGCGTCGCGGATCTCTCCTGCGCTGACGTTGTTGCACGAGCACACGGAGGCGGAGTCGGGGAGCTCGAGGCTCGGTGCCGCTCCGGATCCTTCGGGGAGCAGCAGCTGCCCGGGGTCGCCGGGCAGCTCGGCGCCCAGCATCGGGCGCAGCGAGGCGTACTGCGCGGCGTCGCCCACGAACACGCCGCCGAGCAGCGTGCGGGTGTCGTCGGAGACGACCAGCTTCTTGTAGACGCCGGCCACCGGGTCCGCGTACACGAGCTCCATCGAGCCGGGGGTGCTGGCGAACGGGTCGCCGAAGCTCGCGACGTCCACACCCTGCAGCTTGAGCTTGGTCGCGGTGTCGGCGCCCGGATAGGTCGCCTCACCGCCCAGGAGCCGGTCGACGACGACCTCGGCCATCGCGTATCCGGGCGCCACGAGGCCGACGCAGCCGTTGCCGCCGACGTTCGCGACCTCGCCGACGGCCCAGATGCGCGGGTCGGTGGTGCGGCAGCCGGCGTCGACGACGATGCCGCCACGCTCGCCGACGGGCAGCCCGGCGGCACGGGCCAGCTCGTCCCGGGGCCGCACGCCGGTGGCGATCACCACGACGTCGGCATCCAGGCGGCCGCCCTCGCCGAGATCGATCGAACCGACGTGGCCCGTGCGGCGCGAGGCGCGGATACGGGAGGTCAGCGCCTCGCAGCGGACCGCGATGCCCATGCCCTGCAGGATCCGCTTGAGCGCCTCGCCGCCACCGAGGTCGATCTGGGCGTTCATCAGGTGCGTCGTCGCCTGCAGCACGGTCGCCTGCGCGCCCAGCGCCTTCAACGCACCGGCGGCCTCCAGTCCGAGCAGACCGCCACCGATGACCGCACCACGCACCGGCCGCTGCCAGCCGTTCGCGCTCGGAGCCGATGCCCGCTTCTCCTCGACCCACCCGCGGAGCGCCGCCACGTCGTCAAGAGTGCGATAGACGAACACACCGGACAGGTCGGCGCCGGGGATCGGGGGCACCGCTGCGCTGGACCCGGTGGCCAGCACGAGCTCGTCGTAGCCGTGCACGCGGCCGAGCCGGTCGGTGACCGTGCGCGCCGCCCTGTCGATCTCGACCACGGCGGCATCACGCCGGAGCGTGACCAGCTCGTCGTCCCACAGCGCCGGGTCGCCGAGCGTGAGCTCCTCGGCGTCACGCGCGGAGAAGTAGCTCGTGAGTGCGACGCGGTCGTAGGGCTTGCTCGCCTCCTCGGCGAGCACGGTGACCTCCCAGATCCCGGTCTCGTCGCGGGCACGCAGCGCCTCGACGAGCCGCTGGGCGACCATGCCGCCGCCGACGACGACCAGCCGGCGAGCCACCTCAGACCCCCTCGGAGACGAGCGCCGGCTGCAGCCGGGGCTTGGGTGGCGGCGTCACGGCCGCGGTGCTGCGCTTGCGGCCGTAGGCGAGGAACAGCGGCGCCACGGTGAACACCAGGCCGCCGGCCAGGTTGCCGAGCACGGTGGGGATCTCGTTCCAGATCAGGTAGTCGGCGATCGTGAAGTCCCCGCCCAGCAGCAGGCCCGAGGGGAACAAGAACATGTTGACGATCGAGTGCTCGAAACCCATGAAGAAGAACAGCATGATCGGCATCCACATCACGAGGACCTTGCCGACGACGTCCTTGGCGACCATCGCCCCGATCACCCCGGTGGAGACCATCCAGTTGCACAGCATCGCGCGGACGAACAGCGTGAGCATGCCGGCACCCCCGTGCTCGGCGTAGCCGACCGTGCGCCCCTCTCCGATGTGGCCGATCGCCTGCCCCACCTCGTCGGGTGGGGTGTCGAACCCGTAGGTGACCACGATCGCCATCAGCACCGCCACGGTGAAGGCACCGAGGAAGTTGCCCACGAACACCAGACCCCAGTTGCGCAGCACCCCCCTCATCGTGATCCCTCGCGAGCGGTCCAGCCAGGCCATCGGGCCGAGCACCAGCACGCCGGTGAGCAGGTCGTAGCCGAGCAGGTACAGCAGCGAGAAGCCGACCGGGAACAGGATCGCGCCGAGCAGCGGCGATCCCGTCATCACGCTCACGGTGACCGCGAACGCGGCCGCGATGCAGAGCATCGCGCCACCCATCGCGGCCTTGACGAGCGTGTCGGTGACGCTCATCTTGATCTTCGCCTCACCGGCGTCGGCCATCGCGACGACGAGCTCAGCTGGCTTCACGTACGACATGGGTCTCTCCAGGTCGGGAGGCGGGTCGCCACCGGTGCTCCCCGGGCCGGGGCCGTTCTGTGGCGTGTCGACGACGCTAGAGAGCGCTCGTTTCACCCTCGTCACAGGAGAGGACGGCACTGTTACGTTTCGCGCTCACCGCGACGTGACCCGTTGTGAGAACCCGCCCAGGCGTGCCCGGACGCCGAGTCGGGACGGGGTCGGCGGCCGCTGTTGCGCCGCCGGCGGCGGTGGTTCCCGCCGTGCGGAGCGGAACCCGCAGATACAGTGGAAAAATGGCGATCAGCGTCAGGTCGATTGCGACCTCGGTCCCGCCGACCGTCATCAAGCAACCGGACATGCGCGACCTTCTGCTGGTCCAGCCGGGTCGCAGCCGGCTCGCCCGCCGCCTCATCGCGTCGGCCTTCGATGCCTCGGCCATCGACACCCGCCACACGGTTGTGGGTGACCTCGACCTCGGCGCGCCGCTCGAGGCGGATCCGGCTGCCGTGGTCGAGGGTCCGGTCTTCTGCGATCGCGCGCAGCGGCGCATCCTCTCCCCCACCACGGGGACGCGCAACGACCACTACGTCGCGCACGCGCCCGGCCTGTTCCTCGAGGCGGCCCGCGGGGCGCTCGCCGCCTCAGGCGGTCTGGGGACCGGTGACGTCACGCACGTCGTGACCGCATCCTGCACCGGCTTCTTCGCGCCCGGCCCGGACTACGTGCTCGTGCGGGACCTCGGACTGGCCGCCACCACGCGGCGCCTGCATGTGGGATTCATGGGTTGCTACGCGGCCTTCCCGGCGATCGCGGCCGCGCGGTCGATCTGCGCCGAGAACCCCGCCGCGGTGGTGCTGGTCGTGTGCGCCGAGCTGTGCTCGCTCCACCTCGAGGCGTCGGACGACCCGGACACCATCGTGGCCTCGGCGCTGTTCGCTGACGGCGCCGCCGCCGCCGTCGTCACCGGCCGACCCGCACCGGTGGGGCATCTCGTGCTCGATCTCGACGAGATGCGCACCACCCTGACCCCCGTCGGCGAGCAGGACATGGCGTGGACGATCGGTGACCACGGCTTCGAGATGGTGCTCTCGCGCTACGTGCCGTCGATCATCTCCGAGCACATCCGCGGTGCGCTCGACCCGCTGCTCACGACGGCGGGGACGGACTCGATCGGGGCCGGTGGTCGCATCGCACGCTGGGCCGTGCACCCGGGCGGCCGCTCTGTGCTCGACAAGGTCGAGGAGGCTCTCGGGCTCAGCGAGGCGCAGATGGAACCGTCCCGGTCGGTGCTGCGGGAGTACGGCAACATGTCGAGCGCGACCGTGCTGTTCGTCCTGCAGCGCTTGCTCGCGGCGGCCGGCGGGACGCCCGACGCGGCGCCCGAGCGCGTGTGCGCCATGGCTTTCGGACCCGGCCTCACGGTCGAGTCGGCGCTGCTGACGATGAGGCGGTCCGACGGCGCGCCGGCCGCCGCGTGAGTCGCAGATCGGCGCCCGCGTACGCCCGCACGACTCGCTCGAGCCACGGTTTGGAGCGCCGCGACGTCGCCGCGGTCGAGCTGATGGACGACCCGGAGTGCGACGCGGAAGGACTGCGGCGCACCTACCGCGCCTTCGTCGCCGTCAACCGTCTGGTGGCCGGATGGCGGGCCGTCTACGTCCGCCGCCTGCGGCCGCTGCTGTCACGCGAGGTCACCACGACGCTCCTCGACATCGGGTCCGGCGGTGGCGACGTCGCCCGTTCCCTCGCCCGCTGGGCCGCGCGCGACGGGCTGCTCCTGGAGATCACCGCGATCGACCCCGACCCGCGCGCCATCGGGTACGCCGAGAGCCTGCCCGCGACTGCTGGCGTCACGTTCCGGCGCGCGCTTAGCTCCGACCTCGTGCGTGAAGGAGCTGCCTTCGACGTCGTCGTGTCGAACCACGTCCTGCACCATCTGGATCCCGAGGATCTCGATGGTCTGCTGCACGACAGCGCCGCGCTGGCTCGGCGCCTCGTCGTGCACAGCGACATCGCGCGCGGGCGGCTGGCCTACGTCGGCTACTGGGTCGGCACCATCCCGCTCCACCGCCGCGGACGACCGCACGCGGCGTTCGTACGCGACGACGGCCTGCTCTCGATCCGGCGCAGCTACCGGCCCGACGAGCTCGCGGCCGTGCTGCCCGACGGCTGGCGCGTCGAGCGAGCGCCGTTCCGCGTGCTGGCCGTGCGTGAGCCGGCGTCGGTGTCGGGCGCGACCGAGCGCGACGCCGGTGCGTGACGTCCTCGTGGTCGGCGGCGGGACCGTCGGCCTCGCCCTCGCCGCCCGCCTGGCACGTTGTGGACTGGACGTCGCCGTGTGGGAGCGACGGCCCGCACCTGCTCCCGGCACGGGGCGTGCGGGACACTCCCGCGCGATCGGCATCCACGCTCCCGCGCTCGAGTCCCTCGAACCGGCGGTCGCCGACCAGATCGTCGCCGAGGCCGTCCAGGTGCGCCGCGGCATCGCCCGTACCCGCGAGCGCGTGCTGGGCGTCGTCCCCTTCGACGGCGTCTCGCGCCGGTTCCCCTACGTCGCGACGCTTCCGCAGGTGCGCACGCAGCAGATCCTTCGCGAGGACGTGGCAGCCCTGAACGGCGTCCACCTCACCCACGACCGCACGCTCACCGCTCTCGAGCAGAAGCCCGGCGGGGTCCAGGTGTGGGCCGAGGACGGGTCCTCGGAGACGGCGCGCTTCGTGGTGGCCGCCGACGGCGCTCGGAGCCGGGTGCGCGACCTGCTCGGCGTGACCGCGCCCGTCCGCACCTATCCCGACAGCTACGTCATGGGCGACCTGCTCGACAGCACCGACGCCGGCGCGCACGCCGTCATCCACCTCGAGCGCGCGGGCGTCGTGGAGTCCTTCCCGCTTCCCGGAGCCCTGCGGCGCTGGGTCGTCCGTACGGCGTCGCCCGTGGCCGAGCCGACCGCCGAGGGTCTCGCCGCACTGGTCACCGAGCGGACCGGAGTCCTCGTGGACCCGGCGACGACCAGCATGCTCAGCGCGTTCACGGTCCGACGGCGGCTCGCCTCACGCACCGTGGTGGGCGGCGTCGTCCTGCTCGGTGACGCCGCGCACGAGATCAGCCCCATCGGCGGCCAGGGCATGAATCTCGGATGGCTCGACGGCGCACGGCTGGCCCCGCTGCTTCTCGCCGCCGTTCGCGGCAGCGCGGACGAGGCCGCGACCGCCGCAGCACTCGACCGGTTCGACGCGGCACGCCGGCGGCGCGCTCGGTGGGCGGCACGGCAGGCCGAGCTCAACATGGGGCTCGGTCGCCCGGTCGCCGGGCTCGGTGCCGTGGTGCGGGACGGGTTGCTGACCGCCGCGCTCCGGAGCCCGGCCCGCCGCGCGTTGGCGTCGGTGTACGCCATGCGGCACCTCCGCTGAGACGCCGCCGAACGATCAGACCGTCATCGACGTGCCCGCCAGGACGAGGCTGGCAGCAACGACCAGTGACGCCACGATGATCAGACGGAAGAGCAGGCGGCCGGGCGGACGCGTCACGACAAGGACGATCCCCAGCGCGGCGATGGCCAGGCACAGGACCAGCGCGACGATCCCGAGCGGAGTGGGCGACGACGCCGTCCCTGACAGCACGGGTCCGAGCGTCACCAGCGTGGCCGCGACGGCGAGCGCGACGAACGCGACCACGCCGGCAGCCACCCGCCCCAGGCGATGGGGCAGTCCGTCGATGCCGGTGGAGGCGTCGTCGTCGAGGTCGGGCAGCACGTTGGTGAAGTGGATCGCGACGCCGAAGGCACCACCGACGCCCAGCGCCCACCACGTGGCGGCCGCCGGCGGCTGGCTCGCCAGTGTCACGACGGCGGGGAGCAGCCCGAAGCTGAGGACGAACGGGACGACCGAGGCCGCCGTCCTCTTGAGCACGGCGTTGTAGGCCCAGCCGGAGGCCACCAGGACGAGGTGCGCCACCGCGGATGGCCACCCCAGCACGAACGAGAGCGGGACGGTGAGCACAGCGAAGACCCAGGCGGCCGTGCGCACCGTGGTGACCGAGATGTCACCCCGGGCGACCGGCTTGTCGGTGCGGCGGACGGCGCGGTCCCGCGCGGCGTCCAGCCAGTCGTTGGAGAAGCCGATCGAGAGCTGACCGGCGAGGATCGCGATCCCCAGGGCCGCGACCCGCCACACCGGCAGGTCGATGCCGATGCCGAGGACGACCGCGAGAAGGGTGACCGTCGCGGTCGGCCCGGGGTGGCTGGCGAGCAGCAGCGAGCGGGTTCGGGCGAGCATCCGACCACGGTAGGCCTGGGCCGACCCGGCGCTCAGCGCTCCGAGGGTGCGACAGCGCCGAGGAGCTCGGGCGGCAGCAGCTCGGCGTGGGCCGCCAGCAGCTCGTCGGTCATCGCACGGATCTGCGGCAGCGTGCACATCGTCGCGGTGAGCGGGTCGAGCGCGACGGCATGGTGGACGTGCTCGACGTCGCCGGTCAGCGCGGCCCGGACGGCGAGCGTCTGCACGTTGACGTTGGTGCGGTTGAGGGCGGCGAGCTGGGGTGGCAGCTCCCCTTGGGCCGTGGGCTGCACACCGTTGGCGTCGACGAGGCACGGCACCTCGACGCAGGCCTCCGCCGGCAGGTTCGTGATCAGCGAGCCAGCGTTCGGCACGTTCCCGTGGACGACGCTGGGCACCCCCGTGACGATCGAGTTGACGATGGTGGCGCCGTACTCCACCGAAGGTGCCAGCTCACCCTGCAGGCGCTCGAGCTGATCGGTGAGGTCACCCGGGACGTCGTGCGCGGCACAGATCTCGTAGTAGTCCCACCGCTGCGGGATGTACTCCGAGACCAGCTCGGCGTTCTTGCGGAAGTAGGGCAGGTACTCGGAGGCGTGGTGGCTGGACTCGGTCTGGAAGTACCCGAAGGCGTTCATGATGTCCGTGCGGACCTGCTCGTTGCCGCCCTCGTACGTGCTGGCGTCGGCGGCAGCACCGGAGTGGTCGCCGTCATCGGCACGCAGCGACCCGGCACCGCGCCCGACCTGGTGCCGCGCCCGCATCTCGGCCCGCAGCCGGGGGTAGAGGTCCTCATCACCGTGACGGAGGTCGAGCACCCAGGCCTGGTGGTTGATCCCCGCGCACCGGTAGGTGACCTCCTCGTACGGCACCCCGAGCGTGCGCGCGAGCATCCGGGTGGTGCCCTGCACGCTGTGGCACAGCCCCACGGTGCGCAGGCCGAGCGCGTTGAGGTACGCCGTCGCCATCGCCATCGGGTTGGCGTAGTTGATGAACGTCGCCTCGGGGCACAGCTCCCGCGCATCGGCCGCGATGTCGCGGTACGCGGGGACCGATCGCAGGAACCTGAACACCCCACCCGGACCCACGGTGTCACCGACGGTCTGGTCGATGCCGTACCGACGCGGGATCTCGACGTCGTGACGGTAGGCAGCGACACCTCCGACCTGGAAGGTGATGATCACGACGTCGGCCCCGTCCAGCGCCTGGCGACGATCCGTCGTCGTCACCACGCGGGTGGGAAGCCCGTGATGGGCCACGAGGGCGCGCGCGGCCGAAGCGACGCCGTCGAGCCGGTCCGCATCGATGTCCATGAGCCTGATCTCGGCGCCCTGCAGCGCGGGAAAGCTGAGGAGGTCGCCGAAGAGCCGGAACGGGAAGACGAAGCCGCCGGCTCCGATGATGGCGATGGTGGGGGACGTCCGCGTCATGGTTCAACGCTAGGGACGGGCACCGGTGGAAACCTCCGGTCCTGATCGCGCTTCTTCCGGTTCTCTTGGTTGGATGGGCGCGTGGGCCCTCAGTCCCTGATGCCGGACGGCGTGATCACCGAGCACGCCGGGCTCTGGACGTGCCGTGGCGCCCCGCCGCCGATGCCCCACCAGCACCGGCACGACGACGTCGAGCTGAACGTCGTGCGCACGGGCGCGCTGCGGTACCTGTTCGGTGGTGCCGAGGTCGATGTCGGACCGGGTCAGCTCGCCCTGTTCTGGGGGACCACGCCGCACCAGCTTCAGCAGCCCGGCACCAGCGAGGACGGCGACGTGCTGTGGCTGCACATCCCGCTGACCACCGTGCTGTCATGGTCGCTGCCTCCTGCTCACCTCGCGGTGCTGCTGCAGCCTTGCCTGCTCGTGGTGGACGCCGCCGACCTCGACTACGACGCGGCCACCGCGGTCCACCGCTGGCACGGGGACATCGAGCGCGGTGACCACGAGCTGGCCTTCCTCGAGGTGCAGGCGCTGGTGCGACGCACGTTGCGGCAGGCAGCCCATGACGCGCCCGCACCGCACGCCCCCGAGCACATCGACGCCGCCATCCTCATGACCCGCCTGATCGCGGAGCGGTTCCGGGATCCACTGACGCCCGCACACATCGCCGCCGCCAGCCACCTCCACCCCAACCACGCCATGACGGTGTTCCGCCGCGTGATGGGCTGCACCATCGGTACCTACCTGACCCGGTGCCGGATCAGCGAGGCGCAACGGCTCCTCATCACCACCCGCCTCTCTACCGCCGAGATCGCCCACGCAGCCGGTTTCGGCTCGCAGAGCCAGTTCTACGCCCACTTCACCCGCAGCTGCAGCCGCTCGCCCGGCCGCTACCGAGCCGACACCGCCACAGGCTGACGACCAGCCCGAGGCGGAACGCACGACGCTGATCGCACACGAGCTCGTTGACACCGCCGAGGCCCTCGTTTAGGCTACGGAAAGCGCATTCCCAGGGCCACGACCTCCAGGAGACCCCATGACCACCCGCACGCTCCGCATCGGCATGAACGGCATCACCGGGCGGATGGGATATCGCCAGCACCTCGTCCGCTCGATCCTGCCGATCCAGGAGCAGGGCGGCGTCACGCTGGCTGACGGCAGCAAGGTGCAGGTCGAGCCGATCCTCATCGGCCGCCGCCCCGACGCCGTCGAGGAGATCGCCGAGCGCCACGGCATCGAGCGCTGGACCACCGATCTCGAGGGCACGATCGCGGACCCGGAGGTCGACATCATCTTCGACGCCTCGATGACGTCGCTGCGGGCCGCCACGCTCACGGCCGCCATGAAGGCGGGCAAGCACATCTTCACCGAGAAGCCCACCGCGGAGACCCTCGAGGAAGCCATCGAGCTGGCGCGGCTCCGCCAGCAGACCGGCGTGACCGCCGGCGTCGTGCACGACAAGCTCTACCTGCCCGGCCTGGTCAAGCTCCGCCGGCTGGTGGACGAGGGCTTCTTCGGCCGCATCCTCAGCCTGCGCGGTGAGTTCGGCTACTGGGTCTTCGAGGGCGACGTGCAGGCGGCCCAGCGACCGAGCTGGAACTACCGCAAGGAGGATGGCGGTGGCATGACCACCGACATGTTCTGCCACTGGAACTACGTGCTCGAGGGCATCCTCGGCAACGTCAAGAGCGTGGTCGCCAAGACCGTCACGCACATCCCCACCCGGTGGGACGAGAAGGGCGCGGAGTACCCCGCCACGGCCGACGACGCCGCGTACGGCATCTTCGAGGTGGAGGGTCCGAGCGGCGAGGAGATCGTCGCGCAGATCAACTCCTCCTGGGCCGTGCGGGTCTACCGGGACGAGCTGGTCGAGTTCCAGGTCGACGGGACACACGGCTCCGCCGTCGCCGGCTTGCGCAAGTGCGTCGCCCAGAACCGCGCCCACACGCCCAAGCCGGTGTGGAACCCCGACCTGCCGGTGACCGAGCCGTTCCGCGACCAGTGGCTCGAGGTCCCCGCGAACGCCGACCTCGACAACGGCTTCAAGCTCCAGTGGGAGGAGTTCATCCGCGACGTCGTGGCCGGTCGGGAGCACCGCTACGACCTGCTCTCGGCTGCCCGCGGCGTGCAGCTGGCCGAGGCCGGTCTCGCCTCCTCCGCCGAGGGGCGCCGGGTCGAGCTGGAGCCGATCTCTCTATGAGCACCGGTGTGAACCGGCTGTCTCTCAATACCGCGACCACCAAGTTCGTCACGCTCGAGGAAGCGGTCCGGGTCGCCGCCGAGGCCGGCCTGACGGCGGTCGGACCGTGGCGTGATCGCGTCGCCGAGGTGGGCGTTGAGAAAGCGGCAGCGCTCATCCGCGGCGCCGGGCTGAGCACCTCGAGCCTGTGCCGCGGAGGATTCCTCACCGCACCCGACGCCGAGGGCCAGCAGGCCGCCCTCGCCGACAACAAGGCCGCGATCGTCGAGGCCGCGACGCTCGGCACGAGCGAGCTCGTGCTCGTGGTCGGCGGGCTGCCCGCCAATCCCGAGCCCGGCGCCGCCGCCCTGCCCGACGGCGATCGCGACCTGGTCGCGGCCCGACAGCGCGTGGTCGACCGCCTGGGTGAGCTGGTGCCGTTCGCCGCCGAGCACGGTGTGCGCCTGGTGCTGGAGCCGCTGCACCCGATGTTCGCGGCCGACCGGGCCGTGCTGTCCACGCTGGGGCAGTGTCTCGACATCGCGGGCGCGTTCCCTCGGGAGAGCGTCGGCGTGCTGGTCGACACCTACCACGTGTGGTGGGACCCGGAGCTGGAGCAGCAGATCGCACGTGCCGGCCGGGAGGGTCGCCTCGCGCTCTACCAGGTCTGCGACTGGCTGCTGCCGCTCGCCGCCGACCCGCTGCTCTCACGCGGCTTCATGGGCGACGGCTACATCGACTTCCCCACGATCACCCGCTGGGTCACCGAGGCCGGCTACACCGGCGCGGTCGAGGTGGAGATCTTCAACCAGGAGATCTGGGAAGCGCCGGCCGAGCAGACGGTCGCGACGATGGTCGAGCGGTACGCGCGCCTGGTCGAGCCGCACCTGTCCTAGCGGCAACGAGGCGGCCGGGTGACAATGGCCGCGATGGTCGCCGTCGACGAGTTCGAGCTGGGCGTGGCACCGGTAGGTGCGCCGGCAGCGGCATCGCACAGCCGTGAACGGCACCGGGACCGCCCGGACGCGTGGGTCGCGCTGGCCGTCGCGGCTGTCGGGATCGGTGCGTTCGCCGCGCCGCCCACGCTGCCGCGGGCGAGCGCTGAGCTCCCGCAGTGGGGTGGGCTGGACGGCTTCACGTCCGTGATGGTCGACGACGACGTCGATGCCATCTCTCTCGCTCGGGAGGCCCTGGGCTTCTTCGCGTCCTTCGACGCCGAGGGCCGCCCGACCGGAACCGTGGTGGTGGTGCTCCGGCGTGGACCTGGCGCACCCGACGAGCTGGCACCGGGTCAGACGGGCGCCGTCCTGGACACCGCGACCGGCGATCTCGCCACGATGCTGCTCGACCCCGAGGTGTTCACGACGCTCGAGGCCGCCGCCTACCGCTCGGACTGGGTGTGCGAGCCCAGCGCCGATCACGCGATCTGCACCGCCCTCGCCGACCCCGAGATCACGGTCGTCGTCGACCCGGTGAGCCCATGACGAACCAGGCCGAGGAGTTCGTCCTCGCCGAGCACGTGCCCGGTGCTGCGCCGGCGCGTGCGAGCACGCCGCTGCCGGCGAGCAGACGGGCAACGACCTGGGCCGTGGTCGGCGTCGCGCTCGTGGTCGGCGGTGTGCTCACCTCACCAGGCCCGATCTACCCACCCCTGGAGGACGGCATCGCCTGGAACGTCCTCGACCTCGACCTGATGACCGAGCCGAGGGTCGCGTGGACGGCGGAGCTCTCAGCGGTCGAGGTGCTCGGTGCGGTCGACGGCACCGTGGTCATCGGGCTGGGCAGCGAGAGCCCCGCCGTCGACGAACCATGGCCCGATTCCACGACCGTCGGTCTCGATGCACGCACCGGCGCGGAGCTCTGGCGACTGACCGACGGGACCTGTGTGCTCGGCGCCGACGCTGTGACGTGCGTGCAGGACCAGGGTTCACCCGATGCACGCGTCACGAACCATGCGGCGGACGGTACCGCCACGCGTCCGGTGACGCACGCAGGTGCGGTCGTCGCCACCAGGCTCGACGGCGGCGGCCTGCTGGTCGTCGAAGGCGGCAGCACAGCCATCGCCGAGCTCGTGCGCATCGACGACTGGGGCGCTGAGATGTGGCGGTCGAGACTGAGGTACTCAGGCCTCGCGGACTCGGGCTACTTTGGTCTCGACGTGGTGGGCGGGTACGTCTCCGCCGCGAGCGGCTGGTTCGACCTCGAGACCGGCGAGGCGCGGGAGCTCCCCTACCTGGAGTCGGACGCGAACGACGCACTCCGAGAGACTCTCGAGGACGGTTCGACCCTGGTCACGCTCGCAGACGGCAGGGAGGTCCACGTGCCGCCGGGTGAGCTGCTCCTCGAGGTCGACGACGCCCTCGGCGGCCCTGTCTCGCTGCACTCGAGCTCGGACGGCGCCCTCGTGTCGACCTGGGATGGCGGCTCGGCCACGTTCACCCCTTCGGCGGACCTCGATTGTCTTCTCCTGGCCCGCCTGCAAGGCGCGCTCGTCGAGCAGTGCCTGCCCTCGAGCGGGATCGGCACACTCCGCATGCGCGCCATCGACCAGCTGACTACTGAGCATCTTTGGGAGCACACCGGGACGACCGGGTTCGGTTCCGTACCGGCGACGGCGGACACACTCGTGCTTTCTCTTGCAGGAAGCGTCCAGGGCGTCGATCCGCGCACCGGTGTGCCCCGCTGGTCGGTCCCTGTAGCGGGCGTGAATCCGAGGGTGACCGTAACCGACGACTACCTCATCGTCCTGACGCCGGAGGCCGTCATCCGTCTGGGCTGACCGTGTTCGGGGTCGGTTCGGTCTACCCCGTGGACCCAGGCGACCCCACAGCGCTCTCCGGCGGAACGAGGACGATGCGCTGCGGCCTAGTCACGAGGTAGCAGCCGGCGAGGACCAGCACCAGCCCGACGACCTTGACCACGGTGATCGGCTCCTGGAGCACGATCGCGCCCGCGATCATCGCGACGGCGGGGTTGACGTAGGTGATCGTGGTGGCGCGGACCGGGCCGAGCTCGGCCACCAGACCGAAGAGCATGAGGAACGCCGCCGCGGTGCAGACCACCGCGAGGATCACCACGGCGAGCAGCACCTGGCCGCTGGGCCACGCGCTCGGCAGCCCACCCGTGAGCAGGGTCAGCGGCAGGTAGACCAGCGCGGTGGCGCTCAGGGCGACCGCGATCACCGCGCGCGCCGGCAGGTCGGACAGGTACCGGCTGAGGATCACGGGCCCGATCGCGTAGCCGATGACCACCACGCCCACCTCGAGCACGGCACCCAGGTCGCTGCCGCCGACGTCGAGCCCGACGAGGGCGGCGACGCCCGCGATCCCGAGCGCGAGCCCGAGCCATCCTCGGACACCGAGCCGCTCGGCACGCCCCGTGAGGAACGCGATGGCGAGCCCGGCCAGCGGGACCGAGGCGATGAGCAGACCGGTCGTGGAGCTCGGCAGCACCTGCTCGGCACGGTTGAGGAACAGCCACGGGATCGCCACCTCGACGGCGGCGAAGGCGAGCACCGGTCGCCACCGGGCGAGTACCGGCGCGATCTCACGGCGCAGCAGGACCAAAGGCAGCAGCAGCACCGCCGCGAGCGCCGTGCGCACCAGCACGAGCGTGGCCGGGCTCAGCTCGGTCAGCGCGATCTTGATCAGCAGGTACGGGATGCCCCACGCGATGCCGAGCCCGATGAACAACAACGCTGCACGGCGGGTCACGGCGACATCTTGGCAGCAGCCACCGACTTACCGAGGCACCGCAGACCTGCTCAGGCACGACGCGTCGCCAACCACGCCCGATCGAGGCCTCCCCCGCGGCACGATGAGCACCAGAGGTGAGATGCCGATGGCCGACGTCGATGAGTTCGACCTCGCCGAGGAGCGCCGCGAGACCGATGCCAGGCCGGTGCAGCGGTCGCGGCACGGCCCCTGGTTCTGGACGGCGTGGGCCGTCGTGCTCGTGGTCGTGGGTGCCGGCGCCGCGCCCGATCGACCGCTCCCCCTCGGCGCGGGCACCGAGCAGACGCCCCGGTACGGAATCCTCGACGTCGACCTCACCGTGGCCCCGGCGGTGGCGTGGTCCGTCGGCCTCGACGCCGTGACCGCTGCCGGATGGCCGCCGCTGCAGCGCGTGGGTGACGTCGTCATCGCCGTGACCGACCCGGTCACCGGTTTCGACGTCGCGACCGGAGAGCCTCGCTGGCAGCTGGGCGCCCCGGCAGGCGTCTGCAGCATCACGACCCGGGTGGTCTGCACCACCCGGTCGGGCGCCGACGGCGTCGTCACCGTCCTCGATCCCGCGACCGGCGACACCGAGGTGCTCCGGATCCCGGGCGCCGTCCACGCGATCGCGCTCGACGGCGGGCTGGTGGTGGCGGCCGACGTCGACGGCGGTCATCTCATGGCGTTCGACGACGACGGCCAGATGCTCTGGGACACCCCGTTCGAGGGCGCGGCCGTGGACAGCGACGACGGCGGCGGCGGCAGGCTGCTGTCGGCCCTCGTGGACCACCTGCTGGTGGTCGGCGGAGGCATCACGTACGCCGTCGACACGCGCACCGGCGAGCTGCAGCCCGGGACCTGGGCGGTCTGGACCAGCGCGCTCGGCGTCGGGGTGGAGCTCGCAGGCGTGGAGGACCCGCGGCACTACTGGGTCAGCAGCGACGGTGAGGTGACGACGCGCGCCGAGGCGCTCCCGATGCAGGTCGACGACGGCGTCGGGGGTGACGTCCAGATCGACATGGTCGGCCCGCTGCTGCGGGCCACCGACGCGGAGGGACGCGAGCTCTGGACGCTGCCGGGTGAGGACGACGCCGACGACGACCGGCTCATCACGTTCGCGCTGGCCCGGCTGGCCGGCGTGGTGATGACCGCCGGCGTCGGCGACGACGTGACCGTCAGCGGCCACGACCAGCTCACCGGGGACGAGCTCTGGCGGCTCCCCGCGGGCTCCTGGCCGGACACGTTCGCGGGCGCAGGCACCACGCTGCTGCGGTTGAGCGCTGACGACGCCTTCGCCGCGCTCGACATCCGGACCGGGGACGAGCTGTGGCGTCACCGGTTGGGTGACGTGATCGCCGTCGTCGCCACGCCCGACGGCGCGACGGTGCTCACCGAGGACGCGCTCACGAGGCTGGTCTGGCCATGTCAGCCGTGCGGGTGAGGTGGAGGACGCCCGAGCCCCTGCGCGTTCGGGAGGTGCCCGTCGCCCTGGCGCGTGACAATGGCGACCATGGCCGCCGTCGACGAGTTCGATCTCGCTGAGGCGAGCGACGACGGCGAGCGTGCTGGCACGCCGTCGGGTCGTCCGAGGCGGGCGCGGCCGTGGCCGTGGGCGCTCGCCGCGCTGGCGCTCGTGGGCCTCGGCGCGGCCAACGCCGTGCCCACCCCGATCGTGCTCGGTCAGGGGCAGGGCGCCGAGATCGGGCTGCTCGATCTCGACATCGGCGAGGCCCCCACCGTGGTCTGGGAGACCGCGCTGCGCTATCCCGAGACCATCCTGGCCGACGGCGGACGGGCTGTCGTGGTCGACAACGACCCCAGACTGCAAGGAAGCGTGCTGGGGATCGACCTGGCGACCGGCACCGAGATCTGGCGCTTCCACGACGAAGCGCAGACCTGCAGCCGATACCTCCCGATCGTGTGCGTGGAAGACCCTGGCAGCACCGATGCCGTGGTGGTCACGATCGACACGGAGGACGGCGCCCGCCAGACGCGGTCGCACCCGGGCGCGATCGCCGCCGTGCTGGCCGGCGACGACCTGGCCGTCATCGAAGCCACCGATGTCGACATCGAGAACGTGGTGCTGGTCGAGCCGGACGGCACCGAACGCTGGAGGGTCGCCGCCGATGCTGCGGAGACGGCGTCTGACCCGGTGTACGCGCAGCTGCGTGTCAGCTCGACCTCCGTGCTGATCGACTTCTCGGCGATCGAGATCGACCTCGTGACGGGCGCCCAGGCACCGACCACCAGGTGGCCCCTGGGCGACGGTGTCGAGGTCGAGCTCGGGTCGGACAGCACGCCGATCGTCACGACCGCCGACGGACGGTTCGAGCTCGGCCCGGGCGAGGCGTGGCTCAGCATCGACGACGACCTCGGCGGTCCGATCGTGCTGACCCAAGCCGGCGACACGCTGCTCGCGGCGTCGCGGCGGATCGACGAGACCGAGCTGTGGCTGCGAACCGACGAGGAGTGCTACTTCAGCGCCAGGCTCGGCGGCACCGTCCTGGCCATGTGCTGGGGTCCTCAGAACGAGCGCGTGCTCGCCCTCGACAAGCTGACCGGCGGCACCCGCTGGGAGCTACCGGGCGCCATGGCGATCGGTGCGAGCCGTGAGGTGTTCCTGATGTCGGACCCCCGCGAGGGCAGGGTGCTCGCCGTCGACGCGGTCGACGGGTCGACGCTGTGGTCGCTGCCCGTACCGGTCGGCTCCTACGCCAGCGTCACCGAGCTCTCCGACGGAGTCCTGCTGACCACCGACACCGAGCTGATGCGGCTGCAGTGGGACTGAGTCAGTACACGTTCCCGTGCTCGCGGAAGTCGCGCCACACGTTCTCGAAGAAGTCGTCGTCAGCGGGGATCGGCCGCACCGGGCGCCAGCGGAACTCCGGGGTGCCTGCCGGGTCGACGCCCTCGGTGAGGTACGAGGCCTCCTGGATCTCGCCGTCGAGCGCTCCGCCGTCGAGGGTGAACCGGAACAGCTCCGGCAGCTCCAGCGGCTGCTCGGCGCGCTCGCCGTACCCGACCTGCGGCAGCTCGCCCGAGGGGTCGGTGTAGAGCACCGATCCCCGCGACCGACCGCCGTGCGCCACGTAGTCCCTCATCGCGCTCAGGTACACGTAGGACGTCACGAGGATGTCGCGCACCAGGAAGGTGCGGTTGATCGACCGTCGCGAGGTGCCGTCGGCGCTGATCAGCTCGCCGTAGGAGGCGAGCCAGGAGTGCACCTGCTCGAGCGCCTCGTCGATCGAGGCGGCGCTGCGCACCGGCCCGGCCTTCTCGCTCATCAGCGCCTGCACCTCACGCAGCAGGTCACCGGTGTTGTCCGGCGTACCCGCGGCCGCTCGCTCGGTCGCTCGCGCGACGAGGCCGACGGCGTCGCTCACCACGGGCTCGGCCGCCGCCACGAACGCGGGCTCACCGATCGGCGCGTCGGTGCGGGCGGCCGAGACGTACCGGGCCGCACGTGTGGCCCCCACCTGGCCCGAGTTCAGCGCTGCGCCGCCGGGTCGGTAGACGCCGTGCGCGCCCCCGGCCTCGCCGACCGGGAAGAACCCGGGCACGTTCGACTGCCACCACGCGTCGACCAGCAGGCCGCCGTTGTTGTGCTGGGCGCACACGTCGACCTCGAGCATCTCCTTCTCGAGGTCCACGTACGGGTTCTTGCCCAGGTAGAACTGATAGGCGGGCTCGTTCATGCGCCGCAACCGCTCGATCGGGGTGCCGAACAGCACGCCCGCACGCTCCAGGTACTCGAAGGCCTCGGGCGACAGCGCGCTCGGGTCGAAGGTCTCCTGCACGGGGTTCGACCGGAAGTCCAGGAAGACGCGGCGGCCCCGCACCACGGTCTCGCGGTAGACGAGGAGGTCGATCAGGCTGGACCCGTCACGAGCCTTCCTGATGTCGAACGGCCACTGGTAGCCCTTGAGGAACACCAGCGACACCAGCCGGCCGTAGTCCGGGATCGTCTCGGTGAGGAACTCGCGCTCGTCGTTGCCGTCCGCATCGGTGGAGACGAACCGCGGGATCACCTGCATGTAGGTGCCGGAGACGTTCCAGCGCGGCTTGATCGAGGCGAGGCCGAACTGCCACTCGGTGAGGTTCTTGCCGTGCACGCCGGCGCGGTAGGCCGCGCCGCTGGCGCCCCACTGCCCGTTGGGAAACACCCGTGTGGCGTAGATGCCGGCCGGGCCGCCGGTCGCGTACACGATGTTCGTGCACCGGAACAGCAGGTACGGGCTCTGCTCCGAGCCGGGCTTCACGTCGGTGCGGAACACCAGGAGGCCGGCGATCTGGCCGTCCTCGGCTCGCACGAGGTCCACGACGCGGCACTCGTCGTACACCGGCGTGCCGTTGCGCGCGACCTTCTTCTCGAGCTGGGCGACCATCGAGCGGGAGGTGTACGGCCCGACCGACGTGGCGCGGCGGCGCGGGTCGTGGTCGGTCTTGTAGCCGATGAACTCGCCGTACCGGTTCTGCGGGAACGGCACGCCGAGGTCGCACAGCCGCAGGAACCCGCGCGCGGACAGCGCCGCCTCGGCGAGCGCGTTGTCGCCGTCCATCGCACCGCCGGAGAACAGCGTCTGCGCCATCTCGTGGACCGAGTCGTCGTCACCGCCCGACAGGGTCAGCTTGTAATAGGTCTGCTTGTCGCTGCCGGCGTTGCGCGAGGAACCCGCGTTGATCTTGTCGGCGACCATGACCACGTCGGTCTGCCCGAACTCCCACAGCCGGTCGGCGGCGCAGTAGCCGGCGGACCCGGTGCCCACCACCACGGTGTTCGCGGCCACCACCGGGATCTCCTGGCCGGCGATCGTGAGCCGGGGCGCGGCGTCGGGGTCACCGAGGACCACCTGGTCCGCCTGCTCCAGGTGCGCGGGCTCCAGCCCGGGGTTGGCGTCGTTGTCGAGCGGTGCGGTCAACGGTGCGGTCATCGGTTCAGTCTCCTCGGGCTGTCGCCGAGATCGGTGATGGTGGCTCGGGCGGGCGCCGCGGCACGTGGCAGGGTCAGAGGGTGGGGATCTGCATGCCGCCGCCGACCGTGATGACGTCCCCGGTCGAGTAGGGCATCCGCTTGGCGGCGAGCTGCACGACGGCACCCGCCACGTCCGCCGGGGTGCCCCACCGCGGCATCGGGGCGAGCCCGCCGGCGAACAGCTCGTCGTACTTGGCCTGCACGCCGGCCGTCATGTCGGTCGCGATCACGCCCGGGCGCACCTCGTAGACGAGGATCCCCTCCGGTGCCAGGCGCACCGCCCACAGCTGGGTGGCCATGCCGACACCCGCCTTCGAGATGCAGTACTCGCCACGGTTGGTGCTGACCGCGGTCGCGGAGACCGAGGACACGTTGATGATCGTTCCGACGGGCTGGGCGGGCATGCCGTCGCTCTCGCCCCGCTGGGCGATCATGGCGTTCGCCACCCGCTGGGTCAGGAAGTAGGGACCGCGCAGGTTGATGCCGAGTACCCGGTCGAAGCTCTCGGCCTCGGCCTCGAGGATGTCGGCCCGCACGCTCGGCGCGACGCCGGCGTTGTTGACCAGCAGATCGATCCGGCCCCACCGCTCGAGCGCGGCGTCGACGTAGCGGGCGTGGTCGTCGAGCTCGGCGACCGAGCCACGGACGTAGATGACCTCACCCTTCTCGCGAAGAAGGGCGATCAGGTCGACCGGTTCCTCACGGGTCGCGAGGATGGCGACGGCGTACCCCTCGGCCAGCAGAGCCTCGGTGATGCCGAGGCCGATACCGCGGTTCCCTCCAGTGACGAGGGCGACGGGTCGTTCGCTGGGCACGGATGCTCCTTGGGGTGGCAGGACGGATCACGTCCAGTGTGCCCGACGGCGGCCGATCCGGCAAGCGCTTTCCGTCAGCGGTCCGTTGTCGTCCAGAGCCGCTGCCCGGGTCACTACGATCGAGACGATGCCGGACTCGAAGAAGGTCACGCTCAGCGACGTCGCCAAGGTCGCCGGGGTGTCGTTGTCGACCGCCTCGAAGGCGCTGAACGGCAGCGCTCGGATCTCCGAGGCCACTCGAGCGCGCATCGAAGAGGTCGCACGGCGCCTCGACTTCCAGCCCAACGCGCTAGCGCAGTCCTTCGCGCGCGGCCGATCCCAGACGATCGGCATCCTCACGCAGAACGCGATCGGGACGTGGTCGGCGCCGATCCTCGTCGGGGCAGCCTCCTACCTCGGGCGGCACGAGCACGCGACCCTGTTCTACGACGCGGCCTTCGACGCGGAGGTGCTCGAGGCGAGCATCCGCCGGCTCCGGGCACGGCGGATCGATGGGCTGCTGGTCATCGGCGACGGCCCGCACTACAACCTGCGGTCGGTGACCCACTCGTTCTCCGTTCCGGTCACCTACGTGTTCACCAGCACGGACGGCCCCGACGACGCGACGTTCGTGCCGGACGGCGTCATGGCGGGGCGGCTGGCCGCCCAGCACCTCCTGGAGATCGGTCGACGGCGAGTCGCGCACCTGACGGCGGCTGACGATATCGCTGCCACCGAGCGTCTCCAGGGCCTCACGGAGGGCTTGGCGGCAGCGGGACTGGCGCCGGTCGCCGTGCACGCGCAGCGGGACTGGTCAGAGGAGACGGGCGCAGCGACAGCCACCGCTCTGCTGCGGTCCGGTGTCGAGTTCGACGCGATCTTCTGCGGGAACGACCACGTTGCCCGGGGGGCCGAGAAGGTGCTCCTCGCCGCCGGGCTGCGGGTGCCCGATGATGTCGCCCTCGTGGGTGTCGACAACTGGGAAGGCACCATCGTCGGGCAGGGGACGCGCCACCTGACGACGATCGACCCGTTGCTCAGCCGCCTCGGAACAGCCGCGGCGAAAGATGTTCTCAGTGCCGATCACGTCGGCGGCAGGCAACCGCAGCCGTGCGTGCTGGTCATCGGCGAGACCACGGTCGGCTGAGCGCTACTCCTTCAGGGCTCCCGCACTGCCGGCCGCGCGGATGAACTGCCGCTGGAACGCCAAGAACACCAGTACGGGGACCAGCACGGAGATGAACATCGCCGCCATCAGCACCGCGAGGTCGGTGTTGTCGGCGATCCGCGGCAGCGCGACCGAGATGGGCTGCAGCTCAGGCTTGTTGAGCACGAGCAGCGGCCAGAGGAAGTCCTTGTAGGCCGCCACCATGGTCAGCAGGGACAGCACGCCGATGATGGGCCGCGCCATCGGCAGCACGATCTCGAGGAAGATCCGCACGGCTCCGGCGCCGTCGATCTTGGCGGCGTCGAACAGGTCGCGCGGGATCGTGGTCAGGAACCGCGACACGAGCAGGACGTTGAAGGCGCTGGCCGAGGCAGGCAGCCACACGGCCCAGAACGTGTTGAGAAGGTTGATGCCGAGCAACGGCACGTCGATCACAGTCAGGTACAGCGCGACCAGCGAGATCACACCCGGGATGAACAGCGTTGCCAGCACAGCAGCAGAGACCACGCGCGCGTAGGCGGGCCGCAGCACGGCGATGCCGTAGCCGCCGGTCGTCGCGACCAGCAGCCCGAAGAACCACGAGCCGAGGCACACGAGCAACGTGTTTCCGAGGTACCGGGCGAAGTCGACCTCCGCGAACGCCTGGACGATGTTGTCCCACTGGATGCCGCTGGGCCAGATCGCGAACGGCTGCGCCAGCGTCTCGGTGCTCGTGGAGGTCGCGGCCTTGAACAGCCACAGCAGCGGGCCGGCGCACGTGACCGCGAGGGCGATCAGTACGCCGGTCCCGATCACGCCCACGACCGCGCGGACGCCCGGCTGCCGACGGTCCATCATCGAGATGATGCTGCGTTCGGCCTCGTCCGCGGGCCGACGGCGGCGGGCGCGCGACGGGGCGCCGGCGGTGGTCATGAGGTGCTCCATCGTCGAGTGGCCCACATGTAGAGCGCCGACAGCAGGGACAGGGCCACGGCGAGCAGCAGCGACAGCGCGGTGGCGCGGCCGTAGTCGCCCGCCACGAATGCGTACCGGTAGATCAGCAGCAGGATCGTGAGACTGCCGTTCTCCGGCCCACCACCGGTCATGATGTAGGGCTCGGTGAAGGTCTGGAAGGTCCCGATCAGCTGGAGCAGCAGCATGATCAGCAGCACTCCACGCATCTGTGGCAGCGTCACGTGCCAGAACCGGCGAAGGATCCGGGCGCCGTCGATCTCCGCGGCCTCGTAGAGCTCGGTGCGGATCGTCATCAGGGTGGCGAGGTAGATGATGACCCCGGTGCCGAACCCCGCCCAGGTGGCGTACAGCACGAGCGAGGGGATGACGAGATCGGGGTCGTTCAGCCAGGCGAGCGGGCCGAGACCGACCCACCCGAGCATCGTGTTGAACAGGCCGTTCGCGCCCGGGTTGTAGAAGGCCTTCCACAGCAGCACCGCCACGACGGGCGGGATGATCACCGGCAGGTAGGCCAGCGCCGAAGCCACGCCGCGCGTCCGGCGCATCTCGGCGAGGAAGACCGCCGTCAGGATCGGGACCGGGAAGCCCACGACGAGGGCGAGCAACGAGAAGTACGTCGTGTTCCAGACCGCGATCCCCAGCAGCGGGTCGGCCAGCACGCGCTCGAAGTTCGCCAGCCCCACCCAGGTCGAGGTGATGAAGTTGGTCTGCTGCAGGCTCAACATCAAGCTGCGCAGGATCGGCCACCACGAGAAGTAGCCGAAGCTGAGCAGCAGCGGCAGGAAGAACAGCAGGGTCGTCAGCCCTCCGCGGCGCGCCCACGTGGCGGGGCTGCGGTGCCGCCGCCGGCGCGGCGGCGCGGTGAGGGGTTCGACGGCGGCCCGCACCGTCGTGTCTGTGACGGCCATCGTCACGTCCTCCTTCAGGTTGGGCGGCGGTGCGGTCCGCGACGCCGCGGACCGCACCACCGGCGTCGGCTCAGCCGAGCTCGAGCGCCGACTGGAACGAGTCCTGGGCTGTCTGCAGGAGCTGTTCGATGTCGGCGTCCTGCCTCGTCAGGACTCCTTGGACCACGGCGTCCAAGGTGTTGTAGAGCTCCTGAGCCTTGGCCGGAGGCTCAGGGACCAGGGTCACCTCTTCGACGGTCGAGAGGTAGAGGTCGTAGTTCTCACGAGGGACGTTGATGTACGGCTCCACCCATCCCAGCCACTGGTCGTAGACATCGCGGTCGACGACGGGCAGCGCAGGCTCCCCGACGGCCACGCCATCCGCTGCTGCCGCCTCAGCCTCGGAGACGGCGACCTCCTCGTCGGTGTACTTGAGGAAGTCCCGGAACTCGACCCACGCCACCGCCGCAGCCAGCTGCTCCGGCGTCGCCGTCGGGCTGAAGACCGCGAGGTTGCCACCGGAGAGGGTGCCCAGCCCGGCAGGCTGCTGCGGCAGCGGCGCCACCCCGAAGTGCTCAGGGTCCATCCCGTTCTTGACCACCATGTTGGTGTAGTTGTCAGCGCCCTGCACGAACATGCCGACCTGGCCGGATGCGAACAGCTGCACGGCGTCGTCGTAGTTGACGAGAAAGTTGCTGCCCATCGTCTCGTCCTCCCACCGCAGCTGCTGGTAGTAGTCCAGGACCTCGGTCGTGGCGTCGTTGACGATGGTCGCCTCGGTGGCGTCCTCGTTCTCCAGGGTGGAGCCGAAGGCGTAGGACATCGTGGTCAGCACCCAGCCACCGGTGTTGTCCAACGTCATGGTGAGGAAGCCCTGCGCCTCCGTCTGCTCGTCGATCGCCTGCGCCGCAGTGCGGACCTCGTCCCAGGTCTGCGGCGGCGCGTCGGGATCGAGGCCAGCCTGCTCGAAGAGGTCACGGTTGTACAGCAGACCCATCGTCCATGCGGAGGTCGGGATCGCATAGGTGCGATCCTCGGCCTGCGCCACGGCCAGCACCGACGGGTTCAGCCGGCTGAAGACCTCGCTGTCGGCCAGGTAGTCGGTCACGTCGGCGACCTGCCCGCGGGCGATCATCGACTGGATCTCGGTGAAGGGAGCAGAGATCACGGTCGGCATCGTTCCGCCTGCGATCAGCGCGTTCCACGTGTCGGCTGCCCACTCGGTCTCTTCAGGCTCGATCGTGATGTTGGGGTGCGCCTCGGTGAAGGCATCGAGCTTGCGCTCGAAGTCGGCTCGTAGCTCCGGGTTCTCCGTGGTGGGCATGTTGCCGACGGTGATCGTCACCGGCGCCTCGGTGTCCGCGTCGGACGCGTCACCGTCCGGTGCGCCGGCGCCTTGCGAGCACGCCGCCAGCGCGAACGCCGTGAACGTCGCCGCGAGCGCGAGCGCTGGGCGGCGTCTGATGTGTGTCATCACAGAACTCCTTCGTTCGTCCCGGCCGGGTCGGCCGGGTGGTCTGATCACTGGTGGGACAGGTGCACCCTCGGTTCTCAGGGTGCGATGAGGCCGCCGTCGATGCCCCGCACACCGGCGGCCCAGGCGTCGTGGCCCGATAGCTCGGCGGGGTACCTGGCCGCCGCTTCCTCGTCGATCGCGATGCCCCAGCCGGGTTCGTCATTCGGGTACCACCAGCCGTTGACGACCCGCGGGGTGCCGGGAAACACCTCGTGCACGGGCTCGGGGTAGACGTGGCACTCCTGGATCCCGAACGCCGCGCTGGTCACGTCGAGCGCGATGTTCGCCGCCGCCCCGATCGGTGAGGTGTCACCCGGTGAGTGCCACGCGGTGCGGACACCCACGAGCTCCGCCGCCGCGGCGAGCTTGCGCGCAGCGCTGAGGCCACCGATGGCGGAGATGTGGCAGCGGATCAGATCGACCCCGCCACCGAGCACCAGCCGGGTGGCGTCCGTCATCGACGTCGCCAGCTCGCCAACGGCGATCGGAACCGGCGAGGCGGCGCGCACCCCTGGCAGCTGATCCCACAGCTCGGGGGCCAGCACGTCCTCGAGGAAGAACAGGCGGTAGTCCTCGAGGCTGCGAGCCAGCGTGACCGCCTGCTTCGGCGAGAGTCGCGAGTGGACGTCGTGCAGCAGCTCGACCTGATCGCCCAGGCGCGCGCGGGCTGCGGCGAACAGCTCCGGTGTGCGCCGCAGGTACTCGCTCACCTGCCAGCCGTGCGGGTACGGCGCCCCCGCGTCGGTCATCCCTACCAGGCTCGGGGCGCCGTAGCTGCCACGCCCCAGCTGGGAGACCTGCAGCCGCACGTGCCGCCACCCCGCCTCGATGAACGCCTCCGCCTGGTCGAGGGTCTCCTCGACCGTGGCCCCGCCTGCGTGCGTGTAGGTGTCGGCCGCTGCGCGCACCTTCCCACCCAGCAGCTCATGGACCGGTAGCCCGGCGCGCTTGCCGAGGATGTCCCACAGCGCCTGGTCCACGCCTGAGATCGCGTTGTTGCCGACAGGCCCCTCGCGCCAGTACGCCGAGAACCGTGCCAGGCGTCCGAGATCCTCGATGTCACCCGGGTACCGCCCGACCAGCAGGCGCGCGAGGTGTTCCTCGATGACGGTGACCACGGCCTTCCAGCGCTGCGTGAAGGTCGCGCACCCGAGACCGTAGAGCCCGGGCTCGGAGGTGTCGATCCGGACCACCACGAGGGGGATGCCGCCGGGTGCCGTCACGATCGCGCGAACTCCCGTGATCCGCAGGTCCGATACCGCCTCCCACGGCTGGTCGAAGGTCTCGATCATCGGCTGACCTCCTCGGTCTGGATACCGTGCTGCGCCTCGAAGCCGAGCAGCTCGCGAGCACGGGTGGTGTCGATCAGAGCGTCGCGGCCGTGGGGCTCGCGCCGTCTCGGGACGGCGGGGGCGTAGGTCGCGAGCAGCTCGGCAGTGGGCTCGGGCCGGTAGGTGTCCGGCGCCGAGACGCCGACGACGACCGCGCCGCGCACCGGGGCGACCAGCGCCTTCATCACGACTCCGGCGGCATCGCGGAGGTCCAGGTAGGACCAGCCCTCGCGCGCGGCCTGCGGGTCCTCGACCTGCGCGTGCCGCCTCACCTCGTCGGCACGGCCGACGAACGGGAACCGGATCGCGACGATGTCCATGTCCCAGCGGCTCGCCGCCATCTCCGCGGTCAGCTCGTCGCTGCGCTTGGACAGCGAGTACCAGTCGTCGATCGCCGCCGGGATGTCCTCGTCGATCGGGTAGTAGGCGGGGCTGAGGCCGTGGTGGTTCATCGGCACCCCGAAGGCGTTGATGCTGCTGGCGATCACCGCGCGCCGGATGCCGCGCTGCCCGGCCTGCGCGAGCACGTTGAAGGTCGCGTCGGTGTTGGTGCGGTACACGGTGTAGGGGTCAGCGAGGCTCGGGTGCGGGATGGCCGCCAGGTGCACCACCGCAGAGACCCCCTCGAGCGCGGCAGCGACGGCAGCCTCGTCCTGCGCGTCGGCGGTCACGATCGCCGTCGCCGCGGACGGCCCGGTCCACTCGATCGAGAGCCCGACCACCTCGGACCCACGCGCGGTGAGCTCGTCGACGACGGCCCGACCGATCTTCCCGTCGGCACCGGTGACCAGCACCCGTGGCGGCAGCGCGCCCTCGACCATCAACCACGACTCCTCATCATCGGCGGAGCTCGGCGATATCCCTGTCCGCCGATCTGCGAAAGTGCTTTCGCAGTGACAGCGTGCACGCGTTGACAACAGTTGTCAAGATGTTGGGCGCGGCGGTGCGAAAGCGTGGGCACTCGCCCAGCGGTGCAACCGACGAGCAACATCACCCCACCACGGCCACGGGCTCGCGCGGCCACCTGCGGACGGAGTTCGGCGTCCGGCCGCGCCGGCCCGGAGTCAGCGCGAGAACAGGGTGGTCTCGAAGACGTACCGCGAGGCGCGGTAGATGTGGTGACCCACCTCGACGACGTGACCGGCGTCGTCGTACGCCACGCGGTCGGCGGTGAGCAGGGCGCTGCGCGGCGATTCCTCCAGCATCCGCGCCTCGGCAGCCGTCGCGGTGCGGGCGCCGATGCGCTGCTTCGCGACCGAGGGCTGGTAGCCGCGCTCGCGCAGGCACTCGTACAGCCCGGTGCGCTCGAGATCCTCCCGCGAGGGCGCGAGCATCTCCGGCAGGAGGTTGGTCAGCACGGCGATCGGCTCGTCGCCGGCGAGCCGCAGCCGCTTGATCGCGACGATGTCGACCCCGGCAGCGAGCTCGAGCTCCTCCGCCTCCTCGACGCTCGCCTGGCGCCGCTCCCAGTCGAGCATCCGGGTGGTGGGCAGCTGACCGCTGCCCTCGAGGTCGTCGTACAGGCTGGTGAGCCCGACCGGTCGGTGGATCTGTGCGGGCGAGACCTGGGTACCCACGCCCCGGCGCCGGACCAGCAGTCCGCGGTCGACGAGCGACTTCAGCGCCTGTCGAGCAGTCGGCCGGGAGATGCCGAGACGTTGCGCGAGCGCGATCTCGTTCTCCAGCGAGGACCCCGGTGCGAGCTGACCGTCCTGGATCGCCCGCTCGATGGCGGAGGCAAGCTGGTGGTAGAGCGGCACAGGGCTGGCTCGGTCCAGATCGAATCGCATCAATGCGGCCACGGATCCCCCAGAGGTCGGCACGGGTCTGACCACAGGCTAGCGTCACGAGTGGCGTTTGAAAGAATGTCCTGACAAACTGTTGCACCGGAGCGCCCTCACAGGGCAGGCTCGGTGTCACTGCCACCGCTGGCACGCAGACGGAAGAAGGAATCGCGCATGGCCCACCCGATCGCTGCTGCCGGCTTCGACGTGCTGACGATGGGACGCAGTGGCGTCGACCTGTACCCGCTGCAGATCGACGTCGGCCTCGAGGACGTCACCTCGTTCGGCAAGTTCCTGGGCGGGAGCCCCACGAACGTCGCGGTCGCGGCAGCACGGCACGGCCGGTCCGCGGCCGTGGTCACCGGGGTGGGTGACGACCCGTTCGGGATCTACGTCCGCCGCCAGATGCGCGAGCTCGGCGTCGACGACCGGTTCGTCGTGGTCGACCCGCAGCTGCACACCCCGATCACCTTCTGCGAGATCCACCCGCCGGACGACTTCCCGCTCTGGTTCTACCGCGAGCCCAGCGCGCCCGACCTCCAGATCACGGCCGAGCACCTGCAGGCCAACGCCGCGGACGTCAGCTCGGCGGCGCTGTTCTGGGTGACCGTGACCGGGCTGTCCGTCGAGCCGAGCCGGGCCGCCCACCACGCGGCGCTGCAGATCCGCGGCAAGCGCACCCACACCGTCCTCGACCTCGACTACCGGCCCACCCTGTGGGCGGACGAGGCCACGGCGCGCGCCGCCGTCGGCGAGGTGCTCGGCCAGGTGACCGTCGCCGTCGGGAACCGCGAGGAGTGCGCGATGGCGATCGGCGAGACCGAGCCCGAGCGGGCCGCCGCGGCGCTGCTGGACGCCGGGGTCGAGCTCGCCGTCGTCAAGATGGGGCCGCGCGGCGTCCTGGCCGCCACCGCGGAGGAGCAGGTGGTGGTCGAGGCGAGCACGGTCGAGGTCCTCAACGGCCTCGGCGCCGGTGACGGCTTCGGCGGCGCGCTGTGCCACGGCCTGCTCAGCGGCTGGGACCTGCACCGCACGATCTCCTTCGCGAGCGCGGCCGGCGCGATCGTCGCCTCCCGCCTCGAGTGCTCCACCGCGATGCCCACGACGGCGGAGGTCGAGCAGCTCCTGACGGGCAACCCGGTATGAGCACCTTCCTGACCCCCGCCGACGCGATCACCGAGATCCGGCGCGACAGGCCTGGACGGGTGGCCGAGGCCCTGCTCGAGCGTCCGCGCTTCCCCGGGTTCGCCGGCATCGACAAGCTGCTCGTGATCGCGGCCGACCACCCCGCGCGAGGAGCGCTCTCGGTGGGCGGTGACCCCCGGGCGATGGCTGACCGGCGCGACCTGCTCACGCGGATCCAGGTGGCGCTGGGGCGCCCCGGCGTCCACGGGTTCCTCGGGACCGCTGACCTCGTCGAGGAGCTGGCGCTGCTCGGCGCGCTCGACCACAAGCTCGTGCTGGGGTCGATGAACCGGGGCGGCATCGCCGGCGCCGAGTTCGAGCTCGACGACCGGTTCACCGGGTACGACGCCCGCGGCATCGCCGCGGCCGGGCTCGACGGCGGCAAGATGCTGCTCCGGATCGACCCCGAGGACCCGGCGAGCGTCGTCACGATGGAAGCCTGCGCACGCGCCGTCGACGACCTCGCCGAGCGCGGCCTGATCGCGCTGGTGGAACCGTTCTGGAGCACGCGGGTCGACGGCAAGGTCCGCAACGACCTGTCCACCGATGCGGTCATCCGCTCGATCACGATCGCGTCCGGCCTGGGGCGGACCTCCGCCTACACCTGGCTGAAGCTGCCCGCCGTGGCGGAGATGGATCGCGTGCTCGCCTCGACCACGATGCCGACGCTGCTGCTCGGCGGCGAGGTCGGACCGGGAGACCCGAGCGAGCAGCCGTGGCGCTCCGCCGTCGCCCTGCCCGCGGTCACCGGCCTCGCGGTCGGTCGCAGCCTGCTGTACCCGCCCGACGGCGACGTCGCGGCGGCGGTGGACGAGGCGGTGGGGCTGCTGTGAGCGCACCAGCGAGTGAGGACCGGAGCGAAGCGAGGACCGGACGGAGCGCACCAGCGAGTGAGGACCGGAGCGAAGCGAGGACCGGAGCGAGCGTCGGTGCGCGACCAAGGGCAGCGAGCGTCGGTGCGCGACCAGAGAGCCCTGTGAGCGCACCAGAGAGCCCGGTGAGCGCGCGACCAGAAGGCGCGAACGAGTACGTGATCAGGGCGGGGCGCGGCGAGGTCGTCACCGACATCACCCCGGAGCGCGCCGGGTGGGGCTACTCCGGTCTCGAGGTGCGGGTGCTCGACGGCGGAGCTCGCCATGTCTGGCACCTCACCGGGGACGAGGGTGGGCTGCTGCCGTTGCGCGGCGCGCTGTCCGCGCACGTGACCACCGCGGACGGTGAGGAGGTCGAGCTGGAGCTCGCCGGCCGTGAGGCCGTCTGGGACGGTCCGGTCGACTTCGCCTACCTGCCGCTGGGCAGCCGGGTGGAGGTGCAGGCGGGCGAGCGCGGCGCACGCGTGGCCCTGGCGCGCGCACGCGCGAGCAGCAGCCTGCCGGTGCAGGTGCTGCGGGCCGCCGACGTGCCGACGCTGCTGCGGGGCGCCGGCGCTTGCAGCCGGCAGGTGCACAACTACACGATCGGCAGCAGCATCCAGGTGGAGCGGCTGCTGGTGTGCGAGGTCTACACCCCGGGCGGCAACACCTCCGGGTACCCGCCGCACAAGCACGACACCCACAGCGACGTCGAGCGTGAGCTCGAGGAGATCTACTACTTCGAGGTGGCCGACACCGCCGGCGGGCCGGGGATGGCGTACCACCGCAACTACGGGACCCCCGACCGGCCGATCGACGTGCTGGCCGAGGTCCGCAGCGGCGACGTCGCGCTGGTGCCGCACGGCTACCACGGTCCCTCGATGACCCTGCCGGGCGTCGACCTGTACTACCTCAACGTGATGGCCGGACCGGCGACAGATGGCGAGTGGCTGATGGTCGACGACCCGGCCTGGGCCTGGTTGCGGGCGTCGTGGGAGGGCCAGCCGGTCGACCCGCGACTGCCCTTCGGAAGGAGCGATCGATGAGCACAGCAACCGTTCGACTGACGGTCGGTCAGGCGCTGGTGAGGTTCTTGGCGCACCAGTGGACCGAGCGCGACGGCGTACGCCAGCAGATGTTCGCGGGGTGCTTCGGGATCTTCGGGCACGGCAACGTCGCCGGGTTCGGCCAGGGGCTGCTGCAGTCCTTCACCGAGGCGCGCGAGGCTGGCGTGCCCGCCGGCGAGCGTGGCCCCGACGAGCTGCCCTACTACCTCGCACGCAACGAGCAGAGCATGGTGCACGCCGCCGTCGGGTTCGCGCGGGCCTCCATGCGCACCCGGATGATGGCCTGCACGGCCTCGATCGGTCCGGGCTCCACGAACATGCTGACCGGCGCTGCGCTCGCCACGATCGACCACATCCCGGTGCTGCTGCTGCCCTCGGACGTGTTCGCGAACCGCGTGCCAGACCCGGTGCTGCAGCAGCTCGAGCTGCCGACCGGGCCGGACGTCACCGTCAACGACGCGTTCCGCCCGCTCTCCCGGTACTTCGACCGCATCTGGCGGCCCGAGCAGCTGATCGCGAGCGCGCCGCAGGCCATGCGGGTGCTCACCGATCCCGCCGAGACCGGTGCCGTCACCCTGTGCCTGCCGCAGGACGTGCAGGCGCAGGCTCACGACTGGCCGGTGGAGTTCTTCGCCGACCGGGTCTGGCACATCGGCCGTGCGCTGCCGCAGCCCGACGCGCTCGAGCGAGCGGTCACGGCGATCCGCGCCGCGCGCCGGCCGCTGCTGGTCTCGGGTGGTGGCACCGTGTACTCGGGCGCGAGCGAGGCGCTGACGGCGTTCGCGGACGCCACCGGCATCCCGGTCGCCGACACGCAGGCGGGCAAGGGTGCGATCGCGTGGGACCACCCCGCGTCCGTGGGTGGCCTGGGGTCGACCGGCGCGAGCAGCGCCAACGCGCTCGCCGCCGAGGCCGACCTCGTCATCGGCGTCGGCACCCGCTACACCGACTTCACCACGGCCAGCCACACGGCGTTCGGCCCTGACGCCCGCTTCGTCAACGTCAACGTGTCCGCCTTCGACGCCGTCAAGCACGGTGCTGAGATGGTCGTCGCCGATGCCCGGGCCACGCTCGAGGCCCTCGTGCCCGCGCTGGTGGGCTACGCCGTCGACCCGTCGTACACCCGCGAGATCGCCGAGCTGCGAGGCCAGGCCCAGCGCGTGGTCGACGAGTGCTACGCCGTGGTGCACGAGCCGCTGCCCGCGCAGACGGCCGTGCTCGGCGTCCTCAACGAGGTCGTGACCGCGGACGACGTGCTGATCAACGCCGCCGGTTCCGCACCGGGTGACCTGCAACAGCTGTTCCGCGCCTCGGCGGCGGGCCAGTACCACCTCGAGTACGGCTACTCCTGCATGGGGTACGAGATCCCCGCCGCCATGGGCGTCAAGCTCGCGCGGCCGGAGGCCGAGGTCTACGCGCTCGTGGGTGACGGCGGCTACCAGATGGCCCCGCAGGAGCTCGCGACCCTGGTGTCGGAAGGCATCAAGGTGATCGTCGTGCTCGTGCAGAACCACGGGTTCGCCTCGATCGGGTCGCTGTCGGAGTCCCGCGGTTCCGAGCGGTTCGGCACCGCCTACCGCACCCGCAACCCCGCGACCGGGATGCTCGACGGCGGTGCGGACCCGGTCGACCTGGCCGCCAACGCTGCGAGCTTCGGGGCCGACGTGCTCACCCCGAGCGGGCTCGAGGAGCTCCGCGCCGCGCTCGGCAAGGCCCGGGCGTCCGACCGCACCACGGTCGTCGTCATCGAGACCGACCTCCAGGGCCCCAACCCTCCGGGGACCGCCTGGTGGGACGTGCCCGTCAGCGAGGTCTCCACCCTTCCCTCCACCCAGCGCGCGCGTAGCGACTACGAGCGCGACCGTTCGAACCAGAGGTACTACCTGTGACCACCACCGCCCCCGGCACCGCCACTGCGACCACGCTGGTGGGTCACTGGATCGACGGCGCCGGGGTGCCGGTCGACCAGACCCGCACCGCCCCGGTGTTCAACCCCGCGACCGGTGCCGAGATCGGCCGTGTCGCGCTGGCGAACCAGTCCGAGACCGCGGCCGCGGTCAGCTCGGCCGTTGCGGCGCAGCTCACGTGGGGTGCGCTCTCGATCGGCAAGCGCGCAGGCGTGCTGTTCCGGTTCCGTGAGCTGCTCGCCGCCCACGCCGACGAGCTCGCCGCCGTCATCAGCCGCGAGCACGGCAAGGTGTTCTCGGACGCGCGTGGCGAGGTGGCCCGCGGGCTCGAGGTCGTCGAGTACGCATGCGGCCTGCCGCAGCTGATGAAGGGTGAGCTGAGCGACGAGGCGGCCACGGGTATCGAGGTCTTCACCACCCGGGAGCCGCTCGGTGTGGTCGTGGGGATCACGCCCTTCAACTTCCCGGCGATGGTGCCGCTCTGGATGTCACCGGTGGCGATCGCCACGGGCAACGCCTTCATCCTGAAGCCGTCCGAGCGCGACCCTTCCGCGGCGAACGTGCTGGCGCGGCTCTGGCAGCAGGCTGGCCTTCCCGACGGCGTCTTCACGGTGCTGCACGGCGACAAGGACACGGTCACCGCCCTGCTCGAGCACCCTGACGTCGCCGCGGTCTCGTTCGTGGGCTCGACGCCGATCGCGCGGCACGTGCACGCCACCGCGACCGCTACCGGCAAGCGCGTGCAGGCCCTGGGCGGCGCCAAGAACCACGGTGTCATCCTCGCCGACGCCGATCTCGAGGACGCCGCCGACCACCTGACCGCAGCCGCTTTCGGCTCCGCGGGTGAGCGCTGCATGGCGCTCTCGGTGGCGGTCGTCACGGACGAGGTCGCGGACGAGCTGGTGTCGCTGCTCGCCGACCGTGCACGAGCCGTCAAGGTCGCCCCCGGCGACCAGCCCGACGCCGACATGGGACCGGTCATCACCGCGGCAGCGAAGGAACGCATCGAAGGGCTCATCAGCTCGGCCGAGCGGGAGGGCGCCGACCTCGTGGTCGACGGCCGCGGCCTGCAGGTCGAGGGTCACGAGGAGGGCTTCTTCGTGGGCCCGACGCTCATCGACAACGTCTCCCCCGAGCACCAGGTCTACCGAGAGGAGGTCTTCGGCCCGGTGCTGGACATCGTGCGCGTCTCCGGCCTGGACGAGGCGATCGAGCTCGTCAACGCCAACCCCTACGGCAACGGCACCGCGATCTTCACGGCCTCCGGCGCCGCCGCGCGCGAGTACCGGCGTCGCGTCAAGGTCGGCATGGTCGGTGTCAACGTGCCGATCCCGGTGCCGGTCGCGTGGCACTCCTTCGGCGGCTGGAAGGACTCGCTGTTCGGTGACAGCCCGATCTACGGCCCGGAGGGCGTCAACTTCTACACGCGTCCCAAGGTGACCACGCAGCGCTGGCCCGCCCGCGCGGTGGCGGCCTCGTTCCACTTCTCCGGCGACAGCGAGAAGTAGGGCGACATGACCGACCGTCTCAGGATCGCCGTCATCGGCGCCGGGCGCATCGGCGCCGTGCATGCACGGACGATCCGCCACCACCTCCGTGCCGACCTCGTGCTGGTCGCGGACGCGCACGCCGGCGCGGCCGCACGGCTCGCCGAGGACCTGGGAGCCGAGTCGACGGACGACGTCGACGCCGCGCTCACCAGCGACGCGGTGGACGCCGTCGTCGTGGCCTCCCCCACGCCCCTGCACGTCCCCCACACGCTCACCGCCGTCGGCGCCGGCAAGTCCGTGCTGATGGAGAAGCCGGTGGCGCTCGAGGTCGAGCAGGTCGATGCCTGCATCGCCGAGCTCGGTGACCGCGCGGGCCGCGTCATGGTGGGCTTCAACCGACGCTTCGACCCCAGCGTGTCCGAGGTCCACGCCCGCGTACGGGCCGGCGACATCGGTACGGTCGAGCAGGTGACGATCGTCAGCCGGGACCCGGCGCCGCCGCCGTCGGAGTACCTGAAGGTCTCGGGAGGGATCTTCAAGGACATGACGATCCACGATCTCGACATGGCGCGACACCTGATCGGTGACGTCCGGAGCGTGCACGCCGTGGGTCAGCACCTCGACCCCGAGGTGGACGACCTCTACGACGCCGCCACGGTCACGCTCACCGGCCGCTCCGGCGCCGTGGCGGTGATCGTCAACTCCCGCCACAGCGTGGCCGGCTACGACCAGCGCATCGAGGTTTTCGGCAGCGCCGGAGCCCTCGAGGTCACCAACCAGCGCTCGAGCTCGGTGCGGCTGCACAACGCCGACGGGACCGAGCAGTCCGGACCCTTCCTGCCGTTCTTCCTCGAGCGCTACCAGCGCGCCTACGCGGCCGAGCTCGACACGTTCGTCGAGGCCGCGGTCACGGGGGCGGCGCAGTCGCCCTCGATCGCCGACGGGCGCGCCGCGCTCGCACTCGCCGAGGCCGCCGGCAGCTCGGCTCGCACCGGAACCACGATCACGTTGGAGGACCCCTCATGAGAGTCGCTGGAGCACCGATCAGCTGGGGTGTGTGCGAGGTGCCGGGCTGGGGCCTGCAGCTCGAGCCCGACCGGGTGCTGCGCGAGATGCGCGAGGTCGGTCTGAGCGCCACCGAGTTCGGTCCGCAGGGGTGGCTGCCCGAGGCACCCACCGCCCGGGCCGGTGTGCTCGCCGAGGCCGGGCTGGCGGCCGTCGGCGCCTTCGTGCCGGTGCTGCTGCACGTGCCCGACCACGACCCGCTGCCCGGCCTGGACGCCGAGCTCGACGCGTTCGACGCCGCCGGGGGCGACGTCCTGGTGCTCGCCGCCGCCACCGGAAGCGACGGCTACGACGCCCGGCCCGAGCTGTCCGGCGAGGAGTGGGCGCTGCTGCTCGCGAACCTCGACCGCCTGGCCGATCACGCCCGCTCCCGTGGCATCACCCCCAGCCTGCACCCCCACGTGGGCACGCTCGTGGAGACCTCCGACGACGTGGCCCGCGTCCTGGACGGCGCCGCCGTGCCGCTGTGCCTGGACACCGGTCACCTGCTGATCGGTGGCACCGACCCGGCCGAGCTCGCGCGCCGGCACGCGGACCGCATCGGCCACGTCCACGCGAAGGACGTCCGCGCCGACCTGGCCGCCCGCGTCCAGTCCGGTGAGCTCACCTACACCGACGCCGTCCGCGCCGGGATGTACGTGCCGCTGGGCGACGGCGACGTCGACCTCGCCGCCATCGTCACGGCCCTCCGCGACGTCGGGTACGACGGCTGGTGGGTGCTCGAGCAGGACACTATCCTCAGCGGCGAGCCCGAGGGCGAAGGACCGGTCGCCGACGTGCGCCGCTCCCTCGCGCACCTCCGCAGCCTCTGACCCGAAGCTCCCCGATCCACCGATCGGTGGATGCCCGCCTCCTCCGCCCGTCGGCGGAGATCATCCGGACCTGTCGATCCGCCGCGCATCGCGCGGCGGCAGGCTCGGAGCATGACCATCATCGAAGTCGACCGACTCACCAAACGCTACGGCGACCAGACCGTCGTCGACGGGGTGAGCTTCGCCGTCGAGCAGGGCGAGATCTTCGGCATCCTCGGACCCAACGGGGCCGGCAAGACCACCACCGTGGAGTGCATCGAGGGGCTACGCACCCCCGACGCCGGGTCGATCAGGGTCGCCGGGCTGGACCCGCAGCAGCACGGAGCCGAGCTGAAGGAACTCCTCGGCGTGCAGCTGCAGTCCAGCGAGCTGCCGGCCAAGATCACGGTCGGCGAGGCGATGAAGCTGTACTCCTCCTACTATCGCGCCCCGGCCGGCTGGCGCGACCTCCTCGAGGAGCTGAACCTCACCGACAAGCTCGGCACACAGTTCCGCCGCCTCTCCGGCGGCCAGAAGCAGCGTCTGTCGATCGCGCTGGCGCTGGTGGGGAACCCCGAGGTTGCTGTGCTCGACGAGCTCACCACCGGGCTCGACCCGCAGGCGCGCCGGGACACCTGGGGGCTGATCGAACGGATCCGGGACCGGGGCGTCACCGTTCTCCTGGTCACCCACTTCATGGAGGAGGCCGAACGGCTCTGCGACCGGCTGGCCGTGATCGACCGCGGCCGGCTCGTCGCGCTCGACACCCCCGCCGGGCTCGTGGCGCGGGTGGCGGAGGGTCAGCGGATCCGGTTCCGACCCTCCGGTCCCTTCGACGTGGCCGTCCTGGAGCAGCTCGAGGAGGTCACCTCCGTGGAGCGGGCCGGTCCGCAGGTCGTGGTCACGGGCACCGGCAACCTGCTGCTCGCCGTCACCACCGAGCTGGCCCGGCACCAGGTGATCGCCGGCGACCTGCGCGTCGAGCAGGTCACGCTCGACGACGCCTTCGTCGCCCTGACCGGCCGCCGCCCCCTGACCGAAGGAGCCTGACATGACCGCTCTGCGCCTGCTCACCCTCACCGAGATCCGGCTGTTCCTGCGGGAGTGGATGAACTGGGCCTTCGTGATCGGCCTCCCGCCCCTGCTGCTGGTCATCCTCGGCGCCGTCCCCGATCTGCGGGAACCGGACCCGGGGCTCGGTGGCCTGCGAGCGATCGACGTGTACACGCCCATCCTGATCGCCATGGCGGTGTGCTTCATGGCGTTCACGTCGCTGCCCACGGTCATCGCGGACTACCGCGCCAAGGGGGTCCTGCGCCGGATGCGGACCACCCCGGTCCGACCGCAGGCCGTCCTCGGTGCCCACCTGGTGATGTCCTTGCTGATGGCGGTGCTCACACTGACGCTCCTGCTGGTGCTGAGCTCCGTCGTCTCGGGCGTGGCGCTGCCCGGCAACCCCGTCGGATACCTCGCTGCCTACCTGCTGATGGCCGCGTCGCTGTTCGCGCTCGGCCTGCTCGTCGCCGCCCTGGCACCGAGCGGCCAGGCCGCCAGCGGGATCGGGACCGTGCTGTTCTTCCCGGTGCTCTTCTTCGGCGGCCTGTGGGTGCCGCGCGAGGCGATGAACGACACGCTGCGGACCATCAGTGACTTCTCGCCGTTGGGTGCTGGCGTGCAGTCGTTGCAGGACGCCGGCGCCGGTGGCTGGCCTCAGCTCGTGCCGCTGCTCGTCCTGGTCGGATGGACGTTGGTGGCCGGTGGGCTGGCCGCCCGGTACTTTCGGTGGGAGTGACGGCTCCCACCGACGTCGGGGACGCGGCTCGCAGGCACCCGGAGCGGGAGGGATGACGATGGCCATGGAGGCTGAGCTGCGCCACGCGCTCGAGCGTGCCGAACGCCGCCGCAGCGTCGTCATGCGGGTGCTGCCGTACGTCCTGCTCGCGGTCAGCCTGGTGTTCACGCTGCTGCAGGCGCTCGTGGACCCCGGCGTCAACGTGGCCGCCGTCCTCGTGCTGACGGCCGCGGCTGCCGGGTGGGTCCACCTCTTCGGCCGGCACCCGGAGTGGCACCAGCGCCCGGCCCTGATGGGCGTCCAGGTGGCCGGCGTCGTCGCGCTGGCCGGAGGACTCGTCGCCGCCTCACCCTGGTACGGGTTCTTCGCCTTCATGGGCTACGTCTACGCCGAGATGCACCTGCGGCGGCGGTGGAAGTACGTGGGGGTGGTCGCCACCGCGGTGGTCACGTCGGCGGCATACCTCGGTGGCTATGCGGGGCTCTCGGCGGGGCAGGCATGGCTGGCCTGGCCGCCTGTCGCGGTGGTGGTGGCCGTGCTCGCCAGCGCGTTCATGCGCTTCGCCGAGCAGGAGGACAAGCGCAGCCTGTGGCAGCGACAGTCCCTGGACGAGCTGCACGCCGCCAACGTCCAGCTCGAGGAGGCCCTGCGGGACAACGCCGCGCTGCACGCCCAGCTGCTCGTCCAGGCCCGCGAGGCCGGCGTGCAGGACGAACGGCAGCGGATGGCCCGGGAGATCCACGACACGCTGGCTCAGGGGCTCGCCGGCATCCTCGCCCAGCTCCAGGCGGCCGAGCAGACCCTGCGAGTCGGCTCCCCGGAACGCCGGCAGGTCACCGCGGCGATCGTGCTGGCCCGCGAGGGCCTCACCGAGGCCCGACGGACCGTGCACGCCGTCGAGCCGCAGGTGCTGGCCGACTCCCGGTTGCCCGAGGCCATCCAGGGTGCGGTCGCCCGCTGGTCCGAGGAGCACGGCGTCGAGGGGGTGCTGACCACGACCGGGCATCCCCGGCCACTGCGCACGGACGTCGAGGTGACCCTGCTGCGCACGGCCCAGGAGGCGCTGGCCAACGTGGCCAAGCACGCGCGTGCCGGCCGCGTGGTGCTCACGCTCTCCTACATGGAGGACGTCGTCACCCTGGACGTGCTCGATGACGGCATCGGGTTCGAGGCCGCCGCGGTGCGCGGCCCTGGCGCGTCGCAGGGTCAGACGGCTCCGGCCGGCGGTTTCGGGCTGGCGGGCATGCGCCAACGGGTCCAGCGACTGGCGGGCAAGCTCGAGGTGGAGTCCGAGCCGGGCGGCGGCACCGCGATCTCGGCGACCGTGCCCGCGATCCCGGCTGCGGAGGAGGCGGCATGATCTCGGTGCTCATCGTCGACGACCACCCGGTGGTCAGGGACGGGTTGCGCAGCATGCTCAGCGCGGACGGCCGCTTCGAGGTGGTGGGCGAGGCCGGCGACGGGAAGCGAGCCGTGGCCGAGGCGGCCAGGCTTCGACCCGACGTCGTCCTCATGGACCTGCGGATGCCGGAGGGCGACGGCGTCACCGCCATCCGCGAGCTGTCCCGGCAGCAGGTCCCGGTGCGGGTGCTGGTGCTGACGACGTACGACACCGACCACGACGTGCTGCTGGCGATCGACGCCGGCGCGACCGGCTATCTGCTCAAGGACACGCCGCGCGAGGAGCTCTTCCGAGCGGTCGAGGCCGCCTCCCGCGGGGAGTCGGTGCTCTCCCCCTCCGTGACCTCCCGCCTGATGGGCCAGATGCGCCAGCCGCCGGCCGAGACGCCGTCACCACGGGAGCTGGACGTGCTGCGCCTCATCGCGGGCGGAGCGACCAACCGGGAGGTCGCGAAGCGGTTGTACATCAGCGAGACCACCGTCAAGACCCACCTGCTGCACGTCTACGCCAGGCTCGGTGTGCACGACCGCGCCGCCGCCGTGGCCGCCGCCTTCTCCCGTGGCTACCTGACGCCTCCCGGTCGGTGACCGGCCTGCCGGGACCCTGCGGGTGAGCCCTCAGGCGGGACGAAGGCGCAGGGTCCAGGCACCGGGCGTCGTACCGGTGAGGTACAGCCTGGGACCTGCGAGCGCGTCGGTGCCGCCGAGGAAGCTGAAGGTCTCGCCGGGGGCGTAGAACCCGGCTCCCTCGGGTTCGGGGTCGAGCGTCGTCTCGATGACGACGGCGTCGCTCCCGTGGCGTAGCTCCGCGCGGCTCCCGGTCATGCGGTAGGTGTCGGGGCCGGTCGCGACCACGCCGGTCAGGTCGCCCTCGCCCAGGGCGACCTCGAGCGACCAGCGGGTGTGCGCCCCGGTGGTCTCGACGCTCACCTCGAGACCGCGCCCCCCGGTGCGCACCGTGACGTCGGTGACCAGGGACACCGCGTCGTGGGGGCGCTCGTCGAAGGCCATCGAGGCCGTGAAGCGGCCGTCGTCCACGAGCGGGTACGCCCCGTCCGAGCGACGACGAGCCGCAGGCAGCGGCTGGTAGTAGCGAGCCGTGACGGTCTCACGGAGGTGAGCACCGCCGTCGTCGGTCACCTCCAGGCTCTCGGCCCGGAACGGGCCCAGGCCGAAGAACACGCGCGAGAGCCGCAGCGACCGCACCACGGCGTCGCCGGAGCGATAGCGCAGGAAGGTCGGGTTGCCGGCCAGCCCCGATCCGACGCGACCGACGTGCGGCACGTCGGAGCCGCCGTACACGACCGTGCGCGTGCGCCTGTGCGAGGCCACCAGCAGCCCGACGCCGGCGAGGTGGCGCACGGCCGGCTCCTGCGACCGGGCCTCGGCGACCGCGACCTCGACGTCGGCGCCCAGCTCGGGCTCGGCCGCGAGCTCCAGCAGCGCGATCGCCGCGAGCGCACCCGCGCGCGGCTCCGAGCGCGCGGCACCGGCAGCGCACGTGGTGCAACCCCGGACGGCGTACCGCCGCAGCTGGGTGTGGAACGCCTCGACCGGGATCGAGCCGCCCTGGTCCTGGCGTCGCGAGAACACGGTCTCGACGGCGCCGTCGGCGTCCGTCAGGTCGAGGATGGTGTGGAGGTTCCGGTGGACGATCTCCTCGAGGTCGTCGCGGCCCAGGACCTCCGCGAGCACCAGCAGGCACGGGTTGCTCACGAACGCCGCGTAGTTGGCGCTCCGCTCGGAGTAGATGCCATCGGCGTCGACGTCCACGCCCTCGGCGAGCCACTCCCGCGCGCGAGGCACCGCACGGTCGTCGAACGGCGCGAGCCGCACCAGCGCGGAGCTGATCTCCCACCGGTGATTCGGTGTGTGCACTCCCCCGACCACGAGCGCCGGCACGGCGGCGGCCGCGACCGCGCGCAACCTGGCCTCGAGCTCGCGTGCCTGTGGTGCACCGACCTCCGGCAGCAGATCGAGCGCGATGCCCACGTCGTTGAGCGTGAACGCGCTGTCGGGTGGCGAGTGCAGATTGCCGTCGGAGGAGAACAGCCCGTCCGGCCCCTGCAGGGCGGCGAGCCGATCCGCGAGCCCGACGGCGGTGCTCAGTCTGGTCCCGGAGCCCACCTGGGGTCGGACCGCCTCGAGCGCGACCGCCGTCGCCACGAGCCGCATCAGCGCGCGGTGACCCGGCGCAGGATCCTCGACCTCGGCGTCCCACCAGGCCTCGACGAGATCGGCCATCCGGTCGGTGAAGATCAGCGGGATCAGTCCTTCAGGCCGGAGTTGATGTCGGCGGACATGATCTGCCGCTGGAAGATGATGAACAGGATCACCATCGGGATCAACGAGATCACCGAGGCCGACAGCAGCACCGACCAGTCGATGTTGTCCGCGCCGACGATCGAGCGCAGGGCGATCTGCAACGTGTACTTGTTCGGGTCGTTCAGCACGATCAGCGGCCAGATGTAGTCGTTCCAGCGCCACTGGAAGGAGAAGATCGCGAGCACCACGGCGATCGGCTTCGCGATCGGCAGCATGATCTGGAAGAACGCCCGGAACTCGCCGACGCCATCGATGCGGGCCGCCTCGAGCAGCTCGTCCGGCACGGTCCGGAAGTACTGCCGGAACATGAAGATGCCGGTCGCGGTGATGATCGACGGGACGATGATGCCGGCCAGGCTGTTGTACAGGCCGAGGTCACGGATGATCGCGAACGTCGAGGGCATGATGACCTCGGTCGGGAGCATCGTGGTGATGAGGATGCACACGAAGAAGGCCTGCAGCCACCATGCCTTGTACTTGGCGAACGCGTACCCCGTCATCGCCGAGACCAGCACGGTGAACACCGTCGTGATCACCGCGACGGTGCCGGTGTTGGCGAAGTAGCGCCAGAAGTCGAACCGGGTCCAGGCCGTCTCGTAGCCGGAGGAGGTCCAGCTCTTCGGGAACAACGACAGCGGCAGGCTGAAGAGCTCGCTGCCGGGCTTGAAGGAGCTGAGCAGGAACCACAGCATCGGGAACGCGAACAGCGCCGCGAGCACGACCAGCAGCGCGGTCAGCCAGATGTTGACGCCACGGATCCTCACGAGAGGTCCTCTCTCCGGTCGAAGCGCATCTGGATGAGCGCGATGACGATGAGGATGACCATGAGCACCATCGACACGGCACTCGCGTAGCCGATCTGCGCTCGCTGGAACCCCGTCTGGTAGATGTACTGGACGATGAACATGTTCTCGGTGCCCGGCCCGCCGCCGTTGAGCGCCTGGACCATCGCGAACTCCTTCATCGCACCGAGGGTGCCGAGCAGGACCACCATGAAGGAGGTCGGCCGCAGCAGCGGCAGCGTGATCCGGAAGAACCGCTGCGAGGCCGAGGCGCCGTCGAGCTGGGCCGCCTCGAGGTAGGACTTCGGGATGTTCCGCAGTGCTGCGATGAACAGCAGCATGGTGAAGGCCGTCCCCGCCCAGGTGCCCGCGAGGATGACGACCCCGAGGGCGAGGTCGCCGTTGGTCTCCCACTGCTGGCGCGGCAGGTTGATCGAGGTCAGCACGAAGTTGATCAGGCCGAAGTTCTCGCCGAACATCCAGCGCCAGATGACACCGGTGACGATCGGCGAGATCAGCCACGGGACGAAGAAGATCACGCGACCGGCGCTGCGGAACCGGGTGGCGGCCGAGGTCAGCAGCAGGGCGATGCCCAGCGCGGCGACGTAGTGCACCGGGACCGCGAGCACGGTGTAGAGCACGGTGCGGACGATCGAGCGGTAGAACTGCTCGTCGCCGAAGAGCTTCTCGTAGTTGGCGAGCCCGATGAACTCCGGGTCACCCACTCCCGTGTACTCGGTCAGCGAGTAGTACATGCCGAGCGAACCGGGGCCGACGAAGAACACCGCGAACAGCACGAACGCCACCGAGATGAACAGCAGCGGCGCCACGGTCTGCCCCGGGCGGCGGATCCGCCGAGGTCGGGGTGCGGCCGCCGGAGCGGCGACCGCGGGTGAGTCCTGGACCATCTTCTTCCTCCTACCTATGCGCAGCGGTGCGCTCCGGGACGTCCCGGAGCGCACCGCTGCCGGTCTCAGCTGGCGGAGCCGCAGGCCACCGGCCACAGCTCACCCATACAAGTGATGCACTCGTCGATGCCGATCTCGTCGTTCAGGTACCGGATGACGTTGTCGCGCAGCGGGTCGCCGTCGACGCTCAGGCCGGCCACCTCGAACCCGAGCTCCATCTGCTTGATCTGGCTGACGATCGGGTCGGAACCCGCGATCTCGGCGTTGTACAGGTCGAACGCCACCTGCTGGTCGCCGTAGTCGACGGTCGCGCCCTCGACGGCGGGCAGGAAGCCCGAGGTCGTGGCGAGCTCGTCGTAGTTCTCCTTCGTGAACAGCCAGTTCACGAAGTCGTAGGCGGCCTGGTCCTGCCCGGTGCCCTCGAACACGACGATCGAGGCGGCGTTGCCGAACTGGATGGCGCGGGTGGGCTGGCGCGGCGTGGGCACGGCCACCCACTCGAAGTCGGCGATGTTGACCGCGAAGTCCGCGATCTGCCACGAGCCCGAGTAGTACGAGACGACGTCGCCGCTCTTGAACAGGGCGTTGCCGTCGGCTTCGCTCAGCCACACCGAGCGAGGCATGAAGCTGTCGTCGTTGAGCTCGTAGAAGTACTCGAGCGCGGTCTTGGTGGCATCGTTCGTGGTGAAGGTGCCGCTGTCGTCGGGCTGCCACAGCGTGGAGCCGAACTCGTAGAGGAACGACTTGAGGCGGTGCGAGCTGCGGTCCATCGCCATGCCGTAGGAGGCACCGGTGGCTTCCTGGACCTGCTTGACGGCGGCCACGTAGTCGTCCCAGGACCAGACGTCGCCCTCGGGGTCGGTCGGGAAGGCCACGCCGGCCTCGTCGAAGAGCGACTTGTTGAGGAAGAGCCCGACGCCGGTGACGTCGGTCGGCAGGGACATGACCTTGCCGTCCTCGTCCTTGGCCGACAGGTCTTCCATCACGTTGTTGGCCGTCATGATCTCGGCCAGGTCCATCGTGGCGTTCTGCCAGACCGGGTCGACGGCGCCCACGCGAGCGAGGGCGGGGAGGTCGTCGGCCTGCGCGGCGTTCTTGAGCCGTGTGGTGAGGTCCTCGTTGGCGACGTCGACGATCTCGATGTCGATCCCGGTCTCCTCCTTGTACTTCGCCGCCATCGCGGCGAAGCCACCGCCCTGGTTGGCGTCACCGGAGAGGAAGAACTGCAGGGTGCCGACCTCGGCGGGGTCGGTGGACCCACCGCCCGCGTCGTCGCTGCCGCAGGCGGCCGTGAGACCGATCACAGCGGCTCCGGAGAGTCCGCCGAGCAGGAGCTGACGGCGGCTGAAGGTAGAGCTCATAGGTGCCTCTTCTCTGAGACGCGGCCGACCGACGCGACGCGCGCTGGATGCCTGGAAGGCGGTTACCGCGTGAACGTTAACATCGGTCCGACACCGGGTCAACATTTGTCCTGACATTCGCACGTAACGTCTTTTCACGGGCAACTTTCGGCGTCCTCGACAGCCCTCATCCCGACCCGTGGAGAGCTCGTCGGAGCCTCGTGTTACTGGACCCGTGACGTCCCCGAAACGCTGCGGACACGCCCGCCGCCTAGCGTCCGAGACATGTTCACGGACGTCGACCCGTTCATCGGCACGGAGGTCACCGACCTCCCGCCGCGCAGCGGGCTCGCGGCGACCTGGTGGTGGCCCAAGCCCCAGGTCGGCAACACCCACCCGGGCGCCTGCTACCCGCTCGGCATGGTGTCGGCGTGCGCCTACTCGGGCGCCTACCCCACCGGGTACGGCCGCTACGGCCTCGCGACCGAGGGCGTGCCGCCGGAGATCCACGACCGCAAGGTGGCGTCCGGCTTCACCCACTTCCAGCAGTCCGGCACCGGCGCGATCCGCAAGTACTACAACTACGTCCGCGTGACGCCGATGGCGCTGCCGCTCGACGACCTCGGCACCACCTGGGAGATCACGGACGAGCACGCCGAGCCGGGGTACTACCGGGCGACGCTCGCCTCCGGCGTCACCGCCGAGATCAGCGTGGGTCCCAAGTCGGCCGTGCACCGGTACACGTTCGGTGCCCACCGCGACGCTCGGGTCGTCGTCGATCTCTCGCTCGGCGGCCTCGCCATCCCGAACGGGGCCACGGTCCCGCTGCGCGCGCACCTGCAGTCCCTCGGTCAGGGCACAGCTCAGGGTGAGATCGTCGTCGAGGGCGCGCCGCTGGCCGTCCACATCGAGTGCGACGCACCGGGCTGGCGGCAGATGCTCTGGTACGACCGCCGGCTGATGCCGGGCGGTTCACGCCTCGACTTCGACTCGATCCGCCCGACGACGTTGCGCGACTTCGGGATCATGTGGGCCGGCCCCACGCTGCCGGGCCAGGTCATCGAGCTCCGGCTCGGCTTCAGCCTCCGCGGCGTCGACCAGGCCAGGACGAACCTCGAGGCCGACCAGGCCTCGGGCACCGGGGGCTTCGAGCGCCGACGCGCAGCGACGGCGGCCACGTGGCGCAGCGAGCTCGACGCCATCGCGATCGACAGCCCCAGCGCGGCTCGCCGCACCGTGATGGCGACGTCGCTCTACCACTCGCTGATCAAGCCGTGCCTGGCGCCGGACGAGAGCCCGTTCTGGCCGGTCGACGGTCCGTTCGTGTTCGACCTCTGCACGATGTGGGACATCTACCGCACGCAGCTGCCGCTGCTGATCGCGCTGCAGCCGGAACGAGCGGTCGAGATCGCCAACGCGCTCCTGCACATCTGCGAGGAGGAGGGCAACTTCCCGATCGGGTACCGGATGGCCCGCGGTGCCGACCGGTTCAGCAGGCAGGCGAGCGCGCTCGCGCACACGTTCCTGGCCGACCTGTGCCACCTCGGCATCCCGGGGATCGACTGGGACTGGGCGCTCGTGCACATGCAGGCGGACCTGCGCCGCACCTACGGCGAGGACTACCTGCTCAACGGGCGGGCCGAGCCGATCACCCACACGCTCGACCTCGCGCTCGGCTACTGGTGCACGGCCTCGGTGGCGACCGCCGTCGGGGACCACGTGCTCGCCGAGGAGCTGCGCTCGCTCGCCGGCGCCTGGCGCAACGCCTTCGACCCGGGCACCGGGCTGCTGCTGGACTCGACCTTCTACGAGGGTGGGAAGTGGAACTACTCCTTCCGACTCCTCCACGACATGGCCGCGCGCATCGAGCTCGCCGGCGGACCCGTGGCCTTCACGCAGCTGCTCGACACCTTCTTCGGCTTCGGCAGTGCTCCGGTGACCCAGCCGGGCCTGCACCCGAGCAAGGACGAGATGGCTGCCGGGTACGCGCTCGAGGTGTTCGAAGGGCTCAACAACGAGCCAGACATGGACGCGCCGTGGGCCTATCACTACGTCGGCCGCCCGGACCGGACCGCCGAGGTGGTGCACGCCGCGCTGCACCAGACCTTCGGCACCGGTCCCGGCGGGCTGCCCGGCAACGACGACTCCGGCGGGCTGTCCTCCTGGTACGTGTGGGCGTCGCTGGGCCTGTTCCCGGTCGCCGGGCAGAGCCTCGTCATGGTGAACGCGCCCTCCTGGCGGTCGGCCCGGCTCGCCGTCGCGCACGGGACGCTCGAGATCGAGGCGATCGGGTTCCAGGAGGGTCCCGCGCCGCAGTACGTCCAGCAGGCGGCGCTCGACGGCGTCCCCCTGGACCGTGCGTGGCTCACCGGTGCCGAGCTCCACCGCGGCGGGCGGCTCGAGCTGACGCTCGGCGAGAAGCCGAGCTCCTGGGGCACGACCCGGCTCCCGCCGTCGGCCTCCACGGCTCTCGACCCGATGCGAACGGAGGTGCCGGCGTGACGACAGGGCGACTGGTGATCGTGGTCCGCGCCGATCCGGTGATCTGCGGCCACTCGGGTGAGGCGCGCAATCTCGCCGAGGCCGCGCTGCTGCGGGGCTTCGACGACGTCCGCATCGTGACATGGCCGATCGAGCGGCTGCAGGAGAGCGGGTTGCCGCTCAAGCCGCTCGACGAGATCTCCCCGTACAGCGAGGGCATCGTGGTCGAGCGGCCGGAGCCGGTGGGCGACTACAAGGTGCCGGACGGCCGGTACCTCGCGGGCATCGTCGGACGTCTGGTCGAGCTGTTCACCGACGGCGTGCCCACGCTGTGCCTGTCGCTGTACCTCAGCCCTCACACGGTGGCGGTCTCCGAGGCGCTGCGGATCGCCGAGGGCACCGGCCTGCCGGTGAACGTGCGGACCATCGCCGAGGCGGTCGGGTCGGACATCACGAACGTGGTGCGCTCCGCCGTCGCCGAGGGGCGGTTCGGGGCCGCTGCGCAGGTGCTCAGCGCCTATCTCTCCAGCGACGTGTGCGCGGCCGTCTCGCAGTACACGAAGACGATGATCGTGGAGTCGGCGGCCGAGCTCGACCTGCTGCACGGCACCGGCTACGCGCGCCGGTGCCGTGAGCGCGTCAGGGTCTCCTACCCGGCGATCGACACCGCCGCCTACACGAGCCTGTCGGTCGCCCGGCGTGACAGCGCCCTGGCCAGGCGTGGGTTGCGCGCGGGCGGCTACGTGCTGTTCCTGTCGCGGCTCGGGCGTGCGAAGGGTGTCGAGGACCTGATCGACGGCTACGGCCGCAGCCAGACCCGGCACCGGATCCCGCTGGTGATCTGCGGCAACGGGCCGGAGCGCGACGAGTTGCACGCCTGGGCCGAGCGCACCGGGGCCGCCGACCGCATCATGTTCCTGCACGACGTCTCCGACGCCGAGAAGCCGGCGCTGATGGCCGGGAGCCTGGCGTACGTGCTGCCCAGCAAGCCGAGGCCCGAGTTCACCGAGACGTTCGGCATCGCGCTGGTGGAGCAGATGCTCGCCGGCGGCGGCCCGGTGATCACCTGCGACACCGGCGGCATCAGGGAGGCGGTGGGCGACGCCGCGATCTTCGTCCCCCCGAGCGACCCCGGCGCCATCGCGGCCGCGCTGGACCGCGTGGTCATCGGCATGGACGCGCCCGAGCGGGCCGCGTGGTCGGCGCGCGCCCGGCAGCACGCGCTGCAGTTCGACCGGATGTCGATCTTCGACAACCTGCTCGTGCAGGTCGACGCGGTCACCCCGCTGCGCGCGGCGTCCTGACCGCCTCGCTCCGCTCCCCCGTCGCTACGAGCCTCCGCTTGCCTCGAGATCGGACCTGCGGGACGAGATCGGACTGCAGGGGGTCCGATCTCGCCCCGCAGGTCCGATGTCGTGGGCAGGTAGCTGGCCGCGCGGACATCTCCACCCCTACCTTGGGGCGATGAGGTGGGCGACGGCGGCCGGAGCTGGTGTGGTGGGCGCGCTCACCCTGTGCGCCGCGTGCTCGCAGGCACAGCGGCCCTCGCTTCCCTCCCCGCTGCCGACCGACGTCCCGTACGCCTATCACCTGCAGACCGAGTCGGGAGGGGATGGCGCCCTCCTCGAGGGGACGCTCGCACTGCAGGACGGCTGCCTTGTGGTGCTGCGTTCCTACGAAGGTCTTGACGACGACCTGCCGCCGGTCGTGCCGGTGCTCCCGATCGCCGTCACCACCTGGGACGGGACGACCCTGACCATCAACGGTGAGAGCGCCGCCGTCGGCGAGCTCATCTCGGTCGGCGGCGGTTATCGGCCGGAGACGGGGGACTGGTTCGTCCCGGACGGATGCCCGGCGCTCGACGAGTCTCCCGACGGCGCGAACTACTTCGGCGTCGGGATCTACGGCTGACTCGATCCCAACGCGATCAGGCGGTGGGCAGGCCCGCCGCCCGGAGCTGGTCCTCGAGGTGGAAGATCTCGGGGAGCAGCTGGAAGCCCTCGTCGGGGTTGCCGGGATCGACGAAGAACCGCTCCATGCTCGCCTGCCAGCGCGGGTTCACCTCGGTGCGGGTCATCGCCTCCTGGGCGGCGGCGTAGTCGTCGGACTCGAAGTGACCCACCAGCAAGCCGTCCTCCGACAGGTACAGCGAGTAGTTCCGCCACCCTGAGTCGCGCAGCGCCTCGAGCATCTCGGGCCAGACCGCGGCGTGCGCGGCGGTGTACTCCGCCAGTCGGTCCGGCCGGACCCGGTTGATGAAGCAGTAGCGGGTCACGCCGGCGCGCCCGCCTCGACCGAGCTCGCCGCCGGGTCGACGCCGAGGTCGAGGTCGGCGATGCGGACCGCCTGACCCGAGACGAGCGAGGCGTTGCCGGCGATCCCGACGCACACGGCGCGGACGCCGTCGAGCACCCCAGCCGCCTGACGCAACGGGTCGGGGCGGGTGCCGGGCTGGAAGACGTCCTGCAGCAGGAACGCGTCGCCACCACCGTGACCGCCGATGCCCTCGGGGATCTCGACCTCGCGCGCGGCCTCCCAGTGGCGCTGCACCAGCAGCCGCGCACCCTTGGGCCGGGTGGCCTCGGCCTGCTCGACCTCGTTGGCGCTGGGGTCCACGACGGCGCCCTTGGCCTCGACGAAGGACCGCTCGACCACCTCGAGCTCGGCGCGGCCCTCGGAGCCGTTGACGAACACCCGGTAGCCCTCCCACGGCGAGTGCGCCGTGAGGTTATAGGTCATGAACGGGCCGCCGGCGTAGTCGATCACCAGGCCCAGGTCGTCCTCGATCGTGATCCCCGGGCCGAAGACGTCCTGGTCACGGATGTAGCCGTCGTGCTTCTCGGCGTCGTAGTAGAGCTCCTTGAGCTTCTCATCGGCCGAGATGTCCAGCGACCACGGGTCGTCCGGGCGGCCCTCGGAACCACGCGCCGGCCGCTCCCCCGCACCGGCGGCACCGGCGCCGTCGGGGCCGTAGAACTTCAGGCCACCGGTCGCGTACACGCGGGTCGGGACGTCCTGGAGCCACCAGTTCACGAGGTCGAAGTGGTGGCTGGACTTGTGGATCAGCAGGCCACCGGAGCGGTCCTTGAGCCGGTGCCAGCGGCGGAAGTAGTCCGCGCCGTGGGCCGTGTCGAGCACCCACTCGAAGTGCACCGAGAGCACGCGGCCGATCTCACCTTCGGCGATGATCCGGCGCAGCTCGCTGTTGCGCGGCGAGTAGCGGTAGTTGAAGGTCATCACGAGCTCGCGGCCGGTCTCGCGCATCGCGTCGGTGATGAGGCGGCAGCCCGCCTCGGAGATCGTCAACGGCTTCTCGACGACGACGTCGGCACCCGCCCGCATCGCGCGCGCCACCACCTCGGCGTGCGCGTGGTCGGGAGTGGTGACGACCAGCCGGTCGACACGCTCCTCGACGATCATCTTCTCGAGGTCGGCCGGCGTGTACCGGGGAAGCTCGGCCGAGATCAGGTTGTCGTACCACGAGGCCCGCACCGGGTTCGGTTCGCACCAGGCGACCAGCTCTCCGGCCTCGGCGTGGTCACCGGTCAGCGCTCCGACGTACATCCCTGCGCGCGAGCCGGTACCGGCGACGGCGTACCTCATCCTGATCTGTCCTCTCGACTGCGAAAGCGTGCTGGCTCAGCGTGCCCCACCCGGCTCCGGAACCGCTACGCGTTGCCGGTAGTTGCGGATCCGTTACGGTGGCGGTGCCGAACATCGGGGGGCCGCATGACCGCTGACGAGCGCACCGCCGCGCGTGTCCACGAGCTCGAGCGGCGCACCGACGCGCTCGAGTCGCTGCTGCTGCGCGGATGGTGCTTCGTGGTCGCCGCGCTCCTGGTCGCCGGGCTGCTGGTGCCGTACGGGCACGAGGGTCTCGACGACGACCGCACCACCTGGTCGGTGCTCACCACCCCGTTCGTCGCCCTCAACGACGGGACCGACGGTCTCGAGGGCAGCGACCTCACGCTGGGGATCCTGTACCTCGGTGGGTTCGTCGGCCTGATCCTCGTGGCCCTCGGGCTGCTCGGCGGGCTGGTGATCATCGGCGGCAGGGCCGCCTGCACCCGCGCCCCGCGGGTGCTCCGCGTCCTGGTCGTCCTCGCAGTCGTCGGGTCCGTCGTGGTGCTGCTCCTGACCGGCATGATCGCGAACCTCGACCGGGGCGAGGGCGGCCCAGGTGGGCTCGTGCTGCTGGCCGGCGCGCTCGCCTTCGTCCCGCTGCTGACCGCACGCGGCCGATCCCTCTGGGCCGACCGCTAGCCGTGGACGCGTGCCTCGGCCTCGGCCCAGACACGCGGGTCGAGGTCGCTGGCCGGCCGATAGCTCACCAGCGTGACGCCCCGCGCGGCGACCTCCCGCAGCGCACCCAGGCCACCGCCGTCCGGGAGCGCACCGAGCGCGCGAGCCTGCACGAGCGCGTTCCCGAGCGCCGTCGACTCCTCCGGACCGGCGACCACCTCGAGCCCGGTCGCGTCCGCGGTCAGCTGCATCAGCAACGCGTTCCGCGACCCGCCGCCGACGACGTGGACGACGCCGACCTGCTGCTCGGAGAGCTCGGTGGCGTCCCGCACCGCGCGCCGATAGGCCACCGCGAGCGAGTCCAGGATGCAGCGCGTCACCTCGGCGGGCGTGGTCGGCACCGGCTGTCCACAGGCACGCGCATGGGCGGCGATCCGTGCGGGCATGTCACCGGGAGGCAGGAAGTCGGCGTGGTCGACATCGATCACGGTGCGCCGCTCGGGCACGTCGGCAGCATCCGCGAGCAGCTGCTGCAGCTCGACCGCCTCGCCCCGCTCCGCCCAGGTGCGCTGCGACTCCTGCAGCACCCACAGCCCCATGACGTTGCGCAGGTAGCGCACCGTGCCGTCGACGCCGAGCTCGTTGGTGAAGTTCTTCGCACGGCTCGCCTCGGTCCGGATCGGCTCGTCGAGCTCGACACCCACGAGCGACCACGTCCCGCACGAGATGTAGGCGAAGTCGGCCCGCTGCGCGGGCACGCCGACGACGGCGGAGGCCGTGTCGTGCGATCCCACCGCCACGACCGGGACCTCGCCCAGGCCGGTGCGCTCGGCCACCGCAGGCGTGAGGGTGCCGATCACGGTGCCGGGACGCACGACGTCGGGCAGCAGCTCGCGCGGGATGCCGAGGCGGTGCAGCAGCTGCGGCGACCAGTCACCGGCGGCGACGTCGAGCAGCGCCGTCGTGGAGGCGTTGGTCTGCTCGGCGACCCGCGCGCCGGTCAGCAGGTAGGCGAGGAGATCGGGCACGAGCAGCACCGTGCGCGCCCGGTCCCACAGCTGCCCCTGCTGCTCGGCGTCGAGCTGGTAGACCGTGTTGAACGGCAGGTGCTGCATGCCGCCGATCGCGTACAGCTCCTCCGGGGAGACCCGTTCGTGCACGCGCGGCACAGCGGCCTCGGTCCGGCCGTCCCGATAGGCGACCGGCTCGGCCAGGAGCGCTCCGTGCTCGTCGAGGAGGCCGTAGTCCACGGCCCAGGTGTCGATCCCGATCGAGGCCACCGGCCCCTGCTCCCCAGCCGCCGTCAACCCGTCGAGGATCGCCTCGAGGAGGCCGGTCAGGTCCCAGCGCAGCGTCCCCTCGGCATCCGGGGACGCGCCGTTGGGGAACCGGGCGACCTCGGTGAGCGAGAGCGCCGGACCCGCCGGCTCGGCGTCCACGACAGCGCGGATCACCCGACCGCTCGAGGCCCCCAGGTCGACGGCGACGAACGCACCGGGCCCGGTGTCGGCAGCACCTCCGGACATCGGATCAGCGCAGGAACGCGGCCGCGACACCGGAGTCGACCGGGATGTGCAGACCGGTGGTCTGCTCCAGGTCGCCACCCGCGATCGCGAACGCCGCCGCGGCCACGTGCTCGGGGAGCACCTCCTTCTTGAGGAGGGTGCGCCGGGCGTAGTAGGCGCCGAGCTCGGACTCCGGCACGCCGTAGACCGCCGCCCGCTTGGCGCCCCAGCCGCCGGAGAAGATCCCGGAGCCGCGCACCACGCCGTCGGGGTTGATGCCGTTGACGCGGATGCCGTGCTCGCCCAGCTCGGCCGCGAGCAGCCGCACCTGGTGCGCCTGGTCGGCCTTGGTGGCGGAGTAGGCGATGTTGTTCGGGCCGGCGAAGATCGAGTTCTTCGAGCTGATGTAGATGATGTCGCCACCGAGCTTGGCGGCGATCATCGCGCGTGCCGCCTCGCGCGAGACGAGGAAGCTGCCGCGCGCCATCACGTTGTGCTGCAGGTCCCAGTCGGCGACCTCGGTCTCGAGCAGCGGCTTGCTCACCGACAGCCCGGCGTTGTTGACCACGAGGTCCACACCGCCGAACGCGAGGTTCGCGGCGGCGAGCATCGCCTTCACGTCGGCCTCGCTGGTGACGTCGGCGCGCACCGCGATCGCCTTGTCGGGGCCGCCCAGCTCGGCTGCCACGGCGGCCGCGCTCTCCTCGTTGAGGTCGGCGACCACGACGCACGCGCCCTCGGCCGCGAACCGCTCGGCGATCGCCTTGCCGATCCCGGAACCGGCGCCGGTCACGAGCGCGATCCGGGAGGCGAGCGGCTTCGGCTTCGGCATCCGCTGCAGCTTCGCCTCCTCCAGCGCCCAGTACTCGATGCGGAACTTCTCGCTGTCCGAGATCGGGGCGTAGGTCGAGAGCCCCTCGGCGCCGCGCATCACGTTGATGGCGTTGATGTAGAACTCGCCGGCCACCCGGGCGGTCTGCTTGTCCTTGCCGTAGGAGAACATGCCGATGCCGGGGACGAGGACGATCAGCGGATCGGCTCCCCTCATGGCGGGGCTGTCCTTGGTGGCGTGTCGCTCGTAGTAGGCGGCGTAGTCGGCGCGGTAGGCCTGGTGCAGCTCCTCGACGCGGGCGACGACCTTCTCCCACGGTGCGTCCGGAGCGAGGTCCAGCACCATCGGCTTCACCTTGGTGCGCAGGAAGTGGTCGGGGCAGCTGGTGCCGAGCTCGGCCAGTCGCGCGAGGTTGCGGGAGGCGAGGAAGTCGAGGACGACCTTGTCGTCGGTGAAGCTGCCGACCATCGCCTTGTCGTGCGAGGCCACGCCGCGCAGCAGCGGCGCCAGCTCGGCGGCGCGCGCGAGCCGCTTGGCCCTGGTCAGCGGCTCGTACTTCTTCACGCGCGCGCCGAACGGGTTCTTCTTGCTGTTCGCCTTGATGTACTTCTCGGCGGTGCGGATCATCCAGAGCGAGTTCTTCTGCGCCTGCGCCGAGGTGTCACCCCACGCCGTGATGCCGTGTCCCCCGAGGATGCAGCCCACCGCCTGCGGGTTGGCCTCCTTGATGGCGGCGATGTCGAGCCCGAGCTGGAAGCCGGGCCGGCGCCACGGCACCCAGACGACCTTGTCCCCGAAGATCCGCGAGGTGAGCTCCTCGCCGTCGGCGGCGGTCGCGATCGCGATGCCCGAGTCGGGGTGCAGGTGGTCCACGTGCGCGGCGTCGACGAGCCCGTGCATCGCGGTGTCGATCGAGGGTGCGGCCCCGCCCTTGCCGTGCAGGCAGTAGTCGAACGCGGCGACCATCTCGTCCTCGCGCTCGACGCCGGGGTAGACGTCCACCAGCGCGCGCATCCGGTCGAGCCGGAGCACGGCCAGCCCCGACTCGGTCAGGGTGCCGAGGTCGCCGCCCGACCCCTTCACCCACAGCAGCTCCACGGGCTGGCCGGTCACCGGGTCGGTGTCGGTGCCCTTGGCGGAGGTGTTGCCCCCCGCGTAGTTGGTGTTGCGCGGATCGGCCCCGAGCGCGTTCGAGCGGGCGATCAGGTCGGCTGCTGCCTGGTTCGTCATCTGTCTTCCTGTGGCTGATCTGGGTAGGGAGGTCTGGCCTGGGCTGCCCGACGGCGAGGGGTCGCCTCAGGCTCCCCAGCTCGCCTGGGTGCCGCCGACGCGCTCCTCGCTGACCTTCTCGACGTAGCCGGAGGCGCGGAACGCGGCGATCGGGTCGCCGTCGAGCCCCTTGGCCTCGCGGACCTCGGCGAGCAGCGGGCGGACGTCGGTGTTGTAGGCGTCCATGAGCACAGCGTTGGCGCCGAGCACGTCACCCGAGCGCTGCGCCTCGGCGAGCGCGTCGCGGTCGACGAGCAGCGCCTTCGCGGTGGCCTCCTGCACGTTCATGACCGAACGGATCTGCCCCTGGATCTTCGCCTCGATGTTGTGGCACTGGTCGAGCATGAAGTTGACGCCCGAGTCGGGACGCAAGGCGTCCGAGATGACGATCTCGTTCATGATCCGGAACAGCTGGAACGGGTCGGCGGCGCCGACCATCAGGTCGTCGTCGGCGTAGAAGCGCGAGTTGAAGTCGAAGGCACCGAGGCGGCCGACGCGCAGCAGCTGCGCGACGATGAACTCGATGTTGGTGCCGGGTGCGTGGTGACCGGTGTCGAGCACCACGGTCGCCTGGTCGCCGAGCGCCATGCAGTGCACCAGCGAGGTGCCCCAGTCCGGGATGTCCGTGGTGTAGAAGTACGGCTCGAAGAACTTGTACTCCAGCAGCAACCGCATGTGCGGCTCGAGCGCCGCATAGATCTCCGCCAGGCTCTCGGCGAGGCGGTCCTGCCGCGAACGGATGTCGTCCTGGCCCGGGTAGTTGGTGCCGTCCGGCAGCCAGATCTTCAGGTCCGTGGAGCCGGTCGCGCGCATCACGTCGATGCAGTCGAGATGGTGCCGCACCGCCTTGGCGCGGATCGTGGGGTCGGCGTGCGTGAGCGAGCCGAGCTTGAAGTCCTCGTCCTGGAAGACGTTCGAGTTGATGGCGCCGATCTGGACACCGTGCGCACGCGCGTGCCGGGCGAGGTCGTCGAAGTCGTCGACGAGGTCCCACGGGATGTGCAGCGAGACGCGCGGCGCGGTGCCCGTATAGGTGTTGACCTGCGCGACGTCGGCGATCTTCTCGTACGGGTCGCGCGGGACGCCGGGGGTGCTGAACACCTTGAACCGGGTACCGGAGTTCCCGAACGCCCAGGAGGGCAGCTCGATCGTCTGGGCTGCGAGGGCGGACCGGACGTCGGCGTCCGACAGCGTGCTCATGAGATGGCTCCTTGGTCAGCGATTCAGCGTCGATGTTGAAACGTTTCAGGTGAAGACGACTCTATAAATCCAGCCTGGCACCTGTCAAGACGCGGCGCGGCCGATCGGAGCCGGCCCGCGCGGCTCGGCGCGGAGTCGGCCCTACGATGACGCCACACCAGCGACTGGAGAGATCATGCTCAGGGGCGCCCAGCCCGACGGCGACGACCTCGGGATCCCCCGGGGCAAGAAGCCCGCCATCAAGGACGTGGCTCGCCTCGCCGGGGTCGCCGTCGGCACCGTCTCGAACGTGCTCAACGACCGCCCGACCGTGACGCCGGACACCCGGGAACGCGTGCTCGCGGTCATCGAGAGGATCGGGTACGTCCCGAACGCCACCGCCCGGCGGCTGCGCAACGGCGAGGTCACGACGATCGGCGCGGTGGTCCTCGATCTCGCCAACCCCTTCTTCACCGAGATGGCCCGCGGCGTCGAGGACCGGCTCTCGCAGGACGGCTACACGCTGATGCTGTCGAGCTCCGACGAGGACGCCGGACGCGAGCGCCGCTACCTCGACCTGCTCCTGCAGCAGGGCGTCCGCGGGCTGCTCGTGACGCCGTCGGGCAACGACCTGTCCTACCTCGCCGAGATCCGCGAGCGCGGCACCGACGTCGTGCTGCTCGACTCCTTCTCGCGCGAGTTCGACTCGGTCTGGGTCGACGACGTGGCGGGCGGCGCGCTGGCCGCCGCTCACCTGCTCGACGGCGGCCGGACGCGACTCGCGCTCCTCAACGGACCGCACACCGTGCGTCAGTGCGAGGCGCGCTATCACGGCGTCGAGCGGGCGATCCTGACCCGGGAGCTCGACCTGGCCGGCGTGCTGACCGAGGTGGAGCTGCAGGCGCCGATGACGGCCGAGCTCGCCGGGATCGCCACCCACGCCCTCCTCGACGCCCCCGGCGGGCCGCCCGACGGCATCCTCTGCGTCAACGACATCGTCGCGCTCGGTGTGCTGCAGGCCCTGCACGCCCGCGGTGTCTCGGTGCCCGACGACGTCGCGGTGGTCGGCTACGACGACATCATGTTCTCGGCGATGCTCAGCACCCCGCTGACATCGGTCCGGCAACCGACGCGACAGCTCGGCTGGACCGCCGCCGACGTCCTGCTGCGCGGCGAGCCGGGCCGGTGCGCCCAGCACGTCGAGTTCACACCCGAGCTGATCGTGCGGGCCTCGAGCCAGCCGCGGTGAACCGGTGGCGGGCGAACGCGTTGAAACGATACACTGATCGCTTCCGGGCGCCGAGGCCCGCTGATGATGGGGGCCGCGCGATGTCGACCGAGACACCCGAGGCTGCACTGAGCGCTCGCGTGCGCCGCCCGAGCGTCACCGACGTCGCCCGGCTGGCGGGGGTGTCGGTCGGCACCGTCTCGAACGTGCTGAACCGGCCGGACCGGGTGGCCACCGCGACGCGGGACCGCGTGCTGGCCGCTATCGAGGACCTCGGGTTCGTGCGCAACGCCTCGGCCCGGCAGCTGCGCAGCGGCGAGATCACCACGATCGGAGCGGTCGTCCTCGACATCGCCAACCCGTTCTTCACCGAGATCGCCCGCGGCATCGAGGACCGCCTCGCCGAGGACGACCTCACCCTGATGCTCGCGAGCTCCGACGAGGACCCCGAGCGCGAGGCGCGCTACCTGCGGCTGTTCGCCGAGCACGGCGTCCGCGGCGTGCTGGCGACGCCCTCCCACGGCAGCATCGACGCCCTGCTCGCGCTGCGCGAGAAGGGGATCCCGGTCGTGCTGCTCGACCACACCTCGCCGGTCCCGGAGCTGGGCTCGGTCGCGGTCGACGACGTCAGCGGTGGTGGGCTCGCCATCTCGCACCTGCTCGATCTCGGCCACCAGCGGATCGGGTTCGTCAACGGCCCGCTCACGCTGCGGCAGTGCGTCGACCGCCGCGACGGCGCGGTGCAGGCCTTGATCGAGCGCGGTCTCGACCCGGCCGAGTCCCTGGTCGAGGTCAGCGTCGACAACCTCAACGCCGATGCCGGCGATGCGGCGACCCGGCGCCTGCTGGCCCGCGAGGACCGCCCCACGGCGATCTTCTGCGTCAACGACCTGACCGCGCTCGGCAGCCTGCGTGCGCTGCGCGAGGGCGGCGTCGCGGTGCCTGACGACATCGCCGTGGTGGGCTACGACGACGTCTCGTTCGCGTCGATGCTGTCGACGCCGCTGACCTCTGTGCGTCAGCCCACGCACACGCTCGGCTGGACCGCCGCCGACATCCTGCTGCGCACCGGGCTCGACGACGTCGAGCAGGTCACCTTCACACCCGAGCTGATCGTGCGGGGTTCGAGCGCGACCTGACCCAGCGGGTCAGGCTCCCTCCACCGCGAGGGCGGGAACGCCGTCGTCGACCGGCGCGTCCTGGACAGCCGAGTCGGGACGTGCCTCGCGCGCCCATCCCCGAGCCACGAGCAGCAGCAGTCCGGCGGCCACGAGGATGGTCCCGCTCATCACCGCCGCCATGGTGAGGGCGCTGACCTCGCCGAACAGCCCGGTCACCGGTGCGATCGCGGCACCCACGCCGAACTGCGAGGCGCCGAGGAGCGCGGCTGCGCTGCCCGCCTGGTGGGCGTTCCGTTCGAGCGCGATGGCCGGCACGGAGGGCATCACGAAGCCGGCGGTGCCGAGCACCAGCACCAGTGCGGCGACGAGGGGGCCGATGCCGGCGATCGTCCTGCCGACCGTCGCCGCCACGACCACGAGCACCAGCGACAGCACGACGCCGACGGGCACCACCACGGACAGGATCCGCTCGGGCGTCACCCTGCCCGCGAGCGCACCGTTGATCTGCGACCCGGCGGTCACAGCGATGGCACCCGCACCGAAGATGAGCGCGAACTGCTGCGCGGTCAGACCGAAACCCTCCTGGAACACGAAGGTCGATGTCGAGACATAGGTGAACATCGCGGCCATGTAGAACCCGGCCAGCAGTGCGAGAGCCACGAACGAGCGGTCCCGGAGCAAGGACCCGTACGAGGCGAGCGCAGGGCGGATACCGCCCGAGCGGCGGTACTGCGCGGGCAAGGACTCCTGCAAGAACAGGAGCACGAGGGCCAGCAGCGCAGCTCCGACCACCGCGAGCACGAAGAACATCGCGCGCCAGTCGCCGAAGCGCAGGATCTGCGCGCCCAGCGTCGGTGCCAGGATCGGCGCGACACCCACGATCAGCATGAGCCGGGCGATGACCTTGGCGACCCGCGGACCCGAGAACCGGTCCCGCACGATGGCCATCGACATCACCATGCCCGCAGCGGCCGCGAAGCCCTGGATCCCGCGCAGGGCGGCGAGCGCGGCGATCGAGGTGGTGAACGCGATCGCCAGCGACGTGGCCCCGTACAGGGCGAACGCCGCGACCAGTGGCCGGCGGCGCCCCAGCGCGTCCGAGAGCGAGCCGATGACGAGCTGACCGAGCGCCAGCCCGATCAGCGTGGTCGTCATCGTGAGCTGCACGCTCGCGCGGGAGGTGCCGAGGTCGATCGCGATCTCGGGGAACGCGGCCAGGTAGAGGTCGATCGTCAGCGGCCCCACGGCGGTGAGCGCCGACAGCAGCAGCACCAGACCGGCCGGGATCCGGCCGCTGAAGGAGGGCTGGACTCGAACGGGCGGGCCCGCAGACGCGGCAGGCTCAGAAGTTCCCATGGCGAGCGCAACGCGCGCCCGGTGCCGCCTCATTCCCGCCCGGGCCGGCGTCTCAGCCGGTGGGCAACCGCGGGGAGGTTCGATCGCGGGACGACGGGCAGGGTGGGAGGATCGCGCTGTGGCGGAGCGGCTCGAGATCCACGTCGTCGCAGACTCGACGGGCGACACGGCCGCGCGGGTCGCGCGCGCGGCGAGAGCGCAGTACGCCGATCGCGAGATCCGCATCGTGCGACACCCGCGGATCCTGTCGGAGGCGATGCTGCGGACGGCGATCGAGCCGCTCGCCGGCCGGTCCAGCACCGTCGTGGTGTTCTCGACCCTCGTCGACGAGCAGATGCGCTCGCTTCTCGCCCAGCTCTGCGCGGAGGGCCGCCTGGTGCACGCGGATCTCCTCGACCCCGCGGTCACGGCACTGCAGCAGGCGATCGGCGAGGCACCCTCACGCACGGTGACATCGGTCGGGGTCGGGGAGGACTACTTCAAGCGCATCCAGGCGATGGAGTTCGCCATCGCGAACGACGACGGCAAGCTCACCCATCCCCTGTCCGCCGCCGACATCGTGCTGGTCGGGGTCTCGCGGACCGGCAAGACGCCGCTCTCGATGTACCTGGGCTACCTCGGCTACAAGACGACGAACATCCCGCTCGTGCCCGGGCTGCCCGCTCCGCGTGCGCTGTTCGAGGTGGACCGGTGGAAGATCGTCGGGCTGACGATCGACCCGCAGCGGCTGCACGACATCCGGCGCCGGCGGGTGAGCACGCTGGGCATCACGCAGGGCAAGGACGGATACGCCGAGCTGGCGAAGATCTACGACGAGCTCGACGAGATCGCGGCGGTGCTCCGGCGGCTGGGATGCCCGGTCATCGACACCACGTCGGTCGCCCTGGAGGAGGCCGCGATCCGGGTCATCGAGGTGGTCGAGCAGCGGCGGGACGCGCTCGCCTGACCCGGGAGTGTGGGGTTCGTCACGGTGGATCGATTCGGCGCAGGCGGCCGACGACCGCGGAGCCCCCAGCCGCGCAGGGCACCGCTACTGTGCCCGCACGTGCCGGCACCGCGCCGGTGAGGATCGTGTCCCGACGGAGTGAGACCGATGACGCAGCAGCGCTACCTGTACGACCTCGCCGACGGAGACGCGTCGATGAAGGCCCTCCTCGGTGGGAAGGGCGCAGGCGTCGCTCAGATGCTGCGCCTGGGTGTCCCCGTCCCGGACGGGTTCACCGTCAGCACCGCAGCCTCGGTCGACACCACGGCGAACGACGGCGAGTGGCCGGCTGGGCTGTGGGAGGAGACTCTCGCAGCGCTCACCCGGCTGGAGGAGCGCACCGGGCGGGGTCTGGGCGACCCGGAGCGGCCGTTGCTCGTGTCGGTGCGTTCGGGTGCGGTGGTCTCGATGCCGGGGATGATGGACACGATCCTCAACCTCGGCATCAGCGATGCGACCGTCGAGGCGTTGGGGCGGGAGGCCGGAGATCCGCGGTTCGCGTGGGACTCCTACCGGCGGTTCCTGCAGATGTACGGCGAGGTCGTCGAGGGCGTGCCGGCGCACGCGTACGAGGATGCACTGACGGCGATGAAGCGCGACCGGGGCGCGGCGCAGGACACCGACCTGTCCACCGACGACCTGCGTGAGCTGGTCGAGGTCTTCAAGATCGTCAGCCGTACGCACATCGGCTCGGATCTGCCTGCCGACCCGCAGGAGGCGTTGCGCCGTGCGATCGACGCGGTCTTCCGGTCCTGGCTGAACCCGCGGGCGGGCGTGTACCGCCGCGCGAACGGCATCCCGGACGATCTCGGCACCGCGGTGAACGTCATGCAGATGGTGTTCGGCAACCGGGGCGAGACGTCCGCCACCGGCGTCTGCTTCACGCGCAACCCGGCGACCGGTGCGAAGGAGCTGTACGGCGAGTTCCTGCTGAACGCCCAGGGCGAGGACGTCGTCGCAGGGATCCGCACACCCCGACCGCTGGCCGAGATGGAGGCCGTGCTGCCGCAGGCCTACGCCCAGCTGCTCGAGGTCATGGGCACCTTGGAGTCGTACTACCGCGACATGCAGGACATCGAGTTCACGGTCGAGGACACCGTGCTCTACCTGCTCCAGACCCGGGCCGGCAAGCGCACCGCCGCCGCCGCGCTCAAGGTCGCGCGCGATCTCGTCGAGGAGGGGGTCCTCACCCGCGAGGAGGCGATCGGCCGGATCGAGCCCGCCCAGCTGGATCAGCTGCTGCACCCCGCGCTCGGCGACCACGGACAGACCCCGGCCACCCGCGGCCTGGCCGCCTCCCCCGGCGCTGCGGTGGGCGAGGTGGTGCTCGACTCCGACACCGCCGAACGTCGAGGCAAGGCAGGAGAGGCCGTCGTGCTGGTCCGGTGGGAGACCACCCCCGACGACATCGCCGGCACCCTGGTCGCTCAAGGCGTGCTGACGGCGCACGGCGGCATGACCAGCCACGCCGCCGTGGTGGCACGGGGCATGGGCAAGCCCTGCGTGGCCGGCGCCTCTGACATCAGCATCGACACCGACGCCAAGACCCTCAGGATCGGCGACGTCACGCTGGCCGAGGGTGACGTCATCACCCTCGACGGATCCACCGGCGAGGTGTTCGCCGGCGCCCTCGAGCTGGTGCCGCCGCAGATCAACGCCGACTTCGCCGCCGTCGTCGGCTGGGCCGACGAGGTGCGCCGCCTGGGGGTACGCGCCAACGCCGACAACGGCCCCGACGCCGCCAAGGCCCGCGAGTTCGGCGCCGAAGGCATCGGGCTGTGCCGCACCGAGCACATGTTCATGGAGCAGGACAGGTTGCCGGCTGTCAGGAAGATGATCCTGGCCGGCGACGACGCCGAACGCGCCACCGCGCTCGAGGAGATCCTGCCGATGCAGCAGGCCGACTTCGAGGCCATCCTCGAAGCGATGAGCGGGCTGCCGGTCACGATCCGGCTGCTCGACCCGCCGCTGCACGAGTTCCTCCCCAGCCTCGTGGACCAGGCCCTCGAGGTCCAGCGACTCGAGCTCACCGAGGGCACCCACCCCACCGACCTCCGGCACGCCCGCGCCCTGCTGGCCCAGATCAAGAAGCTCACCGAGCAGAACCCGATGCTCGGCACCCGCGGCGTCCGCCTTGCCCTGCTGCACCCCGAGATCCCCCAGATGCAGGTGCGAGCGATCGCCCGAGCAGCCTTCGCCGTCGCCGATCGAGGGAGTGACCCCCGGGTCGAGATCATGGTCCCGCTCGTGGCCTACGCCGAAGAGCTGCGCCGGATGCGGGCCATCATCGAGACCACCCTCGAGGACGAGTTCGATCGGGCCGGCCGCCGCCTCGAGATCCCCGTCGGCACCATGATCGAGCTCCCCCGGGCCGCCGTCGTCGCCGATCAGATCGCCGAGCACGCCGACTTCTTCTCCTTCGGCACCAACGACCTCACCCAGACCGGCGTCGGCATCTCCCGGGACGACGCCGAGGGCGCCTTCCTGTCGCACTACCTCGACAGCGACGTCGTGCCCGACAACCCCTTCTCCACCATCGATGTCGACGGCGTCGGCGGCCTCGTCGAGCTCGGCGCCGAGCGTGGGCGCTCCGCCAGGCCCGACCTCAAGCTCGGCGTCTGCGGCGAGCACGGCGGCGACCCCGCCTCGATCGCCGTCTTCGAGCGCCTCGGCCTCGACTACGTGTCCTGCTCCCCCTACCGCGTCCCGATCGCCCGGTTCGCCGCCGCGCAGGCCACGCTCGAGTAGGTCAGGCGCGGTCCTGCGGCGGGACGTACAGGTTCTCGGTGGGGATCGGCTGGCCGGAGGGCGTGTCGAAGATCCGGATGCCGTGCTCGTCCCGCACCACCTGCAGCTCCGACCCCACCGCCAGATCCCAGATCCCGATGAGGGCGGGCTCGATCGCGCAGACCTGGTTGAAGTCGGTGATCCTCCAGCTCGACGGATCCGACAGGTACTCGCTGGTGTCGATGTGGCTCATGATGCGCCAACCGTTGTCGGCCGGGCCTCGAGAGGGCTTGCGCTGCATCCACCGCACCTTGCCCGCGCCGCTGAGGACGTTGAGCGTCGCCAGGCACGCACCTGCTGCGGGGATGAACTCGGGATAGCGGGCCCGCGGGCCGCCCGGGGTCTCCGTCATCAGGCCGCTCCCCCGCTCGCCTCACGGTCGCGAACCATCTGCTGCAGGATCGGACGATTCCGTGGCGCGGCATCCATGATCCACTCGCGCACCGTGCGGGCGCTCGTCGCCCGGGCATCGAGGTCGAGATCGGCGCGTGCGAGGAACACCTCGTACAGCGGCACCGCCTCCTCGTCGGAGATCGAGGTGTTGTAGAGCATGGCCAGGGGTGCGCCGTACTTGGCGTCGGCCGCGTTGACATCGGCGCCGCCGTCCAGCAACCGCGACACCAGCGCGGCCTCGCCCGCGGGATCGTGTGCCCGCTGCCCGAGCAGCACGTGCAGCAGTGTCGTCCCGGTCGTGGTGACCACCGAGGCGTCAGCGCCGTCGTCGAGAAGGCGGTTCGCGATCGCGACCCGTGTCTGCGGATCACGGTTCGCGAGGGCACCGAACAGCGCCGTCTGGCCCGTGGAGGGCGACGAGTACCGCGGCGTCACCTCCGGGTCGTAGTCGGCGAGGAACGCCTCCAGCGAGGCTGCCCGCTTCGCGCCAAGGATCGGATCTGCCACGTGTGTCTCACTCGCTTCCGTCTCGGACGCCGTCGAACATCATCATGCTGCCACAGCGCCGAACTCACTCGTCCATGTGCGACTGGTTGCGTGCCGATCCCTCGGCGACGTAGTTCTCGTCGTTCACGTACTCCTCGAGGAAGATCTCCAGGTTCTCGACCGGGTCGTCGGAGAGCTCGTGGTTGAGGTAGCGCTGCCGGAGCTCGCTGTACTTGGAGCCAGGCACGTGACCCATGTCCCAGAGGCCCTGCCTCGGCTCACCCGGACGCCACGTGATCAGCTCCCACGAGCCGTCGACGTGCTGGATGTAGATCTGGTCGCGCCCCGGAGCGGGGAGCGGGTTGCCGTTCTCGTCGTTCAGCAGCCCGGCAGCGGCATCGTCGACCTGCGACTCGTGGGTGTTGTTGAAGACGTCCTCGACCTGACCGTCGGCGTACGGCGGGCGGTTGTTGGCGTACGGCATCAGGTCGCCGTTGGCGTCGTACCCGAAGCTGTTGGGCGCGCCGGTGTCTGGCATCCCCGAGGGGTATCCGTTGCCGTGCAGCTGCGCGACCCACTCCTGCGCCACCGGGTCCCAGCGCATCTCCCAGCCGCGGTTGCCGTTGACATCGGTGAGCCTCAGCGGCTCACCGGTGCGGGGATCGACGGGACGGCCGTTCTCGTCGACCGGAGCCCGGTCCAGCGCGTTCTGCACGTCCTTGTCCGTGTACGGCGGCACGTTGTCACCGCTGGATGGCACGGTGTCGGGCGCGTCGGCGTCGGGGTTGTAGCGCGTCTCCGGCGCACCTGGGCTCCGCTCCGTCCCAGGCTTCGGCTCCGCGGGGGCCTCCGGCTCAGCGGGCGTGTCAGGCCCGTCAGGGTTGGTCGGCCCGTTCGGCTCCTCCCCGTTCATGTCCGGGTTGGTCGGTCCGGCAGGTTCCTCGGGCGCCGCCGGTCCCTCCGGCTCGTCAGGGTTGGTCGGCCCCTCGGGCTCCTCGGGCCTGACCGGGGTGGTCGGGTCGTCGGGACGGGTCGGGGTGGTCGGGTCGTCGGGCCTGACCGGGGTGGTCGGGTCGTCGGGGCGGGTCGGTGTGGTCGGGTCGTCGGGCTGGGTCGGGCGCGTCGGCTCGACGGGGTCGTTCACGCGCGGAGGCGGGTTGTCGCCGCCGATCTCGGGCGTCCGTGGGCCGCCGTCGCCGTGCGGGCCGAAGATGTCGTTGGTGACCGGGGTGGTGTCCCGGACCGACGGGATCTCCGTGACCTCGTCGATCAGCCCGGCGGGGTTGAACCGGGTGGTGGACCCGGGGCCCACAGGCACATCGTCACCGAACCGGATGGCGTTGCGCAGGCCGGCGAGGAAGTGCGTGCCGCCCTTGACGGCGAAGGACCCGCCCGGCACCACGAAGTCACTGACGACGCCGGTGATCTTCGCGAGCCGCGACCCGAGGGAGCCGGTCTTGAGCGCGGCGCCCGCCTGACCCGCGCCAGGGATGAAGAAGGTTCCGACGTTGAGGAGCGACTCGGTCCCGGTGGACCAGCCGTCCTCCTTCCACTTGTGCCAGCCGTCGCCGCCATCCATGGCCGCCTGGAGGTCGTAGCCGACCAGGCTCGACCAGCCGCCCGCGGCGACCTCGAGGCGCTCGGTGTACCAGTCGCCGAACGCGTTGTCCGGGACATCGGTCCCGGTCGCGATCATGACGGCGTTCGGGATGGTGCCCACGACCATCACCACGGTCGAGCCGAGGAAGTTGCCCAGGCCGCCCCAGGCGTTCCCGGCGACGTCCCAGCCCCACTCGCCCGCCTCGGTGTCGTACCCGATGAGCGATGCAGCGCCGGAGTAGAGCCCGTACCCGAAGTTCGACACACCGTTGCCGACCGACTCGTGGCAGTTGCGGTCCTCCTCCCGTGCGGTGCCCCAGGGCATCGGCATCTCGGGGTTGGTGAACGCCTCGGCGGGGATCGCCTCGACCTCGGCGACGCACGCGTTGACGATCAGGCCGTTGATGCTGTTGGCGCAGGTGGTCACGGCGGTCGAGATGTCGGCCAGGATGCCGGCGTACTCCTCGAGCAGCTCCTTGTTGCGGTCGACCGAGTCCCCGTGCTCGTACCAGGGGACCTCCACCATCTCCTCGTTGCCGATGCCGATGGCGGCGAGCGCCGACTCCCCCGCGTCGAGGAGGTTCGCGTCCTTCGCCTCCGACTCCGGCACCATGACACCGTGCTGGACCTCGTTCCGGAACGCCCAGGCATCGGCCTCGCAGGACTCCAGCCTCGACTTCAGGCCGCTCAGCTCGCTCGCGTAGGTGTCGAGGTGCCCGGCGGCGCTGTGAAGCGCCTCCTTCAGGTCGGTCGCATCGGTGACCGCGGGGTCGATCAGCGTGTAGACCGATTCCTGCTCGGGTGCCTTGTAGTGAGCGGGGATACCTGACCAGGTGGTGTCGATCGCGGTGGTCTCGGTGAGCACCGTGCTGCCCATGGTGCGGATGTTGGTCGCGGACGTCTCGATCGCGCTGGTGTCCAGGTCGTGCGCTCGGCACGGGAAGTTCGCAGGGTTGATGAGCCCACCGTCGACTCCCTCGGCCGTGCAGACCGACATCGTCTCGTCGCCCATCAGCCCTGGTATCCGTTCTCGACGAAGTAGGTGAAGTCACCAGTGGCCGCCGACTCGATCGCCTTGGACTGGAACGTGGCCGCCATGTCCTCCTGGCCGTTGTTGTAGGCGATCGTCGCGTTGGCGACGCCGACGGTGGCCGCGTTGATCCGGTTGCTGATGTTCGTCAGCCGGATCGACTGGTCCTCGAGCAGGGCCTGGACCGCCGTCGGGACATCGACCGTGACACCTCCGCCCCAGGTGAGGCCCTCGAAGATGTCGGTGAACTTCTGGTCCTTCAGGGCCTTCCCGAGGTCGGTCGTGTCGGTGCTCACCGTGTTCAGGATCTGCTGCACGCCGCTCGGGTTGATGCTCCACTGGCTCATGTCGGTCTCCTCACACCCGTTCCTTGATGACCCCGCCGACGGCGGTCGCGATCGCTTCGGCGACCGCGCGGCCGGACCCGGTGTCTCCATAGGGAATGTTCAGCTCGGTCCACAGCGCAAAGCTCGCCGGTGGGTCGACGACGGCGGCCGCGGCCTCCCGCGGGTGGGACACCGGCCGCGAGGCATAGATCGTCAGCACCGGCCTGGCCTCGACGTCGACGAGCTGCCCGATGTCTCCCCCGCGATAGGTGACATAGGTCCCGTCGGGGTGGGCATCGGCGGCTGCCCGCACGACGCGTTCCGCGGTCACCTCGATGTCGGACAGAAGCACCAGCTCGGTAGCCATCACGCGGTCCTTCCGTCGAGCATCATCGTGCGACCGATCGCCTCGGGACCGAGATCCCGGGCGAACGCGATCATCTGGTCCCACATGCCACGGTCAGGTGCGCCGAAGCAGACGAGAAGACTCGGCGTGCGCTGCCGGCCGAGCACGGTCACGTCGTGGCGCCGGCGCAGCCAGTCGAGGTCGACCTCGAGGCCGTGCACGGCGGCAGGGCCGAGCAGCACGGCGAGCGGCGCCTCCGGGCGGCGGGCAGCCGCGCGCTGGGTGGCGCCCGCGTCGAGCTCGGCCACCGACACCAGCCCGATCGAGGGCAGGAACGCACCGTGCACATGGGTGAGCATCCGCCGCGCGCGTCCGACGAGCTCGGTCTTCGCGGGGGCGTACGGGCCGGCCGGCACACCACCCTTGACCAGCTCGTGCACCCCGCGCCGGGTGCGCCCGGCACTGATGGCGACGAACGAGCCGTCGGCAGCCCGGCCATGGACCACATCGGAGTCGGGCATGCTCCGGCGGATCACCTCGGTGAGCGCGCCGTCGTTCCAGTCCTCGGCCAGCGGCTCGACCGTTCCCCACACGTCCAGCCGGCTGCCGCCGAGGCTGCTGACGACCTGCTCGGCCAGCGCGCCCATGCTGAGCGAGCTGCTGACCCTGTGGTGGGCGTACACCTCGAACATGAGCGCCGCGATCGAGTCGGTCTGCGGCTGCCCGAAGCCTGGGAGCCGCCGCCGGTCCGCCACCGGTGGTGCCCACAGGTCGGCGAACGAGGTGATCTCCAGGCCGCTCAGACCGTCGTAGACGCCGCTGTCGTCACGCACGGCCCAGAACGCGCCGCAGCGGCCGAGCGCCAGGGTCGCGAGCGAGCTGATGCGAGCGTCGGGGCGCGTCAGCACGACCGGGCGCCGCCCCACCTCGACCGTCGTCGTCAGGAACGTCGACAACGCTTCGGTGAGCAGCACCGAGCGGCCGGAGGCGGCGTACAGGGCGTACTCCTGCGTCCACTCGTCGGCCACGGGGTTCACTGTCTCGATCATGACTGGCTCTCGGTTCGGGGCGAGGCTTCCCGCACGAGGCTATGTCCGGTCACGACTGCGGACAACGGGGAGTCCTCCCCACCCACGTGGCTCGATACCGACCTGGCCGGCTCTGTCGAGGGTTCGCGCGATCCCCCCGATAATGGTGCGGTGTCAGCCGATCCTCCCGCCGAGACCGACGCCCCCGGGCTCTTCGAGATCCCGGCTGGTTCGCGCAGGGTCGCCCACCGGATCGTCCTGCTCACCGGGCCATCCGGTTCCGGCAAGTCGTCGTTGAGCCGCCGGCTCGGTGTGCCGACGGTCGCGCTCGACGACTTCTACTTCGACATCGACCGCCCGGGCATGCCGCAGCGGTACGGCAGCGTGGACTGGGACAGCCCGGCCTCGTGGGATCACGCAGGTGCGCTGGCCGCGCTGCTCGACCTGTGCCGCGAGGGCGAGACCGAGCTACCGGTCTATGACATCCCGACCTCGCGCCGCACCGGTGAGACCCGGCTGGTGATCGACGGCGACGACCCGATCGTGGTCGCCGAGGGCATCTTCGCGGCCGAGCTCGTCGCGGACCTGCGTCGCGAGGACGTTCTCGCCGACGCGATCTGCCTGGTCCGGCCCCGCCTGAGCACGTTCTGGTTCCGCCTGCTCCGCGACTTCGGCGAGAGCCGCAAGCCACCGATCACGCTGCTGCGCCGCGGCAGCTCGCTGCTCCGGGCCGAGCCTGCCCTCGTCCGCGGCTGGGTGGCGAAGGGCTGCCGCCCGCTCTCCCCCGCGGCCGCGGAGGCGGCCATCGGCGCGCTCGCCTCCGGCCGCCCCTGACCCGCTTTCACCGCACTTTCGACCGTCGCCCGCTTTCACCGCACTTTCGACCGTCGCCCGATGTCACCGCACTTCTGACCGTGTCGGACGTGCGGTGACATCGCGCGGTGGCCTCAGCCGAGGCGCAGGACGCTCCAGGAGACCGGCGGAAGGGTCACGGTGAGGACGCCGTCGGCCACAGCAGCGGTGGCGTTCGCCACGGGCAGCACCGAGCTGTCGTCGTCAGCCGTGGCCGCCCAGGTGTGGTCGTCGTTGGTGTAGGTCAGCGCCTCGACCAGACCGAGCTCTCCCAACGCCGCGACCGACACCGTCAGCTCCAACGGACCCTCGGTGCTGCGGTTCACGGCGAACACCGACACCGCACCCGTCTCGGGGTCGCGCGTGGCGACGGCGTCGAGCGAGGTGACGTCGCCGAACTTCGCGGTGGGGTGCGTCGGCGAGTCGAGCGCCACCTGGAGCACGTCGCCCTGCGCGTGCTTCGCGGTGAGCGAGAACGGGTGGAACGTCGTCTGCTTCCACACCCGCCCGCCCGGCTCGGTCATGATCGGCGCGATCACGTTGACGAGCTGGGCCAGGCTCGCCGAGTGCACACGGTCGGTGTGGCGCAGCAGCGAGATCAGCAGCGAGCCCACCACCACGGCGTCGGCCACGTTGTACTTGTCCTCGAGGATGATGGGCGCGACCGGCCAGTCGTCACCCTTCGCGAGGTCGGTGGCCACGCGGTCCTGGTACCAGACGTTCCACTCGTCGAAGCTGATGTTGATGCGCTTGGAGTGCCGGCCCACGGCGCGCACGTAGTCCGCGGTCGCCACGACCGAGGAGATGAAGTGGTCCATGTCGACGGCGGAGGCGAGGAAGCTCGCCAGGTCGCCGTCCTTCTCCTGGTAGTAGGCGTGGGCGGAGATGTAGTCGATGTTCTCGTACGTCTCGGCCAGCACGGTCGCCTCCCAGGCGCCGAAGGTCGGCATGCTGGAGTTCGACGACCCGCACACCACGAGCTCGAGGCCGGGGTCGATCATCCGCATCGCGTTGGCGGTCTCCTTGGCGAGCCGCGCGTACTCCTCGGCCGTCTTGTGGCCGATCTGCCACGGGCCGTCCATCTCGTTGCCGAGGCACCACATGCCGATGCGGTAGGGCTCCTCGCGGCCGTGGGCGCGCCGCAGGTCGGCGAAGTGCGTGCCGCCGACGACGTTCGTGTACTCGAGGATGTCGAGCGCCTCCTGCACGCCGCGCGTGCCGAGGTTGACGGCCATCATCGGCTCGATGTCAGCCTTCTCGCACCAGCGCATGAACTCGTCGACCCCCACCGTGTTCGGGTCGGTCGAGTGCCAGGCGAGGTCGAGCCGGCGCGGCCGGTCCTCGACCGGACCGACGCCGTCCTCCCAGCGGTAGCCGGAGACGAAGTTGCCGCCCGGGTAGCGCACGGTGCCGACCCCCAGCTCCTTGACCAGGTCGATGACGTCCTGGCGGAAGCCGTCGGCGTCGGCGGTCGGGTGCTCGGGGTCGTGGATGCCGGTGTAGACGCACCGGCCCAGGTGCTCGACGAACGAGCCGAAGGTGCGGCGGCGGACCGGCCCGACGACGAAGGCCGGGTCGAGGGTGAGGCTGGCGGTGGATGTCACGGGGAGCTCCTGTCGGGCGGGTGGTGCGGTCAGGTGACCAGGCGCAGCAGCCGAACGCCGTGCGCCGGGATGGTCAGGTCGTTCACGGTGGCGGGTGTGCCGGTCCAGAGGTCGACGGCGGAGGCCGTCCGGATGTCCACGAGCGCCGGCAGGTCGATCACGGCGGGCGTCGTGCCGAGCCAGAAGGCGGCGACGTAGCGCGCCCCGGTCTCGGCGTCCTGGGCGGTCCAGATCCGGAGGTCGCCGTCACGCCGGATCTCGGCGCCGCCGGTCGAGCCGGAGAGGATCCGGAGCACGTCGGGGTTGGTGAGGAGGTCGAACGTGGCGTCGTCCGTCTCCGGCAGGTGGCCACCCATCATGAGCGGCGAGCGCCCGAGGACCCAGAGGCTCAGCAGCGTCCGCTGCTCGTCGGGCGTGAGCCGGGAGTCGCGGGGGTCACCGCGCTCGGCGCGGATGCCGATCCGCCCGAGCGGCAGCATGTCGGCGTCCGCCCAGCCGCCTGGCTGCTGCAGCGGCGCCCAGCGCGCGAGACGGTCGAACTGCTCGACGACGTCCTCCCAGCGGTCCCAGAGGTCGTCCGAGATCCGCCACATCGTGGCGTTCTGGCGCAGGTGGTCGAGGTGAGCCGGGTCGAGCCCGGTGCCGGGCGAGAGGCTGAGCTGGATGTCGCGGCCGCTGCGGCGGATCGCCTCGGCGTAGGCCGCGATCTCGCGCTCGTGGTACGGCGCCAGCATGTCGTCGGCCTTGATGAAGTCGACGCCCCAGCCCGCGAACGTGGCGAGCTGGGCGTCGTAGTACGCCTGCGCGCCGGGGTGGTCGTGGTTCAGCCCGTAGTTGTCGGGGTTCCAGGGACAGGTCGAGGACGTGTCCGCGATGTCGCGGGCGCTGAAGTCGGTACCCCTCACGGGAAGCTCCTGCTCGACCGCGATCTTGGGGATCCCGCGCATGATGTGGAGGCCGAACCTCAGCCCCAGGTCGTGCACACGGGCCGCGAGGGCCGTGAAGCCGGTGCCGTCGGCGGCTGAGGGGAAGCGGTTCGGCGCAGGCTGGTGGATGCCGAAGTCGTCGAGGAGCAGCGGCGCGTCGTCGTTGTAGCCGTGCGCGCGTGCGGTCGGGTCGTACCACTGGATGTCGACCACCACGGTGTCCCAGCCGAACGGCAGCAACCGCTCCGCCATCACCTCGGCGTTGGCGATCACCTCGGCCTCGGTGACGGTGGTGCCGAAGCAGTCCCAGGAGTTCCACCCCATCGGTGGTGTCGCGCTCACGTTCTCGGGTGGTGCGCTCACGCGAGCCCGATCACGGTCTTGAGCCCGGTGCGGGCCGTGGCGCGGGTGAAGGCACCGGCGACGTCGTCGAGCGGGGCGCGCTCGGTGACGACCGAGCGCACGTCGATCAGGCCCTGCTCGACCAGCCGGATCGAGCGCGGGTACATCTCCTTCATGCGGCGCACCATCGTGAAGGTCAGCCCCTTGCGGCGGGCGACGTGCGCCGGGAAGGAGGACCGTTCGTCGTCGGGGATCCCGGCGAGCACGACCCGCCCACCGGGTCGGACCGCGGTGACCGCGATGTCGATCGCGGTGTCGGTGCCGGCGATCTCCATGACGACGTCGGCGCCCAGGCCCCACTGCTTCCACGTCGCCGACTCCTGGGCCTCCTCGACGTCGAGCACGACGTCGGCGCCGTAGCGCGCCGCCGCTTCCCGGCGGTGCTCACGCGGCTCGACGGCGATGACCCGGCCCGCTCCTGCGGCCTTCGCGAGCTGGATGGCGAGCAGGCCGATCGGTCCGCACCCGACGACGGCGATCGTGTCGCCGACCCTGCTGTGCGCGAGGTCCCAGGCGTGCAGCGCCACCCCGAGCGGCTCGAGCATCGCCCCGTCGGCGCCCGTGAGCCCGTCGGGCAGCGGGTGCAGCAGGTGGGTGGGCCAGGCGATCAGCTCGGCCATGCCGCCGTCGAGGGTGCTGTGCCCGGCGAACTGGATGCGGACGCAGAGGTTGCGGTGCCCGGCCTCGCACATCTCGCACCGGCCGCACGGGATGGCGGGATCGACCGCGACAGGGACGCCGTCGAGATCGCCCGAGGCGCCGACGCCCGCGAACTCATGGCCGGGGATCGTGGGGCGGGTCAGCGTGGCGTCGCCGATGCCGCCCTCGCCGAACCAGTGCAGGTCGGACCCGCAGAGCCCGACGTCGGTCACCCGGACCAGGGTGTGACCCTCAGGCACCTCTGGTTCAGGGGCCTCCTCGACCCGGACGTCTCCGACACCGTGCAACATCGCCACGCGCATGCCTCGATGTTAGCGTTCACATCTGCTGCTGTCATCTCGATGGCGGCCCGATCGACCGGGTCAGGACCCCGACCGGCACGTCGAGGATGTGGCGCAGGTAGTCGAGGAGCTCGTCGGCCATGTCGAGGCTGTCCCGGTCGAGCAGCCACTGCACCTGGACCCCGTCCCAGAGGGCGATCATGCGCGCCGCGGCGTGCGCCGGGTCGACACCCTCGCGCAGCTTCCCGGTGGCCCGCGCCCGCTCGAGCGCACGCCGGATCTGCGCACGCAGCCGCGCGTACCGCGCGACGAAGAAGTCGTGGGCCGGGTGGTCCGGCGACGTCGCCTCGGCGGCCAGCACGCAGTAGAGCTCGACGACGCCGGGTTCCGTGGCGTTGAGACGCGCGAGCTCGAGCATGCCGCGCAGCGTCTCCATGCCGTCCTCGGCCTCGTGGTCGACGATCCGGTTCGCGCGCTCGTCGCGGTGCTCGAGAACCGCCTCGAGCAGGGCCATCTTGCTCGGGAAGTGGTGCAGCAGGCCGGCTTCGCTCATCTCGACGCGCGTCGCGATCTCACGGAGCGAACCGCTGCGGTAGCCGCACTGGGCGAACACCTCGAGCGCGGCGTCGAGGATCCGCTGCCGGACCTCCCGGCTCTTGCGATAGGGGCCGCGCGGCTGACCGGCGCCCCTGCCCGTTCGAGGCGTCACCGTTGCCGCCAGGCACACATCACCGGCTCATTGTGCCGGTTCGGTGCCGCCGACCGATTCCGATCCGGGGGACGTTTCTGACCGGGAGGACCGGCACGAATCCTTTCGATCGCCCCCTCGACAGCATCGGCCAGATGGGGTTGAATCGTTAAACACCCACGACCTCGAGGATGAGACCAGTGACTGCTGCGCCGCCCGTGCCCACGCCCACCATCGCCACGCTCAGCGCCGAGCTGCGCACCGACTCGCCGTTCGTCGCGACGCCGACGCCGCGGCTGTCCTGGACGGTCGCCACCGAGCAGGCGGGTTGGATCCAGACCTGGGCCGAGCTCCGCGCGGGCGAGCAGACCATCCGGCTGGAGGGTCGCGACAGCGTCCTGGTCGAGTGGCCGTTCCCGCCCCTTGGCCCCGGCGAGAGCGTCGAGGTGAGCGTCCGCGCCGGCTCGGCCGAGAACGCCGAGACCGGCTGGAGCGCGCCGCTGACGGTGCGTGCGGGCTTCCTCGGAGACGGCGGCTGGGTCGCCGAGCCCGTGCGCCTGGCGAGCCCGCCCGATCGCTCACGGCCTGCGCTGCTGCGCACCACGTTCGACGCCGCCGACGTGGTCAGCGCCACGCTGTACTGGACCGCCCTGGGCGTCGCCGAGATCCGGGTCAACGGCGAGCTGATCGACGGCGACGTGCTCTCCCCCGGCTGGTCGGCCTACCAGCACCGGCTGGTGCACGAGACCGTTGACGTGACCGCGTCGGTCCGCGCGGGCACCAACGCGATCGCCGCGGAGATCGGCGGCGGCTGGTACACCGAGCGCTGGGGCTTCCGGGAGAACGCGGCCGAGGTGTACGGCAGCCAGCCGGCGCTCGCGCTGCAGCTGCACGTGGTGCATGCCGACGGCACCACCACCGTGGTCACGACCGACGAGACCTGGCGCGGCCGCACCGGCCCGACCCTGGCGAGCAGCCTCTACCAGGGCGAGTCCTACGACGCTCGCGAGGCCGTGCCGGGATGGGACCAGCCCGACTTCGACGACTCGGCCTGGACCGCCGTCGAGAGGGCCGACGACGCGTTCCTCACCCCCGAGGCCCGGATCGCTCCGCCGATCCGGCGGACCGAGGAGATCGCCGTCGTCGAGGTCATCCGCACCCCGGCCGGGGCGACGGTGCTCGACTTCGGTCAGAACCTCGTGGGCCGGTTGCGCCTGACCGCCCGCGGCGCGGCCGGGACGACGATCACGCTCAAGCACGCCGAGGTGCTCGAGCACGGCGAGCTCGGCACCCGGCCGCTTCGTTCCGCCGCGGCGACCGACACCTGGACGCTCGCGGGGTCGGGTGAGGAGACCTGGGAGCCGCGGTTCACCTTCCACGGCTTCCGCTACGCCCAGATCGAGGGCTGGCCGGGCGAGCTCGACCCGAGCGACGTCGTCGCCGTCGTCCTCCACAACGACATGGACCGCACCGGAACCTTCAGCACGAGCCACCCGCTGCTGCAGCAGCTGCACGACAACGTCGTGTGGGGCATGCGCGGCAACTTCCTGGCCGTGCCGACCGACTGCCCCCAGCGTGACGAGCGGCTCGGCTGGACCGGCGACATCGAGGTGTTCGGCCCCACCGCCAGCTCGCTCTACGACGTGCGCGGGTTCCTCACCAGCTGGCTGCGCGACCTCGCCCTGGAGCAGGAAGCGGCCGACGGCGTGGTCCCGTTCGTGGTGCCCAACGTGCTGCAGCTCAGCGGCCGGGTCACGCCTGCGGCTGCGTGGAGCGACGCTGCCGCCATCGTCCCGTGGACCCTCTACGAGCGGTACGGCGACGTCGGGGTGCTGCGCGAGGCCTACCCCTCGATGCGCAGCTGGGTCGAGGTGCTGCTCGAGATCTCCGGCGGCACGGGGCTGTGGGAGGGCGGGTTCCAGTTCGGTGACTGGCTCGACCCGGCGGCTCCGCCCGATCGCCCCGCCGAGGCCACGACCTCGCCCGACGTCGTGGCCGGCGCCTACCTGGCGCTCTCGGCGCGGATCGTCGCCGACGCTGCCGCGCTCCTCGGTCACACCGAGGACGAGGCGACCTACCGCGCCGCCGCCGATCAGGCGCGCGAGGCGTGGTGCCGCGAGTACGTCACCCCGGCCGGCCGGATGATGTCCGACGGCCAGACCGCGTACGCGATGGCCATCGCGTTCGATCTCGTGACCGACGCCGAGATGCGGCAGCGACTCGGTGATCGGCTCGCGGACCTCGTCCGCGAGGACGGCTACCGGATCGGCACCGGCTTCGTCGGTACGCCGATCGTGTGCGACGCCCTCACGGTCACCGGCCACCTGGACGCCGCGACCCGCCTGCTCCTGCAGACCGAGAACCCCTCCTGGCTGTACCCGGTGACGATGGGGGCCACCACGATCTGGGAGCGCTGGGACTCGATGCTGCCCGACGGCACGATCAACCCGGGGCAGATGACGTCCTTCAACCACTACGCGCTCGGCGCCGTGGCGGACTGGATGCACCGGGTCGTGGCGGGGCTGGCGCCGGTCGAGCCGGGGTACCGGACGCTCCGGATCGGCAGCCGCCCGCTGGTCGGGATCGACGCGGCCGCGGCGTCGCTGGACACGCCCTACGGTCCCGCCCGCGTGAGCTGGGAGCGCGACGGCGACCGGGTCACCGTGAGCGCCCTGGTGCCGCCGAACACGACGGCGCAGGTCGACCTTCCGGGCGTGCAGCCCGGCGAGATCGGCTCGGGCGAGCACACCTGGGTGATCGCGGCGCCGGAGGCACCGGTTCCGGCGCGCCCGCTCACGGTGGACTCCCCGAGCGCCGCGATCATCGACGACCCCGAGGCCTACGCGCTGGTGGCCGAGACGATCGGGCGCATCACGCCGTCGAACCTCGACGCCTTCCACCGCACGCGGTGGAGCGAGCGTGCGACGCTGCGCGACCGGGTGCGCTACGCCTCCAACGAGCTGGTCGAGGAGCTGAACCGGGTGCTGGCGACGCTGACCTGATCGCCGCGCCGGTCAGGCGAGCAGCGCGCGGGCGGTGTTGGAGTCGGTGACGAGGACATCGATCCAGCCGCCGCGGGCTGCCGCACGGATCGCCTCGACCTTGCGCTCGCCACCGGCGACGCCGATCTTCCTCGGCACGGCACGCAGCGTCTCGGCGTCGATCCCGAGGACGCGGTGGTGCAGGTCGCTGTCGACGAGCCGACCCTCGGCGTCGAAGAAGTTGAGGCAGACGTCACCGACGGCGCCGAGCCCGGCGAGCTCGTCGAGATCCGGCTGCGGGAGCGCGTTGCCCGAGGAGACGAGCAGCGGCGACGGCTGCACGCTGCCGATGCCGACCAGCACGACGCTCAGATCGGACCAGGCCGCGACGACGTCGGCCACGTAGGGGTCCGCGAGCAGGGCGTCGCGCACCTGCTCGCTCGCGACGACTCCCGGCGCGGGGAAGTACATCGCCTCGCCGCCGGTGACCTGGGCGAGCCGGTCCGCCAGCCGGGTCGCCTGCACCTGCACCGATGCCGCGCCGACACCGCCGAGGATCTGCACCACGCGCTCGGCCCCGCGGCTGGGACGAGGCGCCATCGCCTCGACGACCGCGAGCAGCGACGCCGACCACGAGGACAGCCCGACCCGCTCGGTCGGCATCAGCGTGCTCTCGAGATACGCGGCGCCGGCCGCACCGATCGCGGCGAGCGAGGTGGGCTCGTCGGAGGTCGAGGAGCCGGCCACGACGACGTCGGTCAGTCCGAGCGCGGTGCGCACCTCTTCCTCGAGATCGGCGAACGAGCCCGGGGGCGCGACGACGACCGTCCGCACGATCCCCCGCGTGACCGCTTCCTTCAGCAGCCGCGAGACACGCGACTGCGAGACGTGCAACCGGTCCGCGATCTCGGGCTGGCGCAGCCCTTGCTCGTGGTACATCCGCGCGACCTTGACGAGCATCGACAACCGGTCCTCGGGCATGGGGCGAGACTATCGGGGCGGCGCGGGCAGAACGGACGTGAGAGGCCGCTCGCCGGCCGCGAGACCCCCCAGCCCACGAGATCGGACAGCGGAGGCTTGCTGCACCGCGCTGCCGGTCGTCAGCGGCCGGGTGGCCGATAGAGCGCAGGCACGGGTCGGTAGCCGTTGACGACCTCGCGCGCGATCTGCTGCGTGATCTTGGTGAACACCCAGCCCTCCTCGGCGATCTCGTCCCAGTACACCCGCACGACCGAGTCACCGGGGTCCGCGCGGTACTTGCCGGCGCCGTCGAACTCCACGTGCAGCCACATGCGGGTGCCGTTCCTGCGGAAACGCCATGCGACGTCGGTGAAGACAGGTCCGCGGCTTGTTCGGACCTCCTTCTGCAGGACGGGTATGGGCATCCCGCGACTGATCGCGATCCAGCGCACCACCGACTCCGGCGCCGACTCCGCCAGCGGGTCGGCTGCGGTGATGACGGCGCGCGCCTGAACGGCGCCACGGGACCGCGGCTCGATCCGAGCAAGGCGTGGAGCCCGCAGCTCGGCGGCGCGGGCCTCGACATCGGCGTGCGGTTCGGCACGCTGGGGTCGGACCACGGACCACGGACCGCATGCCGCTGTCCGCGATCACCAGGGCGTCACGCGGGTGGAGCGACCGCGCACAGTCCACGATGGTGCGTTCGAGACCGGTCACGCGGGACGGACCGACCTGCATGACGTCGGCGTCGTCGAGCGAGCACGCGCGGCGTCGGACGTCGCGCGGCAGCCCTGCTCGCGGGTTGGAGGGCTGGATCACCGTGGTGACGGAGGGGATGCGCCACACCGCGAAGTCGTGCGCCAGCGCCGCCGATTCCTCCGCCAGTGCGGCGTTCACCAGCTGTCGTTGTGCGGCCAGAGCGGTCGCCAGGGCTCGCTGGCGGTCCTGCTCCCACCGCTCTCCCACGGGCGACTCCGCGTACGCACCCCGCCGGACGCGGGTCCAGACACCCTCACGAAGCAGCTGATCGGCAACAGGACGGCTGACATCTCGACGCAGGTAGACCTCGGGAAGTCGCGCAGCCATGTGTCGATGGTGCCGGGATCGGGCCAGATCCCGCTGAGGCCCTGTGGACGACGGCCCGGCCGCCGACGAGATCGGACGGCGGGGTGCTCAGCCCTTCACGGCGCCGCTGGTCATGCCGGCCACGATCTGCCGGTTGAAGAAGATGTACATCACCAGGGGCGGGATCGTGATCAGCAGGATGTCGGTGAACAGCAGGTTCCACTGGTTCAGCGTCTGGCTCTGGAAGTTGTAGAGCGTCAGCTGCACGGTCGCGTTCTCGTCGCCGGGGAGGAAGTAGAGCGGACCGGTGAAGTCGTTGAACACGTTGACCGCCTGCACCACGACGACCGTGACCATGGCGGGTCGCAGCAGCGGTGCCACCACCCCGAAGAAGACCCGGAGCGGGCCGGCGCCGTCGATGGTGGCCGCCTCGTCGAGCTCCTTGGGGATCGTCGAGACGAAGGCACGGAACAGCAGGACGCAGAAGGACAGCCCGAAGGTCGCCTGGATGAAGATCATCCCGGGGATCGTCTTGAAGATCCCCAGCGCCTGCATGACCCAGATCGTCGGGACGACGGCGGGCGGCACGATCAGGCCCGCCAGCACCAGGAAGTTGACCGTGGGGTTCCAGCGCGAGCGCCGCCGCTGCAGCACGTACCCGACCATGGCGGCGAAGATGACCATGAGCGTGACGCTCAGCACCGTGATGACGGTGCTGTTGATGAACGCCCGCACCACCAGACCGTTCCGGATGGTCAGCACCTCGGTGATGTTCTCCCAGAGCGCCCACTCGGTCGGCAGCGAGAAGCCGAACAGCGAAGCCTCGGCGGGTGTCTTGCCCGCCATCAGGAAGATGAACGCGAACGGCACGATGAACACGATCACCGACAGCAGGATCGCGATCGTCCCGACGACGACGGAGCGGATCTTCGCCCTGCGCCTCATCGCTCCACCTCCCGCCGGTTGAGCAGGTACGAGACCGGGATGACGATCGCCGTCACGACGATGAAGAGCACGACGTTGCCGGCGGTCGAGAGGCCGTAGAAGCCGGCCTGGTACTGCTTGTAGATGACCGACGCGATCACGTCGCTGGTGAACCCGGGGCCGCCGCGGGTCGTCGCCCAGATCAGGTCGAACGAGCGCAGCCCGCCGATCAGCGAGAGCAGCACCACGGTGGCGGTCGCCGGCCGGACCAGCGGCAGCGTGATGTGCCGGAAGTTCTTCCAACCTCCTGCGCCGTCCACCTTGGCCGCCTCGTAGTACTCGGTGGGGATCGCGGCCAGACCCGCGATGTAGATCAGGGTGGCGATGCCGACGCCCTTCCAGACGTCGATCAGGGCCACCGAGAACAACGCCCACTGCGGGTCGGTGAGCCAGGCGGGCCCCGTGATCCCGAGCGTGGCGAGCGAGCTGTTGATCAGCCCGTCGAAGGGGTCCATCAGCACCTTGAAGGTGATGCCGACCCCGATCGCCGAGACGAGCACGGGGAAGAACACCACCGAGCGCAGGTAGCCACGCGCGATCAGCTGGCTCGTGAGCAGCAGCGCGAGGGCAAGTCCGAGCACCACCTTGAAGCCGGAGGTGACGAACCCGTAGATGAAGGTGTTGATGAACCCGGTGCGCAGCTGGGGCTCGCTGAAGAACGTGATGAAGTTCTGCATCCCCGTGAACTCCACGTCCTGCAGCGACCACCGCGTGAACGCGAAGTAGAACGACGCGAAGGTCGGGATCGCGAACAGCACGACGTACAGCAGCCCGGCGGGCAGGTAGAACCACGTGGGGTAGATGCTCCTGACGGAGCGTCGCTTCTTCGTGACACCGGGATCGATGACGGCCTGAGCCATCGCTCACCTACTTCCTGTTCGAGGGCGGTGGGGTGCCGACACCCGCCCCGCGCCGATGGTGGCGCGGGGCGGGTGCACGGATCACCAGCCGTCGAGACCGAGCTGCTGCGCCTGCTTGATGACGTCCTCGTCGTAGAGGGCCGCGCCCTCCTCAGCGGTCGAGATGCCGGAACCGACCTGGACCGTGATGTTCTCCAGGTTCGGGCCCTTGATCGGCGACACGAACTCCAGCGCCGGGTTGGCGAGCTCGTTGTCCACCCAGACCTGCAGGTCCTGCGTGGCCTGCGGGACATCCGCGGGAAGCTCGCACAGGCTGGTGGCGAACGGGCCGGCGGGGACGTTCAGCTCGACCTGCAGGCGGCAGCCCTCGGGCGAGTTCACGAACTCCACCAGCAGCTTGGCCGCCTCCAGCTCCTCACCCTCGGTCGTGCTGGGGATGTAGACGGCGTTGGGCAGCCAGATCGTGGCGCGGGTGTCGTCCTCCTCCTGTGCCGGGAGCGGGAAGAAGCCGACGTCACCGATGTTGTCCGGGTAGTTCTGCGAGATGGTGGAGACGCCACCGCTGAGGATCGGGTAGTGCGCACCCTCGCCCGTGGCGACCATCCGCAGACCGTCGTCGAAGAGCGCCGAGGCGAAGTCCTCGTTGAAGTAGCCGCCCTCGTACGCCTCCTGCTGGTTGAGGAAGCTCTGCAGCGCCGGCTGCTCGGCGTAGCGGCGCTCGTTGGCGGTGTACCCCTCGGCCCAGTCCGGGTCCTGCGCCGCGACGTTGCCGAAGTCGCCCAGCACGAACAGCTGGCTGGTCCAGGTGTCGCCGTAGGTCTGGATGATCGCGGTGTGCCCGGCGGCCTTGATCGCATCGTTGTTGGCCATGAAGTCGGCCCACGTCGTGGGGACCTCGAGGCCGAGCTCCTCGTACATCGGGATGTTGTAGAGGATGCCGCCTGCCTGCGACGTGCCGTTCGGTGCGCCGTAGAGGCCGTTCTCGGTGGACACGACCGGGATGAAGGGCTCGATGAGCGAGTCCGTCCACTCCTGGTCGCTCAGGTCCACCAGGTTCTGGTCGGGGTTGATCGCCTGCAGCAGCGAGCCGGTGTTGTAGGTGAACACATCCTCCATCTCGCCGGTGGCGAGCTTGGTCTTGACCAGGTTGTCGCCCTCGGTGCCGCCGGGCTGGGAGTTCATCGTGACCGTGATCTCGGGATGCTCCTCGTTGAAGGCCGCGATCAGGGCCTCGCCCCACGCCGGACCCGTGCCGCCCGTCTGCACCAGCAGCGTGATCTCGACGTTCTCGCCGTCACCGGAACCGCCGCCCCCGCCGGAGCACGCCGCCACTGCCGCCAGCGCGGTAGCAGCAAACCCCGCCGCAAGGACGCGTCGCTTGTGAACTGCCATTCCCTGACCTCCTCGTCATGGACCAAGCAGCACTCCATCGGCTGCCTTGAAACGTTCCAAACGTTAAGCGCGAACCGCTAGCCCCGTCAAGGTTTTCGCAGTCACGATCCCGTAACGCGGCGGGAGCCGCCTCAGCTCATGAACATGCCGCCGTCGACGTTGATCGCCTGCCCGGTGATGTAGCTGCCGGCGTCGGAGGCCAGGAACAGCAGCAGGTTGGCCACGTCGGACACCGCCGCGGGTCGCCGCAGCGGGATGTCGGCGATCCACTCGGCGATCAGCTCTCCGGGCTGGTAGTCGCCGAGCCGGCGGCCCCACTCGGCGTCGTTGTACTGCCACATCTCGGTCTCGACGATGCCGGGGCAGTAGCAGTTGACCCGGATCCCGTCCGGCGCCAGCTCCTTGGCGAGCGACTGCGACATCCCGATGACGCCCATCTTGGACGCCGCGTAGTGCGGCGTGTAGATGAAGCCCTGCCGCCCCTGCCCGGAGCTCGCGTTCAGGACGCTGCCACCACCGGCGGCACGCAGCAGCGGCACCGCCTCCCGGGTGGCGACGAACGCGGCCGTGGTGTTGACGGCGAGCACACGCGCGAAGTCGGCCGTGCTGAGCTCGTCGATCTCGGAGATCGTGATGATGCCCGCGTTGTTGACCAGCACGTCGAGCGCGCCCCAGCGCTCACGCACCCCCTCGAAGACGGCCGCCACCTGGGCGTCGTCGGTGAGATCGACGACGGCGGAGCTCACCTCGTGCCCCCGGCTCGCCATGTCCGTCGCGGCGGCGACCACGGCCTCGTCGCGGTCCAGCAGCAGCACGGCAGCACCGCTCGAGGCGAACGCCTCCGCGATCCCGAGCCCGATGCCGCGCGCCGCCCCCGTCACCACGACCCGCCGGCCGGTGAAGTGACCGGCGAAGATCGGGGACGCGACGACCGCGCTGCCGTCGGTCACGGCTGCGACTCGTAGCCCTTGAACAGCGCCCGCTGCACGAGCGCGAGCGCACCGAGGGCGTCGTGCTGCTCCTGAGCGGCGCGCACGCCTTCCACGTCGAGCTCGTCGAGGCCACGCTCGACGGCCTTGAGGAAGTCGATCGCGTGGTCGGCGGCCCTCACCGAGTCCTCCCGGAACGGGAACTGGTCGAGCTGCCAGACGCCCTCCCAGCCGTTCTTGCGCAGCGTGTAGAAGAACTCGAAGAGCTCGATCGGGTGCACGGTGCCGGCGACCATGTCGTCGTCCCAGCCCCGCATGTTGTCGTTGACGTCCATGCCGAACAGGCGCCCGTAGTCGATCGCGAGCTGGGCGGAGTCGGCGGGCGACTCGCCGCCGAACAGCGCGTGCCCGAAGTCGAGCAGGATGCCGACGTTCGGCAGGCCGATCTTCTCGATGCCGAGCAGCGTGCGGGACACCGAGTCGAAGCTCATGTGGACGCGCGGCTCGCGCGGCTTGTACTCGATGACGAACTTGAGGTCGGGGTTCTCCGACGCGAGCTGGCCCACGCCGTCGAGCGAGGCCTTCCAGAGTGCGCCGTGGTCCACCTGGAACGGGTAGTCCCAACCGTCCTGTCCGGGCCACAGCTTGACGTACTCGGCGCCGAAGTGCCGCACCACGTCGGCCGCCTCGGTGACCAGCTCGTGGGTGAGCCGACGCACACCCGGGTCGGGGTTGGTGAAGGACCCCTTCATGAAGGTGCGGGTGTAGATCTCGGGCGTGATGCCGATGGCGCTGAGCCCGGCACGCTCGAGCGCCTCGCCGACCTGCTCGTTGCTGAACTCCCCGCCCCAGAACGGGTAGTTGAGGTCGACGACCGACAGGTCGCGCACCTTGCCCGCGAGCTCGATGGCCTCGAGGATCGTCATCGGGTCGCCGTAGCCATCGGTGGCGTACCGGTCCACGTAGGTGGCGAAATGCCAGATGCCGGCTCCGTAGCGCTGTGCCATCACTGCTCTCCTTGGTGTCGTGCGTCTCGTGACGTGGTGCGAGCCAGCCCGACGGCGTGGTGCCAGGCCGCGCGGGCGGATCGGGTGTGCTCGGGGTCGCCCTGGGGTGTGAAGCGGGTGGTGCTCCGGTCGCGCGTGGGAGCCAGACCCGCCGAGACGGCGGCGAGCTCGGCCGCGCCCAGCACGGACAGCGCGGCGGTCTCGGGGCGCAGCACCTCGCGCTCGGAGACGTCCGCCTGGAGCTGCATCAGCGCGTCGTCGCGCGCCGGTGCGCCGTCGGCGTAGACCGAGCGCACCACGCCGGCCGCGTCAGCCGCGGCGAGCACGTCCTCCACCTGGTGGACGATCGACTCCATACCGGCGCGGGCGAGCGCTGCCGCATCGGTGCCCAGGTCGAAACCGTGCAGCACGGCGCGCGCGGAGCCGTCCCAGTAGGGAGCTCCCAGCCCGGCGACCGCGGGCACCAGCACGATCCCGTGGTCGGCGGGCGCGGTGCGGGCCAGCGCCGCGAGCTCGCCGACCTCGCGCCCGAGCAGCCGTGACAGCCAGGCCATGGTGGCGCCGGTGGCCAGGATGTTGCCCTCGACGGCGCGCTGCGGGGCCGCGCCGCCGAGCTGCCAGGCGATCGTGCCGACCAGGCCGGCGGGCACGTCGTCGGCCCCGCTCAGACCCATGACCGACGACCCGGTGCCGTAGGTGACCTTGACCGCGCCCGGCTCGCGCACACCGTGGCCGTACAGCGCGGCGTGGGAGTCGCCGAGGACGCCATGGAACCGCCAGCCGTGGAGGCCCTGCGCAGGCCGGCTGACCTCGTCGGACGCCGTCACCTGCGGCAGCACGGCCGCCGGGATGTCGAACAGCTCGAGGAGCTCGGGCGACCAGTCGCCGGTGCCGAGATCGAGCAGCTGCGTGCGCGAGGCGTTGCCGGTCTCGATGCGGTGCTCACCGGTGAGCGCGAACAGCAGCCAGGAGTCGACCGTGCCGACGGCGAGCTCGCCCCGCCGTGACCGACGGCGGTCCGGGTCGACCTGGTCGAGCAGCCAGGCGATCTTGACGGCGGAGAACATCGGGTCGAGCGGAAGCCCGGTGACCTCCCGGACCCGTGCGGCGTGCGGGGCCAAGCGGTCCACCAGCTCGACCGTGCGCCGGTCCTGCCAGCCGAGCATCGGGCCCACCGGCGTGCCGGTGCCACGGTCCCAGACCACGGCGGACTCGCGCTGGCTGCTCAGCCCGAGCGCGACGACCCGGTCCTCGAGCCCCTCGCTCGCCTCGAGCACGGCGGTGCGCACGCTGTCGAGGATCTCGACAGCGTCCTGCTCGACCCAGCCCGGCCGGGGATGATGCTGCCCGACCGCGACGCCGACCTCGCGCACGAGGTGCCCGGCACGGTCGACGCAGGCGACCTTGGTCGAGCTGGTGCCCTGGTCGATCGCGACGACCAGCGGACCGGCGTCAGCGCCGCTCATGCCCGCAGTGCCTCGTTCGCCACACGGACGATGTTCTCAGAGGTGAGGCCGAAGTGCTCGAGCAGCATGTCGTTGCTGCCGGTCGGGGCGAACTCGGTGAGCCCGAGCGGCACGACCCGCACGCCGAGGCCCTCGCGCGCGACCAGCTGTGCGACGGCGGCGCCGAGGCCGCCGGCGATGTTCGCCTCCTCGGCGACGATCACGGCGCGGGTGCCGCGGGCGGCGTCGAGGATCGTCGCCTGGTCGAGCGGCGCGATCCAGGCGGCGTTGAGCACACGGGCCGAGACGCCGTCGTCGGACAGGCGGCGCGCGGCCTCGAGAGCGCGCGAGACGAGCGTGCCGGTCGCCACGATCGCGACGTCGTCGCCGCCCCGGGCGACGTCGATGCGGCCGCGCACGAGGACCTCGCCCTCGGTCGTGACGTCGGGCACCTTGTGACGTCCGATCCGGATGTAGGTGGGGCGCGGCTCGGCGGCGAGCATCCGCAGCGCCTGCCGGGTCTGCCGCCGGTCGGCCGGGACCACGATGTCCAGACCGGGCAGCGCCCGCATCCAGGACAGGTCCTCGACCGAGTGGTGGGTCGGTCCGAGCTCGCCGTAGGCCATCCCCGGGCTCATGCCGCAGAGGATGACCGGGTGCTGGGAGTAGGCGACGTCGGCCTTGACCTGCTCGGTCGCGCGACCGGTCAGGAACGGGCCGGCCCCGCACACGAACGGGATCAGCCCGGCCGCAGCCAGGCCGGCGCCGACACCGACCATGTTCTGCTCGGCGATCCCGACGTTGATCAACCGGTCACCGAACTCCTCGCGGAACGCGCCGAGGTTGGAGGATCCGACCGAGTCGTTGCAGACGGCGACGATGCGCTCGTCGGCGCGGGCCAGCACAGCCAGCTCCTCGGCGAACGCGGTCCGGTTGTCGTACCCGGTCGCGGTGGGGGCATCGGTCCTCATGAGCCCTGCTCCCCCAGCTCGGCGAGCGCGGCGGTGACCTGCTCGGCCGTGGGCACCTTGTGGTGCCACTCGACGCGGTCCTCCATGAACGAGACCCCCTTGCCCTTGATCGTGTTGGCGACGACGGCGACCGGGCGGCCCGTCGTCGACGGCGCGAACGCGCCGAGCAGCTGGGTGACGTCGTGGCCATCGATCTCACGGACCTCGCAGCCGAACGCCGCCAGCCGCTCGGCGAGCGGGTCCAGGGCGTTGGTGTCCTCGGTGCGGGCACCCTGCTGCAGCCGGTTCCGGTCGACCACCAGGGTGAGGTTGCCGAGGCGGTAGTGGGCGGCCGACATGATCGCCTCCCAGTTCGAGCCCTCCTGCATCTCACCGTCTCCGGTGACCACGTACACGCGCCGGTCCAGACCCTGCAGCCGCAGCCCGAGGGCCTCACCGACCGCGACCGGCAGCCCGTGCCCGAGCGGACCGGTGTTGGTCTCCACACCGGGGACCTTGGTGCGGTTCGGGTGCCCGTTGAGGGCCGACATCGGCGCCATGAAGGTGGCGAGCTCGGAGGTCGGGAAGTACCCGCTGTGCGCGAGCACGGAGTACAGCGCGGCAGCGCAGTGGCCCTTGGACAGGATGAACCGGTCGCGGTCGCGCCGGGTCGGGTCGGCGGGGTCGATCTCCAGCACGCCGAGGTACAGCGTGGTGAGGATGTCCGTCACCGACAGGTCACCACCGATGTGGCCGGCCCGAGCGGCGTCGATGGTCCGCACCACGGACCGCCGCACGCCTTGCGCGGCGTCGTGGATGAGCCGCGCGCGCTCGCGCTCGTCGGCCGCGGCCACGGCGGCCCGCTGCTGCCGCCAGAGGGCGACCTGCTCCAGGTCTGTGCTCAACATCGAGACCCCCGCTCGTGCGTCACTCTGCGTCAGCATATCTATTCCATATCGACTCGTCTTGCACCATGGTAGCGCCTTCTCCCTGTCGAGCCGCTCTCGACGGCCTCTTCCGGCCTCTCAGCGCGGCTCGGTCACGGTCAGCACGACCGCGTACCGCGTGGGCTCGATCGGGATCTCGTAGCGGCCCGGCAGCGCCGGACCCACCGAGGAGCTGCCCAGCCCACGCACCGCGTGGTCGAGGTGCAGGTAGGTCGCGTCGCGCACCGGCACCTCGTACGGCTTGAGCGCGCGGTCGAGATCGTGGTTCGTGCATCGGCGCACCGAGACGTCGATCGGGGTCGCGGCGTCGACGCGCAGACCGGGCAGCCCCTCACCGGTCAGCTCGGCCCACCGCACCTGGTGGCGGTTGCCGTTCTCCTGCGGGAACGGGTACTCGGTGGCGAGCCCGGGCACCGGCAGCGACCACCGGCCGGCCAGCACCGCGGTCCGGCTGTCCACGTACGCCTCGCCGGGGCCGAGCCCGAACCACGTGAGCCGGCCGAGACCCGCCGGCAGCCGCAGCCGAACCCCCAGCCGAGGCAGCACGACGTCGTGGTGGCCGTACGGGGTGTCGTGCCAGGCCCCGGTCGGTGTCACGTCGACGGTCAGCCGCACCGACTCCTCCGACAGCGGCTCCCACGTGAATGCGGTCTCGAGCGCGAACGGCTGGGTCGCGGGCGCCGTCCGGCCGCGCACGGTGACCGCACCCGCGTCGACGTCGACGCCGTCCACCCGGTGCAGCATCCGGTCGAGCCCGACGGCGCGCCACACCTTCGTCGTGTTGTTGAGCGCGCCCTGGCCGTGGTCGTTCTCGGTGGGAGCACGCCAGACGTCCAGCTGGAGCTCATCGAGCGGCAGCCCACCGAGCGAGCGGACCGCTCCGGTGCCGGCGTCGAGCACGAGCGGTCCCGCCGTGATCGTGTCCTCGAGCCTGCGCACCTGCCCGACCCGTTCGCGGGTGCCCGCCACGCTCGGCGGTGCACCGCCGTCGAGCAGACCTTGGCCCCATGCGACCTGGTGACCCGCGGTGGCCCACGACTCGTCGTGGGACAGGCGCGCCGTGACCGTCAGCCACAGCTCGCCCTCGCCGTGGCCCGCCTCGGGCAGCGCGACCTCGACGCGGGCGCTCTCACCGGCCGCCAGCACGGGCACCGCGAGGTCGCCGGTGGCGAGCTCGGTGCCGTCGCGCTCCAGCCGCCAGCGGTACGCGAGGTTCGAGGTGTCCCGGATCTGGTAGCGGCTGGTGACCTCGACGACGGCGCCGCTCACCTCGATCCGCACCGGCTCGTTGACCTTGGCGTACTCGAGCAGACCGGGTGAGGGCGTGCGGTCGGCGAACAGCAGCCCGTCGTGGCAGTACCGCTGCCCGTTCGGCTGGTAGTCGATGTCACCGCCGTGGCGGACGTAGGTCTGGCCCGCCTCCGTGGTGGCGCGGTAGCCGTGGTCGATCCACTCCCACACGAACGCCCCGCAGAAGCGGTCGGAGCCCGCGAAGATCTCCTCGTAGTCGGCCAGCGAGCCCGGTCCGTTCCCCTGGGCGTGCGCGAACTCGCACAGCAGGAACGGCAGCGCCCGCCGCCGACGCTCGCCGTCGGCGTCCTCGGCCAGCACCTCCGGCGTCTCCTCCTCGCGCCTGCCGATCGCGGCGACGTCCTCGAGCGAGGGGTACATCACGCTGTAGAAGTCGCTGTTGTGATAGGTCCGGTCGCGCTCGTAGTGGATCGGCCGCGAGGGGTCGCGGTCGCGGATCCACGCCTCGATCGCGTCGAAGCCCGCACCGCCCTCGCTCTCGTTCGCGAGCGACCAGATGATGACGCTGGGGTGGTTCTTGTCGCGCTCGACCATGCGCGCCGTGCGCTCCAGCAGCGCCGGGGTCCAGGCGTCGTCGGCGGGCGGGTTGCCCTCCCAGCCGGCGTAGATGAAGCCGTGGGTCTCGATGTCGCCCTCCTCGACGACCCACAGCCCGTGGGTGTCGCACAGGGACAGGAAGTCGGGGTGCGGCGGGTAGTGCGCGGTGCGGACCGCGTTGATGTTGTGCTGCTTCATCAGCAGCACGTCGGCGAGCATGTCGTCGTAGGTGAGAGCGCGCCCTCGCTCCCAGTGCTGCTCGTGCCGGTTGACGCCGCGCATCCGGATCGGGGTCCCGTTGACCTGGAGGACGCCGTCGACGATCGCGACCGTGCGGAATCCGATCCGCTGCTCCGCCTCCTCCCCCGCCGCGCGGATCAGCAGGTCGTACAGCACGGGGCTCTCGGCGCTCCAGGGCGCCACACCCGCGATGCGGTGCTCGACGGCGGAGCTCAGGCCCTCGAGGCCGAGCGCCGGCAGGTCCAGGGTCGCCTCGAGCGCCGCGCCCGCGCGGTCGGTGACGTCGACACGCAGGATGCCCTCGCCGGTGTCGTGGTCGTAGCCCGCGTGGACATGGACGTCGTCGATCCCCCGACCCTCGACGAGCAGCACGTCCCGGAACAGCCCGGGCAGCCACCACATGTCCTGGTCCTCGAGGTAGCTGCCGGCGGACCACCGGTAGACACGCACGGCCAGGGTGTTGGTGCCCTCGCGCAGCAGCTCGCTCACGTCGAGCTCGGCGGGCAGTCGGCTGCCGGTCCACCACCCGACCTCGACGCCGTTGAGCCAGACCCGCGCCGCCGAGTCGGCGCCCTGGAACAGCAGGGTCGCGCCGTCACGGTGCCAGCCCACCGGGACCCCGAAGGTCCGGACGTAGTCACCTGTGGGGTTCTCGTCGGGCACCCGCGGCGGGTCGATCGGGAACGGGTACGCGGTGTTCGTGTACAGCGGGTCCCCGTAGCCCTGGAGCACCCAGTGGCCCGGGACCTCGATCTCGTCCCACTCCCCGACGGGGGTGGCGGTGCCGTCGCCGGGCAGCGGGCCTGTACCTGCTGCCGTCGGGCTCAGCCGGAACCGCCAGCTGCCGGACAGGCTGACCGTGCGGCGGCTGTACCGCACGCCCTGGCTGCGTGGTGTGCGGCAGCCCGAAGAAGGGACGGTGGTCTCGATCGCGTCGGTCATCAGCTGTTCTGGTCGGGTTCAGTCGGTCAGTGTCGAGGGCGGAGCGCCGAGGCCGGCGACGTCGTCCCACAGCTGCGCGGGCACGTCCTCGGCGAGGAGGCTGTCGAGCTCGGCGAGCCGCCGCAGGCTGCTGATGCCGACGACCGTGCTGCGCACCGCCGGGTTGCGCATCGAGAACCGCAGCGCGACCGCACCGGTGCTGACGCCGTGGTCGGCGCAGACCTGCCGCAGCCGCGCCACCCAGTCGAGCAGCTCCTGCGGAGCGTCGCGGTACCCGTACCTCGTCGTGTTGGTCGAGCCGTTGGCCAGCAGCCCGCCGCCGAAGGGCGCGGCGTTGAGCACCGTGAGCCCGCGCTCGGCGGCCTCCTGCATGAGGTCGCCGGCGGAGGAGTCCACGAGCGTGTACCGGTTGTGGCTGAGCAGCACGTCGAACACACCCGTGCGCACGTACCGGGCCAGGAGGTCGCTGGGGCCGGCTGCGACCCCGATCAGCTCGATGAGACCTTGGTCGCGCAGCTCGACGAGGCCCTGCACGGCGCCGTTCGCGCCGTCCATGGCTTGCTCGAAGGTCACCGTGTAGGGGTCGTGCAGCTGGTAGAGCGGCAGCCGTTCCAGGCCCAACCGGGTACGCGACTCCTCGAACGACCGCCAGACCCGGTCCCTGTCGAAGGCGCCGGACCCGAGGTCACGATCCGCCTTCGAGAGCACCTCCGTGCCCTCCGGCAGCCCGTCGAGCTCACGGATCGCCGCACCCAGCACGGCCTCGCTGCGCCCGCGTGCGTACATGTTCGAGGTGTCCACGAGCCGATGGGGGCTCGTCAGCATGCCGATCGCGAGCTCCACCTCGGTCCGCGTCGGCGCGAGGAGCGGATCGCCGTCGGGGCCGAGGTCGCCGAGCCCGGACGTGCCGATCGTGAGGGGCGAGCCGTGCCAACGGGCCGCTGCGTCCGCCGTCATCCCTTGATCGCCCCCGACGCCATGCCCCTCATGATCTGCTTGCTGAGCATCAGGAAGATCACCAGCGTGCCGAACACGTTGATGCAGATGGCAGCGAACAGGGGTCCGTAGTTGGTCGCTCCGTACTCGCCCGAGAAGTTCAGCAGACCCACCTGGATGGTGGCCAGGTCGGGGTTGGTCACGAAGGTCAGGGCGACCAGCAGGTCGTTCCAGATCGAGAAGAACTGCACGAGCCCGAGCGTGACGATCGCGTTGGTCACCATCGGGACGCCGACCGACACGAACGAGCGGAGCATGCTGGCGCCGTCGATCGTGGCCGCCTCGAAGATCTCGCGCGGCAGGGACCGGAAGTACGCCGCCATCATGAAGACCGTCAGCGGCAGCCCCATCGCCGTGTAGGTCAGGATGAAGGGCCAGTACGTCTCGGTCAGGCCGAGCTGGAAGTAGGAGATGAACAGCGGCACCAGCAGCATCTGGCCCGGCACCATGATGCCCGCGAGGAACAGCAGCAGCGTGGTGTTGCGACCCTTCCACACCATCACCTCGAGCGCGAACCCGGCAGCGACGCCGGTCAACAGCAGCAGGAACAGCGAGGGCAGCGTCGCGATCACCGAGTTGCGCACGTTCGTGGCGAAGTCGCCGGTGACCCAGGCCTCGATGTAGTTGCCCCACTGCCAGCTCTCCGGCAGATCGAAGATGCCACCGGTGAGGAACTCGTTCTGGGTCTTGAACGAACTGATCAGCAGCCAGACCATCGGCGCCGCCATCGTGAACAGCAGGAGGCCGGTGAGCACCCAGATGACGATCTGGCCGGGCGTCACGCGAGCCATGCGCGAACGTCGACGGCGGATCGTGCCGACCGTTGCAGCAGTCACTTCTTCGCACCTCCCGCGGCGGTCACGTCGCGGCGCGAGCTGCGGAACACGACGATCGTGATGAGGAACGCCACCACGGTCAGCGCGAGCGCCAGCGTGGACCCGTACCCGTACTCGTTGTAGGTGAAGGTGGTGCGGAACATGTAGAGCGTCAGCGGCGTGGTGTCGTTGCCCGGTCCGCCGTTCGTCAGGGCGATCACCGAGTCGAAGACCTTGAATGTCGAGTTGATCGCGAACACGATGGCCGAGAGCAGCACCGGCAGCGACAGCGGGATGATCATGTGTCGCACGAGCCGCAGCCCGTTGGCGCCGTCGATGCGTGCCGACTCGATGATCTCCTCGGGGATGTCGACCAGCCCGGCGAACAGCAGCACCGCGAAGAACCCCATCGACTTCCACACGTCCATGATCATGAAGACCCAGAACGCGGTCGTGGCGTCACCGAGCCAGTCGATGCTCTGCCCGCCGAAGAACTCGATCAGGGCGTTCACCGGCCCGGGCTGCGGGTTGATCGCGAACAGCCGCTTGAAGAGCTGGGCCACGGCCACGGTCGGCAGGATCACCGGGAAGAAGCAGATGGTGCGCACGATCACCGAGGAACGCTTGAGCGCGAACACGTACAGCAGCGCCAGCAGGTAGCCGGCGGTGACCTGCAGCACCGTGGCGACCGCCGCGTACTTGAAGGAGAAGGTCAACGACTCCCAGAAGTTGCTGTCCCCGACCAGCCGGGTGAAGTTCGCGAAGCCCGCCGGCGTGAAGCCGCGCAGCACGTTGCCGTCGAAGAACGTCAGACCGAGCGACCAGAAGATCGGGACGACCTTGATCAGGGTGTAGAACAGCAGCGCGGGTGCCAGCAGGATGACGATGGCTCTCTTGTCACCCAGGACGCTCTGCATGGCCCGGTCCTCCTCGTGGTCGCGACACCGCGCTCAGGGCGCGGTGGTGGTCATCGCCGTTGCGGCGCGGGTGCGCGGTGCGGGTGCCGGAGCACCCGCACCGCGTCGATGGATCAGCCGTCGGCGGCGATGGCCTCTTCGAGGACCGCGGCGTAGTCCTCGGGCGTGATCCCGCCGTCGAGCAGCGGCCCGGCGTTGGTGCCGGCGGCGTCGCCGAAGCGGGCGCCGAACGGAGCCTCGAACCAGATGACCGCACCGGTGGCGCTCTCCATCTGGGTCACGATCTCGCTGACCAGCTCAGGCGTCTCCACTTCGGTGTTCTGCACGAAACCGGAGATGGCGCCCTGGTTCTCCATGAGGCTGCTGCCGTAGTTCTCGGCGATGCAGACCAGCCAGTCGCCGACCTTGTCGTTGTACAGGTCGGCCGAGAGCGCCGTCACGGTACCGGTGTTGGCGGGGTAGTCCGAGATGCTGCCGGAGCCACCCTCGACCTCCGGGAACGGGAAGAAGCCGAAGCTGTCGGGGCCGAGCGGGTTCTGCGCCTCGTCGTAGACCGAGGACAGCGTCCAGGAGCCGTTGTACATCATGCCGACGTTGCCCGCGAAGAACTGCGACGTCACCGTGTCGATGTCACGCGAGGTCACGCCCTCGCCGAAGTAGCCGGCCTCGCCGAGCGAGGAGACCTCCTCGATGGCGGTCAGGTACTCGGGGTCGGAGAAGCTGGCGTTGCCGTCGACCACGTTCTGGAGGGCGTCGACGCCCTGCGAGCGAGCGAGGTAGGTGCTGAGGTAGCGCGTGATGGTCCAGCCCTGGGTGCCTGCGGCCGTGAGCGGCTGCACACCCGCCGTGTCCAGCGTGGCGGCCGCGGCCTTGAAGTCCTCCCACGTGGTCGGCACCTCGATGCCGTTCGCCTCGAAGAGGTCCTTGTTGTACCAGAAGCCCTCGACGTTGTACTGGAACGGGATCGAGACCATCGAGCCGTAGATCGTCTTGACCGTCTCCGCGGCTGCCGGCAGCACGTTGTCCATGATGCCGAGCTCGTCGAAGGTGGTCTCGAGGTCGAGCAGCGCGCCCGACTCGTACATGTCTCCGCCGACCTTGGACTCGGTGGTCGGCGAGATGAACATGACCGGCAGCGCTTCCTGGCTGGCCAGCAGCGGCACGCGGTTGTTGACCTCGGCCTGGGCGATGGACTCGATGCTGAGGGGCAGTGCGGCGTTGGCGTCGGCGCACGCGCCCTCGGAGAGGCGCGTGAGCTCCTCGCCGATCTGGGGGTTCTCGGTGATGGTCAGGAAGCTGAACTCGGTGGCGCCGCCGTCGGCGCTGTCGCCGCCGGTCGGGTCCGAGCCGCCACCATCGGCAGGGCCGCAGGCGGTGGCGATGAGGGCGAGCGCGGCGGCACCCGCGACGGCGGGTGCGAAGCGCCTGCGCATGAGGCGAGACGAGCGGGGCATGGGTCCTCCTTGACGGGCAACATTGAATCGTTGCAAGCCGGATCGTAGGCACCGCACGCCGCGGCGTCAAGTCTGCTCGCCACTGAATACCTATGCATCAACGGATCGTGGCGTCGCGGCGCGCCGGCGAGCCCGGCTCCTCAGGCGTCAGGAGGAGGCCGCGAAGGCGCGGATCTTGGCGAACATGTCCTCGAAGAGGTACCGGGTGTCGAAGGTCTCGACGACGTCGACCGTGCGACCTGCGAGGCCCAGCGCGAGCGCGCCGTCGTCGGTGAAGCGCGGAGCGGGTCGCCGGCGGATCACCCCGCCACCGGCGTTCAGGACGAGCCCGACGGCGGGTGAGTCGCCGAGCGAACGCCGCTCGATGGCCGACGGGTTCCAGCGGTCGTTCCACTCGATGAGCTGGCGGACCAGGTAGGCGCCGAGCTCGCCCGCCTCGCCGATCTTCTCCTGCAGCTCGTGATAGCCGACCGAGCACATCCGGTACGTGGACTCGGGCACCTGGATCACCCGCACACCGGAGCCCAGCACGACGTTGGCGGCCGCGATGTCGTTGGAGAGGTTGAACTCGATACCGGCATCACCGCCGGTCCGGCCGAGGACGCCGTCGTAGGGCGGCCCGCCGATCCAGATCACCGTGAGGTCGCGCTCCACGAGGCGCGGCTCGAGCAGGAGCGCCGAGGCGACGGTGCTGAGCGGCCCGAGGACGAGCACGCTGAGCGGGGCGTCCTCGGACATCGCCTCCTCGATGATCAGGCGGGCTCCCTCGCAGTCGATCGGCGTCGCCTCGTCGGGGATCCACGTCTCCGCGCCGTCCACGACCCGCGTGGTGGTGTCCCCCAGCAGAGCGAGGAGCCGGTCGATCTCGGCCCGGCTGTCCGCGAGGCTCGTGGTGCTGCGACGCAGACCGAAGTGGGCCGCCACGACGCCTCGCACGTCCAGCGTCGGCGACAGCAGGGCGTGCACGATCGCGAACTGGTCGTCGGCCTCGTTGGCGGCATCGGTGTCGAGGACGACGCGGTGCCGCGGCGGAGGCGCCGCGTTGGGCTGGTCCTGCACGGTCGGCGGGTTCAGGCTCGAGGTCTGCCGGGCCCGGTCGAGGGCGTCGAGGGCGTCACGGTGCGAGGTCATGCCAGCCAAGCGTAGACCTACCCACTACTGGGTCGATATGCGCGAAGCGCCGGCTGCGGCCGGCGGCGGTTCAGCCGCGGGCCGCCCTCCGCAGCGCGAACCAGGACCGGGAGGGGGCCAGGAACAGCAGCACCAGCGCACCGACCACGAGAGCTGCGTCGATCGCCACCAGCGCCAGGTCGGACGCCCGCAGCTCACCGAGGGCCACGACCAGCCGCACCAGGCCGTAGAGCACGACGGGCAGGAGCAGGTACCGCGCCCAGCCGTGCCCGCGCCACACGAGCACGGCGGCGACCACCTCGAGGATCGCGGGCAGCGACAGCAGTGCGCCCACGGCCAGCACGAGGGCGTCGACGCCTCCCGGTCCGGCGATCCCGGCCATGGCGCGGGGAAGCTCGACGAGCCACCACCCGATCGAGACCGCGAGGAGCGCTACGCCGGCGACGACCGTGGTGGGGCGCCGCGCGGCGGATGCCTCGGCGGGCGCGACGACGGTCGGATCGATGTCACTCATACCGCGTAACCGTAGGGCTGATGTGCGCTCGTGAAGTCCGGATGGACCCGGTTGCGACGGGGAGGACTGCCCTCACGGGGGCGCCGGCGCGCACGTGGTAGCGCCGCCGCACGCGCCCGGTGACGGCGCCGCCCGGCGCCTCCCGCACGTGCACGAAGGGCAGCCGCCGCGCGGTGCCGGTCTACCGGCCGGCGAGAGCAGAGCGGCGTCGTCGGATCCTCATCAGGATCTGACGACGCCGTCTCTCACGCAGCTCGGTGCGTGGCTTCGTGCCGTGCGTGCGGTCAGGCGCCCGGGATGTAGCTGGCCGCGGTCGACATGGCGCGGCGCGCGATGTCGTCGTTGTCGGCGAGCGAGGTCCGCAGGGCGGTGATGATGCCGCGGATCTCGGTACCGGCCATGTTCCACTGCTTCTCGACGCCGGCGTACTGGTCGGAGACGCCGTCGGCCTGGTAGGCAGCCATCGCCTGCTTCACGTCGCTGTCGCGGCGCGTCAGCGCCGTCTCGAGCAGCCCGGCGATGCGCTCGAAGTTCGCCTGAGCGGTCTCGGACGAGCTGATGTTGTAGTCGTTGCGGTCCATCTGGTTGCCGCCGCCATGAGCCATGTTCATGTTCGTGTCTCCCCTTGGTCAGGTCGGTGTGAGGTCAGGCCTGCGTGGCCGAGAAGCGCGAGGTGTCGGCAGCCTCGAAGCTGGCGGAACCCTCGGCGCTGGCGTGGACGGCCTCGCTGTCCTCGGCCGCGGTGGTGAACGTCTTGTGCTGGCCGGCGATCGAGCCGGTGATCGCGACGAGCGAGTTGTTCAGCATCGTCGAGATCTCGTCGGTGCGGGTCTTGAACCGGTTGAACGCCGCCTTGCCGGGACCGTTGAACGTGCCCTCCAGCGCCTCGGCGGCGGAGTACAGGTCGCGCACCAGCTGGCCGAGGTCTTCCGACTCGGTGACGGTCTTCTTGCCGAGGACCGACAGGACGTCGGATTCCATCGAGTACTTCATGTTCATGGTTTGTCCCTCCCAGGCACGATTTGCTCGTGTCGTCGAGCGTAGGTGAGATCGATAGGGCCTGCTAGGGCAGTCCTCCCCATCTGTGGGTAGCCGCGGCGTGGACGTCACCATCAGGCAGTAACGTCGGCACGACCCGCCGATATTGGAGCAGCTGCGTTGCACGCCTACCGTCAGCTCACCGAGCCGCCCGGCCCGAGCCGTGCCGTGCTCGCCGATCGGCGACCGCTGCCGCCCGAGGTGGTGTTCGCCGGCGCCCGGCCGGCCTCGCGCCTGTGGGTCGCGCTCGACGCCGCCGCGATCCTCGTGCTGGCCGGCGCCGGATACCTCGTGGGCGCGGCGACCGACGTCGCGCCGGCGCTGCTCGCCGCGCTCGGCGGCGGCCTCGTGCTGCTGCTGGTCGTGCTCGACCTGCTGCGCACGGGCCGCACGATCGGCCACCGCATCCTCGGGATGCGCACGGTCGATGGTGCGACCGGCCTGCCCGCACCGCTCGCCGGCCTCACCCGTACCCGCACCGTGGACATCCGGCAGGGCCACGACCCGGTGCGGATCCTGCCGCGTGCCGGTGAGATGGCGCCCAACCAGGGCGACCAGTGGCGGCTGACCGCCTCCCGGGCCCTCAACGCCCCCATCATCCTCACGCTCGACAACGGCATGGCGTTCAGCCTCGTCGGACCCACCGTGATCGGCCGCAACCCGTCGCAGCTCGAGGGGTCCTCGCACCTGCTGCAGCTCCCCGACCTCACCCGTACGGTGTCCAAGAGCCACGCGCTGCTCGAGCCCCAGGGCGGCATGCTCTGGGTCACGGACCTGGGGTCGATGAACGGCACCGCGGTCGCCGAGGACGGCGGCGACCTCGAGCCGCTGGCGCCCCACGTCCGCACCGTGGTCAGGCTCGGCGCGACGATCGAGTTCGGCGACCGCCTCGCCGGGGTCGGTGCGGCCAACCGCCCGCAGCCGACGGCCCCCGCGCAGGGAATGTCAGGAGACGAACGCTGATGCAGCAGGACAAGATCATCATCCAGACGACGAAGACGCACCGCGCGCGTCTGTCGTCGGCGCTGTCGTACGGCGCCCTGGGCCGGCGTCGCGCGGTCAACACCAACGTGAAGCGCCTGATCGGCTCGGTGGTGCTCGCCGCCGTCGCCGGGGTGGGATGCATCGGTTACGGGTTCGTCGTGGACCTGCTGCTGCGGCAGCGTGAGACCGCGGCGGTGGAAGCGTTCCAGCAGCAGATGGCCACGAACCCGCTCCCGGAGACCGAGACCCGTGTCCTCGACGAGGAGACCGGCTTCCTCGTCGACTCCGAGACCGGCGAGTGGATCGACCCGCAGACCGGATTCATCATCGACCCGGAGACGATGCTCTCCACCGACCCGGACGGCAACGTGATCGACCCGCGCCTCGACTGGTTCTACGACCCTGCCACCGGGTACTACACCGACCCCTCGAGCGGCGTCACGATCGACCCCGTCACGATGAAGCCTGTGAGGGATGAGCAGTGACCGACTACACGCGGGTCACCATCCAGGGCGAGGGCCGCAAGGCCGACCTGGTGCTGCCCGACGACGAGCCGATCGCCGCGGTGCTGCCCGAGGTGCTCTCGCTCCTGGACGAGACCACGGACCGCTCCTCGCGCCCGGTGGTGCTGATGACGACCGTGGGCGAGCAGCTCTCGCCCGCTCTGACGCTCGCCGAGCAGGACGTCGAGCACGGCTCGATCCTGCGGCTGGTCCGCGTCGACGAGGCACCGCCCCCGCCCGAGGTCGCCGATGTCACCGACCTCATGGGAGAGGCGGCCGAGACCCGCTCCGACGCCTGGCGCCCGGTCTGGGCCACCGCGGCCGCGGCCGCCGTGGCCGCCGTCGCAGGGTTCCTGGCAGGCCCGGCGGCACTGCTCGACGGATACACGCCGTCGCAGGTCGGGATCGGTCTGCTCGTCCTCCTGGTGCTGGCCACGGTCAGCGCTCGACGGCGGCGCACCGGTCCCGCTGTCGTGCTCACCGCCGCCGTGGTCGGGGGTTTGGGTGTCGTGACCGGGCTGGTGCTCGCGCAGGTCGGTCTCGATCACCCCGGCGCGACGATGCTGGTCTGGTTCGGGCTCACCGGGCTCGCGGTGGGCCTCGTCGCTGCGATCGGGTTCAAGGACGTCCCGCTCGCGCTCGGCGGTGGTGCGGCGCTGGTTCTCACCGGTGCCTGGATCCTCATGCACCAGGCGAGCATGCAGCCGCTGCACGTCGCGGCGTGGACGGCCGTCGTCGGGGTCGTGCTGCTGGGTCTGCTTCCCGGCATCGCGATGTCGGCGAGCGGGCTCACCGGCCTCGACGACCGGGTGGTCGAGGGGCAGCGAGTGTCGCGCCCCGCCGTCGAGCGAGCGGTCGACGCCACGCATCGCGGACTCACCTGGGCGACCGTCGCCGTCGTGCTGCCGACCTCGCTCGGCGCCTGGCTGCTGGCGAGCAGCGACGAGCCGGCGGCACAGGGCATCTGCGCCGCCGTCGGGCTGGTTCTGCTGCTGCGCACGCAGGTGCTGCCGCTCGCGCCGCAGCGGCTCGCGCTGCTCGCCGGCGGGGTGGTGCCGCTGGCGACCCTCGCGTTCACCGGGCTGATGTCACCCGGATCTGCCACGCTGGCCTCGTTCGCGCTGATCGTGGTGCTCGCCGTGGTCGTGGGGGTGCGCGCCTCCGAGAACACCCGGGCGCGGCTGCGTCGCTTCGCCGGTGTGCTGGAGATGATCGCCGTCATCGCGCTGGTGCCGCTGCTGATGTGGCTGCTCGGCATCTTCGCCGACCTGGTCTCGACGTTCACCTCATGAGGCGGGTACGGGGGCTGATCGCCGCAGCGCGGCCACGACGCATCGCCGAGCTCCAGGCGCTCGACGAGCAGGTCCGCCGACCGCTCGCGCTGTCGACCCGGGTGGGCTTCGTCGGCACGGCCGGAGGCGTCGGGTGCTCGAGCGTGGCGGGTCTGGCGGCCAGCGTCCTCGCACGGCGACGCACCGGGCGGGTGCTCGCGGTCAACGCCTCGGGCGGCGAGCGGTCGCTGCTCTGGCACGCCGGGCTGCTGAGCGAGGCGACCAGCACGATCGAGCAGGACAGCCGACGTGCCTCCGCCGGGACCGCCCGGGAGGCCCTCGACGGGCTGGTGGCCGCGCCGTCAGGCCTGCGCGGCATCGATCTCACCCGCCAGACCCAGACCGACGACAGCCGCTGGTGGGAGGCCGTCGCGCCGTCGAGCCGGTTCTTCGACTTCGTGGTCACCGACTGGGGTGCGCGCGATGTCGCCTCGCTCGGCCACGTCGTCGCCGCGAGCTCGTTGCTGGCGATCGTGATGACGCCGGACCGGGTCGCCATGCAGCACGCCGTCGACCTGGCTGCCGCGGCGTACGCGGCGAACCTGCCGGCGGTCGGGGTGCTGGTGCCGGCCCGCGGTCGCGCCGGCTGGGGCGTGGGCGAGGCCGTGCGGGCCTTCCCGATCCCGGTGCACCGCTTCCCGCGCGACCGCGCCCACGGCGCAGCGCGACCCGTGGCGAGCACCCGGTTGCTCGACAGCACGAACCTCGCGGCGATCCGGCTCGCCGCCGGGCTGGTCTCCGCGGCAGCCGCGCGGCGGTCCGATGCGGCCGCAGGCCGTCGACGTCCCGAGGAGAAGGTGAAGGCGTGAGCGTCAAGACCGTCCACCGACCCACCCGCGAGACGCTGCCGCTCGAGCGGCCGGAGGGCGACACCCTCGCCCCGCCGCCCGCGCTCGGCGACGACACCGGCGGGACGCCGCTGCAGATGCTGCTGCCCATCATGGGCGCCTGCACCTCGGTGGTGATGATGGTGGTGCTGCGCGGCATGAACAACCCGCTGTACCTGGCGATCGCGGCACTGGTGTTCGTCATCGCGATCGTCGGCGGCGTCGGCTTCGCTCTCAGCTCGCGCGGCCGCAACGCCAAGCAGGAGGCGCAGAAGCGCGAGCTCTACCTCGACTACCTCGAGCGGGTGCGGGGCGACTTCTCCGACCGCACCGAGGCGGTGCGGCTCGAGGCCAGCGTGCTGCACCCGCAGCCGAGCGCCCTGATGTCGATGATCCGCGACCCGAAGCGGCTGTGGGAGCGGCGCCGCAGGGACACCGACTTCCTCGAGGTGCGCGCCGGGCTCGGCACCGTGCCCTGGTTCGAGATCGGGGTGCCGAACCCGGAGTCGCCGGTGCAGCCGCACGACCCGATCCTGCTCGCCGAGGCCGAGCTGATCGCGGCGTCCTGCTCGCTCGTGGAGGCGATGCCGCTCTCCGTGGGGCTCCGCCAGGCCGGCGTGGTCGCGATCATCGGCGACCGCGAGTGCGGTGTGGCGCTGGCGCGCGCGATGCTGCTGCAGGTCGCGGCGCTGCACGCGCCCGACGACGTCGGCATCGCGCTGGCGTTCCCGCCCGAGAACGCCGCCGACTGGGCCGGCGCCGACCTGCTCCCCCACACCCAGGAGCCGTCGCTGTTCGACGGCCCCGTGCCCGCCCGCCGGGTCGCGTCGAGCCTCGAGGGTCTGGGGAAGGTGCTGGGCGAGACGTTCACCGACCGCGTGCAGGCGGCGAACAGCACCCGCCGGGCCGGCCCGCAACGCAACCAGCCGCCGCACCTGGTGATCGTCGCCGACGACCACGGGCACGTCGCCTCCGCGCTGCCGCTGGGCAGCAACGTGCCGCTGCGCGAGCTGGGCATCACGGTCATCCACCTGCTCGCCGACCGCCTCGACGAGCCCGGGGACGTCGACGTGCGGATCACGCTCGACGCACCCGCCGAGTCCGCCCGTGCCGACCGGGACGTGGCGCCCAGCGCCACGATGACCACGGCACCGGGCACCCGGAACGCCGTCGAGGTCACGATGCGACCGGACGCCGTCGACAGCCCCGAGTTCACCGCCACGGCGCGGGCCATGGCGGCGCTGCGCGTGACGCTGATCGCCTCGCGCGACGAGCAGGGGGACGCGACGCTGGAGGTGGAGGACCTGCTCGGCATCGCCGACCCCACCACCTTCGACCCCGAGGACCTGTGGCGGCCCCGGGCGCCCGCGGACTTCCTGCGCGTGCCGTTCGGCATCGACGACCTCGGCAACCCCGTGCTGCTGGACCTCAAGGAGAGCGCGCAGCTCGGCATGGGGCCGCACGGCATCTGCATCGGCGCCACCGGCTCCGGCAAGTCGGAGATGCTGCGCACGCTGATCCTCTCGCTCGCACTCAGCCACCCGCCCGAGGACCTGTCGATGATCCTCGTCGACTACAAGGGCGGCGCCGCCTTCGCACCCTTCGAGGGCCTCCCCCACCTCGCCGGGCTCATCGACAACCTCGCCGACGACCCGCAGCTGACCACACGCGCCCGGGCGTCGATCCAGGGCGAGGTCGTGCGGCGCCAGCAGCTGCTCAAGCAGGCCGGCTCGTCGCCGTCGATCACGCACTACCGCCAGCTGCGCGAGGAGAACCCCGACCTGCCGGTGCTGCCGCACCTGTTCGTGGTGATCGACGAGTTCGGTGAGCTGCTGACGGCGGAGCCGGAGTTCATCGACCTGTTCCTGCAGATCGGCCGGATCGGACGCTCGATCGGGGTGCACCTGCTGCTGTCCAGCCAGCGGATCGAGGGCGGCAAGCTCCGCGGGCTCGACACCTACCTGTCCTACCGGCTGGGTCTGCGCACGTTCTCGGAGTCGGAGTCGCAGGTCGTGCTCAACACCGGCGACGCGTTCCACCTGCCACCGCTGCCCGGGTACGGCTACCTCAAGGTCGACACCAGCGTGTACACACGGTTCCGCGCCGGGTACGTCTCCGGGCCGGTGGTGCGCGGGCGGACCACCCGTGAGGAGGAGGACGTGGCGCCGCAGCCGATGCTGCTGCCGCTCTACAACGGGATCAAGCGCGACCGGAACGACCAGCAAGGCCCCGCGCTCGCACCGCTGACCCGGCCCGACACCTCGCTCACGGTCGTCGAGGCGGCCGTGGAGCGCACGCGCGACGACGAGCGCGCGGTCCGGCCCGTCTGGCTGCCGCCGCTGCCGGAGCGCCTCGCGCTCGGCGCGGTGGTGGACCGCGCGACGGCGCGGGACACCGCGCTGACGATCGCGATGGGGCTGGTCGACGACCCCGAGCACCAGGCGCAGGACCCGTGGCTGCTCGACCTCACGCGGGCCGGTGGCCACGTCGCGATCATCGGGGCGCCGCAGACGGGACGCAGCACGTTGCTGCGCACCGTGGCCACCTCGCTCTCGCTCAGCTACACCCCGCGCGAGGTCGCCATCTACGGCATGGACCTCACCACCGGCGGGCTGCAGCGCATCGAGGGATTCCCGCACGTGGGTGGCGTGGCGACCCGTTCGCACCGGGACCGGCTGCGGCGCCTGCTCGAGGAGCTCGCCGGGATGCTCGCGATGCGCGAGGCCATCTTCCGGGACCGTTCGATCGACTCGATCGCGCAGCTGCGCTCGATGCACGCCGCCGGCCGGGTGCCCGAGCTGCCGGCGGCGGACATCGTGCTGCTGGTCGACGGCTACGGCTCCATCCGGCAGGACTTCGAAGAGCTCGAGGACCAGTTCGTCGACATCATGCTGCGCGCCTCGAGCTTCGGCATCCACCTCGTCCTCGGGCTGACCCGATGGAGCGAGCTGCGGATGGCCCACCAGGCGCTGTTCGGCACGCGCATCGAGCTGCGGCTCAACGAGCCCTCCGAGTCCAGCGTCGACCGCAAGCTCGCCGCGCTGCTGACGGCCGACCGCCCGGGCCGCGTGCTGCTCGACGACAAGAAGATGGCTCAGGTCGCGCTCCCGGTGCTGGACGTGGTCCCCGACGACGAGCTCGGCGAGGAGCTGGAGGAGCTGGCCAAGCGCACCGCGCAGTCCTGGAGCGGGCCCTCCGCCGCACCGATCCGGCTGCTCCCGCTCACGCTGTCGGCCGACGATCTTCCCGAGGCCTTCGAGGAGCCGGACGTGGTGCCGCTGGGCCTGCGTCAGGACACGATGGAGACGGCGGTCTGGGACTTCGCGGGCGAGGACCAGCACATGGTCGTGTTCGGCGACGCCAAGTGCGGCAAGTCCACGCTGCTGCGCACGATCGCGACCGGGCTGATGGAGCGCTTCACGCACGAGGAGCTCGCGATCGCCGTCATCGACCCGCGCGGGCGCGTGCCCGGCGTCATCAGCGACGAGTACCTGGCCGCGCACGCCTGCAACGCCTCGCAGGCACGCGGACTGTGCACCACGATCGCCAGCGAGCTCGAGAAGCGGCCCGGCCTCGATCCTGAGACGCGAGCCCGGTCGCCCCGGATCGTCCTGCTGATCGACGACTACGACATCGTGGGCGCCGGCGGCACCGACCCGCTCGCCCCGTTGCTGCCCCACCTGCCGAACGCCCGCGACCTCGACCTGCACCTGGTGCTCACCCGACCGGTCGCCGGCTCGGGGCGCGCCATGTACGAGATGTTCCTGCAGGTGCTCCGCGACACCGGCGGCTCGCTGCTGGTGATGTCGGGCGAGCGCAGCGAGGGCCAGGTCGCACCCCGCGTCTACCCCGAGCGGTTCCCGCCCGGGCGCGGCCGGTTCCTGCGCCGCGGTGAGCGACCGCACATCATCCAGATCGCCAACACTCCCGAGCCCACGCCCGAGGAGGCCGCGGCTGCAGCGGCCGGTGCCGGGGTGACGTCGTGAAGACCCTCGCGGTGGTCGGGACCGCCGGCGGGGTCGGCACCACCACGGTCGCCGCGCTGGCCTTCGCCGGCATGCGCCAGCACCCCCACGGCGGCCCGATGCTCTACGCACGCCCGAGCGCCCGCCTGATCGACCGGGTGGGCGACGACTCGGTGCCCGCCCTCAACGGCGACCTCGCGATCTGGGATGCCGGCGTCCACAGCCCCGAGAGCGCCGCGGCGCTGCTCGAGGCGGGCAGCTGCGTGCTCGCGGTCGCGGCACCGGCGACGCCGCTCGGCATCGCCGACGCCGCCCGGGTGCTCAGCACGGTCGCCGAGCTCGGCGAAGATGCGCTCTCGGGTGTCGCCGTGGTGCTCAGCCAGGTCGACGGCCGCGGTCGGCCCGTGCCCAGCCCGGCCATCCCCTCCCCGATGCTGGTGCGGATCCCCTACGACGCCACGCTCGCCGCCGCCGGTCCGGTGCCGCCGGTCGGGCGGCTCAGTGGGCGCGCCCGCACGGCCGCCGTCGCGTGGCAGCGCCGCGCCACCGCCCTCCTCGCCCCCTGAGCTCCGCAGCCGCTGCCCCCGCGGGTCACCGCGCTGGCTGGTCGCCGACGAGCTGCTGCACCCCGAGTGCGTCGAGGCGGTCCGGATCGGCGAGGACGTCGAGCCTGACGATGCGACCGTCCTCGATCGAGAAGGCCATGATCGACACGACCCGCTCCCCCATGACGGCCGCGACACCGGGCAGCCCGCCGATGAGGACGGGCGTCGAGTGGGCCGCGAGCCGACCCGACAGGACGGCCTGCTCGGCGATCGCGCGTGCGCCGTCGACGACCTGGGCGGTGGTGCCGTAGTCGGCGTGCAGCACGGCGCCGTCGTCGAGCAGCGCGAGGAGCGCCCCGAGGTCGCCCTCCTGGGCGGCCGCCAACCACGCCTCGACGATGTGCCTGCCGCGCTCGCGTCCGGGGCGTGCCGGTTCCTCGGCACCGCGCACCCGCCGGCGCCCGCGGGAGGCGAGCTGGCGGGCCGCCTCGGGTGAGCGGTCCAGCACGGTCGCGATCTCGTCGAACGGCCGATCGAAGACGTCGTGCAGCACGAACGCGATCCGCTCGGCAGGGCTCAGCGTCTCCAGCAGCACGAGCAGGGCGACGCTGACCTGGTCGCTCTGCGCCACCAGCTCGGCGGGGTCCTCGGCAGCGACCGGCTCGTCGCGCCACGGCTCCACCTGCCAGGAGTGCTCGCGCCTGCGCCGCGGCGCGCGCAGCAGGTCGAGGCTGACGCGGGACACCACGGTCGTCAGCCACGCCGAGAGGTTCTCGATCTCCTCGTTGGCTGAGCGATCCAGCCGCAGCCAGGTCTCGTGCAGCGCGTCGTCGGCATCGGCGGTCGAGCCGAGCAGCCCGGTCGCGATGGCGTGCAGCCGGGGCCGCTCGGTCTCGAACCGCCGGGCAAGGATTCTTCGATCGGTCATGTCACGTCTCCTCGATGTCGATCGTCAGGACCTCGACGCGGGACCGTCCCGTGTTGTGACATGAAGGACAGACAAACATGAACGCACCCATTCTCGTGACCGGCGGAACCGGGACGATCGGCAGCCGGGTGGTGCCGCTGCTGCGGAGCGCAGGCCAGGACGTGCGGGTCCTCTCCCGCCGGGGCGGTGACGACGCACCCGGCCTGACGCACGTCGAGGGCGACACCGTCGCCGGGCACGGCCTCGCCGAGGCGCTCGAGCACGTGGACGTCGTGCTGCACCTGGCGGGCGGCGCGAAGGGCGACGACACCGCAGCGACCAACCTCGCTGCTGCGGCCAGGCGCGCCGGGGTGAAGCACCTCCTGCTGATCTCCGTGGTCGGGGCCGACGCCATGCCGATCGGCTACTTCCGCGCGAAGGCCGCTGCTGAGCGCGCGATCGCGGAGTCGGACGTCCCGTGGACGGTGCTGCGCGCCGCGCAGCTGCACGAGTTCGTGCTCCCGGTCGTCCGGGGCATGGCCAAGCTCCCGCTGCTACCGATGCCCGGCGGTCTGCGCTTCGAGCCGGTGCACGTCGAGGAGGTGGCAGCCCGGCTCGCGGAGCTCGCGCTGGGCTCGCCCGCCGGTCGGGTCGCCGACATCGCCGGCCCGGAGGTGCTCGACGTCCGGCAGCTGGCCGATGCCTACGTCGCGGCGATGGGCAGGCGTCGCCGTCGCGGCGTGCCCGTCCGGATCCCGGGGGCAGTCGGGCGCGCCTACCGCGCCGGCGACAACCTGGCCGGCGCGCCCGTGCACCGGGGCGCGCGCGGCTGGTCGGACTTCCTGGCAGAGCTGGTGGCGCGCACGGCGGACGTGCTGCGGTGACGCCGGCCCGCCCGGCCCCAGGGTCGCCTACAGGCCCTGGGCCAGGCGGTAGTAGGCCGCGTTCCAGCGGAGCTGCTGGGCGAACCCGCGCACCGTGGTGTCGGAGTCGATGACGGCGAGCTCGACCTCGGCGATGTCGGCGAAGTCCTCCCAGACCTCGCGCCCGATCGCGGTGCTCAGGACCGAGTGGTGCGCACCGCCCGCGGTGAGCCATGCCGTCGCCGAGGTGGTGAAGTCGGGGCGGGGCACCCACACCGCACGCGCCACCGGCAGGTTGGGCAGCTCGGCGTCGGGCGGCACGATGTCGATGAGGTTCGCGGTGAGCCGGAACCGCTCACGCAGGTCGGACATGGCGACGACGATCCCCTCACCCGGGTCGGTGTCGAACACGAGCCGGACCGGGTCCTCGCGGTCGCCGATCCCCAGCGGATGGATCTCGACACGGGGGGTGGAGGTCGTGAGCGTGGGGCAGATCTCGAGCATGTGCGCGCCGAGGATCTTCTCCTTGCCGGGCGTCATCTCGTAGGTGTAGTCCTCCATCAGCGAGGCGCCGCCGGGCAGGCCGTGACCCATCACCTTGGCGGCTCTGACCACCAGCGCGGTCTTCCAGTCACCCTCGGCGCCGAAGCCGTAGCCATCGGCCATCAAGCGCTGCACGGCCAGGCCGGGAAGCTGCCGCAGCCCGCCCAGGTCCTCGAACGTCGTCGTGAAGGCGGTCGCGCCCACCTCCTCCAGGAAGGAGCGGAGCCCGATCTCCTGCGCCGCGGCGTAGCGGAGCGACTCGTGCCGCTCGCCGCCGGACCGCAGCTCGGGGACGACGTCGTAGAGCTCCTCGTACTCTGCGACCAGGGCGTCGATCTGCTCGGCAGGAGCGGCGTCGACCCGCTCGACGAGCTCGTTGACGCTCCAGGTGTTGACGGCGATCCCGAAGCGCACCTCGGCCTCGGTCTTGTCACCCTCGGTGACGGCGACGAAGCGCATGTTGTCGCCGAACCGCGCGAGGGTGGCGCCACGCAGCGACGCCCATCCCGCAGCGGCGCGAGACCACAGGCCGACCTGCCGCTGCACGTCCGGGTTGCTGGCGTGGCCCACGACGATCTTGCGCGGCACCGACATCCGGGCGGCGATGTAGCCGAACTCGCGGTCGCCGTGCGCGGCCTGGTTCAGGTTCATGAAGTCCATGTCGATGTCCGCCCAGGGCAGCTCGACGTTCGCCTGCGTGTGCAGGTGCAGCAGCGGTGTCGACAGCGCGTCCAGCCCGGTGATCCACATCTTCGCCGGGCTGAAGGTGTGCATCCACACGATGACGCCGATGCAGCTGTCGTCGGCGTTGGCCTCGAGCGCGGTGCGGCGGATCGACGCCGCATCCTTCAGGACCGGCTTCCAGACGACCTCCACCGGGATGTCGTCGCTGTCCTGCAGGTAGGCGGCCACGGCACGGGACTGCTCCGCCACCTGGGCGAGGGTCTCCTCGCCGTACAGGTCCTGACTTCCGGTGAGGAACCAGATCTGGCGGGTCTCGAAAGGGTCCTGCGAGGACGCGGTCACTGAGTCTTCTCCTGGTCGGTCGTGCCTTGGCCGTAGACGTTCTGGTAGCGGTCGAAGAGCGAGTCGATGTGGTGCTGCGCGATCGGCACCGGGTCGCCGAGCTGCCGGGCGATGTGCACGGTGCGAGCGACCTCTTCGCACATGACGGCGGCCTTGACGGCGTCGCGCGCGTCCTTGCCGATCGTGAACGGTCCGTGGTTCGCCATCAGCACGGCGCGGCTGCGAGAGCCCTGCAGCGTCTCCACGATGCCGCGGCCGATCGAGTCGTCACCGATGATCGCGAACGGGCCGATCGGGATCTCGCCGCCGTACTCGTCGGCCATCATCGTGAGCACGCACGGGATCGGCTCCTGCCGGGCCGCCCAGGCGGTCGCGTAGGTCGAGTGGGTGTGCACGACGCCACCGACCTCGGGCATGTGGGCGTAGACGTAGGCCGCGGCGGCCGTGTCCGAGCTCGGCTTGAGCGCATCGGGGGTGCCGTCGTCGATCTTGTTGCCGTCGAGCGTGCAGACCACCATCGCCTCGGGCGTGAGCTCGTCGTAGGAGACGCCGGACGGCTTGATCACGAAGAGCTCGGGCAGCCCGTCCCCGGGCCGGGAGCCGGGCACCCGCTCGCTGACGTTGCCGGCGGTCCACACCACCAGCTCGTACCGGGTCAGCTCGGCGTGCAGCGCGGCGACGCGCTCTCGGGTCGCCTGCACACGCTGCTGCAGCTCCTCGGGCAGCTCGGACAGCACGACGGCGGCCATCAGGCGATCTCCTCGGTCGGTGCGAGCTCGGGTGCCGACCCGCTGGTACCGGAGGCGTGGACCTCGCGTCGGATCGCCTTCAGTCGGTGCATGACGTCGTTGCCGCCGCGGCCGAAGTAGTCGTACAGCGTGCTGTACTCGGCGAACAGCCGGTCGTAGGCCTGCGCGGCCTCGGGGTTCGGCGTGTAGGCGGCCTCGACGCGCCCACCCATCACGGGGGCGGCGGCGCGCACGTCGTCGTAGTACCCCGCCGCCACCGCGGCGTGGATCGCCGAGCCCAGGGCGGGCCCCTGGTCGGAGACGATCGTCGACAGCGGCAGCCGCGTGATGTCGGAGTACATCTGCATGAGGAAGGTGTTCTTGAGCAGCCCGCCGGCCACGACCAGCTCGGTCACCGGCACCCCGGACTCCGCGTAGGCCTCGACGATCACGCGCGTGCCGAAAGCGGTCGACTCCAGCAGCGCGCGGTAGATGTCCTCGGGCCGGGTGGTGAGCGTCTGCCCGAGGATCAGTCCGGACAGCTCGTGGTCGACGAGCACCGAGCGGTTCCCGGAGTGCCAGTCGAGCGCGATCAGCCCGTGCGCGCCGATCTGCTGGGCGCTCGCGAGCTCCGTGAGGTACTCGTGCAGGTTCTGATCCTTCGCCGCGGCGGCCTCGGCGTACGCCCCCGGCACCCCGGTGGAGACGAACCAGGCGAAGATGTCGCCGACGCCGGACTGGCCGGCCTCGTAGCCGTAGCTGCCGGCGACGATCCCGCCGTTGACGACCCCGCACATGCCGGGGACCTCGGCGAGTACGTCGCTGCTGATCACGTGGCACGTCGAGGTGCCCATGATCAGGGTCATCTGGCCGTTCTCGACGGCGTTCGCGGCCGGGGCGGTGACGTGGGCGTCGACGTTGCCCACCGCGACCGCGATGCCCTCGGGCAGCCCGGTCCAGCCCGCCGCCTCGGCGGTGAGCTGCCCGGCGACCTCGCCGAGCTGGGCGACGGGGGCGCCGTCGAGCTTGCTGATGAACCCCGCGAAGTCGGGGTTAAGGGCCGTGAGGAAGTCCTCGCTGGGATAGGTGCCGTCCTGGTAGATGCCCTTGTAGCCGAGCGTGCAGGCGTTGCGCACGTAGGTGCCGGAGAGCTGCCAGACGATCCAGTCGGTGGCCTCGACCCAGTGCTCGGTGGCGTCGTAGATCTCGCGGTCCTCCTCGAGCACCTGCAGACCCTTGGCGAACTGCCACTCGCTGGAGATGAGGCCCCCGTAGCGGGGCAGCCAGGACTCGCCACGCTCGCGGGCGAGCTCGTTGATCCGGTCCGCCTGCCCCTGGGCCGCGTGGTGCTTCCAGAGCTTGACGTAGGCGTGCGGCCGGTCGGCGAGCTCGGGGAGCTCGCAGAGCGGTGTGCCGTCGGCTGTCGTCGGCACCATGGTGCAGGAGGTGACGTCCACGCCGATCCCGACGACGTCGGCCGGGTCCACCCCGGCGGCCTCGAGCGCGGCCGGGACCGCGGTCTGCAGCACCTCGACGTAGTCGGCCGGAACCTGCAGCGCCCACTCGGGCGGCAACGGCTCGTCGGCGTGCGCCGTCAGGGTGCGGTCCATCACGGCATGGCGGTACTCGTGCACCGCACTGCCCAGCTCGGCTCCATCCGCGACGCGCACCACGACAGCCCGCCCGGAGAGGGTGCCGTAGTCCACGCCGACGACGAGTGCTCGGTCGACGTCGACAGTCATACCCCGATGTTAGCGTTCACATCGGTTCGGCGCATCCACTTCCGCTGACGGCTCGTCGCAGCGACAGGCCTCACGCGGGGCGGGGAACCGACGCCAGCTCGGACTGCCCCAGCCAGCGTGGCAGCTCGCGGCGCACCAGGGAGGGGCCGTCGACGACGACCTCGCCCGAGCGCAGCGCCTCCGGCCACGACCGGTCACCGCGCCAGACCTGCACCAGCGAGCGCAGCCCGGTGCTGACACCGGCTGTGACCTCGAAGCCGGGATCGAAGTCGCAGATGTCGACCTCGCCGCCGTTGACCACGATCCACCACCGGGCGCTCGTGGGCGTCACGTCGGTGAACCGCAGAGCCAGCACCGTCCGCGCTCGCGGCCACTCCTGCACCGGCAGCTTGCGCTTCATGTCCCACATCAGCAGGTGCGGGTCGAGGTCCTCCTCGCCCAGCTCACCGATCCAGCGCAGCCCCCAGGTGCCCAGCGCCTCGACCACTCCCGCCAGCTCACGCCCGCTCTGACTGAGCACGTACGAGGACCGGCCGCCCTCGTCGCGGCGCTGGACCACGCCGACACGCTCGAGGCTGCGCAACCGTTTCGCGAGCAGCGCCGGCGACATCTTCGGCACACCGCGGCGCAGCTCGTTGAAGTGCGTGCTGCCGTAGAGCAGCTCACGGACCACGAGCAGCGTCCACCGCTCGTCGAGCACCTCCATGGCCTTCGCCACGGGGCAGAACTGACCGTACGTCGCCATGACCGGCCTCCTCGGCTCCATTGAAGACCTCCTACGGGCGCAGCACCAGTACAGATCGTGAACCGCCGCTGGTTCAGATTCGTCACTGGTGGCCACCCACGGGCGCGCGGATGCTGGCAGCACCCCCGACAATCAGGAGCCCTCATGAGCACCACCTCGACCCCGTCCACGTTCGACCTCAGGCCCGAGCTGAAGGACCGGCACCGCCGCATGTGGGCGCTCGGCGACTACGCCGCCGTCGCCGACCAGGTGATCCCGGCGCTCGGACGGGTCGTCGCCGACGCGACCGGCGCCTCCCCGGGTCACCGGGTGCTGGACGTCGCCGCCGGCTCGGGCAACGCCTCGCTGCCCGCGGCACGTGCCGGCGCGGACGTCGTCGCTCTGGACCTGACCCCGGAGCTGCTCACGATCGGCGAGCGGGCCGCCGCGGATGAGGGGCTCGCCATCACCTGGCGGCAGGGCGACGCCGAGTCGCTGCCGTTCCAGGACGCCGAGTTCGACGCCGTGATGTCGTGCGTCGGCGTGATGTTCGCGCCGGACCATCAGCGGTGCGCCGAGGAGATGCTGCGCGTGCTGCGCCCGGGCGGCACCCTCACCCTGGCCAGCTGGACGCCGGAGGGTTTCGTCGGGCAGATGTTCGCGGCGATGAAGCCGTACGTGCCCGCACCTCCCGCCGGCTTCCAGCCGCCCCCGCTGTGGGGCACGGAGGCCCACGTGCGCGGGTTGCTCGGCGACCGCGTCGAGGACGTCCACGCGACCCGTGCTCGCCTGCCTGTCGGCGCCTTCGCCGACGCCGGCCAGTTCCTCGACTTCTTCCGTGCCCGGTACGGCCCGACCGTCGCCGCCTATGCGGGCCTCGCGCAGACGCCGGACCGCGCCGCCGCGCTGGACGCCGACCTGCTCGCCCTGGCCCGCGACCACGACCTGGGAGGCGGCCGGATGGAGTGGGAGTACCTGCTCGTCACAGCGCGGCGCCGCTGACGCGGATGAGCCTCCTCTAGCCTGGTCTCCCCACGAGCTCGGAGGTTGATCGCATGTCGTTCCAGGCCTACCTCGACGCGGTCGAGAAGAAGATCGGGATGACGCCCCGCGAGCTGATCACGCTGGCCCACGAGCGCGGTTTCGACGCGTCCACCAAGGCCGGGCCGATCCTCGCCTGGCTCAAGGAGGACTACGACCTGGGCCGCGGCCACGGCATGGCGATCGTGCACGTCATCACCAAGGGTGACGTCATCTCCGACAAGCACGTCGGCAGCGGTGGCACGCACGCCGACCCCTCGAACCGCCTCTGGCTCGACGGGGCGGCGACCAACCCGAACCCCTAACGAGCGAGGTGCTGCACGCGGCGCCGGATGTCGCCGGGGACCGCGGCGGCCGCGTCGGGCGAGGTGCGCGGCTCCTCGGCGACCCGGCGTATCGGGATCACCCCGGCCCAGACGGCCGGATCGACGTCAGCAGGGTCGTCCACGGGGCCCTCCGCGCGCACCTTCATCGACGCCTCGCGCAGCGGCACGGCGAGGACCGCCGTGGCGGCGAGCTCCCTGCGGGTGCTCGCGCGCAGCGTCGCGGACCTGCCGGGGATCATGTGGTCGACCGTGAGGTCGAGCGCTCGCGCCCTCTCCTCGGGATCGGTCACCACCCTCGCCTCACCGATCACGACGGCGGAGCGGTAGTTCATCGAGTGGTGGAACCCTGAGCGGGCCGCCACCAGGCCGTCGACCTCGGTGACGGTGACGCACACGGTGCGCCCGTGCGCGCTGGTGAGCCAGCGCGCGGCGACGGACCCGTGGATGTAGAGGGTGCCGCCGTCGTCAGGTCCGGTCACGTCGGTCGCGAACGCGACCGGGAGCACGAGCGGGTGCTCACCGACGTCCACGCCCAGATGCGCGATCAGCGCCTCCTCCAGGAACTGGTGCAGCTCGTCGCGGTCGTCGCGGGCGCGCTTCTTCCCGCGCACGATCGTGGTGCGCGCCGTGGGCGAGAGCGTCGTGGTCATGGCACCAGGCTCTCCGCCCAGTGGCCTGCGTGCAACGGCCAATAGCCGTACAGTTGGACAGGCCACTGGGAGGTGACATGGGGACGTTGCCCATCGCGCTCGACCGGTCGTCCGGCACCCCGCTCAGCGCGCAGCTGAGCGCACAGATCCGCGACCGGATCCTCGAGGAGACGCTGCGCGAGGGCGACCGGCTGCCGAGCACCCGAGCGCTGTCGACCGAGCTGGGCACGGCGCGTTCGGTCGTCGAGCAGGCGTACTCGCAGCTGGTGGCAGAAGGCTGGCTGGTCGGGCGGCACGGCTCCGGCACGTTCGCCGCCTCCCCCGGGCTGCCGCGCTCGACCGCGCCGGCGCCCACGCGCCGGAGCGCGGCCCCAGCCCCTGTGCTGCTCGACGCCGGCACGCCCTTCATCGACCCTCGGCACGCGGCTGGCTGGCGCCGTGCGTGGCGCGAGGTCTCGACCGCGACACCGCCACGCGGCTACGACGACCCCCGCGGCATCCCCGAGCTGCGCCGCCTGCTCGCGGACCGCATCGCCCACACCCGAGGCCTGCGCTGCGACCCCGAGCAGGTCGTCGTCACCGGCGGCACCACGGACGGCCTGCGGCAGCTGCTGGGGGCGCTGCCACCGGGTGCGATCGGCGTCGAGGACCCGGGGTACCGCTCGGCGGTCGCCACCGCGCAGCTGGCGGGCCGCCGGGTCCGCGACCTGCCGGCGGCGGACCCCGGCGGCTGGGACCTCAGCGGGCTCGCCGCCGCGTACACCACACCCGCCCACCAGCACCCGCTCGGCCACGTGATGGCTGCCTCGCAGCGGCTCGACCTGCTCGAGCAGGCACGACGCTCGGGCACTCTGATCATCGAGGACGACTACGACTCGGAGTTCCGCTACGACGTCGCCCCGATCCCCGCGCTCGCCTCGCTCGCGCCGGAGCAGGTGGGCTACCTGGGCACCGCCGCGAAGTCGGTGGGGCCGAGCATGCGGGTCGGGTGGTTGGTTGCGCCTGCCGACCTGACCGACAGAGTCAACGCCCGGCGCCTCGCGACCCACGACGCCGTGCCGTGGCCCGTGCAGCGCGCGTTCGTCGCGCTGATCCGCGACGGCTACCTCGATCGCGTGATCCGCAGCGCCCGCCGCGTCTACGCCGAGCGGGCGCACCAGGTGAGCGAGATCCTCTCGCCGTACGCGACGCCGTCGACCCCCTGGCCGGCCGGGATGTACACGACCTGGTTGCTGCCGCACGAGGACGCGCTCCGCGCGCGCGACGCCGCGCTGGCCGCCGGGTATCGGGTGAACCTGCTGGCCGACTACTGCCGCTCGGCCGAGCTCACCGGGCTGCTGGTGGGCGTCGGGGGCGTCACCGACGCCCAGCTCGGCGAGGCCCTCGCCGCGCTGGTGGCCGGCCTCACTCGCCGGTGAGCCCGTCGATCGACTCGCGCAGCAGGTCCGCGTGCCCGGCGTGGCGGGCGTACTCCTCGATCATGTGGACCAGCACCCAGCGGACGTTCACCGAGGCCGGCGATCGGCGCTCGACGGTGTCGAGGCCGCCCTCGGCCAGCACCTCGCGCAGGTGCGTCCGGGACTGCTCGACGGCGGAGCGCCAGCGCTCCCGGACGGTCGCCTCGTCGAGGTGATCGGCGATGTGCCAGTCCCAGTCCGGGTCGGCGTCCCAGTCGACGGTGTCCCAGGGCGGCGCCGGCTCCAGACCGCGCAGGCGGTGACCGAACCAGAAGTCCTCGACGAAGGCCAGGTGGTGCAGCATGCCGCCGAGGCTGATGCTCGACGGCGGGTGCCTGCGGCGCAGCTCCTGCTCACCAAGCCCGTCGGTCTTCCAGGCCAGCGTCGCACGGAGGAACTCGAGAAACCCCACCAGCGTCTCGAGCTCGCCGCCCAGACCGCCCGGCTCGGGACGCCCCTGCTCGTCGGTCACCGTGCCGTGCGCGGCGCCGCGGTCGAGGCGCGCTCCACGATCTGCACCGGCAGCCGCCGCGGCAGCGCGGCACCGCCGGCGATCACCTCGACCAGCGCACCGAGCGCCGCGGCACCCAGCGCACGCAGGTCCTGCCGGACCGTGGTGAGCGGCGGGTAGAAGTTGGCCGCACCCTCGAGGTCGTCGAACCCGATCACGGAGACGTCCTCGGGGACCCGCACCCCGGCCTCGGCGAACGCGCGCAGCACCCCGAGCGCGGCGAGGTCGTTGCCGGCGAACACGGCGGTGGGCAGATCCTCCAGCAACGACCGACCCAGCTCGTAGCCGCGCTCGGAGCTCCAGTCGCCCGCGAGGTCCGGCCGCGGCGTCACGCCTGCCTCGGCGAGCGCCGCGTGCCAGCCCTCGATGCGGGCGGCCGCGTCGAACCAGTCGGTCGGGCCGCTGAGGTGCACGACGTCGGTGTGCCCCAGCCCGAGCAGGTGCTCGGCGGCCAGCCGGGCGCCCGCGCGCTGGTCGACGCTGATGGTGGGGACGCCGTCGGGAGGGTCCCAGGCCGAGACCACGAGCACCGGCACCTGGGCGCCCAGCGCCTGGGCGATCTCGGCGACGCCGAGGGTCGGCGCGATCGCCACCACGCCCTCGACCCCCTGCTCCACGAACGCGTCCGCGATCTCGCCGTGCAGATCGGGCTCCGGCTCCGGCGCGATCGCGACCGTCACGAAGTACCCGGCCGCGCGCGCAGCCTGCTCCAGCGCGCCGAGCGTGCCGGCCGGTCCCGAGCGGGAGGAGCCGCTGGCGACGATCCCGATCAGCCCCGAGCGCCGGGTCACCAGCGCCCGCGCGGACAGGTTGCGCCGGTACCCGAGCTGCTCGATGGCGGCGAGCACCCGCTCCCGCGTCGCGGGCCGCACCGAGGTGTGGTCGTTGAGCACGCGCGAGACGGTCTGGTGCGAGACGCCGGCCAGCCGCGCGACGTCGGTCATGCCGGGGCGGCGGCCGTTCGTGCCGTTCTGTTCGCTGCTCATCGCGACGAACACTAGCGAGGCACCAGGCCGAACGCGCGGGAGGTGTCGCTCCACGCTCGAGAACCGCACTACCGCGTTCGAGCGCTACGACGCCTGGTGCGCGCTCGCCGACAGCAGCACCACGTCACCGGTCCAGCGCTCGCGCAACCACCGGTCGTGCGAGGCGACGACGACGGCGCCGGGCCAGTCTCCCAGCCCCGCCATCAGCTCGTCGGCGAGCGCGAGCGAGATGTGGTTGGTCGGCTCGTCGAGCAGCAGCACGTCGGGCTGCTGCGTCACCAGCATCGCGAGCACCACCCGCCGCCGGGTGCCGACCGACAGCTCGCCGATCGGCCGGTCGAGGTCGCGCGGGGCGACCAGGCCGTGGCTCTCGACGGCGGAGCGGTCGCCCGGCGGCAGCTCGCTCCCCTCGGCGGCGGCGAGCAGCTGGCGTGGGGTGCGCCGGTCGTCGTCGAGGTCGAGGTCCTGCTCGAGGAGGCCGACGCGCGCACCACGTGCGGTGCCGACCTCGCCGTGCTCGGGGCGCAGGTCGCCCGCGAGCAGGTGCAGCAGCGTCGACTTGCCGGACCCGTTCGGTCCGGTCACGAGCAGCCGCGCTCCGGCGGCGATCTCGACGCTCGGCGCCCCGGCGGCGTCCATGTCGAGCCGCCCGGAAAGGGTCGCGTGGTGCGCCCAGGCGAGCAGTCCGCCGTCGCGGACGGGACCGCTGGGTGGCTCGAAGCGCAACGGCGGGCGGGGCTTGCGGACCTGGTCCCGTTCGAGCTGCTCGAGCCTGCCGGCGGCGTCGCGCACACGGCGCGAGACCGTCTGGTCGACGCGGCCGCCCTTGAAGTTGTAGATGAACTTGTCGTTGTCCCGCGGACCTCGGTTGGGGGCGATCTCGCGTGCGGTCACGGCGACGGCATGACGCAGCTCCCTGAGCTCGGTCTGCTCCCGCTCGTACTGCTGCTCCCAGCGGACCCGGTCGATCCGACGCTGCTCGAGGTAGTCGGAGTAGCGCCCGCCGTAGACCACGGGCGGCGGGGTGGGGCTCGACCCCGGGTCGAGATCGACGATCTCGGTCGCGACCTGCTCGAGGAAGGTGCGGTCGTGGCTGGCGAGAAGGACGGCGCCGTCGAGCGCGGCGAGCTCGGCGGCCAGGAAGTCGGCGGCGTCGTCGTCGAGGTGGTTGGTCGGCTCGTCCAGGAGCAGGGCGCGCGGGCGGCGCAGCAGCAGCGCCGCCAGGCCAAGCCGGGTGCGTTGCCCGCCCGACATCTGCCCGACGAGCCGGGTGGTGTCCTCGACGAGCAGATCGAGCCCGAGGCCGGCGAGGGTGCGCTGGGCTCGGGTGTCGGCGTCCCAGACCTCGGCGTGCTGCGCCGCCGCGAGCGCCGCGTCGTAGGCGCGGGCGGCGGCGGGGTCGTCGGCGTCGGCGAGGCGCGCCGCAGCCTCCTCGAGGTCGGACTCGAGCCGGCGCAGGTGCGCGAGGGCGTCCTCGACGACGGACGCCGCCGCGGTCGAGTCCGGGTACGGGAGCTCCTGGTCGAGCACACCCAGGTCGGGCGGCCGCCGCACGCTCCCGGAGTCGGGTGCGAGCGTGCCGGCGAGGACGCGCAGCAGGGTGGACTTCCCGACGCCGTTCTCCCCGACCAGTCCGGCCCTGTGGCCGGGGTCGACGGCGAGCGAGACATCGGTGAGCACGGCACGTCCGCCGAAGGAGACGGAGACGCCGTCGGCCCGGAGCACGGGCGAGAGAGCGGTGGAGGGGGATGACATACAGACCTGCCTTGGCGTCGAAGAGACGGGTTCGGGGCAGGTCAGATCCACACGAGAGCCAGCGTACGGGCTGGTCGCAGGAGCACGAAGACCTTTTCGCGCGACGGGTGAACCGGCAGGCCCTCGGGTCGCTGCTCAGGCGGCGTCGGTGGCGAGCATCCGCTGCACCAGGGCGAGCTGGGCGTCACCCCACGTCCGAAGATCCTCGGCGGGGGCCTGATCGAGCTGCGCGAGGCTCCACTCGTCGAGCGTCTTCAGGGTCGCCACGACGAGGCGCAGCTGCAGGTCGGCGGGGAGGTCGTCGCGGACGGCACCCGACGTGCGACCGTGGTCCAGCACCTCGCCGAGCCAGGTCTGGAGGTCGGCGAAGAAGGACTGCACGGCACCGCGTGGCTCGCTCGGAAGGCCGTCCAGGTAGACCAGCCGGCCCAGCGCGGCGAGCGAGGGATCGCTCGTGCTGACCTCGACCAGGTCGCGCAGCAGATCGCGAGCGGTCCTCCAGAAGTCGGCCGCGAACGCCTCGGGCGGCGGGACGGTCAACCGCTGCCCGACGTCCTCGCGGAGCGTGTCGACGACGAGGTCGAACAGCGCCTCCTTGGAGGGCACGAGGTGGTAGAAGGAGCTCTTGCTCATCCCGCAGGCGCGGACGATGCGGTTCAGCGACGCCTGCTCGTAGCCGCTGCGCGCGAACTCCTGCGCCGCCTCGCGCACCAGCAGGGCACGACGCTCGTCGGGGGTTCGCGTCGAGGCGGGCGGAGCCATGGCGGTGAGTGTAACCGTCTGTGGACCACCCGGTCCAACAGGTGTTACGGTGTTGTTGGACCACGCGGTCCAACAGGTCGGTCGACGTGGAGGAGACGCGCGCATGGCAGCACGAGCCCAGCCCCTCGAGACCCAGCTGGCGTCGGCGACCGGCGATCCGGTCCGGGTGCTGGTGGTCGGAGCCGGCGTGGCCGGGATGGCGGTCGCGCAGCTGCTGCGGCGGCAGGGATGGCATCCGGTCGTCGTCGACCGGGCGCGGGACGACCGCGCGGCCGGCTACATGCTGGCGCTGATGCCGATGGTCGACCCTCTCATCGACGATCTCGACGCCCGCGATCGGTATCTGGACGCGAGCGTCGAGCTCGGCCGCTACCGGTTCCGCTCGCACACCGGCCGCGAGATGCGCACAGACTCGATGGCCGGCGTCGTCGACCGATACGGGGACTACCGCGGCATCAGCCGCAGCAGTCTGCAGGACGTGCTGTGGGCGAACGGCGGCGACGTGACCTTCCAGACCACCGTGGCCGCGCTCGAGGAACGCCCCGAGGGCGTCCGGGTGACCCTGCGGAACGGTGAGGTCGAGAGCGACCACGAGTTCGATCTCGTGATCGTCGCCGACGGGATCCGCTCGACGACCCGCGATCTGGTCCCGGGCAGCGGGCCGCTCGACGTCGTGGACACCCGCTGGGGCGGATGGGTCGCCTGGGTCGATGCCGAGGATGACGACGAGCCCGATCTCGGTGACGAGATCTGGGGCGCGGGCTTCTTCCTCGGCACCTATCCGGTGCAGGGCCGCATCGGAGCGTTCCTCGGCGGTCCGGCCGAGGACCTGCAGTCCGGGCCACGGGAGTTCGTGCGAAAGGTGCGCGGCCGGCTCCGGACGACGAGCCCGCGCGTCGAGCGTGCGCTCGCCGCCGTCGCCGCCGAGCCCGACCCGTACTACTGGCCGCTCGACGACGTCCGCACCGCCCGCTGGACGACCGCACGCACCGTGCTGCTCGGGGACGCCGCCGCCGGCTTCCTCCCGACGGCCGGCATCGGCGCCGGCATGGCGATGGAGTCGGCGTGGGTGCTGGCACGCATGCTGGCGCACGCACCCGAGGTCGATCTCGCAGCGCTGCTCGCCGAGTACGAGCGCATCCAGAAGCCGCGCGTCGAGGCCGCGCAGAGCAACTCACGGGCGCTCGCCCGACTGATGTTCCGCCGCAGCCGCACGCTCGCGGTGGTCCGCGAGTGGGCGGCACGCGCTCTCAGCGTGACCGCGGCGCTCGGCCCGATCGTGCGCCTGCTCCAGGACCCGCCCGACCCCGAGCGGGCTGTCGCCGCGGCGCGGGTGCGTGCCGAGGGTTAGCGCACCTCTGCGTGCCGTCCCGGGCCATGCGACAAAGCCGTCGCCAGATCGCTCGGAACCCGCTGTTCTCGCGGGAATCGGCGATCTGACGACGGCTTTGTTGCAGCCGGGGCGGGGTCAGCCGCGGGGCATACCGCTGTCGCGGGTCGCCCGGCGCGGGCCGCGGCGGGGGCCGCCGCCCGAGGGCGCACCGGCGTTGTCGCTGCGCTGGGGGCGCGAACCACCCTGCGAGCCGGACGAGCCCTGCGAGGTCGAGGAGGACCACACCGGAGCGCTGCCACCCTGACCGCCGGAGCGAGCACCCTGACCGCCGGAACGGCCGCCTGCGCCGCCCGGACGCCCACCCTGGCCGCCACCACGGCGACGGTTGCGCCCGCCACCGGAGCCGCCGTGCGCGGTGTCGGCGGGCCGGTCGGCTCGCTGGCCACCGGCACGGCGCGGGCCGCGCGCGGCGGGCTCGCCGCGACCGGCGGGAGCGGCCTTCGCCGTCGGCGCCACCTTGGGTGCGACCGCACCGACGAGCGTGGAGAGCTGCTCGGCCGTCGGCTGGATCGGCGTCGCCGCGATCTTCGCCGCGCGGGCGAGGGAGCGCATGTCGCCCCGCTGCTCGGGCAGCACGATCGTGACGACGTCGCCACCGGCGCCCGCACGCGCGGTGCGACCGGAGCGGTGCAGGTAGGCCTTGTGCTCGGCCGGCGGGTCGACGTGCACCACGAGCTCGACGTCGTCGACGTGGATGCCGCGCGCCGCGATGTCGGTGGCCACGAGCACGCGGACCGCACCGGAGCTGAAGGCCTCGAGGTTGCGCTGACGGGCGTTCTGGGACAGGTTGCCGTGCAGGTCCACCGCCGGGATGCCCGCGGTGGTCAGTTGCTGGGCGAGTCGCTTCGCCTGGTGCTTGGTCCGCGTGAACAGCAGTCGCCGCCCGTTGCCGGAGGCGAGGTGCTCGACGACGTCGCGCTTCTCGTCCTTGCCGGCGACGTTGAACACGTGGTGGGTCATCGCGGCGACCGGCGAGGACGCCGAGTCGACCGAGTGGGTCACCGGGTCGGACAGGTAGCGCTTGACGAGCACGTCGACGCCGTTGTCCAGCGTGGCCGAGAACAGCATGCGCTGCCCGCCGCGGGGGGTCCGGTCGAGGATCCGCTTGACACCGGGGAGGAAGCCGAGGTCGGCCATGTGGTCGGCCTCGTCGAGGACGGTGATCTCGATCTCGTCCAGGCGCAGCGCGCCCTGGCCGAGGAGGTCCTCGAGGCGGCCGGGGCAGGCGATGACGACGTCGACGCCGGCCGCGAGCGCCTTGACCTGCGGGTTCTGGCCGACACCGCCGAAGATCACGGTGTGCTTCAGACCGGCCGACTCGGCGAGCGGCGCGAGGGTCTCGGCGATCTGCGAGGCGAGCTCACGGGTGGGAGCGAGGATCAGGGCGCGGGGCGTCTTCGCCTTGGGGCGACCGCCGTCGGCCAGCCGAGCGACCAGCGGGAGCGAGAACGCGAGCGTCTTGCCCGAGCCGGTGCGGCCGCGGCCGAGGACGTCGCGGCCGCGAAGGGTGTCCGGGAGCGTCGCCGTCTGGATGGGGAAGGGTTCGTCGATGCCACGCTTCGCGAGCGCGGTCACCAGGGATGCGGGCACGCCGAGCGCGCCGAAAGTCATGCTGGACACAGGGATGTGTTGCCTTCTGTCAGGGGGTTCACCGCAGTGCAGATGTCACTGGTGCGTCAGGACGTGATGTCCGCGCATTCGGAACCGCGATGCCGCGAGCAGAGCTGCTCGCTGCGTTCATCCTCTCACGCCACCGGCCCGGATCCGACCGACGTGAGCGAGGTCACTGCGCCAGCGGGATCACGATCTGCGTCATGCCCGAGCTGGTGAGCAGGTAGGAGTCGGCGAGCTGGGCGTCGCGCATCGCGGCCCGGTACTCGGTCCGCTCGCCCGTGATCGGGTCGACCAGATAGCTCACGAAGACCTCCTCGTCCTGCTCGTCCCGGATCAGCTGGTCGGTCATGAGCACCGACTCTCCCAGCACGACGGCGTCGCCCGGGATGAGCGAGGGACCCTCCTCCCACAGCCGGTCACCTGTGCCCATGTCGACGGCGAACGAGCTCGAGCCCTCGGGCAGCACGACCGCGCCGCCCACCTGCCAGGCACCCGCCTCGAACGGCAGCGCCGCGGGTGCGCTCCAGAGCTCGGCGCCCGCGGGGTCGACGAGCCGGTACCGCACCTCCTCGCGATCCCACGCGTCCCGATCGGCGATCTCCAGGATTAGCGCCCCGCTCTCGCCGTCGGGCAGGCCGAGGGTGGCGACCGCGACCACCCGTTGCTCCCCCTGCTGCTCGAGGCGCCACACCTCGTCCCCGCTCCCGGCGTCGAACCCGACCACCTGTGGGCCGGTCGGTGGGCTGCCGTAGCTGAAGATCTCGACGACGGTCTCGACGCTCGACGCCGAGGCGACGATCACCTCGCCGTCGGCGCTGAGCCCGGCCGCGCCGAAGGCGAGCGGCTGGCTCCAGACCACCCCACCGACCACCGGATCGAGCCGCACCAGCGCGTACGAGCTTCCCTCGCCGTCCTCGCCGGCCTCCCCCGACCGCAGCGCGACCGCGACGTCGCTGTCCCCCACGCCGGTCATGGCCGTGACCTCGCCGTCGAGGCGCACGCACGAGAGCTCCTCGCCCGTGCGGGGGTCGAAGGTGGTCAGGTCCGTGCGGCCGTCCTCACGCCCGGCGACCAGCATGAACCGGCCCTGGATGGTGCTGAAGCCGCTGCTGTCGTCCTCGATGCCCCACAGCGGCTCGCCGGTGAGGGCATCGGCACCGACCCAGACCCGCTCGGTGTAGCCATCACCCTGCAGCACCACGCCCTGATCCAGCGGGTACAGCGTCGGGTCGTACCGACCGGTCTCGCGGATGCCCCAGGACGTGAGCGACGGCTCCGCGAGCCCAGGCGGCAGCCCCATCAGCTCCTCCGGGTCGAAGCCCTGCTCCCTGGCCTCGGGTGTGCCCCAGGGCGGGATGCGCAGGTCGGCCAGCGCATCGCCGTCGACCTCGCTCCAGCCGTTGCCGCACGTCAGCCCGGTGGCGTCGATCACCCGGCTCACGAGTCCACCGGAGAGCTCGGCCACGCCGATCGCGGCCACCACGCCCACCACCGCCACGACGGCGACCCGGCGTCGCCGCCGGCCGGCACGGTGAGCCGCCTCCTGCTCGCGGTCCCGCGGCGTGATGCCCGTCGGCTCGTCGCTCACAGCCTGCTTCCCCCTTGGTGGTGTGGCCCCACGGTAGGGGACGTCTCGGCGACCGGTCGCCACCTGGACGGGCCGCTCCGCGCCACCCGCGCCCGTGCCAGAGTTGGCGACCATGACCATCGTGCTCACCGGTGACTCGATCACCGACGCCGGCCGTGACCGCTCCGACCTCGCGAGCTGGGGCTCCGGGTACGCCGCGCTGATCGGCGAGGCCCTCGTCGAGCAGCGCGTCATCAACACCGGGGTCGGCGGCAACCGGGTCGTCGACCTGCAGCGCCGCTGGGACGAGGACGTGCTGGCCCACCAGCCGACCGTGCTGTCGGTCATGATCGGCATCAACGACACCTGGCGCCGGTACGACCGCGACGACCCGACGTCGGCACAGGCGTACGCCACCGGCTATCGCGACCTCGTCATGCGCGCGCAGACGGCGGGGGTCGGGCGGATCATCCTCGTCGAGCCGTTCCTGCTGCCCGTCACCGACGAGCAGTGGGGCTGGCGCGAGGACCTCGACCCGAAGATCCAGGCGGTGCGCCGGCTCGCCGCCGACCTCGGCGCCGGCTACCTCGCCACCGACGGCCCGCTGGCCCAGCGCGCCGCAACGGTCGGTGCCGCCGCTCTCGCGTATGACGGCGTCCACCCCACCCCCGAGGGTCACCGCCTCCTCGCGGACCTCTGGCTCGCGGAGTACCGCGCGGGCTGACCTCGCAGCACCCTGCAGACGCCCGCGATGCTCGGCTCGGCTCGCCGCATCCCGTCTCTGACATTTCCTGTCACTCTTGACAGGTCGACGGCGGCTGACTGACACTTCCTGTCATGGCATCGGCGCCGTCACTGAGGTCCACGGGGATCCTCACCGACATCCGCAGGCTCCTCCCCGAGCTGCCGGCGTCGGTGCGCAAGGTCGCCGAGGTCGTGCTCGCGGACCCGCAGGCCGCCGTCGCCGGGACCTTGCAGGACCTGTCCGAGGCCAGCGGGTCCTCGCCCTCGGCGGTATCGCGACTGTGCCGACGGCTCGGCATCAACGGCTACCCCGCGCTGCGGGTGGCCGTGGCCGCCGACGCCGCCGGGGCCGGCTCCTCGCCGTGGGAGCTCGACATCTCCCGCACCATCTCCCCGACCGACCCGCTGGACGAGGTGGCACGCACGCTCGCCGCCGCGCAGACGCTCGCCGTGCGCGACACCCTCGCGGAGCTCGACCTCGACGCGGTGCGCCAGGTCGCCGAGGCCATCGCCACCGCCGGCCGGGTGCAGCTCTACGGCGTCAGCGGCTCGGCCGTGATGACGGCCGAGCTGGAGCTGCGGCTGCACCGCATCGGCATCCCCACCTGGTCCTTCACCGACGTGCACGAGGGTCTCGTGGGAGCGTGCCTGCTCGGGGCCACCGACGTCGCGATCGCGGTCTCCTACGCCGGGGAGACGATCGAGACCGTCGAGATGCTGCGCGCCGCGCGCGCCTCCGGTGCGGTGACGGTCGCCATCACCGGGTCCCGGACCGCACCGCTCGTCGAGCTCGCCGACCACGCGCTGTTCACCGTCTCCGACGCCACCACGTTCGGCGAGGGCCCGTTGGCCGCCCGGTTCGCCGAGCTCGCGGTGGTCGAGATGCTCTACCTCGCCGTCAGCCAGCTGACCTACGAGCGCGCCAGCAGGCTCCTCACCGTGACCGCCCGCGCGGTCAGCACCCATCAGATGCCGCACGACCGGCGACCCCGCCGCTGACAAGAAGGGTTCCACCATGACCTCGCACAGCCTGACCCGGAAGGGCTTCCTCCGCATGAGCGGCGCTCTCGGTGGCGCCCTCGCCGCCGTGGGATCACTCGGCGGCACCTCGGCGTTCGCGCGGGGACCCGTGGCCGCCGCTGCGGGGACCGGCGGGCCGCTGCTGCGCGGCGACGAGTTCCCGATCGGGGTGTTCTGGCCTCCGCCGCCGCTGCAGACCACCGTGGCGCGGTGGCAGGAGATGAAGGACGCCGGCTTCACCTACGTGCACACCAACAACTACCTCTACGCCGACCACCACATCCAGCGTCACGCCCTCGGCATCGCCGACGAGGTCGGGCTCAAGGTGCTGGTCGACGACGGCGACCTGCGCTGGTTGACGCACCAGTTCCGCGTCTCCGACGACGGCGGCACCTTCACGCTGACCCGAGCCGAGGCGGAGTCCAAGCTCCGCGAGATCATCGCGCGTTACTCACCGGTGCGCTACTGGCGCCTGCAGGACGGCCACCTGCTCGTCGACGGCGGCACCGGCAACGGCTCGATCGGCTGGGCGAAGGCGGGCGCGGAGTGGACCGACTACACGTTCGCCTTCACCACCGCCCCGCTGCCGACCGGAGCCGGCGGCTACGCCCAGGCGGGCTGGGCCTTCCGGGTGCAGGACGAGGGCAACGCCTACGTCTGGTTGATCAGCAACATCGGCTCCGCTGGCAAGCTGACGAAGGCCGTGTTCGTCGATGGCGCGCCCTCGGTGACCGAGGTGGCGTTGCCGTTCGCGATCGAGCCGGGCGTCGCCTACCAGGTGCAGACCGCCGTCGAGGGCTCGACGATCACGACGACGATCGACGGCCAGGTGGTCGACACCACCACGGACGCGACCTTCGCCTCCGGCAGCGTCGGGTTCCGCGAGGCGGGCACCGAGTCCGCCACCTTCGACGACGTCACGGTCACCGCTGCGGACGGCGGCGCGCTGCTCGCCGAGGACTTCTCCGGCGACCTGAGCGCGTGGCAGCTGCCGGGTGCCGGGACCGGGTACGAGAGCTTCGTCGGCCTGCACGTCTACGACGAACCCACCGGCGACAAGCTCCCCGAGCTGGCGATCGTGCTCGATCTCATCCGTGAGATCGACCCGGACTGCCTGCCGTACGTGAACCACTTCCCTGGCTTCGACTACGAGGCCGCTGTGGAGCACCTCGACCCCGAGGTGCTCTCGTTCGACCGCTACCCGATCCTGGCCGAGGGTGAGGACACCGGCTACTACCGGAACTGGGCCGACGTCCGCGAGGCCGCGCTGCCCGCCGGCATCCCCACGTGGGCCTACGTGCAGTCGGTGGGGTACACGGCGCACGCCGTCCCGACACTGGACGACCTGTACTGGCAGGTCAACATCAGCCTGGCCTTCGGCTGCAAGGGCATCCAGTACTTCACCTACTGGACCCCCGACCCGGCCCGGGGTGAGAACTTCACCGGCGGGATCCTCACGGTCGAGGGTGAGCGCACCCCGCTGTACGACCACACCACCGAGGTCAACACCAGCTACCTGACGCACATCGGCACGGAGCTGCTGCCGCTGACGTCGACGGCCGTGCAGGCCGCCAACCTCGATCCGGTGCCCGACGGCCTGACGCCCTTCGAGCCCGACGACGACCTGCTCGACGTCACCGGGAGCGCCGTGGTGCTCGGCCGGTTCACCGGGCCCGGTGCCGACCGGTACGCGCTGGTGGCCAACCACTCGCGCCACGAGCGCGCCGACGTCACGCTGCGGGCCAACGACGCGACCATCCACAAGGTCGCGACCTTCGAGCCCGCGACCCAGAGGTGGCGCAACCAGGGCCAGCGCTCCAAGCACAGGCTGGCGCCAGGACGCGCCGTGCTGGTGCGGTTCAGCCCGCGCTGACGTGGTCGACCAGCTCGCGGGCCTGCCCGTGCACGAACGCCGCCGACCCCGGATCGGCCTCGTCGCGGGCGGGCTCGGCACCTACTGGCCGCAGTTCCCCGACCTGCTGCCCCAGCTGCAGGAGTCGGCGCGACAGGTGTCGGAGCGGTTCCGCGACCTGGACGTCGAGGTCGTCGACGTCGGGTTCCTCTCGGACGCGCAGGACGGCGCCCGCGCCGCCGAGCGGCTGCGCACCGCCGACTGCGACCTGATCGTCCTGTTCGTCACGACCTACCTGACGTCCTCGATGGTGCTGCCGATCGCGCAGCGCTCGCACACGCCCGTGCTCGTGCTGGACCTGCAGCCGACCGAGCGGATGGACCACGCCACATTCACCACCGGTGACTGGCTCGCCTACTGCGGCCAGTGCTCGATCCCCGAGATCGGCAACGTCTTCCGCCGCGCCGGGATCCCGTTCCGCTCGGTGTCCGGCTGGCTCCACCAGCCGTCGGCGTGGGAGCGGATCTCCCGGTGGCTCGACGCGGCCCGGGTCCGCGCGGCGCTGCGGCACGCGCGGCACGGTCTGCTCGGCCACCTGTACCCGGGGATGCTCGACGTCTCCACCGACCTCACGCTGATCCCGACCACGTTCGGGTCCCACGTGGAGGTGCTGGAGATCGATGACCTGCGGGTCCGTGTCGAGCAGGTCTCCGACGCCGAGACCGCCGCCCGCATGGACCTCGCCCGCGAGATCTTCAGCCTCGACGACAGCGTGGTCGAGGAGGACTTCGCCTGGGGTGCGCGGGTGTCCGTGGGGCTGGACCGTCTGGTCGAGGATCTCGAGCTCGACACGCTCGCGTACTACCACCGGGGCCTGGACGGCGAGCAGCACGAGCGGCTCGGTGCGGGCATGATCCTGGGTGCCTCGTTGCTCACGGCCCGCGGCATCCCCGCCTCGGGCGAGTACGAGCTGCGCACGACCGTGGCCCAGCTGAGCACCCAGGTCCTCGGGGCCGGCGGGTCGTTCTGCGAGATCCAGGCGCTCGACTTCCTCGACGGCGTGGTCGAGATGGGCCACGACGGCCCGGCCCACCTGGCCGTCTCCAGCCGCCAGCCGTTGCTGCGAGGGCTGGGCGTGTTCCACGGCAAGCGGGGCTGGGGCGTCTCGGTGGAGTTCGACGTCCAGCACGGACCGGTCACGCTGCTGGGCCTGGGCCAGGACCGCGACGGCACGCTCGCGTTCGTCGCCTCCGAGGGGAACGTCGTGGCCGGCCCGCTGCTGGCGATCGGCAACACCACCTCACGGGTGGACTTCGGTCGCGACCCCGGCGAGTGGGTCGACGCGTGGTCGGCCACCGGGGTCGGGCACCACTGGTCGCTCTCGACCGGTCACCGCGCCGCGAGCTACAGCGCCGCCGCCGAGCTCCTGGGGATCCCGTTCCGGCAGGTCTGAGCACACAAGGCGAAGGGCCGCCGTCGAGATTCTCGACGGCGGCCCTCGGCCTTGTTCAGCGGCGGGACGTCAGGCGCCCTGCGCCTTCTCCGCGCCGGGTGAGGCCGGCAGCTCGGTGCTCTCGGTGTGGATCGCACCGACAGCCACCGGCTCGTCCTCGACGACCGGTGCGTCCTCGGTCAGCTCGGACCACGGCACACCCGTGAAGGTGAACTCACCGAGCAGACCCTCACCGTGCGCGTCCACGATGACCTTCTGGCCACCCTTCAGCTCGCCGTAGAGGATCTTCTCGGACAGCTGGTCCTCGATCTCCCGCTGGATCGCACGGCGCAGCGGACGTGCACCGAGGACCGGGTCGAACCCGCGCTCGGCCAGCAGCTCCTTGGCGGGCTCGGTGAGCTCGATGCCCATGTCGCGGTCTGCCAGACGCTGTGCGAGCTTCCCGATCATCAGGTCCACGATCGTGTGGATCTGCTCCATGCTCAGCTGGGGGAAGACGATGACGTCGTCGACACGGTTGAGGAACTCGGGCCGGAAGTGCTGCTTGAGCTCCTCGTTGACCTTGACCTTCATCCGGTCGTAGCTGTTCGACAGGTCGCCGCCGGCCTGGAAGCCGGTGAGCAGACCCTTGCTGATGTCCCTGGCGCCGAGGTTCGTCGTCATGATGATGACGGTGTTCTTGAAGTCCACGACCCGGCCCTGCGAGTCGGTGAGCTTCCCCTCCTCCAGGATCTGCAGCAGCGAGTTGAAGATGTCCGCGTGGGCCTTCTCCACCTCGTCGAACAGCACCACGGAGAACGGCCGGCGGCGCACCTTCTCGGTGAGCTGGCCACCCTCTTCGTAACCGACGTATCCAGGCGGCGAGCCGAACAGTCGCGACACCGTGTGCTTCTCGGCGTACTCGCTCATGTCGAGCTGGATCAGGGAGTCCTCGTCGCCGAACAGGAACTCGGCGAGCGCCCGGGCGAGCTCGGTCTTCCCGACGCCGGTGGGGCCGGCGAAGATGAAGGAACCACCCGGTCGGCGCGGGTCCTTCAGACCCGCACGCGTACGGCGGATCGCCTGGGACAGCGCCTTGACGGCCTCGTCCTGGCCGATGACGCGCTTGTGCAGCTCGTCCTCCATGCGGAGCAGCCGGCTGGACTCCTCCTCGGTGAGCTTGAAGACCGGGATGCCGGTGGACGCGGCGAGGACCTCAGCGATCAGCTCCTCGTCGACCTCGGCGACGTTGTCCATGTCGCCGTTGCGCCACGCCTTCTCCTTGTCGGCGCGCTCGCCGACCAGGCGCTTCTCCTCGTCGCGCAGCCGTGCGGCGCGCTCGAAGTCCTGGTCGTCGATCGCCGACTCCTTGCTGCGCTTGGCCTCGGCGATCTTGTCGTCGAGCTCGCGCAGCTCCGGCGGGGCGGTCATGCGGCGGATGCGCAGGCGCGCCCCGGCCTCGTCGATCAGGTCGATCGCCTTGTCCGGCAGGAACCGGTCGTTGACGTACCGGTCGGCGAGGTTGGCCGCCGCCACGATCGCCGCGTCGGTGATCGTGACGCGGTGGTGCGCCTCGTAGCGGTCGCGCAGACCCTTGAGGATCTCGATCGTGTGCGTCAGCGTGGGCTCGGCCACCTGGATCGGCTGGAACCGGCGCTCGAGCGCGGCGTCCTTCTCGATGTACTTGCGGTACTCGTCGAGCGTGGTCGCCCCGATGGTCTGGAGCTCACCACGGGCCAGCTTCGGCTTGAGGATGCTGGCCGCGTCGATCGCGCCCTCGGCGGCACCCGCACCGACGAGGGTGTGGATCTCGTCGATGAACAGGATGATGTCTCCGCGGGTGGAGATCTCCTTGAGCACCTTCTTGAGGCGCTCCTCGAAGTCACCGCGGTAGCGGGAACCCGCCACCAGCGCGCCGAGGTCGAGCGTGTAGAGCTGCTTGTCCTTGAGGGTCTCCGGGACGTCGCCGCGGGCGATGTCCTGGGCGAGGCCCTCGACGACGGCGGTCTTGCCGACGCCCGGCTCACCGATCAGCACGGGGTTGTTCTTGGTGCGGCGGCTCAGCACCTGCATCACGCGCTCGATCTCCTTGCTGCGCATGATGACCGGGTCGAGCTTGCCGTCGCGCGCAGCCTGGGTGAGGTTGCGCCCGAACTGGTCGAGCACGGCCGAGCCGGACGGGGTGCCCTCCTGCGGGCCACCGGCCGACACGCTCTCCTTGCCACCCTGGTGGCCGGAGATCAGCTGGATGACCTGCTGGCGGACCCGGTTGAGGTCGGCGCCGAGCTTGGTGAGCACCTGCGCGGCGACACCCTCGCCCTCGCGGATCAGCCCCAGCAAGATGTGCTCGGTGCCGATGTAGTTGTGGCCGAGCTGCAGCGCCTCGCGCAGGGACAGCTCCAGCACCTTCTTGGCGCGCGGCGTGAACGGGATGTGCCCGACCGGCGCCTGCTGGCCCTCACCGATGATGTCCTGCACCTGCTGACGCACGGCGTCCAGCGAGATGTTGAGGGACTCCATGGTCTTGGCGGCGATACCTTCGCCCTCGTGGATCAGCCCGAGCAGGATGTGCTCGGTGCCGATGTAGTTGTGGTTGAGCATCCGCGCTTCTTCTTGCGCGAGCACGACAACGCGCCGAGCACGGTCCGTGAACCTCTCAAACATCTGACGTCTCCCAACGACTGGGCCTTCGCGTAGCGGCTTTCGACAAGGCTAACCACCGCTACCCCCCAGGTCTGCCGCTGTTCGCCGCAGGCGGAGAGCCTGTCGGGACCGACCGGGCTCCCCCGCTCAGCGCCGCCGGCGGCGCCTCACGCCAGTGCGGCCTCGAACGCCGCGAGCGCGTCGGGCGAGAACAGCACGAACCGCACCAGCTCGACAGAACCAGACCGGTCGCCGTCGGACATCTCGCGAACGACTCCGACGGCGACCCTGGCCACCTCGGCGACGTCCCACCCGTAGACTCCGGCCGAGATCGCCGGGAACGCGACCGAGGTCGCGCCCAGCTCCGCGGCCACCCGCAGGCTCTCGGTGAAGCACGAGGCGAGCAGCGCGGGATCGGTCTGCCCGCGGTGCCGGTCCGGGCCGACGGTGTGGATCACCCACCGCGCGGCGAGCTCGCCGGCGCCGGTCGCGACCGCCTGCCCGGTCGGCAGCCCGTCAGGGAGCGATCCACGCCGAAGCGCCTCGCACTCGGCGAGCAGCGCCGGGCCGGCGGCCCGGTGGATGGCGCCGTCCACACCGCCGCCGCCCATGAGCGAGGAGTTCGCCGCGTTGACGATCGCGTCCACCTGCTCGGCGGTGATGTCGCCCTGGACCGCCTCGATCCGCACGCTCATCGGACCCGCGCCCCGCGGTGCCGTTGTGCCCGTGCCACGTAACCGGGGGCGCTGCGCGCGATGGCGGCCCGCTCCTCCTCGGTGGTCTCACGGCGGACCTTGCCCGGAACGCCCAGCACGAGCGAGTTCGGCGGGATCTCGACGCCCTCGGAGACCAGCGCACCGGCGCCGATCACCGAGCCGGACCCGACGACCGATCCGTTGAGCAGGGTCGCGCCCATGCCGATGAGCACGCCGTCGTGCACGGTCGCGCCGTGCACGATCGCGCCGTGGCCGATCGTCACGTCCGCCCCGATACGCACCGGGTGCCCCGGGTCGGTGTGCATGACGCAGTTGTCCTGCACGTTGGACCCGCGCCCGAGCACGATCTCGTCCTCGTCGCCCCGCAGCACGGCGCCGTACCAGACGCTCGCGCCCTCGGCCAGGTGCACCTGACCGATCACGGTGGCGGTCGGCGCGACCCAGGCGCCGTCGTCGATCTCTGGTCCCTCACGGTCCGGCAGCTCGATGATCATGACTCGATGATGGCCGGTGCCGGGCGTCTCCGTGCGCTGTTCCGCTCTCGGCGCGGGTCACTAGGGTCGGGACATGGGCAGCTATGCCGAGCTCGACGCCGAGACGCAGATCGCCCTGCTCCGGCCGGTCGCGGTCGAGGGTGCCCGCCTGCTGGGGCTGGAGGTGAGCGCGATCGCGCCCGTCCACCACGGCTACAACACGACGTTCCGGGTGCGCACGCCCGGGCAGGTCGACTACGCCGTTCGGGTGCTCACCAACTCCTTGAGCACGCCCGCGCACCTGCTGGCGCAGCACGCCTGGATGCACGCGCTGGCCCGGGACACCACCGTGGTCGTCCCGAACCCGGTGACGGGACCGGACGGGCTCAGCTACGCCGTCGTGGAGAACGAGGCGCTCGAGCGTCCGTTCACGGTGGCAGCGGCGTCGTGGCTGGCCGGTGACGACGTCGGTGAGCCCTCGCTCCAGCAGGCCCACGAGCTCGGCGTGACCATGGCGACCATGCACAACCACGCGCTGACGTGGTCGCCGCCGGAGGGCAGCTCGCTGCCAGTCTTCGACGAGCCGCTCTTCGGTGACGAGGACCGGCTCGCCTCCCTCATGGACGCCGAGCTGCCCGACGGCGGTCGTCGCGTTCTCGAGGTCGCGTTCGAGCGGGCGCGGATCGCCTTCGCGGAGGCGTTCCGGGCCCAGGTGCTGCCGATCCACGCCGACCTGCACGGCGGCAACCTCAAGTGGCACAACGACGAGCTGGCGGTCTTCGACTTCGACGACTCCGGCTTCGGCACCGCCGCGCTCGACCTCGCGATCAGCACGTTCTACCTGCGCGAGGCGTTCGAAGGTGCCGAGGCCGGGCTGCGGCAGGGCTACCAGGCGATGCGCGACCTGCCCCAGCTCGATCCCGACGCGTTCGAGGCGCTGGTCGCGAGCCGCCAGCTGCTGCTCGCGAACGCGCTGCTGACCACGAGCACCGCCTCGCTGCGCGCGGACTCCGAGGCCTACCTACTGATCTCGATCGAGCGGCTGCGACACTGGCTGGAGGTCGGGCGGTTCACCCGCACCCTCCCCACCTGACCGCTTTCAACACGATTCCGTCCACCACCCGGTTTCAACACGATTCCGTCCACCACCGGGTTTCAACGCGATTCCGATCAGGTCTCGAGGATGAGGGTCATCGGCCCGTCGTTGACCAGCTCGACCTCCATCATCGCCCCGAAGACCCCGGTCCCGACGGCGATGCCTCGCTCCCGGAGCAACGTCACCACCCGCTCGACGAGCGGCTCGGCGATCTCCCCGGGCGCTGCGCCGGACCAGGAGGGACGGCGCCCCTTGCGGGTGTCGCCGTAGAGCGTGAACTGCGAGACGACGAGCACCCCGGCGCCCTCGGTGTCCGAGACCGATCGCTCGTCGCGCAAGATCCTGAGCTCGGCGATCTTGCGGGCGATCGTCGCGGCGTCGTCGACCGAGTCCGTGGGCGCGACGCCGACGAGCGCCACCAGACCGGCCTCGATCTCGCCGGTGATCTCGCCGTCGACCCGGACCCTCGCGGACGAGACCCGCTGCACCACGGCGCGCATCAGCGCGGCCCCGGGCTCGCGGCGTCGATCGTCGCGAAGAAGTGCTCGAAGTAGCGGTCCTTGTCGACCGTGACCGCGACCTGGTGCGGCGCACCTGCCGGACCGGGCCGCCAGATGGTCGCGCCCGCCCGGTCGGGATCGTCCAGCTCGACCTCGACGACGCCCTCCTGGTAGCCGCACAGGCTCGGCTCGAAGATCGTGGCCGCGGCGAGCGGGTCGTGGAAGGTGATCTCCGGCGCCCCGTCGTCGAACCAGACCTCGGCGAACTCGAGCACGGGTTCGAGCAGGGGTGCCCGGAAGCGGCTGCGGACCTCGTCGGCGGCCAGGGTCGTCTGCAGCGTGACGTCCAGACCGATCGAGCGGTGCGACGGCGGGCGGGCGCGGTAGACCAGAGCGGTCGCGTGCGGATCGAGCAACGCGTTCCACTCGGCGACCGCGGCATCCTCGCCCGGCAGGAACCGCCCGCACATCAGCACGAGCGACTTCAGGAGCGACGGGATCTCGGGGTCAACGGCGAAGAGCAGCGCGATGTTGGTCAGCGGACCGATCGCGAGCAGCGTGACCTCGCCGGGGTTGGCGCGGATGGTCTGCCGCAGGAGCTCGACGGCGGCGCCCTGCTCGAAATCGGTCTCGTGCTCCCAGCGATCCAGCACGCCGGCCTGGCGCGCGTCGACCTGACGCTGCGGTACCAGCAACGGCGACTCCGCGCCGGGACGGATCGGCACGTCCGTCCCCGCCACCCGGCAGAGCGCGCTGGCCAGCCGGGCCCGCTCGAGCGGCTTGCCGCTGACCGTGGTGATGCCGAGCAGGTCGCAGTCCGGATGGGCCAGCAGGTAGGCGAGGCAGACGGCGTCGTCGATGTCCGAGCCGATGTCGGTGTCGAGCAGAACCTTCACGTGCCCGCCCCGTCGGCTCGGTGCGCTCCCGTCCCGAACGCGGGGATGACGGCGCCGACCGGCTCCCCATGACCCAGCACCGACACCCGCTCCCAGTCCCACGGGCCGCGTTCGCCGAGCAGTCGCAGCCCCTCGGCGAGCAGCAGCGGCACCGGGCGGGCGCTGCCGTCGGCGACCTTGGCCACGACCGCGCGGCCGCCCGGCAGCGCGGCCGCCAGCACACCTTCGGCGCCGCCCTTGCAGATCAGCCCGGGCACGTCGCGCATCGCCGCCGTGTCGGTCCGGCCTTCCCCCGCGACCAGCTCGGGACGCGCGCGCATCGCGTCGGCGACCCGACGTTCCAAGGTTCCCGGTTCGCCGTCGGCCAGGGCGCTGAAAGCGCGGGCGAGTCCGCGCAGCGTGCTCGCGAACAGCGGTGCCCCGCACCCGTCGACGGCGCTCTCCTGGGGGCGCACCCCGGTCAGCTCGGTCATGGTCTCGGCGATCATCCGCTGCAGCGGGTGCCGCGGCGACCGGTAGGTGCTCGGGTCCCAGCCGGCCGCCACGCACGTGGCGATCATCGCGGCGTGCTTGCCCGAGCAGTTCTGGGTGAGGGCGGCCGGGCCGCCACCGGCGCGGACGACGGCGGAGCGAGCCCCGCCGTCCACCGGCCAGTCGGGCGTGTTCTCGAGGACGTCCTCCGACAGCCCCACCGAGGCCAGCGTCGAGCGTGCGACGGCGACGTGCTGCGGTGTGCCGGCGTGCGAGCCACATGCCAGGGCGAGCTGGGCGCCGTCGAGGTTGGCCCCGGCGCGGAGCATCGCGAGCGCCTGCAGCGGCTTGAGGGACGAGCGCGCGAACATCGGGGCGTCGGGGTCGCCGATCCGCGCCTGCTCGGAGACGCTGTCCAGCACCAGCAGGTGACCGGTGTGCACCGACTCGGCGAGCCGGCCGCGCACGACCCACGCCAGCGGCTCGCCCGGCGGTGTGCGCAGCAGGTGCGGCGGGGGCTTCACCAGCGGTTCGAGCCGCCGCCGCGACCCGAGTACCGCTGCACGGCGGGCCGGACGTCAGCGAGGTAGATGCCGGCGGGGACCACGGCGAGGAGCACGAACAGCACCGGCAGCGGCGAGAACCCCAGCGGCGGCGGGATCCCCAGGAACCCGACCGCGACGGCGACGGCGAGCACCGCGACCCAGAAGGTCTTGGTGCGCTTGTCGGCCGCCTCGAAGCTGCGGACCGGCGTCCGCACGGCGTGCACGAGTGCCCACACCTCCAGCGCCACCCCCACGAGGGACAGGCCGAGGAACAGGTACAGCTGAATCGCGCCGATCACACCCACGCGAGCAGCCTAAGCCACGGGTTTCACCACGATTCCAGACGTGCACGGAATCGTGTTGAAAGCTGGAGGTGGACGGAATCGTGTTGAAAGCGGGGTACCGGGGTGGCGGGTCAGGGGCGGCGGCGCAGGGCGGAGCGGTCGATGGCGTCCGGGCGGCCGGTGCCGACGCCGTCGGCGCCCACGATCGTCTCCTGCGAGGCGGCCACTCCCCCGACCACGAGCTCGGCCGCGGGATCCAGCGAGCGCTTGAGCAGCGCCAGGCCGATCGGGCCCAGCTCGTGGTGCCGGGCGACCGAGGTCAGCGTGCCGACCTCACGGCCCGCGGCGAGCACCGGGGCACCCACGTCGGGGGTGGTGTGGTCGGAGCCGTCGAGGTGGAGGAAGGTGAGGCGGCGGGGCGGCTTGCCGAGGTTGAAGACGCGCGCGACGCTCTCCTGCCCGCGGTAGCAGCCCTTCGACAGGTGGACGGCGGTGCGGAGCCAGTCGAGCTCGTGAGGCAGCGCCCGGTCGTCGACCTCGCGTGCCAGCCGCGGCCGCCAGGCCGCCACGCGCAGCGCGTCCCAGGCCCACGCACCGGCGAGCCGGGCGCCGGCGCCGGTGGCGTCGTCGACGACCTCGACCAGCTGTTCGCGCGGCACCAGCCACAGCGCCGCGGACCGCTCGGACCCGGGGTGCTCGGAGGTGGTGCCGTACGCGCTCGACCCCTCGGCCACGGCGGGCCACGGGTCGAGCCAGCGCAGCGGCGCCCCGCCCTCACGCAGCCGCAGCGCCGGGCCGTCACCGTGGGTGCCGAGCACGGCCATCTCCTCCGCGCGCCGCACCTCGACCCGCAGCATGAAGCGCATCGAGTCAAGGAAGGCGACGAGTCCCGCGGCATGTCCGGACTCGGTGATCATCCAGAGGGTCTCGCCGTCGTCGAGCACAGCGGCGGCGTGCTCGACGTGACCGTGGGGGTCGAGCAGCAGCGTCTCGGTCGACTCGCCCGGCTCCAGGCCCGCGATCTTCTGGGTCGCCAGCGAGTGCAGCCACGTCAGCCGGTCCGGCCCGGTCACCGTGACCACCCCGAGGTGGGAGAGGTCGGTCAGCCCGACGCCGCGCACCAGCGCGCGCTGCTCGGCGACCGGTTCGCCGTAATGAGCGGCGACGCCCTCGTCGGGGCCGCCGGCGGGCACGGCGCCGGGGCGGTTCAGCAACGGTGAGCTCATACCGACCTCAAGTCCGACGACGTCGCTTCCATTCCATCGAGCGCACGGTCACGAGAGGCGCTGCAACCGCCCCGAGGCGTAGGACTGCAGCTCGTGGCCGAAGGCCGCCACGTCCCACGCCCAGAACAGCTCGCTCTGCACGAGCCCGTAGATCCGGCTCGCAGCGGTGACCTCCGCACCCATGTTGGTGCGCGCGACGACGTCGGTCGCGAGCTCGATGCGCGGGCCCTGTGCCCGCCCGAGGTAGACCGAGACGTAGCCGCTGGGGTCGGCGAGCAGCACCTCGACCTCGTTCTCCGGCGCCCCGGTGGAGCCACCCTCGCCGGTGAGCACGCTGATGTCGTTCGGCGGCTTGGGGGTCACGCGCCAGTAGCCGGACTCCGAGGACCAGACCTCGCCCTTGCGCAGCGAGTCCGCGTCCACACGCTGCTCGAGCGACTCCAGCTCGCCGTCGAGCAGCCAGCTGTTCGCCTGGTACTGCAGGTAGGGGCCGCCGTCGTGGTCGAAGCTCACCTCGGTCACGATGGCGCGTTTCGGGATGTCGGGATAGCCGAGGAAACCGGGGCCACGCCAGCTGCCGACGAGCCACGCCAACGGGTACACCTCGGGAGCGAGGCCTTCAGGGAACGAGAACGTCACGGCTCGAGCCTACGGCGGACCGGCTCAGACCACGAGGAGCACCCGCCCGAGCACGTAGACCGGGAGCCCGGCCACGGCGACCGCGAGCATCGCGGCCGCGAGCGCGGGGAACACCTGACCGGAGGCCGGGAACTGTCCGAAGAGCCGGTGCACGGTCGCGATCAGCACCCCTGCGGAGAGACCCACCAGCACCCCGGTGGTCATGCCCACGCTGATCAGCAGATAGCCGATCGCGAGCCCGACGACGGCGGTCAGGACGATCGTGACGATCGCCGAGTAGGGGGCCGGGATGGGCGCGGCCGTGATCGCCGCGGCGGCCGCGAGGGTCACGGACCCGGTCAGCACCAGGCCCACCTGAGCACCGCCCGTGCCCATGGCGAGCCAGCCGACCGCGCCGACGACGATCGCGCAGCCGGCGACCACCCCGGAGACCGACTCCACGAGACGTGGGCGACCGTCGCGACGCATGAGCTCGTGGACGAACGCGCCCAGCACCGAGCCCGCGAGAACCAGCGCAGCCCATGCCACGTCGTCGGTCAGCTCGACCAGGGTGACGGCGGCCGCCGAGGTGAGCAGCAGCACCACGGACGCGCCACGGCGGGCCGGCAGTCCCACCAGGCTCGGCCAGCCGATCGAGAACAGCGCGCAGATGCCCGCGACGGTCCCGACGAGCAGCGGCCGCTCCCCGAAGGCCGTGATGCCGATGCCCGCGGCAGCGGTGGCGGTCACGACCGCACGGAATGCGCCACCCCTGATCATGATGGCCACACCCCCTCAGCGACTCGGACAACTCGACGACGGCGCGCCCGCAGCGGTCGCGCAGGCGGTCGACCTGACGCTCACCGTACCGGCCGGAACCGGGGGCACCGCTCGCACCTCTAGACTTCTGCCACTGGCGAGAGGAATGGCGTGGCTGACCTGCTGATGCTGACATCGGAGCCAGGTGGGTCGGCGCACGTGCTCGGCGCGCTGGCTCTGCTGCCGCACCGCGTCCGCGTGGTGCCGCTCGAGCCGTCCGCGCTGCTCGAGGCGCCCGATGCCGACTGCGTGCTCGTGGACGGGCGCCGCGACCTGGCTCGAGCCCGTGCCACGTGTCAGCTGATGCGCACGACCGGCATCGAGGTGCCGCTGATGCTGATCATCACCGAGGGGGGGCTCTCGGTCGTCCGGATGGACTGGGGCTTTGACGACGTCGTGCTCGCCTCGGCCGGGCCTGCTGAGGTGGACGCGCGGCTGCGGCTGGTGGCCGACCGCGGTCGTCTCGCACCGGACGCCGACGACACCGAGGAGATCGACGCCGGCGAGCTCCACATCGACGCAGGCGGCTACACGGCCCGGTTGCGTGGCGAGCCGCTGGACCTCACGTACAAGGAGTTCGAGCTCCTCAAGTACCTCTCCCAGCACCCGGGGCGCGTGTTCACCCGCGCCCAGCTGCTGCAGGACGTGTGGGGGTACGACTACTTCGGTGGCACCCGCACCGTCGACGTGCATGTGCGGCGGCTGCGCGCCAAGCTCGGCCCCGAGCACGACTCGATGATCGGCACCGTGCGCAACGTGGGCTACCGCTTCGAGTCGCAGCGCGATCGCCGCGAGTCGCGCGCCGAGTCGCGCGGACCTGATGCGCTGCACGATGCCGGGCCGACCAGCGCCTGACGGCGCGAAGGCCGCTCGTAGCGGCTGATGTTGGAGCCCGGGGCCGGTGCGGCCCGGCATCGGCGTCGAGTGTAGGCGCTCACCCGCGCGCGTTCGGGTCCTTCTCGCCCGTGGTGAACACCACACGAGCAGAATGTGGCCGGGGACGGGCCGCGAGGTGACAGATGCCCCTCACGTGGTCGTCTCGTGCCCTAGCCTGGGCACCGGTCCGCGGCCCCTCACACACGGAGATCTCCCCATGCGCCTGCGTCTGACGCCGCGCGACACCACCTTCTTCGACCTGTTCTCGACGCTGGCCGCGCACCTGGTCACCGGCGCGGACCTGCTCGCTCAGATCGTCGGCGCCGAGCCGGCCGATCGATCGGTGCTGGCCGATCGGCTCCGTGACGCCGAGCACGACGCCGATGACGCGACGCACTCGATCATGCGTCGCCTCAACCAGACCTTCGTCACGCCCTTCGACCGTGACGACATCTACGTGCTCAGCTCGGCGCTGGACGACTGCATGGACTTCATGGAGGCTGCGGGCGCGATGATCGTGCTCTACGCCGTCGAGGGCCTGCCCGAGGGCGTGAACGACCAGGTCACCACGCTGCAGCGAGCGGCCGAGCTGACCGCGGACGCGATGCCGCGGCTGCGCTCGCTGGAGGGTCTCGAGGAGTACTGGATCGAGATCAACCGCCTCGAGAACGAGGGTGACCGCGCCTACCGCGGGCTGACCGCCCTGCTGTTCTCGGACCCGATCTATCAGGAGAGCCCGGCCGGCGTCGTCGAGATGCTCAAGCTCAAGGGCATCGTGGACTCGCTCGAGGACGCGGCCGACAGCTTCGAGCGTGTCGCCAACACGATCGAGACCATCTTCCTCAAGGAGTCCTGAGGAGCGGTGGACCTCACCTTCATCCTGGTCGTCCTCGTCGTCGTCATCGCCCTGACGTTCGACTACACGAACGGCTTCCACGACGCGGCCAACGCGATCGCCACGTCGGTCTCGACCCGTGCCCTGACGCCCCGAGCGGCGCTGCTGCTCGCAGCGGTGATGAACCTCATCGGCGCGCTGCTGGGCACCGGTGTCGCCGAGACGATCGGCAGCGGCATCATCGACGCGCCGACGGGACCGCACGGGCTCGTCGTCGTGCTCTCGGGGCTGGTCGGCGCGATCGTGTGGAACCTCATCACCTGGTGGCGGGGGTTGCCCTCCTCCTCCTCGCACGCGCTGATCGGCGGCCTGATGGGCGCCGGCATCGCGTCGCTGACCGACGTGCACTGGCCGGTGATCCTCGAGAAGGTCGTCATCCCGATGGTCGTGTCGCCGCTGGTGGGCTTCGGGCTCGCGTTCGCGCTGATGATCGCGGTGCTCTGGATCTTCAGGAACTCGGCGCCCGGTCGCACGTTCCGGCGGTTCCGGATCGCCCAAACGATCTCCGCGGGCGCGATGGCGCTGGGCCACGGGCTGCAGGACGCCCAGAAGACGATGGGTGTCATCGTGCTGGCGCTGGTCGTCGGCGGGTTCCAGAGCACCACCGACATCCCGCTGTGGGTCAAGCTCGCCGCGGCCCTGGCGATCTCCGCCGGCACCTACGCCGGCGGCTGGCGGATCATGCGCACGCTGGGACGCCGGGTCATCGAGCTCGACCCGGCGCGAGGCTTCGTCGCGGAGTCGGTCGCCGCGTCCGTGCTGTACACCACGGCCTTCGTGTTCCACGCCCCGGTCTCGACGACGCACACCATCACCTCGGCGATCATGGGCGTCGGCGCGACCAAGCGGCTCTCGGCCGTGCGGTGGGGCGTGGCCCGCAGCATCGCCGTCGCCTGGGTGCTGACGATCCCGGCCGCCGCCGGCGTGGCCGCCGGGCTGTACCTGGTGCTCTCGCTGTTCCTCTGAGCGCACGCCGGCACGGCGTCCGGGCCGGGATAGAGGTCCCCATCACGGACCGGGCTCCGGTCGCGGGGTTGCGCCTAGACTCATCGGCGTCCGGCACGCAGCCACCTTCTCAGGGAGTCCACGAACGTGAAGAACCGCCTCATCTCGACCACACTCGCCGCGCTGGCCGGGGTGGGACTCATCAGCTCGATCGCCGCCTGCGGGGGCGGCCAGGTCGCGAGCGCCGAGGTCGGTGAGTGCATCGTCACCTCGGAGCTCGGCGAGGAGATCACCGAGATCCCCACCGTCGACTGCGGCGAGGCGCACGACGCCCAGGTCGTCGGGAAGTTCGACCTCGACGACGGCGACTTCCCCGGTCTGGACGCGATCAAGGCCGCCGCCGACGAGGGTTGCGTGACCGAGTTCGAGAGCTTCATCGGCGCTGCCTACGATGAGTCCTCCCTCGAGGTCAGCTACATCCACCCGACCGAGGACACCTGGAACCAGGCGGACGACCGCGAGGTGCTGTGCTTCGCCGTCTCGGCCGAGGACGCCACCGAGTCCTGGGAGGGCTCGGGCATCTGACCCGACCCACGCACCGACGACGGCCCCGATCGCCCTGCTCAGCAGGATGGTCGGGGCCGTCCGACGTCCTGACGTCCCCCCGATCCCTCGGGTAGCGTGACAGTCCGGCCGAGCCGATGCGGCCGGTGTCGTGACGGGGAGGATGAGCCAGTGCGTGCGAGTCGAGCCAGCAGCGTCCCCGCCCTCGTGAGGATCGCCGTCGGAGCGGCGCTCGTCGCCTCGCTCGTCGCGTGCGGCGACGGCGGCGAGGACCCGACGCCGACGGTCAGCCCGTCCACGACGACCGGCACGAGCGAGGAACCCCGTGGCGACGGCGCCAGCGAGGTACCGACCTCCGAGGAGCCCACCGACGAGGCCACCAGCCCCGAACCGGACGCCACCGGCACCCCCGGCCTCGAGGACGTCCCGACCGCCGAGGTGGGTGCCTGCCTGAACGCCGTCGACCTCCTCGGTGGTGGCGGCGTCAGCGAGATCCCCACCGTCGACTGCACCGAGGAGCACGACGCCCAGGTGTTCGCGGTCATCGCGCTCCCGGACGGCGAGTACCCGGGCGACGACGCCCTGGCCACCCTGGTCCTCGACGAGTGCGGAGCGGCGTTCGAGGAGTTCGTCGGCGTGCCGCCCGCCGAGTCCACCCTCGAGCTCGACGGCCTCTCCCCCTCGCAGGACACCTGGGCCGTGGGTGACCGCGAGATCATCTGCCTCGCCTTCTACCCCGACCTGTCGACGACGACCGAGTCCTTCGAGGGCTCCGGGCTCTGAGCAGACCTCCGCGCGACCTCGTGCTGACGCACGTCTGATCTCCCGGCATCACCGGGTTGACTTTGACGCGACGTCAAGGTTCAGACTGGTCCCACCGAACCAGGAGGGACCGATGAGCAGCACCGAGACCACGCTCGAGACACCCGTCTCGACCGAGACGGAATGGTCGATGCACGAGATCACCCGGCTCACCGGAACGACCAGTCGCACGCTGCGTCACTACGACCAGATCGGGCTGCTGGAGCCGTCACGAATCGGGGCTAACGGCTACCGCTACTACGACGGCGAGAGCCTGCTCCGGCTGCAGCGCATCCTGCTGCTGCGCGAGCTGGGCCTCGGGCTGGGCACCATCGCCGCCGTGCTGAGAAGCGCGCAGGACGAGGTGGCCGCGCTACGGACCCACCTGGAGCTGCTCCATCAGGAGCGGGACCGGCTCGATCGACAGATCGCGTCGGTGCGGACCACGGTGATCAAGAAGGAAGGAGGTGAACAGATCATGGCAGAGGAGATGTTCGACGGGTTCGACCACACCCAGTACAAGGAGGAGGTCGAGCAGCGTTGGGGACGCGAGGCGTACGCCAAGAGCGACGCCTGGTGGCGCTCGCTCAGCGACCCCGAGAAGAAGGCGTTCCAGCAGCGTCAGCTCGAGATCGCCGGCGACTACGCCCGGGCCGCGGCTGAGGGGCTCGACCCCGGGGACGAGCAGGTACGGGCGATCAGCGCCCGCCACCACGCGTGGCTCGGTGACTCCGCGGGCGCGGTGTCACGCGGCTACTTCCTAGGACTGGCCGACATGTACGTCGCGGACGAGCGGTTCGCGGCGAGCTACGGCGGCGCCGAAGGAGCCACCTTCGTGCGTGACGCGATGCGCGCCTATGCGCAGGACGCCACCTTCAGCGGTGAGTAGCCGCTGACCCGGTCGGGGCTGCAGACCCGGCCAATCGGCTCACCCGAAGCGTCCGGAGATGTAGTCCTCGGTGGCCTTCTCCGACGGGCTCGAGAACATCACCGAGGTGTCGTCCATCTCGATCAGGTGACCCGGCTTGCCGGTCCCGGCGATGTTGAAGAACCCGGTGCGGTCCGACACGCGCGCCGCCTGCTGCATGTTGTGGGTGACGATGACGATCGTGTAGTCGTTCTTCAGCTCGTTCATCAGGTCCTCGATCGCCAGCGTGGAGATCGGGTCCAAGGCCGAGCACGGCTCGTCCATCAGCAGCACCTGCGGCTCGACCGCGATCGCGCGAGCGATGCACAGCCGCTGCTGCTGGCCGCCGGACAGCGACGACCCCGGGCGCTCGAGCCGGTCCTTGACCTCGTTCCAGAGGTTCGCGCCGACCAGCGCCTTCTCGATGGTCTCCTGCGCGAGCGCTCGCGGCATCCGCCGGTTGTTCAGTTTGACGCCCGCGAGCACGTTGTCCGCGATCGACATCGTGGGGAACGGGTTCGGGCGCTGGAAGACCATACCCACCTGACGGCGGACCTCGACCGGGTCCACGCCCTTGCCGTAGAGGTCCACGCCGTCCATGACGGCCTTGCCCTCTACCCGCGCGCCGGGGATCACCTCGTGCATGCGGTTGAGGGTGCGCAGGAAGGTGGACTTCCCGCAGCCGGAGGGGCCGATCAGGGCGGTCACCGACCTGGCTTCCATGGCCATGGTGACGCCCTCCACGGCGAGGAAGTCGCCGTAGTAGACGTTGAGATCGCTGACGTCGATGCGCTTGGACACGGTTGCTGGCTCCTGTGGGTGGAGGCCCGCCTCAGCGGACGCCCTTGGGGGAGAAGAACTTGCTCACCAGGCGGGCGACCAGGTTGAGCAGCATGACGATGATGATGAGGGTGAGCGCGGCCGCCCAGGCCCGGTCCACCGAGACGCCGCCCTGTGCGTACTGACGGAAGACGTACACCGGCAGGGTGGCGATCCTGCCGTCGAATGCATCGAAGTTCACGTTGTTGACCAGGCCGACCGTCACCAGGAGCGGGGCCGTCTCGCCGATCACGCGGGCGATCGAGATCATGATGCCCGTGGTGATGCCGGCGATCGCCGTCCGCAGCACGACCTTGACGATGGTCAGCCACTTCGGCACCCCGAGCGCGTAGGCCGCCTCGCGCAGCTCGTTCGGCACGAGTCGCAGCATCTCCTCGACGGAGCGCACCACCACCGGCGTCATGAGCAGCGCGAGTGCGACCCCGCCGATGAGTGCCGACTTGTACTGCGGCCCGACGAAGATGACGAAGACCGTGTAGGCGAACAGTCCGGCCACGATCGAGGGGATGCCGGTCATCACGTCCACGAGGACCGTGATGGCCCGCTTCAGCGGACCTGGCTGCGCGTACTCCACGAGGTAGACGGCGGTGAGGATCCCCAGCGGGATCGCGACGATCGCCGCGATGCCCGTCACGTAGACCGTGCCGATGATGGCGTGGTAGACGCCGCCCTCGGTCATCGCCCCGAAGATGCCGACCATGTCGTCGTTGAGGAACCGCCAACCGAATCGCAACGAGCCTCGGGTCGCGACGAGCGCCACGAGCGAGATCAACGGGATGGTGGCGATGAGAAACGCGCCGGTCACGAGCGTGGTGGCGAGACGGTCGCGCGCCCACCGCCCGCCCTCGACGGACGCGGAGATCGCCGTGATGGCGATCGCGTAGACGACGGCGCCGAACAGGATGGCGCCGGTCGGGGTCAGCTCCCCGCTCAGAAGCGAGAGCAGGACGCCGACGACGACCGAGCCGGCGAGCACGGCCCAGGGGACGAACGACGGCAGGCGTCGGGTGCGTCGGACGGGTCGGGGCGGAGTGGAGACGGCCGACATCAGTTCGCCCCGGAGAACTCGGCGCGGCGGGCGATGATCGCCCGTGCCGCGAGGTTGACGAAGAACGTGAGCAGGAACAGGAACAGGCCGGTCGCGATGAGCACGTCCACCCCGAGGCCGCTGGCCTCCGGTAGCTGACTGGCGATGTTCGCGGCGATCGACTGGTGCTGCCCTGGTTGGAGCACGAAGAAGTTGATGACGAACCCGGGTGACAGCACGAGCAGCACCGCCATCGTCTCGCCCAGCGCTCGCCCCATCCCCAGCATCGCGGCCGAGATGATGCCGGAGCGACCGAACGGCAGCACCGCCTGGCGGATCATCTCCCACCGGGTCGCGCCGAGAGCCAGCGAGGCCTCCTCGTGCAGGGTGGGCGTCTGGAGGAAGACCTCGCGGATCGTGGCCGTGATGATCGGCAGGATCATCACCGCCAGCACCAGACCGGCGGTGGCGAGGTTGCGCGCAGGCGCCTGGTAGTCCGAGAACGGCGGGAACCAGCCCATGTTCTCGCTCAGCCAGGCGAACACCGGCCCGACGAGCGGCATGAGGAACGCGACCCCCCAGAGCCCGAACACCACGGACGGGATCGCTGCCAGCAGGTCGACGAGATAGCCCAGCCCCTGCGCCAGCCGGCGGGGGGCGTAGTGCGAGATGAACAGCGCGATCCCGATGCTGAGCGGGACGGCGACGATCAGCGCGATCGCCGAGGACAGCACGGTTCCGAAGGCCAGCGGCAGCACGTAGCTGAGCAGATCGCGGCCCTGCATGAACCCGACGCCCTCGAGCTGTTCGCGGCTCGCGAGGATCGCCGGGAGCGACCGGTACAGCAGGAATCCCGCCACCAGCCCGAGAAGGACCACGATGACGATCCCCGATCCGAGCGAGAAGCCCTTGAAGATCGAGTTGCCCAGCCTGCCGGGGGCGGGCCCCCGCCGGATTGCGGGCTCATCGGTCACAGCTGCCATGCGCTCATCCTCCTCACCATCGGGTCATGACACCACGTGGGGCGGAGACCCGAAAGCCCCCGCCCCACGTGTGAAGGTCACAGGTCAGCCAGCGACCGTGATCTGCTCGATCGCGGCCATGACCCGCGTGCGCAGGTCGTCCGAGATCGGGGCCGAACCGGCGACCTCGGGGTCGGCAGCTCGGTCCTGGCCCTCAGGGCTCGCGATGTAGGAGAGGTAGGCGGCCACGTTCGCGGCGTCCTCCTCGTTGTCGTAGGTCGAGCATGCGATCAGGTACGAGATCAGCACGATCGGGTAGGTGCCCGCCTCGGTGGTGTCGCGCTCGAGCTCGATCGTCAGACGCAGGTCGGTCGCGTCCTCGGTGGCCGGGGAGGCGTCCACGATAGCGGCGGCGGCCTCCGGGGAGAACGGCACGAAGTCGTCACCGACGCCGATCGCGGCGGTGCCGAGCTCACCGGCGCGGGAGGCGTCGATGTAGCCGACGGCACCCTCAGCGCCGGAGACCACGTCGAACAGACCGGAGGTCTGCGCGCCGGACTGCGTGCCGGGGATGGGCCAGGTCTCGATCGGGCCATAGGTCCAGACATCGGGGGCGACCGCCGAGAGGTACTCGGTGAAGTTCTCCGTGGTGCCGGAGTCGTCCGAGCGGTTGACCGGGATGACGTCGATGGCGGGGAGCTCGACGTCCGGGTTCGCCTCGGCGATGGCCGGATCGTCCCAGCTGGTCACCGTGCCGGCGAACATGCCGGCGACGACCTCGGCGGGGAGGTTGATGTTCTCAACGTCGACATCGGGGAGGTTGTAGACGACCGCGATCGGCGAGATGTAGAGGGGGAGCTCGAGGGCCTCGCCACCGAAGCAGCGCTCGGTAGCCATGGTCAGCTCCTCCTCGTCGAGCGCCGCGTCGGAACCGGCGAAGACGACGGTGGAGTTGAGGAACTGCTCGCGCCCGGTGCCCGACCCGGTGGGGTCGTAGCTCACGTTAACGCCGGGCTGGAGCTCGGCGAAGCCGGCGAGCCAGCCGTTCTGCGCGGCCTCAACGGAGGAGGCACCAGAGCCCGCGATCGAGCCCGAGAGCGCAGGCTCGTCGGAACCGCCGGTCGTGCCGCCGGTGTCGCCACCGTCGGCGTTCTGGGGCCCGCACGCAGCGACCGTCAGCGCCAGGGCACCCATCGCGGCGACTGCCGCGAACGGGCGAATGCGTCCAAGCTTCACGTTCGTTCCTTCGTCTCGTCTGTGCCCGAGCCACTCGGGCAGCCCCGACGCTAGGGCCGGTCGGTGACCACACCCCCGTGCCGAGGTGAACGCCAGGTGAACGACCCGCGGTGAGGCAGGTGACCTTCGTCACGAGACCAGCCAGCCTGCCCCTGTCGGGCATGCGATCGGTGCGGGATGACCGGCACCGCGGGAGCCCGACGCGCGAGGTAACGATCGGGTGACGGTTCGGAACTCAGGTGCGGTGGAGCTCGGCAGCCACCACACGGGCCTTGTGCTTGCCGGGGGTAGCCAGATGGAGCACGAGCAGCTCACCGGTCTGCAGCCAGGGGTCCTCCTCCGGGAGGACCTCGCGCACCCGGTACACGCTCCGGTTGCCGACCGCGTCGAGCACGAGCGGCAACGTCGGCCGGTGCAGGCAGAGCACGGTGCCCGGTCGGCGCACCCGCAGGATCTCGCTGACGAGCCCGCGGGCGCCCTTGGGGTCGTCCTTGGCGTGCGTCTCGGTCAGCTGCGGTGCGCCGACCGTGGCCAGCCCGGTGGCCATCGAGTACGGCGCCACCGTGTCGTGGCAGCGCGCCCACGGCGAGGTGATGATCTCCTCCGCGCCGAATGCGGACAGCAGAGGCACCAGATCGGCGGCCTGGCGCCTGCCGAGCGTGGTGAGCGGGCGGCTCTCCTCGTCATCGGTCCACGTCGCGCGTGGACGGGCCTCGCCGTGGCGTGCGAGCTGCACCGCCCAGGTGTCGAGACGCCCTTCGTCGAGGTAGTCGAGCAGCGCGTTGAGCGGGGCGCGGTCCGACTTCCGCGTGAGCATCTTGAGCGCCCGCTTCGCCGGCACCCACCGCGCCTGGTCCACCTCGTTCTTCGAGGGCTTGATCGCGGGCCGGGCGGCGAGCGCGTGGACGTCCTCGCCCGCGGGGACGGTCGCGGCCCAGTAGTGGCAGACCTTCGTGGCACCGCTCGCGATCTCGTAGGTGACGCTGGGCAACGGGCGCCCGAGGACCACGTGCGTCCCGGTCTCCTCGGCCACCTCGCGTACCGCGCAGGCCGGCAGCGGCTCGCCCGGCTCCAGCTTGCCCTTGGGCCACGACCAGTCGTCGTAGCGCGGCCGGTGGATGATCAGCACCTCGACGGTCCGCTTGCGGACACGCCAGAGGACCGCACCGGCCGCGAGCACGACCTTGCGACGGCTCCCCACGCGGGCTACCTCCCGGACGCGGCGCTACGGCGGTGCGCCGACATCAGCAAGACTTGGAGATCGGCGAGGGGCTCGCCGTCGTCGTCGAGATGGACCCGACGCCAGACCTGACCCTCGTCGGGGTCGTCGACGAGGTGCCAGGACGCCGTCGTCGACGCCATCGAGGCGTCGATCAGACCCACGAGCTCGGCCACGTGATCGGGCTCGGTCACCCTGACGAGCACCTCGACCCGGCGGTCGAGGTTGCGGTGCATGAGGTCGGCGCTGCCGATGAAGACCTCGGGCTCACCTCCTGCCGCGAAGGCGAAGATGCGCGAGTGCTCGAGGAAGCGTCCCAGCAACGACCTGACCCGGATGTTCTCCGAGAGCCCTGGCACGCCCGCCTTGATGGCGCAGATGCCGCGGACCACGATGTCGACGGGCACACCGGCCTGCGAGGCCCGGTACAGCGCGTCGATCGTGGCCTCGTCGACGGCGGAGTTCATCTTCATCTTGATCCACGCCTCCTCGCCGGCGAGGTGGTTCGCGATCTCGCGCTCGATGCGGTCGATCAGCCCGGTCCGGATCGAGCGGGGCGCCACGAGGAGCCGGTGGAACTTCGACTTCGGCGCGTACCCGGAGAGCTGGTTGAACAGCCTGGTCAGGTCCTGGCCGACCTCGGGGTTGCAGGTCAGCACGCCGTGGTCCTCGTACAGCCGCGCGGTCTTGGGGTTGTAGTTGCCGGTGCCGATGTGGCAGTAGCGGCGCAACCCCTCGGTCTCCTGCCGCACGACCAGCGAGAGCTTGCAGTGGGTCTTGAGGCCCACGATGCCGTAGACCACGTGCACGCCCGCCTGCTCCAGCTTGCGCGCCCACTCGATGTTGGCCTGCTCGTCGAACCTGGCCTTGATCTCGACGATCGCGAGCACCTGCTTGCCGGCCTCGGCGGCGTCGATGAGCGCGTCGACGATCGGGGAGTCGCCGGAGGTGCGGTACAGCGTCTGCTTGATCGCGAGCACGTGCGGGTCCGCCGCAGCCTGCTCCAGGAACTGCTGCACGCTGGTGGAGAACGAGTCGTAGGGGTGGTGCAGCAGCACGTCACCGGCGCGGATCGCGGCGAAGATGTTGGTGGGGTTGGCGCTCTCGACCTCGGCCAGCGCCCGGTTGGTGGTGGGCACGAAGCGGGGGTAGGTCAGCTCGGCGCGGTCGAGATCGGCGATCACGTTGAGACCCGTGAGGTCGAGCGGCGGCGTCAGCTCGTACACGTCCTGCTCGCCGATCGAGAGCTCCCGGATCAGCATCTCGCGCAGCTTGGGCGTGAAGCCCTCGGCCAGCTCGAGCCGCACGGGCGGGCCGAACCGGCGCCGCAGCAGCTCCTTCTCCAGCGCCTTGAGGAGGTTCTCGGCGTCGTCCTCCTCCACCTCGAGGTCCTCGTTGCGGGTGACGCGGAACGCGTGGTGCTCGACCACGTCCATCCCCGGGAACAGGTAGTCGAGGAAGGAGGCGATCACGTCCTCGATCGGCACGAAGGAGGACTCGGACACCTCGGCTGCCGTGACGTCGTCGGGTGAGCGCGGCTTGCCGCGCGGGTCGACCGCGATGAACCGCGGCAGCAGCGGCGGCACCTTGACGCGCGCGAAGTGCTCCTTGCCGCTGCCGGGGTTGCGCACGATCACGGCGAGGTTGAGCGAGAGGCCGGAGATGTAGGGGAAGGGGTGCGCCGGGTCCACCGCGAGCGGGGTCAGCACCGGGAAGATCATCCGGCGGAAGTACTTGTGGAGCCGGTCCTTCTCGGAGTCCGAGAGCGCGTCGAAGTGCACGAGCGTGATGCCGTGGGCCTGCAGGGCGGGCTGCACGTCGTCGGTGAACACGCGTGCGTGCCGGGCGGTGAGCTCGTGAGCGGCGGTGCTGATCCGCTCCATCACCTGCCGGGGTGTGTACCCGGACGCGGCGGTCACCGCCATGCCGGTGGCGATGCGGCGCTTGAGCCCCGCGACGCGCACCATGAAGAACTCGTCCAGGTTCGAGGCGAAGATCGCGAGGAAGCGCACCCGTTCCAGCAGCGGCACGCGCGGATCCTCGGCGAGCTCGAGCACCCGTTCGTTGAAGCGCAGCCAGGAGAGCTCGCGATCGGCGAACCGGTCCTCGGGCAACGGTGTCAGCGCGAGCTCGGCGCGGCGGGCGTCGGCCGCATCAGCTCCCTCTGCTGCATCGACGTCGCTCGCATCCCCGGCGGTGGTGGCCTCGTCCACGGTCATGCGCCCATGGTGACACCTACCGGTGAACAGCGGGTTCCCAACCCGGCCCCCGCCGATCCGCTCGCTACATGTCGCGGGCCGAGAGCACGCAGAACTCGTTGCCCTCGGGGTCGGCCAGCACCGTCCAGCTCGCGCCGACCTCCTGGCCGACGTCCACCCGGGTCGCGCCGAGGCTCTCCAGCCGCGCGATCTCGGCGTCGCGGTCCTGGGTGGTGTGAGGCGCGAGGTCGAGGTGGAGCCTGTTCTTGCCGGTCTTGGGCTCGGGGACCTTGACGAACACCAGTCCGGGCGGGATCTTCTCCCAGTCCATCGCGCGCACGTCGTCCTCGCCCGTGACGTAGCCGGGGATGAGGACCACCTCGTCCTCGGCCTCGTAGATCACCTGCCAGTCGATCGCCTCGGCCCACCAGCGCGCGAGCCGGCTCGGGTCGTGGGTGTCGATGACGGTGCTGTACCAGCGCAGGGCCATGGGGTGTCTCCTCCCGACCCTGCCAACCTACGTCCGCGCGTACTGCACGTCAGCCCGCCGACGATGGAATCCCGCCTTCTGGTACGTCCGGATCGCGGGTGCGTTGTCGCCCTCGACGTAGAGCTCGATCTCGTCGACCTCGTGCTGGCCCAGCTCGGCGAACCTCTGCATCGCGACGGCGGTGAGGAGCCCTCCCAGGCCCCGCCCCTGGGCGGCGGGGTCGATGCCCAGCACGTAGATCTCGCCGGTCCGCTCGCTCACCTTGGTCCACATCGAACCCAGCAGCGCGCCGTCGACGGCGGAGCGCGCCACCCAGAAGCCGCGGGCGTCGAACCATGGCTCGGCGAGACGGGCGTCGAGGTCGGCCCGGCCGATCCGCCCCTGCTCGGGGTGGCTGGCGAAGGCGCGGGCGTTGACGGCGAGCCAGTCCTCGGCGTCGCGGTCGGCGTCGAACGTGGTGACGACGACGTCGCTCGGGATGGTCGGCGCGACGGCCGCCGTCGGGGGCGGTGACCTCATGAGCCAGAGCTCGCGGACGACCGCGAGGCCACGGCCGGTTGCCAGCGGGGCCGCGCCCGGATGGGGGCCGTGCGCCCAGACCTGCGCCGCGGGTGCGAGGGCGAGGACCTCGTCCAGCAGACGGGCGCCGAGACCGTGGCGGCGGTGCCCGGGGTGCACGGCCAGCTCGGCCGAGGTGCCGTCGAGCTGGGCGTACCCGAGCAGGGCGCCGCCGTCGTCGAGCACCGGCAGGTGGTGGACCTCGCGGTCCGGTGCGCCTGCGAGGTTGAGCAGCGTCTGCTCCGAGAAGGCCGCGACGCCGTCGGCCTCCTCCACGGCGGCCGCGAGCGCGCGGACCGCGTCCGCGTCGACCTGGGCGACCATCAGTCGAGCCGTTCGGCGCGCCACAGGCCGGCGGCCTGCTCGAGCTCGGCCGCGGTGTCCAGGAGGGCGCCGGCGTTGCGCGTGACGCGGGTGGCCGCGTGGTCGTCGACGTCGGCCATGCTGTCGGCGTCGACCGCCGACCCGGTGGCCAGCACGCGGCAGAACGCGCCGGCGCGCTCGAGCGCGACGTCGAGGTCGCCGCGGAACACGCCCGAGAGCACGGCGTCGGCGAGGGTGCGGATCTCCTCCGGCCCCGGGGCGTCGGCGACGCCGGCCACCGCGTCGGCCACCTCGGCCCGGGCCACCCCGAGCCGGTAGCGCTCGGCGATGGTGCGGGGGTCCCGCCGGGTCCACTCGCGCAGCAGGTAGAGCCGCCACAGCGCGCCGGGGAGGGTCCCGGGCGGGCTGTCCGCCCACAGCGCGGCCACGGTGTCGATCCCCTCGGTGTCGACCAGGCGCACGAGCCGGTCGACCAGCTCGGCGTCGTCGGAGGCCGCCCGCCCCCCGTGCACGATCGCGCCGGCCGTGGTGTGCGCGGCCTCGGACCGCAGCGCCGGGTCGACGTCCCCCACGATGGCCTCGGCCTGCTCGGGCGACAGCATCGCGGGCCTCCGGAACCGTCCGTCAGTCACCTGTCCCGCCCCTCCCCATCTCCGGTTTCAACACGATTCCGTCCACGCCCCGGTTTCACCACGATTCCGTGCACTCACCCGAACGTGCGCGACTCACCACGATACGTCGGCACGGTCTCCTCGATCCGACCGCCACGGACGAGGTGGACGACGTCGAACCGCTCCATCATCTCGCCGGCTTTCGCGTGCCGGAACCAGACCCGGTCACCGATCGCGGGCACCTCCGAGCGGTACCGCAGCGGCGTCTGGACCTCGCCGGCACCCTCCGTCGACAGGTACGCGCCCCCGCTGAGGGGCGCCGGGAGCCGGTCGGAGCCCGCCGGACCCGACGCGGGATAGCCGCCGCCGAACAGCGTGGCGATGTGCCTGGTCGGGTGCCGCACCACGTCGAGCCCGAAGTACGCCGCCGGCCGCGGCGTGAAGGCGCGGTAGTGGTCGAACAACGTCGGGCAGTAGAGCCCGCTGCCGGCGGTGACCTCGGTGACCGTGGGGTCGGCCACGGTCTCGGCGACCGAGCCGCTGCCGCCGCCGTTGACCAGCAGCGCGCGCCCCAGCTCGGCCTGCAGCGCACCGACGACCGCCGGCCGCCGTTGCGCCAGCTGTGCCATGCTCGCGCGCTTCATCGCCCGCACCACGGGTCCGCGCACACCCGCCTCGTTGACGCCCGCGACCTGGCCCTCGTAGAACATCACCCCTCGCACCCGCAGCCGCCCGGTCCGCTCGACCGCGCGAGCCAGGGCGACCGCGTCGGCGACGTCATGCACCGGGGAGCGCCGCGGCCCCACGTGCACCGGCCCGAACCGGAGCCCCGCGTCGACGTCGAGGCACACCTGCACCGGCGGCCCGTCCGGTGACCCGGCTCGCGTGATGGCGCGCTCCACGAGCGCGACCTGGGCGACGTCGTCGACCATCAGGGTGATCTGCTCGCGGGCGCGGGTATCGGACACCAGCGAGGAGAGGGCGCGCCGGTCGACGCTCGGGTATCCGAGCAGCACGTCCCGGACGCCCTGCTCCACGAGCCACAGCGCCTCGGCGAGCGAGAACGCCATCACGCCGGCGAACCCCGGGCTCGCCAGGGCCTTGTCGATCAGCGCCCGCACGCGCAACGACTTCGACGCCACCCGGACCGGCGTTCCCTGCGCCCGGGCGAGCAGGTCACGGGCATTGGCCTCGAAGCTCTCGAGATCGACGACGGCGACCGGGCCGGGAATCCCGGCCGTCGCCTCTTGCCATGGCGCCGCACTCGTCCTCACCCGCACCATCCTCGGTGATGAGCGTCGGTTCACTCGACTCATCTGGCCGAGGACTCCCCTAGGTTGACTGGATGGACCAGATGGTCTTGAGGGGGCGCACGGCCGACGAGGACGAGTTCGAGGTCGGCTCCGACCATCCCGCGCTCGAGGCCCCGCCCGCACGCAGACGCGGGCGGTGGCTCGGTACGACGCCCTGGGTGCTCGCGGCGGCAGCGCTCGTCGTGACCGGTGTGGCCGTGGCGCCGGACCAGGGGCTGCCGCTGGACGGCTATCCGTCGGGGACCGTCGGGATGCTCGCGGTGGATGCCACCGTGCCGCCGGAGGAGATGTGGCGCGCACCGATCGAGGAGTGGCGCGGCGGCCCCCAGTGGCTGAGCGTGGTCGGCGAGACCGTGGTGCTGCTCACCGGCGACCACGCGGAGGGGCTGTCGCTGACGACCGGCGAGGCACGCTGGCGGGTCCCTGTCGACATCCAGACCTGCACGGTGCGCGAGGCTGTCGCCTGCCTCGAGCAGCAAGGGCAACCCGGTGCCCGCGTCGTCAGGATCGACCCGACCACGGGCGACCAGCATCGGATCGACCTGCCCTACGCCGTCGAAGCCGTCGCGTTCGGCGACGATCTCCTGGCACTCACCGAGCGCGACGACGAGCTCGAGCTTCAGCGGGTCGACGCCGCCGGTCGTCCACGCTGGGTGAGCACGGCGGACCTCAGCGACGTGACCACCGCCGAGGACACGATCGAGTACGCCTCGTTCGCTGAGCTCGTCGTCCTCGGTGAGCAGGTGTATCTGTCGCTGGCCGTGGTCAGCTTCGTCGTCGACGTGGCGACCGGCGCGAACATCGAGCGTGCCGACGTGTCCGTGCACGACAGCGTCTATGGGTACATCCGCTACGACTCGGCGAGCTCGACCTCCACCCTGCTGGATGACGACGGGAACGTCCTTGTCGAGGACCTCCCGGTGGCTCCCGACGACGATCCCCACGGCGCGTACGAGGTGAGGTGGGACGGCCTGCACCTGAGCATCGCTTCCGACGGGGAGGCGATCTGGGAGTCGGAGGTCGAGCAGGACGACGTCGAGCTGCCGCTCGCTCGCGTCGACGGTGTGCTGGTGACCCGGACGAACCGCGAGTCCTCCGACCGGCTCGCGGCGAGGGATCTGGGCACCGGCGACGTGCTGTGGACGACGGCTGCCGACGCCGCCACCTCCGTGCTCGGCGCCGCGGGCAGCACGCTCCTCATGATGGGCTCGCACCATGCCTTGGCCGGCGTCGATGCCCACAGCGGCGAGGCCCTGTGGACCTATGGCGACACGTACCCGACCGGAGGGATGGTGTTTCAGCCGGACGGCGTCCTGCTGCTGCTGGACAACGAGGTCGTGCGACTCGCCTGGGACCGCGCCGGAACGGCTGTGTGGTGAGGAACGCGCGCTCAGAGACGGGCTGCCTTGGCCCTGAGCACCTCGGCCTCACGCTCGTTGGTCGCGAGCAGGGCAGCGGCACCGAGCTCGGTGCGTGCCTCCTCCGTGCGGCCGAGCCGCGACAGCAGCTCGCCCCGCACGCTGGGCAGCAAGGCGGAGTCCTTGAGCTTGCCGCCGTCGCGCACCCGGTCGACGAGCCGTAGCGCGACCTCGGGACCGGCTGCGGTCATCGAGACCGCGACCGCACGATTGAGGTCGACGATCGGGCTCGGCGCGATCCGTCCGAGCGCTTCGTAGATCAGCACGATCCGGTCCCAGTCCGTAGCCTCCACACTGCTGGCGATCGCGTGGCACTCGGCGATGGAGGCCTGCAGCGCGTAGCTGCCGCGGCCACGACCGATCTCGTCGACCCGCGCCAGTGCGGCTCGTCCGCGGCGGATCTGTGCATGGTCCCAGCGGCGGCGGTCCTGGTCGGCCAGCAGCACCGGGGTGCCGTCAGCGGCGACCCGGGCCGCGAACCGGGAGGCCTGCAGCTCCATCAGCGCCACCAGCCCGTGCGCCTCCGGCTCCTGCGGGAGCAACCGCGCCAGCACGCGCCCCAGCCGGAGCGCCTCGTTGGCCAGGTCGGGGCGCAGCCACCGGTCCCCCGCCGTCGCCGCGTAGCCCTCGGTGAACACGAGGTAGACGACGCCGAGCACGGCACCCAGCCGCTCGCCCCACTCCGCGGGCTCCGGCGAGGCGAACCGCACGTGCGACGCCGCGAGCGTGGCCTTGGCACGCACGATCCGCTGCTGCACGGTGGCGACCGGCACCAGCATCATGCGCGCGATCTCCTCGGTCGACAGGCCGCCCACCGCGCGCAGGGTCAGGCAGACCTGCGCCTGCCGCGACAGCACCGGGTGGCAGGCCATGAAGACCAGGCGCAGCACGTCGTCCTCGATCGGCTGCCACTCGTCCTCGGTGGTCTCGGCGAGGTCGTGCGCGATCGTGCGGTACTTCTCGTCCTGTCGCTCGCGCCGCCGCCAGGCGTCGATCGCCTTGCGCTTGGCCACGGCCGTGAGCCAGGCGCCCGCGTTGCGCGGGACGCCCGCCTCCGGCCACTGGGTCAGCGCATCGGCCACGGCCTCCTGAGCGAGGTCCTCCGCCATCCCGACGTCACCGGTCACGCGGACCAGGGTCGCCACCACCTGCGCACCCTCGATGCGCCAGACGGCGTCGACCGTGCGTCGGATGTCGGTCATGCTGGAGACCGCGTCAGCCCTCGGAGCGGGCGGCCTGCTGCTCACGCCACTCCGGCTCCTTCTGGACGAACTCGTTGTCGGCGTAGTCGGCGAAGTCGCTCTCGTCGGTCACCCGGCGCACCTCGAGCTTGCTCCCCGGACCCAGCGGGCACCGGCTCGCCCACTCGGCGGCCTCCTCCTTGCTGGCGACCTCGAGGATCCAGAAGCCGTTGAACAGCTCGTGGGTCTCGCCGTAGGGGCCATCGGTCACGATCGGGGTGTCGGCGTCGAAGTCGACGACGAAGCCCTCCTCGGCCTCCGCGAGGCCCTCACCGGCGAGCAGCACGCCCGCGTTCATCAGGGACTCGTTGTAGCGACCCATCGCGTTGATGATCTCCTCGAAGTCCATCTCCTTGGAGGCCTCGAGCGCCGCGTCGGTGGACCGCATGATCAGCATGTACTTCATGGTCGTACTCCTCGGTTTCGGGAGCGCCGTGTGCGCCCTCCTGCAAGACCGTCGAGCGGCACGAGCCCGGATCGACATGGGTGCGCCCACAATCTTGCCGCCTGCCGAGGGGGCAGGATCAGCACATGGTGTGGCAGAACTGGGCGAGGACGGCGAGCGCCGACCCGGAGGTCGTCGAGAGACCCGGGAACGACGCGGAGGTCGCCGCCGTGGTGCGGTGGGCGGCGGCACGCGGCAAGCGGGTGCGCGCGGTCGGTGCCGGGCACTCGTTCACCGACTGCGCCGCGACCGACGGCGTCCTGCTGAGCCTCGACGCGATCAACCGCGTGGAGCATGTCGGGGCCGCAGGCGCCGACGGCTCCCGTGAGGTCCGGGTGGGCGCCGGGATCCGGCTGCGCCGGCTGTGCTCCGAGCTCGCTGCGCGCGGGCTCGCGCTGGAGAACATGGGTGACATCGACCGGCAGTCGATCGCCGGGGCGATCTCCACCGGCACCCACGGCACCGGCGCGCGGCTGGGTGGCCTGGCCACCCAGGTCCGCGCCCTCCGACTGGTGACGGCGAACGGTGAGATCGTCGAGACCAGCCCCACCCGGCGGCCCGACCTCTTCGAGCTCGCCCGACTGGGGCTGGGGGTGGCCGGTGTGCTGACCGCCGTCACGCTCCGCGCGGTCCCGGCGTTCGAGCTCGAGGCTCACGAGGCGCCGATGCCGCTCGGCGAGGTGCTCGAGTCGTTGCTCGAGCCCGACGGCCTCGTCGACAGCCACGACCACGTCGAGCTCTACTGGTGGCCGCACACCGACGTGGCCCAGACGAAGGTGAACGACCGGCGCAGCAGCGGCGCGGGTCCGCTGCACCCGGTGCGGCGGCTCATCGACGACGAGGTGCTCTCGAACGGCGCGCTCGCGCTCACCACCGGGCTGTGCTCGGCGGTCGGTGCCCTGACGCCCGCCGTCAACAACGTCGCGGCGCGGGCGCTGACCGAGCGGCGGTACCGGGCGGCGAGCCACCGGGTGTTCACCTCGCCCCGACGGGTGCGGTTCCGCGAGATGGAGTACGCGCTCCCGCGGCAGGCCGTCGTCCCGGTGCTCGAGGAGATCCGGTCGTGGCTGGGCCGCAGCGGCGAGAACGTGCCGTTCCCGATCGAGGTCCGGTTCGCCGCGGCCGACGACGTCTGGCTCTCGACCGCGCACCGGCGCGAGACCGCCTACATCGCGGTCCACCAGACCCGGTGGCTGCCGTTCGCTCGGTACTTCCGCGCCGTGGAGGCGATGATGGCTGAGCACGCGGGCCGGCCGCACTGGGGCAAGCTGCACCGCCTCCGCGCCGACGACCTCCGCGCGCTCTACCCCAGGTTCGACGACGCGCTCACGACCAGGGACGCCGTCGACCCCGGTCGGGTGTTCGGGAACACGTACACCGAGCGGGTCTTCGGCGACTGAACCCTCGTGCCGAGGACCTATCCTCGTCGGAGCCGAACGAGGAGAGTCCGATGCGCCGCACCGTCAGTGCCGATGTCTCGTTCACCACGATCGCGGGGGCCACCCGCGTCGTGATGCAGATGGCGGTCGCGCGGGTGCCTGGGCTGGACATCGACGAGACGCTCACGGTCACGCTCGACGGCGAGCCGTTGACGCCCGTCGAGGTCCCGACGGCGCACGGCGGCTTGATGCACACGTTCGACTTCGCGCCCGAGACCCCGTGGGGCAAGAAGGTGCAGGTGCGGTACGCCGCGACCGTGACCTCCGACGCGAACCTGCCCACGAGCGCCCCGGACAACCCCGACGACCGCGATATCTACCTGCGGCCCAGCCGGTACGCCGAGTCCGACCGGATGCTGCCGGTGGCGCGGCGTGAGTTCGGGAAGACGACCGGGCTGGAGCTCGTCGACGCCGTGTCGGCCTTCGTGCACCAGCACCTGCGCTACGTCCCGGGGTCGAGCCGGTTCACCGACGGCTCGGTGGAGACGTTCCTGGCCGGAGCGGGCGTGTGCCGGGACTACGCGCACCTGACGGCCTCCCTGCTGCGCGGGCTGGACGTCCCCGCCCGGGTGGTCGCGGTGTACGCGCCGGGCCTCGCCCCGATGGACTTCCACGCGGTGACCGAGGCGTGGGTGTACGGCCGGTGGTACGTGGTGGACGGGACCCGGCTGGCGCCTCGACCCGCGCTGCTGCGGATCTCGACGGGCCGGGACGCCGCCGACACCGCGTTCCTGTCCAGCTACGGCTCCGGCATCCTCATGGGGCCGCAGTCCGTGATGGCCACGATCGACGGCGACCTGCCCACCGACGACCACACCGACGCCATCCAGATGGCCTGACGGCGGCGCTCGTCGCTCGCCCTAGACTGCCAACCGCGGCCCGAGCGAGCACTCGCGGCCCGGGCCTCTAGCTCAACTGGCAGAGCAGCGGACTTTTAATCCGTGGGTTGTGGGTTCGAGCCCCACGGGGCCCACGCATCGAGCCGTCGGCCCGGTGAGCGCGGCGCCGACAAGCCGCACTCCCCACCGGCGCTCGTCCGAGACCAATCGCTCAGTCCGATGTACTCGTCTCAGCACTGGAGGTTCCATGCCCAAGGGCTACTGGGTCAGCGTCTACCGCACCATCTCGAACCCTGAGAAGCTTGCCGCCTACAACGAGCTGGCCCGTCCGGCCGTCAAGGCCGGGGGCGGTCGGACCCTCGTCCGTGGCGGCCGCGTCGTGGCACATGATGCCGGGATCGCCGAGCGGACCGTCCTCGTCGAGTTCGACAGCTTCGAACAGGCCGTCGCGACGCATGAGAGTGCGGCCTACCAGAAGGCGCTGGCCGCCCTCTCGGGTGGCGTCGAGCGTGACTTCCGCATCGTCGAAGGTCTGGACTGACGGTCGACGAGACCGCGTCGGCGACGAGCACGGAAGCCGACCGCTCGCGTCCACACCAACTCGTTCACGCACCTCACGATCGCGCACGCCGCACGTCCGCTCATGTCGCGAGCACCCCGTCGCGCACGGGGCCAGGGCGCGGCTCCATACCGAGACCTCCTCCAGGAGCGCTTACAGGTCGCCTGCATGCCGGTCCGCGGGCGCGAAGACGCCGGTGACGGTCGCCTCGGTCGCATCGACATTCGTGTAGTTGAAGTCGGCGAAGGTGCTCAGCCCGACCTGGGTGGCGACGTCCCCCGTCTCGTCTCAGCGCGACCTGGACCCCCGGGATCGCCTATCACGGCCGGCGAGCGCGACGCCTGGATCTCCGAGGACATGCGCGCGTTCGTGCGCGGCTACAGGCCCTGACGGACCTGTCCGGGCTGCGGTCACGCGCCAGACGGGTGTCGCCCACGGTTGCGGCGGTCGGCCGCCGTGCTTCACAGGTAGACCGCGCGGAACTCCCAGGGCCGCAGCGGACCCGGCGCACCGCCGTCGGGGTAGTTGCCCAGCAGCAGGCGGCCGCCGTCGAGACCGGTGAAGGCATCGCCGTCGGGGATACCGAGCTCGTCGTCCGAGAAGTTCGCGAGGACGAGCAGGCGATCGCGCTCGTCCGCCCGCAGGAACGCCCACAGCTGCTTGTGGTCGGGCTCCAGCAGGGTGAAGGTTCCTGTCGTGAGCACGTCCTCGCTCTTGCGGAGGGCGATCAGCCGCTTGTAGAAGGACAGCACCGAGTCGGCGTCCTCGACCTGGTCGGCGACGTTCAGCCACAGGTGGTTCAGGTGGACGGGCAGCCACGGCTGCCCGGTGGTGAAGCCCGCGTGCGCCTCGCCGTCCCACTGCATCGGCGTGCGGGCGTTGTCGCGGCTCATCTTCGCCATCGTGCCGAGGATCAGCTCCGAGGGCAGACCGAGGGCGGTGGCGACCTCGTAGGCGCGCGCGGCCTCGATGTCGCGGTACTCCTCGATGCGCGCGAACGGGTAGTTCGTCATCCCGATCTCTTCGCCCTGGTACACGAACGGGGTGCCCCGGTGCATGTGCAGCACACCCGCGAGCAGAGTCGCCGACTCACGCCAGTACTGGCTGGTGTCGCCCCAGCGAGAGATCGCGCGCGGCTGGTCGTGGTTGTTGAAGTACAGCGAGTTCCAGCCCCGTTCGGCGAGCGCCACCTGCCACCGCGCCAGCGACGCCTTCAGGTCGCGCAGGTCCAACGGTTGCGGGTCGTACTTGCCGAGCTGGCCGTGGTCCACGTCGACGTGCTCGAACTGGAACACCATGTCGAGCTCGCGTCGCTCGGGGTCGGTGACCAGCACCGCCTGCTCGGGGGTCACCGCCAGCATCTCGCCGACCGTGAGGAAGGTGCGATCGGGGTAGCGGTCGAAGACCTCCCGACGCATCTCCGCCAGGTAGGTGTGCAGCCCGGGGTCGCCGACGACCATCTCGAGCTGGTTGCCGGCGGTCGGCCCGCCCGGCGCGTCCGGCAGCCCCTCGGGCTTGGAGATCAGGTTGATGACGTCCATGCGGAAGCCGTCGACGCCGCGGTCCAGCCACCACCGCATCATCGAGTAGATGGCCTCCCGCACCGCCGGCTCGCCCCAGTTGAGGTCGGGCTGCTTCGCCGCGAACGAGTGCAGGTAGTAGCTGCCGCCGGCATCCTGCTCCCAGGCCGACCCCAGGAACACCGAGGACCAGTTGTTCGGCGGCAGGGTCGCCCCCGGCCCGCCGTCCGGGTCCGGGCGCCCGGGCCGCCAGAAGTACCAGCTGCGCTTGGGGTTGGCCGGGTCGCGCGACGCCACGAACCACGGGTGCTCGTCCGAGGTGTGGTTGACGACGAGATCCATGACCAGCCGCATGCCACGTTCGTGCATGGCGGCGATCAGGGCGTCGAGGTCCTCGAGGGTGCCGAACACCGGGTCGATCGCCTGGTAGTCGGCGATGTCGTACCCGTTGTCGACGTGCGGCGAGACGTACACGGGTGAGAGCCACACCGCGTCGACACCGAGCGCGGCCAGGTGGTCGAGCCGCGACGTGATGCCGGGGATGTCGCCGATCCCGTCGCCGTCGGAGTCGGCGAAGCTGCGGGGGTAGACCTGGTAGACCACGGCTCGCCGCCACCACGGCTCGTCAGCGCTGCTCACGCCTCGAACGTACCCAACCTGCCCCGGCGCGTCCTACGATCCGGTCGCGATCCGCCGTCGAGCGCCGCCTGCGACATGCTGAGCACACCCTGACGGAAGGACATCATGGAACTCCTGCGACTGGGCGAGCTCGGCGAGGAGATCCCCGCCGTCCGCCACGACGGCGTCGTCCGCGACCTGCGCTCGCTCACCCACGACATCGACGGCGCCTTCCTGGAGGCCGACGGCGTCGCTCGCGTCCGGGATGCGATCGCGACCCTGCCCGTGCTCGAGGGAGCCGATGACCTGCGCGTCGGCGCCCCGATCGCCAGGCCGAGCGCGGTGCTGTGCATCGGGATGAACTACGAGGCGCACGCCGCGGAGTCCGGTGGCACCCCGCCGTCGGTCCCGATCCTGTTCTTCAAGCACCCCAACACGGTCGTCGGCCCGTACGACGACGTGCCGTTCCCCCCGGGCTCGACGAAGCTCGACTGGGAGGTCGAGCTGGGCGTCGTCATCGGCAAGCGCGCCAGCTACCTGGCCTCGCCCGAGCAGGCGTGGGACCACATCGCCGGGTTCGTCACGAGCCAGGACCTCTCCGAGCGCACCTGGCAGCTCGAGGACTCGGGCGGCCAGTGGAGCAAGGGCAAGTGCGGTCCGTCCTTCAACCCGCTCGGCCCCACCCTGGTGCCGGTCAGCGAGCTCGCCGACCCCAACGCGCTGCGGCTGTGGTCGACCGTGAACGGCGAGGCCCGTCAGGACTCCTCGACGGCGGACATGATCTTCGACGTCGCCACGATCGTGTGGCACCTGAGCCAGTACCTCACGCTCGACCCCGGCGACCTCATCAACACCGGTACGCCCGAGGGCGTCGCGCTGTCGGGCCGGTTCCCCTACCTGGCCGCGGGCGACGTCATCGAGATCGGCATCGAGGGGCTCGGCGAGCAGAAGCAGCGGGTGGTCTGACGGCGGTCAGAACCGCTGCCAGGCGGGCTTGCTCGCGTAGGTCTCGCGGTAGTAGTCCGAGAGAGCGAGGCGCGAGGCCGCGGCGGCGTCGATCAGCACCGTGACCTTCGGGTGGTGCTGCAGGATCGTCGCGGGCCACATCGCGGAGACCGCGCCCTCCACCAGGTGGTGGATCGCCTCGGACTTCGCGCGCCCGGTCGCGACCAGCAGCAGGTGTCGGGCTTCCATGATCGTGGCAAGGCCCTGCGTGAGGCAGTGCTGCGGCACCGCCTCGGGGTCGCCGCCGAAGAACCGCGCGTTGTCCACGCGGGTCTGCGCCGTCAGGGTCTTGATGCGGGTGCGTGAAGCCAGCGAGGACCCCGGCTCGTTGAAGGCGATGTGACCATCGGTGCCGATGCCGAGGATCTGCAGGTCCACACCGCCGGCCTGCACGATCGCGGCGTCGTAGGCGGCGCAGGCGGCGGCGATGTCCTCGGCGAGCCCGTCGGGCCCGTGCACCCGGCCCGGGTGGATGTCGATCCGATCGGTGAGCTCGGAGGCGATCACGTTGCGGTACCGCTGCGGATGATCGGCGGGAAGCCCGACGTACTCGTCGAGCGTGAACGCCGTCGCGCCCGCGAAGCTGACCGCCCCCGCCTCGTGACGGCGGACGAGCTCGTCGTAGATCGTCAGCGGTGACGACCCGGTCGCGAGCCCGAGCACGGCCTCGGGCTTGCGGTCGAGCAGATGGCAGAACGCGTCAGCGCCGATCGTGGCGATCTCGTCCGGACCGCTGGTGATGATGACCTCCACGGGGCCAGTCTGGCATCCCTGGCAACGACGCAGGACCCCCGGCGCCGTGCCGGAGGTCCTGCGGTGCGTGGGGAGAGCGGGTCGTTACCTGGCGGTGCCGCCTCGACCCTTGCCGCCGCTCATGCCGATGTAGATGCCGAGCACGATGACCGCCACGACGATCGAGATGAGCCAACGGATCCAGTCGATGCCGCCGGTGGACTCGACGCCGAGCAGGCCGGCGAGGAAGTAGCCGACGACCGCGCCGATGATGCCGATGATCACGGTCGCGACGATGCTGACCCGCTGTGGGCCGGGCTTGACCAAGCGAGCGAGGATCCCGATCACGGCACCGAAGATGATCGTTCCGATGATGCCGCCAACAGTGAACTCCATGGAACACCCCTTTCTGGACGGAGGCCCATCGCCTCGTTGTCAAACTCTGGCACAAGCGGGGTGGCGGAGGTGGGCGACTCGCTGCCTTCCGTTCTCTGGGCGGTACTGTCGAGCGATGCCGCAGACACCCGTCCCGCGCATCCTTGCGCCGCGTGCGGACCAGGCGGCCGAGCTCACCGAGCTGGCGCTGCGCTCCAAGGGGCACTGGGGCTATGACGCCGCCTTCCTCGCCGCCTGCCGAGCTGAGCTGACCTACACCGCCGCCGACTGCCGGTCCGGCGACATGGCGGTCGCCTACGTCGGGGAGGAGCTGGCCGGGCTCGTGCGGCTGACCGGTGCGGCGCCCGAGGGCGAGCTGCAGTCGTTGTTCGTCGACCCGCCCTGGATCGGCACGGGGGTCGGGGCAGCCTTGCTCGGGCACGCGTTGGACGAGGCTCGACGGCGGGGCATGAGTCGCGTCGTCCTCGACGCCGATCCCGGGGCTGAGCCGTTCTACGCCCGCTTCGGCGCGCGAAGGACCGGCGAGGTGCCCAGCGGTTCCATCCCGGGTCGGATGCTGCCCCGGATGGAGCTCACGCTGTCCTCGGTGTGAGGCTCAGGCGCCGTCCGGTCCCAGCGCGCGCCTGCGGGGTGCCAGCGCGACCGCCACGCTGATCGCGAGGAGGCCGGCGATCTCGCCGATCGTGGGCTGCTGCTGCAGCGCCAGCAACCCGACGACCGTGGCGGTGGCGGGCAGCAGCGCGTTGAGGAGGGCGAACGTCGCCGTGCCCAGCCGCACGATCGCGACCTGGTCCAGGATGTACGGGATCACCGACGACAGCACCCCCACACCCAGCACCGCCAGCCAGATGCTGCCGCCCGAGGTGAGCAACGGGCCCGCCCACGGCGCTGCCAGCGGGGCCAGCAGGACGACGGCGATCGACGTGCCCACGGCGAGCGAGGCCTGGCCGTCACGCACAGCCGCGATCCGGCCCGCGAGCACCATGTACCAGGCCCAGGTCGCTCCCGCCGCGACAGCGCACAGCAGCCCGAGGACCATGGGCGCGGTGCCGCCGACACCCGCCTCGTCCCAGCGCAGCCCGACCAGGCTGATCGCCGCCACGCCGGCCGCTGCGAGCGCCACCGCCACCCGCCCGCGTGCGCTCCGGCTCCCCCATGCCGCAACCAGCGCCGGGCCGGCGAACTCGATCGCCACCACGGCACCCAGCGGCAGGTAGTGGATCGCGATGTAGAACAGCATGTTCATGACGACCAGCACGACGCCGAAGAGTCCGGTCTGCCGCAGCGTCGCGCGGGTCCACGGCGTGCGCCAGGGCCGGATCAGCACCAGCAGGATCACGGCGCTCACGAGCGCGCGCGCCCAGGCGACCGTGTGCGGCGGCATCAGCGCGAACAGGCCGACGGCGAGCGCCGCCCCGCTGTACTGCGCGATCCCGGACGTCGCGAACAGGGCCGGCGCCGGCACCCGGGCGAGCGCGCGGCTCAGACCCCGCGCGGGTGGCTCGTCGCTCACGCCTCGGTCGGTCTCAGCGTCGCCAGCAGCCCGCGGTGGTCCGAGACGGGCAGCTCGACAGCCTCGACCCGGTCGATCGCGATCCCGCGCGCGAGCACGTGGTCGATCTGGCGGCGCGGGGCACGTGCCGGGAAGGTCAGCGCTCGCGGCAGCTGCCACCCAGGTGCCAGCGGGCGCAGTGCCCACGGGTCGAGGTCGAGGTCCCCGCACACCAGTGCCGGACCGGGCATCGTGGCCACCGACCGCAGCAGGTTCCGCAGCTGCACCGCGGCCACCGGGCCCAGCAGCGACAGGTGCGCGCACGTGACGCTCAGCTGCCCCTGCGGGGTCTGCAGCACGGCAGCGAGGGCGCCGCGCTGCTCGTCGTCACGCAGCTTCAGCTGCCCGCCGGCGAGCACCGGGTGCCGGACCGGCAGCCGCGGCAGCGGCTTCACGAACCAGGCGAGAACGGGCCAGCGCGAGGCGATGGCCAGTCCGTACGCCGCGCCGTCGGCCGTCCCCCACCGCGAGGGTGAGGACTTGCCCTTCCGGACGTCACCGGTGAGCGCAGCCGCGAACCGCACGTGGGGCAGCCCCAGCGCGTCCGCGACGACCCGTGCCTGGTCGACCCCGCCGCTGCGCGGCTGCCCGCGGTCGACCTCCTGCAGCGCGAGGACGTCGACCTCCAGCCCGGACACCGCGCCCGCCAGCTCCTCGGCGCTCGTGGCCGTGCCCTCGCGGGAGAGCCCGTGCTGGAGGTTGAGGGTGAGGACGCGGGTCATTCCTGCGGAGCGAACCGCAGCGACACCGAGTTGATGCAGAACCGGTCCCCGGTGGGGGTCTGCGGGGCGTCGTCGAACAGGTGCCCCAGGTGCGAGCCGCAGCGGGCGCAGCGGACCTCGGTCCGCACCATCCCGTGCGAGCGGTCCTCGACCAGCTCGACCGCGTCGCCCTCCTTCGGCTGGTAGAAGCTCGGCCAGCCGCAGTGGCTCTCGAACTTCGTGTCGCTGCGGAACAGCTCGGCGTCGCAGGCCCGGCAGGAGAAGATGCCGGTGCGGTGCTCCCCGAGCAGCTCGCCCGTGAACGGGCGCTCGGTGGCCGCCTCGCGGAGCACCGCGTACTCCATCGGGTCGAGCTCGGCGCGCCACTCGTCTTCGGTCTTGCTGACCTTGTCCATGCCGACCATTATCGCCCGTCCGCAGCGCGATGCCGGAGCGGGGCCGCGGCAGCCCGGGACGCCGCCGGTCAACGGAAGGCGTCCGCGTGCGCGGCCGCCCACTCGGTCACCTCGCGCGCCGGGCGTCCCGTCACCTGCTCGACGACGCCCGACGGCGTCCGGCCGATCTCGGGACCGCCGTCGCCGTAGATCCAGTGCGAGAAGGCGACGGTCTCGTCATCCATCCCCTGGGCGCGCCAGCGCGCCTCGGCCTCCTCGACGGTCAGCTCGACGAGCCCGATCTGGCTCCCGGTGGCGGCCCCGACGGCGTCGAGCTTGTCGCGGAGCGTGAGCGGGCGGGGTCCGGTGAGGACGAGCTCGGTGCCCTCGTACCCGCCGGCGGTGAGGGCGATCGCGGCCACGTCCCCGATGTCGGCCTCGTGGACCATGGCGCTCAGCCGGTCGACGTAGGGCTCCTCGACAGGCCCGGAGGCACGGATCTGCTCGGCCCAGTCGCCGATCATGTTCGCCATGAACTCGACCGGCTGCAGGATCGTCCAGCCGATCGCGTCCTGCTCGGCGATCGCCGCCTCCAGCGGGCCGGGATAGCCGTTCTGGAGCACGGTCACGCGGCGCACACCCGCGGTGCGCAGCTGGGCCAGCAGCGGTTCGACCTCGGTGAGCGCAGCCCCGCCGCCGCTGCCGCGAGGCGCGTCGAAGGCGATGAGGTGCACCGCCTCCACCCCCTGCAGGGCGGGCGCCAGCGTGGTCGGGTCGGTCAGGTCACCCCGCACCACCTCCACCTCGGCGGGCAGCGCCGCAGTGGCCGGCTCCCGCGACAGCGCGCGCACGGCGTGGCCGCGCTCGAGCAGCGCGCGCACCACCTCCCGCCCGACGGTCCCGGTGGCTCCGGTGACGAGAACCTGCATGGTCGACCTCCTGGTCTCGGGGATGTACCCCGACCCTAGGAAGCCTTCAGGACAGCTTCTGTCCTCGTTGAACGGCTTGCGCTGCGGTCAGCTGCTGACGGCGGCCGCGAGGTTGCCCAGCGAGGCCTCGAGCTGCTCCTGGGTCACGAGCGGGAAGCGGGTCGTCTTGAGGATCTCGGGGTCGGTGACCTTGCCCCAGTCGTAGGTGAGCGTGACCTCGGTGGCGTCGGGACCGGTCGGCTTCAGCTCCCAGACCCATTCCCACCCGGGCGGCTCGGTGCCCTCGGGCGCGGTCTGCCACGCGAGCAGGGCGTTCTTGTCGTAGCCGGTCACGTGGTTCTCCGTGCGGTAGTCGCCGCCCATGTGGTCGCCCGACATCTCCATCGTGAAGACGTCGCCGACCCCCTGCACGCGGTTCGTGCGGTCGCCGGAGCGCATGAAGCCCGAGCCGTCCACCTCGGGGTGCCGGCGGGGGTTGCTCAGGATGTCGAACAGGTCGCTGGCGGACGCGTCGATGGTGCGGGAGACGGTGATCCTGGTGTCGTCGCTCATCTCTCGATGGTGCCACGGACGCGGTCCGGGGGCGGCCGACATCCGGTCGTCGAGTGCTCGCCAGGCGGCGACAGCACCCAGTGCCGCCGCTGCGAGCGCGACGGCAGCCACCGCCGGCGCGACCGTGGAGCCGCTCGTCAGCAGCCCGACGGTCGCGAAGCCCACGAGCGCGGCACCCTCCTTCACCAGACCCGCCACCGAGGTCACCGTCGCCCGGGCGCGCCCCGAGATGCGGTGCTGCAGCTGCGCCTCGGTCGCGACCATCGCGTTGTTGGTGAGCCCGTAGCCGAGCGCCACGAGCGCGAAGCCCCAGGGGCCGGACGTCGTCGCTCCGGCGGCCAGCAGCACCCCCGCGGCCAGCACGAGGACCGCGAACGGCGCCCGGCGCCACGAGGCCGTCCACCCCACGGCCGCGGTGCCGAGGGCCTGCATCAGCGAGCACGCGGCGATGAGCCACGGGACGTGCGCGGTGCGCACACCCAGGTCGCTCGCCACCAGCGGGAAGAACTCGTCGACCGCCATCACCACCACGACCAGGAACAGCAGCAGCAGCGTGCGTCGGACCGGTCGGCTGCTGCTCGCCTCGCCCAGCCCGACGCCGAGGGTCGAGAGATAGCCTCGCAGCACGCCGCCGCGGCTCGGGTCGTCGTCGTCGTCGACCGCGTCGGCCGGTCGGCCCGGCGCCGTCGAGATCACCGGACGCGCCCGCGGCAACGCCAGCGCCGCCGGGACCCCCAGCAGGGCGAGCGCCACGCTCGTCCAGCCCACCAACGGGTAGCCGCCGGCCGCGTACAGCGGCGCGGCCGCGGCGATGGCCATGGCCATCACCCCCATCGCCACGCCCTGGGAGAGCCCCAGCAGCCGGGCGTAGGACGCCGCGCGTCCCTGGGTGCTCAGCTCGTCGAAGACCAGGGCCTCGAACGTCCCGGACTGCAGCGCCGAGCCCATGCTCCACACCACGAACCCGAGGGCGTATCCGAGGTACGTCGGCCACAGCATCCACGTCGCGAACGCTGCCGCCTGCAGCACGGCCCCCAGGGCCAGCAGCAGCCTCCGGTCGAGCAGGTCCGCCCACACCCCGGAGGGCACCTCGAGCACGAACGCCGTGGCCGACCAGATGATCAGCAGCGTGCTGACCTGCGGCGCAGACAACCCGCTGTCGGCGAACAGCAGCGTGTAGAGCGCATACAGCGGGAAGCAGTCCCGGGCGACGGCGAACGCGATCACCCGGGTCGTCAGCGAGGTGGTGAATCAAGGCTGGGCGGCAGGAAAACGCATGGTCCGACGATAACGGGTGTCGCTCACCGAGGCAGGGGCTCGCGGTGACCTGGTGCGCGCTCGCGCACCGCGCCGGTCGCTGCCTACGCCCACCCCAGCTCGTGCAGCCGGGCGTCGTCGATGCCGAAGTGGTGGGCGATCTCGTGGACCACCGTCACCGCGACCTCCTCGGCCACCTGGTCGACGTCCTCGCAGAAGCGCAGCGTGGGGTTGCGGAAGATCGTGATGCGGTCCGGGAGCGAGCCCGCGGCCCACCACTCGCCGCGCTCGGTCAGCGGCGTGCCCTCGTACAACCCGAGCAGGTCCGGGTCCTCCGCGTCCGGGGGCGGCTCGTCCTCGACCAGCACCACGACGTTGTCGATGTGCCTCGCCAGCTCCTCCGGGATGAGGTCGAGGCCGTCGGCGACAGCCTCCTCGAACGCCTCGGGCGACATCTCGATCACGGGCCCAGTCTCACACCCTGAGTCATCGGGGTGAGATCCCGGGTGAGATGCCCACGCGATCGTTGATCGCACGGTTCGTCGACCGATTCGCTTACGCCGACGCCGTCCCGCAGAGCCGCCACGGAGCGAGCCGACGGCGTCGCCAGATGGAGCAGATCGGGGAGGAACTATCCATGAGCAGCAGACGTGTGCGCTCCGCGCACGAGAAGGATCCCAGGCCATCGGTGCCACGTCGAGCGCCGCGAGGCAGCGGCGTCCTCGCGCGTGCGTTGCGAGGAGCCCTCGCGGTCGCGCTGGCGACCGTGGCGCTGACGGCGGCGGGCGCCGCCACGACCACCATGACGGCCAGCGCCGCACCGGGCGACCCCTTCGACCCGGCCGCGGCTGCGGTCTTCATCTCACAGGGCCGCAACGCCACGGTGCTCTACACCGGGGTGCAAGCCGGACCTGAGTTCTCCTACGTCGAGGAAGGCGCGGGTACCCATGACTACAACGGCATGGGCTACAACGCTCTCGACAACTACATCTACGCCATCAGCACCGAGATCAACCACCTCATCCGCATCGGCCAGGGCGGCATCACCGAGGACCTGGGTCCGATCGCCGGTCTGGACGGCATGCAGTTCAACCAAGGCACCTTCGGGGCCGGCGACGACGCCGGCACGTTCTTCGTCCGCAGCCAGAACGACACGAGCACGGTCTTCGCCGTCGACGTGACCACGGTCGAGGCCGCCGCGATCGTCGTCGACGAGGACCTCCCGAACTTCGCCGACCTCGTCTACCTGGACGGCTACCTCTGGGGTGTCGACGGCACCAGCCAGATCTGGCGGATCGACCTCGGGTCCGGCGCGGTCGCCAGCTGGCCGATCGCTGTGGAGCTCGCCTCGTTCGGTGGGCAGTGGCTGTACGGCAACGGCAACCTCGGTCTGGCGAACAACCGGACAGGTGAGATCACGCAGATCGAGGTGAGCAACGCGGGTGCCGACAACCCGACCTTCAGCATCATCACGACGTCGCAGGGGCCGGCATGGGACACCTCGACCGTCAACTACGACGCGACCAGCAACCTCGGCGCTGACGTCGATCTCAGCATCGAGAAGTCCGGCCCGTCCAGCTACATCCCTGGCAGCACCGTGACCTACTACTTCAATGTCACCAACCACAGCGACGTCGCCTCCAGCGGGTACTACTTCCAGGACCTGCTGCCGGCGTCGATGTCCAACCTGTCCAGCCCGAACGACGAGTGCTCGTTCGAGGGCAACCTCATGACCTGCGTCGACGGCAGGACCGCACCTGGTCAGTTCTTCACCTTCATGGTCACCGGGACGGTCACGGGCACCATCGAGACGCTCACCAACACGGCGACCGTCACCGGTAACGAGAACGACCCGAACCCCGACAACAACACCTCGACGGTCACCACGCCGGCGAACTACGCGCCGGGCGTCTCGGTGGTCAAGTCGGCCGCTCTTCCCGACGGCGAGCCCTTCGCCACCGGCGGCACGCTCGAGTACAGCTTCCTGGTGACCAACACCGGCAACACAGCGCTCACCGGCATCGTGGTCAACGAGGGCGACTTCACCGGCACCGGCGATCTCGGCGCGATCGAGTGCCCGACGACGACGCTCGCCCCGGGGGCCAGCACCACCTGCACGGCCGACTACACGCTCACCCAGGCCGATGTCGACGCCGAGCTGATCACGAACTCGGCGACCGTCACCGGCACGCCGCCCTTCAGCCCGCCGATCACCTCGACGCCGTCGACCTTCGACTACGAGGACGAGGCCGAGGACGGGCTGACCCTCACGAAGACCGCCCTCCCGGCCACCAGCGGCACCGTGGGCGAGGAGATCACCTACAGCTTCGACGTCACCAACACGGGCGGCTCCACGCTGACCGACGTCAGCATCGAGGAGGGTGCCTTCAGCGGCACGGGCGACCTGGGTGCCATCACGTGCCCCGACGCACCGCTCGCGCCGGGCACCACCATGACCTGCACGGCGCCCTACGTGCTCACGCAGGCCGACATCGATGCCGACGGCGTGACCAACACCGCTACGGCGACCGGGACCCCGCCGGGAGGCGGCACGATCGACTCGCCGCCGTCCTCGGTGACGGTGGAGACGCCGGACGCGCCCGCCATGACGCTGGTGAAGTCGGCGACGCCGACGACCGCCGGCACCGCCGGGACCGAGATCACCTACTCGTTCACGCTGTCGAACACCGGCAACGTGACGCTGACCGACGTGCACGTCGACGAGACCGAGTTCACCGGGACCGGCGACCTCTCCGCCGTGACCTGCTCGAGCACGGCCCTGGCTCCGGGCGCCTCGACGACCTGCACGGCGCTCTACACGCTGACCCAGGCCGACGTCGACAACGGCGGCGTGACCAACACCGCGACCGGTGGCGGCACGCCCCCGGGCGGCGGCGTCACGGACACCCCGCCCTCGACCGTCACGGTCGACTCGCCCGACGACCCCTCGCTCACGGTGGCCAAGTCGGCCTCCCCGGTGGGTGCGGCCGCGGGCAACCCTGTGACGTACTCGTTCCTGGTGACCAACACCGGCAACGTGACGATCGACGAGCTCGCTGTGGTCGAGGTGGACTTCTCGGGCACGGGTGACCTGTCTGCGATCAGCTGCCCCGCCACCACGCTGGCACCTGAGGCGACCACGACCTGTACGGCGACCTACACGCTGACCCAGGCCGACGTCGACAGCGGCTCGCTCGAGAACACGGCCGTCGCCACGGGCAACACCCCCTCCGGCGGCAGGTCCGACTCGCCGCCCTCGCAGGTGGAGGTGCCGCTGCCGCCGAACCCGTCGCTGAGCGTCGTGAAGACCGCGACCCCGGCCACGGTCGACCGCGCCGGCGAGGAGGTCACCTACAGCTTCCGGGTGATCAACACCGGCAACGTGACGATGAGCGGGATCACCGTTCAGGAGCAGGACTTCACCGGCACCGGTGACCTCTCCGAGATCCTCTGCCCGGTGACCACGCTGGCTCCGGCTGCGGAGACGACCTGCACCGCGACCTACGTGCTCACCCAGGAGGACGTCGACGCGCGTGGCGTCACCAACGTCGCCACCGCGGCCGGCACCCCGCCCGGCTCGGACACGCCGGTGGAGTCACCGCCCTCGGAGACCACCGTCGGGAGCGACCCGGCACCGGGGCTGAGCGTCGTCAAGACCGCGAGCCCGGCCTCGGCATCGGCGGTGGGTGACGTGATCACCTACGGCTTCCTGCTGACGAACACCGGCAACGTGACGCTGTCGGACGTGGCACCGGTGGAGGGCGAGTTCTCCGGGAGCGGTGAGCTGTCCGCGATCGAGTGCCCCGTCACGGTCCTCGCGCCGGGCGACGACGTCACGTGCACCGCGACGTACGAGCTCACGCAGGAGGACGTGGACGCCGGAGCCGTGACCAACGTGGCGACAGGCACCGGAACACCTCCGGGCGGCGGCACGCCGGTCGAGGCACCACCGTCCGAGATCGTCGTCGAGGTGCCGTCCGCGCCGGGGATCACCCTGGTCAAGACCTCGGACGTCGAGGAGATCACGAACGCCGGTGACCAGGTGCTCTACAGCTTCCTGGTGACCAACACCGGCAACGTGACGCTCACCGAGATCGTCGTCGACGACGGCGGGTTCACCGGCACAGGCGAGCTGGACGCGATCGAGTGCCCCGCCGTCGTGCTCACCCCGCAGGAGTCCATGACCTGCGAGGCGGCCTACGTCGCGACGCAGGCCGACGTCGACTCCGGGTTGCTCAGCAACACGGCGACCGTGACCGGCGCCTCGCCGGGGACCGAGGCACCGCCGGTGACCTCGCCGCCGTCGGAGGTGAACATCGAGGCACCGCACGCACCCGGGATCGGACTGGTCAAGACCTCGGACGCCGCGACGATCACGGCGGTGGGCCAGACCGTGACGTACAGCTTCCTGGTGACCAACACGGGCAACGTGACGCTGAGCTCGGTGGCCGTCACCGAGGGTGCGTTCACCGGTGCGGGCGACCTCTCGGAGGTCGCGTGCCCGGAGACGTCGCTGCTCCCCGGCGAGGAGATCGTCTGCACGGCGAGCTACACCGTGCAGGAGGCCGACCTGACCGGTGCGGCGCTGTCGAACACGGCGACCGCGAGCGCCGCACCCCCGGGCGACGGCACGGGTGGCGGTGACCCGATCACCTCGGACCCCTCGACCTCGGAGTCCGGTTCGGTGGTTCTCTCCGAGGACCTCCCGACGACTGGCGCTCAGATCGGGTGGGGTCTCGCCCTGGGTGCTCTGGTGCTGCTGCTGCTGGGTGGAGCCCTGGTGCTCGCCCGGCACAGCAGGCGTGGGGCGGACGAGGTGCTCCCCCACTGAGCCGCCTCGCACGGGGTCCCGCGCACGCCGTGTGCGTGCGCGGGGCCCTGTTCTGCGCAGATGCCCTAACCTCTCCTGGACACGGCCGACCCGAGAGCGGCCCGGTTCGGGGGAACCTTGGCTTCGCACGACGCACCTGGGACCGTGCTCGGGGCGCCCACGCCGCCCAGGCAGGCCGGCGGCGCGGAGGGCAACCCGGTCACCGCCCTGCGCGAGGCGCTCGCAGCCGAGCAGTGGTCCGTCGCCGCGCGCGTGATCGGCAGGTCCTGGGGCCTGCTGATCGAGGAGTTCCCCGCGGACCTGGACGCGGCGTTCCAGGCGCTCCCGCTGGAGTCGTTGCGCACGGCACGCGGGGTGGCGGCCATCCGAGAGATCTGGCTCGCCACCAGCATCGAGCCGCAGCACGTCGTCCCGGCGAGCGGGCCGACACCGGCGATGGAGTTCGCCGGGTCGCTCGCCGACGCCGACGCCCGCCACCCGGTGCTGGACGAGCTTGCGCTCGCGTGCGCCCAGATGGTCGCCGCACGGATGGGCGGGCGCCACGGAGAGGCGCTCGACCACGCCCGTCGCGTGGAGACGCTCAGCCACGTCGTCGAGACGACCGTCCCGGCGGCGCGGCGCGTGCGGCAGCCGCTCGCTCTGCTGCAGGCCGGCATCACCCGCGCTCTGGCCGGCGAGGTCTGCGGCGCGCTCCCGCTGCTGCAGAGCGCGTACGAGCGCGCGCCCTACGGACGCTCCGACTACGTGGCCAAGGGCGCCGCCGGGAACCTCGCGCTCTTCCACGCCGTCGAGGGCGATCTCGACATCGCACGGCGGTGGCTGGCCCGCCACGACGAGCTGCCGTCCAGCCCTTCCCCGCACACCAAGCGGGTGCTGTTCACCGGCGACCTCGCACGAGCGCTGATCGCGATCGAGACGTTGGACCGCGACGGAGCCGAGGCGGCGCTCGCACGGCTGGAGCCCGGGATCAACGCCGAGCAGAGCTGGGGACCGGTCGTCACGTTCCTGCACGCCCGCCACGGCGTGGTGTGGGGCGACCGGTACCGGGCGCTGTCGTGGCTGCAGCGTGACTCGACGCGCTACGCGGGCAGGCTCGGCCCCGTCAGCCTGATGGGCGCGCTGCTCGTGGCGGCCGAGGTCGATCTGCTGCTCTCCCTCGGTCGGGGCGACCAGGCGCTGGCGCGGCTCAACCGGGCCGAGTCCTGCCCGGTTCTCACGGCGGCCCGGGCGCGCCTGGAGCTGCTCGCCGGGCGCCCGGACGAAGCGGCGCGCCTCGCCGCCGAGGCTGCCGACATCACGCACAGCTCCCGGGTCCGGCTCGAGGGCCTCGTGGTGCAGGCCGCCGCGGAGCTGCGCAGCGGCGACGAGCACGACACCCGGGAGGCGTGGCGGCGCGTGCAGGAGGCGGCACGCTCCACCGGCGCCCGACTGCAGCTCGCCGCGCTGTCGTGCTCCGATCAGCAAGGTCTGCTCGCGCTCGGCGGCACGCCGACGCCCGCGCCGCTGGAGCGACCGATGTTCCCGCCCGCGATCGCCCTCGTGCGCCTGACGAACCAGGAGCTGCTGATGTTGCGCGGGCTGGCCTCGTTCCGGTCGCAGAAGGAGCTGGCCGACGCCATGTTCCTCTCGCTCAACACCGTGAAGACGCACCTGCGCGCGGCCTACCAGAAGCTCGGCGTGTCCAGCCGCGCCGAGGCTCTCACGGTGGCCGGAGGTGCAGGACTGCTGTGAACCGGGCGATCGCCGCTGTGCCCCTGTCCGTGCTGGCCAGCGCGTGGGATGTCCCACAGCGAGCCGGTTTGCTCCCGGGCCTGCCGCTCCCTTATGCTCGTCGAGGTTCTGGGGCGTCTGGAACGTGGGGGCGCCTGCTGGGCCCCCATCGTCTAGCGGCCTAGGACCCCGCCCTTTCACGGCGGTAGCACGGGTTCGAATCCCGTTGGGGGTACCAACTCGTGCAGTGAGCAGTACCTGGCCCCGTAGCTCAGTTGGTTAGAGCGCCGCCCTGTCACGGCGGAGGCCGCCGGTTCAAGTCCGGTCGGGGTCGCGGAACGGTATCGCCGGAAGGCCCACCAGTTTGACGGCGACGCCGCCACGGCTCTGTAGCTCAGTTGGTAGAGCGTTCGACTGAAAATCGAAAGGTCACCGGATCGACGCCGGTCGGAGCCACCACTCGCAGCCCTCGGGAGATCTCCCGGGGGCTGTTGTGCTTCTCCGCGGGAACTGTTGCCTCTCCGCGGGAGAGTCGCCCCTCCCTGGGCGGGCATTTTTCGACGCTGTTCCGCTCGGATCACCCGTGTGAACGTTCACCCGCGCGACGGGCGACGACTTCTGCCCGCGCCGCAGCGGAGCGGTGCCCACCCGGGGGCCGTGGCAGCGGGGTCAGCGGCCCGCGACCGGGAACTTCGCGGGCACGCCGACCGTTGAACCTCGGCCGATCGACAAGGGAGACCCGTTGCCCACCACCGCCGCTGCCACCGACCGCACCACCGTCGCCGAGCTCGAGCGCCAGCTCGAGAACCTCTTCCGCCTCGGCTACCCCGCCCTGATGAAGACGAGCGAGACCGACCTGCGCTCCGCCGTCGAGCGGCTGGCGGCCCGGCTCCCCGACCGGCCGAGCGCGGTCCGCCCCGAGGACCACGTCCCGTTCGTGATCGTGCCGGCCGCCGCGCCGCTGCGCCAGAGCGCGCTGCTGATGACCAAGGACGACCGCCCCGCGACCCTGATGATCGAGGACGAGCACCTCGGCCTGTACGCACCGATCGAGGCCGTGGACCTCCCGGACGCGCCGGTGTACCTGCTCACCGACATCGACACCGGGTCCGACCTCACGAACGTCACGCCCGAGACCGCCGTGACCACGATCCTCGGCCGCGGGCGCACGCCGCTCACGATCGCCGAGGGCATCGCGCTCGTCACGCAGCGGCCGGACATGCTCCGCAAGAACAAGTGCTTCTCGCTGCCGGCCTCCCGCCGCGGCAACCAGCAGGTGCCGGCGATCTGGATCTCCCAGCGCGCCCCGAAGCTGGGGTGGTGCTGGGACCGCAACCCGCACACCTGGCTGGGGTCGGCGTCGGCCGGTGAGCGCATCGCCGGGTAGCCGCCCGCGGTGGGACGATGAACCCATGCAGCTGCGCGACCTCTCCGACGCCGTGGGTGCCGCCCCCGGCGGGCGGCCCGCCGACCTCGACGTCAGCGCGGTCACGCACAACACGTCGTGGGTGACCCCAGGCGCGGCCTATGTCGCGATCCGGGGCGCCCGGGTCGACGGGCACGACTTCGTCGACGCCGCGATCGCCGCCGGCGCGGTCGTGGTGATCGGTGAGGGAGCGCCCGACGGCGTCACGTACCCGGTCCCGTACCTCACCGTGGTCTCGGCGCGCGCCGCGCTGGCCGACGCCGCGGCCGCCATCGCCGGCAACCCCAGCCGCGCGCTGCGGGTGGTCGGGGTGACGGGGACCGACGGCAAGACCACCACGAGCTGGCTGACCCGGCACCTGCTGCGCGCGGCGGGCCTGGCCACCGGGCTGCTCTCGACGGTGGGGTACGAGCTCGCCGACGGCGAGCTGCGCCACTTCCCCGCGCACTTCACCACGCCCGAGGCGCCCGAGGTGCAGCGCGTGCTCGGTGAGCTGGTGCGCACGGGCGCCCAGGCCGTGGTGGTGGAGGCCAGCAGCCACGCGCTCGCGATGGACCGGGTGCGGGCGGTGGACTGGGACGTCGCGGTGTGGACCCACCTCACGAGCGAGCACCTCGACTTTCACGGCAGCCTGGAGAACTACTTCGCCGACAAGGCCAAGCTGGTCGAGCGCGCGCCGTTCGCGGTCCTCAACGCCGACGACCCCTGGACCGCGCGGCTGCGCGGTCGGGCGAGTGCCGAGACGTTCTACTCCGCTGACGGCGGGGAGGCGGACTGGGTCGCCCACGACATCGCCGAGCTGCCGGACGGGCTGAGCTTCGCCGTCGAGAGCCCGCTCGGCAGCTTCGCCGCGGTGCTGCCGATGATCGGCCGGTTCAACGTGGCCAACGCGCTCGCCGCGATGGCGGCGGCGCACCGGCTCGGGGCGACGGCGGAGCAGCTGGTCGAGGGGCTGCGCACCTTCGCGGGCGTACCCGGCCGGATGGAGCTGGTGCCGGGTGATCCCGAGCGTGACCCGCGGGTCATCGTGGACTTCGCCCACACGCCCCCGAGCCTGGAGAAGGCGCTGACCACGGTGCGTGCGACGACCGAGCGGGAGCTCTGGGTCGTGATCGGGTCCGCCGGCGGGCCGCGCGACCCCTCGAAGCGGGCGCCGCTGGGCGAGGTCTCAGCACGGCTGGCCGACCACGCGGTCTTCACCGAGGAGGACCACCGCGACACCCCGCTCGCCGACATCCTCGCCGAGATGGAGCGCGGCGCCCGGGGACCCGGGACGACCACGAGCATCGGCGACCGGCGGGCGGCGATCCGCCACGCCGTCGGGCAGGCACGCCCCGGCGACACGGTGGTGCTGGCTGGCAAGGGCCCTGAGGACACGCTCGAGCGCGACACCGAGACCATCCCCTGGGACGAGGTCGACGAGGCCCGCCAGGCCCTCCGCCTCCGCCACCCCTGACCCGCTTTCACCGCACTTCCGACACCACGTCGATGTCAACGCACTTCCGGGCTGTTCGCCACGTGTCGGAAGTGCGGTGAAAGCGGGGACGTCAGGAGGCGGGGGACTCGATGTCGTCGCGGGTGATGGCGTCCGGGTCGAACGAGCGGGGCTCGACCATGACGATCCAGTTGCCGGAGTTGTCACGGATCAGGGCCTCGACGCCGTAGGGGCGGTCGGCCGGCTCCTGCAGGATCGTGACGCCCTGGGCTGCGAGCGCCTCGCAGGTGGCGCGGCAGTCGTCGACGTTCAGGCCGACGCCGGGCATGCCGCCGGAGTCGAGGGAGCGGCGGATCTGGTCCTGCAGCTCGTCGGTCAGGGGCGGTCCGGGAGTGGTCAGGTGCAGGTGCAGCTCGGGCTGGTTCGGGTGCACGACGGTGAGCCAGCGGAAGTCCTCCGCGAGCCGGATGTCGTCACCCACCCGAAAACCGAGGACGTCGGTGTAGAAGGCGAGCGAGGCGTCCTGGTCCTTCACCCACACGCTGACAAGGGAGACGTTCGTGATCATGGTGAGCACGCTACGGACGCCGGGGCTCGTCCCGCTTCTCCGCGCTTGCTGTGCCCGCTGTGCTCGCGGCGCCCGCTGAGCCCGCGTCGCCGGGCGCCCTCTCGACCAGTCCCCACATGAACACGTAGCAGCCCGGGATGCGCGGCGCACCCGTCGCGGCGTACCGCGCCTGGAACTCGCTCGGCGACTCCCCCACGATCTCGCGGAACCGCGAGCTGAAGGAGCCCAGGCTCGAGAACCCGACGGCGTGGCACACCTCGGTCACGGACAGGTTCGTCGCGCGCAACAGGTCTTGGGCACGCTCGATGCGGCGTTCCGAGACGTACGCACGCGGGCTCACGCCGTAGGTCGCGGTGAACAGCCGGTGGAAGTGGAACTTGCTGAGCCGTGCCACGGCCGCGAGCGCATCCAGGTCCAGCGGCTCGGCGAACCGGGCGTCCGCGTGGTCTCGCGCGGCGCGCAGGTGGACGAGCACGTCGCCGTGGGCCCGCGTGGTCGTCACCCGGACGACGCTAGCGCCGTCAGAAGCCTTGCGTGCACCGCGGGGCGATGGTGGCGTCGTCGAGCACCGCCGCCGCCTGCTCGCGGGCGAGGTTCCACTCCCACACCGACGTCGGCTGCGGGACGCCGCGCGCCTCGAGCAGGCACGAGCGCAACGGGTCCGCGAGACCGGCGATCGCGGGCACGGCGTCGGCGGAGAGCTGCTCGAGGTGCCAGACGTCCACCGGCACCTCCAGCAGCTGCGTGTTGTACCGGACCATCTGCGCGTCCGGGTTGAGCAGCGCCAGCGCGAGCACCGCGAGACCGGCCATCCTGACCACGGCGAGCGGCAGCCAGCGTGCGCGCCAGCGGATGCCGGCGGCGAGCACCAGCACCAACGTGGCCCCCATGACGATCTCGCCCACGGTCGCCAGCAGCCTCAGCTCGGTCAGCCCGTACGCCTGCACGTACAGCGCCATCCGGCTCAGCGCCGTCACGACCACGCCGAGCGCACCCGCGCAGAGCATGCCGAGCGCCGTTCTCGCGGCCATCCGGTCCTGGCGGTCCTCGCGGGGTGCGCGGCGCGCGAACCACGCCACGATCGCCAGGGTCAGCGCCGTCACCACCACCAGCTGACCGAACCCGGCTCGCGCGTACTCCGCGTAGCTCAGCCCGGCGGTCCGGCGGACGTAGCTCTCACCTCCGGACGCTGCCACCACCTGGGTCAGCAGGAACGCCAGCATCAGGGCGTCCAGCGCCAGCACCGGGACGTACCACTCGGCGCGCCGGCTCGCCGCGGCGCGGGGCAGCCTGACCCTGGCCCAGGTGGGCCGGCGAACCGCGAGGCTCGCGATCGCCAGCGCCACCGAGGTGGCCAGCACGCCCACCACGACCTGCCCGGGCAGCCGCATCAGGTCGAGCGAGGGCAGCAACGTCGCGAACACGGCGTCCGCACTGGCGAGCAGGGCCGCGAATACGACGAGGAGGATCAGCGTGACGACCGCCGTCCGCACCCAGCGCAGCACCTCGGACCGGCGCCCGGTGGCAGCGCGCGAGACTCCCGACGCCAGCCAGCGGGTGGCGCGCGCGGCGGCAGCGGGAAGGGTCGGTGTCGCGAGCACGATGCCGAGCGGGCTCCGGGCTCCGGTCGCCGCGACCGCAGTCAGTCCGAACGCGGCGAGCAGGCAGAGCGCCACCACCCACTCGGCGTCCCGGACCGCGGCCATCGCACCCAGCGCGACCGCCAGCGCAGCCGTGAGCAACCTGCTCCACTCCCGGGCTCGGACGAGCGCGGGGACCGACGGCGCCCACAGCAGCGGGACGGCGAGCGCGAGCCCCAGCCCGGGCCGGTGCCCGGCGACCAGCAAGGCCACAGCGACGCCCGCACCGAGCACGCCCCCGACGAGCGGGAGCGGGATGGGGCGCGTGTGTGCCGCAGCGAATCGCCGGATCGCCCGGCCCGCCGGTCCCGGTGGCGAGGGCTCCATGAGCTGCCGGGCCCGATGCGGCAAGGCTGGGTACGACGCCGCCGAGGACGCAGGGATCGGGGCCGGGCCGGAGGCGACGTCGCTCATGGACGCACGCTAGAACCGGGTCGCGGAAGGAGTGCGGGAGAGAGTCGGGAGCCCGCGTGCGGATCCCGTGGAGGACCTCAGAGCACGCGTCGCACCACCGGAACCCGCCGCAGCGGGAGGACGACGGCGAGGGTCGCCGCCACGACGACGAGCAGCCGCAGGAACAGCGTCGCCAGGTCGGGAGCGGGCTCGTTGCCCCCCAGCCATGCTGTCGCCTCGAGCACGGCGATGACGCTCATGTGGAAGCCGAAGATGCCCATGGTCGCGCCGCCCACCTCGTTCCCGATCGTCATCGCGGGTGGCCGCAGCAGGGAGCGCAGCGCCCCGTCCGGTGCGAGCAGGCCGTGCGCGAGCAGGAACACGCCGATCGAGTACAGCGCCATCCCGGCGCCGTAGTAGCTCACCGGCGCTGCCGAGTGCAGCCACAGCGGTGCGGCCTCGTTCTCCCACTGCCACGCGGCGAGCGCGCCGAGCGCCACGGTCGCCGCTCCGACCGCCACCAGCGCGCCGCCTCGCACGCGCACCTCCCGCAGGGCCCAGCCGAGCAGGTAGTACCCCAGGTACGGCACCCACCACAGCGCGGCGTTCTCGAGGTGCTCGCTCAGCAGCGAGGTGCCCGCCAGCAGCGCCGTGCCGAGCAGCGCCACGCCTCCGCACACGCCGGTACCGGTCCGACCCCAGCGCCGGATCAGCGGCATCAGGACCGGCGTCACCAGCGACAGCCCGAGCACGATCCAGAAGAAGTACAGCTGCGTGTACAGGTCACCGACCACGATGCGGCGCACGACGTCGGACGCCACCAGCTCCTCGCCCCGCAGCGCGCGAACCCCGACGTACCAGGCGTGCCAGAACACGATCGCCGGCACCAGCCGCAGCGCCCGCCGGCGCAGGAACTCCCTGCTGCCGCGGTACCGCGCCGGGTCCAGGTTCAGCGCGCCGCTGACCATCACGAACACCGGGACGGCGAAGTGGCTCCCGAAGTCCAGCAGCAGCGCCACGACACCCGTCGGGTGCGAACGGGCGTCGGGAGCAGCGGCGGTCGAGGCGGTGGTGTGCACCACCATCACGGCCACGATGGCGAGCGCGCGCAGCCAGCTCAGCCACGCGGTCGCCGAGACATCGGTACGGGGCACCGAGCAACGGTAACGAATCGATAACGATCGACGGCGACCGGCCGCCGTCGGGCGACCGCTTTCCTCCAGGTCACGACTTCGACACGATCCCGGCGAGGTCCACGACACGTCAGCGGCACGACGTGAGAGCGCGCACAATGTCGGGGGCCGGGCAGGCCCGGCGAAGTCGACGAAGGAGTCACGATGCGACGAATGACAGCCCTGGCGGTGGCCTCGGCCGCCGCGCTCGCGCTCGCTGCCTGCGGCAGCGGCAACAGCGGTGGTGGCGGCGGCGACGGTGGCGGCGGTGGGGGCGGGACCGAGAGCACCGACGTCGAGGTCTTCACCTGGTGGGCCGCCGGCTCGGAGCTGACCGGCCTGGAGGCGCTGGAAGGGGTCTTCGCCGAGCAGCACCCCGACTTCACGTTCGTCAACGGCGCGGTCGCCGGCGGCGCCGGTTCCGCCGCGAAGGATCTGCTGCAGACCCGCCTGCAGGCCAACGACCCGCCGGACACGTTCCAGGCGCACGCCGGCGCCGAGCTGCAGGACTACATCGACGCCGGTCAGATCGAGGACGTCTCGGGCCTGTACGAGGAGTTCGGCCTCACGGACGCGTTCCCGCAGGACCTCATCGACCTGCTGACGGTCGACGGTGCGATCTACTCGGTCCCCTCGAACATCCACCGCTCCAACGTGGTGTGGGCGAACCCGAGCGTGCTGGAGTCGGCCGGTCTCGACCCGAGCACCCCGCCGGCTGACATCGACGCCTGGATCGAGGACCTGCAGACCGTGCAGGACAGCGGCGTCCAGACCCCGCTCTCGGTCGCGGCCCCCTGGACCCAGGTGCACCTGCTCGAGACCGTGCTGATGGCCGACCTCGACCCCGAGACCTACATCGGCCTCTGGGACGGCAGCAGCGACTGGACCGGCCCCGAGGTCACCGCGGCGCTCGCCCACTTCGAGACGCTGCTCGGCTTCACGAACACCGACCGCGACGGGCTCGACTGGCCCGACGCCACCCAGATGGTCATGGACGGCACCGCCGCCTACAACGTGATGGGCGACTGGGCCGTGGCGGCCTTCGAAGAGGCCGGCATCGAGCGCGGCGAGGGCTTCGTCGAGTTCCCGGTGCCGGGCACCGACGGCAGCTTCGGGTTCCTCGCGGACTCGTTCACGCTCCCGGTCGGCGCACCCAACCCCGACGGCGCGACCGCCTGGCTGGAGACGGTCGGGTCCCTGGAGGGTCAGGTCGCGTTCAACCAGGCCAAGGGTTCGATCCCGGCGCGCACCGACGCCGACCCGGCCGAGTTCTCCGAGTACCAGCAGTCCGCGATCGACTCGTACGCCAACGACACGATCCTGCCCTCGCTGGCTCACGGCGCGGCGGCTCCGGTGGCCGTGCTCAACGCGATCACCGATGCCGTGAGCAAGTACACGGCGGGCGGGTCGGACATCGCGACCCTGCAGACCGAGCTGGCCGCGGCGGCCGGTTCCTGACACGCGACGCGCCCGGTGCCTCGAGTCCTCGGGGCACCGGGCGCCCGTGGCTGCTCTGACATGAGACGAGTCAAGTCCTGGGGCCCACCGCTGCTGCTGCTGGCGCCCTCGATCCTCGTGATCGCGGTGTTCGTGTACGGCCTGATCGCCGTCAACGTCAACACCTCGCTCACGGACAACCACACCGCGGCGCAGGCCAACGGGGTGGCACCGATCTCCTTCGTGGGGGTGCAGAACTATCTCGACCTGCTGGCCTCCCCCGCCTTCCAGCACTCGCTGAAGAACCTGGTGCTCTACACGGTCACGTTCCTCGTGGGCACCCTGCTCATCGGGTTCGTGTGGGCCTGGCTGCTGGAGCGGCCGATCCGCGGCGAAGGCATCTTCCGCTCGATCTACCTGTTCCCGATGGCGGTCTCCTTCGTGGCCTCCGGCGTCGTCTGGCGCTGGCTGCTGAACTCGAACCAGGGCGAGGCCGCGAGCGGTCTCAACCGGCTCTTCCAGATCGTGGGGCTGGACGTCCTGCAGAACCCGTGGTGGAACAACATCACCTGGGGCATCGCCGCGATCGCCCTCCCAGCGATCTGGCAGCTGTCCGGCTACGTGATGGCGCTGTTCCTGGCCGGGTTCCGGGGCATCCCGGACGAGCTGCGCGAGGCGGGCCGGATCGACGGCGCCTCGGAGTGGCAGGTGTACCGCCACGTGATCTTCCCCCAGCTCACGCCGGTGCTGCTGTCGGCGCTGATCATCATCGGCCACATGTCGCTCAAGTCCTTCGACCTGATCATGTCGATCTCGAGGCCCTCGAACTACCAGACCAAGGTGCCGGCGGTCGACATGTACGTGTTCAAGTCGAGCTATGACTTCGCGAGCTCGGCGGCAGTGGGAGCGATCCTGCTGATCATCGTCGCGGTGCTGATCGTTCCCTACCTCATCCACAACGCGCGCAAGGACTCGGGCCGATGACGGCGACCGCACCCGTGGCGCCCGCCGAGCTCGTGGCGGCGCGCGACCGACGACCCGCACCGCCCCGCTCCCGGTACTCGTGGCCCCGCACGTTGCGCTACCTGGCGCTCCTGGCCGGGCTGGTGATCGTGATGATCCCCGTCTACGTGCTGGTGGTCACGAGCTTCAAGACCGGTGGCGACGCGACGCCCTCGCAGGCCTGGTCCCTGCCCACCACCTGGACGGCGGACAACTGGGTGCTGGCGTGGGACGCGCTCTCCCCCGCGCTCGGGCGGTCCATGCAGATCGTGGTGCCCGCGGCGATCATCTCGGCCTTCCTGGGCTCGATGAACGGGTTCGTGCTCAGCCGCTGGGGCTTCCGCGGCGCCGATCTGGTGTTCACGCTGATCCTGTTCGGGATGTTCATCCCCTACCAGGCGGTGATGATCCCCCTCAACCAGCTGATGCTGAACCTCCAGGTGCCCTCGGGTGTGCCCACCCTGATCCTGCTGCACATCGTCTACGGCATCCCGATCACCACCCTGATCTTCCGCAACTACTACGCCTCGATCCCGCACGAGCTGATCGAGGCGGCACGCATGGACGGCGCCGGGATGCTGCGGACGTACGCCTCGGTGGTGCTGCCGATCTCGTTGCCGAGCTTCGTCGTCGTGCTGATCTGGCAGTTCACCTCGGCGTGGAACGACTTCCTGTTCGCGGTGTTCTTCTCGACGGCGAACACCGGCCCCGTCACGCTCGCGCTCAACAACCTCGCGAACGGCGCCCAGCTGCAGAACTACGGCGCGTCGATGGCCGGCGCGCTGCTGGCGTCGTTGCCCACGCTGGTCGTCTACATCATCCTCGGCAAGTACTTCGTCGGAGGCCTGATGTCCGGTTCGGTCAAGGGCTGACGGCATGCTGGGCGCGCCGGGGCGGTAGTGTCAGCAGCAGCCGGCGCCCGCACGAGGGTGCTGCAAGGAGAGGGGTGATCACGGTGACTCAGACGTCCCCACGCCCAGGAGGCGAACCGTCCCTGGGGCAGCTGATCGGCAAGATGACCGAGACGGTCTCTGCCCTGGTTCGCGACGAGATCCAGCTCGCCCAGGTCCAGCTCACCGAGAAGGCCAAGGCGCTCGGGACCGGAGGCGCGCTGTTCGCGGTCGCCGGCCTGTTCGGCCTGTTCGGGCTCGGCTGGCTCCTCCACGCGGCCTATCTGGGGCTGGCCGGCGTGCTGCCGGACTGGGCCGCCGCGCTGATCGTGGCCGGCTCGGTGCTGCTGATCGCGGCGATCGCCGCCCTCGTCGGCAAGAAGCTCATGGACAAGGCCCCCGCGCCCGAGACCAAAGAGAACATCCAGAAGGACATCGACGCGATCAAGGCGGGGGTCGGCTCATGAGCCAGCAGCCGCAGGCCAGCAAGCGCAGCGCCGAGGAGATCGAGGCGGATCTGCGCCGCGCGCGCGAGGAGCTGACGCGCACGGTCGACGAGATCTCCGACCGGCTCGACCCGAAGAAGCAGGCCCAGGCCGCCGCCGACAAGGGCCGCGCGTTCGTCGAGGACGTCAAGGCTGGTGAGCCCCGCGCCGTGCAGATCGCTGCAGGGGTCGGCGCAGCGGTCGCCGGCATCGTCGGACTGGCGCTCCTGCGTCGCAACCGCTGACCGCGTCGAGGAGATCTCGCCGGCCGACGGCGAATGTCTCGCCATGCGGTCCACTCACGTCCTGAGGGCGGACGCGTCAGCGCATGAGATCGCGCGCTGACGAGGTACCCTGGGATCACGACACATTGATCAGACCCGATCGCGCTACGTCCGCCGGACGATGTGTGGATCGGTCCAAGCGGAGGGGGTCACGCCATGGGGCGCGGCCGTCAGAAGGCCAAGCAGACCAAGGTCGCTCGGCAGCTCAAGTACTACAGCCCATCGACCGACCTCAGCGCTCTCGAGCGCGAGCTCGGCAATGGCTCGTCCGACCAGCCGTGGGAAGCCCCACCGGCTGAGGACGAGGACGACGACTGGCCGGAGGCTAGTGGCCGTTGAACTCCTGACGGAAGCTCAGGCTCGGTGAGTCACGCTCGCCGGTAGCTGCCTGAGAGGCGGACCGCTCCGCCGTCGACGCCCTTGGTGCCGGTGACGTAGTCACCGGTGCTGATGTCGCTGCCCGGAGCGGGCTCGTCCTCCACTCGGCCGAGCACCCACGGTGCCAGGCCGAGCTCGTCCGCGCGCGCGAGCGCCGCGTCGGCGCCATCGGCCCCGACCACGGCGACCATGCCCACGCCCAGGTTGAGGGTGTTCTCCAGGTCGGACCACGGCACCGCGCCGAGCTCGCGGATCAGGTCGAAGATCGGCGGGACCCCCCAGGAGCCGCGGTCGATCTCGGCGACCGCGCCGGCGGGCAGCACACGGGCCAGGTTGGCGGCGAGACCGCCGCCGGTGACGTGCGTGTAGGCGTGCACCTGGCTCGCCGGGTCCTGCGCGAGCGCGAGGCAGTCGGCGGCGTAGACCCGGGTGGGCTCGAGCAGCTCCTCGCCCAGCGTGCGGCCGAGCTCGGGGACGTGCCGGTCCAGCTGCCAGCCCGCGTGCGCGATCACCCGGCGCACCAGCGAGTAGCCGTTGGAGTGCAGGCCCGAGCTGGCCAGCCCGATCAGCACGTCCCCGCCTCGGACACGATCCGGACCGAGGACCTCGTCGGCCTCCACGACCCCGGTGCAGGCACCGGCGACGTCGTACTCGTCGACGCCGAGCAGCCCCGGGTGCTCCGCGGTCTCGCCGCCCACCAGGGGGACCCCGGCCAGCACGCAGGCCTCGGCGATGCCGCGCACGATCGCCGCGATCCGCTCGGGGACGACCTTGCCGCAGGCGATGTAGTCGGTCATCAGCAGCGGCCTGGCGCCCACGACGACGATGTCGTCGACGACCATGCCGACCAGGTCGTGGCCGATGGTGTCGTGGATGCCCATCGCCTGCGCGATCGCCACCTTGGTCCCGACGCCGTCGGTCGAGGTCGCCAGCAACGGCCGGCGCATGTCTCGCAGCGCGGAGGCGTCGACCATGCCGGCGAACCCGCCGAAGCCACCGAGGACGTCCTTGCCGTGCGTCGCGCGCACGGCGTCCTTCATCAGCTCGACGGCGTGATCGCCCGCCTTGGTGTCGACGCCGGAGTCGGCGTAGGTGATCGGCTCGGTCATGGCGGCAGGTCTGCCCATCTCGTCAGGTCCTCACCGAGCTGTGGCGCGCAGCGCGGCAGGAGAGGAAGGTCGTCGGGGTTCGAACCTCAGGGGTGCCGGAGCGAGCCGGACCCGCCCGCCGCGACCGTGAGGCTGGTGAGCCCGTCCTCCGGTGCGCCGAGCGGGAGCTCGTCCTGGTCGCGCAGCGCGAAGCTGTGCTCGGACACCGGGATCGGGTAGTCGCCGGTGAAGCACGCGCTGCAGAGCTTCGAGGACGGCTGCTCGGTGGCCTCGATCATGCCCTCGAGCGAGATGTAGCCGAGCGAGTCGGCGCCCAGCGAGGCACCGATGTCCTCGACCGAGAGCCCGTTGGCCACCAGCTCGGCGCGCGTGGCGAAGTCGATGCCGTAGAAGCACGGCCACTTGACCGGCGGCGAGGAGATCCGCACGTGCACCTCGGCGGCGCCGGCCTCGCGCAGCATCCGCACGAGCGCGCGCTGGGTGTTGCCGCGCACGATCGAGTCGTCGACGACGACGAGCCGCTTGCCCCGGATGACTTCCTTGAGCGGGTTCAGCTTGAGCCGGATACCGAGCTGCCGGATGGTCTGCGAGGGCTGGATGAACGTGCGGCCCACGTAGGCGTTCTTGGTCAGCCCCTGCCCGAACGGGATGCCCGACTCGGTGGCGTAGCCGATCGCGGCCGGGGTGCCGGACTCCGGGGTCGGGATCACCAGGTCCGCCTCGACGGGGTGCTCGCGCGCGAGCGCGCGACCCATCTCGACGCGGGCGGCGTTGACGCTGCGACCCGCGATCGTGGTGTCGGGCCGCGCGAGGTAGACGTACTCGAAGACGCAGCCCTTGGGCTCGGGCTCGGCGAACCGGCAGCTGCGCAGACCGTCGGCGTCGATCGAGATCAGCTCGCCCGGCTCGACCTCGCGCACGAACGCGGCACCGACGATGTCGAGCGCGGCGGTCTCGGACGCGACGACCCAGCCCCGCTCCAGCCGGCCCAGCACGAGCGGGCGGACCCCGTGCCGGTCACGGGCGGCGTAGAGCGTGTCCTCGGACATGAACGCGATCGAGAAGGCGCCGCGGACCCGTGGGAGCACCTCGAGGGCTGTCGCCTCCAGGGTGCGGTCGGGATCACCCGAGAGCAGCGCCGTCAGCACGAAGGTGTCGGTCGCGCAGCGGTCGACGAGGTCGTTCCGCTTCTTCGGCCCGTACCGCTCCTCGACCAGCCGCACCAGCTCGCCGGTGTTGGTGAGGTTGCCGTTGTGCGCGAGCGCGATCGTGCCGTCCGAGGTGGGACCGAGCGTGGGCTGGGCGTTCTCCCAGGTGGAGGCGCCGGTGGTCGAGTACCGCACGTGGCCCAGGGCGATGTGCCCGGTCAGCGAGGTCAGCGCCATGTCGTCGAAGACCTGCGAGACCAGCCCCATGTCCTTGTAGACCAGGATCTGCTCGCCGTTCGAGGTGGCGATGCCGGCGGACTCCTGGCCCCGGTGCTGGAGGGCGTAGAGGCCGAAGTAGGTGAGCTTCGAGACCTCTTCACCAGGTGCCCAGACCCCGAAGACCCCGCACTCGTCCTGCGGACCCTTGTCGTGGGGATCGACCTGGTGGGTCAGTCGTCCATCGCCGCGCGCCACACCCTCATCGTCCCACACCCCGCGCGCGGCGGGACCGCGACCTCATCGACCGGCCCGCCCCGCGTGCCGGACCGGGCTCGCGACGGCGGTCAGGGGTGACTGAACGCGACGGTGCGGGTGGTCGGGTCGGCCTCCGTGAGCGTGACGGCGGTGGCCTCGCCCAGCGGCAGCGCGGGTCCGAGCACGGTCGCCTGCACCGCGGGTTCGGCCACCACCACGGTGCCGCGCTGCTGGGTCGCGTCGCCCTTGGGCTCGTTCACCTCGACGACGACGCCGTCGAAGCTCTCCCCCACCCGGGAGGCGAGCACCAGCGCCTCGAGCAGGTTGACGCACTCCCGCTCGTAGCCGTTGGCCCGGTGGCCGGCGCTCGCCATCTGCTGGGGCAGCTGCTCGAGACCGGCGCGCACCCAGTCGGGCACGTCGGTCCCGGCGGTCGCGGCCAGGCAGATCTCCTGTCCGTACCGGTCGACCAACCGCCGCAGCGGCGCGGTGACGTGCGCGTACTCCGAGGCGATCGCCCCGTGCGGGGACGCCGGGGGCAGGTCGCCGTCGAACGTGAGGTAGCCGGCGCCGCGGAACAGCGTGGTCGCGGCGTCGAGGAACGCCGCGTGGGCGGGGACCGAGGCGTCCAGACGGCGGAGCATCGCTCCGTAGGCCTCGCCCTGCTCCCACGCCACGCCCAGGCCGCGGGCGGCGTGCCGCAGCCGCTTGACGTCGCGCGGGTCGGCCTCGGGCAGGGTCCGGAACACGCCCATCCGCTTGCGGCGCATCAGCCCCGCGGCCGCGATGCCGGTCAGCAGCGAGATCTGGGCGTTCCACTCCTCGACGTCGAGGGTGGCGCGGTAGCGGAGCTCGTAGTGGTCGCCCACCCGGACGACCTCCTGCTCGGGGATCCGCAGCGAGGCGCCCCCGCGCTCGATCTCGCGCTCCTGGCGCAGCGTGCCGATCTCGCGCAGCAGCTCGAGCATCGCCGGGACGGCGGCGTGGTCGCCGCCCTCGCCGCCCTCGTCGCCGTCGAGGGCCGCCTGCACCTGCTCGTAGGTCAGCTGGGCGCGGCTGCGCACCATGGCGCGGCGCACGCCTGCCTCGACGATCTCGCCGCTCGCGTCCAGCTCGATCCGCCACACGCAGGCAGGACGTGCCTGCTCGGGCAGCAGGCTGGCGGCGCCCTCGGCGAGCGCCGCGGGGTGCAGACCGATGCGGCCGTCGGGCCCGTAGAACGTCAGGCCACGCTCGTGCACCTCGGTGTCGAGCGCGCCGCCGGGGGTGATGAACGACGCCGGGTCGGCGATCGCGTACTGCACCAGGTAGCCCTCGCCCTGACGGGACAGGTACAGGGCCTGGTCCAGGTCCCTGGACCCGGGTGGGTCGACGGTGACGAGCTCGACGTCGGTGGCGTCGAGGTCGTGCCGGGGCGGTGCGGCCGCGGCGCGCTCGGCCTCCGCGAGCGCCTCGGCGGAGAACTCGCCGGGCACCTCCAGCTCGGTACGCAGCGCCGCGAGCGCGGGCTCGACGTCGGCGGCGGTGACGCGATCGAGAACGAAGCTGCGAGACGGCACCGCTACCTCACTTCTGTCGGCGTGACCGGCGGTCGAGGAGCAGCGCGAGGCCGCACATCAGCAGCGCACCGATCGGGACGAAGATCGCGCACATCAGCCAGAAGAAGCCCCACGTGTTCGACGCCCACGGGCCGCCCGCGAGGGCGATCGTGTCCGGGTGCGCGAGGCGGGTCTGCACGAACGCCGCCAGCATCCCCAGCAGCACACCGATGGTCACGAACCGGCCGAACCGGGGTGCGCGGCGCACCCGGGTGGGGTCGACGGCGATCTCGTTCGCCTCGCGCGGGTCCGCGGCCTCGCCCTGGCCCGGGTCGCCGTCGGGCTCACCCGCGGCAGGACGCTCGACCGGGTCACCCACGCCGGGGCCCTCGACCGGATCCGCCGGCACCGTGGCGGCCGTGTCCGGCTCGTCGCCCTCCGGTTGCTGCACCGTGCTCATTGCGGTGACGCTATCCCACGAGCGGGAGCAGGTCGGACAGGTCGGCGCGCAGCCCGGAGGCGCTGACATCACCGGCCGCGAGCGCGTCGGACCACACGAGCGCACCCGTGGCCAGCAGCAGCCAGGTCTGCATCGACATCTCGACGACGTTGGGTGGCGTGCCGCGGGTGTGCCGCGGCCCCTCGACCACCTGCACCACCCCGGCAGGCGGTACCCGTACCTCGACCGCGTGCCCGGGCGCTCGCTCGCCGAGCTCTTCCAGCAGATAGCGGACCGCCCGGATGGTGCTCGCACGGTCGGCCGTGCCCGCCTGCCACGAGACCAGAGCGGCCTCGCCCTGAGAACGCGAGATACGCCGTCGGGCCATGGCACGAATCTAAACCGAGCCGTTCCGGTTGCGTGCCTGCGTCGCAACGGCCAGTGTGGTCCGGTGACCGACGTCAGACCAGCGCAGCCGCCCGGCGACCTCCTCAACCCGAGCACCGACACCGAGTGGTTCAAGACCGCGGTGTTCTACGAGGTCCTCGTCCGTGCCTTCTACGACTCCGACGGCAACGGCACGGGCGACTTCCAGGGCCTCACCGAGAAGCTCGACTACCTCGCGTGGCTGGGGGTGGACTGCCTGTGGGTCCCCCCGTTCTTCAGCTCGCCGCTGCGCGACGGTGGCTACGACGTGGCCGACTACACCGAGATCCTCCCGGACATCGGCACGGTCGAGGACTTCCGGGCCTTCGTGGCGGCGGCGCACGCGCGCGGCATCCGCGTGATCATCGACTTCGTCATGAACCACACCTCCGACGCGCACCCCTGGTTCCAGGCCTCCCGCTCGGACCCGGACGGCGAGTACGGCGACTTCTACGTGTGGTCCGACACCGACGACCTGTACAGCGAGGCACGGGTGATCTTCGTCGACACCGAGCCCTCGAACTGGACCTGGGACCCGGTGCGCCAGCAGTACTTCTGGCACCGCTTCTTCTCCCACCAGCCGGATCTGAACTTCGACAACCCGGCCGTGCTCGAGGCGATGCTCGAGGCGATGGACTTCTGGCTCGCCATGGGCCTGGACGGCTTCCGGCTCGACGCCGTCCCGTACCTGTTCGAGCGCGAGGGCACCAACGGCGAGAACCTGCCCGAGACCCACGAGGCGCTCCGGAAGGTGCGCCGGTTCGTCGACGAGAAGTACCCGGGCACGGTGCTGCTGTGCGAGGCGAACCAGTGGCCCGCGGACGTGGTGGAGTACTTCGGCGGCACGCACGACGAGGAGGGCAACTGGGTCGGCGACGAGTGCCACATGGCGTTCCACTTCCCCGTGATGCCACGCCTGTTCATGTCGGTGCGGCGCGAGTCGCGGTACCCGATCTCGGAGATCATGGCGCAGACGCCGTCGATCCCCGACGGCTGCCAGTGGGGCATCTTCCTGCGCAACCACGACGAGCTGACCCTGGAGATGGTCGCCGACGAGGACCGCGACTACATGTGGGCCGAGTACGCGCAGGACCCGCGGATGAAGGCGAACATCGGCATCCGCCGCCGGCTCGCCCCGCTGCTCGACAACGACGACAACCGCATCGAGCTGTTCCACGCGATGCTGCTGTCGCTGCCCGGGTCGCCGGTGCTGTACTACGGCGACGAGATCGGGATGGGCGACAACATCTGGCTCGGTGACCGCGACGGCGTGCGCACCCCGATGCAGTGGACCGGTGACCGCAACGCCGGGTTCTCCCGCGTGACCCCGGGGCGGCTGCACCTGCCGGTGATCCAGGACCCGGTGTACGGGTACCAGAGCGTCAACGTCGAGGCGCAGACGGAGAACCCGTCCTCGCTGCTGCACTGGACCCGGCGGATGATCCACATCCGCAAGCGCCACCCCGCGTTCGGGCTCGGCTCGTTCATCGACCTCGGAGGGTCGAACCCCTCGATCCTGTCCTACGTGCGCGAGCACGCCGGGCCGGACGGGACGGACGACGTGATCCTCTGCGTCAACAACCTCTCGCGCTTCCCCCAGCCGGTCGAGCTGGACCTGCGGGCGTGGGAGGGTCGAGTACCTGTCGAGCTCGTCGGCGGTGTGCCGTTCCCCGCCATCGGAGAGCTGCCGTACCTGCTCACGCTGGGTTCGCACGGGTTCTACTGGTTCCGACTCACCACACCACCAGCCGAGGTCACGCCATGACGCCGCACCCGAGCCCGTTCCCGCACCCCAGCCCGCTGCCGCTCGACGCGCTGCCCGACCATCTCGCCGCCGCCCGCTGGTTCGGCGGCAAGGGGCGACCCTTCACGGTCAGCTCGGTGACGCGCGTCGCGGAGATCCCCACCGAGGGCGAGCCGCGGGTCGTCATCGACATCGTGGAGGTCAGCTACTCCGACGGCGCCGAGCCGGCCACCGAGCACTACCAGCTGCCGCTCTCGCTGTACGCGCACCCGCAGGAGCGGCTCAACCACGCGTTCATCAGCTGGTACGCCGACGACACCGTGGACGCCGCCGACGAGAACGAGTCCTGGCGGCACGCCTACGACGCCGTGCACGACCGGGAGGCCATGGCCGCCTGGTTGGCGGCGTTCGCCGCCGTCGAGCCCGACGGCGGAGCGAAGGTCACGGGCTCGGGCTCGACCGGTCTGGTGCTGCGTCGGGTACCCGGGCACGAGCTCGACCCCGAGGCGGTCTCCACACCGTTCTCGGGCGAGCAGTCGAACTCCTCGGTCATGTTCGGCGACGACTCCCTCATGAAGGTGTTCCGCAAGCTGACGCCGGGGGTCAATCCCGACATCGAGATCCACGACGTGCTGACCCGCGCCGGGTCGGAGCACGCCGCCGCGCTGTACGGGTGGGCCGAGCTGGCCACCGAGGACGGGTTGCTCCAGCTGGCGTTGCTGCAGCAGTTCCTCAAGACCGCGAGCGACGGCTTCGAGCTGGCGCTGGCCTCGGTGCGAAACCTGTTCGCCGAGGCGAGCGTGAACCTCGACGGCGAGCTGTCGGTCGCCGAGGCCGGGGGCGACTTCGCCGACGAGGCGCACCGCCTGGGCGAGGCGCTCGCGGAGGTGCACGCCACGATGGCCGAGCACTTCGGGAGCGAGCCGCTGCAGCCCGCCGATCTGGCGGCCCTCGGTGACCGGATGAGCGCACGCCTGGACGCGGCGGTGGGCGTGGTGCCCGTGCTCGCGGAGTACCGGGACCGGCTGCGTGCCACGTTCGCGGCCACCGCCGGGCTGACCGGGGTGACCAGGCAACGCGTGCACGGCGACCTGCACCTGGGTCAGACGTTGCGCACCGTGGTCGGGTGGAAGCTGGTGGACTTCGAGGGCGAGCCCGCCAAGCCGCTGTCCGAGCGGCGCGAGCCGGACTCACCCTGGCGCGACGTCGCCGGGATGCTTCGCTCGTTCGACTACGCCGCCCACGCCGTCGTGATGACGGCGGAGAGCGCCGACAGCAGCGACGACCCCGAGCTGCGCGAGGACCGTGCTCGTGCCTGGGCCGACCGCAACGGCCACGCCTTCCTGGCCGGCTACCTCGGCGACCGCGACCTGACACCGGACGAGGATGCGCTGCTGCGCGCCTACGTCGCCGACAAGGCTGTCTACGAAGCGGTCTACGAGGCCCGCAACCGCCCAGGCTGGCTAGCCATCCCCCTCACCGCCCTGGCCGACCTCGGTACCTGACCCCACCGCCACCTCGCTACCCCGAGCACATCGGCCCCACCGAGGGGGCCCCGGGCCGCCGTCCAGCTCACACCCCCACAGGGTGCGGCGACGCACGCCCTGAGCGGCGCGAAACTGAGAAGTCGGCCCTATCGCCAAGGTAGCCGACCTCGCAGCGGGGCGGGGGGGGGGGGGGGGGGGGTGGGGGGGGGGGGGGGGGGGGGGGGGGGGGGGGGGGGCGGGGCGGGGGGGGGGGGGGGGCGCCCCCCCCCCCCCCCCCCCCCCGCCCCGCAACCCAGCCCAGCCCCGCACGCTTCGCGCGCTTCGCGCGCTTCGCGCGCTCCCGCAGCACACCGCAAACGCGAGAAGAGGGCGGGTGGCCGCAGCCACCCGCCCTCATCTCCTCACCCCCTGCGAGTGACCGCCGTCAGGCTCACGGCCACGGCCACCACGGGAAGAGCAGCTTCAGCAGCCCCCACAGCCACTTGGCGAACTCCTCCCAGGGCTCCCACGGGTCGGGCGCCGGGTTGTCGGCGCCGATCGTGACCTCGAACGTCCCGGTGGCCGACACGTTGCCCGCCGAGTCGTGCGCGTTGTACTTGATCGTGTACGTGCCGTCCGGCAGCTCGACCGTGGCGGTGTGGGTGCCGCTGACGGCACCGTTCACCGGCGACTGCGTGCTGCGGACCAGCGTCCCGTCCTGGTAGACGTTGGCGACGATCCTGCTGAGCCCGTTCGCGTCGCTGGCATCCACCTGGATGGTCAGCGTCTCGAACGGTCCGGAGCTCGTCGGGGACACCAGCGTCGCGACCGGCCGCGTGGTGTCGATGACGACCTCGAAGGTCGACGTCCTCGACACGTTGCCCGCGAGGTCGTGCGCGTTGTACCTGATCGTGTACGTGCCGTCCGGCAGCTCGACCGTGGCGGTGTGGCTGGCGCTCAGAGCGCCGTCGACCCGGCTCTGGGTGCTCCGGACGAGCGCGCCGTTCTGGTAGATGTTCGCCACGATCCGGTTGAGTCCGACCTCGTCGGTCGCGTCCACCTGGATGCTCAGCGTCCGGAACGGGCCGGCGGTGGTGGGTGCCACCAGCGTCACCAGCGGGCGCGTGGTGTCGACCACGGCATCCTCGACGGTGACGGTGGTGGTGTAGACCACGCCGTTGACGTCGTCGCTCACCACGAGCTCGACCTCGCCGGTGATCCCGCTGGGGATCTCGGCCACCACCGACGCCCGCCCGACCTCGTCGGTCGTGCTGACGATCGAGGTATCGACCTGGAAGGTCCCCAGGTCGACGCCGTCGAGCGTGGCCGTCACCTCGGTGGGCTTGACCTCGTCACGGCTGAAGGCCAGCGACGAGAGGTCGAGCGCCAGCTCGTCACCGGCGGCGTAGGTGGCCGTCGGGTCGGAGACCCAGCTGACCCCGATCGCCCGCTGGACGACGTCCGGGGACGCGGAGCCGAACTCGGCCATGTAGTCCACCATCGCGACCAGGTCGCTCTGGCCCGAGTCCTGGGTGCCGGTGCCCTCGGCGAGAGTGCCGAAGTTGTCGCCACCGGAGGCCAGGAACGAGTTGACCACGACCGTGTACGGCTCGTCGGGGTCGATCGGCACGCCGTCCAGCGACATCCCGAGGATCCGCTCACCGGCCGCCGCGTCCGGGTCGTAGGTGTAGGTGAAGCCGGCCGAGACACCCAGTCGCAGGAACGGTCGCGAGGCTGTCGCCGGCTGCCACTGCTCCTCGAGGACCTGGGCCAGCTGGGCACCGGTGAGAACCGTGGTGACCAGGGTGTTGGCGAACGGCTGGACCACCGCTGCCTCACGGTAGGTGAGCACACCGTCGCCCTCGTTGGCGGACGCCACGTACGTCATGTCCGCACGGAGCCCGCCCGGGTTCATGAAGGCGATCTGCGCAGCCGGGTTGGTCCGCTGCGCCGCCCAGAGCTGGACGTCGGCGACGAAGTTCCCGAGGGTGGACTCGCCGCCCCGGTTCTCCGAACCGTCCTCCTGAAGCGCTCGGCCGAAGTCTGCGGTGATCTCACCGAGCGGCACCGCACCGAGCTCGTTCGCGACCTCGACGGCCGCATCGACGATCGCCTGCACCTCCGGGTCGCCCGCGCAGTAGGTCTCCCGCGGGATCGGCGGTGTCGCACGGCTGTCGCCCGGGACCGGGACCATGTCCACGTTCTCGGCCGTCGCTGCCGTGACCTCGCCGGTGGCGCGGTCGACGGTCAGCGCCAGGTTGCCCAGGCTCTCGCCGTACTGACCGGTCTGGGTCACCCACATGCCGTCCACGTCGTGCAGGTAGACCTGGTGGGTGTGTCCGGAGATGATCGCGTCGATGCTCGGGTCCGCTCCGGCGACCAGGTCGCCGTACGGCGTGCCGTCGGCGCTGTCCAGCTCTGTGCCGGGCGCGCCGTCGTGCACCAGCACCACGATCACATCGGCCTCGCCGTTGGCGTCGTCACCGTCGGAGAGCTGGGCGGCGTAGGTGTTGACCGCCTGACCCATGTCGCTGAACGTCAGACCCTCGATGCCCGCCGGTGACACCAGGGCCGGCATCTCCTCGGTGATGGCGCCGATGAAGCCGACGGCGATCCCGTCGACGTCGAGGATCGTGTACGGGTCGTACACCGGGTCACCGTTCGCGTCCACGATGTTCGCTGCCACGTACGGCCAGTCGGACTCCGGGATGACGCGTTCGTTCACGTCCTCCTGGCTCTGGTCGAACTCGTGGTTGCCGAACGCCGAGACGTCCAGGCCGATGTGGTTGAGCACGTCGAGCGTGGGCTGGTCGTTCTGGATGAACGAGGTGAACGTCGACGCCCCGATGTTGTCCCCGGCCGAGAGGAAGATCGTGTTCGGGTTGGCCTGCCGGTAGCTGTCGACGGTGCACGCCAGCACCGCAGCGCCCGCGGACTGGCCGTCCGCCTCGATCCGACCGTGGAAGTCGTTGATCGACAGGAGGTTGATGTCCACCGTGGGTGTGACCTCGTCCGGGACGTCGATCCCGACGAGGATCGGGTCGTGGTCCGAGGCCCGGAACGGTGTCCCCTCCTGGACGTGCGTGCTCGCGAAGTAGTTGTAGCGGGAGTACTCGGCCAGCACCGACTCGGCCGAGTTGATGCTCCACACGTCCACGCCGGAGACGCGGGCGCCGGCCGAGGCGTTGGCGAACACGTGGTCGAGGGAGCCGACCTTGCCGTCGAAGACGTAGGTGGTCTCCTGGGAGAAGGCGGTGTTGAGGTTCGTGTACCCGGCGGTCTCCAGCGCCACGAGCGGGTTCTCCGCACCGTAGGAGTTGAAGTCACCGAGCAGGAAGATGTCCTCGATGCCCGCCGCGTCGGCCACGTCCTCGGCGAACGCGGTCAGGGCCTGCGCCTGAGCCACCCGGTCGCCGTCGAAGCAGCCCTCCGGCAGGTCGCCGCAGTCACCGCCCTTGGACTTGAAGTGGTTCGTGACCGCGAGGAAGGAGTACTCGGTCCCGACGACCGTGAACGCCTGAGCCAGCGGCTCGCGGGCGTTGCTGAAGGCGCTCGAGCCGACCAGCACCACCGACTCCCCGGCCGGCGTCACGCTTGCCGGCTTGAAGATGAAGGCGTTCCGGATCACATCCTGCTCGGCCAGCTCGGGCAGCTGCGCCGGCGAGGCGGCGTAGTCCCAGGTGCCGGCACCGGCGTCGGCGTTGAGGGCGGCCACCAGCGCCGCGAGCGCCTCGTCCCGGTCCTCGCCGAACTTCGCCGAGTTCTCGATCTCCTCGAGGGAGACGACGTCGGCGTCGAGCCCGTTGATCGCCGCGACGATCTTGTCCTGCTGGCGCTGGAGGTTCGTCTCGTCCCAGGCACCGCGGGCGTCGCAGCCGCCGCTGACCGTGATCGGGTTGCCCGCACGGTCGGTGTAGGGCTCGCAGCCGGCGAGGTCGACGCCCAGGGTCGTGAAGTAGTTCAGGACGTTGAAGGTGGCGATGGTGACGTCACCACCGACATCCTCCGGCGCGGCGTTCGCGGCCTGCGTGTTGCCGCCCGAGACCAGGACCACGTCGTCGCCGTTGCCGGTCACCGGAGTCGCCGGCTGGAAGTTCCACTGGAACCGGTAGTCCACGACCACCGGCGACACGAAGTGCAGCTCGGCACCGGTGCGCACGTCGGGGTTGCCCGTCAGGTAGGGCACATCGGCGTCGACATCGGTGCGTTCGGACTGGCCGTCGTCGAGCGTGACGGAGCGGGCGGCGTTGTCGGCGGCGACCTCGTCGAACTCGGCGGTGCCCGGGAGGGCGACGTCGGTCTCCTGGACCAGCGGGCCGTCGAGACCCAGCCCGATCGAGCCGAAGCGGGTGTTTCCCCAGCCACCGAGAGCGTAGGTGTCCGAGACCACGTAGCGCGCGGCCGGTTCGACCAGCATGCCTTCGAAGACCTCGCGTCCGGCCTCCTCGGCAGGGAGCACGAAGTCGGTGATCGGCTGCACCGGCTCGAACGCCTCGGTCAGCTGCGTGACGCCGCCCGCGGGCACCGTGAGCTCGGTGAGACCGTTGAACTCGGTGACCGTGCCGGTCACCTCGATGTGCTGGCCGATCGCCACCTCGCCGACCGTGGCCTCGGAGAACACGAAGATGCCGTCCGACGCGGTCCGGCTGCCCGGATCGACGTCGCCGCCGCTGCCCGCGGTCTGGATGTAGTAGCCGTCGAAGCCGCCGGTCGGGTAGACCCCGGTCACGACGCCCGTGGTGGTGACGGTCTGGCCCACGAGGGTCGAGGCGTCACCGGTGCCCTGGATCTCCGCGATCGTCACCGGGTCGCCGGGCTCAGGATCGGGATCCGGGTCGGGGTCACCGCCGGTGTTGAGGGCCCCGAACGTGCTCGCGGCCGGGCCGGTCCACGTCCCGTCGATGCGTTGCAGGGACTGCCCGGCCGGGGTGGTGTTCGTCTCGGCGACCCCGATGTCGGTGCTGGTCAGTCCGTCCGCGGCGCCGCCGACCCCCGTGAGGACGCCTTCGTAGGAGAGGAACTCGACGACGGCACCTTGCAGATCGACCAGAGCGACGCCGTCGGAGACGCCGTTCTGGATCCCGTCCGACGGGTACTCGGCCACCGCGACGCCTGCCTCGCCGACCACACCGGACAACGTGCTCGTGCTGTACACGGCGCCGTTGCTCCCGTTGTAGAGCACCAGGCTCCAGCCGCTCAGGTCGGTGCCGACCGGCGCCTGGATCTCGATCGCTTCACCGGCGTCGGTGCTGGCGTTGTCGTAGTGGATCTCGCTGATGAAGATGTCGCCATCGGTCGTGACGGCGAGGGCGGGGGCGGCCATGAGGCCGAATCCGGCGAGGGAGAGCGCTGTTGCTGCGGCGAGTGCACGGACGCCAGGACGGGCGGGCGCGAGCCGGGAAGAGGACATGCGTGACCCTTTCGGGGGTGTGATCCAGGACACGGAGAGCCCCGACGGTAGCGGAGGCCGTCAGCCCGTGGAGGTCGATTCGATGACGAACATGAAACATTCGTCCATCGGGCACCGGACTCACGGAACGTTCGTCCATCGTTCACCTCCCGTCACTTCCATCACCCGCGGGAGCGCGTCCCGGGCGGGTCACCCCTCGACGTGGATGTGCCCGGAGCGCCGCATCGACCTGATCGTGCGGGCGAGCTGCTTGGCCTCCCGCGTCTTGGCCGCCGCCACCCGGGCGTCGGCACGCGCCGCCTGGCGCGCGGCCTCTCGACGAAGCGAGTGCCAGGACTCGAGCCGACGTTCGGGCAGGTCACCGGCGTCGACCGCCGCGACGACGGCGCAGCCTGGCTCGGTCGTGTGGAGGCAGTCACGGAATCGGCACCCCTGGGCGAGGTCCTCGACGTCCGAGAACGTGGCGGCGACCGCGGCCTCGGTGGCGACCAGCCCGATCGACCGGACTCCTGGGGTGTCGATGAGCCACCGGCCGTCGGGCAACCCGATCAGCTCGCGGTGGGTGGTGGTGTGCATGCCGCGCCCGTCGCCGCGCACCTCACCGGTGGCCATGACCTGGCCGCCGGCCAGGGCGTTGACCAGGGTCGACTTCCCGGCACCCGACGGTCCGACGAGCACGAGCGTGCGCGCCGGCCCGATCACCTCGACGAGCTCGGGCAGCCCCTCGCCGGTGCTGGCCGACACGGCGACGACCTCGACGCCGGGGGCGACCTCGCGCGCGTGCTCGAGCCAGCGCTCGGTGTCGTCGACGAGGTCCGACTTGGTCAGCACCACGAGCGGCGTGGCGTCCGAGCGCCAGGCGATCGTGACCAGCCGCTCGATGCGGCCGAGCGAGGGCTCCGGCTCGAGGTGCTCGGCGATGAGCACGACGTCGACGTTGGCGGCGATCACCTGCACCCGCGAAGTCGTGCCGACCGTGTCGCGCACCAGCTCGGAGGTCCGGGGCAGGATCAGGGTGCGGTCGCCGTCACGTACCGCTCGGTCGCCCACGGCCGGGACGACCGGGTCGCCGACGGTCATCGGCAACGTGCCGTCGCGATCGGTGCGGACGACGAGGGTCTCGCTCGAGGGCACGGCGGCGTCGCCGTCAGGCGTGATCCTGACGGCTCCCCTGTCCACGCGCGCCACGCGCCACATCGAGCCCATCGCCATCAACGCTAGGCGCGGGCGGCAAGCGAATACCCTCCCCGGCGATCAGCTGCGGTCGGGCACCCAGCCCAGCAGCGCGAGGATCTCCTCGACGACGGCCTCCCGCGGGCGCCCGTCCGTGCTCACGACGTGGTCGTCGAGAGCGGCTCGGTCCAGGGTCGCCGCCAGCTCCGGGGCACGGGCCACGTGCCAGTCCCGCTCCGCGTCGGTGGCCGAGCGCGCGCTGACCCGCTCCTGCAGCACCGCCACCGGCGCAGTCAGCCGGATCAGTGTCGGCCGCAGCCCGAGCGCCTCGGTGAGGTGGTCGCGCTGCGTCTTCGTCTCCACAACTCCCGCCAGCACCAGCGAGGTCATGCCGTGCCGGGCGTAGACCGCGGCGACCGCGGCCAGGTTCTCCCACGTCACGGCGAGCCGGAACGGGTCGCCCGGCGGCGCCGGCCATCCCGAGGCGAGATGGTCGAGGTCGACGACGGCGCCCGGCACCCCGGCCGCCGCGAGCGCCGTCCCCAGCGCGGACGCCGTGGAGGTCTTGCCCGAGCCGACGCTGCCGTTGAGCAGCACCGCACGCCGCAGGGAGGGCGGCATCAGCGGCTGCTGAGCGCCGTCAGCAGCTCGAGCTCCTCCGTGCGTGTCAGGCCGGCGCGACGACCGCGGTCGAAGCCGAGGCGGCGCTCGTCCGTGAGCGCCTCGTCGATCATGCGGCGGTAGGGACGCCAGCCCAGACCGGCGTCGCACGCGCGCCGCGAGGCACGCGTGACCGTCAGCTCATGGCCGGCGGGCAACCAGAACGGCAGCGACCGCGGCCCCATGAAGTAGCCGACACCCTGGGCCAGCAGCCAGTCGTGGTCGGCCGTGACGACCGGCCCGCTGTGCCCGGCGGCCGTGCGCGCCTGAGCGATCAGGTCGGTGAAGGCGATCGGCTGGCCGTAGGTGTCGTAGATGCCGTGCTGGCTCGGGTCGGCACCCACCGCGACGAGCCAGGTCGCCAGGTCCGCGGCGCTGACCGTCTGCACCTGTGCGTCGCCGAGGTCGGGCAGCAGCACCGGCTCGCCGCCCGCGCGGGCGAAGGCCGCGGGGTAGTACCCGAACCGGTCCGAGCCGTCGCCACGCCCGCCGATCAGCCCGGCGCGCGCGATCACGGCCCGGTCGCCGAGACGGGTCGTGACGATGTTCTCGCACGCCACCTTCGCGCAGGCGTACTGGTCCGCATCGGCATGGTCGGCGTCGAGGGGGTCGTGGAGCGGGTCCGTCTCGTCACCGGCCGGGGTGTCCGTCGCGCGGTACACCGAGCCGGACGAGACGTAGGCCCAGCGGGCCGCCCGGTCACCCAGGGCGTCGACCGCCGAGCGCACGAGGCCAGGCTGCCACGCGACGTCGAGCACCAGGTCCCAGTCCCGGCCGCGCACGTCGTCGTACGCCCCGGGATCGGCGCGGTCCGCGCGCACGAGTCTCACGCCGTCGGGCACCGCTGCGGTCCCACGCGCCAGCGCCGTGACCTCATGACCGCGGGCCAGACCGGCGCGGGCGATCTCCCCGCCGAGCCACCCGGTCCCTCCCAGCAGCAGCACGTCCATCGCCCCACCTTGCCACGCCGGCCCCGGACCACCCGTCCCCCACGCCCCACCTCGGCCAGCCCGGCCCCACCCCGCCCAGCTCTCCCCTTCTCGTACCTGAGCGCGGTTCTCGTACCGTGCGCACTACGAGACGCGCGCTCAGGTACGAGAACCGCGCCCGGGACGGAGCTGCAACGCGCGTCGTGCCGTCCGTCCGACCGGGACCGGGAACGCGTTGCGGAGCCGCTGGCCAACCGCAGGCGGATCGAGCAGGTCGGCTGTGGTGAACCGCTCGAACCGCACGATCGGCGCTGCAGTCCGCCGGATGAGGTCCTCCCGTTCCTTCTCTTCGAGGACGATCCTGGCCGCGCGCGCTGGGTCCCGTTCGTCGCCCGCGTACTTGACCGCGCCGTCGAACTCCGCCACCAGCAGCCAGCGACCCGCTGGGCCCTCGCCCTCCCACCCGAGGTCGGTGAAGAACTGTCGGGCCCTGGATGAGCAGACGATGCTGCACATCCGGTTCCGGAAGGCCCGCGGTGAGTGCGATCCAACGCAACCGGCTCTCCGGCGGCGTGTCCGCGAAACCCGTGCCAGCGGCGATGACGGCGCGAGCCCGTACCACCCCCGGCACCGACCCGAGGCCGGAAGACGGCGCAGCACCGTCGCCCGCAGCCGTTCCTGCCGCACGACGGACTTCTCCCAGCGGTGCACCGACACCCGCGCGAGCCGTCGGAAGGCACTGTCGACCACGACCAGCGCCCGATCGGCGGGCAGGAACCGGGCGCAGTCGAGGATCGTGCGGACCGCTGCGGTGGCCGGCAGCCCTTCGATCACGATCACGTCATCGTCGACGAGCTGGGCACGCACGTGGCGCTCGACGTCATCCGTTCCGACGCCACCTGGGTTGACCGTCTGGATCAGCCGGATCCGATCGTCCACCGTCGCGACCGACCAACCGTGCAGCAGGGCTGCCGTCTCGTGGCTGAAGGCGAACCTGGTGGTGTAGGTCGCCGCCACCGCGACGCACCGCGCCAGCATCATCGTCCGACGACGCTCCCACCTCGCCTGCGCAGGATCCGGTCGGATGTAGGCGCCACGTCGCAGTCTCGTCAGGGCGCCGGCCTGGATCGCCGGGCGAAGCGTGTCGAACCCGTGATCGCGGGTCGTCATCACCTCGGGCAGCTCGATGGGCATGTCGACCTCGATGGGCATGTCGACACCGTGGCCCACATCCACACAGGCCGGTAGGCGCGTCCCGTGGCTGCTGTGGATGGACGTGCATCGGCGAGCCCTGTGGATGACGCGCAGGATGCAGCCGACATTCTCGTAGCTGAGCGCGGTTCTCGAACTGTGCACGCTACGAGAACCGCGCCACGTTACGAGAAGGCGGTTCCCGGAGGCAGGAGACCGGGCCGCGCCGAGGCCGGGTGGGCGGCGCCCATCAGACCAGCGCCAGGTACTGATGGACGAAGGCGATGCCCATGCCACCCTCACCGACGCCCGCGGCGACCCGCTTGACCGAGCCCGAGCGGACATCACCGATGGCGAAGATGCCCGGGACGCTGGTCTCGAGCGCGAACGGACGGCGAGCGAGCGCCCAGTGCCCGCGCTCGGCGGCGTCGGGGCCGGTGGCCACGAAGCCGTGCTCGTCGCGTGCGATCTCCTGGGGCAACCACTGGGTGACCGCGTCCGCGCCGATCATGACGAACAGCACCCGCGCCGGTCGTCGCGTGGTCGACCCCGTCTCGGCGTCGGGCCCGCGGACCTCGATCTCCTCCAGGTCGGCCTCGCCGTGGAGGGCGACCACCTGGCTGCGCGTCTCGACGCGGATCGCGGAGTTGGCGGCGATCTGATCGATCAGGTACCGCGACATGCTCGTCTCCAACGACGCGCCGCGCACCAGCATGGTGACCGACCGCGCGAACCGCGAGAAGAAGATCGCAGCCTGACCGGCGGAGTTGCCCGCCCCGATGATCACGATGTCCTGCCCCGCGGTGAGCGCCGCGTCGCTGCGGGCCGCGCCGTAGTAGACGCCGCGTCCCAGATAGCTCTCGACGTTCGCCACCCCGAGCGTGCGCCACTCGACGCCCGTGGCGATCATGATGACGCGCGCACGCAGCGTCTGGCCGCCGTCGAGCACGACGGCGTGCTCGCCGGGTGTGAGCGAGGTGACCGACCGGGTCACGACGATCTCAGCACCCAGGCGCTTGGCCTGCTGCAGGGCGCGGCTCGCGAGCTCGTCCCCGGAGACACCGAAGGGGAAGCCGGTGTAGTTCTCGATCCGGCTGGACGTGCCGGCCTGCCCGCCCGGTGCCAGGCACTCGACGACCAGCGTCCGCAGCCCCTCGGCCGCGGCGTTCACCGCCGCCGTGAGGCCCGCGGGGCCGGCGCCCAGGATCACGACGTCGTACTCCTCGTGGGTCGGCTCGACGTCGAGCCCGACGGCCACGGCCGCCTCCCGCATCGTCGGCGCGAGCAGCCTGGTGCCGTCACGCAGCTCGAGGACCGGGTCGGTGACGACGTCGCCGTCGGGCAGCACCCGCTCGATCGCGACCTGGTTCCTGGTCAGGAACGTGGCGAGCTCACGCACACGGGCGTCGACGCGCGGTCCGTGCAGCCGGGCCACCGGGTCGGGCTGGGTGGCGGCCCAGGTCTGCAGATCGCCCAGGTAGCCGCGCGCGACATCGCCCACCGTGGTCGTCACCGAGGGCGCCATCGCCGCGAGCGTGTAGTACTCGGCGGGGCCGAGTCGCAGCACGCGCGAGGCCCGCGTCGCCCTGCCGCTGGCGGGGAACTTCGTGCTCAGCGTCATCGGCACCTCGCCGAACGCCATGCCGTGGGTGCGCTCACCGATGACCCGTTCGTCGCCGTTGACGATCTTGGTGATCTCGACGTGACCCTCGAGCACCACGAACAGCGACCGCTCGTCGCCCTCGTGCGCGAAGTACTCACCCGGGACGAGGTGGATGTCCTCGACCGCTCCGACCAGGTGATCCAGGGCCGGCTGCTCGAGCGCGGCGAACAAGGGGACCTCGCGGAGCTCCGCGCTCGTGATCACGGCCAGACGCTACCGCGCCGGGCGGTCCAGCCTCTAGGGGCCCGCGCCTCAGCCGAACGCCTGCGGCAAGGTGCGCCCGCTGACGTCGCGAAGCTCGCTGACCGGGATGCTCACCTCGTTCGCCCCCGGCAGCGTGAGCGTCAGGCTGTCGCCGCCCGTGACACCGACACCGGCTGCCGGCACGCCGTGCTCGGCGGCGAGCAGCAGGAGGCGGTCACGGTGATCCGCGCGCACGGCGACCAGCGCGCGGGCGCCGGACTCGCTGAAGAGCGCGGACGTGGCGTCGACGCCGTCACGCGTCGCCGGCTCCTCGAGCGCGACGGTGGCACCCAGGCCGAACCGCAGCACGCTGTCGACGAGGGTCTGGGCCAGCCCACCGACCGAGACGTCGTGCGCGGCGGTCACGAAACCTCCGCTCGAGGCCTGCACCAGCACCTGCGCGAGCGCGCGCTCGGCCGTCAGGTCCGCCATCGGCGGGCGGCCGCCGAGGTGGCCGTGCACCACGCCCGACCACGCCGATCCGGAGAGCTCCTCGCGGGTGGTCCCGAGCAGCACCAGCTCGAGACCGTCCTCGCGCCAGCCCGACGGTGTCACCCGAGCCACGTCGTCCAGGACCCCGAGCACCCCGATCACCGGGGTGGGGTTGATCGAGGCGTCGATGTGCCCGACGCCGACGTCACCGGCCAGGGTCGAGTTGTACAAGGACACGTTGCCGCCGGTCACCGGGACGCCGAGCTCGGCGCACGCGTCCGCGAGGCCGGTGATCGTCTGCACCAGCTGCCACATCGCGTCGGGGTCCTCGGGCGAGCCGATGTTGAGGCAGTCCGTCACCGCGAGCGGCCGCGCACCGACCGTGGCGACGTTCCGATAGGCCTCGGCGAGCGCGAGCTGGGCACCCGTGTACGGGTCGAGCTTGCTGAACCGGCCGTTGGCGTCGGTCGCGATGGCGACCCCGAGCCCGCTCTCCTCGTCGACGCGGACCACGCCGGCGTCGTCGGGCTGGGCGAGCGCGGTGTTGCCCTGCACGTACCTGTCGTACTGGTCGGTCACCCAGGACTTGCTCGCCAGGTTCGGGGAGCCGGCGACGGCGAGCACCTGAGCGCGCAGCTCCGCCGCCGTGCCGGCCCGCGGCAGGGCCTCGGCGGCGTCGGCGTTGAGGGCGTCCTGCCAGGCCGGCCGCGCGTGGGGGCGGTCGTACACCGGGCCGTCGTGCGCGACGGTGCGCGGGTCCACGTCGACGATGCGGTGACCGTGGTGGTCGATGGTGAGCCGACCGGTGCCGGTGACCTCGCCGATGACGGCGGACTCGACGTCCCACTTGGTGGTGATCGCCAGGAAGGCGTCGAGCTTGTCGGGCGTGACCACCGCCATCATCCGCTCCTGCGACTCCGACATCAGGATCTCGCCCGCGGTCAGGCTGGGGTCGCGCAGCAGCACGTTCTCGAGGTCGACGTGCATGCCGCCGTCGCCGTTGCTGGCGAGCTCGGAGGTGGCGCAGGAGATGCCGGCCGCGCCCAGGTCCTGGATGCCCTCGACCACGCCGGCGGCGAACAGCTCGAGGCAGCACTCGATGAGCACCTTCTCCATGAAGGGGTCACCGACCTGCACGCTGGGCCGCTTGGACGGCTTGTCGGCGTCGAAGGTCTCGGAGGCGAGGATCGAGGCACCGCCGATGCCGTCGCCGCCGGTGCGCGCACCGAAGAGGACCACCTTGTTGCCGGCACCGGAGGCGTTGGCGAGGTGGATGTCGTCGTGGCGCAGCACCCCCACGCACAGCGCGTTGACGAGCGGGTTGCGCTGGTAGGAGCTGTCGAACTCGGTCTCACCGCCGATGTTGGGCAGGCCCAGGCTGTTGCCGTAGCCGCCGACGCCACTGACGACGCCATGGACCACGCGTGCGGTGTCGGGGTGGTCGATCGCACCGAAGCGGAGCTGGTCCATGACCGCGACCGGGCGTGCGCCCATCGAGATGATGTCGCGCACGATCCCGCCGACGCCGGTCGCCGCACCTTGGTAGGGCTCGACGTAGCTGGGGTGGTTGTGGGACTCGACCTTGAACGTCACGGCCCAGCCGTCGCCGATGTCGACGACGCCCGCGTTCTCCCCGATGCCGACCAGCAGGTGCTCGCGCATCTCCTCGGTGGTCTTCTCGCCGAACTGCGCCAGGTGGATCTTGGACGACTTGTAGGAGCAGTGCTCGGACCACATCACCGAGTACATCGCGAGCTCGGCGTTGGTGGGCCGACGGCCGAGGATCTCGCGGATCCGGGCGTACTCGTCGTCCGCCAGGCCCAGCTCCCGGTACGGCTGCTCGAGATCGGGGGTGGCGGCGGCGGTCTCAATCGTGTCGGCAGGGCCGGCAGCAGCAGGGGTCACGTGCACTTCCTTCGGGCGCGGGCAGGCGGGGCCAAATCTACGTCAGCCGCGGCGGGTGGGACGAAGGCGTCCACGGCCGGTGGCCGCCCCGCCGTCGAGAACCGAGCCCCGGCCGCGCGTCGGCGAGGCGACCGCCACGACAGAGGGTTGAAACCGGGACGTCGCTGGTGACACAGAGAGGACATGAGACCCACGCGAGGTGTGCTCGCCGTCGCCGCGATCGGTTCCTTGCTGCTGACAGCGTGCACAGCCACGCAGCTCCCTCCGCCGCAAGCGGCAGGCCCGGGTGCGATCCCGTTGGCCGCGTTCGACTCGTGCGACGACCTGCTCGCCCACCTCAAGGGCGAGGCGGCCGAGCAGGTGACCGCGTGGGGCCTGGGGCCGTCCGGGCCGATCATGTTCGCCGCTGAGGACCAGGCCGTGACCGACGGTGCGGAGAGCAACGCCGGTGGCGGCGACTCGGCCGTCTCGAGCACCAACAACCAGGTCGAGGGCGTCGACGAGGCGGACGTCGTCAAGACCAACGGCGAGGTCGTCGTCACGTCGGTCAGCGGCAAGATCCGGGTCGTCGACGCCTCGACGGCCGAGGTCGTGGCCACGATCGCTGTGCCCGGTATGTCCGAGGGTTTCGCCGAGCTGCTCCTGGACGGCGACGACCTCGTGGTGCTCGCCGCCGAGTGGGGTGGCTGGGCGGCCGACGGCGCCGCGCCCGTGGAGCGCACCACGATCCACCGCGTGGACCTCAGCGACCCGGCGAACCCGCGAGCCGTGGGCAGCACCCGGGTCGAGGGCAGCTACCGCTCCGCGCGGATGATCGACGGCACCGTGCGGCTCGTGCTGGTCAGCCAGCCCCCGGGCCTGGCGTTCACGCACCCCGCGGACGGCTCCTTGTCGGCGGAGTCCGACGCGCTGGAGGCCAACCGGCAGATCGTCGCCGACTCCACGATCGACGACTGGCTGCCGCACCGGCAGCCGATGGACGCCTCAGGTAACGGTGGCGAGCCCGAGCTGCTGCTCGACTGCACGGCGATCGGCCGCCCTGGCGACTTCAGCGGCTTCTCGACGGTCTCGGTGATCACGCTCGACGACGACGGCGACGCCACCCCGACCTCGGCGGCGGGCGTGCTCGCCGAGGCAGGGACCGTGTACGCCTCGACCGACCGGCTGATCGTCGCGACGACCCCCTGGTGGATGTTGTGGGCGCAGGACACCGACGACGGCCCGCACACCGACCTCCATGCCTTCGACATCTCCGAGCCCGGCGCCACGACCTACGTCGCTTCGGGTCGGGTCGAGGGATGGCTGCTCAACCAGTTCTCGCTCGACTCCGCCGACGGCATCACGCGCGTGGCGACCACGCGCAACCCGCCCTCGGCTGCCGAGCCGAGCTCGTCCTCGCTGGTGGTGCTCACCGAGGACGGCGACGAGCTGGTCGAGGCGGGGCGCGTCGACGGTCTCGGCGAGACCGAGCAGATCTATGCGGTGCGCTACCTCGGACCCGACCTCGCCGCCGTCGTGACCTTCCGGCAGACCGATCCGCTGTACCTCATCGACACGAGCGACCCGAGCAGTCCGCGGGTCACCGGTGAGCTCAAGATCCCCGGCTACTCCGCCTACCTGCACCCGTGGGGCGAGGACCGGCTGCTGGGGGTCGGCCAGGACGCGACCGACGAGGGTCAGACCACCGGCTTGCAGGCGTCGCTGTTCGACATCGCTGACACCGCCGCACCGGAGCGGGTGGGGCTCCTCACCTGGGAGCACACCTCGTCGACGGTGGAGTGGGACCACCGAGCGTTCCTGCTCTGGGAGGACCGGGTGTACCTGCCGGCGGAGACCTACGACTGGGAGTCGGACACCGACGGCACCGGCAAGCTGCAGATCGGGATCGTCACGGTCGACCTCGCCGACGGCACCCTCACCGAGGGTCCACGCATCGACACGGCGGGGGCGAGCGATGCGTGGGCGGGCAGCGTGATCCGGGTGCTCGTGACGGGCGACACCCTCTGGGCCGTCGGGCAGAACGACCTCTACCGGTTCGACCTCGCCACGCTCGAGGGTGGGCACGTCACCAGGATCTGACCCGGCCGACCTGGCTCGGTGTGGTCTCAGACCAGGTCGGCGACGCCGTCGAGCACATGGGCGGGGCGCTGCCGCTCGGGCAGCGCGCCGGCCTCGGCGGCGGTCGAGTCACCCGTGAGCACGAGAGCGGTGGCCGTCCCGGCGGCCACACCCATGGCGATGTCGGTCGCCAGCCGGTCGCCGACCATCAATACGCGGTCGAGCGAGATCTCCGACCCCGCCAGCGCGAGCTCCAGCACCGCCGGGTCGGGCTTGCCGAAGGTCCGCTCGCAGCGTGTCCCCGTGCTGGCCTCGATCGCCGCGACGATCGCTGCCGCGTCCGGCTCGCCGCGCCCGCCCGGGTACGGGCAGAACCGGTCCGGGTTGGTGCTCATCAGGCGTGCGCGCCGGTGGTACCAGATCGCGTCGAAGGCGATCTGCAGCTTGGCATAGCTGAAGGATCGGTCGTAGGAGGCGAGCACGATGTCGATGCGCTCCGGGTCCTGCCCGACGGCGATGCCCGCCTCGGTCAGAGCGCTCACCACGGGCTCGGGCGCGATCGGGAAGACCACCGCGTCGGGGGCGTGCTCGAGCAGCCAGCGGACCGCCGTCACCGTCGGGGTGAGGACCTCGTCGAGGTGGACCTCGATGCCGAGTCGGGTGAGCTTGTCGACGTACTGCTGCGGCGAGCGAGTGACGTTGTTGGAGACGAACCTGACGAGCGCCCCGCCCTCACGGAGCGAGGCGACGGTCGCGGACGCACCCGGGAGCAGGTCGTCGCCGAGGTAGAGGGTGCCGTCGAGGTCGAAGACGTAGGCGTCGTAGCGCGGGAGGGGCACCTCGTCAGGCTACCCAGACCGGCACCGGTCAGCCGCGCTCGTCCGCGAGGGCCCGCACGATGCCGGCCTTCTGCGGCATCGCGGTGGTGATCATCTCGCTGACGTCCGGATCGTCCCAGTCGGCGGCGAGCCGCAGACCGACGAGGGTGTTGATCAGCATGCCTCGGTCGAGGATCCCGACGACCTCCTCCGACGTGAGGCCGATCTCGTCGCGCAGGCAGCGGTACACGCGCATCCAGCCGGCGCGCGCCACCGGACCGATCTCGGGATCGGCTCCGAGCATGAAGGCCTGCATGAGGCTCAGCAGGATCCCCCGGTCCCGCAGCAGGTCCACGTAGTTCCGCCCGATGCAGAGCGCGAGCTCGGTCTCCGGATCGGTGGCGCGCTCCTCCTCGAAGGCCGCGGCCGCGTCGCGGAACATGGCGAGCAGGCGGTCGAGCGAACGCGTCAGCACCGCCTCGAACAACGCCGCCTTGGAACCGAACATGCGCACGACGTAGGGCTGGCTGACGTCCGCCTCGCGTGCGACGGCGTCGGTGGTCGCGCCCACGTAGCCGCGCTCCCCGAACACCTTCGCGGCCGCCTCCAGGATCAGCTCGCGACGCTCGGTCGCGGGCATCCTGCGCGCCGGTGGTGACATCACGGTTGACAGGTTATCACTTGATTACTTACGCTTCCGAGAGCAAGTAATCATTCGATAACCACTCCGAACGGAACCTCCATGTCAGTCGAGCTCGCCGGGCGCCGCCCGGCCTTCCCGCTCGTGATCCTCGCGACCGGCATCCCGATGTTCATGGCGACGCTCGACAACCTCGTCATGACCAACGCCCTCCCCGTCATCCACGTGGACATGGGCGCCACCGTCGAGGAGCTGCAGTGGTTCATCAACGCCTACACGCTCGCCTTCGCCGGCGTCATCCTGCTCGCCGTCGCGCTCGGTGACCGCCTGGGCCGCCGCAACGTCTTCATCACGGGGATCGTCCTCTTCACGCTGGCCTCGGTCGCTGCCGCGCTGAGCACCGACCCGACCCAGCTGATCATCGCCCGGGCGGTGCAGGGCGTGGGCGGCGCGGGCATCATGCCGCTGTCGTTGTCGTTGCTGGCCGGCGCCGTGGACGAGCGGCGTCGACCGCTGGCCATCGGCATCTGGGGAGGTGTCGCCGGACTCGGGGTCGCGGCCGGACCACTGGTCGGAGGTGCCGTCGTCGAGGGGTGGGACTGGCACGCGATCTTCTGGCTCAACGTGCCCGTCGGGCTGATCGCCGTCCCGCTCGCGCTGCTCGTGCTACCGGCCGGGACCCGGTCGCGGCTCCCGATCGACGTGGTGGGCATGCTGCTCGCCGGTGTGGGGGTCCTCGGTGTCGTCTACGGGATCGTGCGCGGCAACGACGCGGGCTGGGGCTCGGCGGAGGTGATCGGAGCGCTGGTGCTCGGCACCGCGCTGATCGTCGCGTTCATCCGCTGGGAGCATCGCCATCCCGCGCCGCTGCTGCCGCTGCGGCTGTTCCGTGATCGCAGCTTCGCGATCGCGAACGTCGTCGGTCTCGGCTTCAGCTTCGGCATCTTCGGCGCGGTCTTCATCCTCATCCAGTACCTGCAGGTGGTGCAGGGCGCCTCCCCGCTGGAGGCGGCCGTGCAGACGATGCCCTGGACGATGGCTCCCATGGTGGTCGCGCCGCTCGCCGGGCTGATCGCGCCCCGGGTCGGTACCCGGCTGCTCATCGTCACCGGGCTCACGCTGCAGGCCGGAGCGCTCGGCTGGCTCGGGCTCACCCTGGCGACCGAGACCCCGTACGGTGAGATGCTGCCCGCATTCCTCGCCGCGGGGATCGGCATGAGCCTGGTGTTCGCACCCTCCTCGACGGCGGTGCTCGCCACCATCACCGAGGCCGACACCGCGAAGGCGTCGGGGACCAACTCGACCATGCGGGAGGTCGGCACCGCCCTCGGCATCGCGGTGCTGACCGCGGTCTTCACCGGTGCCGGCGGCGAGCTGACGCCCACGGGCTACGTCGCGGCCGCCCAGCCCGCCGTCCTCGTCGGCGCCGTCGCGCTCACGCTCACAGCCGCCGCAGCGCTACTGCTCCCCGCCGGCCGCAGCCGCACGCGGACCGCCCCTGCGCCCCTGACGGCGACACCCCCGCACGACCGCGACCCCGACCAGATCTCGGCCCTCACCCCCTGACCGATTTCAACGCACTTTCGACCCAGCCCCGATTTCACCGCACTTTCCGCACCGACCAGGTTTCAACGCACTTTCCGCACCGACCAGGGTTCAACGCACTCACCGCGACGGCCGGGTATCACCGCATCCCGACCCGGAGTTCGGTGCATCAGTCCCCGGGCCGGAAGTGCGGTGAAATCGGACTCGGGGCGAAAGTGCGTTGAAATCGAGTCCTGCCGAAAGTGCGTTGAAATCGGGGCTGGGTCGAAAGTGCGTTGAAATCGGTCAGGGATGGGCGGCCTGGAAGGTGGCGATCCGGTCGAAGGCCTCGGTGACGGCAGGTGCGCCGGCGGCGAACGAGAGCCGGACGTACCGGCCGCCGTCGACACCGTCGAAGTCGACCCCCGGCACCAGCGCGACACCCTGCTGCTCGAGCAACGCCTGGCACCACGTGGCCGAGTCCGGGTAGGTCCCGAGCGGGACGCCCGCGTACAGGTAGAACGCGCCGTCGGCCGGCGCGACCGGTCCCCACCCCAGGCGGGCTGCGCCGTCGAGAGCGAGCGCTCGCGTGCGGGCGAGGTCGGCCAGCCGCGCGTCGGCCTCGGCGTAGGACTCCGGCTCGAACGCGGCGAGCGCCGCGTGCTGAGCGGGAACCGGCGGGCACAGCGCCAGGTTGCCCGCGAGCGCGTCCACGGCGTCGCGCAGGTCCGCAGGGATCAGCGCCCAGCCGAGACGCCAGCCCGTCATGCCCCAGTACTTCGAGAACGAGGACACCACCACGGAGCTCGCGGCCGCCTCGAGCTCCCATGCGCACGTGCCGCGTGGGTCGGGCATGCCGGGCTCGGGATAGGTGAGGCCGTGGTAGATCTCGTCGGAGACCAGCCGGGTACGGTGCGCGGCGCACCACGCGGCGATCTCGGCGAGCTCGGCGCGCGAGGTCATCGACCCGGTCGGGTTGGCCGGCGAGGCGAGCACGAGACCCGCGAGCGGACCTGCCTGGTCCAGCAGCGCCGTCGTCGGCTGAAATCCGCTCTCGGGACCGACCGCGATCTCGACGACCTCGCACCCGAGCGCCGCCAGGATGTTCCGGTACGCCGGATAGCCGGGCCGCGTCAGCGCGACCCGGTCGCCGTGCTCGAACGCCGCGAGGAACGCCAGCAGGAAGGCACCCGAGGAGCCGGTGGTGACGGCGACGGCGTCCGGCTCGAGCTCGAGGTCGTACCAGCGCCGGTAGTGGCCGGCGATCGCACGCCGCAGCGGCTCGACCCCCACCGCGGGGCTGTAGCCGAACGGCGCCGCGTGCTGGTGCAGCTCAGCCGCCCGGGTGTGCACGAGCGCGGGCGCTCCCCCGGCGGGCTCGCCCGCGCACAGCGAGATCACGTCCCTCCCGGCGGCGCGCATGCGCTCGACGGCGGCGAGCACCGTCATCACCTGGAACGGCGGTACCTGCGACCGGCGCGAGGCCGTCACGACTGCGCACCCGCGGCCCGCTCGGTGCACCACGCCACCTGAGGTCGCATGGCTTCAGGCTAGTGCCGCCGCGTCAGCGGGCCTTGGCCGCCTTCTTCTCCGCGTCGCGGAGCGCCTTCTCGCTGATCGCTTCCTGCCCGCTCGCCCGCAGGCGCCGGTAGTAGTCACGCGCCTCGTCCTGACGCTGCGCCTCGACACCGGTCCCGATCGTCGCCCCGACGTGCTCCGGTGAGTACCCGAAGGACTCGACGAGGTCGAGCGCGTACGGGCGCAGCCGCGCGAGCAGCCGGTTGATGTAGGAGGTCACGGTGCGGGCGCGCTGGCTGGAGATCCGTCCGTTGATGAGGTACCACGCGAGGTTCCGCTCGATCGTGACCAGCCCGAACAGGTCGCGCAGCCAGGTGAGGACCTTCCTGGTCTCGGCGTCCTTGATCGTCGCGAGCGCCTCGGTGAAGGCCTCCCACTGCAACAGGTCGGCGTGCGCGCGGGCGGCCTCGATCAGGTCGTTCTGGTGGTCGTTGAACAGCGCGGCGGCGACCTCGGGGGCGGCGGTGCGCGCCGGGCGCAACCCGTCGGCGATCTCCTCGACCATCGTCTCCACGCGCTCCTCGAGCAGCTCCCGCTGCACGGCGGGGTCGCGGATCTCGAGCGCGGAACGCGCAGCCGAGCCGAAGTCGGAGATCGACTGCGCCGCACGGCGCAACGGGGTGCGGTGCAGCGTCATGTCGGCGGCTCGGTCGGCCACGTAGCGCACGGTGCCGGCGACGTTCATGCGGGCGATCGAGCGGCCGTAGTCGGTCAGCAGCCGCTTCCCGACCAGCTGCAGCAGCACGGTGTTGTCACCTTCGAACGTGGCGTACACGTCCAGGTCGGAGTGCCACCCGGTGAACTTGTTCTCCGCCATGTATCCGGCGCCGCCGCAGGCCTCGCGGCACTGCTGCACGGTCTCCAGGCACAGCCAGCTGGTCATCGGCTTGCTCGCCGCGGCGAGGGTCTCGAGGTCCTCGCGGTCGGCGTCGGTGTCGAACTCGCCGGAGAACACCTCGTGGAACCGCTGCAGCAGGTGGTTGTGCATGAACTGCGCCGCGTAGGTCCGAGCGATCAGCGGCAGCAGCCGCCGCTGGTGCCGCTGGTAGTCGAGCAGCACCATCTCGGTGTGCGGGTCGGCAGCCGTGAACTGGCGGCGCTCGTTGCCGTACCGCACAGCGGTGGCCAGCGCCATCTTCGAGACGGCGTTCGCGGCACCGGACAGCGACACCCGGCCCTGCACCAGCGTGCCGAGCATCGTGAAGAACCGGCGCCCGGGGCTGTCGATCGGGGAGCTGTAGGTCCCGTCGGCGGCGACGTCGCCGTACCGGTTGAGCAGGTTCAGCCGCGGCACCCGCACGTGGTCGAACGCGAGCCTGCCGTTGTCGATGCCGTTGAGCCCACCCTTGAGGCCGTCGTCCTCGCTCGAGACGCCGGGCAGCAGCGCGGCGGCACGACCATCCGGCCCGACCTCACGGATCGGGGTGTAGAAGGCGTGCACGCCGTGGTTGACGCCCTGGGTGATCAGCTGCGCGAACACGACGGCGGCGGTGCCATCCTTCGCGGCGTTGCCCAGGTAGTCCTTCCACGCGGCGCGGAACGGGGTGTGGAGCACGAACTCCTCGGTCGCGGGGTCGTACGTCGCGGTGGTGCCGATCGCGGCCACGTCGGAGCCGTGTCCGATCTCGGTCATCGCGAAGGCGCCGGGCGTGGTCAGGTCCAGCGCGCCGGGCAGGAGCTCGTCGTGGTGCCGCTCGGTGCCCAGGTGCAGGATCGCCGAGGCGAACAGACCCCACTGCACGCCCGCCTTGATCTGCAGCGAGGGGTCGGCGACGACGAGCTCCTCGAACCGCGCGAGGCTGCCGCCCGGGTCGTCCTGGCCGCCGAGCCGCTCGGGGAAGGCGCGCTGCACGGCGTGACGCCGGACCAGCTCGTGCATCTGCTCGAGCACGCGTTCACGGTGCTCGGGGTAGGTGAGCCCCGGGACCCGGCGCAGCTCAGGTTCCAGGCAGAGGTCGCGACTCTCACGACGCAGGTCGGCCCAGCGGCCGTCGAGCGCCGCGTTCACGGCGGCCCGGTCGACCGTGAGGCCCTCGGTTCCGGTCTCGGGCGAGGTCAGGGTGGCGCTCATGATTTCTCTCCTGTGCTTCTGATCCGTGAGGTCGCGCTGGCACCACGCCAGAGCCAGCCGGCCAGCAGGTCGACCATCTCTGTGGCACCGAGTCGTTGTGAGGGTTCGAGGTCGAGCCAGCTCTCGCCGGCGCCGCGGACGAAACCGACCATCCCGTCGGCCCACAGCCGCGACAGGTGCCCCTCGGGATCCGCCTCGCCGAGGAGCTCGGCGAGCGGTGCCGACACGGCGCGTGCGACCGTGTCGAGGAAGGTCGACATCGTGGCGCCGTTGGGCTGCGCGGTGACGAACCGGTAGACGTTGGGCGAGTGCGTGAGCGTGCTGACGTAGACCTCGACCATCGCTCGCATGCGCTGCTGGGCCGGACCCTCGGCGCGCGAGGCCTCCTCGAGCGCGTCGGCGATCTCGTCGAGCACGTCCTGCCCGACGGCGGCCTGCAAGCCCGACTTGTCGGTGAAGTACCGGTACACGATCGACTTGCTCGTGCCCATCGCTGCGGCCATCTCGTCCATCGACAGGTCCGGGCCGCGGCGGTGCACGGCCTTGCGCGCGGCACGGCTGAGCTCGGCGCGCCGCTGCTCGCGGTGCGCCTCCCAGCGGGTGGAGCGGCCGTCGGCCGCCTCCGCGCGTTCGAGATCTTCCGACGTGATCGAGGTCACGGACCGAGAGTATCAGGTACTCTAGGTTCTAGACAGTTCCGCCGACGGCACCGTCGGCGAGGTCCACAGCCAACGAGCGAGGTTCGATGAGCACGACCAGCACGACGACACAGTCCAGCCAGGCACCGGCGAGCCCTCCCACCCAGACGCGACGCGCCGCCGTCGTCGGGGCGAACCGGATCCCGTTCGGCAAGGCGGGTGGCGCCTACTCCTCGGCCTCGAACCTCGACATGCTGACGGCGGCCCTGTCGGGTCTCGTGGCGCGGTACGGGCTGGCCGGCGAACGGCTGGGTGAGGTCACCGCGGGCGCCGTGCTCAAGCACTCCCGCGACTTCAACCTCACCCGTGAGGCCGTGCTGGGGGCGAGCCTGTCGCCGCAGACACCGGCCTCCGACGTGCAGCGCGCGTGCGCCACCAGCCTCGAGGCCACCTGGGACATCGCGAACAAGATCGCGCTCGGCCAGATCGAGTCGGGCATCGCCGGCGGCGCCGACTCCACCTCGGACGCCCCGATCGTGGTGACCGACCGGCTGCGCCGCACGCTGCTCAAGCTGGCGCGAGCCAAGACCCTGCCGCAGCGCCTGCAGCTGCTCGCCGGGCTGCGCCCCGGCGACCTCGCCCCGGTGGCGCCCGACGTCGCCGAGCCCCGCACCGGCCTCTCGATGGGCGAGCACCAGGCGCTCACCACCCGCGAGTGGGGCATCGCACGGCAGGCGCAGGACGACATCGCACTCGCGTCGCACCACCATCTCGCCGCCGCCTACGAGCGCGGCTTCTTCGACGACCTGATCACGCCCTACCGCGGCCTGACCCGGGACGAGGCGCTGCGCGCGGACACCTCCGCCGAGAAGCTCGCGAAGCTCAAGCCGGTGTTCGGGCGCAACGGCGAGAACCCCAGCATGACGGCGGGCAACTCGACGCCGCTCTCCGACGGCGCCGCCACCGTGCTGCTCGCCTCCGACGCCTGGGCCGCCGAGCGCGGGCTGCCGGTGCTGGCGCACGTCGTCGACGCCGAGGCCGCCGCTGTCGACTTCGTCCGCGGCGAGGACGGCCTGCTGATGGCCGGCGCCTACGCCGTGCCACGACTGCTGCACCGCACCGGTCTGACGCTCGACGACTTCGCGTTCATCGAGATCCACGAGGCGTTCGCCTCGACCGTGCTCACCACCACGGCCGCGTGGGCCGACGAGGACTGGTCCCAGCGCAAGCTCGGGATGCCCGCGATCGGCGAGATCGACCGCAGCCGGCTCAACGTCGTCGGGTCCTCGCTCGCGGCGGGCCACCCGTTCGCCGCCACCGGCGCCCGCATCGTCGGCACGCTCGCCAAGCTGCTCGCCGAGCGCAAGGCCGCCGACGGCGGCGAGACACCGGTCCGTGGGCTGATCTCCGTCTGCGCCGCAGGCGGTCAGGCCGTCGCGATGATCCTCGAGGCCGCCTGATGGCCACCGACACCTACCTCGAGCTGGTCAACACCGGCGTCACGAAGCAGATCGCCAAGAAGCTGGGGCTGCCGCGACCGGCCCAGCTGCGCCGCACCGACCCCCGCCGCGTCGACAGCCCGCTCGCCACCGGACCCGTGGTCGTGCTCGGCGAGGGGCACGACGCCGACACGCTCGCCACCGCCCTGCTCGACTGGGACGTGGACGTGCGACGGCACGTCACGATCGGCACCAAGGTGGGGGCCATCGTCGTCGTGCTCACCGACATCGTGGACCCGACGCAGGCGAGCCAGCGCGTGCTCGCGACCGCCGGGATGCTGCGCGACCTGCTCCCCAGCGGCCGCGTCATCACGGTGTCCCGGGCCGCGACCGATGAGGACGCCCCGGCCGTGGCCGCCGCCCGCGCCGGTGTCGACGGGTTCGTGCGGTCCCTCGGCAAGGAGCTGCGCGCGGGAGCGACGGCGAACGGGGTGGTCCTGACCGACGGCGCCGACGTCGCCGGCGTGAGCGCGCTCGGCACGCTCCGGTTCTGCCTCTCGGCGCGCAGCGCCTACGTCGACGGGCAGCTGCTCGCCGTGCGCGACGGCGGCCAGGCGCCCTCGGACTGGACGCGTCCGCTCGAGGGTCGCGTCGCCGTCGTCACCGGCGCGGCGCGCGGCATCGGTGCGGAGATCGCGCGCGTGCTGACACGCGACGGCGCCAGGGTGCTCGGCGTCGACATGCCCGCGTCGGGCGAGTCGCTCAGTGCGGTGATGAACCAGGTGTCGGGCGTCGCCCTGCAGCTCGACATCACCGCCGAGGGGGCAGCGGAGGCGATCCTCCGCCTCGCGCGCTCCCGCTTCGGTCGCCTCGACATCGTGGTCCACAACGCCGGCATCGTGCGCGACAAGCTGCTCGCCAACATGACGCCCGACAAGTGGGACGCGGTGATCGCCGTCAACATCGCGGCGCAGCTGAGCATGAACGAGACCTTCATGGCGGCCGACGACCTCGCGCCCGACGGGCTCCGACTGGTCTCGCTCGCATCCACCTCCGGCATCGCGGGCAACCGTGGCCAGAGCAACTACGCGTTCTCGAAGGCGGGGGTGATCGGGGCGACCCGTTCGCTCGGCCGGACGCTGGCCACGACCGGTGGCACGGCCAACGCCGTCGCCCCGGGCTTCATCGAGACCGACATGACCGCCACGATGCCGCCGCTGACGCGGCAGGTCGCGCGGCGCCTCAGCTCGCTGCAGCAGGGCGGGCTCCCGGTCGACGTGGCCGAGGCGATCGCCTTCCTCGCCTCGCCGCAGGCCGGCGGGGTCAACGGAGAGGTGCTGCGGGTGTGCGGCCAGAACATGGTGGGTCGCTGATGGCTGAGCACACCGAGCTGCGCGAGGTGCACCTCGACCGGGTGCCCTCGCTCGGGTCGCTCTACGCCCAGGCCCTGGGGAGGATGGCCCAGACCGTGATGGCCGGGCGGCCACCGACCACGCTCCCCGCGGTGCGCTACGCCGCCGACGGCGTCCGAGCCGACGCCGACCAGCTGGCCGGTTACCAGCAGCTGCTGGGCGAGCCCGGCACCGATGCGCTGCCGGCCGGATACGTGCACGTGATGGCCTTCCCGGTCGCGGTGGCCGTGATGGCTCGCGTCGACTTCCCGCTGCCGCTGCTGGGGATGGTGCACCTGGCGAACGTGGTGGAGCAGCGCGCACCGATCCACCTCGGCGAGACGGTCGACGTGCGTGCCTGGGCCGAGAACCTGCGCCCGCACCGGGTGGGCACGCAGGTCGATCTCGTCACCGAGGTGAGCCGGGACGGCGAGGTCCGCTGGCGCGGTGTGAGCACCTACCTCGCCAAGGGCAGGAAGCTCGCGGGCGCGGACGCCACCCAGGGCACCGAGGGCTCCGAGCACACCGAGCGCTCCGAGGTGGCCCTGCCGCCGGTCGCGGGCCGGTGGAAGCTGGGGGCCGACATCGGGCGCCGCTACGCGGCGGTCTCGGGTGACCGGAACCCGATCCATCTGTCCGGCCTCTCGGCGAAGCTGTTCGGCTTCCCCCGCGCGATCGCGCACGGCATGTACACCGCCTCGCGCGCGCTCGCCACGGTGGGTGTCGCACGCGGGGAGGCGTTCCGGTGGAGCGTGGAGTTCGGCAAGCCCGTGCTGCTCCCCGGGGCGGTGACGTTCGGGCTCGCCCCTGCCGCCGGCGGCGGCCACCGCTATGCCGGCTGGGACGCGAAGAGCGGCAAGACCTACTTCTCGGGTTCGATCACCCCCCTCTGACATCGCGGCGACCCCGCTTCCCGCGCCGATCCCGCTGACCCCCGAACCCCACACCGATCTCCCGCCCCTCGCCCCCACACACCCGGAAAGCGCTCTGGGGTCGCCCGGGTCCACCGGCTGGACCCAGATGACCCCGCACAGCGCTCGCGCCGGGCACCATGGCGGGATGACGACGGCGCGTGGCCACCCACGAGAGTGGGTCGCCGACGCGTGCGCCCGCCACGGCGAGGAAGCCGTGCTCGCGTGGTGCGCGGAGCTGCTCGGTGGGGCAGCGCCCGAGAGTCGCGACCTCGACGTCCACCTGGACCTCGACCTGATCGGCGGCCCAGGCGCCACGCGCATGGTGCGCGACTCGGGGGCGGAGTACTTCCCGCGCGTCTGGGCAGCCCGCGCGATGCGGTACGCCTGGCGCGAGAGCGGACCGGCCGGCGCAGCGGCGCAGGCAGCGCTGGTCGTCGGGCTGCGCGATCCCCACTGGCGCGTGCGCGAGATGTCCGCGAAGGTCGTGGCGCTGCACGAGGTCGGTGCGGCGGCCGACGCGCTGGCCCCGCTCCTGAGCGACGAGGTGCCGCGCGTGCAGGCGGCAGCCGCGAGGGCGATCGGCGAGATCGGCGAGCACGAGCACCTGGCCGCCGTCGATGCGGCGGTCACCGATCCCGACGGCATGGTCGCCCGCGCGGCCGAGCGGGCGCTCGACCGACTGCGCGAGCGGCTCGACCTGACATAGCACATGCAACATCCGGGTTGCACTTCACACGAAGCGGCGTTACCGTTACTGCAACCTACTAGTTGCACCTGGAGGACATCATGACCGCAGCAGAGATCGACGTCGACACCAGCACGGTCCACCGCACGATCCGCATCGACGCCCCGCGCCCGCTGGTCTGGGCGACGCTGACCTCGCCCGAGCAGATCGCGCAGTGGTTCGGCGACCGCGCCGAGTTCCCCGACGGCGTGCATGCCGGCGCGCAGGGCTTGTTCGGGTGGTCCGGGCACGGCGACCACCCCGCCCGCATCGAGATCTACGAGCCGCACGCGCGGTTCGCCTTCACCTGGGGCAGGCCGGGAGAGCCGATCCGCGAGGACAACTCCACCACCGCCGTCTTCACCCTCGACGAGGAGGGCGAGGCCACCGTGCTGACCGTGGTCGAGTCCGGTTTCGACACCCTCACCACCGACGACCTCAAGCGCCGTGCGGCCCTCGAGGACAACGCGCAGGGGTGGACCAGCGAGCTCGACGAGCTCACCGCCTACGTGACCTCGCTGCGCGAGGGTCGCTCCGCCGTCGCCGATCTCGAGACCGGCACCATCACGCGCACGGTCCTCGTGGCGGCGGACCAGGGCGCGACCTGGACCGCGCTCACCACCCTGGCCGCGATCGAGGCCTGGTGGGGGCACCCGGCCACCTTCGCCGACGGCGTCCGGCCCGGTTCCCTCGGCACGTTCGAGTGGGCGGGGCACGGGTTGTTCCCGGTGGTCATCGACGTGGTCGAGGAGCCCGGTCGGTTCGCGCTCACCTGGGGCGAGCTGGGCGAGACGACTCCGGGTGCGACCGCCACGCACGTGACCTTCGCGCTGACCGCGGTGGGCGAGCAGACGCTCCTGACCGTCGTCGAGACCGGCTTCGAGAACCGCGTGGCTGCGGCTCGACGCGAGGCGATGGAGGGCAACGTCGACGGCTGGAACGCCGTGCTGGACTCGTTCACCCGGTTCGCCGAGGCGCGGCGATGACGACCCCGGTCGACCTCGAGGACCTGGCGGAGATCACCGACATGTGCGGCGCCCTGTCCGACCAGACCCGCTGGGAGATCCTGCGGCTGATCGGGGTGGAGGCGCTCTCGGCCAGCGAGCTGGCGCAGCGGTTGCCGATCACGAGACAGGCGATCGCGCGCCACCTCGGCGTGCTCGCCGAGGCCGGCCTGGTCGAGACCGAGCACGCCGGACGCCAGCTCCGCTACCGGGCCCTCGGTGGCCGGCTCAGCGAGCTGGCCCGCCATCTCGAGACCATCGGTCGTGGCTGGGACCGTCGCCTCGAGCGGATCAGGTCGATCGCCGAGGAGCAGGCCTCGCGCGACTGACGAGGTCCCGTCGGAGTCAGCGGACGGTGTCGACGCCGAGGTTGGCGAGCTGGTCGGCGCGCTCGTTCCCGGGGTCGCCGGCGTGGCCCTTCACCCAGATCCAGGTCACGTCGTGCCGCTCGACCTGCACCGCGAGCTCGCGCCACAGCTCGGCGTTCTTTACCGGTTTCTTGTCGGCGGTGCGCCAGCCGTTGCGGATCCAGCCGTGGATCCACTTCTGCATGCCGTTCATGACGTACGCCGAGTCGACGTGGAGCCGGACCGTGCACGGGCGGGTCAGCGCCCGCAGCCCCTCGATCACCGCCTGCAGCTCCATGCGGTTGTTGGTGGTGGTCGGGTCACCGCCGTGGAGCTCCTTCTCGACGCCGTCCCACCGGATCAGCACGCCCCAGCCGCCTGGTCCGGGGTTGCCCTTGCACGCCCCGTCGGTCCACATCTCGACGAGGTCGACCCCGTCGACGAGATCCGCTGCGACCGTTCCGGTCACGCGGTCGCGAGGGTGGCGGAGATCGCCGAGGCGAAGAACGTCAGTCCGTCGACGCCGGGGCCGAAACCCGGCTCGATCGCGTGCTCGGGGTGCGGCATCAGGCCCACGACGTTGCCGCGCGCGTTCGTGATGCCGGCGATGTCCCGGCGGGAGCCGTTGGGGTTGCCGCCGACGTAGCGGAACACCACACGGCCCTCGGCCTCGAGCTCGTCGAGCGTGCGCTCATCGGCGATGAACTGGCCGTCCTGGTTCTTCAGCGGGACGACGATCTCCTGGCCGGCGTCGAACCGATGGGTCCACGCGGTGTCGGCGTTCTCGACGCGGAGCGTCTGGTCCTTGCAGACGAAGTGCAGGTGGTCGTTCTTGATCATGGCGCCGGCGAGCAGGTGCGACTCGCAGAGGATCTGGAAGCCGTTGCAGATGCCCAGCACCGGCAGCCCGCCGTTCGCGGCGTCCACGATGCTGCTCATCATGGGCGCGAAGCGGGAGATCGCGCCGGCGCGCAGATAGTCGCCGTAGGAGAAGCCGCCGGGCAGCACCACGGCATCGACGCCCGCGAGGTCGCCGTCGGCGTGCCACAGCCGCACCGGCTCACCACCGGCGAGCCGGACGGCGCGAGCCGCGTCCCGGTCGTCGAGCGATCCGGGGAAGGTGACGATGCCGACGCGGGCGGTCACGGCTGCGACCCCAGCACGTGCACGGACACCACGTCCTCGATCACCGGGTTGCTGAGGACCTCGGCGGCGGCCTTGCGCGCCTGCTCCAGCACGGCCTCGGTCACCTCGCCCTCGACCTCGAGCTCGAACCGCTTGCCCTGCCGCACCGAGGCGAAGGAGCTGAAGCCCAGCCGCGGCAGCGCACCGGCGACGGCCTTGCCCTGGGGGTCCAGGATCTCGGGCTTCGGCATGACCTCGACGATCACTGTGGTCACTGACGCGCTCCTCGACTGACGTGCACTGGTCAGCCTCCAGCCTATCGGCGCCGGGAGGCCCTCGCGTCCGTCGGGCCTGCCGTCCCGGCCGGGACGGCACGCGTGCTGTCCCGCACCACGAGGGAGGCCTCCGGCATCACGAGGCGCGGGCCGCCGTCGTCGCCGGCGAGCTGCGCGAGCAGCATCGCGCAGACCGCATCGGCGGCCTCCTCGTTGCCCGGCTCGATCGTCGACAGCGAGGGCACGGTGTAGCGACCGCTGGGCAGGTTGTCGAAGCCGATCACGGCGACCTGCTCGGGCACCGCGAGACCGGCGTCGGCCAGCGCACGGAACGCACCGGCCGCCGCGGAGTCCGCCAGCGCGAACACGCCGTCGATGCGGGTCCCGCGGCGCAGCAGCCCGGTCAGCGCCTCGTGCGCGCTCTCGGCGGTGAGGTAGCAGTCGACCACGAGGTCCGGGTCCACGGTCAGCCCGCGTTCCTCGTGCGCGGCGCGGTAGCCCTTGACGCGCAGCTCACCCACCGACTCGCGATCGCCGTCGACGCCGCCCAGGGCGACGATCGCGCGGGAGCCGCCGTCGAGCAGGTGCCCGGTGGCCAGCCTGGCGCCACCGATGTTGTCCATGTACACGTGGTGGTAGCGGCTCTTCATGGCCCGCTCACCCACCAGCACGACCGGCTTGTCGGGCTGTCGCTCGTCGAGGTCGTCGACGTCACCGGAGGCGACCGAGAGCACCACCGCGTCATAGGTGTCCATGTGCGCGGTGGCGAGCACGTCGAGCTCGGCGCGGAGGCGACCGCCCGTGCCCTCGATGGCGAGCCGCAATCCGTGCGCGCGCAGCCGACGGGCGAGCCGGTCGGCGAGGTGCCCGTAGTACTCCGCCTTCAGGTCGGGAACCGCGAGCCCGATGATGCCGGTGCGGCCGCGGCGCAGCGAGCGGGCGGTGGTGTTGACGCGGTAGCCGAGGTCGGCGATCACCTGCAGCACCCGGTCACGGGTGGCGTCGCTCACGCGGGCGGAGCGACCGTTGATCACGTTGGAGACGGTCATGGTCGAGACGCCGGCGGCGCCCGCGACGTCATGCATCGTCGCGCTCCGGCCGCGACCGTTCCGGCCAGGCCGGTCCTCCTCCACCATCGCCGTCCGCCTCAGCCGAACGAACGCCCGGTGAGCCGCTCGTAGGCCTCGACGTAGCGAGCGCGGGTGCGCTCGACCACGGCCTCGGGCAGCGGCGGAGGGGGGACGTCGCTGGACCTGTCCCAGCCCGACGACGCGGAGTCGGTCAGCCAGTCCCGCACGTACTGCTTGTCGAAGCTCGGCTGGGCGTGGCCCGGTTCCCAGGAGTCGGCGGGCCAGTAGCGCGAGGAGTCGGGGGTGAGCACCTCGTCACCGAGAATGATCTCGTCGGTGCCCGGGATGCGCCCGAACTCGAACTTCGTGTCGGCGAGGATGACCCCACGCTCGGCAGCGATCTCCGCGGCGCGGGTGTAGAGCTCGAGCGTGAGGTCACGCAGCCGCGTCGCGACGTCCTCGCCGACCGTTGCTGCGGCCTTCTCGAACGTCACGTTCTCGTCGTGCTCCCCCAGGTCCGCCTTGGTCGCGGGCGTGAAGATCGGCTGCGGGAGCTTCGAGCCGTCGACCAGGCCCTCGGGCAGCGGCACCCCGCAGACCGAGCCGCTCTGCTGGTACTCCACCAAGCCGGAGCCGGTCAGGTAGCCGCGTGCCACGCACTCGAGGGGGAACATCGCCAGCCGGCGGCACACCATCGCCCGGCCCGCCACCGCGGCCGGCACGTCGGTTGAGATCACGTGGTTCGGCACCCCGAGGGTCTCGAACCACCACAGGCTGAGCGCGGTCAGCACCGCACCCTTGTCGGGGATCGGCGTCGAGATCACGTGGTCGTAGGCGCTGATCCGGTCGCTCGCCACCACGAGCACCTCCTCACCGCCCGCCTCGCGCTCGTACAGGTCACGCACCTTGCCTGAGTAGACGTGGGTCCAGCCGGGGAGCTCAGCAGCCATGACCGCATCCTTCCAGGAGCGACCGCACCGGCTCGCCACCTGCGCGGGCCGGACCGGGGTGATCTCGAGCCACCTCGTAGCCCGTGCGTACCCCAAAGCGCTTTCCGGCGGATGTGGGCGGCTAACCTGCGACACCATGGAGCCTGCCGCGCCCACGCCGGACCCCGGTCTGCTGAGCGCGCTCCGCGACGCGCTGCTCGCGGCGGCCGGCGACCCGCCTGCCCGTGTCGAGGCCGAGTGGTCGCAGGCGGGCACGCAGCACAGCGGTCGCGCGTTCCGGGTCACCGAGGCGGGGCCGCAGCGCATCCTGGTGCCCGACGGCGCGGTCGCCGCCTTCGCCGCGCTCCGCAACCAGATGACGGCGCCGGGGGTCGGCGCATGGCTGTCGGCGCGCGCCGCCGTCGCGCCCGAGGGCGACATCGCGTTCGAGCCCAACTACGACGTGCGGCCCTCGTGGAACTCCCCCACGACCTCGATGCTCGACACACCCGACGAGCCCCGCGTGCCCGACGAGCACCGGTGGCTGATCGATCTCAAGAGGCACCCCCGCGACCGGGCACACATCCCCGCCTGGCTCGCACCGGACGCCGTCGAGGGCGAGGCGGCCGCCGAGCTGCGTGCGGCACTGGACGGCTCGGGGGTGGCGAGGGGCGCCGTCGTGCTCCCCGGCGACGACCCCTTGCAGGCCTTCGAGGGCCACCTCGAGGTGGTGCGGTACTCGCCCGCCCACTTCGCGCTGCGCGTGACCGACTACGGCCAGCACCACCTGCTGGGCGAGTACCGCAGCGAGCGGGAGGCGTGCATCGGGGTGTGGCAGTACCTGACCGCACCGATGCCCCCACGCATCCGGGTCACCCAGGCCGAGCTCGCCGCCCGGGCGCAGGGGGCGCAGCGGGCGTTCGCCGAGCTGCACGCACGGCTGCTCAACGTGGGGCTCGGCGGGCTGATCACCAACCTCGCCGTCGGGGTGCCGTACGACCGGTTCGGTGGTCTCGACGGCCTCTACTTCTTCGGCTGGGGCACGCCGTGGGAGCAGCGGTCGCTGCCGCCGACCGCGAACGCGCGCGGAGCCCAGCTCGTGCCGTTCGTCGCCCTTCGGCCGGTCGAGGTGCAGGCGGAGATCGTGGCGCCCTGGTTCGGGCAGCCGGGTGGCGGGATCCGGTTCCACGTCGAGGGCGGCCGGGCGATGCGGGATCTCGTACGTGAGCAGGTCATCGCGCTCGTCGAGGTCGTCGGTTGACCCGCGCGTCGTGTTGGATCGGGGAGTGACCACCGACGACGCCGACCTCACCCGCTTCCTCACCGCCTTCGGTCGGCTCGCGGAGTCGGCGAACCACTACGCGAGCCGGGACCGGCTGGGCGACAAGCAACGCCTCGGCGACCGGCTCGCGGAGCACCTCGGCAGCGACCCCGCGACGATGCCCGTGCTCACCGAGGAGGTCAGCCCATTCCGGTTCGCCGACGTCGACCTGGCGCTCGAGGCCATCCTCGAGGAGGCAGGTGGCGGCGAGCTGATCGGCGTGGGCGGTGGCGAGCAGCGCTGGCACACGAGCCTCTCGGAGATGCTCAACGCCACGTACGTGGACTTCCCGGTCGGGCCCGTCGACTACGAGAAGGTCCCCACCGGACCGGACACCGAGCGGTCGGCCGTCGCCTTCGGGATCTACCTGTTCCGCTGGGAGGACGACGGCGGAGCTCACCCGGTCGCGGTCCTCACCCGCGGCACCCGGGCCCAGTACGGCGCGACACCGCGCCTGGAGGTGCTCGCCGCCGACAGCGGCATCGCCGCCGCGCTGCTGGCGCGCGTCGGCGAGCTGATGAGCTCGCGCAGCGTGCTGCGCGGGCAGATCGTCACGTTCGGCGGATCCGAGTTCGAGGCGACGCTGGGCGTCCCGAGCCAGGGGCAGGTCACCTTCCAGCCCCGCCCGAGCATCCCGGCCGCCGACATCGTGCTGCCCGCCGGCACGCTCACCAAGGTGGAGCGGCACGTGCTGGGCATCGGCGCGCACCGCGAGACGCTCGCGCGCGCCGGACAGCACCTCAAGCGCGGGGTGCTGCTGTACGGGCCTCCCGGAACCGGCAAGACCCTGACCGTGCGGCACCTGCTCGGCATGGCCGAGAACACCACGGTGATCATGCTGACCGGGATGGCGTTGCAGCTGATCTCGCTCGCGACGCAGACCGCGAGGGCGCTGCAGCCCGCGATCGTGGTCCTCGAGGACTGCGACCTGGTCGCCGAGCAGCGCGACCAGTTCCACTCCTCGCCGCTGCTGTTCGAGGTGCTCGACGCCCTCGACGGCCTCGCCGCCGACTCCGACGTGACGTTCCTGCTCACCACCAACCGGGTCGACGTGCTCGAGCCCGCGCTCGCCCAGCGTCCGGGCCGGGTCGACCTCGCCGTCGAGATCCCCCGACCCGACCGCGCCGCGCGACGGCAGCTGCTGACCCTCTACGGGCGAGGCCTCCCCTTCTCCGACACCGTGCTCGACGAGGTCGCCCGCGACTCCGACGGCACCACCGCCTCGTTCGCCAAGGAGCTGGTCAGGCGTGCGGTGCTGCTCGCCGCCGTCGAGGAGCAGGCCCTCGCCGACGACCACCTGCGCGCCGCGCTCGCCGAGATGATGACCGACTCCTCGGCGATCACGCGCGCCCTTCTCGGGGGCGGCGACTGGCCCGACTCCGGCGGCGGTTACGCCTGAGGTGAGCTCCGCCGTCGACGACGACGGGCAGCAGGTTGCAGTTCCGTAACGCTCCCGTATCCCCCACGCCCCTCGTGCCTCGCCTGTAGGTTGCCAACCGGGGGGCCGATCGCGGCCCCTGCACATGTGCGGACCAAGACGAAGGAGTCGGGATGCGAGGAGCGAAGCAGCGCCTGCTGGCGCTCGCGTGCACCGCAACGGCAGGGGCACTGCTCCTGACCGGGTGCTTGCAGAATCCGAACCAGGGCGGCGGTGGTGCGGCCGGCGGCGGCGGCGACATCCTCGCGGACAACAACGAGACCGACGGCGACGGCATCGTCACCATCCTCGGCGCGTTCGGCGGGCAGGAGCAGGAGGGCTTCGAGGCCTCGCTCGCCGAGTTCGAGGAGGAGTCGGGCATCACCATCCAGTACACCCCCGACGCCGACTTCACCAACATCATCCGGCAGCGGGTCGGCGCCGGCCAGGCGCCGGACATCGCCCTGTTCCCGCAGCCCGGCGGGCTGCTCGAGCAGGCCGAGGCGGGCGCCGTCCAGCCGATCGACACCTACCTGGACTACAACGCGATCGAGGACACCCTTGTCCCCGGGTTCCTCGAGTCCGCACGTCTCAACGGTCGCGTCTACGGCGCCCCGATGCGGATGGCCGTCAAGTCTCTGGTCTGGTACTACCAGGACGCCTACGCCGCGGCCGGTTACGACACCGCGCCGGCCGACCTTGACGCCCTGGCCGACGTCGCCGCCCAGATCCGTGAGAGCGGCACCACGCCGTGGTGCATGGGCTGGAACTCGGACGCGGCGACCGGCTGGGTGGGCACCGACTGGATCGAGGAGTACATGCTCCGACTGCATGGTCCGGACGTCTACGACGACTGGACCTCGCACAAGATCCCGTTCGACGACCCCAAGGTGATCGCGGCCTTCGAGGCCTTCGGTGAGCTGGTGATGACCGAGGGCAACGTCTACGGCGGCACGCAGGCGGTGCTGGCGACGCCGTTCTCGGAGTCGATCCTGCCCGCGTTCGAGGATCCCCCGGCCTGTTATATCGAGCGGCAGGGCAACTTCATCACCGGCTTCATGCCGGCCGATGTGCAGGAGAACCTCGACGAAGAAGTCGGGCTGTTCGCATTCCCGCCGGCAGCCAGTGGGGACTACACCGGTCAGCCGATCCTCGGCGGCGGTGACCTCGCCGCGCTCATGAACGGCAACGACGAGGACGCGATCGCCGTGATGGAGTTCATCGCCTCCGACCAGTTCGGTGGGCCGTGGGCCGAGGCGGGAGGCTGGCTGTCGCCGCACCAGACGTTCGACATCAGCCTGTACCCGGACGAGATCACCCGGCAGACCGCGGAGATCGTCGCCTCGGCGGACGTGTTCCGCTTCGACGGCTCGGACCTGATGCCCGGTGCTGTCGGCGCCGGCACCTTCTGGACAGGCATGGTCGAGTGGCTGAGCGGCGAGAAGACCACCGAGCAGGTGACGGCCGAGATCGAGCAGAGCTGGGTAGAGGTGGAGGACAACTCATGACGGCCGCCGTCGCGGCGCCGCCGGGCGCGACGCGGGGCGGTTCGCCCGCCCGCCCGCTGCGGATGCTGATCGGGATCGTGGGCGTCGCCGTCGTCGCGTGGTTGACGATCAATCTCTTCCTGTCGGTCGCGTGGTTCCCGGGCGTCTACTTCCACAGCCGGCCGCTGATGGCGGTCGTCGGGATGATCGCCGGGCTCGGCGGCGCTGCGCTGCTGTTCTACTTCGCGAACATCTTCGTGGAGTCGCTGCCGCAGCGGCTGGCCCAGGGACTGATTCCCTACGTCTTCCTGCTGCCGGCCTTCGGCATGATCACGCTGATGCTGCTGTACCCGACGGTGCAGACCGTCAACTACAGCTTCGCCAACAACGACAGCACCCAGTACGTGGGCCTCGCCAACTACAGCGCGATCTTCCGGAGCGAAGAATTCTGGCTGTCGATCACGAACAACCTCCTCTGGTTGCTCATCGTGCCGGCGGTCACGGTGGCCATCGGTGTGGCCGTGGCGCTCTTCGCCGACCGGCTGTCCACCCAGGGCGAGAAGGTCGCCAAGAGCTTCATCTTCCTGCCGATGGCGATCTCGTTCGTGGGTGCCGCGACCATCTGGCGTCTCGTGTACAACCTCGACGCCGACACCGGTCTGCTGAACGCCATCATCACCGGATTCGGCGGCGAGGCCCAGGACTGGCTCCGGTTCTCCACCGCTCGCCTGAACTCGCTGCTCATGATGGTGATCCTCATCTGGCTGCAGGTCGGGTTCGCGATGATCCTGCTCTCGGGCGCCATCAAGGGTGTGCCGGAGGAGACGCTGGAGGCGGCTCGCCTCGACGGCGCCAACGAGCGGCAGATCTTCTTCCGCGTGGTGATCCCGCAGATCCGCGGCACCATCCTCACCGTGTTCATCACGGTGCTGATCCTGGTGCTGAAGGTCTTCGACATCGTGTACGTGCTCACCAACGGGCAGGCGAGATCGAACGTGATCGCGAACATGTTCTTCCAGGAGCTGTTCACGGCGCAGCGGGCCGGTCAGGCGTCGGCGATCGTCGTGGTTCTGCTGGTGCTGGTGCTGCCCGTGCTCTTCTACCAGGTCCGGACCTTCCGTCAGGAGAACCGATGAGCGCCGCCACCGCCACCGGCGCCAAGCCGGTGAAGCCGAAGAAGCAGCCGACCTACATGAAGGACGGACGCCCGCGCAGCGTCGCCTCGATCGTCGTCATGATCGTGCTGGCCCTGCTCTGGACGATCCCGACGCTCGGCCTGCTGGTCACGAGCTTCCGCCCCCGCGAGGACGCCGCCACCTCGGGCTGGTGGTCGGCGATCCTCAACCCCTTCGGGGCGGGGTGGACGCTCGAGAACTACGGCGGGGTGCTGCAGGGGCAGGACATGGCCGCGGGGCTGCTCAACAGCATCGTGGTGGCGGTGCCCGCGACGATCCTGCCGATCATGTTCGCCGCCTTCGCGGCGTACGCGTTCACGTTCCTGGAGTTCCCGGGTCGCGACACGCTGTTCGTGGTGATCGTCGCCGTCATGGTCGTGCCGATCCAGGTGGCCTTCCAGCCGATGCTCGACCTGCTCGGCCCTAACGGCATCGGGATCTCGGGTCAGTTCGTGGCGGTGTGGCTGCTGCACACCGGGTTCGGCATGCCGCTGTGCCTGTACACGCTGCGCAACTACATGAGCACGCTCCCGACCTCGGTCGTGGAGTCCGCCAAGATCGACGGCGCCAGCCACTACCAGACGTTCTGGCGGCTGGTGGCACCGATGTCGATGCCGGCGATCGCCGCGTTCGCGACGCTGCAGTTCCTGTGGGTCTGGAACGACCTGCTGATCGCCAAGCTGTTCCTCAACCCGTCGAACACCACGATCATCGTGCAGCTGCAGCAGCTGCTCGGTACCCAGGGCCAGGGTGAGGAGCTCGTGCAGGCCGGCGCCTTCATCTCGATCATCATCCCCGTGCTGGTGTTCTTCGCCCTGCAGCGCTTCTTCGTCCGCGGACTGACCTCCGGTGCGGTGAAGGGCTGAGGTCCCTCCTCGCACGCCCGGCACGACGACGGCCGGTCACCTCTCGAGGTGACCGGCCGCCGTCGTGCTCGGCCCGGGAGACGCACGCTCAGGCGCGAGGCTCCCAGTCCGAGGAGCTGGGCATCGCACGGCGCAGCGGCTGGCGGGCGAGGGCGTCGGCGCCGGCCAGGAGATCGGCGCGCACGCGCTCGACGTCGCGGTCGCGCGCATCGCCCAGGAGCACGTCTCCGGCGCGGTGGAGCCGGTCGTCGCGGTGGAGCAGGAATGCCAGGACGGCGGTCACGAGGATGATCAGCAGGAAGTCCATGTCAGACATCCTGCGCCCGCGCGATTTCCGCCACGAGTGGCAGTCAGGACATTGCACGCAGGATTCCTGCCAACTAGGGTGAGGGCATGGCCCTGCACAGCGTCGCCGCCCTGCTCCTGGAGCCGATGGCCGCGTTCGAGTACGCCGTCGCGGCCGAGGTGTTCGGGCTGGATCGCACCGAGGACGGCGTGCCGGCCTTCGACTTCATCACGGCCGGACCGGTCGCGGGCCAGCCCGTCGGGCTCACCTCGGGCGGCTGGCTCGTCCCCTCGCACGTGTGGTCGGACGCGATCGGCGCCGATCTCGTCGTCCTGCCGGCCTCCCAGATCAAGGACGAGTACCCCGCCGAGCTGCTGGACGTGGTCCGGGAGGCGCACGCGCGCGGTGCCACGGTGCTGACGATCTGCTCGGGCGCCTTCACTCTCGCCGCCACCGGGCTTCTCGACGGCAAGGAGGCCACCACCCACTGGCGCTACCTCGACCTGTTCAAGCGGCGGTTCCCGCAGGTGGACGTCACGATGGACGTGCTCTACGTCGACAACGGGAGCCTCATCACCGGCGCCGGCACCAGCGCCGGCATCGACGCCTGCCTGCACCTGGTGCGGCGCGAGCTCGGCGCCACGGTGGCGAACGCGATCGCCCGCCGGATGGTGGTGCCGCCGCAGCGTGACGGCGGGCAGCGGCAGTACGTCGCCGCCCCGGTCCCCGAGTGCACCGCCGACAGCCTGCAACCGATCCTGCTCCACGTCCTGGAGAACCTGCACGAGCCGCACTCGGTCTCCTCGCTGGCTCGCCGCGCGGTGATGTCGGAGCGCACCTTCGCTCGGCGCTTCGCCGCCGAGACCGGCACCACCCCGCACCACTGGTTGCTGCAGCAGCGTGTCCTCCGCGCCCGCGAGCTCCTCGAGCGGACCGACTCCTCGGTGGAGCAGATCGCGAGTGAGGTGGGCTTCTCCTCCGCGGCGCTGCTGCGCTCCCACTTCCAGACCGCCGTCGGGACCTCGCCCCAGCGCTACCGCCGCGCCTTCTCGACCGCCTGACCGGTTTCACCGCACTTTCGCCCCCTCGCAGCTTTCAACGCACTTTCGCCCCCTCGCAGGTTTCACCGCACTTCTGCCCCCTCGCAGCATCAGCCCTTGTGCCCCTCGCGGGTTCCTACCGGCTCATCTGACCGCGCGGTGCCTCAATTGCCTCGCCTGGGCAGCGCCGTCGGACCAGACTGCGGGCATGCTGACCTGGAGCACGCTGTCGCCCGAGACGGTCCTGCAGTGGAGCGAGCTGACCAATCTGCTGGCCAAGGTCGACGACACCGACGAGTTCTACGACGCCGACGACCTCGCGGAGGAGCTCACCGAGCACGGCTTCGACCCGGCCCTGGACTCGTGGGCCGTCTGGGACGGCGAGACCATGGTCGCGTACGGCCAGCTCCGGGTCTCGCACGAACGGACCACCGACGGCGACGCCCGCGCCGACCTCGGCGGCGGTGTGCATCCCGACTGGCGCGGCCGAGGCATCGGGACCGAGCTGCTCGCCCGGATGGAGCCGCGGGCTCTTGAGCTGGCTCGCGAGCGCCACCCTGGTGCACCGATCCTGCTCCGCGCGCCGGGCGGCAAGGAGGGTAGCGACGCCCGCCCGCTGCTCGCCGACCACGGCTACTCCCCCGCCCGCTACTTCACCGACATGCGGCGCCCGCTCCCCGGCGAGCCGATCGCCGCGGCGGCCGACCCACGCATCCGGCCGTTCACGCCGGACCTCACCGAACCGCTCCGGCTCGCGCACAACGACGCGTTCGCGACCCACTGGGGCTCGACGGCCCTGACCCCGGAGCGGTGGGCCGACACCATCACGGCCCGCTCATTCCGAGCCGAGGAGTCTCGCGTCCTCGTCGACGACGGCGGAGCGGTCCTCGCGTATGTGCTCTGCGGTGAGTGGGTGGCCAGGGAGCTGTACATCACGCTGGTCGGCACGGTCCAGGCCGCGCGTGGTCAAGGGCTGGCGCGCCGGGTGCTGGTGGCCGCGGTAGCGGCAGCCGCCGCGAGCGGGCGGTACGACGTCGCCGAGCTCGGCGTCGACTCCGAGAACCCGACCGGCGCCGGCAACCTGTACGCCTCCGTCGGCTTCCGACCGATCCGCACGCAGGCCACCTACACCAAGCGCGGCTGAGCACCAGGGCGGCGCGGGTCGCGATCCGACAGCAGCCGAGGCGGCCGTCGCCCGGTCAATCTGCACGAGGTCGCACCGGTGGCTCAGCTGCGCGACGAGCTCAGAGTCCGGCGGCGATGTCGGTGCGGTGCTGGCCACCGGGGATGGCGATGGCGTCGACGCCGGCGTAGGCAGCGGCCCGGGCGGCTGGGATGTCGGTCCCGGTCGCGGTCACCGAGAGCACGCGGCCACCGGCGGTGACCAGCTCGCCCGCCTCGTTGGTGGCGGTCCCGGCGTGCAGCACGTGAACGTCCGGGATCGCCTCGGCTGCCTCCAGGCCGGAGATCACATCGCCCCGGCGTGCCGAGGCGGGGTAGCCGTGGGACGCGAGCACGACCGTGACCGCCGCGTCCTCGGACCAGCGCAACGGCGGCAGCTCGTGGAGGCTGCCGGTCGCGGCGGCGTGGAGCGCGGTCGCGAGCGAGGACTGCAGCCGCGCGAGCACCACCTGCGTCTCCGGATCGCCGAACCTCGCGTTGAACTCGATGACCCGCAGCCCGCGCGAGGTCAGCGCCAGACCGCAGTAGAGCAGGCCGACGAACGGGGTGCCGCGGTTCGCGAGCTCTCGCACCGCGGGCAGCGCGACCCGCTCCACGACCTGCTCGGTGAGCCCCTCGGGCGCCCAGTCCAGCGGTGAGTAGGCGCCCATGCCGCCGGTGTTGGGCCCGTCGTCGCCGTCGAGGAGCCGCTTGAAGTCCTGGGCGGGGGCGAGCGGGACGACGGTACGACCGTCGGCGAGGCAGAACAGCGACACCTCGGGGCCGTCGAGGTACTCCTCGACCACCACCGACGCGTGGTCGAGGCAGGCCTGCGCGTGCGCGAGCGCAGCCGTGCGGTGCTCGGTCACCACGACGCCCTTGCCTGCGGCGAGCCCGTCGTCCTTGATGACGTAGGGCGCACCGAAGGAGTCCATCGCGGCCTCCACCTCGATGAGGGTCGTGCACACGTGCGCCATCGCCGTCGGGACCGCGGCGGCCGCCATGATCTCCTTGGCGAACGCCTTCGAACCCTCGATGCGGGCGGCCGCGGCGTCCGGCCCGAACACCGGGATGCCGACGGCGCGCACCGCGTCGGCCACCCCCGCCACCAGCGGGGCCTCGGGACCCACGACGACGAGGTCGGCCCCGATGCGCTGCGCGAGCGCGGCGACGGCGTCCGGGTCCTCGGCATCGACGGGTGTGTTCTCGGTGCTGTCCAGCCGGGCGGTGCCCGGGTTGCCGGGCGCCACCACCACGGCGGAGGTCGCCGGGTCGAGCGCCAGGGCGCGGGCGAGGGCGTGCTCACGCGCGCCGGAACCGATGACGAGGATCTTCACGGACCCTGACCCTACCGATGCGTGACCGACGCCGACGATGCGCGGCGTGGGCTCACCGGCGCCGACGCGCCTTCTGGACCGGCTCGACCGGGAGGAGCCGGCCCTCCTCGACCAGCGCCTGCGACACCTCCCCGGTGAGCTCCTCTCGTTCCAGCCGCCGCTGGATCCTGAGGGTGCGTGCCCGCTGGCGTCGGAACTGCCGCACGAGCGCCACGCACATGAAGATCATGATCACGCTGAACGGCAGCGCGATCGTGATCGCTATCCCTCGGAGCGCGACGAGACCACCGGCGAGGACCAGCGCCGCGGCGACCAGACCTTCCAGCGCGCCCCAGAGCAACCGGCTCCAGGTGGGCGGGTCCGGGTTGCCCCCCGAGGCGAGCATGTCGATCACCAGCGAGCCCGAGTCCGAGGACGTCACGAAGAACAGCACCACGAGCAGCAGCGCCAGACCGGCGAGCACGGTTCCGCCAGGCAGGCCTTCCAGCATCTGGAACAGTGACAGCGTCTCGTCGACCACGAGACCGTCCTCACCCTCCGTGATCAGACCGCCCTCGCCGAACAGCTCGCGGTAGAGCGCCGTGCCACCGAGGACCGTGAACCACAGGAACGAGAACGCTGTGGGGACGAGCAGCACCCCCACCACGAACTCCCGGACGGTGCGGCCCCTCGAGATCCGGGCGATGAAGATGCCGACGAAGGGCGCCCACGAGATCCACCAGCCCCAGTAGAACGCGGTCCACCAGGACTGCCACTCCACGCCCGCCTCCTCCGCCAGTGCGGTGGTGGCGAAGCTCATCCGGAGGAACTCCTGGAGGTAGGCGCCGATGCCTTCGACGTACTCCCGGAGCAGGAACATCGTCGGTCCGGCGATCATGACGAACAGCAGCAACCCGACCGCCATCACCATGTTGGCGTTGGACAGGTACTTGATGCCCTTCTTGACACCGGTCGCGACCGAGATCAGCGCCAGCAGCGTGATGCCACCGATCAGCAGGAGCTTCACGGCGTTCGACGGCGTGGAGATGATCTCCATGAACTCGAGCCCGCCAGCCACCTGCGCGACGCCGAGACCGAGCGAGGTCGCCACCCCGAACACGGTGCCGACGATCGCGACGACGTCGATCGTGTTGCCGATCCACCCGTCGGTGCGCTTGCCCAGCAACGCCTCGAGCGACCACCGGATCGAGACCGGGCGGTCGCGCACGTGGATCGCGTAGGCGATCGACAGCCCAACGACGACGTAGATCGCCCAGGGGTGCAGTCCCCAGTGCAGGAACGTCGTGACCAGCGAGTCCTGGGCACCGGTCTCATTCATCGTCGCCACACCCGAGGACCGGTTGGGGATGCCCGCGAAGTGGTGCAGCGGCTCGGCGACGCCCCAGAACATCAGTCCGATGCCCATGCCCGCGGCGAACAGCATCGCCAGCCACGAGCTGTACCTGAACTCGGCAGGCTCGTTGGCCTTGCCGAGCACGATGTCGCCGTAGTGGCTGGTGCCGATCCAGACCGAGAACGCGACGAAGCCGGTGACGAGCAGGACGTAGTACCACCCGAACCCGCTCACCACGACGCCGGGCAGCGCGGCGATCACGTCTCGCACCGGTTGCCCACCCAGGACCACCATCAGGACGAACACCACGATCACGGCCAGTGCCGGGTAGAAGACACCCGGTCGCATGCTCCGGTACCAGGGCGTCGCTGCGTCCTCCGGTGCCTCCGACTCCGCGACGTGTTCGGAATCGGCTGTCATCGGCTTACCTCCGTGGCGGTGCGGCTCGCCGACGAGCGCCGGCGATCAGGTCACCTCCCACCGTAGCGATGCCGACCGGACGGCTGCAGGATGGGCGGCGAACCGACCGGACGGCAGCGGGGGTCAGGCGGCGCCGTAGACCCGTTCGACGTCGATGGTCAGCACCAGCCGCTGCTGCTCGACCATCGCCTCGCGGTACTCGTCCCAGTCCGGGTGCTCCTCGCCCCGCGCGTCGCGGTACAGCGCCACGAGCGCCTCGGCGACGTCGTCGTCGGTCGCGGTGGTGACCTCGCTCAGCCGCCCCGTACCTTCGACGACGGCGTAGCCCCAGCCCTCGCTGGGCCGCACGTGCAGGCTCACGCGCGGGTCGCGGCGGATGTTCTTGGTCTTGGCGCGGCTGTCGGTGATCGAGACCCGGATCGTGCTGGCCTCCCGGTCGAGCACGTACGTCACGTCGGACAGCTGCGGCCGGCCGTCACGCTTGATCGTGGTCAGGACGCCGAGGCTGTGGCCGGCGACGATGTCGAGCAGAGCAGAGCTGTCCGGTGCGGTCGTCATGCTCGTGCGAACCCTGGTCGACGGCGGAGCATTCCCGGGAACAGGCGTGCCGGTGGCGCTGTTGGTCGGGTCATGAGGATCGACTTCTGGGCCGACGTGGTCTGCCCCTGGTGCTACATCGGCAAGCGGCGGCTGGAGCAGGCGCTGGAGCAGTTCCCCCACGCCGACGAGGTCACGGTCACGTTCCGCTCGTTCGAGCTCGACCCCGGCGCACCCCGCGAGGGGACCGAGACCGTCGCGGAGATGCTCGGGCACCGGTACGGCGGTGGCCGGGAGGCGGGCCTGCAGATGATCGAGCAGGTCGGTCAGGTCGCCGCGGAGGCCGGTCTGCAGCTCGACCAGTCACGCTCGCTGCACCGCAGCAGCCACGACGCGCACCGGCTGCTCCACCTCGCCCTCGCCGAGGGCGGTCCCTCCGCCCAGAGCGACCTCGAGGAGCGGCTCTTCGCCGCCTACTTCGTCGAGGGCCGCGACATCGCCGACCAGGCGGTGCTCGCCGAGCTGGGCTCCGTCGTCGGGCTGGACGCCGAGCGGGCGGCCGCGGTCCTGGCGAGCGACGAGCTCGAGGACGCGGTCGCGCGCGACGTCGCGCAGGCCCAGGCGTACGGAGCCACCGGCGTGCCCTTCATCGTGATCGACGACCGCTACGGCATCTCTGGTGCGCAGCCCACCGAGCTGTTCCTGCAGACGTTGCAGCGCGCCTGGGCCGAGCGCGGGCAGCCCGTGCCGGCCTGAGCCGCTAACGCTCCTTGCCGGTGCGCCAGTGGGCGCCGAGCCGCAGCGAGCGCTCGTCGACGTCGGTCGGGTTGCGCCGGTCACCGCCTCCGTTGAGGTCCGTCCGGGGGCTGGTGGGTCGGTGCGCGGTCGCCCGGGTCGGCAGGTTCGTCGGAGCCTCGATGACCGGGATCTCGTCCGTGGACGGGTTGGGCCCGTCGTCGTCGGTGGTGCTGCGCGGGGCGAAGGTGCGCGCGGCGTCCTCGGGCAGCATCGTCAGCTCGTAGCGGCCGCGCTCGTCGGGCTCGAGCTGGGGCTGGATCCGCGGCGGCCGGCTGCGGTTGATCGTCTCGGTGCGGGGCGCACGCCCGCCCACCACGGTGACCGGCGGCGCATCCGGCGGGCGCGCGGCGGAGTTCTGGGCTCTGTGTGCACGCTCGGGCACGTCGGTCTCGGCGCGATCGAGCGCGGCGCGGTCCCTGGCGTCGACGCGACGCTCGACCTCCTCCGCACGCAGCACCCGTGGCGAGCGGGGCTCGAGGCCTCCGCCTTCCGCCTCACGGAGCGCGTGCTCGGTCATCGGGATCCGGAAGTCGACCACCCGACCTCCGGGCCGCGCCGTCGCCTCGACGACGTCGACGCCCCAGGCCGACCGCAGTCGCGGCAACGCCCGCAGGATCTCCTCCTGCGACATGCCGGCACGCACGGCCTCGAGGGAGATGACGATGCCGCCGTCGTCGGGGGCGTGACGCAACCGCGGCACGAGGTCGGGTGCCGGGCGCGGGTGGTGGGGGCGCCGTCGGGCCATCGACATCAGCAGGCTGGGCCGGCGCATCCCCTGCGGGACCACCAGACCGGCGCGGCGCATGTCGTCCTCGTGCTCGCCGATGATGTCGCCGAGCTGCCGCAGCCCGATGTCGACCGCTCGGTACCGGAAGAGCCAGTGCAGCAGCACCGGCAGGCCACCGAACATCCCCCGCATGACCGCGAGCGCGAGCGCCACCACGGCGACCAGCAGCATCAGCAGGCCGGCGTCGTCCGTCCAGCCGAACAGCCAGGCGAGAAGCACGGCCCCGGCGGCGACCAGCAGCCGGTTCCGAACGGCGGCGGCGCGGCCGGTCATGGCATCCCTATTCCTCGGTGAAGAGCACCGAGATGATCCCGCCCAACGCGTCGAGGGCCTCGCGTACGGGACCACCCAGCGGGGTCAGCGCGAGCACGAACCCGAACACCACGCCGAGGAACACTCCCAGGCCGACGAGCTTCGAGCGCAGCGCGAGCACCATGCCGATGCCCAGCAGCAGGGCGACGACTCCAGTGGACATGACGTGGCTCCAGACAGTCGGGGTCGGTGCCACGGTAACGGCCGCGCCCAGGCTCACCTCGGATCCGGTGGCGGCGTGTCTGGACCGGTCCGGCCGATCAGGACCGGCTGACGGCCAACCAGCCCCCGAGCCCGATCATGAGGACGCCGCCGGTCCCCACGACGGCGCGGCTGCGGCGGGGTGTCCTGGTCAGCAGCCCGCGCAGCTGGGCGGTCGCCAGCGCCCAGACCCCGTCGGAGCAGATCCCGACCACGATCATCACGGCGCCCAGAACCAACATCTGCAGCTGCGGCGATCCCGCCGCCGGTGCGACGAACTGCGGCAGCAACGCCGCGAACATCACGTAGACCTTCGGGTTGGTCAGGCCGACGAGCGCACCCTGCCGGCCCGCCGCCCACGGCGAGATCGGTCCGACGTCGACCCGGCCGATCGCCTCGGGGTCCAGCGCGTTGCGGTGCCGGATCGCCTGCACGCCCAGCCACACCAGATAGGCCGCGCCCGCGACCTTGAGCGCGGTGAACGCCACCTGCGAGGACTGCACGATCGTGCCCAGACCCAGCGCCACCATCACGAGCACCACCACGCATCCTGCGGCGTTGCCGAGCACGCTCGCCAGCGCCGTCGCCCTCCCGTGGGACAGCACCCGCCCGATCACGAACAGCACGCTCGGCCCCGGGACCGCGATGATCACCAGCGCGGCGAGGAAGAACGCGATCATGCGGTCGGGAGCGGGCACGGGCTCAGGGTACGACCACCGGTCGGGGCAGATCCTCGGACCGGGTCTGAGCTCACCCAGCAGGTCGTGTCGCACGGCCGTCGCCTCACGGTCGCGCCGCCCCACGCCCGCCGACCGGCTCCGGTGCCACCCCGGACCCACAGCGGCGTGTCACGTGCGAAGCAGTGGTCTAGTGGTGCCATGAGCGCGACAGCAGGCACGGTGTGGACGATCGGGCACTGGACCTGCCCGCCGCACGTGGTGCTCGAGACCCTCGAGTCCGCGAAGATCGACGTCCTGGTCGACGTGCGCAAGATGCCGGGCTCGCGCCGCAGCCCTCAGTTCGACGCCGACGAGATGCCGTCCTGGCTCGGCGCCGCCGAGATCGACTACCTGCACCTGAGCGACCTAGGTGGCCGCCGCCCCAGACAACCCGACATCGATCCGATGCTCAACGCGGGGTGGCGCAACGCCAGCTTCAAGAACTACGCCGACTACACGCTCAGCCCGGACTTCGAGCGGGGCCTGGCTCGCCTCACCACGCTCGCGGCGGATCAGCACGTCGCCGTCATGTGCGGCGAGCCGATGCCATGGCGATGTCATCGGCTGCTGATCGCGAACACGCTCACCGCCCGAGGGTGGGGCGTCGTGCACCTGATGAACGGCGCCACACCGCTGCAGCACACCCTCGGTCGGTGGGGCGCCGAGCCCGTGGTCACCGACGGTGTCGTCATCTATCCCGAGTCTCGGGCCGACGCGCCGTGAGCTAACCCAGCAGGTCGTGCCGCACGATCGTCGCCTCGCGGTCGGGACCCACGCCCACCGACGAGATCCGAGTGCCGCTCATCTCCTCGAGCGCCTCCACGTACCGGCGCGCGTTGACCGGGAGGTCCTCCCACGTCCGTGCCAGCGAGAGGTCCTCCCACCAGCCGTCGAGCTCCTCGTAGATCGGGGTGGCCCGGGCGAAGGCGGACTGGTCGATCGGCATCTCGTCGTGGCGGACGCCGTCGACGTCGTACGCCACGCACACCGGCACCTTCTCGAAGCCGGTGAGCACGTCGAGCTTGGTCAGCACGAGGTCGGTGAGGCCGTTGACGCGACCCGCGTAGCGCGCCACGACCGCGTCGTACCAGCCGCAGCGGCGGGGCCGGCCCGTGGTGACCCCGTACTCGCCGCCGGTCTTGCGGAGCTGCTCTCCGACGGCGTCGAGGAGCTCGGTGGGGAACGGCCCCTCGCCCACGCGTGTGGTGTACGCCTTGATGACCCCGACGACGCGGTCGATACGCGTGGGGCCGATGCCGGAACCGGTCGCGGCACCGCCCGCGGTCGCCGAGGAGGACGTGACGAACGGATAGGTGCCGTGGTCGACGTCGAGCATGGTCGCCTGGCCGGCCTCGAACACGACGTTCTTGCCCTCGTCGAGGGCACGGTTGAGCACCAGACCGGTGTCGGCCACCATCGGCGCCACCCTGTCGGCGTAGGAGCGCAGCTCGGCGACGACCTCGTCGATGTCGGCGCTGCGGCGGTTGTAGATCTTGGTGAGGATCTGGTTCTTCTGCGCGAGCGCGCCCTCGACCTTGTCGTGGAGGATCTCCTCGTCGAACAGGTCGGAGATCCGGATGCCGACCCGGTTCATCTTGTCGGCGTACGTGGGCCCGATGCCGCGGCCCGTGGTGCCGATCTGCCGCTTGCCCAGGAACCGCTCGGTGACCTTGTCGAGCGTGCGGTTGTAGGAGGGGATGACGTGGGCCGAGCTCGAGATCAGCAGCTTGGAGGTGTCGACGCCACGACCCTGCAGGCCCTCGAGCTCCTCGAACAGCACCGCGAGGTCCACGACCACGCCGTTGCCGATGATCGGGGTGCATCCCGGCGACAGGATCCCCGAGGGCAGCAGGTGCAGCGCGTACTTCTCGTCGCCGACGACGACCGTGTGGCCGGCGTTGTTGCCGCCGTTGAACTTGACGACGTAGTCGACGCGCGAACCGAGCTGATCGGTGGCCTTGCCCTTGCCCTCGTCGCCCCACTGTGCCCCGAGCACCACTACTGCCGGCATGTCATGCCTCTTTCATCGGCGGACTGTCCCGGGGGTCGAGCCTATCGACCGGGAACGACATCGATCGTCACGGGGCCTCCGGCGGAGCGAACCGCAGCGTGTCGCTCGGGTTCCCGAGGACGTCGTCGGCGGCGGGGTCGCAGTCGTGGGCGAAGGCGCGGCAGCGGTCGGCCTCGTCCTGCTCGCCGATCACCTCGGCCGCGCTCGTCAGCGCGAGCAGGCTGATGAGGAAGCCCTGGTTGGGCACGTGCGTGGCGGGCACCGGACCCGCCCCGCGCCAGCCCGCGCGCCGCAGCGCGTCGAGCCCGCGGTGGTAGCCGGTCCGGGCGAAGGCGTAGGCGGCCACCGGGTCCTCCCCGGCCAGCGACTCCAGGGCGAGCCGCCCCCAGGCGTAGGAGGCGGCCGGGAACGCCGCAGCGGCTTCGCGCAGCGAGGATCCTGCCGCCAGCGCCGCACGGGCGGCGGTGTCCGGGTGGTCGTCGGGCAGCAGGGTGGGCTCGGGGCCCAGGAGGTTGGTCACGCCCCCATTCTGCCCCGGACCCGGCTGTCCCTGCGGGCGACCACCAACGCTCGGCGACCGTTGGGGGGCTCGTGCTCCTACCCGGTCGGTCGGAGCCGATCAGGGGTTCGCGAGCCTGATGTGGTCCCGCACGAAGCGGAACGCCGGGTCGTCGCGGGCGGCGACGCCGTCGAGGTCGACGCGCCGGTGGACATCTGCCGGGAGCGTGCCGCCCGGCAGCCGCACGACCTGGGCCTCGTACCAGTCGTCGACGATGTGAGCCTGCTGCTCGTTGTTGAAGCTGCCCCAGGACTGGCCCTGCCAGCCCTTCTCTCTCAGCCGGGCCGACGAGTCGCCCGGGGTGTAGTCGTACGTCCCGCCGAGGTCCGAGATCAGGCCGACGAGCGACCGCTGCGTCACCTGCCAGGCGTGCACCAGCTCGTGCACGAACAGCTGGCCGGGTCTGGTGTAGCTCTCGCTGTCGGGCTTGGCGTAGGACAGCGGCTGGTCCCACCCCTGCGTGCCGAGGTTGACGAGGATGCTGCCGCCTCGGCCCGGCATCACGAAGGCGCGCTCGCCGTTGTCGCCGTTCTGGTAGAGGTTGGTGATCCGCACCCGCCCGTAGTCGATCGTGTCCGAGAAGATTCGCCGCGCGAAGGCGATCTCCTCCGGCCGCAGGCCACGGTCCTTGACGTCGGTGGCCAGATTGAGCACCTCACCCGCCGCGAGCCCTCCGACGAGGACCGGCACCAGCCCGAACGGACCCGCGAGCAGGACCTGCCCTCCCGCGACCAGCAGCGAGCCCCACACGGTCTGGGCATCACCGGCGATGCCGAGATCGGCCAGCTCGTGACCGAGCACGAGCACCCACCCGCTCGGTCCGAGCAACCCGTTGAGCACCACGCCACGGGCGAGGAAGTCGATCAGGTCGGCCGCCGTGCCGAGCACGCCGCCGAGCTCGGCGTGCATCGAGTGCGCCAGGGTCAGGTTCGCGCCGCGGATCTGGCGCCACTGCGCGGCGATCACCGGGTGGGTGTCGTGCTGCGCGAACGTGTGCTGTCGGTCCCCGGGGGTGTCGGTGCCGTAGACGCTCCCGCTGTGCACGCTGGCGAGGTAGTTCCCGTCGGGCAGCCGGAGCCAGAGGTTCAACCCGTAGTCGTAGGAGTAGAACCCGGTCGCCCGCATGTGCCCGCTCACGCGGTAGCGGCCGTCGCTGGAGAGCTCATAGCTGCCGCGACCGTTGATCGGCGCCCCGTCCGTGGTGTGGATCGCGGTGGTGAAGGTGCGCGACTCCACCGTCCCGAGAGCCGCGATCAGCGCACGCAGCGAGACCGGGTCCGGCACGGGCATCTCGACGGCGACCTGGCGCATCGAGTCCTCGCCGCGGGCCCAGGACGCCTGCAGGGCCTCCCGCAGCGTGGTCATGACCCGCTCCTGACAGCCCGGCCGCTCATTGCAGCGCCACCAGCACCCGGACCAGCCCCCGCCCGCGGGCGAGCCCCTGCATCGCCTTGCCGAGCACGGCTCCGAACGCTCGCTCGCGGTCCGCGACCCGCATGGCATGTCCCGGCACGTCCGAGGTCGTGAGGAGGTCGCCCACGCGGATCGGCGCGGCATCGGCGTCGACCCAGCAGCAGACCTTGCCCACGAGCGCGACCGGCAGCTTGGCCTCGGCGTCCGCCTGGTCGAGCAGCACGCCCGGGCGGTAGTCGCCGGCGCCGGAGACGACACCGGCGACCCGGCCGTCGTAGCCCGTCGTCGAGATCCGGAGCCGACCGTCGTCGTCGAGCACCAGGACCGAGCCGGGCCGGATCTCACGGTCGTCGACATCGAAGCCCTCGGCCAGGTCCGCGCCGATCAGCCGGACGTCCCCGGCGACCTCGATGTCGCCACCGACGCGGACGTCGCCCTTGGCCCTGATCACACCGGTGGCCTCGATCTTGCCGGCGACCCGCACCGCGCCGGTCACGTCGACTGCGCCGACGAACCGCCCCGCGATGTCGCCCACGCCGCTGATGGCGGCCGCATCCCGGGTGCCCGACCCGACCGTTCCGAGGACACCGTTGCCGCCGTTCGCCTTCGTGTGTCCCCAGACGCCGTTGCCGCGCGGTCCGGGTGCGCGGAACAGCTCCGGGACGTAGCCGCCCAGCCAGGGCGAGTGGATCTGCGGGGCCAGCGCGCCGCGGTCGTCACGCCCCACCCAGGACGGCAGCCCGCGCTCGATCCCGTCGACGAACTCGTCGCTGTGCCTGACGACCTCGCCCCACTCGGCCGGTCGGTGCTCGGCGTGCGCGTCCGAGGCGAGCATCGCCGTCGTTGCGGCACTGAGCTCGAGACCGTGGTCGAGGAGCTCCTCGAACGGCCCAGGCCCCTCGGCGATGCCGTGGACGCCGTTGCCGCGCACCGAGGCTCCGAGCACGCCGACCTGCTCGTGGTGGTAACCGCTCACCCCGGCGTCGCCGCCGCGCCCCAGCACGCCGGACCCGGCGCCGGCCCCCTGCACGCCGTGCACGGCTGCCCTCCGGGGCACCGACGTCTCCCCGAAGACGGCGGCGCCGGTGTGCGCGCCGTCGGTGCGGGCGACAGGTTCGGTGGAGTCGTTGACGGCGTGGATCGTGTTGCCCTCCGAGGTGTGCCCGAAGGCGACCAGCGCGACGCCGCTCGCCGACTCCAGCTGCGCGGCCGCACCGGTCCGGGAGTGGCCGAGCAGCCCGGCGGATCCTTCCGAGCTCCCCCACACGCCGGCGGCGGACCCGTGCCCGTGCCCGCGGACGCCGGCACCTCCGGGCACGCTCGAGGCACCCCGCACCCCCGCACCACCGGTCTCGGCATCGGGTGGCAGCGCGGCCGTCCCGGTGTTCCTGCCGACGACGCCGTCCCGCTCGCTCGCCTCGGTGCTGGCGACCGCACCGTCGTCGGACGGGTCTGATCCGAACTCTCCGGGCATGGTGACTCCCTCGACGTGTCTGCCCCGACACACCAAGGAGCACCCTGACCGCCGAGTGATACCGCGGGCCTCGCACCGGAACCACGAACCCGACGCGAGGCACCCCAGGCGGCGAGGCGGCGCAGGACGCGTGAGCGCCGGCCCAGCCCGGCCCCGGACAGACCGACGGCGGCCCTCACGAGGTGAGAGCCGCCGTCGGGCGGTGCTGAGAAAGGGCTGGGATCAGCCCTTGTTGCCGGCCGAGCGCAGCTGCTGGCAGGCCTCGACCACGCGGGCGGCCATGCCGGCCTCGGCGGCCTTGCCCCAGGCACGGGGGTCGTACGCCTTCTTGTTGCCGACCTCGCCGTCGATCTTGAGGACGCCGTCGTAGTTGGTGAACATGTGCCCGACGACAGGGCGCGTGAACGCGTACTGGGTGTCGGTGTCGATGTTCATCTTGATGACGCCGAAGTCGACGGCCGCGGAGATCTCCTCGGCGGTCGAGCCGGACCCACCGTGGAAGACCAGGTCGAACGGCTTGTCCTTGCCGATCTTCGCGCCGACCTCGTCCTGGATCTCCTTGAGGATCTCCGGGCGGAGCTTGACGGCGCCCGGCTTGTACACGCCGTGCACGTTGCCGAAGGTCAGGGCGGTCAGGTAGCGACCCCTCTCACCGGCGCCGAGGGCCTCGACGGTCTTCAGGCCGTCCTCGACCGTGGTGTAGAGCTTGTCGTTGATCGCGGCCTCGTGGCCGTCCTCCTCGCCACCGACCACGCCGACCTCGATCTCCAGGATCGTGCGGGCGGCCTGCGAGAGCTCGAGCAGCTCGGCGGCGATCACGAGGTTCTCCTCGATCGGCACGTCGGAGCCGTCGTACATGTGCGACTGGAACGTGGGGAGCTGACCGTTCTTGACCTGCTCGGCCTCGATGGCCAGCAGCGGGCGCACCCAGGAGTCGAGGTTGCCCTTGACGCAGTGGTCGGTGTGGATGGCCACGGTCACCGGGTAGTTCTTGGCGACCTCCGTCGCGTAGGCCGCGAGCGCGAGCGAACCGGCCACGCGGTCCTTGATGGTGGCGCCGGAAGCGTACTCGCCGCCACCGACCGACACCTGGATGATGCCGTCGGACTCAGCCTCGGCGAAGCCCTGCAGGGCGGCGGTGATGGTCTGTGAGGACGTGATGTTGATCGCCGGGTACGCGAAGGAGCCAGCCTTCGCCCGGTCGATCATGTCGGCGTAAGCCTCGGGAGTTGCGATGGGCATGCGGGTCTCTCCATGAACGACGGCGGGATGTCGGGTCCAGTCTGTCACCGCCACCTTCCCCTCGGGAACGTGGCCCGTGAACCGGACGCCCTCACCCGCCCGGCGTCTCCGCTTGCCGTCCCCCTCCCGCCCCCTCCCGCCCCCCTCCCGACCTGGTTCGAGGTAATCGGCGACCCCCGCGCGGTCCCGCATGACCTCCACCCGCTTTCCCCGCCCCGCGCCCCCAGCCGGTTCGAGGTAAACGGCGACCACGGCGCGGTGGCGGATTACCTCGAACCCACTTCCCCCGGCTCCCGCTCTGGGCGCGGTCGAGGTAATCGGGGACCGCGAGAGGGTGGCCGATTACCTCGAACCGGTGAGGAGGGGCTGGCGGGGTCAGGTGTGCTGGATCGCCCACGCCCACATCGCGACGGCTGCGGCGGCGCCGGCGTTGATCGAGCGGGTGGAGCCGTGCTGGGTGATATGGAGCACCGCCTCGCAGACCTGCTGCGCCTGCGGCGTCAGGCCCGCCGACTCCTCGCCGAACAGCAGCGCGCAGGCCCGGGGCAGGCTCCGACCCTCCAGCGGCACCGACCCGGGCACGTTGTCGACGCCGAGGACCGGGACCCCCGCGCCCTCGGCCCAGGTGGCGAAGGCGGCGGCGTCCTCGTGATGGTGCACGTGCAGGTAGCGGTCGGTGACCATCGCACCGCGGCGGTTCCACCGGCGGCGGCCGATCACGTGGACGCCGGCCACGTTGAAGGCGTTGGCGGTACGGACGACCGACCCGATGTTGAAGTCGCGGCCCCAGTTCTCGATCGCGACGTGCAACGGGTTCCGCCGGGTGTCCAGGTCGGCGACGATCGCCTCGAGGCGCCAGTACCGGTACTGGTCGGCGACGTTGCGGTGGTCCCCCGCCGCGAGCAGGTCCGGGTCAAGGCGCGGATCGTCCGGCCACGGCTGCGGGTGCGGCCCGACGCCGCGGCCCTCGACCAGGTCATCCTCCGCCTCGGTCACGGGAGCGCCCAGGTGACGTAGACGCTGGCGCCGAGCCACACGGCCACGGCGATGAGCACGCCGAGCAGCACCGGGTGCCGGTGCGCCCACAGCGTCGCGCCGGGGTAGGACGCCTCGATGTCGGCGCCACGGGTAGTGCTCGGCCGAGCGGCGCCGACGCGCCGGGCGATCTGCTCGACCTCGGCGTAGGCGTACAGGTCGGAGGTGATCATGAACCCGTACCGACGGCGACGACGGCGGATCGAGAGCCGCCGCACGTGCTGCCGCCCCGTCCGGGTGCGGCGCACGTAGGAGTGCAGCACGGGGGTCTCCAGCTCCTCGCGCAGGTACGTCGTGGTGCCCCGCAGCGAGCGCCGGGTGATCCCGGACGGATCGACGCGCACCTGGCCGTACAGCGTCTCCACCAGCACGGCCAGAGCGATGGCCAGCAGCACGCCGTAGAGAATCGCCAGCCAGCTCGGACCAGACCGCGCCGCGAGGATCATCACGACCAGGACGGCCGAGGCGATCGCCATCGCGACCGTGAGGAACCTGTTGGGTCGAAAGACCGCGGCCTCGCCCGGGTGCCACGGTCCGCCGGCGGTCGACGGCGGAGCGAGCGGGTCCCACGAGCTCGCAGCCGGACGTCCCGCAGCCGGGGCCTGACCATCGACTGCCCCGTAGGGCAGCGGCACGCCGTCCCAGGGCGCGCGCCCGTCATGTGGTGACATCCCTGTCCTATCGATCTCTACACGACGATGCTCCGCCGTCGAGCCGTGAGGGCCGACGGCGGAGCATCGTGGGTGAGTGGGGCTCAGCCCTGGGGCGGGTAGCCAGGCTGGCCGCCGCCCTGACCGGGCTGCGGGTAACCGGGCTGGCCACCGCCCTGGCCGGGCAGGAAGCCGCCCGGCTGACCGCCCTGGCTCGGGCCGGGCGCGTCGGTGATGTGCGGGGCCGGGTGCGGCGGGGTGCCGTACTGACCGACCTGGCCCTGGGTGTCGGCGAAGGACACCCGCGGCGCGGCCCGAACGATCGGGTCGTTGGTCTCGAAGTACTCGGCACGGTGGAAGTTGAACATGCTCGCGATGATGTTCGGCGGGAAGCTCTCGACCTTGGTGTTGAGCTCGCGCACGTTCGCGTTGTAGAACCGGCGGCCGGCAGCGATCCGGTCCTCGGTGTTGGTCAGCTCGTTCTGCAGCGACACGAACGCGTCGACGGCGCGCAGCTGCGGGTAGGCCTCGGCCACGGCGAAGAGCCGGCCCAGGGCGCCGCTCAGCGCGTCCTCCTGGCGGGCCTGCTCGGCAGGCGAGGCGCCCGGCGTGGCGGCGGCGGCGCGCGCCTGCGTGACTTCGTCGAACACCGCGCGCTCGTGGGCCGCGTAGCCCTTGACCGTGTCGAGGAGGTTCGGGATCAGGTCGTAGCGGCGGTGCAGCTCGACGTCGATCTGGCGCCAGGCCTCCTGCACGAGGTTGCGGAGCCGAACGAAGCCGTTGTACGTCGCGATCGCCCAGAGCACGGGGATCAGCACCACAACGACGACGACGATGAGAACGATGACTCCGGTGTCCATGCGGGCCTCCTTCTGAAGTCAGGGTCCACGACCCGGGGTCGAGGTCGGCCGAGCGGGTCGCCCGGTTCGTCGAGCCTACTGGCGGCCCAGCCCCAGATCGCTCGTGGAGAGCAAGGAGACGTAGGGAAGTTCTGCCCTCGCGAACACCTCGGTGGCCTCGGTCTGCCTGTCGAGGATCGTCGCGACGCCGACCACCTCGGCACCGACAGCTCGCGCGGCCTCGACCGCCAGCATCGGGCTGGCGCCGGTGGTGGTGGTGTCCTCGACGACCACCACGCGGCGGCCGGTGATGTCCGGTCCCTCCACCTGCCGCTTCATGCCGTGCCCCTTGGCCTCCTTGCGCACGAGGAAAGCGTCGAGGTCGAGCCCGCGGCTGGCGGCGGCGTGCTGGATCGCGCACACGACCGGGTCCGCCCCCATCGTGGGGCCGCCGACGGCGTCGATCTCGCCCACCCCCATGCCCGCCTCCTCCAGCATGTCGAGCATGAGGTGCCCGATCAGCGGTGCGGCCTCGTGCTGCAGCGTCAGCCGCCGCATGTCCACGTAGTAGTCGGCCTCGCGGCCGCTGGAGAGCGTCACCTTGCCGTGCACGACGGCGAGCTCGCCGATCAGCTGGGCGAGGCGCTGCTTGGGGGTCTGCTCCGGCATCGTCACGGCGCTCAGGCTACCCAGGGCGGGTAGCGTCGCAGGGTGCGGATCGCGACGTGGAACGTGAACTCGATCAGGGCGCGCGCGGAACGCGTCGCTGCGTGGCTGGAGCGCAACGAGGTCGACGTCCTCGCGATGCAGGAGACCAAGGCCGCCGACCATCTCTTTCCCTACATGACCTTCGAGGCCGTCGGCTACGAGGTCGCGCACGTAGGCACCAGCCAGTGGAACGGTGTCGCGATCGCCTCGCGGGTCGGGCTCGACGGCGTCGCGTCCGGTTTCGCCGGTCAGCCCGGCTGGGGTGAACCGGTAGCCGCGGAGGCTCGCGCGCTCGGGGCGACGTGTGGCGGTGTGCGGGTGTGGAGCGTGTACGTGCCGAACGGCCGGTCCCTCGACGACCCGCACTACCTGTACAAGCTCGACTGGTTGCGGGCGCTGCGCGAGGCGGCAGCGGGCTGGCCGGCGCTCCCGACCGTGGTGATGGGCGACTGGAACGTGGCGCCCACCGACGCCGACGTGTGGGACCCCGGGTACTTCGAGGGGAAGACCCACGTCTCAGATCCTGAGCGCACCGCACTGGCGGCGTTCGCCGAGGCGGGCTTCACCGAGCTGACCGCAGCGTTCACTCCCGGCCGCTTCACCTACTGGGACTACCAGCGGCTGGCCTTCCCGAAGAACCGTGGCATGCGCATCGACCTGGCGTTCGGGAACCCGGCGTTCGCCGCACGACTGCGCGGCGTCGCCATCGACCGCGAGGAGCGCAAGGGCGCCGGGGCGTCCGACCACGTGCCGGTCGTGCTGGAGGTCGAGACGGGGTCGGGCGAGCCCCTCGAGCTCGCTCCTGATGGGCACCTCTGACCCGGAGCCGGGTCTCACCATGGCGGCCGATGGCCGATAGTGTTCCGCACATGGGTCAGCCGCCAGCATCGTGGCCGAGCCCTGACCAGTCGTCCTTCGGACCGCCGGCCGGGGCTCCCGGTCCAGCGACCCCGGCGCCGGTGCCATCGGCCTGGCAGGACCCCTCCGGCCGGTCGGCCCCGCCGACCGCTCCGCCGGTCCCGCAGCTGCCGACCCAGCAGCCGTTCGCTCCTCCCTCGGGCCAGAGCATGTACGGGGCGCGTCCCGCCCCGGTGCCGCAGCAGCAGGCGCAGGGTGGCTACGGCGCGTTCACCTTCCCGGTCGCCCCGAAGCAGAAGCTCGAGCCGCTCGCCGTCGCCGGCGTGGCCACCTCGCCGCTCGGTCCGGTCGGTATCGCGCTCGGTCTGCTCGCGCGCAACCGGATCAAGCAGACGCGACGGCGGAGCATGGCTCTGGCGTGGACCGGCGTGGCGCTCGGCGCGCTGTTCACGTTCGGATGGGCGCTGGCGACGTCGGTGCTGTCGATGAACGGCACCATCGACCGCGCGCTGGAGAGCCCGCAGCCCGGTGACGTCTCGCAGCCGCGCACGGTCGCCGCCGCGAACCTCGCGGTCGGCAACTGCATCCAGACACTGCCGCCGGCGCAGCAGGTGGGCGAGGTCAGCCTCGTCCCGTGCGCCGACGATCACATCGCCCAGGTCGTCAGCCTGCACGCACGTTCCGGAGACTTCCCGGGTGCGGACTCGCTCGCTGCTGACGCCACGGCGACCTGCACCGCCGACATCGAGCAGCTCGATGCCGGCGATGCCTCGTTCGTGCCCTGGTATCTCGTCCCGTCCGAGGCGGGCTGGGACCAGGGCAACACCCAGGTGGTCTGCCTGCTCCGTGGCGACGCGGGCCCCCTCAACGTCGATCTCATCAATACCTAGGAAAGGGGATCCACATGAGCACGCCATGGAATCCGTCAGGGCAGGACCCTCAGCAGCCGGGCCAGCCGCCCCAGCAGCCGGGCCAGCCCCCGCAGCAGCCGGGTGACCAGCCCGCCTACGGGGCACCCCAGCAGCCGGGCCAGGCACCGAGCTATGGGGCCTCCTCCCAACCGGGTCAGCCGCAGCAGCCCAGCTACGGCGCGTCCTCCCAGCCCGGTCAGCCGCAGCAGCCCGGCTACGGGGCCTCCTCCCAGCCCGGTCAGCCGCAGCAGCCCGGCTACGGCCAGCCGCAGCAGCCGACCCAGCAGTTCGGCCAGCCGCAGCCCGGCCAGCCGCAGCAGCCGGGTCAGCCCCCGTACGGCCAGCAGCCCGGTCAGCCCGCCTTCGGCCAGCAGCCCGGTCAGGCGCCGGGCTTCGGCGCCGGTTCGCAGCCGGGCTACGGCGGCTTCGGTGGTCCCGGCGGCCCCGGTGGCCCCGGTGGTGGCTACGGCGGCGCGGGTGGCCCCGGCGGGCAGCCGCCGAAGAAGAACTCGATGCCGATCATCATCGGCGTCATCGTGGGCATCGCCGTGATCGTCGGCATCTTCTTCGCCATCCAGGCGCTGACCGGCGGCGGCGGTGACGACCCGACGGCGGACCCGACCACCACGCAGGAGCCGACGGACGAGCCCACCACCGACGAGCCGACCGACGATCCCACCACGGAGGAGCCGACCGACGAGCCGACCGGCGACGTCGTCGAGATCGCCGACACCGAGGTCGTCCCCGGTGACTGCATCCTCTCGATCGAGTACAACGCGAACAACATGTGGGAGAAGGTCGACTGCTCGACCCCGCACGAGTTCGAGGTCGTCGCCGAGAGCACCTCGGACGCGGCGGAGTTCCCCGGCGAGGACGTCCTGACGGCCGAGTCCGAGGCGTTCTGCACCGACGCCGTGACCCCGTTCTTCGACATGGTCGCGGACTCGGAGAGCGTCAACTTCAACTACATGTGGCCGACCGATCGCACCTGGGAGGCGGGTGACCGCAAGTACAGCTGCCTCATGGTGGCCATCGACGGCGCGATGTTCACCGGCAGCTTCATCGACGGTGACGTGACGGTCAGCTGACCCGAACCGCGACAGCCGACTGGCCCCGCCCGGAGCGATCCGGGCGGGGCCAGCGCCGTCTTCAGGCCGCTCGGGCGGCGACCAGGTCAGGCGATGCCGGCGGCCGCCTGATCGGCTGCGCGGACCTCGAGCCCTGGGGCGTCGAGAGCCTCGGGCCGGTCGACGAGCACGTGCCCGCCGTCGGTGACCGCGCCCGCGAGCAGCAGCCGGGCGAGCTTGTCGCCGATCTCCCGCTGGATCAGGCGCCGCAGCGGACGAGCCCCGTAGGAGGGGTCGTACCCCTCCAGCGCGAGCCACTCGCGCGCCGCCGGTGTGACCTCGAGCGTGAGCCGACGGTCCGCCAACCGCTCCCCGAGCCGCTCCACCTGCAGGTCCACGATGCTGCCCAGCTCGCCGATGCTCAGCGGGTCGAACAGCACGATCTCGTCGAGCCTGTTGAGGAACTCCGGCTTGAACGAGGACCGCACCAGGCTCATCACCGCCTCGTTCTTGGCCGCGCCATCGAGCGAGGTGTCCACCAGGAACTGCGAGCCCAGGTTGGAGGTCAGCACGAGGATGACGTTCCGGAGGTCGACCGTGCGGCCCTGACCGTCGGTCAGCCGCCCGTCGTCGAGCACCTGCAGCAGGATGTCGAACACCTCGGGGTGAGCCTTCTCGACCTCATCGAGCAGCACCACCGAGTACGGCCTGCGCCGCACGGCCTCGGTGAGCTGGCCGCCCTCCTCGTACCCGACGTACCCGGGAGGCGCACCGACCAGACGCGCCACCGAGTGCTTCTCGCTGTACTCGCTCATGTCGATCCGCACCATCGCGCGCTCGTCGTCGAACAGGAAGTCCGCGAGCGACTTGGCGAGCTCGGTCTTGCCCACACCCGTCGGGCCGAGGAACAGGAACGAGCCCAGCGGTCGGTCCGGGTCGGAGATGCCGGCGCGCGAGCGCCGCACGGCGTCGGAGACGGCCCGCACCGCCGTCTGCTGCCCGATCAGCCGGCGTCCGAGGACGTCCTCCATGTGCAGCAGCTTCTCGGTCTCGCCCTGCAGCAGTCGCCCGGTCGGGATGCCCGTCCAGGCGCCCACGACCTCGGCCACCTCTTCCGGGCCGACGTACTCGGCGACCATCGGCGCCCGCTTCGGCTCGCCACCTCCCGCCTGCATCTCGGCCTGCTCGGCGGCGGCGATCTCGCGCTCGACGGCGGGGATCTCGCCGTAGAGCAGGCGCGACGCCTTCTCGAGGTCACCCTCGCGCTGTGCCTTCTCGGCGTCGGTGCGCAGCTCGTCGAGCTTCTTGCGGGCCTCACCGATCTGGTTGAGGCCGGCACGTTCGGACTCCCACCGGGCCGTGAGCGCGGTCAGCTCCTCCGACCGGTCGGCCAGGTCGGCGCGCAGCTTCTCCAGCCGCTGCTGGGTGCCCGGGTCGTCGGTGCCACCCTCGGAGAGATAGGCCTCCTCCATCCGCATGCGGTCGACCTCGCGCCGGAGCTGATCGATCTCGACGGGCGAGGAGTCCAGCTCCATGCGCAGCCGGGACGCGGCCTCGTCGACCAGGTCGATCGCCTTGTCGGGCAGCTGGCGCCCGGTGATGTAGCGGTCCGAGAGGGTCGCGGCCGCCACCAGGGCGCCGTCGGAGATCGTCACGTTGTGGTGCGCCTCGTACTTGGGCGCGATGCCACGCAGGATCGCCACGGTGTCCTCGACCGAGGGCTCGCCCACGAACACCTGCTGGAACCGGCGCTCCAGCGCCGGGTCCTTCTCGATGTACTCGCGGTACTCGTCCAGCGTCGTGGCGCCGACCATCCGCAGCTCGCCGCGCGCGAGCATCGGCTTGAGCATGTTGCCGGCGTCCATCGCGCTGTCGCCGCCCGCGCCCGCTCCGACCACCGTGTGCAGCTCGTCGATGAAGGTGATGATCTCGCCGTCGGAGCCCTTGATCTCGTCGAGGACGGCCTTGAGCCGCTCCTCGAACTCGCCGCGGTACTTCGCACCCGCGAGCATCGCCCCCAGGTCCAGCGCGATGATGCGCTTGCCGGCGAGGGAGTTGGGCACGTCGCCGTCGACGATGCGCTGGGCGAGCCCCTCGACGACGGCGGTCTTGCCGACGCCCGGCTCACCGATGAGCACCGGGTTGTTCTTGGTCCGGCGTGAGAGCACCTGCACCACGCGACGGATCTCGCTGTCGCGGCCGATGATCGGGTCGATCTTGCCGTCGCGTGCGCTCGCGGTGAGGTCGGTGCCGTACTTCTCCAGCGCCTGGAAGGTGCCTTCGGGGTCCGGCGAGGTCACGTTGCCGGAGCCGCGGACCGCGGGCAGACGTTCGTTGAGCCGGTCGCGGTCGGCGCCGGCTGCGCGCAGGATGTCCCCGGCCGCCCCGGAGTCCTTGGCGAGGCCGAGCAGCAGATGCTCGGTGGAGACGTAGGAGTCACCCAGTGCGGTGGCCTCCTGCGAGGCAGCGCTCAGCGCGTTGATCAGCGCGCGGGCCGCCTGCGGCTGGTTGACGCTGGACCCCGAGGCTGCGGGCAGCGCCGCGAGCGCGCCCGTCACCTGCTGTCCGATCGCCCGGCGATCGACGCCCACGGCGTCGAGCAACGCGTTCGCCACGCCCTCCTGCTGCTCGAGGAGCGCGGCGAGCAGGTGAACGGGCTCGAGCTGCGGGTTCCCCGCACCCGAAGCCTTCTGAAGAGCGGCCGCCATGGCCTCCTGCGACTTCGTCGTGAGCTTGGTGTCCATCGAACCTCCGGAAGTAGTGAATCGGTCTCCACAGTGGCCAACCGCATCAGAGTTGAGTCTATTCCGCTCAAGTCTGCTTCGGAGTCGCGTTCGCCACGCTATCCGGCCGTTCCCGACCGCGTTCGAGGATTCCTCCCCCGGGGGAACCCCGCGTGCGTCCCGAGGGTGCGTGCGAGACTGACGATCGTCCGGGCGGGACCTGTCCCGCCGCACACACGGAGGGCAAGCTCATGGGTTTCGACTCGTTCAAGAACAAGATCAACGACGTCCTGGGTGACGAGCAGCAGACGGACAAGGCGCTCGACCAGGCGAAGAACTTCATCAACGACAAGACCGGCGACAAGTACGCCGACAAGGTCGAGCAGGGTCGCGACTTCGTCGACGGCAAGGTGGGCGACGACCGGGCCGGCGGCACCACCGGCGACCGACCGGTGGGCGACGACAAGGTCTGACGGCTCGACGCGGGCGCTGAGCCCGCATGCCCGGTCCGTGCCCGCAGGCCGGCCGGGCGGCTGAACTACGCTCGCGGGGTGCCGGCCGACCTGACGATCAGCGGCGCCCGACTGCTGGGCGAGGACGCCCTCGTGGACGTCGTGGTCGACGGCGGCCGGATCGCCGCCGTCGACCGCTCGCGCGCGGGCTCGACGGCGACCGCCCGGGTCCTCGAGGCCGAGGGCCGCTGGGTGGCGCCTGGCATGTGGGACCACCACGTGCACCCCACGGACTGGGCGGCGCTGCGGCACCGCCTCGACCTGCGCGATGCCGCCTCGGCTGCCGGCTGCGTGGCCGCGGTCGCCGCGCACGTGGCGGCGAACCCGGGCAGCGAGGTCGTCGGGACCGGGCTGTGGTGCGCCGGCTGGGACACCCGCCCGGTGCGGGCCGACATCGACCGGTTCGACGTGCCGGTGTCGCTGCTCTCGGGTGACGCGCACTCCGCGGTCTTCAACGGCGCCGCGCTCGCCAGGTACGGCCTGGCGGCCGACGCCGACGCCGACGGCTGGGTCACCGAGAGCGCGTGGTTCGCCGTGATGCCCCGCATCGGCTCGGTGGACGACGCCACCCGGGACCGCTGGGTGGTCGAGGCCGGTCGGGATGCGGCCAGGAGGGGCGTCGTCGGGATCGTCGACCTCGACCCGGGCGACACCCACAGCGCCTGGCGACGCCGGGTCGCGGCGGGATTCGCCGCGCACCGGGTCCGCGCCGGGGTGTGGATCGACCATCTCGAGCGCGCGATCGACGCCGGGCTCCGCAGCGGCGACCCGATCCCCGGTGCCGGTCCGCTCGTGAGCATGGGGCCGCTCAAGGTCATCGCCGACGGCTCGCTCAACACCGGCACGGCGCACTGCCGGGCACCGTTCCCGGGCGGCGGCCACGGTGCCATGAACCTCGACCAGAGCAGCCTCGTCGAGGCCATGTCGCGCGCCGCCCGCGCCGGCATCCACGCGACGATCCACGCCATCGGCGACGCAGCCCTGACCCTGGTGCTCGACGCGTTCGAGGCGAGCGGCGCCCAGGGCTCGGTCGAGCACGTCCAGCTCGCGACGCCGTCGGACATCGCCCGGATGGCCGGGCTGGGTCTGGCTGCGAGCGTCCAGCCGTGGCACCTGGTCGACGACCGGGACCTCGCCGAGACCCTGTGGGCGGGCCGCACGGACCGTGCGTACGCCTACGCCGACATGGCCGCGGCCGGCGTCGAGCTGCGGCTCGGGTCCGACGCCCCGGTGGCACCGCTCGACCCCTGGCGTGCGATCAGCGCCGCGGTGCTGCGCAGCGGTGACGAGCGGCCCGCCTGGCACCCGGAGCAGCGGATCAGCCTCGATCTCGCGCTGCGGTCCTCGTGGGGCGGCGTGCACGAGGTCGCGGCCGGTGGCGTCGCCGACCTCGTGCTGCTGGAGGAGGACCCCCGCCGGGTCGAGGTCTCCTCGCTGCCGCGGATCGGTGTCGCCGCGACCGTCTGCGCCGGGAACGTGACGCACACGACCCTCTAGCGATTGCGGGATCGAGGACGGGCGCTCGTACTCTCGTCGTGTGAAGTGGGACGACTACGACGCTGCCCTGTTCGACCTCGACGGCGTGCTGACCCCGACCGCGGACGTGCACATGCGGGCCTGGGACGAGATGTTCAACGGGTATCTGGCGACCCGTCCCGGTCAGCGCACGTACACCGACCGCGACTACTACGACTACGTCGACGGCAAGCCCCGCTACGACGGCGTCCGCACCTTCCTCGCCTCGCGCGGCATCGTGCTGCCGGAGGGCGCCCCGACCGACAGCCCTGCGATGGAGACCGTGTGCGGCCTCGGCAACCGCAAGAACGCCGAGTTCGCACGGATCCTCGAGACCGAGGGCGTGGAGCCGTACCCGGCGTCGGTGGCGCTGCTGGACTTCCTCGCGCGGCGCGGCACCGGTGTCGCCGTGGTCTCGAGCAGCCGCAACGCCCCGGCCGTGCTCGCCGCGGCCGGTCTGGCCGACCGGTTCGAGATCGTGGTCGACGGGCGGGTCGCCGCCGCGACCGGGCTCCCCGGCAAGCCGGCGCCCGACACCTTCCTGCACGCGGCCGAGCGGCTCGGGGTCTCGCGGCAACGGTCCGTGGTGCTCGAGGACGCACTCTCCGGCGTCCAGGCCGGCCGGGCCGGTAGGTTCGGGCTCGTGGTCGGCGTCGATCGGGGCGCCGGGGCCGAGGAGCTGATCGCGAACGGTGCCGACGTCGTCGTGCACGAGCTCGACGAGCTGATCGAGGACTGAGCGCATGCATGCACACGGCGGCAGCCCGGACCCGCTCGACCGCACCCGGTTCCCGGTCGACGAGTGGGCGCTGCGCGAGACCTGGTACTCGGCCGAGGACCTCGGCGTCACCGAGACGCTGTTCGCCGTGGGCAACGGCTACCTCGGGCTGCGGGGCAACTCCGAGGAGGGCCGCGACACCCACGCTCACGGGACCTTCGTCAACGGCTTCCACGAGACCTGGCAGATCCAGCACGCCGAGGAGGCGTTCGGCTTCGCCCGCACCGGCCAGACGATCGTCAACGCCCCTGACGTCAAGACGATCAAGCTCTACGTCGACGACGAGCCGCTGCTGCTGTCGGTCGCCGACCTCGAGCAGTACGAGCGCGTGCTCGACTTCCGCGAGGGTGTCCTGCACCGCTCGCTGATCTGGCGCACAGCCTCGGGCAAGCGGGTCCGCGTCGACTCGCGCCGCATGACCTCCCTCGAGCACCGCCATCTCGCCGTCATGACCTTCGAGGTCACCATGCTCGACGGCGACGCTCCCGTCGCGATCTCCTCCCAGCTCCTCAACCGCCAGGACGGGCTCGACGAGTACACGACCCAGTCGCTCGGCGCCGGCGACCCCGCCGCCGGCTTCGACCCGCGCAAGGCGAGCAAGCTGAACGAGCGGGTGCTCGTGCCGCAGAGCCACTGGGCGGGCGACCGACGCATGGTGCTGAGCTGGCGGGCCGCGCACTCGCGCATGACGCTCGCCGTCGGCGTCGACCACACGATCGTCACCGACAACGCGTTCGAGGAGCTCACGCACGCCGAGGACGACATCGCGAAGAAGATCTACCGGGTCCGGGCCGAGCAGGGCAAGCCGATCCGGATCACGAAGGTCGCGGCGTACCACTCCTCGCGCGGGGTGCCCACGCGCGAGCTCGTGGACCGGTGCCGGCGCACGCTCGACCGTGTCCGCGAGGACGGCGTCGAGGAGTGCTTCGCGTCCCAGCGCCGTGAGATGGCCGCGTACTGGGAGCGGTCCGACGTCGTCGTCGAGGGGAACTCGGCGGTGGAGCAGGCCATCCGCTGGAACCTGTACCAGCTCGCCCAGGCCTCGCTGCGCGTGGAGACCGCCGGCATCGCCGCCAAGGGTGTCTCGGGCTCGGGCTACGAGGGCCACTACTTCTGGGACTCCGAGATCTACGTGCTCCCGTTCCTGACCTACACCTCGCCGTGGGTGGCGCGGGGGGCGTTGCGGTTCCGGCACCACATGCTGCCCGCCGCACGGCGCCGTGCCCACGAGATGTCCCAGGTGGGGGCGCTGTTCCCGTGGCGGACGATCTCCGGCGAGGAGGCCTCGGCCTACTACGCGGCCGGAACGGCGCAGTACCACATCAACGCCGACATCTCCTTCGCGCTGTGCAAGTACGTCGACGCCACGGGCGACACGGACTTCATGGTGCGCGAGGGCCTCGAGATCCTCGTCGAGACCGCCCGCATGTGGGAGGACCTCGGCTTCTGGCTCGGCGGCGAGAACCCGCGCTTCCACATCCACGGCGTGACCGGCCCGGACGAGTACACCGCCGTCGTGAACAACAACCTGTTCACCAACGTGATGGCGCGCGACAACCTGCGGCAGGCGGCCACGTGGTGCCGGCACATCGCCGAGTACTGGCCCGAGCAGTACGAGCGGCTGGCCAACCAGCTCGAGCTCGACCCGGGCGAGGCCGAGGAGTGGGCACGCTGCGCCGACAACATGTACGTCCCCTACGACGAGGCGCTCAAGGTCCACCCTCAGGACCAGCACTTCCTCGAGCGCGAGGTCTGGGACCTGGCCGCGACGCCGCAGGACAAGCGGCCGCTGCTGCTGCACTACCACCCGCTCGTGATCTACCGGTTCCAGGTGCTCAAGCAGGCCGACGTCGTCGCCGCGTTGTTCCTGCACGGTGATGAGTTCAGCCGCGAGGTCAAGCGCGCCGACTTCGAGTACTACGACCCGATCACGACCGGCGACTCCTCGCTCTCGGCCGTGGTGCAGGCGATCATCGCCGCTGAGGTCGGCTACCAGGAGCTGGCGCTGAAGTACTTCTACGCCGGCCTCTACGTGGATCTGGCGAACCTGCACGGCAACGCCTCGGACGGCATCCACGTGGCCTCGACCGGCGGCGTCTGGAGCGCGCTGGTCTACGGCTTCGCCGGCATGCGCGACTACAACGGCTCGCTGACGTTCGACCCCAGGCTGCCGGTCGAGTGGCCGGCGCTCAGCTTCACGCTGCGCTACCACGACTCGCGGCTGCACGTGCGGCTCGAGCGCGAGCGGATCTCCTTCGAGCTGCGGGACGGCGCCGCGGTGCCGCTGTCGGTGCGAGGCGAGCGGTACCTCGTCGAGCCGGGCCACCCGCTCGTGGTCGCGCTCGAGGACCAGGGGCCCGTCATCGAGCGCGAGCTCGGCAGCATGCCGCTGATCGGTTCGAGCAACGAGCACAACATGGTCTACACCGCGGGTGTGCCCGACCCCGACCGCCGCAAGAAAGCTGCCGCCGCGCGCAACGGCAACGGAAACGGGAACGGGAACGGGCAGGGGTAGCGCAGGGCAGCACGCACGGACCGCGGTCAACCCAGGTTGACAGGATGCGTCCCGTCAACCTACATTGACACCATGGTCAGGACGGCGGTCGGTGAGGCCGGTGGCGGCGGCTCCTTCGAGGTGATCGAGGAGCTGATCGGGCTGACCAGTCAGCGGCGGACCCAGGTGGCCGAGATCGAGCGCCGCGAGGCCGAGCTCGTCCGGAAAGCCCGGCAGCAGGGCTGCTCATGGCAGCAGATCGCGGCCGCGCTCGACGTCAGCAAGCAGGCCGTCCACAAGAAGTACGGTCGCAGGTGAACCTCGCGTCCTCGCGCGAGCTCACCTGCTGCCTCCACCACGACCCGCGGGGTCGATCCACACCACGCCCGACGCAGGAAACGGCTGACACCGGACCATGACGACATCCCCGACCACGCCCCCGGAGGCCGGCCCGAGCGCCGCGACCGGCCCGGACCGGTCCAGCCTGACCGACCCGGGCGCCGCACGCCGGTCCCGGAGCCCGTTCGGACGCCGTCGGGAGGCCGACGACGGCCCGCGCGCCTCGCTGCGCGAGCTGCTGCCCTACCTGGTGGTCAAGCGTGGCCTGCTGATCGCGGCGATCGTGCTCTCGGTCCTGGGTGCGGCGACCTCGCTCGCGCAACCGCTGCTGGTCCAGCAGGTGATCGACCGGGTGCAGTCCGCCGCGGAGCTCGGCTGGCTGCCGTGGCTGCTGGTCGGGCTCGTGGTCGCCGACGCGGTGCTTGCGGGCTACCAGCACTACCTGCTGCAGGTGATGGGCGAGCAGGTGGTGCGGCTGAGCCGCCGACGCCTGGTCGCGCGCATCCTGCACCTGCCGATCTCGACCTTCGACACGCGCCGCACGGGCGACCTGGTCAGCCGGGTCGGCAGCGACACCACGCTGCTGCGTGCCGTGCTCACGCAAGGCCTGGTGGAGTCCGTCGGCGGCTTCCTCACGTTCGTCGGTGCGGTGATCGCGATGATCGTCATCGACCCGCTGCTGTTCGGGCTCACCCTCGGCGTGGTGGTGCTGGCCTTCGGGCTCGCCGGCGCCGTGATGCCGATGCTGACGCGGGCGAGCGCGCAGGCGCAGGCGCAGGTGGGCGCGCTGTCCTCGGCACTGGAACGCGCGATCTCGGGGGTGCGGACGATCCGCGCCGCGAACGCCGGTGACCGCGAGGCGGCGGTCATCGACGAGCGCACCGAGGGCGCCTACCGAGCCGGCATCCGGGTCGCGCGGGTCTCGGCGCTCGTGGTGCCGATCGCGGGCGTCGCTCTGCAGGTCGCGTTCCTCGTGGTGCTCGGTGTCGGCGGTGCGCGCGTGGCGGCCGGCGACCTCTCGATCGCCGCGCTGGTCGGGTTCCTCATGTTCCTGTTCCTGCTGGTGATGCCGCTCGCGCAGATCATCGGCGCGATGTCCGCCGTCAGCCAGGCGCTCGGAGCGCTCGGCAGGATCCAGGAGATCGTGCGGCTGCCGGTCGAGTCCGACGACGACGTGGTCACCTCGGCGACGCCGGCCGACGCCGCGCCGGCCATCGCGTTCGAGCGGGTCTCGTTCCGCTACCCCGCGGGCGACGGCGGCGCTCCCCCGGTGCTCGACGGCGTCTCGTTCGTGGTCCCTCGCGGCTCGCGCACCGCGCTGGTCGGGCCGTCCGGGGCGGGCAAGTCGACCGCTTTCGCGCTGGTGGAGCGGTTCTACGACCCGACCGACGGCCGGGTGCTGGCCGGCGGCGTGGACGTGCGAGACATCTCGCGCACCGATCTGCGCTCCGGCATCGGATACGTGGAGCAGGACGCACCGGTGCTGGCCGGCTCGCTCGCCGACAACCTGCGGCTCGGCTCGCCCGAGGCCACCGAGGAGCAGATGCGTGCGGTGCTCGCCCAGGTGAACCTCGCCGAGCTCCTCACGCGCTCCCCCGCCGGGTTGGACGCACCCGTCGGCGAGCACGGCGTGATGCTCTCGGGCGGCGAGCGCCAGCGGCTCGCGATCGCGCGCGCTCTGCTGACCGCGCCGGCGCTGCTGCTGCTCGACGAGTCGACGTCGAGCCTGGACAGCCGCAACGAGGCGCAGTTGCGCGCGGCGATCGACGAGGTGGCCACCGGTCGCACCCTGCTCGTCATCGCGCACCGCCTCTCGACGGTGGTCGACTCCGACCAGATCGTGGTCCTCGAGAGCGGCAGGGTCGCCGCGATCGGCACCCACACCGAGCTGCTGGCCACCTCGCCCCTGTACCGCGAGCTCGCCCAGCACCAGCTCCTCGCCCCCACCGACTGACCCGCCCGCGCGCCCCTGCCCCCGCGCATCCCTCCCCCGCACAGCCACACCCACGCATACCCCCCGCACACCCCCCGCTCAGCCCCCGCACAGCCCGCTCTCTCCCCGCACAGCCCCCTCCCCTCACCGCTGCGGAAAGCGCTATGGGGTGCTCTCGGTCCACCCGGTGGACCGAGACGACCCCGGAGGCGGGGGTCGAGCGGCCGGGGTCAGGCGGAGAAGCCGCCGTCGGCGTGGATGAGCTGGCCGTTGATCCAGCCGCCCTCGTCCGAGCAGAGGAAGGCGACCACGGCCGCCACGTCGTCGGGCGTGCCGAGTCGACCGGCCGGCGTCTGCTGCCTGCCGGACTCGCGGATCTCCTCGGTCATCCAGCCGGTGTCGACGGGGCCGGGGTTGACGACGTTCGAGGTGATCCGACGATCACTCAGCTCGCGGGCCGCAGCGAGGACGACGCGGTCGAGCGCTCCCTTGGTGGCGCCGTAGGGCAGGTTGTGCACCACGTGGTCGCTGGTGAGCCCGACGATCCGGCCGTACCCCGGTGCCTGCAGCGCGAAGTCACGGATCAACAGCCACGTCGCCCTGACGTTCACTGCGTAGTGCCGGTCGAAGCTCTCGACGGTGGTGTCCAGGATCGAGGAGTCGACGCTCTCGCAGTGGGACAGCACGAGCACCGACGCCGGCCGCGGCACCCTTCCCATCACCGAGGCCGCCGCCTGGGCGTCCGCCAGGTCGCACTCGATCATCGTGACGTCGGCACCCAGCGACTCCAGCTCGGACCGCACCGCATCGAGGTCACCGGCTGCACCGTGCACGCGTTCGTCGTACGCCGGCAGATACACCAGCGCGAGGTCGTGCGTCGCCGCGAGCCGGCGCGCGATCCCGGCGCCGATGCTCTCCGGGCGACCGACGCCGGTGAGGAGCGCCACGGGTCGTGATGTGTCACCAGTCATGTCCGGGAGCGTACGTCGCCCTCCCCCTCGCCTTCCCTGGTCGCCGAGATCGGTGATCGACGGCGAGATCGGTGATCGCACGCACCGATCTCGCCGTGCATCACCGATCTCGGCGCTGAGAAGGCCTGGGCGGCTGGGGTTGAGCGGAGACCCACGTCGTAGGGTGCCGGGGTGACCACGGCGACCCGGACGAACCTGGCCCTGCGCGCGGTGGTGAGCGCCGCCGTCGGGCTCCTGGTGCTGGCCGGGTGCGTCCGGCTCGACGGCGACCTGACGATCAACGGGACCGCCGCGGCGGCACCGGACACGATCTCGGGGACGATGGTCGTGGCGATCTCGGACGAGTGGGCGATCGCGCACGGCGAGGACCCGGCCGCGCTGGCTGCGGCGATCTCCGAGGAGATCGCCGCCAACCCCGGGAGCGGCCTGACCGGGGAGCCGTATGTCGTCGAGGGGTACACCGGCACCACGCTGACCTTCGACGAGGTCCCGATCGAGCGGCTGAGCCTGGCCACCGACGGCGCGCTGTCGATCACCCGCGAGGGCGATCGCTACGTGCTGCGCGGCGACCTCGCGGTCCTCGACCCGACGGAGGACGACGCCGAGGCCCCGGCCGGTCCGCCGTGGTCCGCGCGCATCTCGGTCACGCTGCCCGAGGACGTCACCGAGCACAACGGAGCACTCGAGGGCCGCACCGTCACATGGGATCTCGACCAGAGCAGCCCCGATGCGACGATGCTCGCGGTCTCGTCGGTGGGACCGACCTCGTGGCTGTCGCGGGTGCCGGTGTGGTTGCTCGTGATCACCGGCGTCGCCGGGATCGGTGCGTCGGCGGCCTGGTGGTGGGGTCGCAGCCGCCGTGCGCGGGACGACGACGGCGGAGCCCGGGTCGGTCGGGATCGTTCCGCCGGCGGTCCGGCCAAGCGGGTCGACGAGATCTTCGACCGGTCGGACCAGGAACGCTGATGGCGCGTCGGCAGAGCGGCGGCACGCCCGCAACGATGGCGCTCGACGCCGCCGGCATCACCTATGAGGCACGGACCTACGAGCACGACCCTGCTGCGGCGTCGTACGGGCTGGAGGCGGCCGAGCTGCTCGGCGTCGCCCCCGAGCGGGTGTTCAAGACCCTGCTGGTCGACCTCGACGGCGGAGGGTTGGCGGTCGGCATCGTCCCGGTCGACCGGCAGCTCGACCTCAAGGCGATCGCGGCCGCTGTCGGCGTGAAGCGGGCGAGCATGGCCGACCCGAAGGTGGCGGAGCGGGTGACCGGCTACGTGGTCGGTGGGATCAGCCCGATCGGTCAGAAGCGAGCGCTCCCGACCGTGCTCGACGACAGCGCCGCCGGGTTCGCGACGATCCTCGTCTCCGGCGGGAAGCGCGGGCTGGATCTCGAGCTGGCCCCCGAGGACCTGCTCTCCGCGACAGGTGGCGCCCTGGCGGCGATCGGACGCTGAGCGCGCGGTATCGCTCACGCACGGCAGATCGAGCACTCCGCGGCCTCGTTCACCAACCTCGGTGAGTCGTCGGCGGCCTCGTGCTACGTTCGCGAGTTCGACGCACACAGCTGTGCCTGACCGAAGGTTGGCGATCTCATGGCCGAGCCCTGCCTCTCTCGTCCCGTCAGCCGTCGCGCTGTCCTGGGCGGCGCCGTCGCCGCCGGGTTGGTCCCGACGGCCTTCGGAGCCATCCCCGCTGCCGCGGCCGGCCCCGCACCGGCGGAAGGCGGCCACGGCGGGCGACGCCTCGACCTGCGGGTGCTGCCGTACCTGCAGGCTCCGTCGGCGACGTCGATGTCGCTCACCTGGTTCACCTACAGCAGCACCCGCACGACGGTCACGGTCACCGGCCCAGGGCTGCGCGGCGGCAAGCGCATCACGGTGCGGGGCACGGAAGACCCGGTGCTGACGTACACCGACGCCGAGCGCACCGAGGAGATCCCCGGTCTCGAGCAGGGCTCGTGGATCTTGTCCGACGGCAACGTCAAGCACCGCCTCGAGCTGACCGGCCTGCGCCCGGACTCGGAGTACTCCTACACCGTCGGCGAGGGCAGGCGCGCCTACCGCGCACGGTTCCGCACCGCGCCGTCGACGAAGGACTGGGAGCGCGTCACCTTCATCGCGATGTCGGACCACGAGACCGAGCCGCGAGGGCGCGTCACGCGACGGGAGTGGGCGCCGGGTGAGGGAGCCGACGCCGACCGGCCCTCTGCCGAGCCGGGTTCGGCCTGGGACGCGGTGTTCGGCACCACGACCCTCAACGGTGCGCCGGTGCTGCGGTACCCGCTCACCGAGGACGAGGGCTACCGGGCCAACCTCGCCGTGGTCGACGCCGCCAAGCCCGACTTCCTCATGTTCCCCGGCGACCTCGTCCAGGGAGGCGGCTACCAGCCGGGATGGGACGAGTGGTTCCGCTGCAACGCGGGCGAAGCGGGGTCGCGGCTGTCCCGCACCCCGGTGCTCCCCGCGCTCGGCAACTGGGAGAGCTTCGGGGGCACGGTCAACGGCGGCTACGGCACGCCAGAGGACCGTTCGAACGTGGTCCGGTCGCGCGCCAAGTACCACGCGTACTTCGACGGCCCCGACAACGGGACGCCCGCGCACCGCGGCAACTACTACCGCGTCGACTACGGCCCGGTCACGGTCATCACGCTCGACTCCAACAACGGCGAGCCGGACGACGACACCGAGAACTACGCCGACGACCCGGCGACCGGCCGGGAGTACCGCGGTCCCGGCACCGACACCCAGAACAACTTCACCGCCGCCGAGTACGCCGCGGCCGGTGGCACCGATCTGTCCGACTTCAACCCGGGCAGCGTGCAGTGGCGCTGGGCCGAGCGGCAGCTGGCCGACGCGCGGCGTCGTGGTCAGATCATCTTCATGCAGTGGCACCACTCGCCGTTCAGCAGCGGCGAGCACGGGCTGCCGATGTACCACGTCGACACCTCCGGGCAGGGCGGCACCCCGATGCGGCAGTACCACGAGATGGCCGAGCGGTACGGCGTCGTCGCCGTGATCTGCGGGCACAGCGAGCTGTTCGAGCGCAGCTTCGTCGATCTCGACGGCGACGGTGTGGGCGTGCAGTACTACGACGTCGGTGTGGCGGGGGACGGTCTGCGCGGCGAGCGCCGGGTGGCCGGCCCGGGCTCAGAGCTGCTGAGCTACAACCCCTACCGGCAGTGGACCGCCGACCGCGACGAGCGCGAGGTCTGGGGCGACGTCCGTGGCACCCGGGTGCTGCGCCGTGGCGGCAAGCACTACGGACACCTGCAGGTGGAGGTCGAGCGGCGCCGACGCGGCGGTGCGTCGGTCACGCTGACCCCGGTGCACGTGTTCCCCGTGCTGGGCAGCGACTACCGCGTGCAGCGCACCGAACGCCGTGTCTACGACGACGTCGTCGAGATCCGCGTCGGCAAGGACGGCCGCGTCAAGCGCTGACGCCGTTCAGGCCTCGGCCCCGCCGTCCGCGAAGCGCAGGACGAGCGCTGAGGTGACCCCCAGCAACGTCGCGAGCGGGCCGCTCGTGGAGGCGAGCGCCGTCTCGCCCAGCGGCAGCACCGCGGGGTCGGTGACCTCGCGCTCGTCACCCTCGACCACGATGGTCGCCCGCCCCGCAGCGAGGACGTTGCGCACCCAGTCGGGCTCCGTGCCGTAGGGCAGTGTGATCGCCACGCCCTCCTCGGTCACGACAGCGCCGACAGGTGTCTCATAGCTGCGGCCGCTCACCCGACCGGTGTGGCGGACGATCGCGTACGGCGCTCCGGGCCGGCCTGCCGACTCGAGCACCCGCGGATTGATCCGGTCGCGCTGGATCCGGTGCATGGCTCGGAGCACGGCGCGGTTGCGCGTCCGGAGGCCGACCACCACCGTCACCACCAGCGCGAGCGCTGCCACCGCCACGACTGCGAGCGCCGCACGAACGATCGTCGCTCTGCTGGATCCCGCCATCGGTGCCTCCAGGTGTCCTCGACGGCGCGATGCCGTCGTCCCAGGGTTCCACAGCGGTGCTCCCGATGTGCGGACTGCACACGCTTCCGCGGAAGCGCCCTCGCCAGAGAAGCGAGGGCGAGCTCACGAGCGCGGCGCGGGCCCGCCGTCGGGCCGTGGCCTCCCGGGTCGGCCGACGACTAGCCTGACGGCGATGAGCCGCATCACCGGACGCGAACCACCCGCGCCGCTGTACACGGACCCGGTCCACCACGCACCGACCGACCCGACGCTGGTGCGCGCGCCGGACGGCGAGTGGCGGATGTTCTACACGCAACGCCGTGCGGGCGATCGCGGCCCCGGTGTGCAGTGGGTGCACGGGACCGACATCGGGGTCGCCGCCTCGACCGACGGCGGGCTCACCTGGGAGTACTGCGGCGTGCTCGACGGCGTCGACCCGCATCCGGGCCGCAACACCCTGTGGGCACCCGAGGTGCTCTGGGCCGAGGGCCGTTTCCACATGTTCGTCAGCTACATCCGCGGCGTCCCGGACCGGTGGGAGGGCCACGCCCGCACGATCCTGCACCACGTCTCGGACGACCTCGAGACCTGGGAGCACCTCGGCGAGGTCCCGCTCTCCTCGGACCGCGTGATCGACGCGTGCGTCTACCCGCTCCCCCGCGGGGGCTACCGGATGTGGTTCAAGGACGAGGCGCACGACTCGACCACCTGGTGCGCCGACTCCCCCGATCTGTTCACCTGGGGCGAGTCCTCGCTAGCGGTGGGGGCGCCCTCGCACGAGGGCCCGAACGTGTTCGCCCTGGGCGGCTGGTTCTGGATGATCACCGACGAGTGGCGTGGGCTGGGCGTGCACCGCTCGAGCGACCTGCACAGCTGGCAGCGGCAGGGCCTGATCCTCGACCAGCCGGGCGCACGCCCCTGGGACGCGGGCCTCGGTCACCACGCGGATGTCGTGGTCGGCACCAGCGCCACGGGCGGTGAGCTGGCCTGGATCTTCTACTTCACCCACCGCAGCGGGCCGGGCAGCACCGAGGCGGACCAGGCGGACTCACCGCACCCCGACATCCCGATCGAGCACGTCACCGACGTGCAGGTGGCGGCGCTGCACGTGCGCGATGGCGTGCTGGCGTGCGACCGCGACGCGCCCGTCGATCTCGACCTCCGGCGGGCCACGTCGCCGACGCGCACGTGACCCCACTCCTCGCAGGCGGCGGGCGACGCTCGAGTCAGACTCGCAGCTCCATCGGCGGCAGGCCCGCGAGCTGCTGCGGGAACCGCCAACGGTTGTAGCCCTTGTCCCAGGGGTAGCGGTGCTGCCAGTCCTGCCACACGACTTGGAGTGCCTGGCACTCATCCGCGTACAGCTGGCCCAGCACGACCAGATCGGAGGTGTCGAGCACCCGCGTGAACATCAGCTCCGCCTCGCAGTGCTCGCAGCCCAGCGCCTGCCCGTGCACGAACGACTGGCCGCGCTTGATCCGCTCGCCGAGGTCGTTGAGCAGCGGTTCGGCCTCGGCGGCCGTCAGCCCGTGCACGAGCAGCTCGGGATGTCCCCACCCGGCCAGCCCGACCGTGTAGGTGAAGGGCGGCTCCTCCCCCTCGTGCTCGTTCTCGCAGCCGGGTTCGCTGCAGGACTCGCCGACGTGCACCAGCCCCCATCCGAACTTCTCGACCTTCTCCAGCATCGACCGCAGGTACCGATCGGTTGCCATGCTCGCTCCTTTGCAGATGGTCCTTCCACGTGCAGGGAACGGTAGGTCGGGGCACCGACAGCCGCGCCGGTGTCAGGCGGCCGGCGGCACCAGTGGCCACGGAGCCGCCGTCTCGAGCGCAGCCGCCAGCCCGAGCAGCAGGTCTTCACGCCCTGTCCGTGCCCCGAGCATGACGCCCCACGGCAGCGACGGACCGCCGGCCTCGGCCGGCGCGTGGTGCAGCGGCAGCGAGATGGCGGGCGCGCCGAGGATGTTCCACGTCGAGGTCCACGGCGTGAACGCGCACTGGGCCCAGAAGTCGCCCTCGGGGTCGGCGTCGTCGCGCATCGCGCCGATCCGCGGCGGCGGTTGCGCGAGCGTGGGGCTGAGGACGACGTCGACATCGGCCCACGCGCGGGCGGCGTCGCGCTGCAACCGCTGACCGGAGGCGATCGCTTTGGCGTAGGTGACGCCGTCCACGCCGCGACCGCGCTCGCGCATCCACCGCGTCAACGGCACCAGCAGCGGGTCGGCCTCAGGCGGGAGCGGCGCGCTCGCCGCCATCACCGACCACACGTCGATGAAGGGCAGCCAGCGCTCGGCGGGGAACGGCACGGGTGCCTCGCTCACCGAGTGCCCAGCGGCCTCGAGCAGGCGGATCGCCGTGTCGACGGCGGTCAGCGCCTCGGCGTGGACCGGAGCCTCGGGCGTGATGATCGGGGTGGTCAGCACACCGATCCGCAGCGGCTCCACCTCGGCGTCGCACGCCGCCAGGAACGATCCCGCCGCCGGCGCGGGCAGCCAGCGGTCGTCGCCCGGCCAGCCGCCTGCGAGCACGTCGAGGGCGACCGCGGTGTCGCGCACATCCCGGGTGAGGACCCCGGTCACCGCCAGGGCTGCGCCGTCGACCCCGATCGGTCCGGTGCTGACCCGGCCACGACTCGGCTTCAGCCCGACCAACCCGCACGCCGCGGCCGGGATCCGGATCGATCCGCCGCCGTCGCTGCCGTGCGCGATCGGCACGATGCCGGCTGCGACAGCGGCGGCCGCGCCGCCCGAGGAGCCGCCCGCCGAGCGCGTGAGGTCCCAAGGGGTGCGCGCCGGCGGCGCGATGTCGGGCTCGGTGTAGGGCGGCAGACCCATCTCCGGGGTGGTCGTCTTGCCGACCATCAGCGTGCCGGCCTCGCGGAACCGCGTGACCACGCCGTCGTCGACGTCCGGCACGAAGCCGCGCATCGCGGCGCTGCCGGCGTTCATCTCGACACCCGCCACCATGGTGAGGTCCTTGATCGGCAGCGGGACCCCGAGCATGGGGGCGGGATCACCGGCGGCGAGCCGGGCGGTGGCGTCGTCGGCCTGCTGCTGCGCGAGCTCGGGGGCGAGCCTCACGAACGCGCCGACCTTCGGACCGATCCGGGTCGCTCGCTCCAGCGTGTGCGCGAGCACCTCGCTCGGCGAGGTCTCACCGGAACGGATCGCGGCAGCGAGGCCGCGTGCGGACAGCTCGTGGATCTCGCTCACGCCATCAGCCTAGGCCGCGGGAGCCGAACCTCCCGGGCCCACCCTCGCGGGACCCGGGGCCTAGCGTCCCTCTGCTGCCTGCTCGGCGTCGCTGCTCAGCACGCAGAACTCGTTCCCCTCGGGATCGGCCATCGTCACCCACCCGGTACCAGGGCCGTACTGCCCTCGCCGGTCGGCGACCTCCGTGGCGCCGATCGCACGCAGCCGGTCGGCCTCCTCCTGCTGCGTCAGGTCGGTCGATCGCAGGTCGAAGTGGATCCGGTTCTTGACGCTCTTGGCCTCGGGCACCTCGATGAACAGGATGTGGTGGCTGCCGTCGCGGGCGAGGATCATGCACTCGTCGTGGCCGGGCTCGTTCGGGTCACCCACGACGTCGACGTAGTCCAGCACCTGCTTCCACCACTCGGAGAGCTGGTAGGCGTTGCGGCAGTCGATGCTGGTGTGCGAGATCCGTGACGTCATCTCGGCAGTGTGGTCCGTACCCGGGACCGGGGCAATCGGTTTGTGGGCGCCCCTACTGTGGAGGGCATGCATCGAAGCAGGATCGGGGTCGTCCTCATCGACCACCCGGGTGAGAGCTACGAGGTCGCCGCCGAGTTCTGGGCCGCCGCGCACGCCTCCCCGCGGCCGGACAAGTGCCCGACGGCGGAGTCACCCTACGAGGAGCTCCGGCACCTCCCGGGCGGCGTCGAGCTGGCGCTGCAGCGCACGGGTCCGGGCACGCCGCCGCGCGTGCACCTCGACATCGAGACCGACGACGTCGAGGCCGAGCTGGCCAGGGTCACGGCGCTGGGTGCCACGATCGTCGAGCGCCGCGAGAGCCACGCGATCCTGCAGGATCCGGGCGGCCTGCTCTTCTGCGTGGTGCCGGTCCAGAACCCCGACGCCTTCGAGGCGAGCGCCACCAGCTGGCCCTGAGCACCGGGCAGGAGAGGCGAACGCTGACAGATCCCGCGGGACCTGCCAGCATGGCCGCGTGATCTCCAGCAGCAGAGGGACCAAGCTCGCCGTCGTCGGCGCGGGGTCGGTGGGCGCGACGCTCGCCTACGCCGCCGTGATCCAGGGCCTGTCGCGGTCGGTCGTGCTCTACGACGTCAACGCCGCCAAGGTGCGCGCCGAGGCGCTCGACCTGCAGCAGAGCCTGCAGTTCGTCCCCGCCGCCCACGTCTCGGGCTCGGACGACATCGGCATCTGTGCCGGCGCCGATGTCATCGCGGTCACCGCCGGCGCCAAGCAACAGCCCGGCCAGACGCGCCTCGACCTCGCCGCCTCCACCACGTCGCTGATGCGGACCCTGATGCCGCAGCTGGTCGCCGTGGCACCGGACGCGATCATCATCATGGTCACCAACCCGGTGGACGTGATCACCTACGTCGCGCAGAAGCTCACCGGGCTGCCGCCGCACCAGCTGTTCGGCTCGGGGACGGTGCTGGACTCGGCGCGGCTGCGTGGTCTGATCGCCTCCCGCTGCGGTGTGGCGGTGCAGAACGTGCACGCCTACATCGTCGGGGAGCACGGCGACAGCGAGATCCCGCTGTGGAGCAGCGCCAGCGTGGGCGCGATCCCGGTGACCGACCTGATCGAGGAGGCCGAGCGGGACCAGATGGCGCACGACGTGGTGCACGCCGCCTACGAGATCATCAGCGGCAAGGGCGCCACGAGCTACGCGATCGGCGTCTCGGCCGGCCGGATCATCGAGGCCGTGCTGCGCGACGAGCACCGCGTGCTCCCGGTCTCGACCATGGTCGACGGTCACCTCGGCATCGAGGATGTCTGCCTGTCGATCCCCTCGGTCGTCGGTGCCGGCGGGATCGAGCGGCAGCTGCACGTGCCGATGACCGACCGCGAGGTCGCCGGCCTGCGTGCCAGCGCCGACGAGATCCGCTCCGTCGCGCGTGGCCTGGGCTTCTGAGAGCCCGACGGCGGCGCGCACCCTCGCCCCGCGTCTCACCACTCGGACGGACCGGGTAGCGTCGGCGCCGTGAAGGCACTGCTGAAGTCAGGTCCGCACGCAGGCCTGGAGCTCACCGAGGTACCCGAACCAGTCGCGGGCCCGGCCGACGTCACCGTGCAGGTCCTCACCACGGGCATCTGCGGGACCGACCTGCACATCCTGCGGTGGGACGGCTGGGCCGAGGGCACGCTCCGCCCGCCGATGGTGCCGGGGCACGAGTTCTACGGCGAGGTGGTCGCCGTCGGCAGCGCCGTGCGCGACGTGCGGATCGGGGACCGTGTCTCCGGCGAGGGCCACGTGGTGTGCGGGATCTGCCGCAACTGCCGCGCCGGTCGCCGCCAGATGTGCATCCACACCAGCGGGGTGGGCGTGAACCGTGACGGCGCGTTCGCCGAGCGGGTCGTCATCCCGCAGGAGAACGTCTGGGTGCACGGCCACGAGGGCGACACCTCGCTCATCACCCCCGAGCTCGGCGCGGTCTTCGACCCCTTCGGCAACGCGGTGCACACGGCGCTCAAGTTCCCGGTGACCGGTGAGGACGTGCTGATCACCGGTGCCGGTCCGATCGGCCTGATGGCGGCCGCCGTGGTCCGGCACGCCGGCGCGCGCTACGTCGCGATCACCGACGTCTCGGAACCACGACTCAGGCTGGCCGAGCGCACCGGCGCCGTCGACCTCGCGGTGGACGTGACGAGCTCGACGATCGCCGAGGCGCAGCGAGCCCTCGGGCTCAAGGAGGGCTTCGACGTCGCCCTCGAGATGTCCGGGCACCCGAGCGCGCTGCCGGAGGTGATCCGGAACATGAACCACGGTGGCCGGATCGCGCTGCTCGGGCTGCCCAGCGGGTCCATCGACATCGACTGGGCCGTGGTGGTGACCCACATGCTGACGCTGCAGGGCATCTACGGCCGCGAGATGTTCGAGACCTGGAACGCGATGACGGCGATGCTCTCGACCAGCCCGACGCTGAGGTCCACGATCGAGGGCGTCATCACCGACGTGATCCCGGCGCACGACTGGGAACGCGCCTTCGAGCTGGCCGCGAGCGCCAGCAGCGGGAAGGTCCTGCTCGACTGGACCCGGCTCTAGATCTCCACCCACCTCTGCCCCCCACCCAGGAGGTTCCGATGTACGCGATCAAGGACGACCTGGCCACCGAGCTGGCCGAGATCCGGTCCTCGGGGCTGGAGAAGCCCGAGCGGGAGATCACCACGCCGCAGGGCGCGCAGATCCGGGCGGCGCTCTCCGGGCAGCCGCAGCGCGAGGTCCTCAACTTCTGCGCCAACAACTACCTGGGGCTCGCGAACCACGACGAGCTGATCGCAGCGGCCAAGGGGGCCCTCGACAGCCACGGCTTCGGCATGGCCTCGGTGCGGTTCATCTGCGGCACCCAGGACACCCACCTGGAGCTCGAGAACCGATTGTCAGACTTTCTCGGGACCGAGGCGACGATCCTCTTCTCGTCCTGCTTCGACGCCAACGCGGCCGTCTTCGAGCCGCTCTTCGGCCCGCAGGACGCCATCGTCTCGGACGAGCTCAACCACGCCTCGATCATCGCCGGCGTCCGGCTGAGCAAGGCGGCGCGGTTCCGGTACCGCAACCGGGACGTCGCCGACCTGCGTGCCCAGCTCCAGGCGGCCCGCGACGGCGGAGCGCGCCGGGTCGTGGTCGTCACCGACGGCGTGTTCTCCATGGACGGCTACCTCGCACCGTTGCCCGAGATCTGCGACGCGGCCGAGGAGCACGGCGCGCTCGTCATGGTCGACGACAGCCACGCCGTCGGGTTCATGGGCGCCACGGGCGCCGGGACACCCGAGCACTTCGGGGTCAGCGACCGCATCGACATCTGGACCGGCACGTTCGGCAAGGCCCTCGGCGGTGCCTCCGGCGGGTACGTCAGCGGACGGCGGGAGATCGTCGACCTGCTGCGGCAGCGCGGCCGGCCGTACCTGTTCTCCAACTCGCTGGCGCCCTCGATCGTGGCGGCGACGCTGCGCGCGCTCGACCTCGTGCGCGACGCCGACGAGCTGCGGGAGCGACTGCTCGCCAACGCCGCGCTGTTCCGCCGCCGCATGACCGAGGAGGGTTTCGATCTGCTCGACGGCGAGCACGCGATCGTCCCCGTGATGTTCGGTGACGCCGTGCTCGCCTCCGCGGTCGCCGCGCGGATGCTCGAGCTGGGGGTGTTCGTCACCGCGTTCTCGTTCCCGGTGGTGCCGCGCGGGAAGGCCCGGATCCGGGTGCAGCTGTCCGCCGCCCACTCATCCGAGCAGATCGAGCAGTGCGTGGCTGCGTTCGTCGAGGCGCGCCGCTCACGCCCGTAGCCGCAGGCTGCAACGAAACCGTCTCCAGACGGCCGAATCGGCCGGTGTGAGCGCCGATGAGCCGATCGGGCGACGGATCTGTTGCACCGGCGCCGGGTCCTCCGTGTCAGGACGCAACGAGCACGTCGGCCAGGTGACGGCGCTGCCGGCCGTGGTCGAAGTTCGCCGGGGCGAGCCAGGCGTCGTGCGCGTCGCGGATGCGGGGCCAGTCGTCGAGCGTCATCGCGAACCACGCGGTGTCGCGGGACCTGCCCTTGGTCACGACGTGACGGCGGAACGTCCCCTCGTAGGTGAAGCCGAGTCGCTCGGAGGGCGCGTTGAGCGCATCGCAAGACCGTCGGACAGGTGCGTCCACAGCGCCTCGTGGCCAGGACCGGCGATCTCGGGGAACAGCTCGTCGGTGTGCTCGAGAGCGAGCGGCTCGATCGTGCTCCACCGCCCAGCGTGCCGGTGGACTGTGGGACGGGCCTGGGCTCCCACCCCGGCACGGCGGGTCCGACGGGCTGGCCGTGCTCGACGCTGCGCATCCCGGCAGTCCGCCCGGTCCCTCGCGCGTACCCGGCGGCGCAGGGGCGTGTATCGCCGTGACCCCGCGCGCCTCTTGCCGGGTGTGATGCACATCGGGTGCGTCCGCAACTGCTGGAGGCCATCATGGCGAACGCCACCGAGCTGGTCCGAGCCCTCGCCCACGGCGATCGGCTGGGATTCCTGGCTCACATCAACAGCCGGGTCTGGGAGGTCGTCGGGGGTGGCCCTCTCGGGCTCAGCCCAGCGGTGATCGCGGCCCTCAACCCGCAGCCGCTGCCACCGGTCGACGGCGGCCGGCCGGCCGTCTCCTACACCGCGGTCGGATACGGCCAGCTCGCCCTGATGGCGGCATCGGCGATCGGCCACGGCGAGGGCGGCAGCCGCTCGTTCCTGGCGGACATCGAGGACTGGTGCGGTACCGGCTGGCCGCGCCGCTGGCCGTGGCCGCCGCCGAAGGACCTCGATCGCGACGACCTGGCCTCGTTGCGGCTCGGCGCCGGGCTCGCCGCGGCACACGTGGCCGCCGGCTACGAGGAGGGCGACATGCGGGAGACGTTCGAGAACGCCGCGAACCAGCTGTTCGACGCCGCTCTGGGAGGCTGAGGAGCGCGCGCTCAGAGCTCGGGGCGGCCCTGGTACGCCACCTCGCGATGGGCGACCCGGTAGCCGAGCTGCTCGTTGATCGCGATCATCCACGGGTTGACGTGCGAGTTCCAGGTGATGATCGAACGCAGCCCCGGTGCCGCCTCGGACAGCTGCCGGTGGGTCTCCACCTTGAGCGCCAGCCCCAGGCGGTGACCGCGGTGGTCGGGCATCACGAGCGTGTTCTCCTGCCAGCCGATCGTGGTGCCCTCACCGGTGTGGAACTCGACGGCGCTGTTGCCGGCGAAGGTGCCGTCGGGAGCGACCGCGACGGCGATGAGGCTTCGCTTGCCGGCGTCGCGGCGTCGTTGCTCGGCGATGCGGATCCGTTCGGGCGTGTACTCGGGCGCCTCGTGCTCGACGTCCTCGTCGGGCTCGTCGAGCTCGAGCTGGCGCAGCAGGGCGCCGTACGCGGGCAGGTGCTCCTCGGGGACGGTGTCGTCGAAGAAGATCACGCGGTAGTCGCCGAGCTTCTCAGCGGCCCGGGCCGCGAGCTCGTCGAGCAGCGAGCCCGCGAGCGGCAGGTCGAGGACGCGGCACACCGCCACGTTCTTGCGACTGACACCGACGGCTGCGGCGATGCGGTTGACGGGAAGCTGCGGGTCGTCGGGGTCGCCGTCGGCGGGGATTGCGCCGTAGCCGCTGATCAGCGTGCGGCCGGAGGCGCGGATGGCCGGGATCAGCGCCTCGGCCAGCAGCGCGGTGGCCACGCCGTGGCCGCGCTCCTCGGGATGCACCACGAGATCCACGTGCACGGTGTCGAGGTTGTCGCTCAGCGGCATCGAGAGCCCGCCGTACCCGACGACGCGATCCTGACCGTCCACCGCGACCCAGTGCTCGAGGTCCCAGAACGGACTCGGCTGCAGCCGCGCTCGCGTCTGCTCGACCGTGTAGCGCTCGACGCCACCGAACAGGTCGGCGTCCGCGGCCTCGTTCAGGAGGTTGTACTGGGCGATCACGTGATCGGAGGCGACGTCGAGAGGCCGAACGGTGAGGGTCATGCGCTCACCCAAGCATCCGCACCCTCCGGGAGGCCACGCCAATACCGGCGATGCGTCCGACCGCGGGCGACGTGTCAGGCTGAGCGTCGATGCATTGCTCCTACATGGACGCCGGGCGCTGCTGCTCCGCCACCCGGATCGAGATCCCCTACCCCGAGCAGCTGGCGACCAAACAACGTGTCGTGAGCGAAGCCCTCGGGCCGATGGAGTGGGCGCCTGCGTTCCCGAGCGCCGAGGCGGGCTTCCGGAACAAGGCGAAGATGGTCGTCGCCGGCACGGTCGAGCAGCCGACGCTCGGGATCCTCGGCCCAGGCGGGCTCGGGATCGACCTCGCGGCGTGCCCGCTGCACGAACGACCGGTGGTGACCGCCATGCCGGTGCTGCGGGAGATGGTGACGAGAGCCGGGCTCACGCCGTACTCGGTGCCCGATCGCCGCGGCGAGCTCAAGCTCATCCTGGTCACGGGATCCCCGGCGGGCGAGCTGATGATCAGGTTCGTGCTGCGGTCGACCGAGGCGCTGCCCCGGCTGCGCAAGCACCTGGACTGGCTACGAGAGAAGCTGCCGAACGCCGTCGTGATCAGCGCGAACCTGCTTCCCACCCACGTGGCCTTGACCGAGGGTGAGACCGAGATCCCGTTCACCGAGAAACAGCTGCTCACGATGAGGACGAACGAGATCGACCTGCTGCTGCGTCCTGGCGGGTTCTTCCAGACCAACACCGCCGTCGCGGCGGCGCTCTACCGGCAGGCGGCCGCCTGGGCGTCGGAGGCGTCACCGCGCAGCGTGGCCGACCTGTACTGCGGCGTCGGCGGGTTCGCGCTGCATCTGGCGGGTCCGGATCGCGAGGTCGTCGGGGTCGAGGTCAGCGCGGAGGCGGTCGACGGCGCCCGGGTGGCCGCGGCGCGGCGGGGCACCTCGGTCCGTTTCGAGGTGGGCGACGCGACCGCCGTCGAGCACCTGGACGCCGACCTGGTCGTCGTCAACCCACCGCGGCGCGGGATCGGCGACCTGGCCGCGAGGCTCGACGCCTCGCACGCTCGGCACGTCCTCTACTCCAGCTGCAACCCGACCACGCTTGCGCGGGACCTCGCGGAGATGCCCAGCCTGCGCCCGGTGCGGGCCCGTCTGTTCGACATGTTCCCGCACAACCATCACGCCGAGGTGCTGGTGCTGCTGGAACGGGCCGTGACGAAAGTGCGGTGAAACCGGGCCGGCGACGAAAGTGCGTTGAAAGCGGGCCGGGGGGTCGTGGGCCTCAGCCGGAGGCGTTGCCGGTGATGTTCCAGGAGGCGAGGTGCAGGGCGGGGGCGAAGTGCGCCGTCGGGCCCCAGGAGTCGGGGTCGGTCACCACGTCAGGACCCACGCCGAGCACCTGCCCGGGTGCGAGGGCGCCCGGGTAGGACTGCGTGAACCGGACGTTCTGCACGGCACCGACGATCTCGCCGTTCTCGACGAGCCACATGCCGTTGCGGGTCAGCCCGGTCACGGTGACCTGGCGCGGGTCGAGCACCCGGGTGTACCAGAAGTCCGAGACGAGCAGCGCGCGCGATGACCCGGTGACTCCGGACAGCAGTGACGACGCGGTGGGTGCCACGTGCACCGGCGAGGCAGCCACCGCAGCGGCCACCCCCGGCTCGATGCCCAGGTGCGCGGCGACCGGCACCCCGAACCCGAAGCCGTGCCCGGTCGAGGCGCCACCGGACTCGGCCGCCGTGCGCCGGTCGTGCGCGATCCTGGTGGCGCGCCCGGCCTCGACGAACGCCAGCCGCTGCTTCGGGGTGCCCTCGGAGTCGACGGTTACGCCCCAGGAAGGGCCGTCGTCGACCAGGGAGATCGCGGGGTCGAGCTGCTCGGCGCCGAGCTCCACGAACGAGGCGCCGTCCAGCGCCATCCGGCCGTTGAAGCCATACATCGCGAGTGTCGAGACGATGTTCGCGGCTGCGGCGGGCTCGAGGATCACCTCGTACCGACCCGGCGGCAGCTCCACGGCGTCCTGGGCGGCGCGTGCCTTCGCGGCCGCCAGCGCACCGGCAGCGTACGGGTCCAGGTCGGCGAAGCCGTGCACCCGGGAGCGAGAGACGCCGTCGACCCCGTTGATGCTCGCGATGCCGTCGATCGCCGAGGCGCCGGTGCGCATCGAGGCGACCTGCCCGCCGCTGGTGGCGACGCCCGACTCCGAACGGTAGGACTTCACGTAGCCGGCGGTGCTCAGCCCACCCGCCCCCTCGATGAAGGCGGCGACGGCGGCAGCGCGCTCGGCCGGTGTCGAACCCGGCCGCTCCTGCTCGGCGGCGACCTCGGCGGCACCGGCGACCCCGGCCCACCGCGGGTCGAGCGGTGCCAGCGCGAGCGACTGCGCGACCCGGTCGGCGACGGCCTCGATCGCGCCGCCGTCCTGCGGCCCGGCGAGCCCGGTGGACAGGCTCAGCGTGCGGCCGTCGAGGTGGGCGGTGACGCGGGCGGTCCACGCCTCGTCGGCGACGTTCTGGTGGATCGCGGAGTCCGCGAACCTGGTCAGGTGGTCCTCGCTGCGCTCGACCACGCTCACCACCTCGGCACCGCGCAGGCGGGAGGTGACGGCCTCGACGGTGCGGGCGGCGATCTCGGCGGCGCTCACGCCTTCACCCCCACGCGGACGTCGTGGAACCGGGCGGGCGCGGCTGGATGCGCCGTGTGGCCGACCTGGCCGGGTTGCCCCTTGCCGCAGTTCGCCAACCCCCAGCTCACCACCTCCGAGGACAGCATGTCCATCGACTGCCAGAACCGCGGACCGATGCCGGTGTAGGTGGGGTTCTTGAGCATGCGCCCCTTCTTTCCGCCCTTGATCTCGTAGCCGACCTCGCAGCCGAACTGGAAGTTGAGACGGCGGTCGTCGATCGACCAGGAGCGGTTGGTCTCCATGTAGACGCCGTCGTCGGTGGCGGCGATGATCTCCTCCAGCGTGTGCGGTCCGGGTTCGAGCCCGACGTTGGTCATCCGGACCATCGGCAGCCGCCGCCAGCCGTCGGAGCGGACGCTGCCCGCGTAGTGGAGCCCGGCCACCGAGGCCGAGTCGCGCCCGGCGAGCACACCCACCCAGGTGCCGTGGTCGACGGCGAGGCGCTTGGCGGCGGCGGTGCCCTCGTCGTCGTACCCGAACGAGCCGAGCGCACCCTCGATGGTCGGGTCGATCGCGATCGTCATGAGATCCGAGCCGTACCGCAACGATCCCAGCTGTGCCAGGTCGAGCCAGGAGCGGCCGGCGTAGGCAGCTTCCCACCCGAGGATGCGGTCGAGCTCGATCGCGTGGCCCACCGACTCATGGATCTGCAGCGCCACCTGGCTGCCGTCGAGGATCAGGTCGGTGACGCCGGAGGGGCACTCCGGCGCGGTCAGCAGCGCGCGTGCCTCTTCGGCGACCCGCGGTGCGTTCCCGAGCAGATCGAGCTCCTGGACGAGCTCCCAGCCTCGGGTGCCGAGCTGGCCGCCCATGCTGTTGGGGTACGAGCGGCGCTGGGTCTCTCCCTCGCCGACGGCGGTCGCCTCGATACCGCCGCCCGCCTCCCGGATGCGTTGGTCGATGCGGTGCCCCTCGCTGGAGACGAACCACTTGCTCGTGTCCCAGAACGTCAGGTACCCGATCGCGACGTCGGCGCCGTGCTCACGCATCGCCGCGGTCGCCGCGACCAGCAGGTCCGCCTTGTCCGACTCGCTCACCGAGCTCGGGTCGATCTCGACGGCGTTGCTCCAGCTGGCCTGGACCGGGTCGGAGGGCACCATGCTCGCCGAGGGCAGCGGCACCTGCGCGCTGGCAGCCGCGATCTCGGCGGCGCGCTCGCCCGCGAGGCGAGCTCCGCCGTCGAGATCGGACGTGGAGAAGAACCCCCAGCTGGACCCGACGAGCGCACGCACCCCGATCCCGATGTCGGCGCTGCGAGTCGTGTCAGCGATGTCGCCGTTGCGGGCGAGCATGCGCTCGGCGCTGCGGGACATCAGACGGGCATCGGCGTAGGTCGCGCCGGCCGCGAGCGCGGCCTCGACCGCGGCGGTGGCGGTGTCGAACTCAGTCACCACCCGACCGTATCCCGACGACGGAGCGCGTGCGGGCCCGGACGGAGGTGCGTCGAGAGCTACGTGGCGGTGTCGGTGTCCGGGCGCGGCCCGATCTCCACGGGGACGGCGGTGCGCAGCAGCGGGCGCGGGCCGTGCTCGCCGGCCGACTCGCTGATCGCCTGCGTCAGGTGGTCGATTCCGATGATCACGGGGTGGCCCGGGGCGCCGTCGTGGACCGCGCGGGCCAGGCCGGCACGGAGCGGGGCGGGGATCGCGGCGAGGACCCGGTGGACGTCGTCGGGGACGAGGTCGAGCGTGTCCACCGGGACGATCACGACGGCGTCGCACGCCTCGCGGTCGACGCGACCCAGGGCGGCGCGCAGGCTCGCGCCCAGCCCCTCCTCCCAGCCTCCGACCGGTACCGCGGTGGCGTGGGCGGGCAGGGTGGCGGCGACTTCGTCCCCCGAGGCCCCGACGGCGACCAGGACGACGGCGCAGCCGGCCTCGTGCAGCACGCCCGCGGCCCGGGACGCCCAGCTCTGGCCTGCCGCGGTGCGCAGCAGACCCTTCGGGCCACCCATCCGGCGGCCGGCGCCTGCAGCCAGCACGATGCCGGTGAGCCTGGCGTGGTCAGGCATCTGAGCGCTCGCCGTGGAGCGGACCCCCCAGATCCGCGAGCGGCCGGCCGGTGCCGCCCCCGGAAGCCGCGACGACCTCGGCGAGGATGGACAGCGCGGTCTCCCGGGGGCTGCGACCGCCGAGGTCGAGGCCGACGGGAGAGCGGAGCGAGGCCAGCGCCTCGTCGCTGATGCCGCGCTCACGCAGCCGCTCCAGCCGCTGGGAGTGCGTCCGTCGCGAGCCCATCGCACCGACGAAACCCAGCCCGGCGGGTAACGCGGCCTCGAGCACCGGCTCGTCGAACTTCGGGTCGTGCGAGCAGACGAGCAGCACGGTGCGGGCGTCGACGCGCCCGGCCTCGATCTCGGCGGCCAGGTAGCGGTGCGGCCACTCGATCACGATCTCGTCGGCGCGACCGAAGCGCTCCCGGGTCGCGAACGTGGATCGCGCGTCGCACACGGTCACGCGGAAGCCGAGGTAGCCGCCGAGCTCGGCGATCGCGACGGCGAAGTCGGTCACGCCGGCGACGATCAGCCGCGGCGGCGGCGCGACCACATCCACGAGCACCCGCACACCGACGCCCTGCCTGCTGCCGTCGGTGCCGTAGCTGAGCTCGGTCGTGCGGCCGGTCGCGAGCACGGCGCGCGCGTCGGCGACGAGAGAGCCGTCGAGGCGCGCGAAGCCGGTGCCACCGAGCGACTCGCCCTCGGCCGTCACCTCCAGCAGCGAGCCGGCGTGCTCGCCGGTGAGCACCGAGGCGATCGCGACCGGGTGGTGCGCAGCCACCGACGCCGCGAAGGCGCGCAGCGGCTCGGGGTCGGTGATGCGCTGCACCAGCACCTCGATCGTGCCGCCGCACATGAGCCCCACCGCGAGCGCGTCACCATCGCTGACGCCGTACCGCTGCAGCACGGCGGGGGCTCCGCGCAGGACCTGCAGCGCAAGCGCGTGCACGTCGGCCTCGACGCAGCCGCCCGAGACAGACCCCAGCGTGGACCCGTCTTCACGCACCAGCATGCGAGCACCGACCCCTCGGGGGGCCGAGCTCCATGTCGAGACGACCGTCGCGAGCGCGAACGGCGCCGTCTCGGTCGCGAGCGCTGCGAGCACCGGGTCCATCAGGGACCGCTCCGGAAGAACTCACGGACGGCGTCGCCCACCAGCGCGCGCACGCGCTGCCGAGCCTGCTCGGTCCCCGCCGCCACGTGCGGGGACAGCACCACGTTCTCGAGCCCGAGCAACGGGCTGGACGGCGGCAGCGGCTCCGTCTCGAAGACGTCGAGCACCGCGACGGCGGGGCGTCCATGCGTCAGTGCGGTCGCCAGGGCCGTCTCGTCCACGAGACCGCCGCGGGCGGCGTTGACGAGCACGCTGCCCTCCCGCATCCTCGCGAGCCGTTCGCCGCTGACCATCTGCCGGGTCGAGGGCAGCAGCGGCGCATGCAGGGTCACCACGTCGGCTCTCTGCAGCAGGTCGTCGAGCGAGGTCTGCTCGACGTCGGGGTCGGTCACCTCGCGCTCGTCGGTGACCAGCACGGTCGAGCCGAAGCCGGCCAGCCGGCGGCGTACGCCACGACCGATCGCCCCGTACCCGACGATGCCGACCGTGACCGCGCCGAGCTCGCGCCCCAGCAGCCGGCGGTGCCAGCCCTGCGCGCGGATGTCACGGTCCGCGGCCACCGCACCGCGCAGCCCGAGCAGCATCGCCATCACGGTCCAGTCGGCCACGGCGTCGGCGTTGTAGCCCGGCGCGCTGCGCACCTCGATGCCGTGCGCGCGAGCGGCCTCGAGGTCGATGACGCCGTCGAGGCCGACCGCGGGGTGGAAGACCAGCCGGCACCGCTGCAGCTGCGCCAGCACCGACGCCTCGAGCGGGAACCGGCGCGCGGCGTCGCCGATGACGACATCGGCACGCGCCAGGTCGGGCAGCATCGCCGCGAGGTCGGCGCCCGACGGGACGGTCACCACCTCGACGTCCGCGCCCTCGACCCAGGAGGCGAGCAGCTCACGCGGGTAGTCCGACAGGCACACGAGGACCTGGCTCACAGCGCACCCACCGGCCGCGCGTCGACGATGTTCTCCTCAGCCAGAGACATGCCCAGCCCGGGTGTCGAGGGCACGGCCACCCGACCCCGCTCGGGCGTGATCGGCTCCGCGAGGAAGTGCTGGTAGATCGGCATCAGCCTCACCAGGTACTCCATGCGCGGGATCAGCGTGGGCGCGGCCGCGAACGTGAGGGCCGCGTTGCACTGCATCGACTGCCCGTGCGGGATTAGCTGCGCGCCCGCGGCGCTGACGAGCGCGGCGATCTTGGTCAGCTCGGAGATGCCGCCGGCCCAGTGCGGGTCGGGCTGGTACAGGTCGAGCACGTCCTCGCCGAGGAGACGTTGGTACCCCCAGCGCGTGTAGTCGTGCTCGCCGCCCACGATCCGCACGCCGTCGGGGAGGCGGCGTCGCAGCGAGCGGTAGCCCTCGGTCAGGTCGGCGAGCAGCGGCTCCTCGATCCAGCTGAGCCCGAGGTCCCGTGTCGCGGTCGCGACCTCGAGCGTGAACGGCACGTCCCAGCCGCTCCAGGCGTCGAGCATGATCTCCATGCCTGGCCCGCCGGCGTCGCGAACCGTACCGACGAGCTCGACGATCCGGTCGATCCCCTCCCGGCCGTCCTCGGGCCCCCAGCGCGGGAACCACTTGGACGCGCGCACGCCCTCGGCGACCAGGTCGCTCGTGCGCCTGGCCACCACGGCCGGCTCGAGGCTGTCGCCGAGCGTGGAGACGTAGACCTCGACGTCGGTCCGGGTCGGTCCCCCGAGCAGCACGTGTGCAGGGACCTCGAACGCCTGGCCCCGGATGTCCCAGAGCGCGCAGTCGACGGCGGAGAGCGCCGTCATGCCGGCGCCCGCCCGGCCGTGGATCGCCGAGCGGTACAGCACGTCCCAGAGCCGCTCGACGGCGAGCGGGTCTCGCCCGAGCAGCAACGGCCTGAGCACGTTCATCACGATCGCCGCCTGCTCGAGCGAGAGCTGGGCGGTGCTGCCGCGGAGCCCGGAGTCGGTCTCGATGTGCAGGAAGACCGAGCGCACCTCGTAGGTGTCCTCGGCGACCTCGGCGAACCGCTGTGCCGGTACCGAGCGGAGCTCGGGGTAGCAGTCGGTGGGGCGGCGGAGCCGGTCGGCGAAGATCGGGCCCTCGTGGACCACGTGGCCCGTGTACTCCACACAGGCGACGTCGGTGATGATCATCGGTGAGTCCTTTCCACCTCGGGACCAGTGTGCTGGGCCGAACGCCCGGATGCGACCAGCCCGAGGACGCCGATGACGGCGATCGCGGCGGCTCCGATCGCGAGCGCGCCGCTGCCTCCCAGCGCGGTGGCGCCGACGAAGCCGAGCACCGCGGCGCCGACGGCGGTGCCGCCGTCGAACGCGGCGTTCCAGATCGCGCTGGCGGTGGGGGCGTCGCTCGCCGGCAGCCGGTGGAAGCTCATCTCGAGCGTGACGGTCTGCAACCCTCCGTACGCCAGGCCCAGCAGCCCGGCGCCGACCATGAGCAGCCAGGAGGCCGTGGCTGCCAGCGTGAGCGCGACGACGACGAGCCCCAGCACGCCGGCTGCGACGAGCACGGGAAGCACGAGCCGGTTCCCCGCCCGGTCCAGCACAGCGCCGACCTGCCACCGCGCGACCATCCCGACCGCACCGAAGACGAGCAGCGCCAGTGCCGCCACGGCCCCGCTGGGGCGCTGCAGCGGCAGCAGCGTGACCAGGCCGCCGCCGGCCGCGGTGATCGCGAGCAGGAGCCCCGCCGGGTAGAGCAGCCGGCTCGCGGCACGCGGCAGGCTCACCGTGGCCCGCGGTGCCTGCCCCATGTCCTCGGCGGACACGTACGGCAGCGCTACGAGCGCGAGGACCGGCAGCGCGCCGAGGATCGCGACCACGCGGAACGAGCCGCCGAGCACGAGCGCGGCGCCACCGGAGATGCCCACCATCATCGGGATCGCGGCGGACAGCCCGAAGATGCCGATCGCCTCGCCGCGGCGCTCGGGGGGCGCAGCACGTGGGATCGCGAGCGCCCCGACGACCGTGACGATCGCGAAGCCCACACCGCGGACCGCCGACAACGCGTACAGGCTCTCGAGCTGGGGCAGCAGCAGGTAGAGCGGCGTGGGCATGCCCAGCAGCAGGGACCCGGCCGCGAGCAAGGAGCGGGTGCTGAAGCGGTAGAGCAGTCGCGCGGTGCCGAGCTGGGTGAGGACCGTGACGCCGAGCATCACGCCGGTGATCGTGCCGACGACCTGCTCGGAGTGGCCGATCTGCGCCGCCCACGCCGGGAGCGCGGCGAGCGTGATCGAGAAGCTGGCGAGGCCCGCGAAGCTGATCGCGAAGACCGCCCGGATCTGGGGGATCCGCCACAGCGACTGGCGGGGTGCGCCGGACCCGGTCATGCGTCGAGCTCCGCGGTGGCGCCGTGGCGCCGTACCTCGGTGCGGGAGACCAGCCGACCAGCGCGCCACACCCAGCGGTCGGCGGGGGCGAGAGCGACGGCCTCCTGCAGGGACCGGGCCCGGATCGCCACCAGATCGGCGCGCGAGCCGGGCTCGGGTGCCGCCGGCACCGCACCGATGATCGCGCGGGCGTCGGCGCCGATCATCTCCCAGGCTCGGGCGAGGCTGCGATGACCGGCCGTGACGAGCAAGGAAGCGACCTCGAGCGGGTCGAGCCTGCCGGTCGGGTTGAAGGGGTCGCTGACGTTGTCACCGCCGGCGGCGGTGCGCACCCCTGCCGCCTCGAGCGCGTCCAGCGCGGTGAGACCTCGCAGCGCCGGAACGGTGCCGCGGCCCTGCAGGTAGAGGTTGGTGGCCGGCAGCGTGACGACGCCGATGCCGGCGGCGGCGAGCTCGGCCGCCACGGCGGCCGCGGTGGCGGTGGCCTGCTGCCCCAGCGAGACGCAGTGGCTGGCGGTCACCCTGACCGAGGCATCCGCAGCGCGTCGTGCGAGCTCGCGCAGCGTGAGCACGCTGACGTCGGTGGTCTCGTCGGTGTGCAGGTCGAGGGGGCAGCCGCGCTCCGTGGCGACCGCGAGGCACGCCTCGAGCGCCGCGACCGGATCCGCATCGACGGCGGGGTTGCCGCCGACCGCGTCGGCGCCGGCGTCGAGGGCCTGCCTGAGCCGGTCGGCGTGCTCGGCCCAGCTCTCCCCGGCGGCCGGACCGCCGATGTGCGCGACGATCTCGAGGTCGACGACGTCCCGGAGCTCCTCGCGCACGGCCACCACGGACTCGATCGCGCGGGTGCCGAGCAGCCGCCCGCAGCCGACGTGGCTGCGGACCGCCGTGACGCCGTTGCCGACGAGGTGGAGCAGCGCGCGTCGTGCGCGGACGCGGACGTCCTCGTCGGTCGCACCCGCCAGCAGCGTCCCGTACCCGGTCATGGCACCCGCGAGCGTGCCCTCGGGGTTGTCGACCTGGCCGATCGTGAAGGCCTTGTCGAGGTGCACGTGCGGCTCGGCGAAGGCGCCGGCGAGCAGGTAGCCGGTCAGCTCGACACGGTCAGCGCCCTCGGGGGCGGTGACCGAGGCGACCGGACCGACCTGGCTGACGCGATCGCCGTCGAGCAGGACGTCGACGATCTCGCCCGAGGCGAGATGGCCGCCGGTGAGCAGCTGCACGGCCACTCAGCCCTTCACCCCGCCACCGGCGATCTCGGTGACGTAGCGCTGCAGGTAGCCGAAGATCACCAGCACCGGGATCATCACCAGCACACCGGCGGCGAGCATGCGACCCCAGTCGGTCGTGAACTCGCCGAGCAGCGAGTTGATGCCGACCGAGAGCGTGCGCTTGGCATCGGTGTCGATGAAGGTGTTCGCGTAGAGGAACTCTTCCCAGGCGTTGATGATCGTGAAGACCGCGGCAGCCATCACGCCCGGCAGCGCGGGCGGCAGCACGACCCGCCAGAGCGCCTTGCCGCGCGTGCAGCCGTCGATCAGCGCCGCCTCCTCGGTCTCGACCGGGACCGCCAGGAAGTAGTTGCGCATCAGCCAGATGCAGAACGGCAGCGCGAACGAGGTGTACACCAGGATCAGGCCGAGCAACGAGTCGAGCAGGCCGAGCACCTTGATCGTGGTGAACAGCGGGATCGCCAGCATGATCGCCGGGAACATCTGCGCGGCGACGACGATGAGCAGCATCCCTCGGTTGCCCACGAACGTGAAGCGCGCGAACCCGTAGCCGGCGAGGATGGCGAGCAGCAGCGCGATCGTGGTGGTGCCGGCCGCGACGACCACCGAGTTGAGGAAGTAGCTGAAGAAGTTGGTGTCGGCGAGCTTCTCGTAGTTGCCCAGGTACAGGCTGGCGGGCAGCAGCTGCTTGTCGGCGCCGTTGAGCTCGGGCGCGGTCTTGAAGGACGACAGCAGCATCCAGACGAACGGCAGCACGGCACCGAGGACGAGGACGACGGCGAACGCGTGCGCGCCCCAGGAGGCATAGCGGTGCTCTCGTTTCATCGGACGCTCCGCTTCTTGGGCGAACGGCCCTCGATGGCGTAGAAGTACAGGACCGCCAGCACCAGCATCATCAGGAAGATCATCACCGAGATCGCCGATGCCTTGCCGAAGTCGAACTGCACGAACGCGGTGCGGTAGGCGTAGGTGGTCAGGATCTCCGTGGCGCCGTTCGGTCCGCCGCGCGTGAACATCCAGATGCCGTTGAAGTTGTTGATCGCTCCGGAGATCGTGGTCAGCGTCACCAGCGCCAGCGAGGTGCGGATCGCCGGGACCGTGACGCTCGTGAACCGCCGCCACGCGTTCGCACCATCCATCATCGCTGCCTCGTAGAGCTCACGCGGGATCTGCTGCAGCCCCGCCAGGATGATGACGGCGGAGAACGGTGTCCACTTCCACGCGCTGATCAGCACGAGCATGGGCAGTGCCCACCGTGTGTCGGCCAGCCAGATCGGCGGATCGGCGAGGATCGGCCGGAGCAGATCGTTGATCGGTCCGGAGACCGGGTCGAGCAGGAACCGCCAGATCAGCGCGACCAGCACGGTCGGCACCACCCACGGGATGATCAGCGTCGTGCGCACCACACCGCGTGCGAAGAGCTTCTTGTTCAGCGTGGTCGCGATCACCAGCGCCAGCCCGACCTGGACGACCAGGGCGGAACCCGCCCACACGAAGGTGCGACCGAAAGCCGATCGGAACGTCGGGTCGGCGAGGAGCTCGACGTAGTTGTCGACGCCCGTGAAGGTGTCCTGCCCCGGGCGGAGCAGGCTCGCGTCGAGGAAGCTCGTGCCGATCGCGCTCAGCACCGGGAACGCGATGATCGCCGCCAGCACGATGAAGGCGGGTGCGATGTAGAGCACCGGCTCGAAGCGGCGCCGCAAGATCCGGCGACGCCTGGCTGCCACCAGCCTGGCGTCGGTCACGTGTGTGGTCATGTCATCCCTGGCTCGTACCCACGGTGGGCCGCCGAGCACGCCGGCGGCCCACCGTCGCGGTTAGCTGGACAGTGCGTTGTTGGCCTCGTCGACGGCCGCGAGCAGCGCGTCCGCCGGGGCGGCCTGGCCCTGGATCACCGAGTCCCACATGTTCGCCATGACGCCCCACTCGACGTCACCCCAGGTGGGGATGGCCGGCCGGGCGCGCGAGACCGGGATCTGCTCGATGAAGACCTGCCGCAGCGGGTCCTCCTTCGCCCAGTCGGACTCGACGACCTCGGTGCGACCGGGGACGTTGCCGGTGTCCTGGATGTAGTGCATCTGCTCGCTGCCCGTCATCCAGCGCACGAACTCCCACGCCATCTCGGCGTTCTGCGCGTGGTGACCGACACCGACCGCGGCACCGCCCAGCACGCTGGCGCTCTCCTTGCGGCTCGGCAGCGGCGCGATGCCGAAGTCGAGGTCAGGGTTCGCATCCTGCACAGGGAACGTGCCCCAGGGCCCGATCGCCATCATCGCCACGCGCTCCTGCGCGAACGGGGCCACGTACTGGTCCCACGAGGCGTTGGAGGCGATGAACTCCGGCGGCGCCACCTTGTCGGTCATCGCCATGCCGGCGTAGAACTCGAACGCCTCGATGCCGGCGTCGCTGGCGAACGCGGCGGTCATGTCGTCGTTGACGATCTGCCCGCCGTTCTGCCACAGCCACGGCCAGAACAGGAAGGCCCCCTGTCCCTGCGCGCCGAACATGTAACCGTACTGCTCGCCGCCGGTCAGCTCGATCGCGGCGTCGCGCAGCTCGTCCCAGGTGGTCGGTACCGCGATGCCCGCCGAGTCGAGCATGGCCTTGTTGTAGTAGAGCGCCACGTTGTTGGTCGTGTACGGCAGGCCGTACTGCTTGCCGTCGTAGGACGCACCGGCGAGGAGCTCGGTCGGGAAGTCGCCTGCGACCTCACCGCTCTGGCTCGAGATGTCGGCGAGCACCTGGCCCGCGGCGAGCTGAGCGATCGAGGACACGTCGACGATCGCGATGTCCGGGCCGGAACCGCCGGCCGCCGTCGTCGTCAGCTTCGGGACGAGGTCCTGCGTCGGGATGCCCTGCAGGTTGACGGTGACGCCGAACTCCTCGCCGAAGGCGGCGGCCGCCTGCGCCAGCGGCGAGTCGGCCTCGCCGATGATCGAGGTGTTGCCCCACAGCTCGAGCGTGCCACCGCCACCGCTCGAACCGCCGTCGCCGCCGCTGCTGCTCGTCTCACCACCGCCGTTGCTGGCCGGGCCGGTGCCGCACGCGGCCAGCGTCAGCCCTGCGGCGACTCCGCCACCGAGCGTCAGCAGGCGGCGCCTGCTCAGGGACTTGTTCGGGTTCATGAGTGTTCCTTCTGCTGGTCGTTCTGCGAGGGGGACGAGACGGCCCAGGGCCGCCAGAGGGGAGGCACCGGTGTCCCGGCACGTCGCGCGAGGCGTTGCGCGACGTCTGCTGCCTCGTGCGCGAGCTGGTGCTGGTCGACCTCGACCAGCACGCCGTCGCGAAGGACCGGCCGCCCCGCCACCACCACGTCGGTGACGTCGGCGGGTGCACCGCGGTGCACGACCGTCCACACCGGGTCGGCCATCGGGTGCCACTGCGGACCCGATGCGTCGAGCCGGACGCAATCTCCGCCGTCGAACCCGGCCGGCAGGCCGAGCACGGCGGCGCTCGTGCGCGTGGCCATGGAGAAGGCCTGCGCCGAGCCCAAGGAGCCGGGCGCCGAGCGCGCCTGGCCCTGTGCGTAGACGGCCTGCCTCATCTCGTGGAAGAGGCTCTCCATGCCGTCGACGCCGAGCATCACGGGAACGCCCGCATCGATCATGTCGACCACGGGCGCGAACCCCTTGGCGAACCTGAGGTGGTTCGTGGGGCAGTACACGAGCGCGGCGCCGGTCTGCGCCATCAGCTCGATCTCACGATCGCTGGGCACCACACCGTGCACGAGCACCGTGCCCGGCATCAGGAAGCCCGCCTCGTAGAGCAGCTCGATCGGGCGGAGCCCGTGCTCGGCGACGCAGTCCTCCACCTCGCTGGGCAGCTCGGCGATGTGCGTGTAGGTCCGCAGGCCCAGGCGCTGCGCGGCCTCGGCAACGACCGCGTAGTCACCGGGGTCGTTCTGCCGGAGCGAGACCGGCGCGAGGTACATCTGCTCCTTGGGCAGCAGCGTGTCCGCGGCGCGCTCGGCCAGCGCGACCACGTCCTCGACAGAAGTGCACAGCTCCTTGACACCCCGGGTCATGACGCCGAGCGCCACGAACCCTCGCACCCCGACCGCGCGGTGCCCGGCGACGACCGCGTCGAGGAGGCCCGGTCGGTGCAGCGGGTAGACGTGGTCGACGACCGTGGTGGTGCCGGCGCGCACCTGGCGCGCGGCACCGAGCGCCGTCAGCACGCGGTAGTCATCGGGCTCGACGGCGAGCTGCAGGTCGTTGGCGGCAGCGATCGCCGTCGTCAGCGACATCCTCTCGCCCGCGCGGCTGGGCGGCACGAGCGAGCGCAGGTGGTCGTGGGCGTTCACCAGGCCGGGCAGCAGCAGCCCTGCGGAGGGTTCGTCAGCAGCGCTCAGCCGGATGCCGCCGTCGGCGATCGTGGCATGCGCGGCGAACGGCTCGCGGTCGACGTCCTCGACCGCGATGCCCGTGAGCGTCGTCGGTTGCTGGGTCACCAACGGCCCGTCCTGGTCGCCTGCAGGAGACCGTCACGGCCGAGGCCCGCCAGCCCGAAGGTCGCGAGCGTGCGGCCCTGGGCGCGGTAGTCGGTCTCGGTGGCGATCCCGGCGAGGTGGATCATCGCGTCGATCGTCGGGGTCGGCACGCCGACCTCGGCACCGATCGAGGACATCAGGCACAGCGCGTAGGGGACGTCCTCGGTGATGTAGCGGCTCTCGAGCGCGTTCGGCCCGGTACCGAAGGTCGAGTCCGCGAAGGCCGAGGACTGCAGCGTGGCGTGCAGGCTGCCCTTCAGCTCGGCCGCGAAACCCTGCTCGACGAGGTACTCCTCGTAGCCCTTCAGATTGCTGAAGCCCAGGGTGCGACGGATCTCGATCAGCTCACCATCGATGGCGGCGATGAACCGGGACACCGCAGGGCTCGCGCCCACACCCCACAGCAGGAACTTGCCTGCGCCGCCCTCGATCGCGCCGAGGTTGCCGAGGATCGGCGGCACGTGGTCGATCGCGTTGAAGTTGAGCAGCACGGTCTCGAGCACGCTCTCCGCCGCGGTCACCGAGGGCCAGATCGCGCACGCGGTGTCGACGGCGGGGTTGCCCGCCGGGATGCCGGCGGCGATCGTGCCGCCCACCTTGCGCGACGCCGTGATCAGACCGGGTGCACGCACCCGGGCCCCGTAGGGAAGGCTGTTGAGCTCGGCGATCTGCAGGTCGATGTCGCGGCCCGCCGCGCGCATGGCGGCGACGAGCGCGAGGCTGCCGCCGCCCTCGCCGGCGAAGATCACCTGCGTGCCGGGCCGGGCGTGCTCGGCCAGCAGCGCGGCGAAGGTGTCGTGACCGAAGGCGGGCACCGAGACGACGATCACGTCGGCGGCCGCGGCGGCCGCGCCAGGGTCGAGCGATGCCTTCGCAGGTGCCTCCGTGATCCCGTGCCAGGGGGCCTTGAGCCGGATCACGCCTCGTTCGGCGATCGCGTCGATGTTGCTGCGGAACCGCTCGAAGTCAGCGACCGTCACCTCGATGCCCGCGAGCGACATCTCCATCGCGCTGGACAGGGCGCCGGCACCGGTCCCGAGCACGGTCACGGCGTGGGGCAGTGCGGTCATGCGTACACCTCCGAGGCGAGTGCGGTGAGCTGTCGCTCGACCGCGTCACGGTCCTTGCCACCGACGCTGACGATCACCTCGTCGACACCGGACTCCTCCAGCCGCCGCAGCCCGGCTGCCACCTCGGCGGCGCTGCCGGCGAGGCCGAAGGCCTCCGCCATGCGGTCGGTCACCTGCTCGGCGGCGCGCGCACGGTCGCCGCTGCGCACGGTCGCGCGCAGCGCGGTGACCTCGTCCCGGTCCAGGCCGTAGATCTCGATCAGCTCGTCGGCGTAGGCGCCGCCGGCCATGGTCACGCACCGGGGTGCGAGCAGGCGCAGCGCCGCCGCACGGTCGTCACCGATCTCGACGTCGAGCATCAGGCAGATCGCTGCCGAGCCCGACACGCGGTCGGCAGCACCCGCCGCGACCCGCTCCTTGACGAAGTCGATATGGCCCTGGGAGATGCCGTGCGTGATGACGCCGTCGGCAGTCCTGCCCGCGAGCTCCAGCATCTTCGGGCCGCGCGCGGCGAGGTACAGCGGGCCCGGCTGTGCGGGCCAACGCAGGGCGGAGCCGCGCGCGCTGAAGGTCTCTCCCTCGACCTGCGCGGTGCCCGCCTCGATCTGCCGGATGATGTCGACACTCTCGGCGACGACCCGCAGCGGCCGCTTCATCGAGATGTCCATCTCGCTCGCGAACTCGTAGCCGCCGGCGCCGAGGCCGAGCACGAACCGCTCCGGACCGATCTCGCGCAGCGTGGCGCCGAGGCTGGCCAGCAGCGTGGGATGCCGCAGGAACGGCGACATCACCGCGGTGCCCAGGCGCACCCGCTCGGTCGCGGTCATCATGAGCGCGAGCGCCGCCGACACGTCGCGATGGAAGTAGTGGTCGGCGAGCCAGACGCTCGCGAAACCCAGGTCCTCGGCGCGGCGCGCCATCGTTGCCGCCTGCGTGATCGGCTGGTCCAGCCGAACGGTCACACCTACGTCCACAGCTTCTTACCTCTCGTCTCGGGTGGCGTGGTGGGCCGGCGCTCCGAGCGCCTCCCGCACCAGGCCGGCGGCGCAGCGGCGGCGGTAGGCCGCGCTGGCTCGCAGGTCGTCGATGGGTCGGATGTCCTCGTCGACGGCGGCCGCGGCCGCGTCGATCAGGTCGGGTCCCGGGAGGGATCCCTCGAGCAGGTTCTCGACGGCGGTCAGCCGCACCACGGTGGGGGCCACCGCGCCCATGGCGAGGCGCACGTCGGTGAGCGTTCCGTCGGCGGCGACGCGCCACTGCCACGCGAGGCTGAGGAAGGAGATCGCCTGGGCGGCTCGGCCGCCGATCTTGCGAAAGCCGCCGCCCGGCCGCCCGCAGCCGCGGGCCGACGCGGGGATCGTGACGGTGCGGATCCACTCCTGCTCGTCCAGCTGCACGCGCCCAGGACCGAGCAGGAAGTCGGCGAGCGGCACGGCGCGGGTGCCGCCGTCGGGTGTGACGACGTCGATCACCGCGCCGAGCACGAGCAGCGGCGGCACGGTGTCGGCGGCCGGTGAGCCGTTGGCCAGGTTGCCGCCGAGCGTCGCACGGTTGCGGATCGTGGTCGACGCGAACACCGCGACCGACTCGCGCAGCGGCACCAGCTCCTCCCCCAGCGCCGAGGTGACCTCGGTCAGCGGGTGCAGCGCGGAGATCCGTAGGTCGCCGGCAGCGGTCTCCTCGAGCACCGGGATGCTGGCACGGATCGCGGTCAGGTCGATCATCGCGGCGACCGGGGCGCCCGCACGCCACTGCACGAGCAGGTCGGTGCCACCGCAGATCGCGCGTCCGTCGCGCAGCAGCCCGGTGACGTCGGTCGCGCTCGCCGGGCGCAGCAGCGTGGGAGGCGTCGCGCTCATGCCTGGCCCGCCTGGTCGGTGCGGCGCTCGCACGCAGCGTCGTGCACGGCGTCGTAGAAGCGGTTGTAGGCCGTGCACCGGCAGAGGTTGCCGTCGAGCGCGGTACGGATCTGCTCGTCGTCGGGATCCGGGACCCGGTCCAGCAGCGCCGCGCACGAGTTGAGCACGCCCGGGATGCAGTAGCCGCACTGCACGGCCTGACGTGCGACGAACGCCCGCTGCAGCGGCCCGTGACCGGCGTCGGCCAGCCCTTCGACCGTGCGGATCTCGGCATCGAGCACCTGGCCGACCAGCACAAGGCACGAGGTCACGGCGGCGCCGTCGATCACCACGGTGCAGCTGCCGCACTCGCCCATGCCGCAGCCCTCCTTGGCGCCGGTCAGCCCGCGCTCGGTGCGCAGGTAGTCCAGCAGCCGCATGCCGTGCAGCTCGGCGGGCACGTTGTCGATCTCGATCCCGTTGAGCCTCATCACGCCTCCTCGAGCAGGGACAGCACGCGCTCGGGGGTCAGCGGCAGCGTCTGCGGCAGCACGCCGACGGCGTCCATGACGGCGGCCGCGACCGCCGGCGGCGTCGGCACCACGACGACCTCGGACATGCCCTTGGCGCCGAACGGTCCGGAGTCCTCGGTGCTGTCGACCATCTCGACGTGCATGACCGGGGTGTCGGAGATGGTGGGGATCAGGTAGTTCTCGAGGCTCGTGGTGACCGGGACACCGCCCTCGAGGCGGTGCTCCTCCATGATCGCGAGCCCCAGGCCCTGCAGGATGCCGCCCTCGGCCTGACCGATCATGGCCGCCGGGTTGATCGCGGTGCCGCAGTCGACGACGCACAGCAGCTCGGGCACCCGGAGCTCGCCGGTCAGCGTGTTGAGCTCGACCCGCACCGCCTGCGTGCATGCGCCGTACACCCGGTGCGGTCCGTACTTCGCGAGGTCTTCGGGCGGCACCAGCCCGATGTCATCGGTGTCGGGCAGCACGAAGGTCTGCTCGTAGGTGGCCTCACCGAGCTCGACGAGCTTGGTACCCGTGCCCTCGGGGTCGAGCTGCAGCGGCAGCTCGAGCTCGGAGCACCGGCGCACGAGCTCGTCGCACACCATCCGCACGGCGTTGCCGCCAGCATAGGTAGACCGGGAGGCCGCCGTCGGGCCGGACTCCGGCACCACACCGGTGTCCCCAACCCGGACGTCGATCTGCTCGATCGGGATCTGCAGCACGTCGGCCGCGACCTGGCCATAGGTGGTCTGGATCGACTGGCCCGTGTGGTTGGGGCCCGCCCAGATCGTCACGTGGCCGTCGCCGTCGATCTCGAGGCGCGCACGTGCCGCGTCACCGGTGCCGCTGCCCATGCCGACGCCCTTGATCGCGGTCGCGACCCCGGTCCCGCGTCGCCACGGCCAGGCGGCCTGCGCCTGCCAGGACACGCGGTCGGTCCAGAGCGGGTGCACGGCGGCCTGCTCGAGCGTCGCGCGCACCGCGAGGCTGTCGGTCACGCGGTGCCGGTAGAGGCTGTGCGGCTCGCCGCCCCGCAGGGCGTTGTCGATCCGCATCTGCATGGGGTCGAGGCCCAGCGTGTGCGCCGCCTCGGTGACCGCGTTCTCGATCGCGAAGGCCACCTGCGGGACGCCGTAGCCGCGGAACGCACCCGCGTTGGCGTTGTTCGTGTAGTAGACCGTGCCGTCGAAGGAGGCCACCGGGAACCGGTACGGCCCCGTCGACATCTCGCCCGAGGTCTTCATGACGTTGGGGCCCGAGGTGATCACCGGACCGGTGTCGGCGACCGCCCGCACCGAGGAGCCGAGGATCCGCCCCGTCGCGTCGAAGCCGATCGCGATCGAGGTCCAGAAGGGGTGCCGCTTGGCCCCGGCGGCCATGGTCTCCTCGCGTGTCATGTGCACGCGCACCGGTCTGCCGGTCGCGCGAGCGAGCAGCGCGAGGTAGACGGGCATCGGGTCGTCGTTGCGCGAGCCGAACGCGCCGCCGACCGGGTTGGCGATCATGCGCACGTCGGCGATGTCGATCTCGAGCGCACGAGCGACCTTGCGCTGGTGAAGGCCGGGGTTCTGCGAGCCGCACCAGATCGTGACGACGCCGTCCTCGACGGCGGCGACACCTCCGGGAGTGTCGATCGCCACGTGCTCCTGGCTGGGTGTGGTGACGTTGCGGCGCAGCACGAGCACCGCCGGCGCGATCGCCTGCTCGACATCACCGGAGCTGAAGGAGATGCGGCCGGAGACGTTGCCGGTCGGGTGCAGCTGCGGCGCGTCGGGTGCTGCCGCCGCCGTGGGGCTGTCGACGACGGGCAACGGCGCCAGCTCGAGCTCGATCGTTGCCAGGGCACGGCGGGCGGTGTCCTCGTCGTCGGCGGCGACGAGCGCGATCGCCTCGCCGACCTGCCGCACGCAGGTCTCGGCGAGCACGGGGCCGTCGACCTCGCGCGGTCCCAGCGCGTTGACCGGGACGTCGTCGGCGACCAGCACGCAGTGCACGCCCGGCAGTGAGCGAGCCGCTGTGACGTCGATGCGGTCGATACGCGCGTGCGGGACCGCGGAGCGGAGCACCGCACCGTGCAGCACGCCGTCAGGGAACCGGTCCGTGACGTACTCGAGCGCGCCGGTGACGATCTCACCGGCGTCCACCGATGGGCGCGAGCGCCCGACCCAGGTCTGCGGGATCGTCATGGCCGCTCCGTCTCCCAGGCCAGCGCGGCAGCAGCGGTCCAGGACTGGTCATGGCTGCCGAGCGCCGCGCCGCTGAGACTGTCGTAGTACTCGGCGAACGTGCCGTCGGCGAGCTGCTTCAGCCCGGCGACCCGGATGCGCTCGGCGAGGTCGTGCTCTCCGTGGTGCTGCAGCGCCCAGCCGATCAGCCAGGAGATGACCGGCCATGTGGGGCCGCGCCAGTAGGTGCGGCTGACGAACTCGGGGGCGTCCGGGGCGGTGGTCGGCGGCAGCGGGAACGCCAGCGCGGGGTGGCCGCACCACCGCTCGCCCGCGAGCAGCTGGACCAGGCGCGCGAAGTCCTCTGCGTCCGCTCCGCAGATCAGCGGCGCGAAGCCGCCGACGGTCTCGGTGGCGATCCACGCCTCGGCCCGCATGTCGTAGTCGCGGGCGAGGCCGGTCTCTGGGTCGATGGTGGCGGCGACGGCGGCGCGGGCGCGGGCTGCGATGCTCCGGAGCGCCGTCGCGTCGTCGGGGCGACCGAGGCGCTCGCCCAGATCGGCGAGCCGGTCGGAGGACAGGGCATGGACCGCCGTCGAGAAGACGTCACCGACACGGAAGTCGATGACCTCACGGGCGGCGACGTCGTCGTAGCGCACGGAGGCGAGCTGCTCCACGAGCCACAGATAGCGGTCGTAGTCGTCGTCGCCCGGCCGCTCGCTCGCGTCCTTGACGTGGCTGGTGTCGGCGCGCCTGAAGGGCGCCATCGCACCGGGCACGACGGCCGCGCTCGGGCGATCCCAGCGCGGCGAGTTGTCCATGCCGGACTCCCACGGGTGATGGATCTCCATCAACCCGGTCGGGTGGGTGCTGCGCACCTCGTCGAGCCAGCGGTGCCAGCGCAGCCAGCCGTCGAAGGTCTCGCGCAGGAAGCGCTCGACCAGTTCCAGGTCCCGCGGACCGTTCCTCTCGGCCTGAGCCGCGATCAGCCAGATCGCGAGACTATGTATGGCGGGTTGACAAATGCCGGACGTACGCGCTCCCGTCGGAGCAGTTGGGACACCGTCGGTCCGCCACCGTTCCACGTCCGGGAAGTACCCGCCTTCGTCCGAGTACACGATCTGCGGCACCATGCCGGTGCGCCACTGCCCACCGAGGAGGTGTCGCAGCTCGGCAAGAGCCCTCTCGACCGAGAAGGTTCCCCAGCCGATGGCGACAAATGCAGCATCCCAGGACCACTGATGGGGGTACAGGCGGGGGGCTGCGACGGTGCGGTCGCCCCGGTCGTTGAGCCGTAGCACGTCCGCTGCGGCAGCGGAGAGCGCTGAGGTGGTGTGAGCCATCGCTGCCTCTCTGCGCCGCGGGGGCGGGTCCAGTGTTGCGTTCAGTGCCTGAACATAATGGCTGGCACGGCCGCCGTCAACGTGGCATCATTCGAGTCCTCAGACGTGCCGATATCGATCTTCGAGGCGAGGTGGCGGTGGCTCAGACCGACGGTCCGGAGGCCGAGCCCGGTGCGCCCGCACGCACCGCGACCGCGCCGGCGCTGCCGGCCACCTCCTACGGCGCGCTGCTCGATGTGATCCGATCCCGACCCGGGCTCACGCGAGGGCAGCTGCTGGCGGCGACCGGCATGTCACGCACCACGCTCTTCGCGCGTCTCGAGGTGCTGTTCAGGGCCGGGTATGTGTACCAGGACGGATCGGCGCCCGCGGGGTCCGGCGACGAACGCCGACCGGGTCGGCGCTCCGAGCTGCTGCGATGGGACACACGCGACAAGGTGGCGCTGGTCCTGGACCTCGGACAGACGCGGGCTCGGGTGTGCATGACCTCGGTCGGCGGGCAGGTGCTGCGCGTCCGCGAGGTGTCTGCTGACATCCACATCAACCCGGGCGAGTACCTCGCCACGATCTTCGACATCGCCGACGTGCTGGTCCGCGCCGGGACCGACGAGACCCTGGTGGGCGTCGCGGTGGGTATCCCCGCACCGATCAACCCGCTCACCGGAGGACTCGGAGCGACGACGTCGATGATGGCGCCATGGGAGCGATACCCCCTGCTCGACGTGCTTCGGGAGCGCTGGCACGTGCCCGCCGTCATCGAGAACGATGCGCGTGCCTTCGCTCTCGGCGAGGCCAGCGTGCTCGGGCCCGGCCGGGCGGTGCTCGCCATCAAGTACGCGACCGGCATCGGCGCGGGGATCGTGGACGCGGGTCACGTGCTGGAGGGCGCGGACGGCGCGGCCGGCGACATCGGCCACGTCCGCATCAGCGACGACGGCCCGCTGTGCACATGCGGCCGGCACGGCTGCCTCGCCTCCTGGGCGTCGGGGCAGGCGCTGATCCGCGACCTCCAGGGCACGGGCGTGCGCAACCTCTGGGACATCGTGGACCGCGTGTCCGCAGGAGACCCGTTGGTGTGCGACGCGGTCGACGAGGCCGCCGCACGGCTGTCCCGCGTGCTCTCGACGGTGGTCGCCGCAGCGAACCCGGATGCGTTGGTGCTCGGCGGTGTCCTGGGCCGGATGCCGCGCGTGGTGAGCACGGTCGAGGAGCACATCCGTGAGGACGTCGCCGAACGCGCCCGGCACCGGCTGCGCGTGAGCGCGGCGCATCTCGGCGCCGACGGCGGCGTGATCGGGCTGAGCCGCAAGCTCGTCGACCTCGTCTACGCACCCACGGCGATCGACCGCGCGATCCTCGGAGAGCACGAGTCGGCGGCCGGACAGGCGTGAGGCCGGCCTCCTGGCTGGAGCGGGGCAGCCGCGACTTCCCGGCAGCACGGGCCTCGCTGTCCGTCTCCACATGGCAACCCGATCGCGAACCCGCCGCGATCGCGCGCGCGAGCGGCCCGGACGACGTGGTCGCAGCTGTGCTCGCGGCGGCCGAGCGCGGGCTGCGCGTCGCCGTCCGCAGCGGCGGCCACTCGCTCAGCGCCACCCACCTGGCTTCCGGCGCCGTCACCCTGGACCTGCGGGACCTCGACCAGATCGAGGTCGACACGGATGACGCGACGGCCTGGGTCGAGCCGGGGGCGACGGTCGCACGGACGGCGGCCGCGCTGCACGCCGCCGGGATGTCCTTCCCGGTGGGGCACGCCCCGACGGTAGGACTCGGGGGCTTCCTGCTCGCGGGCGGCAACGGGTGGAACACGCCCACCTGGGGGCATGGCTGCGAGCGCATCCTCGCGGCTGAGGTGGTCCTCCCCGACGGTGAGCGACGCCTAGTCGATCGAGACCACGACACCGACCTGTGGCGGGCGGCACGAGGTGCCGGCCCGTTCTTCCCCGGCGTCGTGGTGCGGTTCCTGCTGCAGCTCGAGCGCGGCGCCGCCTGGGTCCGGCGGGGGTTCGCGAACACCGCCGCCTCCGACCCGGCCTCGCTGGGGTCGCGCATCGACGACCTGCTCGCAACGGTCCCGGCCTCGGTCGAGACGACCGTGTTCTGGCACCCGGCGCACGGCGCGCACGACGAGCCCTACGCGATGATCGCGCTGACGGCGTTCGATGTCGCCGACCCCGCCGCGGATCCCGTGACCGCGCTGCGGCGCCAGGGTTTCGACGCGGTCGGCACGGGCGCGGTGCCGCTGGCCGAGGTGGTGCGCCGGCTCCCCCGCCACGACGGCGACGCCCTCGCGAGCGACCACGTATGGACCGACTCCGCGTTCGCGCACGTGCTGCCGCGCCTGCCGCAGGACGGCGAGACGCTCACGGACTGCTCGTGCGTGCTGCTGACGACTGGATCGCGACGGGCCGACGGCGCCTCGCCCGCCGATGCTCTCTATCGCCCGGCGGGGTCGATGAGCGTCTCGGCCTACGCGCACTGGGATCCTGCCACGCAGCCGCGGGAGCCCCAGGTCGCCTGGACGCGTGAGGTGACCGCAGCGCTCGCGGAGCTGGCAACCGGCCGATACGTCGGCGAGGCCGATCTCGACAACGGCCCGCGCGCCGTCGAGCACTGCTTCCCGACCGCGGCGCGGGTCGAGCTCGCCGCCACGCTCGCACGCCATGACCCGACCGCGCGGATGGCCGCCTCGCCGCGCGGGCACGAGGCGAGGCGCTGATTGCTCGGTGAGCGCGCGCCGCTGACCACGCACGGCGCGGACGTCGACCTGCGAGACTGGGGCGATGTCACCGATGCGGGTGCTCGTGACGGGCGCCACCGGCTTCATCGGCCGCCGGCTGGTGCCCGCCGTCGCGGAAGCGGGTCACGAGGTGCTAGCGATGACCCGGCGACCCGAGGACTACGACGGCCCCGGTGAGGCCGTCGGTGCCGACGTCTCCGACCCGGACAGCCTGACGGCGGCGCTGACCGGCGTCGACGTCGCGGTGTACCTGGTGCACGCGCTGGATCGCGCGGACTTCGAGGCCGCGGACCAGGCGGCCGCGCTGGCGTTCGGGGTCGCCGCGGCACAGACCGGTGTCCGTCAGATCGTGTACATGGGCGGGCTGGGTCCGGAGGACGAGCGGCAGCTGTCCGCGCACCTGCGCAGCAGGCGGCGCACCGAACGACACCTGGCAGCGGCCGGGGTGCCGGTGACGACGCTGCGGGCCGCCGTGGTCGTCGGCCACGGCGGCGTCTCGTGGGAGCTGACACGCCAGCTCGTGCACAACCTCCCCGCGATGATCGTGCCCCGCTGGGCGACCACGCCGACGCAACCGATCGCGCTCGACGACGTGGTGCGGTACCTGGCCGGGGTGATCGGGCGGCCGGAGACCTACGGCGCGACCTACGAGGTCGGCGGGCCGGACCAGCTGACCTACCTGGAGATGCTCCAGGACGCCGCGGAGCAGATGACCGGGCACCGGCAGCCGATCGTGCCGGTCCCCGTGCTCACGCCGCGGCTCTCCTCGTACTGGCTGGCGCTCGTCACCGACGTCGACGTCACCACGGGGCGGAACCTCATCGACTCGATGGGGGTGTCCGTGACCGTCAACGACACCAGCATCCGCCAGGTGGTGCCGTTCGAGCCGATGTCCTACGTCGAGGCCGTGAGAGCGGCCCTCGCCGAGCGCGAGGCCGACAAGGGCTGAGCGGCGCCGCGGCCGCTCAGCCGAACAGCCAGGGCAGGACCAGCAGCATCGCGGTCGACCACGTCACGTGGGTGATCATCGGTGCCAGCACGCCTCCTGTCACCCGCCGCAGCCACCCGACGACCACCGCCAGGATCGCGGCTGCGAGCCCGAGCATCAGGTTCCCCGACGCGACGACCACGGCGACGTTCGCCACCGTGGCGACCACGATCGGGTAGCGGGGCGCGACCTCGTAGACGGCACCGCGGAAGAACAGCTCCTCGGCCACGCCGTTGACCACGGTGATGGCCAGCAGCAGGGCCAGCGGCCCCTCGACGGCGAAGCCGAGCACGTCGCGCACCTGCTCGCCCAGCACCGGCAGCTCGCGCACCAGCAGCGCCCCGATCGCGAAGATCGCGGCGAGCCCCAGCCCCACGAGCAACGGGGTCAGCAACGGGCGGCGGGCACGTCCGCGGAACTGGATGCGGCCCAGCCGCAACGGCCCGGACGCGAGCGCCCCGACCACCCACACCCCCGCCAGGGCAAAGGTTGCGGGGTAGAACGCGGCGTCGCCGGGCTCGATCCGCAGCGACAGCGCGAGCACCACGGCACCCAGCACGATGGTGGCCAGCACCACCAGCCGGCGCCGCCGCAGCGCTGCGACCGCGACCGGTGGCCCCGGCGCGGTCTCAGCCTCTCCTGAGGTGCTCAGCTCAGTCGTCGAGGACGAACGTGATCTCGAGGACGACCTGGTAGGCGGTGATGGCGCCGTCGGCGACCTCGACCTTCTGCTCCTTGACCCAGGCACCGGAGACGTTGCGCAGTGTCTGTGCCGAACGTGCGACACCGGCCTGGATCGCGTCCTCGAAGCTGACGTCGGAGCGGGCGGTGATCGTCGTGACGCGTGCGATCGAGCTGGTCATGCTGACCTCCTGGGGTAGGGCCACCGCCGTCGGTGGCTGCTTCCCTCGTCACCCTGCCACGTCGGGAGCGCGATGGCAGCGACATAGGGTGAGGACGTGACCGATCCCTATGCCTGGTTGGAAGACGTCGACGGCGAGCGGGCGCTCGCCTGGGTGCGCGAGCGCAACGGTGAGCGGGCTGCCGAGCTCGCCGGGTCGCCGTCGTTCTCCACCACCAAGCGACGCATCCGGTCGATCCTCGACTCCGACGCGAAGATCCCGGACGTCACCCAGCGCGGTGAGCATCTCTACAACTTCTGGAAGGACGCCCAGCACGAGCGCGGGGTGTGGCGCCGCACGACCCTGGAGTCCTACCGCAGCGAGACCCCGGAGTGGGAGGTCGTGCTCGACCTCGACGCCCTCAACGAGGCCGAGGGCGAGAACTGGGTGTGGCACGGAGCGACCGTGTGGCGTGGAGGCGACGGCGAGGCAGGCACCTCGGACGCCTTCAGGTACGCCCTGGTCCACCTCTCCCGCGGCGGTTCCGATGCCGACGTGACCCGCGAGTTCGACCTGCACACCACGACCTTCGTCGAGGGTGGTTTCGTCCGCCCCGAGTCCAAGGGTGGCGTCGCCTGGGAGTCGCTGGACTCCCTGATCGTCTTCACCGACTTCGGCGAGGGCAGCATGACGCCCTCGGGCTACCCGCGCATCGTGAAGCGCTGGCGTCGCGGAACCCCGCTGGAGGCGGCGGAGACCCTGTTCGAGGGCGACCCCGGCGACATGTACATCGGCGGTGGCCACGACCAGTCGCCGGGCTACGAGCGCACCTACGTGTTCCGCCGCAAGACGTTCCGCACCGGGGAGCTGTACCTCCTGGAGGGCGACACGCTCGTCGAGGTGCCCACGCCGCCGTCGGCCGAGGAGGACATCCACCGCGAGTGGCTCACGGTCGAGCTCCGTGAGGACTGGACCCCGGCCGACGTCACCTATCCCGCGGGTGCGCTGCTCGCCGCGAGGCTCGAGGACGTGCTCGCCGGGTCCACCGACTACCAGGTGCTCTACGCGCCCACCGAGACCACCTCGCTCGCGGGCGCCTCGTGGACCAAGAACCACCTGGTGCTCAACGTCCTCGAGGACGTCACGAACCGTCTCGAGGTGCTCACCCCCACGCCGGAGGGCCGCTTCGTGCGCACGGCGGTCGACGGCGTCCCGCGGGTCGGGACCGTCGCCGTCGCCCCGGTCGACTCGGTCACCGGCGACGACGTCTGGCTGTACGTCACCGACTTCCTCACCCCGACCACGCTCTCGCTCGCCTCCATCTCGAGCGAGGGCCGGATGAGCGAGCCCGAGCCGCTCAAGGCCATGCCGACGTTCTTCGACGCGGCCGGCCTGGTCGCGGAGCAGCACTTCGTCACCTCCGACGACGGCACCCGGGTCCCGTACTTCCTGGTGCGCCGGGAGGACCTCAGCTACGACGGCTCGGCGCCCACCCTGCTGTACGGCTACGGCGGCTTCGAGATCTCGTTGACGCCGACCTACTCGGGCGGCCTCGGCAGCTCGTGGCTGGAGAAGGGCGGGGTGTACGCGCTGGCGAACATCCGCGGCGGCGGCGAGTACGGCCCGCGCTGGCACCAGGCCGCACTCAAGGAGAACCGTCACAAGGCCTACGAGGACATGGCCGCCGTGGCGCGGGACCTCGTGGCCCGCGGCGTCACCTCCCACGACCGCCTCGGCGTGCAGGGCGGGTCGAACGGCGGTCTGCTCACCGGCAACATGATCACGCGGTACCCGGAGCTGTTCGGCGCCGTCGTGATCCAGGTGCCGCTGCTGGACATGAAGCGGTACAGCCACCTGCTCGCCGGCGCGTCCTGGATGGACGAGTACGGCGACCCGGACGACCCCGAGCAGTGGGAGTTCATCCGCACCTTCTCGCCGTACCACCTCCTCGAGCCGGACCGCGACTACCCGCCGGTGCTGTTCACGACCTCCACGCGTGATGACCGCGTCCACCCCGGGCACGCGCGCAAGATGGCGGCCGCGATGATCGCTGCCGGCAAGGACGTCACGTACTACGAGAACATCGAGGGTGGTCACGGCGGCGCGGCCACGAACGATCAGGCCTCGCACATGCAGGCGCTGGCGTACGAGTTCCTGTGGTCGCGGCTCTCGGGCGCACAGGCCTGACGGGACGCGACAACATGAACCCGAGCGCCGCCGTCGCCCATCCCGGACGTCATACGCTCGGTGGGACCCCTTCCTCCGAACGTATGACGCTGGAGGTGGAGCGGCTCGGGTTCGCACCCGCTCTCGTCGACTACCGGCAGGCCTGGGATCGGCAGCGGCAGGTGCACGCCGAGGTGGCCGCCGGTGAGCGGCCGGACTCGGTGCTGCTGTGCGAGCACGCCTCGGTGTTCACCGCGGGCGCTCGCACGCGCCCGAGCGAGCGGCCGATCGACGGGTCTGAGGTCATCAAGGTCGACCGCGGCGGCAAGATCACCTGGCACGGCCCGGGCCAGCTGGTGGGCTATCCGATCGTGCGGCTGCCCGACCCCGTCGACGTGGTCGCCCACGTGCGCCGGCTCGAGCAGCTGCTGATCGACGTGTGCGCCGACCTGGGTCTGGCGACCGTGCGGGTCGAGGGCCGCTCCGGCGTGTGGCGCCGCGGCGACGGCCAGACCCCAGACCGCAAGGTCGCCGCGATCGGGGTGCGCGTCAGCCGCGGCGTGACGATGCACGGGTTCGCCCTCAACGCCGACTGCGACCTGTCCTGGGCCGAGGTGATCGTGCCGTGCGGGCTGGAGGACGCCACCGCGACCTCCCTGACGGCGGAGCTCGGCCGGCACGTCACGGTCGCCGAGCTGCTCCCGCTGGTCGAGGCGCGGCTCCCCCAGTTGCTGGCCCGCTGAGACCTGCGGTCCGGTCTCGTCGGGAGCTGCGGACTGCTGCGCGCTCGACGACACGCCGCCACGGCAGTGCCCGGTTCAGGCCCGACGGATGGCGGTGGCGTAGTCCTCCAGGACCTCCAGGATGCCTTGGTGGACCCAGACCCGGTTGCGCGACTGGCCCGTGCTCTCCCGCAGCACACCACGCTCGGTGAGCGTCGAGAGCGCCCGCTGGACGGCGACGTCGTTCACACCGAGGCGCTGTTTCAGCAGGCGTGAGTTGACAACAGGGTTCGACACCAGGTGTGGCAGCACGGACCAGGCGTGCGACTGGGGGCGCACGCGCCCCAGCTGCTCTCGGGACATCTGCACCTGCTCGAGCAAGGCGTCCACGAGCGTGGTGCCCGAGGTCGCGGCGTAACGGGACGCCTCGGAGAACCTCGCAATGATCGGTGCGATGTCGCCGGTGCGGTAGGCCGTGAGCGCCGCGAAGTAGCCGTCTGGATCGCGCAACAGACCCGCCGACACGGGGGCGATGGTGCTGCGGAGGATCTCCTTGCCTCGCAGCAGCCCTCCCACCAAAGCACGCCCTGTGCGACCGTTGCCGTCGACGAACGGGTGAATGGTCTCGAACTGGGCGTGCGCGATCGCGGCTTGTGCGATCACGGGCAGGTCCTCGCGCGCCATGAACGTGGTGAGATCCGTGAGTGCGTCAGGCACGAGGTGGTGCTGTGGCGGGACGAACTGCGCGGTGACGGGTGACCTGGTACCGATCCAGACCAGCTGCTCGCGAAGCTGTCCGGCGTGCTGCTCCCAGCCTCGCTGGGTCGACAACAGGGCGCGGTGCATCCCCAGGATCGCGTCGGTGTCGAGCCTTCCAGCCAGAGCGAGCGCGGCTTCCATGGCGTGGACATTCCCGATCACCGTGCGTGCGTTGGCGCTCCGCGACTCCGCGAGCTCGGCGAGGGCGAGCTGTCTGACCCCCACGGTGATGTTCTCGATCTCCGACGACGACGCGGACTCGGTGCGAAGCAGGACGGCGCTCATCGGGCCCAGGGTCTGGGCGTCCTGGCCGAGAGTGGCGATCGTGTAGGCGTCGAATCTCGCCAGCACCGCCGCGGCCTCCTCCGCGTCCGCCGCGAGCTCACCCGGCAGGCGCGGATCGATCGCCGCGATACGCGGGGTGAGCGCCGACCGGTAGGTGCCCGTTCCCGCAGCGCGTTGCCTCCTCGACGTCATGCCGTCATCCGCTGCGACCCAGGTGTGCTCCTCGTAGGTGACAGCGGGGATGGTCGTGGCGACGAGCGACCCACCCGCAGGTGGGTACGTGCGACCGTGTCCTTCTGTCTCCATCAGGAATTCATACTAACAGTTTCAGCCGCTTCTGTAAGTACATGGCTCCTGCGCGCGCAGTTTCTTCGGACCTCACCCGCCGAGTCCAGATCGGTGGGAGCACCCACCGACCTCGACACCGACCACCCAACTCGGTGCAGGGGCGGGCGGAGAATGGCGTGGGTTGCGTGGGTTGCGTGGCACGGCGGCTGGGCCGTGGGACGGGCGACCCGCCCTCGTCCCGGCGCAGCCGGCCCGCCTCAGGTGCGGCGTGCGACGAAGCCGCGGAGCAGCGCCGGCACCTGGCGGGGCGAGGTCAGCCGCAGCACCGGCGGCGCGGCGGGGTCACGTCGCCACTGCCGGACCTGCACCCGCTTGTGATCGAAGCTCTGCCAGTGCCACCAGAGGATCGAGTCGCGCGAAAGGGCGGCACGCAGCGACTCGACGTTGCCGTTGCAGATCGCCTCGCGCCGCCACACCCGCAGGAACGTGCGGCGCACCAGCCGTCCGAACGAGAGCCAGCGCGGGTAGTCCAGCGCGACGATCAGGTCGACGCGCGGCATGACCACCTCACGCCAGTGCCCGTAGGCGGTGTCGAGGACCCACTCCTCGCGTGCCGCGATCTCCTGCGCCAACGCGCGCTGCTCCTCGCGCGGCCGTTCCACCCAGCCGGGAAGCCAGCCGATCTCGTCGTCGACGCTGTGCCACGGCAGGCCGGTCACGGCACCGATCTGCTCGGCGAGCGTCGACTTGCCCGCGCCGGTGACCCCGTGGACGAGGATCCGGCGCGCTGGCATCCCCGATCGTGGCAGCCTCATCTGCACCCTTCCCGTCGGTGACCGGACCCCACCACGCTAACCACTGATCGGAGGCCGGGTGCCCGGTGACCGGACCCACACGGGCCGGCAGCGGCGTCGGCCACGTCGGTCGCCTAGGGTTGCTCACGTGGCCGACACGAACGGACCAACCATGCTGGGCCTCCCGCACCTGGTGACGCCCGCGCCCGACACCACCGTTGACGGACGCCGTGTGCTCCGCATCGAGGCGCGCAACGCGCAGACCCCGATCGAGCGCAAACCCGAGTGGATCCGCACCAAGGCCACGATGGGTCCGGAGTACACCGAGATGCAGAGCCGGGTCAAGGGCGCGGGTCTGCACACGGTGTGCCAGGAGGCCGGCTGTCCCAACATCTACGAGTGCTGGGAGGACCGCGAGGCGACCTTCCTGATCGGCGGTGACATCTGCACCCGCCGCTGCGACTTCTGCGACATCGCCACCGGCAAGCCTCGCCCGCTCGACCGCGACGAGCCGCGCCGGGTGGCTGAGTCGGTCGCCGAGATGGGGCTGCGCTACGCCACGATCACCGGCGTCGCCCGCGACGACCAGCCCGACGGCGCCGCCTGGCTCTTCGGCGAGGTGATCCGGCAGATCCACACGCGCAACCCAGGCACCGGCGTCGAGATCCTGCCGCCCGACTTCAACGCGGTGCCCGAGTACGTGGAGAAGGTGTTCGAGGCGCGCCCCGAGGTCTTCGCGCACAACCTCGAGACGGTGCCGCGGATCTTCAAGCAGATCCGGCCCGCGTTCAGCTACGACAAGTCGCTGCGTGTGCTGACGATGGCCAAGGAGGCCGACCTCGTCACCAAGTCGAACCTCATCCTCGGCATGGGCGAGGAGCAGCACGAGATCGACCAGGCCCTCGTCGACCTGCGCGAGGCCGGCTGCGACATCATCACGATCACGCAGTACCTGCGTCCCTCGAAGCTGCACCACCCGGTCACCCGCTGGGTGAAGCCCGACGAGTTCGTGCACTGGTCCGACCGCGCCGAGGAGATCGGGTTCCTCGGCGTCATGTCCGGCCCGCTGGTGCGGTCCTCCTACCGCGCCGGGCGGCTCTACGCGCAGTCGATGCAAAAGCTGGGCAAGTCCCTTCCCGACGGCCTCGAGCACCTCGCCGACGCCGCCGGCGACGGCGCCCGCCAGGAGGCCAAGACCCTCCTCGGCATGCCGCTCCCCCTCACCCCCGCCGTCTAGGTTTCACCGCACTTCCGGCACCCCACCGATGTCAACGCACTTTCCACCACTTCCCGATTTCAACGCACTTCCGGCAGGTCAAAAGTGCGTTGAAATCGGGAAACGGTGCAAAGTGCGGTGAAATCCGGAAGTGGTGGAAAGTGCGTTGAAATCGGAGAGCACACGAGGAGAGCGATGACCGACGACGGTGCCCCCGGCACGATCCTCGTGCTGCCCGGCGGGGCGTACCAGCACCTCTCCGACAAGGAGGCCGAGCCGGTCGCCGAGTGGATCCGCTCGCTCGGCTGGGACGCCCGGGTGGTGCGCTACCCGCTCCGGGCCCGCCACCCCGAGCCGCTCGACGTCATCCGGGCCGAGATCGCGGCCGAGCGGGCGGCCGGCGCGCGGCTGGTGGGCGTGCTCGGGTTCTCCGCGGGCGGCCACCTCGCGGGTCACGCCGCGTTCGCGGCCGACAGCCGGCCCGAGCAGCGGCCCGATCTCGCGGTGCTCTGCTACCCCGTGGTGTCGATGCTCAGCAGCACGCACGAGACCTCCCGGCACAACCTGATCGGCGAGGACGCCTCGGCCGAGCTGCGCGCAGCGACCTCGCTCGATCGTCTCGTGACACCTGACGCACCGCCGGTGTTCCTGTGGCACACGGTCGTCGACGAAGCGGTCCTGATCCACGAGCACGCCTACCCGCTGGCAGCGGCGCTCGCCGTCAACGACGTGCCGCACGAGGTCCACGTGTTCCAGGACGGCGAGCACGGCGTGGCGATGCGTGACGACATCCCGGCCCGCCAGTGGATGGCGTTGTGCGCGGCCTGGCTCGCGGGCTTCACCGCACCGTGATCGCGCTCGGGTCGCCGCCCGCCGGCCGTGCTCGTCCGTGCCGATCGCGCAGCACGCGCACCGGCGTCGCCGCTCGCGCCAGGCGCGCGTCGCCGTACCGCACACCGCCGGCGACCCGCAGCGCGATCGCGGCCCACGACGTGACGCCGCGCTCCGCGACCCACAACGGGGTCCAGAGAGCGCTCGACGGCGGGAACACCGATCCTCCCGAGCTCCGGCGTCGGCCGCGCTCCGCGAGCACGGACAGCGCCAGCATCATCAGCAGCAGCGCACCGGGGCGCCGCCAGCCGGCGTAGACGGCGGCCGGCAGGATCGCCGCCTCCAGCGCGAGGCGGTGAGGCTGGGCGAAGCTGTCGTAGGCCTGGCGGACGCGCTGGGAGCGGAAGTGCGCCACGGTCGGCGGTCGGCGCGCCACGAAGACCTCCGGCCGATCGCGCACGGTGCCTCCGACGGCGCGGACCGTCCGTTCCATCTCCAGGTTCTCGAACAGCACGTCGGCGTCGTACCCGCCGGCCCGCATCAGCGTCGAGCGCCGCACCGCGTAGGTCCCCGGGAAGTCCGACGACACGGCACGGTTGAGGAGGATCCGCGCCGTGTCCCAGCGGGCGTGCCAGGGCAGCGGGTCGAAGTAGTTCTGCGGCCGCACCAGGTCCGCCGCGGCCAGGTCCGCGACCACGGTGGTGAGCGCGCCGTGGCTGTACCGCACGTCGTCGTCGGCGATGACCACCGTGTCGTGGCGCGCCAGCTCCAGGCCGGTCAGCACACCGCGGACCTTGCCGTTCGCCCCGCTGTGCTCCCCCACCGGGACGTGCCGCACCAGTCCGCCCCACAGGTCGGCGTGCGCGGCGAACAGCCGCGGCTCGGACCCGTCGACGACCGTGACGTCGATCCACTGCGTCAGCTGCCGCAGGTACGCGGTCAGATCCGGTGCCGCCTCGTCCGAGGTCCACCGCAGCGGCAGCACGTACTCGGCCCTCAGACGCTCGGTGGTCGGCATCTCGGCTCCGGAACCGGATCGGGGGTCTCGCACCCGCTCAGTATCGGTTCGGGCCGGCGCCGACGACGGCGTTTCGAGCACCGCGGCACGGTGCCGCTCGCACCGCCGTCCGCGGCGGTGCGACACCCCGCGCAGCAGCGCCCTCCCCTACGTGAGGCACTGCCGCGCGGGGCGGGTCTCAGCTGGCGCGACGCCCGAGGGCGAACATCGTGAGCTCGTGGTCGAGGCACGCGCGCACGTGCTTGGCGGGATCGGTCACGCGATCTCCGCAGACGTCACAACGCAGTGCCGTCTCGGCACTGCCCTTGGTGGACGGACGCAGGTTCAGCAACGTGGTGGTCATGTCTGGGAGATGCGTGGGCATCGTCGTCATGACGGAGCACACCCTGTGACGTGTGCCACATCGACCTTGGTCACCCTCGGAAGACCTCGACCTGGCCGTCGGCAGCGAGCTTGACGGGCGGCGTCGCGACACCCAGGTCCTGCCACACGAACGCCGGCCAGCGTGCGAAGAACCCGGCCAGGACGTCGAGCTCGAAAGCGATCACCTCAGCCGAGTGCTGCGGCGGCTGGGTGCGCACCTTGCCGCCGGAGATCGTGAACGGCATCGTCCTGATGGCCATGAGGTACTCGATCTGGCGCGGGTGCAGCACGTCATGGGCGAACTTCGGGACCGACGAACGGACGTCGTAGGCGTCGTTGAAGGCCGCGAGCTCGAAGTCGATCGAGGCGCCGTTGAACAACCTGCCCCAGCGGCTGTCGTTGGTCACCTGCAGGTCCGGCGAGGCGAACGGGAGCGAGATCTCGTGGATCACCTCGGAGTGGTTCTCGGTGACCGTGCGCGTCTGGGTGTGGCCGTTGGAGTCGGTGTAGGTCTCGGTCCGCTGGGTCTGCCAGTGGTGCACGAACGCCACGAACCAGGCCCCGGGGAGGAACTCGCCATGGACGACGTCGGAGGTCCTGTGGTTCATGCCCCCGCCGGTGTGCTGGACCACCGAGAGCAGACCGTCGTCGCTGGCCAGGTAGTACCAGGAGGGCCGGTGGTAGAAGCCCAGCCGTCGCTCGGGCTGCGGCTGCCGGAACGGCTCCAGCTGCGGCGCCGCGCTCCGGACGGCACCGGCGACCGGAGCGAGGGCCTCGAGGTAGACCTCCAGCTCGTCGGGATCCTTGGGGGCACCGATCTGGGTGAGCTGATCGCCGTCGACCGACAGGTTGAGGGGGAACCGTGTCGCGAAGGCGGACATCGGACCGCCCGCCACGGCCATGAACGCATCGGTGAACGCGGCATCGGCGCCGAGCAGCAGGCCGCCCCCGGGCAGCATGCCCCGGTGCTGGGCGATCACGCCCTGACGGCTCTGACCCGGTGCGGTCGCGACCAGCTCGGGCAGCGGGATGCCCAGCGGCATGCAGACCACACGGGCGTCACCGGCCGCCTGGTACTCGAAGACCTGGAAGTCGAGGCCCGAGCGGGTACGGCCGACGATGTGCTCGTCGGTGCCGCGGCGGAAGCCCACACCGAACGGCGGCACGAGCAACCCGTTCGCCACCTCGGGCGACGGGCTCGAGTCGAACACCCAGCCGCGCTCGCGGATCGCCTTGACGTAGCGGTGCCGCTTGACGGCGAAGAAGATCCCGATCCCGGCGCCGAGGGCCAGGAGCACGAGGAAGCCGATCAGGACCGGGTTGGGCCCCTCGCTCACGAGCGTCCCTGCGATCGTTGCTGGTGCCGGCGCGCGCGATCGTCGGCCCCGTGCGCACGTGGTCCGGACTGGCTCCCGCTCATGGCTACCCCCAAGGTGTCGACCGCGCGAGGCTATCGAACCGCCGTCCGCGCGCCGGCCGCCCGGGTGCAGCAGAACTGCCCATCGCGCTCAGTCGCGCGAGGGCCGCCACACCACGAGCGCGCCCGCCGTGCTCGCCCGTCGGACCCGGGCACCGGGCTTGGTGGCCACGATGTCGCCGCTCGGCGAGGCGGTGAAGACCCGCGGCCGCTGCCCGGTGAGCCCGAGCAGCTGCTCGAGCCTGTCGCGCAGCTGCTCGTTCTCCTCCACGAGGTCGAAGATCCGGGCGATGCCCGCGAGGTTGATGCCCTCCTCCTGGGAGAGCCGTTGAATCTCACGGAGCTTGTCGACGTCGCGCTCGGAGTAGCGCCGCCCGCGCCCGGCAGCGCGCTGCGGCACCACGAGCCCCAACCGGTCGTAGGTGCGCAACGTCTGGGCGTGCATGCCGGCCCGCGCCGCGGCCTCCGAGATGAGGAAGACCGGCTGACCGTAGCGGGGAGGAGTCATGCCGCTCAGCTCCTGGCGGCCTCGGCGAGCCCGACGCGGGGGTCCTCCCCCGCGGTGGCGGCCGCGAACTCGTTCAGCGCAGCGCGTGCCCCGTCGGACAGGTTGCGCGGCACGGCCACCTCGATCGTGACGATCAGGTCACCGGTGCCTCGCTTGGTGGTCACACCCTTGCCCTTGACGCGCAGCCGAGCGCCCGACGACGTCCCTGCCGGGACCTTGAGTCGCACCGATCCGCCGTCGAGAGTGGGCACGGAGATGACGGCGCCGTCGACCGCCTCGGGGAACGAGACCGGCACGGTGATCGTGAGGTTGTCACCGCTGATCCCGAACACCGGGTGCGGCTCCACGGTGACGGTCACCACGAGGTCGCCCGCCGGTCCGCCACCCGGCCCCGGCTCGCCACGGCCCGGGACGCGGATCTTCTGCCCGTCCTTCACGCCCGGTGGGATGCGGACCTTGGTGGACCTGCCGTTGACCACGAGCCCGACGGTGTCACCGGCGACCGCCTGCCGGAACGGCAGCGTGGCGGATGCGGTGAGGTCGCGACCCTTGACCGGCCCGTACTCGGCGCCACCGCGGCCGAAGCCGCCGCCACCGCCGAACAGACCTCCGAGGAGGTCGTCGATGTCGGGGCCACCGCCGCCGCCCGTGGAGTACCGCACACGCGGCCCGCCCGCCCCGCGGCCACCGGGTGCCCCGCCACCGCTGAACATGCCGCCGAACAGGTCCTCGAACCCGGTGGCGCCACCGGGGCCGGAGGCGAACCGAGGTCCGCCTCCGGCCATGGCGCGCAGCGCGTCGTACTGCTGTCGCTGCTCGGGGTCGGACAGGACCGCGTAGGCCTCGCCGATCTCCTTGAACCGGGTCTCAGCCTGAGGATCTCCGGCGTTCTGGTCCGGGTGGTGCGTGCGGGCGAGCTTGCGATAGGCCTTCTTGATCGCGGCCGCGTCGGCGTCCTTGGGCACGCCGAGCGAGGCGTAGAAGTCCTTCTCGAGCCAGTCCTGACCGCTCATCTCGCACCTCCTCCCGCGGTTCCCACCTCTGTCCTCACTGCGGTCCGACGACGGCGACCCGGGCCGGTCGGATCACGCGGTCGCCTACCCGGTACCCGGGCTGCAGCACCTGCTGCACCGTCTCGCTCGTGGCGTCCTCGCTCTGACTGTGCATCAGCGCCTCGTGGACGCCGGGGTCGAAGTCCTCACCCGGCGCGCCGTACCGCTCCACACCGAAGGTCCCCTCGAGGATCCCTTCGAGCTTCTCGGCGATCGAGGCGAACGGGCCGGTGAGCTCGCCGTGCTGGCGCGACAGCTCGATGTCGTCCAGGACCCCGACGAGCGCCTCCACCACGTCCTCGCGCCCCCGCGCCCGCGCCTCGGTGACCTCGGCGCGAGAGCGCCGCACGTAGGCGTTGAACCGTTGGTCGAGGTTGTAGTTGTCGGCCTTCGCGCGGGCGAGCTGGTCGGTGAGGTCAGCGACCTCGTCCGACCCTGCGGTGGGGTCCTCGGGACCCGACTCGTCCGGGCTCGCTCCGCCGTCGGGAACCTCCCCGACGGCGGCACTCGCCCCGGCCTCGCGCAGCTCGCCCGTCTCGGGGTCGATCCGGCGCTTGTCGCGCACGATCGGCTCGCCCTCGACCTCGGCCCTGTCCTCCGGGCCCGGGGTCACTTGCGGTCCTCCTCCTCGTCGACGATCTCGGCGTCGACCACGTCGTCGTCCTCGACCGGCGCGTCCTCGGTGGGGCTCCCCGTGGGGGCGTCACCGGTGGCCGTGGGGTCGGTCGCGGACTGGGCGTAGAGCGCGTCGCCGATCTTCTGCGAGGCCTCCACGAGCGCGGTCTGCGCCGCGCTGATCGCCTCGATGTCGGTGCCCTCGAGCGCCGTCTTGAGATCCGCGATCTTGGCGCGCACCTCGGTGGTGACGTCCTCCGGGAGCTTCTCCGCGTTGTCGGTCAGGAGCTGCTCGGTCGAGTAGACGAACTGCTCGGCGCTGTTGCGGGTCTCCTGCTCCTGGCGGCGCTGGGCGTCCTCGGCGGCGTGCGCCTCGGCCTCGGCCACCATGCGGTCGATCTCCTCCTTGGAGATGCCGGAGCCGCCGGTGATCGTCATCGACTGCTCCTGGCCGGTGCCCTTGTCCTTGGCGGAGACGTGCACGATGCCGTTGGCGTCGATGTCGAAAGTCACCTCGATCTGCGGCAGTCCGCGACGTGCCGGCGCGATGCCGGTGAGCTCGAAGGTGCCGAGCGGCTTGTTGTCGCGCGCGAACTCACGCTCGCCCTGGAACACCTGGATGAGCACGGAGGGCTGGTTGTCCTCGGCGGTGGAGAAGGTCTCCGAGCGCTTGGTCGGGATCGCGGTGTTGCGGTCGATCAGCTTGGTCATGACGCCGCCCTTGGTCTCGATGCCGAGGGACAGCGGCGTGACGTCGATGAGCAGCACGTCCTTGCGCTCACCCTTGATGACGCCGGCCTGGAGGGCCGCGCCGACGGCGACGACCTCGTCCGGGTTGACGCCCTTGTTGGGCTCGCGGCCACCGGTCAGCTCGGTGACGACCTGGGTCACGGCGGGCATGCGGGTGGACCCACCGACGAGGACCACGTGGTCGATGTCGTTGACGGAGATACCGGCGTCACGGATGACGTTCTGGAACGGCGCCTTGGTCCGCTCGAGCAGGTCCTTGGTCATGTCCTGGAACTGTGCCCGCGAGAGCTTCTCGTCGAGGTGGATCGGGCCGTTCTCGCTCATCGAGAGGTACTGCAGCGAGATGTTGGTCGAGGTCGCGGAGGACAGCTCCTTCTTCGCGGTCTCGGCGGCCTCGCGCAGTCGCTGCAGGGCGATCTTGTCCTTGGACAGGTCGACGCCGCTGGAGTTCTTGACCTGGCCGACGAGCCAGTCGACGATGCGCTGGTCCCAGTCGTCGCCACCGAGGCGGTTGTCGCCGTTGGTGGCCTTGACCTGGATGGTGGAGAAGTCGTCCTCGTCCTTGCCGACCTCCAGGAGCGAGACGTCGAAGGTGCCGCCACCGAGGTCGAAGACCAGGATGAGCTCGTCCTCCTTGCCCTTCTCCAGGCCGTAGGCGAGCGCGGCCGCGGTGGGCTCGTTGACGATCCGCAGCACGTTGAGCCCGGCGATCTGGCCGGCGTCCTTGGTGGCCTGACGCTCCGCGTCGTTGAAGTACGCGGGCACGGTGATGACCGCGTCGGTGACGGGCTCGCCCAGGTAGGACTCGGCGTCCTTCTTGAGCTTGCCGAGCACGCGCGCGGAGATCTCGGGGGCGGTGTAGCCCTTGTCGTCGATGGCCACGGACCAGTCGGTGCCCATGTGGCGCTTCACCGAGGAGATCGTGCGGTCGACGTTCGTGACCGCCTGACGCTTGGCGATCTCGCCGACCAGCACCTCCCCGCTCTTGCTGAACGCGACGACGGACGGCGTGGTCCGGGCGCCCTCGGCGTTCGCGATGACGGTGGGCTCGCCACCTTCGAGGACGGCGACGACGGAGTTCGTCGTGCCCAGGTCGATTCCGACCGCACGTGCCATGAGTGTCTCCTTGGTTGTTGAGTCTTGAGGGCTCAAGTCTGCTCACGCAGACCGATCTGTCAAACTGACTTGAGTCTAAGAGGCTCAACTCTTGTGGATCAAGGATTGTTCCCGACGGCGGAGATCGATCTCGTGAGCGCGGTCGGGGGCGCGTCGGATCGCCTCTGGAGGTCGATGCGCTGGGCGCGGCAGCCTCCGCAGCGGACGTAGAGGACGTCTCCCTCGGAGGTGCGGTGCCGCGACTCGGTGACCCAGGCGTGCTCGTGCGAGGGGGTCCGGGTGCTGGCGGGTGCGGGCTGGGACGCGGTGCGGATGTCGCTGGTGGCGCTCATGTCACCCAGCGTGGTGTCATGGTCTTATGCATCTCAACCCTTACGGCGAGTATGCGGTCCTGCTCGCGGCCTCCTTGGCGAACTCCTGGCCGGAGGACCGCGACGGCATCGTGGACCGCACGCGCGAGTTCGGCATGACGATGCGGTTCGGATCGGCGCCGGGTGACCACGACGGCGTGCGCCAGGTGATCGACGACTGGCTCCGCGTCGTCGACGCCTCCGACCCGGATGAGCGCGCCGCGCTGCTCAACGCGGAGATGGCCGCCGCCGCGGCGTACCCGCGGCTGACCGATCACGACGGCGAGGGCTGGCACCTGCACTACCGCGACGAGCAGGACGCACTGCCGGCCGTGCTGCGCGCCGTCATCGGCGTCGGGACCGCCCTGCATCTGGTCACCCGGGGCATGCACCGGCTGGGGCGCTGCGGCTCGGCACCCTGCACGAACGTGGTGGTCGACGTCACCCGCAACGGCCGGCAGCAGTACTGCTCGGTCCGGTGCGCCAACCGCGCCGCGGTGCGCCGGCACCGCGGGCGGTCTCAGCCCTCGCCGTAGTGCTGCGCCAGCCGGACCATGCCCTCCTCGATGCTGACCCGCGGTTGCCACGACAGGGCCGCACGCGTCTCGCGCTGGTCGAACCAGTGCGCGGTGGAGAGCTGCTCGGCCAGGAACCGCGTCATCGGCGGTTCGTCCCGCCCGGGCCGCACCGCCCAGACCCGCTCGACGGCGCCCCCGACGGCGCGAGCCAGCGCGCCAGGAACCCGCCACGACGGGACGGGCACACCGGCCGCCCGGCACATGCCGCCCAGCAGCTCGGCGACGGGGCGCGGTTCACCGTTCGTGACGACGAGGGCGCGGCCGTGCGCCACGTCGGCGCGTTCCACGGCCGCGAGCATCGCGCCGGCCGCGTTGTCCACGTAGGTGGAGTCGATGAGGGCCGCCCCCTGGTCGAGCAGCGGCAGCCGCCGGCGGCGGGCACGATCGACGATCCGCGCCACCAGCTGGGGATCGCCCGGACCCCACACGAGATGCGGGCGGACCGCGAGGACCGCCAGCTCCGGGGAGTCGTAGGAGAGCGCGAGCAGCTCGGCGGCGGCCTTGGTCCGCGCGTAGTGGCCCCGTGCGCCCTCGGGGTCGGCGGGCTCGGCGCCGACGCCGACCAGGGAGCGCCCCAGGTGCGCGACCGAGGGCGAGGAGACCTGCACGAACCGCTGCACCCCTGCGGCCCGGGCCGCCTCCAGCAGCCGCCGCGTGCCCTCGACGTTGACCCGCGCGAACTCGGCGGCCTCGCCCGCCAACGACACCTTCGCGGCGAGGTGCACGACCGCGTCCTGGCCCTGGGTGGCGCGGGCCACCACGGCCGCGTCGGTGACGCTGCCGCCGACGTCACGCACGCCGAGGACGCCGCTGGGCCGCCGCTGCAGCGTAGTGACCTCGTGACCGGCCTGGGCGATCCTGGCCGCGACGGCGCGACCGAGGAAGCCGCTCGCGCCCGTGACCAGGACCTTCATCGCGGAGCCCCGGCGCGTTCGCCTGCGAGCAGCCGCTGCGCCCACGCGGCCAGCGCCGCCCGGTCGATCTTGGAGTTGTGCCGGATGTCGGTGGGCAGCTCGGGCACCACGAGCACGGCCACGAGCGGTGTGCCGCACGCGGCACGCACCTGATCGGCGAGGGCGGCCGGGGCCAGGCCCGCACGCCTCGCCTGCGGGTGGGTCTCCACGACCGCGACAGCGTGCTGGACGCCCGCCGGACCGACGCCCACGACGGCCGCGCGCCGCACGACCGCGGCGCGCTCGATCTCCTGCTCCGGCCCGACCGGACCGAGCGGCCCTTCCGGGTTCGTGATCACGTGCGCGAGCCGGCCCTCGATCCACAGCCGGCCCTCGACGTCGAGATGGCCCACGTCGCCCGTGCGGTGCCAGCGACCGCCGTCGGGCGCGTCGCGGGTGGCCTCGAGGTCGGTGAGGTGGAGCCGGTGGTAGCTGTCCTTGAGGTGCGGCGCGCTCACCAGGATCTCCCCGAGCATCCCGGGGTCCCGGGTCGGCGCACCCACGGCTGCGCCGGTGCCGTCGAGAGCGCTGATGAGCACCTGCGCGTCGTGCACGGGCCGCCCCACGCACACCCCGGCGTCGTCGGCGTCCGCGAGGGCGGCGATCTCCGGGAGCGTGATGTCGGTGACGAGCAGGCACTCGGTCATGCCGTACGGGGAGTGCGCGGTGGCCGCCGGCATCAGCTCGGCCACGGAGCCGAGGAGCTGGGCGCTGACCGGGGCACCGGTGGAGAGCAGCTGGGTGACGCCACGCAGCGCGGCGCGGTCGTTCGCGGTCAGGTCACCAGCGGTGCGGGCGACGTTGAGGACGGCGGCCGGTGAGAGGAACACGGTCGTGGCGCCCGAGGCGGTCACGGCGTCGGCCACGGCGCGTGCGGTGAGCGTGCGGGGTGCCGAGACGTCCATGTCGGGTGTGGCCGACCGGGTCCCGAGTGCGGGGCCGAGGAGGGCGAAGGGAGCGAACCCGGTGACCAGCCCGGTCTCGGGGCGCAGGCCGAGCTCGGCGGCGAGCACGTCCCGGACGGCAGCGAGCTGGGCGTGCGTGTACCGCACCCCCTTGGCCGGCCCTGTGGAGCCCGAGGTGAAGAGCACGGCGGCGTCGGCGTCCGGGCCCGGATGGGGCGGGAGGCGCGCGCCCTCGGCGAGGGCGCGGTCGCCGTCGCGCATGAGCGCGGGGAGCGAGGCGCTCACGCCCAGGGCGGCCGCCACGGGGGCGGCGAGGGTGCGTGCCGAGATCCGCCGGCCGGGCCAGCCCAGCGCCCGGGCGGCGGTCAGCCCGCGACGCTCGCCGATCACGACGTCGGGCTGCGCGCCCCGCACCGCGCGCGAGAGCCCGGCGACCCCGAGGCCCGCATCGGCCACGACGACCACGGCGCCGATCCGCAGGCACGCGTACACGCCCGCCGTCAGTGTCGGCCCCGGCGGGACGAGCAGGCTCACACGATCGCCCGGCCGGACCCCGGCGGCCAGCAGGCCCGCGGCGAGGCGTTCGACGTTGCGGGCCAGCAGCCGCCAGCTGACACGGACCGGCGGCTGCGCCGCCATGTCGACGACGGCGACGCGCGGATCCTCGGCGCGCTCCTCCAGGGCGGAGCCCAGGGGCCGGAAGGCGGGATCGGGATCGGGCTTGGGCTCGGGCTCGGGCTGTGCGGTCGCGTCCGGCGCGGCCGGGACGGGCAGCCAGTCGAGCACCGCTCCTGCCCACGTCACGTCCTCGGCCACCAGGTGGCCGGCACCCTCGAAACGGTGCACGCGGGCGTGCGGCATCCGGTCGAGGAGGTCGTCGAGGTAGCGGTCGCTGAAGATCGGGTCGCGCGGACCCCAGAGCAGCAGGGCGGGCACCCGCAGCCGGCGCAGCCCGGCGGCGATCGCCGCGAGGGCCGGCGTGCTCGGGTGGTTCTCGCCCACGGGGATGTCCGCGACGAAGTCACCGATCGCGCGTCGCCGCGCGGCGCCGCGGTAGGGCGCGCGGTAGGCCTCCCGGACCGGGGCCGCCAACGGCGGCCGCGCGAGCGCGAGGGTGGTCTCCAGGAACGCGGTGCTCGCGCGCGTCGCGGCGGGGAGCACACCGGTGGCGCCCGCGAGCCGCAGCGGCGCCGGGATCGGCCCGCAGCCGCGGTGCACGGCCGTGTTGAGCAGGGCGATGCCCGCCAGCTGCTCCGGGTGCGCGAGCGCCCAGCCGAGGCTGATGGCACCGCCCCAGTCGTGACCGAGCGTGACGACCGGCCCGCGGATCTCCAGCGCAGCCGTGAGGGCGCCGAGGTCGGCGACGCGCTGGGCGAGACCGCGCACCACCCCGGTGCGCTCGGAGAAGCCCATCTCGAGCTGGTCGACGGCGACCACGCGCCAGGCCGGGCCGCCCGCGTCCGCCTGGACGAGGCTCGCCGTCAGCAGCGAGCGCCACAGGTAGGACCAGGTGGGGTTGCCGTGGACGGCCAGCACGGTGCCGGCGATCTCGTGCCCGCCACGCTCCAGCACCGGTCCGGTGTCCAGCACGTGCCAGGAGCGAAGGAGGTCGGGGGCACCGCCGTCGGCGGCCGCGCCGGGGACGCGCACGACCCGGCTCCAGGCGCCGTCGAGGCCGGGGAGCGTGTCACGGAGCTCGGCGGGCATGCCGGCCTCGGTCACCAGGCGAGCTCCATCAGCGCGGTGTTCAGACCGGAACCGACACCCATGAGCAGCACGCGGTCGCCCGACCGGAGGGAGTCCTGCTCGGCGGCGAGGGTGATCGGCAGCGAGGCCGGACCCACGTTGCCGAGGGTCGGGAACGTGGTCGGCACCTTGGCGGGGTCCAGGTCGACCGCCTCGGTGATGGCGTCGGTGTGCGACCGGGACACCTGGTGGGTGACGAACCGGTCGGCTCGCGACCAGTGCCACTCGGGCTCCGCCTCGTGCCACGCGGAGACCACGAGGTCGAGCCCGCCCTTGAGGAGGCCGGCAGCGTCGGTGAACATGCCTTCGGCGCTACCGACGCACAGCTCGTGGTACTGCGTCGCTGCGCGCGTCACGCCGCCGAGAAAGCGATGGCTCCCGGGGTGGTGGTCGGCGACGCCCATCACCGCGGCGGCCGCACCGGAGCCCAGGGTGAGGGTGGCGAACTCCTGCATGAACTCGTCGCGGTCCGGGTTCCCGCTCCGGAGCCGCTCGATGGTGGTGGCGTGGACGTCGTCCGCGTTCTCCCCGGCGACGATGAGGGCGTGCCGGATCTGCCCGGTCTCGATCATGCTGCTGGCCAGACTCATCCCGTTGACGAATCCGAGGCAGGCGTTCGTCACGTCGAAGTTCACCGCCGAGGTCGGCAGACCGAGACGGTGGTGCAGCTGGACCGCCACCGAGGGCTCCAGGTGCGGTCGCGAGACCGAGGTGTTGATGAGGAGATCGATCTCGCCGGGCTTGACGTTCGCCTGCGCCATGGCGCGGTTGGCGGCGTCGATCGCCCCGGTGTGCATGTCTTCGCCGGGGGACCAGGTGCGCCGCTCCAGGATCCCCGCGACGCGCTCGAGCAGCGTCCGCGGCAGCCGGAGCCGGTCGAGGACGTCGGCGAGCTGGTCCTGGATCTGCGCCGACGTCGTGACCGTGCCTGGCATGCCCGCAGCGACCGAGAGCATGGCCGCTCGGGTGAATCGGGCGGTGGCGTTTCCGTGCACGTGCGTCCTGTCTGCAGGTGATGGCTGCTTCTCCCGTGGCGGTGCGCACGAGGGGGACCGAGCCCGCCAGGATACTGAGCGCCTCTGCCCTCGGGATGCGATGGCCGTCGGGATGCGATGCGCAGGTACTGCGCTCTTCGGGCCAACGTACGGGTTCTTCGGTCTGTTCCACGAGCAACCGGCGGGCAGGGGCCGGCCGCCGCGAGGAGGAGCGCATCGCGGCGCCTCCTCCTCCTCCTCGAGGATGAGCACGCTCCGAGCGATCTCGTCGCACGGGACGTGGGCACGGGACCGGGATCTTCCTAGCGTCGTCGGTGTCGCGGGAACCATCCTGCGCAGCACCGAGAGGAGACGTCATGATCGAGGTGACGGACCTGACCAAGCGCTACGGGTCGACGACGGCGGTGAACGGGTTGACCTTCACGGTCAGCCCGGGCGCCGTCACCGGGTTCCTGGGACCCAACGGGGCCGGGAAGTCCACGACCATGCGGATGATCGTCGGCCTGGCGCGGCCGAGCGCGGGGACCGCCACCGTGAACGGTCACCGCTACGCCGATCTGCGAGCACCGCTGCAGGAGGTCGGCGTCATGCTCGACGGACGCTCGGTGCACCCGGGCCGCACCGCGTACGGGCACCTCATGGGACTGGCCCGGACGCACGGCATCGGCCGTGCCCGGGTACGGCAGGTGATCGGGCTGGCCGGGCTGGAGTCGGTCGCACGGCGGCGCGTGGGCGGCTACTCGCTCGGGATGACGCAGCGACTCGGTGTCGCCGCCGCGCTGCTCGGCGATCCGCCCACGCTCATCCTCGACGAGCCGGTCAACGGCCTCGACCCCGACGGCGTGCTGTGGATCCGGAACCTGCTCCGGACGCTCGCCGACGACGGCCGCACCGTCTTCCTGTCCTCTCACCTCATGGCCGAGCTCGCCGAGTGCGCGGACCGCGTCGTGGTCATCGGGCGAGGCCGGCTGCTGGCGGACGACGACCTCGCCACGCTGGTAGCACGCACCGCCCGCAGCGGGCTGGTGCGGGTGCGGACGACCGAGGCCGATCGGCTCGCCGGATCGTTGACCGCCGCCGGGGCGAGCACCCGCGCCGTGGCCGCCGACACGCTGGAGGTCTCCGGGATGGACGCCGGCGCCGTGGGGGCCGCTGCGGCGGCGCTCGGCGTCGCGGTGCTCGAGCTCGGCACCGTGGCGGGCACGCTGGAGGAGGCGTACCTCGATCTCACGGCCGACGCCGTCGAGTACGGCGGACAGCAGCGAGCTCGTGCGACCGTGCAGGCCGAGCGATGACCGCGGTCGTGGCAGCCACCGGGCTGCCCAGCAGCGCCGGGGTCCACCTCGGACGCGTGCTGAGGTCGGAGTGGGGCAAGTCCTGGGGGCTGCGGTCGACCCGGTGGGCGGTGGCGGCCACGGTCGCCATCAACGCCTCGATGGCGCTGCTGATGAGTCTCGACAGCCTGGTGGGGGCCGAGGGCTACGGCAACAGCCTCGCCTACGTGGTCGCGGGCAACTTCCTGTTCGCCCAGCTCCCGTTGCTGGTCTACGGCGCCCTGATGGGGGCTGGTGAGTTCTCGACGGGGAGCGCAGCCTCGACGCTCTCGGCCGTGCCTCGGCGGGGGCTCGTGCTGCTCGCCAAGACGCTGACGGCCGCCGGCACCGCGGCGGTGGCTGCCATCGCGGCCGTGGTGGTCTCGGCTGCGATCCTGCTGGTCGGGCCGCTGGGACCCGACCTGCACGTCGCGCTCGACGACGGCCAGTCCGTGCGCATCCTGGTCGGCGGCGCGGTGACGCTGGTGCTGCTGGCGGTGCTCGCGCTCGGCGTCGGGGCGCTGCTGCGACGCCCGTTGGTGGCGATCGCCGTGATGTTCGCGCTCGGGATGTCCGAGCTCGCGCTGATAGGTGCCGACGCGGTGGCACAGTGGCTGCCTGGGCACGCCCTGCTCGCCGTCACCGCTCTGAATGAGTTCGTCGACCTCGTCGCCTCGATGGGCACGACCGTGGTCGGCCCGTGGGGCAGCGTCGGGGTGCTGGGGGCATGGGCGCTGCTGGCGCTGCTGCTCGCCGGGGCGCGCCTGCGTCGATCCGATGTCTGAGCCGGTCCGCCTGGTGGTCGGCAGCTCGGTGGGGCTGCCGGCCCGGCGGGGGGTCGGTCTCCTGCGCGTGCTGCGGTCGGAGTGGGTGAAGGCGTGGACGGTGCCCGCCACCTTCTGGTGCGTGGGGGCCACGATGGTGCTGCACGCCGCGGTCGGCCTCTGGGTCGGGTACAACGCCGAGGCAGCCGCGGCCGGTGGCCTGTCCTATCTCCTCACCATCGGGCTCGCCGGGTCCCAGGTGCCGCTGCTGATGCTCGGGGTGATCACCGCCGCGGGCGAGCACCAGGACGGCAGCGCGCGAGCCACCTACGTGGCGGTGCCGCGGCGGCTGCCGGTGCTGGTGGCGACGGCGGTCACCGTCGCCACGATCGCGGTCCTCGCCGCCGTCTTCGCGCTGGCGACGACCTGGCTCGCGCTGCTCGCGTTCCGGGACCGCCCGGGCGTGGTCCTCGCGGCGCCCGACGGCGACCTGGGCCGGGTGGTTCTCGGCACCGTGCTGTACCTCGTCACCGTGACGCTGCTGGCGCTGGCGATCGGGGCCGCGCTGCGGCGGCCGGCGGCCGCGACGGTCGTCGCGATCACGCTGCTGCTGGTGCTCGAGCAGGCGCTCACAATGATGGGGACGTCCGCCGCCACGACGGTGCGCTCGGTGCTGCCGGGCTGGGCGGGAAGGCTGGCGGCCACCCCCACCCAGTCGCTCAGGCTCGCCGAGCAGGCGGGTGCGCAGCCCGGGCCGTGGCAGGGCTACGGCATCCTGGTGGCGTGGACCCTCGCCGCTCTCCTCGTCGCCGCCCTGGTGGTGCGTCGTCGTGACGTCTGAGGTCCGGGCCGCGCCGCGGCGCGGCAGCCCGCGGTGGTGGCGGCAGCACCCCCGGGCGGCCGACACCGCCGTCTGTGCGGCGTTCGCGCTGTGCGCCCTGCTCACGGTCGCGCTCTTCACCATCCCCGCCGTCATCTGGTACAACTACCCGCCCGGCTCCCCGATGGCGAACCGGGTCACGGTGCTGGGGGTCGTCGTCGCCGTCGCCGGTACCGCGATGCTGCGGTGGCGCCGGCGGTTCCCGGTCCCGGTCGCCCTCGGCTTCGCGGTGCTGGCGCTCGTGTCGCTGCTGCTGACCGCCGGCAGCGGTGTGACGACGATCGGGCTCGCCCTGGCGACGTACGCGGTCGCCGCGTCCCGCAGCAGCATCACCGCCTGGACCTTGGCGATCGCGACGTGGGCGGTCCTCAGCGTCGCCCACTGGAACCTGCTCAGCGTCACCTACCTCGACCTGATGGGGCTGGGGTGGCTGCAGACGCGCCCCGGGCACCTCCAGAACCCTCCCGGAGGCCTGACCCCGGAGCAGTGGACCGGCACCGAGCTCGCGCCGGTGACCTCGGACCCGGTCAAGGTGACCGCCGTGGTCACGATCGCGGCCCTGCTGCTGCTGGCCGTGGCGCTCGGCACCAACGCCCGGCTGCGACGTCAGCGCGAGGACGCGCAGCGGGAGCGCGAGCGCACGCTGCGTCGGGAGGAGCAGCAGAACGCGCTGCTCGCGCGGGTGACCGAGCGCACGCACATCGCCCGCGAGGTGCACGACGTCATCGCGCACAGCGTCTCCGTCATGGTCGCCCTGGCCGACGGTGCGGGCGCCGTCGCCGCGACCTCGCCCGAGGAGGCGAGGGTCGCGATGCGGGAGGTCTCCCAGACCGGACGGGCGGCGCTGGCGGACATGAAGCGCGTGCTGCTGGCGCTCGACGACGCCCCGGCCGCGACCGGCGACGACGAGGACCTGGCCACCATGGTGTCCCGCTTCCGGCTGGCAGGGCTGCCGGTGACCGCGACCGGTCTGGACACCGCGCTGCCGGAAGCGGCGATCGCGCTCGCGGCCCGCCGCATCCTGGCCGAGTCGCTGACGAACGTGCTGCGGCACGCACCCGGTGCCGACGAGGTGAGCGTCGCCGTCGGGCACTCCGAGGAGGTCGTCACGATCGAGGTGACCAACGGCGCCGGCGGCGACACGACCGCCGTCGAGAAGCTGGGAGCAGGGCGCGGGCTGACGGGTATGCGGGAGCGCGCCGAGCTGCTCGGCGGGACGGTCGATGCCGGACCGGTGCCGGGCGGCGGCTGGCGGGTGGCCGCGACGCTGCCGGCGCGTGCACCGCGCAGCGAGCCGGCGGAGCGGGCCGAGCCGGCCGTGGCGGCCCAGGGAGGCCACGCATGACGACGACGGTGCTGCTGGTGGACGACCACGCGCTGCTGCGCAAGGGGTTCCGGATGGTGCTGCAGGCCGAGCCCGACCTCGAGGTCCTCGGCGAGGCGGCGGACGGCCGGGTGGCGGTCGAGCAGGTGAAGGCGCTGCGGCCCGACGTGGTGCTCATGGACGTCCGTATGCCCGGCGGCGACGGCATCACCGCGACCGAGCAGATCGTCGCGGCGCACCCGGGCAGCCGCGTGCTGGTGCTGACGACCTTCGACCTCGACGAGTACGCCTTCGGTGCGCTCCGTGCCGGCGCGAGCGGCTTCCTGCTCAAGAACACCGAACCTGCCCAGCTGGTCGAGGCGATCCGCACGGTGGCGAGCGGTGACGCCGTGGTCGCCCCGCGCGCGACCCGGCGGATGCTGGAGCTGCTCTCGGGCAAGCTGCCGCGCGAGGACGCGGTCCACGACGGCCCGCACCCGAGGCTCGCCGGCCTGACCCCGCGCGAGCTCGAGGTGCTCCAGCTGATGGCCGAGGGGATGTCGAACGCGGAGATCGCCGACCACCTGGTGCTCTCGAGCACCACGGTCAAGACTCACGTGGGCAACGTGCTCGCGAAGCTCGGCGCACGAGACCGCGTGCAAGCGGTCGTGATCGCGTTCCAGACCGGGCTCGCCGCCGCCGACACCGGCCGCTGACCACCGCGCCACCCTCGGAGGGTCTCAGTCCGCGTGCCGGAGCTGCGGCCCGACGCCCGCGGGTACCGACGTGTGGAGGTGCGGCGCGTAGACGAGCTTCATCGTCCGGCCGTCGAGCACCGTGGACTCGACGAGCTCGAGGTCGAGCTCCGGGCCCTCGAGGAACAGCGAGGCGTATCCCTTCTTCCCCGTGATCGCCGGGAAGACCATCACCTCGAGCCGGTCGACCAGGCCGGCGGCCAGCAGCGCGCGGTTCAGGGAGATGCTGCCGTGGGACCGCATCGGGATGTCGGTGGTGCGCTTCAGGCGTTCGATCGCCGTGACGGCGTCCTCGTGCAGGACCGTCGAGTGCTCCCAGCCGGGCGACCGAGGATCGAGCGTGCTCGAGAACACGATCTTCGGCAGCTGGTTGAGGCTGTCGTAGTACGGCTCGTCGTAGGTGGTGACGAAGGACGCGAACTCGCGGAACGTGGTCGCGCCGAACACCAGCACCTGGTCCTGGGCGAAGGTACGCACCCGGTCGTCACGGAGCTCGGGACCCTCCTTGCCCCAGTACCCCGGCCATCCCGTGGCCGAGCCGTGGCCGTCGAGGCTGCAGAAGTAGTCGACGGTGAAGGTGGCGCTCATGGTGATGCTCCTGTTCTCCAGGCCGTCGCTGGTCGGCGGCTCCACCACTGCCACGAACGGGATCGACCCGATCGGACAACGTCCTGCCTGGACCGGCTGTTGCGCCGTCCGGGCATGGTCGTTACTGTACTGCTGTACCCATACAGTTGGAGATGGCGATGCAGATCCTGCTCTCGACGAGCTCGGGCGTCCCGATGTACGAGCAGATCAAGACGCAGATCCGCTCCGCCATCTACAGCGGCGACCTGCCTGTCGGAGACCGGCTGCCGTCGCTGCGACAGCTCGCCGCCGACCTGCGCGTGAGCCTCATGACCGTCACCCGCGCCTACAACGACCTCGTCGCGGAACGAGTCGTCGTCAACGAGCACGGCCGCGGGTTCGTGGTCGTCGCCGTGGATCCCGACCAGGCCCGCGACGCCCTGCGGCATCGCCTCGACGCCGCCGTCACCGACGTGATCGGCGCCGCCCGCGACGCCCGACTCAGCCGCGCCGAGCTGGACACCCTCCTCGACGAGAAGTGGAGCACCACATGACCTCGACAGCGATCTCGGTGAGAGGACTCACCCACACGCAAGGAGCCTTCCGCCTCGACGAGGTGGACCTCGAGCTCCCGACCGGACTCGTCATGGGCTTCGTCGGGCCGAACGGGGCAGGCAAGACGACGACGATCCGCGCCCTGCTCGGCATGCTCCAGCCGGACGCCGGGTCCGTCGAGCTGCTCGACGGGCAGCGACCCGGCACCGCCGCCGTGAACGCACGCGTCGGAGCCGTTCTCGACCAGCCCTTCCTCTCCCCCGACTGGAAGGTCTCGAGCCTGCACCGGCACGTGGGGCGGTTCTCTCCCACCTGGGACGACGAGCTGTTCCGGTCCCTCCTTGACCGGTTCGACGTCGCCCGCGACTCCCGGATCGGCACGCTCTCCCGGGGGCAGGGTGTCAAGGTGTCGCTCGCCGTCGCGCTCGCGCACCACCCCGAGCTGCTCGTGCTCGACGAGCCGACGAGCGGCCTCGACCCCGTGTCCAGGGCCGACCTGGTGGACCTGCTGCGCGACTTCATGGTCGACGAGAGGCACAGCGTTCTGTTCTCCACCCACATCACCTCCGACCTCGACAGCCTGGCCGACCTCATGCTGGTGATCGACAGCGGCCGCATCGAGTACTCCGGCACCCTCGACGAGCTGCGCGAGGAGTTCGCCATGGTGCACGGCACCGAACAGCTCAGCGACGAGGCCGCGAGCGCCATCCTCGGTCTGCGCCGCACGGGTGCCCGCTTCGACGGCCTCATCCACACCGCCTCGACGCCGCTCTTCGGCCCGACGACGGTCATCGATGCGGCCACCACCGACGACGTCGTCGTCCACCTCGCCCGTCGCGACGACACCCGACTGCACCAGGAGGCCTCATGATCGCCACCTTCGCCGGCTTCGACCTCATGAGCACCACGACGCCGCTCACACGTTTCCTGCCGTCCGTGGCGGCGATCGTGGCCGCCGCCGTGCTCACGCCGCTGCCGGCCTTCGGGATCCTCGCGGCCGCCGTGCTCATGGTGCTGCTCGCACCTCGCACGTTCGCCAACGACGAGCGCGGCCGCCTCGACACCCTCTACGCGACGCTCCCGATCTCCCGCCGCGCGGTCGTCGTCGGGCGCTACGTCGCCCTCATCGCGCTCTACCTGACGCTGGCCGCCGTCGGTACGGCTGCGGCCGTCGCCGTCACCCTCGTGCAGGATCAGCAGGTCTCGCTGGTGCAGCTCGGCCTGGTCAACCTGGCGTGCCTCGCGTTCTTCCTTCTCGTGATCGCGGTGCAGCTGCCGTTCTTCTTCGCCGTCGGCTTCGTCCGGGCCCGACCGATGATGTACATCCCGGTGATCGCGGGAGCCGGCGCCCTCTGGCTCGCCGGCCGGCTCGGCCTGCAGGAGCGGATCGACCTCGATGCGCTCACGGCGCTGCACCCCGCCGCCCTGGTGGCGCTGTCGGCGCTGGCTCTCGCGGCCGCCGTGACGATCTCCGCCGTCATCGCCGCCCGGCAGTACGCGCGCCGGTCGCTGTGAGGATCACGGGGGCGTCGTGACGGTGCCCGGCGGCTCGGAGGAGTCGGACGACGCGCCAGACCGATGCCGGCCCCAGAACCCGGTGGCTGCGAACAGGTTGTCGACCACCTGGTCGAGCATCCCGCAGTCCTCGAGCACGTCGAGGATCGTGTAGCGACGGCGGATCATCCTCGCCATCTGGTGGGTGGCGCGGAACCGGTCCATGTCGATGCCGATCAGCGTCGGGTGGTGCGGCGCTCCCGCGACCCGCAGCATGTCCATCATCTCGGCGGCGCTCACCAGCTGCGGGCGCACCCGTTCGACGACGGTGGGCCACCGCTCCACGACCAGCCGTAGCCGGTCCCGCAGCTCGGCTCCTCGGAGCTGCTTGCTCTGCGAGGCCGCGACCGACTCGTCGGCGAACGCCTCCGGCAGCGCGGCCCTCACCCGGGTCTCGACCTGCTCAGGTGACGGCGCCCGGGCGACGACGCGTTCGACGTCGAGCGCACGCAGGTCCAGGGCGAGCGAGGCCTCCCACAGCGCACAGGAGGCGATCGACCCGATCCCGACCTTGAACCCGTGCGACAGCGGCGGCTCCCAGGTCAGGCCGTGGCCGGACATCTCCCACGTGTGCGAGAACTGGTGCCCCGCGCCGGAGGCCGGCCGCGACGACTTCGCCGCCTGCATCCCCAGGCCCGAGAGCAGCAGCGACTCGGTGAGAGCGGCGACCGCCTCCGGCTCCGCGCGTGCGATCGCTGCGGGACGCCGCAGCACGGCGCGCGCCGACTCCTGCACCAACGACCACGCGGCCGGATGGATGGGCTCGATCCCGAGCTCGTCCGCGAGGATCCAGTCGGCACCGGCGGGGATCTTCTCCGACAGGTCGCCGTACCCGGTCGCCGTCAGGCGTTGCGGTGCCGCCTGCAGCACATCCAGGTCGGCGATCACGCCGGCCGGTGCCGGGCAGCTCCGCGTGGCCTTGAAGCCGTCGATGGCGATCGAGGCCCCGAACGCGCTGTAGCCGTCGACCGAGGCAGCGGTGCACACGTGCAGATAAGGCCGCTCGAGCTCACCCGAGGCCAGCTTGGTGATGTCGTTGAGGGTGCCGGCCCCGATCGAGCACGCGATCGCGCCCGGGAGCGAGGCCAGCCGATCCCGAACGGCCTCGACGGCGGGGTACCCCGCGTACAGCGTGGGTGCGCCCGGGAGCACCATCGGCTCCGCCGCCAGGACCACTCCGGCCGCCCGCAGCGAGGCGACCACCTGCTCGCCGGCGCACCCGAAGGTGTTCTCGTCCGCGACCACCAGCGCCGACCGACCCGCGAACAGCTCGACGAACATCGGGCCCGTCCGGTCCAGCACCCCGCGGCCGAGCTCGATGGCGCGGGTCTGATCAGCAGAGCGCAGGGCGTCGGCGATCCGGGTCATGCGCTTCCTCGCCGACGCACGTCAGCCGATCCGCTGCTCGCGCGCGAGGGTGACGAGGCGCGCGTGGGCGTACTCGCACACGAGCGCGTGGCGGTAGACCAGCTGCGGGACGTCCACGTTGGTGTCCATCCAGAGGCTGAGGCCGCCCATCTTCCAGTGCTTGAAGGTCTCGTCCTCGCACACCGCGGCCAGGATCTCCAGGAAGGAGTCGTCGAACCGCAGCGAGTGGATCGCGCGGCGGAACTCCTCGAGGCTGAGCGCCACGCAGAACGGGATGTTCATCAGGCAGAGCGCGGTCTGGATGTCGAGGTGCAGGATCCGCCGGCGCTTGCGCTCGGGGTCCAGCGCCGGTACCTCGACGCCGCTGAAGTCGAGCTGGTCCGGCGCGTCCACCCGGACGCCCTCGAGGGCGATCAGCAGGTCGTAGACGTTGACGTCGTGCTCGACGACGGCGTTGTCGCCGAGGCCCTCCAGGGTGGTCGGGCGCAGGGTCACCGGGTCGATCTTCGCCTCGGTGTTGTTGATGATGAAGTTGACGAGGTTGGTCTCGACCACGAAGTGCCGGATCAGCAGCTCGACGGCGTCGGGAGCCACGAACCGGCGCAGGAACCACAGGCAGAGCTTGTCCATCGTGGTCAGCGTCATCCAGCGCCCCGGCGCCACCCGCTTGATCAGGGACAGCACGGCCACCAGCACCCGCGAGAGGAACCGGGCGTAGGGGTAGAGCCATCGGCGCGAGCTCCGCCGCTGGTCGTCGATGATCATCCGGATCAGCGACTTCTCCAACGGGATCGACGGGTCGGCGTAGATCGCCTCCCACATGCTCGGGTCGGACCGCACGAACTCCGGGGCCACGGTTACACCTCGTCCAGCTCGGTGAGCTGCATGACGTACAGCCGGGCGACGACCTTCGCGCACGAGACGATCGCATCGGCCGCGTCGGCGTCGATGCGGTCCGAGGTGAGGAAGGCGTCCATGGTCCCGGTGTGCTCCACGTCAGCCTCGGCGTGGTAGATCATGAAGTGCACCTGGCGCTCAGCAAGCCCGAGCACGTCGGCGAACCGCCTGCCCCACTCGCCGGCCTTCTGCGCGCCGAGGCCCTCGATGACGAACATCGCACCGAGGCAGCCCACCGGGTTGGGCTGGCTGGCCACGTGGAACATGTAGCCGGACAGCGCCTGCGAGCCGACGTTCTTGCGGCCTGCCCTCAGCGTCTCCAGAGAGCCGCCGATCGCCAGGTAGTCGCGCTGCAGCAGCAGGTGGTCGCGGTGCTCCTCGAGCGCGTGGCTGATCGCCGCCGACCGCAGGTCGAAGTGGTCCATGTCGAAGTTCGACGCCGCCCGCGCGATCCACAGCGAGCCGTCCACGACCTGCTGGCGCAGGTTGTGCAGCAGCCGGTGGTAGTCCTCGAGCGTCACGTCGCCGGCTGCGAGCGCCTGCAGGATCGGTACCTGCTCGAGCCGCGCCTCGAAGTCGGTCCAGCACTCGCTCAGCCGGTCCAGGAGCGGCCGGGAGTCGCGCTTCGGGGGGACGTAGCCCTCGATGGGTGCTGCGGTGACGTCGGTCATCGGTCGGTGCTCCTTGCGCTGCGTGGTTCGACGACGGTCAGGTGGGCGAAGCCGAACGAGAACCGCCCGGACTCCGGGACGGCGAGCAGCACGGTCTCACCGGGCTGCAGCCGGCCGGTGCGCCAGGCCTCCTCCAGAGCGATGTAGATGCTGGCGGCTCCGGTGTTGCCGCAGGTCTCGAGGTTGGAGAACCAGCGCGTCGCGTCGAACCCGGGCACGCGTGCGGCGAGCGCGTCGAAGACGACGTCGCGGAACGCGTTGGTCGAGTAGTGGCAGATGACGTGATCCAGCTTCGCCAGGTCGACCAGCCCGAGGTCGACCAGCTCCTCGAACTGGGCGAGGCCGACCTTCGCGAGCTCGCCGAGCACCGAGGTGTCCTGCCGGATCTGCATCAGACCGGCGCGCTCGGCGCTCGCCACGTCGTCGAAGTCCTGCCAGGTTCGTCCGGCCTCGAGGACGTCGCCGTCGAGACCGGCCCGCATGCAGACCTCGTGCTCGTGCGCGAGCGAGATGTGGCGCACCCAGTCCACGCGCAGCGACGGCCGGTCCGGACGAGGCTGGAACTCCACGATCGCCGCCCCGGCGCCGTCGGAGAGCATCCACCTCAGGAAGTGCGCGTCGAGGTGGTCTTCGACGCCGTCGAACCGCCGTTGGTGCAGCCACCGGCTGGCCAGCTCCGACCCCACGACGGCCGCCCGGGCGTGCTCACCGAGCCGCACCTTGCTCACGGCGGCATCGAGTGCGGCGATGCTGGAGGCGCACACCCCGGTCGCGGTCAGCACCTGCATCGGCCCGCCACCCACCCTGCCGTGCACCATGGAGGCGAACCCGGGGACGAGGAGGTCGCCCTGCGTGGTGGCGCAGGCCAGCATCCCGAGCCGGTCCGCGCCCATCCCCCGGTCGGCCAACGCGGCGTGGACCGCCTTGGCGGCGAGCTCCTCGTTGAGCTCGGTCGTGCGGCCGTCGGTGTCCATCGCGTAGTACCGCTGGTGGATGCCGTTGGCGTTCTGGATCCGCCGCCGGATACGTTCGGTGCGCTTGTCCACGCCGCCCAGGCGGCTGGCGACCTCGTCGTTGCCGACAGGCTCCCCAGGCAGGTATCGGCCGATCCCCGTGAGATACGCCGTCGCCGTTCCGCTGCCCATCCGCCTATTCAGCCACACCTTTCGTGATGGCTGCGATGGGCAGGTCGGCCCTGTGGACCGGTGGCCACCGCACGGGCATCCCGAACCCCGCCCCGTGCGGTGGTGGCAGCGCGGGCGGGCGACTCTGAGCCGCGGCTCAGCCGGCCACGGTGAGTCTGCCGGCAAGGGCTCGGCCGGCGACCGTGACGCTCACGCACCCGAGGAGGCCGACGCCGGCCGTGATGACCCAGGGCAGGCTCGGCGAGACGCCGAAGCTGAGCGCGAACAGGCCGGGGCCGATGACGGAGGCGAGCGCGAACGAGTACTGGAACCACGAGAGGTAGCTGGGCCGCGCAGCCTTGGGTGCGGCGGCGCTGGCCAGGCTCATCGAGACCGGTGCATGGATGAGCTCGGCCACCGAGTAGACCAGGACGGCAACGATCAGGGCGGGCAGCACCAGCCACGCAGGAGCCGCTGTCAGGACCGCCGTCAACAGCCCCCAGACCGCCCAGATCACGCCGGCAGCGACCATGACCCGGACTTGACGGAACCGCTGGGTGGCCCGCACGGCGATCCCCTGGCAGGTCGCGCCGAGCACGGTGTTCATGGCCAGCAACGGGCCTACCACCCACGCCGGCACGTCCAGGGCCGTGATGACGTAGAGCGGCAGACCGAGCGCGAGCACCATGCTGCAGAACGCGAACAGCGTGTTGGCACCGATGAGCAGCAGGTAGGCGCCGTCGCGGTGCACCTGGCCGGTGGGTTCGGAGTCGGAGGTCGCGGCTGCATAGGTCGGTTCACGGAGCAGCAGCAGGCCCGAGGTGAGCAGGGCGACAGCGTTGACCGCGATCGCGATGAGGTAGGGCAGCTCCCCGGAGAGGGTGAGCAGCGCACCGGCCGCGAGGGCACCGGCGGCGAATCCGGTGCCTTGAGCCATGCCCGAGAGCGCGAACCAGGAGCCTGTGGAGCCCGCGCCGTGATCGGCGGTGTCGGCGATCACGGTGAACACCGCGGACCAGAAGGCCCGCTGGCCGAAGCCGATCATCGCGCAGCACAGGGCGAGGACCGGCATCGTCCGGCCCACCGGCACCGCCGCCAGCAGCAGCCCAGCCGTTCCGATCGCTTGGACGAGCTGCCCGCCGATGACGACCGGCCGCGCACCGAAGCGCATCGACAGGCGGCCCACCAGCGCCGGAACCACCAGCGACCCGACACCGGTCGCGGTGAGCAGGACGCCTGCGGTGGGGACGCTGAGCCCGGCCACCACGTGGAGGTAGATGAGCATCAGGGGTCCGGCCAGTCCTGCACCGACCGCCGAGACGATCAGAGCAGCGACGAGGGGCAGATGGCCACGGACAGACGGAAGGCCAAGCCTGTCGGCCAGCCTGGACGTCGGGGCACTCACGAACGACTCCAAGGATGGAAAAAGAACAAACCACCCTAAGCGGAGCTCCGTGCCCCTGCGTAGTGATTAACGGCGGCGGCGGCTCGATGGCCCGCGACCCCTGAGCCCACGGTCAGCGTGCCGAGCGGAGCAGACAGAACTCGTTGTTGCCGGGGTCGACCAGCACGGTCCAGGGCAGGTCGCCCCAGTCGTGGTCGAGCCGACGTGCGCCGAGGTCCAGCAGTGCCGCCAGGGCCGCGTCGTCGTCGACCCCGGGCGGCACCCGCAGGTCCAGGTGCATGGGGTTCTTGCCGCGCTTCGGCTCGACCGGCTCGGTGAAGGCCAGCAGCGGGCCGGTACCGGAGGGGTGGCGCAGCGTGTGCTCCTCCCGGTCGTCCGCGACCCAGTCGGAGGCCGCGAGCCAGAACTCGGTGGCCGCCGGGATGTCGTCGGCATCGAGCGGCAGCCCACCGATCGGGCCGGTGTGCTGGTAGGGCTCGCGCTCGGGCATGACGCAGAAGGCGTAGTCCTCGGGATCGACCAGGACCACCCACGGCACGTCGCGCTGGCCGATGTCGACGTGGGCCGCACCCGCATCGAGCGCCCGCTGCACCATCTCGTCGCGACGCGTGCCGGCGAACACGTCGAGGTGGAGGCGGTGCGGCCGCGGCTCGCGATCGGTCACCGGCACGAAGTCGAGGAAGAAGTCGTCCAGTCCCGGGTACCGCAGCCGGGTGCCCTGCTCCGACTCCTCCTGGACCGGCGCCTCCAGCAGACCGGACCAGAAGCGACCGAGCCTCACCGGGTCGCGTGCGTCCACGACCAGGCACTCCAGATGCAGGTTCAGACGATCGCCAGCCATCTGCCGACCCTACGACCGGGCTCCGACAACGCCGGTGCTCGCTACCTCCCCACCCGGCCCCGGTGTCGGCAAGAATCTTCGCGGGAGGTGTCGATCGGAGCCGACGTCGTTCGACCTGTGCGTGAGAGGGTCCCGACCGGGACCCGTTCCAGAGAGGGAACCACCGTGAAGTACATGCTGATCATGCGGTCCGACGAGCAGGCCGAGGCGGCGTTCGCCGATATCGACTTCGAGCAGGTGATGGACGCGATGGGCCGGTTCAACGGCGAGCTCATCGACGCCGGTGTGCTCGTCGCCGCCGAAGGGCTGGACGACGCGGCCGAGGGTGTCGTCGTCGACTACTCGGGCGAGACCCCGGTCGTGACCGCGGGCCCCTACGGGGAGGCCAAGGAGCTGTTCGGCGGCTTCTGGATCCTGGACGTCGCGTCCAAGGAGGAGGCCGTGGAGTGGGCCAAGCGCGTACCGCTCGCCGGCCCGGGCATGAAGACCGAGATCCGCCGGGTCACGAGCATCGACGAGTTCCCGGTCGACAACGAATGGATCCGCAAGGAGCGGGCCTGGCGGGAGGCCACGGGCCAGCTGTGACCTCAGGGGCCAACCCCGCTCGGCAGGCCGTCGAGGCGGTGTGGCGGATCGAGTCGGCGAGGATCGTCGGCGCACTCGCCCGCTACACCGGCGACCTGGCGCTCGCCGAGGACCTGGCGCAGGAGGCGCTGGCCGAGGCGCTGGTCGGCTGGCCGCGCGAGGGCACGCCCCGCGACCCGGCCGCCTGGCTGCTGACCGTCGGGCGGCGTCGAGCGATCGACGCCTTCCGCCGCCGGGCTGCGCTCGAGAACCGGTACGCCGCCCTCGCCCACGAGCTGGGTGAGGGCGGCACCTCGTCGGGCATCGGCACCGGCGACCCGGGTCCGCAGCAGCGAGGCGACGTGTGGGACCCGGACCGGATCGACGACGACGTGCTGGCGCTCATCTTCATCGCCTGCCACCCGGTCCTCAGCCGCGAGGCACAGCTGGCGCTCACGCTCCGGGTCGTCGCGGGTCTGTCGAGCGACGAGATCGCGCGTGCCTTCCTCATCCCCACCGCCACCGCCCAGGCGAGGATCACCCGGGCGAAGAAGACCCTGACGGCGGCCGGGGTGCGATTCGAGCTCCCACCGCGGGAGGAACGGCCGGCACGGCTCGGGGCCGTGCTCACCGTGCTGTACCTCGTCTTCACCGAAGGTGCCTCCGCATCCACGGGTCGGGAGTGGATCCGGGTCGATCTCGCCCGCGAGGCGATGCGGATGACCCGCGTCCTCGCCCGGCTCGCCGAGGACGCGGCCGAGGTGCACGGCCTGCTCGCGCTGATGGAGCTGACCGCCGCGCGGTTCCCGGCACGCCTGGGTCGCGACGGCCTGCCCGTGCTGCTGGAGGACCAGGACCGACGGCGGTGGGACGTCAGCGCGATCCGGCGAGGTCGGGCGGCGCTCGCCACCGCGCAGCGGACCGGACGCGGCCTCGGCCCCTACGGCGTGCAGGCCGCGATCGCCGAGTGTCACGCGGTGGCACCCTCGGTCGACCAGACCGACTGGGACCGCGTGGTCCTGCTCTACGACGTGCTGCGCAGGATCGCGCCCTCCCCCGTGGTGGACCTCAACCGTGCGGTGGCGGTGGCGATGCTGCGCGGTCCGGCGGCGGCGCTGGCCGAGGTTGACGCCCTCGCCGATGACGACCGGCTCGCCTCCTCGCACCAGCTGCCCAGCGTGCGCGGCGAGCTGCTGGCACGGCTCGGCCGCATCGAGGAGGCCCGCACGGCGTTCCGGACCGCACATGAGCGGGCCGCGAACGCCCAGGACCGTGTCATCCTCGAACGCAAGCTCGCCGCCCTGGACTGAGGGACGCGCGCCCGGAGACGAGCGCCCTGGGCGCTCCGGTGGCATCGAGGTCGGTCGGTCGGAGCCCTCACGCCACCGCTCCGCACCCCTCGGGCCAGCGCACCAGATCGGCCGTCAGCCGCTCGAGGTACTCGGGGGGTCCGGCCTCGGAGAACCACAGCCAGAGCTCGGCAGCGTGGATCGCGGACCACGCGTGCACGAGAGCCAGATCGGCGCCGTAGGCGTCGGCGACGGCCCGCAGCGCCCGAGGATCGTCCCGCGTGGCGCCCCACGCCGCGCGGGACACCTCCCGCAGCGGGTCGCCGAGGTGTGCCGCTTCCCAGTCGATCACTGCGGTGATCGTGCCGTCGGTGGCCAGGAGGTTCCCGGCGGTCCAGTCCCCGTGGCAGAACACAGGCGCATGGGTCGGCGGCGGTACGACCAGCGGCAAGGGGGGACCACCGGCCTCGCGATAGCGCCGGATGATGAGCGCGTCATCCGGAGCCGGCGGCAAGCCGGGTGGCGGCGGCACCTCGTGAAGTCGACGTAGCAGCGCCGTCGAGGCGCGCAGTCCGTCGAGACGGGCGTCGGCGCTCATGCCGTCCAGTCGCTCCCCCGGCATCAGGGTCATGAGGATCGTGCCCGGCCGGACCTCGACCAGCCGTGGAACCGGCAGGTCGGTGTGCCGCAGCGCGCGCAGGGCCAGCACCTCGGTGTCGTGGCGCAGCGGGTCGGCCATCCTCTTCTCGACCACGGCGCCCGCCGGGCTCTCGACCAGGCGGACGCTGCCGACGGCTCCCTGCAACATCCAGCCATCCTGCCCGGCCCTCGACCGCACGACCAGCGGACACCGCCGACGGCGTACCCGACCGGGTCAGGCCGCGTCGGCGTGGCTCGCGGGTGCGACCCTCGAGGGCACCGACAGCGCCAGTACCGCGCCGACACCACCCGCGATCAGCAGCAGCACGTCGACCGGGTCGAAGCTGCTGCCGAGCAGCAGCGCGGCCGGCGGGAACCGCTCGCTCAGCGCGGCCGGGACGCCGGTCAGCTGAAGGATCTCGACGGCGCAGGCCAGGCCCGTCCCGATCGCGCCCGGGAGCAGCGCACCCCGGCGTGGGAGCGCGAGCGCCGCCACCGCCACGGCCGCGGCGCCGTACGCGAGGGTGCCCACGCCGTCGGTCCAGGCGAGCTGCCGAAAAGGCTGCACCGCCAGACCGACGAGCACGACGACCACGAGCACGACGGCGGCTCTCGCCCTGGTGGGTGACCTCACCGGCAGAGCCAAGCACCGCCGTCGAGCACCGGCTCGCGGATCCTGCCCGACGCGGCAGATCAGCCCGCGATCTCCACGTCTTCCTCACGAGGTGGCAGGCCGCTCAGGGTGCTCGCTGCGGCACCGACCGTAGGGTGAGCGCCATGACGCGAGCGCTGATCACGGGGGCCAGCACGGGCCTGGGCGCCGAGTACGCCCGGCAGCTGGCAGCACGGGGTGAGGACCTGGTGCTGGTGGCGCGGAACGAGGATGCGCTGCGCGCGCTGGCCGCAGAGCTGGGCCGGCACGGCGTCGGGGTCGAGGTGCTGCCGGCCGACCTGCTCGACCCCGACCAGCTGGCACGGGTCGAGGAGCGGCTCCGCGACCCCGAGGCACCGGTCGACATGCTCGTCAACAACGCCGGCTTCGGGATGAGCCTGGCGTTCCATCGCAACGCCGTCGAGGACGAGGTGGCACACCTCCGGCTGCACAACGAGGTCCCGCTGCGGCTCATGCACGCGGCGCTCACCGGGATGCTTCAGCGCGGCCACGGACGTCTCGTCAACATCGCCTCGGTGGCCGCGTTCATCCCGCGGTCGACGTACTCCGCGTGCAAGCGCTGGCTCGTCGACATCAGCCGCTGGATCACCGGCGAGTACGGACGCCGCGGTGTCACCGCGACCGCGGTCTGCCCCGGGTACACCCACACCGAGTTCCATGCCCGCCTCGGGCTCGCGGCGGGTCAGGAAGGGGTCCCGGGCTGGATGTGGCTCGACGCCGCCGACGTCGTCGCCGAGTCGCTGCGCGACATCGACCGCGGCAAGGCGCTGAGCGTTCCCTCCCGGCGCTACCGGGCGATCGTGGCGCTGCTCAAGGTGGTCCCGGCCGGGCTGGCGGCGAAGGCGGCCACCCGAGGGAGGTGACGACCCGGTGAGCACGGACCGCCCGAGGGCGTCCGGCCCCGCGGCCTGATCAGCGGCGGGCGGCCCCGGCGGGCGGCCGCGATCCTGTGCCGCGCAGCGTGCGGGACTCGGCGCGGAACTGGCGCGGGGACACCCCCATCAGACGACGGAAGGTCCGGCCGAAGTTGGACAGGTCGTTGAACCCGCTGAGCCGGGAGATCTCGACGATCGAGGTCCCGGTGCTCTGCAGCAGGCCGATGGCGTAGCGGATCCGCACCCGCGCGATGTACTCACCTGTGGAGTAGCCGACCACCTTGGTGAACCGCGACGAGAAGTAGGTCCGCTCGAGCTGGGCGCGCTCGGCGAGCGCCGCGAGGGTGTGCGACTCGCGGTAGTGGTGGTCGAGCCACTCCCGGACGGCGATGACCCGCTGGTCCGAGGGTGAGGTCGAGTTCGTCGTCTTGATCAGGCCGCGACCGATGACCGCGTGCGCGCATGTCACCAGGAGCGCGGTCCGCAGCGCGGCCAGCAGGTCGAGGCTTCGCGAGCTCTCGGTCTCCTGCACGAGCAGGTCGAGGAGAAGCTCGAACCTGTCGGAGGTGTGGAGCTCGAGCTGGGCGAAGTCGGTCGTGAGGACGCCCGGCGCCGAGGGCAGCGGGATCAGCGCGGCGAGTGCCTGGTCGTGCGGCGGCCGCAGGATCGGCAGCGGGTGCAGGTCCGGGTCGATGAAGACGTTGACGACCTCGAGCCCGCCCTCGTCGGTGAGGAGGCTGTGGGTCTGCCCGGTCACCGTGACCGCGACCGAGGGCGCGACGATCTCGTGCGTCTCCTCCCCCATCTGGTGCAGGCCGCGGCCCGACAGCACGAACGTCAGCAGCACGACGTCGAGCTGGTGCGGACTGAACGCCTCGCTCACGAACCGTGGATACCGCTCGGCGGCGACGCCAACCTGGCGCAGGGTGGGGAACCGCTCACGCAGCCGCTCGGCCGGTGCTGGCGTCGTCATGCCCGCCGTCCTCGCTCTCCGCCTCGCCGGCACGGGTCCTACACACAGTTTCGACGACGCCCGGCCCAACATCCTCGCGCAACGGCACAACATCATCCGTGAATAGCGAGCATAGAACGCATATCGTGGTGGTGGCATGTGAACGGCGACGACGGAGTGGCGGCATGGGCGATATCGACGGCGGCGCAGGCGCGGCCGCAGAGCGGTGCGCGCTCACCCCTGGGCGCCCGACGCTGGAAGCGGTGGCGCGATGAGCGGGTGCCCGCTCGGGCACGGCTCGAGCACGCTCCCGGCCGACTCGATGCCCACGCGACCCTCCCCGCAGCTCCGCCGGTGGCGGCAGGAGGCCCCGCTCGTTCCGCTGAGCTACCGCGACGGCCACGAGGGCCTGATGGTCACCCGCTACGACGAGGCCAAGGCGGTGCTGGGCGATCCGCGCTTCAGCCAGCAGCCGCAGCGGATGCCGCGCAGCGACGCGGAGATCGAGGAAGGTGTGCCACCGGGACCGCTGGACGAGGCCGGTGTGCTCGCCACCGACAGCACCAACATCCTCGGCCTCGACGGCGCGGCGCACCTCCGCCTGCGCCGTGCGGTCACGCGGCGGTTCTCGGCGCGCGCATCCCGGCTGCGACGGCCCGCCGTCGCCGCGATCGTCGCCGACCAGCTCGAGGTGCTGATCGACGCCGGGCCCGGAGCCGACCTGCTGGCCCTGTACGCCGAACCGATCTCGATCCGGGTCCACGCGCTCGTGCTGGGCGTGGCCGACCACCTGCTCGAGCGCTACGCGCGGGACTACGTGCACGGCGCGCCACGTCAGCAGCAGCACGACCTGCTGCGGGAGGCGATCGACCACCGCAGGGAGACACCGGGTGAGGACGTGATCAGCGACCTGCTCGCCGACGACGACCTCTCGGACGTCGAGGTCGAGGGACTCCTGCACATGCTGAGCATGTCCGGCCGCGACACGATCGCCTACATGATCTCGACCGGCACCGTCGCCCTGCTCGACGAGCCCGGACAGTACCGCCTGCTCGTGGAGGATCCGGAGCGGGTGCCTGCGGCGGTCGAGGAGATCGTGCGGTTCTGCACCATGTTCGTGACGCTCTTCCCGCGCACGGCCACCGAGCCGATCACGATCGGCGACGTCCTCGTCGAGGAGGGGACGACCGTCTCGGTGTCGGCGGTCTCGGCCAACCGTGACGAGCGTCGGTTCGAGGACCCGGACAGGATCGACGTCCTCCGGGACGCGCGCGGGCACCTCGCCTTCGGTGACGGACCGCACGGCTGCGTCGGTCAGCAGCTCGCGCGCGTCGAGCTCGACGAGGCGTTCCGCGCCCTGGTGACGCGGCTGCCCGGACTGCGGCTCGTCTCGACCGAGCAGCACCAGCCCGGCCCGCTGGCGCACCCGGTCGCCACCTACGCCGCGCGGCCGGTGATCGTCAGCTGGTGACACCCACCGGCCCGCTCGACGCCACCGGCCCGCCCAACCAGACGAGCACGCGAGGCGTTCCCAGCGCCGCGGCTCAGGGCGTGGTGGGCTCCGCAGCCTCGCGCCTGGTCCGGACGCGCGCGAGGAGGAACACGATCGTGCCCAGCACCACGTAACCACCGCCGATCGCCCACACGATCGGTTCCTGCTGCGTGAGCAGGGCGATGCTCACCACGAGCGCGACCACCGAGACCACGCGCGGGACCGTGACGTGCGGGTGCTCGACCTTGTCCTTCTTCAGCACGAGCACCGAGATGTTCGCGGAGATGAACACCAGCACGAGCAGCAGCACCGTCGTGGAGGCCAGCACGCTCACGTCGCCGACGAAGCTCATCCCCATGGTCAGCAGCCCGACGGCGAGGATGGCCACCCAGGGTGTGCGGCGCGTGCGCAGCACCCGACCGAAGGACCGCGGCAGCAGCCCGGCCTCAGCGAGGCCGTAGGTGGCCCGGCTGGCCATCACCGTGAACAGCAGCGCCCCGTTGGCGATCGCGACCAGCGCCACGATCGAGAACAGCAACGACGGCACCCCCACCCCGGAGCCCTCGACGACGTTGAGCAACGGCCGCGTCTCCCCGGAGGTCAGCTGCTCGGGGGTGACGACCATCGAGGCGCCCAGCGCGATGAGCAGGTAGACGACGCCGGCCGTGATGATCGCTCCGAACAGGGCCCGGGGATAGGAGCGCGTGGGGTTCGTGACCTCCTCCGCCATGTTGGCGGCGGCCTCGAAGCCGAGGAAGGAGAAGAAGGCGATGATCGTCGCCGCGAACACCCCCTCGAGCGGAGGCACCTCGGCCGCGAACTCCAGGACCCGCCCCGGATCACCGCGTCCCGCGCCGATCGCGATCGCGGCCACGGTGATGACCAGCATCAGACCGGAGACCTCGATCACCGTCATCACGACGTTGGCGCTCAGGGACTCCTTGACGCCGCGCAGGTTGATGAGGATCAGCACGGCGATGAACCCCAGGGTCACGGGCACCGCGGGCAGCCGAACGATCTCGCTGAGGTACTCCCCCGCGAAGGCGTTGGCCAGCGATGCCGCCGTCGTGATGCCCGAGGACAGCATGAGGAACCCGACGATGAAGGTGACGTACGGCAGCTTGAAGGCACGTTCGGCGTAGCGGGCGGCGCCGCCCGCGTGCGGATACTTGGTGATCAGCTCGGCATAGGTGCCGGCCGTCAGCAGCGCCAGCACCAGCGCCAGGATCAGCGGCACCCAGAGCGCCCCGCCCACGTTCTCGCTCAGGTCCCCGACCAGGGTGTAGATCCCGGCACCGAGGGTGTCCCCCACGATGAAGAAGAACAGCAGCAGCGTCCCGACGGTCCGCTTGAGCTTGGTACCGGAGGTGCCGGGAGTGCCCTCAAGCGTCGTCTGCGCCATGACGACCCCCTCGCACGATGTCGGTGAGGACCGCGGGCGGCGGATCGGCTGCGTGGTCGGCTCGGGTCATCTGCTGGCTCCGATCTTCACAACGGGTTGGGGCGACCTACCAGGTGCAGGGACGTCGGCGGCCCCCCCGGGCAGCCGAAGGCCGAGCACCTGACCGACCGAGGGTCGAAACCTCCCCGGCCCGGCGCCCAGTACCCCCGGAGACCAGTAAGCACACCCAGCGCCCGACCCGAGCCGGGCCCGGGGCGCCTCAGTCGGCGTCGTGAGGTCCGGTCGAGCTCCGCTCGGGCGCCGTCAGGGCTTCCGGGATCTCGTCCACGACGGTGACGACGACGTCCTCCAGCTTCCAGTCCAGCGCAGCCACCTCCTCGCGCAGGCCGGTGAGGTCCTCCACGTCGACGGCGTCGACGCCGGGAACAATGAACACCTCGGCGTGGAACACGTGCCCCTCGTCGCGGATGCGTGACCGGTTCTGGTCCACCCAGGCGTGCCGGGCGACCGCGTCGTCCACCTCCTGCACGAGCGGGTGCGGGTCGTTGCCGTCATAGGTCTGGGCGCGCTCGTCCATCAGGGCGCCCGCCGCCACGCGCATGTTGGTCACGCCGTCACGCAGGATGCTCACCGAGATGAACAGTGCAGCGGCGGAGTCGGCCCACCAGATCCCGGCCCCGATGCCGAGCACGCCGACGATGCTTCCGGCCGCCGTCATCCAGTCGGCCTTGTTCATGTCCGCGTCCGCGTAGAGCACCCGGTCGTGCAGCGCTCGCGCGAGCGGCATCTTCGCCCGCCCCAGCAGCACCGGAGGGATGCCGGTGTAGACCATCGCCGCCACCATCAGCCACCCCGACCACACCTCGTGCCCGAGCACCACCACCAGGCCGACCGGTGGGTGCTCCTGCATCAGCAGCCCGGATGCGGAGTCGAACACCAGGAACAGTCCCATCGCCAGCAGGGCGACCGCTGACGCCAGGTGCCCGACCCCGACCGCGCGGTGATAGCCGTAGGGGTGGCGAGCCGACGGGCGGCGCCGCGTCAGGCGCACAGCCGCCAGGAATGCGATGGGCGGGATGAGCGAGAGCAGGTCCTCGGCCCATGCCGCCTGCATGGCCTGCGAGCTGCCCATCACGAGATAGACGACGGTGACGGCGCTCGCCAGGAAGGCCAGGCTGATCCACTCGAGCCGCACGGCCCGGCGCACCATCGCCTCGATCTCCTCCGGCAGCTCGGTCCTGCCGAACCGGCGGGTCATGGCGCGAGATCCTGGGCCAGCAGGAACGACTCGAGCGTGGTCAGCAGGCCGTTCTCACCCATAGCGACCGCCATCACGTGCCGCACCTCCTCGCCCTTGTCGTCGATGCTCGTCGCGTACGGGTAGGTGATGGCCGCGTGGCTCGACCAGGGCGTGGTCGCCTGGAGCCCCGCGATGACGACGTCCAGCTCGCTCTCCTCCAACCGGGTCATCAGGTCGGCCTCGCTGCCGGGCACCCAGGCGACCTCGGCGTCGAGCGATGCCGCGAAGGCGCTGACGAGCTCGACCTCGGTCCCGCTCGGCTCACCGCTCTCACCGGCCTCCGGCGCCCCACCGGGCCACCGTGTGAAGGGAGGGTTCTCCGACACCCCCACCCGCAGCACACCACCGGTGACCCGCTTCAGCGTCCCGTCCGGGTCCTGGGGAAAGCTGCATGCGGCCGCACTCCACATCAGGACCGCAGCCGCCGCACCGGTGATGGCACGCCGCCGCGACACGAGCCGTGGCTGCTCAGAGCATCCGTCCGGCACCACAGGTCCCCTTTCGATCGAGCGGACCGGGAACGATCACCACGGCGAGCATGGCTCCCGGTACCCCTTTCTCGGCACTTCGCCGCGCCGTCGTCGGCCACGACGTCCGCCGACGGAGGTCGGCATCGTCGTCACCGTACGCCGAGCCGACCCGGCATCGCAGGCCGGCGCTGCGAACCACCGCAGTGGCCGGGCAGAACTGGTCGCCCATCGCGCCGAACGAGCCGAAGCAACCGGTTGCCAAGCCGACCGGCGACGACTTCTGCCCGCATCGCCCGCGGCCCGACGCCGTACCCTGACCAGTCATGGCCGAACCCGACCGGGCAGCACTGCTCGCCGCCATCGCCAAGAACCATCAGGCGATCGCGACCAGCATGGTCAAGCACCGGTTGCAGCGGCTGCTCGACACCCACCTCACGGCCGGTCGGCTGCACGCCCTCGTGGTGCTCGACGCGCACGGGCCGCAGCCTGCAGGTGATCTCGCGCGTGCGCTGGGCCTCAGCGCCGCCACCGTCACCGGCCTGGTCGACGGTCTGGTCCGGGACGGGCTCGCCGAGCGTCGCCCCGACCCCGACGACGGTCGCGCACGGGTGGTCCACGCGACCGAGGCGGGCACCGCCGCCTGGCGCGACGCCGTGCTCGGTCCCACCGCGATCGACGAGGACGTCCTCGCCCACCTGAGCGACGCGGAGCTGGCGCTCATCGGTCAGGCCGCTGCGGTGCTGCGCCGCGCGGTGACCGATGTCACCGAATCCGGCTGATCCCACCCGCGTCAGCCACTTTCCTTCGGGTTACCCTCAACATCGCCTGGTCCGCACCTGCTCTGGAGCCCGCCCGTGCACTACCTCGCACGCTTCTCCCTCAGCCGCCGCGCGCTCGTCGCGCTGATCACCGTGGCGATCGCCGCGCTCGGGGCCGTGAGCCTGACCTCGCTCCGACAGGAGCTGATCCCCTCGATCAGCTTTCCTGCCGCCGTCGTCATCGGCAGCTACCCGGGCGCCTCGCCGGAGGTCGTCGAGGATCGCGTGACGACCGTGCTCGAGGAGGCGGTCGCGGGCGTCGACGGCATCGAGGAGATGACCTCGACGGCGGCCAGCAACGTCTCCACCACGACCGTGCTGTTCGAGTACGGCACCGACATGCCGACCGCGCTCGCGGACCTGCGCTCCGCGCTCGACACGGCCTCCCAGCAGCTGCCCGAGGACGTCGACCCGCAGGTGATCGCCGGCTCCATCGACGACCTGCCCGTCCTTCAGCTCGCGGCCGCGGGCGCGTCGGACGGCGACGACCTCGCCGGGGTGGTCGAGGAGATCATCGTCCCGGAGCTCGAGGACATCGCGGGGGTCCGGTCCGTCACGGTGAGCGGTCAGGCGGTCCGGGAGATCGCCGTCGACGTCGACATGGCCGCCATGGCGGCCGCGGGGCTGACGCCGCAGGACGTCCTGGAGGTGCTCGACAACTTCGGCCTGCGGGTACCCGCGGGCACCCTGACCGACGGTGACGAGAGCCTGACGATCGAGACCGGCACCCCGATCACGACCGTCGAGGAGCTCACGGCCATCCCGCTGGGGACGGCACCGGACGGCTCCGTCCTGACGCTGGGCACCATCGCGGCGGTCGTGGACCAGGAGGATGCTGCCACCTCGTTGTCCCGTCTCAACGGCGAGCCGTCGTTGTCGATCGCGATCACCAAGACGCCGGACGGCAACGTCGTCGAGGTCTCCGAGTCCGTGCAGCAGGCGATCGCCGACCTCGGGGAGCGGCTCGAGGCGCAGGGCGTCGACGTCGCCGTCACGTTCGACCAGGCGCCCTTCATCACGGAGTCGATCGAAGGTCTGGCCACCGAGGGCATGCTCGGGCTCGTCTTCGCCGTCGTCGTCATCCTGCTGTTCCTGCTGTCGCTGCGTTCAACGCTGGTCTCGGCGGTCTCGATCCCGCTGTCGTTGCTGACGGCGTTCATCGTCATGGAGGTCGTGGGGTACTCCCTCAACCTGCTGACGCTCGCGGCGCTGACCATCTCGATCGGCCGCGTGGTCGACGACGCGATCGTGGTCATCGAGAACATCAAGAGACACCTCTCGTACGGCGCTGACGGCGCCAGCCGCAGGACCGTGATCCTCACCGCGGTGAAGGAGGTGGCCGGGGCGATCACCTCCGCCACCATCGCCACCGTGGCGGTGTTCGCGCCGATCGGGTTCGTGGGCGGGTTCGTCGGCGAGCTGTTCCGGCCGTTCGCGGTGACGGTCGCGATCGGGATGATGGCGTCGCTGTTCGTCGCGCTCACGATCATCCCCGTGCTCGCGTACTGGTTCCTCAAGACGCCGGAGGGCGCCTCCGACGTCGAGGCCGCGGCACGCGCGCGCGAGGCCGCCGAGGCCAAGGAGCGGCGCGGCATCTGGCAGCGCGGCTACCTGCCGGTGCTGAAGGCCGCCCTGCGCCGACCGGCCGTGACGCTCGTGATCGCCGTCGCCATCCTCGGCGGCACGGTGGCGCTCGTGCCCTCGCTGCAGACGAACTTCCTCGGCAACTCCGGGCAGGACACGCTCACCGTCACGCAGGACTTCGAGCCCGGCACCTCGCTGCAGGCGCAGGACGACGCCGCCCAGCAGGTCGAGGACGCACTGATGGCGATCGACGCCGTCGAGACCGTGCAGACCACGGTCGGCTCCGGAGGCGGCTTCGCCGCATTCTTCGGCGGCAGCAGCACGCAGGCCAGCTTCGCCATCACGCTCGACCACGACGCCGACGGCGTGGCCGTCGAGACCGAGGTTCGGAACGCCGTCGCCGGTCTCGTCGAGGGCCGCGTGACCGGGATCAGCGTCGCCGGTGGGGATGCCGGCCTGGGCGCGACCACGGTCGACCTGGTGGTCACCGCGGACGAGATCGACGCGCTCGCCGAGGCGGGACAGCTGGTTCACGACTCTGTCGTGGGCATGGACGGCATCGCCGAGATCAGCTCCTCGCTGGCCTCGGACCAACCGGTCATCCAGGTCACGGTGGACCGCGACGCGGCCGCTGCCGCGGGGCTGACGGAGACCGCCGTCGCGGTCGCCGTGGCCGGCGCGATGACCGACGCCGAGGTCGGCACGATCGACATCGACGGCGACGAGGTCTCGGTCATCGCGAGCTTCGCCGACTCCCCCACCGACCTCGACGAGCTCGCCGCGCTGCCGCTCACCGGAGAGGGTGGGCCGGTCACGCTCAGCAGCGTGGCCACGGTCGAGGTGGTGCAGACCGCCTCGGCGATCACGCGGACCGACGGTCGACGCACCGTCACCGTGTCGATCACGCCCAACATCGAGGATCTCGGCTCGTTGAGCGCCGAGCTGACCGAGAAGATGGACGCGCTCGAGCTGCCAGCCGGGACCGAGGTCACGGTGGCGGGCGCGGCGGCGGACCAGGCGGACGCGTTCTCCGACCTCGGGCTCGCGCTGGTGCTGGCGATCGCGATCATCTACATCGTGCTGGTCGCGACCTTCAACTCGCTCGCGCAGCCGCTGATCCTGCTGGTCTCGGTGCCGTTCGCCGCCACCGGGGCGCTCGTGGGTCTGCTGATCACCGACACCCCGCTGGGCGTGCCGGCACTGATCGGTGCCTTGATGCTCGTGGGCGTCGTGGTCTCCAACGCCATCGTGCTGATCGACCTCATCAACCAGTACCGGCGGCAGGGGCGACCGCTGGAGGAGGCCGTGGTCGAGGGCGCGCGCAAGCGGCTCCGGCCGATCGTGATGACCGCGGCCGCGACGATCTTCGCGCTGCTCCCGATGGCGCTCGGCGTCACCGGCGGCGGGGCCTTCATCTCGCAGCCGCTGGCGATCGTCGTCATCGGCGGGCTCATCACCTCGACGCTGCTGACGCTGATCGTCGTGCCGGTCATCTACACGGTCGGACAGCGACGCCGACGCTCGAGAGGACGGGACGCCGTCGAGGGCGGCTCCGCCGACGAGGAGCAGTCGATCGAGACCGAGCCGGGCACCGGCGAGGCCGAGGACGCGGGTTCGTCGAACCACCCACGGGGGCGCCGCGCCAGGCACGCGGCCGAACCGGTCACCGAGTGAGGATCAGGCGGACAGCACGTCCCCGCGCTGCACGTCGCTGCGCGAGACGCCCTTGAGCAGCAGGCCGACGTTGTCCCCCACGCTCGCGACATCGGTCGTCTTGCGGAACATCTCGATGCCGGTCACCTCGACCTCGGCGAGCGTCTGCGTGCCGCGCCGGATCACCACGTACTGACCCGCGCGCAGCTGACCCGACCCGACCCGACCGGTCACCACCGTGCCTCGGCCGGTGATCGAGAAGACGTCCTCCACGGTGAGGGCGAACCCGCCGGCCGTGGCTGCCGGGACCGCACCGTAGGGCGCCGCGTCGGCGACCGGCGGCACCTCGCCGTACGCGCTCGGGACGCCGGCGGTCATCGCCTTCTCGCGCCGGCGGCGGCGCTGGTGCGCCAGGATGACCACCGTCATGTGCACGCCGGCGAGCATGGCTGCGCCCAGCACGATCAGCATCGCGTAGGGCTCGTCGTGGGTGATCGGAAAGACGTAGGCCAGCAGCACGGCACCGACCAGCACGACGCCGTTGATCATCCCCGTGCGGACGATCGCCTTGCTGAACCGCGGATCGGTGCCCCGTGAGGCGGCCGGACCGGCGGGCACGTCCGGACGACCCGGCGGGACCTGGCCGGCCCTGATGCCTGGCACCGGCGTCTGGTTCGGGATGTCGGTCTCACCGTCGGGGTAGAAGGTCACGGGAGGACGGTACCTGGATCCCGGCCCGGCTCCGAGGACCTCCCTTGACGCCGGCCACCCGCACGGCGCAGGATCGAGTGCGGTCGGATGCGCCAGGGGGCCGCTGCCCAGATCGACCTCGACGAGAGATGAGCAGATGCCGCAACCGGTCGGCGCGCCCGCGCCCGGTCACGTGCGGGCGGGGGCCGCTCGATGACCACGACGCTCCGGTTCGGTGTGCTCTCGCACGCGCTGCACCGGCCCGACCACGACCCCGCGATCCAGCTCGCCGCCGATGTCAGGCTGGCCGAGCACGCCGACCGGCTCGGTCTGGACGAGCTCTGGTGGACCGAGCGTCGCAGCGGTGGTTGGCAGATCGTCGCCGACCCGATGCTGATGGCGGCGCACGCCGCCGCCTCGACCCGGCGGATCCGGCTCGGCGCGGTCGTCAACCCGGTCCGCCACCATCCGGCGAACCTGGTCGACGGCGCAGCACAGCTCGACCACCTGACGCGCGGCCGGTTCGTGCTCGGGCTGGGCGCCGACGTGATGGTCGAGGACGCCGCCACGGCCGGGCTGTCCGCCACGGATGCCGAGCATGCGATCGAGGAGACGGTGGGCGCCGTCGCGACGCTGCTGCGCGGGAAGGGGCGGGTGTCACTGACGCCACGCCACGCGCCCTGGGTGGTGCGCGACCACACCCCCCACCTGCTGCCGCGGGGGCGGCTCGACACCCGCGCCGTCTCCTTCGGCGGGTCCGCGGCTCCCGAGCTGGCCGGCACCCTCGGGCTCGGGCTGGTCAGCACCGCGGCGGCCCAGGCGGTGGGGCTGCAGCGCGAGAACCGAATGGCTCAGACCTGGCTGCGCGCCGAGGCGGCGGCGCACCAGGCGGGCCGCGTCCTGTCGCGTGACCGGTGGTCGGTGACCACGCCGATCCACCTCGCCGACACCGAGATCGAGGCCCGGCGCCAGGTCCGCCACGGCATCGCGCGGTGGGCGGAGTACGCGCGGGCGTCGATGCCGGTCGAGGTGCCGGCAGGGACCGACGCCGACACCCTGATCGACAGCCTCCACGCCGCCGGCCGCGGCGTCGTCGGTACGCCCGCGATGGCGATCGAGCACCTCGAGCGGGTGCTCGACCTGAGTGCCGGTGTCGGGACCGTGCTGCTGGAGGTCGCCGACTGGGCGAGCCCGGCCGAGACCCACGCGAGCCTCGAGCGGTTCGCCCGCGAGGTGGTCCCGCACGTGACCGGCATCAGCAGGTCGCGGCTCGCGGCCAGCGCCGGCGGCGTGGGCGGCGTCGGGACGAGCGGCCGGGTCGGCCGCCGTGCGGCGACACCCCTCCCGGTGCACGGACCGGCTCCGACGCCGGTGCGAGGCGTGAGCCGGATCCATCTGGACGAGGGAGCCCGCAGCCGCGGGCGCCACGCCGTCGACCCCTCGCCGGACTAGGACGAGCCGCCTCCCGGAGGTCTCCGAGCACCGCGACCGACCGTACGCTGGCGGGGTGCTGATCCTGCTGCCCCCGTCCGAGGGCAAGGCCCAACGCGGGAGGGGCCGGCCGATCGACCTGGCGCGGCTGTCGTTCCCCGAGCTCGCCGCCGCCCGCGACCACGTGCTCGACGCGCTCGCGACCACGAGCGCGCGCCCGGACGCCCTCGTGCGGCTGACGGCGCCTCCCGGGGCCGCCCAGGAGGTCGAGCGCAACGCCCGGATCCGGGAGATCGGCACGCTACCGGCCGAGCGCTTGTACACCGGCGTCCTCTACGACGCGCTCGACCTGGAGTCGATGGAGGTCGCTGCGCGGCGGCGCGCACGGCGATGGGTGGTCGTGACGTCCGCGCTCTTCGGTGCGGTGCGGCTCGCCGACCCGTTGCCGCCCTACCGGCTCCCGGTGTGCGCGAGCCTCGACGGCCTCGACAGCCCTGCGGGTCTCGAGGCGTACTGGCGCCGGCACCTGCCGGACACGCTCACCGAGGCCGCGGGGCGGGGCGTCGTCGTGGACTGCCGGTCCAGCAGCTACGTGCCGCTGTGGCGCCCGACGGCGGAGCTCGCCGACCGGTGGGTCCAGATCCGCGTCCCCGGCGCGAGCCACTCGGCCAAGCACACCCGCGGGCTCGTGACCAGGCACCTGTGCGTGGCAGGTTCCCTCGCCAAGGACGTGCCCGCCGTGGCCCAGGAGATCGGGGCGGCGTTCGACGTCGCGCTCCACGAGCCCGCCCGGCCGGGCAAGCCGTGGGTGCTCGACGTGCACCCGAGCCCGTGACCCGGCGGGCTACCGCGCTGCTCCACCCCGTGCGGCCGACCTCGTGACCCGCCTGGGAGCGGGCAGAAGTCGTCGCTGATCGCGATGGCAACCGGTTGCGATCGCCGTCACGGCGCCACGCGCGACGAGTTCCTCCCGCCGGGCCTGGGCCCGGGGCGCGCGATGACCGGTGGGCTCAGCCGATGACGCTGCCGGCGGCGACGTCCTCGGCCGCGCCCGTGTCGGTGAGCGTAGCTGCGCCCTCCACCCGCACGTCGGGCCCGAAGGTCCAGTCACCCGTCACCGTCAGCGAGGTGGCCTCGCGCAGGCTCGGGGCCCCCTGCGCGAACCGCGTCTCGAAGTCGTCAATCTTCTTGAAGTACCGGCTGTCGAGGTCGATCGCGGGGATCGCGGCGGCCTGCGTGAGGCGGCCGTCGTCGCCCAGGTCGTAGACGTCCGAGCGCAGCAGCAGCAGCTCGTTCGTGGTCTTGACCGGGAGGAACCGTTCGCGCCCGACGGCGATCGCCGTCGCGCCCTCGAACACCTCGACGGCGGTGCCCATCGCCGACTCGACCTGGATCACCTCGGGGGAGCTGGAGTCGGCGGGGTCGACCGTCTTGACGTTCTTGATCAGCGGCAGCCCGAGCACGCCGTCGCGCTCGGTCAGCACCTGGTGCAGGACGCGCAGGTCGAACCACAGGTTGTTGGTGTGGAAGTACGGGTGGACGTGCTCATCGGTGAAGAAGTGCATGTCCTCGTCGGGCGTCATCGCCGTATCCCGCAGGATCAGCTGGCCATCGGACTTCCGGATCGCGAGGTGCCCGCCCTTGCGGTCGTTCACCGTCCGGGTGCACACCTCGGCCGCGTACGGCGCACCGGACGCCGCGAACCAGCCGGCGATCTGCGCGCTCGGGCTGGCACCGAGGTTGTCGGCGTTGGAGACCGAGGCGTAGGTGAACCCCTGGTCGAGCAACGCCTCCAGCACTCCGGAGCCGAGCAGCGAGGGGTACAGGTCCCCGTGCCCCGGGGGGCACCACTCGAGCGCGGGGTCGGCCGGCCAGTCCACCGGGGTCAGGTCCGCGGCGAGCAGCTTGGGTTCCTTGCTCTGGAGGAAGTCGAGCGGGAGGCCGTCGACCGGGAGGTCGGGGTGTGCCGACAACGCCGCCAGCGTGTCGTCCTGGGTCCGGAACGAGTTCATGAACAGCAGCGGCAGCCGCGCACCGGTCGCGGCCCGGGTGCTGCGGACCTGCTGCACGATCAGGTCGAGGAAGGACTGGCCGTCACGGACCGGCAGCAGCGACTTCGCCTTGTCCATACCCATCGAGGTGCCCAGGCCACCGTTGAGCTTGATGACCACGGTGGCGTCCAGGGCGGCGGCGGCATCGGCGTCGGAGATCTCGACCTCGCTCAGCTGGGGCACCTCCAGCAGCGGGTCGATCGTCGACTCCGGGATCAGGCCGGTCGCGCCCTCCTCCAGCAGTCGGTAGTAGTGGCTGAAGACCTCGATCGCCACCGGGCTGACCCCGGCCTCAGCCATCTTCTCGCGCGACTGCTGCAGACCCGATTCGCTCATGGCGACGATCGTAGGGCGGCGCACCGCCGGCACCCAACGCCGGGGAAGGTCAGTCGTCCTCGTTGGCCTTGGCCGCCGCGCCCGCCTCGTCGCCGAACAGCAGCTCGGTCATGACGACGTGCACCCGCTCGACGTCGGGCACGTCGTAGAGGCTGACCGGGGCCTCGGCCGCGGTGGTGAGCGTCAGCGTGCCGCAGCCGAGGATCCGGTCCAGCAGGCTGCGGTTGTAGGTGACGTTGTTGATGCGGGACAGCGGGAGGTCGTGACCCGACTTGTTGATGATGCCCTTGCGGGTGATCACGCGCCGGTCGGTCAGGGTGTAGGTCGTGGTGCGCCAGCGCAGGAACGGCACCAGCACCAGGATCACGAACAGCACGGCGACGACGACCCCGACGACCCACGTCCCCGCGGGCGTCCACGACGCCGGCATGAAGGCCATCGAGACCCACGTCAGCGCGGCGAGGAACAGCAGCCCCAGGACCGGCAGGATGAGGTCCTTGCCGTGCGTGCGCATGTGGAGGATGACGTCCTCGTCAGCACCCAGGAACTTCTGCGGCAGGCCCATGGCGTCATCGTGGCACAGCGAGGCCCCCAGCAGCGGGAAGACCTCAGCCGGAGCAGGCGCTGTCCAGGAAGTCGTCGAGGGGCTGGGCGCTGCCCTCGGCGTCGATGACCTCGCCGGGCCCCAGCGCGTTGAGGTCGGCGAGCGTGATCTCCGGCCCGGTCACCTCCACGTCCTCGGCGGTGGCCGAGAAGGTGTAGCTGCGGTCGCTGAGCAGGCCGCCGTCGACGTCGAGGACCCAGTTGTCGGGAGGGTCGCCACCCACCCGGTAGAACGTGATGGGCTCCACGGTGCGCCCGATCCACGCCAGGGTGGGGGCGCCGTCGGGCTCCTCGGCGAACTGCGCATAGGTGACCGTGCGTCGCTGGTCGCACATCTGGACCACGGCGACGTAGCCGTCCTCGTCGAGGCCGACGGCGGCCACACCGGCCGGGTCCGCGGAGGCACATCCCGCCAGGACAATGGGCAGGGCCAGCGCGGTCGCGGAGAGCGCTGCGAGCCTCGTACCCCTCACGCCGTGCTCGCCAGCGGGTCGTAACCCACCTCGAGCCACAGGTGGCGGGGGATCAGGTCCTGGATCCCGTACAGGGTGTTGACGTAGACGTCGATCGCCTCGATGCGCTGGCTGCCGCTGACCGCGATGAAGATGTCGTTGCCCTCGACCGTGATGCTCCGGCCGAGCGCGTCGGGCGCCATCAGGCGGTCCATCATCCGCGGGTGGATGAAGTCGTAGGCGAACCGGCCCTCGGGTCCCTGCACGCGCCAGGCGTCGTTGAACGCCTTCGACTCGAACCTGATGTCCTGGCCGCCGAAGAACTTGGCGACGCCGGCGCCCATGCCGTCCGGGCTGAGCTGCAACCACGGGAGCCGCGCCGGGAGGCTGAGGGCGACGACGTGATAGGTGTGCGTGGTCCGGTTCTTCCCGCTCCCGGTCGTGTACTGGTACTGCAGCGAGACCACGTGCCTGCCGTGGAAGCTGCCGGTCAGCACGTTCTGCGCACGCCGGCTGTGACCGCGCCGGAAGGGCGCCGACTGCCACCGGTGAACCAGTCCCGGGACGTTGCGGTGATAGGTCCAGCCGCGGGAGGCGGCCCAGGCCTGCGCAGCCTCGCGCTGCTTCTTGCCCCAGTACCACGCCCACCAGATCCCACCCGCGGCGAGCGCCACGAACAGCAACGGGAAGAGGGCGCCGAACCCTGCGTCGATGTGCATTCCCGTCACCTCCTTCCCGGCGAGGGTAACAACGGGTCGTGTCCCGCAATTGCCGTGACGACGGGGAGGCCTACCCGTCATCCTGAGCCATGAGCTACCGGATCATCGACGTTCCTGTGCCTACCTCCGCCGGCGCCGAGCCCAGCTGGGAGGTCCGCGCCGTCGCCGAGCTGTCCTCAGTCCTCGACGCCGAGGTGTGGGGCAACGACGACTTCGCCGTCACTCCGGAGCAGGTCGCCGCGGGTCTGCTCCATCAGGAGACCCACCTCAAGCTCCGCACGCTCGCGGTGCCGTCCGAGATCGAGCACCCCTCGGCCGAGGACGTCGTCGGTATCGCCGCCACCTGGATCCCGCTGGAGGACAACACCTCGAGCGCCAGTGTCTGGGTCGGTACGCGGGCCGACGCCCGCCGCCGCGGCGCCGGGGAGGCACTCTGGCAGCATGCGCTGGCGCAGGTGCGCGAGCACGGCCGCACGGTGGTGCAGTGCTGGTCCGGGTACGGCGTCGAGCCGGCCGCCGACGACCCGGACGCCCTGACCGCACCGACCGGTGCCGGCCGCGTGCCCGGTGCCGACCTCGGCACCCGGTTCGCGCTGGCGCACGGGTTCCGGCTCGAGCAGGCGGAGCGGCACTCGCTGCTCGACCTGCCCGTCGATCCCGAGACGCTGGCCGCGTTCCGCGCCGACGCCGAGGTCAAGGCGGGTGCCGACTACGAGCTGATCGCCTGGGACGACACGGTCCCCGAGGAGTGGGTCGAGTCCTACTGCGTGCTGCTGCGCAGCATGAGCACGGACGCTCCCTCGGCCGGTCTGACGTGGGAGGAGGAGAGCTGGACGCCGGAGCGCGTGCGCACCCAGGAGGCCAGCCTGGCCGATCAGGGCATGCACACGATCGTGGTCGCCGCCCTGCACCGCCCCTCGGGCGAGCTCGCCGGGTACACCTCGCTCGAGACGGAGGAGGGCAAGCCCGAGCCGGTGTACCAGGACAACACGATCGTCCGGGCGGATCACCGCGGACACCGCCTCGGCATGCTGATGAAGGCGGCGAACCTGCAGCGGCTCGCGGAGACGTACCCGCGCGCGGAGCGGGTGCACACCTGGAACGCCGAGGAGAACGACTACATGCTGAGCATCAACGTCGCGCTGGGGTTCCGCCCCGCCGGCGGCGCCGCCGCGTGGGAGCTCAAGCTCGACGGCTGATCGCCGCCGACGCCCTCAGGCAGCGGCTGCCCGCACCTCGATCAGGGTCTTCCACGGGTCGTCGAACCGGAGCGTCTCGCCGTCGTGCCGGGTCTCGACCGCCGCGGAGCGCAGGCGGGAGACCAGCGCCTCGACGTCGTCCGACGTCGGGAGCTCGATGCTGACCTGACCCAGGCCGAGGGAGGCTGCGCGAGGACCGGCGCCCTGGCTGTTCCAGGTGTTCATGCCGATGTGGTGGTGGTAGCCGCCGGCGGCGACGAAGAGCGCCTGCGAGCCGTACCGGTTCATCACGTCGAAGCCGAGCACGCCCGAGTAGAACTGCTCGGCGAGCGCGATATCGCCGACCTGCAGGTGCACGTGACCGATCACGGCGCCGTCGGCGTCGGGTGCGGGCGCGGCCGGCAGGTGGGTCTGCAGGAAGTCGTTCGGGTCGAGGTAGAGCGACGCCATCTCGACGCCGCCGCCGCTCGTCCGCGTCCACTCCTCGCGCGGGCGGTCGACGTACAGCTCGACGCCGTTGCCCTCCGGGTCGTCGAAGTAGAACGCCTCCGAGACCAGGTGGTCGGCGCTGCCGGTGAAGCTGCGCGGCGCGAACCGCGCGGTGCCGGCGACCGCCCGAGCGAGGCTCGGCCGGTCGGCGAAGAGAATCGCCGTGTGGAACAGGCCGGCGTCACCGCGCTCGAACTCGGGCAGGTCGGAGCGCTGCACGAGCCGCATGATCTGCTCGCCGCCGCGGCCCAGTACGGCCTCGGGGCCGTCGTGGCGCAGCACGTCGAGGCCGACGCCCTCGGCGTAGTAGGCGAGCACGCGGTCGAGGTCGCGGACCAGCAGCTCGACGTCGCCCATCGCTGTGCTCTGTGCCAACCGGTCCATCAGTCGTCCTCCGTGTCGTGCAGCCCGCCCCGAGTGGCGATCTGATTTAGTATTCAACTACTGTACCGCGGCGGGTCGCCGTCGTCCAGGCCCAGGACTGTGAGGTCGCACTCCTGGCTCGAGCGACCTCGGCGGAGGGCTGAGTCAGGAGGGGCTGAGGCGAGTCCGTCAGAGCCGGATCGCGCCGCCGACCTCGATCACGAGCCCGACGGCGGAGCCCGGCTCGATCTCGGCCTCGCCGGTGCGGGCCCGCACCTGTCCCCACCCCTCGACGTCGACCAGGGCGAGCCGCTCGCCCCGTGCGAAGGTCAGGCCCGCGACGACACCCTCGACCTGCGCGACCTCGCCCGACCCGGCCACCCGCAGCGCGCGCGGGCCGAGGGCGAGCGAGCCGCCGTCGTCGGCGGTCACGACGCGGTAGCCCAGGAACGCGGCGGCCTCGGCATCGGTCGGGGCGGCCCAGAGCTCGTCCGGGGAGCCGGTCTGGATCACGCGTCCGGCACGCATGAGGGCGACCCGGTGCGCGACCGTGAACGCCTCGTCGTGGTCGTGCGTGACGTACACGGCGGTGGTGCCGGTGGCGCGCAGGATCCCGGCGATCTCCACCGCGAGACGCTCGCGCAGGCCTCGGTCGAGAGCGGACAGCGGCTCGTCGAGCAGCAGCAACCGCGGTTGCGGAGCGAGCGCACGCGCGAGCGCGACCCGCTGCTGCTCCCCGCCCGAGAGCGTGCTGATCGGGCGCCGCTCGTACCCGGCGAGCCCGACGAGCTCCAGCAGCTCGGCCACCCGCGCGCGGTCGCGACGGCCCGCCATCTGCAGCCCGAACGCCACGTTCCCGGCGACGTCGCGGTGCGGGAACAGCTGACCGTCCTGGAACATCAGGCCGAAGCCGCGGCGGTGCACCGGCACCTCGGCGAGATCCTGACCCTCCCAGCGCACGCGTCCGGCCGCCAGCGGTTCCAGCCCGGCGACCGCGCGCAGCAACGACGACTTGCCGCAGCCGGAGGGACCGAGCAGTGCGAGCACCTCACCGGCCGCCATCTCGAGGCTGACCTCGTCGACCGCCGGTGCGGCTGCTCTCTCGTAGACGACGCTCACGCCGTCGATGCGAAGCGACATCTACCACTCCCCCGATCCGGCGCCGCCGGCGCTGCGCAGCCGTTCGGCGATCCCCATGATCGTCGCTGTCAGGAGCGCGAGCACCACCGCTGCGGCGAGCGCCATCCCGTAGTTCTCCGCGCCGGGCCGGCTGAGCAGGCGCACCACCACGACCGGCAGGGTGGGCCGGTCCGGCCGGGCGAGGAACGCCGTCGCCCCGAACTCTCCGAGCGAGACCGCGAACGCGAACCCCACCGCGAGACCGAGCGAGCGCACCAGGAACGGCCCGTCGACGTGGGCGAGCACCCGCCCGGGTGTCGCACCCAGGACGGCGGCCACCTCGCGGAGCCGGGGGTCGATCGCCCGCAGCACGGGCAGCACGGTCCGCACCACCAGCGGGATCGCCACCACCGCCTGCGCGATCGGGATCAGCACCAGCGAGCTGCGCAGGTCGAGCGGCGGCCGGTTGAGCGTGATGAGGAAGCCGAACCCGACCGTGACCGCCGAGACCCCCAGCGGCAGCATCACCGCGGCGTCCATGAGCCCGATAGCCCGGCGCGCGGTACGGCTGCGGGGCCGCCGCGAGACCACCAGCGCGACCAGCGTGCCGACGACGACCGCGATCACCGTGGCGTCCACCGCGGTGCGCAGCGACGTGAGCAGCGCGTCCCACACCGTCACGCTCAACGCGTTGGGACCCCCCGTCGTGCCGAGCGCCACGTAGTTGCCGAGCCCCCACCCGGACGGGGTACGGAAGCTCGCCACCAGCAGGTGGACCAGCGGGAAGGCGAGCAGGCCGAGCCCGACGGCGGCCGTCACCGCCGCCGGGACGAGGTCACCCCAGCCGGTCGCCGCGCTCGGGCGCAGCCGCAGCGGTCGCAGCCGCACCACGGTGCCGGCGAGGTGCAGAGCGCGTTCCCGGCTCCGGCGCGTGTAGGCCGAGACGGCCAGCACGACCGTGATCACCACCAGCTGCGCGACCGAGAGCACGGCGGCGGCGCGCAGGTCGAGGAACTGCGTGGTCTGGACCCAGATCTCGGTCTCGATCGTGCCGTAGCGGGTGCCGCCGAGGATCAGCACGACGCCGAACGCCGTGGCGCAGAACAGGAACACGATCGAGGCCGCCGAGGCGATCGCCGGTGCGAGCATCGGCAGCGTGACCGAGACGAACGCGCGCCACGGGGACGCCCCGAGCGCGCGCGCCGCCTCCTCGGCGCGCGGGTCGAGGCGCTCCCACAGCCCGCCGACCGTGCGCACCACGACCGCGTAGTTGAAGAACACGAGCGCGGCCACGATCGCGGCGAGGCTGCCGTCGAGGTCGAGGAAGCCCAGCGGCCCCGAGCTGGCGAGCAACGCCCGGAAGGCGACCCCGACCACCACGGTCGGCAGCACGAACGGCACCGTCACCAGCGCCCGCAGCACGGTGCGGCCGCGGAACGTGCACCGGTACAGCACGTAGGCCGCGGGCAGACCGAGCAGCAGGGAGAACCCGGTTCCCAGGCTCGCCTGCAGCAGCGTCAGCCCGACGAACCTCCAGGTGCGGGGCCGGCCGAGCACCTCGGCGAATCCGCTCAGGTCGAGGGCGCCCTCGGTGACGAACCCGCGGGCCACGAGCGCCGCCGTCGGCCAGGCGAAGAACACCCCGAGGAACGCCAGCGGCACCACCACGGCGACCGCCCACCCGACCCAGCCGAGCGCCGCCGCCCGCGCGGCTCCACCTCGCGGCTCGCGGGCCCCGCCACGGCCACCGAGCAGGGGTTCCTGCGCGGTATCGCTGGCCATACCGGGCAGAACCCCCTGCTCGACCGCGCTGGCGGGGGCCGGGGCTGGGACGAAGGCTGTGGCAGGGTCGGCAGCCGGGTCCGGGCTGGCGGCTGGGTGGGTTCCGGGGGCAGGCATGGGGGTCAGTCGATGACGGTCTCGGTCCAGGTCTGGATCCAGGCGTCGCGACCGGCGGCGATCTCCTCGGGACCGACCTCGAACGGGGCCGGCGAGAGCGGCGCGTGCTCGACCCAGTAGCCGGGCAGCTCGACCTGGTCGTCGACCGGGTAGACGAACATGCTCTCGGGCAGCGCCGCCTGGACGTCGGTGCTGAGCATGAAGTCGACCCACGCCTGTCCGCCCTCGGGGTTCGCGGCCCCCTCGATCACGCCGACGTACTCGACCTGGCGGAAGCAGGTCTCGAGCAGCGCCCCGGTCGGGCTCTCGGCCTCGCCCTCGGTCACCTCGAAGGCGGGCGAGGTGGAGTAGGACAGCACGATCGGGCGGTCGCCCTGACCCTCGGAGCCGGAGAAGTCGACGTAGTAGGAGTCGGACCACCCGCTGGTGATCTCGAGCCCGTTCTCCCGCAGCCCCGCCCAGTACTGCGCGAAGCCGTCCTCGCCGAACGCGCCGATCGTCGCCACCAGCATGGCCAGCCCCGGCGAGGAGGTCGCGGGGTTGCTCACCACCGTCAGGTTCGCGTACTCGGGCTCCAGCAGGTCCTCGAAGGTGGTGGGCTCGGCGATGCCGGCCTCGGCGAACCACTCGCGGTCCACGTTGAGGCAGACGTCGCCGATGTCGACCGGGGTCAGCGCGTCGGAGCCGGGGACCAGGTACTGCTCCGCGCTGCTCGGCAGCGCGGGCGAACTGTAGGAGGCGAACACCTCCTCGGTGATCGCGCGGGAGGCGAACGTGTTGTCGACGCCGTACGCGACATCGCCCAGCGGGGCGTCCTTGGTGAGGATGAGCTGGTTGACCAGCGCGCCGCCGTCTCCGGGGGCGCTGACCTCCACGGCGTAGCCGGTCTCGGTCTCGAACTGCTCGATCAGCTCGTCGGGGAGCGCGAAGGAGTCGTGGGTGACGACCCTGACGACCGACCCGGTGCCCTCCTGGGACGCGCCGCTCTCCGGGTCGGACCCGTCGCCGCCGATCACCGAGCAGCCGGTCGCGAGATGGACGAGCCCGGCGAACGCGGCGAAGGTTGCGGTGCGGGGGCGGCGGGTGCGCCGCCGTGTGCTGCTGATGCTGGTCATGCTGGCCTCCTCAGGGCTGCTGAGAAGGGGTTCAGTCACCCGGACGGATGACAACGAGAGTTGCTCGACTCCCTTCGCCGGTGCTAACCGGAGCAGGTTCGAGGGTCTGCGGCTCGCCGCACTCTCAGCGCCTTGCGCGCTCCCCTGTCGTTGAGGCAACGCTAGCGCATGGCGCTGGCGCACATAGGGTGGGTGCTGACCGACAGACCTGGAGGATCGCGTGAACCCGCAGAAGCTGATCGCCACCGTGGCCACCCTGGGCGCCGGGCTCGTCGCCACCAAGGCGATCTCGTTGGCCTGGAAGGGCGTCACCGGGCACGAGCCGCCCAAGGCGATCGACGACGACGGCGAGATCTCCGTCGTCGAGGTCATCATCTTCGCGGCGGTGAGCGCAGCCGTCGCGGCCGCCGTGCGCTCCTACGTGGTCCGTGGCACCAAGAAGTGGCTCGACGCCTGACGTCAGGCGCCTGATCGGCGCCGCCACCACCCCTCCGGCCCGAGGACCCGCTCACTAGGATCGTGCCATGGCTCGCCTCGACGTCCTCGCACTGGTGCTCGCCGGCGGTGCGGGAAGTCGCATGGAGGTCCTCACGCAGGACCGTGCCAAGCCTGCGCTCCCGTTCGCCGGGGTCTACCGGCTCCTCGACTTCCCGCTGAGCAACCTGCGGCACAGCGCCATCGACGACGTCTGGCTGCTCGTCCAGTTCGAGACCCAGAGCATCCTCGACGTGGTGGCCGGGGGACGTCCGTGGGACCTGGACCGCAGCCACGGCGGGCTCCGGATCGTGCCGCCGCAGCAGGAGTCGGGCGACGACGGCGGCCAGTGGCACGCGGGGAACGCGCACGCCATCTACACCAACCGGCACCTGATCGCGGGCGCGGAGCCCGACGCGCTGCTCGTCATGAGCGCCGATCACGTGTACAAGCTCGACTACGCCGACGTGGTGGCCCAGCATCAGCGCACCGGAGCCGAGGCGACCGTCGTCACCACGCGCGTGCCGGTCGCGCAGGCCAAGCACCACGTCGTGCTCGACATCGACGAGGGCGGGATCGTCCGCGGCTGCGAGGTCAAGCCGGAGAAGCCCTCGCACGGGGTCGTCGCCGCCGAGGTCTTCGTCTTCGACACCGCCGTCGCCCTCGAGCTCCTCGAGCAGCTCGGGCAGGACGACGACGCCGACGGCGAGGGGCTGGGCGACTTCGGGGACCGGCTGCTCCCTGCCCTCGTCGAGCGTGGCCGCGTCCACGAGTTCGCCTTGTCGGGCTACTGGAAGGACGTCGGCCGGCCCGAGACCTACTTCGCGGCGCATCGCGACGTGCTGGTGGCCCGGAGCCGCCGCCGCAGCTCCGACCTGCAGCTCGACGACAGCGCCTGGCCGATCCTGACCCACGACGTGCCGCGGATGCCGGCACTCATCGAGAGCGGCGGGCAGGTGGTCGACAGCCTGGTCGGGCCGGCGTGCCGGATCGCCGGCCGGGTGGAGCGCAGCGTCCTCGGCCCCGGGGTCGTGGTGCAGGAGGGCGCCGTGGTGCGCGACTCGATCCTCCTCAACGACGTCACGGTGCGGGCGCGTGCCCGCGTGCAGCACGCGATCGTCGCCGACGGCGCGACGGTGGGCGCCGATGCCGTGGTGGGCGCCGGCATCTCGGGGGACCTGCCGACCAGCGACGAGCTGGTGCTGATCGGTGCCGCGGCCCGGATCGCCGCCGGAGCGAAGGTCCCCGCCGGCGACCGTATCGACCCTGGTGGCCGCCGGCGGGCGACCTGAGTCAGGCGCCTGGCGAGGTTGCGCGTCGCCGATCGCCGTGGCCGGTCGGGCTAGCTGCTCGAGGGCGGGATCGGCGTGGACTTGGCGCGGTCGAGGTCCTCGGTGAGCTCATCGATCACGAGCAGGTCCTCGCGCACCTTGCCGGTCCGGTAGCCGGAGCGGCCCACCATGTGCGCCGACACGGGTGCGGTCATGAACTGGAACAGCACGACGATGGTCAGCTTCCAGGTCAGCTGGCTCGAGCCGAGTGACGCAGCGAGCCCTGCCATCACCAGCATCAGCCCGAGCACCTGTGGCTTGGTGGCCGCGTGCATGCGGGAGAGCAGGTCCGGGAAGCGCAGCGCTCCGATGGCGGCGATGAGGTTGAGGGCGCAGCCGAGGAAGAAGCAGATCGAGGCGAACCAGTCGAGCACGCTCATCGCGGGTCCTCGCTCTCGGGGTAGGCGCGGCGCATCGCGTCCTCGCGGCCACCGACGCGGCGCTTGCTCTCCTTGGCGAGCGAGGCCCGCATCCGGCCGTCGTGGGCGCGGACCTCCTCGGGTGTGAGGATCCGCCCCTCGTCCTCGGGCTCGACGGCGACGAACCGCGCCAGCGTGACCGATCCGACGAACCCGACGAGCGAGAGCACCACGAGCACGTTGACCAGGTCGGTACGTTCGGCGGCCGCGCTCCACAGCGCCAACGCGGCGATGACCACGCCGACGAGCATGTCGAGGGCGATCGTCCGGTCGAGCATCGACGGGCCCCGCTCGATCCGGACCACGATGATGATGGCCGCGGCCGCCAGCATCAGACCACCGACCCACAGCACGACCGGGCTCATCGCGTCACCTCCGCAGCAGGTCGTCGGCGCAGCAGCCGCCGGCGCGGCGGCAGGCCTGCCTCCGCGAGCGCCTCGTCGGTCGCGAACGCGTACAGCACGCGCCGCTCGACCTTGAGGCAGTGATCACGGGCGCCGTCGATGCCGCCGGCCTCGGCCACGTCGAACACGTGGACGTACAGGGTGCCGGTCAGCCGGTGCGCCTCGACGATGATCGACCCCGGCACCAGCGAGCACAGCTGGGCGGTGATCGTCAGGAACAGGTCAGAGTGGGAGCGCAGCCGCACCCGGATCACGGCGCCGTGCGGCGGCTCGCCCGGTGACAGCGCCTTCTTGGCCACCTGCACCGACGCCATCACCACGTCGCCCAGGAACCAGACGACCAGCACCACGATCCCGGGCAGCCAGGGGCGGCCCTCGAACCCGACCTTCGGCATCCGCAGCAGCGTCACCAGCAGCACAGCGAGCACGAGTCCCACGACGACGTTCGCCACCGTCAGGTCACCCCAGAGCAGCACCCACACCGCGGCGAGCCACAGCACCATCGGCCACCGGGTCCAGAACTTCACGCGCTCAGCCATCATCGCCTCCGTCGGTGGCGTCGTCGGTGGCCGACTCGGTCTCGCTCGGGTCCTGGGTGGGATCGTCGGCGGCCTCGTCGCTGGTGCCGTCTCCGCGGTCGCCGTTGGTCAGCACGGCGGAGACGTACGGCGTGCGTGACTGCAGGTCGGTGGCGGCCGAGGCCGTGTACGTGCTGAGCGGTCCACCGACCACGGCGAAGGCGAGGCCCACGGCCGCCAGCGCAGCAGCGGGACCGAACATGGAGCGCGGGATCGACGTCTCGGGCAACGGCTCCGGGGCCTCCTGCCAGAACGCCTTGTTCCACGCCTTGACGATGGCGTACAGCGTCAGGAGCGAGGTCAGCAGCCCGGCAGCCACGCCCACGTACGCCAGCGGCGTGCCGAGCTCGGCACCGGCCTGCAGCAGCCCCACCTTGCCGAGGAACCCCGACATCGGGGGGATGCCGGCGAGGTTCATCGCGGGGATGAAGAACAGGACCCCGAGCGCCGGCGCCAGCCGCGCCAGGCTCCCGAGGTTCTCCAGCGACGTCGTACCACCTCGCCGTTCGATCAGTCCCGAGACCAGGAACAGGGCGGTCTGCACCGTGATGTGGTGCGCGACGTAGAAGATCGCGGCCGCCAGGCCGGCCTTGTTGGCGAGGGCGACCCCGAAGATCATGTAGCCGATGTGGCTGACCAGCGTGAAGGACAGCAGACGTTTCAGGTCGTCCTGCGCGACGGCACCCACGATGCCCACGAGCATGGTGACGATCGAGGCGACGAGCAGCACGTCGTCGAGCCGACCCTCGGGGAACATCAGGGTCTGGGTACGAAGGATCGCGTACACACCGACCTTGGTGAGCAGGCCGGCGAACACCGCGGTGACCGGCGCGGGCGCCGTCGGGTAGGAGTCCGGGAGCCAGGCCGAGAGTGGGAACACCGCCGCCTTGATGAGGAAGCCGAGCAGCAGCATCACCTGCAGCACCAGCGCCATGCCGGGGTCGATGTTGCCGAGCCGCTCGGCGAGCTGGGCCATGTTCAGGGTGCCGGTGGCGGCGTAGACGAGCCCGATCGCGATGAGGAACAGGACCGAGGACAGAAGCGAGACGACGACGTAGATCGACCCGGCTCGGATGCGCTCGCCGGTGCCGCCGAGCGTCAGCAGCACGAAGCTGGCGCCGAGCAGGATCTCGAAGCCGACGTAAAGGTTGAACAGGTCTCCGGTCAGGAACGCGTTCGCGACCCCTGCTGCCAGCACGAGGTAGGTGGGGTGGTAGATCGCGACCGGTGCGCCCTCGTTGCCGTCGGCCAGGCCTTGAGCGAGCGAGTACAGCAGCACGCAGAGCAGCACGATCGCGGAGATCAGCAGCATCAGCGCCGACAGCCGGTCCGCGATCAGCGAGATGCCCACCGGGGCGCTCCACTCGCCGACGTTGACCACCTGCGGACCGTCGTGGTGCGCCAGGTACATCAGTGCGCCGGAGGCGAGCACCACCAGCGTGATGGCGATCGCGGAGATGATGCCCTGGAGCCTGCTGCGGCCGCCGAGCGCGAGCGTCAGGCCTGCGGCCACCAACGGGATGACGACAGGGAGCGGGACGAGCCAGGTGTTCACGAGGCGTCACCGCCTCGTGCCGGGGTCTCGACGGCGCCGAGCCCGGGCTGGTTCGTGGAGGTGCTCGGCAGCGGCGTCTCCTCGGTCTCGTCGCGAGCCTCGGCCGCCTCGACGTCGAGGTCGGCCGCGCCCTCGTCGGCGCGGTCGGGGGTGCCGACCTTCGCCAGCCGGTCGGCGACCCGACGGTCCTCGAGGTCGTCCTGCACCTCGTCGTGGCCGTGCAGCTGCCAGCTGCGGTAGGCCATCGCCAGCACGAACGCGCTCAGCCCGAGCGAGATCACGATCGCCGTCAGCACCATCGCCTGCGGCAGCGGGTCGGACATCTCCTCCGTGGGCGTGGTTCCCACGAGCGGAGGACCGCCCGCGCGACCACTCATCACGAGGTACATCACGTTCACGCCGTTGCTGACCAGGACCAGCCCGATGACGATCCGCGAGAGGCTGCGCTCGAGGAGCAGGTAGACGCCGCAGCCGATGAGCGCACCTGCGGTGAGGACGAGAACGAGGGCGGGGCTCATCTCCATCAGGACGATCCCCCTTCGCTGCGCGACGCGCCGACCTCGGCCGCGGGTCGGATGTCGTTGGGGGTGTCGCGCGGGGAGTCGAACGCGATCTCCGGTGCGGACGTCCCGGCCGCCTCACCTTGGCGGTCGACCTCCGCGCCGAGCGTGCGGAGCACGTCGAGCACGAGGCCGACGACGACGAGGAAGACGCCGATGTCGAACAGCAGGGTGGACACGATCTTGATGTCGCCGAAGATCCCGGCGGAGAACTCGATCACGACCGACTGCAGCATGGTGCCCCCGAACAGCAGCGGGATGGCCCCGCCGCCGGCGGAGAGGAACAGCCCGGTCCCCAGCAGCGCACCCGGCAGCACCGGCGCCGCTTCTCCGAGCTCGAAGCGACCACCGGCGAGATAGCGGATCACCAGCCCGACACCCGCGACGATGCCGGCCGCGAACCCTCCCCCGGGTGCGTTGTGCCCGCTGAAGAGCAGGAACAACGAGTAGAGCAGCATCGTGTGGAAGACGAGTCGCGTGGTGACCTCGAGGATCACCGAGCGTCGCTGCGGGGCGAGCGTCTCGCCGCCGGAGAGCCACTGGCGGCCACGCCCCCCGCTCGGCGCCCCGCCGGCGGCGCGCAGCGGTGCGAGGGGATCCGGGACGTCCTCGGCCCAGACCGAGGAGCGGTCGGCGTCGCGGGCACGCAGCACCGAGCCCGAGCGGGTGCGCAGGAAGATCAGCGAGGCGACGCCGGTGGCGGCGGCCAGCAGAACCGAGATCTCGCCCATCGTGTCCCAGGCGCGGATGTCCACGAGCGTCACGTTGACGACGTTCTTGCCGTACCCGAAGACGTAGGCCTCCTCGGGGAACAGCACCCAGATAGGTTCGTCGACCCGGTAGCCGGGCGCGACCAGGGCGAGCGCCATCACGGTGAGAGCCACCGCGACCGCGAGCACGATCCGCCACCACCGGTCGGCTGCGAGCGGCCGGTTCGAGTAGTAGGCCGGCAGCCGTCGCAGCACGAGGACGAAGATCACGATGAAGACCGTCTCGACGAGTGCCTGCGTCAGCGCGAGGTCGGGTGCACCGTGGATCGCGAACAGCATGACCACGCCGTAGCCGGTGATTCCGGCGAGGATCGCCGACTTCAGGCGCCGCCGGGCCCGTGCGGTCAGCACGGCACCGATGACCACGACGACGCCGACGACCGCCTGTGCCGGGGTGTCCCACCAGCGCCACGAGGCCACCGTCACCCCGCCCACGGCCATCGCCGTGGTGGCCGAGATGACCATGACCGTCAGGATCACGGCGAGGTAGAGCGGCAGGGAGCCGCGCTGGGTGCGCGAGGTGATGACGACGGCCACCCGGTCCAGCCGCCGCATCATGGAGCGGTAGACCTGGTCCATGTCCGGGAGCTTCGGCGCACGCCCCTGCAGCCGTTCGACCCTCTCCCGTACCAGGAACAACCCGGTGCCGGCCCCGATGATCAGGATCGTGAGCAGCACCGGCAGCCCCCACCCGGCCCACAGCGCGAGGTGGCCGGGCTCACCGGTCGGGTACGTCTCGGCGTAGGGAAGCAGCAGCGTCTCGCCCATCAGCGGGAACACGCCGGCGAGGACACCCAGCACCGCGAGCACGTTCGGGGAGACGAACAGGCCAGCAGCCTCGCGGTCCACCGGCCGGTCCTCGACGCCCTTCTTGCTGCCGAACGCACCCCAGAGGAACCGGGCGCCGTAGGCGAAGGTCAGGATCGAACCGACGACGACGATGACCAGGGTCACGGTCGAGGCGACGTCGTCGGTGCGCAGGCTCGCGAGCACCGCCTCCTTGCCGACGTACCCGGCGGCGGGCGGGATGCCGACCATCGAGGCCGTCGCCAGCAGTGCAGGGATGAAGGCCCAGCGCAGGGTGCGGTGCAGCCCCGACAGCTCGCGCAGGTCACGGGTGCCGGTGGCGGCGTCGACCACACCGACCGTGAGGAACAGGGCCGCCTTGAACATCGCGTGCGCGCCCACGAGTGCCAGACCCGCGAGCGCGACGCCCTGATCGGGCTGGCCGACCAGCAGGATGAGGAAACCGAGCTGGGAGACGGTGCCGAACGCGAGCACCAGCTTGAGGTCGTGCTGCCGCAGCGCGCGGTATCCACCGAGGATCATCGTGACCCCCGCGCTGACGAGCACGGTGTAGCGCCAGGCAGGCACCTCGGCGTACCCGGGCGCGAGCCGCGCGACCAGGTAGACGCCGGCCTTGACCATCGCCGCGGCGTGCAGGTACGCCGAGACCGGGGTGGGGGCGGCCATGGCACCCGGGAGCCAGAAGTGGAACGGCACCAGGGCGGACTTGCTCAGCGCGCCGACGAGCAGACAGATCAGGGCGACCGGCAGCAGCGGGCCGGAGCTGTCGATCGGGTTGGCGACGAGCTCCCGCAACGAGTACGAGCCGCCGTCGATCTGGCCGAGGATCACGATGCCACCGAGCATCGCCAGACCACCGAAGGTGGTGACGATGATCGCCTGCATCGCGGCGCGGCGGGCGCCCTTGCGGTCGAAGTAGTGGCCCACCAGCAGGTAGGAGAAGACCGTCGTCAGCTCCCAGAACACGTACAGCACGAGCGTGTTGTCGGTGGTGACGAGGCCGAGCATCGCGCCGGCGAACCCGACGAACACCGCGGCGAACCGGCCGAGATACTTGGCGCCGGTGGCGAAGTACCAGGAGCAGTAGAAGAGCACGAACGTGCCGACGCCGCCGACGATCACCGTCATGAACCACGACAGCACGTCGAGGCGGAAGTCGAGGTTCATCCCGATCGCCGGCATCCAGTCCAGCGAGACCATCGGGCCGTCCCCCGCCAGCACCGCCGGGGTCTGCACCAACGCCCAGATCGCCGTCGCAGCGGGCGCCGCCGCCAGCACGAGGAAGCCCCGCCGCCCCATCAGCCTCATGAGCGCGGGCGCGACGAGAGCCGCCGCGATGTGCGCCAACAGAAGCTGCAGCACGTCCGCTCCGAACTGTGGGGGTGGGCGTGGTCAAGGGACGTCGAGCGAACCAGCGCTGGACCCTTGGGAGGGTCTGAGGACCGAGGCGTCGCCGCAACGCTGGCATTCTACCGGCGCGAAAGCGGGCACCGTCCCCGCGTCCCGTATGTGGAGGGGGCGGGGCTCAGTCGAGCGTGACGAGGAACCCGTCGTCGTCGACGACGTAGCCGCCGACGGATTCGAGCAGCGCCTTGGTGGCGGCGTCGACCCTCTCGACGGCCTCGCCCGGCACGCTCGATCCGGCCGGGTGACAGCGCACCTCGTACAGGATGGTCCCGGCCGGCAGCAGACCCGCCAGCACCGGCGGCACCCCGATGGCCGCCTCGACGGCGACCGACCAGACCGTGCCGTCCGGACCGGTGGCGAGCACCCCGTAGGAGTCGGTGACGTCGGGCTCGGCGAGCGCCGCCGCGTCGTAGGCGTCCGCCTCGGCGTGCAGCCAGCGCCGCTCCCCCTCGTCGGCGAGCAGGCTCGTGCCGCTGGCAGCGTCGGGCGGGAGGCCGCGCCGTCCGGCGCCCTCGAGGTCGCCGCCCTCCAGCGAGACCCCCGGCAGGTGTGGCGTGAGCACGTGCACCAGCGCGTCGGGGTGCAGCCAGATCTCGCTGTAGAGCAGCAGGTCCGTGTGGGGCGGCGGGGTCAGCAGCGAACCGGTGCTGGTGAGCACGGCGCCGCCGAGCCTGCGCGCCAGCGCGAGCCCCAGCTCGAGCATCTCGCGCTCGGTGCCGCCTGGCTCGCCCTCGGCGAAGGCGTCGAGCAGACCGCCGCGACCCCGCAGCTCCACCGGGACCGGGGCGCCACGCTGCTCGGGCGCCTCGAGCCGGTAGAGGGCAACCGCCCAGGCGGGGAGGTCGGCCACCGCTGCCGGCACCGGGCCCTCGACCAGGCACCCGGGCAGGACGTCCATGCGGAGGTGAGCTCCGCCGTCGTCGAGGACCTCGGAGGGGAACCGGGACAGGACGAGAGCCTGGACGTCAGCGGGTGTGACGCCGTCGGGCACGACCAGGAGGTGACCCGGCTGCATCAGCCGACGTCGGTGCGGTGGAAACCCACGTGCGAGCGTGAGGCGGTCGGGCCCCGCTGGTTCTGGTACCGCGACCCGGAGGCGCCCGAGCCGTACGGGCGCTCGGAGGGGCTGGTGAGGCGGAAGTAGCAGAGCTGGCCGATCTTCATCCCCGGCCAGAGCGTGATCGGCAGCGTCGCGACATTGCTCAGCTCCAGGGTGACGTGGCCCGAGAAGCCGGGATCGATGAAGCCGGCCGTCGAGTGCGTCAGGAGCCCGAGACGACCGAGGGAGGACTTGCCCTCCAGACGCGCGGCCACGTCATCGGGAAGGGTGACGAGCTCGAACGTGGAGCCGAGGACGAACTCCCCCGGGTGCAGCACGAACGCCTCGTCCGGCCGGACCTCGACCAGGCGGGTCAGGTCCGGCTGGTCGGCGGCGGGATCGATCACCGGGTACTTGTGGTTGTCGAAGAGGCGGAAGTAGCGGTCGAGCCGGACATCGATCGAGGACGGCTGGATCATCGCCTCGTCGAACGGCTCCAGCACGATACGGCCAGAGCTCAGCTCGACGCGCAGATCGCGGTCAGAGAGCAGCACGGGCGCCACGGTATCAACGGCCCGGCACGCGGCCGGCCGCCCGGTGCCCGTTCAGGCGGCCGGTGCGGAGATGTTCACCATCCAGCCGACGCCGAACCTGTCGGTGAGCATCCCGAAGTGGTCACCCCAGGGAGCCTGCGTGAGCGGCTCCACGATCGTGGCGCCCTCGGCGAGCTTCTCCCAGTAGCCGGTGAGCTCGGCCTCGTCGTCGCCCGACAACGAGACCGAGATGTTGCCGCCCGGGCTGTGCTCGACCGAGCCGGGGGTGTCGGCGACCATGAGGTTGAAGCCCGCGGGGGTGCCGAGGTAGCCGTGCATGACCTTGGCGGCATCCGAGGGATCGCCGCCGGCGTCGGCGGAGAAACCGGAGTCGCCGAACGTCATGATGCTCGGCTCACCGCCGAACACACCGGCGTAGAACTCCAACGCCTCCCGTGCGTTGTCACGGAAGCTGATGTACGGGTTGAGCATGCTGGCCATGGTGGCTCCTGACGCGGACCGTGGTGAGGCGGCCAGGATCCCACCGATGAGGCGACGGCGGAAGGATTTCGACAACGGGAACCGTGCTGCGGCTCAGGGTGCGACCCTGGTGCGGTGACCTCGATCTACGCAGCGATGGGCGGCGAGGACGCCGTGCAGAGGCTCGCGCAGGCGTGGCACACGCGGTGCCTGGCCGACCCGGTCGTCAGCCACGCCTTCGCCCGCGGCCACCATCCCGCCCACACCGACCGGCTCGCCGCCTACTGGGGTGAGCAGCTGGGTGGCCCGGCGCGCTACACCGCGACGATCGGGGATCACAGCGGCGTGCTCGCGATGCACAGCGGCAACGGCGAGCACCACGAGATGGATCGCCTCGCCGAGGCGTGCTTCGCCGGGGCGCTCGACGACGTCGCCATCACCGAGCCCCGGCTCCGCGAGAGCCTGACGGCGTGGTTCACAGCGATGATCGCCGAGATGAGCCGGTTCCCCGACAGCCGTGGCGACGTCCCCGCGGGGGAGTCCGTGCCGAAGTGGAGCTGGGACGGCCGGGTGGGCTGACCGCCCTCGCGGCGACGAGACGCGACGCAGGGTGAGCCCGACGCAGCCTCAGCCGCGCAGCTCGCGGTACCTGCTCACGAGCGCCCGGGTGGAGGGGTCCTGCTCGGCGAGGGCGTCGTCGTCGCCGAGAACCGCCGGGGCGATCTCGAGCGCGAGCTTCTTGCCGAGCTCGACACCCCACTGGTCGAAGGAGTCGATGCCCCAGACCACGCCCTGGACGAACGTGATGTGCTCGTACAGCGCGACCAGCTGACCCAGCACCGAGGGCGTGATGGCGGGGGCGAGGATCGACGTCGTCGGCCTGTTGCCCTCGAAGGTGCGGGCCGCGACCAGCGCCTCGTCGGTGGTGCCCTCAGCACGGACCTCGTCGGCGGTCTTGCCGAACGCGAGGGCCTTCGTCTGGGCGAAGAAGTTCGCGAGGAACAGGGCGTGGACATCGACGCTGTCGCCCGCCCCGGCTGTGTCGTCTGTGTCCACCAACGGATGAGCCGGGTTGGCAGCGGCGATGAAGTCGGCCGGGATGAGCCGGGTTCCCTGATGGATCAGCTGGTAGAACGCGTGCTGGCCGTTGGTGCCGGGCTCGCCCCAGAACACCTCGCCCGTGTCATACTCGACGTGCGTGCCGTCGCTGCGCACGGACTTGCCGTTGGACTCCATCGTCAGCTGCTGCAGGTACGCCGCGAACCGGTGCAGGTACTGCGCGTACGGCAGCACCGCGTGCGTGTGGGCGCCGAGGAAGTTCGTGTACCAGACGTTGAGCAGGCCCATCAGCACGGGCACGTTCTCGGCGAGCTCGGTCGTCGCGAAGTGGGTGTCGACGGCGTGGAACCCAGCGAGCATGTCGGCGAACCCGCTCGGCCCGATCGCGATCGCGAGGCTGAGCCCGATCGCCGAGTCCAGCGAGTAGCGGCCTCCCACCCAATCCCAGAAGCCGAACGCGTTGGCGGGGTCGATGCCGAACGCCTCGACCTTGTCCAGGGCGGTGGACACGGCCACGAAGTGCTTGGCGACGGCCTCGTTGCGCGCCTCGTCGGTGTCCTCCAAGGCATCCGCGTTGCGCAGCCCCTCCCAGAGCCAGGCCCGCGCGAGCCGAGCGTTGGTGAGCGTCTCGAGCGTGCCGAAGGTCTTGGAGGCGACGATGAACAGCGTCGTCTCGGGGTCGAGGTCCGCCGTCGTGGTGGCGATGTCGGTCGGGTCGATGTTGGACACGAAGCGGCATGTCAGGCCCGCCTGCACATAGGGCTTCAGCGCCTCGTACGCCATCACCGGGCCGAGGTCGGAGCCGCCGATGCCGATGTTGACGACCGTTTCGACGCGCTTGCCCGTGACCCCGGTCCACTCCCCCGACCGGACCTGGTCGGCGAAGGAGTACATCCGGCCGAGGACCTCGTGGACGTCGTGGTCGATGTCCTGGCCGTCGACGACCAGAGCCGGCTCCGCACCTTCGGGGCGGCGCAGCGCGGTGTGCAGGACCGCACGGTCCTCGGTGGTGTTGATGTGCGCGCCGGAGAACATCGCCCCGATGTGCTCGCGCAGCTCGACGTCCTCGGCGAGCTGGACGAGCCGGGCGAGCGTCTCGTCGGTGACGAGGTTCTTCGACAGGTCCACGAACAGGTCACCGAGCTGGTGGCTCATCCGCGCGGCACGGTCGGGATCCTCGGCGAACCACCCCCGCAGGTCCGGGACCAGCTCGTCCCGGTGCTTGGTGAGATCCGCCCATGCGGGCGTCGTGGTGGGGTCGATCGCTGCGCTCACGGGTGCTCCTGCGTCTCGCCTGATCCGGTGCCTCGTTCAGATTAGGGCACGACGGCGGAGCGTCGGCTTGTCTGTCCAGCCGGGTTGAACGGGCCCCTCGGGAGGTGGGTACACTGGCTGCTGCCTCGGGCCGACGGCCCGAACTGCGGGTGTAGTTCAATGGTAGAACATCAGCTTCCCAAGCTGATAGCGCGGGTTCGATTCCCGTCACCCGCTCTCATGTCACGGCCGCCCGACGACGTCGAGGCGGCCTTTGTCATGTGAGCGGGTGCCGGGACTCGGGAGGAGGAGCGCCCACCGAGGAACGAGCTGGTCGCGACGACGGCTCCCGTCACCCCAGCTCAGGTGCTGCGGACCGCGGGTAGCCGCCGAGCAGCCGGCGCAGACGTGCGAGCGCACGGTCCCGGACCGCGGCGGGATCCTCGCCGCTCGAGTCGTCGTGGCCACGCAGCGCGTGCACGAGAACGGTGTCGATCAGCGCGGCCATCGCTTCCGGCTCGGGCTCACCGCTCGCCCGCAACGCCTCCTGCAGCGGGACCTGCAGCTGCTCGTGGAACTCCTGCATCGGCCCCTGCAGGACGTCGGGTCCCACGACCCGGGTGAGCGCCCGGGCGACCTCCTGGGCGGAGCTGGTGAAGAGATCGACGTTGGCTTCGATGTACGCCCAGACCCGGTCCTCGGGCGTCGCCGCGGCCTCGACGCGCGAGAGCACCTGGCGCACCCAGTCCGGGAACAGGTCGGCCACGACCGCGGCCATCAGCTCGTCGGCGGACGCGAAGTATTGGTAGACGCTGCTGCGAGCGAGCCCGGCGCGCTGCCCGACGATCGCCATCGACGGCGTCTCGGCGGTCTCGGCGAGCAGACCCATCGCCGCCTCGATCAACGCCCGACGCTGACGCTGGTGGTGCTCAGCGACAGTCGGGGCCTGGATGCGAGGCATCGCTCCCCTCCTGTCCTCTGACGCAGCTCACACAGCGGCGACGCTCACCGCTGCGAGGTTCCCGTCGACGGTTTCGAGCACGCGCGCGCAGTACCCGAGGATCTCACGACTCGCTGGCCCTGAGGCTGGGGCAACGTGTGAGCGCCCCATTCGCGATCAGCGACACTACCTTCCTGGCACGCGGCGTCAGCCGGCGGTGGATGAGCTCGATTTCCTGCGGAGGCGGTTCCCGACGTACTGTCGGCAACATGGACATCGTCAAGGGAATCGTGCTCGTGCTGCACCTGGTCGGCTGGGCGATCGTGCTCGGCAGCACGATCGCGGGACTGCGTGAGACCAAGCTCTACCGTGGCGCCGTCCACGGCGTGCTGACCGCGCTCGTCACCGGCATCCTCATGGTCGGACTGCTCGAGATGGGGGACGGCGACGTCAACCACGTCAAGATCGCCGTCAAGCTCGTGATCGCGCTGCTGGTCACCGGGCTGGTCATCTACGCCCACCGCAACCCCGACAAGGTCAGCAAGGGCGTGCTCGGCGCGATCATCGGCCTGACGACGACCAACGTCGCCATCGCGGTGCTCTGGTCCTGACGGTTCAGCCGCGCTGCCCCCGCAGCGCGGCACACCGCCGCCGGAGCCGCCGGACCCGCCCCCTGCCGGTGCCGACGGCTCCACGCGGCGCCCGCGCTACGTGGCCGGCGGGGTCAGGTCGATCGGCTGGCCGTAGGTGTCGGGCATCTGGAAGCCCGGGAACAGGTCCATCTTCGGCGCGACGAAGGCTTGCGCCGTCGCCGCCGCCTCGTCCGGCGAGGCCGAGCCGAGCGTGACGGACTGCCGTGCCCGGTCCAGGGCGTCCCAGGCCGCGGTGCCCACCGGCAGCGGCGGCCGTGACGTCGAGAACGGGAGCATGTCGGCGAAGAACTGCGCCTTGGGGTTGTAGGCGCCGTCGGCGATCGTCTGCAGATGCGTGGGCAGGTTCCCCAGCATCGGCTGGATGATCGTCTGGCCGGGACCACCGGCGTGGAACTTCATGTACTCCCACTTGGTGCGGGTCACCTCGGTGCCGCGCGGGAACACCAGGCCCTGTCCGCCCGACCAGGTGTAGGTGGGGTCGTCCTCGTTCCAGACCGGCAGCCACGTCCACCGGAAGTCCAGGTCCGGGGCGTACTTCTCGTTGCCCTGGATCTGCCACGGACCGGTGGGAGTCATCACCATCCGCTCGCTGAACATCACCGTCTGCGCAGGCGGCGCGTTCGGCGGCTGGTAGGTCGCGAAGAAGGCGTCCACCCGAGCGAACGGGAACCGCTCCACCCACTCGGCGTAGAGCTCGTAGACCTCGAGCCACTCCGGGGTGTCCATGGTGATGGTCGTCGCGTCGTTGTCGTAGACGGCTGCACCCTTGCCGAACGCGTACGTGTACGGCGAGCCGCCCTGGTCGAGCCAGGGGGCGAAGCCGAACTGCGTGTAGTTCCCGTTGCCGTCGATCTCGACACATCGCTCGGCGATGTCGGCGAGCTCGTCCCACGTCAGCACGTGCTGCTCGGGGTCGAACATGTCGAGGTCGAGCCCGATCGAGCTGACCAGGTCGGCGTTGTACATGATGCCGCGGGCGTCCGTGGAGGTCGGCAGCCCGTACAGCTGTCCGTCGTAGGTGAGCTCGTCGACAGCGAAGCTGACCCACTGCTGGCGGTACTCCTCGGCCGAGACCCCCTCGAACTCCTCGATGTAGGGGTCGAGCGGTTCCAGGAGTCCGATCGAGGCGCTCTGCACGGTGTTGAACCGGTCGATCCACCAGATGTCCGGGGCCGTGCCGCCGCGGACCGCGGTGATGATCTGGCTCATGTCCGAGTTGCCGCTGGAGGGAACCTGGGAGATGTCGACCCGGACCCCCTCGCCCTGCGGCGTCTGCGCGAACGCGTCGGCCACGGCCTGGTCCTTGTCGGTGTCCGCGGCGCCCATCCCCCAGTAGCGGATCACGTTCGGATCGTTCGAGCGCTGGTTGGCGCACGAGGGCAGCGCGATCGCCACCGCTCCTGCGCCGGCCAGCCCCAGGAAGGTGCGACGGTTGACAGCGGTCCCGCTCACTTGAAGCCTCCCAAGGTGATGCCGCGGATGAAGTAGCGCTGGAACACGAAGAACAGGACGACCAGCGGGAGGATCACGAGCACCGACGCCGCCATCAGCTGGTTGAACGAGACGTCCTGCGCGTTGACGCTGCGGAAGGTCTGCAGTCCGATCGAGAGCGTCTGCACGCGTTGGTCCTGCAGGTAGATCAGCGGACCCATGAAGTCGTTCCAGGCGCCGACGGCGGAGAAGATCGCCACCGCGGTCAGTGCCGGCCGCGCGGTCGGAAACACCAGCTTCCACAGGATCCGCCACTCCGTCGCGCCGTCCACCCGGGCCGCGTTGAGCATGTCGATCGGGATCTGCAGCAGGAACTGCCGGAGCAGGAAGGTGAAGAAGGCCGAGGCGAACATCGCCGGCAGGATCAGCGGGAACAGGGTGTTGACCAGTCCCAGTCGTGCCCACATGTCGAACATCGGGATCAGCGTCACCGGGAAGGGCAGGAACAGCGTCGCGATGACGAGGTAGAAGACCTTGTTGCGCCCGGGCCAGTCGATGCAGGCGAAGCCGTAGGCGACGATGAAGTTGGACAGCACCGCCAGCACCACGACGCTGATCGTGATGATGGCCGAGTTCGCGAAGAACTGCAGGAACGGCATCGCCGTCACGGCGTCGACGTAGTTGCTGAAGTCCCAGGTCTCCGGCCAGAACGTCGGTGGGAACTGGGCGAGCTCCTCGTCGGACTTCACCGACGACAGGATCATCCAGTACAGCGGCAGCAGGAACAGCAGGGCCATCAGGATCATCGTGATCCTCGACACCACGGCGGACTGCCAGCTCGCGCGCGACCCGTCCTGGTGCCGGCCGTAGTCGGCGCGGTCGGCGGCCTTCTCGTCCACCTGGTAGCTGGGTGCGTTGTTGCTCAGTGCCATGTCAGGGCTCCTTCCTCCGGTGCCGCGCTCATGCCGCGTTCACGTCGTAGTTCACGAACCGTCGCGACAGGAAGAAGATCAGCAGCGCCAACCCCATCCCGACCAGGAACAGCAGCACCGCGAGCGCCGAGGCGTAGCCCAGCTCGGCGAAGCCGAAGGCGTTCCGATAGAGGTACATCATGTAGAACAGCGCTCCCGAGTCCGGGCCTCCCGTCCCGTTGGTGACGATGAACGCCTCGGTGAACACCTGTAACGCCCCGGAGACGCCGGTGATGAGGTTGAAGAGGATGACCGGGCTCAGCAGCGGCAGGGTGATCGACAGGAACTGGCGACCACGGCTGGCGCCGTCCACACGGGCCGCCTCGTACAGCGTGCGAGGGACGTTCCGCAGCCCCGCGAGGAAGATGAGTGCCGCGTTGCCGGCGCCGAGCTGGGCCATCAGCACGATCGCGATCTTGATGCCGGTGGGGTCACCCAACAGGTTGACGTCGGCGCCACCGAACGGGCGGATCAGCTGGTTGAAGAAGCCGAACTGCGGGTTGAGGAACACGATGAAGATGAACGACATCGCGAACGCCGGGATCAAGGACGGCATGTAGAAGATCGTCCGGAACAGCGCGACCTCACGCACGTTGCGGTTCATCGCCAGCGCGAGGACGAGCGCCACGAGCAGACCGATCGGCACGGCCAGGACCGCGTAGAACGCGGTGTTGCCCACCGCGGTGCTGACCAGCGGGTCGAGGAAGGCCGAGACGTAGTTCTGGAACCCCACCCACTCCGGCGTGAGCAGCCCCGAGTACCGCGTGAAGCTCAAGATGATCGAGTAGGTCACCGGGTAGACGACGAAGACCAGCAGCCCCAGGATCCAGGGCGAGATGAACATCAGGCCGAGCCTGAGGTTGCGGCGTTGCGTCTTCGTCAGCTTCTTGCGCCCCGTGGCCGCCGCCGGCGGTGGGTCCGGAGCCACGGCGCGGTCGTCGCTGCCGGGGTCTCTGGTCGTGGTCGTGGTGGTGCCGGTCATCGTGTCCTTCCGGTCGAGACGGCGTCGATGCCGTCCGCAGGTCAGGAGGTCACGCAGCGCTGCGCGCGCGTCGGACCTCGGCGTCCTCTGCCCTCCTCCTCGAGAACTCTTCCGGTCACTTCTCCCCGGGCGACCGACGTCCCCCCGGGTTGTGACGGCTCCCATCATGCACCAGACCTCGCCGGTGGCGATGGGAATCGACATATTGATTGACCCCATCATGCAGCAGGCATCGTCGCCTGGGAAGGGAATCGACATATTGATTCGTTGGTCGGTCTCAGACCCTCGAGACCATGCGGCGCCGCGCCGCCGGGTCGACGAGCACGGCGATGTTGTCGGAGACCTGCTCGATGCCACCGCGACCGCGCGGCAGGTTCTGCACGGCGGGATCGGTCACCGACCCCAGCAGCGCCCCCGAGATCTGCTCGTTCGGGAAGACGAAGGGCCGGTCCCAGAACGGTGCGGTCGCCGGCGCCGGCGCAGGGAGCCCGGCCTGCTCCTGCAGGGCGAGGACGAGGTCGAGCGCACGGGCGATGTGCTGCTGCCGCGGTCGCCAGTGATCCGCGGCGAGCGCCGCATCGAGGTGCTCACCGATCGCGGCGGAGCCGGGGAGCCGGTCGAACATCGTTCCGAGCCACTTGGAGTAGGGCGCCCAGGTGCGGTGCAGCAGGAAGGCGAGCCTTGTCACGGTCAGCGCGAGACGACCGCCGATGAGGCGAGAGCCGCGCTCGTCGCCCACCTGTCCGGCGCGTCCCATGAGCGGCATCTCCTCCTCGAGCTGGATCCAGCAGCTCGCGACCAGGTAGGCCCAGACGTCGTGCGGGTACCACGCGAGCATGCGGCGCGCGGCATGCAGCGTCCCGTCCGTGTCCCAGAAGACCGGGCCTGCCGAGACCTCGAGGACGGACTGGCCCGTCAGCGACAGCCAGTCGTCGACCGACAGGCGACCGAGGTCGGCCAGTCCGAGCTTGTCGTGCAGGAACTGCGAGAGGGTCGTCGTCTCGATGTGGTGCTGCGCCCGGGTGGCGCCGGTGAAGGCGAACCGTGTGGGTAGCCCGGCATAGGTGGGCGGCAGGCTCGCGTCGAGGTGCGCGGCCACCGGACCGACGAGGTCCTCGGGCACGAGCAGGCTGAGCCGCAGACCCCAGTCGTGATCGCGTGACGTCGCGTCGTCGAGCCCGAGGACGTCGGACCCGGCACCCAGCCGCCCTGCCGCATGCGGGAGGTCGGGCCAGCGCGCGTCGAGGAGCGGGCGCACGACGTCGTGGTAGTAGGCGCGGGAGAGGTCCGCGCCACCGGTCTGGTCATCGGCAGTCATGGTGACCGTCTCTCCTCCGGGCGTGATCGGTTCGGTCGCTCATCCCGCCTCCAGCAACCTGGCGGCGTCCTGTGCGTGGGCGTAGATCGCGGTGGGGTCGGCGAACACGGTGTGATCGCTGGACCGGGCCAGGAGGGTGAGGATCACGGGCGTGCCGTCGTTCCGTTCGAGGTACCAGGTCCCGGCGAGCACACCGGCCGCACTGCCGCCCTTGAAGCCGACGTAGGTCCATGCCGGCCCCATCGCGGCGCCGGGGTTCGCGGAGAGGATCTCCCGGAGCGGGGCGCCGGCGGACGTCGTGGCCTTCTCCTGCAGCGCTGTGTGCGCTCGCGCCACGTCGGCGGGGGTGGCGAACCAGTCGACGCCGGACTCCCACGCGGGCACCGACCAGTCGACGTCGTCGGTGTCGGGGACACCTGCGGGCACGTCCGCGAGCAGCGCGGTGCGCTCGGCCGTGTCGCCCGCGGCCCAGCGCTCGCGCAGGTCGGCATCACCCCACCCGAGCCAGAAGTACTCCCGCGTGGTCAGCAACGGGGTGTTCAGCGCGGGGTCGCCGTGCCCCATCTCGAGCATCGCCGCCAGCACGGCGTCGCGACCGAGCGCACGGATGAGCAGGTCGGTGGCGGTGTTGTCGCTGATGGCGATCATCTTCTGGGCGGCCTCGAGAACGCTCACGGTCGCTCCGTCCGGCAGGTCTTGCAGCTCGCCCGTGGGAAGGCTGCGGACCGCGGCATCGATCGTCAGCGGCGACTCCCAGGCCAGCGTCCCGCGGCCACCGCATCCACGAGCGCTCCGAGGACGTAAAGCTTGACGACCGACCCGACGGGTGCCGCCTGCGTGTCACCGATGGCGACCGAGGGCGTGTCGGCACCCATCTCGAAGACCTGCAGGGACGCCTCGAACGGCGCTGCCTCGAGGTTCTCGCGCAGCTCGTCCCAGTCGGCCGCCGGCGTCCGCTCGGGCTGCGGGGCGGCGAAGAACAACCCGTTCATGCGATCGTCCTCGCCGACGGACACGTTCATGTCGAACTGCGTATGGCTCGAGTCGATCCGGACCGTGGCCTCGGCCTCCGTGCCGTCGTAGCTCGCCACCGTCCACGGCTGCTGGGTACGCAGCTCCTCGAGCTTCGTGCGCAGGTCGCTCAGCGGCACGGTCTCCCAGAGCGCCGGGTCGAAGCGCTCCTCGACCGCCGACTCGTCAGCGATCTCCTCGCCGTTGAGCTGCTCCAGCACCCAAGCGGCGTGCGCACCGACCGGTGTGTCGGGAATGTCGGCGGACGGCTCGATCGGATCCTCCGCGGGAGCGCAGGCCACCGCCACGGCGGTCAGCAGCGCCGCCAGGAACGCGGCCACGACCGCGCGCAGCCTGCGTCCGTGGTGCGGAGCCCTCGTGTGCGTCGTCATGGTGACCAGCCTTCGTCACCCGTCCCGGCGCCGACATCCCCTGGTCGCCGGAACCTGTGGTGCCCGTTCCGTCGCTCGACCTAGGACACGCGACGGAGGTGGTGCGGGACCAGGCCCGGCTACGCCGTCGTCGGCCGATGCAGCAGGGCGCTGTGCTGGCTGCGCTCCAGGTAGCTCACGACGGCGTCGCGGCTCTTCGTCAGGCAGGACAGGCGCTCCTCGATCCCGGCCAGCTCCTCCCGCAGCTGCTGCGCGAGGGCGAGCGAGCACTCGGGGGCGCCGGCGTGCTCCTCGGTGTCGAGAATCAGCCGCGCCATGCGCGCCGACAGCCCGGCCTGGATGAGGCCGCGCACCCGCACGGCGCGGGCGATCTGGGACTCGTCGTACGAGCGGTAGCCGTTGGGGAGCCGCTCGGACTCCAGCAGGCCCTGCTGCTCGTAGTATCGGAGCATGCGGGCGGGGATGCCCGTGCGCTGGGCGACGTCGCCGATCCTCATGCTGAGCTCCTCCGACATCGGGCTTGACATTGACATCAGTGTCAAAGTTTACCGTCGTGGCATGAGTTCTGTTCACGTCTCCACGCCGACCCGCGCCGGTGAGTCACGCCTGCCGCTCCAGCCTCTCCTCATCCTCGGCCTCGGGGTGCTCGTGACCGTGACCGCCGAGTCGCTGCCGGCCGGGATGATGCCGGAGATGGCTGCTGATCTGGCGGTGAAGCCGCTGGAGATCGGACTCCTCATCTCGGTCTGGGCGATCACGGTCATCGTCACGAGCGTCCCGCTCGCGCGAGCGACGGGGCGCGTGGACCGCCGCCTGGTGGTGGGCTACTCGCTCACGCTGTTCGCGCTCGCCAACATCGCGACGGCGTTGGCGTCCAGCTATCCGCTGGCCATGGCGACGCGTGTGCTCGCGGCGACCGCGCACGGCGTCTTCTGGGCCGTGGTCATCGTGTACGCGTCCTCGCTCCTGTCGCCCTCGCAGCTGGGCCGTGGGCTCGCCGTCGTGACCGCGGGCGGCACGGCCGCGACCGTCGCGGGGCTCCCCGCGGCGACCCTGATCGCCCAGACCTGGGGCTGGCGCACGACGTTCGTCATCCTGGGTGCGATCGCGCTGCTGATCGGCGCCGTCGTGGTCCGGCGGATGCCCAGCTACCGGCCCGACCGCGCGGCAGACCAGGGGCGTGACCGCGGGTTCTGGCGTGACCCGTCACTGCCTGCGCTGGCCCTCCTGGGGGCGGCCGCCACGCTCATCGCCGTCGCGCAGTTCGCCTCCTTCACCTACATCCGCCCCTACCTGGAGATCTCCGCGGCGATCGCGCCCGCGCACTCCTCAGGGCTGTTGTTCCTCTACGGCGCGGCGGGCATGGTCGGCGTCGTCACGGCGGGGTTCCTCGCCGACCGGTTCCCGCGCGGCTCGCTGGCGGCCGTGCTCGTCCTCTTCGTGCTCGCGTTCCTCGTGCTGACGGTGGCCTCGACGGCGACCGCCGCGGTCGTCTCAGCGCTCGCCACGTGGGGGTTCGCGATCGGGGCGCTGTTCCCGCTCCTGCAGACGACGCTCATGAAGGTGGCGAGCGAGCGCACCCGCACCTTGGCGAGCGCAGGTCTCGTGGTGCTGTTCAACGTCGGCATCGCCATCGGGCCCTGGCTCGGCGGCATCGTCGGCGGCGCGGCGGCGCCCACGACGAACACCGCGGCCTCCGCCGGCGTCATGCTGGTCGCCGCCGTGCTGGGCGTGCTGGGCCTGCACCGCGCCACCCGATGGCTCCGCCCTGCCGCCGCGACGACCTCGACCAGCCCGAGCGAGGCCGCCTGAACCGCGCTCACCCAGGTGCGCCGGTCAGGTCACTCCGTCGACGCCCGCCGCAGGCCGCACGTGGCGGGCGCGTTCAGCACCGTCCCGTCGGCATCGAACCGTGACCCGTGCAGCGGGCAGTCCCAGGTCTGCTCCGCGTCGTTCCACTTCACCTTCCCGCCGAGGTGCGTGCACACGCGCGACAACCCGTCGGGTGCCGCGGCCGGCTCGGCGCGGTGTGCGGCGTCCAGGCGCATCCACCCCCGCGCCATCTCCACGGCCACGGACGCGTTGAACCGGGCGAAGGTTCCCAGGCCCGCCAGCTCGGACCGACGCCACGGCTCGTAGATCGCCGCCCAGTCCAACCGCCCGCCCGTGACCCGAGCGGCCAGCGCCATGGCGCCGGCGACCCCGTTGGTCATGCCCCACTTGGCGAAACCACCGGCGACCAGCAGGTGCTCGGTACCGGGCTGGAGCGGCCCGGCGAACGGCAACCCGTGGGACGTGGAGTGGTCCTGCGCCGACCAGGCGTGGGTCTCCTCCGCCTGCGGCCACCACCGCCGGGTCCAGTCGCGGAGCTGGTCCAGGTGCTCGCGCTCCGAACGCGTCCGCCCCGTCGTGTGGCCGGCACCGCCGACCAGCAGCAGCTTGTCGTCCCCGCGTCGGGCCTCTCGCAGCGACCGGCTGGGCTGCTCGGCCGACAGGTACATCCCCGACGGCGGAGCCACCACGCCGCGGAACGCCATCAGGTACGAGCGGCGCGCCTCCATCCGTGCGAAGTAGCCGCCGCGGTCGAGGATGGGCATGCCGGTGGCGAGCACCACGCGGTCCGCCTGCACCACGCCGGAGTCGGTCTCGATCAGCGCCGGCTGGTCGCCGCTGACCCGGAGCGCGCGCACGCCCTCGTGCACGGTCGCGCCGTGCGCACGTGCCTCACGGACGAGCGCATGAGCCACCGCGACCGGGTCGGTCTGCAGCTGCTCGCTCAGCTGGACCCCGCCCCGGTGGCCGAACGGGAGATCGAGCTCGGGAACCCAGGTCACCGGTAGCCCGGCATCCCGGGCGAGCGCGAGCTCCTGCCGTGCCTGTCGCTCCCCCTGGTCGCTCACGGCGAAGGTGACGGCGTCACGGCTCTGCACGGGGACGCCGGCGGTCTCGCAGAAGCCGGACAGCCACTCCTGGGCCGCGCGGTTGGCCTCGACGTAGGTGCCGATCACCGAGGGCGGGTGGTGGCGAGCGATCGTCGAGAAGGTCGTTCCCTGCAGGAGGCTGACCTTGGCGGTGCTGGCACCTGTGGTGCTCCCGGCCACGGTGCGCGCCTCCAGCACGGCGACCGAGAGGCCGGCCCTCGCCAGCAGCACGGCTGTCGTCAGGCCGGTGATGCCGGCGCCGACGACGGCGACCTCGACACGGCTCGGCACAGCGGTGCCGTCGGTCTCGGCTCGGTTCGCAGCCTCGTGCCACAGTGTCTGACGCGTCATGACGACCTCCCACGCTCACGCCGGCTGGGCGCGCTCACCCGGCGGGCGAACGCCTGCCGAAGCATCCCAGCCGGACAGCAGTCGGTACCCGCTTCGAGGGCAGGCGATTCACTCGCCTTCCGCCGGACCCTCGCGCAGCAGCGCGATGCTGCCCTCCTGGTCGAGCACGGGCTGACGCAGCTCGTCGGTGAGGAACTCGAGCATGGCCTCCGAGAGCGTCGGGTTCTCCGAGGCGATCACGTCACCGGCGATCGCCACGTGGAGATCGTGGGCGAACGCGGCCATGGCGGTCTCGGCTACGCAGCTGTGCGTGGACACGCCGCCGATCAGCAGATGGCTCACCTGCAGCTCGGTGAGGATCTCGCGCAACCGGGTGCCGTGGAAGGCGTCGTCGCGCGTTTTCGTCACGTCGAGACCACCCTCGGTGTCGAGCGCGTCCACGTAGCTGGCCTGCGCGGTACCCGGGAACGCGAAGCCCTCGTCGTCGGCCAGCATGTTGACGGTCCACGTCGACTTGTCCCGATCGTGCTCGGTGCGGACCAGCACCACCGGCCGGTCGGCCTCTCGCGCCGCCACGACGAGCTCGTTGGCCCGCTCGATCAACTCATCCTTCACCTCGTCGAGCTCGGGGGCCTCGAAGTAGGCGTTCTGCAGGTCCACGAGCAGCAGCGCGACTCCGGTGTGCCGGCTCGCGCCGCCGCTCACCTCTTCCACCACGTGTCCAGCGGGGTGACCGGCGTCGTCCGCTTGTGGCGCGTGCGGCGCCAGGCTGCCTCGATGCGCTCGGCGACCTCGTCGGGCACCTCCCGACCCTCGACGTAGGCGTCGATGTGCTCGTAGGAGATGCCGAGCTCGGCCTCGTCGGACCGGCCCGGGATGTCGTCGAGAAGGTCGGCCGTCGGTTCCTTGGCCCAGAGCCGCTCCGGCCCACCGATGGCACGCAGCACCGCCCGGTTCTGACCCTTGTCGAGCCCGTAGAGCGGGAGCACGTCGGCGGCGCCGTCGCCGAACTTGGTGAAGAAGCCGGTCACCGACTCGGATCCGTGATCGGTACCGATCACCAGGAGCCCGCGGTCGCCCGCGAGCGCGTACTGGGCGACCATGCGCAACCGTGCCTTCGTGTTGCCCTTGGTGAAGTCGGAGATCGGCTGGCCCGTCGACGTCAGGTACTCCGACTCGAACGCATCGACGGCGGTGCCCACGTTGAAGGTGACCACCTCGTCGGGCGCCACGAACGCGACGGCCGCCTGGGCGTCGTCCTCGTCGAGCTGCACGCGGTAGGGCAGCCGCACGCCCACGAAGACGGCGTCACCTCCCTCGGCGCGGCGCCGCTCGACCGCAAGCTGGGCCAGACGACCGGCGAGGGTGGAGTCCAATCCCCCGGAGATCCCCAGCACATAGCCGCGAGCCCCCGTCGCGGCGAGGTAGTCGTTCAAGAACGACACCCGGTGCTCGGCCTCCGCCGCTGGATCGATCTCGGGCGCGACGCCCATCTCCTCGACGATCACCCGCTGTACCTCACGCATGCGCACACGCTACGCCGCTCACGCTCCGTCACGGGCGGAGGTGGTCCAGCAGCCATGCCTTCACTCCGAGCTGACCGAGCTCTCGTCGTGCGGTGCGCCCACGGGCTTCGACTCGGCGGAGCCGCGCTGTCGGAGATAGATGGACAGCGCCACCATGCTCCCGACGGCGAGGAACTCGGACTGCCAGTTCTGCAACGTCCGGTCCCAGAACTCCGGCTCGACCAGGTACTCGGCCCAGCCGATCGCCGGCTCCCCGTGCGTGGCCTGCTCCGCGTTGTGCACCGTGAGCCCAGCCAACGACTGCAGCGACCAGGAGGCCACGAACACGCCGCCCATCACCAGCAGCAGCGAGTTGGAGTACACGCTGCGGCGCCACCCGGCGGCCTTCGCCCAGGCCGGTGACTCCGGCCTGGCGTGCTCACCGAGCAGCTGTTGCTCCTCGGAGCCGGTCCCTTCGTCCCCCGGCTTCTTCGACTCCGGTGAGCCATGCTGGACCAACCACACCGTGGCGGCGATGAACAAGAAGAACTGCAGGTACTCGGACTGCCAGTTCTCGGCGACGTCGACGACGAACGCCGAGCTGGACACGAAGCTCCACCAGCTGATACCGGGCTCGCCGTGGGCCGCCTGGTCCGCGTTGAAGACCAGATGTCCCGCGATCGACTGGCCGGCCAGCGCCAGCAGGAAGATCGCGGCGAAGAAGATGCTCAGGCCGTGGTCGCGGAACCGCTTCATCGCCCGGTCACCACGATGGCCACCATCGCGCCCAGACCCAGGACGAGGACCGCGCACCAGAACGTCATCACCGCTCTCATGGGCCTGACGCTAGACCTCCGAGGTGCGACGAGGCACGCGCGACCCTTCGATGTTGTTGACTCGTGCACATGTCCTCCGTCGCCGCGGGCCTTCGCTGCCTGACCCTGAACGTCCTCGGACCCGCGAACCCGGACTGGGAGCGGCGCAGCCGGCTGATCGGAGCCGAGCTGCGTGCGCAGCAGGCCGACGTCGTCGCCCTCCAGGAGGTGCCGACCGACGAACGGCTCGACGAGCTGCTCGGACCGGGGTACCACGTCACCCCGTTCTCGCAGACGAGCGAGGACGGGACCGGTGGGGTGCTGGCCACCCGGGCCGAGCACCGTGTCCTGGAGGAGATCGGGCAGGGCACCCCCGAGAACGGGCAGGACCTGCCCTGGTACGCGACGCTGGTCGTCGAGCTGGAGTCCTCGGTCGGATCGTTGGTGGTGGCGCACCACAAGCCGAGCTGGCCCTTCCCGCTGGAGGTCGAGCGCGAGCAGCAGGCGCTCCGAGCCGCATCGGCGGTCGAGCGCTGGGCGGGCGATCGCCCTGCCGTCGTGCTCGGCGACTTCGACGCCACCCCGGACTCCGCCAGCATGCAGCTCTGGCGCGGCCGCCGCTCGCTGGAGGATGTCAGCGTCTGCTACCAGGACGCGTGGGAGACCGTGCGGGGCGACGAACCGGGCCTGACCTTCACCTCGGAGAACCCGCTGGTGCGAGCGGGTGAGGTCGCGACGGCCATCTCGCGTCGCATCGACTACGTCCTCGTGCGTGCCGGTCGGCACGGGCCGATGCTGCAGGTCGTCGACTGCCGCCGCCTGCTCGACCATCCGGTGGAGGGGGTCTGGGCCAGCGACCACTTCGGCGTCGTCGCCGACCTGGCGCTGCCCCACCACCCTCCGGGCAGCTGGGCCGACTACCCGGCGGCCGAGCCCGGATAGTCGCGACCGCGACGAGGGTCTCCGGCGCGCCTGCTCCCGTGCGGCTCACGGCATGAAACCGAACCGGATGGGAACCGGTGGCCATGTCCTTGACCTTGGGTTACTTCCTGTCCTGTGAAGAGTACGGTCCGGCCGAGCTGGTCGAGCAGGCGGTCGCCGCCGAGCGCGCCGGGTTCGACGCGCTGTGGATCAGCGATCACTTCCATCCCTGGAACGACGAGCAGGGTCAGTCCCCGTTCGTCTGGGGTGTGATCGGGGCGCTGAGCCAGGCCTGCTCCCTGCCCGTCACGACCGCGGTGACGTGTCCGACGATGCGCATCCACCCGGCCGTGATCGCCCAGGCCGCCGCGACCGCAGCCGTCCAGCTGCGTGGCGGCTTCCGGCTGGGCGTCGGCACCGGTGAGGCCCTGAACGAGCACGTGCTCGGCGACGTGTGGCCCGCCCACGCCGTCCGGGCCGAGATGCTCGAGGAGGCCATCGCGCTGATCCGGCGCCTCTGGGAGGGCGACGCGGTCACCACGCGAGGACAGCACTACGAGGTGAGCGACGCACGCATCTACACCCTCCCCGACGAGCCGATCCCGATCTACGTGAGCGCGTTCGGGCCCACCGCCCTCGAGCTCGCCGGGCGGATCGGTGACGGCTTCGTCACGACCTCGCCGGCGGCGGACGACGTCCAGCGCTTCAAGGAGCTCTCCGGCGGCAAGCCCGCCCAGGGCGGCGTGAAGGTGGCGTGGGCCGACTCCGAGGCCGAGGGCATCGACTACGCGCACCGGCTCTGGGCCAACTCCGGCCTGCCGGGCGAGCTCTCGCAGGTGCTGCCCTCCGTGCAGCACTTCGCGCAGGCGAGCGAGCTCGTGACGCGGGACGCCACCGCCCAGAGCATCGTCGCCGGCCCGGACGTGGACCGCCACGTCGAGCAGCTGGAGCAGTACGTGCAGGCAGGCTTCGACGAGGTGTACGTCGCCAACATGGGCCCGCAGTACCTGGAGATGATCGAGGCCTACGGACGTGACGTCCTGCCCCGGATCCGCGAGAACGCCGGGCGGTGATCGTCCCTCCCACCCTCGCACCCTCGCATCTGGACGCGTTCGCATGCATCAACCACCCCGCGAAGGGGAACCGGAGATGACCGACAGGAAGGCATGACCATGACTGACGAGAACCGATACGAGAGCTCGAGCCCCGCCGGTGTGGCGCCCCCGACGTACCCGCCCGCCACCACGACGGGACCGACCTCCAGCACCACGTCGACCTCCAGCACCACGTCGACCTCCGCTGGCCAGAGCAGCGGGACCGACGCCGCCAAGGACGAGGCCGGCCAGCTCGCCGACCAGGCCAAGGGCAGCGCGCAGGAGGTCGCCGGCGCGGCCGCCGACAAGGCGGGCGAGGTCGCCGAGACGGCCAAGGACCAGGCGAAAGAAACCCTCACCGAGGCCAAGAACCAGGCGCGTGACCTGTACGAGCAGGGCCGCCAGCAGGTCTCTGAGCAGGCCGGTGCCCAGCAGCAGCGCCTTGCCGGTGGCATGCGTTCGGTCTCCTCGGAGCTGTCGGCGATGGCCGAGAGCAGCGAGAACCCGGGGCTGGCCACCGCGCTCGCACGGCAGCTGGGCCAGCAGCTGGAGAGCGCCGGAGACTGGCTCGAGCAGCGTGAGCCGGCCCAGGTGCTGGACGAGGTCTCCCGCTACGCGCGGAAGCACCCGGTCACCTTCATGGCGATCGCAGCGGGTCTCGGTCTGCTCGCAGGCCGGGTCGCGCGCAGCGCCAAGGACGCCAGCAGCGACTCCTCCGGAGGCGGTGCAGGCGCCAGCGGCTCAGCGGGGTCCGGCACCGCCGGCACCGGGTCCTACGGGACCCCGGCGCCTCAGCCCTACGGCACCTCGTACGGCACGACCGGCGGCCAGCCCTACGGCACCACCAGCACCGCGTACGGCACCACGGGCGGCCAGCCCTACGGCACCACCGGCACCCAGCCGTACGGCTCACCGGCAACCTCCGGCTCGTCGCAGGAGGGGCCGCTCGCGGGAGCTCCCGGCGCGATGGGAGACACCGGCGCGGTCGCACCGGCCACCGCACATCCGGACGATCGTTCATGAGCGCCGGACCCGACGCCTACCCGCCCCCGCCTGCCAGCACGCCGGCGTCCACCGCTGACGACCGCTCGTTGGGCGAGCTCTTCGGGGAGGTGACCGAGGACCTCTCGGTCTTGATGCGCCAGGAGGTGGCGCTCGCCAAGGCCGAGGTCCAGGAGTCGGCCAAGCGTGCCGGCAAGGGTGCAGGTCTGCTGGGTGGGGCCGCGGTGGCAGGCAACTTCGCGCTGCTGTTCGCGTCCCTGGCCCTGTGGTGGGCGCTCGGCGCCATGATCGGCGAGGGCGACGAGGTTCCCGCCCTCGGCTGGTCGGCGCTGATCGTGTGCGGCATCTGGGCACTCGTCGCGCTGGTGATGGCCATGAGAGGCAAGAAGTCGCTCGACTCCGTGGAGGGCGCTCCGCGGACCGCCGAGACAGTTCAGAAGATTCCGGACGCCATGAAAGGACATGACCGATGAGCACCGATCCCGACCGTATCCGCGCCGACATCGAGCGCACCCGATCCGAGCTCAGCAGCGATGTCGACGCTCTCACCGACAAGGTGAGCCCCGCTCGGGTGGCCGAGCGCCAGACCGACAAGCTGAAGTCGGCCGTCTCCGGCGTCAAGGACAAGGTGCTGGGGGTGGCGGATGACGCCCGCACCGCGACGTCCGACGCGGCGCACGCCGCGGCGGACGCCGTCAGCGACGCGCCGCACTCCGCCAAGAGCAGCGCCAGCGGCAACCCGATGGCTGCCGGGCTCATCGCGTTCGGCGTGGGCCTGCTGGCGGCCTCGATGATCCCGTCCTCCCGCAAGGAGCAGCAGCTGCTGGAGCAGGCCAAGAGCTCCGACGCGGTGCAGGGCGCCGCCGAGCAGGCGAAGTCGCTCGCTCAGGAGATGGCAGGCGACATGAAGGAGCCCGCGATGGAGGCGATGGACGCCGTCAAGTCCACGGCCACCGAGGGCGCAGAGCAGGTGCGCGAGAGCGCCACCGAAGGCGCCGCCGAGGTCCGGTCGTCCGGGCAGCACGCGGCGGAGGACGTCAGCGAGCAGGTCGGTCAGTCGCGGGACCGGCTGCAGGGGTCCTGACCCCTCACCCCGTGGGCCGGGCACCGGCCCACGGGGTTCCCTCGTCGTGGAAGGTTCGAGATGGCCGACAAGTCAGATCCGCAGTCCCAGCCGGACAAGCCGGACTCACCCACGGATCTGCGGAAGCCGTCGTGGACGTACACGGTGCGGCGCACGATCAGCGAGTTCCTCGCCGACGAGTGCACCGACCTCGCGGCGGCGCTGACCTACTACGCGGTGCTGTCGCTGTTCCCGGCCGTGATCGCCCTCGTCTCGATCCTCAGCCTGGTCGGCCAGGGGGCGATCACCGAGTCGCTCCTCGGTATCGCCGAGGACGCGATGCCCGAAGAGACGATGAACACCATCGGTCCCGTGATCGAGAGCCTGACCAACGTGCCGGCCCCCGGGATCGGCCTGCTGGTCGGGTTGCTGACGGCGGTGTGGACGGCGTCCAACTACGTCACCGCGTTCTCGCGCGCGATGAACCGCATGTACGAGGTGCCCGAGGGCCGTCCGTTCTGGAAGCTGCGCCCGGTGATGTACGCGCTCACCATCGCCATGCTGATCCTCGTCGCCCTCGTGGGTCTCATCCTGGTGCTCAGCGGCCCGGTGGCTGAGGCCATCGGTGACGCGATCGGTCTGGGCGCGGCGGCGATGACGGTCTGGGGGATCGCGAAGTGGCCGCTGCTGCTGCTGCTCGTGGTCATCGCGATCGCGCTGCTCTACTACGGGACGCCGAACGTCAAGCAGCCCAAGTTCCGCTGGATCAGCACCGGTGCCGTGGTCGCGATCGTCGTCGCGGCACTGGCCTCACTGGGGTTCGTGCTGTACGTCACGAACTTCGGCAGCTACAGCGCGACCTACGGTGCGCTCGCCGGCGTAATCATCTTCCTGCTCTGGCTGTGGATCATCAATCTGGCGCTGCTCTTCGGCGCAGAGTTCGACGCCGAGCTGGAACGTGGCCGCGAGCTCCAGGCGGGCATCGCCGCCGAGGAGACCCTGCAGCAACCACCTCGTGACACCCGCGCCAGCGACAAGCAGGCTGCCAAGCGGGAGAAGCTGGTCGCGCGCGGCCGTGCGCTGCGTCGGTCACGTGGCCGCACCGAGGACGACGGCGGTGCGCCCGACGGCGACGAGGCCAAGCATCGCTAGTCGGGGCGAGGAGTCGCGCCCCGCGGGACCGACCGCGCCGCAGGCCCAGCAGGAGGGGGTCGCCGGTGAGCGCCAGCAGGACGTGCGCCTCGGAGACGTCGACCTGACGGCCTGGTCAGGTCCGCTGGGCGAGGCCACGGCCGCCAGTGCGACGACGCTGTCCCGCCGGGCCGGTGCCTACTCCGCTCTCGCCGTCGCGCTGGCGGTCGGCGTCGCCGTGATCTCGGCCGCTGCCGCCATCGTGATCGTGATCTATGCGGCGGTCACCACCAGCCAGGGCGTGGCCGGGCTCGACCGGCCCCTGCTGGACCTTCTGCTCGGCACGCGCTCCCCCGTCGTGGACACGCTGCTGACCGCGGTCACCGCCACGGCGGGCAAGATCGGCATGCCGCTGATCGCGATCACGGCGATGGTCGTCCTCGGCGTCCGCCGACGCTCGTGGACGCCCGTGGTCCTGATCGCCGTGACCGGCGCGGTGTCGTTGCTGCTGACGATCACCGGCAAGGAGTTCATCGCTCGGGTCCGACCGCCCTACAGCGACGCCGTCCCACCCTTCGAGCTCTCGGAGTCGTTCCCGAGCGGGCACACGCTGAACGCTGTCGCCGTCGTCGGCATCATCGGCTACCTGCTCGCGCTGCGCCGCGGCCGGCGCGCGCGCATCACGATCGTGACGGCCGCGGTCCTCTACGTCCTCCTCATCGGTTTCACCCGGGTCTACCTCGGGCATCACTGGCTCACCGACGTGCTCGCGGGCCTGGTCCTGGGCGCGGCCTGGCTCGCCCTCGTCATCACCGCGCACCGCTACTACCTCACGGCTCGCTCCGCCGAGCGCGAGGCCGGGCCGCCCGCCGAGGTCCACACCCGGGAGCAGCACGAGAGCTAGAGCCGTGCGGCGGCTCACGCCGCGACATGCTCCACGACGCGCGCCTGCAGGGCAGGCACCGGCAACGCAGCGCCGACCTCTCGGTCTCCCGCGCCGGTGAGCTCCCGCGCCGTTCCCCCCTGCGAAGCCAGCTGCCAGACCTCGTCACTGGTCGAGACGTTCACGACGACGGTCCAGGACCGGCCCCCGGTCGAGTCGACGTGCCACGCCCGCAGCGGTCCGGACGCCGAGAGGGTCGCCGTCGTGGGGACGGCGGCGCCCGGACCGCCGACGTGCATCAGGTAGGCCACGTCGATGATCGTGGTCCGCGGCGGCACGTACTGGGACTCCTGCACCGTGCCCATCGCGAGCGTCTCCACGCGGAGCGACTGCAGCGGACCGCCGTCGGGCGTGGGCGATCGGAGCAGCTGGACGGCCCCCTCGGTGAGCGATCGCACGGTCAGCACGCCATCGACGGTCACCTCGTGCCCGAGGTCGGTCACCGAACCGGCCATCGGGACGTCGTCGAGCCGGACCGTGCCCCCAGCGGTGCGCAGCTCGCGGCTCGCGCCGTTGTAGACGTCGTTGGGGATGCCCAGGTTCAGTCCGTGCCAGCCGAGCAGGCCGACCGACCACGCGGCCGTGCGAACCAGCTGGAGGCCCAGCACCGTGGCGTCGTCCGGCAGCGCGACCATCGCGATCGTGCTCTGTGCGGCGCCATCACCTTTCCATCCTTCGGCGATGACCAGCTCGGTGCCCTCCAGCACCTGGCCGACCGTCGCGAACCCGTCGTCGAAGGACGACTGCCATCGGCTGGTCACGCGCCGCTTGGGGCGACCGGAGTTGAACTCGTCGAAGGCCGTGTTCTCACCCTCGAGCCGCAGCCGGGGTGCGAGGTTCAGGTGGTACTCGGCCATGTCGCCGTGTGCGGTGGGCACGCACAGACCCTGGGTCGTGGTGAAGGCGCGCCAGCTGTGCGAGGCGAGCCGCCGCCCCCGCACCATCACGACGCCGTGCTCGTCGTCGGACCAGGATGTCGGCTCGTGCCGTGGGGCCGTCTGCGCCGACCGCTCCCGGTCCCCGTGCGCGACGAGGAAGGCGAGCGCGTTGGCCCGGTCGGACTCGAGCCGGGTGTAGTAGTAGGGGCGCCGTTCCTGGATGTGGCCGAGCCGGCGGTCGTAGAACGCGCCCCGATCACCGGTCTCGGCCGCGACCAGCTCGAGGTAACCGGCGATGACGGCATCCGCTCCCTCATCACCCAGGTGCTCCCGGGCGTACAGGGCAGCGACCGGCACGTACTCCTGGCAGTAGGCGTAGCGCACCCGGCTGTCGCCACCCAGCCGGATCAGACGGCCGTCGGGGGTGATGCAGCTCTTGAGGCGGTCCCACAGCACGTCCTGGTGGAGGTGCAGCAGGTCGGGGACGGGCAGACCCGCCGCGGCCTGGTCGAAGTACAGCAGGCTCGCCTGGCTGGTGCAGATCGCCATGTAGCCGAGGTTGAGATAGCCGTGGTGGTCGAGCGCCATCGAGTCGAAGAAGTTCGCGCCGATGTGGCGGCTCGCCAGCGGCTCGCCGTCGTAGCGGGTCCGATCCTGCGCGTCCGCCGTCAGGCTGACCCCGTTGGCCATGAAGCTCAACGCCCTGTCCCGGTACGCCGGTGCCTCCGGGGCATCGGGCACGCGGGTGAGGGTGCGCCACAGCAGCGCACCGTTCCACAGGTTCGACTCCGGGTCGTTGTGACCCTCGTCCGCCCACAGCCCGGCGACCACACCCGGTGTGCGACCGCGCTGGTAGGAGGTGCTCAGCCAGTCGGACTCGCTGAGCAGCACCCGTTCGGCGTCCTGGCGGAGGTCGGCGCCCGCCTCACCCAGCAGGTCCAGCCCCAGCCACGCACGCTCGATGCCGAGCGCGCTGATCCACGTGTGCCCCCAGCTGCGGCCGTCGGCGCACGTGCTCGGACCGGACAGGTGCGAGCTCCACGCGAATCGATAGCTGTCGCGTGCGCGTCCGAGCGCCCAGCTGCGCACCGAGGCGTCCGGGTGCCGCGCGGCGACGGCGGCCGCGGCGGACGCGTACTTGAGGTTCGTCTGCACCCCCCAGCTGTCGTAGCCCGAACCGAACCAGCCCAGGCCGTCGTCGGCCTGGGTCCACCAACGCTCCATCGCCTCCAGCCACTGCCCGAGCCGTTCGACCGGTCTCATGACTCCAGGGCTGCGTGCGCAGCCTTGTACTCGTCGATGACCTGGTTCCCGCCACCGGACAGGAAGTCCTCGACGGCGGCGGGCCAGTCGCTGACCGGGCGCCGGCCGAGGATGATGTCGGTCTCGGTGCTCTGCAGACCCGTCTGGAGCGCCGACCACTGCCGGCTCGCCGTCTCCGAGTACAGACCGTTCGTCGGGTCGACGAAGGACTTCTCGGTCACCTGCATCTGCCAGTCGTACGCAGCCTGGACGGTCTCCTGCCGCCTGGCCGAGTAGATCGCACGCGCGGCGTCGGAGATGTAGATCGACCCGATGTTGATCTCGGAGGCACGCTCGCTGACCACGGGGTCGCTGCCGTCCAGGTCGTAGTGCATGCCCTCGATCCCGTAGTGGACGAAGAGGTACTCCTCGCTGCCGAACGGCGCCGCGTGGTAGTCGGCCACCTTGAGGAGCGTCTCCACCCGGTCGGCAGCGGCCGCGCTGATCGCGGTGATCCCGACGTTGGGCTTGTTGATCATCTGGGTCCCCGTACCGCCGTCGAACCCGATCACCGGCAGCGCCTGGATGTCGAGGCCCTCGACGCTCGCGTGCTGGTTGTAGAGGCTGAACCACGCCACGAACGAGTCCTCGTGAAGGACTGTCGTGCCCGAGCCGAACCAGTCCTTGCGTGTCGAGGAGGGTGCGACCGCTGCGTCGGGGTTGATGACGCCGGCCTCCTGCAGCTTGCGGACGGCCTCCAACGCGTCCTGGTGCCGCTCGTCCTCGAGGTTGGTGGCGAACTCGCCGTCCTCGATCGTCCAGTAGCCGGGGATGTCGAGCATCGATCGCACGTACGGCAGCGGGAACGAGCCCCACGCCCAGGTGTTGCCACCGGTCAGCTGCTCCGACAGCGCCATGAGGTCGTCGAAGCTCTCGGGGGTCTCGGTGATCCCGGCCGCCGCCAGCAGATCGGCACGCACCAGCACGGCCGGCTGCGCCATCAGACCGCGCTGGATCGGGATCGCTCGGATGCGTCCGTCGAAGATGCACTGGTGCCACGACGCGGTGGGGAGGTTGGCCAGCGCGGGGTAGTCGTTGATCGCGTCGCCCGCGAGGTGGTCGGTGAGGTCGGCAGCCTTCGCGGCCATGAACTGCGGCAGCGACTGCATGGCGCCGAGGTAGAAGAAGTCGGGCAGCGTGTCGCCGGCGACCGTGGTGGCGAACTTGGCGTCGTACTCCGCGGACGGGGTCGCGGTGATGCTCAGCTCGGATCCGAGCCGTTCGTTCAGCTCCTGCCAGAAGGGGTTCTGACCCATCGTCGGCGGGATGGCGAAGGCGGTCGGCACCATCGCCGTGATCGGCTGGCCGTCGCCCGGCGTGGCGCTCGAGTAGGCGCCCGGGTCCGAGGGGTAGGCGAAGAACGCGTTCGAGGTGCGCCCTTCCTGCTCGGCCAGATCCGGCTCGACGCCGCCGTAGGGGGTGTAGGTGGGAAGCACGGCCGAGCCGTCGGTACCGGTGGCGCCGCCACCGCCGTTGTTGGCGCCGCCGTCGTCGGAGCAGGCGGTGAGACCGGCGACCGCGGCGGCCCCCAGCCCGGCCATGAGGATGCTGCGCCGGCTGGGCAACGAGGTGGAACGTGACATCGGTGTCTCCTTCTCTCAGGTACCGGTGCATGACGCACCGGGCAGGGTTCGTGCGGGTGGGTGGGCAGGCGTGAGCGGTCAGCCCTTGATGGCGCCGGTGAGTGCGCCCTTGGCGAAGTGGCGCTGCAGGAAGGGGTAGACGCACAGGATCGGGACGATCGAGATCACCAGGATCGCCATCTGCAACGTGACCTGGGGCGGCACGATGCCGGAGTCCATGTCGGCAGCGGCGATGCGTTCGCCGTTGGTGACGTAGGACCGCAGCACGAGCTGCAGCGGCCACAACGAGGTGTCGTTGAGGTACAGCAACGCCGCGAAGAACGAGTTCCAGTAGCCGACGGCGTAGAACAGGCCGATCACGGCCAGGGCGGCCTTGGACAGCGGCAGCACGATGCGACCCAGCAGGCTGAACTCGCCTGCGCCGTCGATCTGGGCCGCCTCCAGCACGTCCTGCGGGAGGTTGCTGAAGAACGCACGCAGCACGATGACGTTGAAGGCGCTCAAGCAGGTCGGCACGATCAGCGCGGCCAGCGAGTCGAGCATGCCGAACTGCTTGACAACCAGATAGGTCGGGATCATGCCCGGGCTGAAGAACAGGCTGCAGATCAGCAGCATCGTCAGCGCGCGGCGCCCCGGCAGCGCCCGCCGGGTGAGGGCGTAGGCGAGCATCGAGGACACCGTCAAGGACAGCGCGGCTCCCAGGATGGTGACGATGCCGCTGATGCCGAGCGCCCGCGTCACCACACCGCCGGCGAGGATCGCCCGGTAGGCCGAGAGGTCGATGCTGCTGGGCCACAGCACCAGGCCGCCGGCGGCGGTCACCTGCGCGGCCGGCGCCAACGACGTGGCGACGATGCCGACGAACGGCACCAGGACCAGCGCGCACGCGATCGTGAACACCACCGCCTTGAGCACACGCATCTGCGGCGACGAGGGCGGCTGGCCGTTGACGAGACGGTACCGACGCTGACGACTCATGACCTGTACAACCCGTCCTCGCCGAACATGTGAGCGACCTTGTTGGCACCGAGAACCAGCAGCACCGAGACGACGCCTTTGACCAGGCCGACCGCAGCCGCCTCGCTCCAGTTCCCGCCGACGATCCCGTTGTTGTAGACGTAGGTGTCGAGGACCTCGGAGGCTTCCAGTCCGACCGCGGGCTGCTGCAGGATGATCTGCTCGAAGCCGACGCTGAGGGCGTCTCCGAGGCGCAGGATCAGCAGCAGGATCGCGATGCTCTTCAGGGCGGGCAGCGTGATGTGCCACAGCTGACGGGCGCGGCCGGCGCCGTCGACGACGCTCGCCTCGTAGAGCTGGACGTCGATCTGCGAGAGCACCGCGAGGAACAGGATCGTCGCCCACCCGGCGTCCTTCCAGATCAGCTGGCTGGTCAGCAGCGGGATGAACAGATCGGCGTTGCCGATGATCTGGAAGGTGTCGTAGCCGTTCGAGCGCAGGAAGTTGTTGAGCATCCCCGAGCCACCGAGAAACTGCTGGAAGATCCCCACGACGATCACCCAGGACAGGAAGTGCGGCAGGTAGAGCACGCTCTGCACGATGCGCTTGATGCGCTCGGACGCCAGCGACGTCAGCGCGATCGCGAGCGCGATGGGGATCGGGAACACCACCAGCACCTGGACGAGCGTGATGATCAAGGTGTTGGTCAGCGCCGTCACGAACTGGTGGTCGCCGTTGACGATGACCTCGAAGTTCTGCCACCCGACCCACTCGCTCTCCCCGATGCCGAGGAACGGCAGGTAGTGCTTGAAGGCGATGACGTTGCCCAGCAGCGGGTAGTACTGGAACGCGAGCAGGACGACCACTCCCGGCGCTGCCAGCAGCAGCAGCGGGAGGCGGCGGCGCAGCGATCGCGCTGACGGTGAGGTACTCACACGCTGTCAACTCCGGTGTTGATGGACGAATGTACGCGCGTACATTTAGAGGCCGCGCCCAAGTTAGCCTTGGCATACTTCGCTGTCAAGACTCCTCGGAGGGGCCCAAGAGCGGGGGAAGCGTGGTTCGAGCAGGGCGTGAGCGGCAGTGGCAGCAGGTCCGGATGGCCGATGTCGCGGCCGCCGCCGGCGTGTCGCGCGCCACCGTCTCGCGGGTCCTCAGCGGCGATCCGGCGGTCGTCGAGAGCACGGCTGCGGCGGTCCGTGAGGTCATCGACCGACTCGGTTATCGGCCCAATCGCGCGGCTCAGGCGCTGATGGGTGCCAGCCGCACGCTCGGCGTGGTCTTCGGGCAGCCGCCCGAGCGATCGTCCGCGCTGCTGCTGGCCGCGATGCAGGAGGCTGCGACCGAGCGCGGCTACACGCTGACGGTGGCGATCGCCACCGACCACGAGGGCGAGCAGCTGCGGCGAGGACTCGACTCGATGGTCGATCAACGAGTCGCCGCCGCCATGGTGCTCCCGGCCACCGAGCTCAACGCCCAGGTGCTGGCCGAGGTCGAGGTGCCGTTCCCGATGGTCAGCACCACCGACCTCGGTCCCGAGCCTCCGTGCTCGGTGGTGGCACTCGACGAGGTCGGCGCCGTCGACCTCGTCGTGCAGCACCTGCAGGAGATCGGTCGGCGCCGGATCATGCACCTCGGCGGCCGGCGCGAGACGCTCGTGGCCCGGTTCCGGCGAGAGCGCTGGGAGGCGCTCGTCGGCGACCCGGACCTCTTCGAGTCCGCAGGTGCATGGAGCGCCCGTGCCGGTTACGAGGCTCTGCACAAGGCCGCGGCGCGGGGCGTTCGCCCCGACGCCGTCTTCGCCGGCGCCGACGACATCGCGCTGGGGGTCCTGCGCGCGGCCGCCGAGCTCGGCCTGCGGGTCCCGGAAGACCTCGCCGTCGCCGGCTTCGGTGGCCTGCCGGCCACCGAGTTCTACGGTCCCGGGCTGACGACGGCGGAGACCGACCTCCGCGAGCGAGGTCGGCTCGCCGTCGAGGAGTGCCTGCTCCGGCTGGCCGACCCGGACGCCCCACCCTCGCGTCGGCTGCTCCCGGCTCAGCTGGTGGTGCGCGGCTCGACGGTCCCGTCGGCCTGATCCGTGGCCTCGCGGCAGCCACCGCCCGCGTCCTGACGGCGATCCCCGCCGGCACGTGCTCCGCGAGCAGGAGCGGCCCGCACCCCTAGGTCTGGGGGTGTCGGCAGCAGCGCGATCGCCCTAGCGTCCGAGCAGGGCCTTCGTGCGGCCCGGAGCCGATCCCGAAAGCCTGCGACGACGCGAGGCGCCCGATGTCTGACGCGACCCTCAGTCTGCTCATCCTGGCCGGGACCGTGGGCCTGTTCATCTGGAACCGGCTGCCGGTGGGCCTCGTCGCCATCATCTCCGCCCTCACGCTCTACGCCACCGGCCTGGTCGACGCCGATGGCGCGGTCGCCGGCTTCGGCGAGCCGATCATCGTCTTCATCGCGGGCCTGTTCATCGTGTCGGAAGGTCTCGACGCCTCCGGCGTGACCGGGTGGGCGGGTCAGGCCCTGGTGCGTCACGTCGGGACCCGCAGGGCGAGCCTGCTGCTGGGACTGATGGCGCTCGCCGCTCTCCTCGGCGCGTTCGTGACGCCCAACGGAGCCGCCGCCGCACTGCTCCCCGTGACCGTGGTCGCCGCCCGGCGAGCCGGCCTGGTCCCCGCTGCGCTGCTGATGCCGGTGGCGTTCGCCGCCAGCGCCGGCGCGCTGTTCGTGCTCTCGGGCAGCACGGTGAACGTGATCGCCTCCGACGCCCTCGACGAGCACACCGGTGAGGGCTTCGGGTTCTTCGAGTTCGGCCTGATCGGGCTGCCGCTGGCACTGGTGACGATCGCGGTGTGCCTCGCCGCGTCGCGGCGGCTGCTGCCGCTGCGGGAGCCGGAGGAGGCGTCCGCCGACCTCAGCGGCCACGCCCAGACCGTCATCGAGCACTACACGTTGGAGCAGGGCTTCTACCGGCTCCTCGCCCGCGCCGGCGCCTCGGTCATCGGCACCACCCCGGCGGCCGCTGTCGAGGGCACGGGCCTGACGCTCATCGGCGTGCAGCAGGCCGACGACTCCCCCGGTGCGCCCGACCAGCCGATCGTCGAGGGTGACGTCGTCGTGGTCTCGGGCGAGGTCGAGGCCGCCGAGCGGCTCGCGGCCGAGCACGACCTGGTCGTCGAGTCAGCACCGATGACCCGGGCCAGCCCGGCGAACCTGGTCTCCTACGACGCCGGCGTCGTGGAGGTGGTCATACCGCCGCGCTCCGGCCTGGTCGGGGAGGTGGTGTTCCCGGGCAAGGTGCGGTCCGGGCTGACCCTGCTGACCGTGTCGCGATACGGCAGCAGCCGCGGGCCGCGCCCGACCCAGCTGCACGAGGGCGACATGATGCTCCTGCACGGCCCCTGGGCCGCCGTCAGCGAGCTCACCCGGAACGCCGACGTGCTGCCGGTCAACGACCCGGAGCTGGTCCGGCGGCAGAACGCCCCGCTGGGCCGACGCGCGTGGCTGGCGCTGGCGGTGCTCGCGGTGACGGTGGTGCTGCTGGCCTCCGGCATCGCCTCCCCGGCCGTCTCCGCGCTCACCGGCGCCGGGCTGATGGTGCTCACCCGCGTGATCACGCCCTACCAGGCATACCGGGCGGTCTCCTGGCAGACCGTCGTCCTCGTCGGTGGCCTGATCCCGCTCTCGGCGGCGATCGCGAGCTCGGGTGCGGCCGACATCGTCGCCGGTCACATCGTGGCGCTGGTGGAGGGGACCGATCCCCGGGTGCTGCTGGCACTGCTGTTCCTGCTCACGGTCGTGCTCGGCCAGGTGGTCAGCAACACCGCCACGGTGCTGATCGTGGTCCCGATCGCGCTGGCGGCAGGCTCCGCCGCCGGTGTCGCCGCCGCGCCCGTGCTGATGCTGGTCGCCGTCGCGGGTGCGGCCTCGTTCCTCACCCCGATCGCCACTCCCGCGAACATGATCGTGATGGGTGCCGCGGGGTACCACTTCGGGGACTACTGGAAGCTGGGTCTCGTCGTGACGGCCGCCTGGTTCGTCGTCGCGATCGCGCTCATCCCGTTGATCTGGGGCGTGTGATGACGGCCGCGTCGCGCTCGTTGCGCTCCCGGCTGCTGCGCTGGGTGATCATCGCCGTGATCGCCGTCTTCGCGTGGTTCGCGCTGGAGGGTCTGGTGGGCCGGGTCGACTGGCGTGGTGTCGCGGACGCCTTCTCCGGCCTCCCGCTGTGGGTGCTCGCGCCGCTGCTGCTGGTGCTCCTGGTGCGTCAGCTCCTCAACGCGGTGCCGCTCGTGTACTACGTGCCCGGTCTGGGGGTGGTCCGATCGGCACTCAGCGACACGACAGCGAACCTCGTCGCGACCTTCACACCGCCGCCCGGGGACATCGTGCTGCGGGTCGCCATGTTCCGTTCGTGGCGGCTGGACCCGGTCGCCGGCATGACGGGGGTGACGCTCAACTCCGCGAAGTTCTACGCGATCCGGTTCGTGGCGCCCGTGCTGGGCCTGATCCTGCTGGGCGGCTACGGGGCGACGCGGCGACAGTGGCTGCTCGCGCTCGCGTGCGCCCTGATCGCGTTCGTGCTGCTGGGGGGGCTCGTGCTGATGCTGCGATCGGACGCGATGGCACGGTGGCTGGGTCGGACCGCGGGGCGGGTGGTGCGCCGGTTCCGCAAGGGCACCGACCCCGAGGCCTGGGCCGCCGCCCTCGTCACGCTCCGCGCCACGGCGGCCGACGCGGTCCGGCGCGGCCTGCTGCCATCGATGGTCGCGCTCGTCGGCATGGTGCTCGCCGACGCGACGATCCTGGCCGTCGCGGTGCGCGCCGTCGGTGTCCCCGCCGCCGACCTTCCACTCCTGGAGATCTACGCGGCGCTGCTGCTGATCTACCCGTTGACGCTGCTCCCGCTGTTCGGGCTGGGTGTCCTCGACGCGGTGCTGGTGGCGGCGCTGACCACCGCCGCGGGCGTCGCGCTCGAGGCGGACCTCATCGCCGCCACCGTGATCTGGCGGGTCGTCACGATCGTCGGCACGCTCGCGCTCGGCCTGCTGACGCTGGCGATCTGGCGGCTCACCAGCCGTGGCACGGCCCTCGACCTCGCAGCCGATCCCACGGCCGACCCTGCACCCGACGTCCCACCCGGCGCGCTTCCCACCGATCACAGGAGACCCTCATGAGCTCGACGGCGACAGCACAGCCCGGCGTGATGGCGCGCCTGCTGGACGGCATCGAACGGGTGGGCAACAAGGTGCCCAACCCCACGGTGCTGTTCGTGTACCTGATCGCGTTCGTCGCGGTGCTCTCGGCGCTGCTGGCGTGGGCGGGCGTGAGCGTGACCGACGACGTCGTGGTGCCGGTCCCGAACGAGGAGTTCGCCGCGATCAGCGAGCATCTCGGCGGCACGTACTCGCTCTACGACTCCACGACCGGTGAACCCGCGACGCTGCCGGAGTTCGTCGTGGTCGAGCAGGAGTTCCCGGTGCGGAGCCTCCTGTCGATCGAGGGGCTGCGGTTCTTCTTCTCCTCGTTCGTGGACAACTTCTCCGGCTTCGGCGTCGTCGCCGTCGTGCTGATCTCGATGGCCGGCGTCGGCGTGGCCGAGGTCGCCGGCATGATGGCGGCGCTCATCCGGCGGGTCGTCAAGGTCGCCCCGGCGAGGTGGTTGCCCTTCATCCTGATCTTCGTGGGCGTGCTGTCCTCCGTCGCCACCGATGCCGGGTACCTGATCCTGATCCCGCTGGCCGCGGCGGCGTACGCCTCGGTGGGTCGGCACCCGCTGGCCGGCATGGCCGGGGTGTTCGCCGCCGTCGGCGCCGTGTTCGGGGTCAACCTGCTCATCACCCCCAGCGACTCGATGCTCACCGAGATCACCAACGACGTGCTGGGCACCCTGGGCATGGAGACGATCAACGTCACCCAGAACTTCTACTTCTCGATCGTGAGCTCGCTCGTGCTGGCTGTCGTGGTGACGTTCATGACGACGAAGTTCGTCGAGCCGCGCCTCGGCACCTACGACCCGAAGGAGGCCGGTGACAGCTCGGCACCCGCCGAGGAGATCGATGCCGCGGCCGAGGCCCGCGGGCTGAGGTTCGCGGGTTGGACGGCGCTCGGTGTGCTCGTGCTGGTGCTGGCGCTGTCGCTGCCGCCGGGCGCGCCGCTGCGTGACCCGGCCACCGGTGACCTCATCGGCACGACGCCGTTCATGGCGAGCCTCATCTTCGTGATCTCGCTGGCGTTCCTGCTGTGCGGCATCGCGTTCGGCCGAGGAGCCGGCACGCTCAAGGGCGGCAACGCGATCGTCGGGGCGATCTCCTCGACGTTCGGCACCCTCGGCGGGCTGCTGGTGATGTTCCTGATGATCGCCCAGTTCATCGCGCTGTTCAACTGGTCGAACCTGCCCACCGTCGCCGCGGTCGAGGCCGCCCAGCTGCTGGAGCAGGCGTCGGTCCCCGCCCTGGTGCTGCTGATCGCCTTCATCCTGGTGATCCTGGTCCTCGACATCATCCTTCCGGGCCTGATCCCCAAGTGGGCCATCTTCGCGCCCGTGTTCATCCCGATCTTCGCGACCCTCGGTGTCGCACCGCAGACGCTGCTGGCCGCCTACCGCGTGGGCGACTCGCCCGTGAACGTCGTCACCCCGCTGATGGTCTATCTGCCCTTCATCGTCACGATCGCGCAGCGGTACGTGAAGAAGTCCGGGCTCGGCACGGTGATCTCGCTGATGCTCCCGTACACCGTCGTCATCCTGCTCACCTGGACCGCGCTGTTCGTCGTGTGGTTCCTGCTCGGCATCCCGTGGGGGCCGGACGCCCCCGTCGAGATCACCTAGCCGCGGGCGCCCCTGCCCGCGGTCCACCCTGCTCACCACCGGAGGCCCTCGTGACCACTCCACCGTTGCCGGCACCGATGCCGGTCCGGCGTCTCACACCGTCATGGTTCGCCCAGGTCGCCGTCACCACCGGCGACGGCGGCGACGCCGATGCGATCGGCATCCCCGTCCTCGCCGACGGCGAGGTCCCCGATCTCCTGGAGACCGGCCGCGAGGCCTTGCGCCGCGCGGGCTTCACAGGAGCGCTCGGATCGGCGCTCGCCGAGCCACGCGGCGAGGGTCCGGCCCTGGTCGCGGTCGGGATGGGCGAGCCGAGCTCGCTCGACGCCGCCGCTGTCCGCGACGCTGCCGCCGCGTTCGTCCGAGCCGTGCCGGCCGACGCCGCCCTGGCGATGCACGTGCCGACCGGGATCCCGGCCGGCGAGGCGGCGGCCGCGATCGTCGAGGGCGCGCTCCTCGCGCGGCACCGGTTCGACCTGCGCTCGACGCCGAAGCCGAACGACCCCGTCGCGGTCACCTCGATCGTGCTGGTCCCGGCGGCCGGCGACCAGGACGCGGTGACCGCCGGCGCGGCGCGCGGCCTCGTGACCGCACGAGCGGCGCTGGTCAGTCGCGACCTGGCGGCGTGCCCGGCGTCCCTGCTGACCGCTACGGCGATGGCCGACGTCGCCGTCGAGCTCGGGTCCGAGGTCGGCCTCGAGGTCGAGGTGACCGATCTCGCCGGGCTCGTCGAGCTGGGGTGCGGTGGCCTGCTCGGTGTCAACCGCGGCTCCGAGCAGGAGCCGCGCATGGTTCACATGACCTACACCCCTCCGGGTGAGGCGACCGGCCACCTGGGGCTCGTCGGCAAGGGCATCACCTACGACTCCGGGGGCATCAGCCTCAAGCCGGGCGACGAGTCGCACTCGCAGATGAAGAACGACATGAGCGGTGCCGGCGCGATCCTCGCCACGATGCTGGCGCTGCCCGCGCTCGAGGGGCGGGCACGGATCGAGGCGTGGCTGATGTGCACGGACAACATGCCCTCCGGGCGAGCGATGCAGCTGGGCGACGTGCTGACCACGCGCGGCGGCACGACCGTCGAGGTGATCAACACCGACGCCGAGGGGCGGTTGGTCATGTCGGACGCGCTGGTGCTGGCGGTCGAGGCGGGCTGCGACGCGATCGTGGACGTGGCCACGCTCACCGGCGCGTGCCTGCGGACCTTCGGCACCGAGGTCGCCGGCGTGATGGGCAACCGGCCCGAGCTCGTGGCGGCGGTGACCGCTGCCGGCGAGAAGGCCGACGAGCCGGTGTGGCAGCTGCCGCTGATCGCCTCCTACCGCTCGCAGCTCGACTCCGAGATCGCCGATCTGAAGAACCTCGGCGGCCCCAACGCGGGCGCGATCACCGCGGCTCTGTTCCTGGAGCACTTCGTGGGCGACGTCCCGTGGGCGCACATCGACATCGCGGGTACCGCGCAGGCACCGGCGGCCACCGCCTGGGTGAACCGTGGCCCTACGGGCTTCGGGGCCAGGCTGCTGTGCGAGCTGGCGGTGGGTTTCGGGTCCTGACGGCGACGCGCCACCCCCGGCTCACGGGCGCGGGAGCAGCCCGTCCTCGACCGCGCGCCGGTACAGGTCGACCTTGGTCGGCGCCGGCCGTCCGCGGTCGCGGTACTTGATCCGGATGCGCCGGATGTGGTCCAGCACCGTCTCTCTCGTGATGCCCAGCTGCCGGGCCACGCGATCAGCCTTCTCACCCGAGGCGTAGACCGCGAGCACCTGCAGCTCCCGCGAGGTCAGCGTGGCGACCGGACCGGGCGCCGCCCGGGCCGCCACGCTCCCCGAGGGCCTGCCGCCGGCCGCGCGAACGGCGCGCCGCATCGTCGACACCAGCACGGCGACCGGGTCGCACATCCGGACCACGCCGCTGAGACCGGTCCTCGAGGTGGGCTCGGCGGGCAGGTCCGGCGGGTCCGCGTCGTGCTCGGTGTACGCGAGCACGCGAGCGCCGGTGGCGCTCAGCGCGGTGACGTCTCGGTCGAGGTCGTCGCGACCAGCCAGCCGCAGGTCGAGGAGGACCACGTCGACGTCCGGCTCGCTCGCGACGAACTCCTCGACGCTCCGGGCGTGGGCGACGAGGTGAGCATCACCCGTCGCCACGAGCATCTGGCGCAGCCCGAGGACGATCACCTCGAGGTTCTCGACCAGCCCCACCCGCAACGGATCCACACCGCTGTGGTGCGCTGCCGGAGGAAGCGGTGCCACAGACACGGTGCCTCCTCGTCCCCCATGCGTCTGAGGCACGAGTCTGGCACCGATGCCCGCCCCCTGAGGTCAGTTTGCGGCCTCGGGCCCGGGTTCCTCCGAGCCCGGCCGCGGTCGTGCCAGCACCCGGTCGATGCGGTTGCCGTCGACGTTGATGACCTCGATGCGAGCGCCGTCGATCTCGACGACGTCGCCCAGCACCGCGACGCGGCCCAGCTGGTCGAGCAGGAACCCGGCGACGGTCTCGTAGTCGCCCTCGTCGGGGAGCACGATGCCGGTGGCCTCGGCGAAGTCCTCGAGGTTGGTGCCGCCGTCGAGCGAGACCTCCCCGGCCGGGCCGCGGCGCCTGGCTGCCTGCGCGCCCTTGTCGAACTCGTCGTGGATCTCGCCCACGAGCTCCTCGACGAGATCCTCCAGGGTGACGATCCCGTCCGTGCCGCCGTACTCGTCGATGACGACGGCGATGTGGATGCGGTCACGCCGCATCATCGCCATCGAGGGCAGCAGCGCGTTGGTCGAGGGGAGCACCACGATGCGGCGCACGAGGTCGCGCACGGTGCGGGCCGCTCCGGCGGGCGCCTGCAGCGGGAGCGCGCCGGCGTCGTCGTCGCCGGCGTGGACCACCAGGTCCGCGAGCAGCACGTCGCGCACGTGGACGAAGCCGAGCACGTGGTCGAAGTCGCCGTCGATGACCGGGTACCGCGAGTACGGCTGCGAGGCGATCTGCTGGGTCGCGTCGTCGAGCGTGAGGTCGGCCTGCAGGAACACGACGTCGTGCCGTGGCCGCATCACCTCTCCGATCGTGTGCTCGGTGGCGTCGAAGACGTCGCTGAGGATCTTGCGCTCGTCCGCCGGCAGCGACTCGTTGGTGATCACGAGGTCGCGCAGCTCCTGCTCGGTCATCTGCTCGTTGGTGGCCTTCGGGTCACCTCCGAGCAGTCGCACGACCACGTTGGTCGATGCCGAGAGCAGCCAGATCACGGGCCGCATCAGGGTCGCGAAGGTGTCGAGCGGCGGACCGACCGCGAGCGCGAACGTCGAGGCCCGCTGCAGCGCCAGCCGCTTGGGCACCAGCTCGCCGAGCACGAGCGAGAGGTAGGCGATGAGCAGCGTCATGAGGATGAACGCGACCGTGCCGGCCAGCGACTCCGCGAGCCCCAGAGCGGTGAACAGCGGCGCCACCGCGGGCGCGATCGTCGAGGCGCCGTAAGCGGCCGAGAAGAACCCGGCCACGGTGACGCCGACCTGGACCGCCGCCAGGAACCGGTTGGGGTTGCGCGCGACGGCGGCGACCCGCTGGCCGCGCGGACCCTTCTTCGCGATCTGGTCGAGCTGGCTGTCGCGGAGCGAGACGAGCGCGAGCTCGGTGCCGGCGAAGACGCCACCGACCAGGATGAAGACCAGGACCAGCGCGATGTTGGTGAGCAGCCCGTCCATCAGGTGGCGTCGCTCGTATGCCGGGGTTCGTCCATAGGGCAGACGCTATCGAACGCGGGGGTCTCATCCCGTGACGAGACGGCGACCGCGCCCCGGACGCGAGAGGCTCGGCGGTGCGGACGCGCGGCGCTGGCACGACATCCCGACGGCGTCCCGCACGCCGGCCGCCGGCATCGGTACCGTGGCTCATCGTGATCGACGAGGCCACCATCCGCGACCGGCTGCACCCTGACAGCCTGCCCGATCTGTTGGTACGCCTCGGCTTCCACGACGACGACGCCGTCGAGGCGGTCGCGGCCGCCGACCGGGTGCGCCGCCGCCGCTCCGACCTGGCGGTGGTGGCACGGTCGGCCTCGTTGCTCGCCGAGGGCGTGGGGATCTTCCGGCCCACCGCCCCGGACCCGTGGCAGGACCTGCCCGAGGGCAGGGAGGACCTGGCGCTGCTGGCCCTGCTCGCCTCGGTGGACGAGGTGCGGGCCGAGCACGCGCGCCGTCGCATCCCGGACGCGATCTCCTGGGGGTCGCTGGCCGATCTCGGCCAGCAGGTCTCCGTCAACCGGCTCACGCACGGGCGGTTCGGTCTCGACACCTACGGCTGGATGCGGACGGCGTGGTCCGGTGGTCTGATGTGGCTCGGGCGGCTGGAGTTCGTGCCGAAGCCGAGCGCGTCCGGCTGGGTGCTCGACACCCACATCCCCGCCTCGGGCCCGCTGACGCCCGAGAGCGTCGATGCGGCCTTCGCCGCCGCGGCGCCGTTCTTCGCGCGCCACTTCCCCGACTGCCCTGTCACGGCGTTCGCGTGCACGAGCTGGCTGCTCGACCCGACGATCGCGGACCTGCTCCCCGCCTCGTCGAACCTCGTCCAGTTCCAGCGGCGCTGGACCCTGGCAGGCTCCGGATACCGCTCCGACGAGAGCGTCATCTACTTCGCGTTCAACGTCCGCAGCGACCCCGAGGACCCGATCGACCCGCGCACGCTCACGGCGCGGACGTCGCTGCAGCGCGCGGTCGTCGACCATCTGGTGGCCGGTGGGCACTGGTCGGCGTGGTCGGGCACCGCGCCGCTGCCCGATCCGACGCCCACGCCGGACGCGCCAGACGCCTGACGCGGCGGACGCGACCGACGTCGGTCGACCGCTCGAGATCGGACATCCACGGCGACCCCGAGGATCGCGCCGTGCGATCTCGCCGTGGATGTCCGATCTCGGCGCAGGCGCCCCGGGATCAGCAGGTGGCGTGGACGTAGTCCGGGGCGTCGGGGGTGAGGAGCTGGAGGTCGCGCTGCACGACCCCCGCCTCGGAACCGATCGCCTCGCACGCGGCCGCGAGCCCGGCGTCGGAGTACTCGACGGCGTAGACGCGGCCCTCGAAGATCTCGACGAATGCCTCGCACTCGTCGTGCTCGCCGCACTCCTCGACGATCGCGAAGCCGAAGCCGATCTCGGTGCGGGCGATCTCCAGCAGCTCCGGCGTGTTCTTCTGCCCGACGGCGAGCCCCAGATCGGTGGCCTCCTCGACGAGCAGCCGCGCGTAGGCCACGGTGTCGTCGCGGTCGAACGGCGCGTCCGGGTAGCGGGTGAAGGTGTCGAGGTTGTCGAGCTCGACGGCGTCGAAGCCGCGCGCCACGCACTCGGTGAACCGGTGCGTGACGAACTCGACGGCGATCCGTCGTTGCCGGTTCGAGTCGATGTTGATCGGGTGCTCGCCCGGCCAGGCCGGGTCCTCGAGGGAGTCCAGGACCAGGCCCTCAGGCCAGTTCAGCTCGCTGTCCGGGTGGCCGGGCTCGGCCTCGGTCTGGAAGGCGTTGACGTAGCAGACCGAGTACGCCTCCGGGTCGGCCTCACCACCGGACCACTGCCGCACCACCAGCTCGGCGCCGCTGGGCGGCGGGTAGTCGCCCCCGAGCTGGTAGTCGAACGCCACTCCCGGCGGTGGCTGCACCGGCATCGGTCTGGCGGCGCACGCAGCCAGGGTGAGCCCGACGGCCAGGGCGAGCCCCGCCGTCATGACCCTCTCGCCCCGCACAGGGCACAGGGTACGACGGCCCTACGGTGGGTGGATGGACGGACGCGACCCCGAGGCCCTGGTGCGGGCGTTCCACGCGACCTACGCGCTGCCGGTGGCCGAGGACGCCCCGAGCGTCGACCGTGACCGCGTGCACATGCGGATGGCGTTGATCGGCGAGGAGCTCGCCGAGCTCGTCGAGGCGGTCTACGGGTCGGCGGCCGGTGCGCTGATCGACCAGGCGTTCGCCGCTGCCGTCGCGGCCGACGACGGCAGCCGCGACGTCGTGGGCGCAGCCGACGCGCTCGCCGACCTCGTGTACGTGAGCTACGGGATGGCGCTCGAGTGCGGGATCCCGCTGCCGGAGGTGCTGGCCGAGATCCAGACCTCGAACCTGTCCAAGCTCGCAGCCGACGGCACGCCGATCCTGCGCGAGGACGGCAAGGTCCTCAAGGGTCCGGAGTACCGGCCACCCGACGTGGCGGCCGTGCTGGCGCGCCGGCAGGGCGGCTAGCGGACGGTCGTCACCACGACCCAGGTCGCCCACCCGCACACGAGGGCGAAGGTGGCGAGCCAGATCACACGAGGGAGCGCGGCGAGCCGCGCGAGGACGCGCGCGTCGTTGCCTGCCGAGGTGTCCCGCGCCGCGGCGACCAGGTGCCGCCACGCCCCGACCACGAGCACCGCCGCGAGACCGGTGAGGACCTGCGCCTGCAGCTGCGGCTCGCCCCACCACCACAACGCCGCCACTCCCGCGAGGGCACCGATCGTGACGGCGGCGGTCAGCACCGACCGCACCTGCACGAGCGCCACCACCAGCACGAGACCGAGCACAGCCAGCACCGGGGCCGCCCACCCGCGACCGACCGCCACCGCGAGCCCGGCGGCCAGCAGCGCCGGTGCGGGGTAGCCGGCCCAGGTGGTCGCGACGAGCCCGGGACCCGAGCTCCGCCCCCGGGTGACGGCGTGCCCCGAGGCGTCGCCACGCAGCACGAAGCCGGTGAACGTCCTCCCGGCGAGCACACCCACGACGGCGTGCCCGAGCTCGTGCACCAGCGTCACCCCGAGCCGGGCGACCCGCCACAGCGGCGGGGTGAGCACGAGGACGAGCGCGACCCCGCCGACGACCGCCAGCTCGACCGCTGCGAGTGAGACCGGTTCCCCCGGCTGCACCCGTTGCAGCGCCTCCTGGACCCAGCTCACGTGGGTGAGTGTAGGGACCGACGCTGTGCGCCTCAGCCCTGCGAGAGCTGGATGCGGTTACCGCTCGGGTCGTCGACGATCGAGGAACGAGGCTTCCAGGCGTGATCCGTCGGAGCCTCGACCTGGGTGCCGCCCGCCGCGAGCGCCCGCCGGTGCGACTCCTCGACGTCCGGCACCAGCACCCCGAACGCCGCGGGCGCCCCTCCGTGCCAGTCCTCCAGGGTGACGAGGAAGAACGAGGGCGCGTGGTACGCGCCGAGGGAGAACGAGGAGATCGGCTCGTCGAACGTCCAGCCGAACACCGTGGTGTAGAACTCGACGAGCTGCCGCCTGTCGCGGACCGCGAGCATGACCTGCACCGGTCTGCCCTGGGAGGGCGGCGGCGCCGGGACACCGGCGCCGAGGTAGACGTGCGCGGTCTCGAGCATCCTCGCGAGCGTCGCGGCACGCTCGGTGAGGCGCTGCTGGTGGCGGGCGAGCACCGCCCGCACCGCTTCGCCGTCGGGCGCCTCCAGCACGGCGCGGACCTCCTCGACCGGGAGGTCGACGCTGCGGAGCTGGCAGATCACCGACGCCGCGTCGAGCTGGTCCCGGTGATAGCGCCGGTAGGACGTGCGCGGGTCCACCTCCGCCGGCTCGAGGATCCCCAGCTCGTCGTAGTGGCGCAGCGCGGGGATCGTCAGACCGCTGAGGGAGGAGAACTTTCCGATCTCGAGCAGCTCGTCCATGTGTCCATCGTGAGGTCTGCGGCTACCGGAGAGTCAATCCCTCGCACCGACGTCGTGCACGTGGTGCTCCAGGTCGTGCAGCGCGTAGACCCCGAGCGTGTACGCCGTGAACGCCGAGCCGTTGCTGCGGCGTCCGGGCCGGTCCCACTGCTCGTCCGCGACCGCCGCGTACGCGGCGGCGAGGTGGCCGACGGCGGAGCTCACCTGCGAGGCGACCTCACCCGGGTCGGCACTCGCGTAGCCGCCCGCGAGCGCCGCCTCGTCCTGGTCCCAGTTCTCGAACATCGGGTCGTCCTCGGCGAGGATCAGCGCGAGCCGGCGACCCATCACCCCCGCGACGTCACGGACGTGCGCGGCGTACTCGGTGGGCGACCAGACCGTGGGGAGCGGGCGCCGTCGGGCGTCCTCCTGGGCGAGGCGAGCGGGCCAGACCGACCCGGCCGCCATGATCCGCGGAGCGAGATCCTCGCGCGTGAGCGCGCCGGGATCGAAGCCGCACTCGGTGCAGCGTCGTTCCAGGACCCAGGTCCAGTCCTTGGTGTCGGGGGCGATCGCGGGCGTGTCGGTCACGACGTCAGTCTGCCCGGTCAGGTGGTGGGCAGCCGGTGGAACGCTGCGTCAGACCGCGGCGCGGACCCGGCCCTGCCACTGCTGCGCCGCCAGCTCGGGCGGCTCGCCGGCGCCTGCGCTCTCCCGTGCCAGCTCCACGGCCTCCGCCAGCAGGCGGTAGAGGCGGCGGTCGGCGTCGGGGATGCAGGCCGTGGCGAGCGCGTGGACCGCGATCTCGACGATGCTCGCCGCCGGCGAGTACCGCGGCGGCACCGGCACCCGGCCGAGGAACTTCTCGGCCCAGGCGTGGGCGTCCGGGACGTCGCGCAGCGCAGCACGGGCACGCGCGCGCAGCGCCGCGCTGCTGGTCGCGTTCTCGGAGGCCAGCAGCCGCAGCGCTCCGACCGCGAGGGCGTGCTGGTGCGAGGAGGCGGCATCGCGGATGCTGTGCGCGATCGCGAGCAGCGCGAGGTCGCCGGGGAAGCCCGCCGGCAGGTCACGAACCCCGACCACGGCGGGAACCAGCGGCGCGAGCCTGGGCCTGGCCTCGTCGGACGTGGAGTCGTTGATCATGCGGGCGAGCGCGGCCAGCATCGGGTCCGTGCACCGGGGCGCGTCGCTCCAGCGTTCACCGGCCAGGTAGGACGCGAGCTCCATGAAGCACGCGCCGCGCCGGGGCGAGCGGTGCCGCCCACGTGCGAGCAGGGGGAGCAGTTCCGGGGTGTCGGTCGCCGCAGCCACGATGGGGCCTCCTGTCAGGACTCCTGTCCCATTGTGCGCCGCTCTCCGCACCTGCGCCAGGGTTTCGGGGCTGATCACGCCATGCCCGGGCGTTATGGGCGACGCGGGCACCGGTGCCGACGCGGGTAGCGGGGTGGCGGTCGCCGCCGTCGGCAAATCCTCAGTAAAGTGGCCATGTTCGGCACTCGGCCGCACGTGGATCCTTTACCACTCCTTGGAGGATGGGTGACTGACCTCCTCGCCAGCTACCGCGCGGCAGGCCCGGGCCACGACGAGATGCTCCAGTCCGGCGGCGCCACGCGCGCGGCGTGGGACCAGATGGCCGCGCTCGCCGGGATCGACTCCTGGGCGCAGCTCCAGGAGCGCAGCGAGGACGTGGTCACCCTTCTCGAGGACCACGGCGTCCGGTACGGGTCCGACCCCGACGACGTCCCCTGGCCGCTGGACCCCTTGCCCGTCATCATCGACGAGGAGGAGTGGGTCGACCTCGAGGGGAGGCTGACGCAGCGCGCCGAGCTGCTCGACGCCATCTTCACCGACCTGACCACCGAGCGGCGGCTGCTGGCCGAGGGCCTGCTGCCGCCCGAGATCGTGCTCGCCCACCCCGGCTTCGTGCGGGCGGCCGACGGCATCCTCATCCCCGGCAGGCACCAGCTGTTCCTGCACGCCGCCGACATCGTGCGCAACGCCGACGGCGCCTGGCTCGCGCTGTCCGACCGCACCCAGGCTCCGAGCGGCATGGGATACGTCATGGAGGACCGGCGCGTGATCGCTCAGGTCCTCGCGGGGCTGTACCGGCAGGCACGGATCCGGCGGATCGGCCCGTTCTTCCACGCCATGCGCGAGGCGCTGCACGACATCGCGCCCGCCGGGTCGGGCGACGACCCGCGCGTCGCGCTGCTGACGCCCGGTCCGTTCTCGGAGACGGCGTTCGACCAGGGGTACCTGTCCACCATGCTCGGGTTCCCCCTCGCCGAGGGCGAGGACCTCGTGGTCTCCGACGGCCGGGTGTGGATGCGCTCGATGGACCAGCTGGAGCCGGTCGATGTGATCGTGCGACGCGTCGACGCCGAGTACTGCGACCCGCTCGACCTGCTCGGCAGCTCGATGCTCGGTGTCCCCGGACTGGTCGAGGCGGCACGGACCGGCGCCGTGACGATCGTCAACCCGCTCGGGAGCGGGCTGATGGAGAACCCGGCGCTGCTGACCTACCTGCCGCGCCTGTGCCGTGCCCTGCGCGGCGAGGAGCTGCAGCTCGCCTCCGCGGTCACCTACTGGTGCGGTGAGCGCTCGATGTGCTCCCACGTGATCGCGAACCTCGACCGGCTGGTGATCTCCTCGACCGTGCCCGGCAGCCCACCGATCCACGGCTGGGAGCTGACGGCCTACCAGCGTGCCGATCTCGCGGCGCAGATCTCGCAGACGCCGCACCAGTGGGTGGGCCAGGAACCGACCGAGGCCTCGACCACCCCCACGGTCGGCGACGCCCGCCTCGACGCGTGCCCCACCGTGCTGCGCACCTTCGCGGTCGCCCGTCAGGAGGGCTACCAGGTGATGTCGGGTGCCCTGGCGCGCGTGACGTCGTCGGACACGAGGACCGAGACGCTCGCGCAGACCCCGATCGGCAGCGCCGCGAAGGACGTGTGGGTCCTGTCCGCCGAGCCCCCGGCGCAGCTGGAGCCGTGGCCGCCGGCGGAGCCGGACCCGATCCGCACGCGCGGCGCGTGGCGGGGCGCGATCAGCCCCGGCGCAGCCGAGGACCTGTACTGGTTCGGTCGGTACACCGAGCGCACCGAGGCCACCGTGCGGCTGATCCGCGCCGTCGCCGACCGCTGGGAGGACTACCACCTGCTACCACGCTCGACAGGCGGCCGTGCGCTCGAGGTGCTCATGGACGCCGTCGGCGACATCGTGGGGCCGGGCGACCTGACCGACCTCGTGCTGGACGAGACCCGACCCGGGTCGGTCGCGTTCGCCGTCGAGCACAGCACCAGGGCCGCGACGGCGGTACGTGACCAGCTCTCCGCCGACACCTGGCTCGCGCTCTCGAGCATCGAGAGGGCCCTCAACCGGGAACGGGACAGGCAGCGCACGGCCGCCGGCGAGGGACTGGGCCTCGGTCGGGTGCTGGCGCGGAGCCTCGAGGGCCTGCTCGCGCTCGCGGGCATCGGCGCCGAGTCGATGGTGCGGGACGTGGGGTGGTGGCTGATGGACGTCGGCCGCCGGATCGAGCGGGCGCAGCACCTGGTGCGCGCGCTCTCCGCGACCGTGACGCAGCGCCGTTCGGCGATGGTCGACTCGATGATCCTCGAGTCGGTGCTGATCGCCCACGAGTCGGTCATCACCTACCGGCGCCGGTCGCAGACCCATGCCCGCCTCGACACCTTCCTCGAGCTGTTGCTGCTCGACACCGCCAACCCGCGCTCGCTCGCCTACCAGCTGGAGAAGCTCCGCGCCGACCTCGCCAGCATCCCCGCCACCGGCGCCCGGGTCGGCGCCCGCGACCGCCTGCTCACCGACCTGGCCGACCTGCTCACCGAGCTCGACACCGCGGCTGTCATCGTGGCCGACGGCGAGGGTCATCGCCCGCGGCTGGCGGAGCTGCTGGAGTCGCTGCAGTGGCGCCTCGACGAGCTGGCCGTCGAGATCGCGCGCGTGCACTTCGCCCGCCCGGCCTCCAGCCCGTGGGCGGACGCGTCGGGGACCTGGTCGGAGGAGGGTCGCGATGTCTGACACCAGCCACAACCGGCACTACCGGCTCACCCACCTGACCAGCTACTCCTACCCGGAGGAGGTGACGTCCTCGTATGGCCGCGCGGTGCTGCTCCCCCGGCCCGGCGGCGGCCAGCAGGTGCACGCGAGCCGGCTGACCGTCACGCCCGAGGCGACCGAGATGCGGGATCACCGCGACTTCCACGGCAACCTCTCCTCCTACTTCCACGTCACCGAGCCGCACACGGCGCTGCAGGTGCGGTCCTCCTCGGTGCTCACCGTGACGCGGCGCCGCGCCGACCGGGCCCGGCTACCGAACGTCCCGTGGGAGCTGGCGGCGCAGGCGGCCCGCACGGTGTTCTCCCCCGAGGCCCGCAGCGGCAGCAGCATCGCCGGCGGGCTCGCGATCGCCGAGTCGCGGCTGGCCTCCCCGATGGTGGACCTCTCGGACGCGGTGCGTGAGTACGCGTCGCCGTCGTTCGCCCCGGGGCGAGCGGTGCCGGACATCGTGGAGGACCTCTGCCATCGCATCTACGCCGACTTCGAGTACCGGTCGGGCTCGACGACCGTGCGCACCCGCCTGCCCGAGGTGCTGGAGCGGCGCACGGGCGTGTGCCAGGACTTCGCCCACCTGCTGATCGGGTGCGTCCGGTCGATGGGGCTGGCCGCGCGGTACGTGTCGGGCTACATCGAGACCCGCCCACCGGCAGGGCAGCCCAAGCTGCGGGGGGTCGACGCCTCGCACGCCTGGGCGTCGGTGTGGATGCCGGGCGGCGGCTGGCTGCACATCGACCCCACCAACGACCAGTTCATCGACAACCGGTACGTGGTGCTCGGGTCGGGCCGCGACTACCGCGACGTCTCGCCGCTGCGCGGCATCGTGTTCACCGAGGGGAAGGGCTCGAGGCTCGAGGTCGGCGTCGACCTGTGGCCCATCCAGGTCGCAGACCTCGACGAGCAGATCGCCGAGGTTCACGCGGGCACACCCGCCACCTGATCTGGGAGGCTGGGCGCATGCCCCGACAGATCGCGACCAACACCCGAGTCGACCGCGCAGCCATGGAGGACTTCGTGCGGCCGCGCCACCACGGGATCCTCGTGACCACCCGCTCCGACGGCGGCTCGCAGCTCTCCCCCGTGACGATGGGCCTGTCCGCCGAGGGCCAGGTGGTGATCTCGACCTACCCCGACCGGGCGAAGGCCGTGAACCTGCGGCAGCGCTCGGCGGCCTCGGTGTGCGTGCTGTCCGACGACTTCGGCGGCGCCTGGGTGCAGCTCGACGGCACCGCCGAGGTGATCGACCCGCCCGACTCCGTGGAGCCCCTCGTGGAGTACTTCCGCTGCATCTCCGGAGAGCACCCCGACTGGGACGAGTACCGCGAGGCGATGCGCAAGCAGGCCAAGTCGCTGATCCGCATCACGATCGAGCGCTGGGGCCCGATCGCCACCGGCGGCTTCCCCGCCCGCCTCGCGGACGCCTGACCCGCGTCCTCCCCCTTCCCTTCTCCGGTTCGAGGTAATCGGCCACCACCGCAGGGGACCCGATTACCTCGAACCGCGGGAAGGAGAGGGAGCGGGCGGGGGGAGCAGCAGAGCCGCACGGCAGCACCGCCGTCGCGGGTCGAGGTAAACGGGTACCACCTCGCGGCTGCGGATTACCTCGAACCGCGGGAAGGGGGACGCGCGAAGGGGGAGGCGCGAGGGCGGGAGGGGGAGGCGGAGGGGCGGGGGTCAGCTGCGGGCGGTGAGGACCAGGGGGCCGTCGTGGGTGACGGCGATCGTGTGCTCGCTGTGGGCGCCGCGGGAGCCGTCGGCGCTGCGGAGCGTCCACCCGTCGGGGTCGGTGTAGATCTGGTCGGTGCCGAGCATGAACCAGGGCTCGATCGCGATCACGAGCCCCGGGCGCAGCGGCAGCCCGCGGCCGGCGCGGCCGGCGTTCGGCACGTGCGGCTCGCCGTGCATGGTGCGGCCCACGCCGTGACCGCCGAAGTCGGTGTTGACCCCCCAGCCGTGCGCCTGAGCGATCGCGCCGATCGCGGCCGCGATGTCACCAACCTTGTTGCCGACGACGGCGGCCTCGATGCCCCGAGCCAGCGCCTCCTCGGTCGCGGCGATGATCTCGAGGTCCTCCTGGCGCGGGGTCCCCACGACCATGCTCATCGCGGAGTCGGCGACCCAGCCCTCGAGCTTGGCGGCGAAGTCGACCGAGAGGAGATCGCCGTCGGCCAGCGTGTAGTCGTGCGGCAGACCGTGCAGCACCGCGTCGTTGACCGAGGTGCACAGCACCTTGCCGAACGGGCTGGCCCCGAACGAGGGGTGGTAGTCGATGTAGCAGGACTCGGCACCGGCCTTGCGGATCATCTCGTGCGCGAGCGCGTCGAGCTCGAGCAGGTTGACCCCGACGGCGGCCTTCTCGGCCAGGGCGGTCAGCACATCGGCGACGAACGCGCCGGCCGGTCGCATCGCCTCGATCTCGGACGGGGTCTTGAGCTCGATCACCCGCCCAGACTAAAGGCTCGACGGCGTGTCGCACGCCTGAGCGCCGGTGCGGCCCGGCAGACTCGTGACCAGGCAAAGCGAAGGCCCCTCGGAGTAGGCGTCCGAGGGGCCTTGCCTTGTTCGTCGACACTGGTGGCCGAGGGATGAACCACCGGCCGCGACCGCGAACCCGAGGGTTCGCCGCCCCCGCCGAGGCGGGTGGCCGTTCGATGAACTGAACCGGTCGGGCCGTTCGGTGAGCGGGCGTCATCCTCGCCACCCGGCACGCTCGGAGCCGAAGCTCCTCACTGCCGGTCACCGCCGGTGTCCGATCGATCTCGGTATCGTCCGTGGGAATCGGTCCGGGTCTCCCCGTTGTCCTCATCCGACCTCGATCCGGTTGCCCGGGTCGAGGCTCCGATCGCGTCGGACGCGGTGCTGCCACCTCCTGCCGCGGACCAGCTCCCCGAACCACCTCTCGGTCTCCCGAGCGGGTTCGGATCGGCACCGGAACCGCATCTGGAGGGGCCTTCACCCCGCCTTCGCGATCGACTGGTCGATCTCGATGGCTTAGTTCTAGTGGGGCGCACGGGGCACGGCAAGAGGGTTCGACGACCCAATATTTATCCCCAGTCGACGCACAGGTCGGTCCACAGGCCGACCTGCGCCGATGCACTTCGTCCACACCCCTGTGCGCCATATTTGTGGACAACCCACGACGCCGGAGCCCCGCGACGGCCGCCGCGCGACCGCCGGGTGAACGGTACGTGAACTGCACACACGCCCGACCACAGGCTGTGGGGAACGCGACACCTCCCCAGGCGAGGGACGCCGTCGGCACGCAGATAGGTTGACAGGGTGAGCAAACCCCTCGTCGTCGCAGCCGCGATCGTCGATGACCTCGACGCTCCCAGCCGGCTGCTCGGCGCCCGACGCTCCGCGCCGAAGTCCCTGGCCGGCCGATGGGAGTTCCCGGGCGGCAAGGTCGAGCCGGGCGAGCCGGAGCTCGACGCCCTCCACCGCGAGCTCGCCGAGGAGCTGGGTGTCACGGCCACCGTCGGCGCCCTGGTCCCCGCACCCGACGGCGGCGACTGGCCGATCACCAAGGGGTACTGGATGCGGCTGTGGTTCGCCTCGATCGAGGGTGACCCCGAGCCGCTCGCCGACCACGACGAGCTCCGGTGGCTGACGGTCGACGAGCTGGGTTCGGTGCCGTGGCTCGATGCCGACCTGCCGATCGTCGACGTCGTGCGCGCCGCGATGACCCGCACCTGATCCACCTGTTTCAGACAGATTCGTCCGAATCGTCACGACATGGCAAGATGCGTAGGTGCCCAAGATCATCGGCTCGACGCTCGCTGAGCATCGGGAGCAAGTCCGTACCCGGCTGTTCAGCGCCCTTGCGCGGCTGATGGACGCGACCGGCTTCGACACCCTGACGATGTCGGACATCGCCGCCGAGGCCGGGGTGGGGCGCACCTCGGTGTACAACCACTTCGCCGACAAGGAGTCGCTCCTGATCGGCTACATCGAGCACGAGACCGGGGCCTTTCTCGTCGGGCTGCGCGAAGCCCTGGAAGGCGTGACCGACCCCGAGGAGCGGCTGCGCGTCTACATCCGCCAGCAGATGTCGCTCACCACCACCTACCACCCCGCGCCCGGCCCGGACCTGCGGTCGCTCGTCTCCCGTGACACGGTGGCGCGGCTGCGCGAGCACGTCCGCGAGGTCGAGCTGCTGCTGCGCGAGATCCTCACCGACGGCGTCGAGGCCGGCCGCCTCCCCGAGCAGGACGTCGACTCCGTGGTGCCGCTCGTCCACGCCTGCCTGACCGGGCGCGCGGCGCTGCGGGACCCGGGCGAGCGCGACCGAGCGGTGAGCGCCACCGAGGAGTTCGTGCTCCGCGCCGTCGGCGCAGCCTGACCGGTCCGCACCACGCCTAGGTGGGCGGGGCGAAGACGCAGAACTCGTTGCCCTCCGGGTCCGCCAGCACGGTCCAGCGCCCCCCGTCCCACAGGTGGGTGGCGCCTCGGACGAGCAGCCCGTCGACGCGTCCCTGGACGTCCCAGTGCAACCGGTTGGGCTCGGTGCGTGGCTCGGGCACTGCGTTGAAGTCGAGGGTCATCTGCTGGTCGACCGCGACCCCGGTCAGCGTCCACCAGTCGTCCTCGGGCTGGGTCGTCGGCGCCACGCCGAAGACCTCGCCCCACCACCGCGCCTGCGCGGCCGGGTCGACGCAGTCGATCCCGATGCCGTGGACTCGGTATGCCGGCAGCTCGGCCGACGAGCGCAGGAACGCGCAGAACTCGTTGTCTTCCGGGTCGGCCATGACGGTCCAGCCCAGGCCCGTCTCGGACGCCGGGGCGAGCACCCGGGCGCCGAGCGCGACGAGGTCGTCGACCGCGCCGCAGTAGACATCCAGGTGGAGCCGGTTCTTGACGCGGTGGGGCCGGTCGACCGCGTTCACCCACATCGTGTGCCGCGACGTCGGTCCCTCCAGGCGACGGTGCTCGGTGGGGCCGGCCAGCTCCAAGCCGGCGACCGCCGCCCAGAACCGGGACTGGCCGTCGACGTCGAGCGCATCGATGCAGAGGTCCTGCCAGGTCACGAGCGGTCCGATGCTCATCGGGTCAGTGAAGCAGGACTGCCGGCTCCCCGCGGCTATCCGGAACCGCTGCAGGTCCGGTCCCCCGGCCTCGGTCAGGGCTGCTCCTTGACCAGATGGAGCAGCCAGTCCCGCCCGGTGTCGATCAAGGCGTAGCGGCGGGTGCCCTGCTCGCCGTGCAGGTCGAAGACGAACCGACGATCGGTGCGGTCGACCAGCGACCACGTGCCGTGGTCGGCGATGCTCTTGTGCTCGTCCACGTACGTCGCGTGACCGAGGTCGTGGTCGGGGACGGCGACCGCGAGCCGGTCCTGACGGCTGTCGGTCGGCATGCCCTTGGGCACCGCCCACGACCGCAGCACGCCGTCCTCTTCGAGACGGAGGTCGTAGTGCGGTCGCGGCTTGCGGTGGTCGTGGAGCACGAACACCGGGTCGGCCATGGCCCCATGCTGCCCCACGCCCGCACCACCCGCCATGCCCCACCGCCCGCGACGACCGACATGGTCGGGCTAGTCTCGCGAGATGAGCAGCGCGCCCGGTTCCGTCATCCAGATCGAGGTCGACGACGGAGCTCTCCCCGTGCACGTGTACGCGCCCGAGTCCGGCTCGGGGCCGGGCATCGTGCTGGTGCAGGAGATCTTCGGTGTCTCGCCGTACATCGCCGGCCGGGCTGCCGATCTGGCCGCCGCCGGATACCTGGTGCACGTCCCGGACCTGTACTGGCGGCTGGACGAGCCGGAGCTCGACGAATCCGCGCCCGACCTGCTCCAGCAGGCCATGGGCCGCATGAGCGCACTGCCCTGGGAGCACGCCGTCGCCGACACCGCCGCCGCGGTGCGGAACCTGCGCGCGACACCAGAGGTGACCGGACCGATCGGGCTGGTCGGCTTCTGCTACGGCGGTGGCGTCGCCTTCAACGTCGCGGCGATCGAGCACGTGGACGCTCTCGTGTCCTACTACGGCAGCGCGCTGCCGAACCTGCTCGAGCTGGCACCGGCGGTGACGGCGCCCTCGCTGCACCACGTCGGCGAGGCGGACAGCTACCTCCCGACCGCGGCCGTCGCCGCGATCCGCGACGCCGTGACCCGCCCCGGCGTGGAGCTGCACACCTACCCCGGCGCCGACCACGCCTTCGACAACACGCGACCGGAGTTCCACCACGCCGAGGCCTCCGCGCTGGCGTGGCAGCGCACGCTCGCCTTCCTCGACACCCACCTCGCGAGGCCGGCCGCATGAGGCAGCGGGGACGGGGCAAGTCCGTCGTCGCCGTTCTGGTCGCCCTCGGGCTGCTGATCGGCGGCGGCTACCTGGCCGACGGCTGGGTCCGCTCGCAGGTGGAGAGCCGCGTCGAGTCGACGGTCCTCGAGCAGCTCCCGGACCTCGACGCGGACCTCGACGCCGAGCTCGGCGGCCGCTTCGCGACACCGCAGCTCGTCTCCGGCACCTTGGAGACGATCACGATCACCGCCCCGCAGGCCACGATCGACGGGCTGACCCTCACCGACGTCCACATCGTCGCCACCGGTGTCCCGATCCGCGGTTCGGGAGCCGTCGCGAGCGTGCACGCGACCGGCACCGCGCCGACGGCGACCGTGCTCGCCGCCATCGAGCGCCGGGTCAACCTTCCCGACGGCGTCGAGCTGCAGCTGCTCGACGGCGAGATCGCTGCGGTCGCCACCGTGCTCGGGGTGCCGCTGGAGGCCTACGTCAGGCTCGTGCCGCAGCCACGTGCCATCACGATCGAGATCGACCGGCTGGTGCTGGGCGGCGCCACCGTCGACGCGGCCGACGTCCCGTTCGACCTCGGCGGGCTGCTCGGCTCCACGGCGGTCGACCTCGAGATGCTCCCCGAGGGCGTCGAGCTCACCGAGCTCGTGGTCACGCCGGAGGGCATCGACCTGGTGCTGGCCGGCACCGACATCGCGGTATGAGCGCGGCGCACGCGGCCCTCGAGCACGTCCGCAGGCTCGCGGAAGCGTCCGCGCCGCTCGACCCTGCGCCCGCTGCGGAAGCAGCGAGGGCACGCGCCCACGTCACGGTCACCTTCCACCCGGACCGGCCCGGACGCGACGGCCGCACCGCTGCGGAAGGTCTGGCCCACGACGGCCGGTACCGCACCCAGTTCGAGACGGGCACCTCCTCCGGCGGGCTCGACCACGTGATGCGCGGCGCGCGCTCGGGCTGGGAGCACGTGATGTTCGGGGGTGCGTACGACGGCGCCCCGCCCGCCGACCGGCCCCGCTACGGAGGGCTGGACCTGCTGGGTCATCCCGACGGCGCGTGCCCGCGGTTCGGGTCGACCCACCTGCGGCTGCGCCGCGAGGTCCTGACGCGATGCACGTTCAGCTGGGGCGACAGCGTCACGCAACCGAGCGTCGTCGGCACCTGGGACCGCCTGGACGCGGTGCTGGCCGCAGCCGCTTCCGCGGGAGCGCCCGAGCTCGAGGGGTGCTCCCGCTCCGGTGCCGACCGCCTCGGCGGCGACATCATCGAGGTACAGATCCACGGCGGCCTGCGCATGAGCGACGTCGAGGCCGTGGTGAGCGACCCGGCCTACCGGGGCACCGCCGTCGAGCACCACCTCGCCCGGGCGTGCGAGCGCGACGGTGCGACGCTCGCGTGGCACGACGGGTATGCGCTCCCCGTCGCGAGCCTGGACGAGGAGTTCCGCGGACCCGAGCCCGTGGCGCTGGCGCGAGCCGTGTGCGACCGGTTCGGCCACGAGGTCATCGACCCCGAGATGCTCGGACGCGCCGCCGTGGCGATCGCCGCGGACCCGACCGGCTGGCCGGGTCCGGGCGACGTCGTGGAGACGCTGCAGCACCTCAAGTACGTGTGGCACCACCTCGCCGCCTTCGGGTACGGCTCCTCTGAGCTGCCCGAGGCGCGAGCGGCTCAGCCCAGCGTCTCGGGATAGCTCGCCGGCTGCCCGAGGACGTGCTCACCGAGATAGCCGAGCACGACCTGGTACCAGACCTTCGCGTGCTGCGGCGTGAGGACCCAGTGGTTCTCGTCCGGGAAGTACAGGAAGCGGTGCACGGTGCTGCCGTCCTCACCGGCGGGGAGCCCGGAGGCGGACAGCAGCTCGTACCAGAGCCGCAGGCCCTCACCGATCGGGACGCGGTAGTCCTTGTCCCCGTGCACCACCAGCATCGGGGTGCGGATGTCGCCCACGAACCGGTGCGGTGAGTTCGCCAGCGCCATCTCCGGCGTCATCTCGCGCGCCCAGTAGTACGCGGCGTCGGTGGTGCCGCCGAAGCCGTCGAGCGCCCACAGGCTCGCGTGGGTGACGATCGCCCTGAACCGGTCGGTGTGCCCGGCCACCCAGTTCGCCATGTACCCACCGAACGAGCCGCCCATCGCTGCGGTGCGGGTCTGATCGATCTCGGGCAGCCGCTCGGCGGCGTCGGTCGCGGCCATCAGGTCCGTGAACGGCGGCCCACCCCAGGCACCCCAGCCGCGCTGCACGAAGTCCTGCCCGTACCCGGTCGAGAGCGCCGGGTCGGGAAGCAGGACCGCGTAGCCCTGCGCCACCAGCAGCCAGGGGCACCAGCGCCACGACCACGCGTTCCACGAACCGAGCGGTCCGCCGTGGATCCACAGCACCAGCGGCGCCGGCTGGTCCGCAGACGCTCCCTCAGGCAGTGCGAGCCAGGACCGGACCCTGGTGCCGTCGGCTGCGGTGGTCTCGACCTCGCGCAGCGTGCCGGGAAGGGCGGGGCGCTCGACCGGGCCACGCAACGGCGTCACCTCGCCGGAGTCGAGCGCGATGCGGACCGGCTCCGCCGGGAAGGCGTAGGAGCTGCGCAGCGCGAACGCCGTGGCGCCGTCGGCGCTGACGACGACGTCGGTGTAGGCGGCGTCGTCAGCGGTGAGCCGGGTGGGCTCGCCGCCGTCGAGCGGAACCCGGAAGATCGGCGACCGGCCGTCGTCGTCGGCGAGGACGAGCAGAGCGTCCGAGCTCGGGAGCCAGGTGATCCCCGCAGGCCATCGGTCCCACCCGGTCGCGAGCTGGCGCGGCTCCGAGCCGTCGACACCGGCGGTCCACAGCGTGACGCGCGGGGCCTCCTCCGGGGTGCTGATCGTCTCCCGGGCGTAGGCGATGCGGGTGCCGTCGGGGCTGATCCTCGCTCCGCCGAGCTCGGCGTCCGCGTCCTCCAGGATCGTCCGCCGGTCACCGGTGGCGACGTCGATCGCCGCGAGCACCGAGCGCACCGCGCCGCGCGCCAGCGGCACGTTCAGGGTGGTGACGATCGTGGTGCCGTCCGCGCTGAGGTCGTGGCCGGCCTCGACGAGCCCGGAGCCGATGTCGGGGGTGAGGTCGCGGAGGTCGAGCGGGGCGTCGTCGTCCGAGGACTCGCCCTCGGGCTCGGACGCCGTGGCGGCGACCGCCGGGGTCAGGGTCCCGGCGAACAACCGCGGGGCGTCCGGGCCGAGGTCGTGGTCCCAGTAGCGGATCGGGTAGCCGGAGTGCAGGATCGCGCTGATCTTGTTGTCGGAGCGCAGGTCGCGGAGCCGCTGCTCGCTCTCGGTGTCGGTCGCCGAGGCCAGGGTGCCGGCGCTGACGACGACGGTCGCCGCCTCGCGTGCGGCCTTCACCGACGACACACCGCCCGGGCGCTCGGCCAGCAGTCGTGCCTCGCCGCCGCCGGCCGGCAGCATCCACACCGCAGGCTTGGCCTTGTCCTCGCCGGTCTCGCCGTGAGCGCGCTTGGCCACGAACAGCAGGTCGCCGGCGGCCGTGAACGCCGCCTGGCTCTCGCCCTTGGCACCGCGGGTGAGCCGCCTGGCCGGAGCTGCGCCGTCGGGGTGGACCTCCCAGAGCGCCGTGACGTAGCCGGTGCTCTTGGGGTCGAGGGTGGACACGCCCACCACGAGGCGGCGCCCGTCCGGCGACAACGCGAGCGAGCCGAGGCGCGGCATCGCGACGAAGGCGTCGAGGTCGTGGAAGGGGGTGGCTGGTTCGGGGGTCTGCTCGCCGTCGGTCATGGGTCGTTCCTATCACCCGCGGGTGACGTATCACCGGCGTGCCGCCGCGCTCCTGGGCATTCGAGACACCCGCCGTGCCGAAGGAGACCCGGAGACATGCCCGACCAGCTGCTCGAGGACAAGGACCTCGACCTGTCCCCCGACGTCCTGTGCATGCTGATGCGCCGCCGGTCGCGGATCGCCGCCATGGCCGCCGCGTCGAGCCGTGACCACGAGGTCACCGCGGGCCCCTCGGGTGGGTCGCTCCATAAGATCCAGGGGTGACCTCGACGAGCGCGAACGACCACCAGGTCGCCGTGCTCGTCCTCGAGGGCGCCAAGCCGCTCGACGTCGGGATCCCCGCGCAGGTGTTCTCCCGCCGCCCGAGCATGCCGTACGAGGTACGCGTGTGCGGCGCCCGGCCCGGCATGGTGACCGGCGGTGACGGGCTCGCCTACCACGTGGCCGAGGGGCTCGAGGCGCTCGAACGCGCGGGCACCATCTTCGTGCCCGGCTACCGGACGCCCGCCGACACCAGCCCGCCGGGCACCGTGCTCGAGGCGCTCCGGGCCGCCCACGAGCGCGGCGCCCGCCTGGCGGCGATCTCCACAGGCGCGTTCGCGCTCGCGGCGACCGGTCTGCTCGACGGCAAGCGCGCCACGACGCACTGGCACTACACCCAGGCGCTCCGTGACCGGTACCCGCGCGTCCAGGTCGACGAGAACGTGCTCTTCGTCGACGAGGGCGAGGTGCTCACGTCGGCGGGCGCGGCGTCGGGCATCGACCTGTGCCTGCACCTGGTGCGGCGCGATCACGGCGTCGGCCTGTCCAACCACGTGGCACGACGACTGGTGGCCGCGCCCTACCGCAGCGGCGGACAGGCCCAGTACGTGCCGCGCAGCGTGCCGGAGCCGCTCGGCGACGTCTTCGCCGAGACGCGGGAGTGGGTGCTGGGGCACCTCGCGGAGCCGTTGACGCTCGAGACGCTCGCCCGCAACGCGCGGGTCTCGCCCCGCACGTTCTCGCGGCGGTTCCTCGAGGACACCGGCTGCACCCCGATGCAGTGGGTGCTGCGAGCGCGCGTGGACCTGGCGCGCGAGCTGCTGGAGCGCAGCGACCTCGGCGTCGAGCAGATCGCGCACCGGGTGGGGCTCGGCACCGCCGCGAACCTCCGGCTGCACTTCCAGCGGATCCTGGGGACCTCACCCACCGAGTACCGGCACACCTTCTCCGCCTGAGCAGGGCTCGCGGGCCCCCGCCCGGCGCTGGCGAGAACCTTGCGACCGATGGCAGATTCTCTGGCGGATCCCTTGCGCATGATGGCGTTCTGGCCGCTGGCAGGTCGGGACGGCGGTACGCAGCATGGGTGGTGACGAAAGGAACCACGCATGACTCGCATCGCCATCAACGGATTCGGCCGGATCGGCCGCAGCTCCCTTCGCGCTCTGCTGGAGCGCGACAGCGACCTCGAGGTGGTCGCGATCAACGACCTCGCGACGGCGGAGACCCTCGCTCAGCTCTTGCGACACGACAGCACGCTCGGGCGGTTGCGTCGAGCAGTCGAGGTCGACGGCGCAGACCTGGTCGTGGACGGCCGGCGGATCCGCGTGCTCGACGAGCGCGAGCCCGCGACGCTGCCCTGGGCCGACCTCGGTGTCGACATCGTGCTCGAGGCCACCGGCCGGTTCACCTCGGCCGAGGCGGCCCGCGCCCACCTGGACGCCGGCGCGCGGCGCGTGCTGGTCAGCGCACCCTCGGCCGGCGCCGACGTGACCCTGGCCTTCGGCGTGAACACCGAGGCGTACGACCCGGCGCGGCACGTGATCGTCTCCAACGCCTCGTGCACCACCAACGCGCTGGCACCGCTGGCGTCGGTGCTCGACGACCTGGCGGGGATCGAGCACGGGTTCATGACCACGGTGCACGCCTACACGCAGGAGCAGAACCTGCAGGACGGACCGCACCGTGACCTCCGCAGAGCGCGTGCTGCCGCGGTCAACATCGTGCCGACCACCACGGGCGCGGCGAAGGCGATCGGTCTGGTGCTGCCGAACCTCAACGGCAAGCTCTCCGGTGACTCCATCCGGGTGCCGGTCCCGGTGGGCTCGCTCGTCGAGCTGAACACGACCGTCTCCCGCGAGGTCACCCGCGAGGAGGTGCTGGCTGCGTACCGCGCAGCGGCCGACGGCCCGCTACGCGGCATCCTCGACTACTCCGACGAGCCGTTGGTCTCCAGCGACATCACCGGCGAGCCGGCCTCGGCGATCTTCGACGCCGATCTGACCCGCGTCGACGGGCGCCACGTCAAGGTCGTGGCCTGGTACGACAACGAGTGGGGGTTCTCCCACCGCGTGGTCGACACGCTCGAGCTGCTCGCGCGGAGCTGAACCACCGGACCGAGCAGGGCGCGCTAGGAGCGTTCCCGGGACCGGGCGCCGATCTCCGAGAGCATCTCGTTGTACGCGGCGAGCTCGGCATCGCCGTCCCGGTCGGCAGCCCGGTCCTGGCGGCGTGCGGTGCGGGCGTCGTCGCGGTACCAGCTCATCGCCAGCAGCACGGCGACCGCGAGGGCGGGGATCTCGCCGATACCCCAGGCGATCTCGCCGGCCGCACGCTGGTCGGCGAGCGCGTCGACGCCCCAGGGCAGCCCCAGGCCACCGAAGTAGTCGGCGGCGAGGAGCTCGGTCATCGTGGTGATGGCGACCCCGAAGAACGCGTGCGCGGCCATCGTCGCGAACAGCAGCAGCAGCCGCATCGGGTAGCCGGGACGTGCGGGACCGGGATCCACACCGATCAGCCCGTTGACGAACAGGTACCCGCTCAGCACGAAGTGCACGATCATCCCGATGTGCCCGATGTGGGTCGTCGAGGCGAAGTGCAGCAGGGGTGAGAAGTAGAAGATCACCATCGTGCTGATGAACACGAGGGCGGCCACCACCGGGTTCGCCACCAGGGTCCCCCACCGCGAGTGCACGATCCCCAGCAACCACTCCCGTGGTCCGCGCGAGCCGTCCGTGCGGGCCGCGAGCGCGCGCAGCGCCAGCGTCACCGGGGCGGCGGTCACCAGCAGGATCGGCACGACCATCACGTACGCCATGTGCGCGGCCATGTGCACGCTGAGCATCACGTGGCCGTACACGGCCGGCGCCCCCAGCACGAGGTAGGCGAGCACGAGGCAGCCCGCGACCCACGCGATGGTCCGGCGCACCGGCCAGGCGTCCCCTCGCCGCCGCAGCCGCAGGACCCACCCGAGGTAGACGACGAGCATCGCCACCACGACGAACCCGAAGAAGAGGTCGGGGTAGAAGGCGCTGAGGATGGTCTCGGGCGTGGGCGCGGGCGGCGGCGGGCGCTCCGAGAGGTACTCGGTGGGCGAGAGCACACCGCTGGGCTCCTGCTCGACGGGCGGCTCGCTCCCGGACAGCGCCACCCCGAGCCCGCTCGCGAGACCGACCAGCGCGACCTCGACGCCGATGAGCCGCCAGAACAGTCCGCCGCGCCCCCCCTGCAGACGCGCGATCGTGCGACGCCGGTGCCACCATCCCGCCGCACCGAGGGCCGCGAGCAGCACGATCTTGACCACCAGCACCGCGCCGTACCGCGTTCCCAGCGCCGCCGGCGAGCCGACCCTGATCCAGGCGCTCGCGATGCCGGAGACCGCCACGATGGCGAAGCACCAGGCCGCGATGGTGGAGAACCTGGTCGCGACGGCAGGCGCCGAGCTCCCGAGCCGGCGCCCGATCAGCGCCAGCACCACCAGGCCGCCGGTCCAGACGGCGGCACCCAGGATGTGCCCGAAGATGCCGTTCATGCCGAGCTCGTGGTTGTCGGTGCCGGCCGCGTGCCCCTGCGTGGCCACCGGGACCAGAACCCCGACGCCGAGCACCAGCGCCGCCAGGGCCGATCGATAGCCCGAGACCGCCACCGTCGCGATCCCGAGGGCTGCCGCCATCACCGCCGTGACCAGCTGCGAGCGGCCGGTGGAGATCTCGGTGATGTAGAACCCGAGCTCCTCCCCGAAGCCGGCGCCGCCGACCGGGCGCCCCGCGACCAGCGCGTACCCGAGCACCACGTCGAGCACGGCCAGCACGGCCCATACCGGACCGGCGACCGAGACCACGGTCCGCACGAGCCGCCAGGCTCCGCCGTCGTCCCTCTCGCCCTTCCCACCGGGAAGGGCGAACGCCAGCATCACGAGCCCGCCGAGCGTGACCGCCTGGGCCAGCTGGATCAACGTCCCGACGGCGGGTGTCGCCCAGCGGACGAGCGCGCCCGGGTCGCCCACGAGGGTGGGCGCGCTGGCGCCCGTGATCGCCGCCCCCAGGAGCGCGCTCAGCACCGCGACCGGGAAGCCCGCGGCGAGCCAGGGCCACAGCCGGACGAGACCTCCTGAACCCGTCTCGGGGGGCGCTGCGGTCGTCACTGCTCGAGGGTAACCGGGCAGCGATCGGCTGCTCGCACCTGCCGGGTGGCCGGCAGCCGGTCGACCGCGCCGGCGTCAGGCTGTGGCTGCGCCCGCGGCGGTGCTCACGCCGTCGCACCGGGGGCCGGCGAGACGGCGTCCCGGGGGCGGGTGGCGACGTACCACTGGGTGAGCAGCAGCACGATCAGCGTCACGTCGACGACGTCGCCGCCGTAGTACATGAGCTGCGCACCGACCTCGCCGTCGGTGGCGTGCACCCCGGCCGGCGGGTGGGCGTAGAGCCACTTGGCCAGGATCGAGTGGACGGCGACGAAGACCACCAGCACCCCGGCGCGCAGCGGGACGGAGGCGCGGTGCGGATCGGGATCGGCTCCCACCACGGACGCGGTGAAGAGGTAGCCGGCCAGCAGGATGTGGGCGTGCACGAGCCCGTGCACCAGCGCCGAGGTGTGCATCCACTGGTAGAGATCGGTGGTGTAGAGCACCCAGAGGCCTCCGGCGTTGAGGACCGCGGCGACCACCGGGTGCGTGATCACCCGCACGGGCGCGGTCCGCAGCAGCCTGGCCAGCGACCGTGCTCGATCCACCCGCAGCGTCCGCAGCGCCAGGGTGAGCGGGGCGCCGAGCACGAGCAGCAGCGGTGCGAGCATGCCGACCAGCAGATGCCCGGCCATGTGCGCGGTGAAGCCGGTGCGAGCCGCCGCGGCGACCGGGCCGACCAGCCCGACCCCGACGCAGAACAGACCGGCGTACCAGGCCGCGCCGCGGTAGCCCGACCAGGGGCGGCGATGGCGGCTCGCCCACCACGCCACCGCGTATCCGGCGGCGGCAGCGGCCAGGGCGAGAAGCACCAGGACGTCGAACACCGCCCATCCGAGTCCTTCGTGCCCGGTGGCGGCGCCGTGGTCGTGGTGCATCGCTGCGGGCTCAGCCGGGGCGGCGATCCGGGCGGGTGCGCCGGACGATCACGGCGCCGACCACCAGCAGCACCGCGGCCGAGCCGATCCACGTGGCGTCATACGGCAGCAGGTCGACGTCGTAACGGATCTGGTGGATGCCCAGCAGCTTGTGGTTGACCACGCCGTCGACCAGCTGGAAGAACCCGACCCCGGCGATCACGGCGCCCGCCCAACGCTTCCAGGCCACCTCACCCCGGCGGCGGACATCGGCCAGCAGGAACAGACCCCAGATGGTGATGAACCAGCCGAAGGCGTGGAAGAACCCGTCGGCGGTCAGCGCGACCCGGGTGGTCGACAGGTCGTAGAAGTGGTGCCACTGCAGCACCAGGTGGAAGATGAACAGGTCGATCACCGACGCCGCGATCCCGCAACCGAAGAGGAAGCCGGACACCACGGTGCGCCGGTCCAGGTCGACGGTCCTCCCTGCGCGTGAACCCGTCCCAGCAGACATCAGGACCCCCTCGTTCAGCGTGGGAAGAGTGCTCGCTCGTCTCGCACCAACCTAGCCCGATCGCTGTCGCCGAGCTCGTCGATCACGGCGGGCTGTGCTGTGCAGCCCTAGACGAGTGCCGGCGTCGCGCGGCAGACGGCGCACGTGCAGTCCTCGCGCGAGCGGAGCACGGCGTCACCCGCCAGCTTCTCGCTCGAGCGCGCTGGTTCCTCGCGCCGGGTGACGACCTCGACGACGTCTCCCAGCTCGGCCACCTGCACGAGATACCTGACCAGGGCGGGCGGGTCGACGAGCGTGATCGGCTGCTCGCAGCGGAGCGCCAGGCTCGCGAGGAACGCGATCACCGAGGAGTCGATCGAGGTCACGTCCCGGGTGTGCACCTCGATCGGGAGGCCCAGCTGTTCGAGCTCGGCCAGGGCGGCGACCAGCTCGCTGTTCATGCTGATGTCGATCTCGCCGGTCAGGACCAGCTCGGCCTGCGCTCCCGGCGCGAGGACGCTCACCGTGCCGGTGGCGCGGTCGGCTCGCGCGCGCTCGTGTCGTAGATCCACCTCGAAGACTCCACGTCGAATCCTTCGACGCACGAGCGGCTCGGGACCGAGCGTCAGGCCCGTGACGTCGCTTCGCCTGAGGGCAGGGCGCCCGCGGACCGCGGGCGCCCTGCGATCGCTCAGCTGGTCTCGTCGGCTGCGGCCGAGCTCACCTTGTCCGGGGTGATCTCACGCTGCTGGCCGCTCGCCTGCTCGACCATGATCTTGCGCGGCTTCGCCCGGTCCGCGACCGGGATCGCCAGGGACAGCACACCGTTGTCGTAGGAGGCCTGGATGCCATCCAGGTCGAGGTCAGGTCCCAGGCTCAGCTGCCGGGTGTACCGACCTGCCGGCCGCTCTTGAGCGAGCCAGCGTGCTCCATCGGCAGCACCGATCGTGCGTTCGGCCGCGATCGTCAGGGTGTTGCCATCGACGTCGAGGTCGATCGAGCCCGGGTCCACCCCCGGAAGGTCGACGTTCACGATGTACCGGTCCTGGACACGGTAGAGATCCATCGGCATCCAGCTCGCGGCCCGAGCCGAGCCATCGCCCGTCAGCAACCGCGCCGTCAGCCGATCCATCTCACGAAAGGGGTCGAAGGTCAGAGCCACAACCACCACCTCCTTCGGTCCGGGACGCCGCACCTCACGGCGTCCGGTCGTGGCATCACGTCCCGAGGGGTCGGCCCCGCGGGGCACCACCAGATTAGCACTCGGTGATGGAGAGTGCTAGTTGAAAAATGGTCCAGATCTCCGCTCGACGAGAGACTGCACCGCTGCCTACGTCGTGACCTCGTCGTCGAAGAGCCCCAGCAGCGTCGCTGCCCGGAGCGCCTCGACACGCGTGCTGGCACCGAGCTTGCGGTAGATGCTCTGCAGCTGGCTCTTGACCGTGTTCGGTGACACGTGCAGCACGGTGGCGAGGTGCCGCGTGACCCCTGTCTCGCGGAGGTGCTCCAACACCACCAGCTCGCGGTCGGAGAGCCGAGCCTGCACCGAGGAGAGCCGGAGCTGCTCGCGTGCGACATCCAGCTGGTCCAGCAGCTCACGGCTCGGGGGGTCGACACGCAGCTCGCGCGCGCGCTCGATCAGCTGCGTCATCCGCGCCGGTCCCTGCCGCGCGAACGGCAGCAGCGCCCCGGAGCGGGAGGCGATCGCCAGGCCGCGGCCCAGCAGCTGGTCGGCGCGCTCGTCGTCACCGAGGTCGTCGAAGACCAACGCGGACACGATCAGCATCCATGTCGGGTAGTTGGAGGCCCAGGTCGAGGGCGTGGGCAGCACCGGTTCGAGCAGCTCCGCCGCCTCCTGAGCTCTGCCGAGCGCCAGCAGCACCACGCAACGGACCAGCGTCGACACCAGCCCGACCGGGGGGCCGGCGTGATCGAGCACCGCGAGCGCGGCCTCCGGTTCGTCGAGGGCCACGAGCAGCTCGGCGCGCGTGTTCCGCAGGATGGTGGCCGCGAACGGTGGCAGGGTGCGGCCGGCCAGGAGGGAGTCAATGACGTCGAGGGCCCCGAGCCCGGCGTTCGTGGTGCCCGAGAGCAGGTGAGCCATCGCCTCAGCCTGCGCGCGCAGCACCGGCAGCGCGGCCGGGTCCTCGGTCCCGGTCGCGACCGGCATCCGGTGCAGCGCGTCCCACGCGCCCGCCACGTCCAGCTGGGCGATCAGCCGCGCGGTGTCTGCGAGGGCGCCGATGCTGCCGGCCAGACCGTGCTGAGGTCGCGGTCCGCGCTGCGTCCCGTCGTCGCTCGGGTGAAGGGCACCCAGATATCCCTGGACGAGTCGGTCCAGCTCGACGAGCAGCGCCCGCATGTCGCCAGGGCCGCTGTCGGGCAGCAGATCGAGTGCACGCCCGAGATCGGTGGCCGCACGCGACAGGTCACCGGCGCCGATGGCGGTCAGGGCCGACTGCCCGTGAAGCCAGGCAGCCAGGCCGGGGGCGGCGGCCGGAAGCGCCTGCTCCGCCTGATCGTGCAGCTCGACCGCACGCTCGTGCTCGCCCGCCATGCGGGCGAGCACCGCGCGGATGCCGAGCGCGGTCGTCGTCAGTGCGGCGTCCACCGGCTCGGTCACGCTCGGGGTCGCCAGGTTGAGGATCTCGCTGGCCCGGCGCCGGTCCTGCGGGCGGACGCTGCCGTCGTGACCGCTGTGGAAGATGTCGACGAGGGCGCGGGCCTGAGCGAGGAGCAGGCGCGGGTCTTGCTGTCGACCTGCCGCGATCGAGCCCAGCAGCTCCGTGACCTGACCGGTCGGCAGCTGTGGCAGGTCCTGCCAACGGCTACGGACCCAGGAGCCGAGCTCGTCGACCAGGCCGTACTGGTGCAGCAGCCCGACAGCTGCCACGAAGTCGTCGTGCTCGTCCAGCCACTGCGCCGAGCGGCTGACGGACTCGACCAGCTGGGCGCGGGACAGCTCGACGTGGAGCCGCCGCCGTAGCCCCGACCGCAACGCCGGCACGAGCACCAGCTGGGGATCGCGGTCACCGCCCACGACCTGGACCAGACCGGCACCCTCGAGCAGCCGGACCATCCGCTCCGGCTCAGCGGTGCCCCAGATCCAGCCCAGCTGGGCGAACGACAACGAGTCCGGGATCGCCGTCCGCAGCATGCGGCCCCACGCGTCCGAGTAGATCGCACCGGCCCCCGCGCCGTCGGCGACGACGCCCATGAGCAGATCGGTCGTCTCGTCCAGCAGCTGCTCGGTGAACCGGCCGGTACGGCGGATCGCGTGGACGACAGCGTCGACCGCCATGGCGTAGCCACCGGTGTGCTCGAGGACGGTACGTGCCGTCCCCTCATCGATCTGGGTGCCCACCAGCTCACCGAGCTCCACGATCTCGGCGGCCGTGAACGCCAGCTCCCGCGCCGTGACCACGGAACCGAGCCGAAGCTCTGGCTCGCTCGAGGTGATCGTCATCCCCAGGCCTCGGAGAAGGATCAGGTGCAGACCCGGGTGCCGGGCCTGGAGTGGGCGTAGCTCGTCGAGGACGCCACCATCCTGGGCGGCGCGGCCGCGGAGCACCGCGGCGACCGGGCTGGAGCCGGTCTCGAGCGCAGCGGTCAGTGACTCCCACCGGGGACCACGGGCTGGGGCGGCGTCGAACCACACGAGCTCGGTGCCGGACTGTCTGGCCCATGTGCGGACCAGGGTCGACTTGCCTGCGCCGTGCGGGCCGCTGACCAGTGCGGTGCCGGTGGCGACCGCGGCGGACAGCCGGCGCAGCAGCCGCCCTCGAACCAGGCGCTGCTCGGTGCCATCTCCCATCACGGAACGCGGCGCCCCTGGCGACAAGTCACTCCTCACCTCTCCCCCGATGGTCGCGGCCCGGCATGATCCCGTCACACATGGATCACCCCTTCCGCCGCACGCGGTCCCCCGACCTCGACGTCCCCATCGTGCTGTCCGGTCCCGCGTCCGTCAGCAACCTACCGCCTCGGCACCAGCACGACTGCAGCAGACCGGCATGTGTCACGGATGGGGCCGGTGCTGGCCTCATCCGTGACAACCGGTCGCTCGTGGCGCTGCCCTAGAGGAGGGGCAGCTCCTCGCGGGTGGTCCGGCGGCTCCAGCCGCGGACCGCCACGAGCGCACCACCCAGCAGCGTGATCAGGCCGGCCACCAGCGCTGCGGTGCCCACACCCTCCGAACCGGTGTCCGGCAGCTG